>CAVSGP010000015.1:0-118901 GCA_963727505.1 uncultured Trueperaceae bacterium | reverse complement strand
GCCGCCGCCGAAGAAGATCACCACGAGTTGGACGAGGTAGGTCACGACGATGACCCCCGCCGGCTTCGCGAACGCGTCCAGCCCCCCGGGCAGGAAGAGCCCGCAGGCCACCACCAGCAACGGGAGGCCTACGCCGCCGAGCAGGTACCAGCGCACGCCGACATCGTGCTTGCGCAGTCTCCGCCGGAGATCACGGACGCCTTCGCGGCCGTCGATCGCCCACACCATGAGGAAGCCCGCGACCGCAGGCCCGAACGTGCCGGGGATGGCCCATGGGACCACGGCTGCATGCAGCAGGCCCAACACCACCAGGTGATAGACCCAGGTCAGACCGAAGGCTAGACCGAAGAACGCCGTCAGCGGCGCACGCCGTGCAACGCCCCGCCAGCCGCGCACCCCCACAGGACTTGACGAAAGAACTCCACTCGATCGCATACGCCCCCCTCTCACGTCACCCCTAGACACGCAGCACATCGTCGCGAGACCAGCGCTCCGACACCAGTGCGCTTTGTCCCGCTGGGGAACCCCTGCCCGACAGCCCGAACGCCTGGGAGCCCAGCCGGATTCCATCGCCCTGCACGCCCCTATACTGGCCCCGTGCCAGCCGAGCATCCGCCCCCCGAAGAAGATCGCCCCCGCTACGAGGGGCGCGTCTTCACCGGTCACGACGGGGAGGTCCCGGACCTCGCGGGCGCTCTCGTCAGCGAGTGCACCTTCCGCGACTGCGACCTCTCCGAGGCGTCGCTGCGGGGCGCGCACCTCACGGAATGCGCGTTCGAGGGGTGCGAGCTGGCGATGGTGGACCTCGCCGACGCGCTGTTGCAGTGGACGACCTTCTCCGACTGCCGCCTGACGGGCGTGCGCTTCGGCGACGTGCGGCGCGACGCCATCGGGCTCTCCATCACACTGGAGGGCTGCGACCTGACACTGGCGAGCTTCCGCGACCTGGACCTGCGCAACTGCGCCTTCCGCGCCTGCAGCGCACGCGAGAGCGAGTTCCTGGCCTGCGACCTGCGCGGCGTCGACCTCTCCGGCACCGATCTCGAGGCCGCGACCTTCCAGCGGGTCGACCTGCGGGACGCCGACCTTCGCGGGGCCCGCAACTACGTCATCGGCGCCTGCGACAACCGGATTACCGGCATGCGGGTGGATCTCCCCGAGGCGCTCGGGTTGCTGAGCGCATTGCGGGTGCGGCTCGACGCCTGACGCCCGGTGGCCGAGGTGGCCGAGGTGGCCGACGCGACGCGGAAGCGTGGCGCAGACGCTCCTCAGAGCTCGACGTCTTCGGCTACGCTGAAGCCATGGCCGAAGCGCCCACCTTCCAGGGCTTCCACCCCGAGGCCGTCACGTTCTTCCGCGAGCTCGCGGCCGACAACAGCAAGGCCTTCTTCGACGCCCACCGCGCCGTCTACGACGAGCACGTTCGCGGACCGATGCAGGCGCTCGAGCACGCCTTCTCGGGGATGTTCGGCAGCGGCCACCTGTACCGCCCCAACCGCGACGTGCGCTTCAGCAAGGACAAGCGACCGTACAAACTCAACGCCGCCGTGTCGTTCGGCGGCAGGGGTCCGCGCGCGGTCGGCGGTCGGCACGTCCACCTCGACGCCGACGGCGTGTTCGTCGCGGTCGGCGCCTACCGGATGGAGGGCGACGTCCTCGCAGGATTCCGTCGGGCCGTGGCAGACGAGCGGGCGGGCGGTCAGCTCGAGCGCATCGTCGCCGAGCTGAGCGCCAAGGACTACGCCCTCCACGGCCAGGAGCTGAAACGCGCGCCGCACGGCTTCCCGGCGGACCACCCGCGCCTGGCCTTGCTGCGGCGCAAGGGGCTGGCGGCGGTCAGGCACTGGCCGCTGGAGCCGTGGGTGTTCACGCCCGAGGTGGGCGACCGCATCCTGGGGGTGTTCGCCGACGGCGAGCCGCTGGTGGGGTGGCTGCGCCGGCACGTGAGCTGAGGCGCCGCTCGTCCCCTCGCCCGGGCCGGAAGACCCGGCGCGGCAGCTCAGGATCACCGGCGCCAACCCGCGGGCAACCGCCGCAGGGCCGGATCGCACGCAGGGCTATACTCCGGGCACGCCGGAACACGATGGGGAGGGGAAGAACGTGGACTTCGAGAAGCTCGGCGCCTTCTACCTGGGGCGCGAGGTGGAGCCGGACGACCACCGCCTCACCGACCAGGATCTCCTCTACGACGCCAATGACCTGACCACCCACGCCGTCATCGTGGGCATGACCGGCAGCGGGAAGACCGGCCTCGGCATCGACCTCATCGAAGAGGCCGCGCTGGACGGCGTGCCGGTGCTGGCGATCGACCCCAAGGGGGACCTCACCAACCTGGCGCTGACCTTCCCCGAGCTGCGTCCCGCCGACTTCGAGCCCTGGGTCGACGCCGGCGAAGCCGAACGCCAGGGCCTCACCAAGGCCGCGTATGCGGCCGCGCAGGCGAAGACCTGGCGGGACGGGCTGGCCGCCTGGGGCATGCAACCGGATCGCATCGCGCGGCTGCAGGCGGCGGCCGAGCTACGCGTGTACACGCCGGGATCGAGCGCGGGCCGGCCGCTGTCGGTGCTGCGCTCGTTCGCCGCGCCCAGCGCGGCCGTGCTCGCCGACGCCGATCTCCTCAGCGAGCGCCTCGAGACCACCGTGACCGCGGTACTGACGCTTCTGGACATCGACGCCGACCCGCTCACGAGCCGCGAGCACATCCTTCTCTCCACGCTCATCGAGCACGCCTGGCGCTCGGGGCGCGACCTGTCCGTCGCCGACCTGATCCAGAGCGTGCAGCGGCCTCCCATGCGCACCATCGGCGTGATGGAGCTCGACACGGTCTACCCCGCCAAGGACCGCATGGCGTTGGCGCTCAGGCTCAACAACCTGCTCGCGGCACCCGGCTTCGAGGTCTGGACGCAGGGGGACGCGCTCGACCTGCAGAGCCTGCTCTTCGAACCCAACGGCAGGCCGCGGGTGGCGGTGCTCACCATCGGGCACCTGTCCGAGGCGGAGCGCACCTTCTTCCTGTCGCTGCTGCTCAACGAGGTGGTCGCCTGGACCCGCGCGCAGCAGGGCACGTCGAGCTTGCGGGCGCTGGTGTACATCGACGAGCTCATGGGCCTGATGCCGCCGGTAGCGCAGCCGCCCACCAAGAAGCCGCTGCTCACGCTGCTCAAGCAGGCGCGCGCCTTCGGGGTGGGACTGGCGCTTTCGACCCAGAACCCTGTCGACCTGGACTACAAGGGGCTGGCCAACGCCGGTAGCTGGTTCATCGGCCGGCTGCAGACCGAACGGGACAAGGCGCGGGTGATGGAGGGACTGCGCGGCGCCGCTTCCGACGCGGCGGACCCCGCCGCCCTCGAGGCGTTGATCAGCGGTCTGCCCAAGCGAACCTTCCTGCTCCACAACGTCCACGACCGCCAACCGGTGCTGTTCCAGACGCGTTGGGCGATGTCCTATCTGGCCGGGCCGCTGTCGCGCGAGCAGGTGCGCCGGCTTCCGGCCGCGCAGCCGGACGCGGGGCCGAGCGCAGCTACGGAGGCCGCGACGGACGCAGCGACGGACGCAGCGGCGGACGTCGCGACGGACGCTGGCGGGAATGCAGCGCCGAGCACCGTTGCGGGCGGACCCACCCCGGGCGCCACGCCGGCGGCTGCCGCGGCGGGGTCGAGCCCTGCCGCCGAGGCGCCGCCCGTCCTCCCGCCGGACGTGCCGCAGCTCTTCGCGCCCCTCGAGGGGCCGGCCGAGGGCGCAGCGTACGTGCTGCACGTGGCCGGCGTTGCCGACGTGGGGTACACCAAGCAGACGCTGGGCGTCGACGAGCGGAGGCGCGTCGCCCGCGTGGTGGAGCCCGTCGACGGGCCGCTCCCGGTGGAGTGGGCCGCGGGGAGCGCGGCCGCGATCGAGCTGAACGCGCTGCACCGCGATCCCCAGGCGGGTGTGGCCTACCGCGCCCTGCCCGAGGTGCCGTTGACCGCCGCCTCCGTGGCCGACTGGACGAAGCTCTTCGAGCGCCACCTGAGGAGCGAGGAGGGACTCGCGCTGCTCAAGTGCCGCGACCCCAAGCTCGTCAGCACCGTCGGGGAGAGCGAACGCGACTTCCGCGTGCGCTGCCGCCAGGCGGCACGCGAGGCGCGCGACGCCGAGCGCGAGAAGCTGCGACAGCGCTTCGAGGCGAAGATGGGCACGCTCCGGGGGCGCTTGAGCCGCGCCGAGCGGACGGCGCAGCGCGAGGCGCAGCAGGCCGGCCAGCGTAAGGTCGACGCCGCCATCAGCGTCGGGACCGCGCTGCTCGGCTCCTTCCTGGGGCGTCGCGGCGCCTCGGCCACGGGCGTCAGCACCGCCCTGCGCAGCATCAACCGGGTCCCGAAGGAGAGCGCCGACGCTCAGCGCGCCCGGCAGGCCGTCGAACAGGCGCAGGCCCAGCTCCGCGACCTCGAGGACGAGCTCAAGACCGCCCTCGACGGGCTCGAGCTCCAGGACGCCGACGCGCTGGAGCTCGAGCCCGTGCGCGTGCTGCCCAGGAGCAGCGACATCACCACCCGCTACGTCGGGCTGCTGTGGATCCCGTTCCGGCAGGACGAAGGCGGGCGCTGGCGGGAGGCGAGCGGCATGGCGCTCACCGGCGCGCGCGGGACAGCTCCCGGCGGCTGAGTCCGCCCCGTCGCCCGCCTAACCGATCGCTACGGGCGCCTCCGGCGCCTCCCCAGCCACCACCAGGCGGGTGCCAGTAGGTCAGCAGCCCCGGCCGGTCGGGATCGGCCGGCTCAGCGTCGTGTGCCCGGAGCAGCAGCACCCGGTGGCGCGCGTCGAGCAGCACCACCCGCGCCACCCGCCGCACCTCGCTCACGCGCAGAACTCCGCGATCACGCCGTCCAGGATCGCCTCCAGCGCCGCCACGCTGGACAGCTCCACATACTCGTCGGCGGCGTGAAGGCCCTCGCCGGCGGGGCCGAGCACCAGGGTAGGGATGCCGGCGGCCTGCAGCAGGGCGGCGTCGGTCCAGTAGGGGGCGCCCGCCACGACGGGCTCGCGGCCCAGCACGCGGCGGGCGTGCTCCTCGGCCAGGCGCACGAGGCGCGCGTCGCCCTCGACCTCGAAAGGCTCGCGCAGCAGCGTCAGCTCGGCATGGCCTTGGAAGCCGGGCTGCGCCTTGCGCTGCGCCCTGCAGCACCGCCTGCACCTCCGCCTCGACCTGCGTGCGCGTCTCGCCGGGCACCGTGCGGCGCTCGTAGCTCGCGCGGCAGGCCGCCGGCGTCACGAACAGCTGCTCGCCCCCCTCGATGCGCACCACCTGGGCGGTGCCGCGCCCGGCCAGCGCATGCGGCGCGCGCGCCGCGAGCTCGGCCTGCAGTCGCTCCACCCCGGCGAGCACGTGCCCCATGTGGGCCACGGCGTTCACGCCGCGCTCGGGCTGGGAGGTGTGCGACGCCACCCCCAGCGTCTGAAGCTCGAACACCGCGAAGCCGCGGTGCGCCAGGTGCAGCTCCAGGTTGCTGGGTTCGGTGACGATAGCAGCGTCGGCGCCGAAGCGCTCCACAACCGCCTCGGTCCCGATCGAAGCGTGCTCCTCGTCGGCGACGGCGGCCAGCAGCACGTCGCCCCGCAGGTCGGCGGCGGCCGCGGCCTCGAGCGCGCTCATCGCGGCGGCCAGCCCGGCCTTCATGTCCAGCGCGCCGCGACCGTAGAGCCGGCCGCCCTCGACGCGCGGCTCGAAGGGGGCGCCCATCCCCTCCACCCCGACCGTGTCGAGGTGCGCGTTGAGCATGAGGCTCGCGCCGCCGCCGCTGCCGCGCGCGACCAGGACCACGCTGGGCCGGCCCGCCACCGGCTCGAGCCGCGTCACCTCCAGCCCGCGCTGCTCGCCCCACGCCGCCACCAGGTCGGCGATGGCGCCCTCGCCGGCCGCGCCCTCCACCAGCGCCGGGTTGACCGAATCGGTGCGGACCAGGCGCTCGAGCAGCGCCAGGCTGCGCGCTGAGCCGCTCGCTCCATTGCCCTTCGTCGAGGTCATGCCCGAGCCTACCCGACCCATCCAGCGCGGCGCATGGGGGCGCTGCGAAGCAGACCGCGTATCGGAGCCGCCAGGGGACCCGGCGACCCGACGTATAATCCAGAACTGGACCCGGCATCGCCGGGCCCTCGAGCCAAGTGCCGGGCCCCCGAGCCGCTCGAGGCAAGCGCCGGGCCCCTCGAGCCGGTGGTGCGTGGACCTCGGCGAGAACGCTGGAAAGCAGTGAGGTGAGCGAAATCGTGGCCAAGGAAGCCATCTATCTGACACCCAAGGGTCTGGAGAAGATCAAGGAGGAACTGCGCTACCTGAAGGAGGAGAAGCGCGAGGAGCTCTCGAGCTACATGGGAGCTGCCATCGCGGACGGTGACCTCCGGGAGAGCGCGGCCTACGACGAGGCGCGTCTGCTGCAGAGCGCGAACGAAGCCCGCATCGCAGACCTGGAGGAGATCGTGCACCGAGCCGTCGTCGTGGAGGCCGAAGAGGGCGAGAATGCCGCCGCTCGGCTGGGCGCCAGCCTCGAGTTGGAAGACACCACCGGGGATCGCATCATCTTCCACCTGGTGGGAACGCACGAGGCGGACGTCCTCGACAACAAGATCTCCGACGAGTCGCCTCTCGGGCAGAACCTGCTCGGGAAGCGCGCAGGCGATCAGGTGGAGCTCCCGCTGGGATCGAACAAGGTCAACTACAAGGTGGTCTCCGTCCACTACGAGTAGGCGCTGGATTCGAGTAAGCGTTTAGGACAGCGCAACCCCGCCGCCGGGCGCGCTCCGGACCGGAGCCTGGTGCGGCAGGAGGGCGGCTCCTGCCGCACCAGGCAGGGCGCATGAAGGTTCCCCCCGACGAGGTCACGCTTCTCAGAGCCCCACGCTGGTAGATTCAGGTGTGCCCAGGGTGGCTCTTCTCGCGTTGGTGGCGGTGATCGTGGCGCTGGTGGTGGTGGCCCTGCTGCCACAGCGGCAGCGTCCGGTCCCCAATGCCACGATCGACCTGCACGACACCACGGTCGCTCTGTATCCCGAGGCCGACCCCACGGCCGTGTGGTCGTTCAAGGCACCTGACGTCCAGTACGATCCCAACCAGCAGGACACCACGCTGCGCAACATCCAGGACGGCCGCCGCGTGGTGGACGGCAAGACCGACTTCACGCTGGCGTCGAACCGGATCGTCATCGATAGCAACGACAACCTGCACGGCGAGCACATCCAGGCCCACCTCGTGAGCGAGGACGTGAACCTCGACATGGTCGGCGCCAAGGGCCGGCAGGTGCTCATCAACCAGCGCCAGGGCCGGTTCGAGGTCCCGCGCGTGACCGTCACCGACCCCGACAAGAACACCATCGTGTTCGAGGACATGCGCATCGGATTCGACTTCACCACGTTCCAGGCCGGAGGCCCAGGCACGGTCGGTTACGGCGAGTTCGTGGTGTCGTCGCCTGGGAAGGAGTCCCGTTGAGATCGTCCCGTTTCCTCCTCTTGCTGCTGCTGGTCGCGATGAGCGCGCTCGGTGTGGCGCAGGACTCGAGCACGTCAACCGCGCCCGCCAGCCCCGACGCCCCCACCCAGACGAACCAGAAGCGCGTCATCACCATCAACGACAACGGCGGCACGCAGTCGGGCAACCTCCGCTTCGGGCCGATCGTGTACGAACACCCCGACCCCTTCGGCATCAAGGCCACCGTCTCGACGCTCACCATCTACGGCCACCACGCGGTGCTCAAGGCGCCGGATGGGGTCTCGATCTTCAAGGGCGGCGAGCGCACCGCCACCTTCGACGCCGGCGTCAAGGTGGAGCGCGGCCGCCTCACGGCCACCGGTCCCGCGCTGACCTACAGCGAGGCCACCGGCCTCGGCACCCTGAAGGGCGGCGCCGACATCGCCGTCGCGCCCGAGAAGGAGGGCGGCGACCCCGTCAAGATCCAGGCCGATCAGGTCCAGTTCGACGTCGACACCGATCGCTCCACCAGCAGCGGCCACGTCTCGCTCGTCAACGGCAACCAGACCGCGCAGGCGGGCACGCTGGTGTTCGAGGAGAAGCGCAATCTCGGGCAGCTCACCGAGAAGGGCGGGCAGGCTACCATCACCCGCACCGACGCCGACGGCAAGAAGCTGGTCATCACCGCCGATGAGATCCGGGTGCTCACCGATCAGAAGAAGCTCTACGCCATCGGTAACGTGACCGTGGTGGACGGCACCATCACCAGCAAGGGCGCCACCGTGTTCTTCGACGACACGCAAGCGATCGCCGAGGTGCTCGGCACGCCCGGGCAGCCGGCCACCGCCGTGGACAGCAAGAACGGCTCCTCGCTGCGCGCCGACCGCATCAAGCAGGACGTCAAGTACGACTACTTCGAGGCCATCGACGCCTCTGCGCCGAGTCCGTTCGACAAGGCGGCGTTCAACATGACGCCGGCACCGGGCGGCAGCCCCAGCAGCAGCTCCAGCAGCGGCTCCGGCAGCTCGACCCCCTGATGACCGCGCGCCGGGTGCGCAACCCGGCGGCGCCCGCCCGCCGCCGCGCGGCGGTTGGCCGGGCGGTTCGCGGCGCGCCCCTGAAGGCGATGGCGGCGTGCGTGCTGCTGCTCGCTCCCGCCGCGCTCGCCCAGACCGAGTCGCAGGTGACGTTGACGCGCAAGGACACCACCATCGTGGTGACGCTGAAGGCGCAGTACGCCGACGGCGCGCGCTTCATCGGCAACAACCCGAACTGCCAGAGCGGGATGCGGCAGACGCTGCTCTACGGCCCCGATCCCGGCTACGTCGACACCCGCGTGGGGAGCGACACCGAGCTCCGGTCGAACGTGGCGATCGTGCTGACGCCGGAGGCGACGGGGAACGGCTCCGCCCCCACCGGCGCCCCCACCGGCGCGACCACCGGCGCGACCACCGGCGGGGCTGCCGACGCCGCCACGGGCCCGGCTGCCGGCGCGACCCCGGGGGGAACCTCCGGTGGGAACCCCGACGGGAACTCCGGCGGAAATGCCGCCGGCGACACCAGCGGGGCCGCCGCCACACCTTCCGCCACACCTTCCGCGACACCGCCAGCAACACCGCCAGCAACGGCTCCTGCGACCACCCCCGCGACGCCCGCGGCACCCCCCGCACCTGGCGAGGACCAGACGCTCGAGCTCTACGACGGCACCGTGACCCTCGACCGGCCCGGTTGCATCGACAGCGAGCAGCGCATCGAGAAGCCCAGCGTGACGATGGTGCAGGGGCGCACCACGGTGCGCGGCACCCGCTTCTTCCTCGACCAGGGCAGCGACACCGGGACCATGGACGGCCCCATCGAGCTCGAGCGCGCCGCGGCCGGCGACTCCCCCGCGTTGACCGCCAGCGCCGACAGCATGCAGTTCGATACCCAGACGCGCCACGCCACACTGCTGGGCAACGTGAAGGTGACGTCGCAGGACCGGGTCACCACCGCCGACAGCCTGCAGCTCGACGAGGCCGCCGGGGTAGCCCTGCTCGCCGGCTCGCCCGCCCGCAGCACCAAGGGGAAGGACGTGCTGGAGGGCAGCCAGCTGCGCTACTACCTGAACAACAACGACGTGGTGGTGCTCGGCAAGGTGCACGGCGACCTCGAAGTCAACATCCCCTGAGGGCAGACAGCCGACGGGGCGCGCCTCCAGGCGAGGTGCCGTGGCGGGTGCTGTGGCGATGTGCTGTGGCGATGTACCGTGCTGCGTCAGGCGCCGGCCGGCACGTCGAGGTACGCCAAGAGCGCCTCCCGCAGACCGCCCACCCCCTTGTAGGCGAGCAGCGCCGCGTCCATCGAGCGCAACGCCGACGCCAGCGTGCGGCTTCGTTCCTGCGTGGTGAGCACGCTCGGCAGCGGGGCGCGGTAGACGCGGATGGTGAACAGCGCCCGGCCCGACGCCGCCAGCGGCATCACGGTCTGGCGCTCGACGCGGAACCACAGGCGCTCCGGGTCCGTCGGCGGCGGCCGCGTTGCGACGCGTCGGGGGTTGCGGTCGAGGGCGCCGTCCGGCGCGAGACTCCACACGTAACGCACGAACGGACCCTTGGTCACCATGGCGCGCACCACCCGGCCGGCCGCGGAGCGCAGGGCGCCGTTGTGCGGCACCGGAGCGTGCAGCGCGATGAAACCGGCGCCGGCCCGGGCCGCCGGGTCCCACGAGCTCGGGAAGCAGACGTGCAGCAGCTCGGATCGCCCGTCCTCGGGGACACGTTGGTCGGGCGTACGGTCTTCGGGGGCGCGGTCTTCGCGGGCGCGGTGTCCTCGGGGGCGCGGCCTTCGCGAACACGGCCCTCGGGAGCGGCATCCTTGGGTGCGGCGTCCCCCGGTGCGGCGGCGCCCGGCGCGACGGCGTAGGGCGCTCCGCCCGCCATGACCACCAGATCCTCCTGCACCGCCAGCGCGAGCGCGTCGGCCAGGCGCTCGAGCGGCTCGAGCCCGGCCAGATGTTCCCGCACGCGCGTGCGCAGCGCCTGCGGAAGCGCGTCGGCGGAGGCGACCGGATCGCGACGAACCAGGTCGCGGCCGGGTCCTTCCAGGACGATGCCCAGCAGGGGGAAGCGCACCGCGTCGGCCTCGACGAGGATGGGAGCAGGGCCCTCGAGCACCGGCGTATCGGGCGCCTTCCCCCGCTCCCCGGGCGCCGGTGCGCCCTGTTCTCGGCCCCGTTCTCGGCCCTGTGCTCGGCCCGGTGCGGCGTCGCTGGCCAACCCCTCGGCCACGCGCAGGAGCGCGCCCCGGAGCGCCGCCCGGTCTACGTCGGGTGCCAGCACCCGGCAGCCACCAGGGTCGCTTCGCAGCAGGCGGAGCTTCGCGTCCAGGTATTCGGGGTAGCGCGCGTCGAGGCGCAGGTGTCCGTGGTCGTCGGGCCCCCAGCGGCGCATGCTGGGGCGCACGCTGTAGCGGGACTCGACCGGGAATGGGATGCGCTCCTCGGGGAGGCTCACGCGCGTCCTCCGGCTGGGCCGGTCCCGGTCGCGCGCGGCACCGACTGGATCAGGCCTTGGGAAGGTTGACGACGAGGAGCCCGGAGTGGAGGTGGGCGGTGATGCTCTCGCGGTCGACCTCGCTAGGGAGCTCGACCGTGCGCTGGAACGGCCCGTTCGGCCGTTCGGTGAACACGATCCCCGTCTCGCCCGCGAGGTTCTCGCGCAGCCCTGCGACCACCACGTCCTTGCCCTGCAGCGCCACTTCGAGGCTCGACTGGGGCACTCCCGGCACCTCGACGAGCAATTGATAGGCGTCCCCGAGGTCGAGGAGATCCATCCTCGGCAGCACGTCGTCGCTCGAGGCGCCCGTCTGAGTGAGCGCTTCGATCCGGTCGCGCACCGCCAGGAGCTCCTCGATGTCGCCTGCCGTACCGAACTTCTCGATCTCCATGCGGCGAGTTTAGCACCCGCCCTCGGGGGGTCTGTTAGCGTAGGCACGTGGCCTCCGCGGCCGTGCTCATCCCGATTCTCGGCGGCCCCACGGCCTCCGGCAAGAGTTCTGTGGCAATGACGCTGGCCGAGGAGCTGGGCCTCGAGATCGTTGCCGCCGACGCCATGCAGGTCTACCGCGGCATGGACATCGGCACGGCCAAGCCCGGCCGCGACGAGCGTGCGCGGGTCCCCCACCACCTCATCGACATCATCACGCCCGCCGAGGCGTTCTCGGTCGCGGACTACGTGCGCGCCGCCGAAGAGGCACTGGCGGCTGTGCTGGAGGGCGGCCGTTTGCCGCTCGTGGTCGGGGGCACCGGGTTCTACATCCGGGCGTTGTCCGAAGGGCTGCCCACCGCACCGCCGGCGGACCCGGAAGTGCAGGCGCCGCTCTGGAAGGCGATCGAGGAGAAGGGCCTGGATCCCGTGCTGGCCGAGCTCGAGCGCCTCAGCCCCGACGACGCCGCGCGCGCCCAGCGCAACCCGCGGCGCGTCGTCCGCGCGCTCGAGGTGCTACGCCGCACCGGCCGGCCACCGAGCGCGTTCCCGCGCGCCGCCCCTGCCTTCCGCTACGACAAGGTCGCGCTACTGCCGACGCTCGACACCCTGCGTCCGCGCATCCGGCAACGTGCTCGCGGCATGTTCGAGGCCGGCCTGGTCGAGGAGGTGCGGGCCCTGCTGGAGGCCCACCCCGAGCCGCCGAGCGCACTCCAGGCCATCGGCTACAAGGAGGTCGCCACCCACCTGGCGGGCCGCAGCACGCTCGAGGAAGCGGAGCTCGCCGTCACCATCGCCACCTTGCAGTACGCCCGACGCCAGCGCACCTGGTTCCGCAAGGAACCGGAGGCGCGCCACGTCCCGGACGTCGCGGAGCACGTGGTGGGCGAGTTGCGGGTGTGGTTGCGGCGTCGCCGGGAGGGGCTCCCGGCTTAGGCGCTCGCGGCGAAGGCGGCTCGCGGCTGCCGGCTCCGAAGGCCACGGAAGCGCGTCGGTGCGCTCCGGAACGCGGGCGTTTGCCCGGAAGCTACTCCTTGCCGACCCTGGCCGTGCTGCGCGCCTCCGCGCCGTCGTCGGGCGCGGCCTTGTCCTTGCGGCGACCGCCGAAGAGGTGCTTGACACGCTCCAGCAGCGTCTCGCGCTCGTGGATCTCCTCGCCCGCCTCGTCGGCATAGGCGAGCAGCAGCTCCCGCGCCTTGGCCGACAACCGCTTGGGGGTGTCGACCACGATGCGCACGACCTGGTCGCCGTTCCCGATCTGGCGCAGGCGCGGCATCCCCCGGCCGCGCAGCCGCACCTCCGCGCCCGATTGGGCGCCTGCGGGGACGTCGACCACCTCGGGCCCGTCCATGGTCGGCACCTCGAAGCTCGAGCCCAGCGCCGCCTGCGCCAATCCCACGTGCAGGTCGAAGCGAAGATCGTCGCCGTCGCGCGCGAAATGCTCGTGCGGCGCCATCTCGATGAACAGGTAGAGATCGCCTGGCGGGCCGCCGTCGACGCCGGCGTTGCCGCCGCCCGCTACGCGCAAACGGTATCCGCCGTCGATGCCACGCGGCAGCTTCACCTCGACGGGCTCGCGGCTCTCCATGCGACCGAGGCCGGCGCACTTGGTGCAGGGTTCGGCGACGATCTCGCCGAGGCCCTGGCACTGCGGGCAGCTACGAGCGGTGACCACCGTGCCGAAGAACGATTGCGCCTGGGCGCGCACCTGTCCTGCGCCGTGGCAGGTGGGGCACGTCTGCTTGCCCGCGCCGTCGGGATCGGCGCGGTCACCGTGGCAGCGCTCACAGGTGGTGTAGCGATTGAGCTCGACCTCGACCGTCTCGCCCTCGCGCGCCTGCTCGAAGGTGACGGTCAACTGCGCCTCGAGGTCTTCGCCGGGCTGGCCCCGCTGGCGCGGCCGCGCGCCCGCCATGTTGCCGCCGAACACCGACGCGAAGATATCGAAGATGTCGCCACTGAAGGTAGCGGACTCGTCCACGCTACCGAACTGGTCGTAACGGCTCCGCTTCTCGGGGTCGGAGAGCACCGCGTAGGCCTCGTTGATGTTCTTGAACGTCTCTTCGGCCTCGCGATCACCGGGATTGCGGTCCGGGTGGTACTTCAGCGCCATCTTCCGGTAGGCCGCCTTGACCTGCGCACCGTCCGCTTCGCGATCGAGCCCGAGCAAATCGTAGTAATCCGCCATCAAGTGGTCAGTATACCGGAGCAGCCCCGGTCGGCCGTGGCATGGGATGCACGGCAGGAACCCCGTCCCAGCGGGCGTTCTCTGTGATCCTGGAAGGCCGGTGGCCGGGGAAGGTCAACCGGGGCCCGCCGGTACGGAGCGGGCGCCTTGCCGACACCGCGAGCCGGAGCGGAGCGAGCCCCGACGCTCGGAGAGAGGCGCGCGCCGGCGCTCCCCTCAACCGGCGCGGCGCTTGAGCGCCTGGAGCTGCCGGGTCGCCTCCTCGGCGCTGATCTCCCCCTTCTCGAGCTGCTCCAGCACGTTCACCCGCTCCTCACCGGCATCGGGACCGGTCTCGTAGCCGAGCGCGCGCAGCAGGTTGTCGAAGCGCAGCCGCACGGTGGGGTAGCTGAGGCCAAGCACGCGTTCGGCCTCCTTCAGGTTGCCGCGCACCTTCACGAAGATGCGCATGAACTCGAGCTGCTCGTCGGGCAGCAGGGCGAACTCGTTGGGCGTGAACCGTCCCTCGATCGTCACGCCGCTGCCCTCGCACTCCAACCGCGTCACCGTGAGGGGCTCGCCGGTGACCGGGCAGGCGGTGGGCATGGGAAGTCTCGTCATATTGCGTCTCCCTCGCAAGGGTTGAGGATCTCGTGGCGGTCAGTAGGGGCGCACGTCGATGGCGACGTCGTCGGTTCGGACGCTCAGGTAAGGAGTGCCGGGCGGCAGGCGCAGCGCCTTGCCGAGGCCGCCGTCGGCGATCAGCGACAGCCGGGCGAGCAGCGCCTGCGGAGGTTCGCGGCCGCCGTCGGGCCCGGCGGCGCCGGCCGCGGCCTGCTTCGCCGCCGCCAGGGGGCCGCCAGGACGCTCGAGCCGGGTACGCGTGCGTTCGGGCAGGAACCGCACGACCGTCGGGGCCAGCAGGGCCAGGCCCAGAGCGAAGGCGAGCAGGTCCTCGAAGGGTGCCATCGGGACCGCCCACAGCAGGCGGAACCTCTCGGTACGGATGCGTAGCACCAGCACACGCGGCCGCAACTCGTCCAGGTAGGCCCGGCGGCCGGGCCCGTCGAGGCGCCGGAGCCCGGGCATCACACCACCTCGATGACGATCTTGGCGGTGGTGCCCTTCTCCTCGTCGGTGGCGTCGATGTCGACCAGCCGTCCGTCGGGGACGTCGGTGTTCAGCGAGTCGAGGATCGACGACAGGTCGATCCCCTGGCCCTCCAGCTCACGCCGAGCCTCGGGCGGCACGAAGCGACCCGCGAAGCGCGCCAGGCCGAGCGGAACGTTGACCCGTACGGTGGCCTCCTTGGTGCCATCCGGGCGGGTGGCGTCCACGGAGATGCGCAGCATGCGCGCGATGCCCTTGACCGGCGCAGCGGGCGAGGAGGGAGCGGTGCCGGGGCCCACGGCCTCCAGCAGCTCGGCCGCCTGGTCGGCGCTGATCTGTCCCGCCGCCAGCATGTCCAGGATCCGACGCCGCTCTTCGCTAGCGTTCATCGCTCACCGCCACATCCACGTCGCCCGTGGTGACGTGCACATCGAGCTGGGCGGTGCCTTCGCCCACCCGGCCACGGAACCGCTGTCCCACGCCGCGGCGGTCCAGGTCGAACCCGGGCGCCCTCACCGAGGCGCTGCCGATGGAGACGGAGCCCTCGACGACCACGTCCGAGCCGGCTCCCAGGCGGATGTTGACGTCGCCGGCGGTGGCCCGAAGGCTGTGCCGTCCCTCGGTGAGGGTCATCTCCAGGTCCAGGTCGCCGGCCGCGGTGGTGAAGTCGATCCCACGAAGGCCGCGCGCGTCGAGATCGCCCGAGGTCAGGCGTCCCCGAAGGTACGGCACGTCATGGATCTCGACGTCGCCGGCCGTCATGGCGAGGTCGACCCCGTAGCCGGCCGGCACGCGCAGCTCCACGTGGCTCGAGCGGATGCGGGACAGGAAGCGGTCGACCCAGGAGTCCTGGCCGTCGCCCTTCACCTGGCTGACGGTGAAGCCGTCGTCACTGGGCTCGACCTGCACGCTCTCGGTGTCGCCGCGCACCACGACCTCACGCACGTCCGGGTCGGCCCGCAGGCTCACGTCGCCGGCCAGCAGCGCGACGTGCACCCAGCGGGTGCCCTGGGGGGCGCCCGCAGCCCGCGCCCCTTTGGCTTTGGCGCCAGCGGGGTCGGGCTCTGTAGGGTCGGGCTCTGTAGCGCCGGGCTCTGTAGCGCCGGCGCCAGCCCCGACGTGGCCGGGAGCCGCGTGGCCGGTTGTTGCGTTCGCGGTTGTTGCGTTCGCGGTTGCGGCGTTCGGGGTTGTTGCGTTCGGGGTTGCGGCGTTCGCGGTTGCGTCCGCCTGCGGGGCCCGCGGTTCGCCGGCGACCGCCCGGGCCGTTGCCGCAGGGTTGCCTGTGAGAGCCTGATCAGGACCGGCATCCGCGCGGCGAGCCTCGGCTTCCATCGCCGCCCCGCTCGCCGCCAGCTCGCCGTCGGCCTGGTCGATCTCGCGGAGCACGCTCAGCAGGCGTTCCGCTTCGACGTCGGTGATGGTCCCCGCTTCGACCATCTTGTGGATGCGCTCGATCTCGTTCACGTCATGTCCTCGTCTCTACAACCGTGACTCTGCGTCCGTGACCCTGCGTCCGTGACCCTGCGTCCGTGACCCTGCGTCCGTTCCCCACGGCACGGGGCGTTCCCGCCCGCGGTGCCGATCGCTAGGCATTCTGGGCCGCACGGCGCTGGAAGTCCTCGTGCCAGGGACCGGGACTCGTTCGCTCGGGAACATCCAGCCGTTCGGCCCAGGCCCGCAGCATCGCGGCGATGCGAGCGCCGGCGCGACCGCGCGCCCGCCGGACCTGGGCGCGGACGAACGCTTGCCGCCGAAGGTCCTCCATGTGCATGCGGCCGGTCCGTTCGTAGCTCCATCCGTACACGCTCATCGCCTCCTTGACCAGAATCATAGGGGCGACTTGCTAGTTTGTCAAGCTTGTCTTTCTATTCAATAAGTCTGGGCTTTCCACTTCATGGTCAGCGCCGCTCCGGATCGCGCTCGAGCAGGTAGCCTTCCCCGTCGAAGGCGGTCACCACGAAGCCATCCGCGATGGCGGGCGCCATCGCCTCGCGCACGGCCATACGCCAGCGCGCTGCGGCCGACGGCTCGTCCCGCAGCAGCCGGTTGACGTCCTCCGGAACGGCCACCCGTAGCGCCTCGGCGTCGGAAGGCGCCGCGACCGACTGCGGATCGCCGTTCGGACCCCGACGCAGGCTCCACGGACTGGAGCGCAACGGCCCCCGTTCCGGCCCCAGTCCCACGGTGTAACGCTCCGCGCGCTCGGCGACGTCCCGCGAGCGAAGGTTCCAGAAGACCATCAGCCGGTCGCTCGTCTGGTTTCCACCGAGGCTACCGGGCATGATGCCGTAGAAGTCGATGAGGTACTCGTGGCTGCGCGCCCCGAGATGGTAGAAGTTCAGCCTGGCGTTACGGGCCTGGATGGGGTCGAAGGTCCAGCTCATCCATGTGATGCCCTTCTCCAGGCACCAGTCGCGCTGCGCCCACTTCAGGGCGCGCCCCACACCGGTACCCTGCCGCCCACGCCCCACCCCGACCATGTGCGAGTGGATCCCGACGCCCTGCTCCCAGGCATCGTGGGGCAGGGCGGGAAAGCCGTAGGCGAAGCCCACGAGCCGCCCCTCGTGATACGCGCCGAGCACCATCCCCCCGACGTGCTGCACCGCCCGGAAGTGCGCGGCCGGGACCGCTTCGCGCGCGTCGAAGCCCCACACCTCGATCTGAAGATCCTCCAACGCCCGCAGTTCCACATTGCCATGCGGCTCGCGCACGGCAAGGCCCGAGAGGGCTTGCTCGGCTTGGCTCATGGAGGGGATTCTACCGACTCCGACCTCGGCGTGCGCGGTATCGGTACTGCGCTCAGTCGTCTTGCCGGCGTTGCGCTTCGGGCGACAGCCCGGTCAGGCTCAGGCGGGGCTCATCGACCTTCCAACCGGTCACGGCCTCGATCGTCTCCTTGAGGAAACGGCCGAGCGGCTTGCCGTCGACCGTGGGCGCCGACACGTCGAGGATCTCGCCCGTCTCGCGGCACACGACATGGTAGTGCGGCGTCATGTTGCTGTCGAAGAACGCCTGCCCGGATGTGCCCTTGAACTCCCGCACCAACCCCGCTTCGGCCAGCACGTTCAAGTTGAGATACACCGTCGAGAGGCTCAGGTTCTCGCCACGCTGCTTGAGTGCAAGGTACAGGCCCTCGGCGCTGACGTGCTTGTCCTCCTCGAGAAGGTACCCGAGGATCAGTTCGCGCGGCCTGCTGAAGCGAAGCCCGCGCTCCTTGAGCACCGTCCGCGGCTCCCTGGCGAACGCCTCCACAGCGACGCCCCGGCCTTCGGCGTCGGCGCCGCGCTGCGGCTCCCTGGGATCCTCTGGTGAACGGTCGCTTCCAGGCACGTGTGCAGCCCTTCCCTGCTTGGCGTCGCGGTTCCCCACGCTAGGAAGAGGATACCATAATCGGAACGCTTCCTATTTCCTCCCCAGGCGTCGCCGACGCGCGCCGTTCCATGCCCGGTCCGCGCCACCAGGGTGTAGGGCCGTACCGTCCCCCGGCACGGCCCCGGCTCACGGCCTCGACGGAGCCCGGCCGCGCGCCTTCGCAGTGAGGCCGAGCTCGGAACGGGCCCGCTACAGCAGACTCTGGATCGCGGTCCGTTCCTCCTCGAGCTCATTCCGCGTCACCTGCATCCGCTGGCGCACCGGCTCGGGGATCTCCAGGCCCTGAACGACCGCGATCACGCCGTTCGCCACCCGTACCGGGAAGGAGAAGACGAGGCCCTCCGGAACGTCGTAGTCGCCGCGGCTGGGGATGCCCATGCTCACCCAGTCGCCCTCGGGTGTGCCCAGGGCCCAGCTGCGCACGTGGTCGACCGCGGCATTGGCGGCAGAGGCGGCGCTCGAGGCGCCTCGCGCCTGGATGATGGCGGCCCCCCGCTTCTGGATGGTCGGAATGAACGTGTCGGCGACCCAGCTCTCGTCGATCAGCTCGGTCGCGGAACGCCCGCCTACCACGGCATGCGTCACGTCCGGCACCTGCGTGCTGGAGTGGTTGCCCCAGATGATCATGCGCTCGATGTCGGCGACCTGGGCGCCCGTCTTACCCGCGAGCTGACTGATGGCGCGGTTGTGGTCCAGGCGCGTCATCGCCGTGAACTGCTCGGGCTTCAGGTTGGGCGCATTGTTGAGCGCGATGAGGCAGTTGGTGTTGGCGGGGTTCCCGACAACCAGCACCTTGACATCGCGGGAGGCGTGGTCGCTGAGAGCCTTCCCCTGCACCGTGAAGATGGCGCCGTTCGCCTCCAGCAGGTCCTTGCGCTCCATGCCCGGACCACGCGGCCGGGATCCGACGAGCAGCGCGAAGTCCGCATTCTTGAAGGCCACGTTGGGATCGTCGGACGACTCGATCCCGCGCAGGAGCGGAAAGGCGCAGTCGTTGAGCTCCATGACCACGCCCTCCAAGGCCTTCATCGCCTGAGGGATCTCGAGCAGCTGCAGGATGATCGGTTGGTCCTTGCCCAACATGTCGCCGGAGGCGATACGGAACAGCAGCGCATAGCCGATCTGTCCCGCCGCGCCGGTCACCGCTACGCGAACTGGATTCTTCATAGGGTCTCCTCGCATCAACACGTCGTTCGCCTGCGGTCCGTTCCGTCGCCGCCGTCGAGCACTCCCCGTCCACGCGTCGGGGCCCCCCGATCTCGAGGGGTACCGTCGCCGCGCGAGGGGACGGCCCCCGCAGGTTCCAACGGCATCGTACCACCGGCAACCCTGCCCCCGAGCCGCCGAAACGGCCCAGAAGGACTCGGTCCGGAACAGCGTTTCACGTGAAACCGCGCGCGTCCGCGAACACGGGATCGTCGCCCTCTCCGACGCCCGATCCCCGCTCCGCGAACCGGCGCGCTACGCCTGGTAGCCGAGCAATTCCAACAGGCGCGTCAGCTCGTCCTCGGAATGGAAGAGCAGCTCGATCCGTCCGCGCTTACCCCCCTTGATCCGCACCGGCGTCCCGGCGTGCCGGCTGAGATCCTCCTCGAGGCGGACGTAGCGGCCGTCGCTGCTCCCCCGCGAAGGCCCTTTCCCGCCTGCGGGACGCTTGAGGGCCTCGGCCTCCCGAACCGACAGGCCACGGGCCACGATCCGATCGAGCGCCCACAAACGGTCCTCGCCCGGTTGCGCCAGCACGGCTCGAGCGTGGCCGGCGGAGATCTCGCCCCGCTCCAGCGCCTCCAGGCCCTCGTCGGGGAGCGTCAGCAGCCGGAGGCTGTTGGCCACTGCGCTGCGCGACCGCCCGACCGCCCGCCCCACCTGCTCCTGGTTGAGCCCGAAGTCCATGAGCTGCTTGAACGCGCGGGCCTCCTCGATGGCGCTGAGGTCCTCGCGCTGCAGGTTCTCGACGATCGCGACCTCGAGCGTCTCCCTGTCGTCCAGGTCCCGGACCACCGCCGGCACGCTTCCCAGGCCGGCCCGTTGCGCCGCGCGAAAGCGCCGCTCCCCCGCCACGATCTCGAAACCGTCACCGCGGGGCCGCACCAGGATAGGTTGCAGCACGCCCTTCTCCGCGATCGACTCCGCCAGCTCCGCGATCGCCGCCTCGTCCATGCGCTTGCGCGGCTGATGGGGCGAAGGCACGAGCCGGTCGACCGCGATCTGCTGCACTGCCCCCTGCGCCTTCGGTAGCAGCGCATCCAGTCCCCGTCCCAGACCTCTAGCCTTGGCTGACACGATCGATGACCTCCTCCGCCAGGCTCTGGTACGCCAGCGCGCCGGACGACATCGGTGCGTACTCGAGCACCGACTCTCCGTACGAAGGCGCCTCGGCCAACCGCACGCTGCGCGGGATGACCGTCCGGAACACCTCCCGCTGGAAATGCCGCCGCACGTTCTCCTCGACCTGCTGCGACAACTTCGTCCTGCTGTCGAACATCGTCAACAAGATCCCAAGGATCTTAAGATCCCGGTTCAGCGACCCTTGCACCCGCTCCACCGTGTCCATCATCCCGGCGATCCCCTCGAGGGCATAGTACTCGCACTGCAGAGGGATGATCAGGTGATCCGCCGCCGCGAGCGCGTTCAACGTCAACGCCCCCATCGAGGGCGGCGCGTCCAGCACGATGAAATCGAAAGTCGGGCGGACACCGATCAGCGACCGCGCCAGCAACAGCATGTTGTCCGCGCTGGCATCGAGCTCCACCGCGGCTCCCGCCAGATCAGCCGACGCCGGCAACACCGCTAGATTGGGTTGCAGTGTACGCACCAGCGCCTGCCGCGCCGACGCACGCCCGCTCAACACGTCGTACACGGTGCGCAGCGGCCGCTGGATCCCCACCCCGCTGCTGGCGTTGGCCTGCGGATCGAGATCGACCAGCAGGATCCTGCGTCGCTCGGCCAGAGCGGCCGACAGGTTCACCGCCGTCGTGGTCTTGCCCACGCCGCCCTTCTGATTGATCACGCCGATGATGGGCAAGCCGCTCCTCCTGCGAGACGCAGTCCGACGAGGGTACCACGGTGCCCCAACGCCTCCTCGGCCACCACGGCAACGGACGCCCCTACCTCGGCCTCGAGCGCGTCCACTTCCTGCCGCCACTCCGGCCCCTTCCGGCTCACAAACACCGCACCAGCCCGTGCCACCCCCCTCGTGAGCCGGACCACTTCCACGAACGTCCCGACCGCCTGGGCCACCACCACCTCGGCATCCAACCCCGCCAGGGCCGTCACGTCTCCGGGCACCACGTCGACGTTGTCGAGGCCGAGCTGCCCGACCGCCAGCGCCAGAAAACTGGCTCTCTTCCGGCGCCGTTCGCTCAGGACCACGCGATGCCCCGGCAGCCGCACGGCCAGCACGACACCGGGCAATCCCGCTCCCGAGCCCACATCCAGCACCGTCCGCGCCGCCGGCGCGACCCGCGCCACCACCCCGGCATAGCGCTCCGCCTCAGCGAGCAAGCGATCCAGATCCGCCAGCCCGCGGTCGGAGAGAAGGTCGAGCGTCGGGTGGTAGCGCTCCAGCAGGCCGCGATACCGAGCGATCGCCTCAGCCTGCGACAGTTTCACGTGAAACACCATGGGTCTTCATATGCACCAGCAGGGCGGTGACATCGCTGTCCCGCACGCCGCGCAGCCGCTGAGCAGCGCCCAGCGTATGGGGCGCCTGTCGCTGCAACACCTCGCGCCCCTCACTCGAGAGGCTGGCAACGCGCTCGAAGTCGACGCCGACCAGGTTCATCCCCTCGTACTCGCTCCGTCCCTCCAGGTGCCGCTGCGAGCGCTCGATGTAGGAGGCGTAGCGGACCAGCGTCTCCACGCGTTCGACCTCCCCGCGATCCAGCACCTCCTCGGGCGGCCCGATCCGCGCGACCACCGCAGCGTGATCCATCCCCGGCCGACACAGCATCTTGCTCCCGAGGTCGCCCTGGTGGCGCACCGCCCCGAGCCTCGCCACCTCACGCTCCACCCGCGCGCTGCTCTCCCGTACCGCCGCGAGTCGCGCGTCGCCCACCAGGCCCCACCCATGGCCGACCGCGCTCAGCCGCTCGGCAGCATTGTCCTGCCGGTGCAACAACCGGTACTCGTTGCGCGAGGTCAACATCCGGTAGGGCTCGTCGACCCCCCACCGCACCAGGTCGTCCAGCAGCACACCGATGTAGCCCTGGTCGCGCCGGACCGTGACCGGCTCCATCCCGGCCGCGAAGCGCGCGGCATTCACTCCCGCTACCAGCCCCTGCGCCGCCGCCTCCTCGTACCCGCTCGTGCCGTTGATCTGCCCAGCGCCGAAGAGCCCCGGCAAACGCCGCGACATCATCGTGACCCCCAGTTGCGTTGGGTCGAGCGCGTCGTACTCGACGGCATAGGCGTAGCGCTGGATCACCGCCCGCTCGAAACCGGGCAGCGTCCGGATCATGTCGTCCTGCAACACGGGCGGCATCGAGCTCGAGAAGCCCTGCAGGTAGACCTCGCTCGTGTCCACGCCGTCCGGCTCGACGAACAGCAGGTGATGATCCCGCTCCGCGAAACGCACCACCTTGTCTTCGATCGACGGGCAGTAGCGGGGCCCCCGACCTTCGATCTCCCCGCCGTACATCGCCGACGCCTCCAGATTCGCCTGGATCAGCTCGTGCGTCTGCGTCGTGGTGCGCGTCAGCCATGTAGGTGAGCTCTGCACGTGCGGACCGACCCTGCCCGTGAAGCTCCGCGGCGGGTCGTCGGGAGGCACCTCCTGCAGCACACGGAAGTCGACCGAGTCGGCACGGATGCGTGGCGGCGTGCCGGTCTTGAAGCGCATCAGATCGTGCCCGCTAGCCCGCAGGCTGCCCGACAGATGACGCGCCGGCGCCTCCCCCTGCCTGCCGGCCGGACGCTGTTGCTTGCCGTACCACACGACCCCCGCCAGGAACGTGCCGGTACACAGCACGACGCTGGGCGCACGCAGGACCCTTCCATCCGTGGTCTCGACCCCGGCAACGGCGCCGTCCTCCACCGACACTGCCGCCACCTCGGCCCGCACGATCTCCACCCCGGCCGTCGACTCCACCAGGGCACGGGCCGCGGCGGCGTACCCGTCGCGCTCGTTCTGCACGCGTAGCGATTGGACCGCGGGCCCCTTGCTGGCGTTCAGCGTTCGAGCGTGGATGGCCGTCTCGTCGGCGAGCTGTCCCATCACGCCCCCGAGCGCGACGATCTCGTACACGAGCTGCGACTTCCCGGGCCCGCCGATGGCGGGGTTGCACGGCATCACGCCGATCTTGTCGGGATTCGGGAGCACCAGCGCTGTGCGCGCCCCCAGCCTCGCCGCAGCGACGCTCGCCTCGATCCCGGCGTGACCGCCTCCGACGACAATCACGTCGAACTGCATGCCCTTTCCACCCTTCCCTGTTGGCGGTGCGGCACGGGGCCGCCTCGCGCGCTCCCGTGCCGCACATCCTTTGCCCTGCAGCCTACCCCGCAACCACGCCCCGCGCCGCCCCCTCCGCAACGCGTCCCGCCTCCGCGCGCCGCCGCCTCGCCCCCCGTCTCAACCCCTTGCATCCGGTCCCGCGACCAGGCCCCGCCCGAGCCCCGCAACGGCCCCCCAACAGGCCCCCCAACAGGCCCCGTAACAGGCCCCGTAACAGGCCCCGCGACCAGGCCCCGCGGTGGCTTCCGAGGCCTCCGCGGCCAACCCCCAGACCGGCCGTCGCCTTCTGATAGACTGCCTCCCTGAAGCTCCGCATCGGCACGGCCTGGCGCCCGCCGGGTGCGGCCCGCGCCAGGATCGCCCTCGGCGCAGCAACGTGACGCTGTAGGCCGGGACCGTCCGACCGGGACCGTCCTCGGTCGCACTCGTCCCGCCAGGCAATTGACAGGACCTGCCGCTGGGCGGGCGAGAGGAACACCGCTGGAATGTTGAGCCGCGACGAAGCGATCTGGGAGGACATCCTCGAGGCGCTCCGGGAGGAGATCCCGGAGGTCGAGTTCCACACCTGGTTCCGCCAGGTGAAACCGCTCGGCTTCGAGAACGGCGCCTTCCTGGTGGGGGTGCCCCACTCCTTCGCTCGCGACTGGCTCAAGGGGCACTACGCGGAGGTCATCGAGCGTGCGCTGGCCGACCTCGGTGCGGACACACCGCGCGTCGCCTTCCAGGTCGTGCCCTTCCAGACCATCGAACAGCAGGACATGTTCAGTGCGCACCAGGAGACCGCTCCGGCAGTGCGCGCCCCCAAGGCCCGTCTCAACCCCAAGTACGTCTTCACGAATTTCGTAGTGGGGCCGAACAACAACCTGGCGCACGCCGCCGCCCTGGCCGTGGCCGAGTCGCCGGGCCGCGCCTACAACCCCCTGTTCCTCTACGGGGATGCCGGCCTCGGCAAGACGCACCTGATGCACGCCGTCGGCCACGCGGTCGCGGAGCGCTATCCGAACCTTGTCGTCGAATATGCCACCACGGAAGCCTTCACCAACGAGATGATCAACGCGATCCGCGAGGATCGCATGGTGTCCTTCCGTGACCGCTACCGCAGCATCGACCTCCTTCTGATCGACGACATCCAGTTCATCGCGGGCAAGGAGCGTACCCAGGAGGAGTTCTTCCACACCTTCAACGCGCTCTACGAGTCCGGCAAGCAGATCATCCTGTCCTCCGATCGTCCCCCGAAGGACATTCCCACGCTCGAGAAGCGGCTGCGCAGCCGCTTCGAGTGGGGCCTCATCACCGACATCCAGGCACCAGAACTGGAGACGCGCATGGCGATCCTGAAGATGAACGCCGAGTACCGCGGCGTGAAGGTGCCCTCGGAGGTCATCGACTACATCGCGCGCCATGTGACCTCGAACATCCGCGAGCTCGAGGGAGCGCTGGTGCGCGCCATCGTGTTCGCCTCGATGAACCAGGCGACCCTCGACCAGCAAACGGTCGCCAAGGCGCTCTCGGACGTCTTCGCGCCGGGCGAGTTGAACCTCACCATGGACGACATCCTGCGCGTCACCGCTGAGCGCTTCGAGGTCAACACGGCCGACGTCCGGGGCAAGGGCCGCCGGCAGGAGCTGGTGGTGCCGCGCCAGATCGCTATGTTTCTCATCCGCGAGCTGACGCCCCACTCGTATCCCGAGATCGGCCAGTTCTTCTCCGGCCGCGACCACTCCACCGTGATCTACGCCGTCCACAAGGTCACCGACCAGATCGAGTCAGACAAGGCGCTGGCCAGCACCGTGCGCGACCTCAAGTCCAGCCTGATGTGACGTCCCCGGGGCGGCACGTCGTCCCCCGTCGCGCGGCCGTTCGCTCCCGCTTCCGGTGCAGCGCCCACGTCCGGCGCCCACGACGACCGTCCCTCCGGGCCGGCCCGGAGCCGGCCCGCCGTCCGTTCCCCCCGCTCACTCCAGTACGTTGCGGCCGGATCCCGCCTGCGCCGCAGTTCCGCCGTACCTTCGACCCCGCTGTGGACAACTCTGTGGATAACGTGTGGAGAGGCTGTGGACTTCCCTGTGCACAACCCGCCCCCGACGGCGCCCTGTGGAGACCTGTGGATGACCAGAAGTGTTGTCCACAGCGCACTTCGTCTTCTCCACAATCCGGTCCACACCGTGAAATGCGTCGCCATCGCGAATCGTTGCACTTCTCCACAGTTTCCACAGCCCCTACGGTTATAGAGGCTCCGTCCCTTCCTGGAGAAAACCTCACCCCCATCCGTTCTGGCGACCTCGCTCCGAACTCACCCCGACCCTCGAGAAAGCACCCGAAACGCGTTGACCAACGCCCCTATCGGGTATGCTCGTAGACAATGCCGTACGGGAGAGACGCATGAAGGTTCACGTTCCCAAGAAGACCCTGTCCGACACCCTTGCTCACGTCGAACGGATCATCCCCAGCCGGAGCAGCAATCCCGGTCTGAGTCTGCTTCGCATCGACACCCGTGAGGATGGCATCGAGCTCAGCGGCAGCAACATGGACATCGACATCCGAGCGCGCTTCACGGCCGACGCGCAGGGCGAAGGCAGCTACGCCCTCCCGGCGCACGTCTTCAGCCAGGTGGTCCGTGCGCTTCCCGACGATCTGGTGGAGATGGAGTTCGGCGAGAAGGAACTCGACCTGTCGTCGGGGACCTTCGCCACCAAGCTGCAGCTGATGGCGCCCTCGTCCGCTCCGCAACTCAGCTTCCCCGACGGCCTCGAGGGAGCGCTCGACGCCTCCCAGTTCGTCAAGGCCCTCGGAAGCGTGCGCTATGCCGCTGCGGTGGCCGATTACCAGGCTGTGTTCCGCGGCGTCAAGCTGGAGTTGGGGCCGACAACGACACGTGCGGTCGCGACCGACGGCTTCCGCCTGGCCTACTACCACCTCGAGGCCGGCACCGGCCTCGAGGGAGACGTGGTGGTTCCGGGTCGCAGCGTCGATGAGCTCACGCGGATCCTGGACGAGGGGGAGGCAGGCCTCGCCCTCTCGGAGGGGCAACTCAGCGTTCAGAGCGGCAGCTTCAGCCTGAATCTGAAGCTCATGGACGGCACGTTCCCCGACTACGAGCGGATCATCCCGAAGACCTTCCCGGTGTCGATCACCCTGAGCGCTGCCAAGCTCGCCGAAGCCGTGTCGCGCGTGGCGTTGATGGCCGACAAGACGGCCAACAACCGCGTGGACCTTTTCGTGCGCGACGGGGTGGTACAGATCACTGCCGAGGGAACGTACGGGCGTTCCCAGGAATCCATCGACGTGCTGCAGGAGGGCACGGACCCCGAGATCGCTCTCGCTTACAACGCCAAGTACCTGGTCGATGCCCTCGGGCCCGCGGCCGGCGACGTGCGCCTGTCGTTCTCGGGCGGCGGGCCTTCGTCCGCACCGAGCGTCGTCGCGGACCTCGGCGACCCCAGCTACCTGGCGATGGTGGTACCACTGCGGACCGGCTGAAGCCGTCGCTGAACGCGGCCGGTACCGGGCCGTTCAGGCCGGTGACGACGTCGCGGCGGTCGTTCGCATGCATGTTCCGCATCACGACGAGGAAGGACCAACCATGACCATCATCGAAGACGTCCGTGCACTCGAGCTTCTGGACTCGCGCGGCAACCCCACTGTCGGCGCCGTGGTGACGCTGTCGAGCGGCGTGCAGGGCGCCGCCGCCGTACCCTCCGGGGCCTCCACCGGCGTGCACGAGGCGGTCGAGCTCCGCGATGGCGGCTCCCGTTACCTTGGCAAGGGGGTCCTGCAAGCCGTTGCGCACGTCAACGACGACATCGCACCCGCCGTGGTCGGCATGGACGCGCTCGATCAGGCCGGCCTCGACGCTGCGCTGGTCGAGCTCGACGGCACTCCCAACAAGCAGCGGCTGGGTGCCAACGCGATGCTGGCCGTATCGCTGGCGACAGCGCGCGCGGCAGCGGCCGTCCTAGAGCTCCCGCTCTACCGCTACCTGGGCGGAAACAACGCACGCACCTTGCCCGTTCCCCTCATGAACGTGCTGAACGGCGGAAAGCACGCCGACAACAACGTCGACATGCAGGAGTTCATGCTGGTCCCGGCGGGGTTCCGGAGCTTCGCCGAGGGTCTGCGCGCCGGCGTGGAGACCTTCCACCACCTCAAGAAGGTGCTGGCCGCGCGTGGCTACAACACCAACGTGGGCGACGAGGGCGGCTTCGCGCCCGACCTCAAGAGCAACCAGGAAGCGGTGGAGGTGCTGCTCGAGGCGATAGAGAAGGCCGGCTACAGTGCCGGCGAGCAGATCTACATCGCGCTCGATCCTGCCTCCAGCGAGTTCTACGAAGACGGCGTCTACCACCTCGCCTCCGAAGGCAAGAAGCTCGACGCCGATGGGATGATCGACTACTGGGAGGAGTGGCTTTCCAAGTACCCCATCATCTCCTTGGAGGACGGGCTGGCCGAGGACGACTGGGGCGGTTGGGCGTCGCTGACGCAGCGCCTGGGCGCACGCGTACAGCTGATCGGGGATGACCTGTTCGTGACCAACGTCGACTTCCTGCAACGCGGGATCGATGAGCACGTGGCCAACGCCATCCTCGTCAAGGTCAACCAGATCGGCACGCTGACCGAAGCCATGGATGCCATCGAGCTCGCCAAGGGCCACGGCTACCGCAACATCATCAGTCACCGGAGCGGCGAGACCGAGGACGCCTTCATCGCCGACCTGGCGGTAGGCGTCAACGCCGGCCAGATCAAGACGGGCTCGGCGAGCCGCTCCGATCGCCTGGCGAAGTACAACCGGCTCCTCAGCATCGAGGCGGAGCTCGCCGGCCAGGCGCGCTATCTCGGGAAGAAGGCTTTCCAGCGATGATCGGCGAGCGTCGCACCAAGGTCGTTGCCACGCTGGGGCCCGCGAGCAGCGATGCCGACACCATCACTCGCCTGCTCGAGGCGGGCGTCAACGTCTTCCGGCTCAACTTCTCGCACGGAAGCAAGGAGACGCACCGGACCAACGTCGGGCTGATCCGTGAGGAGGCGAAGCGTCTGGGGCGGGCCGTGGGGATCCTGCAGGACCTTCAGGGGCCCAAGATCCGTATCGCCACCTTCGCCGACGACGAGATCGTGCTGGAGCCCGGAGCCACGTTCAAGCTCACCTGCAACGATGACGCGCCGGGCGATAGCTCGCGCGTCGGCGTGACCTACAGGAATCTCTACCAGGACGTGAAGGGCGGGGATTCGCTGCTTCTCGACGACGGCCGGCTGCGGCTCGAGGTCACCGCCGTTTACGGCGGAACGATCGAGACCCGGGTCCTGCTGGGCGGAGTGCTCTCCAACAACAAGGGCATCAACATCCCCGGCGCCGACCTGAGCATCCCGGCGCTGACCGACAAGGACGTCGAGGACCTGCTCTACGGGGCCGAGCTCGACGTCGACTGGGTCGCCATGAGCTTCGTGCGCAGCCGCGACGACCTGCTGTTGGCGCGGCACTACCTGTCGCGCGCCGGCTCGCAGGCGAAGCTGATGGCGAAGATCGAGAAGCCCAGCGCGGTCGAGCGCTTCGACGAGATCCTGCACGAGGTCGACGGCATCATGGTGGCGCGCGGCGATCTCGGGGTGGAGATGCCGCCGGAGAAGGTGCCGCTCATCCAGAAGCGTTTGATCCGCGCCTCGCTCGATGCCGGAAAGCCGGTCATCACGGCCACGCAGATGCTGGAGTCGATGGTGCACAGCCCGACGCCCACGCGCGCCGAGGCCTCGGACGTGGCCAATGCCATCTACGACGGCACCGACGCCATCATGCTGTCGGCCGAGACCGCGGTCGGCGAGTACCCGGTCGACGCCGTGGCCATGATGGATCGCATCGCGCGCTCGGTCGAGGCCGACGAGGGCTACCAGCGCGCCATGCGCGAACATTACCCGACCCCGGAGAACACCACCGCCGACGCGGTGTCGCTGGGCGCGTGCGAGATGGCCTACACCCTGAACGCTCAGCTCATCGTGACGTTCACGTCCAGCGGCACGACCGCCCAACGGGTATCGCGCAACCGTCCCAACGTGCCCATCCTGGCGGTGACGCCGAACGCGCGCGCCTACCGCCAGTTGGCGGTGGCCTGGGGCGTGGTGCCGTATATGAGCGACGACATCCACAGCACCGACGAGATGGTGGCGGTGGCGACCAGGACCATCAAGACGGTGGGGCTGGCGGAGCCCGGCGGTCGCTTCGTCATCACCGCGGGGGTGCCCTTCGGCATGCGGGGCACCACCAATCTGATCCGCGTGGAGCGCTACCGGCCGGAGCCTTAGGCGCCTCTCCGACGACCACGAGAACGCGGCCGGCAGGCTCTTTAGGAGCCTGCCGGCCGCGTTGCGATCGTTGGGGGGAACCCCGGACCGCGGCCGAAGACGGCCGCGGGGATCGCGCCCTAGGCCTCCTCGGCCCTTACCAGGACCTTGAGGTCGATGGTGACGTCCGGGTGGGGGCGGTAGGGCACGACGTACTCGCCCAGCGTCTTGATCGGATCCTGCAAGAGGATCTTGCGGCGATCGACCTCGACGTCGTACGCGGCCTTGAGCGCCTGCGCGATGTCCTTGTTGCCGACCGAGCCGTAGATGCGCTCCTCGCCGGCCTTCACGCTGATCTCGAGGGTGGCCTCGCCGAGCATCTGCTGCAAGCGCTCCGCGTCGCCCTTGCGTTCGGAGAGGACGCGGGCGCGTTGCGCCAGCCGCGCCTGGAGTTCTGCGCGGTTGGTGTCGGTGGCCGGCAGCGCTAGCCCCTGCGGTACCAGGAAGTTGCGGGCGTACCCTGGACGCACCCGCACGACCTCGCCGGCTTCACCGAGGCCATCGACGGGTTCGAGCAGGATGACGTTCACTTCCGCACCAACTTCTCCGTGATCGGGATGATGGCTAGCGACCGGGCGCGCTTGATGGTGGTCGCGAGCCGGCGCTGATGCTTGGCGCACGTGCCTGTGCGACGACGGGGCAGGATCTTGGCGGTGTCGGAGATGAAGCGCCGCAACATCCTCCCGTCGTGGTAGTCCATGATCTCTTGTTCACCCGTGCAGAACGCACAAACCTTCGGCCTACGACCGCGGCGTCCGCCACCGCGGCGGCGCTTGTCTTTTGCATCTCGTTCTCGTGGCATCTAGAAAGGCAGATCCTCTTCCGGTGGGAACTCTTCATCGATGTCAAGCTGACTCGCCTGGGCACCCTGAGACACCTTCTCGGGGCGGGTCCCGGCTCCACCACTACCGGGACCGCGGGTCAGGAACTCGACGCGCGAGCCTTCCACGCGCGTCGTGAACCGCCGATTTCCTTCCTTGTCCGTCCATGAGTCGTTGACGAGGCGGCCGATCACGAACACCGGGTCGCCCTTGGAGAGCTCCGCGGTGGCCTCCGCCAGCTCGCGCCACACGTTGATGTCGACGTAGTGCGTGCGCTCCTGGTCGTTGCCGCTACGGTCGCGGAAGCGATCGTTCACGGCGACGCTGAAGCGGGTCACGGCGCTGCCGCTGGGGGTGTAGCGCAGCTCCGCGTCGCGCGTGAGGTTGCCGATGACAAGCACCTCGTTGAGCGCGTCGCGCAGGCGATGCTGACCCTTCGCGTCGGTCACGGTGGACTCGGCACCCCGCGCGCCGACGGTGAGGACCTCGACGCGCTGCGCCACCACGTCGAGTGCGGCGCGACGCTGCCCCTCCTGCGACTCCCAGCTGCGGTAGTTGAGCCGGCCCTCCACGAACACGGGCGTACCGGCCTCGAGCTGGTTCACCAGGGACTCGCCCTGCGCACCGAAGACGGTGACGCGGTGGTACCAGGCCAACTCACGCATCTTCTCGTCGTCCCCGAGGACGTGGTCGTTGCCCGCCAGGTTGAGCTCCAGGATGGCCAGGCCGCCGGGTGTATAGCGCAACTCGGGCGCCTGCACCAGGGTGCCGGCCAGGTACACGTTGTTCAGGCCTCGTGCCATGGAGCTCTCCTCGACTCAAGGAAGACGGGGCGCGCTGCCGGCTAGGCGCCGGCCTCGGCCTCCACCTTCTCCCGCGACTCCTTGCGGGTCTTCCACTCGGGACGGTCCTTGACCACCAGTACGCGCATCACGTTATCACGCTGACGCAAGGCGGTTTCGATCGCCTTCGGCTTTTCGCTGGAAAGGCGTAGGCGGTAGATCAGGTAGTAGCCCTCGTTGAGCTTGCGGATCGGATAGGCGAGGCGACGGTTGCCCCACTCGTCCAACCCCACGATCTCTCCTTCGGCGCGTTCCACCTGGGCCGTGACGGCATCCTTCTCGGTCTGGAGCTGTTGCTCGCTCAGATTCGGTTCCAGGATGACGTTCAGGTCGTAGGTCGTATCGGACATAGGCACCTCCTTTCGAGGCTGGTGGCTGCGGCGCGTCGGATGCGAAGAGCGGGTGTCGAGGCGTTGGCGCCTCCCGTCTTACCCATCCGACATGCAACGACCGGGCCCGACCTCGCGGCCGGCCCTCGGTTCGATTCACAGCCCTCCCCAGCGTGGGCTCGCATGCCGCGTCACCTGGTTCCGGGATGCTGTGAGCACCCGGTAGCCGTTGGCTGGCGCGGCAAATTCGAATTGTAGCACGTCGTGACCCAGCAAATCGATCTGGGCCCTAAGCGGAGATGCCATGAGTCTTCCGTGAGAAATGCACAGCAGGCGAACGGGCCGAGCGACTAGGGTGGGCAGGCCGAAAGGAGAGAGTATATGAGACGCATTTCTGTTGGCATCCTCGCCGCGTCGAGCGTGGTCTTGACGATCCTTCTGGCGAGCTGTGGTTCCGCGACCCCGCCCGTGAAGCCGCTCACCCAGGCGGCGGCGACGCAGGTGGCGAGCACCGGGCTGATCGGCGATCAGCTCGTGGCGAGCATGATCTCGCCGACCGGGTTCTCGCCGATGAGCATCGGCCTCCAGACGCTGGGTGTCGCGGGGCTCCAGCCGCAAGCGAGTTGCACGACGAGCAGCCCCGCCAGTCCCGTTGACGCCGACGGCGATGGTTGGTACGCGAACGCCACCGTTACCTACAACTGCAGCAACTCCAGTGGCGGGACCACGTACTCGATCACCGGTTCCATGACGGAGCAGGACAAGAACGACGCCGACCCCTACAGCGGAACCACGGCGACCATCAAGGACCTCAAGATGACGCTCACCGACAGTAGCGGTACCAGTAGCTTCACGGAGAACCTGACCTGGGATCTCACCAGGAACGCCCCGGGCGACTATGCGCTGAGCTACGACTTCCGCATCGACGTCTCCGACTCGAGCGGCAACGCGTCCTTCGAGGTGCAGGGCACCCCGACGTACATGGCCGATGCCGGGACCACCAATCCGTTCGACGCCGGCACCTTCATGTTCGACGGCAAGGTGACCTTCCAGGACAGCGACGGCACCTACGAGCTGACCCGTCAGTCCGGCGGCGTCCACTACTCGAACTCGTGCGGCGGCTTCGACAGCGGCACGGTGAACTACAAGGACACCTCGGGCAACACGATGGCCATCAACTACACGGGTTGCAACAGCTTCAGCCTCACGTACAACGGGAGCACCGTGTACTGAGCGCGAGCTGATCACAGATCCCTTGACGCGTCGGCGCGGACCCGGAGGTCCGCGCCGACGTTCGTCGAGAGCTCTGCAGGATGCTGTCCCCGGCGGCGCGCCGTTGTGTCTCAGGCGGAGCGTCCGCCGGACAGCAGCTCTTCCACCCGCACCGCATCCCGCACGCAGTCGTTGACGCCTACCCCGCGGTAGGCGTTGCCCGCCAGGTGGACGCCGGGCAGCGCTTCGAGCGCCACCTCGACGGCGCTGAGGCGTTCGGCGTGGCCCAGCGTGTACTGGGGGATGGCCTGCGGCCAGCGCACCGTCTCCACGAACGACGGCGCCACGGTGATGCCCATGCTGACGCGGAGGTCGCGTCGCACGCTGGCGAGCGCCGCATCGTCGTCGAGCTCGAGCATCGAGGGGTCGAGCCGTCCGCCCGCCAGCACCCTGAGGAGCACCTTTCCCGCCGGCGCGCGCTCGGGGTAGAGGCTCGAGGTCCACAGCACCCCGAGGCTGCGCACGCCCTGCCCGCGCGGCACCAGGAAGCCGAAGCCGTCGAGCGCGCGCGGAACGTCGATGCGGTCGAAGCCGAGGCCGAAGACGCGCACGCCGGCGTAGGGGATGGCGGCCAGCGCCTCGGCGGCGGCCGGGAGGTGCGGCCGCAGCAGCGCCGCGGTGGCCGCTGCCGGAGTGGTGAGGACGACGTCGTCGAAGGCATCGAAGCTGCCTCCGGCGCGCCCTGCCGCGCCGGTCCGCGATACCTGGGCCGGCGCGACAGCGGCGACCCGGAGGCGGTAGCGGTTCCCGTCACGGTCCCCGTCGCCGGGCCCGCCAACGTGCTCGCTGCCGAGAGGCTCGAGCCCCTCGACGCGCGTGCCGAGACGGACCTCGCCCTTCAGCGCGGCGCGAAGCGCGTCGACCAGGCGCTGCATGCCGCCGCCCCGGAACGACGTCAGGCGGCCGCTCGGGATGGTCGCTTCCCGCGCCGGATCGGCCGCTGTGCGCGCGCGTCTCGCCGCTTGCTGCTGCGCGATCATCGCCCGCACGAGGCTCCGGTGCCCGCGCTCCAGGGCTCGAAGGCGCGGGAACAGCGCGTCGACGCTCAGCTCGCGCGCGTCGCCGGCGGTGACGCCCGAGACGAAGGCGTCGGCCAGCGCATCGGCGAAGCTGCGCCCGAAGTGCCGCGCCAGGAAAGCGTGGACGGTCTCCTCGCCGGCGCCGCGGGACGCCAGCACGACCTCCAGCGCGGCCCGCACGCGCCCGTGGAGGGGCACGACCTCGCTGGCGAGGAAGCCCGGCGGGCTCGTGGGCAGGGGTCGCAGGCTGCCGTCGCGGTAGAGGAAGCGCCGGCGCGCGCTGTCGGCGGCGGGCTGGAGCGCTTCGTCCAGGCCGAGGTCGCGCACGAGGTCCAGCGTCTCCGGCGCGGACGCGAGGAACCCGTTGGGCCCCCAATCGACGGTGTAGCCGTCCTTCACGGAGGTGCGCGCCTTGCCGCCTACGTGCGGTTCGGCCTCGAACACGACCACCTCCCAATCCGGGTGATTGCGTTCCAGGCGGTAGGCGGCCGTCAGCCCGGTGATGCCGGCGCCGACCACGCCCACGCGGCGCGGACGTGAAACTCGCGGGCGCGCCGTGCCCCCGGACCGCTCGGGGGCAGGGTCCACTGGGCTGGGTCCACGTGGGCAGGGTCCACGGTGCGTCGCCCGGGGTCCTGACGGGGGTCGTCCACGTCCAGCACGATACCGGACCGGGAGGCGCGCGGCGGCGACGCCGCCCGTCGCCGGGGAGGGACGCGGTGGGCCGGCGTCTCGGTCCGGTTCCTGGTCGATCACGGGGGCAGCGCGCTGCACAACAGGGCTGCGTCGAGCGCGGTGAGGTCGAGGGCCTGCTCGGTGTCGGCGAGCTGTAGCGCGAGGGTGGCGCGCAGGTAGGCACCGTCGGGCGGATCGCCGCGAACGGTCGCCAGCGCCGCACGAAGCACGGCGCGGCGGCGCGCCAGGTCAGCCTCCTGGCCCTGCAGGCGAGCGAGCTGGGCGCGCACGGCGCGCTCCGCCTCGACGACAGGATCCGTCGAGGGGCCCGGTGGCGGCGGCGGTCCGGGCGTGCGGTTCGGCCAGGTCAGCGTCGTCTCCTGCTCCAGGCCCGACGCGCCGGCAGACAGCGAGGCGGCGCCCGAAGCGGGGCTCCACGGCGGAAGCCGGACCGAAGCGGCCACGCGCAAGGTGTAGCGGGCGACGGGCTCGGTGCCGCCGAGATCGACCGCGCCACCGAGCTCGAGGTCGACCCGCGGCGCCGCACGTGCCTCCCGGAGACGGCTACTGGCGCGCTGCTCGGCTGCGGACAGGTGGGCCAGCACGACCGCGTCGCTGGCGACCTGGCAACGGCGTGGCTGGAGCTCGGCCGCGGTGAAGCCGAGCACGCCGAGCAGGGGACCGTGGGCAGCCCGCGGTGGAGCGGCCAGCCGATCGACGGCGGGCAGCGTGAGCGACAACGACCTCACGAGCTCCGCGCGCGTACGCCGCGCTTCCCTCCCCTGAGCTTCGCGCCCGGCCAGCAGGAGGCGGGCGTCGACGACGGCGCGCATGCGGTCGCTCGTCAGGCTCGGGGAGGTGTCCGCGCCGAACCGAGCCGGCGTCTCGGCTCGGCCGGGCATGCGGCTGCCGGCACCCGCGGGCGGGCCGCGGCCAGCGAGTGCGCTCGCGAGGCCGTCCAGAGCCCGCCTGCGCGCCCGCGCGGCCAGCAGCGCGGCGGCCTGAGCGAGAGCGTCATGGACCTCGGCCCGACGCTGGGCGGCGAGCTGGCGCCGGGTGATGGCGAGGCGCAGCGTCGTGACGAGGGCATCGGCCGGGACCGTGGGGGCCAGGAGGGGGATGGCGACGCCGGCGTCCAGCGTGAGCCCGTAGACGCCGTCGAGCCCCAGATGGCTGCGTTCGTTGAGGCGGAGCGATGGGAGCGCGCCCGCGGCGGCGCGCCGCCGTTCTCGCACGGCGGCGTCGAGGATCTCGCCCTCCAGGGGCGCTCGTGCGCGGGAGTAGGCGGCGTCCCTGACGTCGGTGAGCCACGCCGGGGCGGCCGCCACCGCGACCGACGGAAGGACGGCGGCCAGGATCGCGGCCAGGGTGGCGGCCGGGGCGTTGACGTGCCTGACGCCGCCGCCCCGGGTGAGCGCGCTCATCGCCCTGCCCTGTGCGGCCCTGCCCTGCGCGACCGTGCGCCGGACGGAGGGAGCCGCGGCGGGTGCTGGATCGCGGCAGGGACGCCCTGGAGCTCGCAACAATCCGCGTCGGCCCCGAGCGTGAATCCCACCACCGGCGACGCGTGGATGGCCAGGTCGTGCACGTAGCTCTTGAAGGCGGCGGGGGTGATGGCGACGAAGAGGGCGGCGCCCGGCTCGAGCTGCACCGCGAGCGCGTCGGGCGCGTTCCACGACGCTCCGGCGAGGTCGCCGCGCAGCGGGAAGGCCAGCGAGGGCGGTGGCACCGGCCGGGCCGACATGGCGGATGTTCGCCCATGGCCCTCGAGGTAGGCGGCGAAGGCGGGCGCCATGCGTCGCAGCACGGCCGTCTTCCAGGCGGGGAACGAGGCCGGAGGGCCCGTCCCCACCAGCGCCAGGCCACGGTCCAGCGGTTCCGGTGCGTAGCGCAGGCTCCGCACCGTCACGGGAACCGCCGCGTCGTTGACCAGCGCGAAGACCGCGTACAGACCCAGCTCGTCGTCGCTCGTCCAACTCATGAGCCGCAGCGGGCCGTCCGCCCGCGTCAGCGCGATCACCTCGGCGGCACCGGTTCGGAGCCGCTGCGGGGGCGCGTAGCGGGTGCGGATCACCAATGACGGCACCTCGATCACGCCGGTCGCGTCGGCGCGGACGCGCAGGCTGAGCCGGTCGTCATCGGGCCCCAGCCGGTAGCCGGTGATCGTGAGATGGCGTGCGGTGACACCGACACCCGTGATCGGCTCCCGGGGCGAGGGCCCGCGCTCGAACCGGAACGTCAGCAGCCCTTCGGCGGTGGGAGCGGTCCAGGCGAAAGCGATGCCCGGGGCGAGCGTGAGGCCGGCCTCGGCCCGGGCCGTCGACGGGCCCGCGGCGACGGCGAGGGCCAGGATGGCAGTGGCGACGGTGCTGGCGACGGTGCTGGCGACGGTGCTGGAGACGGCGCTGGTGGTGGCCGTCTTGATCATGCAGCCGATCGCTTCGAGGAGACCCGCGGGACCGGGGCCCGCTTCTGCGTGCGGGCTGGACATGGATCTCTCCTTTCGGTTCGGCGTGCCGCCGGGGACGCGACGCGTCCCCAGCGGCCGCCGCGCGCCGCTACAGCGCGCCCGTCACGTAGCCGAGGACGGTCGAGGTGCTGAGGTAGGGGCCCGACTCACTGCCCACCACGGTTCGGGTGCCGTCGGTGAAGTCCTGGTACTCGTGCCCGTAGTAGGTTCGTCGTTCGGTCCGGTACTTCACGTAGAGCTTGCCGTAGGTGTGCGCCGCGATCGGGTAGGTGACCGAGGTCTGGATGGACTCGCTCACTTCGCCGCCGATGGACGCCTTCACAAAGCTGGCGTATCCACCGGAGAACTGCACGTCCCGCACGATCTTGCGCGTGTACTGGAAGGTGCCGTTGATGAGGTAGTCGGAGTAATTGTTGATCTTGTTGACCAGCGACGAGGGCGTCGTGGAGCTCGAGCTGAGCGACACGCGGTAGGTCTCCCAGTAGGGAGTTCCGGTCGCGGTGGGCGAGCCGCTGGAGCCGGTGCCGCCTCCGCCGCCGCCCCCGCCACCGCCGTCCGAGCAGGTGGTACAGAACCCGCCGTGGATGCGGGCGAGGTCGTCGGGCGCGACGCGGTACAAGGTGATGTCGAGCGCGGCGAGGTGGAGCGCTTCGGCGCCGGCGCGCGCGGGGTGGGAACGGTGCCCACCCTCCGAGGCCGGAACGGTGGTGGCGGCGAGGCTCGCGGAGGCGAGCAGGGCCGTGACGAGGAACGCGGCGCGGACCAGGGCGATGACCAGGGCGCGGGTCGCGCCGGAAGGGCGCGTGCCATGGCGCGTGCCGGTTCGGGTGGCGGCGCGGGCCGGGGCGAGCTGATCGGGCGCGCTGCCGACAGGGTCTTGACGGAGCCGGAGTCGGTACATGCTTCCTCCCAAGGGGCGTGAGGCGTGAGCCATAGCGACGTCAGGGCCTGGGCGGACCTCCCTTCGCCCCCGCCACGAGCGCCAGCAGGCCGCTGCCCACCAGCGCGAGCGTGCCCGGCCAGCCCCCCCACCGGAGGTAGGGGGTCGGCCGGGTATCGAGCCTCGCCATGGCCACGGCCACGGCGGGCCGACCGATCGCGGTTCGCGTGAGGACGCGCCCGGCACCGTCCACGACGGCGCTGGGACCGGCGTTCGAGGCGAACGCCAGCGGCCGGCCGGTCTCCACCGCGCGGAAGCGGGCCATGCGGAGGTGCTGCCAGGGGGTGCCGAGGTAGCGCCCGAAGGCGTCGTTGGTGAGGACGGCCAGAAGCTGGGCGCCGTCGCGGGCCGCGCGCCGCGCCAGCTCGGGGAAGGCCGCCTCGAAGCAGATCAGCGGAGCCACGCGCACGCCGCCGATCGCCACCAGGCCGGGTTTCCGGCCTGGTACGAGGGAGGCCTCAGTGATGGGAGCGAGATGTTGCTTGGCGTAGACGCGTGTCAGCGTGCCGTCCCGCCAGGCGAAGGCGGCGTTGGCGATGCCCCCCTCGACGTACGCTGCGCCGCCCAGCAGGGCCGGCCCCAACCCTGCGAGCAGAGGCTCGAGCCCGCTGCTCCCACGCTCCGGCAGCGGACCGGGGAGCGCGCCCTCGGGCGCGACCGTCAGGCCGGCACCGGCGGGCAGCGGCGCGGCGAGCGCGCCGGCCACGATGGAGCGCAGCAGGGCCGCGCGGGCGGCGGGAAGCGCCGCGGCCGCGGCATAGGCTGCGTCGGGCAGGGCCGCCTGCACCACGCGGACGGCGGCCACGACGGGCGTCGTTGCGTCGGGGGTCGCCGCGTCGGGCGTCGCCGCGTCGCGCACTCTTGGGCCCACCGCGGCATCGACCGGCCCCGTGCCGATTGGTCCCGTGCCGATTGGCCCCGTGCCCACACGCCCCGTGCCCAGCGTTCCCGTGCCGAGCACGTGCACGTCGTCGAGCGGGGCGGGCGCCGTGAGCGCCGCCACTGCCACCGCGGCGCCCAGCGCCGCCAGCACTCCCCAGGCCCAGCCGGCGCGCTCGACGAGCGCCAGGACCAGCAGCGCGTTGCAGGCCAGCACCGCCAGCCCTACGGCCTCGACGCCCCCGAAGCGGGCCAAGTGCATGGCGGGCAGGCCGGCCTGGCTGTAGCCCACCGCGAACAGCGGCGTGGCGAACGGGCCCAGCAGCCAGCTCCGGCCCGGCAGCGCCTCGGCCGCCAGCCACAAGAGCGGGAACGTGGCCAGCAGGGCGCGGGTGCCCAGCGCCCTGCGCAGGCGCGGCGCGAGCGCGCCGGCCGCGGCGAAGGGGAGGGTGGCGGCCGCCGCCAGGAGCGGCACCAGCGCCGGCGTGAACGGGCCGAGCGCCTCGTAGACCACGTAGGCGGCGCCCGATACCGTGACGGCGACCAGGAGCGCCGCCCGCGTGGCGCTCCGTTCCGAGCGCAGCGCGGCGAGCAGCGGAACGAGGGCCACGGTCGCCAGCCATGCCGTCGCCAGCCATGCCGTGCCCCAGGGGCGGGCGGCGACGACGAGCAGAGCGCCGCTGGCGAGTGCGCCGGCCCAGGGGCGGCGGGCCAGCACGTGTCCCAGCACGTGCCCCAGCGCGCGGCCCGGGACGCGGCCGAGCACGCGACCGATGCGACCGGTGGCCCTCACGGCGCTCCCTCCGGGGCCGCCACGGTGTTCTGCCGGGCCTTCTGGGCCGCCTTCTGGGCGGCGTTCTGGGCGGTGTTCTGCCAAGCGCTGTGCGAAGCGAGCGGTGCGCGGGACCCCGCGACTGCCACCACCGCTGCCACCACCGCGTCGAAGAGCAGGACGCGGCCGGTCCAGGAGCGTGCGAAGCGCGCCTCGCGCTCGAGCACCAGCCCGCGCGCCGGATCGGCCAGGAGGACGAACCCACGTAGCACCCGGCGCACCGCGACGAAGTGCTCGGGCCCGCCGTCTCCGGCAGGAAGGCCGAAGAGGTGACGACCCGCCCGCACATGCGCGATGAAGGGCGTCGGGAGCGTGTCGAGTCTCCGACGGGGAACGGCGTACCAGGCGCCCGGCAGCTCGAACGCGGCCGCCAGCCGCACCAACTCGGCGAGGCTGACCCCGTCGGCGCGCAGGTGAGCGACGCGGAGGATCGGCCCCTCCCCCACCGGGCGACCGCGCCAGGCGAGCACGGTGGCGAGCGCCGCCGGCCCGCAGTCTTGCGGGCCGCGCTGGAGCAACGCACTGGGGAGAGCGGCCGACCCCGGCGCGACGAGGTAGGGACGTGCCCGCCACCGCATGCTGCGGGCCACGCCGAGCGCGCTGACGCCGGGGCCGGCGGCCAGGAGCGCAACCGCGAAGCAGGCGCCGACGAGATTGGCGACGCGCGCGCCCCGCGCCGGCGTGCCCGGCGGCGTCGCGCCCCGCTGCACCGCACGCTGCACGCCCCGCTGCACCGCACGCTGCACGGCACGCGGCGCCGCAGGCTGCGCGGTCGCGCCTGGCGCCGCTGCACGGCGGCCCGTCCTGCCGCGGGCCGCCCCACCCCGGGCCGTCCTGCCGCGGGCCGCCGCACCCCCGTGCTTGCCGGTCCGTTCGATGCCGCCGCGCCCCACGGCCCACCTCCTCTCCTGGGAGAAGGCTAGGGGGCCGGCGGGAGCGCGGCGCGGCGCGCTAGGTCGTCGTCAACGGGGTCTCGGCTGGTGCCCGGAGGGCGGGTCGTGGGGGCACGTCAGGGGCACGTCAGGGGCGCGTCAGGGGCACGGATCGGAACAGGGCCGCGTCAGGACCGCGCCTGCTTCGCGTATGGTTCGCGCCCGGCTCTCGTCCGGTTCGCCTCGTGACCGACTCAGGTCCGCCCCTTGCCGTTCGCGCCGAGCGGCGTGCGGCGGTAGCTTGCGATCGGGTTCAGGATGGCGCGGCACTGCTCGTTGGTGCAGCCCGGGCAACGAAGGCCGTACTGGCGGGTGCACGCCTCGCCGGAGGCGAGGTGCTCGGCCACGACCTCGGCGAGCGCGTCCTGGAAGAGCGGTAGCCCGTTCAGGGCAGGCGCGCGCTTGAAGTTGGTGACACCGACCTCGTGGGCCAGCTCGCCGTACTCGATGTCGAGCTCGTGGAGCGTCTCGATGTGGTCGCTGGTGAAGGCGATGCCCACCACCAGCACGTTCTTGCGGCCCTTGGCGCCGAGGTCCTTGACCACCTGCTCGGTCGAAGGCCCCAGCCAGGGCACCGGCCCGACCGAGCTCTGGTAGCTGATCATGTACTCGTAGCCGTAGTCCAGGCGCTCCATGACCTCGTGGACGGTGGCGCCGATCTCGCCGGGGTAGGCGTCGCCGCGGTTGATCACGCTCATCGGCAGGGAGTGCGCGCTGAACACGATCAGGGCGTCCTCGCGGTCGTCCTCGCTGAACTGCGCCAGGCCGTCCTCGACCGTCTTCGCCATCGCCTCGACGAACCGGGGATGGGTGGGCCAGCGGTCCAACACGCTCCAGTCGAAGGCGTCCGCCAGGTCGAGGCGCGTGGCGGCGCGCCACAGCTCGTTGAGCGACGAGCCGGTGGTCGAGCAAGAGAACTGCGGGTACTGCGTGAACGCCACCGCCCGCGTCACGCCGTCGGCCTTCATGGCCTTCAGTGCGTCCTCGCTCTTGGGGTTGACGTAGCGGAACGCCACGTAGAACTTGTGCGGCGCGGTGTCGGGCGACAGCCGATCGAGCCGCTCGACCATCCCTCTCCCCTGCTCCTCGGTCCACTTCAGGATGGGCGAGCCGCCGCCGATGTCGGTGTAGTTGCGCTGCACGCTCTTCGTGCGGCGGCGGGCGATGAAGGGGCCGAGCCAGTCCTGCGCCGGCAGCTGGATGATCTCGCGGTCGGCGAAGAGCTCGAGCAGGAAGGGCTGGACCTCGCTCAGGTCCTTCGGCCCTCCCAGGTTCATCATCACGATTCCCGTGGGTCCGTTGCCCATGCGGTCACCGTCCTCTCAGGGGTCTGGCGCGGCAGCTGCCGAGCCGCTGCCGGCTGGGGCGCACCGCGACGCGTCGTTCGCCGGTCACGGCGTGCCGTCCTCGAGCGCCTGCGCCTCCGCGCCCGCCCAGTCGCGCGGTTGGAAGAAGGCCAGCGCCTGCTCCTCGGGGGTCGCGGGTTCGGGGTGCAGGTCGAAGGTCCAACGCGCCAGCGGCGGCATCGACATGAGGATGGCCTCGATGTTGCCCTTCGTCTGCAGCCCGAACAGGGTCCCCCGATCGTAGACCAGGTTGAACTCGACGTAGCGACCCCGGCGGTAGAGCTGCCAGTCGCGCTCGCGCTCGCCGAACGGCAGCTCCGCCCGGCGCCCCACCACCGGCAGGTAGCTGTCCAGTAGCGACCCGAGGCCGTCCTCGACGAACGCCAGCTCGCCGGCGAAGTCGCCGGCCTCCGGAGCGCTGATCTCGTCGAAGAAGATGCCGCCCACGCCGCGCATCTCGCCGCGATGCCGGATGGTGAAGTAGTCGTCGCAGGTCGCCTTCCAGCGCGGGTAGTCGGCCACCTCGGCGTGCCGCTCGCAGAGCGCCTGGAGGCTGCGATGGAAGTGCACGGCGTCCTCGGCGAAGGGGTAGCTGGGCGTCATGTCGGCGCCGCCGCCGAACCACCAGATCGCGTCGGGGTCGTCCGCAGCTTCGTTCCCTGCGTCGCTCCCTGTGCCGTTCCCTGTGTGCTCCGCTGGGCCGGTCTCGAAGTAGCGGAAGTTGGCGTGGAAGGCCGGCACGTAGGGGTTCGCCGGGTGCAGGACCATCGACACCCCGGTGGCGAAGAAGGGCTTACCGGCAGCGGAGGGGTGCTGGCGGGCCAGGCTGTCCGGGACGGATTCGCCGTGCACGACCGAGAGGTTGACCCCGGCGCGCTCGAACACGCGGCCCCCCTCGAGCACCCGCGCGCTGCCGCCGCCTCCGCCGGGGCGCTCCCAGGCGTGCTCCAGGAAGCGGCCCTCGCCGTCGATCGCCTCGAAGCCGTCGATCAGCGCGGCCTGCCCGGCGCGCATGACCTCGACGACGCGCTCGCGCCGGCTCATGCGCGGCCTCCGCCGGCCGTGGACGGACGCCGGGGCAGCGTGTCGCCCCAGGCCGCGGCGCGCCGGTCGAAACCGTGTACCACGTCGATCAGCCGCGCCACGGCATCGGGGTCGGTCTGCCGCAGGATGCCGTGGCCGAGGTTGAAGACGTGCGGACCGCCGAGCCCCTCGTGCAGCACCCGCTCGGCCTCCTGCGCCAGCTCCTCTTGCGGCCCCAGCAGGGCGGCGGGGTCGAGGTTGCCCTGCAGCGCCTTGCCCGGCAGCACGCGGCGCACGGCGGAGAGCGGACGGCGCCAGTCGACGCTGATGACGTCCGCGGGCAGCTCGTCGATGGCCGGGTAGAGGTGGCCGGCGTCGACCGCCAGGTAGATGCGCGGCACACCCGTATCGGAGAGCCCCTCCAGCACGCGCTGCGCGTAGGGTTGGCCGAACTCGCGGTAGCTGCGCTCGTCGAGCAAGCCCGCCCAGGAATCGAAGAGTTGCAGCGCCTGCGCGCCGGCGTCCACCTGCATGCGCAGGTAGCGCAGCGTCACCTCGGCCAGCTTCTCCAGCAGGGCGTGGGCGGCGGCGCGCTCGGCGCGGAGGAAGCCGCGGAAGGCCGCGAAGTCCTTGCTGCCGCCGCCCTGTACGGCGTAGGCGGCCAGCGTCAGGGGCGCTCCGCCGAAGCCGATCACGGGCACCGGCGAAGCCGCGCGCAGCAGCCGCAGTGCGTCGGCCACGAACGGGGCCAGCTCTCCCCCATCGGGCACGTCCAGCGCGTCGACCTGCGCGCGCGTGCGCAGCGGCTCGGCGAACACCGGCCCGGGGTCGAACTCGATGGCGACGCCCATCGGGGGCAGCGGCGTCATGATGTCGCTGAACAGGATGGCGGCGTCCAGCGAGAAGCGCTTCACGGGCTGCAGGGTGACCTCGACGGCGAGCTCGGGCGTGCGCACCATCTCCCAGAAGCTGTGACGCTCCTTCAGGGCGCGGTACTCGGGCAGGTAGCGGCCCGCCTGACGCATGATCCAGATCGGAGCGCGCGGCGTGTCCTCGCCGCGGGCGGCGCGCAGGAAGAGGGGCTCGTCGGTGGTCGCGTCAGGCATCGTAGGCGGCCTCCTCGGCCTCGCCGTCGGGCGTGAAGCGGTACCCCACGCCCCAGACGGTATGGAAGTAGCGCGGCGCGGAGGGATCGGGTTCGAACAGCTTGCGCAGGCGCAGTACGAAGTTGTCCACGGTGCGGCTGGACGGGAAGGCGTCGTCGCCCCAGACGGCGTCCAGGATGTCGTCGCGGCTCACCACCTCACCGGCGCGCTCGGCCAGCACCCGGAAGATGCCCAGCTCGCGCTCGCCCAGCGGCTCGTGCCCGCCGCCGGCCAGCTCGGCGGTCCAGGAGCGGTAGTCGACGAAGTGGCCGGCGAAGCGGAAGCCGGCGCGCGGCGCTTCCCGGGCCCAGCCACGGCGGCGGAGCAGCGCCTTGACCCTCAGCAGGAACTCCGGCAGGTGGAAGGGCTTGGGGAGGTAGTCGTCGCCCCCGACGCGCAGGCCGCGCACGCGGTCGTCGGCCTCGCCGCGGGCGCTGAGGTAGAGCACCGGCGTGTCGTAGCCGGCGTCGCGCATGCGTTCGCACAGCGCGAAGCCGTCGAGGCGGGGCAGCATCACGTCGAGGACCACCAGGTCGGGGCGCTCGTCGGCCCACATCTGTTCCCCGGTCACCCCGTCGGGCGCCGTGCTCACGGCCAGCCCCTCTTCGCGTAGGTTGTCGGCCAGCACAGCGGCCAGCCCCGCCTCGTCCTCGACGATCAGGACCCTGGCGGCGCTCGAGCGCGTGCTCGCGGCCGGGCGAGGGGCCGCCGTCACGGCGCCCCCTCGGGCGCCTTGGGGGCGCCGGTCCCGCCGCGCTCCAGCTCGGTGGCGACGACGCGCCGCGGCAGCACCACGGTGAAGCGCGAGCCGCGCTCGGCGTCGGGGTTGGCGCCGGAGCGCACCCAGCCGTTCATCGCCTCGGTGATGCTGCGCACCAGGTGCAGGCCCAGGCCGACGCCCTCGGACTCACGGGTCATCTCGTCGCCGGTCCGGTAGAAGCGCTCGAACACGCGTTCCTCCTCGCCCTCTTTCAGCCCCACGCCGTGGTCGTCCACGTGGACCTCGATCACGTCGCCCCGGCGCTCGAGCTTCACGCGCACCGGCCGCTCCGCCCCGGGAGTGTACTTCACGGCGTTGTCCAGCAGGTTGTTCAGGACCACGGTGAAGGCGTCGGGGTCGATGGACACGGGCAGCGGCTCGGGCGCGTAGTCGACCTTGAGCAGGGCCCCGCGGGCCTCCAGGCCGGAGCGGGCCGCGCCGACGACGCCCTGGACGACGTGGTTGAGCTCCAACGGCGCGAAGCCGGGGGTTTGCTCGGCGTGCTCGAGGCGGGCGCTGGCCAGCACCTGCTCGCTGGTGCGCTCGAGCCGGTCGAGCTCGGCCTCCATGCGGCGCAGGTACTCCTCCTGCTTCTGAGGCGGCAGGCTGCGCATCTGGGCCGTCTGCACCAGCAACTTGAGCGTGCTGATGGGCGTCTTGAACTCGTGCGTGATGGCCGACAGGAAGTTCTGCTGGCGACGCTTGAGCTCGCGTTCGCTTCGCAGCGTGACGCCGATGAGCAACAGCATCGATAGCACCACCAGCGCGAACGTCGGCCCCTCGAAGGCGAACATCCGCAGGTGCCGGTCCTGCGCGGCCAGGAAGCGCTGCCGGCTCGCGGGGTCGACCACGAAGCCGCCGTCCGTCAGGCTCCCCTGGTAGGCGAGGTGGGGGTAGCGGCTGAGGATGCGCTGCTGCAGCGCCGCCTGCGCGTCCGCCCCGCTGCCCGCCTGCGCCAGGACCTCGTTGGCGAGGCGCGCGTCGTGCTGCCAGGAGGTGAGCTGCTCCTGCGTCGCCTGGTGGATGGTGCGGAACTCGAAGACGATCCACCACGCTGCCTGGCTCAGCACGAACACCACGATGACACCGAAGGCCAGGCGGGTGGCTGCCCGGGAACGGGCCCAGCGGGCGCCACGCCGAGTGCGCAGGGGGCGCGCAGAAGGGCGCGCAGAGGAGCCTGGGTCGGGCACGGTCAGCCCACCCTCCACGGGCAGGCGTTCCTCCGGCGCAGGCGGTGCGGGCCGGCCCGGCGGAGCACTCTATCTCTCTGAGAAAACGGATGTTGCGTCAAGAAACGCTGGCCGCCCTGGTCGCCCTGGTCGCCCCCCGAGAACGCGCGCACACCGCCGGGCACGACGATCCGCACGTCGCCGCCCCTCCGGCGGATCACCCCAGCCAGCCCTTCTCCAACGCCTCGATACCGTGATACGTGATGATCAGGTCGGCGCCGGCGCGCCGGATGCCGGTGAGCGCCTCGCGTACCGCCGAGGGCTCGTCGAGCGCTCCGGCGGCGGCCGCCGCCTTGATCATGGCGTACTCGCCCGACACGAAGTAGGCGACCAGCGGGAGCTGCGTGCGCGGGCGCAGGCGCGCCAGGATGTCGAGGTAGGGGAGAGCAGGCTTCACCATCAGCATGTCGGCGCCCTCGGCCTCGTCCAGCGCGGCCTCGCGCAACGCCTCACGGGCGTTGCGGTAGTCCATCTGGTAGCTGGCGCGGTCGGCGGGCGGCACCAGGTCGTGGTGGACAGGACGGTCGCGCCCCCAGCCGCCCGAGGCCGCCAGACGGTCCTTCGCGGCGCTCTCTCCGCCGGCGCCGTCGCCGCCGGCGCTGGGCGCCGAGCCCGCCGCGTCGCGGAACGGCCCGTAGAAGGCCGAGGCGTACTTCACGGCGTAGGACAGCACCCCGACGTTCTCGAAGCCGGCGCCGTCGAGCGCGGCGCGGAGCGCGGCCACGCGGCCGTCCATCATGTCGCTAGGGGAGACCAGATCGGCGCCGGCCTCCGCGTGGGCGAGGGCCATGGCGGCGAGCCGGTCCAGGCTGGCGTCGTTGTCGACCACCAGCCCGCGTGGCGTGGGGGCGAGCAGGCCGCAGTGGCCGTGGTCGGTGTAACCGCACAGGCACACGTCGGTGATGAGCACCAGGTCGTCACCGAAGGCGGCGCGGGCCGCCCGCAGCGCCGCCGCCACGGGCCCCTCCGGGTCGTCGGCGGCGTGGGCGTGAGCGTCCTTGGCGCCGGAGTCCACCACCCCGAAGAGCACCGTCGAGCGGATGCCGAGCTTCAGCGCGCGCTCGAGCTCGCGCAGCAACGGTTCGGTGCCGAGCCGCGACACCCCGGGCAGCGCGCCGATCGGCTGCACGGTGTCGCGCCCCGCCGTCACGAAGAAGGGCGCCACCAGCTGGTGGGGCTGCACCCCGGTCTCGCTGGCCAGCGCGCGCATCGCGGCCGTGGTGCGCAGCCGCCGGGGACGCGCCAGTGGGGTCGGCAGCGCCCCTCCGTCGACGCCACTCACCTGCCGCACGTCCTCGTCCTCGCGGGCGTCCCGGTCCCGAGGGGCCGCGCCCGCTCTGCGTTCCAGGGTTCGACTCATGCGCTGCCTCCTTCTCGGCCGTCTCCGTGGCCGTCCCTGCGTCTGCCCGCGTGTCGGCCCCCGTCGACGGCGCGCGCCGCGCGTGCCTCGTCGCGGCCGGCGTTCGCCGTGTCCAGCCCTGCCGTGTCCAGCCCTGCCGCGTTCAACGCCGCTTCGCCCGACGCGTCCACTCCAGCGTCCACTCCAGCGTCCTCTGCACCGTCCTCCGACGCGTCCACTCCAGCATGCTCCGCCGCGACGGCCGCGATCGCGTCGAGAACGCCCCCGACGCTCGGCGCCCGCGCCTGCCGGCAGGCCAGCCCGCGGCGCTCCAGCGCCGCCGCGGTGGTGGGCCCGATGGCGACCAGTGCGGCGCGCTCGGCGACCTCCCCCGGTAGGGCGTCGACGGCCGACGGGCTCGCCAGCACGACCAGCTCGGGGCCCGGCGTCGCCCCATCGCCCGCCGCATCGCCCGCCTCATCGCCCGCCGCATCGCCCGCCGCATCGCTCGCCGCATCGCTCGCTGGGACGCCGCTCGCTGCGACGCCGCTGCCTGCAGCGTCGCCCGTCCACGGCTGTGTGACGGTCTCGTACAACACCAGCGGCCGGGTATCGAAGCCCGCTTGCTCCAGCGCCCGACGCAGCGTCGACAGCGCCCGGTCGCCCTGGGGCAGGCCCACCGGTGAGGCCGCCTCCGGATGTTGCAGGAAGGCGTCGGCGAGGCCGGTGGCGCGCGACGCGCGTTCGGCGACCAGCGCCGGCTCCGCGCCGGCCGCGCGCAGTGCCGACGCCGTCTTGCGGCCCACCGCGCCCACGCGGGGCGCTCCCGGGCTCCGTCCTCCGGGCGCCTGCCACCCCACTCCCAGCGCGCTCCAGGCCTCCACGGCGGAGCGGCTGGTGAACAGCAGCCAGGGCAGCGACAGCAGCGCTTCCGCCGCCGCGCGCACCTCCTCGCCGGTCCTCGGCCGGGTCGTGATCAGCGGCGCATGCACGACCGTGTGCCCGCGCCGCCTCAGCCCGGTTTCGAGGCCTTCGAAGCGCCCGGGCGCGTGCGTCAGGATGATCCTCATCCGGCGCCGGTCCCGGCGGGGTGGGGCCGGCCGAGCGCGTCGAACGCCAGCATGGCGGCGCCCTCACCGGTGGGATGCTCCGTCTCGACGGTGGCGCCCTCGTAGTACGCCCGCAGGCGGACCGTGCCGCCCTCGAAGCGGGCGTGGGCTCCGAGCGCGAGCTGGCAGCCGCCCTGCAGCATGGCCATCAGGCCGCGCTCGGCGGAGACGGTGCGGGCCGTCTCCAGGTCGTGAACCTCGGTGAGGAGCGAGGCCAGCGCGTCGTCGCCGCGGCGGATCTCGAGGGCGAGCGCCCCCTGGGCCGGCGCCGGCACGAAGACCTCGGGCTCGAGCCGCACGACGCGCAGCCCGCTCACATCGGGCTCGAGCCGGTCGATGCCGGCGGCCGCCAGCACCAGGGCGTCGGCGGCTCCCTCGCGCAGCTTGCGCAGGCGCGTCGGCACGTTGCCGCGCATCTCGCGCAGCTCCAGGTCCGGGCGTACGCGGCCGAGTTGGTCGCGCCGCCGGGCGGCGCTGGTGCCGACCGCCGCGCCGGGACGCAACGCGAAGGGCTCCTCGCCGGCGTCGACGGCGTCCGGGCGGATCACCAGCACGTCCCGTGGGTCGGCCCGGCCCGGCACCGCGGCGATCTCCAGCCCCGGTGTGGGCGCGCTCGGCAGGTCCTTGTGCGAGTGCACCGCCAGGTCGGCGCGCCCGTCCAGCACCGCCTCCTGCACGGCCTTGGTGAAGAAGCCCTGCCCCTGCAGCGAGGCGAACGGCGCCATGTCGCGGTCCCCTTGCGTCTCGACGCGCACCAGCTCGACGCTGCAGCCGAGCGCCTCCAGCTCGGCCCGGATGCTCTCCGCCTGGTGCAGCGCAAGCTCGCTGCTGCGCGTGGCGATGCGGACGTGCCTGCCCTCGCCGGGGCGCCCGCGCACGCCTCGCAGGTAGTCCGGGAGCTGGCTCATGACGCGTCCCCCGATCCGGCGTCGGCCAGGCCGGCTTCGGTCAGGAAGGTTCGGGCCGCGTCCAGGCCGTGCTCGCGGGCCAGCGCCCGCAGGCCCTTGACCGGCACGTGGGCGAACTTGTGGGCCAGCCGCTCGGCGGCTTCGGGCGGCAGGGCGTCGCCGATGGTGTCGAGGTAGAGAGCCCGCAGCCGGCGGATGGAGGGGCCGAGCTGCCGCTCCGTCCAGGCCCGGACCGCCTCGTCGAGCTCCATGCGCACGATGCGCTCGGCCTCGGCCAGCTTGCCGGAGAGCTCGCTGCGGCGCTCGCGGCCGGCGGCCTGCAGACCGTCGACGTCGAGCACCCGCACGCCGCGCCGCCGCGCCGCCGCGGGGTCGACGTTGCGCGGGATGCCCAGGTCGACGGCCAGCTTCAGCGACGGCAGGCGGCCGAGCAGCACCGCGTCCGCCAGGTGTCGTACGGGGGTGGCGCAGACCAGCGCCGTGACGTCGGGGGGATCGCTCACGAAGCTCGACAGCGGCATGGCCTCGGCCCCGCTGCGGCGCGCCACCGCCTCGGCGCGCTCGAGTGTGCGGTTGACGACGACCACGCGCACGCCTGCCAGCTCGGACAGCGAGCGGGCGGCCAGGGCGCCCATCTCGCCTGCGCCGAGCACCGCGACCGTGCTGCCGGGGGTCAGGAGCGGCTCGAGCTCGGGCCGCGCCAGGCTGAACAGCGAAGCGTGGACGGGGGCCAGCGCCACCTCGCGGCGCACCCGCTTGGCCACCCGCAGCGCGGTCTCGAACGCGAACGCGGTGGTGGCGCCGGTGCTGCCGGAGCGCTGAGCGGCGCCGTAGGCCTCGCGCACCTGGCGCATGATCTGGTCCTCGCCGGGGTTCAGGGAATCGAGCGAGGAGGCTACGCGGGCGAGTTGCTCCAGCGCGCCGTCCGCCATGAAGGCGTAGGGGCGCTGCTGCCCGTCGAGCGCCAGGCGACGGCGCACGTCCGCCAGCTCCCGGCCCTCGGGGAGAACCATCGCCACGTCCCAGCGGTTGCAGGTGACGATGGGCACGAACTCCTGCAGGCCGGCGCGTCGGAGGAGGTCCGCTCCCTCGCCGTCGTACGCCTGCTGGTAGGCCTCGAGCGCTCGGGCGCCGCCCCGGCGGTGCGACACTCCCATCAATGCCAGTCGTTCCACGGGGGCCCATCGTACGGAGGGGGTGGCGCGGGGAGTGTCATGAAAGTGTCATGACCGCCCCGTGCACTGCGCGACGTCAGGGCGAGCGCGTGCACCGCGTCGCGTGTTCCCTCGTAGAGCCCCTGGTAGAGCCGGTAGCGCTGGTCGTAGAGGGCGCGGTGTTCGGGGTCTGGTTGGAGGACCGTGCGCGTGGGGTTCCAGATGTCGATGCTGCCGGGCTGCACCAGGCCGGTGCTGGGGCGGGCCGGAAGTGAGGCCGGCCATGGCGTTCCGGCCCTAGTCCGCCGCTTCCTTCGCCTCCAGCACGGGCGGCACGTTCTCCGCCAGGCGGTCGAGGGCGCGGTCTCCGCCCTGGCGTGCGACCATCCAGCCCGGGTACTCGGGCGGCAGCGCGCTGACCTCGTCGAGCCGGGCCAGCTCGTCGGCCGACAGGGTGATGGCGGCGCTGCCGAGGTTGGCCTCGAGCTGGCTCATCGTCTTGGCGCCGATGATGACACTGGTGACGACGTCCTGATGGAGCAGCCAGGCGAGCGCGATCTGCGCCACGCTGGCGCCCTTCGACTCGCCGATCTCGCGCATGACGTCCACGACGTCCCATGCCCGCTCGCGGTTCACCGGGGGGAAGTCGAAGTCGTCGCGACGGGCGCCGCCGGCCTTGTCGGTGTTGCGGTCGTACTTGCCCGACAACAGCCCGCCGGCCAGCGGGCTCCACACCATCAGGCCCAGGTCCTGGTCCTTCAGCAGGGGGGCGAGCTCGCGTTCCAGGTCACGCCCCGCCACGGTGTAATAGGCCTGCAGGCTCTCGAAGCGCTCGAGCCCTTCGACGTCGCTGATCCACAACGCCCTGGCGAGCTGCCACGCCGCCAGGTTGCTGGCGCCGATGGCGCGCACCGTACCCTCGCGAACCAGATCGCTGAGCGCGCGTAGCGTCGTCTCCAGCGGCGTCAGCGGATCGAAGCCGTGGATCTGGTAGAGGTCGATGTGGTCGGTCTGGAGCCGTTCCAGGCTGCGGTGCACCTGGTCGACGATGTGGCCGCGGCTGAGCCCCGACTGGTTGGCGCCGGGCGCCATGCGGCCGCGCACCTTGGTGGCCAGCACGACCTGGCTGCGGTCCACGCCGAGGTCGACCAGGGCGCTCCCGAGCATGCGTTCGCTGGTGCCGTGGGAGTAGACGTTGGCGGTATCGATGAAGTTCACGCCGCCTTCGAGGGCGCGCCGCACCAGGCCGGTCGCCTCCGCCTGCTGCTGCTTGCCGATGTGCTCCCAGAAGCCTTCGCCGCCGAAGGTCATGGTTCCGAGGCACAGTTCCGACACGAGCGTTCCGGTCCTGCCGAGGGGTCTGTAGCGCATGCTCGCCTCCGTCTCGGCCCACTCTACAGAGCCGCTTGGGCGCGGGCCTGTTCTCAGGCCGACCTGGTCGGCCCGCCGACGTGTTCGGCCGGCGACCTGCCGGTCCGCCGGGGGGCCTGCCGGCCGCTACGAGGCCCTGCAGGGGATCTGTAAGGATTCCGGGGGCCCGCGAGGAGGGGCCGGCCGTAGAATGCCCGGGCAGGGGATGGGTTGTCGATGATGCGCAGGCACAGGCGGACCGCCGGGGAGGTCGCCTCCGTGATCGGGGGCTTCGTCGTCTATGTCCTGGCGTTCGTCGCGCTGGAACCGTCCCTGGCCATGAACACCGCGGCCCTCATGCTGCTGCCGGTGACGCTTGCGGCCTGGTTGTTCGGGGTGGCGGGCGGGGTCGCCGCGGCGCTGGTCGCGCTGCTGCTCCACTCGGTCCTGACCGTGTCGATGATCGACCACGGCGCTCCCTTCTCACGCCTGGCGCTGCCGGGGTTCCCGACGGCGCTCGTCACGGTTGCGTTCGGCGTCGCCGTCGGGCTCTTCCGGCGCCGCGACCGCCAGCTCGCGGCCGCCTTCGAGCGGCGCCGGGCGCTCGAGCACGAGCTCCGGATCAGCGAGCGGCGGCTTGAGCAGATCGCGGCCAACACGCTGGCCGGCACCTACTCCATCCGGGACGGGCGCTTCGCCTACGTCAACGCCGCCTTCGCGACGATCTTCGACTACGCGCCCGAGGAGGTCATCGACCGGCTCCGTCCGGGCGACGTGGTGCACCCGGACGACCAGCCCTGGGCCGACGAAGCGATGGCAAGCTCGCACCCGGATGCGGACGAATCCCGACGCTTCCGCTTCCGGGGCCTGCGTCGGGACGGGTCCGTGGTGCCGGTGGAGGTGCTGGAGCAGGTGGTGACGCTCGAAGGGGAACGCACCGTGGTGGGCACGCTCATCGACCGGACCCGGGAGGAGGAGGGCGAGGCGCGGCTCCGGCTCCAGCTCACCGCCCTGCGAGCCGCTCCGGTGGGCATCGTCGTGACCGACCCCGGGGGCACCATCGAGTGGGCGAACCCGCACGCGCTGAGCCTCACGGGCTACGACGAGGACGCGCTGGTGGGGTCGCACACACGCATGCTGGGGTCCGGCCGGCAGGGGGCGGACTTCTACCGCCCCCTGTGGGAGACCATCACCGCGGGGGAGCCGTGGAGCGGAGAGCTCATCAACCGGCGCAAGGACGGCAGCGAGTACCGGGAGGCGATGAGCATCACGCCCGTCATCGGCCCGCACGGCACGATCGAACACTTCGTGGCGGCCAAGCGCGACGTCACCGAGCAGGCGCGAGCCCGCGAGAGCATTCGAACGCTCAACCGCGACCTGGAGACGCAGGTGCAGCGCCTGATGACCCTGCGCCGGATCGACGCGGCGATCACGGCCGGCGCCGACTTCCGAGCGGCGGTGGCGGCCTTCGTGGAGGCCGCCCGTGCGGGCCTCGGGGTCGACGTGGCCGCGGTGTACGTGACGACGGCGGACGGAGCCGCGCTGGAGCTGATCGAGGCGCAGGGAGGCACCTTCCCGCTGGAGGCGCAGCGGCTGCCGGCGGGCACCGGGTTGGTGGGGCGCGCGATGCGCCACGGCGAGCCCTATGTGGTGCGAGGGCGGGAGCAGATCGAGGGCGCGTTGCGTATGGGGGCGGCCGTCGACGGGCAGCGCCTCGAGTTGCTCGCGGCCACGCCGATGCGCGCCCGCGGCGGCCTGCGCGGCGGCCTGGTGGTGGCGCACCGCAGCCCGCTCGACGTCGGCGACGACTGGACGGAGTTCCTCACCACCGTGGCGACGCAGGGGGCCATCCTCATCGACAACGCCGCGCTGGTGTCGGATCTGGCGACCAGGAACCGGGAGTTGCGCGTCGCCTACGACGCCACCATCGAGGGGTGGTCGCGCGCGCTCGACCTGCGCGACAAGGAGACCGAGGGGCACTCGCGCCGGGTCACCGAGCTGACGTTGCGCCTCGCGCGCGAGATGGGGCTCTCCGAGGAGGATCTCGTTCACGTCCGGCGCGGCGCGCTGCTCCACGACATCGGCAAGATGGGCGTGCCTGACGCCATCCTGCAGAAGCCCGGCCCGTTGACCGACGAGGAGTGGGGGCGCATGCGGCAGCACACCATCTACGCCGCCGACCTGTTGGCGCCGATCGATTTCCTGAATCCCGCTCTGGCCATCCCGGCCGCCCACCACGAGTGCTGGGACGGGTCGGGCTACCCCCTCGGCCTGGCGGGCGACGCGATCCCTCTCTCCGCCCGGATCTTCGCGGTGGCGGACGTGTACGACGCGCTCACCAGCGATCGCCCCTACCGGGCGGCGTGGACCCACGACGAGGCCATCGACCACATCCGTGGGGAGGCCGGGCGCCACTTCGATCCCGCCGTGGTGGAGGCGTTCCTGGCGCTGTACGAGGAGGGCTGAGCCGCTCCCGGCCCCGCGCCGAGCAGGCCCATGGTGGTGGCTGCCTCACCACCCTGCGCGCACGAATCGGCCCGGGCCGTGCGGATCCATGAGGCGTCGATGAACGAATCCTGACCGATTTCATGCAGTTTGCTACCCTGTGCCACCCCCCACGTCGGCTAGCATCGAAGGAGTCCTCCCGCCCTCGGGATCCTTGAAGGGGGTCAATCGTCCCGTGGCACAGGTTCAGACCGTCCCGAACGACCACGCGAACCCCGCTCATCATCGAGCTTCTCGCTCGGCGAGGCATGCTCGTGAAGGCCTTCACGACGCTATGTGTGCCGTGCAGGTCGGATACCCCATAGGGGTGTCTGGCGTCCCGAAGGGTATGTTTGTCCCTTTTTTCCCGAGGGCCCGCGGGAGGATGATCGACCCGGATGATTTCCGTGGAGCGGGATCGTTCAGTTCTCTAGGAAGTTCATTAGGAGGCGAATCAGTGATGCGTAAGATCAAATTCCTCGTCATTGCGCTGGTGCTCGCGGCTACCGTCGGAGCGGCGTTCGCTGCCGGCCCGGCCTACTACGTCCAGGCCGAGGTCGTGCGCGGCAGCAAGAACGCTAGCGGCCCGAGTTGCGTGCTGGTGTCGACGTTCAAGACCGGCGAGCAGGTCGTGTGGCTGGCCAAGGTGTACAGCACCACGACCGGCGAAGTGGTCACGCCCGACCAGGCCAAGCAGCTCGGCATGACCGTGCAGGCCAAGCTCGAGAGCGGCTCGACGGTGGACCTGGCGCTCGGCGAGCACCCCAAGGACGGCGCCAACAAGGTCTGGATGTGGGCCGCCGGCTGGACCATTCCTCCGGTGTACCCCACGGGCGTGCTCAAGTACGACCTCATCATCAAGGACAGCGCCGGCAACACGGTGACGTGGACGCCCATGAACCAGGACTTCCCCGCCGCCGAAGGCTACCCGACCCTGATCACGGTCGAGAAGAGGTAACGAGATGGCCGCTCCGGATCGTCAACGGATGTCCGGCCTCGCTGCCGAGGAGCCGGCCGCTCGCGTCCGGGGCGGCTCCCGCTTCGACCGGCCCGAGGAGCAGCTCGGCCAGAGCGCCAGGCTCTCGGTCGGTGAGTTCGCGCTCTTCGCGCTTCGCATGGCGCTCGGCCTGAGCATGCTGCAGGTCGCGTACAAGCTCATGCGCGGCGGCTGGGACGGCTGGACCAGCGCCAGCGCGCTGTTGCCAGGGGTCGTTCAGGGCCCCATCGGACAGGTCTACACGGCACTGTGGGGAAACCAGCTCGTGCTCTGGCTGCTGATCCTGGGAACGGGAGCCATCGGCCTCGCCATGGTCACGGGCTTCCTCACCCGCCTCGCGGCCCTGGCCGGCACGCTGATCATGCTCAGCTTCTACACCGCCTGCCTGCCGCCGACCAGCGGCTGGTTCGACGTCCAACTCATCGCCATCTTCGCCTTCTTCACGCTGGCGTCGATGGGTGCAGGCCACATCTGGGGGATCGACTCCCTCCTGCGGCGCTACGAGAAGCACCGCTGGTGGTACTGGATGCTCGGATAGGTTTCCGCCGAGCCGCGAGACCCGTAGCTCCCGGGCGCCCCCTACCGCGAATCAATGCATGTTGCTCAACGAGCGGCAGCGAGGGCGCCCGTCCTATGTTCCCAATCTGGATGAGAACGTACGAATATGACCGGCACACCCCCGACAAGGAGATGGAACTCGTGAACACAAGCATTCGTGGAACCCGTATGGGTGCCCGCACCCTGCTAGCGGTACTCTTCCTGGCCGTCGGCATGTTGTTCGCCAGCGCCTCGGCGCAGGGCAGTGCTGCCACCAGCCAATTGACCTTCCCGAACGGCCTCAAGGGCGAACTCCAGGTGGCCCCCAGCCAAGGGCTTCGTCGGATCGCAGGCGACGTTGCAGGGCTCCGGCTTCGACGCCGGGGCCAGCTTCGAACGTCGTATGGGGCGCCTTCGACGGCAGCTGGAAGCTGGAGATGAAGGACGGCGAGTACGACCGGCAACTTCCTCGGCCGTCAGTTCCATCAGCCGCTCGGTCCCGCTCGCCACGGTGACGGTCGGCTCGGACGGAAGCTTCTCAGCTACCCATTCTCGTGCCCGAGGGCTTCGGCGGGACGCACGACATCTACGTGCGCGAGAACGGCGACCAACATCAACAAGTCCGGCTTCTAGCGTCCGCATGCACGCCACAATGACGCCCCAGAGCGGTCCCGCTCGGTTCCGACATCACCCTCACACGTCACCGGCCTCGACCGACCTCAACAACATCTCCGGCTGGTATGGCGTCACTCTACGACAGCACCAACACCGGCTTCATCACCGCCGTCACCACGCACGGCACCGCCGACGTCGTCATCCCCGCCACCGGCCGCGTGGGAAAGCACGTCATCGAGCTGCTCAGGTCGCCCTTCGGACAGCCCTATCTCGCGCTCACCTCATCCCCCTACGCCAAGCTGCCCTCGCCACAGTTCATCTTCACCGTGACCGACGGTGCGCCGGTGATGCCCGCGCCCATCGCCCAGCAGGAGCCGCCGGCGGTCGCCCGGCGCCGAGCCCAGCGCGTGACGGCCCCCAGCTGTGGGTCGATCCCGAGGCGGCCGGCGTCTTCGGCGACGCCCAGGTACACGGCCGCGGCCTGCCCGCCGACGCCGAGCGTGGACGCTCGCCTACACCGAGATGAGCGGTTCGCGGGTCACGGCGGCCGGTTTACTCAGGCGACCACGGTGCCGTTCAAGACGGTCACCACCGACGCCGAGGGCGCCTTCGACACGCCCTTCCCGATCCCCGACGCGCTCGGTGGCCAGCACCGGCTCGAGGCCAAGGTGAACAGCGACCAGTCGTTGCGACCGCGCACTTCACCATCCAGGCGGTCGGGCTGCCGCTCGAGCCGGCCGAGGGGCCGGTCGGTACCGCCATCCACGCTCCACGTCAAGGGTATCGGCTGGACCCAGACCAACAACATCTTCGCGCGTGGTGATCGACAACACCTTCTACGGCTACGCCTGCGGCTTCAGCACCAACGGCGATGTGATCGTGCCCGATCGCTGCCAGCTGGGCGCCGGGCCCGCACTTCATCGACCTCTACCCGTCCTTCTACCGCAACAACGACTACGGGGCGGCCGACGAGCAGCCCTTCCTCTACCGCCAGGCCACGCTCACCTGGCACGACCACCCCAACACCCTTCCACTTCCGCTACGTCTTCACGGTCACGGAGTGACGCCCTGCGGGCCGCTGGCCCGACTGAAAGAATGGAGCGCAGTATGGTACGGAACCTTCGCAAGCCCCTGAGAAACGCCCTCGATACGGCCGGACGTGCGGTATTGCTACTGGCCATCGCGACGATCCTGGCGGCAGCCTTCGCCCAGGGCAACGCGGCCACCAGCCAGGCCACCTTCCCCAACGGCCTCAAGGGTGAGGTCCAGGTGACCCCCGCCAAGGGCATCGTCGGATCGCAGGCGACGCTGACGGGCTCGGGCTTCGAGTCCGGCGCCAGCCTGAACGTCGTATGGGCTGCCTTCGATGGCCAGTGGAAGCTCGAGATGAAGGACGGCGACTACACCGGCAACTTCCTGGGACGCCAGTTCGAGCAGCGGAGCGTCCCGCTCGCGACGGTGACGGTCGGCTCCGACGGTAGCTTCTCAGCTCCCTTCACCGTTCCCGAGGGCTTCGGGGGCAACCACGACATCTACGTGCAGGAGAACGGCGACAACGTCAACAAGGCCGGCTACTACGTGCAGATGCACACCACCATGTCGCCGGACAGTGGACCCGTCGGTACGGACATCCACATGACCGTTACCGGCATCGACTCGATCAACAACATCGCTGGCTGGTACGCCCTCACCTACGACAACGCCATCACGGGTTTCATCACCGCCGTCGAGACGCACGGCACGGCCAACTTCGTGATCCCGGCCACGGGAAGGGTCGGCAAGCACCTCGTCGAGCTTCGCAACTCGCCCTTCGACGCGCCCTACCTGGCGCTCGCCTCCTCGCCGTACGGCTTCCTGCCCGAGCCGCAGTTCATGTTCACGGTCACCGACGGCGCGCCCGTGATGCCCAAGCCGATCGAGCAGCAGAGCCAGGCGCCGATCGCCGGTGCTGAGCCCAGCACGAGCGGGCCGAAGCTGTGGGTCGACCCCAAGCATGCCGGTGTCTTCGCCGACGCGCAGATCCACGGTCGCGACCTCCCTGCCAACAGCGACGTAGCGCTCGCCTTCTCCACCATGAGTGGGTCGCGCGTGACGGAGTCGCTCTACTCGGCGGCCACCGTGCCCGTGAAGACGGTGAAGACGGACGCCAGCGGCGCCTTCGACCTCCCCTTCCAGTACCCCGACGCCCTCGGCGGCGAGCACCGGCTCCAGGCCATGGTCGGTGACAAGGTCGTGGCCAGCACGCACTTCGACATCGGCGTCGTCGCGCTCCCGCTGCAGCCGTCCGAAGGGCCGGTCGGCACCAAGATCACGATCCACGTCAAGGGCCTGGGATGGACCCAGACCACCAACATCTTCGCCGTCGTCATCGACAACACTTACCTGGGATATGGCTGCGGTTTCAGTACCAACGGCGATGTGGTCGTGCCCGTCACTGCGAGCTGGGCGCCCGGCTGGCACTACATCGACCTGTACCCGTCGTTCTACCGAAACAAGGACTACAGCGCGGTCGAGGAGCAGCCCTTCCTGTACCGCCAGGCCGTGCTCACCTGGCAGGATCACCCCCACAAGTTCCACTTCCGCTTCGCCTTCAAGGTGACGCAGTAGCGAACGCCTGAGCAACGTCAGATCGGCCCCCGGAAGCTACGGGGGGCGGAAGGGGGGCGCCCGATGGGCGCCCCCCTTCCGTTGCCTTCGTTCGGTTGCGTGCCTCGTCTGGATCGGGGGGCGACCCGCGCGGGGCGCTCAGGCGGGTGAGGCTCGGGGCGGGTGAGGCTCGGCGGGAGGGACTCGGGCAGGATCGGGCAGGGGTCCCCGGGGCAGTGGCCGTCGCGCCGTGTTGCTCCGGCGGGGTTGCTCAGTCGGAAGCCTTGGGAACCGCCTCGGTCTCCGGCTCCACCCGCACGGTGACGGCGGCCCGGTAGCGGCTGCAGCGCTCGGACCAGGCCACGTTGGCGCCCATGCGCGCCTCCAGCGCCTGCGCGATGGTTTCCAGGGCCTCGCGCTCCGGGCCTTCCTGCTCGTCGACCGTGGCGCGGAGCTGCTGGTAGCGCGCGACCTGCTCGTCGTGCATGCGGGCGGCGCGCTCGAGGGCGTCGTCGAGGCCCAGGTGGTGGCTCGCCTGCAGGGCGACCACCAGGTTGTGGACGTCCTCCTCCTGGACCTCCTTGTTCAGCGAGTAGATGTCGTTCGCCCAGCACACGGCGCGATCGGCCGCTGCATAGAGAGCCTTCGCCAGCGGTTGGTCGGACACCGGCACGTCGTCGAGGGTCTCCAGCAGGACCGTGTGCACGGGCAGGCCGCTGGTCAGCAGGCGCATGCGCTCGTAGGTCTCCAGGTCGGGCGTGGTGTTGCTCGCGCGGTTGGCCGCCTCCCAGCGGGTGGCCGCGAAGTAGCGATCGGTGGCGTCGGCGAAGCGCGGGACGGCGTCGTCGCCGCCGGCGACCGCCAGGCGATCGCGCAGGTCCGCCAGCAGCGTCGCCAGGGCGCCGTCCTGCGGCTCGGCCGCGTCGCCGGCCAGAACCCCGAGCAGGCGTTGGTGCAGGTCGATCAGGTAGCGGGGATGGCGTCCGGCGGCGCTGGTGTCGCAGTGGTCGTCGTGCAGGAACATCCAGAACGTCCAGTCCGACACGATCTGCAGCCGGGTGGCGTCGTTGCTGCGCTGCATGTGACCGGCGAGCCAACCGGGCTGCACCGCCGCCACCCAGCGGTAGAGCGTCTCGGAGGGGGCCACCTCGAAGTCCTTCAGCCACGTCAGGGTGTCGCGCTGGAGCTGGTCGGTGTCGCGCTCCAATGGCGGGAAGGGACGGGCGAGGACGGGCAGCACCACGTGCTGGACCCTCTCGCGCACCAGCGCCTCGACCCGGTCCTTGCCGCTCTGCTTGGCGAGGTAGAGCGCGTCGTCGGCGCGCTTCAGGAGCGTCTCTGCGGTGTCGCCCGGGTGGTAGGTCGTCACCCCGTAGCTCGCCGTCACCGCTCCGACGCCGCCGAACGGGTGGGAGCCGAGGGCCGCCCGCAGGCGCTCCGCCACCCGCATGGCCCCGGGCAGGTCGATCCCCGGCGCGATGACCAGGAACTCCTCTCCGCCCCAGCGCCCCAGGGTGTCGGGGCGCCGCAGGACGCTCTCGCCCCGGGTCGCCACATCGCGAAGGATGCGGTCTCCGGCGTCGTGGCCGTGCTCGTCGTTGACGCGTTTGAAGTCGTCGAGGTCGAAGAGGATGACGGCCACGCCCTGCATTCGGCGTTCGGCCAACGCGATCGCCTGGGCGAGGGTGTCCTGCAGCGCGCGGCGGTTGGGGAGCCGCGTCAGGATGTCCTGATGGGCGAGCAGCTGCATGTCCAGGAGCTCGCGCTGCAGGGACGCGACGTTGCTCCGCAGCCGGGCCATGCCGTAGATGATCTGGACGAGTAGGACGTTCGCGAGGTAGAACTCGAACAAGCTGCGCACCGGGATCGGCGCGAGATGTGCCACGGCCACCGTCACAACGAGCGATGCGGTGAGCACGCCCGCCGAGGTGAGCAGCGCCGGCAACGGCTCGAACAGCAGGAACGCCAGCGCGTACAGCAGGGGCGTCCACACGAAGATCTGGTCGGTGGTGCCGGCGGCGAGGCTGGCCCCCAGCTTGCTCAGGTAGGTCACCGCGAACACGCTGAAGAGGGCTGCTTCCAAGTGACGCGGCTGGACCCATCGGAACGACACCAACAGCAACGTCACCAGAAGGACGACGCTGAGCATGGGCAGGACGAGGCGATCGTAGGAGCCAGGCGCGCCGAGCAGCCCGGTGACCAGCGTCACGACCGCGAGCGCCGGCAGCAGGAACAGGTACAACTGTCGCTTGAGGTTGATGATGGCGGGTGCGCCTGCGCTCGGAGGTGAAGGGGACGCTTGGGTACGGTCGGCGGCGTCCGCCTCCCGCTTCTCCGCCCCAGCTTCCATGGAGCCAGTCTATCGCGCGGCGCGGGGCCCAGGCGGCCGCGGCGCCGGCGTTCGCCGCCCCGGGCAGGCCCCGGGCAGGCCCCGGGCCCGAGGGACCCGAAAACGGAGCGCGCAGCGTGGGGGGCCGCTGCGCGCTCCAGACCCCTCGGAAGGGGGCGTGGGTGATGGTGCGGGGCTCTCTTGCCGCCGCGGCCATCGATTGGGGGCCTCCGCAGAGGGAGGCAGCGAGCAAGGTACCCCATCGAGACAGGGGGTGCGGTTAGGTCCTTAACAAGGCTTCGGCGGCCCGGTTCGCAGGGCGGGTTCGCGGGGCGGGTTCGCGGGGCGGGTTCGCAGGGCGGGGCCGCGGTGCCCCTTGTTCTCGCGGTCCTGTTCGTTCGGTCCTGTTCCTTCGGCCCTGTTTGGTCGGCCCTGCTGCGGCCCTGCTGTGTTCCTGCTGCGCCCCTGCTGTGTTCCTGCTGCGGCACTCCGTAGACTGGGGTCGTGCACACCCCGATGCCGATGAGCGATGCCGGTGAGCGATGCCGGTGAGCGATGCCGGTGAGCGACCCCGATGAGGAAGCGCCCGTGAGGCTCGGCCCGGCCGAGCTGCCGTCCGGCGCCGAGCCGGTGACGGGAGGCTTCCGGGTCCGCGCCGAGCGGATCGCCCTGGCCGGCGGCGGCGCCACGCGCTTCTACCGGCACGGCTGGCAGAGCTGGAGCGAGGCGCGCTGGCTCGAGCTCACCGAGCCGGTACGCGCCATCGAGCCTCCCTCGCGCCGCCCGCAAGGGGAGGACCCGCGCTACGCCGAGGCCATCCGCCACGGCGGCAGCGGGGTGGGCGCCCTCGCCACGGCCGACGGCGTGCTGCTGCTCGGCGCGCTCGAGCTGGAAGCTCGCGTCGAGGCCGACGCACGCGGGATCGAGGGTGGCTACGAGCAGGGCCCGGGGGACTGGTTCGTGGCCTTCGGAACGGAGGCGGAGGTGTTCGGCGCCTACGCCGAGCGGCTCGCCGAGCGCTTCGGGCGCCGCGGCGCCTCCGCCGCGCCGCGCCTGTGGTCGAGCTGGTACGGCTTCTACCGCGACATCTCTGAAGACGCCCTGCTCGAGGTCCTCGACGGACTGGGGGAGCTGGCCTTCGACGCCTTCCAGATCGACGACGGCTGGCAGCGGGCCATCGGCGACTGGGAGCCCAACGACGCCTTCGGCTCCGGCATGGAGAGCCTGGCGACGCGCATCCGCGCCGCCGGTGTCACGCCCGGGCTGTGGCTGGCGCCGTTCATCGCGCGCCCGGGCAGCCGCCTCCACCGCGACCATCCGTCTTGGTTGCTGCGCGACGCTTCCGGCGAGCCGGTGCCGGCGGGCGTGAACTGGGGTGGGCCCTTCCACGCCCTCGACACCACGCATCCCGAGGTGCGGGTGTGGCTCGAGGCGACCGTGCGGCGGGCCCGCGGCTGGGGCTTCGATCTGCTCAAGCTGGACTTCCTGTACGCCGCCGCCCTGCCCGGCGTGCGCCACCGGCCGATGGGGCGCGAGCGGGCCTACCGCGAGGCGCTGGCGCTGGTGCGCGCGGCCTGCGGCGAGGACGCCTACCTGCTGGCCTGCGGGGCTCCGGTGCTGGCCTCGCTCGGCCTGGCCGACGGACTTCGCGTCGGCCCGGACACGGCGCCGTACTGGGACAACGAGGACCGCCGGCTGCTGCTCCACGACCCGACGGGGCCTGCGGCGCGCGGCGCGATCCGTACCAGCGTCGCGCGGCTGTGGCTGCGTCCGCTGGTGCATACCGACCCCGACGTGGCGTTCTTCCGCTCGCGCTACGACCTGCTCACGCCGGAGCAGCGAGGCGCCCTCCAGGATCTGGGCCTGGTGGCGGGCTTCAAGGGTTGCTCCGACCCGCCGGCCTGGCTGGACCCCGACGAGCGCAAGGCGTTGGCGGCGTGGCTCGTCGGCGAGCCACGGATCGAGCGCATCGAGGGGAACGTCTTCCGGGTGGACGGTCGGCGCGTTGCCTTCGAGGAGGTCGGCGAGCGCTAGACGCCGGCTCTCGTGCCCGCGTGGTGGCGCCTGCGTGGTGGCGCTCGCGTGATGACGCCCGCCGCCGAGGGCCGACAACACCAGACCGGGAGCGCGCCCCCGCGCGCTCCCGGTCGGCTCACCGTTGCGCGCCGCCGACCGGCGGCGCGCAACGCGGGTCGTCCCGAAGGTTCAGTCCCCGGCCGCCGCCTTCTGCGCGGACGCGCCGCCCGAGATGGGCAGCACGGTGCGGCCGTAGGACTCGTTGATGACTTCTGCCGCGGACAGGTAGAACGCCAGCACGGCGGTGATCAGGCCCACGTAGCCGCCGATGGTGTGGAAGGCGGTGAGGCCCCACTCGCCCAGCGCCAGGAACAGGAAGGTGATCCACAGCGCCAGGAACACCAGCATCAGCGCGGTATTGGCCTTCATGCTCGCGATCCACATGTAGAAGGTGAAGACGCCCCACACGAAGAGGTACCAGCCGACGAAGGCTCCCGAAACGCCGGTCCCGAAGAAGAACACGAACAGGGCGAACGACCACCAGAACGAGCCGTAGGAGAAGAACGCCACGGTGCCGAAGGTGTTGCCGCGCGGGAATTCCAGGACGCCGGCGACCATCTGTGCCGTGCCGCCGTAGGCCAGCGCCAGGGCGATCACCAGTCCCATGCTCTTGGCGTCGAACCAGCCGACGTTGATCATGCTGAGCATCCAGGTGGTGAATGCGAAGCCTGCAAGGCCTAGCGGTGCAGGGTTGGCGAGCTTTGCGTTCATCCGATCCGCCTCCTTACGGCGCCTCCGCTGGGCACGGCGGTCGCCCCCATCACCGAGGCCTTCGCTCTAGCGTCACGGTTGCACCGGTCACTCTTTCACCTGGGTGCGGATCGCCTCGACGACCTCGGGATTGGCCAGAGTAGTGACGTCGCCCGCTTCGCCGTGATCGCTCAGCGAACGCAGCACGCGGCGCATGATCTTGCCCGAACGGGTCTTCGGCATATCGGACACGATCCAGACCTTCCGGGGCTTGGCGATCGGGCCGAGCTCGGTCGCGACCGCCTGGATGATCTTGTCCTGCAACGCCTTCGAGGGCTCGTAGCCGGGCTGGAGCGAGACGTAGAGCTCGGGCACCACGCCCTTGATCTCGTCCTTGGCCGCCACCACGGCGGCTTCGGCGACCTCCTTGACGGTCAGCGCAGCGGACTCGATCTCCTTGGTGCCGAGGCGGTGCCCGGCCACGTTGATGACGTCGTCGATGCGGCCCAGGATGCGGTAGTAGCCGTCCGCGGACTGCATGGCGGCGTCGCCGGCCATGTACGGCCAGTCGCGCCAGTCGGTGCTGCTGCGGTCCTTGCAGTAGCGCGCGAAGTAGGTCTCCACGAAGCGCTCGGGCTGTCCCCAGATGGTCTGCGCCAGGCCCGGCCAGGGGTTCTGGATGCAGATGTTCCCGGCGCGGCCGGAGCCCATCGGCACCACGTTGCCGTCGTCGTCGTAGACGATCGGGTGGATGCCGGCGACGGCCGGGCCGGCGCTGCCGGGCTTCATCTTGTGCAGCGCGGGCGTGGTGCTGCACAGGAATCCGCCCGTCTCGGTCTGCCACCAGGTGTCGACGATGACGGCTTCCTTCTTGCCGACGGTGTCGTAGTACCAGCGCCACACCTCGGGCTCGATCGGTTCGCCCACGGTGGTCATGTGCTTGAAGTGGAACTCGTACTTGGCGGGCTCGTCGGGCCCCACCTTGCGCAGCGAGCGCACCGCGGTGGGGGAGGTGTGGAAGATGGTGACGCCGAGCTCCTGAGCGATGCGCCAGGGGCGGCCGGGGTCGGGGAAGGTCGGCGCGCCCTCGTACATCACCGAGGAGGCGCCCAGGGACAGCGGCCCGTAGACGATGTAGGAGTGACCGGTGATCCAGCCGATGTCGGCCATGCACCAGTAGACGTCTTCGGGCTGGATGTCCTGGATGAACTTGGAGGTGCCGGTGACGTAGGAGAGGTAGCCGCCGATGGAGTGCTGCATGCCCTTGGGGCGCCCGGTGGTGCCGCTGGTGTACATCAGGAACAGCGGCGCTTCGGCCGGCATGGAGACCGCCTTGACGCGCTTGCCCTTCAGCGCCTCCAGGCGCTCGTTGACGACCACGTCGCGGCCCTTCACCAGGGCCGTGGGGCTCGAGTACTTGCCCGGGTAGCGCTGCCAGACCAGCACCGCCTCGAGCTTGTGCCCCAGCTTCTCGGCCTCGTCGTAGGCGATGTCGGCCTTCTCCTTGTGGTCGAGGAGCTTGCCGGCGCGCCAGTAGCTGTCCATGCTGATGAGGAGCCGGCTCTGCGAGTCCTCGGCGCGCTCGGCCGCGGCCTTGCCGCTGAAGCCGCCGAACACCACCGAGTGGATGACGCCCAGTCGTGCGCACGCCAGCATGGTGATGGGCAGCTCGGGGACCATCGGCATGTGGATGGTGACGCGGTCGCCGGCCTTCAGCCCCATGTCCTTGAGCAGGGCTGCGAACTCGTTGACGCGCACCCACAGCTCCTGGTAGGTGATGTGCTGGATGGCTTCTTCTTCGGGCTCGGCCACGAAATGGATGGCCGTCTTGTTGCGGCTGCTCTCGAGATGGCGGTCGACGCAGTTGTACGCCGCGTTCAGACGCCCTCCGACGAACCACTTCCAGAAGGGCGGATCGCTGGTATCGATGGTCTGGGTCCAGTACTTGTCCCAGCTGAGGAGGTCGGCGTACTCGCGGAACGCCTCGGGGATGTTCTCGAGCGCGAAGCGGTCGAAGATCGACGGGTCGGTGAGGTTCGCCTGCCCGATGAACTTGGCAGAGGGGTGGAAGTAGTCCTCCTCTCGCCACAGCACGTCGAGACCGGTCTGATCGGGGGTCCGCTTGTCAGCCATCGATTGCCTCCCGTTCGCGGCTTCATCAAGCCTTAAGGTTTCAAATACCCCCCAACCATAGTGGGACAAATGCCCCGGATGCAAGGTTGTTCGCCTCGTTATGGGTACTCAGGCGCATACCACCATCTGATTCCCACCCTGGTATGGCGGGAATCAGACATACCGTCCGTGCCAGAGGGGAGCGTTTCGGCCGCCGCTGCGGGTCGCGCGCGAACCGCCGCCACGGCTCACAGATCGGCAGCTCGGCCGCCGCCGCCGCCGGGAACGAGCCCGCCTACCTGCCCCAGGGAACGGCCCGGCGCACCACCTGGCGCGCCGGGCCGTTCCCACGCGGGCGGACGTTCTACTGCAGCGGGATGCTCTCCACGACCCCGAAGTCGCTCAGCGGTTCGTCGAAGGCGCTGGCGTTGCCCACCACCATGATCACCAGGCCGCTGGGGTCGAGGACCTGCTTCGCCGCGGCCTGCACCTCGGCCGGGGTGATGCCCTGGACCGTGTTCAGGAAGGTCTGGAAGTAGCCGTCGGGTAGACCGAGGAGCTGGACCCGGGCGGTGCGCTCGGTGGTGGCCGCCACCGAGGTGTCACGGAACAGCGCCTGGTTGACGATCTGCTCGCGCGCCTGCGCCACCTCGGCGGGTGTCACGCCGTCCGTGCCCAGGCGGCCGATCTCGTCCAGGAGCAGGTGCAGCACCTGGCCGGTGGCGTCGGCGCGGGTGAAGGCGTAGGTCAGGAAGGTGCCCGGGTAGTCGAAGCCCTGGGTGAGCTGCGAGCCGGTGCTGTAGGCCAGGCCGCGCTTGGTGCGGATGTCGGTGAACAGCCGGCTGGTGAAGCCGCCGGCGCCGAGGATCTGGTTGGCGACGGTGAAGGCGTTGTAGCTCGGGGTGTAGGCCTTCATGGCCGGCTGGCCGACCAGGATGATCGATTGCTGCACGTCCTTCTGCACGAAGTAGACCTTCGGCGTGGGGTGCTGGTTGAACGCGGGGAGCTGCGGCGCGCTCTTCAGCGGGTGCCGCCAGGTCCCCAGCGTGGCCTCGAGCGTCCCGAGCATCTGCGCGGCGTCGAAGTCGCCGGTGATGGCCACCACCGTCGAGGCCGGCGCGTAGTAGGCGTCGTGGAAGGCGACGAGGTCGCTGCGCTGGATGGCGTCGATGGTGTCGGCGGTGGGATAGGCGCCCGACGGGTGCCCCTCGGCGACGCGGTAGGAGAACTCGCGCACCGCGAGCTGCACCGGGTTGTCCACCACCCGCCGGATCGCCTCGAGCTGGCGCTGGCGCTCGATGTCGATGCGCCCCTGTGCGAAGTCGGGCCTGGTGAGCACGTCCTGCCACAGGGGCAGCACCTGATCGACGTTGCTGGCCAGGGCGGAGAACGACACGGCGGCGTAGACATCGGACGAGCTCGCCTCGACCGACGCGCCCAGGTACGCCAGCTGCTCGTCGATGGCGTCGGGCGTGCGCCCGCCGGCACCGCCGTCACGCAGCAGCTGGGCGGTGAAGCTCGCCAGCCCGGTCTTGCCGGGCGGGTCGTAGACGCTGGGCGCCTCCACGTAGGCCACGCCGCGCACCAGCGGCAGCGCGTGATCCTCGGCCAGGTAGACGGTGATGCCGTTGGAGAGCACGGCCTTCTGGGGGGCGGGGGCCTGGAACTGGATGGGCGGGAAGGTCATGGCGGTCGGATCCGGCCAGCTCGCGGGTTGCGCTTGCGCGGTCCGTGCCGGCGCCAGGGCCGCCAGTGCCGCCAGGGCGAGCGCGGTCCGTGCCAGCGCCAGGGCGCGGCGCATCAGTTGCCTCCCTTCGGCGGCTCGAGCACCGCCACGGTGCGGTTCCGGGCCGCGAACACCTTCCGGGCCACCGCCTGGATCTCCGCGGCCGTGACCGAGTCGTAGGTGTCGAGATCGCTCATCAGGTGCTGCCAGCCGCCGGCGAAGAGCTCGTTGTAGGCGAGGTTCTGCGCCAGGCCGGCGTTCGACGACCAGGTGCGCAGGGTGTCGGCCCGCACCAGGTTCTTGACCTTCTGCAGCTCACGCTCCCCGACCGGCTGGCTGGCCAGCTTGCTCAACTCGTCGTAGACCGCCGCCTCCACGTCCGCGGTGGTGTGCGGGGCGCGCGGCAGGGCGTAGACGATGAAGACGTCGGGCAGGCGCGTGCCGGGGAAGCTGCTGGCGGTGCTGACGCCGGCCGCCACCTGGTCCTGCACCACCAGGCGCTTGTACAGCCGCGACGTGCGCCCGTTGCCGAGCAGCGCGTCGACCAGGTCGAGCACGTAGGCTTCACGCGACGGGTAGGTGGGCTTGTGGTAGCCGATGACGAGCTGCGGCTGCGCATCGAAGGTCACCGACACGCGCCGCTCGGCGGTCTGGGCAGGCGGCGTCGGGAACTTCGTGTTCAGGGTGGGGTGGGCGGGCACCGCGCCGAAGTACTTCTCGAGCGTGGCCATGTCCTTGACCGGGTCGAGGTCACCGACCGCCACCAGCACCGCGCGGTCGGGGGCGTAGAAGGACTGGTAGAAGGCGTGCGCCTGGGTGGCCGTGTAGCCCTCGATGGCCGAGGCGGAGCCGATCAACGGGCGCGCGTAGGGCGTGCCCTTGAAGGCCTCGCCCAGGAACGCCTCGAACAGGACTCCCTGAGGGTCGTCCTCGCTGCGCTGCCGCCGCTCCTCGCGCACCACGTCGCGTTCCTCGTAGAAGGAGCGGAACACCGCGTTCGCCATCTCGTCGGCATAGATGCGGGCGTAGAGCTCCACGCGGTTGGCCGGCAGCGACACCACGTAGTGGGTGTAGTCGTAGCCGGTGGAGGCGTTCAGCCCGACGGCGCCGTTGACCGACAGGATGCTGTCGAGCGGGGCCTGCGAGGCGAGCGACTGGGCGTGCTTGCGGGCCGCCAGGAACGCCTGCTGGAGCCGCTCGGTGAGCGCCGCGTCGCCCGAGTCCTGCGCGTTCTTCAGGGCGTAGGCGAGGATCTCGACGTCGGTGAGCGCCTGCTGCTCCTGCTGCGGGTGATCCGTCCCGATGGTCTCGGTGCCCTTGAAGGCCATGTGCTCGACCATGTGGGCGATGCCGCCCAGGCCCGGCGGCTCGTCGATGCCGCCGACGTCGAACATCAGGTCGAAGCTCGCCACCGGTGCGGCGTGCTGCTCGACCAGGAGGATGCGCAGGCCGTTGTCGAGGGTGGCGGTGTGCACGCGCGACGCGAGGTCTTGCGCCAACGCGGACGGCAGCAGGGCTGCTGCCAGGCAGATGAACGCCAGCAGGACGAGCCGGCAGCGTCCTCCCGCCGGTCGCGAACGGTCTGGTTGTGTCATGGCCAGGGTCGACCCCCTCCCAGGTGTGGTGGTCCGCGATGCCGGCGCCCTCTCGGCCAAGATCGGTGGCGTACTGGGCGCGCGGGTCGCGTTGGGGTCATGGTACTCCGGGTGCGTACTGCGGGTGCCGGTGCGATCGCGGTGAGGACGCGCCCGGTCCGGCACGGCGCCGGCATGGCAGGAATGCAGCGTTGGCGGCGCGGCACCGGCGGTCCGCCGGGCTAGACTGCGTCCACGATGTCCGTGACCGTTGAGAGCGCCGCGGCCCGCCTGGCCGCCACCGTGCAGGTGATCCAGGATCTCGTCAAGGGCGTGAGCGACGCGCAGGCGCGCTGGAAGCCGGGCCCGGAGCGGTGGTCGATCGTGGAGGTCGTCAACCACCTGTACGACGAGGAACGCGAGGACTTCCGCGACCGCTTCCGGCACCTGCTGGAACGGCCGGACGAGCCCGTGGCTCCGATCGACCCGCCTCGCTGGGTCGTCGAGCGCCGCTACAACGAGCGCGAGCTGGAGCCCTCGCTGGAGAGCTTCGTGGTCGAGCGCCGAGCCTCGCTGGCGTGGCTCGGCACTCTGGAGTCCCCCGATCTGCGGGTCGTCTCGCCCACCGGCCGCAGCGCCGGCGAGCTGCTCGCGGCCTGGGTGGCCCACGACCTGCTGCACGTGCGGCAGATCGCCAAGCTGCACTACGACTTCTGGGCGCGCGAGGTGCAGCCGCTGCGTCTCGAGTACGCCGGGGAGTGGCGCTGAGGTACGCGGTCTGAGGTACGCGGGCTGAGGTCCGCCGCCTGAGGTCCGCGGGCTGAATGTCGCGCCGGTCGCGCGGAGGGTCGAGTCCCGGCCTCCTGCCGGCGCGGTGGCTTCGGGGCTCACGTTGACGGTTGGCGTTGACGGTTGGTGCTGATGGTTCACGCTGATGGTTCACGCCGGCAGCTCGACCCGGTAGCTCAGCCCGGCACCAGGGCCACCACCACCGGCAGCACGCCGAACGCCAGCAGCGTCTGGCCGGTGATGATGCTGGCCATCAGCTCGGCGTCGCCGCCGAGCTGGCGGGCGAGCAGGTAGGCCGAGGTGGCGGTGGGCTGCGCCTGGAACAGGACCAGCACGCCCAGTGCCTCGGCCGGCAGGTGGAACAGCGTGCCGACGCCGAAGGACAGGACGGGCAGCAGCGCGAAGCGCGCGGCCAGCGACACGCTCAGGCCGCGGGCGTGTGAGCGGAACGCGCCCGGCACGAGGGCCGCGCCCACCGCCATCAGCCCCGATGGCAGGGCGGCGCGGGCGAGCACCGACAGCGCGCCGTCCAGCGTGCCGGGCAGGCCGTGGAGGGAGAGGTTGGCGAGGATGCCGAGCACGCTGGCCACGATCAGCGGGTTCGTGGCGATCGAGCGCACCACCCGCCAGGGGGTGGGGGAGGGGCCCCCGGCGAAGACGGACAGCATCAACACGCTGAGGACGTTCACCAGCGGCACGACCACGGCGATGAGGATGGCCAGCAGCTCGAGCCCGCCCTTGCCGAACACCGCCGGGATGACGGCCAGCGCCACGTAGCTGTTGAAGCGCACGCTGCCCTGGAACACCGAGGTGAAGGCCGGACCGGAGAGACCGACGCGGCGCCTCACCAGCACCAGGAGCAGCGCCAGCAGCAGGATGGAGAGCGCTACCGCACCGGAGAGGCGCGCGGCCACCGAGCTGTCGACGGAGGCGTCGGCCAGCACCTGGAACACCAGCACCGGCAGGAGCACGAAGTAGACCATGCGCTCGAAGTTGCGCCAGAAGGTGGGCTCTAGGAAGTTCGAGCGCCGCAGCAGGAAACCGAGCCCGATGAGCAGCCCGACCTGCAGCAGGGCGTCGGTCACGGACGGCCTGCCGTCACGGCGCGTCCCCGGCTTCGGCCCTCATGCCGAGAGTCATACCGCACAGCGCCGACCGGGCCTCGGCTCATGAAGCCCGTGCGGGACAAAGCGCCCTTGTTCGGGCCCCTCCCGCGTCCCTACACTCCCCCAAATCTCGCGTTGTCTCGAAGGGGGTCGCCGCTCTCCGCGCGCGGGCGATGCAGCCGTCGCTCCAGCGTTCGGGTCCTAGGAGGAGCACATGCAGACGGTGGTTCTGTACGACCCGACCTGCGACACGTCGGGGCACGTCGCACGGGCCGTGGCGCGAACGCTGGAGCCGTTCGGCCCGGTGCGGGTGATCGCAGGCCCCTTCCAGGCGCAGCGCGACGCCCTGCTGGAGGCCGACCTGATCGTCATCGGCGCACCCACGCACGGCCACCTGGAGGAGATCCACCATCTGCAGCACTTCATCGAGCGGTTGCCGGCCGACGCCCTGAAGGGCAAGCTGGCCGTGGCGTTCGACACCTGGCGGCCCGGGGCGAAGTGGATGATGGGGTCGACTGCCAGCGGGCTGGCGCAGCGCCTGAGCCGCAAGGGGGCGCACGTCATCAGCCCGCCGACGAGCTTCATGGCGTCCGAGGGGCCCGGGGCCATCCTTCACGGCGAGCTGCGCCGCGCCGGCGCGTGGGCGGTCAGCTTCTCGGGGCGAGCCCTGGGGACGCGGCCGTCGTCGTTCTGAGGGAACGGGTGCTGAGGGAAAGGGTTCTGGGGGGGCCGGATCCTGTGGGCCGGATTCTGTGGGGCCGGATTCTGTGGGGCCGGATTCCGTGGGGCCGGTGCTAGGCTGAGCCCACCATGACAGCCACCGTGAAGCTGGGCGACGAGGCTCCCACCGGCCGGCTCCTGCGCGTGTTCCTGGGTGAGCGCGACCGGGCGGGAGGGATCCCGGCGTTCCGGGCCGTGGTCGAGGCCGCCCGCGAGCTGGGTCTGGCCGGCGCGACCGTCCTGCACGGCTCGATCGGCTACGGCGCGGACAGCGTCATCCACCGCCCCGAGCCCTGGAGGCTGTCGGGCGACCTTCCGGTGGTGATCGAGGTGGTGGACAGCGCCGAGCGCGTCGACGCCCTGGTCGAGCGGCTCGAGCGCCTGCTGAAGGGCGGCGGGCTCATCACTGTCGAGAACGTGCGGGTGTTGCGCTACCAGCCGGCACAGTAGGGCGGGGCGCTCGGGCGCCGCGGGTGGGGCCGCGGATGGCGCCGCGGGTGGCGCCGCGGGTGGCGCATTGGGTGGCGCACCGGAGGGTGCGGGGGGTGTTCCGCGGGGCTGGGGTGCAACGTAAAGCTGGACTTTCGAAGTTGCGTTCGACGCCTTCTTCGGCGTTGCGTTGGACGTTGCGTTCGGCGCTGCGGGGGCTTGGAGGGGGTGCTCCGGGGTGTCGGGGTGCAACGTCAAGGGGGGCTTTCGCAGGATGATCGCGCGTGGGGGAGGGCGATGAACGCTCCGTCCGGCCCCGCGATCGCTCGAGACCCGGGCGTGGTGGTGGCGCGGGACGGCGTGCCGGGCCCGGGGCGGTCGCCTGCCAGGGCCCGGTCTGGAAGCCAGGCTTTACCTTCGACCCAGGGGCCCCGAAGACCCCCCGGAGACCCCAAAGCGTGCTCCCCCAACCTGCCGCCCGACCCAGCCCGCCCGGCGCACGTCCGCAGGAAGGCCTGAGCTGCTCGCCCCGCCGGGGTCGCGACGACCAGCGGCACGTTGCGGCGGCGCAGCACGAAGGCCAGGTCGCCCGAGAGCCGCGGCTCCTCCGGGAGGCAAGTGGCGGCATCGAGGACGACCGCGTCGGGAGAGTGCCGGGCGAGGAATGCGAGGGCCGCCGCGGGCGTGCGCACCATGTGGAGTCGGAGGGCGCCGGGAAAGGTCCCGTCCAGGAGGGCCGAGGCCAGACCGGTGTCGCGGGAGACGAGGAGAAGGACGGTGGCGTCGGTGTCCTGTGGCGCGGTGTCCTGTGGCGCGGTGTCCTGCAGCGCGGTGTCCTGCAGCGCGGCGACATGCGCGCGCCAGACGGGCTCCGCGGGGGTGGCGTCGGCGAACGAGTGCAAGGAGAACCTCCCCTCCACTCAGGTTACCCATGGTGCCCTGAAGCGAATCTGACAGCCAGGCCGGCGGCGCTAGAGTGAAGCATGCCGATGACGACGCGGGCGGGTCAGGACGTTCCCGGACGCGACCGCCCGGGCCGCGACCTTGCGGGCCGGGTGGCGCTGGTCACCGGCGGAAGCGCCGGAATAGGGCGCGCCGTGGCGACCGGACTGGCGGAGCGTGGCGCGACCGTGCTGCTGGTGTCGCGGGCTGGCGGCGCCGGCGCCGAGGTAGTGGCGGACCTGCGGCGGCGCACGGACAACGCCGGTCACCGCTTCCTGCCCGCAGACCTGTCGGTCCAGGCCGAGGTGCGCGCGCTGGCGGCCCGCGTGCGCCGCGAGACGCCGCGCCTCGACGTGCTGGTGAACAACGCCGGCGGCTTCTTCCCGCAGCGCCGGGTGTCCGCAGACGGCATCGAGATGACCTTCGCACTCGACCACCTCGCGTCCATGGCGCTGACGCTGTTGCTGCTCGACCCCCTCACCGCGGCCGGCGGCCGGGTCGTGACGACGGCGTCGCTCGTCGCGCACTGGGGGTGGCTCCACCGGGACGTCCAGTGGCGCCGCGGCTACAACGGAGCGGTCGCCTACGCGCAGGCCCGGCTCGCCAACGTGCTGTTCACGACCGAGCTGGCCCGTCGGGTGCCGGCCGACGCCCTTGCCGTTCACGCGTTCGATCCCGGCGTGGTCCGCACGGCGCTGGGATCGGGGCCGGGGTTCCTCAACTTCTGCATCCGGGTCGCCCAGGCGGGGTTCGGCCGGGAGGTCGCGGAGGCCGCGGAGACAGCGGTCTTCCTCGCCGCCGACGGAAGCGTCGAGGGCACCACGGGAGGCTTCTGGAAGGACGGCCGAGCGCTGCCGATGCCCCGCCGAGCGCGCGACCCGGCCGCGGCGGCGCGGTTGTGGGACATCAGCCTGGGCCTTCTAGGCCTGGAGGAGGCGGAGCTGGCGCCGCTGCGGCGCGCCGAGGCTCTGGGCTAGCGTCGAGGCCCTCGGCAAGTGCCCGGAACCCCGGCTCGCATCGCGGCCCGGGGTCGACGCCGGGTCCGGAGGCCCGCGCCGGGTCCGGAGGCCCGCGCCGGGTTCGGAGGCGCGCGCCTCCGCCACGGGCTCACGCCGCGCGCCCCGGCCGCCCTCAGAACCGCCGGTTGCGCAGGCGTAGCGTGTCGCGTATCTGGAAGGCCGTCCCCAGTACCCACAACGCCAGCGTCCCCAGCAGCCACAACCCGCCCACGCCCTGCCAGGCATGGGGCAGCCCCAGCGTCCAGACGTCGGCGCCGAGCGCGGCCGGGACCGCCTCCGTCGGCGTGGTGCGGCCGAGCAGCATGGCCAGCCCGACCATCGCCCCCCAGGCGCCGATGAGCGCGGTCGCGATCACGATCAGCGGGCGCTGCAGACGCCAGGCCAGCACCGCGCCGAGCACCAGGCCCACCAGCAGCAGGAGCCAGCCCCACTGCGCGTTGGCGGTGGCCGGGAGCGAGGCGGCCACGCCGCCCGCCACCGCCACGCCCAGCGCCGCCCCCGCCAGCAGCGCGCCGACGCGGAACAGCGCCCACAGCAGCAGCGCGCCGGCGAGGCCCAGCGCCAGCGCCAGCAGCCAGGCGGTCGCCGGCACGGTCGCGCCCGAGCCCAGCGACAACCCGAACGAGGCGCCGGTCACGAAGCCCGCCAGGGCGAGCAGCGCCCGGAACAGGCGGAACCCGAAGAAGGTGACGGCGAGGCCGACGGCGAGCTGCAGCAGGCCGGCCAGCAGACGGCCCTGCGGTTGCAGCGCCGTCCACCACTGCCATGGGTCGAATCCGGTGGGAGCGTACATGGTTCCCCCTTCCGTCGGTGGCGTGCGTCGGATCGTCCCATGATACGCCGGAAGCGCGTCGGGGTCGCGCTGGAATGGCGCTGGCCTCGTGCCGGCCCCGCGCCGACCACAGGCCGGCCACGCGCCGAGCGCTCGCCGGCACCGCGCCGGAAGCACGCCGGAAGCACGCCGGGGACGCGGCTTCCGCGGTCCGGGCCGTCCGCCGGCGTTCCGGAGTGACTCTCCCGTGCATCCGGAACCCTAGACTGTGGGGTAGATGCGTCGAAGTGGCTCGCGGGGCGTGTGCGCCCACCGGAAGTTGCTGTCGGGGGTGGCGGCCGGCGCTTTCCACCCGCGCCCGAGGCGCGCTCCGTGACGGCGCCTGGGCGCGGCAGCTCCGTGGCCGATCCTCTGCAGTTCCTGCTCGACATCGCGCAACGCGTGCAGACCCGCGAGGAGCTCGAGCCCGCGCTGCGGGAACTGGTGGAGGGGCTGGCGCGCCTGCAGGGCTGGGACGTGGGCGAAGCCTGGGTGATCGACAGCGACGGCAGGACCATCGAGATGGGCGCCTCCTGGCTCCGCGACGAGGCGCTGGCGCCCTTCGTGCGCGACGCCGCAGGACACGGCTACTGGCCGGACCGCGGCATCGTCCGCAGGGTATGGGAGGGCCAGCGCGTCGCCTGGTACGAGGACCTCATGGCCGTCGACCGCAAGGACTTCCTGCGCTGGCAGGCCGCGGAACGCCACGGACTGCGCGCCAGCGCGCTGGTGCCGATCAACGCGGGCGATCGCACGCTGGCCGTACTGGTGTTCTTCGCCACCGAGCCGCGGGAGCGCGACGAGCAGGCGTTGCGGCTCATGCGCACGGCCGCGGCACAGGTGGCGTGGCTGCTCGAGCGCCGCGTCCAGACCGACGCCCGTCACCGCGACCAGGCGCTGCTGGCGATCAGCGAGGGAAGCTTCCGTACGCTGTTCGCGGAGAACCCCCTCCCCATGTGGGTCTTCGACACCACCACCTTCGCGTTCTTGGAGGTCAACGAGGCGGCCATCGACCTCTACGGCTTCAGCCGCGAGGAGTTCCTCGACCGCACCATCCTCGACGTCCGCCCGCCCGAGGACCGTGAGCCGTTGCTCGCCATGCTGCGCGACGAACCCTCTCCGATCAACCACGCCGGTCACTGGCGCCACCTCACCGCCGACGGCCGTCTGCTCGACGTGGACGTGACCTCCCACGCCACCACCTTCGAGGGGCGCGAGGCGCGCCTGGTGGTGGCGCGCGACATCGGGGAGCAGCTCCGCGCGGAGCGGGAGCTCGAGCGCGAGCGGGAGAGCCAGCGCGAGCAGCTCGCGCGCCAGGCCGAGGAACTCGAACGCCGCGTGGTCGAGCGCACCCGCCAGCTCAGCGCCGTCAATCGCGAGCTCGAGGGCTTCAGCTACAGCGTGTCGCACGACCTGCGGGCGCCGCTTCGCGCCATCGACGGCTTCAGCCTGGCGCTGCTCGAGGACCACGGCGACGGCCTCGACGAGCGCGGCAGACACTACCTGAACCGGGTGCGCACCGCCACCCAGCACATGGGCCGGTTGATCGACGACCTGCTGGCGCTCTCGCGCGTGGGGCGCGCGGCGCTGGAGCGGCGCGCGGTCGACCTCGCCGAGGTGGCGCGCGGCATCCTGGCGGAGCTGCAGGAGACCGGGCCCGGCCGCAGTGTGGAGGTGGTCGTGCCGCCGACTTTGCCGGTCGCCGCCGACCGCAACCTGATGGCCGTGCTGCTGCACAACCTGCTCGCCAATGCCTGGAAGTTCACTTCCAGGACCGAGGGCGCTCGCATCGAGCTGAGCGCCGCGAGGGTCGATGGCGAGATGGCCTACACTGTCAGGGACAACGGTGCCGGCTTCGATATGCGCTACGCGGAGCAGCTCTTCACTCCGTTCCAGCGCCTCCACACCGTCGACGAGTTCCCCGGCACCGGGGTCGGGCTCGCCACCGTGCGGCGCATCGTGCAACGCCACGGCGGGCGGGTATGGGCGGAAGGTGAGATCGGACGGGGGGCCGCCTTCCACTTCACGTTGGGAGAGGGGACGGCATGATCCCAGGGGACGCGAGCAGGACCATCGTGCTGGTCGAGGACAATCCCGATGACGTCGAGCTCACGCTGCGCGCTTTCGAGAAGGCCAACATCGCCAACGAGGTGCAGGTGGTGCGCGACGGCGCCGAGGCGCTCGATCTGCTGCTGGCGCGCGGTGCGCACGAAGGACGGGAGCGTGCCGACGATCCGCACCTGGTGCTGCTCGATCTGAAACTGCCAAAGCTGGGCGGCCTCGAGGTGCTGCGCGAGCTGCGCGCCAACGAGCGCACGGAGCTGCTGCCGGTAGTGGTGCTCACCTCCTCGCAGGAGGAGCGCGACGTGGTGGAGAGCTACCGGCTGGGCGCGAACAGCTACGTGCGCAAGCCCGTCGACTTCGCGGAGTTCGCGGAGGCCACCCGGCAGCTCGGCCTCTACTGGCTGGTGCTCAACATCGGCGTGCCGGGCCGCTAGCGCATGGAACCGCATCCGCTGCGCGCCCTGTTCGTCGAGGACAACCCCGACGACGCCGATCTGCTGGTCCTGCGGCTCGAGCGCGAGGGTTACGTGGTCGAGGGTCGCCGTGTCGACGGCGCCGGGGCGCTCCGCGAGGCGCTGGCCGAAGGGGCCTGGGACATCGTCTTCGCCGACTATCAGGTCCCCAGCCTGAGCGCGCTGGACAGCCTTGCGATCCTGCAGGAGGCGGCGCCGGACATCCCCTGCATCGTGGTTTCGGGCGAGATCGACGAGGAAGCGGCGGTGGGCGCGCTGAAGGCGGGCGCGCAGGACTTCCTGGTGAAGGGGAACTGGGCCCGGCTGGGGCCGGCGGTGGAGCGCGAGCTCGCCGAGGCGCGGCGACGCCGGGTGGAGCGCGCCAGCCTGGAGAGCTCCGAATTGCGCTTCCGAGCGGTGGTGGAGAGCATGCGGGAGGGGCTCATCCTCACCGATCTCGACGAGCACATCGTCTACGCCAACCCGCGTATGGCGGAGCTGACGGGGTGGAGCGTGGCGGAGCTCGAGGGAGCGGTGGCCTACCACCTGCTGGTGCCCGAAGAGCTGTGGCCCGTACAGGAGGACCGCAACCGGCGCCGCCTGCAGGGAGTGGCCGAGGAGTACGAGACCGAGATCGTGCGTGCCGACGGCGAGCGTCGCTGGGTGCACGTGAGCGCCGCGCCCTCTCGCGACGGCAGCGGCGCCCTCGTCGGCACCATCGGCGCCATCGCCGACGTCACCGAGCGCAGGAACGCCCTGGACCGCGTGCGCCGGCTCAACGCCGCGTTGCAGGAGACGGCGGCCGCCTACCGGCAGCTCGCCAACTTCGGCGCGCGCATCGAACAGCTCCACGACATCGACGCCCTGCTCGACGCCGGGCTCGAGGACCTGGCGCGTCAGCTCCGGCTCGACCTGGGCGTGTACTACCTCATCGAAGGCGGCGCCTGTCGCGTCGCCCGGCAGTGGGGTCCGGGGCCGGAGGGACTGAGCGCGCTGCACGAGGAGCCGATGCCGGTCGGCGCCGGACTGGTCGGCACGGTGGCGGCCACGGGCGAGGGGCGCCTGATGACCGACTACCCGGCCTGGGAGGGGGCGCTACCCGGCTACGTGCGGCTGGGGTTGCAGACGCAGCTCACCCTGCCGGTCCAGCGCGACGGCACCACCGTCGGGGTGATCAGCCTGGCGGCGTTCGGCCGCAAGGTCGAGCTCGACGACGAGGACCGGCTGGTGGCGGAGAGCTTCGTGAAGCGCCTGGAGAACGCGCTCGAGCGCGTCGAGTACATCCGCGAGCTCACCACCACCCGCGAGCAGACCTTCCGGGCGCTGGGGGTGGCGCTGGAATACCGCGACTACGAGACCAAGGGGCACACCGACCGCGTGGTGGAGCGTGCGCTGGCGTTCGGCCGCGCGCTCGACATGCACGACGGCGAGCTGCAGGCGCTGCAGTGGGGGGCCTACCTCCACGATCTCGGCAAGATCGCCATCCCCGACGACATCCTGCTCAAGCCGGGGAAGCTGACGCACGACGAGTTCGAGGTCATCAAGAAGCACACCGTCTACGGCTACGAGATGACGCGCGGCATCCCCTTCCTGCCGGACGCCACGCGCGCGCTGGTCCGCAACCACCACGAGCGCTGGCAGGGTGACGGCTACCCCGACGGGCTGGTGCGCGACGCCATCCCGCTGGTCGCGCGCATGTTCTCCCTCGTCGATGTCTACGACGCGCTCATGAGCCAGCGCCCGTACAAGCAGGCGTGGACGCACGACGCCGCCGTCGAGGAGATCCGCGGCATGGCCGGCTCGCACTTCGACCCCGAGTTGACCGAGGTGTTCCTGGAGCTGGTGGACAAGACCCCCCAGCGGGCCTGAGGGCCCATACTGGAAGCACCATGTTCGCTACGATCCTGGTTCCGGTCGATCGCTCGCAGCGGGCGGCAAGTGCGGTGGAGGCGGCCTTCCGCCTGGCGGCCATGCAGGGCGGCGCGCGCGTGACGCTACTGCACGTGGTGGAGATCATCAAGGACACCACCTACGACGACTACCGCGACTTCTACGACTCACTGGCGGCGCAGGCGAAGAGCGAGATGGACGATATGCTCGCTCCCTTCGACGTCGACGACGTGCAGGTCGAGACGACGGTGGTCTTCGGGCGCCGCGTCAGCGAGATCCTGCGTGTGGCCGAGGAGCGCACCGTCGAGCTGATCGTGCTGCAGTCGCACCGGATCGATCGGGAAGAGCCCACCAGGGGCTGGGGCACGATCAGTCACCGGGTGGGGTTGCTGGCCGACTGCCCGGTGCTGCTGGTGAAGTGACGACGTCGGGCACCGCCAGCGCTGCGCGGCGTTCGCGGCGGGGCGCGTAGCGCTCGTTCCACACCGCCAGGGCGCCGAACAACATCCCGAAGCTGCCCACCACGAACAAGGCGATGCCCAAGCGCTGAAGCGCGCTGTTCAGGAAGAACAGGCTGCCGACGGCGAAGGCCGCACCACCGAAGACGTTGAGCGCAGCTTGCGCCCGATCCACGTTCCACACGCCGTGCACACGCATGGCTTCCTCCACCTGCGCGGACGCGGGGCCCGCGCGAAGACGTCCGATCATATTAGCTCCGAACGGGCCGTTTGGTCGAGTCTTATGGCACATTTCGGACTTTTCGTGGCGCTCGTGGCGCACGTGGGCCGGCCCCCCGCGCACCTATAATCGGCGGGTGTCCGCTCCCGACGAGACGAACGGCGCCCCCGGCGGACCGCCTACCGGCCGGCGACTCGCCACGCTGTCGCTGGCGGCGCTGGGCGTGGTCTACGGCGACATCGGCACCAGCCCGCTCTACGCGCTGCGCGAGTCCTTCCGGCACCAGGTCGGGCCCACGCCCGACAACGTGCTGGGGGTGCTGTCGCTCATCTTCTGGTCGCTGGTGGTGGTCATCACCGTCAAGTACCTGGTGTTCGTCATGCGCGCGGACAACAACGGCGAGGGCGGCATCCTGGCGCTGACCTCGCTGGTGGCGCCGACGCACGCCAAGCGCCGCAGCGGGTTGTGGCTGCTGCTCCTGCTGGGCCTGTTCGGGACGGCGCTGCTCTACGGCGACGGCATGATCACCCCGGCCATCTCGGTGCTCTCGGCAGTCGAGGGGCTGAACGTGGCCACCCCCGCCCTGACCCCCTTCGTCCTGCCCATCACCGTCGCCATCCTGGTCGGCCTGTTCCTGTTCCAGCGGCGCGGCACGGGCGGCGTGGGGCGGGTGTTCGGACCCGTCACGCTGCTGTGGTTCGCCACCCTGGCGGTGCTCGGGGTGAGCCAGATCGTGCGGCAGCCGGGCGTGCTCTGGGCGCTCGACCCGCTGCAGGCGGTGGGCTTCTTCCTGCGCAACGGCGCTCAAGGCTTCCTGGTGCTGGGGTCGGTGTTCCTGGTGGTCACCGGCGGGGAGGCGCTGTACGCCGACATGGGTCACTTCGGGCGCCGCCCCATCCGGCTCGCCTGGTTCACGGTGGTGCTGCCCGGGCTGCTTCTCAACTACTTCGGGCAGGGCGCGCTGGTGCTGCGCGACCCCTCGGCCGTGGCCGACCCCTTCTACCGCATGGCCCCCGGCTGGGCGCTGTACCCGCTGGTGCTGATCGCCACCGCCGCGACCGTCATCGCCTCGCAGGCGCTCATCTCGGGCGCCTTCTCGCTGGCGATGCAGAGCGTGCAGCTCGGGTACCTGCCGAGGCTCCACATCCGCCACACCTCGGAGACCCAGATAGGGCAGGTGTACGTGGGCTCGATCAACTGGATCCTGATGGTGGCCTGCGTGGGGCTGGTGCTGGGGTTCCGGAGCTCGAGCCACCTGGCCGCCGCCTACGGCGTGGCGGTCACGATGACCATGGTCATCACCACGGCGCTGCTCTACGTGGTGGCGACGCGGCGCTGGGGCTGGGCGGTGTGGAAGGCGGCGCTGCTGACGGGAGCGTTCTTCGTGGTCGACCTGTCGTTCTTCGGCGCCAACCTGTTCAAGGTGCCGGACGGCGGCTGGTTCCCGCTGGTGATGGCGGCGGGCGTGTTCACGCTGATGACCACCTGGCGGCGCGGCCGCCAGATCGTCCGCGAGCGCCTCAGGAGCGTTGCGCGCCCTCTGGAGCGGCTGTTGCAGGAGATCGACACCTCCGTCTACGCCCGCGTGGCGGGCACCGCCGTGTACATGACGGGCGACCCGGACACCACCCCGCCGGCGTTCTCCCACAACCTGCGGCACAACAAGGTGCTGCACGACCGCGTGCTGTTCGTGTCGGTGCGCACCGAGGACGTACCGCGCATCGACTCGGACGAGCGCCCGACCATCACCGACCTGGGACGGGGCTTCTACCAGATCGTCCTGCGATACGGCTTCATGCAGAGCGCGAGGGTGCCGCGCGACCTGTCGGTGCTGGAGGTCGGCGGGCGCGGCATCGAGGCCGAGGACACCAGCTACTTCCTCGGGCGCGAGACGCTTCTGGCCACCGAGCTGCCGGGCATGGCGCTGTGGCGCGAGCGCCTGTTCGCGCTGATGTCACGCAACGCCCGCAGCGCCACGGCGTTCTTCCACATCCCGCCCGATCGCGTGGTGGAGCTGGGCATCCAGGTGGAGCTGTGACGGCGCGGGTCCGGTTGCGAGCCCGGTTGCGAGCCCGGTTGCCAGCCGGTTGCCAGCCCGGTTGCCAGGGGGTGTTCCCGGGACCCTGGGGTGAACGTAAAGGCTGATGGAACATGCTTCGATCCCGGGGGCGGGTCTGCGCCTGCGCGCCGCTCGCCAGGGCCGCGAGTTCGCGTGGGCGCCGATTCGTAGCCCACTAGCGAGCGCGGCCCCGTGGCTCGCGGGGCCCACCGCCGAAAGCGAGGTTGTACGTTCGACCCTAGGGCCTTGCGGACCCCCCCTAGGACCCCCTAGGACCCCGCCGCCCGCCGCCGTCCCGGCCGCCGCGCCTTCAGGTCGCGCCTATAGGTCGCGCCTACAGGTCGCGCCGCTGGAACGCCAGCCCCGCCGCCACGAACGCGGCCAGCACGTACACGCCGGCGTAGACCAGGAAGGCCGGGTCGGGCGCGCTGACGCCGAACAGCGGGTTGGGGCCCTCCTGGGCGCGCATGGCGGGCGACTGCAGGTAGTACGAGCCGGCCTTCCAGAGCGCGTCGCTCGGCACCAGCAGGCGGGTGTTGCGCCCGAGCGTGGCCAGCACGTCGATGTTGGTGAGGTCGCCCAGGGCGTGCAGCACCCCGCCGGTCCAGGCCAGCGCGTAGACCATCACCATCGCCACGCCGGCGGTGAGGGTGTGGGTGAGGCTGCTCGCCAGCAGGGTGAGGCCGGAGAGCACCAGCACCCCCAGGTCCATCAGCAGGATGCCGGGGACGGCCCCGGGCGGCGTCACGCCGAGCACGGCGTGGCTGCTCAACAGCAGCGCCACGGCCAGGCTGGTGGCGTACAGCACGCTCACCACCCCGCTGCCCAGGGCCTTGCCCGCGATCACCTGCCAGCGCCGCACCGGCTTGGCCAGCACGAGCTGCAGGCTGTGGTCCTCGAGGCCGCCGGCGATGGCGCCGACGCCGGCGAAGATCGCCATGAACGACGCCAGGAAGTCGACCACGTACATCCCGAAGAGCTCCATCTGGTGCCTGGCCAGCGTCACCCCGCCGCCGTTGCGCGCGCCGATGTGCTGCGCGCGTTCCAGCAGCCGCGTGTTCAGCAGGTGCGCGCCGAAGAGGTAGAGCGCCAGGAAGGCCAGGCTCAGCAGGACCAGCGCCAGCACCAGCCGCCGGTTCCAGGCCTCGCGCAGCGACGCGCCGGCGATGATCAGCACGCTCACGACGGCACCTCCGGGGGCGCCGCGGCGGCGCCCGTACGAGCGCCCTCGGGAGAACCGGTGGGAGAGCCGCTGCGCGCGCCGCTGTGAGAGCCGCTGCGCGCGCCACCGGAAGCGCCACCGGGAGGCGCCGCGGCCCCGTCCGCGGCGGGCGCGCCGGTCAGCTCCAGGAACAGGTCCTCCAGGTCGCGCCGCACCGGCGTGAGCTCGTGCAGGCGCATGCCGGCGTCGAGCAGCCGGCGCGCGACGTCGGGAGCGGCAGCGGGCGCGATCAGCCTCAGGCGGAGCCGCCCGCCCTGGCGGCTGCGCACCGTCGCGACGCCCGCCAGCAGGCGCTCGAGGTCGGCCGGCGTGTCCTCGAGCGCCGGGTCCTCGAGTGCCGGGTCCTCCAGTACCACGTCCAGCTCGCTGCCGTCGTTGTCGGGATGGGTGGGGCCGATATAGCGCGTGCGCCCGTCGGCGACGATCGCCACGCGGTCGCAGGTGCGCTCGACCTCGCTCAGCAGGTGCGAGTTGAGGAACACGCTGGTGCCTGCGGCGCGCAGCTCGTCGAGCAGCTCGCGCACCTCGCGGCGGCCGCGCGGATCGAGCGCGGAGGTCGGCTCGTCGAGGAACACCAGACGCGGGCGGTTCAGCAGCGCCTGCGCCAGCCCCAGGCGCTGCAGCATGCCGTGGCTGTAACCGCGCAGGCGGTCCTCGCCGCGGCCGCCGAGCCCGAGGCGCTCGAGCGCCTCGCTTGCGCGCGCGTCCACCTCACGCCTGGGCAGCCCGTAGAGCGCGCCGTGGTAGCGCAGGAAGCCGAGCCCCGTGAACCAGCCCGGGAAGTGCACGTTCTCCGGCAGGTAGCCGACCTCTCGGCGCGCCTCCGGGTCGCCCAGCGGCCGACCCAGCATCCTTCCGCCGCCCGCGCTGGGGCGCGCCAGCCCGAGCAACATGCGTACCGTGGTGGTCTTGCCGGCGCCGTTGGGGCCGAGGAAGCCGAACACCTCGCCGGCGCCCACCGTCAGGTCGAGGCCGTCGACCGCGGCGCGGCGGCCGTAGCGCTTGACGAGGCCGCGCACGTCGATCACGTCGGGGGCGGGGGTGTCGCTCACGACGCGAGTATAGGCGCTGCCCGATGAGCGTCCCGGAGTGTGCGATGAGTCGGGCGCCGCCGCGTTGCGAGGCGAGCTCGGTGCGTGGGCAACGTGTCCACCCCGGCCCCCCGCCTTATGAAGGAGGTGCGGCGCCACGCTGCTGCCCGGCCGCGAGGGCCGGGCTCCGGTGCGAGCGCCTGCGAAGCCGGAGCGCCGGGCGCGTCCGTCCGGGTGCGTCCGTTAGAGCGCTCCGTGCGTACTTGGGTTCAAGAGGAGGTCCTCATGCAGCGATTCGATTACGTCATCGTCGGCGGCGGCCAGGGCGCCGATGCCGCGGTGAAGGGCATCCGCAGCGTCGACGAAGAGGGTTCCATCCTGCTCATCGGGGAGGAGCCGCACGAGCCCTACGAGCGCCCGCCGCTCTCCAAGGGGTTGTGGATGGGGGACGAGGACGACGTCGACCTCGGCACCCGCGACGAGGGCGTCGAGCTGCGGCTCGGCCGGCGGGTCACCGCTGTCGACGCCGACGCCCGGACGGTCACGGATTCGCAGGGAGGCGTGGCCGGCTACGGCAAGCTGCTGCTCGCCACCGGCGCCAAGCCGCGGTCGCTGCCGGGCCTGGCCCTCAGCGAGCGGGTGCTGGCCTACCGCACCCTGGACGACTACCGCCAGGCGCGCGCGCTGGTCTCGGACGGAGGGCGTGCTGTGGTCGTCGGCGGCGGCTTCATCGGCTCGGAGATGGCGGCGGGCCTGAGGACCGCCGGGGCCGAGGTGACCATGGTGTTCCCCGAGTCGAACCTCGGCGCCGGCCGCTTCCCGGAGAGCCTGGCCAGCGCCCTCGACCGCGACTACCAGCGCCGCGGGGTGCGCGTCCTGGGGGGTCGCACGGTGAGCCAGGCGCGCAGCCGAGCCGACCTCGTGGAGCTGGCGCTCGACGACGGCACCGAGCTCACGGCCGATCTGATGATCGTGGGCATCGGCACCGAGCCCAACGTCGCGCTCGCACGCGAGCTCGGCCTCGAGGTCGGGGGCGGGATCCATGTCGACCGCTTCCTGCGTACTGCCAAGCCCGACGTCTACGCCTGCGGCGACGCCATGGCGTTCCCCCACGCCGCGCTGGGGCGGCGCGTGCGCGTCGAGCACGAGGACAACGCCACCGCCAGCGGTCACCACGCCGGCCGCGTCATGGCGGGCGTCGAGGAGCCCTACGACCACGTCCCGTTCTTCTTCAGCGACCTGTTCGACAACGGCTACGAGGCGGTCGGCGACCTGGGCGGCGACCTGCAGATGGTGGAGGACTGGACGGACCCCGCCGACGGACCCGAGCGCAAGGGGATCGTCTACTACCACGACGGCAAGCGGCTGCGCGGGGTGCTGCTGTGGAACACCTTCGGCAAGGTCGAGGCGGCGACAGAGCTGCTGCGCAAGGGGGAGCAGGTGGACCTGGCCGGGCCCTCGCTGGGCTAGGGCGTCTGCGCCCTCCGCAAGCAGGACGGCTCGCAGCGACGCCCTCCGGCGTGGCTCAGCCCTGGCTGCTCAGCCCACGCTGCTCAGCACACGCTGCTCAGCCTTCGGTGGCCAGCCCACGCGCCGGCTCGGGCGCGACCTCGCGTCCCGCCGGCGCCGCCTTGGGCCGGAAGGCCAGCAGCCTGAGGCCGTTGGCGACCACCAGGATGGTGCCGCCCTCGTGGCCGAGCACGCCCAGCGGCAGTGGCAGGAAGAAGAAGATCGTGATGATGACCATCACCAGCATGATCGAGAGCGCGAACACCAGATTCTGCTTGATGATGCGGTTCGCCTTGCGCGCCAGGGTGTAGGCCTGCGGCAGCTTGCGCAGGTCGTCGGACAGCAGCGCGACGTCCGCGGCCTCCAGCGCCACGTCCGAGCCGGCGGTTCCCATCGCCACGCCCACCGAAGCGGTAGCGAGCGCGGCGGCGTCGTTGACGCCGTCGCCGACGAAGGTGACGCGGCCGTGCCGGTCGAGCTCGCGTATCTTCTCGACCTTCTGCTCGGGCAGCAGGTCGGCGTAGATGGCGTCCTCGGGCAGCCCGAGCTGCGCGCCGACGTTGCGCGCCACCGCGGCGTGGTCGCCGGTGAGCATCGCCATGCGGCCCACGCCGCCGGCCGTGAGGGCCTGCAGGGTTTCGCGGGCGCTGGCGCGGACGGTATCGCCGATGCCGATCACGCCGAGCACGACCGCGGGCGCTTCCGCCGAGCCGCCGGCCACGCCAGCGTGGTCGCCGCCCTTCCCCACCAGGATGGTCGTCTTGCCCTCGCTCTCGAGGATTCCGACCGCCTCCTCGATGGCGCCGGTGATGTCGGCGCCCACCTCGGCGGCCATCTTGCGGTTGCCCGCCCAGTAGCGCTCGCCTGCCAGCGTCACGCGGATCCCCTTGCCGGGCAGCGCCAGGGTGTCGCTCACCGGGCGTACCGTCAGGTTCTCCTCTTGTGCTTCCTCGAGGATGCTGCGCGCCAGCGGGTGCTCGGAGGTCTGCTCGACGGCGGCCGCCGCGGCGAGCACCTCGCGCTCGTCGGCGGACAGTCCGACCACGTCGGTGACGTGCATCTTGCCTTCGGTGAGGGTGCCCGTCTTGTCGAAGGCGATGACGCCGGTCGACCCGAAGTCCTCCAGCGCCCCGCCCCCCTTGAACAGCACCCCCATGCGCGCCGCCGCGGCCAGCGCCGACAGCACCGCCGCCGGCACACTGATCACGATGGCGCAGGGGCTCGCCACGACCAGCAGGGTGGCCGCCTTGTAGAAGGCCTCCCAGCGGGGTAGCCCGATGAGCAGGAAGACGCCCAGCGCCGCGGCGGAGCCGAGCAGCACGAAGATGGTGTAGCGCTGCCCGAACCAGGTGCTGAAGCGCTCGCTGGGGGAGCGCTGCGACTGCGCCTCGGTGACCAGCTCGATCATGCGGGTCAGGGTGGACTGGCTCGCTTCCCTGGTCACGGTGATCTCGAGGGCGCCGTGGCCGTTCATGGAGCCGGCGAAGACGTCGTCGCCCACGACCTTGTCGACGGGTACCGACTCGCCGGTGATGGGGGACTGGTCGACGGCGCTGCCGCCCTGCAGCACGCGGCCGTCCACCGGCATGCGCTCGCCCGGCTTCACGACCACGCGTTCGCCCACGCGTACCGCGGTCACCTCGACCTTCTCCACGCTGCCGTCGTCGCGGAGCACGTTGGCGGTGTCGGGGCGGAGTTTCATGAGCGACACCACGGCGCGCTTGGTGTTGCCCATGGCGTAGTCCTCGAGGGTGCCAGCGAGGCTGAACAGGAACAGCAGGATGGCGCCGTCACGCACCGCGCCGACGGCGGCCGCTGCCAGGGCGGCCAGCACCATCAGCAGGTCGATGTCGAGGTGTCCGCGCCGCAGCGCTTTCAGTGCCTCCCAGCCCGCGGGCACGCCGCCGGCCAGGTAGGCGACCGCGAACAGACCGTACGCCAGCGGCGTGGGCGCGTGGGTGAAGGCCGCGATGACGCCGGCCAGCAGGCCCCCGGCCGTCAGTGCCGTGAGGACGATGTTGACGCGGAGTTCGGCGCGCTCGGCGCGCATCTCCTCCATCAGGCGTTGGGCGGACGGGGTCATGGTGGCATATTATCTCGGAATCATTCCGATTTCAAATCCAAGGGGGAGACTCTGGATTGCGGCGGCGGCCCGGGCAGCCTGCGGACGGCTCACCCCGACGGCTCGCCTTGTCCGACTGCATGTCCGACCGCGGGACTCGGCTTTCTTCCCTCCTGGACAGTCTCCGCGCCCCCAGTATGCACCGCCGCGGGGGGGACAGGGGTCCCGCTCGCTAGCTCGGCCGCGCCCGGGTGCCGCGCCCGCGATCCTCCCCGGGAGTCCGCCCCTTGGCGATGTACATGCGCCGGTCGGCAAGGTCGAGCAGCTCCGGCAGCTCCGTGCCATCGCCGGGGAAGTGCACGGCGCCCACGCTGCACGACAGCCGTACGGGGTCCTCCCCCGGCACGTCGATCGCCGCAGGCGCGGCCACCCGCTCGACCAGCGAGCGTTCGTCCTCGGGCGCGGCGTGCGGCGCGAGGATGACGAACTCGTCGCCGCCGACGCGGACGAGCGTGTCGCCGTCGCGCAGGACCGATTGGAGGTGCGCCGCGTAGTGCTCCAGCACGAGGTCGCCGATGGCGTGACCGAACCGGTCGTTGACGCGCTTGAAGCCGTCGAGGTCGACGTAGAGCAGCGTGACGCGCTGCACGCCGTCGGCGGTGTAGGTCGCGAAGCGGTCCCCGAGCAGGCGGCGGTTGCCCGCGCCGGTCAGCGGGTCGGTGGAGGCCCGGGCCTCCAGCTCGTCCTGCAGCTTGCGCACGTGGGTGATGTCGCGCTGGACGCCAAGGAACCCGAGCACCCGCCCCGTGTCGTCGTAGAGGGTGCGGTAGCGCCCGTCGATCCACAGCTCGCGGCCGCCGAGCGAGCGGACCGGCTTCACGAGGTGCATGCTCCCGCGCGCCAGCAGGATGCGGAGCTGCGCGCGCCCGTCGGCGCCCGCGAAACCGGGCAGCTCGGCGGCGTAGCGGCCGATCAGCCGGCCGCGCGCCACGCCGTGCTGCCGCGCCAGCGCCGCGTTGGCGCGGACCACCCGGCCCTGCTTGAGGACGTGAGCGACGAGCGCCTCCGAGTCGGGCGGATGCGTCGTCGCGGCGTCGAGGAGAACGAAGAAGCTACCGTCCGGGAGCTGCTCGAAGAGCTCTCCCAGCATGGCGTCGGTCATGTCGCTCATGGGGCGCCCCCCGCGCCACGCGGCGCGACCGGCCGACGCGTGGAACCGTGGACGTGCGGAACCGTGATGCGCTCAACCGTGATGCGCTCAACCGTGACGCTCGGAACCGTGACGGGCGCCGGACGTAGGTCGGCCGGTACCCTCAAGCGTGTCGTGCGAGCCATGCTCGTCACCCCCCAGTGCACGCTCCGCGTGTCGGTACGGCCCCCCGGCGGCCCTTCACGCGACCCAGGACTCGGAACGGAGCTCCAGCGTAAACCCGAGCGGGGCTGCCTGCCAAGGGATCGATGCCCAGGGCTTGCCGGCGTCGCTGCGGACCGGCGGCTGGCGGCTACCAGGGGGGTGTTCCGGACCCCCTCTTCCGAACGTAAAGGGTGGTTTCACGTCTCGGGCCGGGGCGGGCCTGCGATGAGATTGACAAGCATCAATACATCGACTAACATCAATCCATGCAGATGCTCGCCGACCGCCTCAAGGCCCTGGCCGATCCCGCACGCCTCGCCATCGTCGAGTTCCTGCGCGCGCCGCAGGCCGACTGCTGCAGCCGCGGCGACGGCGTGTGCGCCTGCGACCTGGAGGGCGTGCTCGAGCTGTCGCAACCGACCGTGAGCCACCACATGAAGGTGCTGGTGGCCGCCGGCTTCGTGCGCGCCGAGAAGCGAGGGCGCTGGGTGTACTACGAGCTCGACGCCGAAGCGCTTGGCGGCGTCGTCGACGAGCTGGACCGCCTGCGCCTCGCGCCCCCCGCCCTGGCCTGAACGCCGGCGCCTCGCGCGCCCCTGCCCGCGCGCCCCTGCCCGCGCGCGCCTGTCCACGAGCAAGTGCGGCTCCTGCCGCCCGCGAGTTAAGGAGAGACCACCATGTCCGACCTCTTCATCACCCACCTGCTCCACGCGCATCTCGACGATCTGCGCCGCAGCGGCGAAGCCAATACCGCGGTGCGCCGTGCGCTACGCGAACGCCGGGCGGACGCGATGGCGCTACGCGCTGCGCGGCGCGCACGAGCCGGCCACAACGGGCCGCGGCCGGTCGCCGTACCGACGCCGGCCGTCGTATCGACGGCGTGCGCGGGTTCCGGTCGCGGCGCGGCGCCTGCGGCCACTTGCTGCACGGTGGGCGCGTGAGCGGCGGGGCGCTCCGGGAGAGCGTGCGCTCGTACTACACGGCGCAGCTCGAGGCGGGCGGCTGCTGCGGGGATGGTGCCGACGCCGCGCTCGCGGCCACGCCCAGCTTCGGCTGCGGCCAGCCCACCCTGTTCGCGGAGCTGCGCGAGGGGGAAACCGTGCTCGACCTGGGCAGTGGCGCCGGCCTCGACGTCTTCCGGGCCGCGCAGGCGGTCGGCCCCGCGGGCCGCGCGATCGGCGTGGACATGACGCCGGCCATGCTGGAGCGCGCCCGTGACGGCGCGGCGAAGCTGGGCCTGACGCACGTGGAGTTCCGCGAGGGGCTCATCGAAGCGCTGCCGGTCGAGGACGCCTCGGTCGACGTGGTGCTCTCGAACTGCGTGGTGAACCTGTCGCAGGACAAGGCGGCGGTGTTCGGCGAGGCGTTCCGGGTGCTGCGTCCGGGCGGCCGGCTGGCGATCAGCGACGTGCTGAGGAACGGCCCGCGCCTCACGGTGGCCAGCGAGGAGGGCTGGTGCGCCTGCGTCGACGGCGCCGAGCCCCCGGAGCGCTACCGCGCCCTCCTACGCGCTGCCGGGTTCGCCGACATCGCCGTCGAGGCGCCGCCCGAGGGTGTCCCGGCCGGCGAGACCTACAGCGCCTCGGTCCGTGCCCACCGGCCCGCGCTGCGCCCCGCGACGGCTGCGGACCTGCCGGCCGTGGCCGCGCTGCTCGGCGGCGAGGGGCTGCCGCAGGCGGGGCTGGATGCCGGGCTGGAGTCGGGTGCGGCGCGGTTGTTCGTGCTGGACGGCGCGCCCGGAGCGATCGACGGGGTCGTCGGCTTCGAGGGCTACGGCGAGCACGCCCTGCTCCGCTCCCTCGCCGTGCGGCCCGCGTTGCGCGGCCGTGGTTACGGCGAGGCGCTGCTGCGCCACGCCCTGCGCGAGTCCGAGCGGGCCGGCGCGCGCGTCGCCTACGGCCTGAGCACGACCATCCCCGACCTGCTCTTGCGGTGGGGCTTCGAGGAGGTCGGCCGGGAGGCGCTCCCCGCCGAGCTGGGGGCGTCCGACGAGCTGCGCGGCGCGTGCCCGGCGAGCGCGCGGGCGTTCCGGAAGGCGCTGGAGGCGCCGCGGCGGTAGGGCAGGGGGGGTTGCCCGAACCCCTGGTTCGAACGTAAAGGCTGGTTGAACGTTGGCGGGTCGTCAGCCCGTGGGGTCGGTCGCTTCGGGCGCCGGCGCCTCCGGCCCCTGGCGGCCCCCCGCGGGCCATGACGTCCGTCTCTGACGTCCTTCGATGGAGCGAAAGCCAGTCTTTACCTTCGAACGAGGGTGCTGGCGACCCCCCCCTTGCTTCCCCTCGATCGCGGCGAAGCCGAAAGCCGGGCTTCCCCAATGCTAGGCCCCGCGCGCGCCGGCGTGCATCAAGGCGCCGCCGATCCCGCGCACGCTGGCGTGAATCACGGCGCCGCCGAACCCGCTCACACCGTCCCCTTCACCACACCGTCCCCTTCACCACCCGGTCCTTGCCGAGCGTCTTGCCCGCGTAGAGCGCGCGGTCGGCCTGCCGGATCGAATCGAGGACCGTGCCACCCTTGCTGTGGACGGCCACCCCGAACGTGGCGGTGACGCCGAACTCAACGCCGTCGAGCTGCAGCGCAGGCTCGGAGACGGCGGCGCGCAGCCGCTCGGCCACGTGCAGGGCGGTCTCCTGGTCGGTCTCGGGCAGCAGCAGCAGGAACTCCTCGCCGCCCCAGCGCGCCACCAGGTCTTGCGCCCGCACCGCCCCCAGCAGGCGCGAGGCGACGCTGCGCAGGGCGTGGTCGCCGACCGGGTGGCCGTAGGCGTCGTTGATGCCCTTGAAGTCGTCGAGGTCGGCCACCAGCACCGCGAACGGCCGGCCGCGGCGTTCGACCCGCGCCGCCTCGGCGTCGAGCAGCTCGCTCATGGCGCGGCGGTTGAGCAGCCCGGTCAGGCTGTCGGTGCGCGCCAGCTCGTCGACGCGGGTCAGCGCGGCGCGCAGGTCGCGCTCGGCGCTGCGGGCGGCCTCGCTCACCACGTGTGCCAGGAACGACAGGGAGCCGACGAACAGCGCCGCGTTGAAGACCATCAGCAGGCGCAGCGCTCCGACGTCGAGCGCGAGGATCGGCTGGAAGGTCTCGGCTGCCGCCACCACCGCCATGAACATCAGCGCCTGGGCGATCCCCAACAGGATCTTGGTCCGCAGGCTCGACTTCGGGTTGAGGAAGGTCAGGACGGTCAGGAGGGGGAGGTAGATGAAGAACCCGGGGCGCACGCCCAACGCCAGGGTGACCAGGGTCGCGTGTACGGCCACCTCGATCCCGCCGATGCCGAAGGGCGCGTCGGCGTGTCCGCGGTGCAGCAGGCGCAGCGCTAACAGGTAGCTCAGCACACTGGCGACGTTCAGGACGGCCAGGCTCCACACCTCGAGCCCGAAGAACACCGCCGTGAACAGCACGTGCGCGAGCAGCCCGAACCACAGCATGTTGCGCAGGATCCAGCGGAAGCGCTCGACACCCTGCACGTCCGCCACCACCGCCCGGATGGAGGTGTGGCTGCCGCTGGGACGCTCGAAGACACCGCGCAGCCAGGCCCTGAGGCCGGCGTTCAGCCGTCTGAGCGCGGCGAGTCCAGATCGCGAATCGATGTAGTTCATGCTCGTGGCCGCTTCCTCGTCGAGAGGCTGCGGACGTTCCGCAGCGGCTCGCGGTGTCCGCGCGGGGCCGGGCAAGCTCCCCTGAGGTTCGGGCCTCCCAGGATGCGGTTCCCTCCGCATGCGCCTGCAGATCCCCCGCAGGCGCACCCCTGCCACGCCCCCACTGTGGCAGGGCGTGGCTTACGTCTCTCTTAGTCTTCGTGAGGTTCGTGACGCCGCTCGCGACGGCCACAACCGCGGCCGGAACGGCGGCCGCAGCAAGCTCTCAGTCTCCGACGGCGCCGAACCCGTCGCCGGGAGCGCTCGGCGGGGGGACGGGCAGCATCTCCGGGGGTTCCGACAGGGGCTGCGGCCGGCCGTACAGGTAGCCCTGGCCGTACAGGATGCCGGCGCGTTCCAGCCAGGCGTGCTGCTCGGGCCCCTCGATCCCTTCGGCCACGATGTCGAGCCCCAGACCGCTCGCATACATCATCAACGCGCGGATCAGGTGCTGATCGCTGGGCTGATGCACCAGGTGCTTGGTGAACTGGCGGTCGATCTTGATGAAGTCGACCGGCAGGCGGCGCAGGTAGGCGAGCGAGGAGTAGCCGGTCCCGAAGTCGTCGAGCGCGAGGAGGAAGCCCAGCGCCTTGAGGGCTTCGAGGACGTTCCCGGAGCCCTCCAGATCGCGGATGGCGGCGGTCTCGGTGACCTCCAGCACGATCGATCCGGCGGTCACGCCGTACCGCTGCAGCACGCGGCTCGCCGCCGCGGGAAGGCCGCTATCGCCGAGCGACCGGCCCGACAGGTTGACGCTGATGAAGCCCTGGAAGCCGTTGCGTCTCCAGGCGGCCACGGCGGCCGCCGCGGCGTCGAGCACCCAGCGGTCCAGCTCGCGGATCAAGCCCGTCTCCTCGGCCTGAGGGATGAAGGCGGAGGGCGGGAGCAGGCCGTGGTCGGGGTGTTGCCAGCGCACCAGCGCCTCCAGGCCGGCGACCTGCCCGCTCGCCAGGCGGACGATGGGCTGCCCGAACAGCAGCAGCTCGCCCATGGCCAGCGCGGAGGCGAGATCGCTCTCCAGCGCCAGCGACTCGCGGGTGCTGCGGGCGAGGCCGGCCCGGAAGGTGCAGTAGGACACGCCGTGGGATTTCGACTCTCTCAGGGCGCTGTCGGCATTCGCCAGCAGCTCGTCGAGGTTCTTGCCGTCCTCCGGGAACATCGCGATGCCGATCGAGGCGCTGAGCCACAGCATGTCGCCGCTGACGCGCACGGTGCGCCCCAGCGCCTCCGCGATGCGGCGCGCGAACGCCTCGGCGCCACGCGTGTCGACCTCGTCGAGCAGGACCAGGAACTGGCTGCCCACGCGCGACAGGTAGTCGCCGGGGCGCACCTCGCTCTTCAGCGCCGCCGCGGCCAGCCGCAGCAGAGCGTCGCCGGCGCGGTGCCCCAGCGCATCGTTGACGTGGCGCAGACGCCGCACGTCGATGCTCAACACCGCCGCGCTGCGACCGTGGCGGGCCAACCGCGCCAGCTCGCCCACGGCCGAGGACTCGAAGTGTTGCAGGTTGTGCAGGCCCGTCAGCCGGTCGCGGAACGAGCGTGAGGCAACCAGGTAGCTGAGGAAGACGATCAGGGCCGCCAGCGTCACGCTGAGCACCGCGCCGGCTACCCCGATCTCGAGGGAGACGTGCCGCAGGGCGGCGGCCACCGGCTGGCCGCTCCGCACGATCTCGACGGCGCCGCGCTCCGTGCCCTCCGGCCCCTCCCCGAACGTCACCGGGACCACCACGTCCAACACCGGCCCGGCGGCCCCTGCACGCAAGGTGCGCTGGGGCTGGCCGGCCCGCACCCGCTGCCAGGCGCCGGGCGTCACCGGGGCGACCCCCAACGGACTGGACAGCGACCGGCGCACCACGCCGGCGGCATCGAGCGCTCGCACGTCGATCGTGTCGGGAGCCTGGGCGTAGTGCTCCATCAGCGCCAGCCAGGCTCCCGCGCGGTTCAGCGGCGGACCCACCAACCCGCCGTCGGCCGACGCGTCCAGATGCATCGCCAACGCGGTCTCGGTTTCGACCAGGGCGTTGTCGAGGATGATGGTGCGGACCTCGCGCACCACGTAGAGGCTACCCAGAGCACAACCACCGACCGACGCCACCAGCATCAACAGCGTCAGCCATGCGCGGAAGCGCCACTCCGGATCCCCCCAACTCCGGGCGCCCCTCGCGAGACTCGCGACTCGAGTCTCCAGGATCGCCCTCCATCCCCGACGGAGGCGGCAGCCGAAGCCGGAACCCTATCCGACCCCGCCGCTCATCCGATCCTCAAGCATAGTCCCTGTGCACCTCGTCCCATAGGGACCGAGGTGCGCCTCGTCTCATAGGGACCGATGCCTCGGTCCCTTCTTCCGACCACGGTGATGCACGGTTCCCGAGTGCGTCGTGCGAAGGCGCGTAGTCGACTCGGCTTGACGGAGACGACGGGCGCGCCGTGTGATACGTGGGGTACGGTCGGCCACGTGCCCAGGTACACTGCGCCACGGCACAACCCGGCTAGCGAAGGAAGTCGGCCAGCAAGGAAGTCGGGACGGCGGAGCGAACGTGCGGTCACGGCGTGCCAGGCATACCAGAACCCAGATGGGGGTCCGAACGTGGTCACGACAGCTTCAAGCCTTATGCAGCGGATCCAGGCGCGCCAAAGTACGGTTGGCGTCATCGGCATGGGGTACGTGGGCCTACCGTTGGCCCTGGCTTTCATCCGGGCCGGGTTCCCCGTCATCGGGTTCGACGTCGACGCGCGTCACGTCGCCCTGCTCCGCGCCGGAACGTCGCCGATCATCGACGTCACGAACGAGGACCTGTCCGGGGCCCTGTCGACGGGCGCCCTGAGCGTGTCCGCGGACGCCGACGCGCTCGAGGCGGCGGACGTCGTGCTGATCTGCGTGCCGACTCCGCTCTCCAAGACGCGGCAGCCCGACCTCTCGTACATCGAGAGTGCCCTGACGTCCCTCCTGCCGAGGCTGGGCCGGGGCAAGCTCGTCGTCCTGGAGTCGACGACCTACCCAGGCACGACCGACGAGTATCTGCTGAGCCGGCTGCAGGAGAAGGGCCTCGAGGAGGGCACGGACTTCTTCCTGGCCTTCAGCAGCGAGCGTGTGGACCCGGGCAACCGCCAATACCGCCTCCACAACATCCCGAAGGTGGTCGGAGGCGTGAGCGAGGTCAGCGGAGACCTTGCGGAGGCGCTCTACGCCGGCGTGTTCGATCAGGTGTTCCGGGTGTCCTCGGCGCGCGTGGCGGAGTTGTCCAAGCTGCTCGAGAACACGTTCCGCAACGTGAACATCGCGCTCGCCAACGAGTTCAAGCAGATCTGCGACGCGCTGGGCGTCAGCGTCTGGGAAGTGATCGAGGCGGCCAGCACGAAGCCGTTCGGCTTCATGCCGTTCTACCCGGGCCCGGGCATCGGAGGTCATTGCATCCCGCTCGATCCCCAGTACCTGGTGTTCAAGGCCAGGCTCTCCGGCTTCGAGCCGAGGCTGGTGGCCCTGGCCGATCAGATCAACATGGAGATGCCGCGCTACACGACCTACCAGGTGATGGAGCTCCTCAACGAGCGCGGCCTGTCGATGCGTGGAGCGCGGATCCTCGCGGTCGGCGTGACCTACAAGCCGGACGTGCCGGACCTGCGTGAGAGCCCGGCGCTGCTGGTGATGGAGGGCCTGCTGGAGCGCGGCGCCGATGTGCGCTTCGTTGACCCGTACGTTCCGACGCTGAACATCGCGGGCCGTGAGCTGCAAGGGGTCGCGACGCTGTCGGACGAGGAAGTCGAGCGTGCCGACGCGGTGGTCGTGTTGACGGCGCACAGCGCCTTCGACATGGATATCCTCAACCGCCACGCGGCGAAGCTTCTGGATACGCGGAACGTCACGCGGGCCACGCCAGCCGGTGTTGCCGTCCGCGGTGCCTGAGCCAGGGGCGGAGAGGGGAGCGCACGCGAGTGTTGCGACCCGTCCGCCGCGCCGCGCCGTTGCCGGTTCGGTGGTCCTGCGTCGCCCCGGTGGCGGCCCCCGTCTCCTGCGCTTCGTACTCCTCGCCATCGGTGTCGCGCTGGTCATGGGCTCGTCCATGGCCGGCGTGTCCGGACCAGGGCAGATGTACGACGTGTGGGGACCGTGGGTGCCCGCGAAGGCCACCCTTTTCGTATCGCCCTCGGGATCCGATGCGCACCGCGGCACCTCGTGGTCGGAGGCGTTCGCCACCATCGGCAAGGCGGCGAGCGTCGCGCAGCCCGGGGACGCCATCGTCGTCGCGCCGGGGACCTACCCCGGCGGCATCGTGACCACCGCGAGCGGCACGGCCGACAAGCGCATCGTGTTCTTCTCCGCCACGCCACTGGGCGCTCACATCGACGGCAGCGGCCACGACACCGCCTGGAAGAACAATGGCAGCTACGTCGACATCGTCGGTTTCGACGTCAGGCATTCGGACTACCTGGGCATCTTCAACATGGGCTCGTTCGTGCGCGTGATCGGCAACGACGTGCACGACCTGGCCGTGCCGTCGTGCGATTCCCCGATCGGCGGCGCCGGCATCGACCAGGGGAACTACCAGGGCCAGGGCAACGAGACCATCGGGAACATCGTTCACGACATCGTGCCGCCCGGTCCGTACTGCAACCTGATCCACGGCATCTACCACTCCAACAAGGGCGGGTTGATCGCCAACAACATCGTCTACCACGTCTCTGCCAAGGCGATCCAGACGTGGCACTACGCCACCGGCGTCACCATCACCAACAACCTCGTGTTCGACAGCCACGTCGGCATCAACGTGGCGGGGGACCGGGTGATGGGAGACCACTACCTGGTCGCCAACAACATCGTCATGGACAACACCTACGGCATCATCGAGTACGGCGCGCAGTGGGGACGCACAACCGCTACCTGAACAACCTCCTGTGGCGCAACGGCACGGACTTCGACCTCATCCACGGCAAGCCGGTCGGGACGATCCACGCCGACCCGCGCCTCATCGACCTCCGGCTCGGCGAGGGCCTCGACCTCCGGCCGAGCGCTTCCAGCCCGGCGATCGACGCGGGAACCAGCCAGGGAGCCCCGCCCCTCGACATCCTCGGCACGCCGCGACCGCAGGGCAAGGGCATCGACATCGGACCGTACGAAGCGGTCCAACGGTAAGCGCCATGCCTGACCGTGCGCGGCCGAGAGCCGTTCACCTGACGAGCGTCCACCGACCGTTCGACTCGCGGATCTTCCACAAGGAGTGCCGGACGCTCCTTGCCGCCGGATTCGACGTCGTGCTCGTGGCGCCGCACGACCGTGAGGAGACGGTGGACGGCGTCCGCGTGGTTCCCATTGCGAAGGCGGGGCGTCGCCTCGCGCGCTTCTGGAGGAGCGGCCGGGACGTGCTGCGCCGCGCGACCGAGCTCGACGGCGACGTGTACCACTTCCACGATCCGGAGCTGATCCCGGTGGGCCTGGTGCTGCGGCTGCGCGGGAAGCGTGTCATCTACGACGTGCATGAGGACCTGCCGCGTGACGTGCTCGACAAGGCCTGGATCCCTGCGTGGCTCCGTTGGCTGGTCGCGCCGCAGCCGGCGGCGTCGAGGCCGTTGCCGTGCGTGTCTCAACGCCGTCGTCTGGGCGACCCCGAGATATCGCGCTCGCTTCCCAGCGCGAAGCACGGTCCTCGTACGGAACTTCCCGATTCTGGGCGAGCTCTCGCTGGATGGGGCCCGTCCCTACGCGCGCGGCCGTACGACGCCATTTACGTCGGTGGCATCACCGCTTCTCGCGGCGCGCGGGAGATGGTCGCGCTATCGAGCTGCCCCCGGGCGAGAACGCCGCGCTGGTGCTGGCGGGTGAGTTCGAGCCCCGAAAGCGCCGCGCGGCTCGCGGGCCTGACGGGATGGGAGCGCGTAAAGGCGGTCGGATGGCTGGACCGCGCAGGTGTTGCGAGCGTGCTCGCAGGCTCGTGTCGGTATGGTGACGCTGCATCCTACGCCCGCATACATTGAGCCTATCCCGTGAAGCTCTTCGAGTACATGGCGGCCGGCCTTCCCGTCGTGGCCTCCGATTTCCCGGTCTGGCGCCGCGTCGTCGAGGGAGCCGGGTGCGGGCTGCTGGTCGATCCCATGGACCCGGCGGCGATCGCGGAGGCGATCGAGTGGGTCTTCGCCCATCCGGACGAGGCGGAGGCGATGGGCCGTCGCGGCAAGGAGGCGGTCCTGACGGACTACAACTGGGAGGCCGAGGGGCGCACTCTGGTGGCTCTGTACCACCGGCTGCTGGGGGCTCCGGCGTGAAGGTGTGGCTGGTGAACCAGTACGCCGTGCCCCCGAGCATGGCGGGTCCTCCACGGCATCACCAGCTGGCGCGCGAGCTGAGCCGTCGGGCACGAGGTCGTCCTGATCGCATCGAGCTTCGACCACCACGGCGCACGCACCGACAGCATCCTGCGACCGGGGGAGCGCTGGCGCACGGGCCGCCGCGACGGCGTGGACTTCCTGTGGCTGCGCGTGCCCGCCTACGAGGGCAACTCGCGGGCCCGGGTGTGGAGCATGCTGCGTTTCGGAGATCGCGTGCGTACCGGCGTCGGCACGAAGGACCTGCCGAGGCCCGACGTCGTCATCGGCTCGAGCCCGCATCTCTTCGGCGCCTGGGGCGCGCAGCGACTGGCCCGGCGGCTGCGCGTGCCGTTCGTCCTCGAGGTACGCGACGTGTGGCCGCAGTCGCTCGTGGACCTCGGAGGCTATGCGCCGGATCACCCGGTCGTGCGGGCGCTGACGTCCGTGGAGCGCCACCTCTACCGGCGCGCAGCGGCCGTGATCTCGCTCCTGCCGGACGCGATCGATCACATCGTCGCCGGCGGTGCGCGCCGCGAGCACGTCCATTACATCCCCAACGGCATCGACCTGCGCGCCGCGCCCACGCCGGCGCCGGCGCCGGCGCACGACGGGTTCACCGTCATGTACGCCGGCAGCCACGGCATCGCCAACGCCCTCGACACCGTCCTGGACGCCGCGAAGTTGCTGGAGGAGGAGCTGGGCGGCGGCGCTCCGCGGTTCGAGCTGCTGGGCGACGGCGTCGAGAAGGCCCGGCTCGCGCAACGTGCTCGTGACGAGGGGATCGGCATCGTCCGCTTCCTCGATGCCGTGCCCAAGGCGCAGATCTTCGGCGAGCTCGCGCGGGCCGATGCGTTCGTGGTGAGCTCCCTGCCCACGCCGCTCTACCGCCACGGGGTGAGCTTCAACAAATTCTTCGACTACATGGCGATGGCGCGACCGATCATCGCGGGGCTCGAGGCATCGAGCGATCCGGTGCGGGCCGCCGGTGCCGGGATCACGGTTCCCCCGAAGGACCCACGGGCGATGGCCGATGCCATCCGGAACGTGATGGCGATGACGCCTGAGGAGCGGCGCTCGATGGGCCTCCGCGGTCGGGCGTACGTGGAGCGGCATCACGACGTGGCCGACCTCGCGCGACGGGTCGAGGGGGTCCTGAGCGACGTCATCCGCGACGGGCAACGAGGGCGGCGTGAGTGGCCCGCGCGATGCCCCGCTGGGGAGGTGGTTCGATGTTCGACATCCCTGAGGGACGGGACCGGCGCGCTGATCCGCATGCTCTGTGCCGCACGGTAGGTGCGCTGCTCGCGTGCGGGCGGTGCAGGGAGTCGGCGCGGAGCTCGGCGCTCGCGCGGCGCGCGTGCCGGGAGGGCAGCCCGCGGTCTCTACGGAGCGGACGCGAACCCGTGCCGCAGTTCACGCAGGCCGACTCGGCCGTTCGCGCCATGGGCAGCCCGTCGGGCGTCGAGGCGACACCCACGCGCACGGCAACCTGGACGTGACGCTCGGAACGACCTGTCCAGCGACCTCGACAGCATCGACGTCGCCAGGCAAGCAAGGGGGGCGTCACGGTGGCGCACGAAGCCATCACCGCCACGGCCGCAAGCGGGGGGTCGACTGCCACGGCTTCAACGCCCTCCTGGTGGAGGTAGCGACCTCCGCCATCAGCGTCGGGAGCTGGGAGGTGGGCTGGGCACGCTGACGAGTGGAGTGCGCGCCTTGCTTCCACGTCCGGTCGGGTAACCCCTCCCGGAGCCGCGGGGCGGTCACCACGACGGCGTGGCGCTCTACGTCTTCAAGGGCATCCCCGACTACGTGCGGATTGTGGCGCGCGGGCCCAGGACGGCGCGCTCGCCTGCCCGGTCCAACCCATTCATCTGTGACGCCCAGGACGCCGCTACCCAGGAACTACCGGCAGAGCAAGGGGCCCTGGTGGCCGCCTTCGAGGGCGGCTTCATCGACTACGGCAGCGGGGCCGTCATCGAGCCCGACGTGTCCCATGTTCGGGGGGCGCGCTCGACGAAGGTCACGGCCGGATCGAAGGGGGGCGTCGCCAAGGTCTGGCGGAGGCTCGACATGGACATGAGCTCGTGCCGGCGGCTGCGGCTGTGGGTCCACGTCGATGCGGGGGTCAAGGGCATCGAGCTGGACCTCAGCTCGCAGCCGTGGAAGCGGTGGCTGTGGTACAGCCCGGACGACGTCGTCGAGGGATGGAACCTGGTGGACGTGGTTCGGGACGACTTCGCCTCGGTGCACGGCGATGCCTGGCAGGCCATGACGGCGATCATGGTCCGGGTCTTCAGCCAGCCCGGACAGGTCGGCAGCGCCACCTTCGATAGCCTCGTCATGAACGAGGCGCATCGCCCGTCGGTGGTGGTCACCTTCGACGACGGCCATCTCTCGCAGTTCACCACCGCCCGCCCGATCCTCGCGAGCCACGGGATCGTCGCCACCACCTACGTCATCCGCGACAGATCGGCGCCCGGACCGGGTCACCTCGGCGCAGCTCGACGCCCTCTACGCCGACGGTTGGGCGGTCGGCAACCACACCGTCCACCACGCGGACTTGAAGGCCCTCGCCACGCCCGCAGAGGTCGAAGCGGAGCTTCGCGGCTGCCTCGAGTGGCTCGTGGAACGCGGCTACGAGCGCTCCGCCTACCACGCGGCCTATCCCTTCGGCAGCTATGACGCCAGCGTGCTGAGCGTCATGACCGCACTCGGTATGGAGACCGGCCGAACCACCCGCGGGGGGCCGCAGTACGCGCCTCCGGCCGGTCGCCAGGAGGCGCGTCAGCTCATGGGGTTCCCGGTGGGCGACGGCGTGACCCTGGCGCAGAGCCAGGGCTACGTCGATGCCTGCGTGCGGCGTGACGCCACCTGCTTCCTGGTCTTCCACAACATCGTGGACGAGCCGTCGACGCGCGTGGACTGGCCGACCCGAGACTTCGCGGCGCTGATGGCCTACATCGGTGCCCGCGGCCTTCGCACGCTCACGGTCGACGCTTGGTACCAGGGACTGACCGACCCCAGGTATGCCAGCCTCCCGGTGCGCCGGGACCGCCGCACGGCGCGCCGGCGGCAAGGTCCCGAACGGCGCTCGGCCTGATCGCGTCACTGACCTGCCTGGGGGCCTGCGGAGCGCCGCCAGGAGCGCCCGTCAGGACTCGATGAAGCGCTCGAACGTCTGAAGCCAGATCTCCAGGGCGAGGGGCGCGAAGACATCGCGGAACGCTACCGTGCCCCGTGCCTCGGTCTCCGCCAGGTAGCGGCGGTACGTGGCGAGCAGCGCCGGCCGGTCGACCAGACCGTACTGGAAGATCAGTGCTGACGCGTCGAAGGTCTCCAAGACGCGATCGCGCAGGCGGCCCCTGAGCCAGACGCTCTGCGGAACGGTGAACCCACGCTTGTCCTTGCGCCACGCGGTGCCACGCGGTAGCACGCCCTCGGTCGCCTTCCGGAAGATGTACTTGGTCCAGCCGTTACGGATCTTCCAGCGGGCGTCCAGCGGGAGGAGGCGCTCGACGAGGCGCACGTCGAGGAACGGCAACCGGATCTCACGGCTGAACGCCATCGACATGCGGTCCTCGGTGTGATTGAGGTGGGGCACCGACAGCGCGGTCAGGTCTCTCGCCTGGCGGTCCTGCATGGTCATGCCGCGGGCGAAGCCCAGGTCGACGTCGGGCAGCGTCGCCAGCGCCGGGCCCGCCAGACTCTGCCGACGGTCGGTCCACGAGGGCAGGTAGCGGCGGGCCTCGCGGACGTTGAACTGGCGGATGACGGTTCCCTGGACGGCCGAGGAGAGCGCCGCCATGCCGGCGGCGAGGGGCTTCCCCTTGCGGATCAGGTCCTGGAGGTAGAAGGCGAAGTACTTCTTGTAGCCGCAGAGCAGCTCGTCGGCGCCCTGGCCGCTGAGGATCACGGTCACGCCGAGGTCGCGGGCCGCTTCCATGAGCTTGTAGTGGGCGATGTTCGAGAGGCTGTTCAGCGGGACGTCGTTGTGCCAGGTGGCGGTCTCGACCAGCTCGAAGGCGGACTCCGGCGTGAGGTCGATGGGCACCTCGTGGGCGGGCCGGCCCAGGTAGTCGGCCACGCGTCGCACATGCTCGGATTCATCGAAACGCGGGTCGCTGCTGACGGCCGCGAGCAGCGTCAGCGGGGCTCCCTCCTCGGAACGCAACGCCATCGACGCGATCGCCGAGGAGTCCAGCCCGCCGGACAGCAGGACACCGACGGGAACGTCGCTCCTGAGCCGGAGGCGCACGGCGTCGCGGAAGATGGCCGCCACGTCCTCGGCCAGCTCCTCCTCCGACTCGGGGCTCCCGGCCAGGACCGGCGGCTCCCAGTAGCGTTGGACGCGGGGCTCGAGGGTGTCTCCCGACAGGTCGAGCTCGGCGAAGCACCCCGCCGGGAGCTGCTCGATGTCGCCGAAGAGCGTGTCAGGGCTGAAGTCGATGAGCGACTGGTTGAGGAAGGCGCGCAGCGTACCGGGATCGAGACGATGCCGGGTGTCGCTCATGGCGAGCAGCGCCTTGATCTCGGAGGAGAAGAGCAGGCGCGAGGGCGTGGACGACCAGTAGAGCGGCTTGATGCCCAGCCTGTCCCGCGCCAGGGTCAGCCTGGCGTTGCGTCTGTCGAGCAGCGCGAACGCCCACATGCCGTTGAAGCGTGTCAGCGCGTCGCGGATTCCCCAGACGCCCACGGCGGCCGCCACGACCTCCGTGTCGGTGTCGCTGGCGAAGACGACGCCCTCGGCCTCGAGTTCGCTTCGCAACTCGAGGTAGTTGTACACCTCGCCGTTGTAGATGATCACGCTGCCGTGCGGAGGCGCGGTGAGGGGCTGGTGCCCGGCCGCCGTCAGGTCGAGGATCGACAGACGCTGATGGCCGAGCCCGACCGCCCAGGAGCCCATGCGCTCGACGAGCGCGTCGTGGTCGTCCGGACCGCGATGGCGTTGCGCTGTGTCAGCCCGCGCCAACGCTCTTGCGATCCGGTCCATGGGCTGACGCCCGTCCACGATGCCAGCGATCCCACACATTGGCTCACAAACATATCAGACTACTCGCGCTGGCACCGGCACGGTTGACCTGTCGCATGCGCTCGTGGCGCCTATCGGGGCCACGGTCAGCGAAGGGCTGTGGTGGTGGTCTGTGTGCCGTTGACGGCCACGAGCGGCTGCTGGTACTCGTAGGGGCCGACATCCATGCTGGCGAGTTGTGGCCGAGAGACGTTCTCGAGGTCGTCGAGCGGCGCCCCGATGCTGGTACCGGCGTCGATCACGGGGCTGGAGGCGCTCGGACGGTAGGAGCCGCTGCCGTCGAGTTGGAAGTCGATGAGGCGCGGGTCGGCCTGGATCGTCCCCACGGGCGTGCCGTGGATGAGGCGGAAGTCGGTGGTGTTGTTCCACATCAGGTTGTCGAGGTAGCGGTTGTGCGTCCCCACCTGGGCGCCGAACTCCACGATGCCGTAGTTGTTGTCCATGACGATGTTGTTCGCGACCAGGTAGTTGTCGCCGAGGACGGTGTCGCCTGCGACGTTGATGCCCACGTCGTTGCCGAACACGAGGTTGTTGGTGATGGTGACGCCGGTGGCGGCGTGCCACGTCTGGATGCCCTTGGCGGAGACGTGGTAGACGATGTTGTTGGAGATCACCCCACCCTTGTTGGAGTGGTAGATGCCGTGGATCAGGTTGCAGAACGCACCGGGCGGCACGATGTCGTGAACGATGTTCCCGATCGTCTCGTTGCCCTGGCCCTGGTAGTTCGCCTGGTCGATGCCGGCGCCGCCGTTGGGCGCGTTGCAGGTCGGCACGGCCAGGTCGATGCACCTCGTTGCCGATCACGCGCACGAACGAGCCCATGTTGAAGATGCCCAGGTAGTCCGAGCCCGAGACATCGAAGCCGACGATGTCGACGTAGCTGCCATCGTTCTCCCACGCGGTGTAGTTGCCGCTGCCGTCGATGTGAGCGCCCAGTGGCGTGGCGGAGAAGAACACGATGCGCTTGTCGGCGGTGCCGCTCGCGGCGGTCATGATGCCGCCGTGGTAGGTCCCCGCGGCGACCGCGATAGCGTCCCCGGGCTGCGCGACGCTCGCCGCCTTACCGATGGTGGCGAACGCCTCCGACCACGAGAGGCCGCTGTTGGCGTCCGAGCCCGATGGCGACACATAGAGGTCGGGCTGCGGCGTCGGCTCGAGTGGGACCGGCCTCGCCGACCCGTTCTGGACATCGAACGTGGCCGAGATCGTGGTGGACAGCGGACCCAGGTTGAGAGTCCCCGGACATGACCGCGCGCACCGTATGGTCACCGTCGGCGAGCCCGCTCGTCGCGAGCCGGACGCACCAGGGCGCACTGCTCAGAGTGACGAGCGGCGCTCCAGTCGTAGAAGAACCATCGAGCGAGAGCGCAACGCTGGTCGATGAGCCGGCCGGGATGACCATCGAGATGTCGCCCCGGACCTGGCTTCCGTGGAGCACCTGCATCGTCTCGGATGTCGACGAACAAGCGTCGACCGCCGAGGTGGGGGTGAACAGGATGGAGCTGGGTGATGCGGTCGCCGGTGACGTGATCCCGCTGGGGTTCGTCGAGGATCCGCAGCTGCTCATCAAGAGCAACGCGGCGAGGACCAAGACCCATGTGCCCAATCGGAGGCCCAGCCTCCACGATGGCGCTTCGAATCCCGCTCGTCCCACGATCCGCCTCTTCCCGTCGAACCCGTCGGCGGGACCGGTTCTCACGGCAGGCCGCCAGGCCGAAACTAACGGTACGAACCTGGGTCAAGACAAGACGATGGGGGAGAAGAAATGACCCTCGGTCGGTTGCGCCACTGGCTCCGCCCGTCCAAGGCGCCCAAGTTAAGGACGGGCTTCATAGCCCCCGAAGGGTTGTGCACCCCTCAGGATGCTTCGAAAGTATGTCCGCGGGTCATGAGTTGAATTAGAGGGCCTCTACGGCTTGGCCGTGGTGACCTGCGGACCACCTTCGACGCCGCTCTGTTCGGCCCTCATCGACCACTACGGCGTCAAGCACAGTATCGGCCCTACACGCCTCGCGTGGGGTGGCGAAGGCCACTCGGCGGCGCTGACGTACCGGCCCCGGGCGGCGCCGCATCGCTTCGCGTGGCGGCTAGCGGCGCTCGCCGGCGGGTGTCAGGAACAGCCCGACGATGTACGTGAGGAAGAACCCGATGATGAAGGCCACCACTGCGTAGAGCACCGGCCGCGGACTGGCCGGCCGGGGGGGCGGCGAAGCCTTCCCGATCTCGCTCAGGCTGCTTCCGGCGGCTCCCTGGAGGGCAGTGGCCCTAGCCAACCTACCGTCCAGGTCGTCGCGCGCCGACGCGACCGCGTTGCGCTGCGCCGCGGACGCGCCGCTGCCTTGAAGGGCGGCGAGCTGGGCCGTAAGGGACTTCACCTGCTTGGTGAGCGACGCCACGGTGTCGATGACGACCTGGTTCGAGCGGGCGCGGTCCCATGCCACCACGCTCGCGGCCACCGCGTTCGCGGTCGTCGCCGCCTCGCCGGCCTTCGCGGCGGCGGCGTCGACGATCAGTACGTCGGTGGCCACGTTCTCTTGGATGCTGGGGTGGACCCGAAGGCGGCGGCGCAGCGCGCCGATCTGGGCGGACGTCGGTTTCTCCACGGCGAGTAACTTCAGTGCGGACGCGAGCACGACGTCGCTGGTGGCGGCCGCACGGTAGGCGTTCAAGGAGAGCGGCTGCGCCACGTCCATCAACGACGCGACGGACTGCGCCGACGGACTCGTCGGGCTCGCGATCACGAGGACGGACTGCGCCACATAGCGCGGCGGGAGGACCCAGTTGCTGGCGGCGTACGCGGCTATGCCAAGGATCAGGCCGAAAAGGATCGCCTCGACGAACATGCGCCGGACGAACGCCACGGCGGTAGCGCCGGAGATGATGATCTCGTCCTGCTCGTTCTGTCTCATGAAAGAATCCTCCCCCACACGCTTCGGCCAAGAGTGGCCTGCGAAGGGCGCACTTGGAGAGCGACGTTGTGCGAGCGTACGACGACCGAGTTGGCATCAGGCCACCGACCGCAGCCGGATCCGAACCGTACTCGCGAGCCAGCGGCGCTCCAGTTCGGCACGCTCTCGGCGTGTGAGTACGTGCTCGCCGCGACGGACCACGATGTGATCGAGCAGGGTCGTCACCGGTACGAACCAGCCGTTCTTCAGGCTCAAGCGTTCCATCAACCGCGCGAATCGAGGCAGCGACCTTGCCGTCCACGACGAATCCCTCGGCGAAGTGCGTGTACATGATGCAAGCTCCCCCTTCTTCCTCCAGGCGATCCTGGTTCTCCTCCGCCAGCGCGCGCAGGAACGAGGCCGCGTTAGGGCCGTCGGACGAGGCGAACCAGCGACGCACGAACGGGCGGTCCGGGTCGACGTAGGGCATCTGCGGACAAGCGCGTAACGTGTTGATGTCGTCGAAGACGAAGTTGCGAACGTAGGTGAGGGTGTCGCGGCACAGATCGCCCCAGAAGAGAGGACTCGCGTCGCGATGGCCCTGGAACGTCCCGGCGGCACGGAAGCGCGTCATCACGTTGTAGAGCCAGCGGTTGACGCCGGTGACGCGTGCGTCCCCCCAGTAGATGCCCTCGAGGTTGGAAGAATGGTTGGCGTGGGCGTGCGGCGGATGTCCGTACAGCGCTTGGAAGGTGGCCAGCGCCCGCGCCGTCACCTCGCGCGGCGACGTGTGGTAGGTAGCGTTGTGCAGGGCGATTTCGAACCCTTGTGCCTGGAGTTCCCGGGTCCAGGCCAGGTACGCCGCGTCGTCGCAAGTTGCGCCGGCGAAGCGGGCCGGCTGGGTACCTGCCACTGGCCACACGGACTTGGTCGTCCGGAACCCGAGATCGGCCAGGAGGTCGTAGACGGGCTTGACGTTGGCGACGGTCTGGCGGTCGGTGTCGTCGAACACCGTGAACGCGAACGCCTTGCCCTCGGGCCAGGCGAGCTTCGGAACGGGACTCGTGGCCGGTTCCATCAGCGAGAGCCCCTGGCGCCGAACGCCATCATCCCGGCTACCGTGAACAGGAAGCGATTGTCGGAGAGGTCGCCGCTGATCAGCGCGTTGACGAGGGCGTTCACGAACAGCATGAGGAGGACCATCCGCCAGGGGTCGAAACGAAGCGTCCGCCACGGCGCGAGGTTGCGCAGGGCCGCTCCGAACATCCCGATCATGAGAACGAGGCCGACAGCGCCGTACTCCACCAGGACCTCCAGGACGATGTCGTGCGGGTAGGCCCGGGCGTCCGCGAAGCCCATGAGGATGGGCCAGCTCCCCACCCCGTGTCCGAACACCGGCCGCTCCGTCCACAGCCGAAGGGAGGCGTCGTACCAGGAGAGTCGTGTCGCCACCGAGGAGCCGCCCATGGTTGCGGAGGTGGAGTACTCCAGTCGCCGCAGCGTCTGAGGCGGGTTGGGGCTGGTCGCGAGCACCGTGATCGAGACGGCGGCGACGATGACGATCACCAGTAACCACGGCAGGTAGCGGCGGACGGCCACGACGCCGGGGACGAGCACGCGTATGCCCAGCAGGAGCGGCAACGACGACGCGATGAGAGTTGCCAAGAAGGGCCCGCGGCCGCCGACGAGAAGCAGCAGGTACAACGACACTCCGAAGAGAGCTCCGGCCGCGATCCGCACCACGGGATGGAGCCGACGCGTGAGCAGCGCGGTGAGTGCGATCGCCGCACCGATCCCGATGGCCCGCCCCACTCCCAGGTAGCTGCCGCCGAGCACCGCCAAGAAAGTGGGGCCGGGCGCTTGCGCGGATCGCAGGGCTGCGGCGATGGCGATCCAGAGCGCGAGAGCCAGCAAGAAGACCAGGAACCGCCGCATCCTCCGTACCTCACCGGCGATCACGATCGCGGGACCCACGAGCGCCCACAGCGTGAGCGTTCCGACGAACTCGGCCTTCTGCAGGCCGTACACGTGCGAAGGGCTCCAGAGCAGGCTTGCGGCGACGTACAACACGAACGCCGCCCCGAACGCGAGGATGGGCAAGGCGCTACGGCGCACCCGCAGCCCTCGGAAAGCGAGGATGCCAACGGCGGCGAGAAGGCTGAGCGCGAAGGTCAGCGCAGTGAGATCGACGGGAACCCAGGCGAACTCGGGAGAGCCCTTGAAGTGGCCGGCGTTCATGAATGCGGCGAATGCGGCTTCGAAGGAGAACAGCGCCGCGATGCCGCGGATGAGGACCGGCGGCAGCGCCGATGCCAGGGTACGACCGCGGTCGACCGTCACGCTGGCGCCGCCTTGGCGCAGCCGCGCCACAGCCGGGCCCCGCCGGGCCGCAGCGCGACGCAGCGCGCACCACGGGCCCCGCACCCCATGCTTGCTTCCTGGCGTTTCTGGACCACCCTCTCTACCGTACATGGAACGCCCGTAGCCGGTCCGACCTTCGCGCGAACGCGGGCTGAGCCGGTTCTTCGCTGCGGCGGGAGTGGCACCGCGAGATCAGGCCTGGGCATCGCTCGGATCGTCAGCGACGCGCGCGCGCCCGGCGGCGTGCCATGAGAGGAAGAAGAGCAGGGCGTAGGAGACGAACATGACGACCGCGTAGGCGAGAACGGCGTTCGAGGCCGACCAGTCCAGCGTCCTGGCCGACCAGAACGCGGCGATCACCAGCGTCAACCGCGCCACGTCCCATATCAGCCGGAGCCGTTGTCGCTCCAGCAGGTTGAGCGTCTCCGACACCGGGAAGACGGCGAACTGCACCACGAACATCGGCGCCAGGAGCCTCACGAATTGGCCGGCAGTCCGCCACGATTCGCCGAACGCCAGCGCGAAAAGGGTGGGGCCAGTGATCATCAATGCGGCCGCCGGCAGCGTGGCGATCACGAGCAAGCGCAGCACCGTTCCCATCAGCACGATGCGCATGCGTGCGGGGTCCTCGCGCACGACCCGTGCCGCCTGACCCACGTACACCTGGCTGACGGACTTGCCGAGAAGCGTGACTGGCACGCCGATGACACGTTGCGCCAGAGCGATCAAGCCAGCGATGCGGGCGTCGTACAGCGCGACGAACAGGAGCGCCGGGATCTGGAGGGAAGCAGTGCTGAGAAGCGCGGCTGGAGCCGAGAACGCGGGGTAGCGTCGGAAGCGGGCGGCGGCGCTTGCCATGCCCCGCAGCGTCACGACGCGCTGCTCGCCGTGTGCGCCTCGGACCGCCAGGCGAGCGAGCGGTCCGGTTGCGGCGACCCGGCCCATCGCATCGCCTCCAAGCAGGCCCCCCGCGCCGGGGTGCAAGAGGGCGAGGGCGAGTTGGGCCGCCACCTGGATCGCTCCTCGCGCAACGGTGGAGGCTGCGATCGGGCGGAAGCGCTCCGTGCGGATGGCCCAATAGCTGAGCGCCTGGTAGCTCGCGCCTCCGGCGATGCTGACAGGAAGCAGCCACAGGTAGGGTGCGAGCGCCTCGGCGCGCAGCAGCGCGAGCAATGGGTCGGCCAGCCACACCACGGCTAGCGCGACGGCGGCGGCCACCACCGCGACGATCGCGAGGCACAACGCAAGGACGTTCCTGGCCTCTGCGTCGGTGGTGGCCACCGATACCGCAACCTCGTAGCGCAGCGAGCCGATGACGACCACCAGGGCGACCAGCGCGACGAACACGCCGAGATAGCCGAACTCGGCGGGCGTGTACAGCCGCGTGAGCAGCGGCGAGGCGAGGAGCACGATCGCCTGCCCTCCCGCCGTGCCGGCCACCAGCACGCCCACGCTCCGGAGCGTCCGGCCGCCCGGCAGCAGGGAGCGCAGATTCGTGCCGGTCAGCCGCCTCACGCCAGCGCGTCGCCCAGAACCCTAACGACACGCGCTTGGACGTCCGGCGCCATCTCCGGCCAGATCGGGAGGCTCAGCACCTGAGTGGCGGCGAGGTCGCTGATCGGGTTGCGGTGGTGGCGGCCGGCGTACGCCGGGAGCCGATCCTGGGGGACGGGGTAGTAGACCATGGTGCCCACGCCCTGCTCGCGCATCGCCGCCTGAACCGCATCGCGGTCGGCGTCGAGCAGCCGCACGGTGTACTGGTGGAACACGTGACCGTCGACGATCTCGGGCGTGATCACGCCCGGCACGCCGCTCAGGAGCTCGTTGTAGCGCCCTGCGGCAGCGCGGCGCAGCTCGTTGCGGCGGTCGACGTGGGGAAGCTTGACGCGCAGCACCGCCGCCTGCAGGCTGTCGAGGCGTGAGTTGTAGCCGATCGTCTCGTTGTGGTACTTCTTCTTCGCGCCGTGGACCCGGAGCATGCGGGCGGCCTCGGCGAGGTCGTCGTCGTCGGTGGCGATGAGGCCGGCGTCCCCGAAGGCGCCGAGGTTCTTCGAGGGGAAGAACGAGTAGGCGCCGACGTCGCCGATCGTCCCGGTACGCCGGTCACCGACGCGGCCGCCGAACGACTGGGCGCAGTCCTCGAGGATCTTCAGGCCGTGGGCGTCTGCGATGGCCGTGAGAGCGTCCATGTCGCAGGCGCGGCCGAACAGGTGGACGGGCAGGAGCACCTTGGTGCGTGGCGTGATCGCCGCCTCGACCTGGGTCGGGTCGAGGTCGAGGCTCTCGAGATCGATGTCCACGAACACCGGGGTGGCGCCCACCACGCTGACGGCCTCGGCGGTGGCGAAGAAGCTGAAGGGCGTCGTGATCACCTCGTCGCCCGGCCCGACGCCGAGGGCGCGCAGGGCGATCACGAGGGCGTCGGTGCCCGAGTTCACCCCGACGGCGTGGCGGGCGCCGAGGAACGCCGCGGCCTCGTCCTCGAACGCCGCACGTCCGGGCCCATGATGAACTTGCCGGAGCGCACGACGGCGAGTAGCGCGGCCTGCACCTCGTCCCAGAGCCCGTCGATCTCCGGCGAGAGGTCGAGGACGGGGATGGTTGGCGTTTCGATGCTTGGCTTCACTGGATCCTCCGTACGGTCTCGCCGTCCACCTGCTGGTAGATGTGGCCCTGGCTATCGACCGCCCTGCCGCGCTCATCGAAGTCGAGCCGGTCGCCGTAGGCGCTCATCCAGCCGATCCTACGGGCGGGAACGCCGGCCACCATGGCGTAGGCGGGTACGTCTCTCGTCACGACCGCGCCGGCCGCGACGAACGCTCCTTCTCCGAGGGTCGTGCCGCACACGATCGTGGCGTTGGCGCCGATGCTCGCGCCGCGACCGACCCGGGTCGGCGCGTAGTCCTCGGAGGTGTTACGAGGGAAGGCGCTTCGGGGTGTCCGGACGTTGGTGAAGACCATGCTGGGCCCGCAGAAGACGTCGTCCTCGAGAACGACCCCCTCGTAGACGCTGACGTTGTTCTGGATCTTCACGTTGTCGCCGATGCGGACGTTGTTCGCGACGAACACGTTCTGCCCCAGCGAGCAGCGCTCTCCGATGACCGCGCCCGGCATGACGTGGCTGAAGTGCCAGATGCGCGTGCCCCGGCCCACCACCGCGCCCTCGTCGACCACCGCGGTGGCGTGGACGACCGCCTCGCTCATCGCGCGACTTCTTCGCCCGGCGTCACGCCGCCCGACTCGGAGAGCACGATCGGCTCGCCGTTGGTGATCAGCGAGCGCTGCGCCGCCTGCAGCACGCGCAGGACCTGTGCACCGCTGCGTCCGTCGGTGAGGGGCGGCCGCCGCGTCTCCATAGCGTCGAGGAACGCCTGGCATTCAGCGCGCAGCGGTTCGGTGTCACCGAAGGCGACGGCCTCGCCGTCGCCCCGCACGGCCACGGGATCGCCGCCCGAGGCATCGACGGTGACGTGCTGGTCGTACACCATGAGTTGCTTGTGGACGTCGTCGAAGCTCGCCATGCGGCGGTCGCCGATGACCACCAGCCGCTGCTCCTTGAAGGGGTGGAGCCACGACACATGGATGTGCGCCCGGACGCCGTTGTTGAACAGCAGATGGGTGACGGTGACGTCGGCGACGTTGGGTTGCAGGTAGGAGCCACCGGTGGCAGCGACCTGGAAGGGGAGCTCCCCCATCAGCCGGAGGACCACCGCGACATCGTGGGGCGCGAAGCTCCACAGGATGTTCTCTTCGCGCCGAACCTTGCCCAGGCTGAGGCGGTTGGAGTACACGTACTGGACCCGACCCAGCTCGCCGGCGCGCACCATGCGCGTCAGCTCGACGACGGCCGGGTGGTACTCCAGCACGTGGCCCACCATCAACATGCGCCCGGTAGTGGCGGCGAGGCGCACGAGCTCGACGCCTTCGGCGTAATGCAGCGCCAGCGGCTTCTCGACGAACACGTCCTTCGACGCCTTCAGCGCCCGGCGCGCGAGCGCGAAGTGGCTCGCCGCAGGCGTCGCCAGCACGACGCCGTCGACGTCCGAGGCCAGGACGCGCTCGAAGTCGTCGACGACGCTCGCCTCCGGCGCCAGCTCACGGGCCCTGGCGCGACCTGCCTCCGTCTCGTCACATACCATCTCGAGCGCACCTAGGCTCGCGAAGTTCCGGACGAGGTTCTTGCCCCAGTAGCCGCAGCCGACAACCGCAACCTTCATGCCATCACCTTCCCCATAGAACCTTGGACGATGCCGTGGGGTTCGGGCCAGAGCCAGGGCCAGGGCCGGGCGCCCGCGGTCCGGGGCCGGCCGCGAGCCGCCCCCAACCGCGGCACCCGCGGCCGCTCACCGCGACCCGAATCCCGTCAAGACGATGCCGATCGTTCGTACCACGATCTCCAGGTCGAGGAGGAAGGAGCAGTGCCGAACGTAATAGAGGTCATAGCGAAGCTTCTCCGAGGTCTCTGTGACGTCGGCGGTGTAGCCGTGCATCACCTGGGCCCACCCGGTGATGCCCGGCCGCACCATGTGCCGCAACGCGTAGTGCGGGACCCGCGTCTCGAACAGGGTCGTGAAGCCGGTCTGTTCCGGTCGCGGGCCGATGATGCTCATGTCGCCCTTGAGCACGTTCCAGAACTGCGGGACCTCGTCGAGGCGCATCTTGCGCAGCAGCCGGCCTACGCGCGTGACACGAGGGTCGTCCTCGCAGGCGAAGCTGGGGCCGTTCTCTTCCGCGTCCAGCCGCATGGTGCGGAACTTCAGCATCCGGAATGGCGTGCCGCCCTTGCCCGTCCGCTCCTGGACGAAGATCACCGGCCAGCCGCTGGAGATCAGCACGGCGACGGTGACGCCGAGGAACAGCAGCACCAGGATAGGAGACGCGACGATGACCACAACGACGTCCAGGAAGCGCTTCCAGTCCATGTAACCGGATCGTCCGGCGAGCACCCCCTCGGCCCACCGATCCTGCAGGGCCTCGACCGGTGTGCAGCCGGTCAGATGCTCCAACGCCAGGGGAGCGGCCATCAGCCGCACACCGGCGAGGTCTGCGTGCGTGAGCCAGTGGAGCCATTCCGTGGAGTAGCTCTCCATCGGGGCGGTGATGACCACGTCCAGCCCCGCGAAGCTCGCCGGCGGCGTGTCGGAACGGAGGACGGTGACGTCGTTCAGGTGTTCGAGCTCGGCCAGGTACGCGGGCGCGCCGGGCACCAGAACCGTGGTCCGCTGCTTGGCGCGCACCCCGGTGGCGCGAGCCAGCACCATCCAGACGCCCCAGATGACGCCGTAGATACCCAGCGAACTGATCGAGTAGTAGCCGCGCGCCAGCGCCTCCAGGAGCAACACGGCGATCGGCGCGAACACCGGTGCGAGGAGCAGCCGCGGGTTGCGCTTGGTGAGCACCGTGAAGACCGAGCGATGCTGCGCCGCCACGAGCCACGACGCCCAGCCCACGACCGCCAGCAGGCTCGCGAAGAGCAGGCGCTGGTCGGCCGGGACCCGTAGCGTCGCTACGGACGCGGCAAGCAGGAGCCCAAGGCCGTCCAGGAGTGCGCCCTGTACCCCTACGCCGAGGACGGGCTCGCGCTCGTCCGGGACCTCGATGGCGGGATCTGGAGCAAGCGCACGGCCGGATGAGCCGTTCTGGTAGGGAGATGCCTCGGGCGGCCGGGACCCTGCGAAGCCGGCAGGCGCGGAAGACGGATCGGGTTGCGCGGTCGCGGAGCCGCGAGAGCCCCTCGGCGCCACCCCTGCGTTCTCGTCAGAATTCAAGTGCGGACCCAGCATGGATGTGCCCCAACCCCCCTTCGGCCCCCGGAACGCCGGCAGGTTGGCATCGACCCGGGGTGGTGTTCGCGACTCGGTGTGTCGCGGTGGCTCTCACGCGGCAACGAGCGCCAGCTAGCGCTTCCGCCACACTGGGGCAGAGCTCAGGGTTGCGTTGCCCCCACGAGGAACGGGCATCGAAAGCACGGCGATTGGGACAACGTTCATGAGGACACCTCGATACGTGGAGCCTGGCTCCTGTTCGGGTTCGGGATGCCTTGAAGTATAGGAGCCGACTCAACGCCACGCAGTGACCGCTGTTGGACTCCTCAGCCCCGCCCCGCGTGCCACAGCTCCTCGTCGAGCACCTTCCCGGCCTCCTTGGGCCCCCAGGTGCCGGCGGGGTAGGGGTGGACCTCGGGCGGGTCCTCGAGCAGCGGCGTGTACAGCGCCCAGGAGGCCTCGACCTCGTCGCCGCGCACGAACAGCGTCTGGTCGCCCTCGACCACGTCGACCAGCAGCGTCTCGTAGGCGTCGGGCAGCGGCTCGAAGGCGTCGGCGTAGCGGAACTCGAGGGACTGCTTGGTGAGCTCGAAGCTGGGGCCGGGCTCCTTGACGTCGAAGGAGAGGTGGAAGCCCTCGTGCGGCTGCACGGTGATGCGCAGCACGTCGCCGTGCGGGTCGCCGTCGCCGTGCAGGGGGTGGAAGAACTCGGTGGGCGGGCTGCGGAACACCACCGCCACCTCGGTCACCTTCTTGGGCAGGCGCTTGCCGGTGCGCAGCACGAAGGGCACGCCCTGCCAGCGCCAGTTGGCGACGCCCAGCTCCATGGCGACGTAGGTGGGGGTCTCGGAGTCCGAGGGGACGCCGTCCTCCTCGAGGTAGCCGCGCACCCCGCTGTCATCGATGTCGCCGCGCGTGTACTGCCCGAAGACGGCGTTCTTGACGCCGTGCGGCTGCATGCTGCGCAGCACCTTGACCTTCTCGTGGCGGATGCTGTCGGCGTCGAAGGCGGCGGGCGCTTCCATGGCGGCGAAGCACAGCACCTGCGTCATGTGGTTCTGCACCATGTCGCGCAGCGCGCCGGCGCGGTCGTAGTAGGAGGCGCGGTGTTCGACGCCCAGCGTCTCGGCCACGGTGATCTCGACGCGCTCGACGCGGTCGCGGTTCCAGACGTGCTCGAAGATGGGGTTGGCGAAGCGGAAGGCCAGCAGGTTCTGCACCGTGTCCTTGCCGAGGTAATGGTCGATGCGGTAGACCTGCTCCTCGGCGAAGTGCTGGTGCACGCGGGCGTTGAGCTGCTGGGCGCTGTCCAGGTCGGTGCCGAAGGGCTTCTCGATGACGATGCGGGCGAAACCCTGCCCGTGCGCGGACCCCGGCGCCTCGTTGAGCCCCTGCTCGCCCAGCCCGTCGATGACGTCGGGGACGGCGCCGGGCGGCAGCGCCAGGTAGAAGACGCGGTTGCCGGGGAGGTCGAGCTCGCCCTCCAGGTCCTCGATGCGCTTGCCCAGCCTGGAGAAGCTGTCCGGCGAGCTGTCGGGCATGGTCTGGTAGTGCAGCCGCTCGTTGCACCACTTCTTGAGTTTCTGCGAGTCGAGGTCGCGCTCGTCCAAGCGCTCGAAGACGTGCTGCCGGAAGGTGGTGTCGTCGAGCTCGTCGAGGGCGGCGCCCAGCACGTGGAAGCCGTCGAGCCGGCCGCGCCGCACCACGTTGTAGAGCGCGGGGATGAGCTTGCGGCCCGCCAGGTCACCGGTGGCGCCGAAGATGACGAAGAGGGTGGGAGGGCTCTGGCGATCCGTGTCGTTCGCGGCCATGCGTCCACCATAGTCCCGGCGCTCGTGAGAGGGCGTTCGCGGGCTCGGGCCCGGTCAAGTAGGCATGTCGGGAAGACGTGTCAGGAGGAGCGGCTCAACACCTCGATCACGCACCCAATACCGCACCCTGGCCCCGCCGCGCCCGCCAACCGGGCATCCGCTGTGAGGAACACGGCGTCCAAGGCTTCGGCAAGGGCGATGTACGCAGCGTCGTAGACGGTGACGTTGTCGCGCAGCTCCCAGATCCGCTCCATCAGGGAGCCGTGAAGGGCCCGTTGCATGGGGAGCGCAGCCAGGTCGGCCAGCGCCTGCCGCACGCGGAGGTCGTCCAACCGTCCGGCGCGCGCCGCCCGCCGCAACACCGACGCGACCTCGAGGTCGATCAGGGCGGGCGCGGCCAGCTCGTCTCCCCGCAGGCGCTGGCGGGCCAGCTCGCCGTCCGGCCCGTCGTCGCTCAGGCCCGGCGCCAGCACCGAGGCGTCGACGACGATCAATGAGACTCCCGGTCGCGGCGCACGGCGTCGGCGGCGAAGTCGAGCGGCACGGAGCCGCCGGACCGGCCCGAGGCGCGACGCAGGACTTCGTCCAGGGTCGGGCGGCGCGCCTGCTCCACCAACCGGCCCAGCAGGTACTCCTGCAACGACATCCCAGCCTCGGCCGCCCGCCGGCGAAGGACGGCGTGCACGTCCTGGGGCACGTCTTTCACTTGGATGCTCGGCATGCCACCATGCTAGCGCCAAAATGGCGCCACGCCAAGGGTGGTGACCCCCGCTCACCCGCCGATTTCTTCCGGCCGGTAGGATAGTCGGGAAGGCCATTCGTGAGTCGGCACGGCGCAGCGCCGTGCCCGCGTTGTTCGGACCGTCCCAGGCGGTCCGCGACGCGTCGTTCTCGGAGCGCCACGGGGAGGGGGGAGGTCGGCGCCCGAGCGAGAGTCGGAAGCCACCTGAAGGAACGAGGAGAGATGGGGAGAAGCATGAGGAAATCGTTGCGACTCGCATTCGTCGTGGTTATCGTTGCTGCGCTCGCGGCCTGCTCGCAGGTCGC
>CAVSGP010000014.1:0-135498 GCA_963727505.1 uncultured Trueperaceae bacterium | reverse complement strand
TGCAGGCGAATCCGACACTGGCTGTCAAGACCGACCTCAAGGCCCGGCTACGCATGCTCGCGGCGCTTTCGCTGCAGACGCAGCTCGGCTATCGCACAGCCATCGCGGCCAACACCGGCTCGGTGGCCACGATCGGCCTCGGGCTTCGATACGACTTCGGAGGTAGCGACTGATGCGGCTCCTCACCCACCGACCCGCCCCCACCTTCGCTCGCCTCGCCTGGCTCGCTGCGCTGCTCCTGCTGCCGTCGCTCGCCCACGCCCAGACCACGACACTCAGCCTGACCCCGAGCGCCACCTACGCCGGCCTCAACGTCAAGGCCACCACGGATTGGAACGGCTACTACGACGTCGCGCCTACGCTGGACTGGGGCGACGGCAACACCGTCCCGCTCAAGCAGTACGTGTATACGCAGACGAACACCCACGCCTACGCCAGCGCTGGCACCTACACGATCAAGGTCGTGGAGGGCGGCGGCTTCAATACGTTGCTGGCGAGCCAAACGGTGACCGTCTACGCAGCGCCTACGGTGAAAGCCACCCCGTCGCTGGTGGCACCCGGGGGCACCGTGACGGCGGCCCTGAGCGGCGTCCACGGCACCGTCACCATCGACTGGGGCGACAACACCACCACCGCTAGCGCCGGCAACGGCAGCTTCCAGCACCTTTACACCTCGGTCGGCGGCTACCTCATCCGCCTCCAGGCCGGCGGCACCACCATCCCCAACGCCAGCGCGTCGGTCGTGGTCAGCCAGGTGCCCCTGTCCATGCAGCTGTCGCCCAACCCGGTGAAGGTCGGCTCGCCCGTGACCGCGGACATCCAGGGACTGACCGGGAACGGCAGCATCGATTGGGGGGACGGCACCACGGCCGCCGTCTCGGGCAGCGGCAGCTACCTGCACGCCTACCAGCGCCCCGGCAACTTCGTGGTGGCGCTGACGAGCAGCGGCTCCTCCGCCCCCTTGGCGCAACAGCTGGTGACCGTCCAGAGCGGCGGTACGCTGAACCTCACCCCCGCTCAGCCCACCGTGGGCGAGACCGTCACCGCCAAGGCCAGCGGCCTTGTGGCGGGCTACGCCTACCGACTCGAGTGGGGTGACGGCAAGGCCACCAGCGCGACCGCGGACAGCCAGGGGACGCTCTCCGATACGCACGTCTACCAGGGGGTCCAGCTCGCCGCCACCGTCAAGCTGCTGCTCGCCCAGCAGGGCACCCCGACGATCATCGCCGTGGCGCCGTTGAACGTGACCCTTCCGCCACCCACCGAGTCCCTCAGCGCCAAGCAGACGGGAGTCGACACGGCCCACGGCGGCATGAAGATGACGGTCGACCTCAGCGGCCTGGTCCCGGGCGTGGACTACACGCTCCTCTTCACCGGGGACTACAACAGCAAGTCCTTCGTCGCGACCTCCGGCACCGCTACCGTGACCGCCGACGTGTTCACGGCGGGGACCTTCAAGCTGCAGCTGTCCGCCGACGGCGGCGCCAGCCCGCAGCCCCGGGCCAGCACCACCTACACCGCCGCCTGGCCGCAGGGGAACGAGACGCTCACGCGCACCGACGCCTCCGGCAACCCCGCCACGAGCCCCATCATCACTGGCGACGAACTGTACTTCCACGCCGCCGGGCTGATCGCCGGCGTGCAGTACCGGCTGGTGTTCGGGACCGACACTGCCAACGCCGTCGCGGTGACCCCGAAGAACGGCGCCGCGACGGTGTCGGAGTTCGCGCCCCGCACGCCGGGCCCTCTCACCGTCAGCCTGATGGCCTACTACCCCGGCACGCCGGGAAGCGCGTCCCGCGCCAGCGTCCACCTCACCGTGTACGCCGCCAGCGGCGCCATCGCCTTCCCCGAGAAGGAGACCGTGTTCGGCCAGCCGGCCGCGATCGATCTGTCCAAGCTCGTGTCGGGCGGCAGCTACAAGCTCGCCTTCGGGGACCACACCTCCACCACCTTCACTGCGCCGGCGTCCGGCGCGCTGACGCTCCACCACGCCTACACCTTCAAGTACACGGTGGCGGCCCTGTACCTCGTCCACGGCGGCGCCACGCAGCAGGTCGCAACGCAGCAGCTGCCCGGAACAACGTTCGCCAACACCATCACGCCGTCGTTCCCCAGGTTCTTCCAGAACGGCCACCCCACCAACGACGTGACGCTCACCGTCGGCGGCCTGGCGAACGGCAACGGCATCTCCTACAGCCTCGACTTCGGCGACGGCAAGAGCGCGCCGCTCACCGTCGCCGTGGATGGCACCAGCACGGTGGACCACGTGTTCGCCCAGGGCTTCGGACGGCGCGTGTACCAGCTCAAGCTGATGCTGACCGTCGACGGGGGAAAGGCCCTCCGCGTCGACTCGTTCGACCTCAACGGCACCATGACGCCGCCTACCGTGCTCGCTTTCCAGAACGGTTTCGTGCTCCACGTCACCAAGCTCACCGCTCCCTTCACGTACCCGAACGGGTTGAAGGACTTCTCCGGCGAGGCGACCCTTCCGAGCTGGGTCGTCGGCGGGCGCGAGCAGGGCCCGGTGCCCTTCACCTTCCAGCACCTCAGCGCGGCCTTCAACTACACCAACGACGCCGTGACCAGCGGCCACGCCAACCTGGCGCCGTCCTCGCTCGACATCAAGATGCCGTTGCGGCTCGAGGGCCTGAAGATCACCGTCACCGGCTTCACGCTCGGCAGCTACGGCACCTACGCCGATCCCGGCCTCACCGGCCACGGCACGCTCCCCTCCGGAACCGGCTTCCAGCTCGACGGCCACGTGATCAACCACGGTTTCGGCCCCACCAACGGCCTCATCCTGGGCTTCGCCGTGAACACCGACGGCGTGCCCATCGGGACCACCGGCTGGGCCTTCGGCGGCTTGATGAACAAGCAGCTCATGGGGGCCATCGACCTGTCGACCACCAACAACTACAACCTCCAGTCGGGCATCGCACCCGGCCTGCTCGCCACCCAGGAGGCCTACTCGGGCTGGGCGAGCGTCGGGCGCACGCCCTCCATCGATCCAGCGAGCATGGGCTGGACGGGGATCGTCTACTTCTACACGTGGTTGCATCTGATGTCCGGCAGCGTGCGCAACGTGACGACCAGCTACAGCATGACCGCGCCCGCCAAGGCGGAGGTCGCCTGGACCAGCGCCGGCTACCAGACCGTCTACGACAGCCCCTGGGGCAGCGCCAACCACGGGCCCTTCAAATGGGGCGGCTGGTCGTTCACCATCGTCCAGAAGGCCCACTTCGCCTTCGTGGACTCGGCCATCGTCCACAAGCAGCCCGCGGTGGCGACCGTACAGCTGCCGATGTTCGACGAGGACGTTCCGGTGACGATCACGCCACTGAACCGCAACGACCGCTTCGGGCGCCCCGCGTATCGCATCGCCACCGCCGGACCGGTCGCCCACGACTTCGGGCATAGCGGCGTGCTGGCCGGCCAGGGGACGTTCGGGTTCGTGCCCGGTACGCAGGACGGGACGCTCGAGCTCACCTTCCCCAACGCCGTCTGGGCGCTCTCCTCGAAGTGGGCGTCCGACCCCACCAAGCTCGACACCACCGCGGCCGACAACGTCATGGGCTCGTTGCCGAGCGCTGCGGGGCTGGCGGACCAGGCCAAGACCGCCTATACCCACGCCAAGGACACCGCCGACACCATCATCAACCTGTACAAGCTCGAGCTGCTGCTCAACAATCTGACCTTCACGGCCGACGGCAACGCGTCGCTCGGCGGCGCCACCTGGCAGACCCTGCTCGACGTTCCGGCCCTGGAGATCGGGAAGTTCCCCTACCTGGGGGCGGGCGCCGAGATCGGCATCGAGCACAAGGGAAGCGAGTACGGCATCGGCCTCAAGGGCAACCTGTCGATCGACGGTCGCGTCAAGGCCGACGTCGCTCCGTCCTGGTACTACGTCTCCTCCGGTCACGACCGCGGCTGGAAGTTCGAGGGCGTGACCCTCGGCTTCGACGGCGGAGAGGCCTCGCCCGTCAGCTTCGTGGTGACGGCGAGCGGCGCCGTCGACTTCCAGACGGACGACGTTCGCTTCAGCGGTGGCGGCAGCATGACCGTCGAGGACAAGTTCAACGTCGGGGTGGCCGGCACCTTCGGCCAGCACAGCGGCACGCCCTACTGGTTCGTCTACGCCTCCACCGATCTCGCAAAGGCGGGCACGCCTATCATCGTGAGGGTCGAGGGGGCTCCGGTGCTGGCGTTCTACCAGTTCGAGGGCGGCGTGGGCAGCCACCTCAAGCTCACCACCCTGGGCCAGGGCGACCAGGCGTGTCGCGCCGACGACGGCTACCTGCCGGACGGCAAGCTGCCCAGCGTGCTGGCTCACGCCGGCGCCTGCGTCGACTCGACCGACCCCTTCAACTTCCTGGCGGGCACCGTCATCGGCTACATCGACCAGTCCACGGACAGCGCCACGTACGGCCTGCTGTGGCACCTCAAGGGCGACCTGGTGCTCAACGCCTCGAAGAACCTCACCATCGCCGGCCAGGGGTGGACCATGAAGACCCTGGCCCAAGGCGTCGACGCCGGCGCTCCACCGAACCTCGCCGGCAACTTCACCATCAACGCCGACGCCATCACCGCGACCCTCTGCGCCGGACCGGTCGCAACCGGGATACAGGGCTTCAGCTGCAGCGGGTTGAAGCCCCTCGAGATCGACGCCGCGGGCCTCAAGATGGTGAGCGTGTCCGGCCTGGCCGAGCTCGTCGCCTCCTGGAAGGAGAGCCAGTACTACCTGGCGATCGGGACCTACAGCAATCCCATCAGCATCTACGTCATCCCCTCTATCAAGGCCGGCTACCTGGTGGCCGGCAAGGTGCCACGCGCCGGTGTGGTCGATCCGAACATCCCGGTGGGCTCCAAGGGCATCTTCGTCAACGGCCAGTACGGCTTCGCCTGGCGCTACGACAAGCGCGGAAGTGCCGCCGTCTGCGACTACCATGTCTGGGCCGACGCCAGCTTCGGCTACGGCGGCGGGCTGAGCGTGTACCTCGAGCCCGACAACACGAGTCACATGCTCGGCACCATCGACGCCTGGGGTACCGCCAGCGCCGGCGGAAGCTGTGGCGACGCTCACCTGTCGGTCAGCGCCTCGGTCCGTGCCGAGGGACAGCTCACTGCACCCAGCCCGCTCCAGTTCTCCGGCACCATGCGCCTGACGGCGCACGTCTCGCACCTGCCGGACATCGACGTCACGACGCATGCGACCATCCCCCTCTGAGGTGATTGTGGTGACCCTCCCCGACCTGCTCGCCACCGGCCGACGCCTCACCCGCCTGGCCACCGTCCTGCTGGCGCTGGCTACCAGCGCCGCGCCTGCCTCCGCCCAGACGTCCGCGGCCCAGACCGCCAGCCCCCCACCCGTCCCGGTCGCCGCAGCGGCCACCAGGACCGGTGTGCTGCTGCGCTGGTTCGCGCCCGACCACATCCTGCCCAAGACTGGCTTCGTCGTCATCCGCACCGGCGGGGGCACGACCAAGCGCATCCCCGTCGCGTCGCCCATGCCCGAGAAACAGGCTGTCGCCGACGGCTACGCCAGCCAGGACGAGTACGCCTACCTCACCCAGCTCTTCGCCCCCGGGTTCGGGGGCTCCAACGCCAGCTCCAGCGACACCGCCTTCGCCCGCGCCATCGGCGTCCTGCAGACGGTGGCACGCCCGCGCCTGGCCCGCGCGCTGGGCCTGCTCATCGAGGACAAGGACGTCACCGCCGGCGTGAGCTACCTCTACCAGGTGCGGGTCGCCGGGGCCGGCGGCCGGGTCATCGGCGCGGTGCACATCACCGCGGGGCAACCCACCCCCCTGGACCCCGCCTCGGGCCTGACCGCGAGCTACAGCGCGGGCGCCGTGCACCTGCACTGGGCACGCCCCGCGGCCAGCTCCCTGGTGACCGCCTATGAGGTCTACCGCCGCAACCCCGACGGCAGCCGGATCCAGCTCACCGCCAACCCCATGTTCCTGCCGGCGCCCGGCGACACCACGTCCGAGGACTTCCTCCAGGACCCCAAGGCCACCCCTGGCCAACGCTACGTCTACACGGTGGTGGCCATCGACCTGTTCGGGCGCAAGGCGAACGCGTCGCAGCCACTGACCTTCACCGTGCCCAACCCCCACCCGCTGCCCCGCATCGCCATCACCGGCGACGACGTGCTCGACAAGGCCGTCCGCCTGCACTGGACGGCGCCCAGCGACCCGCGGGTGAAGGGCATCGCGGTGCTGCGCACCACCGACCCGGCCAAGCGCCCCACCCAGATCACGCCGCACGCGCTCGCTCCGGATGCCACCAGCTACCTCGACAAGCCCGTGCAGGGCGGGGTGAACTACTATTACGCACTGGCGGCCGTCGACGCCGACGGCCGGCTCGGTCCGGTGGGGCCGCTGCGGTCCGAGCGCGGCGCGGACTTCGATCCGCCCGACGCGCCCACCGGCCTCACGCTGAAGGCCACCACCCACTCGCTGGAGCTCGCCTGGCAGGCTCCGCCGCAGAACGACGTGGCCAGCTACAAGGTGTTCGCGGGGCGCGACCCACAGGCCCCGCTGGCCAGCTACCAGCTGGTGGCTCAGGTGACGACGACCCACTTCTCCCAGCCCGTGCCGGCCAACTCGCTCGACAGCTACAGCTTCCGGGTCGTGGCCGTGAACGCCACCGACGTGGCCAGCAAGCCGTCGACGGCCGTGACCGGGAAGGTCGTCGACAAGACCGCGCCGCCAGCGCCGGTGCTGACCTCGATCACGCCGTCGGACGGAGCCATCGCCGTGCGCTGGGCGGGCAACGCCAACCCCGACATCCACGCCTACCGTCTGCTGCGCTCGGCCGGGAGCGCCGCTTACGTCCGGCTGGGCGCGGACCTGCCACCCAGCGCCAGCAGCTACGTCGACCACCAGGTGACGGCGGGGACCCGCTACGCCTACGAGCTGATCGCGGTCGACGCCGCCGGCAACGCCTCGCCGCCATCGGCCGCGGTCTCTGCCACGGCCTTCAGCCTGGCGGGGCCGGGAACCGTCGAGGGCCTCGCCGCCAGCGCCGGCAAGGCCGGGGTGCGCCTCACCTGGCAGCCGCTCCAGGAGCCTGGCGTCGCCTACGCGGTCGAGCGCGCGCAGGGGAGCGGCGCGTTCGTGCAGATCTCCGATCCGTTGACCGCCACCAGCTACCTCGACGAGAGCGGCGCCGCCGGCGACCGCTACCGGATCGTGGCCGTCGTGAACGGTCGCATCGGGACGCCGTCGGCGGCGGCCACGGCCACGGCCGCGCCGTGAGCCCGGCGGGCTCCGAGCCCCGCCCCTGCTGACACACGACCGCTGACACATAACGTGGAGCGCCCCGAGATCGGGGCGCTCCACGTCGCTTCGGAATCTTCGCTTCGGATCTTCGCTTCGGGTCGGGGCCGCCTCGCGGGCGCCCACGCCCTCGGCGGCGATCGGCTACAAGTCGAGCATCATCGCTTCCGGCGTCTCCAGCAACTCGATGACACGACCGGTGAACAGCGCGCCCTCCGCGCCGTCGACGACCCGATGGTCGAACGACAGGCTGAGGTAGAGCATGTCCCGCGCCACGATGCTGTCGTCGGCGAGCACCACCGGTCTGCGCTTGATGGAGTGCACGCCGAGGATGGCGGCCTCCGGGATGTTGATGATCGGGAAGCTGAACAGCCCGCCGAGGCTGCCGATGTTCGTGATGGAAAAGGTGCCGCCGCGCACGTCGTCGGTGGTGAGCTTGCCGTCGCGGGCCGCCGCCGCCAGGCGGTTCACCTCGGCCGCAAGCTCCAGGATGGTCCGTTGCTCGACATCCTTCACCACAGGGACGGTGAGGCCCGCATCGGTCGCGACGGCCATCCCGAGGTTGTAGTAGTGCTTGCGGACGATCTCTCCCGCTTCCTCGTCCATGCTGGCATTGAGCTGCGGGAACTCCTGCAGAGCAGCGACCACCGCCTTCATGATGAACGGCAGGTAGGAGAGCTTGACGCCGCGCGCCTCGGCCACCGGCTTGAGCCGGCGCCGCAGCGCGACCAGCGCGCTCACGTCGGCCTCGTCGACGTGCAGGGTGCGCACCGTCTGCAGGTGCGACGCCAGCATCTGGTTGGAGATCACGCGGCGCAGGCCCCGCAATGGGATGCGCTCCTCCAACGCGGCGTAGCCCTCGGGGCTCGTGTATCGCGCCGGCGGGCGGCTGGGGGCGGCCGCGCCGCGCCCGCGCTCGGCGTGGGCGCGCACATCGTCCACGCGGATACGGCCGTTCGGGCCGCTCCCCTCGACCTTCTCGATGTCGACCTCGAGCTCGCGGGCGAGCTTCCGCGCGGCGGGCACCGCCAGGACGCGACCGTAGGGCCCGCGCGCCACCGGTCCGGGTCGCGGCGCCGAGGGTTCGGAAGGCCGGGGCTCGGCGGGCCGGGGGGCAACGGCGGCGCCTCCCGAACGCACCTGGAAGGGCGTGCCGCCCTCCTCCTCGGGGCCGGGGCGGAACAGCGACAGGCTCGAGCCGTCGTCCTCCTCCGCACCGCCGCCGGGCTCGACGATCGAGCGCTCCTCCGCGGCCTGGAGGCTGGGCTCGGACGCGCGGTCGGCCGTACCGTCGTCCTGCGCTGGCGCCGCCGAGCCGGCGCCTCCGTCGGCGTCGGCGAACAGGGCGATCAGTTCGTGGACGGGCACCACGGCGCCTTCGCCCACCAGCTGCTTCTGCAGAACGCCCGCGTAGGGACTGGGCAGCTCGACGGTGACCTTGTCGGTCATCACCTCGACGACGGGCTGGTCCTGTTGGACCTCCTCGCCCTCCGCGACGAGCCAGCGGACGATCTCACCCTCCACCACCGACTCGGCGAGCTCGGGAAGCCGTAACTCTCTTGGCATGCACACTCCTCGCGGCCGCTCCGTCGCGGCCTGCAGATCGCTAGCGTCACGCTACCAGGACCGCGGCGGCGCCCGGGTCGAGACGCCGGCCGGCCCGCAGGATCAGTAGTCGAGGACCCTCTTGACGCCCTTCAGGATGCGGTTCGGGCCCGGTAGGTACTCCCGATCCTGAGCGTAGGGGTAGGGCGTATCGAAGCCGGACACCCGCAGCGGCGGGGCCAGCAGCAGGTCGAGCGCCTCTTCGGCCAGGGTCGCGCCGACCTCGCTCATGAAGCCGTTGGTGCGCGGCGCCTCGCTCACCAGCACCACCCGGCCCACACGCGCTACCGCGTCCAGCACGGTTCCCTTGTCCCACGGCATGAGCGATCGGAGATCGATGACATGGGCGGACACGCCCTGCTCGGCGAGCGCATCGGCGGCCTTGAGCGTCTCCGCCATGCTGCCCCCGTAGGACACCAGGACCACATCGTCCCCCTGCCGACGCACGACGGCCTGGCCGAAGGGGAGCGCGAACTCGGGATCGTCGGGAACGTCCTCCTTCACCGCTCGGTAGAGCCGCTTGGGCTCCAGGAACACGACCGGGTCCTCGTCGCGGATGGCCGTGCGCAAGAGCCCTCGGGCATCGGTCGGAGTGGAGGGATAGACCACCTTCAGCCCCGCCGTGTGCACGAAGTGCGTCTCGGGCGATTGCGAGTGGTGGTGGCCCCCCTTGACACCCCCGCCCGAGGGCATGCGGATCACCAGTGGAGCCGTGAACTGTCCGGCGGAGCGGTAGCGCAGCTTTGCCACCTGCGAAACCAGCTGGTCGAAGCCGGGGAAGACGTAGTCGGAGAACTGGATCTCCGCCACCGGCCGCAGTCCGTGCACCGCCATGCCCAACGCCGAGCCGATGATCGCCGCCTCCGAGAGCGGCGAGTCGATCACCCGGTCCGGGCCGTACTTGTCGAAGAGCTTCTCGGTGGCGAGGAACACGCCTCCACGCTTTCCCACGTCCTGCCCCATCACGACCACGCGTTCGTCGAGGCTCATCTCCTGGTCGAGCGTGCGGGCGATGGTCTGCACCATCGTCTGAACGGCCACGGCTCAGCCCTCCCGATCGGCGGGCCGCAGCGGCCTAGTCGAGGAGGTCATGGCGCTGCTCCTCCAGGTGGGGAAGTGGGTGGGCGAAGACGTCGTCGAACATCCAAGCGACCGGGATGGGTCCCGCCGCTTCGGCCTCCACCGTAGCCGCCTTCAGGGCCTCGTCGATCTCCGCCCGGAGCTCCGTCTCGGCGTCGTCGTCCCACATCTCGCGCCGCTCCAGGAACGTGCGGAAACGCTGGAGCGGGTCCCGCCGCTTCCAGGCCTCGACCTCCTCGCGGGGTCGGTAGTGGCTGTCGTCGTCGGCCGAGGAGTGGGCGCCGAAGCGATACACCAGCGCTTCGACCAGGGTGGGGCCGAGCCCGCTGCGCGCCCGTTCAACCGCCTCGTGCATCACGTAGTAGCTCGCCAGCACGTCCATGCCGTCGACCGTGTAGCCGGGCATGCCGTAAGCGTGCGCCTTGGCCGCGATCGACTCGGCGCCGGTCTGCTTGTTGTACTCGACGCTGATGGCATAGCGGTTGTTCTCGCACACGAAGACGACGGGCGCCCCCTGGGCACCGGCGAAGTTGAGCGCGGCGTGGAAGTCGCCCTCGCTGGTCGCGCCCTCACCGAAGCTGGTCGCGGCGACCTGACCGCTGCCCTGGATCTTCATGCTGATCGCCGCCCCCACCGCCGGCGCGATGTGCGACGCGATGGGCGAGGCGATGGTGAAGATGTTGAGGTCCTTGGAGCCGTTGTGCGTGGGCATCTGGCGTCCGCGGTTGGTGTCTGCCCGGGTGGCCATGGCCTGACCGAGCATCTCCAGGTACGGCAGCCCGAACGCCAGCAGCAGCGTGGTGTCGCGGTAGTAGGGGAAGAGCCAATCGCGACCCCGTTGGAGAGCGTGGGCCACGCCCACTTGCGCCCCCTCGTGGCCCGCGCTGGGGGCCACGAAGCTGAGCTTGCCCTGTCGTTGCAGCCGGCCCAGGCGTTCGTCCATCATCCTGCCAGCGACGAGGTCGTGGTACATGCCGAGGAGCTCGTCCGGACCGAGGTCCAGGTCGAACGTCCCCTTCCACTCGCCGGACTCGCCGATGAGCGAGATCGGTTCGTCGCTGAAGGGCTGGAAGAGCTGCGAGTCACGAATCACGCAGGCCTCCTTTCGCCGGCGATGCCCGCGTCGGCACGACCACCGTCCTCCCACTAGGCACCGCCCCACCGCCGGAACTCGTTCGACCGAGTCCAAAATGAAGCCCCGGTGATGCGACACCGGGGCTCCTAGCGGCGCTGACGTCGCCTAGCAGGAGCACGGATAGCCGGATGTTCGAACGCTTGGTCATCGCGAGTGCCATGATCGAGCCGCCGTGACGCTCACGGCGCGCCTCGCCTTCCAGGTTCGAGGGCACAATACCACCCCCTCCAGGGCGCCGTTGTAGTCCATCCCATAGCAGGCGGAAGTCACGGGCGCGCGCGTGGCGCGGCCGCACGGCCCCGCCGGGACGCTACACTGGCCTGAAGACGGTCCCGCCCGCCCACCATCTGCGAGAGGAGACTCGCACGCCATGACCAACACGCGGCTCGTCGCCTATGCGCTCATCGCGATCGGTCTGGTCGCCCTGCTGTCCCGTCTCACGGGGGACTCGGGCTGGCTGTGGATCGGTCTGGTCGCTGCCGGCTTCCTGGCGGCCTACCAGCGCGAACGCGTCTACGCCTTCCTGGTCCTGGGCTCCGTGCTGATGGGCGTGGCCGTCGGCATCCTGCTCGAGGGGAGCTGGCACTGGCCGGGCGCGTTCCTGGTGAGCCTCGGTGCCGGCGTGGCCGCCATCGACCTGGCTGCGCCGCGCGACTACCGCTGGCCGCGCACCGTCGGGCTCGGCCTCATCGCCCTCGGGGTGGTGACGGGGCTGGCCGAGACCGGCGTGCTGACCTCGTCGATCTTCGCAGTGCTGCTGATCGCGGCAGGCATCGCCATGGTGGCGCTGTCGCGGCGCTCCCCCGCCGACGGGTCGATCCCGGCACCGGCACCGGGCGGTGGAGGGGCCGCCACGCCTTCCCCCGGCGCTCCTTCGGACGCCGCGGCATCTGATACGACCGCTCCGGATGGCGTGCCGTCGCAGGCTGCGCCGACGTCCGGTGCGGCCTCGGACGCGACCCTGCGCGCCTCGCTCGAAGACTGGCGACGCGACAACGCGGCGAGCGAGGGCCGCAGTGAGGCCCTGTTGCTCAGCGACGCGACCCTCGACGCCATCGTGGAGCAGCGCCCGACCGAGCTGGAGGCGCTGGCCCGGGTGCACGGCATCGGCCCGGTGAAGCTGGAGCGTTACGGCGCGGCGCTCGTCGATCTCGTCCGGCGAGCCTGAACGCCGGCGTTCGCCGCCGGGCGCTACCGCCAGGTTCTAGGGGACCACCGCCCGTGGGGGCCGTGCCCTCGGCTTAGAATGGCGCATCGTGGACTCTAAGCAGGTCATCCTCTCCTTCCTCGTCGCCGTCCTGCTCGGCTTCCTCATCGGCCTGGAGCGCGAGCGCAAGCGCGAGGTGCAGGGCTCGATCTTCGCCGGCATCCGCACCTTCCCGCTCATCGCCCTGTTCGGCGCCGTGGTGGGCACCCTCACGCAGACCGTCTCGTCGTGGGTGCTCGTCGCCAGCTTCCTTCCGCTGGCGGTGCTGATCGCCCTGGCGTACTGGCGCGAGACCGTCGGCGAGAAGGTCGGGGGGACCACGCAGGTCGCCGTGCTGGTCGCCTACGGGCTCGGAGTGCTGGCGGGCTACGGCCAGTTCATCCCCGCCCTCGCGGGCGCCGTGATCACGACCGGCATGCTGTCGATGCGCACCGAGCTGCGGCACCTCGCCGGCGCCATCTCGCGCGAAGACCTCTACGCCGTGGTGCAGTTCGCGGTGGTTTCGCTCGTGGTCCTCCCGCTGGTGCCGAACGAGACGTTCGGACCGTGGGGGGTGTGGAACCCCCGCACGATCTGGTTGCTGGTCGTGCTGATCTCCGGGCTGTCCTTCGTAGGCTACGTGGCGTCCAAGCTCATCGGCGCCACCCGCGGCATCGGCTGGAGCGGGCTGCTGGGAGGCCTGGCCTCGAGCACCGCCGTCACCATGAGCTTCAGCGAACGCAGCAAGAAGCAGCCGGCGCTCGCCGTCGTCTACGCCATCGGAGTCCTGGCAGCGTCCGCTGTGATGGTGCCCCGCCTGTGGGTGCTGCTCGGCGTGCTGCAGCCCAGGATCATCCTCCCCACGCTGATCCCGCTGGGCGTGCTCTTCGTGATCACGACGGTGGGCGGGCTGACGGCGCTGCGGAAGCGCAAACGCGAGCACCTCGAGGGCGCGAAGGTCAACAACCCCTTCGAGTTGCGCACTGCCCTGCAGTTCGCCGTGCTGTTCAGCGTCGTCCTGCTGGCCGCGAAGGCCGCCCAGGTCTACCTCGGCGAGCAGGGGCTGTACCTGGCCAGCGCGCTCGCCGGCGTCACGCAGCTCGACGCCATCACACTGACGCTGGCCCACCAGGTCGGCAGCGGCCTCGACGTGCATGTAGCGGCGCGTAGCCTGGCCATCGCTGCGGCCACCAACAGTCTGTTCAAGGCGGGCCTGGCACTGACGATCGGAACGCGCCCGTTCGGACGTTTGGTGCTGGTCACCCTGCTGCTGGCAGCGGTGGGCTGCATTGCGGCTGCCTGGCTGATCCCGATGGCCTGACGCGCTCACAACTGGCCCCGTTCGAACCCGGCGCGACCGGGAGGGGGCGCGGTGATTGGGTAGACTGAACGCACGACGCAACGCCACCGCTCCCGGGTCCTCCCCCGAGTCCCGCTGCGTGCGCCGCACCGAGCGTGCAGACGACAGAGCGTGCAGACGACAGATCCAACCGCTCGCATACGCGAAACCACGGAGGACTGATGGAACAGACGATCTACCGCGGCCTCGAAGGCGTCCACATCGACACCACTACGATCAGCCGCATCGACGGCCAGCGCGGTGAGCTGATCTACCGCGGCTACGACATCCGCGAGCTGGCCGACAAAGCCAGCTTCGAGGAGGTCGCCTACCTGCTGTGGAACGACGACCTGCCCGACCGCGCGCAGCTCGACGCCTTCCACGCCCAGCTCGCACCCAACTTCCCCGTGCCGGCACCGGTGTTCGACGCCTTCCGGAGCATGCCCGCGGCCGTGCACCCGATGCACGCCATCCGCACCGCGGTGTCGATGCTGGGCGCGCTCGACCCCGACGCCGAAGGCGTCGACGACGCCAACGTGCGCCGCATCGGGTTGAAGTTGCTGGCGCAGTTCGCCACCTTCACGGCCGCGTACGAGCGCATCCGGAACGGCAAGGAACCGGTAGCACCCGATCCCGAGCTCTCCATCGCCGCGAACTTCCTGTACATGCTCAACGGCGAACGCCCCACGCCGGCAGCCATCCGGGTGATGGACGTCGCCCTCGTGCTGCACGCCGAACACGGCTCGAACGCCAGCGCCTTCGTGAGCCGGGCCACCGCCTCGACCCTCACCGACGTCTATTCCGCCATCACGGCGGCCGTGGGCGCCCTCAAGGGGCCGCTCCACGGTGGCGCCAACGTGGGCGTGATGCAGGCGCTGGAGTCGATCGGCAGCGTCGAGAAGGTCGATCCCTACGTGGTCGAGACGCTGCACAAGCCCAACGGCCGCGTCATGGGCTTCGGCCACCGCGTCTACAAGGTCATGGACCCTCGCGCCCTCATCCTCAAGGACGTGGCCCAGCACCTCGCCGAAGAGTCCGGCGACAGCAAGTGGTTCGAGATGAGCCTCGAGATGGAGCGCGTCATGGACCGGGAGATGGCGAAGACGGGCAAGCAGGTCAAGCCCAACGTCGACTTCTTCTCGGCCTCCGTCTACCGCATGCTGGGGCTGCCGCGCGACATGTACACCCCGATCTTCGCGGTGTCGCGCATCAGCGGCTGGATGGCGCACCTCTACGAGCAGTACGCCAACAACCGCATCATGCGTCCCCGTCTGACCTACGACGGTCCTGTGGGCCGTACCTTCACGCCGATCGAGCAGCGCTGAGCGCCGCGAAGAAGGCGCGAACCCGCCGGTCGTAGGCCTCCGGGTCGAGATTCCAGGCCTCGATGTGATCGGCGCCGGCTACGCGGTGGTAGGTCACCCGCTCGCCGAGCCCTTCGGCGAAGGCGTCCACCACGCTGATCGGGATGGTGTGGTCGTCGGTCCCGGCCACGAGCAGCACCGGCACATCGATACGCGCGGCGTCGCGGCGCTGGTCGAGGTCTCGCCAGCGTAGCCCGCTCCGCCACGCCGCCAACCCCAGCGTGGCTCGAGCCCAGGCGCGCGGGAACGGCACGCGGGCGAGCCGCACGCGCTCCTCGGCCACCGGCGTGGGATCGATGAGCGGCGAGTCGAGGATCACCCCGGCCACCGTAGGCACGCCGGCCGGCGGCCAGCGCTTGAGCGCTTCGAGCACCGTGGCGCCCCCCATGGAGAAGCCGTAGAGCACCACGCGCGCGACGCCGCGCTCGGCGAGGAAACGCGCCCCTGCCAGGGCGTCATCGGCCTCGCTCGCGCCGTAGTGGTAGAAGCCGTCGGGGCTCGCCGGGCTATCGCGATGGTTGCGGTAGGCGAGCACCAGCACGCTGCGCCCGTCGGCGGCGACGGTCGGCAGCACTCGCAGCGTCTCCGCCCGCTCGCCGCGGCGCCGCCCGTGCAGCACGAGCACGGCCGTGGCACCGGGGTCGCCCGGCAGCCACCAGCCCGCGAGCGGACCGACATCGCTCGGAATGCGCACCTCCTCGTAGCTCATGTCCAGGTCGCGCGCGGGATCGCGACGGTACAGGAAGGTGTCGATGCGAGCAGGCTCCCCGGCGACCGGGGGTGCCCCTGCGACGACCCGGAGGGGCCTCACCACGCGACCCCCGTCATCGCTCAGTACGGGGCCGAGATGCCCGTAGCCGGCACGCCACAGCAAGCCGAACGAGCCCTCCTTGCGGGTGTCGGCGAACTGCGCTGCGGACGTCGGCGCGGGTAGCGTCACCGTGCCGTCGTCGAAGCCGAGGACGGTGAACTCGGGCATCAGGCGGTAGTCCCGGGGCACGAGCAGCACGCTCGAGCCCGCCCACAGTGCGAACCCCAGCCCCGCCAGCAGGGCGCACACGCTCACCAGCACGACCACCGCCAACGGGCTCACGACCGCCTCCCGGCGCGCTCAGCGCCGCGTCGGGCTCAGGGAGCCCACGCGACCTCGCCGAAGGTGTCCTCGCGGCGCGGGCTGGTGGAGAACATCACCACCGGCGTTCCCGTCGCCTCCTCGATCAACTCCAGGTAGTCGAGGACCTCGCGGGGCAGCGCGTCGCGGCGCCCGAGGCCCTCGAGTGGGCCCCAGCCGGGCACCTCCCGGTAGACCGGGCGGCCGTCCTCGTAGGCGACGCACACCTTCACGCGGTCGAGCCCCGACAGGATGTCCAACTTCGTGACCACCAGGCCGTCGAGCCCGTTGATGTCGCAGGCGTACTTGAGCTGCACCAGATCGAGCCATCCCACCCGGCGTGGCCGGCCGGTGGTGGTGCCGTACTCGTCCCACTGGTTCGAGCCGCTACCGCGCAGACGCAGCGCCATCGCTTCGTCCTCGATCTCGGTCATGAACGGCCCGTAGCCCACGCGCGTCGTGAACGCCTTGACCACGCCGTGCACGGCGTCCAGCGCCTTGTGGCTTACGCCGGCGCCGACGAGGATGCCGCCGACCGTCGGATGGCTGCTTGTCACGAAGGGGTAGGTGCCGTAGGCGAGGTCGAGCATGGTGCCCTGGCCCCCCTCGAACAGCACCCGGCGCCCGTCCTCGAGCGCCCGGCGCAGCTCCGCTCCGGTGTCGCGGATCAGCGGCAACAGGCGCTCGCGTACCTCGGCGAGCGCGCCCATGGCGATCCCTACGTCGGTCCAGCCGACCCGCCCGGTCGAGTTGGGTTTGGCCTCCAGCAAACGCATCAGACGCTCGCGCAGGACGGTTTCGTCGACCAGATCACCCGCCCGCAGCCCGACCCGGCGCGCCTTGTCACTGTATGCGGGGCCGATGCCCCGACCCGTGGTGCCCACGAATCCGCCGCCCTCGTCGTTCTTGCGGTGGTGCGGCAGGACCAGATGGGCCTCGTGCGAGATCCACACCTCGCCCGGGTCGCGGCGCCCGCGCATGGCGTCGAGCTCGGCGATGAAGTCCCAGGGGTCGATCACCATGCCGCCGCCCAGCACCGACACGGGACCGTCGTGGAGCGTCCCGCAGGGCAGGTGGTGAAGCTTGAACACGTCCCCACCCACCACCACGGTGTGCCCCGCGTTGGCCCCGCCGGAGAAGCGCACCACGTAGTGCGCCTCCGCTGCCAGCGCGTCGACCACCTTGCCCTTGCCCTCGTCGCCCCACTGGGCGCCGAGGATCGCCACTCCCGACATGTCGCCTCCCGGCCGCCGGCGCGCCCGTCGGGAACGCCCGGCCAGGCGCCAGTATGACACACGCCACTCCCGCGCCCACGCGCGACGGCTGCTAGAATTCGTGGCGATGACGCGCTTCCTGCGCTTGGCACTGGCGACGCTGCTCGCTGTTGTGCTCACGTTCGCTGCCGCCCAGACCGTGACCGTGTTCGCGGCCTCGAGCCTGACCGATGCCTTCACTGCGCTCGGCCATGGCTACGAGGAGGCGCACCCGGGCGCGCACGTGCTGCTCGACTTCGCAGCCTCCTCGACGCTGGCCACGCAGATCTTGCAGGGCGCCCCGGCCGACATCTTCGCCAGCGCCAACGAAGTGCAGATGCAACGCATCACCAACGCCGGTCTCCAGACGGGCCCTCCCACCCCGTTCGCCGGCAATCGACTGATCGTGGTCGTACCCGCCGACTCCGACCTGCACGCCTTCCGGGACCTTGCGCGGCCGGGCCTCCTCCTTGTGCTGGCGGCCCCGCAGGTGCCCGCAGGACACTACGCCGACCTCATGCTCGACGCCGCGGCCAGGGCTTTCGGCAGCGACTTCGTCCGGGAGGTGCGGCGCAACGTGGTCTCCCGCGAGCCCAACGTGCGCCAGACCGCGGCCAAGGTCGCGCTCGGCGCCGCGGACGCGGCCATCGTCTACGCCACCGACGCCCATGGGCTGTCGAGCGTGCGCACCATCACGATTCCCGCCTCGCTGCAACCCACCATCCTCTACCCGCTGGTGACGTTGAAGGGCGCGGCGCAGCCCGCGGCGGCCCGGGCGTTCCGCGACTACGTGCTCTCTACCGTCGGCCGGTCGGCCCTGGCCGGCTATGGCTTCACGGCCCCTCCCTAGGGTTCGGAACTTGCGCGCGCGCCTCTCCCCCAGCCTCCTGATCGGCTCCGGCCTGGTGCTGATGCTGCTGCTGGTGCTGCCGACGCTGGCGCTGCTGGTCCGGGCAGCCCGCCCCGCGCTGGGCTCGGCGTTGCTCGACCCGACGGTGACCGCCGCGCTGCGGCTGAGCCTCATCACCACTGCCGTGAGCCTGCTCGCCACGGTGACGTTCGGGACGCCCATCGCCTACCTGCTGGCCCGTTACACCTTCCGAGGGAAGGTGCTTCTCGAGGCGCTCCTCGACCTTCCCCTGGTGCTTCCGCCGGTGGTGGCGGGCCTGGCGCTGCTGTTGCTGGTGGGCCGACGCGGCCTGCTAGGCGCACCCCTCGCCGCGATCGGCCTGCACGTCCCCTTCACCAGCACCGCCGTCGTGCTCGCCCAACTGTTCGTCGCCAGCCCCCTCTACATTCGCAGCATGAAGGCGGCCTTCCGGTCGACCCCCTGGAGCCTGGAAGCCGCCGCGATCACCCTGCACGCTACTCGCCTGCGCGCCTTCCGGCGCGTGACCCTCCCCCTGACGTTCCCGGCCTTCATCGAGGGCTGCGTGCTGACGTGGACGAGAGCGCTGGGGGAGTTCGGCGCGACCATCGTGGTGGCCGGCAGCCTCGCCGGTCGGACCCAGACCATGCCACTCGCCATCTACGCCGAGCTGGAGCGCAACCTCGATGCCGCGCTGGCGATGGGGGCCATCCTCACGCTGGCCGCGTTCGGGCTGCTGCTGCTGTTCCGCCGCCTGACGCGCAGCGCCTGACGCATGTCGGGTCCCAGCATCACCGGCGGGACCGCCCCCGCGCACCGGCGGCGCGGGGCCCTCGAAGCACCGACGGGACCGTGCGCGTCGCGAGCGCTGGCCGCCGGCACGTCGAAGATGTAGGCTACGGCCCATGTCCACGCCTGCCCAGACGCCACCACCGGTCATCCTGATGACGAGCGGGACGGTACCGCGCGAACGCGGCCTGCGACGCAACGACACCATCCAGGGTCACAACTACGCCCTGGCGCTGACGTCGGCAGGCGCCGTACCCCTGCTCGCGCCCAACGTCGATGCCGCGCTGGCCGAGGTGTACGCCGAGCGCGCCGACGGCCTGCTCCTGACGGGGGGCGTCGATATCGACCCCTACCTGTTCGGCGCCCGCCCGCACCGAGATCTCGGCACGGTGGACCGGCGTCGAGACGCGTTCGAACTGGCGCTCTACCGCGCCTTCCGGGCGCTCGGCAAGCCCATCCTGGGCATCTGCCGTGGCATCCAGCTCGTCAACGTGGCGCACGGGGGCAGCCTGCACCAGCATCTGCCGGCCGTGCCGGATACCGACCAGCACGTGCAGAAGGACGTCACCGGCGCGCCGCTGCAACGCGTGGCGATCACGCCGGACTCGCGCCTGGCGAACGCCTTCGGCAGCACCGACGTGTTCGTCAACAGCTTCCACCACCAGGCAGTCGATCGCGTCGGCGAGGGTCTGCAGGTGACGGCCCGCTGCGAGGACGGCATCGTCGAGGCGCTGGAGATCGATGAAGGCGCGCACGGCGACGCCTTCATGGTCGCCGTGCAGTGGCACCCCGAGATGTGCTGGGACACGCACCCCGAGCATCACACCCCGTTCCGCATGCTGGTGGAGGCCTGTCGCGCCCGAGCCGACGCGCCCCGCACCGCACCGGGCGATCGCGCGTCCAGCGGCGCGCCCGCACGCTGAGGCGTCCTTGACACGGCCGGCGGTTCTGGTAGACTCCCTGGCATGAGTTTTCCGCTGCAAGGGGGTGGTGCCGTGGACGATGGCTATGGCTACGTCTTCGATCGCCTCTCGACCCCGTACGGCACCCCCGCGGCGGCACGCTGAACCCAGCACAACCCAGCGAACGACAGCTCGACGCTCGCCACCGCAGGGGCACGCCGGCCGCAACCCACCGACGCAGCACCTGCCGGCCACGACGGCCGGACCGACTTTGGAGAGTCTGAATGGTTGTCGTGATGCAGAAGGAGGCCTCGGATGAGGCCGTGAATCGCGTTCTGGGCGAGATCCGCTCCCTGGGCTTCAGCCCCCACGTCAGCGAGGGCGAGGAGCGCACGCTCATCGGCGCCATCGGTCCCGCGCCCACCGAGGAAGTGCGCGAGCATCTCCGTGCGCTGCACGGCGTGGACACGGTGGTGCGGATCACCAAGCCCTACAAGCTGGCGTCCCGTGAGTTCCGGCACGACGACTCCACCATCGCTGTCGGCGACGTCGTCATCGGCGACGGTGCCTTCGTGGTCGCGGCGGGACCCTGTGGGGTGGAGAGCCGCGACCAGCTCGACGCCGCGGCCGACATCGCCCGCCGCCACGGTGCACGCATCCTGCGCGGCGGAGCCTTCAAGCCCAGGACCAGTCCCTATTCCTTCCAGGGGCTGGGCGAGGAGGGGCTGCGCCTGCTCCGGGAAACGCGCGAGCGCACGGGCCTGCCGATCGTGACCGAGGTGACCTCACCGGAGCTGGTGGAGGTCGTCGCCGACACCGCGGACATGCTGCAGATCGGGGCCCGCAACACGCAGAACTTCGCCCTGCTGGCCGAGGCGGGACGCAGCGAGAGACCGGTGCTGTTCAAGCGCGGCATGTCCACCTCCATCGCGGAGTACCTGCAGGCCGCGGAGTACATCCTCAGCCAGGGCAACCCCAACGTGGTGCTGTGCGAGCGGGGCATCCGCACCTTCGAGACGGCGACACGGTTCACCCTCGACCTCAGCGCGGTGCCCGTCCTCAAGGAACTGAGCCATCTGCCGGTGTGGGTCGACCCCAGCCACGCCGCGGGGCGGCGCAATCTGGTGCCGTCTCTGGCGCTGGCGGCGGCCGCGGCCGGGGCCGACGGACTCATCGTCGAGGTGCACCCCTCCCCCGAGGACGCACGGTCCGACGCCGCTCAGCAGCTCGACGACGCGGAGTTCGGCACCCTCATGGGGCGCCTTCGCGGCGTCGTCGGCGCGCTGGGGAAGAGCCTGTAGCATGCGCCCGGCGCCGTTGTTCGACACCATCGTCATCGCCGGCGTGGGGTTGATCGGCGGCTCGATCGGGCTGGGCGTGCGACACCGCTTCCTGGCCCGCCGCACCATCGGTCTGGATCAGGACCCGGCCGCCCTCGACGCCGCCCGCGGTCTGGGCGTGATCGACGAGTCCCGTCTCGAGGTGGGGCCGTGGCTGCGGGAGGCCGATCTGGTGGTGCTGGCGACGCCCTCGAAGTCGATCGTCCCGCTGGCGCTGAGCATGCGCCCTCACCTGGCCGACGACGCCATCGTCACCGACGTGGGGAGCGTCAAGGCCGAAGTGGTGGCGGCGCTTTCCGACCTCCACTTCGTCGGAGGCCATCCCATGGCCGGCAGCGACCGCGCAGGCGTGTTGCACGCCGATGCCGGCCTGCTGGAGAACGCGGTGTGGGTGCTCACGCCCGACGAGAGCAGCGACGCTGCCGCGGTCGACCGCGTGCACGCCTTCGTGGAAGCGCTCGGCGCAAGGCCCATCCGGGTCGGCCCCGACCGCCACGACCGCCTCGTCGCGACCGTCAGCCACGTGCCCTACCTCGTTGCGGTAGCACTCACCACGCTCGTGGGCAGCGGCGACGAGCGCGAGCTGACGATGCTGCTCGCGGCCGGGGGCTTCCGCGACCTGACGCGCGTCGCGTCGGGCAGTCCCCGGATGAGCCGCGACATGATCGCGCTGAACCGGGAGCCGGTGCGCTCGGCCATGCGGCTGTTCCGCTCCGAGCTTCAGGGCCTCGACGCCCTCCTGGACGACGACGACGCCTTGCTCGCACGGGCAGAGGCAGCCAAGAGGGTGCGTGACGGCATCCCCATCGTGCGGCGGAGCCTGCTGCCGGCACGTCACGAGCTGGTCATCGCGGTTCCCGACCGGCCCGGCGAGTTCGCCCGGATCACGCGCGCGCTCGGCGAGGCCGAGGTGAACATCAAGGACCTCGAGGTGCTCGGGATCCGCGAGACGGGGGGCGCGGTGCGCATCGCCGTGGAGTCGGACGACGCGCTCGCCCGCGCCCGCGCCGCCCTGGAGGCCGCGGGTTACGAGGCCCGTAGCCGTAACGGCGGCTGAAAGGGCGCCCCGTGGCCTCCTCGCGCGACGCCCTGTTCGATCTCGCGGTGAACCGCGCGGGGGAGGTCGCCGCACGGTTGGGCGGCGCGGCGCGCCGCGACCTGGAGGTGTGGTACCTCAAGACCCGTTTTGCCTCGCGCGTGCCGTTCGACGCGGTGCTCGAAGCCGTGCGACGCCGGCCCGCTCCCGACGCCCACTGGGAAGGCGGGCCCCAGGGCGGATGGCGCCCTGGGCCGCCGCCACTGCCCTGAACGAACGCACGCACCCGGAACGGCCCGAGTGGGGCCGGGGAGGTTCGCTACGGCCACTCAGTCGTCGATGGTGAGCCGGTAGCGCCCGCTACGCCCCTCCTGGACGACGATCACGTGGGCCTGCCGATCGCCGCGAACATAGTCCGCGATGACGCGATGGTTGCGCTCCTCGTAGCGGTCCCGGTGCCAGCCGTTGGCCCGCATCCGACCGTCGACGTCGCCGTAGACGCCGTGAAGCGAGGCCTCGGACTCGAACACCGTGTCGAAGTGGTGAGGATCGGCGTGGCGCTCGACCACCACCAACCCCGGGAACGAGAACTGCAAGCCCAGCTGGGCCCAGACGATCACGCCCCCGCTCTGCACGGTGGTGCTGGGCCGCGGTCCGCTGTCGCGGACGGCGACCGTGCACCCACTCAGCAGCGCGGCGAGGGCCAGCGCGAGCAGCGCCGGCCGCGTCCTCCGGCCGGGGGCCAGGGCCGCGCGACCCGGGCCGGACGTGACGGTCGACGTCGCCTGCGCCCCGACCGAGGCCGGGCGAGGCCGGGCGCCGTCTCGCCGGGCAGCGCCGCCTTCGATGTTCTCGGTGCGTACGTTGTCGAGCATCGTCGTACCTCTCTCTCGCGCGAAGAAGAAGAAGGTGCCGGGGCCGTGCCAGCGCGTCGCCATGGTAGGGGACGCGCCCCACGAGGATCGTGAGAAGGCCTTGAAGCCACCCTTCACGCGACGCGCGCCGCAACGGGCCCCCGGCCGGGGTCGAGCCGATGGGGGCCGCCACCGGCGCGGAAGGGGCGGGTCGACGTGACGGAACAGGGACACGCCGCCACCCGACCGTACGCTATTGTGGCTCTATGTTGTCCGGGACGAACCCGCTCGTCGACCGCTTCGGTCGGGTCGTTCGCGATCTGCGCCTGAGCGTCACGCCGCGCTGCAACTTCCGCTGCCACTACTGCGACCCGCTCGGCGCAGGGGGTCACGAACCGCCCGGCACGCTCGGCGTTGCCGAGGTGGGAGTGGTGCTGCAAGCGGCCGTCGCGCTCGGCATGACCTCGGTGCGCTTCACCGGGGGCGAGCCGCTGCTCCGCAAGGACCTCCCCGCCATGATCGCGATGGCCAAGCGCGATCTCGGCATCCCGGACGTGGCGGTCACGACCAACGCCAGCGCGCTCGAGCGGCGCCTTCCGACGCTGATCGAGGCGGGGCTCGACCGGCTCAACATCTCCCTCGACGCCCTCGATCCCGACGTGTTCCGCACCATCACGCAGGGCGGCGACGCATCGCAGGTGTGGCGCGGCATCGAAGCGGCGGCCAAAGCCGGGCTGAGCCCGGTCAAGCTCAACACCGTGGTGATGCGCGGCATCAACGACGGCGAGATCGTCCCGCTGGCGCGCCTCACGGCCACCCGCGACTTCCACGTGCGCTTCATCGAGTACATGCACCTGAACAACGCCAGTGCCTCGTCGTACCAGGAGCACTTCATGGCGGGGTCCGACATCCGCCAGCGGATCGAAGCCGCGCTCGGACCGCTGGATCCGGTCGAGACCGAACCCAGTGCGCCCGCCAGGCTCTTCCGCGTTCCGGGCTGGCCCGGTGCCATCGGCTTCATCCATCCCGTTTCGGAGCCGTTCTGCAGTAGTTGCAGCCGCATGCGGGTGACCTCCGACGGCATGCTGCGCCCCTGCCTGTTGACCGACCGCGAGCTCGAGCTCCGCACCGCCCTGGCCGCCCCCGACCCGCTCACGGCCGTCATCGAGCGCTTCCTCGAGGCCGCACACCGCAAGGTGGCCTCCGGCATCACGGTCCCGGTCGAACGCCAGCGCACCATGGTGGCCATCGGCGGGTAGCGCCGCCAACGGCGCTCCGGCCGGCCGCAAGAAGCACCCGCGCTCGCAGCGCGCCACGCGTGCCGCCCCCTGCGGCGAGCGGACGTGGGCCTTCAGCCCGGCAGCTTGAACAGCGCGGCCATCCCCTGGCCGCCTCCCACGCACATCGAGATGATGCCGAACTCCTTGCCGGAGCGCTGCATCTCGGCGAAGAGGTCGGCCGCGATGCGGCTGCCCGTGGCCCCCAGCGGGTGACCGATGGCGATGGCGCCGCCGTTGACGTTGAGCTTCTCGTCGGGGATGCCGAGCTCGAGCTGGCTGTAGCGGCACTGGCTCGCGAACGCCTCGTTGATCTCGATGAGATCGACGTCGTCCAACGTCATCCCCGTCCTGTCCAGCAGCTTGCGGATGGCGGGCACCGGGCCGATCCCCATGATCTCGGGGGGAACGCCGGCGACGGCCGCCTGCACGAAGACCGCCAGCGGTTGCAGCCCGAGCGATGCGGCCTCGTCGGCGGACATGACGACGGTCATCGCCGCGCCGTCGTTGAGGGGGCTGGAGTTCCCCGCCGTGACCGTGGCCGCCTCGTCGTCGGCGAAGACCGTGCGCAGCGCGGCCAGCGCCTCCAGAGTGGTGCCCTCGCGTGGGCCTTCGTCGTGCTCGAGCACGACCTCGTGCCATGCGCCCGTCTCGTCCTGGACCCGGGTCGGAACGGGGAGGACGTGACCGTCGAATTTGCCGGCCTTGCGCGCGGCGATCGCCTTGCGGTGGCTTGCCAGCGCGAAGCGGTCCTGCTCCTCGCGGCTCACGCCGTAGCGGCGCGCTACCTCCTCGGCGGTCTGTCCCATGCTGTGGTACGCACCCGGCTTGCGCTTCACCAGGGCCCGGTTGATCGCCACATCTCGTCCGCCGATGGGGACGCGACTGGTGCAGTCGCTGCCGCCGGCGAACACCACGTCGTTCATGCCGGTGGCGACCGAGTGCACGCCTTGCACGATCACCTGCAACCCGCTGGCGCAGAAGCGGTTGATGGTCGCCCCGGCAACGCTGTCCGGGAAGCCCGCGATCTGGGCAGCGATGCGAGCCATGTTGTAACCGGCCTCACCCTCGGGGTGCGCGTTGCCCACCAGCACGTCGTCGATGCGCTCGGGCTCGAGCCCCGGCGTGCGCTTCAGCGCCTCGGCCAGCACCAGGCCGGCCAGGTCGTCGGGTCGGGTGTCCTTGAGCATGCCCTTGTGGGCGCGGCCGACCGGGGTCCGAATGGCGGTGGTGATCACGACGTCACGCACGGTTCATGCTCCCTCTTGCCCCGCTCCCGGGGCAGTTCGAATCGCTCCTGAAGGGGATCGCCCGCTAGCTGTTCCAGGGGCGCAGCAGGATCACGCCGTCCTTCAGGTGGGCCACCTCGGGTCCGTCGCCGGCCTGCGAGTCCTCGCCGGCCTGGGCGACGGCGCTTCCGATACGCAATTGCGGGCTACGGATGCGCTCGGCCCACACCACGGCCTTGTCGTTGCCGCCCGCACCCGCGTGGGCGAGGCCTCGCAGCGTCCCGACCACGATGATGTCGTCGTTGGCGATGATCTCGGCCCCGGCGTTGACGTCCCCGAGGACGACCACCGAGCCGGTCGACTCGATGCGGCCCCCGCTCCGTACGGTCCGTGCCACGATGACCGTCTCTCCGCGGGCCTGCATCACAGCGGTCGGCGGGCGCACGTCGGTGACCCTCCCGCCAGCCTCGCGCACGACCTCCGCAGCCCGTTCGACGAGGCCGAAGGGCACCTTGCCCGCGACCTCCAGCGCCACCTTCCCCTGCAGGAGTTCGGCATGCGAAGCCAGCGTCGCGTCGAGCTCCTCCTGGGTGTCCGTCTCCTCGAGGCTGAGCAAGATCCCGCCCCGGATTCCTCGTGCCTTCATCAGGGGATGTGCACCTCCACACCGTGCAGCTTCCAGTACCCCGCAAGGAAGTCCCGCGCGACAGGGACCGATACGTAGGAGCTGGCGCCGCCGTATTCGAGGAATACCACGATGGCGATCTTCGGGTCCTTGACAGGACTGAACCCCATGAACCAGGCGTGCGTCCAGTTGTCCCCGCGCGTGGTCTGGGCCGTCCCCGTCTTGCCCGCGACACTGACGTTGTCGGGAAACACGGTGGGGCCGAGGAACCACTTCTCCGGGAAGTCGGTGAACGCCAGCCGCATACCGTGGATGAGGCTGTCCCAGGACGAGCCCGGGACCTGGTGGATGTCGGGCGGCACCGCCGCGTCGCCGACCTTGGCGACCAGGTGCGGCTTCGCCTCGGCCCCGTGCATCGCCACGGTGCTGATGAGCTGGGCGAGCTGTACCGGCGTGGCCAGCGTGTCGCCCTGCCCGATGATGGTATTGAGCGTGAAGCCGGGCAACCAGCCGTGCTTGTACTGCGGCTGCGAGTGCACCCACTGCAGGTCCGGCACGCGCCCCGACTCCTCGCCGGGCAGCCCCACGCCCACCGGCGCGCCGTAGCCGAGACGGCGGGCGTTGTCGACCTCGTCCTGCATGAACCCGTTCCATCCCGACGCGAAGTTCGGGGTCGTGAGCGCGGCGTTCCAGAAGAAGGTGTTGCAACTGTCGGCGATGCCCTGAGCGATCGTGTAGGGGCCCTTGTCGTAGGTCGCCCAGTTGTGGAAGGTGACGCCACCGTAACGGATGTCCGCCCCGCAGTCGTACTTGCTGGAAGGGGTGATGAAGTTGTCCTCGAGCATGGTGTAGGCGGTGACGATCTTGAACGTCGAGGCCGGTGGGTAGGCCTGGATGGCGCGGTTCTCGAGGGGCCGGTTGGTGGCGTCCTGCAAGATACCGTTGACCGCCTTGGCGTCGACGGGCAGGTGCGTGAACACGTTCTCGTCGAACGTGGGCGCGCTGGCCATGGCCAGGATGTCGCCGTTGCGAGGGTCGACCGCCAGGATGGCGCCGTGGACCTCCTTGGCGTGCGGCAGACCGACGCGATCGCGATCCTTGTTGACGTACGTGAGCGCCGACTTGAGGGTGTCCTCCGCCAGGCGCTGCACCTTGGGATCCAGCGTCAGCGTCACGTCCTCGCCGGGGCGTGCGGGCCAGAGCAGATTGTTGCGCACGACGTTGCCGACGTTGTCGACCTCGACCAGCCTGGCGCCGGCGGTACCGTGCAGCGCCTTCTCGTAGCTCCTCTCGATGCCCATCACGCCGACGAGATCGTCGACGGTATACCCGGGAAAGCGCTTCGGGTCGGCCTGTGTGGTGTAGCCCACCGTCTGGGCCGCCAGGTTGGTCGGATAGGTGCGCTCGATGCGCTGCCGCAGGTACAGGTTGGGGTGGCCAGCCACCCGTTCCTCGATGGCGGGGACCAACCGGTCGGGGATGTTCCAGGCCAGCGCAACGCCGTTCTTGGCCTGCTGGGAGTCGGTCGGATCGGGCTGCTTGGGGTCCCCCGTGACGCCCAGGAGCCGCCGCAGGCGCGTCCACTGCGGGACGGGCCCGCCGCGGTACATCAAATCGTAGGCGATGCGGTCGTCGGCCAGCACGGTCCCGTCGCTGGCCAGGATGCGCCCCCGAAGCGGTGTGATGGGCTTCTGCTGGGTGGCGTTCTGCTCGCTGCGGGCGGTGAACTCCTCGGCCATGGCGAGCTGCAGGTACATCAGCCGGGCGGTGAAGATGACCAGCACCGTGAGGATGACAGCCAGGATCAGCCGGCTGCGCCCGTTCACAACAGCTCCTTGCGCAACAACCTGCTCCGCTGCAACCGCGCACGCCGCGCACGCCGCGCCCAGGCGTAGCGGATCACAACAGCTCCTTGCGCAACAACCTGCTCCGCTGTAGGAGCGCGGCCCCCCAGGGCAGCAGCAGGAGTCCCGCGCCCACCGTCAGGACGGCCTCGACCGACGCCACGGCCGCCACCCGCACCAGCGACTCCGCGGAGCCCGAGAGCCACAGCAGCAGCGGCGACAGCACGAGCCACTTGCCGGCCTCTGCAGAGAGGATGACCAGGGTTCGCTCGAACAGACCGGACTGCGTGAGCTGCGCGCGAACGAGGCTGGCGGCCAGCGCGGCGCCCGCCAGCGCGAAGGCGTGGATCCCGAGCACTCCGGCGCCCATGACGTCCTGCAGCAGGCCGACGCCGTAGGCCAGCAGCACCAGTTGCCAAGGTTGGATCCGCCAGAGCAGCGTTAGCACGGCGATCATGAAGAGGTCCGGGGTCGGGATCGGGGTCATCAGGGCTGCCAGGAAACCTTGCGCGATGACCAGCACCAGGTAGAAGAGCAGCAGCCGCATGACCTCCAGTCTACCGTCGCCCGGCCCCCCACCACCGAAGCCACACACCCACACGAGCGGTTATAAGGTAGCGCATGGCCATCCTCCTGCTGCACGGCGGCGCCGGCGCCATCGCCGCCGACGTCGAGAACGACACCGTCGCCGGCCTCTCCTCCGCCTGCGAGGCGGGTCACGCGCGCTTCGCGGGCGGCGGTACCGCCCTAGATGCCGCCCTGGACGCCGTCACCGCCATGGAGGCGAACGAGCACGCCTTCAACGCTGGGATCGGTGGCGCGCCCACGCGCGAGGGCACGGTCGAGCTGGACGCCGCCGTGATGCTGTCCGACGGCAGCTGCGGCGCCGTCGCCGTGCTCAGGAACACCCCGTTCGCCGCGCGCCTGGCCGATCGCGTACGCACGGAAACGCCACACGTGTTGCTGGCTGCGCACGGCGCCGAGGCCCTCGTCCGCGACCCGGTCCCCAACGAGCGGCTCCTCACGACCCGCAACGTCCGCCGCTGGGAATCATGGCGTGCCCGCCAGGCGCCCCCGACCGGCAGCGGGACGGTCGGCGCCGTGGCCCTCGACGACCAGGGCCGCCTGGCGGCGGTGACGAGCACGGGTGGCACCCTCGGGCAGTGGTCCGGCCGGATCGGCGACACCCCCCTCATCGGCACCGGCACCTACGCCAACGAGGCCGTGGCCGTGTCCTGCACAGGCAAGGGAGAGGCGTTCATCCGCGCCGTGACGGCGAAGTCGCTCGCGGACCGGATCGCGGCGGGGGTCGATCTCGAGCACGCCCTGCACGAGGAGCTCGACGCCCTCACCCGCTTCGGCGGCGACGGCGGGCTCATCGTCGTCACCTCCGACGGCCGCTTCGCGCACGCCTTCAACAGCGCCTCCATGGCCCTGGGATGGCGGACGGCAGCGGGCGGCGAGCAGCTCCTCTCGCGCGCCCCCGGAATCCGGGTGCTGCGTTCGGGCTGACACCGGACGGCAGCGGGCGCTCGCGCGCGCGGGCGAACGTCCCTGGGAATGGCGTGGGGGCGCTGCTATGCTCGATTCGTGATCCACACGGTGACGGTGAATCCCGCGTTGGACCTCACCTACCGGGTATCGGAGATCGTGTTCGACGACACCGTCCGGGCGGACGAGGTCCTCCGGTCGCCCGGGGGCAAGGGGATCAACGTCAGCCGGGTCGTCGCGCGCCTCGATCACCCCACCGTGGCCATGGGCTTCCTGGGGGGGCGTGCCGGCGAGGAGCTGCGCGAGCGCCTGGAGGCCGAAGCCGTGCGCACCTGGTTCACGCACATCGCCGGCGCCACTCGTACCAACGCCATCGTGCAGGACGCGAACAGCCACCAGATCCGCGTGTCCGGCCCGGGGACGACCGTCTCGCCCGAGGACGTGGAGCAGCTCGTCGAGAGCCTCTTCGATCTACGCTCGCCCGACGTGCTCGCGCTCTGTGGAAGCCTTCTGCCCGGCGTCCCCCGCGACTTCTACACGGCGATCGCAACGCGTGCCATGGCCGACGGCATCCACGTAGCCTTCGACGCAGACGGTGACGAGCTCCAAGCCGCGGTCGAGATCGGCGCCTACCTGATCAAACCGAACCGTTACGAGCTCGAGCGCCTGACCGGCAAGCAGGTGGGAACGCGCGAGGACGCCATCGCCGCCTCCAGGCCACTGGTGCGCCAGGGCGTCACCGCCGTCCTCACCAGCCTCGGGTCCCAGGGCGCGGTGCTGGTCACGGACGAGTGCGCGTTGCACGCATACGCCCCCCGAGTCACGGTCGACTCGGCAGTGGGCGCGGGGGACGCCATGCTGGCCGGCGCGCTGGTCGCCGCGGTCGATGGCGACCCCTGGGAGACCGTGCTGCGCCTCGGCGTGGCGTGCGGCACTGCGACGGCCATGTCGCCAGGCACCGAACTCTGCGAACGTGGCGAGGTCGAGGCGCTGCTCCCCAAGGTGGTCGTGGAGACCCTGTAGGTTCACCAGACCTTCCCCGGAACGCCAGCCGTGACTCCCCCTGGAGCCTCGTCCCTGGCGCGAGCAGCCCCGATGACGTGCGCCTCTTCACAAGCGCCGCCCCGGTGGAGTACACTCCCTTCCGGTGTCCGGTCTTCCGGGCGCCCACTGCCCCTCCAGGGGGGCTAGTTCTCGTCTAAGGATCCCGCGATGAACCACGAGCGCGCGCTCCGCACCCTGTCCCTCCAACACCACCTCCACATCGGCGCCACCGCGCCGCGTCCGGCCTTCGACGACGGTCACGACCGCCGACCCGAGGCCCCCCGCATCGCGACGCACCGTCCGGCGCTCACGCTCCGGACGCTGTTCCGGCGCTCGCGCTGAGCGCGGCCGGCCGCTGAGGCGGCGGCTCTGCCGCCCGCGCCTCCGCTGAACGCGTGAAGGCCCCGCCCGGGACGTCCCGGGCGGGGCCTTCACCTGGGACCGTTCGGCAGCGCCGAGCTGCGGCACCCGAAGCGGCCCACGACCCGCCGGTCAACTCGTGGTCGGCAGCTCCCGCTTGCAGAAGTACCAGTCGGCGCACTCGAAGCCCTCTTCGAGTCGCGCCCGGGCGCCGTCCTGGGTCGTTGGGGGCGGGACCATCACCTTGTCACCGGGCCTCCAACCCTCCGGCGTCGCGATCCCGAAGGCGTCGGTCGCCTGCAACGCCGTGACCAGCCGCAGGACCTCGGGGATCGAGCGCCCGTTGCTCAACGGGTAGTAGATCATCGCCCGCAGCACGCCCTGCGGATCGATGACGAACACCGCCCGCACCGCGGACGTGCTGCTTGCGCCGGGCTGGACCATCCCGTAGGCGTTGGCCACCGTCATCGACAGATCGTCGATGATCGGGAAGGGGATGTCGACATCGAAGTTCTGCTTGATGTTGCGCACCCACGCCAGATGCGAGTAGATGCTATCGATCGACAGGCCGAGCAGCTCCGCCCCTACGGCCTGGAACTCCGGGTACGCCCGCGCGAAGCCAAGGAACTCCGTGGTGCACACCGGCGTGAAGTCGGCCGGGTGCGAGAACAGCACCAGCCACTTGCCTGCGTAATCGGCCAGCGTCCGCCTCCCGTGCGTGGTGTTCGCCTCGAAGTCGGGCGCCGGTTCGTTCAACCTCGGCATCGAAAGTTGCCGCATGGTCTCCGTGTCTTCCATATGCACGTTCCTCCTGACGCTCGAGGCAACGCCTCGACCGCACGGGCCAGGGCCCGCAGTCCGAGCCCGTCGACCCATCTCTGCCGCTGGAACGGGGGTGAACGCACACCGTGCCCGAGGCCCGTCCGGCTTGCGTACGCTGAGGCTAGCGCCAGGCGGACGGGCCTGCCAGTGACGTTCGGCCCTCGCTGCGCCGCGTGATCGGGATGCAGCGCCGGTGCTCGCCGAGGGCCGATAGGCCGCACAGCCTGCCAGAACGGAATCCTGCAATAATCGTGGAGATGCGAAGAGAGTGGCTTCGTGGCGACCGGCTGGATCCCAGGCGTGTAGTGGTGGTGGGTCCGCCCGGGGGCCCCAGGACCCGACGGTCGACCGCCGCCGCATGAGCCCCGAGCGCGACCGTATCGCCTTCGTGCAGATCGAGCCCTTCCCCCTCTCGAACCTGTCGGTGGCCGAGCAGCTTCGAAAGCACTTCCCCGAGTACGAGGTGGACGTTCTCAACGTCCGAGAACTGCTTCAAGCGCATCCCCTTCTCTTTCTGCGAAACGCATTCGAGACGCTTCTGGCCTACGGGCCCGAGATCGCACGCGGGCGCCGCCAGCTCCGCGGCTCGTTCTTCCACACGACGTTCGTCTTTGAACAGGTACGGCGACTCGTCCAGCAGCAGCTCGTCGCCCGACCCTATCGCTTCAGCTTCCAGATGCAGTCGCTCTTCGACGCCAGCGCTCCCGGCCTTCCTCACTTCGTCTACACCGACCACACCAACCTGGCCAACCTGATGTACCAGGGGGCGAACGACAACGCCCTCTACCCCGAATCGTGGCGCCGGCTCGAGGAGACCATCTACAGCAACGCCACCATGCTCTTCGTCCGAAGCTCGCACGTACAGCGCTCGTTGGTAGAGCACTACGGCGTCCGACCGGAACGCATCCGTTGCGTCTATGCGGGCAGCAACGCCGGCGCACCGCGTAGCGCTCAGGACGTTGAGGGGCGCTACGAGGCCAAGCGCATCCTGTTCGTGGGGCTCGACTGGCAGCGAAAAGGGGGGCCGATGTTGCTGGAGGCGTTTCGACAGGTCCGTGCGGTCCATCCCGATGCCCGCCTGATGATCGTCGGAACCGGCCCGACCCAGCCGGAGCCCAACGTGGAGGTTCTCGGGGAAGTTCCGGTCGACCAGGTCTCCGCACTCTACGAGCGCGCCACGGTCTTCTGCATGCCGACGCAACGCGAACCGTTCGGCATCGTCTTCGTGGAGGCCATGACCCACGGGTTGCCGGTGGTTGCCACCAACGTCGGTGCCCTGCCGGACATGGTGGAGAACGGCGTCAACGGCTTCCTCGTCGACCCCTGGGACGCGGCGGCGCTGGCGCAGCGGCTGATCACGCTGCTCGGCGAGCCGGAGACGTGCCGCGCGATGGGCGCTCGGGGGCGGGTGCTCGCACGTGAGCGCTACAACTGGGACGCCGTGGGACAACGGCTAGGCACCCACATCCGGGAGGCTCTCGCCACCGCTGACCAAGGCCCCGTCCCATCGCCCGGCGACCCCTGAGGCCCGTCAACGAACGCGCGCTCCGCCGGGACGGACCGGCCGGCGACGGCTCTCGGGCCGCGACGCGCCTGGGATGGCCGGACCGTTCCGCGCTGGGACGTTCCTTCGGTGGCCCCCGTCAGCGCGTTGCCGAAGGGCCCGCCTGTCGGCCCCGACCTCGAGTCGCTACTTCCCGAACACGTTCGGCAGTTCTTCGAAGGCGATGAGGACCTCGCGCGGCTTGCTGCCCTGGTGAGGGCCGACCACGCCCAGCGCCTCCAGCGAGTCCATCAACTTGCCGGCGCGCGCGTGCCCGACCTGCAGGCGCCGCTGCAACCGCGACACGCTGGCCTGCCCCTCGTTGATCACCAGCTCGGCGGCCACGCGCAGCTTGTCGTCGTTCCAGTCGATCAGGCCGCTGGCGTCCGACTCGAAGCTGGAGGGCGGGTCGAAGTCCGCGCCGTAGGCCTCCACGAAGTCGTCGTCGAAGTACTCGCGCCGCAGGAAGTCGCTCATGCTCCCCACCTCCCGCTCGCTGACGAACGGCCCCTGAAGACGCACCGCCTTCACCAGCCCCGGCTGGTAGAACAGCATGTCGCCCAGCCCGATGAGCCGCTCCGCGCCCATGCTGTCCAGGATGGTGCGCGAATCGTGGCTGCTCGACACCGCGAACGCCATGCGCGCCGGCACGTTCACCTTGATGAGGCTCGTCAGGATGTCCACGCTGGGTCGCTGCGTGGCGAGGATCAGGTGCATGCCGGTGGCGCGCGCCATCTGCGCCAGGCGCATGATGGCCGACTCCACCTCCTTGGGGCTGGTGATCATCAGGTCGGCCAGCTCGTCGATCACGATCACGATGAAGGGCAGCTCCGGCAGATCCAGGTTGCGCGCCTTCTCGTTGTACTGATCCAGATTCTTCGCGCCCACCTTCGACATCATCTTGTAGCGTCGCTCCATGTGCGACACCGCCCCCAGCAGCACCCCGGCGGCGTCGGTGGGATTGGTCACCACGTTGCGCAGCAGGTGCGGGACGCCGTCGAAAGGCGTCAGCTCCACCATCTTGGGGTCGATCATCAGCAGCCGCAGCTCGGTCGGCAGGAAGCGGTAGAGCAGGCTGCCGATCAGCGTGTTCACCGCCACCGACTTGCCTGAGCCGGTCGAGCCGGCAATCAGCAGGTGCGGCATCTTGGCGAGGTCCCCCACCACCATCTCACCGTCGATCGACTTGCCCAGGATGATCGGCAATCGAGCCTTGGCGCGCCGGAAGCTCGCCGCCTCCGCCGCCTCGCGGAACCTCACCAGCTCGCGGTTGGCGTTGGGTACCTCCAACCCGATCACGCTCTTGCCGGGGATCGGCGCCTCGATGCGCACGCTCCCCACCGCCATGGCCAACGCCAGATCGTCGGACAGGTTGGCGAACCTGGCGATCTTCTCACCCGGCGCCGGCTCCACCTCGAAACGCGTCACCGTCGGCCCGCGCACCGCCGCCACCACCCGCCCCTCCAACTTGAAGCTGGAGAGCGTCTCGTCGATCTTCTTCACCCGCTCGCGGTGCTCGCGCACCAGCTCGCCGCGGTCCTCCACCGCAGCCTCGGGCTCGTCCAGCAGCGTCAACGGCGGCACCTGGATGGGGATACCCCCGAATTCGGGCAGGTCGTCCGCCTCGGCATCCGACGCGGCGGTCTCCCTTGCGGACGCCTCCCCCTTCCCGGCCTCGACGCCGTCGTCGAGGAGGGCCGCCTCCAGCTCGGGATCGTGCTCGCCCGCGGACGGGGCGCCCAGCGCCTCGTCCGCCAGGAAGGGGTCGTCACCGTCGGCGGTGAACCACGGCGGCAGGTCGTCGGGCCCCGTCCCCGTCGACACAGCGCCTGCCTCGGCCGACGCGCTCGCGTCGACCTCCGTCGCCACCCCGACGGGAACCGCCTCCAGGGCCGCCGTCTCGGCGCGCTCGGCGACCGCATCGAGCGCGCTCTGCCAGCTCGGGAGCTTCGCCAGCGCCTCGACACCCTGGTGATCGAGATCACGGGCCAGAGTGCCGTCGAACTCGCCGACCTCATCCACGTCGGGGTAGGTTGCACGCACCTCTTCGAGCTCCTCGAGCAGGCCGCGCCACGGCTCGAGCCAGGCCGCATCCGCCGCCAGACGCTCGGCGTCCGCTTCGACACGTGCGTAGTCCTGCAGGCGCCGGCCATGGTCGGCCGAGGCGCGCGCGAGCTGGCGCGGGCTCATGCCCTTCAGGGCACGCTGATCGAGATCGCGCTCGCGGGTCACGCGCCGGTGGCGCTCGGTGAGCCCGGTCAGATCGAGCGCCAGCGTCTTGCGCAGACCATCGAGCGCCCGGGCGGACGCCGCCGAGCCCGGTACCGGGTCATCGAGCGACGCCTTCAGGACCCGCGCCCAGTTGTCGAAGGTGGTCGCACGCTCGGCCCCGGCATCGTGCGGCGGCCGCGCTCCTTCGGATTTGAGCAGTACGACCATCTCGGACGCCCGGTCGCGCGCGAAGTCGCGCACCGCACTCTGCCAGGCCTTCAGATCGGCGCGAGCGTCGCTGAGGTGATCCGGCTCGGGGCGGCCCGCGAGACGGCGACTCGAGGCCTGGACCTCCTTCCTCCAACGGTCCAGCTCGGCGCTACCGGGATACAGGCTGCTGAGGGCGTGCAGGTCCCGGTCGAGCTCCTGCAGCGCCTTGCGCACCAGCGCCACATCGGCACGGAAGGCGGCGCGCTCCTTGGCGGTGCGGCGCGCCCGCCACAGCCCCTTCCCGAACCCGCGCACGGCCTTCACGACCGCCAGCAGCAGCGACCGCGTGAGGTAGGTGGGCACGCGACCCAGGACCAGGTCGAGGCCGACGGATGCAACGAAGAGCGCCGGCGCCACCGCCAGAGCGCCCCAGGCACCGGTCAGGGACGCACGCAGCGCCAGCCCGTAGCGGCCGGTGTGGGCAGCCGCCACCGCCACCACCACGCCCCAGGCGCCCGCAGCGAAGAGCAGGTAGCCGGCCAGGAGGCGCGGCCACCAGCGCGGGCTGCGACGCAACAGGAACAACCCGCCCAGCGCCAGCAGCGGCACCGGCAGGGCGTAGGCGCCCCAACCGAAGCGGTCGGTCAGCGCGCCACCGACGCTGCGCCCCACCTGGCCCGTGGGGAGCCCGGGGAGGACCACGCCCAGCACGAAGATGCCGCCGGCGAGGAGGACCAGGCCGATGGCTTCCAGATCGAGCTGGACGCGCTTCTTGGTGCGTTTGCCTTTGCCGCGCCGTGCCACGTGAGGTAGTTTATCGCGCGTCGGAAGCTCCGCACGCGAAAATCGGGACATCACGGCGGTGCTCCCACCGCGTCCTGCACGTCGTTGCCTCGGACGCGCCGGGCCCCACGGGCCGCCGTCACCGATCATGAAGCGCCCGCAACCCTCCCCTCCACCGGGCCGCGACGGCCCCATGGTGGCCCCACGTCCTGCTGCGCCGGTGCGGCGGGGACTTCTGGCGCGTTGGCAACTGCGCCGTGGGCCGGCCGCGTGGAGCGTCGTCATCGCCCTGCTCTTCATCCTCGGCGTGGTGCTGCACGCGCCCGAGCTGTGGCTCGGCTTCCTGCTGGCGCTCCCCCTGATGATCGCTGCCACCGGCCTGGGCTGGCGCGGCGCCGCACCGCTCGTCCCGGTCGGCATCTTCCTCGCCTGGCTGCGCACGCGCGGTGCGGGCAACCCCGTGCTCCCGGAGCTGGCCGGGCTCGCCGGACTCCTCGTGCTGGCGACCCTGGCAGGCAACAACCTCTTCACGCTGTGGCACCGCTCGGAGCGACGCGCGCGCGACAACGAACGCCGGGCAAGGTTGCTCAGCGAGTCGGCACTGGCCATGGAGAAGGCGCGCACCGCGGAGGAACTGTTCCAGATGGTGCCGCGCCTGCTGGCCGAGATCCAGGACTTCTCGCACGCCGAGGTGTTCGTGCCGGAAGCGGGCGGCCTCCGGTTCGAGGCCGCGTCGCGCGCCGATCTGACCCGCAACTTCCACGTGCCGCTGGACTCCGTCATGGGCCGGGCCTTCCGGGACGGCCACCCCCAGTACCGGGCCGGCACCCACCAGGACCCCGCCTACATCGGCGACCCGGCGGTGGACTCGACCCGCAGCGAGCTGGCCCTGCCTCTCCTGGTGAGCGGGCGGGTGCGCGCCATCGTGAACCTGGAACAGACCCGCACGAACGGCTTCGGGCCCGAAGACCGCCGCATCCTCGAAGCGTTCGCCCACATCGCCCAGGAGGTCCTGGCCCGGCTCGAGGCCCTGTCGGAGCTCGAGCGCCAGCGCTCCGAACAGACCCTCATCGCGCGGCTGACACGCCGTCTGCTGCTGGCGGAAGGAGCCCGTGAAGCCGCGGCCACCGCGCTCGCCGAGCTGGTTCCCTCCTCGGAGCTCGAGGCCGGCGCGGTGACGGTCCTGCGCGACGGGCGGTTGCGCTCCCTGGCGGTCCACGGGTCGCTGCCCGACGGCCTCCGACGCATGCTCAACGAGGGCCTGCCGTTCATCGGACTCCTGCGCGAGGGCTGGCAGCAGCGCCAGCCGATCTTCGTCGACGACGCCCTCGACGACCCGCGGTCGGGCGAGCTGGCACAGCGCTCGGGCGTGCGCGCCGTGGCCATCGTTCCGATCTCGAACGTCTCCGGTGACGTGCAGGCGCTGCTGCTGCTGGCGAACCTCGGAAGCCCACGTGCCTGGACCGCGCGCGACGAGCGGGTGCTCGACATCGTAGCTACCTCTCTGGGCGTGGTGCTCGATCGCGCCACGTTGGACCGGCAGCTTGTGGCGATGCTCGACGGCGTGCGCGGCCTGGCGCGGGCGGAGGAGCCTAGCGAGCTCTATCGCCGCGTGGCCACCTCCTCGGTCAGCCTCATCCCCGGCGCCGAGGCCGCGTCGATCCTGGTGCGCGGGACCGACGGGTTCCGGTACGAAGCGGCGGTCGGATACGACATCGACGCTTTGCGCGCCCTGGGGCCCTTCAGCGACGCCGACGAGCTCTCCTGGTATCGGGACGGCGCCGAGGGGTACCGCCGCGGTACGCCCCGCATCGTGCGTGGCTCCGCTGTACGCAACCTCAGCGCGGCTTCCGGAGGCGACCGCTCAACGTCGCGGGTCGAGGCCGCACGGATCGACGACATCGCGGCCAACCTGTTCATCCCCATCACCGACAGCGGCGACGTGGTGGCGATGCTCAACATCGACAGCTTCACCGACGAGAACGCCTTCGGCTCGTCGGCCAGGCGGCTGGCCGAGGCGTTCGCCCAGCAGGTGGGGGCGATCGTGCGCCAGGCGCAGACCCTCGAGCGGCTGCAGCGCTCGGTCGTCACCGATCCACTCACGGGACTGGGCAACCGCGAGGGGTTCCACCAGAGGCTCGAGCAGGAGCTGACGCGCGCGCGCCGCTACGACCACCCGCTCAGCATCCTGATGCTCGACCTCGACCACTTCAAGCAGGTCAACGACCGCTTCGGCCACCACCGCGGCGACGAGGCGCTGGTACGGGTGGCGCGCGTCCTCGTGGCGGCGGGCCGCGCCTCCGACGCCGCCTTCCGCTGGGGGGGCGACGAGTTCGTACTCCTGCTGCCCGAGGTCTCCGACGCCGAAGCCCGCGCCGCCGCCGAACGCTACGCGCGCGCAGTCGAGTCCGTCGAGGTGGAGGGGATCGTGCTGGGCGCGAGCATGGGCATCGCCCGCTTCCCGGACGATGGCCGGGACCCGCTCGCCCTGATGCGTCGCGCCGACGACTTGATGTACCACGGCAAGCAGCACCCGAGGCCGGCCGCGCCGCAGGACCGCACACGCCCGTGAGCGGCGCGCGGTTGGGACGCTAGCGCTCGTCGCCCCCCTCTGCGGCGTCCGATCCTTCGGTCAGCGGGGGCGGCACCGTGGCGTAGGCCGGCCGCGTCAGAAGGTACTCCTCCAGCACCACCTTGACCAGCGCGACCAAGGGCACCGCCAGCAGCGCCCCCACCAATCCGAACAGCCCCAGCCCGGCCATGATGGCCAGCAGCACCGTGACGGGGTGGAGGTTGGTGGAGCGCGACAGGATCAACGGCGAGAGCACGTGCCCCTCGAGCTGGTTGGCAAGGAGGAACACCACGATCGCCAGCACGCTGGTGAGGGGACTGACCGTCAACCCCAACAGCACCGCCGGCAACACGCCGATGATCGGCCCCAGGTAGGGCACCAGGTTGAAGATGGCGGCCAGGAAGCTGATGGCTGTGGCGAGCGGCACGCCGATGATCGTCAGGCCCAGCCAGATGAGGACTCCCAGCGTCAGCGTGATCAGGAGCTGGCCGCGCAAATAGCCCCCCACCGCGCGGTCGGCTTTCTCCGTGAGGTCCTCGTAGAGGGGCCGCCAACGCACCGGCACGAACCGTCGGAAGTTCGACGTGAAGCGCGGGTAGTCGTACAGGAAGTACGCGCTGGCGATGAAGATGAGCACCACCTGGAAGGTGGTGGAGATGACAGCCGTGGCCCCGCTCAGCAACAGGCTGGGGCCGCCGGTGATGATGTGCTGCAGCAGGCGGTTGAGGCTCTGCGCGAGCTGGGTGGCGAAGTTCACGAGCTCCTGGCGGATCTGCTGGCTGAGCTGGGTCTGGTTGGCGGGCACCCCCAGCCTGCTCGAGATGGCATCCGGCAGGTTGGTCACCACCCCCGCCAACCATGCCTGGAAATGGGTCGACAGCGAGGTCAGGTTGTCGATGGCCTTGGGCACGAGGTTGACGAAGCGCCCCATCTCGGTGACCACCTGGCTCACCAGCACCGAGCCGAGCACCAGTAGGTTCAGCAGCAGGAAGAACACGATGACCACGGCCACCGGGCGCCGGATGCGCAGGCGCTCGAGCGCCTCCACCACGGGGTTGAGGATGTAGGCGATGATGAACCCGACGACCCCGACCTGGAGCGCGAAGCCGTAGCCGCCGCGCAACCGCCACAGCGTGTAGACGAGGAAGGCGGCCAGCGCCACGTAGCTGCAGGCGCGTACCCACACGTTGCGCCACACCACCTCCACAGCGGTGACGCGCTGGCCCTCCGGCGCGCGGGAGTCCGGGCCGTCGGTCACGGCCCTAGGGCCCCACGAACAGGGAGGCGGCCTGCATGCGGACCTCGTCGGGCTTGAGCCCCTCACCGAAGAACTGATCGCCCTGCCAGATCTCGAAGTGGAGCCGGGGATGGAGGGTCGTCTGCGCCACGCCGTCGCCCGTTCCGGAGTTGCCGACGTAGCCGATCACTTCGCCACGGTAGACCCTTATGCCGGTGGTGATGCCGTCCCGGACGCCAGAGAGGAAGCCGTAGCGCAGCACCCGCCCGTCCGGGAGCCGCTCCCACACCTGGCGGCCGCGCAGCTTGTCGAGCTCGCCGGCGTCCGCGCCACCGCTCCCGACCTGGGTCAGGAGCTGCTTCCAGGCGTCCTGCGTCATCTCGACGTAGTTGGTGTCGGCCCGCACGATCTCGCCCGCGGCCGCGGCGATGACCGGCTGACCGTAGGCAACGGGGATTCCAGCGTCACCGTCGACGAAGTCGAAGCCCTGGCTGACCCCGTGCCGATAGGGACGCTGCGCGCCGGGCAGGTCGTTGGCGTCCTTCGGCACGCCCGCCCCGGGCAGCGGAAACCACAGGCCAGCCGGCGCGAGCGCGCCGGCCGCCGCCTTCGCGGACGAGCGGGGGGCGGTCGCTGGGAGCGGGCTCGACGGGGACGCGGCGGCAGAGCGCGGCAGAGACGCGGGCGCGTCCGCAGACGACGATGCCGTGGCCGGCGTCGCCGTCTGGGCGCGCAGTCGCTGCACCTCGGCCTGGCTGCCGCGCAGCAGCACCGTCACCACCAGGGCATAGAGCGCCAGCGCGATGAGCAGGTACCAGCCGGGCCGGATGCGCGCCATGCGGCTCACGACCTATCCGTCCCCGGCCGCGCGTAGGGTCCCAGAGCGCGCCACCCGTTCCTCACGCCGCGAGTCTATCACGCGCCCCGACGGCGACTCCGTTCCGTGAGGGGCGCGCCTCACGCGCCTCACGGGCCTCCGCCCGCTCCGAGCCGCCGAAGCACGTAGAGGTGGGGGAAATGCCCTCCGTGCGCGACCTTGCGCTCCGACTCCACCCGCCACCACCCCTGCTCCGCCAGCACCCGGCGGAACAGCTTGAGCTCGTGGTTCAAGACCACCAGACGCGCGTCCGGCCCCCCCAACCGGCCGGCAGCCTCGAGCACGGCAGGGTGGAGGGAGCGGTTCTCGGCATGGCTGCCCACGGCGTCGCCCCAGGGCAGATCGGCCTGAATCACGTCGTACGCGCCGGGTTCCAACGGCGCCGTGCGGACGTCGGCGTGCACCAGGCGGCAGGCCTCGGCCGCACCTGCAGCCTCCAGGTTGGCGCGCGCACACGCCAGCGCCTCGGCGTCCAGGTCCAGGCCCGTGAGCTCGGCGGCGCGCCCCGCCAGGAAGCGCTCGGCCAGCAGCGTGCCGGAGCCACACATCAGGTTCAGGAAGCGGTCGCCGGGGCGTGGTTGCGACGCGGCCACCATCGCCGCGGCCAGCGTCGCGTTGAGACCACCAGCACGATTGCACACGCGCCAGGACCTCGCCGACAGGGGCCTGGGCGTCAACCGCACCAGCACCTCCCAACCGGGCCCGTCCGGCGCGGGCCGCACCCGCAAGAGTAGCTCCCCCGCGGCGGGGTCGAAGCGCAACCCGGTGGCGTCCTGCAGGGCCCGCGCCAGCCTGAGGAACACCGGGGAATCGGCGCCAGCCGCGGCGAAGCGGAAGCCCTGGAAGCGCCCGCGCCCGGTCGCCTCGCGGACCGCGGCCAGCAGGCGTCGGAAGTGCTGATCGCCGAGCAGCGCCTTGGGGCGCGGAACGTCGAAGTGGAGGCGGCGGTAGACCGCGCTGGCGAGCCGGAGCGCCAGGAGGGCATCGGGGCCGGCGGCGCGGACCGTCAGGCCGTCGGCGTGCTCGGCCACGACGCTCCAGCCGGCGGCGTCCAGCTCCCGCCGCGCGTAGGGCACAAGGCCCTCCAGCACCTCGATCTCGAACGTATCCGGCACGCCGCACTGTACCGTCCCCCCGGCGTGCCCCGATGCGGGACAGGTGCCCGTGTCACACGCCGACCCGCCACCTATACTTGGGGTGGTGAAGCGGCCGTGACGGTCAACACCGGTCCACGCAAGCGCCTCCCACGACGGGTATGGCGCGAGTGGTTGACTGGCTATGTCTTCATCCTGCCGGCGGTAGTGATCATCGCCATCTTCGGGCTCTTCCCCATCGTCTACGCGCTCTACATGAGCCTGTACAGCTGGCGGGTGCGTCAGGGCGCGTTCATCGGGCTCGAGAACTACAGCCACACCCTCGGGCACGCCAGCGGGGCCGTGGCGTTCTTCGGGGGGCTGCTGCTGGTTCTGGTCGCGCACGGCTTGTGGACCGACGCCTTCGGTGGCGGTCGCGGCGAGGCGAGGCGCTACCTGCAGGCCGGCGGCGCCCTGCTCTTGCTGGGCAGCGGCGTGAGCGTCGCCCTGGGGTGGCAGTTGATGGTCCGGAGCGGCGACCGCGCCTTCCTGCAAGGACTGGTGCGCACCGTGTACTACGGCTTCGGCTCGGTGCCCATCCAGATCGCGCTGGCGCTGGTGGTCGCGAGCCTGCTGTTCCAACGCATCCGCGGGCGCGAATTCTTCCGCATGCTCTACTTCCTGCCCTACGTCGCTCCCGCCGTCGCGGGCGCCGCGGTGTTCCGGGCCATCTTCAGCCCGCGACCCGAGTTCCTCGCCAACACCGTGCTGTCGTGGCTGCACATCCCGCCGCAGCGCTGGCTGTTCGAGACCAAACCGGTCACCGAGGTGCTCTTCGGGGGCCTGCTGCACAGCCTGGGCGTCGAGCACATCACCGGGTTCTGGGCGGGCCCCAGCCTGGCGCTGGTGACGATCATCCTGTTCGGCATCTGGACCTTCACGGGCTACAACGCCGTGATCTTCCTGGCGGGTCTGGGCAACATCCCGCAGGACCTCTACGAGGCCGCCGCCATCGATGGCGCCAACCGCGTCCAGAGCTTCCGCCACATCACCGTGCCCCTGCTCTCGCCGGTCACCTTCTACCTGACGGTGCTCGGCTTCATCGGAACCTTCCAGGCGTTCACCCACATCTACGTGATGCGCCAGCTGGCGGTGCGGGACGCCGTCGATACGGCCAGCATCGTGATCTTCGACACCTTCTACAAGCGCAACAACTGGAGCCTGGCGGCCGCGCAGTCGGTGGTGCTGTTCGCCATCATCCTGATCCTCACGCTCTACCAGAGTCGCTTCTTCGGACGGGGGGTGTTCCGTGGCTAGCCTGCCATCGGAATCGAACCGTTCGGTGCGCGGGGCACGTGTCGCGCCCGGCGCCGGCGCCGGGCGGAAGGCGCGCGCCCGGAGCGAGCCCTTCGAGTTCAAGCTCTCCCAGTTGCCCGTCTACTTCCTGCTGCTGGTAGGCGCCCTGGTCTCGTTCACGCCGTTCTTCTACATGGCCTCCACCTCGCTGATGACACTCGGCGAGACCATCAATCGGCGCCTGGTGCCCGCCCACCCGCAGTGGGTCAACTACCAGCGGGCCTGGACGGAGGCCGACTTCGCGCTCTACTTCCGCAACAGCGTGGTCATCAGCGCCATCGTCATCCTGGGCGTGCTCGTCACCTGCACGCTGGCGGGATACGCCTTCGCGAAGATCCAGTTCCCCGGGCGCGAGATCATCTTCATGGTCCTCCTCACCACGCTGATGATCCCCAGCACCGTCACGTTCATCCCCAACTTCCTGCTCATCCGGGGCGACATCATCCCCTGGGGCTCCTGGATCAACAAACTGCCGGCCCTGACCGTGCCGTTCCTGTCGACGGCGTTCATCATCTTCCTGTTCCGGCAGTTCTTCCAGGGCATCCCCGACGAGCTGTGGGACGCTGCGCGCATCGACGGCGCCGGGCACCTCCGCTTCCTGACGGCGATCGTGGTGCCGATGAGCCGCCCCGTCATGATGACCGCCGCCCTGTTGACCTTCGTACGCACCTGGAACGAGTTCCTGTGGCCGCTCCTGGTCACGACGACGCCCACCTGGCGCCCGCTCGGCGTGGGCCTCTACACCTTCATCACGGAAGCGGGCCCCCAGACGCACTACCTCATGGCGGGAGCGGTCATCACCATCCTGCCCGTCATGGTGGTCTACTTCTTCACCCAGCGTCAGTTCACCGAGGGGATCGCCACCTCGGGGCTGAAAGGATGATCGCCATACCTCAGGAGGGAAGGGAGACAGCATGAAGCGAGGTCTGTTCGTCCTATTGGGGGCCGTCTGGCTCTTCGCCATCGCGGCCACGGCATCGGCCCAGGCCACCTACGAGAACGTCGACCCCACCGGCCAGACCATCACCTTCTGGCACCAGCACACGCTCGACCGCGAGACGGTGCTGCAGGAGATCGTCACGGCGTTCAACAGCTCGAATCCCTACAACATCACCGTCAAGGCCGAGTACCAGGGCGGCTACAACGACATCTTCCGCAAGATGTTGCCCGTGCTCGGCACCAGCGACGCGCCCAACATCGTCGTCGCCTACCAGAACCAGTCGGCCACGTACGCGCTCGGCAACGGCGTCACCGACATGCGACCCCTGGTGGACTCGCCCAAGTGGGGCATCAGCGCCGCCGACAAGGCAGACTTCTTCCCCGGCTTCTTCAGCGCAGACGTGTTCCCGAGCTTCGGGGGCGCACGCTACGGCTTCCCACCCAACCGCTCGATGGAGGTCCTGTACTACAACATCGACTGGCTGAAGGAGCTGCGCGCGGCCGGCAAGGTCGACTTCGACGGCCCCCCCACCACCCCGGCGCAGTTCCAACAGGCCGCCTGCGCCGCCACCAAGAGCCCCTACAGCAAGGCCACCACCCGCGGCTCCATCGGCTACGAGCTGTCCATCGACGCCAGCCGCTTCGCGAGCTGGACCTTCGCATTCGGCGGCAACATCTTCGATGACAACGCCAACCGCTTCACCTACGACTCCGAGGCCGCGAACCAGGCGATGACGTTCCTGCAGGGACTGTTCGACCAGGGGTGCGCCAGCATCGTCACCGAGAACTACGGCGACCAGACCGACTTCGGCGCCAGCCGCACGCTCTTCACCGTCGGCTCCTCCTCGGGGCTGCCTTTCTACAAGAGCGCCGTCGACGAGGGCGCCAAGTTCTCCTGGAGCGTGGCCGCCATCCCCCACACCACGCCCGACCCGGTCATGAACATCTACGGGGCCAGCGTCAGCATCCCCACCGGCCACTCCAAGGAGGCCAACCTGGCGTCCTGGATCTTCATCGAGTACTACACCAGCCCCACGGTGCAGGCCCAGTGGGCCAAGGCCAGCGAGTACTTCCCGGTACGCAAGAGCGTGGCGAACCAGCTCACCGACTACTTCGACACGCACCCGGCCTACAAGACGGCCTTCGACCTGCTTCCCTACGGCATCGCCGAGCCCCCCGTGCCCGGCTACGACTTCGTGCGCGACGAGATCGCCAGCGACATGGCCGCCATCATGGACGGCGCGCCGGTCGCCGACACCCTGAAGACCGCCAACGCCACGGCCAACGAGATCCTGGCCGACCAGCTCAAGGGCCTGCCGAAGAACTGACGGACGCGGGCCCGACGCATCGTGCGCGGCAAGAGACGCGCGGCGGGGGCGGCCCGAAGGCCGCCCCCGCCGCGCGTCTCTTGATCGCTTCTAGCGCCACCCTCGATCAGGGCGTCGTGAAGCCTCGCGAATCCGTTCCCATGATCGCACCGTCGGCGGCCGGTGCCGGCCCACCACCGGTGGCCGAAAGGATCGCATCGTAGTAGTCGCCGATCCAGCCGTCGGGGGCGCCGTCGGCCGTCGTTACCGTCGGCGAGACGATCGCCGACCACATGTAGCTGCTAGCGGAGGCGAGCGTGAATCCCAGCGCGCTGAGGTCGGGGATGGTCGCGCTCGCGTTCATGGACGTGATCCCGAGCTGCTGGCCCGAGTGCTGAACGACGAAGGTGACCGCCGCGCCCCCCGCCGACGCCACGCTCAGCGTCGAACCGACCCCGACGCCGGTGGCGCCGTCGGCCGGCGCGATCTGGGCCGGGGGCGTGGAGAGGTCGAACGTCGCGGCGCCGCCGCCCGCAAGACCCACCTTCCAAGCGATCGTTGCCGAACTCCCGGCACCGGAGGGGTAGGCGCTCGCCAACACGTTGTAGCTGGCCCCTGCGAACTGCGGCACCACCGCAGTGAAGCTGGACACCGCGTTCGCGCCGAACAGCGCCAGGCCGCTCAAGGCGTCGAGCGAGGCACTCACCTCGATGCCGCTGAGCGCGAAGCCGGACGGAACGGTGACGCTCGCCGACTCCGTCGCCGTGGAGGGCCCCGCCCCGAAGTTCACGGTGACCGGCGTGCTGCCGCTGGCGGTCAACGTGGCGTTGGCCGTGCCGTACCTGCCGTAGCCCGTCGCCACCCCGTTGGCATCGGTCTGCACCTCGAGCACGCGGACCGTCACGTTCGCGGTCGATCCCGTCGCCCAGTCCGCATTCAGCGTGAAGGTGCTGCCTCCGGCAGACACGGTCGTGCAGCCGAACACGACCATCGAGACGCCGGCCGCGCACACCCTCGCCGTGGAACCGGTCGCCACGGCCGACCCGAGGGTGCCGTTGATCGTGCCGGTCTGGAACGTCGACGCGCCGCCGAGCGCGCTCACGGGCATCACCGTCGGACTGGGGTCCGTGAGTCCTTCGAAGACGTGCGCGTAGGTGGTGGTCGAAGGGGTCGTGACGGTCTGCACGACGTCCAGGTCGTAGGGGACGGCGACACCGCCGATGGTGAAGCTACCGTCCGAGGCCGTGGTGGCGTTGGTGCCCTGGATCGAGACGACCGCTCCCGACACGGGGACGTCGAGCAGCCCCACCACCTTCCCGTGAACGGACAGGCTGGTGATCGTCACGTCGTACGTCGCGGCCGCGGCGTTGCTCCCGTCCACGGCGTTGATCGTCAACGTGGTGGCGCCCTCGGCGGCCGCCGCCGAGACCTGCACGTCCAGGGCGGTCGAGGTGGACCCGCCACTCAGCGTAGAGCTCGCGAGGCTCGCCGTCACCCCGGAAGGCACACCACTGACCGACAGGGTCACGGTGCCAGAGGCGTTGCTCACCGTGACAGGCACGCTTACGTGGTCACCACGCACCACAGAACCGCTGGCGCTTCCGAGCGAGACCGAGAGGCTGGCCTGTTGGCCGCACGAAGCCAGGAGCCCGGTGAGCACCAACGCAGCCACAATGAGGAACAATCGCTTCATAGAATTTCGTCTCCTTCTTGAACGACGATGCGTGAGCGGACAGCTCAAAGATAGGACAAACGTCCCGGCGCAGGCCACAGGTTTCTCACTCCCAGGCCACGCACCTCTCATGACCGCTCGAACGCCCCGGCCACGGGCCTACCCGGCACACGTAGGGTTTGGTGGATGACCCGTGCCTCGTGGTCCACTCCCTCTACCTGCACGTGCGCTTCTGCCCCACCGTCCATCCCCGCCGCGACTTCCGCAAGATGCTCCGGCGTAGGGTCTAGTCCGCTTCGCCAGGCGCCCGGGGGCGAAGCCGCCCGAAGCCCCTCTTGCTCGAGCCGTCGAGCACGGCCGCGATCGCAACGCAACGGGTCTGGTCGAGGGAACGAAAGCTGGGGGCGGCCCGAAGGCCGCCCCCAGCACAATCGATGTAGCACAGGAGCGTGCCTCGTCCTCAGGGGACGGTGAACCCCCGCGAACCCGTTCCCATGATGGAGCCGCTGGACTGGCTCGACAGGGTCCCGCCGGACTCGAGGGAGGTGAAGGTGAGGTAGTAGTCGGAGATCCAGTGCGCTGCAGCGTCCTCCGGCGTCGCCAAGCCGGGAGTGACGATCGCCTGCCACGAGTAGCTGCCCGAAGTCAGGGGCATCCCGACCGAACTCAGATCGGGGAGGGTGATGCTCGCGTTCGTTGTCGTCACGATGATCGCCTGCGACGTGCCCGAGATGATGAACGACGCGGCGCCGTTTGCCGAGCTGAGGCTCAGCGTCGATCCGACACCCACCCCGGTTGCCCCATCGACGGGGGCCGTCATCGTCGGCGGCGTCGGAAGGTTGAAGGTGGGGCTGGATCCGGCGCTGAGGCCGCCTTGCCAGGCGATCGTTGTCGAAGCGCCGGTACCGGAAGGGTACCCCACAACCATCAGCGTATGGCCCGAGCTCCCGAGCTGCGGCACGACGGCGTTGAAGCTGGTGCCGAGGCCACTGCTGTTGTTGGCGCGGAACAGCGGCAACGCCGTGGAGGAGCTCAACTCGGCCGCACCCTCCACATTTTCGAGCTGGAACCCGGCCGGCACGTTGACGTGGCCGGCGATCGTGCCGCTGGAAGGGGTGCTCCCCCACGCAACGTCGATGGTGGGCGTCCCACCGTTGGCCACCGTCCCCGACGCCGTACCGTACTGGTCGTAGCCGGTCGCCATGCCGTCGGCGTCCGTCGCGACTTCGATCGCGTGGAGCGTCACCGAGACGCTCGATCCCGCGAGCCATGCAGCACTGATCGAATAGGCGGTCGAGCCTGCGGCCACGGTGTCACAGCCGCTCATGAACGTGGAGGTGCTCTGAACGCAGACGTTCGCGGTGTAGCCCGCGGACACCGCCGACGAGAGGTTCCCGGAGATGGTGGCGGACATCGGCAGCGAGGTCAACCCGATGACCGAGGCGTAGGGGTTCACCACGGGCGTCGCGCTGGTCAAGCCCTCGAACACCTGGGCGATGGTCGCCGAGACGAGCGTCTGCTTGACGATCAGGTCGTAGGGAACGGCGACCCCGCCGATCGTGAACTCCCCGTTCGCGTCGGTTGTGGCGGTGGTGCCCTGGATCGCCACGGTGGCGCCCGACATGCCCTTGCCGACCAGGTCCACCACGGTCCCGGTCACGGACAGACTGGAGACCGTCAGATCGAACGTCGCCGAGCTCGCGTTGCTCCCTTCCGCCGCACTCACTGTCAAGGTCGCAGAGCCGTCCGTGGCGGCCGCCGACACCTGCACATCGAGCGTCGTCGAGGTCGCTCCACCACTCAGGGTCGACGAGGCCAACGTCGCCGTCACACCCGCAGGGGCACCGCTGACCGAGAGGTTCACGGTCCCGGAAGCGTTGCTCACGGTGACCGGGACGCTGACCTGGTCGCCGCGCAATACCGAACCGCTGCTGCTACCGAGCTGGACCGACAGACTGGCCTGCTGCCCACACGATGCCAATAGCACCGTAAGAACGAGGGCAGCGACGGCAAGGAACATTCGTTTCATGTCTGGCCTCCTCCATGAATCTAGACAAGCCTCAGTTCGGCCCCACGATAGGACAAATGTCCCGAGGCTGTCCAAGGTTTCTCACATTGTTGACATCCGATGCTCATCGAGCGGCGGGGCACGCGAACGACCGACCCGACCTCCACCGGCCTCGTGAGGGACTACGCTTGCATCGTGGTGCGCTCCCTCTACCTGCACGTCCCCTTCTGCCCCAGCGTCTGCCCGTACTGCGACTTCCACAAGATGCTGCGCAACGAAGGGCTGGTGGCGCGCTACCTCGAGCGGCTCGAACGCGAGGCCCGCGCGCTGGCCGAGCGCTACCCCGGACCGCTCGACACCGTCTACTTCGGCGGCGGCACGCCCTCGCACCTCACCGACGACGAGATGGCCCGCGTCACGAGCCTCCTGCAAGGCACCTTCGGCTTCCCGGCCCGCCTCGAGACGACCCTCGAGGCCGACCCGCTCACGTTCACGCCCGAGCGCCTGGGGCGTTTCCGGGACCTCGGCTTCGACCGGCTGTCGATCGGCCTGCAGTCGACGCAGGACTCCGTTCTGCGCTTCCTCGGCCGCGTCCACGACAGTGCGCAGGGGATGCAGGCAGTGGAGTGGGCGCAGGCGTCGGGCCTGCGCGTCAACGCCGACGTGATCACCGCCGTGCCGGGCCAGGACGCCGCGCTCGACCTGCGGCGCGTCGCGGAGACGGGGGTGGGCCACATGAGCGTCTACTCGCTCACCATCGAGCCGAACACGCCCTTCGCGCTTCGCGGCGTACGGGTCGACCCGGAACGCGAGGCCGACGACTTCGAGGCCACCGCCCCGCTGCTGGCGGCCTACGGACTACGACGCTACGAGGTGTCGAACTACGCGCGCCCGGGCGAGGAGGCGCGCCACAACCTGGGCGCGTGGCGCGGCGCGTTCTACCTCGGACTCGGCCCCTCGGCCTCCTCCTACCTGCCCGAGGGCGGGCTCTACGGTACCCGCCTGCGCAACCCGCCGATCCGCGGCTGGCTCGAAGGAGCGCCGCCCGAGCGCGACGTGCTCGACGCCAAGGGCGTGGTGCTCGATCGGCTACTGACCGGCTTGCGCACGCGCGAGGGGGTCGACCTCGCCGGGCTGCGAGCCCTCACCGGGCTTGGGCCGGAGGACGTGGCGCCCCGCTGGCTGGACGACGTGCTCCGTCACCGCCTGCTCGCCCGCGACGGCACCCGTCTGCGCGCCACCGATGACGGCATCGCCCGGCTCGACGCCCTGCTACGGGCGTTCGTGAGGGCGGCCTGACGTCCGGGCCGTGAGGAGCGCCGTGAGCCGCGCCGTCGTTCAACCGGCGCGCGCCACCGCGCCGTTGACGCCGGTGCGTTGCGCCTGTGCCAGCAGCCTCACCAGCACCGCGCCGCCCGCCAGCGTCAACGCTCCGGGCAGCTTGAGTTCCTCGAGCGCCTCGTCGAAGCGCTCCAGCAGGTGCGGGTGGCGCTCCAGGAACCCCTCGGCCGACAGCCCGTCCTCCTGCTTGCGGGCCTCGATGAAGGTGGTGGCGAGCTTCCGCTGCGCTTCGCGCAGGTCCATCACCAGTCCGACGGCCGCGATCTTCTCCCAGCTCCCCTGCGTGGGGAGCTGCGACAGACCGTCGCGCAGCCACCCCAGCGCCAGACGCTCGCCCAGGGCGTAGAAGCGCGTGGCGGCCTCCTCCAACCCCACCTCGGTCCGGCGGCTGACCTCGATCACGCCGACGCTGCTCGGCAGGTAGTCCAGGCTGGCGATCTCGGCCGCCAGCTCGGCGCCGAAGCCGAGCTTGCCGAGCTGCTTGGTGCGGCGCTTGAAGCGCCGGCGCTCTGCAACCGGCAACATCCCCTCGATGCCGTTGCGGAGCGTCAGCAGCGGCTCCCGGTAGGTATCGACGAAGTCGCCCACGTTGCGGCGGGTGAGGTCGTTGAACAGCATCCAGCTCACCACGCCTTCCACGGCGTGCACCAGGTGGTGCAGGGCCTCGTAGTGGGCCTCCGCGGGCAGACGGGGCTGGTGCCGCTCCAGCCGCTCCCCCACGCCGCGTGCGTCGAGGACCTCGAGGGCCATCAGGGCCGCCTTGACGACGTCGACGTCCGCGGCCCCGCTATCGCGCGCCGTGCGGTGCACGAAGCTGGCCCCCAGCAGGTCGACCACGATGTTGGTGAACTGCGTCGCGGTGATCTCGCGCCGCAGGGTGTGCCGCCGGATGACCTCGACGTAGCGTTCCTTGACCGCGGCCGGGAAGTACTCGAACAGGTAGTGCTCGAAGTCGGGCTCGTCCGGCAGCCCGGTCTCCAGCAGTTTCCGGTACAGCCCCATCTTCACGTAGGCCATGGTCACGGCCAGCTCGGGGCGGCTGAGCCCCTCGCCCGCGCGCTGGCGCTCCTGGAGCTGCCGCCGCGTGGGAAGGAACTCCACCCGCGCGTTGAGCCCCCCGCGCACGGCCAGCTCCTCGAGCAGCGAGTCGAACAGCCCGAGGTCCTCGACGCTGCGGCGCTCGGCCAGGCTGAGCGCCAGCGACTGCTGGTCGTTGTCGCGCAACACCAGCCGCGCCACCTCGTCCTCCATCTCCTTGAGCAGGCGGTTGCGCTGCTTGAAGTTGAGCTCGCCCGAGCTGACCAGCGGCTGCAGCAGGATCTTGATGTTGACCTCGTGGTCGGAGGTGTCCACGCCGGCGGAGTTGTCGATGGCGTCCGTGTTGATCCGGCCCCCGGCGCGCGCGAACTCGATGCGCGCGAGCTGGGTCAGGCCGAGGTTGCCGCCCTCCCCCACCACCTTGCAGCGGAGCTCGGGGGCCGTGATACGCACCGGATCGTTGGTGGCGTCGCCGACGTCGGCGTCGCGCTCGCTGCTGGCGCGCACGTAGGTGCCGATGCCGCCGTTCCACAGCAGGTCGGCCGGCATGGCCAGGATGGCGCGCACCAGGTCCTGCCCGCTGAGCGCCTCGTCGTCGACGCCAAGCATCTTGCGGACCTCGGCGCTCAGTGGGATGCTCTTGGCGCCGCGTTCGAAAACGCCTCCGCCGGCGCTGATGAGCTTCCCGTCGTAGTCGTTCCACGAGGAGCGCGCCAGCTCGAACAGCCGCTTGCGCTCCGCGAAGCTCGCCTTCGGGTCGGGGTTCGGGTCGAGGAAGATGTGCAGGTGGTTGAAGGCCGCCTTGAGCTGGATGCGGTCGGTGTAGAGCATGCCGTTGCCGAAGACGTCACCGGACATGTCGCCGATCCCCACCACGCTGAAGGTGTCCTCGAAGACGTCGACGCCCAGCTCGTCGAAGTGGCGCGCCACGCACTCCCAGGCCCCGCGCGCGGTGATGCCCATGACCTTGTGGTCGTAGCCGTGCGAGCCGCCCGACGCGAAGGCGTCGCCCAGCCAGTAGTCGTACTCGGCGGCGGTCTCGTTCGCCAGGTCGGAGAACGTCGCGGTGCCCTTGTCGGCCGCGACGACGAGGTAGGGGTCGTCCTCGTCGTAGATGACGAGTCCTTCGGGGTGGACCACCCGGTCGTCGACGCGGTTGTCCGTGAGATCGAGCAGGCCGCGGATGAACACCTGGTACTGCTCGCGGACGTAGGCGCGCAGCGCGTCGCGGCCGGCGGGCGCCCGCTTGAGCACGAAGCCGCCCTTGGAGCCGACCGGCACGATGACGGCGTTCTTGGTCATCTGCGTCTTCATGAGCCCCAGGACCTCGGTACGGAAGTCGTCGGGGCGGTCGCTCCAGCGGATGCCGCCGCGCGCCACCTTTCCGCCGCGGAGGTGTACGCCCTCGACGCCGAGGCCGGCCACCGCGATCTCGTAGAGCGGCCGGGGATCGGGCATGCTGGCCACCTGTCCGGAGGCGAGCTTGAAGGCGATGTAGTCCTTGTCGAGGAAGTAGTTGGTGCGGACCGTGGCCTCCATCAGATCGAGCAGGCCGCGCAAGGTGCGATCTTCCGTCAGCGAGCGCACCTTGGCCAGCCCTGAGAGCACCGCCTGCCGGGCGGCCTCCATGCGCTCGTGGCGTCCTTCCTCGCGCGCGGGGTCGAAGCGCGCCTCGAAGTACGCGACCAGGTCCGCCGCCACCGACGGGTGCGCCAGAAGCGTGTCGTTGATGAACCTGCGGCTGGTCACCGCGTTGAGCTGCGAGAAATCCATCTGGTAGGCGCGCAGCAGCGCCACCTGGCGCACGGTGAGTCCGGCCTGCAGCACCAGCCGGTTCAGGCGGTCGTTCTCGGCGCGGCCCAGCAGCAGGCCCTCGAGGGCGTCGACGAGCCGCTCGCGATGGCGGCGTACGTCCAGCGCGCGACGCTCGGCGTCGTGCACGCGGAACACCTCGATGCCGCGCTTGCCGCCTTCGGGAGTGAGCATGTAGGGCACCTGCTCGATCACCCGGAAGCCGACGTTCTCGAGCACGGGGAGCACGTCGGAGAGTGCCATGCCGTGCCCGTGGTGGTAGATGCGTACGAGGCTGGCAGCGTCCTCCCCGCGCTCCTCGGGCGGGTTGAGGACGTCGGCCAGCATCGTGTCCTCGCCGAGCCTCTCGAGGTTGGCGATGTCGCGCACCGCCAGGGCGGCGCCGGTATCGGCGGTGTAGCGGGGGTCGAAGGCGCCCGCGTAGCGCTCGGCCAGCTTGCGACCCTCGCGCGCACCATGGGCGGCCAACAGCCGCTCGCGCAGCTCGTCGCGCCAGCTCCGCGCGAGCTCGGCGACCTCGCGCTCCAGCCCCTTGAGGTCGATGTCGTCGGGCCGCAGTCCGGTGGTGAAGAAGAAGTGGAAGCGGACCTGGGCCTGGTCCTCGCCCATCGCCAGGTTGTAGTCGACGTGGTCGGCGGCGAGCTTGCGGGCGAGGAAGCGCTGCACGGTGCGCCGCACCTCGGCGTTGAAGCTCTCGCGCGGCATGATCACCATCACGCCGATGCCTCGACCCAGCGGGTCGGGGCGCAGCGTCACGCGCACGCCGCGCTCCTGCTCGAGCCCGAGGATGGTGCGGATGTCGCGATGAAGCTGCTCGGCGTCCGACCAGAAGAGCTCCTCGCGCGGCATGCTGTTGAACACCGCCACGATCCCCTTGTAGTCGTGGGAGCCGGGAAGCGCGTCGTCGAGCTCGAGCACCTGCCGCAGTTTGCGCCGCAGGATCGGGATGTCCTCGACCGGTGTGGAGTGGGCCTTGGAGGTGAACAGGCCCAGGAAGCGGTGCTCGCCCATCACCTGCCAGCTGTCGGAGAGCTTCTTGATACCGATGTAATCCATGCGGGCGGGCCGGTGCACGGTGGCCTCGGCGTTGGTCTTGGTGACCACGAACACGCGGCCGCCGGTCACGCGCTCCCGCAACCCCTCGGGGAGATCGGCGATGGGCACCGCCTCGTCGTAGGCGCTGGTCTCGGTATTGCGCAGGATGCCTAGACCGCTGCCCGGCGTGACCTGCAACGAGCGCACCCCGCCGACCACCTTGATGTCGTACTCGCGGTAGCCGAGGAACACGAAGTTCTCGTCGTCGAGCCACTCCATGAAGGCGCCGTACTCCTCCAGCTCCTCGCCGCGATCGCGATGATAGCCCTGCGCGCTCTTCTTCCGCAGCCCGGCCACATGCTCTCGCATCGCCAGCGCCCGCTCGCGCATCGCCTGGTAGTCGCCGGTCGCGAGCAGGACGTCCTGCAGCACCTGCGTCACGGCGGCGGCGAGATCGGCCCGCTGTTCCTCGTCCTCGAGGCGCTCGACGAAGTACATCTCGACCGCCTCGCGCTGCTCCCGCTCTCCCTTGACGTCCAGCCCGACCACAGCCCCCGAGGCGTCGCGCACCGGTACGACGATCGGGTGCAGCAGGTGGAAGAGCTCGACGCCATGCCGGCTCAGTTCGGCCCGCACCGAGTCGACGATGAAGGGCCGGTCGTCGAGCAGCAAGCGGATCACGGTGTAGGGCGCGTCCCAACCGTCGGTCTCGAACCGCGGGTTGAACACCTGCACGCGGGGGCCGTCCTCGAGGCCGCCCCCCAGGAAGTGGAGCCCGTCAACGGTCATGGCGAAGAGGCTGTCGGAGTCGAACTCCTCCAGGAAGGCGTCGTCGGCCTTGTCGAAGAGGATCTCGGCGAACCGCGTCAGGAGGGGGCCTTCCTGGCTGGCGGAGCGCTGGATCCGCTTGCGTACCTGTTCCAGGGTTGCTGGCATGTGCTGCCGCCTCTCAACGGCCCGTCGGCGCACCAGGGCCCGGGCCGGCAAACGCTTGCACGTATGCGCCCCACTATAACGAAGGGTCCAGGAGCGGGTCCCGGACCCCTCGGGGCGCGCGGAACACCGCGCAACGGGAGCGGCAGCTGGCGCCGCCGGAGCACGTGGCGCGCCGCCCCGCCCGCCGTGCCCGACGCGCTTATACTGTCGGGGATGGCATTGTTCCTAGCGGCCCTGCTCGTCGCCGCGGACCAGATCAGCAAGGCGTGGGTCGTGACGGCGTTGCCGGAGGGGAGCCGCGAGGTGTCGGTCGGCCTCGGCTTCTCCATCGTGCACATCCGTAACAACGGCGCCGCCTTCGGCATGCTCCGCAACCTCAACGTGCAACTCGGGCCGCTCACCGTCGACGGCACGGTCATGCTCGGCATCCTATCGGCGCTGGTAGCGCTGGTGATCGCTCTGTACCTGCTGCGCAGCGGCCGACGCCTGGCGGCGCTCACGCGCGTCGCCCTGGCGCTGGTGCTCGCCGGCGCCGTGGGCAACATGATCGACCGGTTCCGCCTGCATTACGTGGTGGACTTCATCCACTTCCACGTACGCGGCTTCGACTTCGCGGTGTTCAACGTCGCCGACGCCAGCATCGTGATCGGAGCCGCGCTCCTGCTGCTCGCGAGCGTACTCCCCCCGGGCCGCGCCGAACGAACGCACCCTCCGGGACGGCGCGGGCCCAGCCATCCGCGCTCCAATTCTCCGCTCGATGCCGCACCGGACTTCCCGGAGGTCCCGCCGTTGCGGCAGGGCCCCCGCGAGGGCGGCGGGGCCGAGCGCGCGTCGCGCGACCACGGCGCCTGACGCAGGGCCCACGCCCGCAACCCCAACGGCTCAACGACGGGCCAGCAGGTAGCGCTCTCGACCCGGGAGGTCGCGCTCCACACGCGCGTCGCGCCACGCCGCCACTTCGACGAGCGCCTTGCGGACATTGCGCGGGTCGAGCTCCAGCGCCAGCAGCGCCCCGCTCGGCAGCAGGCGGGCGGCCTGCCGGATGAGCCTGCGAGCGACGCCGAGCCCGTCCTTGCCGGCGTAGAGCGCCAGCGCCGGGTCGTGCCCGGCCTCGGGTTGCAGCGCGTCCGCGTCGGAGAGCGGCAGGTAGGGTAGGTTCGCGACCAGGACGTCGCAGCCGGCCGCCACGGTTGCGACGTCGGCCTCGGCGAGCAGGTCCGAGCGCAGCACCCGGACCGGAAGCGCGAGGCGACCGGCGTTGCGGCGTGCCAGCGCGACCGCCTCGGGCGCGATGTCGCTCGCGACCACCTCGGCATCGGAGCGCTCCGCGCGCAGCGCCAGCGCGATGGCACCGCAGCCCGTCCCGACATCGAGCACATGCGGCCGCTCGACGCCGCGCAGCGCATCCAGGACCAGCTCCACCAGTCGCTCGGTCTCCGGTCGAGGCACGAGCACGGTGGCGTCGACCGCCAGCTCGAGCCCGTAGAAGGGCGCGGTGCCCAGGATGTGCTGCAGGGGTTCGCGCGACACGCGGCGACGCAGGGTGTCGAGCAGGCGCACCCTCTCCTCGTCTGCCAGCTCGCGTTCCGGGTTCAGCATCAGGGCGCTGCGCTCGAGCCCGGTGGCCGCCTCGAGCAGCGCCAACGCCTCGGGTCCGGGGCTGTCCACGCCGGCGGCCTCCAGGCGCCGCACCACGAGCGGCGCGCCTCTCCGAGCGTTATCCCGCCGACCATCGGGTCGGGCTCACGTCGTCTGCCTCCGCCGTCCATACGCGACGGGTAGTGTACGTCGTCCCTCCTCGGTTCCGGCGCCGCCCCGGTACCCCGGCCGCGAACGCAGCTCGCGATTGGCCAAGGATTCCGAAAACACTGGAAAACACCACACGGCGCACCACGCTCGAACTGGTATCGTCGTGTAGTTTCGAAAATTGGATCTCCCAGGAGATCCCCCAGGGGAGGTATCCGCATGAGGAAGGTGCTGTTCACGCTCTTCTTGGCCTTGTTCGGATCCGTTTTCGCGCAAGGCACCATCACCGTGTGGACCCATTTCGGCGGACCCGAGCTCCAGTGGCTTCAGTCGGCCGCCCAGAGCTTCCAGAAAGCCAGCGGCACCACGGTCAACATCGTCACGGTGCCGTTCGCGGACATCAAGCAGAAGTTCATCCTTGGCGCGCCGCAGGGCAAGGGGCCCGATCTGGTCGTGACCCTCCCACAGGATCAGATGGGCGAGATGGCGGTCGCCGGGGTGCTGGAGCCGCTCGACAAGTATGTCACCCAGAACTACGTCTCCGGGCTCGAGTCCGTCGCCGTGGACGCCTTCACCTACGGAGGCAAGCTCTTCGGCATGCCGATGAGCGCCGAGTCCGTGGCGCTCATCTACAACAAGAAGCTCGTTCCGAACCCGCCCAAGAACTGGGACGAGTTCCTGGCGATCGCCAAGAAGCACACCACCGGCGACACCTTCGGCTTCCTCTACAACGAGACCGACGCCTACTTCAACTACGGATTCTTCCGCATGGAGGGCGCCTACGTCTTCGGCAAGAACGCCGACGGCAGCGCCAACACCTCCGACATCGGGATGGGCGGAGCGGCCGGCGCCAAGGCGCTCGACTTCATCAAGGACCTCCGCTACACCTACGGGCTCGTCCCCGACGGTGTCGATTACGGAGTGGCCGACGGGGCCTTCAAGGACGGCGCGCTGGCCATGATCCTCAACGGCCCGTGGGCACTGGGCGACTACAAGAAGGCGAACCTCGACTTCGGCGTCATGCCGTTCCCGACCCCTCCAGGCACCAAGCAGCCGTGGGGCCCGTTCGTGGGCGTGCAGGGCGTCGTCGTCAACGCCTATTCCCGGGACAAGATCGCCGCGGTCAACTTCGCCAAGTTCCTGGTGACGGCGGAGTCACAGGTGTCGTTCAACCAGGCCGGCGGCCGCATCCCGGTCTCCAAGAGCGCCCTCGCGCAACTCTCGTCCGATCCGGTGGTCAAGGGCTTCTCGGAGGCCATCGCTCTGGGCACCCCGATGCCCAACGTGCCGGCGATGGGCAAGGTCTGGGGCCCGATGGCCGACGCCCTGAAGCTCGCCGAGGCCAAGCAGGACTCGAACACCACCCAGATCGCCAGCGACTTCGTTTCGCAGATCCAGAAGGGCATCGCCGGCGCGCAGTAGCGCGCCGGCCCCGCACGGACTCCGAGCGCCCCCGGCCCGGCCGATCGCCGGTCGGGGGCGCTTCCCGTACGCCGCCCGCCCCTCTGGAGGACCCCGATGACCCGACACCCCCCGGGATTCCGCGGTCTGCTGCTCGCACTGGCCACCCTCACCGCTGCCGTAGGCCTGGCGGTGGTGGTGGGCGTGCTGCTGTTCTGGCTCGTCCGCGTGTGGGTTCACGACCTGCCGAACTATCTTCTGCTGCTCACCACCGGGCTGGCGTTGCTGCCCATGCTGGCGCTGTTCCGGCGACGCTTCCCGTTCCTTTCCGACTGGTATTATCTGCTTCCGGCCACCCTCTTCCTGCTCGCCTTCACCGTCTACCCCATCGTGCTGACGATGGCGCTGGCATTCACGAACTTCTCCGGCAAGAACTACGGGCGGCCCGATCGCGCCACCGAGACCGCCGTGACGTTCGTTGCGCCCGACACCCTGCTCTTCCCCTCCGATCCGAGCCAGGCGCTCCAGTGCGGCGACAGCTGCGTGGGCGCCCAGCTGGAGGTGTACCGGGGCAACGACCGGGCGCGGCAGACGGTGACGGGCGAAGGGCGGATGACGCTCACCCTGAACCGCGTTCCGGCGTTCGCTCCCTCGACGCAGGCAGGCCAGCTCTACGCCGCGAGGATCAGCAACTACCGCTTCATCGGCTTCAAGAACTTCACGTACATCCTGTCCAACGCCGCCACCTCGCTGTGGCCGGTGTTCCGCTGGAACGTGGTGTTCGCCGCCGCCAGCGTGCTCCTCACGGCCCTGATGGGGCTGATTCTGGGCGTGGTGCTCAACGACGCCAAGTTGCGCTTCCGCAACTTCTACCGGACCGCCCTGATCATCAGCTGGGCGCTGCCGAACATCATCACCATCCAGATGTGGAACGCGCTGCTCAACCAGCAGTTCGGCGCCGTCAATCGGCTGCTGGGATTGCTCGGCATCTACTCCATCCCCTGGCTCACGCAGACCGACTGGGCCAAGCTCGGCATCATCCTGGTGAACCTGTGGCTGGGCTTCCCCTTCATGATGACCGCCACCCTGGGAGCGCTGTCGACCATCCCCAACGAGCTCTACGAGTCGGCGCAGATCGACGGCGCCAGCCCCTGGCAGGCCTTCCGCGGCATCACCCTGCCGCTGGTGAGGACCGCCTTCACCCCGGTGTTGCTGACGTCGTTCGCCTTCAACTTCAACAACTTCAACCTGATCTACCTGCTGCTCCCGCAGGGGGGCCCGGCGATCCCCGGCGGGATGGCGACCGCCAACTCCACCGACATCCTGATCTCCTGGGCCTACAAGACCGCCTTCCGCGCTGAGGGCGGCTCGGCCTACGGGCTCGGGTCGGCGATCGCCTTGATCATCTTCGTGGTGACCGTGGGCATCAGCCTCATCAACTTCAACATCACCGGCGCGTTCAAGGAGGAAGCGCGATGAGGCTCGCGCGCATCGCGGTCGGCTGGCTGATCGGCCTCGCCGTGCTCGTCTACAGCGCTCTCCTGTTCCGCTCGATGGTAGCGAGCGTGCCGCACAGCAAGGCGTTCGGCAGCGTCTTCATCGCGAACGGCTGGCTCACCGTCACGCTGTCGCTGGTCGGCGCCGTGGTGGCGCTGCTGGCCTACAGCCTGATCTACACCTCCCTCGCCAACCGCTCGCGCGGACGGACCCGCACCCCGTGGCCGCTGTTCCGGCAGAGCGTGACGCACCTGGGGCTGTGGATCCTGATCGTGGTCGTGTACTACCCGGTGCTGCAGGTCGTCGGCGCTTCCTTCGACCCCCGCAACAACCTGTTCAGCTTCCGCCAGATCAAGAGCAGCAACCTGCTCGTCCGAGCCAAGGTCCTGCCCGACCTGTCGCAGGCCAGCCTCGAGAACTACGCCAAGCTGATCGAGGGTGTGGTCGTGCCCGCCTGGCAGTGGGTCCTGATCGCGGTGCTGGCGGCGCTGCTCATCGGTGCCCTGGCCCTCGGCCTGGGGCGGCGTTGGGCCCCCGGCGCGCACCGCCTCGAACGCTGGCAGAACCGTACCCTGCTCGCCTTCGCCGTCCTGCTCTTCGGAGGGCTGATGGCGTTGTCGCCGTCGCAGTTCACGGGCATGAGCACCGAGTCTCACTTCGTGCTGTGGGCCAGGAACACGCTGCTGTTGTCGGGAGCCACCGGCATGCTGGCGGTGCTGCTGACCGCCACGGCCGGCTACGCCTTCGCGCGCTTCCGCTTCCCGGGACGCTACGGCATGTTGATGGTGTTCGTGTTCATCCAGATGTTCCCCGGATTCCTCGCCCTCATCGCCATCTACTACCTGCTCAGCACCCTCGACCTCATCAACACCTTCTCCGGCCTGTTGCTGGCCTACTCCGGGGGCGTGATCAGCTTCGGCACCTGGGTGTTCAAGGGGTACGTGGAGTCGCTGAGCCCGAGCCTGGAGGAGGCTGCCATGATCGATGGTGCCTCCCGTTTCCAGGCCTTCCTGCGCGTGCTGCTGCCCCTCTCCGCGCCGATGTTCGTGTTCATCTTCCTGTTGCAGTTCGTAGGCACCTACTCCGAGTTCGTGCTGGCCAGCCTGGTGCTGACCGGCGTAAAATCGTGGACGGTGGGCATCGGCCTTTACAACTTCACCACCGGGAGCTTCAGCACCCGCTGGGGGGTGTTCGCCGCGGCCAGCGTGCTCGGGTCGCTCCCCATCCTGGCGGTCTTCTACGGCTTCCAGCGCTACTTCGTGTCGGGCTACACGGCGGGGGCGGTCAAGGAGTGAGCGGCGCTCCGCGGAGCCGTCGCATCCCGCCCCGGGACACCGCCGCGCCAGCGGGTGACGCCTACCACGACTGGGAGCCGTTCTGCATCGAGCCGCTGCGGCCCGAGCTGGGCCAGACGGTCCGCCTGCGCGTACGCACGGACGCGCCCAACGGCTGGCTGACGGTCGAGCATCACGGCGAGCTCGCGCGCCTCCCCCTTCGACGAGTCGACGGGGGCCTAGAGGCGAGTGTAGGCATGCATGCGTCGCCGCTCCGCTACGTCTTCCGGCTTCCCCACGGCTACCTGGCGAGCCACGGCGTCGAGAGCGTGCTGCCCCGCTACGATCGCTTCTTCCACCTGCCGGCCCAACCCACCGTACCGGAGTGGGCGGTCGGCACGACCGTCTACCAGATCTTCCCCGACCGCTTCCGCAGGGGAAGCGCCGACCCCGCGCCGGCGAGCGGCGAGTGGACGTTCGACGGCCGGCCGATCGTGGCCAAGGCCTGGAGCGCGCCGCCCGACCCGCGCCAGGGTCAGCTCGAGATCTACGGCGGTGACCTGTGGGGCATCGTCGCGGCACTCGACGAGCTCCACGAGCTCGGGATCGAGACCCTCTATCTGACCCCCATCTTCCAGGCGGAGTCGAGTCACCGCTACGACACCGTCGACTACCTCCGCGTCGATCCGCATCTCGGCGGCGACACCGCCTTCGAGGCTCTGCTGGAGGGCCTCCACGCCCGCGGCATGCGGCTGGTGCTGGACGGGGTCTTCAACCACACCGGCCACCGCCACCCCGACTTCCTTGCCGCACTCTCGGACCCCGCATCCCCACAGCGCGAGATGTTCACCTTCCGTCCCGGTGGCGACTACGCCGCGTTCTACGACGTTCACACCCTGCCCAAGATCGACTACGCCTCGCCGCTGGCGCGCGAGCGCTTCCTGGAGGGGCCTCGCGCCCCGGTGCGGCACTGGCTCCGGCGCGACATCGATGGCTGGCGCCTGGACGTCGCCCACCAGATCGGCGAGGGCGGCACGGCGCGCGCGAACGAAGCCCTGCTGAGGACCGTCCACCGCGTTGCCCGCGAGGAGAACGAGGAGGCCTGGGTCTTCGGCGAGCTGTCGTTCGACACCGTCCCGACCCTGCGGCGCCACACGCTGGACGGTTCCATGCACTACGCCGGCTTCACCCACCCCGTCATGGACTGGCTGTGCGGCAGCGACGTGTACGGTTCACCGGCGGAGGTCACGGCCGCCGCCGCCTGGCACGCCCTCTGGGACCACTACGCCGCCCTCCCACTGGGCGTGCGCCAGACCATGTTGACGCTCGTCTCCTCGCACGACATCCCGCGCGCCCTGTGGCGCCTTCGGGGCGACCGCGAGCGGCTGAAGCTGGCGTACGGAGTCCTGCTCACCTTTCCCGGCAGTCCTAGCGTGTACTACGGTGACGAGATCGGGCTCGACCAGGCCAACGGATACCAGGACTTCCGCGGGGACCCGATGTGCCGCGGCACCTTCCCCTGGGACCGGAACGCGTGGGACCTGGAGCTGCGCGATCACCTGCGCTTCCTCATCGGCCTTCGACGGTCCATGGCGGTGTTGCGCCGTGGCGGTCTGGCTCCCCTGCCCAGCACCGACCCTGACGCGGGCGGGCCCGCCTACCCGCCGCGCGTGCTGGCCTACCGCCGGCGCTACCAGGGGGACGAGGTGTGGGCCTTCGCCGCGCCCGAGCCTGCCACCGTGCGGTTGCCGCCCTGCCGCGACCTTCTCGACGGCGGCAAGGCCGTGGCCGGGGAACGCTCCGTTGATGGGCTCGCGCTCGTCCGGCCCGAGGCCCGGCCGGAGGTACCGTGATGCCCCGCTTCAGGCCCTCGACCGTCCAGCAGGGGCCGCGCCCCGTGTACCTGGCCCTCCTGCTGGCGACGCTCCTGGTGGGTGCGGCCGCATTCTCCCGGGCCGCGGCCGCGACGCCTCCCGCCGCGGCCGCGCTGGGGTTCGGGCACGATCCGACGGACCCCGCCGACCTCTCGCTCGCCGACGGCCACCTGTACCTGCGCATCCGTGTCGATGCCGACACGCTGGCAGCGGCCTCCGTGCAGGACCTGAGCGACGGGTCCGTGCGCGGTGCGCCCGTGGCGATGGCGCGTCAGGCGCAGGCGCGTGGGCACACGGCCTGGATCGCAGCCCTTCCGGTCGCGTTGCGCCGCTACCGGATCGAGCTCACGCCGACGTCCGGCGGCCGCATCGCTGTCGGCCCCTTCGAGGTTCCCGCCTCCGTGCCCGCGGCCCTGCCCTGGGTCGGGCACGGGATCGGCTACCAGATCTTCCCCGACCGCTTCTTCAACAGCGATCCCGGCAACGATGCGCTGGCCCTCGCCAGCGACGAGTTCAACGTCGATCCCCGTTGGAGCGGCCCGCCGCCTGTCGTGCTTCCCTCCTGGTCCGCGCCACCGCCCGACAGCCTGTGCTGCCACGCCTACTACGGAGGCGACCTGCAGGGCATCTTGGACAAACTCCCCTACCTGGCCGCCGAGGGAGTGAACGTGCTCTACCTCAACCCCATCGTGGACGCCGGCTCGGCCCACGGCTACGACGCCAGCAGCTTCCTCGAGGTTGCTCCCCACCTCGGCGACCTCACGACCCTGCGGCGTCTCCTGGCCCGTGCACACGCCCTGGGAATGCGCGTGCTGTTCGACTTCGTGCCGGACCACACCGGCCTGGGGTTCTGGGCATTCCGGAACGTGGTGCGCTACGGTCCCAACTCCCCCTACTGGAACTGGTATGTCGTCCGTCACTGGCCGTTCGAACCCGGCGACGCCTCTGCGTACGCGAGCTGGTCGGGGGTCGCCAGCCTGCCGCAACTCAACCTCAGCGACCCGGGCGTGGAGCGCTACCTCCTCGAGGTCGCGCGCTACTGGCTCACGGTCGGGTTCGACGGCCTCCGCGTGGACGCGCCCAACGCGCTCGTCGACGGTCACGGCTTCGTGCGTGCGTTGCGGCGCACGGTCAAGACGCTGCGACCCGGTGCCTATCTGGTCGGCGAGATCTGGACCGCAGACGCCAGCTGGTTGCAGGGAGATCAGTTCGATAGCCTGATGAACTACGCTCTCGGACGGGACGTGCTGCTCAAGTACGCCAAGGGCGCCTCCCCGCTGTTCGGGGGACGGTGGGCCCTGGCGCAGCTCAGCGACCTGACCATGCGCTATCCCACGGCCGTCGCTGCCATGGGCTTCAACGTCATCGACTCGCACGACACCGGCCGCCTTCTCACCGAGCTCGGCGGAGGAGACTGGGGCGCCACGCCGCCCCCGACGGCCCTCGCACGGCTGCGCCTGGCCTCCGCGCTGCTCTACGCCATGCCGGGCATGCCGGTCACCTTCCAGGGGGACGAGTGTGCGCAACTCGGGCAGAAGGTGGGCGACTTCGAGCGCTACCCGGTGCAGTGGGGGTCCTGCAACCCCGGCATGCAGGCGCACTATGCCCGCCTGGGCAACCTCAAGGCCGCACTGCCGGCCCTCGCAAGCCCGCTGTGGATCGCCTACCGGGGTCAGGGGTCGGTCCTCGCGTTCTTCCGCGGGGATCCGGGCACCGGGCGCGTGCTGGCGGCCTTCAACAGCGGCGCGGCGCCGGCCGCTCTCGAACTGCCCCCGGGCGGCTGGACCGACGCCGTGACGCACACGCGCTACCGGGGAGAGGTCGACCTGCCGCCGCTGGGTTGGCGCTACCTGGTGCTGGGAGACGCCGGTCAATAGGCGGTCGTGAGGGTGCGGTGCGGCGGCTGCCCGGTGTAGGGCGGACGCTGGCCGCGTTGCCACAACGCCACGTCGAACTCACGCGCGCACACCGCCCAACCGCGGCGCCGCGCGGCGGCTGTCAGGCGCTCGACGGCGTGCAGTGCCACCGCGCGCACCTCGATCTCCTCGGGTGAGCCGGCCTCGAGACGCTCCCCCGCCTCGATGCGCCGGGCCAGCGCGGGGTCGTACTCGAGCACCCCGTCGGCGCGAAGCACGTGCGGCACGACGTTGTCGGCGAAGATCGTGAGTCTGTCCAGGTCGGTGAACGCACCGTAGCCTTCGCCGTCGAGCGCCAGGGACAGGTCGGACGCGGTGATCTGCGCCCTCTTGTACAGCGGCACCTCCAGCGCGCCGTAGCGCCACACGTCGCGGAAGAAGGGCATCTCCGTCAGGAGCGCTGCAAGGCGCTCGGCGCTGTGCGACGCCGCAGCCACCAGGACCTCGAAGCGTCCCGCAAAGCGCGCCGTGACGTAGGCGCCGAGCTCCGCGAGCGCAGCGGCGTACAGGTGCATGAGCTCCGAACGTAGGGGATCCTTGAGATCCTGCCCGAGCACCTCGGCCACGGCCACGGCGTCGAGCCGTGTCAGCGCCTCGGGCGACGGAGGCCCCGCCTCCTCGAACCAGCGCGTCAACGCGCTTGCCACGGCGACATAGCCCGAGGTCCCGGGCGGGAGCTGCAGTCGGGGGAAGTAGCCCGACCCGAAGTTGATCGTGTCGCACACCAACACGAAGGCCACCGTGGCTTCGGGGTCGCCTAGGAAGTGATGGTCGGTGTCGTATCGGGGCCGGCTCAGCGTAGACCGGTCGAACGTCGCCAGGTAGTCCTCGACGTCGCTCACGACGCGGACGTAGCGCGCCCGGCCCGCCACCCGCGCGCAGGCGCCGCGGATGCGTTCAAGCATGGCCCATCCTACGCCGCCTAGGGCGCGGGCTTCACCACCACGTGTCGGTTCTTGCCCTCTCCGGAAGACTCGCTCACGATGTCGGGATCGTCGGCGAGCGCCATGTGCACCACGCGGCGCTCGGCCGCGCTCATGGCCTCGAGTTCCACCGGGCGGCCGGTCTTGCGGACACGCCCCGCGGCCTTGCGGGCCTCGCCACGCAGGCGCTCGTCGCGCCGGCGCTTGTAGCCGCCGACGTCGACCGACACGCGTACACGCGAGCCCTCATCGCGATTGATGACGGCATTGGTGATGTACTCGAGCGCCGCCAGCGTGCGGCCCGCGCGCCCGATCACCTTGCCGGGATCGCCTCCGTAGATCTCGACGCGCAGCTCCTCATCGTCCACCTCGTCCACCTCGACCGCGTAGGTCGGGTCGAAATTGAGCAGGAGGTCGACCAGGAACGCCTCGCAGCGCTCCCGGGGGCTACCCTCGAGGGGGGCGGCGGGAACAGCGAGGGGAACCTCGTAGCCGTCATCGTCTTCGTCTGGGAGGAGCGCCTCTTGGACGTCCTCCTCCTCCATGTTGATGCCGAGGTCCTCTAGGTACCTGTCGAGATCGCGGTCGTCCATCGATGCCTCACTTCGCCCGCTTGGCGGGCACCACCGCCGCGGGTTGGCCGCGGCTCAGCAGCCAGTACTGGAATACCTGTACCAGCATGGATACCACATAGTACAGCAGCACCCCGGCGGGGAAGTTGATGATGATGAAGACGAAGATCAAGTTGATGAACATCGACTGCCGCAGCGTCTGGGGGTTGCCGCGGGCCGAGAAGTAGGAGGTCGCCAGCATCACGAGGACGTACAGCACAGGCAGGATGTAGAAGGGGTCGGACTGCCCGAGGTCGGGCAACCACAAGAACCCCTGGTTGAACTCGAAGTTGACGAACACGCGCCAAAGGATGATGAACAGCGGCATCTGCAACAGGATCGGCAGGCAGCCCCCGGCGGGGTTCACGCCCGCCTCCTGGTACAGCTTCATGGTCTCCTGCGTCAGCTTCTCGCGGTCGTCCTTGTACTTGGACTGCAGCTCCTTGATCTTCGGCTGGAGCTTCTGCATGCCGAACATCGACTTCGTCTGCGTGGCGATCAGCGGCCAGATCAGAGCCCTGAAGATGAGCGTCAGAACGATGATGGCGAGGCCCCAGCTGCCCACGTACTCGTGGATGAAGACCAGCAGCTGGACGATGTAGAGCGAGAGACGTCCCAGGATGTTGGGGCGGAACAGGCCGGGAAGGCCGAGATAGCCCTCCTGGTAGTAGCGCACCAGCTCGTTCCTACCGGTGTAGTACTCGGTCTGGAACGAGGCCTGTCCGTCGGTTCCCAGCGGCTTCACGAGAGCCACGCGATCGGGTTGCAGGAACTCGGCCTGAACGTTCTCCGCGCCCTGGGCCGGACGCAGCACGATGGCATCGCCGTTGTTGTTGTTGTTGTTCTGCAGCGCTGCATAGGTCGGGTCGGCGTAGCTCTTGCCGACCGGTGGTGAGAGCGTGAAGTCGGAACCGTGACCGATCTTGACCACCGGGCTGCCGGTGCGGCCGATCCCGGGGGTGACGAGCGCCACCGTCGGCTGCGCGCTTCCGCTCGAGGCGCCCCCCGCGGCTCCCGAAGCCCCGCCGGCGCTTCCCGATGCCGCTGCGCCCGAGGCGGCGGAAGCACCCTTCGCGGGCTGCACGCTCACCTTGACGTTGACGTGCTCCCGGATCGCGCTGACCGTGACCACCCGCTCCACCTGGTAGTCGCCGGCGCGGAAGTGGAAGGTGCCCACCAGCTCGATCTTGCTGGCGCGCTGCCAGCCCCCGCTGGCTTCCTGCGGTACGCGGTAGGACCCATCGATGAACACCGCTCCGCCGGGAACGCTCGACTCGAACGGGATCAGGTTCTGCCGGCGATCGATGGGGTAGTCGTTGTAGGTCTGCCCCTTCTGCGCCTTGGCGTACGCCGCCACCAGCTCGCCGGCATCGTCGAAGAACAGATCGACGCCCTTGGTGGGGATGCGGGTGAGAGTCCCGTCCTGGAGGCGGCACAGGAAGGATGGATCGGCCGACTTGCAGGTGGCCGTCACCTTGTCGAAGTTCTTGAAGTCGGAGACGTTGAAGTCGTTGGCGCCGAAGACGATGCGGGCTTGCGCGACGCCGGAAACGAGCGCCGCGAGCAGGAGCAGCGCCAGGGTCAGAGTGCGAGCGGTCTTCAAGATGCCTCCGTGGGGGTCTCCGTACGCGGCCGTCCCGGCCCATCGAGCCCGTCCGCCCGGGGGACGGACGACAACTGAGGGGGGATGCTCGCGGCGTCGCGCCGTCGTCGGGCAGGACGCGCCTGCGATCGTGGCGGCACAGGGTCGAGCCCGCCGGGGTGCAGTGGGTGGCACTTCAGCACGCGGCGCACGGCCAGGTAGCTACCCTTGAAGACGCCGTGCACCTCGATCGCCTCGATGGCGTAGGCGCTGCAGGTGGGATGGAAGCGACAGCTCGGCGGCCCCTTCAGCGGCGAGAGAAAGCGCCGGTAGAAGCGGATCGGCGCCGTCAGCAAGCGGCGGGCGAGGCGACTCACGTGAGCCGTGCCCTCTCCAGGGCTCGCGCCAGGGCGGCCTTCAGCTCCCAGTAGCCGACCTCGGCCGCCGACGGCCGGGCGATGACCACCAGCTCGAACGAGGCCTCACCAGCGTGGCAGGCCTCGGGCCGCACGCCGTCGGCCAGCAGCGCACCCAATGCTTCGCGCAGGCGGCGACGAACGCGGTTGCGAACGACCGCCTTGCCCACCTTGCCACTCACCACGATGCCCACCCGCACCTCACCGTGCTGTGCAGGACGCCAACGCAGACTGAGATGCTTCGCGCCACCCGTTCGCCCCTTGCGTAGCCGCTGGAAGGCTCGGTCCCCCTTCAGCGAACGAAGGACCGGAACCGGCGTCAGCGATCGGATACCGACAGGCGTTTGCGTCCCTTGGCACGGCGGCGCTTGATGACGTTGCGGCCTCCGGGTGTCGCCATGCGGACGCGGAAGCCGTGTGTCTTGGCGCGCTTGCGCTTGTTCGGTTGGTACGTGCGCTTCATTCACGTTCTCCTTTTGGGAACCCGCCGCTCCGCCGAAGCGGGGATCGCGGCGTTCAGCCCACAGGGGGCCCTTTCGGGATTGCAGTCCGGTGGGCCGCTGGCGGGGCCTGACGGTCCGCCTGAACGGTCAAGCCGTAAGAGCATAGCACAGCGTTCCCGGCCTCGCCAACAAACCAGAGCCGGCCGACCACCCCGCGGCCGCGGGGGCCGCGCCGCTAACCGCGTGCCGCCGCCCGCGCCGCCGCCAGCCGCGCGATAGCGGTGTCCTGGACACCCGTCCCCGTGAGGTCGCAGACGGTGATCTGGTCCTCCGAGGTGCGCCCGTCGCGGGTGCCGGCGAGCACCTCCCCCAGCTCGGCGACCCGCGCCTCGCTCACGTCGACCCCCGCCGCCTTCGCGGAGCGCAACTCGCCGATCGCCAGGCCCTGGCTACGGCGGTCGCTCACAACAACGTCGGCGCGACCCAGCACGGCGGGCTCGAGCTCCTGCTTGTGCTCGGAGTCCGACCCCATGGCCGTGACATGCACGCCCGCGCGCAACCAGGCTGCCTCCAGGATCGGCGCCGTGGCCGGCGTGGTGGTCACGACGAGGTCGCTCTCGCGCACCGCCCGTTCAGCCTCGTCGACCGCCTCCACCGGTATGCCGAGCTGCTCGGTCATCTCCGTGGCCAGGCGTCCGGCCTCGGCGCGCCTGCGCGCCCACACCAGCGCTCGGCGGGGCGAGCGCACCAGCATGAGGGCGCGGAGCTGCCAGCGCGCCTGCGCACCCGCTCCCAGCACCGCCACCGTGTCGATGGCGGCGCGCGCCAGGGCGTCGGCCGCCACGGCACCAGCGAGCGCCGTGCGCACGTCGGTGAGGTAGCCGTTGTCGAGCAGCACGGCACGTGGCACGCCGGTCTCGGCGTCCAGGAGCACCATCAGGCCGCTGGACGTCGGCAGGCCACGCCTGGGGTTGTCGAAGAAGCCGGAAGACATCTTCACCGCGAAGCTGTCCAGGCCCCGGATGTAGGCGCCCTTGATGTCCACCTCGCCGTGGTGCTCGGGCACGTCGATGCGCATCACCGGCGGCTGCACGGCGTCGCCCGCCGACAGGCGCCGCAGCGCCTCGCGTACCGCCTCGAGCCCCTCGGCGTCCAGGCCGACCCGTGCCCGGATGGCGTCCTCACGAAGGACCTGCACGGGAGCGTGCTCGTTCCGGGCAGGTTCGTTCGGGTCGGGCTCGTTCGGGTCGGGCTCGTTCGGGTCGGGCTCGCTCACGAGGCCCCCTCTCCGCCGGATGCCGCCGGCGCCGCCCCTGCCTCGGCCGCTGCCGCGTCGCCGCCGATGATCGCGAGGAAGCGCTCGGGGTCGATGTTCCCTCCCGAACACACGACCGCCGTCGGCCCCTCCATCTCGGGCAGCGCGCCCTCCAGGAGCGCCGCGATGCCCACGGCCGCGGCGCCCTCCAGCACCTGCCGCTCCTGCAGGAAGCCGAAGCGCATGGCGCGCGCGATGGCCTCCTCGCTCACCAGCACGACATCATCGACCAACTCGCCCACCATCATCAGGGTGTAGCGGTTGTGCTCGCCGATACCGCCCTGCAGGCTGTCGGCCAGCGTGGGCTCCTCGGGTGTGGGCACCGGACGTCCGGCCCGGAGGCTGTGCGCCATGGCAGCGCCCCGCTCCATCGAGACACCGACGACGCGCACCGTGGGATCGGCCGACTTGATCGCGAGCGCCACGCCCGCGATCAAGCCGCCTCCCGACAGCGGAACCACGACACGCCTGAGCTCCGGCAGCTCCTCCAGGATCTCCAGGCCGATGGTGCCCTGTCCCGCGATGACCGCGGGGTCGTCGAAGGGGTGCACCAGGGTGAGGCCGCGTTCCTCGACGAGCTGCCGGGCGCCCACCTCGGCGTCATCCTGGCTGTCGCCGGCGATCACGAGCTCGCACCCCGTGGCGCGCAACGCGGTGATCTTGTCCTCGGGCACGCGCCCCGATACGCACACGGTGGCGCTCACGCCGAGCCGCTGCGCCGCCGTGGCCACGGCGCGCCCGTGGTTACCGGTGGAGACGGCGATCACGCCACGTTCGCGCTGCTCGGCGGAGAGCGCGGCCAGGGCGTTGGTGGCGCCGCGCGCCTTGAAGGCGCCGGTGAGCTGGAGGTTCTCCAGCTTCAGGTGCACGGGGCCGCCGGCCGCGCCCGCCAGCGCTGCGCTCTCGACCAGCGGCGTGCGCCGCACCACGCCCGCCATGGCGCGGGCGGCCACGTAGACGTCGCGGAGCGTGGGTCGGTCCACTCCTTGCGCCTAGCGCAGCGGGATGCCGTCGTTGGGCATCCGCCGCTCGAGCACCCGCACCAGCCAGGAGCTGAAGATGGTCAGGAGCAGGAACAGGCCACCCACCATCGACAGCGGGACCAGGTAGCGGAAGGTACGGTCCCCGATGATGGTCGCCAGGTTCAGCATCTCCAGCACCGTCACGGCCGACAGGATAGGTGTGTCCTTGAGCATCGACACCAGGTAGTTGCCGAGCGCAGGGATCACGCGCGGGACGGCCTGGGGCACCACCACGTCGCGGTACACCAGCCAGGTGGGCATGTTGAGCGCCAGCGACGCTTCCCACTGCCCGCGAGGCACGGCCTCGAGCCCGGCCCGGTACACCTCCGAGGTGTAGGCGCTGTACTGCACGCCCAGCGCGATGGCGCCGGTCATGAAGGCCGGCAGCACGATGCCGTAATTGGGCAGCACGAAATAGAGGAAGTAGAGCTGCACCAGCAGCGGCGTGTCGCGCACGAACTCGATGATGAAGGCCACCGGCCAGGACACGATCTTGAGCGGAACGGCCCGCAACAACGCGAAGACCATGCCGAGCAGCAACGCGACCAGGAAGCCGAGCGCCGTGGCCTCGACGGTGATGATCATGCCGCGCAGCAGGATGGGGATGATGGACACTGCGAACGCCCAGTTGGAACTGAGGTCCCAGTGGATGCCGAACATCATGAGCGTGCCCTCGCAGCGGTCACGCCGACGCGGTTCGCGATGACGCGCTCGAGCCAGCGCATGCCGAACATCAGCACCAGCGCCATGGCGAAGTACAGGAGCAACGTGAGACTGTAGATGGGCACCGTCTCCAACGTCAGGTTGCGGATGTTCTGGGCGCGGAAGGTGAGGTCGCTCAGGGTGATCAGCGATACCAGGGCGGTATCCTTGAGGTTCTGCACGACCAGGTTGCCGAACGGCGGCATCATCTCCACCAGCGCCTGCGGAAGCACCACGTTCCAGAGCGTGTGGCGGCGCGTGAAGTTGAGCGCCACCGAGGCCTCGTACTGCCCCGTAGGCACGGACAGGATGGCGCCACGCACGACCTCGGCACCGTAGGCGCCGATGTTGAGGCCGAGCGCCAGGACGCCGGCCAGGGTGGCGCCCAGGCTCACGCCCAGCAGCGGCAACGCGTAATAGATCCAGAACATCTGCACCAGAAGACTGGTGCCGCGAAAGACTTCCACATAGATGATCGACAGGATGCGCGCCGGCCAGAAGCGCGACAGCTTGCCGATCCCGGTCAGGAAGGCCATCACACCTCCCAGAACCGTCGACATCAGTGCCAGTTCGGCCGTGACCCGCGCGCCTTTGAGCAACGGCGGCAACAGGGTGCTCAGGTCCATGCCCGTCCTCCCCCTTCCCAGAGGTAGCGCGTGAGCCTTCGACCTCGCCAGGTCGCCGGGAACCCCCGCCAGATCTGGCGGGGCTCCGACACGACGACGCGCCTCGCGAGGAGGCGCCGGGCGGGGCGGATGGGCGTCACGGCCTGAAGAAAGATAGGGGGGCGGATGGGAGCCTCAGGGCTCCCATCCGCCGGATCAGCAGCGGTTACTGTCCGCTGCACAGCTCCTGGGTCGTCTTGGCGAGGGCCTGCTGAACGTCGCCCTTGCTCAAGCCGTAGCTCGTCAGGATCTTCTCGTACTCGGGCGTCTGCTGGAACGCTGCGAGCGCCTTGTTGTAGGCGTCACGGAAGGCGGTGTTGTTCATGTTGAACGTGAAGCCGCCCCAGCTGCGAACAGCCTTGCCGTTGACGACGGGGTCGTTGAACGGGTCGGCGGGCTGGACCTTGTCGGACTTGGCGGCGAGACGGTCGACCGTCAGGCCCGTGCCGGCGTAGGCGTCGATGCGGCCGGTCGTGACGGCCGAGAGCGCATCGGTGTTGGACGGGATGCTCACGAGCTGGCTATCGGGGATGTTCATGGCATGCGCGAAGTCGAGCTGGTCGGCGCCGGACACGATCCCCATCTTGAGGCTCGAGTTGTTCACGAAGTCCTGGTAGCCGTGGATGTTCTTCGGGTTGCCAGCGGCCACCATGAGGCCTTCACCGTAGCTGGAGTTGGGCTTCGAGTAGATCACCTGCTGGCAGCGCGCCGGAAGGATCGCTTGGCTGGCGGCCGCCATGTCGAAGCGGTTGGCCTTGAGGCCGGGGATCAGCGAGCCGAACTCGGTGACGATCCACTGGATGTCGGTGATCCCCATGCTCTTGAGCACGGCCGTGGCAACGTCGGGGGCGATCCCCTTGGCGTCACCCTTCTGGTCGATGTAGCCGTACGGGATCTCGTTGGCGGTCGCGACGCGGATGTATCCCCGCTGTTGGATCTGCTGCATCAGGTCGCCCTGGGCGAATGCCAGCGCGCCGATCAGGGCAGCGAACAACGTCAGTGTCAGGGCTTTCAGCGTACGGTTGGCCATGGTTCCTCCTTGCGATTCGAACGTCGTGTTCTTCGGGCGGGCACGCGGCCACGTGCGCGCCACGCGGCGTATCCGGCAGGCGCCTGGGGGCGCCAGGCCGGTGCCGGTCGGGCGGCCGCGCTCCGCGCACGTGCACGGAACCTCGGCTCCTGACGGCGGCTCCTCGGACATCGCTTCACATCCTTCCCGTGGCCGGGGCGTTCCCCGGCATCTCCAGGCGGCCACGCACCGAGCGCGGCAGCCGATCACGCGGGGTCAATGCTCCAGGACTGCTTTCAGGAAACTCTGCGTCCTGGGGTTCTCGGGGTTGCTGAAGATCTTGGACGGCGGCCCCTCCTCCGCGACCTGCCCGGCGTCGAAGAACACGACCCGGTCGGAGACGTCGCGTGCGAACCCCATCTCGTGGGTCACGATCAGCATCGTCATGTTGGTCTCGTGCGCGAGTTGACGGAGGATGCCCAGCACCTCGCCCACCAGCTCCGGGTCGAGCGCGGAGGTGACCTCGTCGAACAGCATCAGGTCGGGGTCCATGGCCAGCGCCCTGGCGATGGCGACGCGCTGCTTCTGGCCGCCGGAGAGCTGCGACGGGAACGCGCTGTGCTTGTCGGCCAGACCCACCATGTCGAGCAGCTCCTTGCCGCGCTTCTCGGCGTCGGCGCGGGCCACCCCCTTGACGTGGATGGGCGCCTCGGTGACGTTGCGCAGCACGCTCATGTTGGGGAACAGGTTGAAGTGCTGGAACACCATGCCGATGCGGTTACGCACCTGCCTGAGCTGGCTCTCGGGAGCGGGCAGCACCTTGCCGTCGACCTCGCGGTGCCAGAGCGGCTCGCCACCGACGAACACCTTGCCGCCGTCGGGCTTCACCAGTGTCATCAGCACCCGGAGGATGGTGGTCTTACCGGAGCCGCTGGGGCCGACGATCGCCACCTTCTCCCCCGAGCGCACGGTGAAATCGAGATCGTGAAGCACCGTGAGCGAGCCGAAAGACTTACGCACCTTCTCGAAACGCACCATCGGCTCCGCATTCGCCAGGGCCGCGGCCCTGGCGGCCTCGTCGTGTTGGGATGCCTCGCTTCCGGTCGTCACTGCCACGGGTCCCTCCTCATATGTTCGCGTAACGGGCGTCAGCGCAATGCGAAGCTCGCGAGCTTCAGCTCGGTCATCTCCTGGACGGCGAATCGCACGCCTTCCCTGCCAAGCCCGGAACCTTTCACCCCGCCGAAAGGCATGGCGTCGATGCGGTAGTCGGTGCTGTCGTTCACCATCACGCCCCCGTAGTGGAGTGCGGAGACCGCGCGATGCGCGGTGTCGAGGTCACGGGTGAACACCGCGGCCTGAAGGCCGTAGTCAACGTCGTTCGCCACGCGGACCGCTTCGTCCAGGTCACGCACCCGTTGGAGGATCGTGACCGGACCGTACACCTCATCGCGGGCGAGGCGGCTGTCAGCCGTAACACCCTCGAGCAACGTGGGCTCGAAGTGCGTGCCTTCGTAACCACCTCCCGTGAGGAGGCGGGCTCCAGCGGTCCGTGCCTCTTCTACCATACTCGCGATCCGCTCCACGTTGCCCGTGTCGATGACGGGGCCCATGTCGGTGGCCTCCTCGAGCTTCGGGCCGGTACGCACCGCCTGCGCGCCCGCCACCATGCGCTCGCGGACCTCGTCGTAGACATCTTCGTGGACCAACAGGCGTTGCACGTGTAGGCAGTTCTGGCCAGCGGCCCAGAAGGCTCCCGACACGATGGCAGGGAGCGCGGCATCGAGATCGGCGTCGTCCATGACGATGGTGGGCGCGTTGCTACCGAGTTCCATGCTGTAGCGCTTGAGCCCGCCCGCGCGCACGATCGCCTCGCCCGTCTCCTTGCCCCCCGTGAACGACACCACGCGCACCCGCGGGTCGCGCACCAGCGCGTCGCCGACCACGCTGCCGCGGCCCGTGATGACCTGCAACACGTCCGGCGGCAGGCCGCTCTCGAGCAGCAGCTCGCCGAGCTTGAGCGCGCTGAGCGGCGTCTTCGAATCGGGCTTGAGCACGACGGCGTTGCCCGCGGCGAGGGCCGGACCGACCTTGTGCGCGACCAGGTTCAGCGGATCGTTGAAGGGCGTGATGGCCGCCACGATACCCACGGGCTCCGGAACGTAGTAACCGAAGCGCCCCTCGCTGCCCGGACGCTGATCGAAGGCCAGCGTCTCCCCGTGCAGCCTGCGCGCTTCCTCGGCACTGAGGCGCAGCGTGTCCACCGCACGGTTCGCCTCCTTGCGCGCCTCCCGGATGGTCTTGATCCCCTCGCGCGCGATCAGGCGGGCGAACGTCTCCTGGTTGCGCTCGAGGCGCTGCGACGCCTCCATCAGCACCGCCATGCGGCGGTGCGTCGGGAGCGCGCGGGCGAGTTCCGCGCCGCGCTCGGCTGCGGCCAACGCGCGCTCCATGTCGTCGGTGGTGGCCTGCGGCACGGTGTCGATGACGCTCTCGTCGTCTGGGTCCAGGATCTCGATGACCGCGTCGCGCGCCACCCAGTCCCCGGCCAGCAGCATCTCCATGACTCAGCGCCTCCCGCCACCGCGGAGCGCGATGAGGTCCTCGACGAGCGCGTAGCCGGTCGCGAGACGGCCGGCCCCGGGGCCGACGATGGTGACGTCGTCGAGCAGATCGGTCGTGAAGGTGCAGGCGTTGGTCGGGCCGCCGATACCCGCCAGCGGATGCGACAGCGGCACGCGCTGCGGCCCCACGCGCCCCGTGACGCTGCCGTCGGCGGCACGCTCGACGCTGCCGAGCAGTTTCCAGCGTTCGCCTGCCGCCGCGGCGGCCTCGATATCGGCCGGCGTGATGGAACGGATGCCCTGGCGCTCCACGTCGTCCATCGCCAGCGGCGCGTCCATGACCAGGTTGGCGAGGATCACCACCTTCCCGGCGGCGTCGATGCCGTCCACGTCGCCGCTGGGATCGGCCTCGGCGTACCCCTCGCGCTGCGCCTCGGCCAGTGCGTTGTCGAAGTCGAGGCCGGCCTCCATGCGCGTGAGGATGAAATTCGTGGTGCCGTTCAGGATGCCCTGGATGCGACGCACGCCGGCCCCGGCCAGCAGCCCCGCGCCCAGCGCCAGGGTGGGCGTGCCGCTCATCACCGTGCCCTCCACGCCGAGGCCCGCGCCGTGCTCGGCGCCGAGACGGCGCAGCTCGGCGAAACGCAGCGCGATGGGCCCCTTGTTGGTGGTCACCACGTCCATCCCGCGCGACAGCGCCTCCCGCACGTGGGTGAGCGCGGGCTCGCCGGTCTTCAGGTCGGTGAAGCTGAGCTCGGCGACGGCGTCGGCGCCGGACTCGCGGATGGTGGTGAGCGCGTCCCAGCCCTTGGTATCGGCATCCAGGGTCTCGAGCGCGTCGGCGGCGCCGAGCAGGGCCTCGGGATCGAAGCCGCCGGCCCGGTAGACGCTGCCCCGGTTGAAGTCGCTGACGGCGGTGATCGAGAGCTCGAGTCCGTGCTTGGCGGCCAGCACGTCACCGCGCTCGGCGAGGATCTGCGCGAAGCCCTGCCCGACGGTGCCGAACCCGATGAGGGCCAGGCGGGTGACGGTCATACGGCCTCCCCGATGCCGTGCCGCTCGGCGGTGTAGGCGAGCGCCTCATCCAGATCGGCGATGAGATCATCGACGTTCTCGATCCCTACCGAGTAGCGCACCAGGCTCTCGGGGATGCCCATGGCAGCGCGCTCCTCGGTGGTCAGCTCGACGTGGCTGCCGGTCGCCGGCGGCGCCACCACGGTCTCGACCGCGCCCAGGTTGGCCGCGCGGTGCGCGAACCGCAGACGGGGCAGCAAGGTCTTCACGGCATCGAAGCCACCGTGGATCTGGAACGACAGCATGCCGCCGAACCCGCGCATCTGGCGCGCCGCCACCTCGTGGTTGGGGTGGCTCTCCAGACCCGGGTAGAACACGGCCGCGACCGATGGATGCTCGGCGAGGTGGCGGGCGATGGCGAGGGCACTCTCGTTCTGGCGGGCGATGCGCAGCGCCAGTGTCTTCATGCCGCGCAGCAACAGGTAGGCGGCCTCGGGATGCAACGTGGCGCCGTTGATCTCACGGAAGTGGTAGACGCGTTCCACCGTCTCCTTGGGCCCGATGAGGGCGCCGCCGAGGGCGTCGGCGTGCCCGCCCAGGTACTTCGTAGCGCTGTGTATGACCAGATCCGCTCCCAGCGTGAGGGGGTTCTGGTTGATGGGGGTGGCGAAGGTGTTGTCCACCACCACCGTGGCGCCGACCTGGTGGGCCTTGTCGGCCAGCCGGCGGATGTCCATGATCTTGCACGTCGGGTTGGTCGGGGTCTCCAGGTAGAGCACCTGGCAACCCTTGGCCACCTCCGCCTCGATGGCATCGAAATCGGTGGTTTCGCAGAGCTGCACGTCGATGCCGAAGCGCGGCAAGAACTCCGTGAAGATCTTGTTGGTCCCACCGTAGGTGTCCTTCACCGACACCACTCGCTGACCGGGCTCCAGCAGCGTGAACAGGGTGTTGCTGATGGCCGCCATGCCGGTGGCGAAGCTGGTCGCCGCCTCGCCCCCCTCGAGCTGGCGGATCTTCTCCTCGAACACCTGCACCGTGGGGTTGGTGTTGCGACCGTAGATGTGGCCCTCGCGCCTGCCCAGCGCGACGTCGCGCCACTCGTCGAGATCGTCGTAGCCGAACGACACGCTGTGCACCACAGGCACCTGCGTCGCTCCCTGCATCGTGGGTCGATCCTCGCCCGCCCAGACGGCGAGCGTTTCTAGCGCCGGTTCACGCCGTTTCGTCATGCCTTGACCTCCAAACCAAGATTCCTTCGTCGTGCACGGCCCGCCTCACGGCAGGGCCAGGATGGGTCCTTCCAGATAGCTGTTGATGCGACTCAGGCACAGCACCATGTGCTTGCGCCGCACCGCCGCGACGCCCTCCATGTCCTCGCGCTTGAGGGCCTGCAGCACGCTCTCGATCTCGTCGACGATGTAGTCCACCTCGTCCTCCCAGGTCATCTCCGGCAGGAGTTGGAGCCACACGCGCGTCGTCTGCCAGAACAGCCGGTCGGCGATCTCCCGGAGAGGTTGGTTGCCGATGGCGCGCGAGAGCTCCTCGTTGAAGTGGTGGTAGATGCGCGCCAACGCTTCGGGCTCGCGCTGCCCGCGCAACTTGCGCGCCTGCATCACGAGGTCCGCCAGCAGCGTGAGGTCGCCCTCGGTGATGCGCGCCGGCGGGATCTCGCCGATCAGATCGATCAGCTTGATGCGCAGCGCGTAGACCTCTCGCAGATACTGCAGGTCGACCGTGGTGACCATGGTGCCCACCCCGTGACGGCTCATCACCAGCCCCTCGAACTCCAGGCGCTGCAGAGCCTGGCGGATCGGGGTGCGGCTGACGCCGAACTCCTCGGCGAGCGGATTCTCGCTCAGCATCGCTCCCGGAGGGTAGCGCAACAGGCAGATCCTCTCGCGCAGCTCGCGGTAGATGAGTTCGACGCCGCGAGGGCGGTCGGCGGTGTCGCGGGCATGCATAGACTTGCAGCTTCCTTCCTTCCGATCGGTGGCCGGCACCGTACCCTTCGGGCTCGTCGATAGTTGACCCGTGGCGAACATCGGACCTAGAATGCGGGTAGCGGCGTACTTGTATACAAGTTGTCGACAACGTGAGTGTACGCGTCCCACCGAGAGGTTGTCAACCTCCGGTAGCGGGCGGAAGGGATCGATGGATGCGGCAGCGCGAAGACCTCGTCTTTCCCATGCAGGAGTACCAGCGACGGCTGGACGCCCTGCGCGGCGTGATGGCCGAGCAAGAGCTCGACGCCATGCTGACCACCACCCCCGAGAACATCGCCTACCTCACCGGCTTCGACTCGCCCGGCCACTACTGGTTCCAGGGGTTGGTCGTGCCGCTCGAGGGCGAGCCCTTCACCTTCTCGCGCCTGTTGGAGACCAGCGGGGTCGAGGACGGCACCTGGATCGAGCTCAATTACGGCTACCACGACAGCGACGACATCATGGCGTCGCTGGCCGCGCGCCTGCTCGAGAACGGCCTGGCGAACTCGCGCGTCGGCTACGAGCAGGACTGCTGGTTCTTCACCGCCTCGCAGCAGCAGCGCCTGCTGTACTCGCTGCCCACCACCGCGTTCACGGACGTGTCGGGGCTCATCGAGCAGCTCCGGCTGGTCAAGTCCGACCTGGAGGTCGAGCAGATCCGGCGAGCCGCGGCGGCCGCGGCCGTGGGCATGCAGGCGGGTGTCGAGGCGGTGGCGAGCGGCCGCACCGAGGATGAGGTGGCCGCCGACCTGATGGCTGCGCTCATCCGCGGCGGCAGCCACTGGCCCTCGATCGTGCCCTTCATCGCCTCCGGCGAGCGCGGCGCCATCGGCCACGCCACCTGGAAGGGGCGCACCATCCGGGATCGCGACACCGTCTTCCTGGAGATCGGTGGCTGCCGCAACCGCTACCACGCCGCGATGATGCGCACCGTCGTCGTCGGGCGCGCAGACCCGGAGATGAAGCACGCCTTCGAGGTGGTGCTGCAGGCGGTCGACGCCGCGACGCGCACCATCCGCCCCGGGGTGCCCGCCGGCGAGGTCGACCGCGTGTGCCGCGCGCTGCTCGCCGACGCCGGTTTCGGCGAGAACCAGGCGTCCCGCACGGCCTACTCCATCGGCATCGCGGTGCCCCCCGACTGGGGCGAGGGCCAGATCCTGAGCATGAAGCCCGGCGAGGGCCGTCCGCTGCAGCGCAACATGACCTTCCACCTGCTGCCGTGGGTGCAGATCCCCGGCAAGGGGGGTGTCGGCTGCAGCGAGACCATCCGCGTGACCGAAGACGGGTGCGAGGTCCTTACCGACTTCCCGAGGGAGCTCTTCGAAGCCTGAGGGCGACCCTGGCGCGCCGCGCCCTCAGGCCTGCGTCGGCGCCAGCGGCGCGAACGCCTCGCCCGCGCGCGCCTCCAGGGCGGACGCCACCTCGAGGAGGCGCGCCTCCTGCAGCGCGGGCGCCATCAGCTGCACGCCGGTCGGCAGGCCCTCCTCAGTGCGCCCGGCCGGCACGCTCACGGCGGGCATCCCGGAGAGGTTCGCCAGACAGGTGCAGACGTCACCCACGTACATCGCCAGGGGATCGTCGAGCTTCTCGCCCAGGCGGTAGGCCGCCCCCGGCGCGGTCGGCGTGAGCAACACGTCGGCGCTCTCGAAGGCGCGTGCGAGGTCGTCGGCGATGACGCGCCGCACCTTCAGGGCCTTGCCGTAGTAGGCGTCGTAGTAGCCGGCGGACAGCGCGAAGCTGCCCATCAGCACGCGGCGACGCACCTCCCGGCCGAGGGTGCGGCCGCGGGAGCGCCGCATCACCGCCTCCTGGCCGTCGGCGTCCTCGCCCTCGCGGGTGCTGTAGATCATGCCGTCGTAGCGGGCGAGGTTGCTGCTCGCCTCGGCGGTGGCGACCAGGTAGTAGGCGGCGACGGCGTGACGCACACTGGGCGCGCTCACCTCCATCACCTCGGCGCCCAGCGCGCGCAGCGCCTCGACGCTGCGTGCGAGGCCCTGCAGCACGCCGGGGGAGTTGCCCTCGCCGGCCAGCTCACGCACCACCGCCACGCGCAGTCCGCGCAGGGCCTCGTGCCCTTTGGCGCCCTCGGGCTCGGGCGCTTCCGGCCCCAGCCCCGCCAGGGTCCGCAGGGCGTCCGCGTCCGCCTCCAGGCTGGTACCGTCGTGCGGATCGGCACCCGCCATGACCGCCAGCGCCAGCGCCGCGTCGCGGCTGCTGCGCGTCAACACGCCGACCTGGTCGAGTGAGCTGGCGTAGGCGATGAGCCCGTAGCGGGAGACGCGGCCGTAGGTAGGCTTGAAGCCCAGCACGCCGCAGAAGGCAGCAGGGAGCCGCACCGAGCCGCCGGTATCGGTGCCGAGCGCCAGCGGCACCACGCCCGCCGCTACGGCGGCCGCCGAGCCGCCCGACGAGCCGCCGGGAACGCGCTCCGGATCCCACGGGTTGCGGACCGGACCGAAGGCGGAGTTCTCGTTGCTCGAGCCCATCCCGAACTCGTCGAGGTTGGCCTTGGCGATGACGATCGCACCCGCGTCCTCCAAGCGGGCCACGGCGGTAGCGCTGTAGGGAGGCACGAACGTCTCCAGGCTGAGCGAGCCGGCGGTGGTGCGTACGCCCTCGAGGCAGAGGTTGTCCTTCACCACCACCGGCACGCCCGCCAGCGGGCCGGGGTCCTCGCCCCGTGCCACAGCCTCATCCAGCGCACGCGCCCGTTCGCGGGCACGGTCGGCCGCAACGGTCAGCAAGGCGTTCAACGGCGCCGCCGCATCGGCACGCCGGAGCGCGTCCTCCACGACGCGCGCTGCACTCCGCCTGCCCGCGCGCACCTCGCGGGCCAACTCCCAGGCGCTCGTCATGCCGGCGAGCATACCAGAGGCATCTCGCAGGAGGTACGTCCCGCACGGCCTTCGAGTGCGTTGTTTCATCGTGCCGCCACCACCACGGGCGGCTAGAATGGACAGCCATGGCACCGCCCAAGCCCTCGACCCCGCCTTCCGACACGCGGATCGTGGGGGCCGGCCAGTCCGAGGAAGGACGCGTCCGACAGGTCAACCAGGACAGCTTCTACGTCGGGCGCGTGCCCGGCATGGGCTACCTCGCGATCGTCGCCGACGGCATGGGCGGACACCGGGCCGGGGAGATCGCCAGCCGCAAGGCGGTCGAGGTGTTGCGGCGCGAGCTCGAGCGCACCCGCCTGCTGCCGCCGGTAGCGCTGGCCAAGGCCGCGCAGACGGCCAACTTCGAGGTCTACGACTATGCCGCCGAGCATCCCGAGGTGCGCGGCATGGGAACCACCCTCACCGCCGTGTACCTCGACGACCAGGTCGGCCTGATCGGCCATGTCGGCGATTCCCGCGCCTACCTGATCCGTGCCGGCGAGATCCGCCAGCTCACCGCCGACCACAGCTGGGTCGCCGACCGCGTCCGGCAGGGGCTTCTCACCGCCGACGAGGCGCGCCACCACCGCTGGCGCAACGTCATCACCAACGCGCTCGGCGCCACCGCCAGCTTCCGCCTCGACGTGCTCCACTTCGACGTCCGGGCCGGCGACCGTATCCTGCTACTGAGTGACGGGGTCAGCATGCTGCTGTCCGAGACGATGCTGCGTCAGATCGTCACCGACTCCGAGCCGGAGGTGGCGGCGCGCCGACTCATCGCCGAATCCAACGACCGCGGCGCGCCCGACAACGTCACCGCGGTGGTGGTCGAGATCCGCCAGGTCGAGCCACGGCCCAAGCGCTACGCGCTCCCCGACGAGGCGGGCAGCTCCGAGTCGGTCGACATCAGCGACACCATGAGCGGCATCCGCCACATCGAGGACGAGTTCCCCGCCAACGGGCCGCTCGGGAAGCTGCGCAAGCACCCCTGGTACCCCTATCGCATCTGGATCCTGGGCTCGCTCTACCTGCTGCTGTTGTTCCTGCTCTTCAGCCTCTGGCGTGGCTAGCGCTCGCGGCCGCCGTGGGCGGGCGTCCTGCCCCTGCTAGGCTGGTGGCCATGAGACGCATCGTGAAGACCGACGCCGCCCCGGCCGCCGTGGGCCCCTACTCGCAGGCGGTTCGGGTGGGCGACCTGCTGTTCACCGCCGGCCAGATCCCGCTCACGCCCGACGGAACGCTGGTCGAAGGCGATATCCGCGAGCAGACCCGCCAGGTGATGGAGAACGTCAAAGCGGTGCTGGAGGCGGGCGGATCGAGCCTGGAGCGGGCCGTCAAGTGCACCTGCTTCCTGGCCGACATGAACGACTTCGCGGCCGTCAACGAGGTCTACGGCAGCTACTTCACCGCCGAGCCGCCGGCGCGCAGCGCCGTCCAGGTGGCGCGCCTGCCCAAGGACGTGCGCATCGAGATCGAGGCGATCGCCGAGGTCGGTTAAGGGAGGCCGCATGGAGACGCTCACCAGCGACGTCACGCTCTCCGGCGACGGGGCGACGCTGACGGGCCACCTGGCCCTGCCTTCGGGGGGCGGCCCGCACCCGGCGGTCGTGGTCATCCACGAGATCTTCGGCCTGAACGACCACATCCGGGATGTGGCCGACCGTTTCGCGGCCGAGGGCTACGCCGCCCTGGCCGTGGACCTCTTCGCGGGTCGCAACCGCGCGCTCTGCATGGCACGCTTCATGGGCGGCCTGCTGCTCAATGCGCTCGACCACCAGGGCATCCGGGACCTCCGGCGCACCCTCGACTGGCTCGCCGTGCGGCCCGAGGTGGCGGCCGAGCGCGTCGGCGCCGTCGGCTTCTGCATGGGGGGATCGTTCGCGATCGCCTGGGCGGCCGGCGACGACCGGCTGCAGGCCATCGCCCCCTTCTACGCCCAGAACCCGCGGCCGTTCGAAGCCGTCCAGCGGCTCTGCCCGGTGGTGGGCTCCTACCCTGGCAACGACTTCACCGCGGGCATGGGCCGACGCCTCGACCGCGCGCTGGACGACGCCGACATCGAGCACGACATCGTCGTCTACCCCGGCGCCCGCCACTCCTTCTTCAACGACCGCAACCCCCGCAGCCACGACCCCGCCGCGTCCGAGGACGCCTGGCGCCGGACCCTGGGCTACTTCGAGCGTTTCCTCGGGAACGACCGGGAGGCCTGAGCGGGCGGGTGCGGGCGCGACATGGGCGCTGGGGAACCTGGCACGAAGCGCTGCGCGGGCCGCGCCCGCTCACGCCACCAGCGTGAGGATGTACACGGCGTATCCCAGCAGCAAGAAGAAGCCCGCCGCGCGCCCCAGCCGCTCGCCGCGCCACATCAGGGGCAGCAACGCAACGCTGAACAGCGCCATCACCACGATGTCGACGGTGGCGCCCGCGCCGTCGAAGCGGATCGGCCGCACCAGCGCGGTGGTGCCGAGCACCGCCAGCAGGTTGAACACGTTGGAGCCCACGATGTTGCCGAGGATGATGTCGGTCTCGCGCCGCATGGCGGCCACCATGCTGCTGGCCAGCTCGGGCAGGCTGGTGCCCACCGCGACCAGGGTCAGGCCGATGACCCGCTGCGGGATGCCGAAGCTGGTCGCGATCTGCACGGCGCCGCCGACGAGCGAGCGGGCGCCGAACCAGAGCAGGGCGATGCCCGCCGCGGTGCCGAGCAACCCCAGCCAGGCCGGGGCGTGCGCCGGCCGCGCGTCCGCCACTTCGTCCAGCACGCTCGAGCCCGTCCGCGTGATGATCCAGAGGAAGCCCGCCAGCACCGCCAGCAGGAGCACGCCCTCCCAGCGGAGCACCGCGCCGCCCCATAGCACCGGCACCAGCAGCGCGGTGACCAGCAACATCAGTGGCACCTCGCGCCGCACGAAGCGGCTGCCGGTGACGAGCGGGTAGACCATCGCCGTGAGACCGAGGATCAACCCCACGTTGGCGATGTTCGAGCCCACCACGTTGCCGATGGCGATCTCGGGCGTCCCCGAGAGGGCGGCCGTCAGGCTGGCCGCCAGCTCCGGCGCGCTGGTGCCGAAGGCCACGACCGTCAGACCGATCACCATCGGTCGAACGCCGAGCCGCGCCGCCAGGCCGCTGGCCGAACGGACCAGCACCTCCCCGCCGGCGTAGAGCAGCACAACACCGACGACGACGAGCACCACGCTCATAGCGGACGCCTCCCGAGAGGCAGGCGCGCGGCGGGGACCTCCCCGCCGCGCCACCCGCGAACACCCTGCGCGGGACCGATCGGCAGACCCTCAGACCGTGCGGCCCGAGGCCCGACGGGACCTCAACTGCGCCGCCACAGCACCTCGCGCTTGACCTCTTCGATGGCCTGCGTGACCGGGATGCCGCGCGGACACGCCTCGGTGCAGTTGTAGGCAGTGCGGCACCGCCACAGGCCGTTCATCTGGTTGAGCGCCTGCAGCCGCTGGTCGGCACCCTGGTCGCGCGAGTCGAAGATGAAGCGGTGGGCGTTGACGATGGCCGCCGGCCCCAGGTAGCGACCGTTGGTCCAGAACACCGGGCAGCTCGTCGTGCACGCCGCACAGAGGATGCACTTGGTCGTGGCGTCGAAGCGGTCGCGATCCTCGGCGCTCTGGTAGCGCTCGGTCGCGGGTGCCGGATCGTCGTTGATGAAGTAGGGGAGCACGGCCTTGTAGGCGTCGAAGAAGGGCTCCATGTCGACGATCAGGTCCTTGAGCACCGGAAGGCCGCGTAACGGCTCGACCGCGATCTCGGTGCCGAGGTCCTTCACCAGCACCTTGCAGGCCAGCCGGTTGACGCCGTTGATGACCATGGCATCCGAGCCGCAGATGCCGTGGGCGCAGCTCCGGCGGTAGCTGATGCTGCCATCCTGCTCCCACTTGAGCTCGTTGAGCACGTCGAGGACGCGGTCCATCGGCCCCGCCTGGAGCTTGAACTCCTGCCAGTGGGGCCGGGCGTCCTTGTCGGGATCGAAGCGTTTGATGCGGAACGTGACGTCCATGCAAGCGCCCCCTAGTACACCCGGGGCTTCGGCTCATAGATGCCGAGCGTCACGGGCTTGTAGTCGATGCGCACGCCGCTTCCGTCCTTGTAGACCAGCGTGTGCTTGAGCCAGTTCTCGTCGTCGCGCTCCTTGTAGTCCTCGCGCGAGTGCGCGCCGCGCGACTCCGTCCTGTTCAGGGCGGCGTTGGTGAGCTGCTCGGCGTTGTCGAGCAGGAACCCGAGTTCGAGCACTTCCATGAGCTCGGTATTGAACTGGGCGCCGGTGTCCTCGACGCCGACCTCGCGGTAGCGCTGCTTGAGCTCCTTGACTTTGTCGACCTCCGCCTGGAGCGTCTCGGCGGTGCGGAACACCGACGCCTGGTCCATCATGCTGCGTTGCAGCTCCTTGCGCAGCCGGCCCGCCTTCTCCTTCCCGGATCCGGCGCGCGCGGCGTCGATGAGGGCGCGCGAACGCTCCTCGGCATCCTTGGGGAGCTCCGCGAAGCTCGCAGAGGCCGCGTACTCGGCGGCATGCATACCCGCCCGCCGGCCGAACACCAGCAGGTCCCCCAGCGAGTTGGTGCCGAGGCGGTTGGCGCCGTGCAAGCTGGCGCAGGCCACCTCGCCGGCGGCGTAGAGACCGGGGACGATGGTGTTGGCACCGTCACGGATCACGTTGGTGTCGATGGTGGTGGGGATGCCGCCCATCGCGTAGTGCGCGGTCGGCTGCACCGGCACCGGCTCCTTGATGGGATCGACGCCGAGGTAGATGCGCGCGAACTCCGTGATGTCGGGGAGGCGCTCCTCGATGATGGCCGCATCGATGTGCGTCAGGTCGAGCAGGATGTGATCCTTCTCGGGCCCGACGCCGCGACCCTCGCGAACCTCCAGGTACATCGCGCGGCTCACCATGTCGCGCGGCGCCAGGTCCTTGATGGTGGGGGCGTAGCGCTCCATGAAGCGTTCACCCTCGCTGTTGCGCAGGATGCCGCCCTCACCGCGCGCGCCCTCGGTGAGGAGCACGCCGATGCGATACAGGCCGGTGGGGTGGAACTGGAAGAACTCCGGGTCCTCGATGGGGATGCCGCGGCGGTAGACGATGCTCGTCAGGTCGCCGGTGAGGGCGTGGGCGTTGGAGGTCACCTGGAACATGCGCCCGAAGCCGCCCGTGGCGATGACCGTGGACTTGGCGTGGAAGGTGTGCAGCTCGCCGGTCGCCAGCTCGTAAGCGACCACGCCGCGCGCTTCGCCATCCTCGATCAGCACGTCCAGCACGTGGAACTCGTTGAAGAAGGTGACGTTGTCCTTGATCGACTGCTGGTAGAGCGTCTGCAGGATCATGTGGCCGGTGCGGTCGGCCGCGTAGCAGGCGCGCTCGACGGCCGACTTGCCGTGCTCACGGGTATGCCCGCCGAACTTGCGCTGGGCGATCTTGCCCTCGGGCGTGCGGCTGAACGGCAGCCCCATGTGCTCCATGTCGAAGACGGCCTCGATGACCTCCTGAGCGAACGTCGTGGCCACGTCCTGGTCGGTGAGGTAATCCCCGCCCTTGACCGTGTCGTAGGCGTGCCACTCGGGGTTGTCGTCGCTGATGTTGCCCAGCGCCGCTCCGACGCCGCCCTGCGCCGCTCCGGTGTGGGAGCGCGTCGGGTACAGCTTGGAGATGACCGCCACGGAGACGTTGGGGTTCTGGGCGGCGTAGCGCGCCGCCATGAGCCCGGCTCCGCCGGCGCCCACGACGATCACGTCGTACCTGTGTGCTCGTTTCATGGCGTTGTGCAGCCCTCCTAGCCGCCGTTACTGGCAGCGTTGATGGCGTCGCCCATCTGCTGGTAGCTGAAGGCCCACAGCGCCATCACACCGATCACGAACAGCGCGGCTGCCACGGTGAACACCACGGCCTTGAGCCAGAACCGGGTGGATGGACGCGTGAAGTAGTCCTCGATGCTGTAGCGCAGCCCGTTGGTGCCGTGCAGCATGGCGAGCCCGAGCAGGAACGACTCGTAGACCTTCACCCAGGCCTTCGACAACCGCTGCGCGACGTAGGCGTAGTCGACGGTCGCGACGTTGATCTGGATGTTGTTGAAGAACAGGTGCGCGAACACCAGGAAGATCAGCAGGAAACCGCTGATCCGCATGAACACCCACCACGCCAGCTCGCGGTTGGTGTCGTACGTGGCGCGCGCCTGCTTGAGAGTCCGGGGGCGGGCGGCCATCAGGCTTTCCCTGCCAGGATCTCGGGCACGACCTTGATCAGGATCGGGATGCCGATCACCGTCGTCAGCGCCAGCACGCCGTACCACAGACCGCGCTGGTACCGGATGCCCCACGAGGTGAAGTCCATCAGGATGATGCGCAACCCGTTGAGACCGTGGTAGACGACGGCCGCCATCACCAGGACGAGGCCGATGCGGAACGGCCACTGGTGATAGAACGCCAGGAACACGTTGAACGGACCCTTGGGCCCGTACATCACCAAGCCGACATCGAAGACGTGCAGAAGCAGGTACAGCGCCAGGGCTACACCGGTGATCCGGTGGAGCACGAAGGCCCACTGACCCTCTCTTCCTCGATACATGAATAACCTCCTGGGGCCGAGCGGACGCTCACAACCATGTTCACGGGATTGTATCACCGGTCGCAACCGATTCCGCCCGCGATTCCTCCCGCCCCCGACACTGGAATCCCACAAGGCCGCTTCCCCCGCAACCCGGGTACGCCGCGAGGCCGTCGCGGTCACCGCCGCCTGATACCGTCAGGACGATGCGCGTGGCCCGTTGCTCGCCCCCCTCCACGAAGCCCTGCGAGCGGCCGTCGCCGGCCGCCCTGCGGAGTCCCGCCCGAGCCCTGCTGGCGCGCGCGTTGCCCGTTCTCGCCGCGGCCACCCTGGCGTTCGCGCCCGCTCGCGCCGCGGCCCCCGTCGCCGCCACCATCTGGGTGACGCCGACGCCCGACGGGGCGGCCACGCTGCAGAGCGACGGCCAGGTCCAGTTGCATCTCGCGGACGGCACCGTCAGGGTGTTGGCCGGCTCCGCGCGCGGCGACAGCCTGCGGCTCTGCGGCGGCCAGCTCCTGGCCGTCGACGGGAACGGGCGGCTCCGAACGCTCACCGGGCCGGGCTCGCACGTGGGGCCCGCGGTCAGTCCCCACAGCCGGCCGGCGTGTCTTCCTGACGGGCGCGTGGTAGCCGTCAGCTCCGACGCACGTAGCATGCTTCTGCTCTCCCCCGAACTGAAGACGATCGCCCGCCAGTCGCTCGACGCGCTCCCCGACGGTGACCCGGTCCCGCTGGAGGACGGTGTGGCGGTCCTGTCGCAACCCACCCAGCGCTACCGCCACGGCATCCTCGGCGATGAGATCGAGGCCGGCGCGGTGACGCTGCTGCGTCAGGACGACCTCTCCCCGGTTGCGACCTACCAGGTGGCCGCGCCCGCCGTCATCGAGCAGCGACGGATCCAACCGTTCCCGGCCGCCGGGCCCTACGGCATGCTCATCACGCGCTCCACGCCCGACGCGGGCGCGGGCGTCACGGCGATCGCGCTCCGGGGCGGGGCGCTCACCGCGGTGGCCAGCGCCCCGCCCATCGGCACTCCCGACCGCTGGTCGAATCTCTTCGCCGCCTCGGGCGAGAACGCCTACGCCGTGCGCACGCCCCACCTCGGCGGACCGCTGGAACGCTTCCGCATCGCGGGGGCCCGCCTGGAGGTGTCCCGCTACGCGCTGGGCGTCACCAACCACCAGCTCGGCTCGCGCAACCTGGACCTGGGGCTGCTCCTCCCTCCGCCCGCGGATGCCGGCGGCACCGCCGTCGACGTGCTGGCCCTGCCCAGTCTCGACCTCCGAAACGTGCAGGTGGTCGCCTGCACCGCTGGCGGGTGCGCGACCGAGCGCATGCTCTCGCTCGACTCCCCGCTCCGGAGCAACCTGGCGGCCCGCTGGCGCGGCGCCAGGCTCGTGCTCTACGCCGGCGAGGCCGACGGGACGCTGCAGAGCTTCGGCTTGGACGCCTCGCTCTGGCAGCCGCCCGCAGCCCGGTGAGGGACCCGGGGATCCGGCGCTGCTAGCGACCACGCGGCCCGCGCCGCCGCCCGGTGAGCCGGCGACGCTGGCGCTCCGGGGCGTGGGGTAAGCTCACCTCGTGCTGCTGGCCTTCGATCTCGACAAGACCCTTGTCACCGACGACTTCGTCCTGCCCGACGCGATCGAGCAGGCGATCCGCGGCTGCCGCGAGCGCGGCCACCTGGTCACGGTGCTGACCGGCCGCCCCCTCGCCGCGGCCAAGCCCTACCTCGACCAGCTCGGCATCGCCGGGCCCTACAGCGTCAACCACGGCGGCCACGTGATGGGCGAGGGCGGCCACGAGCTGCGGCGGCGGCGCATCGCCGCGCAGCACGTCGACGGGCTCCTGGGCGGCTACCTCACCGACGGCGAGGTCGAGTTCAGCTGCATCGTCGACGACGTCCTATGGGTGCGCGACCCGGACGACGACCGCTGGGGCTGGGCCCACACCCGCAGCCGGCGCGTCGACCGCTTCCGCCCCGGCATGGCCCTCGACGCGGACAAGCTGGTGTTCTACTCGCAGGAGCGCAGCGGCGAGGTCGACCGTGAGGTGGCGACGCGCCACCCCGACATGCTGCGCTACCTGTGGGGCGACGGTTTCCTGGAGGTGCTCCCCGCCCATGCGGACAAGGGATCGGCGCTCGCCCTCATCGCCGAGCTCGCGGGCATCCCGCGGAGCGAGGTGGTCGCCTTCGGCGACGGCATGAACGACTTCACGATGGTGACCTGGGCGGGCCATGGCGTGGCAGTGGGCGACGCCCATCCCGATCTGGTGGCGGCCGCCGCGGAGCACATCGGTTCCCCAGAGGACGGCGGCGTGGCCGCCTGGCTCGAGACCCACGTGCTCTGAGGCGCGACCTTCGGCACGAAAGAGCGGTCCCCCGCACGAACGTCGTGCGGGGGACTTCCACGGCAGGTTCCCTCACGGCAGGGCCTCTCACAGCAACGCCCGTCAGGCGATGGCGTCGAGGAACTCCTGGCGCGTACGCGCGTCGGTCTTGAACACACCGCGCATGCTCGCGGTGCGGGTGGTGGACCCCTGCTTCTCGACCCCGCGCATCATCATGCAGAGGTGGCTGGCCTCGGTGACGACAGCCAGGCCCGCGGGCTCGAGCACCTCCACCAGGGCGTCGGCGATCTGGGAGGTCATCCGCTCCTGGACCTGCATGCGCCGCGCGAAGACGTCGACCACGCGCGCGAACTTGCTCAGACCGAGGATCTTCTTGCCCGGGATGTAGGCGATGTGCGCCTTGCCGAAGAAAGGCAGCATGTGGTGCTCGCACAGCGAGTAGAACTCGATGTCCTTCACGACCACCATGTCGGATGCCTCGGCCGTGAACAACGCTTCGTTGATGATCTGATCGACCGACACGTCGTAGCCGCTCATGAGGAAGCGCAGCGAGCGCTCGACGCGTTGCGGGGTGCGCAGCATCCCCTCGCGCGTGACATCTTCCCCGAGCGCGGTGAGCAACTCGGCGACGAGATGGTCGAGCTGGGTGTCGCCGACCTCGTCGAACTCGGGCTCGGCGGGATGGATGAGGTGGGGCGAGCTCCGCACGTGGACCTCCGTGGCTGCGACCGGCTCGAAATCGGCCCGTCCGGCGGCGGTTCGGCGGCGGGTTCGGCGGCGACCCATCCGGACGCGGCAGGCTCGAGCGTTGCCCCCATTGTAGGCGCAGACGGCGCGCGCTTCGGTGCCGTGACGGGGTTCGGTTCGGGGGACGATTCCATGTCCGGTTCCTTCCGGGGCGCGGGCGCCTCCCCTTCGGGGGCCGCCGCCGCGCGGCATGGTGCAAACATAGGCGTGGGCGGTGATCCGTGACCGTATCGCACCCGACGGTTCGGGCGCGGGCAGGCGTCGGGAGGCCGGCGGGCTCGGGGTACACTTCCCGAATGCGCCTCGAGCAGCGAGACAGCTACCTGCGCCGCTTCCACAACCGCGTGCGCGAGGTGGAGAGCCGTGACGACGGCTTCTGGGTCGCCCTCGACGCCAGTGCCTTCTACCCCACCTCCGGCGGCCAGCTCCACGACACCGGGCGCCTGGGCGGCGTTGCCGTCGTCGACGTGACGGTGCGCGGCGGCACGGTCTGGCACCGCCTCGAGGCTCCCGCGCTGGAACCGGGCGAGGAGGTCGAGGGCGTGCTCGACTGGGAGCGCCGCTATCGTCACATGCAGCGTCACAGCGCGCAGCACCTGCTCTCGCAGGCCTTCGTGCGCGTCGCTCGCGCCTTCGAGACGCGCAGCGTGAGCCTCCGCGGGCCCGAGTGCACGCTCGACCTGGCCGGCAACCCTGCCGACGACGATCTCCATAGCGCCGAGGGCCTCGCCAACACCTTCGCCTTCGCCGCCCTGCCGATCGTGAGCTTCGAGGTCGACGAGAGTGATCTCGACGGCTACGCCTTGCGGCGCCCTCCCAAGGTGCGCGGCCGCATCCGGCTGGTGGCGATGGGCGATGTGGAGATCGCCGCCTGCGGTGGCACGCACCTGGCGAGCACGGCCGAGACCCTGCCCATCAAGGTGCTGGGGTCCGAGCGGGTTCGCGGCGGGCTCCGACGCGTCATCTTCCGGGCCGGCTGGGAGGCGGTCGAGGACTACGGCGCCAAGCACGCTCTGGCCGCGGAGCTGGTGCAGCGCTTCAGCGCACCGGTCCCGGAGCTGCCGTCGCGCGTCGCGCGGCTCCAGCAGGAGCTCTCGGACGCGCGCGCGGAGCTCGCCGCGGCGCATGCACGGCGCGCCGACGAGCTGGCGGAGCGCCTCGTCGAACGGGCCGAGCGTCGCGGCGGGGTCCGGGTGGTGCGCGCCGAGGTCGAGGACGCGATGCTCGAGCCCGCGCTCGACGCGCTGGCAGGCCGCGATGGCGTCGTCGCGCTGCTGGCATCTCGAGCCGGCGAACGCGTGCGACTGGCGTTCGCCCGGGGGCCCACCGTCGCCTGGGATCTGCGACCGGTCCTCGAGGCAGCGCTGGCCGAGGTGGACGGGCGCGGAGGCGGCCGACCGGAGCGGGCGCAGGGGGCGGGACCGCGCCTGGAAGCGATCGACGGCGCCTTGCGGGCGGCGTGGACGGCCCTCCCGGACGCCTGAGACCGAGCAACCGACAGCGAACACGCGAAACCGCGCGCCGCCGCCCGGAGCACGGGTCGCGTCGCCGTACACGCATGCGGGCCCGAGGCGTTCGCCTCGGGCCCGTCCCTCGCTGGCGGGCTAATCCATGGCCAATCAGGCCTCGGCGCCACCTTCGCCGTCGTAATCATCGTCCTGCAAAGCACCCTGGTCGAGCACGTGTTCGGCGATGAAGACGGGGGCCTTGACGCGCACAGCCAGGGCCAGCGCATCGCTCGGCCGGGCGTCCACCTCGAAGCGCACACCCGAGCGCTCGAGGATCAGCATGGCGTAGTACGTTCCCTCGACCAGATCCGTGATCTCGACACGGGCGACGTCGGCACCGAGCATCTCCAGCACCGAGACCATCAGGTCGTGGGTGAGCGGACGCTCGAAGCGTTCGCTGCCCCTCCCGCTGGCGATGGAGATAGCCTGCATGGCATCGATCTGGATGGGGAGGAGATCGTGGCCGTCCTTGCGACGGAGCAGCACGAGAAACTGGTTCTCGTCGCCGGATACCGCGATGTCCTCGAGCTCGACCTCGACCATGCGCCATTCTACCGCAGGGCACGGCGTGTTCCGACCTGAGGCGCCTCCGCCGGCCCTGGTAGACTGCGCCCGTGCCCGAGCCCGTCATCGGTCTGGAGATCCACCTCGCCATCCGCACGAAGAGCAAGATGTTCTGCGGCTGCTCGGCCGACAGCTTCGGGCTGGAGCCCAACGTCAACACCTGCCCGGTCTGCCTCGGGCTGCCGGGAAGCCTGCCCGTGACGAACGAGGACGCCATTCTGAAGGCGGTCCGCTTCAGCCTGGCACTGCGATGCCGGGTCCCCGAGCTCACGCAGTTCCACCGCAAGCACTACTTCTACCCGGACGCGCCCAAGAACTACCAGATAAGCCAGTTCGACCGTCCCGTCGGCGAGCACGGTTGGGTGGAGCTGGAGAACGGGCGGCGCATCGGCATCACCCGCTGTCACGTCGAGGAGGACGCCGGCCGACTGGTCCACCCCGCTTACGCCGACCACAGCCTGGTCGACCTCAACCGCGCCGGCGCGCCGCTCATCGAGATGGTGAGCGAGCCCGACCTGCGTACCCCGGAGGAGGCACGCGCCTTCCTCACCCATGTGCAGGCGGTCGCCCGCGCCCTCGGGGTGTCCGACGCCAGCCCCGAGCAGGGGAAGATGCGGGCCGACGTCAACGTGTCGCTCCGCAACGCCGACGGCAGCTTCGGCACCAAGGTCGAGGTCAAGAACCTCAACTCCTTCAAGAGCGTGGCGTCGGCGCTGGAGTTCGAGATCAAGCGCCAGCAGCGTCTGCTCGACGACGGGCGCACCGTGGCGCAGGAGACGCGCGGCTGGAACGAGGGCGGCCAGAAGACCTACCTTCTGAGGAGCAAGGAGGAGTCGGCCGACTACCGCTACATGGCCGAGCCCGACCTGCCGCCGCTGACGCTCGACCGCGCATGGCTCGAGGAGATCCACGCATCCATGCCCGAGCTGCCGCAGGCCAAGCGCGAACGCTACCTGGCCCTCGGGGTGCGCGCCGAGGACGCGGAGCTCATCGCCTTCGACGTCCCGACCTCCGCGTTCTTCGACGCTGCGACGGCGGCCTACGAGCGCGCGCCCGACGGGGCCGCTCAACGCATCGCCAACTGGCTGATCGGGGACGTGGCGGGCCTGTTGAACGAGCGCGGTGTGGGGTTGGCCGAGGTGCCGCTGAAGCCAGAGGGGCTGGCCGCGATGGTCCGCCTCATCGACGAGGGCGCCATCTCCGGCAAGATCGCCAAGGAGATCCTGCCCGACGTGATCGACGGCGAGGAGCCCGACACCGTCGTCGAGCGCAGGGGGCTCAAGCAGATCACCGACGAGGGGGCACTCGCCGCGTTGGTGGAGCGCATCATGGAGGCCAACCCCGCCGTGGTCGAGAGCGCACGGGAGAACCCCAAGGCGATCAACGCCCTGCTCGGGCGCGTGATGAAGGAGAGCCGCGGCGCCGCCAGACCCGACGCGGTGCGGCGGCTGTTGCAGGAACGGCTGGGGCGAGGACCCGAAGAGCCGTAGGGAACGACGTCGATCGCTAGCGCAGAACGCCCGTGTGACCCCGATGCAACCGGCCCTCCGCTAGGGTATAGCCCGCTCAACATCCGGGGAGAGGGGGACGGAGATGGGGGATCTCGTCAGCGCTACCGAGCACCCAGGCGGCGCTCCCACCCGCACGCCCCCGCCAGGAGCCGGTTGGCGTGCCGGCGCTTGGCGTGCCGTTCGCCGGGGCGCCCTCCGCCGGCGTGCCCGCCGTCGACCGCACGCGGCCGTCTGCCTTGCCACGTTCTTGTGCGCGCCGTTCGTGCTGGCGTTCGCGCCCGCCGACGTTCTGACGTCGACGCCCGACAGCGAGCGCTCCCTTCGGCAGGCGGCAGCGGTCGCTGACGCCGAACGCGCGCTCGGCGTCAGCCGTGCCGGCACCGACGTCACGTTCACGGCCCGTCCCGCCCTGAGCTACGGCGCCGACGTGGAGGACCCCGCCGCGCTGGGGGCCCGCGCCGACCTGGAGCTCGACCTGGCATGGCGCTACGACAACGCCGCGATCCTGGCCGACCGCGCCGATCTGCTCCTGGCCCGCGAGCGGCTACGTCACGCACGGCGCAGCGACGTCCTGGCCGCGCTGAGGCTCCAAGCCAAGGCGCTGAGGGCGGAAGTGGCGGTGCAGCGGGCTGAACTCGACCTTGCGAGGGAACGGCTCCATGCGACCACGCGGGCCGCCCCGTCGAACGCCACCCGATCGAACGCCACCCGATCGAGCCCCTCCCTGCTCCGCACCGAGGCCCTGGTCGACGGGCGCCGCCACGCGCTGCAGGCGCTGCGAACGCAGGCCGCCCGACTCGGTTTCGCGGGCGCCGCGCAGTTCGTGCCGCTGCGCTTCGCATTGCCGCCACCGGCCGCGACGGCGCCCCAGCGGGAGCGGCTGCGCCTGGAGCTGGAGCGCGCGACTGCGGAGCGCGACCGCGTGCCCTTCGACGTGCTACGCGACGTGACGCTGAGCGCCACCTACGAGTCGAGCAGCGTCGGTTACCAGGTGAGCACCTCGCTGTCGCTCGATCGCGGCCGGCCCGCCGCCGATCTCAACGGTCAGCTAGGCCCGCAGGCGGACGATCAGTGGAGCATCGAGCTCCGTGCACGGCTACGGCTCGACGGCGGCGCCGATTCGGCCCGGAGCTCCGCCGTCGAGCGCGTCAGGCGCGCCCGGGCCGCGCTCGACGCGCTGGACGCGAGCTTCGCGGCCGATGTCGCACGCGCCCGGACTGCCGTCGACGACGCGTCCGCGCTGCTCGAAGCCGAGCTCGCCGCCTGGCGGGACACCGCCGCCACGCCCGCCACCTCGCCGAGCGCCTGCCGCGCCCTGCTCGCACGCGAGAACGCCGTCTACGGCGCGTGGCTGGACGTGATCGGCGCGACCTACGATTACCTGGAAAGCGTGGACGGCAGTTGGGGGGCCGCTGCAAGCGCGCCCGACACGAAGAGCGCTGCGTCCGCGACGCCCGCGGCGACGCCCACGTCAGCACCCACGTCAGCGCGCACACCAGCGCCCACACCAGCGCCCGGGTTGGCCTGGCCCGTGCGGCCCAGCACCTGCGCAGATCGGGTCGGTTAGGCCACGGATCGGTTAGGCCACGGATCGGCTCAGCCCTTGCGCACGAACACCTCGGCCTCGTCAGCGAGGTGACTGAAGCGGTCGGCGAGGTCGATGAGGCTCTGGGCGGACGCTTCGCGGAACGCGAGCACCTCCACACGGGCCCCGCGCTGCTGCGCCAGCTCCAGCATGGGCACGAAATCGCCGTCGCCGGACCCGAGAACCAGCACGTCGACGTAGGGCAGCGCGCGCACCATGTCCGCGGCGATCCCCATGTCCCAGTCCCCCTCCATCACCACGCCGCCGCCCTCGTCGGTGCGGTGCACGCGCACGCTGCGGCGGCGCACGCGGTACCCGAGCGCGGAGAGCTTGGTGACGAACCCGAAGGCCGTACTGTCCCCTTCTCGCTCCACCACGTAGGCCGTGGCCGATGCCAGGTCGCGGCCGCGAAGCGCCAGCTCGAGCAGGCGACCGTAATCGACGGTAGCGTCGTAGCCGTCGCGGGCAGCGTAGTAGAGGTTCTGGGTGTCGACGAACAGCGCGACGCGGGCGGCCGGAGCCTGCGCTCCGTGCGCCGCTGCGAGGGCGGGATCGGGGTCAGCCATGGGGCCAGTCTAGGGGAACCCGGGAGACGGGAGAACCCGCCCGGCCTTCCCATGCACGAGCGATGACGGCGCACCCCGTCAGGGCAACCTGCGTCCCATGATCACGTTGTCCTCGAACCCACCGTCGTCCGTGCGCACCTGCCCCTGCTCACGCCCCTCCTCCAGGAACCCCTCGGAGCGATAGAGGGCGATGGCGGAAGTGTTCCCGGCGCGCACGTTGAGGCTGATCTTGCTCACCCCGACCTCGGCCGCCCAGGCGTAGCTGCGCCGCAACAGGCCCCGGCCCAGACCCCTGTGGCGCCACGCGGGGGCCACCGCCACCGTGAGCACCGCGACATGCTGCATGCGGCGCGGCTGCATGCGGTGGAGCTCGAGCCACGCCCCCACCTCGCGCACATCGCCCTCGCGCACATCACGATCGGGCACATCACCCTCGCGCCCGTCGCCCTCGCGCACATCACCCTGCCCGCACTCCGCCACCAGGTACAGGGCGTACGACGGGTCGTCACCGGCGATGCGACGGGCCAGCGACTCGGCGAGCGGCGGGCCATTACCGACGAAGTAGCGCCCCTCCCTGTAGATCGTGCGCATGAGCCGGACGATCTCCTGGGCGTCGCCTGGGCGCGCTCGGCGGATGGCGTGCCCCACGTGGGTATCCGGCATGCCCGAGTATAGCCACGGCTCCCTCCCGCAACGGCGACCCGCGTGCCCAACGCGGAGCCGGCTCCGCCGGACCCCTCGGCCCGGCCCACGCAACCCGGAACAACGCAACCAGGAACAACCCAACCAGGAACACCCCAACCAGGAACACCCCAACCCGGAACACCCCAACCCGGAACAGCCCAACCCGGCCCCTGTCCATCGCGCCGCACACCGACCCCATCCCACGGCACCCTGACCGGCGCCGCGCCCTGCTAGCATGGCGAATCGAACGAAGCGCGGCCGCACCCCGAGGCAGAGGGCCGGGCGCGCTCGAGCCCCACGGCTCTCCCTGGAGGACACAGGCGTGCGCAGACTCATCTCCGCCGAATCGGTGAACGAGGGACACCCCGACAAGCTCGCGGACCGCATCAGTGACAGCGTCCTGGACGCCATCCTCGCCGAGGATCCCTACGCCCGGGTGGCGGCCGAGACCATCCTCACCACCGGCCTGGCCCTCATCGCCGGCGAGATCACCTGCCACGGCTACGTCGACTTCCAGGCGATCGTCCGCAAGGCGGTGCGCGAGGTCGGCTACACCGACGCCGCCTACGGCATCGACGCCGACCACAGCGCGGTGCTGATCGCGGTCAACGAGCAATCCCCCGACATCGCCATGGGCGTCGATCGCGCCCAGGAGGCGGGAAGCGGCGACGACTTCGACCTTGTCGGCGCCGGCGACCAGGGCCTGATGTTCGGCTACGCCACGCGCGAGACCCCCGAGCTGATGCCGCTGCCGATCATGCTGGCGCACGCCCTCACCCGGCGCTTGGCCACGGTCCGCAAGGACGGCACCCTGCCCTACCTCCGCCCCGACGGCAAGGCGCAGGTGACGCTCGGCTACGAGGGCGAGCAGGCCACGCACGTGCGCACCGTGGTCGTGTCCGCGCAGCACGACCCCGACGTCACGCTGGAGCAGCTCCGCGAGGAGGTCAAGGAGCACGTCGTCCGCCCGGTGATGCCCGACGGCCTGCTCGACGAGCGCACCCGCTACCTGGTGAACCCCACCGGTCGCTTCGTGCGCGGCGGTCCGCAGGCCGACGCCGGCCTGACGGGGCGCAAGATCATCGTCGATACCTACGGCGGAGCGGTGCCGCACGGCGGCGGCGCCTTCAGCGGCAAGGACCCCACCAAGGTCGACCGCTCGGCCAGCTACTACGCGCGCTACATCGCCAAGAACGTGGTCGCCGCGGGCCTGGCCGAACGCTGCCAGGTGCAGCTCGCCTACGCCATCGGCGTGGCCCACCCGGTCGGCATGTACGTCGATTCCTTCGGCACGTCCGAGCTGGGCGACGACCACCTCAGCGACCTCATCGCCAAGGTCTTCGACGCCCGCCCCGCCTCGATCATCGCCCAGCTCGACCTGCGCCGGCCGATCTACACCGCCACCAGCGCCTACGGCCACTTCGGCCGCGACGCCTTCCCTTGGGAGCGCACCGACCGCGTCGCGGAGCTGAAGGACGCCGCGCTGGCCATCGCCTGAGCATCCGCACGGGCCCTCGGCGGCGGCGCTGGTACGGCCGCGGGCGGCGCCCGCACGTTGGCGTCCGCCGCCCTTCCCGCTCGCCACCGATGCCCTTCCACAAGTGCTTTCTCGCATCCGCAGGCGCAGCCGAATGTGATACAACATGGCCATGGCAAGAATCGTGCTGGGCAACCGCGACGGCGCACTCGCGCTGCGCCAGGCTCGGGAAGTGCTCGAGCAACTGACGGACGAGTGGCCGGACGTGAACTTCGCCCTCCGCACCATCAAGAACGCTGCCGCGAAGCCGGCCGACGGTGACGATCCCCTCCTGAAGGCCTTGGTGAACGGGGAGATCGGCGTGGCGGTGGCCCCGCTCGAGACGCTCCCCCTGGCGCTGCCCGAGGAGGTCACGCTGGCGGCCGTGTCACGCCGGCTGGAGCCGCGTACTGCGCTGGTCACCAAGGGCACGCGCGCGCTGTCCGACCTGCCCCAGGGTGCCCGCGTGGGGGTGTTGACGCCACGGGACGCCGCCTACCTGGCCGGCCAGCATCGAGGCGTCGAGGCCGTCGAGGTATCCGGCTCCATCGAAGGGGACCTCAAGCTGCTGACCTCCGGCGAACTGGACGGGCTGCTGGTCCCCGCCGCCACTCTCATCGTGCTGGACCATCGCAATCGGCTCGACAACGTGCTCGATCCCGAGACCTTCGCCCCGGCGCCCGGTCAGGGCGCCCTGGGGCTGCTGGTGCGCGCCGACGATGACCTCGCGTTCGAGGTGGCCTACTCGCTGCAGCACCGCCCCAGCTTCGACCGCGTGCGTGCCGAGCGCTCCTTCGCTTTCTCCCTGCGGCAGGGCCCGCCCGAGAGCGACGAGGCCTGCCGCGAGTGCGTGGTCGGCGCGCTGGCGAACGTCACCGACGACGGCGAGCTGACGCTGTTCGGCGCCGTGCTGCGTGGCGAGACGACCCTGCAGGCCAGCGTCAGCGGGGAGGCCAAGGAGGCCGACGAGCTGGGTCGCGAGCTCGCGCAAGACGTGCGCAGTCAGCTAGCGTCGCTATGACGGCAGCGCCATGAAGGCACCACCATGAGGACGGAGGCGAGCGCCGAGACCGGGCTCCCGCTGCGGGTCCACCTGGCCCTCCACACCTTGGCCTTCGTCGCCGGCCTTTCGGCGGTGTTCGTGGCGCTGGGCTTCAGCGCCGGGCTGCTGAGCCAGCTCCTGTTCGCCTACGGCAGCGCCCTGCGCGTCGTCTCCGGGGTACTGCTGGTGGTGATGGGCGTCATCATGCTGGACGTGGTGCCGCTGCCGGTGTTCAAGCAGGAGCTGCGCGTGCACCTCATGCGCAAGCCGAGCGGCTACCTGGGCTCGGCGGTGGTGGGCGTCGCCTTCGCCGCGGGCTGGACGCCCTGCATCGGTCCCATCCTGGCCGGCATCCTGGGCATCGCGGCCACCAGCGGCGGCGGGGCGCAGGGAGGGCTCCTGTTGCTGGCCTACTCGCTCGGCTTCTCGCTGCCGTTCCTGGCCCTGTCCCAGCTCCTGCCGCTGACGCGGGCACTGCGGCGCTACTCGGGCGTGCTCGAGAAGGTCGGGGCGGTGTTGCTCATCGCCGTGGGCGTGCTGCTGCTGACCGGCGCGCTCAACGCGCTGTCCCCCTACCTGGCCAACATGGGGAGCGCCGAGAGCGCCCTGTTCGGCACCATGGCCGCGCCCACGCTGGCGCTGGCCTTCGGGGCCGGCGCCCTGTCCTTCCTCTCCCCCTGCGTGCTGCCGATCCTGCCGTCGTTCCTGGCCTACCTCAGCGGCATGAACCTGGCGCCGCTGCTCTCGCCGCAGAAGCGCTGACGCCGTCCCGATCGGCACAGCGCACGCGACTGCGCGCGCGGAAGCGGACGGAGGCCGTACCGAGGCGAGACGCTGCGCCTACGACGCCGCCTTCTCCTGCTGGCGGTCGGCCAGCACCCGGTCGGCGACCTGACTCGGCACCACGTCGTAGCGCTCGAACTTGAGCGAGAACACGCCCCGGCCGCCCGTCATCGAGCGCAGGTCGGGGGAGTAGCTCAGGATCTCTGCCATCGGAACGTGCGCGCTGACCACGCTCACCGAACCCTCGGTGTCCATGCCCAGGATGCGGCCACGGCGGGTGTTGAGGTCCGAGATGACGTCACCGGTGTAGCGGTCTGGGACGCGGACCTTGAGGAGCGCCACGGGCTCGAGCAGCACCGGCTTGGCCTGTTGCATGGCCTCCTTGAACGCATGCGCCGCCGCGATCTGGAAGGCGATGTCCTTGGAGTCGACGGGGTGATCCTTGCCGTCGTAGACCTCGACCTGCACGTCCTGCACCGGGAACCCGCCCAGCACGCCCGCCTCCAGGGCGCTCTTGACGCCCTTCTCGCAGCTCGGCTGGAACTGCGTGGGGATGGAGCCGCCCACCACCTTCCACGTGAACTGGAAGCCTTCGCCGCGCGTCAGGGGCGCGACCCGAAGCGCCACCTCGGCGAACTGCCCGGCACCGCCGGTCTGCTTCTTGTGGCGGTAGCGGGCGTCGCCGTTGCCGCCGATGGTCTCCCGGTAGGCGACGGACGGCGGGCGGGTGTCCACCTCGACCCCGAAGCGGTCCTTGAGGGCGTTGACGGCGATCTCGAGGTGCACGTGGCCCATGCCCCACAACACCGTCTCGTGGGTGTCGGCATTGCGCTCGAGCATCAGGGTGGGGCCGGCGTCGAGGAGCTTGTGGAGCCCGTCGGACATCTTGTCCTCGTCGCCGCGCGACTTGGGCGTCAGCGCCAGCGCCATGACGGGAGAGGGGAAGCGGATGGGCGCGAGCTGGAAGACATGCGCGGGATCGCACAGCGTGTCGCCGGTCTTGACCTCTTCGACCTTGGTGATGGCGCCGATCATGCCGGCGTTCAGCTCCTTGACCTCGGAGAGGTCCTTGCCGTTGGGCACGTACAGGTGCGACACGCGGACGTCCGCCTCGCGGTTGGGGTCGTGCACGTTGCTACCCGCCTTGACGCTGCCGGACAGCACCCGCATCAGCGAGACCTTGCCGAGGTAGGGGTCGACCACCGTCTTGAACACGCGGGCTCCGAAGGGATGCCCTTCGCCCAGCTCGGGCGGCTCGCCCTTCTCGACGGCCAGCGGCCGATGGTCCTTCACGTGCCGCACGCCGTGGACCATGAAATCCATCAACAGGCTGACGCCCATGACGCGGGTGGCGGAGGTGAGCAGCACCGGCGTGAGCTCGCCGGAGCGCACGGCCTTGTCGAAGGCGCGCATGAGTGCGTCGGCGTCCAGGTCCGCGTCCTCGAGGTACTGCATCATCAGCTCGTCGTCGGTCTCGACGATGGCCTCGATGAGCCGGTCGCGGTACTCCGTTGCCACGCCGGCCACCTCGTCGGGGACAGGGACCTCCTGCGGCTCTCCCTCGGGCCAGACGTAGGCCTTCATGGTGAGAAGGTCGACGATGCCGCGGAAATCCTCGGCCTGGCCGATGGGGATCTGGATGGCGGCGATGTTGCCCTGGAGGCTGGCCTCGATGTCCGCCATGGTGCGGAAGAAGTCGGCGTTCTCGCGGTCCATCTTGTTGATCACGAACAGGCTCGAGAGCTCACGCTCCACGCTCGAGGACCAGACCCGCTCGGTCCCGACCGCCACACCCGACACCGCCGACACCAAGACCAGCGCTGCGTCGGCCGCCGCCTGCGCGCCGCGGATCTCGCCGGCGAAATCGGCGTAACCCGGGGTGTCCAGGACGTTGAACGCCTCGCCCTTCCAGGTGTAGGGATGGATCGAGGTGTAGATGGAGATCTTGCGGCGCTTCTCCTCGGGAGTATGGTCGGAGACCGTACTCCCGTCTTCGACCCTGCCGAGGTTCGGGATCGCGCCGGCACGGTAGAGCATCGCCTCGACGAGCGACGTCTTCCCCGCCCCGCTGTGCGAGAGAACGGCCACGTTGCGGATGTTGGGCATCGGAATCGGCTTCCTTTCGTGCAAATGCGCGCGGTGACACGGGCACGAGGTCCATGAAGCCAGGCACGGCTGCCTAGGTCCGGCGAGTATACCACCGGTCGGTACCCGCCCGAAGGGCCACGCGCCCCTTGCGACAACACGTCGCACACGGTAGATTCCGGCTCTTCCCAGGCACCGTGCGAGCCTTGCCCAGGCGGGCGGGTGGGAGGCGACGGCGCGCCCCGAAGTAGACTCGGACATGCCCCTCGAGCGCGAGCTCAAGTTCTCGGTGCTGGACGCCTACGTCCCCTCGCTCAGCGAGGTGCGCGCGGCGCTGGCGGCGATACCCTTCGAGGTGGAGAAGGCGCCCGTACAGGAGCTGCGCGATCGCTACTACGACGACGACGCCGCCAGCCTGCGGCGCGCCGGGCTGGCCCTGCGCCGGCGGCGCCTGGACGGGAAGACCTGGGCGGGGCTCAAGGCGGCCGGTTCGGTCGACGAAGGGCTCCACGAGCGCGACGAATGGGAGTTCCCCATGGCGGACTCCGACGCCGACGCCGACTGGCCCGAGACCCTCGTGCAGCGGCTCTCCGGACACGTCGAGGTAGGCGAGCTGGAGCCCCGCATCGAGCTCGACACCACGCGCACGCTGTTCCGCGTACTTCGCGACGGCGAGGTGGTCGCGGAGCTCGGCTTCGATGCCGTCGCCGCCCGTGCACCTGGCGCCGAGCGCAGCGCTTTCTTCGACGAGGTCGAGATCGAGGCGCGTGGAGCGACCACCCGCGCCGACCTCGAGCAGATCGCCGAGGCCGTCGATGGCCTCGTGAAGCTCACGCCCAACCCCGTCAACAAGCTCGAACGCGCCGCCGCGCTGCTGCTGCTCGCCACCTGGTGAGGCCACGCGGCGCGCGCCGGCGACGCGTGTCCTTCCTCTGCGCGGGGCAGGCCGGGGCAGGGGCACACCCTCTGCTATCGTGAGCGGCAACCACAACTCGGCCTCCGGAAGGGAAGAGCATGCTGAACCTCGGCCGCTTCGTCCGCGAACACGCCCTCCACTACCCCGAACGGGTGGCGGTGAGGATGGGCGACACCACGCTCGATTACGGCACCCTGGACGCCATGAGCGACCGGGTGGCCGGCTACCTGCGCGCCAACGGCGTCGAGCCCGGCGAGAAGGTGGCGCTCTCCTGCCCCAACCTGCCGTTCTTTCCGGTCGTGTACTACGGCATCCTCAAGGCCGGGTGCGTGGTGGTGCCGCTCAACGTGCTGCTGAAGGCGCGCGAGATCGCCTACCACCTGCGCGACAGCGACGCGGCCGCCTACTTCGTGTTCGAGGGCACCCCCGAGTTGCCCATGGCCCGCGAGGGGGCGCAGGCGTTCGAGGACAGCCCCGCTTGCCGACACCTGGTGGTGATGACCTCCGACCCCAAGGCACCCGCCCCCGTCGACGGCGCAACCACCCTCGGCGACATCCTCACCGGCCAGGAGCCGCTCACCGACATCCACCCGGGCGGCGCGCTCGACACCGCGGTCATCCTCTACACCTCCGGGACTACCGGGCAGCCCAAGGGCGCGGAGCTCAGCCAGCTCAACATGGTGATGAACGCCATCCATAGCAACGGGCTGGTCCGCAACTCCACCATGCCCCCGGAGCAGCACGCCTTCCTGATGGCGCTGCCGCTCTTCCACTCCTTCGGCCAGACCGTCGGCATGAACAGCATGTTCTACGGTGGCGGCAGCGTCAGCATGTTGCCGCGCTTCGACCCCGGCCAGGCGCTGAAGATCATGCTCGAGCACCGCATCACCGTCTTCGCAGGCGTTCCCACCATGTACTGGGCCCTGCTGAACGCCGCTGCGTCGCTCGATGACGCCCAGAAGGAGCGCCTGCGCGGCCACCTCGGCTTCGCGCTGAGCGGTGGCGCGGCCCTGCCCGTGGAGATCCTGCGGCGCTTCGAGGAGGTCTACGGCATCGGCATCATGGAGGGCTACGGCCTGTCGGAGACGAGCCCGGTGGCGAGCTTCAACCACGCCGACCGCGAGCGCCGCCCCGGCACCATCGGGCAACCCATCTTCGGCTGCGAGATGCGCGTGGTGGACGAGAACGACCAGGACGTCCCGGTCGGCGAGGCGGGGGAGATCGTCATCCGCGGCCACAACGTCATGAAGGGCTACTACAAGCGCCCCGACGCCACCGCCGAGGCGATGCGCGGCGGCTGGTTCCACTCGGGCGACATCGGCGTGGTCGATGCCGACGGCTACTTCAGCGTCGTGGACAGACTGAAGGACATGATCCTGCGCGGCGGCTTCAACGTCTACCCGCGGGAGGTGGAAGAGGTCCTGATGACGCACCCCGCCGTCTCGCTGGCGGCTGTTGTGGGCGTCCCCCATGACGAGCACGGCGAGGAGATCAAGGCCTTCGTGGTGCTCGCCGACGGGCAGAGCGTCTCCGCCGAAGAGCTCATCGCCTGGAGCAAGGATGAGATGGCCGCATACAAGTACCCGCGCATCGTCGAGTTCCGCGGCGATCTCCCCATGAACGCCACCGGCAAGATCCTGCGGCGCACGCTGCGCGATCAGGGCTGAGCCCCTCTGCGTGACATACGTCGGGCCCGGGATGAAGTCGACCCGGGCCCGACGTCGTCCGCCTTCAGGGGGCGTCCCGTCAACGCGTCAGGTAGCCACCGTCCACCGGCATGTAGGCGCCGGTGATGAACGACGCCTTGTCGCTCGACAGGAACACCACCAGATCGGCGACCTCCTGCGACGTGCCGAGACGGCCGATCGGGTGGAGCGACACCAGCAGGTCGTACACCGCCGGTTCCGCCTTGAGGGGAGCCAGCAGCGGAGTGTCGATGAATCCGGGACCGACCGCATTGACCCGCACGCCTTGTGCGGCGTACTCCATGGCGGCGTTCTTGGTCAGCCCCACCAGGCCGTGCTTGGCCGCGACGTAGCCCGATGAGTTCGCGAACCCGACCTGCCCCAGGATCGAAGCCATGTTGACGATCGCACCGCCCCCCGCCTCGAGCATGGCGGGGATCTGCGTGCGCATGCCGTAGAACGCGCCCGAGAGGTTGATCTCGAGGATCCTTCGCCAGTCCTCGACCGGGTACTCCGCCGTCGGCGCCTGCGCGCCGCCGATGCCGGCGTTGTTGCAGGCGATGTGGAGCGCGCCGTAGTGCTCGACCGCACGAGCGACGAGCCGTTCCCCCGCCGCCGGATCGGAGACGTCGGCGACCTCGAAGACCGCGTCGCCCCCCGCCGAGCGGATGAGGTCCACCGTCTCCGCACCTCCGGCTTCGTCCACATCGGACACCAGCACGCTGGCGCCCTCCCGCGCGTACGTCTCGGCGACCGCGCGGCCGATGCCGGACGCCGCGCCCGTGACCAGTCCTACCTTGCCTTCGAGGAGAGCCATGGCTCCCCCTCTCCGGGGTCCGTGTCCCGCGCCGAGGGCGTCGGGGCGCGTCCCACATCCACCATGATGCCGCCGAACCGGCGTTCGTAGCCGGCACACGTCCTTGCGTAGACCGGGCCGGGATACCGGACGGCGTTCTCGGAGTTCAGGCCGACGCGTGCACCCTCACCACAGACGCACGCCGGGGAGACCGAGCTGCACCGTGAACATGTGGATCAGCGTGGGCAGGTACGCGACCGCCACGATGGCGGCGGCGAGCAGGAACCAGAGGCCGAACCGGTCGAGCGCGTGGACCATGCGGTCGTCGTGGGCCATCGCCCGCTCCGGGAAGGGGATGGCGACGCTGTCCTCCTCGACGCGCTTCGCGGAGAAGAGGGTGCCGAAGAGCACGGTGAAGTAGAAGATGACCGCCAGCAGCAGGATTACCCCGCTGACGGCCGTGATCACCTCCGGCACGCGGGCGTCGCTGTACATGCCCTGGAGCGCCGGGCTCATGTTGGAGATCCAGGCGCGGCGGGGCACGCCGAGCAGCCCCTCCCAGTGCATGCCGACGGCGAACAGCATCATCCCGACGAACCAGGTCCAGGCCGACCACAACGCCAGGCGCGGCGAGAACAGCTTGCGGCCGGTGAGGTGAGGTATGAGCCAGAAGGTCATGCCGAAGAACGTGAGGGTGACCGCCGTGCCGACGGTGATGTGGAAGTGGCCAGGGATGAAGGCGGTGTTGTGGACCAACACGTTGAGGTTGAAGCTCGCCAGCACGATCCCGCCGGCGCCCCCGAAGACGAAGGAGATCATAGCCAGGATCTGCGCCACGAAGCTGCCGTCGTGCCAGGGGAGCTTGCGGATCCAGCCCAGCATCCCCCGCCCTCCCTTGCGACGCGCCCCGATCTCCATCGACGCCGTCACCGTGAAGGCGGTGAGCAGGCTGGGGACCACCACGAAGAACGTGAGGATGTTCTGCACCAGCTTCCAACCGCCGGAGATACCGGGGTCGGTGAACTGATGGTGGAACCCGACCGGCGTGCTGAAGAGCATGAACATGAGGAACGCCAGGCGCGCCAGCGTGTCGGACACGAGCTCGCCGCCGACCTGCCGGGGGATGAAGGCGTACCAGGAGATGTAGGCCGGGAGCAACCAGAAGTACACGATGGGGTGGCCGGTGAACCAGAACAGCGTGCGCGCGATCTGGGGGTCGACGCCCGTGATCCAGCCGGCCGACCAGGGGATCAGGAACACCACCACCTCGACCACGATGCCGAGCGATGCCAGCGCCCACATCAACATGGTGGCGACGGACATGTAGGTCACGATCGGCGTGACCTTGCCCGGATGCGCGCGCCGCCAACGGGCGCGCAGGCGCACCACCTCGAAGGCGACCATGAGGCTACCCACCACCACCAGCGCCAGCCCGGTGTAGAAGCCCCAGCTCCCCTGCAGCGGCGGGTAGAAGGTGTAGAGCACGGTCGCGTTGTTCGACACGATGGCAACGGCAGCCAGCGCAAGGCCCGCCATCATCACCACGTACGAGCCCCACAGCCAGCCCATCGAGGGGCGCATATCGAGCTCGCGCGCGGGGAAGTAGACCAGTACGCCGCAGTTGAAGAAGGTCGTGAACACCAGTACGTTCAGCACGCCGTGCAGCGTGAGGCCCTGGTAGTACGACTTGAGGAACGGCAGGTAGCGGTACAGGTTGACGTCGCCGTAGTTCATGGCCTGGAAGGGGCCGAGCAGCGCCCCCACCAGCAGCGCGATCAGGCCGGTGATCAGGAACGCGGCCGTCACTCGCTTCTCGGGCCGCCAGCGCACGGCGGACGTCGTCGACGTGGAGATGGTGCCTACCGCCATGCCGGGCTCCCTTCGGACCTGCGCAGGGTGGTTCTCGCGGCGCGGCTCACGGCAACCCCAGCTTGGCGCGCAGCGCGTGGACGTCGGCGGCGCTCATGGAGGTGGCGCGCGCGTCCGCGAAGTCCTTGGCGACGTAGGGCTGGTAGTCCGCGCCGAGAGCGGCGTCGTTGCCCCAGGCGCGCATCATGTAATCCGCCACGGCGGCCAGTTGCGCGTCGGAGAGCTGCGACCAGCCGGGCATGGCGTTGTTGTAGTCCTTGCCGTCCACCGTGATCGGCCCCTGCAGGCCGTAGAGGAGCGCGTCGACGGGGTAGCTGCGATCGGCCTGGTACAGGCTGGGGGCGTGCCCCGCCAGGGGCGGGAACGCACCGGGATGGCCCTGGCCGTTCTGCTGATGGCAGGCCGCACAATTGGCGTCGAAGACCTGCTGACCGTCGACCGGGGCCGCGGCCTGGGCCGCGGCTTCGGCGCTCCCAGCCGGCGCGGCTGGGGCAACGTGGCCCGGCAGGTTGCCTGCCGCCTGGCGCTGACGGTATTCCGCCACGGGCAGCACGGTGATGGTGCCCACCATGTTCTGGTGGTTGATGCCACAGTACTCGTCGCACACCACGTGGAAGGTCCCTGGATGGGCGAAGGTGAAGTCGAAGTAGGCGAGCTGACCGGGGATCAGCTCGATGTTCACGGCGGTACCGTGGATCAGGTAACCGTGGAGGACGTCCACGCTGGTGAGGTAGAAGCGCGTCTTGGCCCCGACCGGCAGCACGATGTCCGCGGGGTTGAAAGCGAAGGCGCGCGCCACCACCCCGACCTGGTATTCCCCGTTGGAGAGCTCGCGCACGCCCGGCGTGGCGAACAACGGCACGTTCTGGACGGCGCTGGGTGGCAACTTGCCACCGCCGTGCACGATGTGGCCGCCCTGCGTGATCAGGGAGTAGGCGATCAGCACGACGAAGACCACCAGCATGACGATGCCCGTGACGAGCCAGCGTCGTTCCCAGCGCGCGATGACCTGGTGTTGGCGCTCGTCCATGCTTTCAGCCCCGGAGCTGCGCCAGCACGAACATCAGCGCCCAGAAGCCGACGATGACCACCCCCAGGACGATCGTCACGAAAAGGGCGCCGTAGGGCCTGTACTCTCCATCGACCGAAGTCTCCACGGACTCCGGAGCGGCTCGCTCGTCGTCTGTCACACAACACCTCCTGGGCGCGGTTCCTGCTCGAACGTACGGTTGTTGGGCGCCAGCATAGCGAATCTCCCCCTTCGACGCAGCCGGGACATTTGTCCCGAGCCGGGCCGCGGCCTGCCCAGGCGGTTCGCTCAGCCCACCCGAACGGGGCGCACAAGCGCTCGCGGCACGGTCGCCGGCACCACGCCCCTGCTAGCGTGAGGCCATGCCCCGTCCCCGCATCGTCATCGCAGGCGCCTCCGGCGTGGTCGGGCGCCACCTGGTCGCGGCGGCCCGCGAACGCTTCGACGTCACCGTGCTGACCCGCCAGGTCACCGGCTCCGAACCGCCCGGCGCGGAGCCCGCCACGTGGCAACCCGACGCGGCCCGCTGCGGGCACGAGGAGGCGCTGTCGCGGCTCACCTCCACCCTGGAGGGCGCGACCGCGCTGGTGAACCTGGCAGGCTCGTCGCTCGCCGCGGGGCGCCTGGGGCCGGCACACATGCACCGCCTTCTGACCAGCCGCGTCGACAGCGCCACCACCCTGGTCACCGCGCTCCAGCGCTGCCGGCGGCCTCCCGAGGTGATGGTCCAGGCGTCCGCGACCGGCTACTACGGGCAACGCGGCGACGACGAGCTCAACGAGGAGGCGGGGCCCGGTGAAGGCTTCGTGCTCGCCCCGGTCGCGATCGCCACCGAGGCGGCCGCTGCCCCTGGCGCGGCTCGCGCGCGGCTTTGCGTGCTCCGCACGGGAGTGGTGCTGGCAAGGGATGCGCCCGCCTGGCAACGCCTTCTCATGCCGATCCGGCTGGGCTTCGGCGGACGCCTCGGCAGCGGCGCGCAGTGGTTGCCGTGGATCGACGCCGACGACCTGGCGCGTGCCTACCTGTACGTGATCGACGAGTCGTCGTGCGACGGAGCCTACAACGCGGTCGCACCCGAAGCCGTGCGGCAGCGCGACCTCGGGCGAGCGGCCGCCCGCCGGTTGCGCCGACCCTTCTGGTTCCCGGCGCCCGCCTGGGTGTTGCGGCTGGTGCTGGGACGCCTGGCGGAGGGGGCGCTGTTGCAGAGCGCACGCGTGGTGCCGGCGCGCCTGCCGGCGCAGGGTTTCACGTACCAGTGGGGCACGCTCGAGCGCGCTCTGGACAAATTGCTGCCTTCCCGCGAACAGGCACGTAGCGCATTCTGAACGCAAGGTACCCTCTGAGCCGTCCGAAGCGAGCCCCGCACGCAGGCTCCCAACGCCCCGCGTGCAGCAAGGGACATGCGCCTCTGGCGTGACGGTGTGGACGCGGGCAGGCTGATGTCGACGCGAACCCGGGGTGGTGGGAAGGGCTCCGGCGACAGGAGCGGCATGGCGAAGGTGCTGATCATGCACGCCTCTCGTGAGGGGCACACGCAGCGCATCGCGGAGCGCCTGGCCGAGACGCTGCAGGCCGACGGCCATGAGGTTCGGCTCGCGCCCTCGAGTCCCTTCCCGGGCGCCAGCGGCGCCGACGGCGTGATCATCGCCGCCAGCGTGCATCGCGGACGGCACCCCATCGCGCTCATGCGCGCGGTCCGCGCCCACCGGCGCGTGTTCGAACACCTGCCCAGCGCCTTCCTGTCGGTCTGTCTGTGCGCCGCCGGCAGCGACCCGCTGCAGCGCGCCGAGGCCGACGGCTATCTGCGCGACTTCATGAGCCGCACCGGCTGGAGACCCGACCTCGCGGCCAGCGCCGCCGGGGCGCTTCGCTTCGACCGCTACGCGTACTTCAAGGCACACTTCGTGCGCGCCATGGCGCGCCGGGCCGCCATCGACGCCGATCTGCGGGGCAACGTGGAGCTCACGGACTGGGACGATATCCGGCGCTTCGCTGAGGCGTTCTCGACACTGCTGAGCGCGGCGTCGCCGGCGCGCGTCGGAACGCGCCACCGCACGTATCGTTCGACCTGAGCAGGCGGCCGGCCGACGGAGCGAGGGCCGCCGCGCTGCTAGCCTGGAAAGCACGGGGAGGTGAAGCGTGGAACAGCTCAGCTTCGAGGACTTCGAACGCATGTCGCTCGAGGAGATCGAGCGGCGCACCGGCCTGGCAGCGCCCGAGCAACCCGACGAGAACGAAGCCCGGGCGTACCGCGACAAGGCCTACCGCAGCTACATGCTCGACGTGACGCGCCGCGACGAGTGGGGCACGGCCGCGCAGGCCACCGAGCCCGCCGCGGAGGACGAGACCGACCTTTAGGGCGGCGCACCGGGTCGATTCCGGCCCGCCTCGAGAACTTCCGCGGGCCGCTGGTATACTCCGCGCATGACGAGCCAGCAGGTCACCGACGGCGCTTCGACACGGGACGAGGAGCTCTTCGCCCTCATCGACCGCGAGTTCGACCGGCAACGTGACGGGCTCGAACTCATCGCCTCCGAGAACTTCACCTCCCGCGCGGTGATGGAGGCGGTGGGGTCGGTCCTCACCAACAAGTACGCGGAGGGCTATCCCGGCAAGCGCTACTACGGCGGCTGCGAGGTCATCGACGAGGTCGAGCGCCTGGCGATCGAACGGCTGAAGACGCTGTTCGGCTGCCGCTGGGCGAACGTCCAGCCGCACTCCGGTTCGTCGGCGAACCTGGCCGTCTACTTCGCGCTGCTCGAGCCGGGCGACACCGTGCTGGGCATGGACCTGGCGCACGGCGGGCACCTCACGCACGGCTCCCCCGTCAACTTCTCCGGGCGCAACTACAAGGTGGTGGGCTACCCGGTCGATCCCGACACCGAGCGCATCGACTACGACCGCGTGCGCGAGCTGGCGCTGGAGCACCGGCCCCGCTTGATCATCGCCGGCGCCAGCGCCTACAGCCGGGTGCTCGATTTCGCCCGCTTCCGCGCCATCGCCGACGAGGTGGGCGCCTACCTGATGGCCGACATCGCCCACATCGCGGGCCTCGTCGCCACCGGCCACCACCCGAGCCCGGTGGAGCACGCTCACATCGTGACCAGCACCACGCACAAGACGCTGCGCGGGCCGCGCAGTGGCATCCTGTTCGGCAACGACCAGGAGGTCGGCAAGAAGATCGATCGCATGATCTTCCCCGGCACGCAGGGGGGGCCGCTCGAGCACGTCATCGCGGGAAAGGCGGTGGCGTTCTTCGAGGCCATGCGGCCGAGCTTCCAGGGCTACATCCAGACCGTCCTCGACGATGCCCACGCCCTGGCGGAGGCGCTGGTCTCGCGGGGACTGCGCATCGTGTCCGGAGGCACCGACAACCACCTCTTCCTGGTCGACCTGCGCCCGCTGGAGATGACGGGGAACACGGCCAGCAAGCGCCTCGAGGCCGCCGGCATCACCGTCTCCAAGAGCATGATCCCCTTCGATCCGGAGAAGCCCTGGGTCACCTCGGGCATCCGGATCGGCACACCGGCGCTGGCGACCCGCGGCTTCGCACCGCAGGAGATGGACACCGTCGCCGACCTCATCGACCGCGCGCTCCGTAGCGACCAGCCGGAAGGTCTGCTGGACGAGGTGCGCGCGCTGGCGCGCACCCACCCGATGCCCTGAGCCCCGAGCATCCGTTCCCTGCGTCGTCGCCGCTCGGACGCGATCCCGAGCGGCGACGAGGTTTCGTTGCGGTGATGACGACGCTCCGCGGTGTCGCGCCCCCGTCGGGGATCAGCGCCTGTTTCGCAGCCTCTCCATGCCCTCCTGCAGACTCACCCGCATGCGTTCGATGGCGCGTGCGAGCTGCCCCAGCTCATCGTTACTATCGAGCCCGACGGGCTCTTCGAGGTCGCCGCGGCTGATGCGATCGGCGGCGCCGAGCAGGTAACTCACCTGCGAGCGCAGGCCGCGCGTCAGCGCCAGGGCCACCAGGATCGCGATCAACAGCGGCACCAGCCCGACCAGCAGGGTGGTGAGGAAGGCGTTCCCCACCAGGGCGCTGGCGCTCACCGGCTGGACGCCGACCACCACCGCGCCGATGGCGTGTCCCGCGCTCATCACCGGCGCCGAACCGTACACGTCGCCGGCGACTCCCAGGCCCAGCATCGCGAACGTCGTCTTCAAGGTGGCCTGCAGGCTCTTAGCCAGGCCCTCACTACTCTGCACCTGTCCGGCCACGGCCGAGAGCGCCTTGCCGCTCACCTGCTGGCGTACGTCGGGCGGCATCGCCGCCGGCGTCGTGGCGGGCCCGTACCAGCCCGCGAGTGGCGCACCGGTGGCGTCGGTGACGACCATCAATCGCACACCGCCGCCGCCGAGCACCGCTTCCGAGCGCCGTGCCAGGTCGACCAGCGCGGTCTGGAGTGTCTGCGAATCGAGCGGCATCCCGCCCGTGAGCGCTTCCAGGGTGCTCGCCTCGGCGTGCGCCGCGTCGGCCGCCCGAGCCGCCTGCTGAGCACGCAGCAACGGGATCGTGGTGACGAGCATGGCCACGCCCATCACCACCAGCGTGAGGAGCGCGGGAAGGATGCTGCTCAGAGCCACCCGGCGCCTCAGGCCGCCGCGCTCCAGCGTGGCCGGCGTACGGGTGAGCGTGCTACGCACCGTCTCCGGCGTCTGCGAGCGACGCACGGTCTCGGGCGTGCGCGAGCTTCGCATCGTCTCGGGGGTCTGCGACGGGCGTCCCACAGCAGCGTCCCCGGCGCCCGCGGCAGCGGCTGCAGATGCGGCGGCGCCCATCTCGGGGCCGAGCGCGCCCCCCTCATCGGCCCAGCGTTGCCGGGCGCGGGATCCCGGCGAGTCCGCGGCCGCGCCTTCCGCTTCGGCGTCCAAGGCGCCCGGCATCTCCGCGCCCACGTCGTCCTCGAGCTCGATGACGTCGTCACCGTCAGCCCGGCCCCCCAGATCGGCAACCGTCTCTGCGGACATGTCGGCGGACATGTCGGAGACCGGCTCGTCGCCGAGATCCGCCCCGCCGAGCTCCACTCCATCGAGGTTCGCCCCTTCGTCGAAACCGTCACCGGCTTCGAAGCGATCGCCGTCGGAGGCAGCGGCGTCATCGGCCGCCCCCCATCCCAGGTCGGTCCCCTCCGCCAGCCCGTCGCGGCGCGAGAAGGCGTCGACGGGCTCCTCCGTGCCGGCGTCCAGGGGCCGGTTCCAAACGTCGTCCTCGTGCGCCGCGGCCTCCGAACCGGGCTCGTCGTACGCGGGCTCGTCGTACGCGGACTCGTCGTACGCGGACTCGCCCGCCATGGCCTCGCCCGCTCCGGGCTCGTATACACCGGGCTCGCCAGCACCGTACTCACCAGCACCGTACTCACCAGCACCGGGCTCACCAGCACCGGGCTCCCCAACGGGGGGCTCGGCGGCGTCAGGCTCGCTTGGAGGCGCCGGCGGCGCCTCCTCGGCCGGACGCTTGACGACGTTGAGCCCGGCGCGCTCGAAGATTCCCGCCACGACGTCCGCCTCGCGCTCGCTCACGGCACGCGTGACAGCACCCGGCGCACGCCGGAGCAGGGACAGCGCCTTGTCGTCGCTGATGTGGAAGGACGCGGCCACCTTGGCCGCGATCTCGTCCAGGTTGCTCGGAACGGGCTCGCGCACCTCGACGATGTACTTCATGGGACCTCCCGGTACCGGATCAGGCGCTCAGGCCGTAGTCGTGACGAATGCGTTCGATGCGCTGAAGGAACTCGAGCTGCCAGTCGCTCCGCCGGAACTGCATCGCGACGGCCGTGACGAGGTCATCGAGGGCGGTCAGCGCGAGCGGACCGTGCTCCAGGCCAAGGTCGAAGACGGCGTCCTCGACGAAGATCTCGGCCACCGGGCCGAGGATGTCCACCGCCTCGCGCGTCAGCTCCTGGACGAAGGCACGGTCGACCAGCACCTGGTCGGCGGGCGCCGCCAGGCCGCGACGCACGAGCTCGCCGGCCCCACCCACCACGACGCGCAGCGGCAGGCCGGAGGCCTCGGCCAGGTCGGCCAGGCTGACCTCGCCGTCGAGCGCGCGCCACACGTGCAACGCCGAGAGCGACACCAGGGTGTGGCCGTCGACGGGCGAGGCGTGCGGCACCAGGACGGTGGGTCCATCGAGCGGCTCGTTCGCCGACCCCGTCGGCTCGGTGTCGAAGCGGTGACTGGCCTCGAGCAGCAGGCGTTCGGTGGAATCGCTGAGGGTGCGGTGTGGGGCGTCGACGCCGGGTCGGAAGCTGAAGCTCCCACGCTGCCAGCGCATCAGCTCGGTGAGCCCGGCCAGGTCGAAATGGGGATCCGCGTCCACGTACACCACACGTCCACTCTCCAGGTAGACGTCCCCCCTCGCCCGAGCTGGATGACGCAGGGAAAGACAACCGCTGGCCTGACTGAGCGCAAGGTACTGAAGCAGGTTCGCCAGCACCCCTTCCTCGATGTCTCCGTGCAACGCGCTCACGGCGTCGCCTCCCATACCCTACGGACCCTGATCCGCGTTCCCATAGCGATTTTTGCGCATCCCCCCGCCGGCATCGAGCCGGGCCCACGTAGGGACCGACCGCCACGTGCGTAGGCGTCTCCCGTGGGGACTCTACCGAATGCCGCATTCTAACCACCGCCGGTGAGGCGGACCACCCAACCCGTATGCCGCCCAGGAGCGCCGTCCCACAGGAGGAGGCGCCGCCGGCCGCGCCTGCGGCGTGGTAGCTTGAACCCGCCCGCGGGCACGGCCCGCCTCGACCCCGCCCACGACGCCGGGATCGCCGGCGCCCGGCAAACCGGCGCGGAACCCGCATCCCACCATCGAAGGAGCCGACGATGCACACCATCTGTCTCATCCCCGGGGACGGCATCGGCCAGGAGGTCGTTCCCGCCACCCGTCGCCTGCTCGAGGCGAGCGGCGCGCCGCTCACGTTCGTCGAGGCCGAGGCGGGCTGGGCCACCTTCGAGAAGCGCGGAACCAGCGTGCCGGCCGAGACCATGGAGAAGGTCCGCGCCGCCGACGCCACGCTGGCCGGCGCCTTCACCAGCCCCAAGCGGAAGGTCGAAGGCCACAAGGGCGCCATCCGCAGCATGCGCCGCGAGCTGGATCTCTTCGCCAACCTGCGGCCCGCCAAGACCCGCCCCCTGCCGGGCAGTCTGCCGGGCATCGACATGTTGATGGTGCGTGAGAACACCGAGGGCCTCTACGTCGAGAACGAGCGCCGCTACGGCGACATCGCCATCGCCGACGCCATGGTGTCGAGGGGTGCGTGCGAGCGCATCGCCCACGTGGCCATGCAGCAGGCCCGGCTGCGTCGGGGGCGCGTGGCGATCGTGCACAAGGCCAACGTCTTGCCCGTCACCTCGGGCCTGTTCCTGCAGACCGCGCTGGAGGTGGCCGAGAAGTACCCGGACGTCCAGAGCACGGACATCATCGTCGACGCCGCGGCCATGAAGCTGGTGCGCGACCCGGAGAGCTTCGACGTGCTGGTCTCGACGAACCTCTTCGGCGACATCCTGTCGGACCTCATGGCCGGCCTCGTCGGCGGCCTGGGCGTGGCACCGAGCGCCAACCTCGGCGACCACCACGCCATCTTCGAGCCGGTACACGGCAGCGCGCCCGACATCGCCGGGCGCGGCGCCGCCAACCCGACGGCCACCATGCTGACAGCGGCCATGATGCTGGAGCACCTCGGCGAGCGCGACGCGGCGGAGCGCATCGACCGTGCCGTGGACGCGGTGCTCGAGCATGGACCGCGCACCGCCGACCTCGGCGGCGACGCCTCCACCGAGAGCTTCACCGACGCCGTCATCGCCGCCTATCGGCACGCCTGATCCGGTCGTCCGGGATGGTGAAGGTGGGGCCCGGGCGCTTCATCTCGGGGCGCGCGAGGCTTGGTTATAGTGCTGACGTGACGCACCCGGTCTCGCCAACCGTCTCCACGCCGAGGCCGCCCGATCCGCCTCGCTGTGCGCGACCGGAGCAACGACGGGATCGAGCCGTGGCAGCGCGATGAGCTACGCCGTCGCTCAGGCCATGCGTGCCATCCGCGGCAACTGGGTGGCGAGCGTGTCCACCATCACCACCATGACCCTGTCGCTCACCATCCTGGCGGCGTTCAGCCTGGTGAGCGTGAACCTCAACGCGGTGCTGCAGAACCTGCAGAGCGAGTTGCAGATCTCGGCTTTCCTCGACGACAACGCGCCGGTGCCGCAGCTCATGGACACCGTCCGGAGCTGGCCGGAGGTCGCCAGCGTCGACTTCGTGTCCAAGAAGCAGGCACTGGCGAACATGGTCCAGTCGCTGCCGTCGCTGAACCAGGCGGCCGCGCTGATCAGCAATCCGCTTCCCAACACCCTCGAGATCCGTCTGCTCGACCCGGCCCAGACGCCGCTGGTGCGCACCAAGCTGGCGCAGTTGCCGGGCGTGAACCATATCGAAGACGGCTCCAACGCGGTGCAGACCTTCCTGGCGATCAACGACGCGCTGCGCGTGGGCGGCTCGATCCTCATCGTGGTTCTCCTATCGGCTGCCCTGTTCGCCATCGTCAACTCGATCCGAGCGGCCATCGCGGCGCGCCGCCAGGAGATCGAGGTCATGCGCCTGGTCGGCGCGACGCGCGGCTTCATCCGCTCCCCGTTCCTGATCGAGGGCTTCCTGCTGGGCCTCATCAGCGCCGTCGTCACGCTGGCACTGGCCGTCCCCGGCTACCAGTTCATCGTGCTGCGCCTGTCCGACCAGCTGGCCTTCATCCCGTTCGTCCACGACACCGCCACGCTGGGACAGATCGCCGGCCTGCTCGCCGCGCTGTCGGTGCTGGTCGGGCTGGTCGGCAGCGCCATCTCCGTGTCGCAACACCTGCGCGAGCCCACCTAGACCCGCCGTGCCGCCGCGCACCTTCATGAGGCTCCCCCGGACCGCCATCATCCGGCGTCCCGGAGGGGTTGCTAGACTACCGCCGTGCTGAAGCGCGTGCTCCTCCTCTTCCTGTTGGTCGGCGCCGTCCTTGCGACTCCCACGCCGGCGCGCGCCCAGAGCGTGGACAGCAGCAAGAAGCGGACGCTGGAGTCCGATATCCAACAGGCGCAGAGTCTGCTCGATGCGCGCAAGCAGGAGATCCAGGACATCACCGCCAAGCTGGGCGCCACCGCCCAGGAATTGCAGGCGAAGATCCGGCAGCGCGACGCCGTCAACAAGGAGCTCGAGGACCTGCGCGCGCAGCAGGCCGATCTTCAGGACCAGCTCGCGACCCTCGAAGACCAGCGCGCCAACACCGAGGCCAAGATCGCCGGCCTCAACCAGCAACTCGACACACTCAAGGAACGGATCAAGGCACTGCTGCTCAACCTCTACCAGCAGCGGGTGGCGCGCTACGCCAACAGCCTCGCGAAGAGCCGCACCCTGCACCAGTTCCAGGTCAACAACTACTACCTGTCGTTGCTCTCCAAGCAGGACGTGGACGTCATCAACCGGCTCGATTCGGTACTGGGGCAGCTCAAGGACGCGCAGAGCCAGCTCGTTGAGCAGATGGCCGCCCTCAAGGCCAAGGAGGCCGAGGTCGCTCAGAACGCGGCCGACCGGGAGGCCAAGCGCAAGCAGCTCGAGGCCGTTATCGCCGACCTCCAGAAGAGCAAGGAGGGGCAGCTGGCGCAGCAGCAGGCTCTGCTCCAGGAGCAGAACCAGATCGCAGCCAACGTCCAGAACCTGAACCAGCAACTCGACGCGGAGATCGCCCGCCTCAAGAAGCAGGAGCAGGAGGCGCGCGCGGCCGCCGCCGGCTACGCGCGCGACCGCGCCAAACAGCTCAAGTACCAGCAGCAGGCGGACGCCGCCCGGGCGCGGCTCGATGCCCTCACCGCGCCGTCCAACTCGCTGCCGACCGGGTTCGTGCTTCCCCTGGACAAGGGCAAGATCGTGAGTCGCTTCGGCGAGGGAAACAACTCCTACATCGCCATCAAGGCGGCCGTTCCCAACGCCGCGGTGCGCTCGGTGCAGGCCGGCAAGGTGGTCGCCATCTCCTACCTGGGCGCCAACTTCGGCTACATGGTCGCCGTGCAGCACGGTGGCGGGCTCACCACCGTGTACACCAACCTGCGCACGCCGGTGGTGACGCTCTACGACAGCGTCGACCAGGGCCAGGTGCTCGGCTACCTGGGCGGCGGCACGCTCAGCAACGATCTGCTCCCCTTCTACGCGCGCACCGACAAGGGCGGCACTTCCGCCTTCATCAACCCGGCCCCGCTCTTCGGGCAGTAAGCGGAGTTCCCCGCCGGGAGCCGGCGCCGGCCGAACGCCCGGGGACACGGTGCCCTGATACGGGTCCGTATACTCGTGGTGCTGATGGTTTGTTCCACGTGCGGCACCCGCAACCCGCCCGGCATGCGCTTCTGTGGCATGTGCGGCAGCCGCCTGGAGCGGCAGCTCACGGCGCGCGAACGTCGCCGTGTGAGCGTGGTCTTCGTCGACCTGGCGGGCTTCAGCAGCCTCACACACGGGCTCGACCCCGAGGAGCTGCGCGACCTGGCCGACGAGGTGCTGACCATGGTCGCCGGCATCATCGAGGAATACGACGGCCACGTCGACGCGTTCCGCGGCGACGGGCTCATCGCGCTGTTCGGCGCACCGCACTCCCACCCCGATGACGCCAGCCGCGCGGTGCTGGCGGCGTCGTCCAGCCTCGAGGCGATCCGCTCGATCGGGCGCAGCCGCGGCATCCGGCTCGAGGGCCGGGCCGGCGTCAACACCGGCGTGGTCATCGCCGGCTCGGTGGGCTCCGGACGCGTCCGCAGCTACACGGTGATGGGCAGCGCCGTCAACCTGGCAGCCCGCCTGGAGGAAGCCGCCACCCCCGGCGAGGTGTGGGTCGGCGACGAGACCTTCCAGACCACGCGCAACCGGCTGGCGTTCGAGGAGACCGGCCCCCTGCAGCTCCCCGGTTTCCCGGCGGTGCGCCGCGCGCACCGGCTCGTGTCAACGGTGCAGCCGCGCGAGTCCGACCCGTACGCCGGCATCCGCTTCATCGGCCGGGCGAAGGAGCTGGCGGCGCTCAAGGACGCCTACGAGCAGACCGTGAAAGCCGGAAGGGCGCGCGAGTTGTGGCTGGTGGGCGAAGCCGGCCGTGGCAAGACCCGGCTTCTGAACGAGTTCTTGAACTCGGTGAGCAACGCGCTCAGCAGTATCTGGATCGAGGTACATCCCACCGAGGAGTTCTCCTGGAAGGCGCTGGAGCCCCAGCTCTTCGGTACCGATGCCGACGAGGACGAGCGCGCGCGCCATCAGCACGTTCAGGAATCGCTGCAGCGGCTCCTCCCCGACGAGCCGCGCTGGCATCAGGCGATCCTCAACAGTCTCGACCTGATCAGCACCAAACCCTGGACGCGCCTCGACCGCCGCACCGTCGACCGCACCAACCTCGCCTGGCGCGACCTGCTGGTCGCGCTCGCGCGTTCCGGCGGCGAAGTGGCGCTGGTCGTGGCCGTCGACAACGAGCCGCGCGACGAAGCGCTGCTGGAGTTCCTGGCCCTGCTGGGTGCCGCCGAAGCGCCGATCCTGCTGCTACGCACCAGTCGCTGGGAGAATCTGCCAGCGGAGGCCGACAGCCTGGCCCTGGGGCCGCTCGACTTCCATGAGAGCCTGGCGCTGCTCGACGAGCTGGCGAGCCCCGAGATGCGCACCGCCAGCGAGGCGCTGGTGCGGCAGGTCGGAGGGGTTCCCGCCTACGTGCTCGAGCTGGGGCGGGCCCTGTCGCTCACGCCGAGCGGCTCGTTCTCCGGATCGCTGGCCTCGCTTCTGCAGTCACGGCTGGACATGGTCGAGGCTCCGGCGCGGCTGCTGCTCGCCCAGGCCGCACTCACCGGCGAAGCAACCTGGGAGGGGCTGCTCCTGGAGCTCGCCGGCGGCGAAGAGGACGAACTGGTGAGCGCCCTGGTCGACGAGGACCTGCTGGTGCGCGAAGCTCACTCCACCGTCCCCGAGGACATCGAATACCGCTTCCAGAGCGAGCTGCTGCGCCAGGCGGTGCTGCGCATGATCCCCTTCTCCGACCGCCCGCTGCTTCACCTGCGCATCGCGACCTGGCTGGAGAGCCACGCCCCCCTGACGTTCTCGGAGCTGATCGCCGAGCACTTCGAACGGGGTGGCTCCCCCGACGCCGCCTACGCCCACTACCTTGCCGCCGCCGACCAGTCCGCCGCCCAGGGCGATGCCGAGCGCGCCGACGACCTCTACGAGCGCCTGCTGGGCCTCGACCTGAGCGCGGACCTGCTGGCCGAGGGGGCTCTCGCGTACGCCAATGCGGCGCTGGCGCGCGGCGACCGCGAACGTGCGATGGCCGAGCTGACGCGGGCGCGCGGCTGGATCGCACAGAGCGACGAGGGCGAACGGGACGAGTTGGAGCGGGTGGAGCAACGGCTGCGAAGCGACGCCGAGGCGCTGGCCTAGGGGCGTTGGCCTAGGGGCGCTGGCTAGGGGCGCTGGCCGATCGGCGGCATTCCCTCGCCCACCCGGTGACCAGCATCCGGTTGCGGACGCGGCGGGCACGGCGAAATGCCCTTCGTCAGGCAAGCCCACCTTGCGGGGGCGACCCTCCCCCGATTGGGAGTCCTTCCTCCTCCGGCGCGAACACGGCGAACCAGGGTTTGAATCCCGGATCCACGTCGACCACTGCGCGCGCAAGCTCGCCACGGTCTGCGGCTGGCAACCGAGCGGCCAGCGCCCGCGGGAAGTCCCACCCACGTTCGGCCGAAAGCGTCAGGGCGCGCTCGGTGAAGACCCCCTGGTACCACAACATGCGGGCGAAGGGCATCTTGCCACGCGGGTATTCGAAGCCGTCGAGCGCGCTGCGCTCCTCGGCGGTGGCGGCGGTCTGCAGCGCGGCCCACGCCGCCAGCCGCGTCAGCGCGCCGTCGGCGCCGGCGGCGCGCAGGGCCTGCGCGAACAGGTAGGTGGCCATCAGCTCGTCGAACCACTTGACGCGCGTGCGCAGCCCCGCGCGGTTGGCCGCGGCGTGCCCCCACTCGTGCCCCAGAAGCAGGTCGAGGAACTCCCGGACATCGCCGGGCGCGCGCACGCCACTCTTCCCCGCGCGCAGCAGCAGGTCGTCGAAGCGTGCGATGAGCCGCGGCGGGTAATCGGCGGCGACCACCAGGCTCACCAGCTCCCGGGTGGTGCGGGCGAACGGCAGTCCGTAGGGATAACTCGATAGCCGCCGCCAGTCCCGCCCGGCGGCCACCAGCAGCTGGACCTTCCCCTGGATCGGCAGCGCCTCGCGCGCGACGCCTTCCAGCGGCCGCAGGAAGCGCTGAAGCTGTGCCGTGCGTCGGCGCGCGCCGACGGAGTGCCGGCCCGGCACGAGCGTGTCGGGCAGCGAGCGCAGGTAGACGCGCCGCGCCGCCGGATCGTGCGCCCTTCCGCCGCCGGAACCGCCGCCGGAACCGTCTGCTGGACCCGTCATGGTTCCGTCAGTCTACCGGCCGCGACGAGTGTTCGAGACGCGCATCCGCCCGAAGCACCGGCCAGGAGGGCTGCTATGCTGGCTCCGGAGGTCGTCATGAATGTCGGACTCTGGCTGGCCGGCACCTTCGTCGCTGGGATCCTGGTGGGCATCGGGATCACCGCCCTCCTCAAGCGCGGGAGCGGAACCGAACAGCGGATCCGGCGGCTGAGGCGCGAATACGATCAGTACCAGGCGGAGGTGGCGCGGCACTTCACGCAGACCGGCGAGTTGTTGAGCCGCCTGCGGGGCGCCTTCGAGCAGTTGTACGGCGAGGTCGAGGACCGCGCCACGGACCTGGTGGGCGAGGAGGCGCTGCAACGGCGCCTGCGCGACCTGGAGCGCACGCCGGTCCCAGAGGGGCCCGACAGGACGAGCGCCAGCTCGCACGAAGCGGACTCTTCCGTCACCGACGGGGATCCTCGCCCCTGAGGCCAACCGGGAAGCCTTCACGTTTCTCACGCCCGGCGCCGAGAAATGCCGCCCCTGGCGTGAATTTCCCCTCAACTCCGGCGGAATGCCGTGCTAGACTCGAACGTAGAGTGAATCGCCCCTTCCTCACGGTCCTCCTGGCACTGGCGGCCGCGATGGCAGGTCTGGCCTGCGGCCAGCAGAAGGTCAACTACCTCGCGGTCAACGGCGCCCTGCTCGACGCTGCCGGCCCCTACTACTTCATCGACCAGGGCGACAACGTCGACGCCTTCGCGAAGGCCGCGCCGTTGGCGAAGGCCATGAACCTCGACGTGAAGTACGACGCCGACGCGAAGACGCTGACCTTCTCGGATGGCTCGACCAAGGCCGTGTTCCGCGCCACCGGCGACATCCCCCAGGGCCTGGTCAAGCAGGACGGTGGCCTGGTCGTCGGCGGCCGCAGCGTGGCAAGCCTGCTGGCCATCCTGGTGGACGGCACGGCCTACGTCCCGATCACGCCGACGGTGGCCGCCTTCGGTGGCATCAGCCCGTGGAACGGCGACAAGCACGTCATCACCATCGAGACCGCCGACCAGCTCGGCTACGCTCTGCCCGACCCCCGTACCGGGTTGACGAACGGGGTATCGCGAGTCGCGATCGATCTCCCCTCCGCTGCCGGCTACACCGTGGCCGCTGACGGCAAGGCACTGGTCGTCCACTTCCCCGACGCCCACGCCAAGGCCCAGAGCACCAAGATGAGCGACCCCAACTTGAGCGAGGTCGACGTCACGCAGAGCAACGGGAAGGCGTCGCTGGTCGTGCACACCCGCTACACGCTCGATCCCGAGGGCAAGGGTTTCGATGTCGGCACGCTCGACAAGGGCGACACCAAGACGCTCTACGTCGACTTCGCGCCCTCGCTGACGGGCCAGCCCATCGCCAAGCTGCTCTCGAGCGATCCCAGTGCCCCCCAGGCTCTGGCCGCGCCCAAGCCGCAGCCGCAGGTGGTGGTGATCGATCCCGGGCACGGCGGCATGGACCCCGGCACATCGTCGAAGTGGTCGGTCGAGAAGGCCGTCGTGCTCGACGTCGCGCTCAAGGTCCGGAAGATCCTCGAGGACAACAACGTCAAGGTCATCATGACGCGCGACAACGACACCTTCCTGACGCTGGCGCAGCGCTCCGCGTTCGAGACACCCGAGCGCAACCTGTTCGTGTCCATCCACGCCAACAGCGCGCCGGTGGCGAGCGCCTCGGGCATCGAGACCTGGGTGTTCGGAAAGCCGCTGGACCCCAACTACATCAACCTCGCCATCCAGGAGAACGGCTCCGGCGCGCAGGGCCAGGCCCTGACCGAGAAGGCCCGCAAGACGGCGGACGACATCGCCGGCCAGATCCTGCGCGAGACCCAGTTCAACTTCTCCATGACGCTGGCCGACGACGTGCAGCAACACCTCATCTCGGCGACCGGCGCCACCGACCGCGGCGTGCGCAAGAACCTGTTCTACGTGCTGCGGACCGCGCGCATCCCGTCGATCCTGGTGGAGATCGGGTTCGTGACGAACCCCACCGAGGGGCCCGACCTGCGCGCCTCCAACTACCAGGAGAAGCTCGCGCAGGGGCTCGCATCCGGCATCCTGGAGTTCCTGCACGGCGGGGGGATGCTGGCGCAGCGGTGAAGGCGGCGGCAGCGCTCCCGGTTCGCGTGGGGGTCGCCCCTGAGGGCAGCTCGGGCAGGTGGTAGCATGACCGCAGCATGTCGGAATCCGCACCGCGCCGCACCTCCGAGACCCCCGACGCTGAAGGCGACGAGGTTGCCGTGAGCGACGAGGTTGCCGTGAGCGACGATCCCGCGGGGGACAACGCCGTTCGTGGCGCGGGCGGCGTGGTGTTCAACGCCGACGGCGACGTCCTGCTCATCCGGCACCAGAGCGGCTCCTGGGTCTTCCCCAAAGGGCACATCGAGTCGGGCGAAGTGCCGCTCGAGACCGCTGTGCGCGAGATCGAGGAGGAAGCCGGCGTCACCGCCCGCTGCGACGACGCCGACGAGACCTTCACCACCAGCTACCACAACCCCCGCGGCGAGCTGCGCCGTATCACCTGGTTCCGCATGCGCACCGACGCCAGCGAGCCCGTGTTGCGCGAGAAGCTCTTCCCCGACGGCGCCTTCGTCCCGCCTGGGGAGGCGCTGGCGCGGCTGAGCTTCTACGAGGACCGGCATCTCCTCGAGCGCCTGCTGGCCGAAGTCGACAGCGGCTCGGAGGGCGGGGCGTGAGCCTGGGCCCGGGGCGGGCTCCAGGGCCGAGCGGCGCCACGCGGCGTTCCGTGAGGCGGGGCACGTGAGCTTCGGGCTGATCGGCACCACCGGCGCGCTCAGCGGCCAGGATCTGCTCGAGGGCCTTCGCAGCCTACGCGCCAGCGGAACGCTGGCGCTGTCGGCCGAGAACGGCGCGGTGCTGCTACAGGTCGCGCGGGGCCAGGTCGAGGCCAGCTACAAGCTCGGGCACTACGACAGCCTCGAAGCGACGGGGCAGGGTTTCCACCTGCACCCCCACGAGCCGGCCGAGGCGCCGCGGCTGCCGAGCCGCTGCCCGGAGAGCGCCAGCCCGCTGCTGCGGGCGATGCCGCGCTTCCGGCCGCCCAAGATCCTGCCGCCCGCCCTGGTGGACCTGAGGATGCTCCTGGAGCAGCTGCGGGGCAGCGCCTTCAACGGGGCGCTGTCGTTCGCGGCCAAGGGGGGCGGCCCTGCTGGAAGCGGAAGCGCGGGGAGCAGCGCCGCGGCGCTGTTCCTGCAGGGGCGCATCGGCGCCGCTGCGGCGGAGCGCGCGGGCCACGTGCACGTCGGTACCGACGCCATGCGGGTGTTGCAGCGGGCCGGGCTCGACCCGGAAGGGCCGGAGCTCGAGCTCGATGCCCTCGACCCGCTCCTGGTGCGCAGCCTGCTCGGCATGGCGCTGGGCCGCAGCGCCCCGAGCGCCGACCCCAGCACCTTCAACGGCCTGGTGCTGGAGGCGCAGGGCGCGCGCTTCGTGCGCAACGGCCAACCCTACCTGCAGATCGAGGGGGGCGCCGGCGGCCCGACGACCCGTTTCGCCCTGCTGGAGGACGACGCCGCCATGCCCGACCTCCACCTCCCTGACGAGCCGCCCGGCTGGGAGCAACAGCGCTACGCCCTGACGCTCCGCGGCCAGGACGCGCTCAACCCCATGACCGAGCTCGCCATGCACTTCCGGAGCTCGTTCGGGCGCGTCGGGCAGCGCGTCCTGGAGGCACTGGGGGGCGGGCTCACCCTGGAGCAGACCTCGGAGCAACTCCACCTCGACCTGCAGGAGCTGAAACCGTGGTTGAAGCGGTTGGAGGACGAAGGGTTGGTGCGCGCGAGTGGGGTGTGAGGGGTCCCTACGCCGATACTCGCTAGAATCGAGACCGTGGTTGGCTCCCAGCACGCGCCCTCCACACCGGAGAACGAGCCTATGACGAAACCTTCGATGATTTCCTTGACGCGCGGGGACTGCCGTGGGTGAGCCTCAGGACGAGATCTCGCTGCGCGAGCTCTACCTGATCTTCAAGGGCGGGCTGCGCTGGATCCTCGGCGTCTCCGTGGGCATCGCCGTGCTCGCCTTCGCCGTCCTGCAGCTCCAGCCGGAGCGCTACCAGGCCACCGCCACGGTGCGAGTATCGCCCCTGCAGGTGCAGGGGCAGACGCTCCAGAACGGCCAGCTCCAGCAGAACATGATCGACGTCAACTCGGTGACGCAGATCGGCTTCGACGCCTACCGCACCGTCGCGCTCTCGCACGACGTGCTCGCGAGCGCCGTCAAGGCGACGCCCTCGTTGCCGAGTGACTTCGGCGCGAAGCAGCTCGCCGAGGCGGTCACGGTGACCAAGGTCTCCGGGGGCGGGAGCGACCCGCTGATCGTTTCGCAGGAGGTCACGTCCACCGACCCGAAGCGAGCGGCCGCCTTGGCGAACGCCTGGGCCAACGCCAGCGCCGACGCCGCGCGCAGCTCGATCGGAAAGGCGCTCGGGGGCGTGCGCTCGACCATGAACAGCCCAGCTCACCAGCTTGACGACGGCGCTGACCCAGGCCGAGACGCAATGGGCGGGCTTCCAGAAGCAGGACGACCGCAGCTCCCTGCAGGCGCAGCTCGACGCGCTCGACACCCGCACCACCTCCGCTCAGGAGAAGCTCGATGAGCTCGACCGTAGCGTCGCGACGGCCAAGGCGCAGCAAGCGATGCTCCAGAGTGTGGTCGCCGCCCGCAGCCAGGGCAAGCCGGCCGATCTGGCGGCCCAGATGCAGGCGCTCAGCAACCAGGGCGTGCTCTCGCCGGAGCTGGCGCAGCAGCTCACCGACGTCATCGCCTCGGTGCCCAGCACACCCGGTGCGGCGAGCCAGGACCTCGCGACCCTGGTGGCGCGGGCCCAGCTCCAGCAGCAGACCGCGGACCTGGCGGGCTACGTCGCCGAGCGCCGGACGGTCGGCCAGCAGCTCGACGGCTTCTCGAAGCAGGCGAGCGACCTGCGGAGCCAGCTCGCGACCCAGCAACAGACAGCGCAGCAGCTCCAGCGTCAGCTCGACAGCGCGCAGCAGGCGTACGACAAGGTCTCGCAGGCGGCGCCGCTCATCGATGTGGCCGACAAGCTGGTGCCGAGCATGGCGGGCGTGTTCAACGCGCCTCGGTACCGGAGCAGCCGCAGTCGAGCAGCGGACCGCCGTGGTGACGGCCGTGGCCTTCGTGCTGGCGTTCTTCGCGATGGTGTTGTTCGTGTTCCTGCGCGCGGCGGTCGCCGAAGACCCGGGGGCGGACAGCCTTCGCCCGGGGCGCATCGGAAGGGTCCATGGGGACGGCGAGTCGCCCAAGCGACCGGCGGCCGGAACCCTAGGCCTCGTGCGCAGTCACCAGCGGTCGATCCCGCCGGCGTCAACGCTACGCGCGACGGGGTCCGAAGGCGGGCCCGGTTCCGAGCCCGTGGGTACCGGTTCGAGCGATCGCTGACAGCGGAGCGGTCCGTAGTCCATTCCTGAGGGTGGGCCTGGCATGACTGGTCTCGAATCATGAATCGTGCACGCGTCCTCCTCACGGGAGGCAGAGGTGTCCTCGGCACAGCGCTTCGCGGGCTGCTCCCCGGACTCCATGCACCAACGCACACCGAACTCGATCTCCTCGATCACGAGAGGTCATGGACCGGATCCGCGCCTATGGGCCCGACGTCGTCATCCATGCGGCCGCCTACACCGACGTCGCCGGAGCGGAGCGGGAGCACGCCGCGTGCTGGCAGGTGAACGTACGGGGGACACGCGCCGTGGTGGCGGCCGCCAGGGAGACGGGCTCCCGACTGGTGCACATCTCCACGGACTACGTGTTCTACGGCGACGACGCTCACGACGGTCGGGGGTACTGCGAGGACGACCCGCCGGGGCCGGTGCGCAACTACTACGCCCTCAGCAAACTGGCGGCGGAAGAGGTTTCACGCACGCTGCCCGGCACGCTCGTCGTCCGCACGAGTTTCCGGCCCAACGTGTGGCCTTACCCGGTGGCGTTCACCGACGTGTTCACCTCGCAGGACTACGTGGACGTGATCGCGCCCGACATCGCGCTGGCGATCCGTCACCTCGACGACATTCCGTATGACACGCTCCACATCGCCACCGAGCGCAAGAGCGCGTTCGAGCTGGCGCGGCGGCGCCGGCCGGACGTGCGCCCGGGGACGAAGCGAGAGGCCGGCGTCGAATTGCCCGACGACATCACCCTGGACGTGTCCCGATGGCGGGCGCTAAAAGCCCGTCTCGTCGACCCAGGAAGCGCCTCTGCGCGTTAAGCTTCGAACCGTGTTCGACGTCCAACCGCTCGAGATCCCCGAGGTCAAGCTCATCACGCCGCGTGTGCACCGCGACGAGCGCGGGTTCTTCCTGGAGCGCTATCGCCGCGACGCCTACGTCGAGGCTGGCATCGACGCGACGTTCGTTCAGGACAATCACTCGCGCTCACTCCGTGGCACCGTCCGCGGCCTCCATTTCCAGCGGCCGCCCCACGCGCAGTCGAAACTCGTGTCCGTGGCTCGCGGGACGATCGTCGACGTCGCCGTCGACATCCGTGTGGGGTCTCCCACCTACGGCCAGTGGGTCGGCGTCGTCCTCGACGACGTGTCCCTCCACCAGCTCTTCGTGCCCGCCGGATTCGCCCATGGCTTCGCGGTCCAGAGCGAGGTCGCGGACGTGCTCTACAAGGTGGACGCGCCCTACGCGCCCGGAGCCGAGGGTGGGCTCCGGTGGGACGATCCCGCGATCGGTGTCGCGTGGGGGGTGTCCGACGCGATCGTGTCGGCGAAGGACCAGCGCCTCCCGACACTGGCGACCCTCGAGTCCGGCTTCACGTACGGCGCTGCCCCGGACGGCACTTCCGGGTAGGCTGGTGCCGAGAGGACGGGGGATAACGTGAAGGATAGGACCATCTTCGTGACCGGCGGCGCGGGCTTCATCGGGTCCGCTGTCGTCCGGCGGCTCGTGAACGACGGGTACCGGCGCGTGGTCACCATCGATGCGCTCACCTACGCCGGCCACCGCGAGAACCTCGCCGACGTAGAAGACGCGCCCAACCACCGCTTCGTCGAGCTCGACATCACGGATGCGAGACGGACTGCGCTCCATCTTCGAGGAGGAGCCACCCGACGCCGTGCTCCATCTGGCGGCGGAGAGCCATGTCGACCGCTCCATCGACGGCCCCGAAGCGTTCGTGCGCACCAACGTGCTGGGTACGCAACGTCTGCTCGACGCCGCACGACGGCACTTCACGTCCCTGAATGGCGCCGCGCGCGATGCCTTCCGCTTCCTGCAGGTCTCTACCGACGAGGTGTACGGCAGCCTCGGGGCGGAAGGCGTGTTCACCGAGGACAGCCCCTACCGGCCGCGTTCCCCCTACGCGGCCAGCAAGGCCGGTGCAGACCATCTGGCCCGCGCATACTGGCACACCTACGGGCTTCCCGTCCTCGTCACCAACTGCTCCAATAACTACGGTCCCTATCAGTACCCCGAGAAGCTGATCCCCCTCACCCTCCTGAAGGCCCTGGCGGGCGAGACGGTGCCCGTCTACGGTGACGGCTCCAACGTGCGCGACTGGTTACACGTGGACGATCACGTCGCGGGGTTGCTCGCCGCCATGAGCGAGGGGCGTCCGGGTGAGACGTACCTGATCGGCGGCTCCAACGAACGGACCAACCTGCAGGTTGTTCACGCGATCCTGGACGCGCTCGAGGACCTGGTGCCGTCCGATAGCGACCGCCGTGACCTCATCCGCTTCGTGCCGGACCGGCCCGGCCATGATCTCCGCTACGCCGTGGACGCAACCAGGATCCGGCAGGAGCTCGGATGGCGACCACAGCGGAGCTTCGAGGAGGGGATCACGTCGACGGTGCAGTGGTACCTGCAGCACGGGGACTGGTGCACCTCCGTGACGGCCGGGCGGTACCGGCTCGAACGACTCGGTAGCCTGGCATGAGCCTGGCCGGATCCGCGCGCATCGGCATGGATGACCCGCCCGCCTTGCGGGCTCTTGCGACGCGCAGCGATCCAGACTGCCAACTGGAGAAGGACGTGGAACGATGAACGTGACGATCGTTGGTGCCGGCTACGTAGGCTTGACGACAGGAGTTTCCCTCGCCTACATCGGCCACGATGTGCTGTGCGTAGACAAGAACCCGACCATCGTCGAGCGCCTACGTCGAGGTGAACCCACCATCCACGAGCCCGGCCTGGAACAGATGCTCCGGGAGACGCGGGGCAGGTTCGATGCGCAGGATCACCTTCCCGATCTGGGTGGCGACCAGGTCGTCATCATCGCCGTTGGGACCCCTCCCAAGGACAACGGCGACGCCGATCTCGTCTTCGTCGAGACCGCCGCGAAAGAGATCGCCGAGCGCGTTGCGGACGGCAGCCGCCTCGTCGTCGTCAACAAGTCGACCGTCCCCATCGGTAGCGCCCGCCACGTCCAGGGGATCCTCCAGCGTGCACTGGAGGCGAGGGGCGTCGACGCAGAGGTCGACGTGGCCTCGAACCCCGAGTTCCTGGCCGAGGGGAACGCCGTCAGGGACAGCCTCTACCCCGATCGGATCGTCATCGGCTCGGCCTCCAACCGCACCGTGGCCGTGCTCAGGGAACTCTATGCCCCCCTCCTCGAACAGACGTTCGAGCCCCCCTCCCAGACACCGCGGCCCGAACGCTACGTGCTCCCCGCCCTCATCACGACCACCCCCACCTCCGCCGAGCTGACGAAGTACGCGGCAAACGCCTTCCTCGCCACCAAGATCAGCTTCATCAACGAGTTCGCCGGCCTGGCCGAACGCATCGGCGCCGACATCACCGAGGTCGCCCGGGCCATCGGCCTCGACGACCGCATCGGGCCCCGCTACCTCCATGCGGGGGCGGGCTGGGGCGGAAGCTGCTTCGGCAAGGACACCAGTGCCATCATCGCGACGGCTGCTACCTACAACTACCCGATGGACATCGTCCAGGCGGCCGTCGACGTGAACCGGCGCCAGCGCTCCCACATCGTTGAGAGGCTCCAGGAGCACCTCAAGGTCCTCCGGGGTGCCACCATCGGCATCCTCGGGGTGGCCTTCAAGGGCAACACCGACGACATCCGTGACGCCCCCGCTCTCACGGTCATCGAGCGCCTCCTCGATCAAGGCGCCAACGTCCGCCTTCACGACCCCGTCGCACTCGACAACCTTCGGCGCACCAGGCCCGATCTCGACATCGCGTACTGCGAAGACGCCCGCAGTCTCGCGGCCGGTTGTGACGCACTCGTCATCCTCACCGACTGGAACGAGTATCGGCACCTCTCCCTCACCGATCTGCGCCAGCAGATGCGGGGCAGCCTCCTGGTCGACGCCAGGAATCTGCTCCACGCCGAGACGGCGAGGGAAGCCGATTTCACCTACGTCGGGGTGGGTCGATGAACGGGACTGCTCTGTGATGGGAAAGTGCGCCTTGAAGGGAGCCGCCGTTGAGGCATGCGCTCGTGACCGGCGGCGCCGGTTTCATCGGCAGCCACCTGGTGGACCTCCTGCTCGCAGAGGGGACCTGGGACGTCACCGTCCTCGACAACTACGACCCCTTCTATCCGCGCGAGACCAAGGAGCGGAACCTCGCGCAGCACCGGGGCCACCCGCACCTGAAGATCGTCGAGGGCGACCTCCGGGACGCGGCCGCCCTGGACGCCTGCGCCGAGCGATCCATCGACGTCATCGTCCACCTGGCGGCCAAAGCAGGCGTGAGACCCAGCCTGGAAGATCCCGTCGGCTACATGGACAACAACGTCGGCGGCACCCAGGCGCTGCTCGAGGCGGCCCGCGCGTGGGGAACGCCCCAGTTCGTCTTCGCATCGTCCAGCAGCGTCTACGGCACCAATCCGAACGCGCCGTGGAAGGAAGACGATCCCGTCTTCCGGCCCATCAGCCCCTACGCCGCCACCAAGGTCGCGGCGAGTTGCTCGGGCACGTCTACAGCCACCTCTACGGCATGCGCTTCATCGGCCTGCGCTACTTCACCGTCTACGGGCCCCGCCAGCGGCCGGATCTCGCCATCCACAAGTTCGCCCGGCTCATGCTCGCGGGTCGGCCCATCCCGGTCTACGGCGACGGCACCACCTCCAGGGACTACACCTATGTGCGTGACACCGTCACGGCGACCCGGGCGGCCATGGACTACGAGGCCACGCCGTACGAGATCATCAACCTCGGCAACGACAGAACGGTCTCCCTGGACGGGATGATCTCCGCGGTCGAGACGGCCCTCGATCAACGTGCCAGGCGAACGTCCTTACCGGCACAACCTGGCGACGTCCCCCACACCTGGGCGGACATCACGAGAGCCCGAGAGCTACTCGGGTATGAGCCGAGCATGTCGTTCGAGGCAGGTGTCCGCCTGTTCGCCGAATGGCTGCAGGAGGAAGCGTGAGATGAAGGGCATCATCCTGGCAGGCGGGAGTGGCACCCGCCTCTACCCGGCGACGCTCGCCATCAGCAAGCAACTTCTCCCCGTCTACGACAAGCCGATGATCTACTACCCGTTGTCGGTGCTGATGCTCGCGGGCATCCGGGAGATCCTCGTCATCTCCACGCCGCGCGACCTTCCGCTCTTCCGCGAGCTCCTCGGCGACGGCAGCCAGTGGGGGATCGAGCTCACCTACGCCGAGCAACCGAGGCCCGAAGGGCTGGCACAAGCCTTCCTGATCGGCGAGGACTTCATCGCCGGTGACCGGGTCGCGCTCATCCTGGGCGACAACATCTTCTACGGCTACGGGTTCACGGGCCGGCTCAAGAACGCGGTCGCCCGCCAAGACGGCGCCACGGTGTTCGGCTACAACGTGCGCGACCCGGAGCGCTACGGCGTCGTCGAGTTCGATGAGGCCGGCCGCGTCGTCAGCCTCGAGGAGAAGCCTTCCGAACCCCGCAGTCACTACGCCGTCACGGGGCTCTACTTCTACGACGCACGCGTCGTCGAGTTCGCGCGGGAGCTGAAGCCCTCCGCGCGTGGCGAGCTGGAGATCACCGACGTGAACCTGCGCTACCTGGCCGAGGGCGCACCTCCACGTGGAGGTGCTCGGCCGCGGCATGGCCTGGCTCGATACGGGGACGCACGAGAGCCTGCTGCAGGCGGCCAACTTCGTCGAGACGGTCGAAGCGCGGCAGGGGCTCAAGATCGCTTGTCCCGAAGAGGTGGCCTACCGGAACGGCTGGATCGACGCCGAAGCGGTGAAGCGCCTGGCCGACGCGATGCGCAAGAACGGCTACGGGCGCTACCTGCTCTCGTTGGTCGACAGCCCGAAGCCCTGATCGTGCGATGACTGCGGCCGCGGCACTGACCGCCTTCCTGGTGCTGGGAGCCCTGGCAGTCCTGGTGTTCACGCGTGTGGGCGCCGATCTGGTCTTCGCCGGGGTGCTCACGCTCCTGATGGCCACGGGCGTGCTGGCGCCGCAAGAGGCCCTGGCCGGCTTCGGGAACCAGGGACTCGTCACCGTGGGCGTCCTGTACATCGTGGCCGCAGGCCTGCGCGAGACGGGTGCCGTCTACTGGATCAGCCAGCGCGTCCTGGGTCGACCCACGACCACGACGGGCGCCCAGCTCCGCGTGATGGCCCCCGTCAGCATCGTGAGCGCCTTCCTCAACAACA
>CAVSGP010000013.1:0-7909 GCA_963727505.1 uncultured Trueperaceae bacterium | reverse complement strand
AGCACTCGGACCGTCGAATCCTCCACAACACCATGGGGTTCTTCGGCGACTACGATGCCTTCGCGCTGGCCGCCGACCTCGACCTCCTGGCCTGGGACGCCTACCCGCTCGGCATGCTCGAGGAGAGCCCGCTGCCGGCAGCCGTGAAGGAGCGCTACCTGCGGGTCGGCCACCCCGACCTGATCGGCTTCAACCACGACCTCCTGCACGGCCTCAAGGACCGGCCTTTCTGGGTGATGGAGATGCAACCGGGCGCGGTGAACTGGGCGAAGACGAACCCGCTTCCGGCCGACGGGGCCGTGCGACTGTGGGCGCACCAGGCGTTCGCGCACGGCGCCGAGGTCGTGTCGTACTTCCGGTGGCGCGCCGCCCTCGGCGCGCAGGAGCTGATGCATGCCGGGCTCGAGCTCCACGACGGCCGCCCGGCACCCGCCAGTACCGAGGTCCGCCGCGTGGCCACGGAGCTGGCGCCGATCTCCGGCACGCCCCCCCGGGTGGCGCTGCTGCTGGACTACGAGGACCTGTGGGCCACCGAGCTCCAGCCCCACGCCGAAGGCTGGAGCTACTGGGGCCTGCAACTCGCCTTCTACGGCGCGCTGCGCGCCCTCGGCGTCGACGTGGCGATCACCCACCCGGATCGCGATCTGGCGGCGTTCTCGCTCGTGGTCGCGCCCTCGCTTCACCTCATGGACGAGGCGCGCGCGCAGCGCCTGCAGCGCTACGTCGAGGCGGGCGGCCTCCTCCTGCTCGGGCCCCGCAGCGGCGCCAAGACACGCAGCAACGTCGCCCAGGCGCCCGCCCCCGGCCCGTTGCGGAGCCTCAGCGGGGTGCGCATCGACCGCGTCGACGCACTACGGCCAGGCGTGACCGGCGAGGTCGAGCTCGACGGTGCGGTCCTCGGTTTCACGACCTGGGCCGATCTGCTCGAGGTGGAGGACACTTCCGAGCCCGGGGCAGCCCAGGTGCTCGCGCGTTACCGCGAGCCGGCCTACGGCGGCGCCGCGGCGCTGACCCGCCGCGCCGTCGGCAAGGGGGCGTGCCTCACCCTCGGGGCCTGGGGCGAACCCGGCCTGCTGAGCGCCGTGCTCGAGCCACTGCTGGCCGATGCCGGCGTCGCCACCACGCTCCTGCCCGAGGCCGTGCGTCGCAGCCGCGTCGGCCGCGGCGCGCTGCTCAACTTCGGCGCCGACGACGCCACCGTCGACGGCGTACGGGTGCCCGGTCATGGGGTGGCGTTCCTCGACCCGCCGGTTTGAGGCGCGGCCGCGGGGCTACGCCCCGTTGGCGATGCCGAGCTCCTCGGGCCGGTGGTAGCGCAACCGCAGGACCAGGTCCTGGGGGTAGTTCCCGAAGCGCCGCCCGAAGAGGTTGAGCCCCCCGACGTGGGCAGCATCCGACTCGACGCCGACGCGAACGGAGACGTGTCGAGAACGATCGATGGCGATGTCGTCGATGGTGACGTCCGAGACGCGCACCCCGTCGACGTAGCTCCCGCTCTTCTCGACGCGCCACTCCTTGAGCAGGCCGTACTGGGAGTTCCGGCTGTCCCACCAGACCGGCGTCAACAGCCCGCGCTGGCCGCCGAAGTCGGCGGGACTCGTGAAGGTGCCCACCCGACGGTCGTTGATCCAGACCGTGATGTCCGAAGGCCAGTCGTCGTCGTGCATGGGCGCTTCGGAGCCGACCTCCATGCTGAACCACACCGCATCGGCGACGGTACGCGGCGGCAGGCGGTTCGGGAAGTGGTACTCCACGAAGCCACTGCGGAACCACAGGAGTTGCGCGCGGACGTGCTCGGGCTCGAAGAACGAGGTGGGGTCGTCCGCGAAGCCGATGACGCTGTCCTCGCTCGCCAACCCGCAGGTGGGGTTCACCTCGGAGCGCACGTAGCCGCCGACCGGCATCGACAACTCCACGATCTGTTGCTCGGGCTCCCGCTCGTGACCGGGGATCCGGATGAGGACCTGGTCGTACACTCGCTGGCACACCTTCTGCAGGCCACGCTCGCCGGGTCGCAGGTCGGCGCGGAGTAGGCCCGCATCCTCCAACACGTTGACGTGGAGGGTCGCCGTCGACAGCGGGATCGACAGCGCCTCCGCGATCTCGCTCACGTTGAGCAGCCGCTCCGAGAGCACTTCCAGGATGCGCGTGCGGGGCTCGGACGCCAGCGCCTTGAGGACGGCGCGACCCTCCTCCCGGGAGGCATCGAGGGTGAGGAGCAGCTCGGGATCGGCCGGCACGTCGGCGCGGGTCGTCACAGGCGGATTGTAGCAGATTGCTTCAGGACCTTCCGAAGGTATCCCGTGGCGGTCGGAGCCGGCAGGGATCCCCGCCACGACCAACAAACACCGCCCTCGAAGGCTCGTCGTGGGCCGCTTGCAGGGCGCCGCGCATTGACAGACCCCCCATACCCGTGCTAAAACCTGCATTACATCAGTAATTCCTGTTGCTTTGCCGATGGGCAGCCGCGGAGAACGCGAGCGAGGAGGCGAGCATGGAGACCCCAGCACCGATCAGGCCCCAGCCGGCCCCCAGGGGAGGCGGCCGAAGGCGGGCCCGCGGCCTGCAGGACAACCTGGAGGGCTACGGCTTCGCCGCGCCCTTCCTGGTCGCCTACGGCCTGTTCCTCATCTACCCCTTCTTCAAGGGCATCTGGATCAGCCTCCATGACTGGAACCTGCTCGCCGTCGTGTTCAACCCCGCGGCCAAGCACTTCGTGGGCCTCAAGAACTACGTCCACATGGTCTGGGGCCAGCACCTGGTATGGGGCGTCGATCACCTGGTGTGGGCCCGGCTGATCGGGCTCGCCGCCGTGGCGGCGGCCGTGGCGTTCGCCTCCTCGGGGCGCCTGCGCTGGAGCACGGCGATCCTCTTCGCCGTCATCGGCGTGCTGCTGTTCGGCGTGGCGCTCGGCATCCACCCCGCCAGCGACGGCCGCTGGTTCGACCGCCGCTTCTGGCACATCGTGTGGAACACGCTCCTGTTCGTCCTGCTCACCGTGCCGATGGTGACGGTGATCGCGCTGGCGCTCGCCATCGCGCTCAACCGGCAGAGCCGCCACGCCGCCGCCCTGCGGACCGCCTTCTTCCTGTCCCAGGTGCTCTCGGTCACCGTCGTGACGCTCATCTGGCAGTTCATGTTCAGCCCCAAGCAGGGGATCCTCGCCAACGTCATGCGGGGACTGGGCATGCAGCCGATCGAGTGGATCACCAACGCCTCGCTCGCCATGCCCGCCATCGTCATCACCACCGTGTGGTGGTCGATCGGCTTCGCGATGATCATCTACCTCGCCGGGCTGCAGGAGATCCCCGACGAGCTCTACGAGGCCGCCCGCATCGACGGCGCCGGCGGCTGGACCATCCTCCGGAACATCACGCTGCCGGCCCTGTCCCGCACGACCACGCTGGTGGTGGTGTTGCAGATCATCCTGCAGTTCCAGGTGTTCGGGCAGTCGCACCTCATCACCCGCGGCGGACCCAACGACAGCACCCAGGTCCTGGTGCGCTACATCTACCAGACCGCCTTCCAGAACTCGCGGCTCGGTTACGCCTCGGCCCTGTCGGTGTTCCTCTTCATCTTCATGCTGGGCTTCTCGCTCCTCCAGGCCCGCGTCCAGGGGGCGGACTGAGATGGTCGGGCAGCGCGGTCGCAACCGCATCCTGATGCCCTTCCTGACGGTGATCGCCGTGCTGTGGCTCATCCCGGTGCTGTGGATGGTGTCGATGTCTCTGCAGCCCAACGAGCTGCTCGCCCGCACCACCTCCAACACGCTGCTCGGCCTGATCCCGGTACCCTTCACGTTCGACAACTTCATCCGCCTGTTCACGCTGGGCCTCACGCCCCGCTGGTTCTTCAACTCGATGGTGGTGTCGATCGGGATGACCACCCTCGTCCTGGCGCTGTCGTCGATGGCCGGCTTCGCGTTCGCGCGCATCCCGTTCCGTGGCCGCAACATCCTGTTCGCGGTGGTCCTCGCCGGCCTCGTCATCCCCGAGCAGGCGGTCTTCATCCCGCTCTACACGATGTTCGCCGACTGGCACTGGCACAACACCTACCAGGCGCTGATCGCACCCCGCCTGGCGGTACCGATCGGCGTGTTCCTGATGACGCAGTTCTTCCGCGGGATCCCCTCCTACATCGAGGAGGCCGCACAGCTCGACGGCGCCAACCGCTGGACGATCTTCTCGCGCATCATGCTGCCGCTGTCCATCCCCGCCCTCACGACGCTCGCGATCCTGACCTTCCTCTACTCCTGGAACGACTACCTGTGGCCGCTCGTGTCGGCCAACCACAAGGAGATGTTCACCATCACCGTGGGGCTGGCCAGCATCCAGAGCAACTTCGCGCAGTCCGAGGGCCTGGGCCGCGTGATGGCGTCCGGCGTCATGGCGAGCCTGCCCATGATCCTGCTGTTCCTGATCTTCCAGCGCTACGTGGTCCGCGGCATCGCGATGGGGGGCGGCAAGTGAGCCCCGACGCGACCCGCGCGATCCCGCCCGAGGAACCACCGGTCCGGAACCGTCGTCGGTCAGACCATCGTCGGTCCGACCGCCGCCGTTCCCACCGAAAGGAGACCGTATGAAACGCACGCTCACCCTCCTCGTCGCCGCACTGGCCCTGTCCCTGGGAGCCTCCGCGATGGCCCAGACCGACATCACCCTCGGACGCTTCTTCGGCGCCTGCGAGCAGGCGGGCACCGACATCCAGTCCGCCGTCGGCGAGGCCTGCATCATCCAAACGATCATCAACTCCTTCTCGGCAGCCGACAACGGCGTGACGGTGAACACCCTCCCCACCGACTGGGGGAACTACTACGATCAGCTCAAAGCGATGTTCGCCGCCGGCAACGCCCCCAACGTCTTCGTGATCCACAAACACGCCATCCCCGAGTTCGCCAGCCTCGGCGCCCTCGCCGACCTCACCCCCGATCTCGCGCAGGCCGGCATCGACCCGAGCGACTGGACCGCGGCGGGCAAGGCCGCCGTGACCTACGACGGCAAGATCTATGCCGTGCCCATGGACGTCCACGCCAACCTGTGGTACGCGAACATGGACATCATGAAGCAAGCGGGCCTCGTCAACGCCGACGGCACGCCGATGGTCCCGCACAGCCCCGAGGAGATGCTCCAGCAGGCCAAGATCGTCAAGGAGAAGACCGGCAAGGACTACCTCACCGCCGACTTCTCGCAGTTCCCGATCGGCGTTCGCCTGGTGCTCTCGCTGGTGTGGCAGCAGAACAGCGAGCTCTTCGCCAACGGCAAGGCCAACGTCGACTCGCCCGCGGCCAAGAAGGCCGTCGAGACCATCGTCAGCCTCTTCAAGGGCGGCTACGCCGATCCCACCCTCAACTACAACGACTCCATGCAGGCCTTCATCAACGGCGACGCCGCCATCCTGGTCAACGGCGACTGGGTCGTGAACAGCCTCGACACGCAGGCCCAGGACCCCAAGGTGGCGCTCAAGCACTTCTACGTGGCCGACTTCCCGACCCTCTTCCAGACCCCGGCCACCTGGGCCGACTCCCACACCTGGGCGATCCCGTCGACGCTCAAGAAGCAGAACCCGGACAAGTACTGGGCGGCCCTCAAGCTCATCAAGTGGATCTACGACCACGACCTCGACTGGGCGCGCACCGGCCACCTCAGCATCTCCAAGAGCGTCGTCTCCAGCGCCGCCTACGCCGCGCTGCCGCACCGGGATGAGTACGCCAACACCGTCAACATCGCGCGGGACGTCCAGCAGACGACCCACTACGACGCCATCCAGAACGTCCTCAACCGCGAGCTGCAGGCCATCTGGCTGACCGGCAAGCCCATCGACCAGGCCCTCAAGGACGCGAACGGACAGGTTCAGGACCTACTGGACCAGTAGGCCGAGCCCCCACGCCGAGAACACCAGGCACGCTCCCACCTGCCCGTGGCCTCGCCCCTTCGCAGGGCGAGGCCACGGTGCCGACGGGCACGTACGGCCGGGCCAGAACCAGGAACGGAACTCCTCCATGGGCAAGCCCCCCCGCAGCGAGTACCCCCGCCCCCACTTCAGCCGAAGCACCTGGTCGAGCCTCAACGGACTGTGGAGCTTCGCGGTGGATCCTCCGACCGGCGCCGATCCCGACGAGCGGCGCATCAGCACCGGATTCGAGCAACCGATCCTGGTGCCGTTCCCGCCCGAGAGCAGCCTCTCCGGCGTGCACCGGACCGAATTCATGCCCTCGGTCTGGTACCACCGGGCGTTGACCGTGCCGGAAGGGTGGGCGGGCCAGCGCGTCCTCCTGCACTTCGGCGCCGTCGACTACGAGTGCCGCGCCTTCCTCGACGGCGTCCTCCTCGGCCGTCACCTCGGCGGCTCGAGCTCCTTCACCTTCGACATCACCGAGGCCGTCCGCTTCGGACAAGCCCAGCACCTCGTCGTGCACGCCCTCGACGACGTCCGCACCCGGCAGCAAACGGCCGGGAAGCAGAGCGCCGCTCCGGACTCCTATCACGTGTTCTACACGCGCGTGACCGGCATCTGGCAGAGCGTGTGGCTCGAGCCCGTCCCGATGCGCAGCATCCATCGCCTGCGGCTCGTCCCCGATGCCGCGTCCGGTCGCTTCCTGCTCGAGCCCGCCTTCCAGGGACCGGCCCGGGCCGACCGCTGGGCTGCCCGCCTCTCCCTCGAGGGGCGGGAGGTCGCGCGCTTCGAAGGTCCGGCCCACGCCGGCACCTTCGCCGTCCTGGAACCGAGCGTCCGCCGGCTCTGGACGCCGGACGAACCCCATCTCTACGACCTCGACCTCGAGCTCCGTGACGGGGCCGGCGACGTCATCGACAGCGTTGGCTCCTACGCCGGCCTGCGTTCGGTCACGCTCGCCGAGGGACGTGTATGGCTGAACGGCGAGCCCCTCTACCAGCGCCTCGTACTCGATCAGGGCTACTATCCCGACGGCGTGTGGACGGCGCCCTCGGACGGCGCACTGCGTGGCGACATCGAGCACGCCAAGAACCTCGGCTTCAACGGAGCCCGCCTCCACCAGAAGGCCTTCGAGGAGCGCTACCACTACTGGGCCGACCGCCTGGGGTTCCTGACCTGGGCGGAGTCGGCGTCCTGGGGTTTCGACGAGGCCGACCCCGAGGCCGCGCGTCGTTTCCTCGACGAGTGGCGGGAGCTCGTGGAGCGCGACCGCAACCACCCCTCGATCGTTGCCTGGACGCCCCTCAACGAGTCGGATCCGGGGGTCCATCCCGACGCCCACGCGCGCCTGGCCCGGGACGTCACCGCGCTCACCCACACCCTCGACCCCACGCGACCGGTCAACGACGCCAGCGGCTGGGTGCACCATTGCCCCGACCTGTGGACCGTGCACTGCTACGAGCAGGACCCGCAGGTCTTCCGCGCCCTGCTCGAGCGGCAACCGCCCGACGTCTACCGCAACGTGCCGGAGCTGGAGCCGGCGTACGACGGGCAACCCTACCTGGTGGACGAGTTCGGCGGGATCAAGTGGATCCCCGACGATGCCCGGGAGCGTCCTGCGGACTGGGGGTACGGAGACGACCCCGCCGACGAGGCCGCCTTCTTCCGGCGGCTGGAGGGCATGCTGGCGGCCCTTCTCGACCTTCCGTTCGTCGCCGGCTACTGCTACACCCAGCTCACGGACGTGGAGCAGGAGCGCAACGGCCTGTTGAACGACGACCGTAGCCCCAAGTTCCCGGCGGAGCGACTCCGCGCCCTCTTCGGACGTCTGCCCGACCGTGCCCCCGCGTCCGATCGCGCTCGGGCCGACATCGACCCGGGGTGAGCACTGCGGCGGCCTGACCGCTTCCCGCCCGGCAGCGCTGCCCCGGTCAGTGCTGCCCCGGTCAGTGCCGCCCCGGACATCGCTGCCACCGACACCGGCTGCTAGACTCGTCTGGGTGGCGCTCGGTGTACG
>CAVSGP010000012.1:0-13360 GCA_963727505.1 uncultured Trueperaceae bacterium | reverse complement strand
GCCCAAGGCGCCGACGTTGGGGACGGCGAGCGTGTCCGCCTCCGCGCGGACGCTCGTCCCGGCCGGCACGACGCAGTTCGTCACCACGGCCATGGGCACGGACTATGGCCTCCAGAGCCCCGAGCTCCCGAAGGCCGAGACCGAACAGGATGCTTCGGCAGGCTCGCCCAACGGCCGCATCGTCAACCGCATCCCGCAGAAGACGCAAGTCGGCTTCTCGGTGCCGTCGGCCAACAGCGTCGGCGTCGTGGCGGGCCCCGGGGGGCTCAACACCTTCGAAGGCCTGAACCACTTCGATCAGCGCTACGCCGACAGCGCCCAGCAGTTCAGCACCGAGCCCCCCGACCAGGGGTTGTGCGTCGGCAATGGCTTCGTGCTCGAGGCCGTCAACGACGTGGCCCAGGTCTACGACGCCGCAACGGGCGCCGGCCAGGGCGTGGCCTCGTTGAACCAGTTCTTCGGATATCCGTCGGCGATCGTTCGCTACACCGATCCCAGCAACGACGTGTTCGGGCCCTTCGTCACCGACCCCTCATGCCACTACGACGCGGCCAGCGACCGCTGGTTCCTGACGGTGCTGACGCTCGATGTCGTCCCCAGTGGTGTGCATGCCGGCGACTTCACGGGCCAGAACACCATCGACCTGGCGGTCAGCAACACGGGCGACCCTCGTGGCGCGTGGACCTACTACCACCTCGACGTGACCAGTGACGGGGCGAGCAACTTCAACCTGGGCGACTACCCCCACTTCGCGGTCGATGCCAACGGCGTCTACATCACCACGGACAGCTTCCCGTTCTCAGGCCCCGGCTACAACGGCGCATGGGTCTACGCGCTCAGCAAGGACAAGCTGGTGAACGCGGCGACCGTTCAGGTCGTCGCCATGCCGATGGTCGACGTCGGCGGCGTGCCCGGCTACTCCGTGGCCCCGGCCATCCCGGTCGGCAACCAGACGGCCACCGCCAACGGTACCGAGTACTTCACGAGTGCGACCACCGTCTTTGAGTCTTCGGCCAACGAGATCGACGTGTGGGCGCTCGACGGAACGAACTCGCTCAACACCGACAGCCCGGCGCTCACGCTGAGCAGCGTGCGTGTGCCCGTGGGCGCCTACGGCGACCCGCCGCCCGAAGTCCCGCAGAAGGGCGGCGACGTGCCGCTCGCGGACCTCCTCAGCAGCAAGCTGGGTGTCGTCGTCTTCGGCCAGAAGGCCCCGCACCACCAGCAGGAGGGCGGCATCGCCACCAACGACAGCGGCATGAAGCAGACGGTGTTGGTTGACGGCCACCTGTGGGCCGCGCTGACGACCATCACGCAGGGTGCTCCGGCCGGCGGCCACAGCCACGGCGCCAACCAGACGGGCGTCGCCTGGTACGACCTCACGCCCGGCATGGCCGGCGGCGCGCTGTCGGCCAGCCTGATGCACACCGGCGTGATCGCACCCACCGGGGCCAACGTGCTGTTCCCGGCCATCGCCATGAACGCAGACGGTCACGGCGCCATCGCCGTTACGTTGACTGGACACCACTACTACCCGAGCGCAGCCTACGTGCCCATCGGCTCCGACGGCACCACCGGCGATATCGTCGTCGCCAACGCCGGGGCGGGCCCGCAGGACGGCTTCAGCGAGTACTGGCTCGGTGGCAACCGCCCACGCTGGGGCGACTACGGCGCCGGCGCGGTGGATTCGTCAGGGAACCTGTGGATCGCGTCTGAGGACATCAACAAGACCTGCTCCTACACCGACTTCCTCAACGACACGACGTGCAACCACACCCGTAGCATCCTGGCCAACTGGTCGACGCAGATCACGGAGATCACGCCCTGAGCTAGCGGCGACGGTGACCCACGGGCGCCGGCCGACCGAACGGTTGGCGCCATCCGAGGGGCGGACCCGATCGCGGGCCCGCCCCGTCTGCGTGCGCCCTCGGCGTTCCGCAGGGCGAACGGGGACCGCGCCGAAGGTGGCAGGTGCCACAATGGGACCATGAGCGACGACGGGCATCACCGCGGTCCTCGGGCGGGTCCGCGCGCGGTTCCGGGCGCCGGTCCGCATGCCGGTCCGGATGCCGGTGCGCACGCCGGCCGTCCGCCGAAGACCGGCGACGCCTACGAGCGGATGCTGCCGCTGGTGCGCGAGCTCCATGCCACGCCGCACCGGATGGTCATGGTATTCGCCGGCGCCGGAGCCCAGGCGCTGGGCTGGCTGCACGCCGTGGGCGGTTCGTCGCGAACGGTGTTGGAAGCCGTCGACCCCTACATGGGCCAGTCGCTGGCGCAGTGGATCGGCTTCACGCCGGCGCGCGCCACCTCGCAGCGGGCCGCGCGGGCCATGGCGCTGGAGGCGTGGCGCCGCGCCCGCGCCCTCACGGCGGGCGCCCGGATCGTGCCCACGCACCGGCCGGGCGACGCCGTGCCGAGCGAGGCCGGGGTTCCCGTTCCGGTTTTCGGCCTGGGTTGCACGGCCTCGATCGCCACGGACCGGTTCAAGAAGGGTGGCCACCGGGTGGTGGTGGCGGTGCGCGATGGGCTTGGTACCGCCACGTATGCCCTCACGCTCACCAAGGGCGCTCGCGATCGGGCGGGCGAGGAGCGGGTGGCGAGTCAGCTGGTGTTGCGCGCCGTCGCGGACGCCTGCGGCGTGCTCCGTCCCACGCTGTTGGCGTTGGAGGTCGGAGAGGAGCTCGAGGTGAGCTTCGAGCCCGCTCCGCTGTTGGCGGAGTTCGATGCCGGCGCGCGTCCTTACGTGGTGGTGCGTCCCGACGGCACGCTGACCAGTGAGCTGCCGGGGGGCGGGGGCGACGCGCCGACGGTGGTGCTGCTCTCCGGCTCGTTCAATCCGGTGCATGACGGGCACCTGGAGCTGGCGGAGGTGGCGGCGCGGCGCGTGGACGGCGGTCATGCCCGCCCGGTGTTCGAGCTGCCGCTGGTCAACGCGGACAAGAGCCCGATCGGCCTGTTCGAGGGCCGGCGGCGGGCGTTGCAGTTCACGGGTACGGCGCCGTTGGTGCTGACGCGGGAGCCGTTGTTCACGGGGAAGGCGCGGTTGTTCCCGGGTAGCGTGTTCGTGGTGGGGGCGGATACGGCGGATCGGATCGTGGATCCGCGGTTCTATGGGGGTGACATGGCGGGTGTGCGGCAGGCGCTCGATGAGGTGCGTGCTCGGGGTGGCCGCATGCTGGTCGCCGGTCGCCGTGTGGGGGTGCGGATGCTCACGTTGGGCGACATCGCGGTTCCGCAGGGCTACGAGTCGATGTTCGAGGCGCTCCCGGAGGTCGCGTTCCGCAGCGACCTGGCGAGTAGGGCGCTGCGGAGGGAGTGGCGGTAGGGGGCCCGGGGTGCCGGTGGCCGTTCGCTCAAGGCGTCGCGCGACGGCGACGGAGGAGCTGCCACGCCGCCAGCACCATGAACCGCGGGTTGTTGTAGAAGTAGCGTTTCCACAGTCGACGCGGCTCCGCGACCAGGCGGAACGCCCACTCCAGCCCCCGGTCCTGCAACCACGACGGTGCCTGCTTGACGTGGCCCGCATGGAACGCGAACGCCGCGCCGACGCCGAGCTGCACCAGCGGCAGCCGGTCCTTGTGCGCCTCCATCCAGCGCTCCTGCTTGGGGCAGCCCAGGCCCACGAAGAGGATCCGCGCTCCCGAGGCGCGGAGGTCGGCCACGACCTGTGTGTCCTCCTCCGGGGTGAGGTCGCGGAAGGGCGGCGCGTGGGCATAGGCGACGTCGAGCTCGGGGTAGCGGGTCCGTAGGACGCTCCGGAGGTCCGTCAGGACCTCCTCCGTGCCGCCGTAGAAGCCCACGGGGACGCCCTCGCTCGCGGCCAACTCACACACGTGCAGCATCAGGGTGGGGCCGTAGACGCGCGTCGCGGACGGGACGCCCAGGCGCCCCAGCATCCACACCAGGGGCATGCCGTCGGGCGTCACCAGGTCGGCGTGGTTGACGAGCTCGCGGAAGGCGCTGTCATCGGTGGCGACCATGGTCATGTGGACGTTGGCCACGCAGACGTAGCGCGCCTCGTGCTGCCCGGCCCAGTCGCATACCTGCCGCGCGGCCGCGTCGTAGCTGGTGGCGTCCACCCGCATCCCGAGCACGTGCCTCGACGGTGGTTGCCGTTCGGAAGGGTCCGTGGTGCTGCCGGGAGGAGGGTGCTGCGGGGAGGTCGTCGGCTCCGTTCGCGCCATGGTTCAGTCTCGCCCGCCGCTACGACGTTCGTGCGCCTCGTCGCCGGCACGTACGCCCGAGCTCTCGAGGTAGGCCCGGTACGTCCGCTCGATCCCTTCGCGCAGCCCGATCTTCGCTTCCCAGCCGAGGTCCTTGAGGCGTGAGACGTCGAGGAGTTTGCGGGGCGTGCCGTCGGGCTTGCTGGTGTCGTGCTCGAACTCGCCCCGGTAGCCGACGACGTCCGCGATGAGGGCGGCCAGTTCGTTGATGGTGATGTCCTTGCCGGTGCCGACGTTGATGGGGCCGGGTTCCGAGACGTGCTCGAGGAGGAAGAGGGCGGCGGCGGCGAGGTCGTCGGTGTGGAGGAACTCGCGTTTGACGGTGCCGGTGCCCCAGATGGTGACGGTAGGGCTGCGCGATTCTTTGGCTTCGTGGATCTTGCGGATGAGTGCGTCGAGGACCGCGGCTTCTCCCGGTCGGACCCGTTTCCGTTCCCGTAGCCGGTCCCATAACCGTATCCGTATCCGTAACCTGACCCTCGGCGCTTGGCGTGCGTCTCCGGAACTTGGGTCACGGCCAGGCCCATGACTTGGACGCCCAGCCGCTGGAGCAGCCCGAGGGCGCTGCGCATGGGCCGCTTGTCCGTGTCGACGAGGCTCGCGGCGAGGATGACTCCGCTGGCGTAGGGTGCGATGGTGAGTGAGTCGGCTACGGGCAGGATCGGTGCGGAGTCGATGACGATGACGTCGAAGTCGTGAATTCGGCTGAGAACACCCTTGAAGTTCCGCGAGAGCAACTCCGTCGCGCGCGACGATTCGCGCTTGGTGGGGAGGACCTGGAAGAAGGCGCCGCCCACGTCGACGGATCGCAAGGAGATCTCGAGCGACGGGTTCTGAAGGAGCGCCAGCAGGTCCCACGACTCGTCGGGCTCGATGCCGAGCATGTTGCCGACATCCGGCTTGCGCAGGTCGGCGTCGATTGGGAGCGTCCGGTACTCGTTCCTAGCATAGGCCTCGGCGAGGTTCACGGCGAGCGTGGTCTTGCCGTCGCCGGGGTCCGCGCTCGTGAACACGAACACCTTCGGATGGAATGGATGCCGATGCGAACGCAACATTGGTCCGGAGAGAATTGACGTGCTCCGGGGGGGAAGCCTAGCCTTGGCGCCCAGCTTCGGGAACTCGCCGAGGATGCTCAGGTCCGCATCGCGGCCCAGCTCGTCGATGGAGGGGTACTTCGAGTCGAGGGCCGACCGCAAGAAGACGATGAGGTATGAAGCCATGAACGCCAGGACGGCAGCGATGGCGGCAGCCCGCTTGGGCCGAGGCGCAACGGGATTCAGCGGCGCCTGAGCTGCTGCAGTCCGCCAATATCGGATGCCGTGCTAGAGCTGTTCGCCGGATCAGCGGCGATCTGCGCGTCGAGTACTTCAGGGCCGCCGTTGAGTCTGGCGGCGCCTAGAGCGGCGCCGGCATGAGCAGGCACGACAGTCGGCACCCTCCCTCACCTCACAGACGCGCGCGGCCGAGGCGTTCGCGGTCCGCGGCGGCCATACCCCGCAATCATCCCCCAAGAGAACGCATCAACTTCGGCTCTCGTCGGGTCTCAAGCCCCGGTAGGCGACCTCCGCCGCTTTCGGCGAGTCCTGTTCGTTGATCACAGAGGCGGCGATATTCCTTCTCCGAGCCTCACCGCGCGCTGTCGTCCGGTGCTTCTCAGCGTCTGCACCGTACCCGTTCCCGTATCCGTATCCGTACCCGTATCCGTAGCCTGACCCTCGGCGCTTGGCCTGCTTCTCCGGAACCTGGGTGACGGCGAGCCCCATGACCTGGACGCCGAGTCGGTGGAGCAGGGCGAGGGCACCTCGCATGCGACGCTTGTCCGTGTCGACCAGGTTTGCTGCCACGATGACGCCGCTCGCGTACGGGGCGATGGTGAGCGAATCGGCGACGGGTAGGATCGGCGCGGAGTCGATGACGATGACGTCGAAGTCCTGGATACGATTGAGTACACCCTTGAAGGCCCGCGACAGCAACTCCGTTGCCCGGGCGGATTCGGCGCTCGTGGGCAGAACCTGGAACGGCACGCCGTCCACGTCGATGGATCGCAAGGAGATCTCGCGCGACGGGTTCTGGAGGAGCGCGAGCAGATCCGATGACCCTTCGGGTTGAACGCCGAGCACATTGCCAACGTCAGGCTTCCGTAGATCTGCGTCGATCAGGAGCGTCCGATATTCGTTCCGTGCGTAGGCCTCGGCAAGGTTCACGGCCACGGTCGTCTTGCCATCGCCAGGATCCGCGCTCGTGACCACGAACACCTTCGGATGGATGGATGCCGAAGCGAACGAGAGGTTGGTTCGCAGGAAATTGACGCGCTCCCGCGGGAGGAGCCCGGCTTTCGGACCCAGTCTCGGGAACTCACCGAGGATGGTGAGATCGGTATCGCGGGCCAGTTCGTCGATGGAACCATACCTGGAATTCAGAGCCGATCGCAGGAAGACGAAGAGATATGCCGCCATGAGCGCAAGGACGGCTGCGATGGCCGCCGCCAACTTGGGCCGAGGCGCCACCGGTTCGATAGGTGTCTGGGCGGGAGTGACGATCTCCAGGCGCCCGACCGCCGAGTTCGTCAGCGCCTGCGCGGCGTTGAGTTGCAACGTCTGCTGGGCCTTGAGCTGTTGCAGGCCAGCGATATCGGACGCCGCGCCGGAACCGCTGGCATTGTCGGTGGCGATCTGAGCGTCGAGCGACTGGATCTGCCCCTCGAGCGTCTTGACGATCGTTTGGAGGTGGCTCGAAGCGCGATTCTTGTCCCAGTTGAGGAGTGACGCGGCGATGGCGTTGGCCTGCGCAGCCGCCTGCTTCGGATTCTCACCACGCACCTGCACGTAGATGAGGCTCGAACTCGCGTCCTGTTCGGCCGTGATCGAGAGCTTCTTGCGAAGGTCGTCGATCGCCGCTCTCGTCGGTGACGCATTACCGAGATCGCCCAGTGCCCGCTTCAACACCGGGAACCCCTTTGCCGCAGCTTCGTACGCCGGCACATCTACCGGCGGTGCGGTAACGAGCGAGACGTTGAAGGACTTGAGGCCGGAATCGGGTTGTGATGCCAGGATCGTGGAAGACGCTTGATAGACGCGTGGCGCTTGTCGGACGAGCATGAAGGTCGTGAAGGCAGCCAGTACGGTCACGGCGACGGCGAACGGAAGCCCACGCCGCATCAACTCCCACAGTTCGTGGAGCGAAATCTCGTCTTGGTACGGTTCAGGGTTCAACGATCCCCCTCCCCCCAGAATTCGAAGCTCGTCTGATTCTCGAATCTAGGTCGATCATCAGCCTCGCGCAGTCCACACCGGCGGTACGTTGCGATGGACGTCGCCGAGGCCGGCAACCGATACGGGTTGGAGTCTAGCACCTCGCGCTGTTGGGAAGATGTCGCGGCGCTCGCGTCTCGATCGATGCGTCGCCATGGTGGGCTCGAGTAGATCTTTTCACAGGACAACCATCCGTCCTGCACGCCGGACGAGTACGCGGCCACCGGCGTGCGCTACAGTCGATCTCGAACCGAGGCAGAAGGCCGCGACGCGGCGGTACTGAAAATGGTACCGAGCGCGGTATTGAGATGGGCATGGAAGCAGCGCGCAGGCGGGGAGCACGGTTCCTCCCGGAGAGGTCGTCGCAGGCACGTTCTCGGTGGCGACGCGAGGCTGCTTCGAAGGGGGGAGTCGGTATGGGGCGGGGGGTTGGGGTCTGCGTGGAGGGGGCACGAACCGAACGTCCGTCCGCGGAACGCTCGAGCGTGTACGGGCCGCGCACGGACCGGACGCACGCTTCGCGGTTCCGCGTACATGTCTGGGGGATGGCGACCGTCCTGGCCTCGATGCTCTGGGCCGCCATGGCTGACTCGACGCCGGAGGACGCCCTGCGGGCCGTCGAGCCGGCGCTGGCCGACGCCCGCGCCGAGGTCGCCGCCCGGGAGCGGGCGCTCGGGGTCCTCCACGGCTTCGACGCCAGCGTCACGTTCCGGCCCGGCGTGAGCTTCGGCACCTACGAAGCGGACGCGGTGCCGCCCGAGTGGTCGACCCGTCTCCAACTCGATGCGACGCTGCGCTACAGCTACGACGAGCCGGCTTTGCTCGCCGAGCTGGACGGCCTGGAGCGCGCTCGCGCGGCGGTGGCCCGCCTGCGGCGCCGCGCCGTAGCCAGGGCACTCACGGCCCACGCGCGCCTGTTGCAGGTCCAGCTCACCGTAGCGCAGCTCGAGGAGCAGGTCACCTCGCAGGGGCAGGAGCTGCGCGGTGCTCGGGGCGCAGGCGAACGCGGCATCGGAGTCGGCAGGTTTGATCACCGCGGGTTCGGCCGCGGTGCGTTCGATCTCGGCGGGTTCGATTTCGGCCGCTGGCCCATCCGACGGAGCCGCCTCGCCGCTGGCCGGCCGCGCGAGCCGCGACCTCGAGCTCCGTAGGCTCGGCGTGGAGGGTCTGCGCCTGCAGGTCGGGCAGTCCCGCCTGGAGCTCGGTGGGCTGCAGGCCGAGCTGGAGGGCTACGGTCTGAGCGGGGCCGCGGTCTACGCGCCGCTGCGGTTCGTGCTGCCGCCCGCCGAGGCGCGCTCAACGGGCGCCTACCGGCTCAGGCAGCTCGAGCTGCGGCGCGCCGAGGCCGATCTCAGGCAGGCGGGCGTCTACGGCACGCTCGAGGGGCTCGCCTTCAGCGGCAGCTACACGACCGGCAACGTGGCCGTGCGCACGGACGTCGGGATCGTCGAGGCCACGCCGCGCGCCGAGCTGAGCCTGGCGTTCCCCGGCGGGCCGGACGCCTGGTCGGTGGGCGTGCACGCCACGGTCGTCCTCTCCACCGCCGTCCTCTCCACGGCGCTGGGGTCGCTCCCGGATCTGCAGCGCCGGGTGAGGAGAGCCCGTGAGGCGCTCACCGCCTACGAGCGGGACTTCCCGAAGCAGGCGGCGAGGCGTCGTGCGGCCGCGCAGCTCGCGGAGCGCGCGTTGGGGCTCGCCGAGCGGCAACGCTCGCTGGCCGACACGCGTGACGCCCGGCGCACTGTCTACGCCGCCTGGGCGGAGTACGTCCGGCAGGTGCGCGGCTACCTCGATTACGTCGACGCTGGCTGGGAGGCGCGGGAACGTTGAGGCAGGCGCGTTCATCAATCGCTTGAGGTTGCGGAGCGACAGGCCCGCCGCTGGTAACGTGATCCTCGACCCCTCCGAGCCGGCTGGACGGCCCGCACGGAGCATCGGTCGAGAGGGGGGAGCGTGGATACCCGCACAGGCAACCTACGAGCCGGGCACCGAGCCGGCCGCCGAGCAGGCCGCCCGCTGGCCGCGGCCGGGGCGGCTGTCATCCTGGCGGCCTGTCTGGTCGCCGGGTTCGGCTTCGCGGCGGCGCCCCCGAGCGCGTCAGGCCCGGGCCCGCAAGCGCCGGCTTCCCAGCCGACCGATGTGTCCGGTTCGTCGAGCGCCGGTTCGACGAATGCCGGTTCGTCGGGCGCGGGTTCCTCGGCCGAAGGCTCCTCGACGACCACGGTCACCGACACGTCCCCACCCCCCGTCCTCGGCGCCTTCGGCGTCAGCGCCGGTTTCCCGAGCTACCAGACCGTCGCCGGCTACCTCTCCGCCCAGTACCAGTACCTCGGCTTCCAGGTGAAGGGCAGCTACACGGTGGTCGGCCCCTACGTCGGCCTCGAGCTGCGTGGCTACCCGCCGGTGCCCGTGCCGGTGCCGCTGTTCGTGGGCATCGGCGGCGGCTACTACGGCGGCAATGTCACCTATTTCGCCACGGTCGGTGCGCATGTGCCGCTGTCGCTGCACGTCCGCCTCGACCTGGAGGGGGGCGTGGCGAACGTGCCGCTGCTGGCGAAGCGCACCTGGGCGCCCTACTTGTCGGTGGGCGTGAGCTACGCCTTCCCCTTCGTGCCGACGCACGGCGGGTACGGGCCGGAGGCGGCGGCCCCCATGTCGTTGGCCGGTTCTCCTGGGCCGGTGTGCGAGAAGTCCGACACGCCCGACCGCGGGATGCTGCTCGAAGCCTTCCACCGGACCCTGAAGGGCTTCCTGGATAGCGCGCGCGCCACCTACGGCAGCATCTACACCGACCTCAACTACAGCTTCGACATCACCTCGGTGCGCATCAGCGGCGACCACGGCGTGGTCAAGATCCACTACAAGGGCAGCGTACGGACCATCGCTACGGGCAAGCGGGAGTCGGCGTCGGGCAACGCCTCGGCGGTGTACCGCTGGAACGGCTGCGGTTGGTCGACGGTGGACGTCAGCTACTAGGACCCGTCCAACCCGCGAAGTCCGAATTTTCGAGCCCGTCCGCACCCGGTGGATAGAGTGCGAACAGCGTTCCCGTGCTGGTCGCCCGTATGCCGGCACCGGGCGCGAGGTCGATACCGGGAACTGGGGGTGGAACGATGGCGAGAAGGCCGATCACGGCGCAATGGCATGTGCGTTCCGGAGGGCGGTCGCCGCGGGCTCGACGGCGTTCTTCGCGCGGCCCACGGCCGCGCCCGGAGTCACCCCATCGGTCGGGGTCGCCCGGCCGATTCCGCGTCGCGGCCCTCACCGCCGTGTCGATCATGGTCTTTCTCCTGTTCGCTGTCGCGTGGGCCAGCGTGCCGCGATCGTCGAGCGACCACCACCCCGAGGTGTACGGGGCTCCCTGGGTGGGGGCGGATGGTTGGGGTGCCCGCGGGAGTTGGCCCTTCGACCCCGGAGACGGGCCGCCCGACCAAACCCATGAGAGTGGCCGCCCGAACGGCGGGCGCGGTGAAGGGGACCACGGGCACGGCTCGAACGGGCGCGGAGACTTCGGTTGCTCGGCGGACCCGAGCAAGGCGAACCTGAAGGCGGCGTTCCACCGCACGCTCGACAGCTTCCTCAACCGTGCCAGGCACAAGTACGGGCATCTCTACTACGACTTCCACAAGAGCTACCAGATCATGAGCCTCGACGTCGGCCCCAGCCACGGCACCGTCACGATCCACTACCAGGGCTCCGTCAAGGAGCGGGGCAACGGCGACGTGATCCGGGCCTCCGGCGGCGCCTCGGCGAGCTACAAGTGGGTCGGCTGCCACTGGGTGAACACCGACATCTCCTACTGACGCGCGTCCCGTAGGGCCGGCCGGCATCTCCGAACGCAGTGGGGACCGCCGGCACGCCCCGGGCCACCGAATTCGCAGGTTGCAGGTGCCCGCGCTCTCCAGCGCCGCCGACGGCCTCCTGGCGCTTGTGCGTCCTTTCACCAGACCATTTGCTAAGATGGTGTGCAGAAGGGGCGACATGGTTGGGGGAAGACGGATGGTTGGCGGCTCCGCGCCTTGCGCGGCGGTGACCCGCAAGGACGTGCCGGATCGTTCGGCGTGGGTCTGCGGGGCGGTGTCGTGTGCAGCTGTGCGTGCGGCTCTGTGTGCGGCTGGGCCGCGGCCGTCCGTACCCTGGAGTCGCTGTGCCTGACAGCGACCGCCACACACGCCACCGGACCGCCCGACAGCTACCTCCACGAGCTCGCGGCGCATCTCCGCCGCCTGGCGCTGGCCGGCCGCGGCGAGGACGTGCGCGGCCGCAACCTGCTGGCGCTCCACGTGCTGGAGACGAGCTACGCCCACGCCTGGCTGAGCTACGCGCCGAACCGTGATGTCGGGCGCTGGCTGATGATGCTCCTCGACCTGGTGGGCGCCCGTGCCGGGCTGGGCCCGGAGGCGCGCCTCCAGCGCACCGTGGGGGCCTTCCTCGACGATCTCAGCGACATCGGGCTGCGGGAGCTGGCCGACGTGACCGAGCGCGCCGTGCTGCTGGGGCTGTCGCGCCGCTTCGACTGGCCCAGCCTGGCGCTGGCGCCGGTGACGCCGCACCTGTCGATGGGGGCCGTGCTCTGGCACATGGGCTTCCACTCCGACGCCTACCTCTCGCAGGTCCACTTCGAGAAACACAGCCAGGGCAAGCTCATCCGCCGCAAGCTAGGCGGCACCCTCGACGAGCTCTGGGCGCATGCCGCGCACCGCCTGCTCGCCGGCGAGGCGCCGACGGCGCTGCACGTGCTGGCGGCGCTGCCGCCGTCGTTCCCGGTGGTGCTGGAGCAGGTGCAGGCCGCGCTGGAGCGGGTGGACGAGTCGCTCGAGGGCGCGCCCTTCGCGGTGTTCTACGCGCTGGTCACCGACGCCGCCCGCGCGGGCCGGCGCTGGGACCCGCCCGAGCGCTTCGTGGAGGGCTGGGCCTACAACCGCGCGGACTTCGAGCGCGCCGTCGGGCGCACGCTGAGCGGGGCGCACAGCCGCAAGGCGCGCTACCGCCGCAGCGTGGCCCTGGCCGAGCTGGGGCTCAGCAGCTTCTTCCCGACCACGGTGGCGCTGGTCGACGGCTGGCTGGCGCACTGCGGCTGCTCCGAATTGTGGGTCGAGCCGCCGGACGGGGCGCATGCTGGAGGGGACGAGGGCTGGCTCGCCGCGGCGCGGGCCCGCCTGGAAGCGATCGAAGACCTGCAGTGGGGCATCTATGCGTCGGTGACCGAAGCGATGGAGGGCCGCACGGCGCGCCGCCTGGCGGGAGGGAAGCCATGACCATCCCCCTGAGCCCAGCGTCCGATCGGAGAGGGCCACGCGAGACCTTGCTGGCGCTCACCGAGACCTACCTGCGTCGCGGCGAGCTGGACGTCGACGCGCGCGCCTCGGCGGCGGCGCTGGCGGCCCGGGCGGCCCGGGCACGGGGGCCGGTCGTCGGGCGAGGGGGTGCCGCCCTCTGGCGCGAGCACCGGCGCGAGCACCGGCGCGAGTACCGGCGCCAGCACCCGCGCCGGCATCCACGTCCCCGAGTGGGCGCCGCTGGCGGTGGCGCTGGCCGCCATGCTGCGCGGCGAGGCGGAGACGACGGTGCGCCTGGTGGCCGAGACCCTCGGCACGCGGGAGTTCCCGGAGGCCTTGCGGCCGGCGCTTCTCGGCATCGGCATACGAGCGGCACGCGCCGCCGACCGGCCGGCCCTGGCCGCCCGCTGGCGGGCGGGATTGCGCGTTCGACTGCGGCGTGCGGTGCAGCGTGCGGCCGGTGATGCTGAAGACGAGTCGGGAGGGGATGCGGCTACCGCGGCGGCTACAGCAGCGGCTACAGGAGCGGCCACAGCGGCGGCCACGCTCGGCGAGGGAGCTGCGGCGCCGGCCCGGCGGTTCGCCGATGACGCGGTGCTGGCAA
>CAVSGP010000011.1:0-5626 GCA_963727505.1 uncultured Trueperaceae bacterium | reverse complement strand
ACGCGCGAGCCGGCACGCCGCGCTCGCGGTGGATCTTCGGAGCGCCCCGGCGATCACGGCGCCCGCTGCCAACGGCGCGCGAGGCGCCCCGCTCACCATCCCGCGCTACGAGCCGTTCCCCGAGCTCACCGCGCCGGTTGCGGTTTCAGGAGCTGGTTCCCGTGGAACACGTCCTCGGGGTCGTAGCGCGCCTTCACCTCTTGCAGGCGCGCAAGGTTCCGGCCGAACGCGGACGTGGCGCGATCGTCGTCCTCGTCCATGTAGTTGACGTAGCCGCCGCCGGTCGCGAACGGCGCGACGGCCTGCCATGCGGAACGGACCCAGGCGCGGATCGAGGTGTCGTCGGAGGCGTCGAGCCAGCCGCCCCAGAACCCCACGGAGAAGGCGGCGTCGCGGTGCGGGAAGGCGGTGGCCGCGGGATCGACCCGGGCCACCGCCCCGCCGAGACACTCGATGCCCACCATGCTCAGCGGCCCCTCGAGCCCCGGCGCGAGCTCGACCAGCGCGTCGAGCGCGCCATCGGAGAGCTCGCGCAGGTAGTGCGTCTTGTAGTAGTAGCGGGCGCCGTCGGGGGTGCCGGCATCGAAGCTGCGTTGCCAGGTCTCGTAGGGCATGGGCACGACGGCCGAGAGCATGGGATCCCCGACCTCCAGGAGCGGCTCGAACCGCGCGGCTCCCTCGTCCACCGGGCCGAACCAGCACCCGACCAGCGCGATCGCGACGCTGCCGAAGCGGTCTTCCGGGAACGGAGCGACCGGCGGCACGTGCATGATCAGGGCGTAGCACGCCAGCTCGTCGGGTGCGCCGTCGATCAACCGGCGGTAGGCGCGGAGCGCAGCGGCCGCGTCCTCGACGGGGTAGTAGACCTGCGCCGTGAGGATCTCGGGCCCTACCGGATGCAGCCGGTAGGTGAACGCCACCGCGACGCCGAAGTTCCCGCTTCCCCCACGCAGCGCCCAGAAGAGCTCGGAATGCTCGTTGGCGCAGGCATGGACGAGGGTGCCGTCCGCCGTGACCAGGTCGACGGCCATCAGGTTGTCGATGGTGAGGCCGTGGCGGCGTGCGAGCCACCCCTGGCCGCCCCCGAGCGTCAAGCCGCCGACGCCGGTGCGTGAGTCGATGCCGCCCGTCGTGGCGAGCCCGTGGGCCTGGGTGACGCGGTCGACGTCCGCCCAGGTGGCGCCTGCCTCGACGCGGGCGGTGCGGGCCTCGACATCGACCGTGACGTCGCGCATCGACGAGAGGTCGATCACGACCCCGCCCTCGACGCTGGCGCGCCCGGCCACGCCGTGCCCCCCGCCCCGCACCGCCACGGGCAAGCCTTCGGCGCGGGCGAAGCGCAGCGTGCGGGCCACGTCCGACGTCGACGCACAGCGCACCACGGCCTCGGGGCGGCGGTCGATCATGCCGTTCCAGAGCCCGCGCGCCTCGTCGTAGGCGTCGTCGCCGGGGCGGATCACGTGACCGTCGAGCGTGTCGGCGAGTCGTTCGATGGTGGCGGTGTCGAGCATGGGATCTCCCTCCGCGTGCGTCGGTCGAGACGCACTGACGCTCATGGGACGCGGTTCGCCGGCGTCGCTGGTGGCGGTGAGCGCTACGGGACGTCGCTCGGACGGGGTGCTACAATCGCTACTCACGTTCTCGTTGTGACGACCTGGAGTCTGGAGCCCTGGGGGTCCCGATGCTCGATTCGTCGCTGTTCGGCCGCTGGCTGTATCGCAGGCGGCGTGCGCTCGATCTGACCCAGCGCCAGTTGGCGGCGCTGGCCGGTTGTTCGGTGGCGATGATCCGCAAGCTCGAGTCGGACGAGCGCCGACCCTCGGTGCGGATGGCCGGGGGGCTGGCGCGGGCGCTCGGGATCGCGGAGGACGAGGCCGGGGCCTTCGTCCGGTTCGCGCGCGAAGGGTGGGCCGAGGCGCCGCCGGAACCGGCGACCGGGCTGCCGGAGGTGCCGGCGGGCGCCGCCGTCGCCCGTGAGGGCGAGCCGACCGGGCACGTCCGCCCGAGACCCTCGTCTGGTGAGCGGGGGAAGGACCGCGAAACCGGTCGTCGCTTCGTGGCCCGGCGCGAGGAGCTGGCCGCACTCCAGAACGGGCTCCAGCGGGCTCTCGCGGGGGAGCCGCGCATGATGCTGGTGGCGGGGGAGGCTGGGCAGGGCAAGTCCGCGCTGCTCGGCGCGTTCGCCGCGCGGGCGTTGCAGCGCGACCCGGACCTGGTGGTGCTGACGGGCGGCGGCAACGCCTACGTCGGCGCGGGCGACCCCTTCCTGCCGTTCCGGCAGGTCCTCGGCCAGGCGCTTGGCGACGTGCGGGCGGGCGGCCCGGACGGTCTGCTGGATGCCGCGCGGGCGAGCCGCGTGCTTCGGCTCGCGCCTCGCGCCCGGCAGCTGCTGCTCGAGCGCAGCCCCCACCTGGTCGACGTCATGGTGGCGCCGCGGCTGCTCGAAGGCATGCCCGGACGCACGGGCGGGCCGGCGAACATGCTTCCGTCCAAGGCGTTCGGGCTGCCCGAGGAGGCGCGACGGAGCGAGATCTCCGCGTTCCTGGCCGGCATCGCGGAGGACGCTCCGGTCGTGATCCTGCTCGACGACCTCCAGTGGATCGACCGCAGCTCGGCGGAGGTGCTCTTGCACCTCGGGCGGAGCCTCCGCAGGGAGCGGCTGCTGGTGGTGGGTGCGTACCGGCCGGCGGATCTCTCGCCTTCGCCTGCGGGGCAGGCGCACGTGCTCGAGGTCGTCATCCGGGAGCTCGAGCGGCGCCACGGCGAGGTCGTGGTCGATCTCGCGAAGGCCGATGGGTGGGCGTTCCTCGAGGGCTACCTCGACGCCGAGCCCAACGACTTCGACGGGGACTTCCGGCAGGCGTTGTGGCGCCAGACCGGCGGGCAGCCGCTGTTGACGGTGGAGTTGCTCCGGCACCTCGAGGAGCGCGGGGACCTCGTCCGCGGGCCCACGGGGCGTTGGAGCGTGGCGCGGGCGATCCGTTGGGACGACGTGCCCGCGCGGGTGACCGGTGCGCTGGCGCAGCGCCTGGCGCGTGTGGGCCCGGATGCGTCGGACGTGCTGCGGGTGGCCAGCGTCGAAGGGAGCACGTTCACGGCCGAGGTGGTAGCGCAGGTATTGGAGGTCGACGGAGGCAGGGTCGCGCGCCATCTGGGCGAGCTCGCTCGCCGGCACGGGTTGGTGTTGCAGGGCGAGGTGCAGGTGGAGGGCTCGCGCCGTGTCGTGCGGCATCGGTTCCGGCACGACCTCATCCAACGTTTCGTTTACGACGGCATCGATGCCGGAGAGCGGCGCCACCTCCATGCCGCCGTCGCCGCTGCGCTCGAGGCGCTCCACGGGCCGGACGCCGATCCGGGCGTTCTGGCGCACCACCTGCGGCGAGGGTCGGACCCCGTGCACGCGGCCGGGTTCCTGGCGAAGGCGGGGGACCGCGCACGCAGCGCCGGGGCGCTCGAAGAGGCGATCGTGCACTACCAGGATGCGGCCGACCTGGCGCAGGAGCCCGACGCCCTGTGGCGCGCCGGCCTGCTCACGTCGCTCGGTGAGGCCCTGTGGCTGCGGGGCCGCTTCGAGGAAGCGGTGCCCGCCCTGACGGAGGCGCGAGACACGTTCCTGGAGGCCGGCGACGAGCAGCGGGCCGGGATCGCGGAGCTGACCCTGGCACGCGTGCTCTACGAGCGCACCGAGCACGGGCACGCGCTGAAGGCCTTCCATCGCGCCCTGGCGTCGCTCGAGCAGGGCCCCGAGAGCCCCGCCATGGCGAGAGCGGTGAGCTGCATCTCGCAGTTGCACATGGTGGCGTCGGAGGCCGAGGACGCGGTGGCCTGGGGGACGCGGGCGCTCGCCATCGCGGAGCGTGTGGGCGCCGAGGACGTCGTCGTGCACGCCTCGATCAACGTCGGGTCCGCGCTCGCCTTCTTCGTCCCCGAGCGCCGCGACGAAGGGCTCGCCATGATGCGCCGGAGCTTCGAGGACGCGCGACGGCTCGGCCTGGTGTACGACGCCTGTCGCGCCTCGTTCAACCTCGGGAACATGCACGCCAGCGCCGGCGACGCGGATCGCGCCCTGGAGATCTTCGACGAGCTCCGCGACTACGCGGCTTCGTACCAGCTGTTCACCATGGAGGGCGCCGGACGGGTCGGCGCGTGGGCGGTCGCGTGGCGGTACGGACGCTGGGCGCGTGCGTTCCGGGATCGCCCCGCTCTCGAAGCGCTGGTGACGAGGGCGGGGAGGGACAACTTCAAGGCGGCCGCCATCGCGCTCGCCCTGATCGGCGCGGATCTCGATCTGGGCAGGGTGGCGCCGGCAGGAGCGTCCCTTCGGACCTTCGCGGGAGCGCTCGACCGCATGGTCGAGCCGCAACACCGTATCCCGTACTTGCACGCGCGCCTACGTCACGCCGTCGCCGTGGGCGACGCGACCTCGGCCGAGGCCACGGCGTCGCGCCTGGCCGAGCTGTGCACCTCGGGCGTGCCGTTGGTCGATCTGTGCTTGATCGGGCTGCGGGACGTGCTGCGGTGGTGGCTGCCACCCGAGCGGTCGCCGTCCCGAACGCGGGGTGTGACGGAGGCATCGTTGTTGCGGGCCGCGGTCGCGGCGGTTCGCTCGGCAGGCGACCTGTTGGGAGCGGGGGAGGGCGCCGCTACCGTGTTTGAGGGGCGGGCCTTCGAGGCCGCGTGGTCGGGCGCGGCTTCGCCGGCGGCCGCCGCCTTCGAGGCCGCCGCCAAGATCTGGAACGACGCGGGCCTCCCCCTCGACGAGGCCGGCGCCTGGCGCGATGCGGCGCGTTGGTGGGCGGCGGGCGGGGAGGTGGACCGCGCAGCCCACGCGGGCGCGTGTGCCGACGCGGTGGTCGATCAACTGGCGGCGCAGATCCCCGACGCCGAGACGGCGGCCGGGTTCCGGCGACGGCTGGCCGACCCGATCCGGCACGGCGCCGGGCGTCCGTAGGTGCTATCTGTAGGGTCGTGGCCGTCCGTCCCGCCCGGTGGATCGTCGGATGCGCGCTCATCTTCGGGGGGACCGCGTGGAGCGCCTTCGCGGGCGGCCAGTCGCTGCCCGACCCTGCCTATCCCGACGTGCGCCCCGAGCTGGTCGATCTGGTGTGCCCCGCCCGCCAGCGCACGCCCGCGAGCGAGGCGGAACGGCTGCGCTTCGAGATGCGCGCCCGGTACGCGACCCTGCTTCCACGCTTCCTCGCCAAGGTCGGGGCGGAGGTGGACGCGCTCCTGCTCATGCCGGTCGAGGGCGTGCTCGTACGGCAGGTGGCCGACACCTGGGGGGCGGCCCGCGCCGGTGGTCGCGTCCATGAGGGCGTCGACATCTTCGCGCCGAGGGGTACGCCGATCCGGGCCGCCGCGCCCGGCTTCGTCTACAGCATCGAGAGCCTGAGCCTGGGCGGCAACTCCGTCACCGTGGTGGGGGGCGGCGGGCGGCGCTTCTTCTACACCCACATGGACGCCTTCGCCGAGGACCTCCGCGAGGGTCAGCACGTCACCACCGACACCGTGCTCGGGTCCGTCGGGAACACCGGCGACGCCGCGACCACGCCCACGCACCTGCACTTCGGCGTGTACGAGAGCCCCGCCGACACGTGCGCGTGGCACGCCATCAACCCGTTCCCGC
>CAVSGP010000010.1:0-102582 GCA_963727505.1 uncultured Trueperaceae bacterium | reverse complement strand
CCTGCCCGAGCCGATCCGGGAGCTGCTGGGGGAGGACGTGTACGAGGCCGGCTACGGCGCCGCGAACGAGCTGGAGGACGCCGAGCTGGGGGGCAACGAGCTGGGGGGCAACAGCGCGGAGGGGTTCGAGGTCCTGGATTTGGCGGCCCTGGCCGCGGCGGGGGACGGGTCCGGCGACGGGCAGCCGGCCGACCGCACTGTGGGATCTGTGGGCACAGCCGGCACAGGTGGCGCCGCGGGCGCCGGCGGCGACACGCTCACCGGCCACGAACGCGGCGGTGGCGCGGGCGCGCCGCTGCCGGCCGCCGACGCCGTCCTCCACGTGGTGATGGACGCCTACCACGGCGATGTGGTGAGCGTCCCCGCCCGTGTCGAGGTGCTCGCGGTGACGCCGAGCGGCGCCGGTCCGGACGGCGGCTCGTTGGGCGACGATCCTCAGGCGACGCCGCTCCTGACCATCCGGGTCGCGGCCGTCCGCCCGCTGCCGGAACCCCCCGCGTCCGCGGCGTGGCACCTGCGCTTCGTCGGCCGGGCGCGGGCGCTCGACGCCCGCACCTCCGACGGCAGTCTGCTGGAGCTCTCCTGGGAGGACGGCGGCTTGGTCGCCACGCTGCAGCCGCCCGACTGGTTCGAGGAGCTGGGCGTCGAGCCGGACGTCCTCGCCACCCGGGTGACGCACGTGGTGGTGGTGCCGGAGTCGAGCGCGCACGGACCGGCCTAGTGTTGGTACAGGACAAGCGTCCCTAGCCGAAGGTGTCGTCCTCCCCGGATTCTGAGAAGCGAGGGCCCCGGCCGCGTGGCCGGTGGCTTGCTATTCCATCCCTCGCAAGGCTATCGAGCCGAGCCGTCTCGAATCGAAGCCAGTTCCGGCCCTCACCGTGCGCGACGCGTCCTGCGCGAGGCGTGCGGTCCGGCTGAGAGAACATCGGGGAGCGAGGTGTCGTAGGTGAAAGTCGACGCGGCCAAGATCAAGGAGATCGCACGCAGGCTCGGGGTGTCCGAGCGCACCGTCGAGGAGTATCTCCTCGACCGGCTCATCCTCCAGGAGAGCGAAGGCCTTCCGCTCGAGGGGGCCGCCGGTCGGCAGGGACCTGGCGTGGTCGATCGCTCGGGCGAGCCGATCGAGTAGGGCTTTGGCCAGCGGTCTGCAGCCGGTGTTGCCTCCAGCACAGGGCCGGGCGCGTCCGCAGCGGTGGCGAGTCGGTCGGTGTCTTCACGTAACGACGCGGGGCCCCGAGTTCTTCCTTCTCTGAGAATGGCGTCGGCGGAGCGCTGGGGCAGGCGAGGGAGCGTCTTGGGCGAGATGCCCGTGGTTCCGCGCGACGCCGTGTTCCGCAGCACGCAGTCGATTTCGTCCACCACGGGCCGTCGATCTCGGAGTTCTGCGGCGAAGTAGGGGGCGTTTGTTACGGAACGGACGGGTCGGATCTGCTATCCTCTCCCGTAGCGCTTTCCATGGACAATCTCCACGACGCCGCCCCCCCGAAGACCATGAGCTTCAAGGACCTCCTCGGTTTCCTTGGGCGGGGTGTTGGTTTTGCAATGGTGCTTGCGGTGCTGGCGGGTGGCGCTGCCTACCTCTTTACGAGTCGGGAGAGCCCCGTCTACCAGGCTACGGCCTCGCTGCTGGCGTCGCCAAAGAGCAACGGCTACGGTACTAGCACCGTTGTCGTGCCGTCGCCTGTCGACCCCAGCGTTTACCAGTCGGTGTTGCTTGATGGACCGGTGGTCCCCGATGCGTTAACGGCCGTCGAAGGCAAGGCGCCGAGCGAGGCCGACGTACGGTCGTTCCGCAGGCAAATGACGGTCTCGATCGACCGGAAGACTCTCTCGAGTGTCATCTCCATTCAGGTGCAGGCCAGAGACCCGGAGCTCGCCGCGCGTGCCGCCAACGAGGTCGCCAGCTCGCTCGTGGCATGGGACCGGGAACGGGCGCAACGAAGCCTCCAGCAGTCGATCGACGCCATCCAGCGCTCGATCCAGACGATGCAGCAACAGCTCAAGGCCCCGAACATGTCGCAGGATTCACTCGATTCGCTGAGGAGCCAGCTGCAGCGTCGCACGAGCGAGCTGCAAGCGGCGCGCTCCACCGCTGAGTCGGCGGTGTACGTGGGACTGCTGGAGCCGCTTGCGACGGCTACCAAGCCGAACTCGGCGATTGGGCCGCGGACGCTTCTGAAGACCGCGATAGCGATGGCGTTTGGATTGGCTCTAGGATACCTGCTCCTTTTCTTGCGCTGGTCGCTCGACACCCATCTGCGCGGCGCAGACGACATCGTGGCGCTCGGCGCTGGCCCGGTCATGGCAACGTTCGCCCGCCGCAAGCGGAAGGTGCATCGGTGGGCGGGCGAGGCCGCGAACTTCTTGCGGGCCAACGTGCTATTGTCGGCCGCTGGTCGCCAGCTTCCCATCGTGGTAGCCATCACCAGTCCGGACAGTGGCCAGGAGAAGAGTGGCGTGGCGGTCAGTTTGGCGGAGAGCTTCGCTCGCTCCGGCTACGCTACGCTGCTGATCGATGCGGACCTGCGGCAGGCGGGTAGTGCCGTCGGGTCGAACCCGCCCCCGACGAAATTGAGGGCGCAGCTGAAGGATTACCTCGAGAACCCCGGTACGCGCATTGCGGCCTTGAGTGTTGAGGTAGGTGGCGAACGCACGTTCGACTTCATCGCCAGCTTCAAACCTGCCCCATATCCAGCGGAACTCCTTAGCGCCTCATTCGGTGTGCGGCTCGACGGCTGGCGAGCGGATTACGATGTCGTGGTGGTGGACGCGCCGCCGCTGCTGCCGTACGCCGACGCCATGATCCTGGCTCCATACTGCGATGGCGTCGTCGTGTGCGCCAGCCAGCGTGCTACCACCCGAGAGCAACTCGACCGCGCGCTGACGTTGCTGCGGGAGGCCGACGTGCGGTTGCTCGGTACGGTCTTGACGGAGGCTTCGCCGCATCAACGGAAGCGTGCAGTTGCAGGTCGGGGCGCAGAGTCGTTCGAGCGTCTTGGATCCGACCCCCAGAGGACACATGCGAAGGAAGGCCAGCGGCAGGGAGTCGGTACGCGCCGGTAGGCGGGCCGCGGGCTGGAGTGGTGGAAGCGTGGCGAGGACGCCAGAGACCGAAGGTCGCGACCTGCGTGTTTCACGGAGGAAGGCTGTGCTGTGGATGGTCGGGGCAGGGTTCCTGGCGCTGGCGGGTGGCGGCGTGGCTAGCGCGTATCGCTTCGGCGTTGAGCGCCACGTCGTCCCCGTAGCAGGCCTGGGACGCCCCTTGCGGCTGGCGCTGCTAGCCGACCTGCATTACGGGCCGTACGTCCGCGCCGGGTCGGTGGCCCGGTGGGTGGACGCTACCCTCGCCCAACGACCCGACCTGATCGTGCTGGACGGCGATCTGGTAGACGAGGATCCAGGGGAGGACGCGCGCGCACTGCTGGCTGAGCTGCGGCGCCTGCGGGCCCCGCTCGGGGTGTATGCCGTGTGGGGTAACCATGATCACCGGTGCGTCTCCGACCTTCCGGCGTTCGCTCGGTCGTTGGCGGGCGTAGGTGTGGGCTTGCTCCTGAACAGCGGCGTGCGCGTGCGGGACGACGTCTATCTCGCCGGGATCGACGATTATCGAACCGGGCGACCCGATCTGCCAGCGGCATTGGCGGGCCGCGAGGGCCGGCCGTGCGTGCTGCTCTCCCACAACCCCGACGTTCTTCCGGAGGTGCCGGAGGATGTCTCCGTGACGCTTTGTGGCCACACTCATGGTGGCCAGGTGTGTGTGCCGCTGGTTGGCCCGATCGTGACCTCCTCTGCCTACGGCCGTCGGTTCGCGCAAGGTTGGGTGCGGGGGCCCGCGCGCGGCTACGTTACCCGCGGACTGGGTGTGACGTTGGTGCCGATGCGGGTGGCGTGTCCGGCCGAACTCACGGTGCTCGATCTCACGCCCGAAGCGGTCGGATCCAGCGGGTGAGACTCGATGATGGGCTTGGTGCTGAGCTCCAGGAGCGCCCGAACAGAGGCTGCTGCGAGCGCAAGTGGTGTGGACGCCACGCTAAGGGGTAGGGATATGTGCGGCATCGTCGGTACCTGGGAAAGAGCGCATGGTGGGCTGGACGCCCGTCGCGAGCGCATCGGCGCCGCGATGGATGCCATACGCCATCGCGGCCCGGACGACCACGGCGTATGGGTGAACCAAGCTGGCACGGTTATGCTGGGCCACAGGCGGCTGTCGATCCTTGATGTGTCGCCCGCCGGCCACCAGCCGATGGTCTCGCGAGGCGGGCGCTACGTACTGACCTATAACGGGGAGCTGTACAACTACCTTGAGCTGCGTGAGGAACTGGAGGCCAGTGGTACGCAGTTTCTGTCGTCCAGTGACACCGAGGTCGTTCTCGAGGGCTTCGCCCGGTGGGGCGAAGCCCTGTTGGAGCGCATGGTGGGGATGTTCGCCTTCGCGATCTGGGATGACGTTGAGCAACGGATGTTTCTTGCCCGCGACCGCGCTGGGGAGAAGCCGCTCTACTACGCGAGCGCTGACAAGGCGTTCGCGTTCGCTTCCGAGTTGACCGCGCTCCGCGAGCTGCCTTGGGTCGACAGCGGTATTGACCCGGATGCGGTAGCCATGTACCTCGAGCACCAGTACGTTCCTGCGCCTCTCACGATCTACCGGGGTGCGCGGAAGCTCCCGCCGGGGCACGCCATGACGGTTGACAGGGACGGACTGCGCTCGTGGCGCTACTGGGACCCGTTGACTGTGGCGCTCAGCGGACCCATGGAGATCAGGGAGGAGGAAGCCGTCGAGCAACTGGAGGCGTTGCTGGGCCGGGCCGTCCGGCAGCAGATGATTTCGGATGTGCCCCTCGGCGCATTCCTCTCCGGCGGCATAGACTCCACCGCCGTGGTCGCGATGATGGTCGAGGCCAGCTCCGCTCCGGTCAGGACCTTCACCATTGGCTTCGAGGAGGCGGAACATGACGAGTCCCCATATGCGCAACGGGTCGCCGACTACCTCGGCACAGACCATACCACCGAGATCCTTAGCGCCAACGCTTCCCTAGAGCGCGTCGCATCGATACCGGGCTTGTACGGAGAGCCTTTCGGCGATTGCTCGGCGCTTCCCACACAGCTGGTATCCAGCATCGCGCGCAAGCACGTCACCGTGAGCCTCTCGGGTGACGGCGCTGACGAGTTGTTCGGCGGCTACAAGCGCTACCGGGGCATCGAGAAGGTGAACGCTCTGTTGAAGGCGCTAGGGCCTCTCCAGAGTGGCGCTCGGGGCGTACTCCGTGCCTCAGGAGGGCCGTTTGCTCGTGTCGCCGGGCTGCTCGACTCGGCCGTCAACACGGATCTCTACCATCCATTCGTCAGCTTCATCAAACGGCGTGACGTTGAGGCCATGACGGGTCGGAGCTCTCCCGGCTACGCGGAATACGAGCGTGTGTGGTCGGCCACGGCCGCCCTGCCTCCTAGGCGGCGGGCGATGATCACCGACGTGTACACGTACCTGCCCGAGGCGATCCTAACCAAGGTCGATCGCGCTTCGATGTCGGTCTCGCTTGAGAGTCGCGCCCCGTTCCTCGATCACCGCCTCATCGAGTGGTCGCTGCGATTGCGTCCCGGGCTGGTGAGCCGCAAGCGCGTGCTCAAGAACCTCCTTTACCGTAAGGTTCCGCGCGAGCTGGTGGACCGCCCGAAGATAGGTTTCGCCGTGCCGCTGGCCAGCTGGTTGCGCCACGAGCTGCGGGACCTTACCTTCGACATGCTCGAGCCCTCGCGAATGGCATCGGTAGGGATCACACAGGCAGGTGAAGTCGAGAGACTCCTGGCAGAGCACATGAGTGGACAACGCGACCGCAACAGGCAGCTCTGGGTCCTGTTGGTGTTGAGCCTCTGGTACGAACAGAACGCACACTGACGGGCGTGCGTTGCCGGTCCAGACAGTCAACGGCGGCAGGCAAGGGCCAGCCGGTTGACGGCCGCGCGCTGCGTCAAGCTAGTCGGCCAGGACGCGCTCGAAGTCGATGCCGTTGGCTTCCTCGCGTACGGCCGTTACGACCCAACCGGCCTTCTCGTAGAATGCCCGCGCACGGGGGTCATCGAACCTCGTGCTTGCCTTTATGCGCTGTCTCCCCAATCGGTGCACTTCGCGCTCGAAGGCATCGATGATGGTCATGCTGAGTCCGCTGCCTTGATGATCCGGCAGCACGCCTATCGACGTCAAGGTCATGGTCTGCAAGGGTGGCGATCCGTTGCCGGAAGGCGCGGTAGCAGACTTGTCGGGCCCGCGCAGAGCCCGAGACATCACCTTGCCGATGCGGGTAAGCCGCTGCAGGGCCTGCTGACGTACTGATTTGTTGAGAGCAGCGGCCTTCGTCACAGCCCAGACCACGGCAAGTGGATGAGATCTCATGAGCACCGCGTCGTGCCGCGATAAATCCGCCGTGCCCGCGGCGAACGCCACCACGCCCCCGCCGCTGTTGACGGCGACGACGCCGAACGCCTCCGGAAAGTCGACATAGACCTCGTAGTATCGCTGCAGGAACGGCAGCCCCATATTCGTCAGGAAGTAGTCCGGGAAGCAAGCCGCATGCGCTGCCGCCAGGGACTGGAGATGGCGCCGTTGCAGCAGCTCGATGGTTACGCTTGCATGCGGCATACCAGGCTCACGGCCGTTGCCGGCCCCCCTTGTTTCCATAAGGGACACAGTAGCACGCAGCTTTCATCTTCGATCGATCAGCCAGATGGACGCGGGGCGGGCGTTGGCCGCGTCCATCTGGAGCTTGATGCGAAGTCACCTTTCGGCCTCGGACGTCATTCTGGGAACCGCCTAACGATCAGGCGCCCGCCTTCGAGCTCCTCATCCGAGCGGTGGCGGAGACCCTTGTCGGTCGAGCGGATGCCGCTGCTTCGTCGCCTGGGTTGCCGCTGTCGTTCGGCAAGGCGCTCAGGGCGTCGGCATGGTCCTTTGCGAGGCGAGCAACGTCTCGCCCGATGCGCTCGTTCGCCCAGCCCTTGCGGACGCGCTGATAGCGGGGTGCCAAGCCGTCCAACAAGAAGCGCACGTTGCTGTGCATGGGGTCCTTGTAGTCCGCGACGGTGCCACTACGCACTGCGTCCACCACCTGCCGGACGCCCGCCTCGAGCGTCCACTGGGGTGTGAAGCCGAGCTCGTTGCGGGCCTTGGCGAAGTCGACACGGTAGTTGCGACGGTCGCCGTCGAGGCCAGAGTCGATGTACTCTGCCTCGGGAACCACTTGATTGACCAGCCGCCCGATGTCGCCAAGCGTGGCGTTCTGCTCATCAGACCCGACGTTGAAGATCTCGTTACGCACAGACGCCAGCGGGGCTTGAAGGGCCATCAGCACGGCACGCGCCGCATCGTCGACGTGGACGAAGGGGCGCCACTGCTCGCCCCCGAATACGGTGATAACCCCTTCCTTCACCGCCTTGGCCGCTAGCAAGTTCACCACCAGGTCGAAGCGTGAGCGTCCCGACAGCCCGTAGATCGTACCGAAGCGCAGCATGGTGGGCGCGAAGTCGGTGCCAGCCATCTCGAACAGCACGTTCTCCGACGCGATCTTGCTTCGAGCGTAGAGCGACACAGGATTGAGCGTCGAGGTCTCGTTCAGCACCTCATCCGAGGCGCCATATACCGAGCAGCTGCTGGCGAACACGAAGCGCGTCACACCGGCGCCCTTGGCGACCTCGGCGATGAGACGGCTGAAGTCCAGGTTGACTTCGGTCGTCAGGTTCTCATCAAGCGCGCAGGCCGGATCGCCGACCAGGCCCCCGAGGTGGACAACGGCATCGACGCCCCTCATCGCGGACACGAGCTGGTCGACCTGACGGAAGTCGGCGCGAACGACCTCCAGGTCGGGGTTGCCCAGGACGTCGGCGATGGGCTTCTCGCCGAAGAGCAGGAGGTCGAGCACCCGCACCTGGTAGCCAGCGGCCAGCAGGCGTTTGAGCAAGGCGGATCCGATGTAGCCGGCGCCGCCTATGACCAGTACACGCCGCCGATTCTCAGGGTCGCCGCCGAGCGCACCGACGCGAACGCCTCGTTGAAGGCCAGCGATTGCAACATACTCGACCAATAGCGCGAGCCGAGTACCAGACCGACCTCGAGAGCCCATGCCGCTACCAGGACGTCGAGCGGCACGCGAAGCGGGACCGGAAAGGCCACTTGGAGGAGGCCGAAGGAGGCGAACACCAGCGTTGCCGAGCCGACGAGCTGGACGGCTTTGGCGGCCATCCGGAGGCCGCGCACACGACGGCCGTAGGCGCCCCAAGCCGCGTACACCGCGAGCATCAGTGCCACGAGCACAGGTATCTGTACCAGGAGATGGCGGCCAATGTTGTCGACCGCAGCCGAGGGTATGTTCCCGGTGGCATTGACCGCCAGAAAAAGGCCCACCAGCGATGCCATCGTCAGCGCGACGGCGCCCATGATGGCATCGGCGATCATTTTGTAGACGACGGGAAAGGTCGATGCAGATCGCGTCCTCATACTAACGTGCTCCTTCCGAGCTTCGGATACGGCGAACGAATGAGGAGATCTTGCTTCGTTTCACGCCCACCTGCCGCAGGCTTGCATGGTCTGCGGGTTCTGGGGCGAGGCGTAAGCATGGCTCCCTCGACGCTCATTGTTTCAATAGGTTCGGGCGGCGTCAGTGACGCCAAGCCCACAAAGCAGACGGAAGGGACATTTGGCCCAGAATCTCGCAATCGGCCGTTTGGAACGGCATGACAACGATAGGGCGGCGGTTGCGACTCAGACGTCTACTCGTTGTTCTGTTGCTCGGGAACCAACCGCGCACTGACCAACCGCCACCAGTACCAGTTCTCGCCGTCAAGGCGCGAGAAGGCCAGGCGACCGAGGAGGGCGTCGTCCATCAGCGAAGCATCGTGCGAGTGCACGAACTGCAGCGAACCGCCAGAATGGACCAAGCACCCGCGGTCGGACATGGGGCGGCGCAGGCGCGGTTCAAGCCGCCCGATCAGAGCCGCGGCGCCCCCTTCATCTGCCTCACCGAACAGGTGGTCGATGACGCCCGCCAGCGTGCGGTCGTGCGCCTCCAACGAAAACACGCGGCAGACCCCGGCACGACGCATGTAGTAGACGTAGTAGCCGGCTACCCGTTGGTGTTCGTCGCGCACCAGACGGGCGGTGAGATCACCCTGCTCACTTGCGCTGGCCATCTCGCGGAATAACCAGCGCAAGTACTTGGGGGTGTACGCTGGCCGCATCCGCTTCGTGGCGAAGAGTACTTCGTTGGCCTCGATAAGCGCTTCCGGCGTGAGCGGCTCGGAACTCCAGCCCGAACGGGGTGCGCGGAGTTGCCGACGGCGCGCACGGCGCGCCAGCGCATCGCCTGCCAGCGCCACCGGGCCGAGTGCGGTCACGAGCGGCGTTTGTCGCCGGCGCTTTGAGAGCATGTCGACGCCTGTCTCCAGTGGCCGAAATACGCGTACCCAGCGCAGCGACTGGAGCTGGCCGACACGTCCGCCAAGCAGCTCCCAGATGCGCTGAACTTGACATCGCCACCGTCGCTGAACGTGAAGACCTGCGGACCGGCCAAGGACTTCCGCATCAGGAAGCTCGCCAGCGTGGTCGGAGCGTTGGGGTCCACCACCGAGGGGAAGATGCAAGCGAGCGTGCCTCGCTTCTTGTCGAGGAGCACGGGCGTGACCGTGACGCCCAGGAAGCCGAGCATGCCGCCGTCCTCAGCGGTCGCTACCAGCGGCGTCACCTCCGGATCCTTGTTGGGGTTCTCACCGAAGATGGTTTGCACCAGCTCGATCAGGCCGGGATCGGGAATCCGCGACTTGCCGCGGAACCAGTACTGCCACAACGATGCCACGCCCGGCGCATCGTCCGGCCGGTATGGGCGGATTCGTACGGGGCCGTCGTAGCCGGCCGCCGAAGTGGAAGCGACGCCCACTATCTATTCACCTCGTCCACGGGCTGTAGCAGCCGAGGCGCGGCGAGAAGGTAGTCCGCCACGCGGCGTTTCGCCGCAATATCGAGGAACACTCGCTCCACCTGCTTCTCGGTTAGCCCCAGTGCAACGCCTACGCTCGCCGCCGGCAGGTCGTGGTCGACGGCGTAGAGGCAGAGGTCCATCTGGTCGTAAGGAAGTGAGAAGTAGAACTCCTCCTGAGTCTGTGGCATGGAGTAAGTGTCTGTCGTCGGTGGGCGCGAGCGGATCTCCTCTGGCACACCTAGCGTCGCTGCCAGCTGGTACACCTGGGACTTGTAGAGATGCGCGATCGGCTTCACGTCCGCCGCCCCGTCCCCGTTCTTCACGAAGAAGCCCTGGTCGTACTCCAGTCGGTTGGGAGTGCCTAGCACAGCGTAGTTGAGGCGGTCGGCGTGGTAATACTCCATCATCTTGCGAGACCGCTGCTTGAAGCTGGTCGCAGCGACCACCTGTAGATAGGCCTTGGGAGTGAGCCGCGCACTCAGCTGGCGCCCGTTCGGTGCCTGCGCCACGATGGAGAAAAGGCGGTACTTCTCCGTGTCTACCACGCTCGGCAGCACGAGTTTCGCCTTCCACCCTTCTCCGTACTCGGGGAGCACTTGGCGGATGGCCTCGTCGCGCCGGCGATAGCAGCCTGTTGCCTTCAGGACCGACGTGATGTCCTCCAGCACGGTCTCGATGCCGGCGCTCTCGGCCGCCAATCGGCCGAGCCGCAGCGTGTCCTGCGGGAGTCCGCTTCCGGCATGAGCAGCCCGAGGACGCGCTCGGGACCGAAGGCGCGGGCCGCCAAGGCCGCCACCACAGTACTGTCGATGCCACCCGAAAGCGCTACCACAGCTCCCTTGCGGCGAAAACCGCGGACCTCGCGCCTGAGCCCATCAACGACGGCCTTCACCACCGTGTCGGGATCGTGGAGATGCAGGACATCTGCGGACAATGTGACGTGCTCAGTCATGGGCAGTCGGGGAGCCGGCGAGCCTCTCCTGCACGTACCGCACGATGCTGTCCACCGTATCTAGATTGGCCGGCAGGGTGTCCTCGTCCGGGACCGTAACGCCGAACCGCTCCTCGATGAACATGATCAGTTCGAGCACGCCCATCGAGTCCAGTACCCCACTGCGCGTCAGAGACTCGTTGCTAGGCAATGCGTTGGCGTCCTGCTCGAGGATGAAGTTGTCCGTGAGGAACTGTCGCACATCGCGTTCTGCCTCCGACATAACTGGTGTTCCCTTTCCTGGGCCTTCTCCGCATGGTATTTCGGTGCCCGCCGACGGCTCACATATCCACGAGGAGGTCTCGCTTGCGCACCTTGCCCGTGCCGGTCTTCGGTAGATCGTCGACGAAGACGACGTCTCGGGGCACCATATAACTTTCCAAACGAGCCATACAGTGACGCCGGAACGCGCGCTCGTCAAGGGCCGCGCTGCCGTCAAGCACGACGTAGGCACGTACGGCCTGACCGAGGATCGCGTCCGGCACGCCCACCACCGCAACCTCTTGGACGCCTGGTATGCCGGTCAGGGCGTTCTCCACCTCGACCGGGCTGATCTTCTCGCCCCGGCTCTTGATGATGTCGTCGCTACGGCCCACGAAGTAGAGGAAGCCCTCGGCGTCGGCGCGGAAGTAGTCGTGCGTGCACAGCATGCGCTCGCCCGGGTAGCGGCCCGGCTTCAGCATGCGCGCGGTCTCCTCGGGCAGGTTCCAGTAGCCCATCATCACGTGCGGGCCGCGCACGTACAGCACGCCGGTTTCGCCGGGGGGCACGGGTCGCCGTCGTCGCCCAGCACGAGGTCTCGGTGCCGGGGATGGCCTTGCCCACCGAGCAGGGCTTGTGCAGCACCAGCTCCGGCTCCAGGTAGCACACGCGCTTGCACTCGGTCAGGCCGTACATCTTGTAGATCAGCGCGTCCGGGCTCATCTCCAGCAGCCCGGGGACGTAGGCGTCGGACAGGTGCGCGGCGGTGTTGGTGATGCGCCGGACGCTGGGCATCGAGATCGGCTGGTGCCGGTGCATCGCCAGCAACGTCGCGAAGACGGTGGGCACGCCCGGGAAGACGGTCACGCCCTCCTCGTTGACGCGCTTGACGACGTGCGCGGGGAAGGCGAAGGAGGCCTCCAGCACCAGCGTGGCCCCCAGGTGCACGGCCATGAGCGCCTGGTACAGGCCGTAGTCGAAGGCGAGCGGGACCACGTCGAGGATGCGGTCGTCGCGCTCCAGGCGCAGGTACTGGCACAGGCTCTGCTGCGCGAACACCATGTTCTGGTGTGACAGCATCACGCCCTTGGGGTTGCCGGTGGAGCCGGAGGTGTAGACCAGCGCCGCCAGGTCGAGCGGGATGGTGCTGGGTTCGTCCGGCCCGGCGCCCTCCGAGATCAGGGCGTCGAGATCGACCGCGCCGGGCAGGGCGGTGCGGAGCGCGCCGCGCACGGCCACCGTGCGCAGCGTCTCGAGGCCCTCGCCGGCCTCCGCCACGGTGCGGGCCATGGACGCGTCGGTGACGAGCGCGGAGGCGCCGCTGTCGGCCAGGATGTAGCGCAGCTTGTCCGCCTTGGTCTGCGGGTTCACCACCATGAACGCCGCCCCGGCGCGGAGCGCCGCGTACACGGCGATGACCACGGCGGCGCCGTTCTCCAGGTAGATCGCCACGCGGTCGCCGCGGCGCACGCCGCGACGCTGCAGTGCGCCCGCCAGCGCCGCAGCGGCGGCGTCGAGCTCGCGGTAGCTCACCCGCCCTCGGCGGCGATCACCGCCGGCTTGTCCGGAACCTCGGCCGCGCTGTGGGCCAGGCTGTCGTGCAGCAGGCGCTCGTATCCGGGGTCATGCTCGTCAGGCCCTCCTGTCCTTCCCTGAGGCGTGGGCGCCCCGCCCCACGGTGGCGCCGACCACCACCCGTGCGGCTCCGCCGGCTCGGCCAGGCGCGGCGAGCGCACGAACTGCTCGGCCAGCAGCTGGCCCGAGAGCACCCCGACCAGCCCCATCTCGTCGCTCTCGCCCAGGTCGACGCCCGCGTGTCGCTCGGCGCTGTAACGCTCCGCCTTGGCGAGAAGCCGCGCCACCGCCGGGCCTGCGAACAGGCCGTCGGCGTCGACCCGCTCGGGGTCGAGCAGCTCGCGCACGTACTCGGGTGCGTCCGGGCCCACGAAGGCGCGCACGATGGGCGCGCGGTAGGGGCGCTTGGGCCGGCGCCACACCGCTTCCGGCAGCAGCGGCGCCACGGCCTTGCGCAGCAGATACTTCTCGTCCAGGTCGCGCAGACGCAGCCGTTCCGGAAGGCTCGCCGCGAACTCCGCCACATGCACGTCCAGGAAGGGAAGCGCCCTTCGACGGAGTTGGCCATGAGCATGCGGTCGCCCTGCGAGTGCAGTAGGTACCCCTCCAGGAAGGTGGCGATCTCCAGGTGCTGCGCCTGGCCGAGCGGCCCTGCCTCGGCGAACCAGGCCGGCAGCCGCGCCAGCAGGCGCTCCTCGGATCGCTCGGGCCGGGCGCGGCGGCCAGGACGCCGCGGCGCGCGCCTGGCTGCTCAGGAAGCGGAGGTTGCGGGCGGTGGTGCGGAAGCGCGGCCGGTGGCTGTAGAGCGGGTCGCTCACGTCCTCCAGGCCGGCCCGGAAGAACTCCGCCAGGAAGCCGCCGCCGCGGTTCAGGTCGCGCGCCAGGTAGGGGTAGAGGCGCCCGATCAGGGCGGGGCGCAGGCGCGACTCCGGCCTGCGCGCCCAGAAGCGCCGCACCATGGCCTCCTGGAAGAGGTTGTAGCCGCCGAAGATCTCGTCGGCACCCTCGCCCGTGAGCACCACCTTCATGCCCGACTCGCGCACCAGGCGCGAGAGCCGCAGCAAGGGGCCGGGTGCGGTGCGCAGCATCGGCTTCTCCGCCATGCGCACGACCTCGGGGAAGGCGTCGGCGACGTCTCGCCCGGAGACGGTCACGCGCGTCAGCTCTACGCCCAGGGCGTCGGCCACCGCGTCCTGGTAGCGGCTCTCGTCGAAGCGCTCGTCCTCGAAACCGATGCCGAAGCCGCGCAGCTCGCGCGAGGTGTGGCGCCGAGCCAACGCCGCCGTGGCGCTGGAGTCGAGCCCGCCCGAGAGGTACACCCCGACCGGCACGTCGGCGCGCAGGCGGATTCGGGTGGCGTCGTCGAGCAGCGCCCGCAGCTCCTCGGCGAGCGCCTCGGGCGACTCCTGGCGCAGCCCCGTGCGCGGCCGAAGCGCAGCTCCCACCAGCGCTGCTCCCGCGGCGGGCCGTCCGGGCCCAGCCGAAGGAAGTGCCCGGACGGCAACTCGCGGATCCCCGGGAAGGCGCTGCGGTCGGGTTGCGGCGCCCACGGTGAAGGTCTCCACCAGCGCCAGCGGGTCGATGCGGCGCTCCGCCCGCGGGTGGCGCAGCAGCGCCTTGGCCTCCGAGGCGAAGGCGAGCTCGCGGCCGTGGCCGGCCAGGAACAGCGGACGGATGCCGAAGCGGTCCCGGGCCAGGAACAGCTCCCGGGAGCGCCGGTCCCACACGGCGAAGGCGAACTCGCCGTCGAGCCGGTCCAGGCAGGCCTCACCCCACTGCTCGAAGGCGTGAACGATGACCTCGGTGTCGGAGTGGGTGGCGAAGCGGTGGCCCCGTGCCTCGAGCTCGGCCGTCAGCTCCGGGTAGTTGTAGATCTCGCCGTTCTGCATCGCCCACAGCCGGCCGTCCTCGTTGGACAGGGGTTGGTCCCCTCCGGCGAGATCGATGATCGACAGGCGGTGTTGACCATCCCGAAGCGCTCGTCGAGGTAGAGCCCGACCCCGTCGGGTCCTCGATGCGCGAGCTCGCCCGCCATCGACTCGAGGAGGGCGCGAGGCGCGCGCTGGTCTGGGGCGGCGTAGATGCCGGCTATGCCACCCATGCCTTGGTGCCTGACCTCGTATTGCCACGACGGGAAGAGAGCGAAATGCCGGCTACATGTTCTTCGGCGACCGCCGCGTCCCGGCGACGCAGACAGTTCGGGGGGCCGGTCGCTTGCTTCAGGAGTCTACCGCATCGCCGTCCGTTTCTGCGGTGGCGGGGGTGCCTCCCAGCGGATGGCTTCGGCGTTGCGCGGGTCGCGGTCGCGGCCCAGCCTCCACCTCCGGTCGGGCCGCCAGGAAGGTACGCAGCGAGCTGACGCTGCGCTCGTTCAGCACCTCGATGGGTCGCCGCGTCGGCCTCGAGGAACGCCCCCGCACCGGCAGGCCCGCGACCCGGCAAGCGAACAGCAGCTGGTGCCACGACCATCACAAAACCGGGCGAAGAGCCGGTGCAGGCTGCGCCGAAGACCGGGTTCAAAACGTAACGAATCCGACGGGTCCGCGCCCGTACAGGTCCAAGGAGGATGGTGGACCATGCCCAAGACGAACACATTCTTTTCGGCATCTTGAGTGCTTGTGCCGGTGGGGCTCATCGTCACGCTGCTGTTGGCCGCTGCGGGTCCAGCCCGTGGGTGGTGAGCGTGACGACCCCGGAGGCAACTTCGCTCGATGCTGGCGGCACGAAGACGCTCACCGCCGACGTCAGCGTGACCGGGGCCGCGGCCCGGACGGTCACCTGGAGCAGCAACCACACCGGCATCGCCAGCGTCCCGAGCAACGGCAAGGTGACCGCCAATGCCACCGGCACGGCGACATCACGGCCACCAGCACGGCGGACCACAGCAAGGCCGACTCGGTCACGGTGACCGTGACGGCGGCGACGACGGCGCCCACCATCAATAGCTTTAGCGCCACCCCGGCGACGGTGACCGAGGGCGACGCCGTGACCGTGAGCTGGGACGTCAGCGGCGCCACCACCCTGAGCCTCAGCGACGGCACCAACAACATCACCGTCCCCCAGACGGCGACCGGCAGCGTGGACGTCACGCCCGCCCTCGGCAGCGTGACCTACACGCTCACCGCCACCAACAGCATCGGCACCGTGACCGACACGGCGTCGGTGACGGTGCAGGCGGCCAGCGCGGCGCCGACCATCAGCGACTTCGCGGCGGCGAGCACCAACCCCGTCCCCCCCGGATCCAGCGTGGACCTGAGCTGGATCACCTCGGGCGCCACCAGCTGGAGCCTCAGCGACGGCACCAACAACATCGCCATCTCGCAGTCGCCCCGAGGCAGCGTCACGGTGACGCCCACGGCCACCAGCACCACGTACACCCTACGGCGACCAACAGCGCGGGCGACACTACGGCCACAGTGACGGTCACGGTCCAGCCGCCGGTGGTCAGCAACCTCACGGCGACCGTCGGGACGCAGAGCACCCTCGACCTCAGCTGGACGGCGTCGGACGCCACGAGCTACGACGTCTACGCCGTGCTCAACGCCGACACCACCGACCAGCAGCTCATCGACAGCGGCCTCACGACCACCAGCGACACCATTGCCATCCCGCCGAGCACGCGGCGCACCATCCGCGTGGTCGCCACCGGGCAGGGCGGGACCCAATCGGCGGACGCGAGGCCCACCAACGTCGTGTACTCCACGGACGATTCCGACCCGTTCTCCCTCGGCGGCCGCACGCCGGACGCGGCCATCCCGGGCACGTTGCGTGACGTCCTGGCCCACGCGGCGTCGGGCAGCATCGTCGGCTTCTCCTCGGACATCACCTCCCTCGACGTCGCCGGTGTCGACACGACCCCGGTCAACGGCAGCGAGCTCGACGCGCAACTGATCTTCCGTACCGACGTGACGCTCAGCGGCCCGGCCGGCGGCGTGACGCTCAACGGCGTGTCCCCGCGCCGTCCGGCACCAGCGACCCCACCACCTGGAAGTCGCGCATGATGCTGGTGCCCCCCGTCCTGAGGGCCACCTTGACCACCTCATCGATCCAGGGTGGGGCCTTCATCTACAACGGCGGGGGCCATCGAGAACCGCGGCGACCTGACGATCACCAACACCACCGTGACCGGGAACCGCGCCTGGCAGCAGGGCGGCGGCATCTACAACACGGGCGCCGGCAACCTGACGCTGACCGACAGCCACGTCGACGGGAACACCGTGCTCACGGAAGACAGCGAGATGGGCACCACCTACGCCATCCACGGCACGAGCTACACCACCACCCCCTCTGACGGCGGCTACGGCGGCGCGCTCCTCAACAACGGCGGCACCGTGACTGTCAGCAACACCACCTTCGACGGAAACGTCTCCAAGTACGCGGGCGGTGGCATCTACAACCCCAGCGGCAGCATGACCCTCGATAGCAGCCCGGTCACCAACAACGTCTCCGACTACACCAGCTACACCCACGACTCCACCGCCTGGGCGTTCGGCGGAGGCATCTTCAACAGCGGCACGCTCTCGTTCTCGAACGCCGACATCTCGGGGAACACGACGGCGGACCTCGGGGGCGGCTTCGCCATCAGCTCCACCGGGAATGCCACCCTCACCAACGTGTTCTTCGACGGCAACACCGCTACCTGGGGCGGCGCCATCGAGCACTACTACTGCACAGACCCCACCAACCTCACGCTCAACAACGTCACGTACGGCACCAACATCGGCACCGACGGCCACCCCAACCTCGACGAGATCAACACTTGCTCTCCGGTCTCGCCGGCCCACGTGGCGCCACAGATGATGATGTGCACATGTTGCCCACCATGAAGGCTCCGACGAACCAGCGGTAACGCTGCACATCATTCGGAGTTCGCGGTGAGCGGCCGGGCTGCCCCCTTCCGGGGGGCGGCCCGCAGCGTCTTTTTCGGACTCGAGTACTCCTGGGTGGTTTCAATGGATCGTCGCAACACCTGGCCTGCTAGCGTAGGGTCGGGCGGAGTTCGGCAGCTCCCTGAATGCGATCTACCGGGTGTTCGGAGCGCGACGTGACCGGCTGGTGGTGAGGCGTCGCTCGACCCTGCGGTTGTCGCTCGAGGAGCGCGAAGAGATCGGCAGGGGCCTCACCGAAGGCTTGTCGGTGCGGGACATCGCCGGAAGGCTGGGACGTGCGCCGTCGACTGTGAGCCGGGAGATCAACGCCAACGGCGGTCGGAGTCGCTACCGGGCCTGGCGGGGTGACGAGCGCGCCGTGAGGCGCATGGCGCGACCCAGAGCGCCGAAGCTCGCCCGTTGCGAGCAGCTCCGCGGCGAGGTCGAGCGGCTGCTCGCCGAGCTGTGGTCGCCGCAGCAGATCAGCGCGCATCTGGGAGCGACGTCCCTGGTGATGAGGGCCTGCGCGTGAGTCACGAGACCATCGGCGCTGTTCGTGCAGGGGCGAGGCGGCCTGCGCAAGGATCTCACCGCCTGCGTGCGCACCGGCACAGCGCAGTGCCGCCCGCTGGGCCGGCAGAATCGGATGGATCACCCCAGCGGAGGCGTACGCTGAAATCGTTGCGATGACCGGCTTGAAACGCCCTTCATGAATCGTTAAAGGTGAACAGGCGGCGTAAGCATGCGCCTAGGCGTTGTGACTCAGCTTGCTGGGCGTAACAGGCCATAGGCCGCACGCTGTGAGGAATCCCGCATCCAGAGCCCGACATCTCTGACTATTCCCACGACGCCCGGCCAGGACGGGCGTTCTCCGTCCAGGGTCGTATGTCCCGAAATGCGGAGGTCGAGGTGGCCTAATGCGCTTCACACGACCGCCACGTATGTTGCTAGGTCGCCGGACGAGGCGGCCCCGTCACCGAGGAAGGAACACCGTGTTGCTCAATCAGCTTCGGACAGACCCTCCGAGACCTCAGGACGGTGCCGCGTCGTCAAGCTCACGTCGTTCCGAGCGCGCACCAACACGAGCCGTCCCGACTCCCATAACGCCGAACGCGCACGGCCGGCAGCCATCCGGCTCACGCAGCCGCCCGCTCAATTGATCCATTTGCAGCCGCCGTTCGAGGCGCGCTGTGACGTCCGTACATCGCCCGCCCTCTACCAGCTCATCGTGTTCGGCGATGGCGTCCCGGGCCGGTTCACGCGGCCGCCGGAGCCGGCAGCCCCCCTCAGAGCGGATGACTGAACATGCGCCAAGTTAAGGCTGGAATTGTCCTGGTGGGCCTTTTTCTCGCGGTCGTCCTGGCGCTCGCCGCCTGTTCCAGTGTCAGCGGGCCGAGCGTGCCGACGTTCAGCGGCATCGGCCCCGGCTGGCAGAGCGCCGACGTCGGCGCAGTCGCGACCAGCGGGAGCGTCAAGGTGCTCAGGCAGAACGCCAGCGGCGTTCCCAAGAGATGGTCCGCTCCGGTGCCGGGTCCGATATCTACGGCACTGCGGACTCGTTCCACTTCGTCTACGAGCAGCAGAACGGTGACCTGCAGATGACCATGAAGGTCAGCTCATTCAGGACTCCCACATGTGGGCCAAGGTAGGCCTGATGCTTCGGGATACGCTCGACGCCGATGCAGTCCACGCGATGGTCGGCGTTACCCGACCGGGGCCGTCGAGTTCATTTGGCGCACGACCGCAGGGCAACCTTCGCAGGTCACGAGCCTGACCGGAATTGGACCAACATGTGGTTGCGGCTCGAACGCGTCGGACTCAGGTGACGGGTTACTACAGTATCGATGGCAAGTCCTGGACGGAGATCCCATCGGCCACGGTGTCGTACTCGGCGGCCGATTACGCCGGTGTGGCCGTGACGAGCCACGTGTCCGGCACGCTCACGAACGCCCAGGTATCCGACCTCGGCGTCACGCGTCCCGATGGGTCCACCCCGCGTCACCTTCGCCACCGTAAGCGCGAGACAGTGGGTTTGCCCGTCCACCGCGCTGACGCCGCAGTAAGCCCCACCATGTACGTGTTCACCAGCGGCTGGGACAGCAATACCGGCCGCGACCCCAGCCAGCCGCTGCGGACCTTGCAGGCGGCGGCCAACCGGGCCGGCCCGGGCGACGTGGTGTGGGTGAGCGGAGGGGTGTACTCCACCGACGTGACGTTCGGCAGTTCCGGTACCGCCAGCCAGCCAATTGTGTACCAGTCCGCCCCTGGCGAATGTGCCGTGTTCGACGGCGCCGGGCTCAGCAGGGCGCAGGTGGTGCGGCTCGAGGACGCCCAGTACAATATCCTCCGCAACTTCGTGATCCGGATTCGCCCGGCGAGGGCGTCCTGCTCATATCTTCGAGCCAGACACTTCTCCGAACCTGGCGATCCACGACGGTCAGCAGAGCGGCTTCATGAACATCCTCGGAAGCAACAACCTGTCCACCCACTTCATCTCCGACAACAACTTCGACGCCGACGATTCGCCCTCGGGTCGGAATGCCGACGGATAAGCATCAGCAGCGGCGACTCCAACCACATCGAGGACCGTGCGACATACAACACTCTGACGACAGGATCGACGTGTGGAAGTCCACCTACAGCCTTGTGGAGCATTGGGTCACCTACCACAATGGCTTCCAGGCCAGCGGCGACGGCAACGGCGTCAAGGCCGGAGGGCCCGTCACCGGACATGCTCTGGTCCGTAACGTCCTGTCGTTCGGCAACAAGGACGCCGGGTTCACCTACAACGACAGTAACGGCGTGACGTTCCAGAACAAGACCGCGTTCCGGAATGACGGCTACGGTTTCGTGATCTCCAACGGCACGGCGCAAAACAACCTGGCCTTCGGCAACTCCTCCGGGAACTTTGGGACATTCGGCACCGGCAACACCTTGCAGAACAACTCCTGGCAGCTCGCATCGCCAACGCCGGGTTCGCGAGCACCGATGCTAGTAACGCTGACTTCCTGTCGCTGGCGTCAACCAGTGCGGCGATTCACGCCGGCATCGACATCGGCCTTCCGTTCAGCGGGTCGGCCCCCGATCTCGGTGCGCTGGAGTACGGCCAGACCATCACGAATGCGATCGATGGCTTGTCGCTGAACAATGTGACCTCACACTAGACGCTGCCGGCTGGGTGCAGACGCGCCTCCGGCGGGGACCACGTTCCCTGCCGGAGGTGGTGTTGGACGTGGCGGAAGGCATCTTGCCGCGGGCCTGGGGTATCGTGGCCACTGATGCGCAACCCGTTATCTGGGATGAGCTGGAGCGTCCGCCAGAGCTTCCTCTACATGGCGACCGTGGCGCTCGGCCAGGGGGTCTCATTCTTCCTGCTGCCCTCGTCACGCGTTACCTGACGCCCGAAGCGTACGGCCAGTACTCGCTGGCGTTGGTCGTCTCGAGCCTGGTGGCATCGGGTCGGGCGCGTGATCGAAACGTCGGGCTGGGCTGCACTTCGACGCCGTCGCGCGGCAGACGAGCCGAGGCTTCTTCCTGGGGAGCTCGCTGCTCCAGGCGGTGCTGTTCGCCATCATCTATGGCGGGGTGCTGGCGGTGCTCGTGGTCACCCGCTCAGCGTGGCCCCCATCGGGTGATGCTCGTGGCCGGCGTGACGCAGGTCCTGGGCATGCAGTTCACGTACACCACCACGCTACTCCGAGCCGAGCAGCGCGCCGTGCCCTTCGCCGTCGCGGAGATCGCCAGCGGCCTCATCCGCTTCGGCGCCACCGTCACCGGGCTGCTGCTGGGCCTGCACACCGCGGAGCTCCTGTTCGCGGCCATCGCCCTCGGCTTCCTGCTTGCAAACCTCTACGCCACCCCGGCGCTATGGAGTCGTTTGCTCGGCCGCCAGTTGTTCGACCGCCGCGGAACGGTCGAGCTTCTCGCGCGGGACCGTCGTCGTGCCGTTCTCGCTCTCGGGTTGGCTGGAGCGCCTGGCCGACCGCCTGGTCCTGCTCTACTTCAGCGGCACCGCCGTGGTCGGCATCTACAGTGTCGGCTACGCCATCGGGGAGCGGCTGTTGGGGAGCCTGGTGGAGTCCGTCTATATGGTGGCCTGGCCGGCATCCTCAATGGCTGGCGCGATGCCGGCCAGGCGGGCGCCCGCCGAGCCATCGCCGAGGCCCAGCGCATGTACATCTGGATCACGGTCGGCCCCTTGTCTTCCTGATCGTGTTCGGCCGCGTGCTGGTGAGCTGGCTGTCCGGACCGGACTTCCAGCAAGCGGCGGTCGTCGTCCCGACCATCGCGGTCTCCATGTGGGTGGGGGCTACGGCGCCTACATCAACCGGCAGTTCGAGTTGAACAAGCAGTTCGGCCGCTTGTCGGGCATCTCGATGGCGGGGGCGGGCATCAACGTCATCCTCAACATCCTGCTGATTCCGCGGTACGGCATGGAGGGGGCGGCGGCCGCCACGCTGATCAATCGTTGCTTCACACGGCGGTCTACTTCATCGTGCGGGACCGATCGCTGGTGCAGGTGGCGCTCGGGCCCCTGGCCCTGGCCTCCGTGCTCGCCGGGGTGGCCTGGGCTGCATCGCGGGTGGTGCCGGGCGGGGATGTTGCGGCCGTGTCGCTGTTCATCGCGCTCTATGCCGCTGGCGCTCTTGTCGGCCTCGCGAAAATCCGCATGATGAGGCTCGGCCCGGGATGGGTCGTGAACCCGCCATGGTGATCCTTGCCCCGCCCCCCGTACTCGCTGGTGACGCTCGACATGCACAGCTATCGGCTCGCCTCCCGCCGGACGCGACGCCTTCCGGCGGTCAGACGTTGAGGCCGGGAAACGGATGTTGACCGCGCCTCGCCGTCCGTCGCCGATGGGCCCGGTCCGGTGGATCTCGGCCTGGTGGCAAGCGTGCTCATCGGCCTGGCTGTGGCAACCTCGGTGCCCTGGCTGGCCGCCGGGATCGCAACGTTGGCGGCGCTGTACGCCTTCGTTCGCGCCAGGTACCGGGCCGAGCTCACCGTGGGGCTCTTCTGGCTGGCGTTCGGAGCGTACTACACCGCCTTCGCGGGAGTGCAGATCAGCGGCTTCTTCTACCCTTTCTACCTGGGTTTCTTGTCACCGTGCTCGTGAAGGTGATGCGTCGGGGCATCCGCCCGGTCCCGCTCGTGGCCTGGTGCTACCTGTCGCTCATGCTCATCGTGCTTCTGTCGATGCTCCAGCTCCACGGCAGCGTCGACTTCCAGGTGTTGAACCTGTTACTGGTGTACGGCTTCGGCGCGATCACCGCTACAGTTCGGCGATCGCCGGGGTCTGCGGCACGTCGCGGGCTGGGGAACGCTGGCCGGCCTGGTGGTGGCCGTGTGGACCATCGCGCAAGCGGCCAAGGGGGGCTTCGGCTTTCGCGCGGACATCCACCTCGACCAGAACGTGGTGGCGTTCTTCGTGGGGCTCAGCGGCGTCCTTGCCGGTGCCTACCTGATCCATTGGTCCCGGCGGGGGACCACCCTCAGATTCCTTGGTTTACGGTGCTCTTCGGTGTCATGGTCTATGCCATGCTGCTGCTCGCCTCTCGCGGCATGGCGATCGCACTGGCGATGGCGATGCTGTTGCTGGTGCTGCGCGCCGCGCGCGACGATCGCCGCAAGCTCCTGTTCCTGGCGGTCGTGGTCGCTTTGGTGGCCATCGGCCTGCTCTTGCCCGGGGGGCTCGGCCTGGTGCAGCGTTTCCACGGCCCCAAGGTGGCTACCGCCAACGCACGCACGCCCATCTGGAGGGCCACGATCGAGAGCTATGCGACGAGCAGCGTCCCCGAGATGCTTCTGGGGCATGGGTTCGACGGCAGTCGTATCCTGGTGCGCCGGCAATTCGGCAGCCTGAATTCCACACATGAGGCGTTCCTGGAGTTCCTCTACAATTTCGGGCTTGTGGGCCTTGCGGCGTTCGTGTTGATGCACCTGCTACTGCTGTGGGACGGGCTGCGCATCCGGGGGCCGGACGGGTACGTGATCTTCGCCTTGATCGTGTACCTGCTGGTAGCCGACCTTTCGCTGAACGCGCCGGACGGCTTCATGTACTGGACCGCGTTGGGCTTCGCGCTAGCGACGCGCTTCATCGTCGGCGGTTGGGGGAACCGCGCCCGCGCAGGGGTGGAGCCGGCCGCATGACCGTGGACGTTCGGGAGCGCCCTGCCAGCCCGGTCGCGGGCGAGCGCCCGCGCGTCGTGCTGGTGCTCAACAGCCTGGTGCTGGGCGGCGCCGAGACGCAGCTCACCTCGCTGCTGGAGGCCGACCCGGCGACCCTCGAGTGGATCCAGCTCGAGCTGCTGGTGGTGACCTCGCGGCGGCACCCCCTGATCGTGCAGCGGCTGGAGATCCTGGGCTTGCCTATCACCACCATCGACCGCGCGCAGCATCGGTTCCTGCCGTTCTTCGCGGCGCTGGTGCGCTACTTCCGCCAGCGCCGTCCGGACATCGTGCACACCGTCCTGACGGGCTCCTCAGGCACCTGGGGGCGCTTGGCCGCCCGACTCGCGGGCGTGCCGCGGGTGATGCACTCCGACCTGTCGCTCGTTCCCAACATGAGCTCCGTGCAGCGGGCGCTGACGCCGCTGGTCGACCGCCTCACCGACCGCTTCCTGCCCAACGCCGCGGCCATCGCGGAGCGACTCCGGCGCCAGGGCGTTCCCGCCCGCAAGATCCGGCTGGTGCGCAACGGCGTCGACCTCACGCGCTTCGACCCCGACGCGGCGACGTCGTTGCGTCCCGCCTGGGGCATCGCCGAGGGCGCGGTGGTGGCGGGCTTCCTGGGCATGTTCAGGCGCGAGAAGCGGCCGGAGCTGCTGCTCGAGGCGGTCCTGCGGCTCCCGCCCGAAGACCGTCCGGACTACCTTGTGATGGCGGGGGACGGCGAGCTGATGCCGGAGCTGCGGCGCCGCGTGGACGCCGATCCCTGGCTGAAGGAGCGGTGCCGGCTGCTGGGCGTGGTGGCGGATACCCCCGGCCTCCTGTCGAGCATCGACTTCCTGGTGCTCACGTCCGATACCGAGGGGTTGCCCAACGCCATCCTCGAGGCGATGGCGATGGCGCGCCCGGCGGTGGCGACGCGCGTCTCCGACGTCCCCTTCCTGCTCGGGGAGCACGGCTTCCTGGTGGCGCCGGGGGACGCCCAAGCCCTGGGGGACGCGATCGCCCGCATGGTCCAGCTGGGGGCCGAGCAGCGGGCGGCCATGGGCCGGGCGCTGCTGGCGCGGGCGCGCTCGGAGTTCGGCATGGAGAACGCCGTGCGGACGTTCTGGGACGCCCACCTCGAGCTGCTCCCCAAGGGGAGCGGATGACGGCGCCGAGCGTTCGAGAGCCGCGGCGCCCGGACGTCGCGCTGCTGCTGCCCACCCTCGGCGGCGGCGGCGCCGAGCGCGTGATGGTGGACCTGGCGGGCGCCTTCGTGGAGCTCGGCCGCGAGGTGGATGTGGTGGTCGCCAGCCGCCGCCACGCGGCCGTGATGGCGCTGCCGGCGGGCGTCGGGCTGGTCGAGCTGGGGAGCGCGCGCGTGGCGACCGCCCTGGTGCCGCTCGCCCGGTACCTGCGCCGCGAACGCCCGCGAGCGTTGCTCAGCACGCTGGAGCACGTCAACGTGGCGGCCTTGCTGGCGCGTCGCTTCGCGCCCGGGATGCGGGTGGTGGTGCGCGAGGCGAACACGGTGGGGCAGGCGATGGCCGATGACGGCGGCCTCTCCCGGCAGCTGCTGTGGGCCATGAGGCGGACCTATCCCCGAGCCGATGCCGCGATCGCCGTGTCCGCCGGGGTCGCGGACGCGCTCACCGTGTCGCTGGGCGTGCCGCGCGAGCGGGTGGCGCTCATCAACAACCCGGTGATCACGCCTCGCCTGCGAGAGGGCGCCTCGGAGCCGCTGGACCACCCCTGGTTCGCGGCCGGTGAGCCGCCCGTGGTGCTGGGTGTGGGCCGCCTCGCCCCCCAGAAGCGCTTCGACACGCTCCTGGAGGCGTTCGCGGCGGCGCGCGCGCGGGTGGCCTGCCGCCTCGTCATCCTCGGCGAGGGCGAGCAACGCGGCGAGCTCGAGGTCCTGGCGCGCGGCCTGGGCGTGGCCGAGGACGTCGACCTGAAGGGCTTCGTCGACAACCCCTTCGCCTACATGGCTCGCGCCGGTGCGTTCGTTCTGTCGTCGGCGTACGAGGGCCTGCCCAACGCGCTCATCCAGGCGATGGCGCTGGGAGCGCCGGCCGTCGCCGCCGACTGCCCCAGCGGGCCACGCGAGATCCTCGACGGCGGCCGTCTGGGAGCGCTGGTGGAGGTCGGCGACAGCGCGGCCATGGCCGATGCCATCGTCGACGTGCTGGCGCGCCCCCGCAGCGAGCCGCCGCCCGAGTGGTACCGGCGCTACCGACTGGACACGGTGGCGCGACGTTACCTCGAGGTCCTCGGGATGCGGCATGATCTTGCGGCCGTGCTGGTAAATGCTCACTGGTAGCAGTGGCCGGCCCACGCCACCGCGCGGTCACCACCTCGACCAGCGGCGGCCGCGCGGAGAGGCAGGTCGACCTGCTCGCCGTGAGCCCTGCTGCGCGGGGAGCACTCGTGGCCTTGGCCAGCAGGGCCCCCCTGAGCGTGATGCGACAGAGCTGGCCGAACTGGGCGCTCGAGCCGACGAAGCCAGGGCAATGACCGGCGGCGTTCTGAACCTCGTGCACGGTGGCGGCTGGCGCGGACCGTGCGCGGCTGGTGCCCGGACGTGGTGGAGAGCGAGATGGCGGGTACGCGAACCTGCGCGACGCGCCAGACGCGCATCCTGTGCCGATGCCGGTGGAGATCTTGATCGGTCGTAGCCCGTAACGAGGGGGCCCGCCGGCGGATGATCGTGAGACGCGCGACGAAACTGCTGCGCACGCTCACGACGAACGTGTGCCCCGCGTGCGTGGAAGCGCTGCACGCGGAACTCGGCGCCGTCTCTGCTGAAGGAATCCGCGCGTCCGACGCCACGAGTGTGCGCCGCGCGACGAACTGTTGAGCGGCGCCCCGCTCCCCAGAGAAGCTCGGCGTGGCCATGCTCTTCCGCCGGCGGCGGGTCGGGCGGATGGATGTGTGTTGAGGAACCTAACCTGACGATGGGCGCGCGGTGGCGCGCGGCGGAGGACGTAGTCGTGGCCCGGCGGCGGGAGGCGGGCCGGGAGACGATGCCGTGAAGGGGTGCTGGCCGCGAGCTGGCCTGCGGGGACGCGTATGGAGCGATCCGGGGAAGCGTCGACGTGCTGCAGCCTTGGCGCGCCCCGACGCCTTTGTGACGTCTTGTGGCTGGAGGGTCGTCGTGGCGCTGACGGAGGCGCCGCGAAAGCGCTTGCTGGCTGGTGGCGACGGCTCTGCGGCGGCAGGGAGGTCGTGCCCTCCTGAGACGAACGGCGTGCCTGCGTCCGACCGTGTTACTCTGGGGAGGCCCTGTTGCGGCGATGGGCCGGGTGATGCGATGTGCGAGGCCTTGCAGGCTGGGGCCGCGCTGCGAGGCAGCATGTGGAGGCTGACCTTCGAATCGCCCGGCGGGCCGCGTCGCTGGGAGGCCCTCGATGGTGAGCCTCCCCAGCGGGCGGGGCGGCTGCGAGCGAGAGGCGGGCGCCGCGGAGCCTGAACGCAGAACACGTGCGGGCGCCCCTCGGCGCCTCCTGCTCATGATGAGAAATGAGGGTACCCCGACCTGCTCTTCCTGCTCTTGTCCGCTGAGACTCTCCGCGCCCGCGGCGGCGGGCGGCGCTGCCTGCAACGAGGTCCTGAAACGACCCGAGCCAAGCCGGAGGCGTTCGATAGAACCGGCACCCGATGCCGTGGACCGGCGCCAGCCGTCGAGCTCCACCCATGGAGGCGGGGCCCAGGCGATTGCGAGAGCTGGTGGCGCGCGAGCGCGACCGACATGTCGATTTTGACGATCCGTCTGGGGTTCGTCGACCCTGGTTCGGCGCCGTGTCGTGCGTGCTGCCGTCCGGGTGTGGGTCTGATTAGGATGGCCCATGGGGCCTCGATTCCACCGGGCCTCGCCGTCAGGGATGATGCCGCACGCCGCGCGTGGCCGAAAGCACGGCCAGCTGTGGAACGAAATTTTCTGCTGGTCAATCGACCAGGTACACCGGGGCGCTGGGCGTGATGATGCCGATCCGCGCCGCGACTGTATCGTCCACATGCTTTGTATTGGTTGACATGTCGTGTGACGCCGCGAGCATGTTTGCAACGGGCGCGGAAGGGTGGTCGCTGAAGCTGGAGCTCCAGGATGTCGAGGAGCCGCTGCTCATGGTGGCGGAGTTCCTGCGCGGTCCCGGAGCTGGACGCGCTGCAGGCGTCTGGGAGTGGAGCGGCTGGAATGATGTCGTGCCCGCCTCCGCGGTCCTGGGCGCTCTGGAAGGAGCAAGACCCGCGCGGAGGTGGCGGTGCAGGTTCTGGATGAGTGTGTGCGCTTTGGGCTTCCGTAAGGATGTACCGTCGCTTCTCGCCGCGTCCTCTCGCCTTGACCCTGCTGTCCGAGCGCGAGGGGTTGCGGCGCTGCATCAGGGAGGCTGAGCGCCTGAGCGGCCGACGATCGCCTACGATATCCGCGGCGTGCACGATCTCATCGACGAGGTCACCGGCGTCCTCCGCCGGTTGGGCTATGTCGACGGCCTGGCGTCGCGGCGCCGCCCGCGTCCGAGCCGGGTCGCTGGAGGCGATGGGCGCGCGGGCGCGCCTGTCGATGGACGTGTCGACCTGCAGAACGTCCTGGCGTTGCACGACGAGCCCTACCAGCGCGCGTCGACGTCAGCGCCGGCCTCGGCGCGGCGGCTGACGCCGCCGCAGCGGCGGGCGGGTTCCGGCCGGCACACCGCGGCCCTGCATCTCGCCGGCGGTCCGGCGCGGCCACGTGCACGACCGCGGACGGATCAGCGCCTCAGGAGCTCGCCGAAGGCGGGCAGGATGACGGCGACGTCCGAGACCAGGCTGCGGCGTTCGAGGTAGGTGAGGTTGAGCTCCAGCTGGCAGGCATGATCTCGCGCAGGTAGGCCGCCTCTGGATCGGTGGCGGCGTCGAGCAGGTCGTTCTTGTTGCGGGACTCGATGGAGGCGGGGTCGGTGATGCCGGGGGTACCTCCAGCACGCGGTGCTGCCGGTCGTCGTACTTCGCTATGTACCGGGGCACCTCGGTCCTCGGCCGACGAGGGACATGTCGCCGGTGACGACATCGACGAGCTGGGGAGCTCGTCGAGCTCGGCCTCGCGCAGCAGGCCCCGAACGCGGGTCACGCGCGGGTCCTGGAGACGGTCAGCGCCCGCCCAGCTTCTCGGCGTCGACGCGCATGCTGCGGCACTTATAGATGCGGAATGGCTTGCCGCTCCGGCCGACGCGCTCTTGACGGAAGAACACGGGCCCGGGGACTCGAGCGGACGGGAACGGCGATCGCTAGGAACACCGGCTACAGCAGCAGCAGGCCCGACCCCGCGGCGAGCAGGTCGAACGCGGCTTAGCATGGCGTCTACGCCTGGTGCGCCTCGACGATGTCCAGCACCGCAGCGATGACATCATCCGCGTCGCCGTCGCTCAGGGTCGGATTCAGCGGAGTGAGACCATGGTCTCGAAGGCGTCTCGTGCTACCGGGAAGTCCTCCGGCCGTAGGAAAATCGGTCGGCGTAGTACGACATCATGTGGAGCGGACGGTAGTGGACGCTGGTACCAATGTTTCGTGCCTTCAGCTGCTCGATGATCGCGTTGCGGGAGATGTTGAGGTGTTGAGGTCGGAAGCGCAGCACGTATAGGTGCCAGCTACTAACCACGTCCTCGCGCTCGGTAGGAGTGATCAGCTCCGGACGCTGGAACGCCGCGTTGTAGCGTTCGGCCAGGGCCTTGCGGTGCTCGTGGAACTGCGGCAGCTTACGCAGCTGGTGCTTTCCGAGAGCCGCCTGGACGTCGGTCATGTTGCACTTGTATCCAGGCACGGTGACGTCGTACTCCCACGAACCTGCCTCGTCGAAGCGCTTCCACGCGTCCTTCGACATGCCGTGCAGGGATAGCAGACGTGCCTTGTCGAGCAGTTCCGCCGGCCCCGTGAGAGCACCACCCTCACCGGTGGTGAGGTTCTTGATGGCGTAGAAGCTGAAGGCGGCCAGGTTGGGGCGCGAGCCGATCATCGCGCCTCGGTACCAGCTCTGTGCTGAGTGGGCCGCGTCCTCGACGATCGCCAGGCCGTGGCGGAGCGCGACCTCGTCGATGGCGTTGAGGTCGGCGGGGTGACCAGCGTAGTGTACCGGCATGATCACCTTGGTCGCCGACGTCACTGCCCGCTCGGCGGCCCCCGGATCCATGCATAGCGTGTCCGGGAGGACGTCCACGAGTACAGGCCGAGCGCCCAGGTGGATAACCACATTGGCTGTGGCGGCGAAGGTAAGCGACGGGACGATGACTTCATCGCCCGGACCCACGCCGTGCGCTGCAAGTGCCAGCAGTAACGCCGAGGTGCACGAATTGAGCATCAGACTCGTGTCGCCGGGAGCGCCTACGAACTCACCAAACTGGGACTCGAAGGCCTTGGTCCGGGGGCCAGTGGTTAGCCAGTTCGACCGCAGCGTGTCCACGACCTCCTGGATCTCCTCCGCACCGATACACGGCAAGGCGAAGGGGAGGAAGTTGGTGCGATGGCGGTGCATACGAGTGGTCACGGCGCCTCCTCCTGGAAGTGGGCGGCAGACTGGCATTTCAAAGGGACCGACAACGGAGGTCGAGAAAAGGGTGAGCGTCGCATCTCTCTCCTTACACCCGGTCAAGCCGACCTCCAGGCTATGCGCTTCCATATCGCCCAACTGGAGGCTTCAGCGGCAACCCGGAGGCGTGGTCTCAGCGTAGCGCCCGAACTCGCGCGGCTTCTATGACGAACGTCGCTCGTCGTTGCGGTGTTCCTCGACGCGCACGTTCGTGATGCCCGGCCCCTGGGTCAACGTACGGTAGGGGTCGATTGGCTGGCGGGCTCCCCCCGCCGTACCGCGCGCGCGGAATCCGTTCCGGCGGAACGACGCGGGCACGTCGGCGAGGAACACCGTACCGACCAACTCCACGTCGAACTGCCTCAGGCGCTCCAGGCTCTCTCGCAGATCGCGGCGGCTCGTCGCGCCGCGGCGAGCGCTCAGCACCAGGCCGTCGCATAGTGGGGCGATGGCCAGCGTCTCCGCAAACGGCAACACAGGAGGACAGTCCACGATGATGATGTCGTAAGCCTCGCGCCAGGCTGCTAGCAACTCCCCGAAGTTTCGGCTCAGGAGCTCGACCGGGTACGTTGCCGAGGTGAAGCTCGGGACGAAGTCGTATGCGAGGTTGCCGCCGATGGGTACGCTGGCGGGGTGGTAGGAGACGGCGGGGTTCTCGAGGTAGACCTCGAGCGGTGTTGCGGTCACCTGCGATACGTCCAGACCGTAACTCGTGCTTGGCCGGCGAAGGTCGGCGTCGACCAGCAGGGCGCGGTACCCAGAACGCGCAGCGCTCTCCGCCAGGTTGATCGTTACGCGCGCCTTTTCGACCACGAACTGGGAACTGGTCACTGCCAAAACAACCGGGGGGCCACCGAGCCCTCGAACGGCGCCAGAGAGCAGGAAGCTCGCTGCCTCGCTGGTCTTCTGGGGGGTGGCATCGCGTGCGGACGCGAATTCAGCGAGTACCGGCAAGTCACTGAGCCGGTGCAGGTCTTCCGGGTCACCCACTTGAGTGTCGGACAGACGTTGCACGGCGACAATACAGTAGCCGGCTAGCAGCCCGAGGATGGCGGCGACCAATGTGAGGAAGGCGACCTTCGGTCCGCTGGGAACGTCGGGCGGCGGCGCCCGATTAAGAGGCGTGAGCAGGCCAACGACCACCGCCGAAACGTTGGCAGCCTGGCCGGCATCGAGCTGGCGCTGACGTTGTTGCCTCAAGGCAGTGAGTTCGTCCTTCTGCTGGGCCGTAAGCGGGGTTCCCTGGCCGTTCAGACGCGCATCGAGTTCCTGCACGGATTGGCGGAGCGCGGCAATGCTCCGGGCGACGCTCTGCTGGGCCCGATCGCGGTCCCACGTTGCAAGGGCGTCGGCCAGCGCATTCGCGGCGTTCGCGGCGAAGGTGGGATTGCGATCTGTAACGTCGATGGTCAACAGGCTAGAGACATCGTTCTGCTGGGTGGTCATGCGGGTCTCACGCTGGAAACTGCTTAGGTCGCCCTTGTCGGGTTGCTTTCCGAGGAGACTAGCGAGTGCACTGGAGGCCACACCGCCTTCACGGAGGGCCGTCTGGTACACGCTTGGATCGACCCTGGCTGGTGTGAGTATGGACAGGTCCCCGCCCCGCGGTCCCGTCTGGGAAACAAGGATGGTGACAGCGGCGGTGTAGCGAGGTGGCGCTCTGGAGGCGATCAGGTAGGCCGTACCACTGATGACCGCGGCAAGGAGAAGCGCGAACCAGGTACCCCGCCTGAGCAGGTTCAGCACGCCGTCCATGCCCCTAGAACGGATCGATCGGTAGGCTGGCTGCGGCCCCATGGCGGCCTCCTCGGGACGAATCCCGCAAGTCTAACAGGGTGGTGAGCCCGGTACAGGGGGATGTGCCGGGGTGCCGCCTCATGCGTCGAGGCGGCCTGCGCCTGGGCGGCGGCCGGGGGCCGGTGTGTGGCGTGCGGTATACGTCACCAGCAAGCCCACGAGTCTGGCGGGGAAGCGCTCGAGCAGGTCCCGCGCCCTGGTGATGTCCTCGGGATCGGTCCTGACGTGGTCAGCGCACAAGACCAAAGCGGTGCAGGCGCTTGCGATGGTCATGGTGTCCGCAAAGGACACGACGGGCGGACCTTCGATCACGATGAAGTCGTAGTTCCGGCGCCAATATGCCACCCGCTGCTCGAGGCTGCGCTCCAGAAGCTCCTGCGGGTTCTCGGCCGGGGCGTAGGTGGGGATGAAGTCGTAGGATAGCCCACCGCTCAAGCGGATGTTGGCGGGGGTGGGGTTCACCCCGGGGCTTTGAAGGTGCTGCTCGAGCGGGGCGACCAGCTTCGGATCGAGACTCATCCTGGAGGCGAGTGACGGCCGGCGCATATCGGAGTCGACCAGAAGCGTACGGGTTCCGAGGCGCGCCATGCTGGCGGCGAGCTTGATCGACACGTCATGCGTGCTGTCGGGGTTGCGGGCGGACGTCACGCACAACACGGACACCTCGCCGGGCCGCGCCTCGCGCAGCAGCATCGACCGGAGCAGGTCCAATCCCTCCGGATCCACGCCCAGGCTTGGCCAGGGCAGGAGGGACAACTCCGCCAGCACCGGAACGCCAGCAAGCGCCAGGATATCCTCGCGCGTTCGGTCGCGTGGGTTGAGGACCATGTGGACCAAGATCGCGGCTAGCGTAGCGACGAATGCGAACGCCCCACTAAGCAACATCTTCGGAAGCGCGCCTGGGTGAACGGCCGTCACCGAAACTCCGGGCTCTGCCAGAGGTGACAACAGGCCGAGGGTGACCCGTGCGTCGATCCGTACCAAAACGCTGTCTCGCTCGCGAGTACGCTGGGCGAGCAGAGTCTGGAGGCCGGTACGTTGGGCGCTTGTGAGGGGCTGCCCGTTTGAGGTGCCGCTCTCGAGGGTGCGTTCAATGCTGTCAATGTTGTCGCTCAGCACCGTTGCCCCTTGGTCAAGTGCGGATGACGAGCGCTGAACCTCCCACGCGATCAAGGCGTTCGCAACAGCCGTGACCTCGCGCCTGGCCGCGTTTGCGTTGGTGCTGGTGCTGCGGATGCGGATCAAGCTCGAGCGCCGGCGCCTTTCCACCTCGACTCGTGTTTGGCGCAGGAAGTACTGTAGTTCGGCTGCCGACGGCGCGCGCCCGAGAAGATCTCCCAGGGCCGTCGAAGCGACGGGTCCAGACATCACTGCAGCACGGTATGCCATGGCGTCGATCGGCCTGGGCGACGGTACGCTGAGGTCGCGGTAAACGGGACTGTCTTCGGTCGCGAGCAAGGTCTTGGTGGCAACGTACGAGGGGGGTTGGCGCATCAACAGCCAGCGGGCTTCAACACCGGCAAGCAGCGCGGCAAGAAGCGCCAGCACCAGGCCCGTGCGGAGAAGCGTCGCACTGTCGAAAGCGGTGCCGGTCCGCCGATTGCGGCGGATGAGGTCGCGTGGTGTCATCACGGACGGAGCCCCAAGTCCTGAACGCCTCGAGTGTAGCAAGCCGTACGGCTCTGCCGTGGGGTGGGCGTTACGCCGAAGTCGGGCCACGACCTCAACCGCAGGGCCCGCTGCTGGCGCCGGGGCAGGGCAACCGGTTGCTACGGGCGCGTGCACCATAGTGCTCACTTGCGAGTTTGTCCACGGCGTAGGGACTGAGCGGCGACTTGGGGTCGAAAGACCTGGGGTCGACAATAGACGCCTGCACGGATGCGATCGCCGCCAGCCGGGTCCGGCGCTAGGCTTCGTTGGGCGTGGCCGCAGCCGCCAGCGCGTTGCGAATGTGCGTCGCCATCTTACGACCGACGGCGTCCCAGTTGTATCGGTCGCTCGCAAGTGCCATCGAGCGGGCGCCCATGGCAGCGACCAGATCCGCTTCCCTCAACAAGGTGATGAGGTGCTCGGCCAGCGCGCGCACGTCGCCGGGAGCAACCAGGTAGCCATTGACACCGTCCTCGACCATGTCAGGAAGCGCCCCGATCTTGGTTGCCACGACCGGCATCCCGTAGCTCATAGCCTCCACGAAGACGATGCCGAATGGCTCCCGCAGCGTAGGTACGCAGAAGACGGTTGACCGTTGGTACTCATGGCTCACACGATCGAGGGGGAGTTCGCCGAGGACCGTCACGTTCGGCTCGTTGATGGGGGGAGTCTTCCCGACAAGTACCAGCTCGGCGTCGGGGTGCACTTCGCGAACCTGTCTGAAGGCCTCGAGGAGCGTAGGGCCACCCTTTCGCCGCCAGTCAGAGCCGACGAAGAGGATTCGCTTGGCGGCGAAGCGGTCACCGTCGAAACCTTTGTCCGCGGTAGGCGGAGTCCCAGCGTTGCTTCCTGCGTAGACTAGCTTGATGCGGTCTTGAGGAAACCCGTATTGCTCGACAAGCGAGCGCTCCACGTGAAGACTGCGAACGAATACCAGCGTCGCATTCTCGTAGATGGAGGTCTCCAACCGTCGCCATCTTGCTGGATACACGGCGGACTGCGGAGACAGGTCGTAAGCGAGGTTGGCCAAGTTGGTGTGATCGGTGTAGATGAAGTGTGGAAGGTGCCCCGGGCTGGCGTCGAAGAGCGACTGCATCTGAAAGCTGAACAGGTAGGGGACCTGTCTGAGGCGCGCGAGCACAAGTTCACGCGCCTGTCTGAAGAAGTATGGCGTGTGGAGAGCCGCGGCACGAAATTGACGTCGCCCGGTGGCGATGTCGACGCCATAGACCCGCGCCGTCTCGACGGCTGCTCGCGCAAGGCGGCGCCGATCCGACCTGAGCAGGTCCAGCACATTGATCACGTCGACTTCGCACGCAGGGAAGTTCCGTCGCAACTGCTCCGCGACGAACACGTTGGCGTACGGGAACGGCCCCGTCTGCACGAACGCGATCCGCTCACGTCCTCGGTCTTCGCCGCTCGTCACCGTCCGCTCCACATTGCGCACATGCCGTCGCGATACCTCGCCCGGTCCGAACAAGCCGGTGTCCTATCCTGGTTCGTGGGCGTCGACGCCGGGACGGCTACCATTGATCCTTTCCCGGACCATGCGTGTCGAGGCTGGCACGTCGTGGTTTCCGTTGGGGGCTTGACCAAGGCGCACATGTTTCCACGCCTACATTAGTAGCATGAGTGCTGGGCTGGGGGGGGCGTTGTCCACAGCGTAGCCGTGGTGAGCAATAGCTTGTCGCCCTACGCGCTTCAATGCCGCGCTTGGCTGCCTTCTCTGCGAGCCAAGCAGTTGCAGCTACCACCGCCAGCGCCCCGGCAGCGGCTTCCAGGCATCAATCAACCGAACTCGCGTTGCCAGCAACATCCTTCGTTTCTGCCTGTTTGCATTCAGCGCGTCTCGGTTCTTGCTTCACTTCCGCAAAACGGCGAAGGGCAACGCGCATGGGTCGGTGACGGACTCCGCGCGCCGTCTTCAGGTCCCGTCTTCACGTCCTTCACATACTGTGCTCCGGCGTCACCCGTCACGGTGGCGGCGCCCGGGCGGCCCGACAATGGTGGGGAACCGGAAGCACCGGTCGTTCGCTTCGGCGGCCCTGGCCACCGCGCGATGTCCACCCGCCTTCGTACAGCGTCTCGGTTCGCGCGGCGGGCGCCACGGCTTGCCCGGGAAGCTTCCGGCAAGATGTTGGGGGTGCGGAGGGCGGTACTGATGATGAGTTCTCGCATTGCGTCGCTTCCCTGGCTCGTTCGGCTCGCATCTGACGCCGTCATGGCGGCCCTCGGGCTGTCGCTCGCGCTCCTCGTTGGCATGATCGGCGGAGTGCTGGCCGGCCGCGAGGCCGGTGCCGAGTTCTACGCCGGGCCCATCACTACCTTCGCGCTGCAGCTTCCTCTCGTGCTTGCCTTCACGGTGGCCGCGTTCGCGGTCGGGGGCCTGTATGGTTCCCGGCGTGGGCGCCTCCAACGCGAGAAGCTGGCGCCTCTCGCCGCCGCCGTGACGCTGGCGTGGGCGCTGACGGGCGTGGTGCAACCGCTGCTCCCGGCGGCCCGCCAGCTCGTCCTTTCCGAGATCGCCCTGGCCTGGGCAGCGATGCTGTTGATGGTGCTGGTCGCGCGTGCCCTGCCGGTGAGCCAGAGCCCGGCGAAGGCCGCCGAGATCGAGCTGCGCCGTCCTGCGAAGAGCGACGCCGCACGCAAGCGCGTGCTGGTCATCGGGGGAGCGGGCTACATCGGCTCGGCGCTGCTTCCGCGGCTCGCGGAGCACGGTTGGCGCGTGCGCGTGCTCGACCGGCTCCTGTACGGCGCGGGGCCCCTCGGTGACCTGCTGGAGAGTGCAGACGTGGAGCTGGTCCAGGCCGATTATCGCCAGCTCGACCGGCTGGTGGCGGCTCTGGACGGCGTCGACGCCGTCGTGCACCTTGGCGGACTGGTGGGGGACCCCGCCTGCTCGATCGACGAGGAGCTCACGACCGAGGTCAACCTCGACTCGACCCGCGTGATCGCGGAGCTGGCCAAGGGCCAGGGCGTACGCAGGTTCGTGTTCGCCAGCAGCTGTTCGGTCTACGGCGCGTCCGACGACCTCCTCGACGAGACCTCGCGCCTCAACCCGGTGTCGCTCTACGGCCGCAGCAAGATCGCCTCGGAGAACGTGCTCTTCGAGATGGCCGAAGGCGGCTTCGCGCCCACCATGATGCGATTCGGAACGGTCTACGGGCTCTCTCGGCGGCCGCGCTTCGACCTGGTCGTCAATCTCCTGGCGGCCAAGGCCGTCACGGAGGGCCGGATCACCGTCTTCGGCGGGGACCAGTGGCGCCCCTTCGTGCACGTCGAAGACGCGGCGCGCGCGGTCGTGGCGGCGCTCGAGGCGCCGGTCGGAAGAGTGCGCAACGAGATCTTCAACGTCGGCTCGGACGAGCAGAACGCCACCCTCGGGGACGTGGGCCGGCTCATCGCCCGCATCGTGCCCGAGGCGGAGTACGTGGACTCCGGCCAGGACGGCGACCGCCGCAACTACCGCGTCGACTTCGCCAAGATCCGGTCCGTTCTCGACTTCACGCCCGAGTGGACGCTGGAAGCGGGCGTGCGCCAGGTCGTCGATGCGCTGCGCAGCGGGGCCATCGGAGATTACCGCGACCCCCTGTACAGCAACATTCGGTTCCTGTCCGAGGGCGGGGCGCCGCGCTTCGTGCGCGTGCGCAGCGGCTGGGCCGCGGACCGCATCGGCGGAGACGTCACGCGATCGTCGAAAGCTCTGGCCGATGCTCGTGATGAAGCGGCGAGCAAGGCCCTGGTCATGGCAGGGAAGAGGACGCAGCCGCGGCGTTGAGGAGGGTGCCCGGCTCGGCGGTGCGCGGCCGCGCTCGGTGACGGGTGTCGGCCGCTAGCCGTTCTCCTGCACCATCGTCGCCAGCCCGTCGCGCAAAGTGGTCCGGGGGACGCCGACCCCGAGGGCGTTGGCCACGGCATGGAGCTTGGTGATGTCGGCCCGCGAGTGGCGGATGTCGCCGGCACGCGCCGGCTCGCTATGGGCCTCGATGGGGCCCAGCAGGGTCCCCAGGGTGTCCAGCAGCTCGCTCAGGCTGACCTCGCGGCCGGTCCCGACGTTGTAGACCGGCAGCTCGCCGCCCTCCTCCGCGGGTGTCCCGATGGCGGCGACGAGCTGGTCGACGACGTCCTGCACGTACACGAAGTCGCGCGTCTGGGCGCCGTCCCCGAAGACGGTGACGGGCGCGCGTCGGCGCGCGCGTTCCAGGAAGATGCTGATGACCCCGCTGTAGGGGCTCGACGGGTCCTGCCGCGGCCCGTAGACGTTGAAGAAGCGGAAGGCCGTTCCTTGGACCCGCCCCGTTCGGTGGTAGTGGGCGAGGTAATGCTCGCCCGCGAGCTTGTCGGCGGCGTAGGGGGAGAGCGGGTGTGTGGCGGCGTCCTCCGCGACGGGAAGGTCATGGGTGTCGCCGTACACGGCGGCGCTGCTGGCGTAGAGGAAGCGCCGGGCGCCGGCGGCCGAGGCCGCCTCGAGCATGATCAGGGTTGCGATCAGGTTGGAGCGGTGCGTGTGCACCGGCTCCTCCATGCTGGCTTGGACCGACGCCACCGCAGCGAGGTGGACGACCGCCTTGCAGCCGTCGGTGGCAGCGGCGGCCGCGCGCGGGTCGGCGGCATCGCCCTCGACGATGCGAAGGCGCGGGTGGTCGGCCGGCAGGTTCGTGCGGTGACCGGTAGAGAAGTCGTCCAGGACCACCACCTGGTGACCACCCTCGAGAAGGCGGTCGACGAGGTGGGATCCGATGAAGCCGGCGCCGCCGGTGACGGTGATGCGCATACGCGTGCCTCCCGCTTCCATCATGACGCGGGGGAGCGGGGGGCGGCCGTGCCGATGCCCGGTCCCGCCGCCGTGCCCGCCGTGCCGGACCCGCCGGCGCTGGGCGCCGGGTACACTCGTGCGCATGACCGTCGATCGCCGCTCCGTCGCCCTTGGCCTGCGCGACGGCGTCCCCATCGCCCTCGCGGTCATCCCGTTCGGGGCGATCACGGGGCTGGCGGCGGTGCAGGCGGGCCTCGACAAGCTGCAGGCCATCGTGATGCCGTACCTGGTGTTCGCGGGAGCCTCGCAACTCGCGGCCTACCAGCTCATCAAGGTGGGCGCGCCCGTGCTGGTCATCCTCGCGACCACGACCATGATCAACCTGCGCTTCACCATGTACAGCGCCTCGCTGTCGCGCTACCTGGGCGGCGTGCCGCGCCTGTGGCGGTTCTTCATCGCGTTCTTCACCACCGACCAGGGGTTCGTGCTGGCCGTGCACCGCTTCGAGTCGGCCGCGCCGCCCACCAGCGTGCTGGGCTACCTGCTGGCGTCGTGGATGCCGATGTGGTTCGTGTGGACGTCCTCGGCCGTGGCCGGCGCGCTGCTCGGCACGGTGGTGCCGCCCTCCTGGCATCTCGACTTCGCGGTGCCGCTGGTGTTCCTGTCGCTGCTGGCCGGCGCGCTGCGCGGCCGTCCGACCGTCCTGGCCGCGTCGGTGGGCGGCGTCCTCGCCGTCTTGCTGGCGGGCCTGCCGCTCAACCTCGGGATGCTGCTGGGTTCGCTCGCCGGGATCGCCGTCGGCACGATGAGCGACGGCCGCGAGCGGCGGACCGCCGCCGGGGAGGCGAGCCGGTGAGCCCCGCGGCTTTCTGGATCGTGGCGCTGGGGATGGCGCTGGCCGCTTATCTCTTCCGCGCCTCGTTCCTCTTCCTGGGCGACCGCCTGTCGTTGCCGCCGATGCTCAAGCGGGCGCTCGACTTCGTGCCGCCCGCGGTGCTGGCCGCGCTGGTGCTTCCGGTGTTCGTCGACCTGGGCGCGCCCTGGGGTGCGCTGCAGACCGCGCAGCTCGTCGCCGGGACGGCGGCGGCGCTGGTCGCCTACCGCACCCGCAGCGTGCCCTTCACGCTGGCGGTCGGGATGGGCGTGCTATGGCTGGCGCTCTGGGTGCTGCCCGGGGGGTAGAGGGGCGTGGCGGAGCGGCGGGCCGCTCGGCCGGCCGCCGGTGCGCTTGGGGGGCGCTTGGGGGCGGTGTTCTTGGGAGCGGGGCGCCGGCTCAGCGCTCCCAGTCGGGGCCGCCGGCGGGATCGACCAGCCGTTCGTCGCGATCGAGTGCGAACACCGCCTTCATCTCGTCGGCGGTGAGCTCGAAGTCGAAGATGTCGAAGTTGTCGATGCGCCGCTGGGCGTGCGCCGACTTGGGGATGGCGGCCACGCGCTCCTGCTGCACCAGCCAGCGCAGCGTCACCTGGGCCGGCGTCTTGCCGTACTTCGCGCCGATGTCGCGCAGCACCGGGTCCTGCAGGACCTTGCCGCGCGCGATGGGGCAGTAGGCGGTGAGCAGCAGATCGTGCTTGCGCGCCTGCTTGAGGAGCTTGGTCTGCGACAGGTAGGGGTGGTACTCGACCTGGTTGCAGTAGAGCGTCGTGACGCCGCGCGCCTGCTCGACGAGACTGGGCGGGAAGTTGCTTACGCCGATGTGACGCACCGCGCCCTCGCGCTGTAGCCGCGCGAGGCTGGTCAGGGGCTCCTCCAGCGGGACGTCGGGGTTGGGCCAGTGCAGCAGCATCAGGTCGACGTAATCGGTGCCGAGCTTGCGCAGGCTCTCGAGGGTGCTGGTGCCGGCGCGGTCCTCGGCGTAGTTGTCGGGGGAGACCTTGGAGACCAGGAAGATGTCCTCGCGCGAGACGCCGGCGCGCCGCAGCCCCTCGCCGACGAACTCCTCGTTGTGGTAGCCCTGCGCGGTGTCGATGTGGCGGTAACCGATCTCGAGCGCGTGCTCGACGCCTTCGCGACAGTCGTCGCCGGGCAGCCGGAAGGTGCCGAAGCCGAGGGCGGGGACGGAGGTGCCCTGCACGGTGGGATGGATCATCGCGGCTCGTCTCCTTCCAGGGAACGGGGCGCGGACGCGTTCTGGGTGGCGGCCTCGGGTGTCGACCCGGTCGTGGGTGCGTCGGTCGTGGGTGCGTCGGTGGCGGGTGCGTCGGTGGCGGGTGCGTCGGTGGCGGGCGCGATCCTGGCGACGGCCTCCTCGAGCTTGACGAGGCGCACGGTGAGCATCTCGAGCGTGTTGCGGCTCGTCACGATGTCGGCGAACGCATTGAACAAGGCCCACGCCACCGCTCCCAGGAACAGGATGAGCGCGAACTCGAAGAAACCGATCAGGACGCTGCCACGCTGCGACGAGGTGCTCACGCCGATCCAGGTGGTGACGGACATGATGAGCGCGAGGGCGAGCGATGCGATCGCTGCCGCTCGGAGGATGCTCTCTTTCATCGAACCCTCCTTCGTATCGCCCCAGCTTACCGGGGCCGCGGTAGGCGGTGGGTTCGGGGGCGGGTTCGGGGGCGTGCACGGTGTCTTGCCGCGGGGGGCGACGTTAAGCTCGGCTTTCGCGGTGGCGGAGGAGGGGGAGGGGGTGCGCGGGCCCCCTCTTCCGAAGGTAAAGGCTGGCTTTCGCTCTGAGCCGAGGACTGAGCGCGCGTGAGGGACGCGTATGCGGTCATCGGCGTGGACGTGGCAGGAACCGGGTCGCGGAGCGATCGGGGGTCGAGCGAGCCGTTGGCGTCCGGCCCGGATCCCGGCGGCGGCTGCAAACGTTCAACCAGGCTTTACGTTCGAAGGAGGGTCTGCGCGAGCCCCCCCTACCGCCCCGTACCATCGTCGCCAGGCTCCTCCGCCGTTCCCTCAACCGCCCCCTCAACCGCCCCCTCAAACGCGGCCTCCGCAGCGTCGCGGACGCGATCGATGCGATCGCCGATGCGCTCGTCGACCCCGTCGTAGGCCGCCCCGGACCGGCCGAAGCGGGCCTGGCTGCTGTGCTGCACCGACAGGATGCGAAGGCGGACCCGTTCGAGATCGTGCACCACCGTGTCTGCCCGCGCGCGGACGGCCCGCAGCAGCTCCCACATGGCGCGTTCGCCCGGGAACCTCAGCAGGCCCTCGATACCGCTCAGGTAGGCGTCGACGTCGAAGAGCCCGAGCCGCAGGCCGCGCTCCACGATGTCGGAGAGGTCGTGGTGACGGCGCCAGGCCATGGCGTCGACGACGGAGCGGAGCGGGGTGGTGACGCGGAAGCTGCCGCGGTCCTCGATGTCCTCGGCCGGGAGCGAGGGGTGGCGCCCCGCGTCGGGCGGGCCGGTGGCGTTCGCGCGGGCGTTCCAGGGTTCGGCCCAGGGGTCGCGTTGCGGCTGCGGTACGTCGCGATACTCCGGTGGCGTCACGGCGACCACCGGATTGGTGGGCAGCCCCGCCACGCGCCAGGGCAGATCGATCCGGCGATGGAACACGACCGCGCCCTCCGGCTCGAACGGGCGGGAGAGGGGGTCGAGGCTGAGGTGCACCGCGGCCGGCCGCTCGTCGAGCATGCCGTGGAGGTAGAGAGCGGTGTGGTGCGAGAGCACGCCTGCCGGTCGGCCGCGCTTGTCGCGCGCGAGCAGGCTCAGCCGCACGAGGTCCTCGTCGGCCCGCTCGGGGACAGCGCGGATGCGGTAGATCGAGCGGGCCACGTGGTACCAGGAGCCCTTGCGGCAGTAGTAGTTGCACAGCTGGCGGCTGAAGCCGGCGGCCTGGGCCTGCGTGATCGTGACGTAGCCCCACTGCAGGTGCGCGGTGTGGAGGAGGGCGTCGTGATCGGGCATGCGGCACGGGATCGGGGAGGGGGGGCGGGGGCGCGATGGACCTCCCGAGTGAAGTGCGCCCCCGCTTGCGGCCAGCATGCACCCGCACGCTCCGGGCCCGGCCAGCGCCCTCGGCAGGAGCCTAGGCAGGCTTGGCTTGCGACCCGGTCCGAGCGCCGTACGCCCGGAGGGACATTTGTCCCAACGGCCCCCTCCGGGGCGCACCTAGACTGGGCCCGTGACGACTCCGAAACGCACGCCCAACGACGCCTGGCACGACGGCGAACGCCGTGGAGGCGGGATCGAGGGCAGCTCCGACCGGTTCGACCGGGGGGTCGGGATGGGCGCGGCGCACGATGCCGCGCGCTCCAGCGAGCGCGCCCACCTGCTCGAGCGCGTCCGCCGGCTCGATCGGCCGGGTCCGCGCTACACCTCCTACCCGACGGCGGTCGAGTTCAGCGACGGTTTCGGCGAGGACGACTACCGCGCCGCCCTGGCCCGCGCCGCGCAGACGCCCGAACTCCCGCTGGCGCTCTACACCCACCTTCCCTTCTGTGCCGAGCGCTGCCTGTACTGCGCCTGCAACGTCGTGATCACGCCCCACCTGGCCGTCGCCGACGCCTATCTGGACCGCCTGTACCGCGAGATCGACGCGGTGGCGCCGCTGCTCGGCGAGCGCCGGGACGTGGCGCAGTTCCACCTCGGCGGGGGCACGCCCACCTACTACGATCCCGACGCGCTGGCCGCGCTGATGGAGCACTACCGCCGGCACTTCCGGATCCTGCCGGAGGCCGAGGTCGCCCTCGAGGTCGACCCGCGCGTCACTTCGGTGGAGCACCTGGAGCGCCTCGGGGCGCTCGGCTTCAACCGTCTCTCGATGGGTGTCCAGGACTTCGATCCCGAGGTGCAGCGCAGCATCGGCCGGGTGCAGAGCGTCGAGCACACGGCCGACCTGACGGACGCCGCCAGGCGTCTGGGATACGGCTCCACCAACTTCGACCTCATCTACGGCTTGCCCTACCAGACGCCGGTGAGCCTGGCGCGGACGCTGGCGCAGGTGCTCGAGCTGCGGCCCGATCGGCTTGCCGTCTACTCGTTCGCCTTCTTGCCCAAGACGCACGCCCACCAGCGGTCGTTGCCCGAGGAGGCGATCCCGCGTGGCGAGGCCAAGCTGGCCCTGCTGGAGCTGGTGCGCGAGTCCCTGCTGAGCGCCGGCTATGTCGACGTCGGCATGGACCACTTCGCCCTGCCGACCGACGAGCTGGTGCGCGCGCAACAGGACGGGCGCCTGTGGCGCAACTTCATGGGCTACACCACGGCCCGCGCGCCCGACATGGTGGGCTTCGGCGTCTCCGCCATCGGGGAGGTGGGCGGCGCCTACGTGCAGAACGAGAAGAAGCTGAACCGCTACGAGGACGTCGTCGATTCCGGCCGCCTCCCGGTGGCGCGCGGCTTCCGCCTCGACGAGGACGACCGCGTGCGCCAGCAGCTCATCCGCGACTGGATGTGCCACTTCCGGATCGATAAGCGGGCCCTGGAGGCGCGCCACGGCATCGTTTTCGACCGTTACTTCGCGCGCGAGCTGGAGGCGCTCGTCCCGCTGGCCGACGAGGGGCTGGTCCGCTTCGGTCCCGACCGCATCGAAGCGGCCGAGCTCGGCAAGTTGCTGCCGCGCAACGTGGCCATGGTCTTCGACCGCTACTTGCGGATGAAGTCGACAGGGCCGTCGCCGTTCTCGCGGACCGTGTGACATGACGACCCGCGGAGCGGCCTCCGGGAGGCCGCGCGTCGTGGTGGTGGGGGGTGGCATCTCCGGACTCACGGCCGCGTTCCAGGTGCGCCAGGAGCGGCCCGATGTCGAGGTGATGGTGCTCGAGCGCGAGGACCGCGTCGGCGGCACCGCCACCAGCGACGCCGTCGACGGCTTCCTGGTCGATCGCGGGCCCAACGGGTTCCTCACCAACGTCCCCGATGCCTACAACCTGAGCCTCGAGCTCGGGCTGCACGACGAGTTGCTGCCGGCCTCCGAGGCCGCCGGCAAGCGTTTCCTGTTCTTCGGCGGTCGGCTGGTGCCGGTGCCTACGGGAGCAGGGGCGCTGCTGCGCTCGCCGCTGCTGTCACCGCTGGCCAAGGCGCGCATGGTGCTCGAGCCGTTCCTGCCGGCCGCCGACCCGCGCCGCGAGGAGAGCGTGCACGGCTTCGCCGCGCGCCGGCTGGGCCGCGAGTTCGCTGACGTGATGGTGGCCCCGATGGTCGCCGGCGTGTCGGCGGGGGACGCCCGGCAGTCGAGCCTGCAGGCGCTGTTCCCGCGCATGCACCGGCTGGAGGCCGAACACGGCGGGCTGGTGCGCGGCATGCTCGCGCAGCAGCGCGCTCGTAAGGCGGCGAAGGCGCGCGGCGAGAGCGGGGGACGGGTCGCGGGCGGACCGTCCGGGCCGGGCGGCCGGCTGACGAGCTTCCGCCGCGGCGGAGCCGGGCGGCTCACACAGGCGCTGGCCGAAGCGCTGCGCGGCGTCGCGCACGGCGACGTGGCCCTCGGCGTGAGCGTGGAGACCATCGAGCGCGGCGGCGAGCGGCGGTTGCGGGTGGTGACGTCGGGTGGTGACGGTCGGGGTGGTGACGGTCGGGGTCGGGACGGTAGCGGGCCGGTGCCCAGGATCGTCGAGGCCGATGCCGTCATCGTCGCCACGCCGGCGTACGTTGCGGCCGAACTGCTCCGGGGCGTCGCGCCGGACGCGGCGGGCCCGCTCGAGGCCATCCCCTACGCGGGCATCCGGGTGGTGGCGCTGGGATTCCCGCGCTCCGCCGTGCCCCGGCCCCTCGACGGCTTCGGGTTCCTGGTTCCCCCGGGGCAGGGGTTGCGCATTCTCGGCTCGCTGTGGACGTCGACGCTGTTCCCGCCCCAGGCTCCCGAGGGCATGGTGCTGCTGCGCTCGCTGGCGGGCGGCATGCGCGACCCCGGCTTCCTCGATCTCGACGAGGACGAGGCGATCGACGCGGTGCGCGCCGACCTCCGCACCAGCCTCGGCGTCGCCGCCGAGCCGACGATGGCGCATGTGGTGGGCTGGCGCCGCGGCATCCCGCAGTACACCCTCGGCCACCTCGACCGGGTGGAAGCCGCCACCGAGGCCGCCGGGTCGGTGCCCGGTCTGGCGCTGACCGGCAATGCCTACCGCGGCATCGGACTCAACGACTGCGTACACGACGCGCGCGCCGTGGGGCGCGAGGTGGCCGGCCGCCTCGATCCCGCGTGACAGGCGCGCCCCGCCCGCGTTAGGTTGGGGCGGCCGGCGGCCAGGCCGGCACGAGGAGGATCGATGCCCAAGCTCACCGTCCACGACACGACCATCGAGGTCGACGAAGGCAAGCGCCTGGTGCTGGCCATCGAGCAGGCCGGCGTGCACATCGGACACCGCTGCGGCGGCAAGGCGCGCTGCACCACCTGCCGGGTGGTGTTCGACCGGGGCGAGCCCGGCGTCATGACCCGCGCCGAGCACGACAAGCTCCAGGAGAAGGAGTTGCTCGGGCAGGTCCGGCTGTCCTGCCAGATCCGCTGCACGCACGACATGACGGTGCGCCCGCTGAAGACGCTGGAGTCCGAGGGCTGGTCCGATACCGGCCCCGCGCCCGATCCCCAGGTGCAGCCCGCCGTCGAGGTCTTCCCCAAGGAAGCGTTCGAGCAACTGCAGGACTGAGCCCCCAGGCGCTGGGTCCTGGCGCCCGTATCGCGGCGCGCGCGGGAGGGCAGGGGGGTCCCCGAACCCCCTCCTCCGAAGGTAAAGGCCGGTTGAACGGCGCGTGCCGGGGGCGGCCCGGCACGCGGTTCGAGCCCAGGGCTGCGCAGGTGCCGGGGGAAACGTGGCTTTCGCCAGCGCCCGGCCCTGTGGCGTTGGTGGCCAGGAGAGCCGGCCAGCACGCGCGTTGGCGGCGGGGCCGGCTCTCCGGACTCGAACATGTAGCACGGGGCTGTACCTTGGGTCCCCGGGGGTCCGCGCACCCCCCCTTCCCGCCCCGACTCTGCGTCGAAAGCCAGCCTGAACATCGGGTCCTCCGATGCGCCCGGCGCAGGCGCCCGCACCACCCCATGAGCTCCGGAACGCCGCCCGTGCGACAATGACCGACGTGGGCGAGCGCGCTCCTGACGACAACGACCGGCGCGAGAACGACCGGCGCGAGAACGACCGGCGCGAGAACGACCGGCGCGAGAACGACTCCGGCGAGAACCGCGCCGGCGAGAACACACCCGCTGAGCCTTCGCGCCGCCACATCGACCTCGATCCCGACGACATCGCGACGCTGGCCCCCGCGACGCTGGTCCCAGGAACCGCGGTCCCTGGAACCGCGGTCCCCGGAACCCTCGCCCCCGCGACGCCCGACCGCGCGCACCCGCCCGCCCCGCTCGCGGCCAACCCTGGCACCGTCCCGGACACCGCGCACGACGCCGACCACGACGCGCTGTTCGGCGGTGGCGCCCAGCCGCGCGAGCGGCGCTCGTCAGCCCACGGCGCCCTTGTCATGATGGGTGGCACGCTCGCCAGCCGCGTCACCGGGCTGGTGCGCAACTCCCTGCTCAACGCGCTGTTCAGCAAGGAGATCAGCGACGCCTTCATCACCGCCTTCAAGGTGCCCAACCTGTTCCGCGAGCTGCTCGCCGAGGGCGCGCTGACCAACTCGTTCATCCCGGTCTACGCGACGCTCGATCGGGCCGAGCAGCGCCGGCTGTCGGGTGCGTTGCTGGGCCTGCTCACGCTCGTCAACGGGCTGCTCATGCTGCTCGCGTACGTCACGGCGCCGCTGCTGGCGCGGCTGCTCATCGCCGACCCCGCCAACGTCGATGTCGCTCTCACCGCCCAGCTGGTGCGCATCGTGTTCCCGTTCCTGCCGGCGATCTCCTTCTCGGCCCTGGCCATGGGCATCCTGCAGGCCGAGGAGCGCTTCCTGGCGCCGGCGTGGGCGCCCGTCGCGCTCAACGTCGTGACCGTCGCGCTGATGGCGCTCTTCCCGGGGCAGGCGATCATGTTGACGGTCGCCCACGTGCTCGGCGGCGTGGCGCAGCTCGTCGTGCAGATCCCGGCGCTGGTGCGCCTCAAGCTGCTTCCGCGCCTGGCCGGCCTATGGCACCCCGCCGTGGGAAGCGTGGTGCTCCTGATGCTGCCGTTCGCCTTCACGACCGGCGGCCGGCAGGTGCTCAACGTGGTGGCGTCCAACGTCGTCACCAACATCGCGGCCGGCGCCCAGACCGCCTTCTACAACGCCGACCTGTTCCTCAGCCTGGCGCTCGGGCTGTTCAGCATCTCGCCGGCGCTCGCCTACTACTCGCGCCTCGCCGACAACGCCGTGCGCGATCCGCACGAGTTCAACGACACCCTCGAGCAGGGCATGCGCTTCATCACCTTCCTGACGGTGCCCGCCGGCCTGGCGTTGACGATCATGGCGACGCCCGCGGTGGAGGTCATCTTCAACTGGAAGAGCCTCTACGGCCCCGGCCTCGATGCCGCCCGGCTCACCCTCTCGATGGCGGCGACCGCGCCGCTCGGGCTGGCCGTGTTCCCGCTCGGCATGTTCAACCTGCTGGTGCGCGTCTTCTACGTGCGCCAGCGCGTCGTGACACCGGTGGTGCTGGTGCTGACCTTCCTGGTGCTGCAGGGAGCGCTCTACGTGCTGCTGGTACGGCCCTACGGCATCGCCGGTCTCTCCTGGGGGACCGTCCTCGCGTCCTGGATCCAGCTCGGCGTCCTCACCGCCCTGGTGTACGGGCGAGAGCACTTCGCGCTCGGCGCCTACCTGCGCTATCTGGCGCGGGTGTGGCTGGCGGGGTTGCTGGCGTCGGTGGCCGCCGTGATGGTCTTGCGGGCGGTGTCGCTGCCCGCCGGCTGGCTCGGCTCGCTGGCGCAGGTGGGTGTGGGCACGGCGGTGGTGGCGGGCGCCTACGCTCTGGTGGGCGCGCTCCTGGGGCTGCCGGAGATCCGGCAGCTGCTCCGCTTCCTGAGACGCTAGCCCGGGACCTCGCTACCCCTTGCGCGCCACCAGCGTGTAGCTGAGCGGCGGCCGCAGCGGCAGGTCCTCGAAGGCGCGGTAGACCATCGAGACGTCGTGCGGGTACTCCTCGAAGCGCTCGAGGACCAGCCCCGCCTCCAGACAACCCCCGATGACGTCGGCCAGGGTGTGGTGGAACCAGTACGACGGGGCGTCCACCACCTTGTCGGGTTCGTAGTAGTCGGGGCCGCTCTCGTCGGCCACCGGCTCGCGCGAGAAGTAGTCGCGCCGGACCGTGGTGCCGGTGTCCGGCTCGAACATGTCGAGGAGCGGGTGCATCTCGTAGACGAACAGGTGCCCGCCGTCCGTCAGGAGCCTCGCCACCCCGTCGAACAGCGGTTGCAGCCGGGGCAGCCATCCCAGCGCGCCGACGGTGAGGAAGGCGAGGTCGAACCGGCCCCAGCTCGTCGGGCAGCTCCAGGGCGTTGCCCTGGACGAACCGGACCCGCTCGTGCAACCCCGCGGCCTGTGCCAGACGCCGTGCCTGCGCGAGGTTGCCCTCGGCCAGGTCGACCCCCACGCCACTCGCGGCGCCGAGACGCACCACCGACAGTAGCTCGCGGCCGTTGTTGCAGCACACCTGCAGCGCGCGCTTGCCCTCCACGCCGATCGACGCGTAGATCCCGCGTTCCACCTCGTCGAGCGTGGAGAAGCCGGGGCCGCGGAAGCCCTCGAGCAGCCGTGGCAGTTGGCTGCGCTCGTGGAGCTTCGCCGACGCTTCCCAGGAGGCGCGGTTGGCCTCGATCATGGCGTGCTCGTTCGGACGGCCCATGAGGCGAAGTCTAGCAGCGACCCGACCCCACCGGCCTGACCCCACCGGCCCGAGGCCGCCGCCCCGGTCGCCCCGCGTGGTGGGTATCGCGGGAGATCCCAAGGAGGGCCCCGCGCCGGTTGGGAAGCCGGCGCGGGGGGGAGGCAGGAAGGGTACGAGACCTAGCTCTCGGATGGAGCCAGCGGACGCGCGGAGGTCAATTGCATGGGACCGTCGTCTCCGTGTAGATGACGGCGACCGAAGTGGTGGTGCCGCTGGTGATGGACGCCGGGCTCGACTGGATGGTCGGCGTGTACTGCTTGTAGTTGGCTGTGGGCAGGGTGCTGCAGATCGCCATGCCCGAGAAGCGCGTGGGGGCCGTGACGGCGTAGCTGCTGTTCGGGGTGTACGGGTAGGCGACCGACGTGCTGATCGTCGACGAGGAGACCTGCTTGGAGGCCGACTTGTAGGTGCTGCCAGTGGCCGTATCGGTGACCGTCGCCGTGTACGTCTTGGTGCTCCCACCCGAGTCCGAGGGGATGGGCCCCGAGAAGTTCAGCACCAGCTTGCCGTCGATCGGAACGTACTCGACGTCGAAACTCGCCGTGTTGCCTGCTGAGACCAGGAACTGGTATGTGAAGTCCACGGGCATGGTCTGGTAGCCCTGCATCCCATAGTCGTAATCCGAGCTGTGAACCGGGTGCACCGTCAGGGCGTACTTCACGGGCTGCTGATAGGGGAAGACCTTGTTGAACCCGACACTCGCGCCCGTGACGAGCGCGGCCCCCGAGGACACCTTGGTGATGTCGACGTTGCCGGCGGCGACGTAGCGCGAGTTGACGATGAGCGAGATGGCCCCCGTCGTGGCGACGTAGTTCACCGACACGCTCGTCGTCTGGCCGCGCTGGATAGGGGCGCTGGTCACGTTGGCGTTGTTCATGACGACCGTGCCCGACCAGTCGTAGTTGCTCTCCTTGAGGGGGTTCGGGACGATCCCGTACGTCGTTCCGCCGGGCGCAGCGTACAGGCCCTTGACGGTGGTCGTCTGCGTCACGGTGTCGATCACCGTCCCCACGCCGTAGATGTCGATCCTCGGGCTCGTGACCCCGCCGTTGATGGTGACGGAGAGGTCCCCGGAGACCTGCACGAAGGCGAGCGTCTTGGTGGCCGTGGCGCCGGCCGTGACCTGGACGGTCGCTCCGTTGTCCGCGGTGTCGTCGTAGAGCTCGCCGTCGCTGCCCTTGACCTGTTTCGTCGCGAGGGTGTAGGCCGCGGGCTGCAGGTGCCCGAAGGTGTGCGTGGTGTCCGCGAAGTAGGGCCCCCCGGGTCCGGTCATGCTGACGCCGGCGGCGGTCGATCCGGGCAGGCCCGTCATCGCCAGGGACAGGGCTCCGGTCGTCGCCGTGTAGGTGACGCTATCGGTCGCCGATCCGCCGGAGGGGACGGTGACGCTGGCTTGCGCGGCCGTGCCGGTGTAGTCGTAAAGGTTCCCGGAGACGTTGTTGACGGTGACGGTGTAGGTGCCAGGCGCCAGGTTGTTGAGCGTCGCATCGGCTTGCAGCGTGTAGCTCGCCGGCGTGCCGGAACCGGACGGCCCCGTCACCTTGACGTAGCCCGGCGCCCCGTTCTTCAGCCCGGAGATCGTCACCGTCAGAGTTCCGGTGGTGGGGGCGGGCACGGCGTAGGCGACGTCGACGCTGCCGTTCTTGCCGTTCTGCAACTGGACCTGCTGGCTGCTGGCGGTCGGCACGTAGGTCTTCCCGCCCGAGCTCACGTTGGCTGCGGTGACGGTGTAGGTGTCGTCGGCGAGACCCGTCAGGGTCGTCGTTCCGGTGATGGACTGCCCGAACCCCTTGTTGCCGGTGACCGTCACGGCGGCATTCGCCCCGCTTGGCAGACCGCTGATGTTGACGGTGAGGTGATCGGTGGTCCGCGCGTAGGCGACGGAAGCTGTGGTGTGCTGGCTCGGAACCACCGACGCCGGCGAGCCCGTCACGGTCGGCGAGAAGGCGTCCTTGGTGGTCGTCTGCGTCACGTTCTTCGCCGTGATCGTGTAGTCGCCCTTGTTCAGCGCGCTGAGGGTGGTGGTCTTCGTGACGCTCTGGCTGTAGGAGCCCGGGCCGGTGACGGTGATATCGGCGTTCACGCCGCTCGGCAGGCCGGTCACGGTGAGGTCGAGGAAGCCGTAGGTCGCGGTGTAGGCGACGGTCGTCGAGGCGGTGGCCCCGGCGGTGACGCTCACCGAGCTCGGCGTGGCCGCGCCCTTGAAGTCGACGAGGTTGACGAAGACGTCGTGCGGCGTGATGGTGTACGTGCCCGGCGCAAGGTTGTTCAGCGTGGTCGTTCCCGTGACGTTCTTGCTGTAGCTCGAAGGGCCGGTCACGTCGACGTTCGCGGGCGAGCCGGACGGCAGGTTCTGGATCGTCACCTTCAGGCTGCCGGTCGTTCCCGGCGGCGGCGTGTACGTGACGTGGAAGACCACGTCCTTGACGTTCCCGGCCGCGTCGTACGCCTTCACGTCGATCGTGTTCTGACCGGCCTGCAGCGTGACGGTGATGTCGAAGGTACCGCCCGTGAGGTCGACGGTCTTGGTGGGGCCGCCGTCCACCGTGTAGGTGATCTTGGTCGCCCCGACGTTGTCGCTGGTCTTCCCGGTCAGGTGGTAGGTTGCGCCGGCCGCGGTGGTCTGTGAGGTGATGGTGAGGCTCGGTGCCGTGGTGTCGGGTGGCGGGGTGCTGGTGGCGCCTCCCCCGCAGGCGGCGAGCAGGGCGGTGATCGCCAGCGTCGACAGCGTGAGAACGAGGATCGCCAGCACGGGCGCCGGCCGATGGGAACGTCGCATGGGCCTCTCCTTTCCTTCCTTACGGAAGGAGGCTAGGCAATACGGCGTTACTGGAGCGTTATCGGCGGGTCCGGGATCGCGCTACGGAGCCCGAAGCGGGAGGCTCGTCTCAGCGCACCGCGCCGGCCGTGAACCCCTCCACGAAGTAGCGCTGCACGAAGCCGAACATGATGACCACCGGCACGGTCGCCATCAGCACCGCGGCCATGACGAGCTGCCACTCCACCACGTACTGGCCGCTGACCAGGCTGAAGATGTCGAGCGTCGCGGTGTAGTTGCCCGACGAGCGCAGGAAGCTCAGCGCCAGCACCAGGTCGTTCCAGCCGGCCACGAAGGAGAACAGGAAGGCGACCACCATCCCCGGCCTCGCCATGGGCACGAAGATGGTGCGGATGGCCGTCCAGCGCGACGCGCCGTCGATCCAGGCGGCCTCCTCGATGGCGGGTGGGATGGTCTGGAAGTAGCTCGACAGCATCCAGATGCTGAACGCCAGGTTGAACGTGGCGTAGGCCAGGATGACGGAGACCAGGTTGTCGAGCAGATGGTAGAAGACCATCACCTGGAACATCCCCACGATGATGACCACCGGCTTGAACATCTGGGTGACCAGGAAGATCGACACCACCCAGTTGCGGCCCCGGAAGCGCAGCCGCGCGATGGCGTACGCCGCCGGCGTGGCGATCAGGAGCGTCAGGACGGTGGCCGAGCCGACGGCGATGATGCTGTTGAGCATGGCGTGGCCGAACTCGACCTTGGTGAACAGGTCGATGAAGTTGCCGATGTAGAAGCTCTTGGGGATCCAGGGCGGCGGGAACGCGAAGACCTCCTGCCGGGTCTTCAGCGAGGTGATCAGCATGATCAGGTAGGGCAGCAGGATGACGATCGAGATGACCGTCAGGAACGCGTAGGCGAGGCCCTTGACGATGGGGTTCCTCACGGCAGCGCTCCCACGGCCGGCCTGGCCCGGAACGCTCGCCGGTGCCGCGCGCCGCTCACGACAGCCTCGTGCGCATGGTCTGCACCGAGAAGGCGATGGACAGCGCCAGCAGGATGATGAAGGTGATCAGCGACATGGCCGCCGCCTGGCCGAACTCGTTGAAGCGGAAGGCGGTCGTGTACAGATAGGTCACGACGACCTCGGTGCCGTGCGCCGGGCCGCCCTGCGTGAGCGTCCAGATGATGGGGAAGCTGTTGAAGACGTTGATCAGGTTGATGACCAGGGTGATCGTCAGGAAGGGCCCGAGCATGGGCATGATCAGATAGCGGAAGCGCGCCCAGCCGAAGGCGCCGTCGAGCACCCCGGCCTCCAGGATCTCTTCGGGGATGGAGTGCAGCCCCGAGACGAGCACCGACGTGGTGAACGGGATCGACACCACGATGCCGATGGCGATGGCGACCACCAGCGCCGACGGGCCGCGCGCCAGGAAGCCCAGAGGCTCGGGGATCCAGCCCCACACCTGCAGGGTGTTGCTGATGAGCCCCACCTGGCCGTTGATGGTCCACATCCAGGCGATCGTGGTCATGGTGACCGAGGTGGCCCAGGGGATCAGCAGGATGAGCTGGAACACCCGCTTGCCGCGCAGGTCCTCGTAGAGGATGAGGGCCAGCAGCATCGACACGATGGTGGTGAGCCCGACCACCCACAGCGTCCACAGCGCCGTGCGCCACAGCGCCTGCAGGAAGATGGGGTCGCTGAAGATCTGCCGGAAGTTGGCGAAGCCCGCGGGCCCGGCGAGCTGCCCGACCGCGTTGGTCTTGGAGAAGGCGGTGACGACGGTGTTGAGGATGGGGTAGCCCACCACCGCGATGGCGAGCAGGAAGGCCGGCGCAAGCAGCAGGTATGCGAACGCCTGTTCGTTGAAGGCGGTGGCGGTGGGCCTGCTGCGACGCGCGGCCAACGGGGGTCCTCTCCTGACTCGGTGTTCCCGGGGCGGGTCTCCGCCCCGGGAACACCGGCACTTGCGATCAGGCTACGACGTTGGCGCGCCTACTGCTTCAGGACCTGGTCGATGTCCGAGGCGGCCGCGTCGAGCGCGGGCTGCGGCTGCTCCTTGCCGAGGTAGACGTTCTGCAGCATGGTGGTGGTGCGCTGCGCGATCTTCTCCCAGTTGGGGATGATCGGCGCGAACTTGGCGTCGGGGAGGAGCTGCACGAAGGCGTTCAGCTTCTCGTTGTTGGTGAAGAAGGGGTCCGTCGCGACGTCCTGCAGCACCGGCAGGAAGCCCTCCTGCTTGTTGTAGTTGACGCGGTTGTCCTTGCTGAAGATGTACTCCAGGAAGGTCTGGGCGTCCTTCACCTGCTGGTCCGAGGCGCCCGTGACCGACGGCTTGTACATCATGATCGTGTCGGTGACGGCGTAGGTGACCGGCGTGGTCTTGTAGGGCAGCGGCGCGATGCCGTAGTCGACGTTCGGGGCGTTGTCCTTGAGCCAGCCGATGACGGGCGGCAGGTAGATGAACATGCCGAGGCGGCCCTGCCCGAACAGCGTGCGCAGGTCCTCGCGCGTGTTGCTGGTGACGTTCGGCTCGACCACCTTGGCGTCGACCAGGCCCTTGAGGTAGGTCAGCGCCTCGCTGGCGGCTTGCGAATGCAGCCCGCTGTTGCCGTCCGCTCCGACGATCTCGCCGCCGGCGCCCCACAGGAAGTAGTAGTAGTAGACGTCGGTCTCGATCTGCGAGCCCTGCAGCCCGAAGCCGTAGCGGCCGGGCAGCTTGGCGATCTTGGCGGCGTCGGCCTGGAGTTCATCCCAGGTCTTGGGCGGATCCGTGATGCCGGCCTGCTTGAACAGGTCCTTGTTGTAGATCAGCGCCCGGTCCGACGCAGCCCAGGGCAGGCCGTAGAGCTGCCCCTGGATCGACGACGGGGTCAGGAAGGCCGGGATGAAGCGGTCGGTGAACGACGACGGCAGGTCGAGCGGCATCGCGACGTTCGAGGAGATGTACTCGGGAAGCCAGCGCGTGCCGATGATGGAGATGTCGGGCGCCTTCTTCGCGGCGATGTCGGTGACCAGCACCTGATGCAGGTTGTCCCAGGAGGTCTCCTGGATGTTGATCTTGATGTCCGGGTGATCCTGCATGAAGGCCTTGGCGGCGCCCTCGAAGAAGGGCTTGGTGGCGTCGGAGTATTTCGGGATCTCTACCGTGACCGTGGTCGCGCTGGCGAGGCCGAGCACCATCGAGAGCGCCAGGCCGAGCAGCATTGCGAGTGAATGGCGGCGTTTCATGCGTACCCCCTGATCCTTCCGTGTCCAGGTGTGCAAGGGTCGGGGCGGAGCCCCGGTTCGGTTGATGTGCCCTTCCATCATAGGAGCGGTTTCGAGCAACCATCAACGGACAAACGCCCAACTTCGACGAGTTCGCTCAACAACGAGGTCGAGATGGAGTGGATCGACGCATGTGCCGCCGCCCGCAGCGGGCGACGCCTCGATCCGGCTCAGCTGCTCCCGGCAGGCTGCAGGCGCTCGGGCGGCAGCCCCGCCAGCAGGGCCCCGCCGAAGGCCGGTGCATGCCGGGGCGGGCGCGGCGCGCCGTAACCGCGCCCTGCCAGCGCGGCTGCGAACGCCGTCGCCAGCACCGGGCTGCGGAAGCTCCCGCCCGCCGTCGACACCGGAACGGCCGCCCCGAGACCCAGGCGCACGCGCAGGGCGTCGACGAGATCGGCCAGCTCCCGCGCGGCCCCGACGACGAGCTCCACGGCCACGGCGTCCCCGTCCTCGGCCGCGCGCGCCACGGCGCGCGCCAGCGACGCGACCCGGGCGCGCGGAGGTTGAGGCAGCTCGCTCAGCAGCGCCAGCGCGGCGTGCATGTCGGGCACGGCGAGCGCTGCGGGCACGTCGGTCTCGAGCCGGGTGCCGGGCCCGCGGCCGTCGGCGGCCCGGCAGGCGGCCCGCAGGGCGCCCACCCCCAGGTCGAAACCGCTCCCCTCGTCGCCGAGCAGCGTGCCCCAGCCCCCGCAGCGCGCTTCGTGCCCGGCGCCGTCCTTGCCCCAGGCCATCGATCCGGTGCCGGAGAGCACCAGCACGCCCGCGCCATCCGGGAGCGCCCCTTCGAGGGCGAGGCGGACGTCGTTGTAGGTGCGGTAGCGCCAGGGCGCGAACGCTTCGGCCGCCAGGCGGTCGAGCGCTTCGTCCCAGGAGGGGGTCTCGCCGTAGGCGGGCAACCCCAGGGCCAACACGGGCTCGGCGGTTGCGGCGGCCGCCGCCTCCGCCACCCGGCCGCGCACCTCCGCGAGGACCCGGCGCACGAACGCTTCGCCGCGCGCCGGCAGGTCGCACCCGTCGGCCAGCGCGTCGAGGCGCACCACACCGCCGCCGTCGACGGCCACCACGCGGGTCTTGCTGCCGCCGCCGTCGACGCCTACGTAGAGGCTCAGGGAGGGCTCCGCTACACCCGGCGGAAGATCAGCGCCGCGTTCTGCCCGCCGAAGGCGAAGTTCTGGCTGAGCGCCACGTCGACGCGCTTCTCGCGCGGCTCGTTGGGGATGTAGTCGAGGTCGAGCTCGGGATCGGGCTCGAGGTAGTTGCGGGTGGGGGGAAGCACGCCCGAATGGATCGCCTGCAGCGTGGCGATGGCCTCGATGCCGCCGGCCGCGCCCAGGGTATGGCCGGTCATCGACTTGGTCGAGGACACCGGAGGCACGCTTGCGGCGTCGCCCCAGACGCTCTTCAGCGCCAGCGTCTCGTTGAGGTCGTTGGCGGGAGTGCTGGTGCCGTGCGCGTTGATGTAGCCGACTTCCGAGGGGTCGATCTGCGCGGACTTGAGCGTCCGGTTGATGCAGCGCACCGCACCCACCCCGCCCGGGGCCGGCGCCGTCACGTGATGGGCGTCGGCGCTGGTGCCGTAGCCGATGATCTCGCCGTAGATGCGCGCGCCGCGCTTCCTGGCCCGCTCGTACTCCTCCAGCACCAGGATGCCCGCGGCCTCGCCGGCCACGAAGCCGTCGCGCGAGGCGGTGAACGGCCGGCTGGCGGTCTCGGGGCTGTCGTTGCGGGTCGAGAGCGCCTTCATGACCGCGAAGCCGCCGATCCCCATGGGCGTGATGGGCGCCTCGGTGCCGCCGGTCAGCATGACGTCGGCCTCGCCGCGCTGGATGATGTGGAAGGCGTCGCCGATGTTGCCCGAGCCGGTGGCACAGGCGGTCACCACGGTGGAGCTCGGACCCAGCAGGCCGTAGCGCATCGCCACGTGCCCGCTCGCCATGTTGGCGATGAGCATCGGGATGAAGAACGGGCTCATGCGCATCGGGCTGCGCTCGAAGCGGATCTGTGACTGGTTCTCCCAGGTCGTCAGCCCGCCGATGCCGGAGCCGACGCAGGTGCCGGTCTGCTCGCCGGCCACGTCGTCCTCGCTGAGGCCCGCGTCTTCGAGGGCCAGGGCGGAGCCGATCAGCGCGAGCTGGACGAAGCGATCGAGGCGCTTCGCCTCCTTGCGCTCGAGGTAGTCCTCGATGGCGACGTCGACCTCGCCGGCGATGCGAACGCTCAGCGCGGAGGCGTCGAAATGGGTGATCTCACGGATACCGTTGCGGCCCTCGTGCTGCCCCTTGAGGAAGGCTTCGGCGCCGTTTCCGATCGGCGTCACCGGGCCCAGGCCCGTAACCACGACTCGTCTCATAAGTTCCACCACGATACCGGACCGCGCCCGAGCGGCCTGTTCGATACCGCGCGCATCACGCGCGCGGTTGGTTCCCCACGCCAGGCGTCTTCCCGCCGGGACGTTCCCGGCGGGAAGAGCGCTAGGTCACTGTTTGGCCGAGATGAACTTGACCGCGTCGCCGACGGTGCGGATGTTCTCCGCTTCCTCGTCGCTGATCTCGACGCCGAACTCGTCCTCGAGGCCCATGACGAGCTCGACTACGTCGAGCGAGTCCGCGCCCAGGTCGTCCACGAAGGAGGCGCTTTCGGTCACGTCGCCGGGGTCGGCATCCAGCTTGTCGGCGACGACCTCCTTGATCTTCTCGAGAATCTCCTGCTCGTCCATCGTTCGCTCCTCCTCACGCAGGCGTGGGTTACCGCGACTGAATCCTGGTGATTCTAGCACGGCACCTGCGCGCTTCCTTCATCGGTCCGTGCGGCCACGCCGCCGTTCTCGGCGGTCGTCGAGGCTGCTTCACGGCGACTGTTGCGGGGCGGTTCCCGGCACTCCGACACGCGGTCCGATCCGGCTTTCCCGGCCGAGGGTACGGCGCCGCGCGCTTCAGGCGCAGCTGCCGACACCGGTCCGGAGCCCCGAAAACATTACGGCATGACCATGCCACCGTCAACCGGCAGCGTCTGCCCGTTGATGTAGGCGGCCTCCTCGCTGGCGAGGAACGCCACCGCGGCGGCGACGTCCTCGGGGCGTCCGAAGCGTCCTGCAGGGATCTCCTTCAGGTACGCCTGCCTGAGCTCTTCCGTCAGTGCGGCCGTCATGTCCGACTCGATGAAGCCGGGCGCGACGGCGTTGACGGTCACGCCGCGCGATCCGTACTCGCGCGCCAGCGCTTTGGTGAGGCCGATCAGACCCGCCTTGGCGGCGACGTAGTTGGCCTGCCCGACGTTGCCGCGGATGCCCACGATCGAGGCGATGTTGACGATGCGGCCGTGCTCGCTGCGCAACATGCCTCGCAGCGCGGCCTTGGAGAGGTGGAACGCGCCGGACAGGTTGGTGTCGAGCACGCTCTGCCAGTCGTCGGGCTTCATGCGCAGCGCCAGCGTGTCGCGGGTGATGCCGGCGTTGTTCACCAGCACCTCGAGTCCGCCGAGGCTGTTCGTCACGTCCTTCACCAGCTGCTGACAGGCCGCCGGGTCGGCGACGTCGGCGCCGAACACCTCGGCCACCCCGCCGGCCGCGCGGATCGCGTCGGCGACCTCGTGCGCCGGCGCCTCGCTGCGGACGTAGTGCACCGCCACGCGGTAGCCGCGACGGCCCAGCTCGATCGCGATGGCGCGGCCCAGGCCGCGGCTCGAGCCCGTGACCAGCGCGTTGCGCGCCGTCTGCGCCGGCGTTCGCCGCTCACGCCGCCTCCAGCGCCGCGCGCAGCGCGTCCATGTCGGGCACGCTCACGGCGTCGACGCCGTCGAGGATGCGAACGATCAGTCCGGTGAGCACCTTGCCGGCGCCCAGCTCCACGAAGCGTCGCGCGCCCAGCGCGCGCAGGTGCTTGACCGACTCCACCCACCGCACCGGCGAGGTGACCTGCCGGGTGAGCAGGTCGGGCGCCTCCGCCGCCTCGGGCAGCAGGTCGGCCGTGACGTTGCAGACGATGCCGAAGGCCGGCTCCTTGAAGCGCACGCGGCCCAGGTCCTGCGCCAGCCGGTCGGCCGCGGGCTGCATCAGGCTGCAGTGGAAGGGGGCGGACACCTTGAGCGGCACCACCCGCCCGCCGTCGGCCTTGAGGCGCTCGGCGGCGGCGGCCACGGCGGCGGCCTCCCCGGAGATGACGGTCTGTCCGGGGGCGTTGAGGTTGGCCACCTCCGCCACCCCGTCGACGTGCTTGCAGGCGTTGCGGATGGCGGCGGCGTCGAGCTTCATGACCGCCGCCATGGCGCCTTCACCCTCGGGCACCGCCTCCTGCATGTAGGTGCCGCGGGCGCGCACCAGCTAGACCGCTTCGGCCACGCTGAGCGAGCCTGCGGCGACGTGCGCGGTGTACTCCCCCAGGCTGTGCCCGGCGGCGTAGCGCGGCTCGGGCCCGCCCGCCTCGCGCCAGGCGGCGAAGGCGGCGGCGCCGGCGGCGACCAGCGCGGGCTGCTGGTTGGCGGTGAGCTGCAGCGCTCTCGGCCGGGCCCTCCCACATCAGCTCCAGCAGGCCCGGGAGGGCCGCCTCGGCCTCGTCCAGCACCTTGCGGGCGGCGGCGCTGTGGTCGTAGAAGCTCCTCGCCATGCCGACCGCCTGCGAGCCCTGGCCGGGGAAGACGACGGCGAGTCCGGCGTCGCCGCGGCTCGGGGCCGCGCTCACGCCCCGCCCCCCCAGGTCAGGACGGCGGCGGCCCAGGTGAGGCCGGCGCCGAAGCTGACCAGCAGCAGGTTGTCGCCGGGCTCGATGCGGCCGTCGTCGAGGGCGGTGTGCAGCGCCAGCGGGATGCTGGCCGTGGAGTTGTTGCCGTACTCGTCGACCGTCACGACCACGCGCTCGCGTGGCAGCCCCAGCCGCTCGCGGGCGGCCTCGATGATGCGCAGGTTCGCCTGATGCGGCACGAACAGGCTGATGTCGTCGATGTGCAGGCCGGCCTTCTCGACCGCCTCGATGGTGGCGGTGTTCATCACCCTGACGGCGAACTTGAAGACCTCGCGGCCGTTCATGTAGAGCGTCTCGGAGAGCGGGTCGCCGTTGGGCAGGGAGTGGGCGACCGAGCGTTTGTGCAGGTGGTGCGCGCCCGAGCCGTCGGCGCCGAGCACCACCGAGCGCAGGCCGTAGGGCTCGTCGACCGCCTCCACCACCACCGCGCCGGCGCCGTCGCCGAACAGCACGGCGGTGGAGCGGTCGTCCCAGTTGGTGATCTTGGTGAGCGCCTCGGCCCCGATCGCCAGCACCCGCCGGCACTGACCCGACTCCACCAGCGACTTGGCCATGCCCAGCGAGTAGATCCAGCCGGGGCAACCCGCCAGCATGTCGAAGCCGCCGGCGCGGAGCCGGAAGCGGTCCTGTACCATCGCCGCCGTCGACGGGAACAGGGCGTCGGGCGTGTTGGTCGCCACGATCACCATGTCCACGCCGGCCAGGGCATCGTCGCCGTGGCGGGCCAGCAGGTCCTCGACGGCGCTGAAGGCCAGGTCGGTGGTGAACTCGTTCTCCGCGGCGATGTGACGACGCTTGATCCCGGTCCGGGTGGTGATCCACTCGTCCGAGGTGTCCATCATCGCCTCGAGGTCCTGGTTGGTCAGGATGCGCGCAGGCGCGTACGCGCCCAGCGCCGTGACACCGGCACGCTGGCTACCGCTCTGATTCACGCCACCCGAACTCCGTCCCCGTCGCCGCACGCGGGGGCATCTGCGCCCGGTGGGCGAGGCTCGCGATCCGCTAACTACCCGTTAGTTGGTACGGAAGGCCCTCAGGCCTCCTCGACCACTTGCCGACCGGCATAGCTTCCGCACTCCGGGCATACCACGTGCTGCGGCTTCATGGCCTTGCACTCGGGGCACTCGACCAGGTTGGGCGCGGTGAGCGCGTGGTGGCTGCGGCGCTGGTCGCGCCTCGAGGCGGACGTGCGCTTCTTGGGAACAGGGTGTTTGGCCATGGTGCAGACTCACTCCTTCGTCGGTCGTGACGCCGCCTCACTGCGACGTCAGGTCGATGTCCTTCAAGACTTCGAACGGGGAGGCGGCGTCGCGCCGGACGCGGTCCTCCGCCTCGAGCTCAGGGTGTTCGTTGAGGTTGACGCCGTCGAGCGACAACCCCTTGCAGTCCTCCCGACACAGCGCGGTGAGCGGCAGCTCGATGGCGAACAGCTGCGCCAGCATCGGTGCGAAGTCCACCTCGGGCCGGCCGAAGACGAGACGTTCCTCGTCGTCTTCGGAGACCTCGTCGAGCCGCAGGCCCGCCTCGCGAGCGAGGTAGAGCATCGGCATCACGAACGTCGCCCGCGCCCCGGTCACGACCTTGGTGAGGCAGCGGCGGCACTCCTGAACCGCGTGACCGCTCACCCAGCCGTCGACGATGAAGTCGTCGTCGCCGCCCACATTGCGGACCGTGACCCCCCACTCGAGCGGCCCGCCGAGGACCAGACCGTCGGCCTCGAGCAGCGCCGGCTCGGGCTCCAGCAGACCGGTCCCCACCACCTCATCGGCGGATCCTGGGGCACGGTTGAGGAGGGGAGCCAGGTTGAGCAGAGCGTCCCGGCGAGAAACCATCCCTTAAAAGTATAGGTGACGGTCGCAGCCTGTCAAGGCGGGGGGTGACGGCGCCCCTGCGCCGCGCGCTCGGGACGGCTCCGGGCAGGCGGACGGACGGCGTCGGAAACGTGTGAAGTTTTATCGTCCCCCGCCTGCGACGCGACTATCATGGCAGCTATGCTCGGGGTAGTCCAGCGAAGATGGCGGCGCGTCCGGGGAGCGAGGCATGCCTGAGGGCTCCGAGGACGCCCGCACGGAGGCCCCGCTCCGCGCCGCGAGTGACGTGACGCTCGCGGTCGTGGACGACGACGCGTCGGTGCTGGCCCTCGTCACGTCGGTGCTGTCGAGCTACGACGTGGTCGCCTTCGACCGGCCCCAGCCCGCGCTGGACGCGCTCAAGGGCGGGCTGAGGCCCGACCTCATCGTGAGCGACGTCATCATGCCCGGCATGACCGGCTTCGAGCTGCACGAAGCGGTGCGCGATCTGGCGCCGCTGCGCAGCGTCCCCTTCATCTACCTGACCTCCATGAGCGACCGCGACCACATCCGCCGCGGCATGGCGCAGGGCGCCGACGACTACCTCACCAAGCCCTTCACGCCCGTCGAGCTGCGCGAGGCGGTACGGGTCCGGCTCGAGCGCGCCGGAGTCCTGCGCAGCGCCGCCGACGACGAGATGCTCATCACCAGCCTCGGCGGGCTCGGCGTCAGCTACGGCGCGCAGCGCCTGCACTGGGAGGCGCGCAAGGCCGTCGAGCTGCTGCTGTTCCTGCTGGCCTCGGGCAGGTCCTGCTCGGTCCACGAGGTGCGTGCGGAGCTGTGGTGGGGGCAGGCCGCGGACAACCACCTGCACGTGCTGGTGAGCCGGCTGCGCAAGATGCTCGCCGGCGTCGCCACCCTCACGCTCGAGGACGACCGGCTCGAGCTGCGCTACGGCGGCAAGGTGCGCTGGGACGCCGAGGACTTCGAGCGCGTGGCCGCCGCCGCCCTGGAGAGCGGCGACGAGGCCGCCGTCGAGCGGGCGCTGCGCCTGTACGCGGGCGATTTCCTGGCCGGCTTCGACTCCCCCTGGGCCGAGAGCGAGCAGACGCGGCTCGAGGAGTGCCACATGACGCTGCTGGAAGCGGCGGTGGAGCGCGCCTCCGGCGAGGCCGAGCGGCAGCGCGCCCGCGACCGGCTCGAAGCGTACCTGGACCTCGGCGACTGACGGACCGTCGTCCCGCGCGCCGGCTGTCCGGTGGCGCTGCGGCACCGGCGGCGACACGCGCTATGCTCGCGGTGCCATGTTCGACGTGATCCCGGCAGTGGACATCCAACAGGGACGGGCCGTGCGGCTCTACGAGGGCGATCCGGCGCGCGAGACCGTGTACTTCGACTCACCCTTGGAGGCGGCGCGGCACTGGGTCGGGCTGGGAGCGCCCTGGCTCCACGTGGTCGACCTCGACGCCGCGCTCGGGCGCAGCGACAACGGCGCACTGATCCGCGCGCTGGCCGCGGAGGCAGGCGCGCGGCTGGAGATCGGCGGGGGCGTGCGCAGCGTCGAGGCCGCCACCGACTGGCTCGAGCACGTCGACCGGGTGGTGCTCGGCACCGTCGCCATCCACGAGCCCGAGGTGGTCGACGCGTTGCTGGCCGAGTTCGGGCCCGACCGGGTGGTGGTCTCCATCGATGCCCGCGAGGGACGGGTGGCCGTACGCGGCTGGGCCGAGGTCACCGACGTCGACGCCGCCGAGCTGGCTCGCCGGGTGGCCGGCCAGGGCGTGCGGCACCTGATCTACACCGACATCAGCCGCGACGGCACCCTGCGCGGCGTCGATGAGGAGCCGGTGGCCCGCATGCGCGCCGCCTTCCCTCACCGGCTGGTGGCCGGCGGCGGCGTAGGCGCCGACATCGACCTGGATCTCTACCAGCGCCTCGGGCTGGACGGCGCCATCGTGGGCCGCGCCCTGTACGAGGGAGCGATCACCTACCCGCGCCCGGCCTGAGCGCGCCGTTCACGCGAGCGAAATGCAACCGTGCCCGAGCTACCCGAGGTGGAGACCGTGCGTCGCGAGCTGGCCCCCTGGCTGGAGGGCCGCACCATCCTGGCTGCCGAACGGTTGGCGCCGCCGGGCCCCAAGTATCGCGACCTGCCCCGTGCCGTCGGCCAGACGCTGCGCGCCGTCACGCGGCGCGGCAAGTTCCTGGTGATGCCGCTCTCCGGTGGCGACGAGCTGATCCTCCACCTGGGCATGACCGGTGTGGTGTCGCACCGGGCGCCGGAGAACGAGGGCCATCTGCGGGTGCGGTTGCGCCTGTCGGGGGGCGAGCCCGACACGCTGTACTTCCGCGACCCCCGGCGCTTCGGGAGGTTCCTTGTGGTGGCCGCGGGGGACTACCGGAGCCTGCCGACGCTGGCCGGGATGGGCCCCGAGCCGCTGTCCCCGGCGTTCACCGTGACCGGCTTCCGGCGCGCGTTGCTGCGTTCGGACACCGCCGTCAAGACCTACCTGCTCAGTCAGCGCCCCGTCGCCGGGGTCGGCAACATCTACGCCGACGAGGCCCTGTGGCGTGCCCGCGTGCACCCGCTGTCGCCGGCGCGCCGCGTCTCGGCGGCCGCGGCGGCGCGGCTGCACCACGCCATCGTCGAGGTGCTGGCCGCCAGCCTGGAGGCGCAGGGCACCACCCTCAACGACTACCGCACCGTCAACGGCGAGGTCGGCGCCTACCTCGAGCAACTCGCCGCCTACGGTCACGCCGAAGAGCCCTGTCCGCGCTGCGGCGCGCCGCTCCGGCGGATCGTGGTGGGGCAGCGCGGCACCGTCTACTGCGCGCGCTGTCAACGACGGCGCCGGTAGGGCGGCCCGCGCACCGCGTGCCCCCGACTGACGCGCGCGCCGGTCAGTGGACCGTGCCGCCGGCCAGGATCGAGGGCAGGCCGGCCCAGATCGTGCCCAGCGAGCGCAGGGCGGCGGCCGTGCGGGTCAGGGAGCGCCGGAAGCCGGCCGCAACCTCGTCGGCGTCGAGCTCCAGGTAGCGCCGGGCCAATCGATCGATGTCGGCGTCGGTCATGCCCGCGCGACGCAGCTCCGCGCGCAGTGCCTCGGGGACGCCCTCGTCCCGCAGCCGTTGTTGGAAGGCCCGCACCGCGTCCGCCCCGAGCGGGATACTGCCCAGGTGATGCGCATCGAGCACGGCTCCGAGGTGGTCGAGCGCAGCCGAGGTGCGCAACATGGAGACTCCGGCGCTGCGTTTGCGTTCGAGCGTCTGCGCGGCCAGCGCGTACCCCGCGTCGGCGTCACCGTGACTGACGCTGTCGAGCCGCACGGCGGAGTCCTGGTAGAGCTGCAGGTCGCGCAACAGCTCGCCGGCCGTGGTCACGAGGTACTCGATCACCCGCCGCAGGTCGTCGGGGAGGCCCTCGGGGAAGGTCAGCGCGCCGCCGGAGCCGCTCGTGCCGGCGCCGCTACTGGCGCCGCCCGGGGCGGTGGTCGTGCCGTCGGTCGTGCCGTCGTTGGTGCTGTCGGTGGTGCCGCCGCCGGCGCTGGTGCCGCTCGCGTCGGTGCCGGTCTCGCTCGCCCCGGTCTCGCTCGTCCCGGTCTCGCTCGCCCCGGCCTCGCTCGTCCCGGTGCCGCCGGCATCGGACGCGCCGCTGCTCGTGTCGCCGGTCGTGTCGCCGGTCGTTTCGCCGGTCGTTTCGCCACTGGTGTCGCCGCTGGTGCCGGTGTCCCCGGTCGTATCGCCGGCGGTGCCGGTGCCGGTGCCGGTGCTGGTGTCGCCGGCGCCGCTGGTGCCGCCGCTGGTGCCGCCGCTGCCCGCTGCTACCGTCCTGGTAGCCGCTCGTGCCGCTGCTCGTGCCGCTGCTCGTACCGCTGCTCGTTCCGCCGGCCGTCCCGCTGTCGCCCGCACCGGACCCGCCGGACGATCCTGGGTGCGCGTTCCACGTCGGGGAGCCGCTGGAGCCCGCCGAGGAGGAGCCACCCGTCGATGGCGGGCCCCGGTTGTCGGACCCTGCCCCGCCCCCTGTCCCGCCCCCCTCGTAGCCGGCGGTGGCGTTGATGATGTCGGCGCCGGCGCTGAAGATGAAGTCCAGCAGGTACCCCGCCATCGCTGCGGGGGAGAGCATCGAGGCTCCCGCGGTGAGTTCCGAGAAGCCCTGGACCGCCCCCTGCTCGAGGCTCTGGCCACCGAAGAACGGCAGCAGGTTGGCGAAGAGCTTCATCCACCCGACCGCGTCCTTGGCCCGTTCGAGGACGTTGTCGTCGGCGCTCGTGCCGTTGCTCAGGAGCCGCTGCCGGGAGGTGTTGCCGGACAGCGCCGCGCCGTCGCTCACGTCGGCGTTGACCATGCCGTCACCGCCCTGGGAGCCGCTCGAGCCCTGGGCGCTGATCACGCCCGGGTCGGGCCGGGCGCCGACGGCCCCGGGCACGTGGATCTGGATGCGCACCACCGAGTACCCGGAGGGCGCGTATCGGATGTCGTAGCCGTCGGGGTGGTGTGACCACCGGCCCTGGGGGATGGCGCGCACGGTCAGGCCCGGAGGTGGGTTGCCCGTGAGGACGGCGGCTCGCTCGAGCGCCGCGTAGGCGACGCTGTCGCCGCGGAGCAGCGTGCGGATGCGGTCCTCGGCGCGGGCCACCTCGCGGAGCTCGGGAGGTAGTTGCTGCAGGGCGCGCTCGAACAGGGTTCGACCGACGTCGTTGGGGGTGTTCGCACGCAGGCGCGCGAGGTCGTCGGCGTCGAGCAGGCGCCGCGCAGGTGTCCTGCAACTCGGGCGGCATGTCGGGGAGCGGCGTGCGCGCGAGGATGGCCCACAACAGGACCTGGATGGACCGTTGCGACACCTCCGGGTGGCGGTAGGAGGCCTCGAGCAGGCGCGTCATGACATCCGCGAGCGAGCCCTTCAGCGGCGCATAGACGTATCCCGGCCCCCCCACGGCGGGCTCGTAGGTGCCGGCGTGAGCGCAGAACCCCCAGGCCGTGATCTCGTAGTCGCCGGGCGCCAGGTAGTAGCTGCCGTCGAAGGCGCGGGGCATCGCCTCCAAGGGCACCGGCGTGGTGGGCGTGTAGCCGTCGAGCTCGGGCGCGTCGAAGGTGGCGTCGTAGATGTCGGTGCTCAGGGGCGGGTCGCGCCCCACGAGAGCGCCGACCGGGTCGAGCAGGACGGCGTCGGCATCGGACAGGGTGCCGGGAACGTCGCTGGGCAGACGCACGGAACCCACGTCCACACCGGGTGCGCAGGCCGTGGCCGATGCGGCCACCAACACGAGCACGAGCAGACCACGCAGAAACCGCATGTTGCCCTCCATCGCGGGCAAATGGGTGCGTACTGTGCGTCCACGATAGCGCTCAGAGTGCCGCGCCCGCCACCACACGGACGGCGCCCCGCGCGCGCCGTGTACCGGCGCGGCGCGCGGTAGGCTGACGTCCGCCGCGGCGCCGTCCGCCGAGGCCACCCCATTTCGGGAGGAGCCTGCCTGATGACCCCGGAGGATCCCGCCGCCAGCCACACCCCCGACGTCGCCGCGCCGGGCCCACACGAACTCGAGATCCAGGTGCGCTTCGGCGATACCGATGCGCTTGGGCACGTCAACAACGCGGCGTACTCCAGCTACGCCGAGCTCGGCCGCATCGCCCTGATGCGGCGTGTGAGCTGGGACGGCGGCGGCCCCATCCTGGCGCGCATCGCCATCGACTTCCACGCCCAGGTGCGTCTGGGCAGCCGGGTGGTGCTCGCCACCGAGGTGGCGCGCATCGGGCGCAGCAGCATCGCCCTGCACCAGGAGGTGCGGGCCGACGGGGTACGGGCGGCCACCATCGAATCGGTGGTGGTCTGGTTCGACTACGACGCGCAACGGCCCGTGCCGGTGCCGGACGCCGTACGGTCCACGCTGTTGGCGGGGTCGGCGCCCGCGAGCTGAGCGCCCCGAGCTGAGCGCCGCGAGCTGAGCGCCGCGAGCTGAGCGCCCCGAGCTGAGCGCTCCGGACCGAGCGCAAGCCGGCCCGGTGCCGGCCGTCCCGGGTGCAGCAGGACATGTGTCCCTGTCACCGGACAATGCGGCCGCCTAGCATTACGTTGCACCGGTGGGCAGGCGCTGAGTAGGCCGCTCCACGAGACCGACAAGGACTGAAATGGCGCCGAGACGCCGGTGCACGTGCTTCCGGGCCTCAAATGAGGCAAACGAGTTAGGGTGAACGTGCTGTAGCCGGGACCGTCCCGGCGTTGGGGCTCCGGAAGCACAACTCTCTCCTTCACGGCCTTCGGCCGGTGACCCGCGGGGAATCCTCCCCGCGGGTTGCGTTTTGGGAGGAGATCCCCCGCGCGATCGCGGGCCCGGAGAACGTCGCCGACCCGACACCGTTAAGATGGCTGCGTGCATGTCGCTTCGGAGGGGGACACGCCGCCAGCCGTTCTGGTGACCGGCGCGTCGACCGGGATCGGTCGCGCGGTCGCCGGTCTGCTCGCTCGCCGCGGCTTCGAGGTCTTCGCGGGCGTGCGGCGCGAGGAGTCCGCCGCGTGCTTGGAGCAGGAAGGCCGGGAGGCGCGCCGGGACGCAGCCCCGGACGACGCCACCGGTAGCATCACGCCGCTGCTGTTCGACATCACCGACGCCGAGGGCATCGCGCGGGCGGCCGCCGTCGTCGACGAGCGCACCGGCGCGCGCGGCCTGCACGGCGTGGTGAACAACGCCGGCATGGTCGTGGCGGGGCCCATGGAGTTCCTGCCGCTCGAGGACCTGCGGCTTCAGCTCGAGGTCAACGTGCTCGGCCAGGTCGCGGTGACGCAGGCGATGCTGCCGATGCTGCGGCGGGCGCGTGAGGTCCAGCTGGCGGCGGAAGGGCAGCGCCGCGCCTTCGGGGTGCGGGCATCGACCGCTCCGGCCGGCATCGACGGGTCGCTGGGCGCCGGCCGCTCGCCGGTCCGAGGAAGCCACGGTCGCGTGGTGTTCGTCGGATCCATCTCCGGGCTGGTGTCGTCGCGGCTGCTGGGCGCCTACGCGGCGTCCAAGTTCGCCATCGAGGCGCTCGGCGACGTCTACCGGCTCGAGCTCAGTCCCTGGGGCCTGCAGGTCTCGATCGTGGAGCCCGGCCGCGTGCGCACCCCCATCTGGGGCAAGACGAAGGGCGCCGGCGAGGCGCGCCTTTCGCGCATGCCCGAAGCGGCGGGGGAGCTCTACGAGGCCGCCATCCGCTCCATCTCCCGCGGCGTGACCGACGTCGATGCGGGCGGCATCGCGCCCGACGGCGTGGCGCGTGCGGTGCTGCACGCGCTCACCGCGCCGCGCGCGCGCACGCGTTATCGGGTGGGGCTGGACGCGCACGTGGTGGGCGTGCTGACGCGCTTCCTGCCCGACCGCTGGATGGACCGCTTCCTGCTGCTGGTCAGCCGCTGAGCGCTGCCCGGCCCCGCACGAGGACCTGTACCGGGCTCTGCGCCCGGCTCTGCGCCCGGCTCCGCCCCGGCTCTGCCCCGCCTGCACCCGGCGCTGCGTCCCGCGTGCCGTCGAGTGCCGCGGTACGCGCCGCCCGGAAGTCTCGCCGCGCGGGGAACGCGGGCTATGCTGGTCCGCATGGATCGAGACGACGTCCACCAGGCACCCGTCGGCGGCGTAGCCGGGCCGGCGGCGTCCGACGCCGCGGCCGAGGCTGCGCCCGGTGCTGCGCCCGGTGCTGCGCCCGGTGCTGTCGCCGGAGCGGCCGGCGCCGCGTCACGGTCCGGCGAGGCCGGGGTCGCTGCGCCCTTCGACGAGCGCTTCCACACGGCCGACGTCGCCACCATCGCCGGCGGGCACTTCGCGCACGACAGCTTCACGGCCTTCGTGGCGCCGCTGCTCCCGGTCCTGCAGCAGAAGCTCAACACCGACTACACCATGACCGGCGGCCTGGCCGTCTTCCTGCAGCTCCCCAGCCTGCTCAACCCGGTCATCGGCTACATGGCCGACAAGGTCAGCCTGCGCTACTTCGTGATCCTGGCGCCGGCCGTGACGGCGACGTTCATCACCCTGCTGGGACGCGCGCCGAACTACCTCTCCATCGTGTTCTTGCTGCTGGCCGCGGGCGTCAGCGTGGCGTCGTTCCACTCGCCCGCCCCGGCGATGGTGGCGCACGTGTCCGGGCGTCGGGTCGGTGCCGGCATGAGCATCTTCATGGCCGGCGGTGAGCTCGGGCGCTCGCTGGGCCCGCTGTTGGCGGTGGCGGCGGTCGGCTGGTTCGGCCTGGAAGGGCTGTGGCGGCTCGCCTTCATCGGCTGGGCAGTCAGCGTGATCCTCTACTTCCGGCTGCGCAATGTCTCGGCGCAGGGCGCCGGCGGTCGATCGGGCTTCCTGCCGTGGTCCACGGCGCGGCGGGTGTTCCCGGCGATCGGGTTGCTGATCGCGACCCGCGTGATGCTACTGGTGGCGGCCACCATCTACCTGCCGCTGTTCATGAAGGACGTGATGGGTACCGGTCTGTGGCTCGCCGGGGCCTCGCTCACCATCCTGGAGGCTGCGGGCGTGGTCGGCGCGCTGTCGGCCGGCACCGTGTCCGACCGCCTGGGTCGCGGGAGCGTGCTGCTCACCCTGGCCATCTCCGCGCCGCTGGTGATGATCGCGTTCCTCTACGCGCCGACGGCGCTGGCGTTCCCGCTGCTGATCCTGCTCGGCCTGTCGGCGGTGAGCGGGACGCCGGTCCTGCTGGCCACGGTCCAGGACGCCTTCCCGGAGAACCGGGCGCTCGCCAACGGCACCTTCCTGGCGATGAACTTCCTGGTGCGCGCCGCCGGCATCTACACCATCGGCCTGCTCGCCGACGGCGCCGGGCTCGAGCGCGCCTTCCTGGTCGCCGCGCTGGTAGCCCTGCTGGGCATCCCGGCGGTGCCGCTGATGTTCCGCGGACGCGAAGCGTCGGCCTGAGCGCAGCGGACGGCCCGACCGGACGGCCCGACCGGACGGCCCGCCTGGCTCGGGCCAGGAAGAACCGAGGACCGCATGCCCGGGGGTGGATGCGGTCCTCGCCGAGTTGATGGAGGCCTGCCCAGGGCCTCCGGAGGATGGGTCTAGGGGTGCGCCCGCGCCTGCGTCCGGGAGGCGCTGGCGGTCATTGCGTGACCTTCGCCCACTCGCCGAGAAGGCCGTCGCCGGTCGCCTGGCCGGGGGAGCGGTCGCCGCGGAAGTAGTACAGCGGCTTGCCGTCCAGCGTCAGCTGGCTGGAACCGTCCGGGCGCGCGATGACGCCGAGCGTTCCCTTGACGCCGTTGCCGGCTGTGGGCGCGTTGCCGTGGGCGACGTCGTAGCCGCCGACCAGCGGCGGCCAGTTGGCGGCGCAGGTCCCGCTGCACGCGGACTGGTTGGGGCCGTCCTTGCCGAAGGTGTAGAGCGTCATGCCGGTCGGGCCGACCAGCAGGGTGCCGTTGGCGGTCGCCAGCGTCTGCACCGCGGGCTCGAGGTTGGCCACCCACCAGACGTCCTTGAAGGCCTGGCCGCTGGTGTCGCCGGGCTTCTTGTCGCCCTGCCAGGTGTACAGGGGGAGGCCGTGGTAGGCGATCTGCTTGCTGCCGTCATCGCGGGTGACGACGCTGAACGCGCCCGGCAGGTTCAGCGGCGCAACGGTGGCGCTGTCGGCCAGCAGCGGCGGCCAGGCCTGAGCGCAGGCGCCGTTGCAGGCGCTCTTGCCGGGGGTGTCCTTGGCATAGAGGTACAGCGTCATGCCCTGGGCGTCGGTCAGGAAGTAGCCCAGCTTGGCGTCGTAGCGGACCTGGACGGTCGGGCTCACCGCCTGCGCCAACGCGGCGCCGCCCAGTGCGAGGGCGGTGAGCGCGAGGGCGGCGAGCATGCGGGTGGCGAGCGGACCTGCCGGGGCCCACTTCCCAAGGGTGCGCCGGTGCCGAGCCTGTCGCTTGTGGACGAGCGCCTGCCTTACGTGCATGGGAGTACCTCCATCCACCCCTACGCACGGGGAGGGCGTCCGGATGCAGGCGCTCGGGCGGGCTCGGTGCCTCGTGCGGGTCGGTCGCCCTACGAGCCGTCGCTCTCTCGCCCCGTCGCGCTGCCCGTTCGGGCTCGTCCCGTAGCTACCTGCGAAGTGGCAGGTGTGGTTGCCGTCGCGCTGGCAGCGCACGCGTTCTGCATCCATCCCGGTGGCGTCCACGACGACCTTCGGCAGCAGGTCGCAGACGCCGACGAAGCGTTCTCCGGTGGCGCGGTAGACGCAGTTGTAGGCCTCGAACTCCCAGCCTCCCGGCGTATTGGCGAGGCGCCCCAGCATCTCGCCGTAGTCGAGCTGCTGCATCAGCTTGAGCAGCCGTGCGCGCGGCGGGAGCGGCTCGAGCTCGTCCTTGACGCGCGCGGCGAGCGCGGCCGCCACGTCGTCGAGCAGCGTGTCGAGCAGGCCCCGCGCGGCGGCGCTCTCGAGCACGGCCTCCAGCAGGTCGACGTAGCGCTTGGGGAAGGCGCCTTCGGCCTGAGCGGTGAGGGCGTAGCGGTGCGCCGGCCGGCCCACCCCCTCGCGCAGGGCGTGCTCGTCGACGAAGCCCTGCTGGCGCAGCCGCGCCAGGTGGTGGCGCACCGCGTTGTCGGACAGGCCGGTGGCCTCGGCGAGCTGGCGGACGGTGCTGGGCCCGCGGATCTTGAGGTGGCGCAGGAGTTCGTCGCGGCTCGACATTGTTCCTATTTCTACCATTCCTATGGCGCCAATAGTGCGCTATGCTGCAGTCCGAGGAGGCAAGGCCATGACGATCAACGAAAGCACTACCGATCGGGTCATCCGGGTCATCGCCGGGCTCGTTCTGCTCTCCGCGTGGGTGTTCGGTTGGCTCTCCGGCGTATGGATGGTTGTCTTCGCCATCGTCGGAGCGATCCTGCTGCTCACCGGGGCGGTGGGCTTCTGCCCGCTGTACACCCTGTTCGGCGCCAGCACGAAGCCACGTAAACGCGCCTGAATCGCCTTCAGGGCTGGATCGCGGCGCCCGCTGCCTGAGGCAGCGGGCGCCGCGCGCTTGTGCTTCGGCGGCGGCCGCCGCGGCAGTCTCGGCGGCGGCGTCAGGCGGGCATCCGCTGGAAGCGCTCGAAGGCCGCGCGTTCCAGCGCCTCGCGATGGTCGGGGTGGGCGATGCCGATGAGCGCCCGCGCGCGTTGGCGCAGCGCCTTGCCGTAGAGGCTGGCCACGCCGTACTCGGTCACCACGAAGTGGACGTGGGCGCGGGTGGTGACCACGCCCGCCCCCTGCTTCAGGAACGGCACGATCCGGCTCGCCCCGTCGTGGGTGGTCGAGGGCAGGGCGATGATCGGCTTGCCGCCCTCGGAGAGCGAGGCGCCGCGTATGAAGTCCATCTGGCCGCCGACGCCGGAGTACTGACGGGTGCCGATGGAGTCGGCGCACACCTGGCCCGTGAGGTCGACCTCGACGGCGCTGTTGATGGCGGTCACCCGCGGGTTGCGCCGGATGACGGCGGTGTCGTTGACGTAGCCGGCATCGAGCAGCGCCAGCAGCGGGTTGTCGTCGACGAAGTCGTAGAGCCGGCGCGTGCCCATCACGAAGCTCGCGACCACCTTGCCGGGGTGGCTGACCTTCCGTTCGCCGGTGATGATGCCCCTCTCGATCAGGTCGATGGCGCCGTCGGAGAACATCTCGGTGTGGATGCCGAGGTCGCGGTGGTCGCCGAGGGAGGCCAGCACCGCGTCGGGGATGGCGCCGATGCCCATCTGCAGGGTGGCGCCGTCCTCGATCAGGGCGGCGCAGTGGAGGCCGATGGCGCGCGCCTCCGGGCCCGCCGGAGCGGGGGGCACCTCGGGGATGGGATCGTCCACGTCCACCGCCAGGTCGATGTTCGAGACGTGCAGCAGGCCGTCGCCGTGCGTGCGGGGCATGTTCGGGTTGACCTGCGCGACCACCGTTCGGGCCGCGTGCACGGCGGCTCGGGTGGCGTCGACGGACACGCCGAGCGAGCAGTAGCCGTGACGGTCCGGCGGCGAGACCTGCACCAGTGCCACGTCGAGCGGCATGGCGCCGCTGCGGAACAGGTCCGGCACCTCGCTCAGGAAGATGGGGATGTAGTCCGCCTGTCCCTGCTCGACCGCCGCTCGTACGTTGGGTCCGACGAACAGCGCGCTGGTGTGGAAGCTCCTGGCGTACGCCGCGTCGGCGTAGGGTGCGGGTCCCTCGGTGTGCAGGTGGATCATCTCGACGCCCTGCAACTCGCGCCAGCGAGCCGTGAGCGCCGCGAGCAGGCGCTGCGGGGCGGCGGCCACGCTGTGGACGAACACGCGGTCGCGCGAGTGGACGACCTCGACGGCCTGTTCTGCGGTGACGATGCGCATGATGCTCCCGACCCGACCTCTCCGGCCGTTCTCCGGCTCCGACGCTACGGTAAACGCCCGGAGCGCCGAAGGGAAGAACGTCCCCCGGCGCAGAGCGGCCGCTCGGGGGACCGCCGGGGGTAGGCTGGCGCCATCGTGCGCGTGTCCGAGCTGCTGACGCTGCCGCTGCTGGGCCGTGCCCGGCTCGTGGCCGGGCGCGCCGGGATCGGCCGTGAGGTGTCCTGGAGCGGCGTGGTCGACATCCCCGACCCGCACCAGTGGCTGCAGCCGGGGCAGCTCCTGCTGAGTACCGGCTACGCCTGGCCGCGCGACGAGGCGGGGCAGCGCCGGTTCGTGCGCTCGTTGGAGGAGCGCGGGCTGGCGGCGCTGGCGCTGGCGGTGCCGCAGTTCTTCAGCGAGGTTCCGCCGGCGGTGGTGGAGGAGGCCGATGCGGTGGGGCTGCCGGTGCTGGAGGTGCCCTGGGAGATCCCCTTCGCGCGCATCACCGAGGAGGCGCAGCGTGCGCTGCTGACCGAACAGCACCGCGTGATCGAGCGCTCCGAGGCCATCCACCGGGCGCTGACGCAGGCCGCGGTGCAGGCCTCCAGCCTGCAGCAGATCGCCAACGTGCTCAGTGAGCTCATCCGCCGCGACGTGACCTTCGAGAGCCCGACCGGGCAGCTCTTCGCCGCCTCCTATCTGCCGGCCGACGCCGACGCGACGGGGCCGGGGCTCGAGCGTGACCGGGTGCGGACCACCACCCTCCACGACGGGGTCACGCCCCCCGACGTGATGGCCGAGCTGGAGCGGCTGGGCTACCTCCAGCGGTTGCGCAGCCAGAAGGATCCGGTGCGTGTGCCGGCGCTGCCCGAGCTCGAGCTGTCGGCGCGCGTCGCCTGCCCCATCCGGGTGAGCGGCGAGCTGGTGGGGCTGGTGTGGGTCCTCGAGGGCGACAGTCCGGTCGGGGAGTTGGACCTGCGCGCCGCCGAGCACGCCGCCACCGTGGTGGCGCTGCACATCACCCACCAGCAGACGCTGGCGCAGCTCGAGTCGCGGCTGGGCTACGCCTTCCTCGACTCGCTGTTGGAGGGCCGGCTCGAGCCCACCCCCCAGAACCTGGAGCGCGCCCGCCTGCTCGGCTTCGAGTGGGGGCGCGGCTATCGCGTCGGGATCGCGGTGCTGCACGACGTGCCGCTGCCGCTCTCGCGCGAGGGGTTCCTGCGCCGCGAGCGGCTGGCCGACCGCCTGGGGCGGCGCATCGCCGATCTGGGGGGCACGCCCTTCCTGTCGGTGTCGCTCAACGAGGTGAGCGTCCTGCTCGAGGACGGCATCGATCCGCGTGCCCTGGAGGTCGGGCGCGTCGACGAGGCGGTGGGGATGGTGTGGGGCCGGGCCCGCAGCGGCGTGGAGGGCATCGAGCTCAGCTTCCGCGAGGCGCGCTCGCTGCTGCCGCAGCTGGCTCCACGGCGCGTGCTCGTCTACGACGCCTGGCTGGTGCCGCGCGTGCTGCTGGGTGACACCGATGCGCGCGCCGCCCTGCTGGACGAGGCCTTCGGGCCCGTACGCGCGCTCCGTGGCGGCGAGCGGCTGGTCGCCACCGTCGTCGCCTGGGCGCGGGCCGGTTTCGAGGCGAAGCGCACGGCACAGAGCATGGGCGTACACGTCAATACCGTGCGCTACCGTTTGGAGCGCGTGTCGCAGGCGCTTCACGCCGACCTGGCCGACCCCGGCGTGCGCTTCAAACTGCAGCTCGCCGGCGAGCTGTTGTCGTTGAACGACAAAACTGCATAGCGCATTTGTACTCCGCAGCCGTAGCGCGTCGCCGCATCGTGGGGTAGGGTGGCCCGTTCAACAACGAAGGGAGCGCTGGGCTGAGGTGGAGTCGACAGAAGCCCGAAACGTACTGCTGGGCCGGGTCCGGGACGCCAACGTCCCGCGGGGGCTGGCGACGGCCCATCCCATCTTCCCGGCGCGCGCCAAGGGCGCGCGCTTGTGGGACGTCGACGGTGCCGAGTACATCGACTTCACCGGCGGTATCGGCGTCATGAACATCGGGCACGCCAACGAGCGCGTGACCAACGCCGTACAGGCGCAGCTCGAGCGCTTCAGCCACACCTCGGCGCAGGTCGCCATGTACGAGCCCTACGTGAGGCTGGCCGAGCGCCTCAACGCGCTGGCGCCGGGCGAGGCGCCCAAGAAGACGCTGCTGCTCACCACCGGCGTGGAAGCCGTCGAGAACGCCGTCAAGATCGCCCGGGCCGCCACCGGCCGGCCCGGCATCGTCGCCTTCAGCGGCAGCTTCCACGGGCGCACCCTGCTCGGCATGACCCTGACCGGGAAGACGGACCCCTATCAGCAGACGTTCGGGCCGTTCGCGCCGGACGTGTACCACGCGCCCTTCCCCTACCCCCTGCGGGGTTGGAGCGTTGCCGACGTGCTGCGCGCGCTGGACGACGTCTTCGCCAGCCAGGTGGCGCCCGAGCGGGTGGCCGCGGTGCTCATCGAGCCGGTGCTCGGCGAGGGCGGCTTCGTGCCCGCCCCGTTCGCGTTCCTGCGCGCCCTGCGGGAGCTCACCGAGCGCCACGGCATGCTGTTGATCGTCGACGAGATCCAGAGCGGCTTCGGGCGCACCGGCAGCCTCTTCGCGATCGAACACAGCGGCGTCGTGCCCGACCTCATCACGGTGGCCAAGAGCCTCGCCGGCGGGTTGCCGCTGTCGGGAGTGATCGGGCGCGCCGACGTCATGGACGCCCCCGATCCGGGCGGTCTCGGCGGCACCTACGGCGGCAACCCGCTGGCGTGCGCCGCGGCCCTGGCGGTGCTCGACGTGTTCGAGGAGACCGGACTGCTGGAGCGCGCCGGCGCCGTCGGCGCCGCGCTGTTCGAACGCTTCGAGGCGCTGCAGTCCGAACACGACGTCATCGCGGAGGTGCGCGGCCTCGGCGCCATGGTGGCCGCGGAGCTGATCGAACCCGGCGAGGACGGCGTGCGCCGCGGCGCACGGCAGGTCGAGCGCATCATCGCCGAGGCGCGCCGGCGCGGCCTGCTGCTGCTCAAGGCGGGCCGGGACGGCAACGTGGTGCGCGTGCTGGTGCCGCTCACGGTCGAGGACGACGAGCTGGCGCGCGCCTTCGCCATCCTGGGCGAGGCGTTCGCCGCGGTACGGGCCGAAGGGATCGGGGGGTGAGGGCGTGAGCGACGACGCTCCGGGTCGCACCGGTCACGTCATCCACCCGTGGCTCGACCACGTCCCGCCCACCGCGGTGCGGGGCGAGGGGCTCTACCTCTACGACGAGGAGGGACGGCGCTACCTCGACGGCTGCTCCGGCGCCGTCTGCTCCAACATCGGGCACGGCGTGCCGGAGGTGCTCGAGGCCATGCACGCGCAGGCCCAGAGGCTCACCTTCGCGTTCCGCTCGCAGTTCGGCAACCGGCCGGCGGATGCGCTGGCCGAGCGCCTCGGCGCTCTGGCGCCGGGCGACCTGCGCTGGTTGTTCCTGGTCAACAGCGGCAGCGAGGCTACCGAGCTGGCCGCGAAGATGGCCCTGCAGCACTGGCAGGAGCGCGGCCGGCCCGAGAAGACCCACGTGCTGTCGCGGCGCATCAGCTACCACGGCATCACCCTGGGCGCGCTGTCGATGTCGGGCCACGTCCTCCGGCGCTCGCGCTTCGAGGCGCTGCTGGCCAAGGACGCCGGTGTCGCCACCCCGTACTGCCTGCGCTGCCCGCTGTCGCTCGCCTACCCGTCGTGCGAGCTCGCCTGCGCCGACGACCTGCAGACGCACATCGACGCGCTGGGCGCGGACAACGTCGCCGCCTTCATCGCAGAGCCGGTGGTGGGCGCCAGCGGCGCCGCCATCACGCCGCCGCACGAGTACTACGCACGCATCCGCGCCATCTGCGACGCCAACGACGTGCTGTTCATCGCCGACGAGGTGATGACGGGCGTGGGCCGCACCGGCGCCATGTTCGCCGTCGAGCACTACGGTGTCGTGCCGGACCTGCTGGTGCTCGGCAAGGGTCTCGGCGCCGGCTATACCCCGATCGCCGCGGTGCTGGCCAGCGACGCGCTGATGGAGCCGATCCGGCAGGGCTCCGGCGCCGTCCTCTACGGCCATACCCTGAGCTTCAACCCGCTGTCCGCCGCCACCGCGCTGGCCGTCCTCGACTACGTCGAGAAGCACGACCTGGTCAGGAATGCGCGCGAGCGCGGCGCTCAGCTCATGAACGCCCTGAAGACCCTCGCGGCGCGCCACCCCGTCCTCGGCGACGTGCGCGGCCTCGGCCTGCTGGTCGGGCTCGAGCTCGTGACCGACGGGTCGCTCGCTTCCTTCGCCCCCGAGACGAACGTCACCGGGCGCCTGGTGCGCCAGGCGTTCGAGCGGGGGCTCCTCATCTACCCGGCCTCCGGCGCCCTGGAGGGCGCCGGCGACGCCGTGATGATCGCTCCTCCCCTCACCATCGGTGCGGCGGAGGTCGACGCCCTGGTCGGCATGGTGGACGGCGCTGTGAGCGCGCTCGAGCGCGAGCTCGGCATGCCCGCGCCGGAACCCGCCTGACCGGCCACCCGTTCGTGGGAGCAATGCTGGAGAGCAAGGCTCCGGTATGGAGGTAGGAATGACACGTGCACGCTTGAAATTCGTCATCGGAGCCGTGCTGGCGGCGGTGCTCCTGGTAGGTGGCATCGCCAGTGCGGCGGACCTGGCCACGATCCAGAAGCGCGGCTACATGATCGAGGTCATGTCCGGCGGCTACCCGCCGTTCAGCCTCTTCAACGCCGACCAGCAGCTCGTCGGCTACGACGCCGACGTCGCCAAGGCGCTGGCCAAGCAGCTCGGGGTCGCCGCCCGCGTCGACGCCGCCGAGTTCGCCACCATCGTGCAGGGCGTCCAGTCCGGCATCTTCGACGTCGCCGTGGCCAGCCAGGCGTACACGCCGCAGCGCGCCGCCGCCGTCGACTATCTCGACCACCCCTACCACTGCGGCGGGGCCCAGCTCTTCGTGCCCAAGGACTCCACCGTCACCGACATCACCCAGCTCAAGCAGCCGGTGGCCGTGGCGCTCGGCACCACCTACGAGCAGTACCTCACCAAGCAGGGCATCGCCTTCAAGACCTACAAGGACGACCCCACCGGCATCCAGGCCGTGCAGTCGGGCATCGTCGGCGGCCTCGTGACCGACCTCGCGGTGGGCTCGTACGCCATCAGCCAGGGCGCCCCGCTGAAGCCGGTCGGCGACCTGCTCTACGTCGACCTGGCCAACGTCACCGTCTCCAAGGACAACCCCGAGCTCAAGGCGGCGCTCAACAAGGCGCTCGTGGCGCTCTACAACGACGGCACGCTCAAGCAGATCAGCATGAAGTGGTTCAACCAGGACATCGTGTCCCGCTGCTTCAACATGCCGATCACCACCAAGTAGCCATGACGTCGTTCGACCGGTGACATGAGCCAGATCCTCACCCCCGCCATCGTCCACGCGCTGCTGCGCGGCGCCGTGCTCAGCGTGGAGCTGTCGGTCCTCACCTACGTCCTGGCGCTGCTGTTCGGCCTGATCGCGGCGTTGATGCGGCGCTCCCGTGTCGTGGTCGTGCGGGGCCTGGCGAGGTTCTACATCGAGCTCTTCCGCGGCACGCCGGCGTTGGTGCAGATCTTCTTCGCCTACTTCGCGACGCCGCAGATCTTCACCTGGTTGAACAGGTTCGTCTTCGGACCGCTGAGTGGAGGGAGCGTCATGCTCCCTCCCCACCTCAGCCCCTTCGCCGCCGCCGTGACCGCGCTCTCGCTCGGGTACGGCGCCTATCTGGCGGAGGTCATCCGCGCGGGCATCGAGTCGATCCACAAGGGGCAGGTCGAGGCCGCCGCCAGCCTGGGGCTGGGCAGCAACGACATCATGCGCTTCGTGGTCATCCCGCCGGCCGTGCGCATCATGATCCCGCCGTTCGGCAACTACGCCCTGGCGCTGCTCAAGGACTCCTCGCTGGCCTCGACCATCAGCGTGGTGGAGCTCACCCTCGCGACCGAGCGGGGCATCGCCTACAACTACCAGCCGGCGATGATGTGGGCCGCCGCAGCGGTCATCTATCTTGTGCTGTCGATGGTTGCCAGTTTCCTGTTCGTCTATTTCGAGCGCGTCGCCGATCCCATCCATCGTCGGCGCGGCCGGCGGCTGACGCGGCTCGCGTCGGTCGATGATGAGGGGAGCCCATGAGCGTGGAAGGCGAAGCCCCCCTCATCCAGCTCAAGGGCGTCGAGAAGCAGTTCGGCTCCTTCCGCGCGCTGAAGGGCGTCGACGTGGAGGTCGCGCGCGGCGAGGTGGTCGTGGTCATCGGTCCCTCGGGCTCGGGCAAGTCGACCCTGATCCGCTGCATCAACGGTCTCGAGAAGCACGATGGCGGCTCCATCGTCGTCGACGGCATCGAGCTGCACGACGCCGCCGAGCTGGCCGAGGTGCGGCGCGAGGTCGGGATGGTGTTCCAGCAGTTCAACCTCTTCCCGCAGATGACGGTGCTGCGCAACGTGACGCTGGCGCCCATGCGCGTGCGCGGCGCCAACCGCAAGGCCGCGGTCGAGATCGCGCGCCGGCTGCTCGACCGCGTCGGCATCCTGGAGCAGGCCCACAAGTACCCCGAGGAACTCTCCGGCGGTCAGCAGCAACGCGTGGCCATCGCCCGGGCGCTGGCGATGGAGCCCAAGGCGATGCTGTTCGACGAGCCCACCAGCGCGCTCGATCCCGAGATGATCAACGAGGTGCTCGACGTCATGAAGGACCTTGCCGCCCAGGGCATGACGATGATCGTGGTGACGCACGAGATGGGCTTCGCGCGCGAGGTGGCCGACCGGGTGCTGTTCATGGACGGCGGCAAGGTGGTGGAGACCGGCACCCCGGAGCACTTCTTCCAGAACCCCACGGAGGATCGCACCAAGCTCTTCCTGTCCAAGATCCTCCGTCACTGATCTCACCGCATCGGATGCCGCCGGCACCCACCCCGCCGGCACCCACCCCACCGGCATCCACCCCACCGGCATCCACCCCACCGGCACCGCGCCTGCCGGGCCGCCGGCCGGTCCGGACCGCCCCGCAGCCGCGGGTGTGAACCCAGGAGACCCACCCTTGGAACGATCGCCCGTCACCCTCTCCGCCAGCGAGCTGGCGCGCCTCATCCGCACCCGCCGGATCTCGCCCGTCGAGGTCGTTCAGGCGCACCTGCACCGCATCGACCGCCACAACGGCGCGCTCAACGCGTTCGTCACCGTCCTCGCCGAGGCGGCGCTGGACGCCGCACGCGAGGCCGAGCGCGCGGTCATGGCCGGCGGGCCGCTGGGCCCGCTCCACGGCGTGCCCTTCGCCCTCAAGGACCTGTTCGAGACCAAGGCCGGGGTGCGCACCACCTACGGCTCGCTCCCCTTCCGGGATCACGTCGCGAGCCAGACCTCCACGCCGGTGGCGCGGCTGGAGGCGGCCGGGGCCATCGCCATCGGCAAGACCAACACCCCCGAGTTCGGCTACAAGGGGACCACCGACAACCGGCTGTTCGGACCGACCAGCACCCCGTTCGCGCCCGGCAAGAACGCGGGGGGCTCCTCGGGCGGCAGCGCCGCCGCGGTGGCCGCCGGGCTGGCGCCGCTGGGCGAGGGCTCCGACGGCGGCGGCTCCATCCGCATCCCGGCGGCCCTGTGCGGCGTCTACGGCTTCAAAGCGACCTTCGGCCGGGTGCCGGTGGCGGCCCGCCCGGACGCCTTCTTGCTGCACACCCCTTACGCCCACAGCGGCCCGCTGACCCGCACGGTGGAGGACGCCGCGCTCATGCTGCAGGCGATGGTCGGTCCCGATCCCCGCGACCCGTTGTGCCTGCCGGAGCTGGGCGACGACCTGGTCGCTGCCACGCGCGCGCCGGTGGCGGGGTTGCGGGTCGCCTACAGCCCCGACTTCGGGGGCTTCCCGGTCGAGCCGCAGGTGCGCGACGCGGTCGAGCGCGCGCTAAGCGCGCTGGAGGAGCTCGGTATGCACGTCGAGCGCATCGACCTCGCCTGGACCCGTCCCCACCAGGAGCTGGCCGACATGTGGACGCGCACCAGCGCGGTGCGGGCGGTCGAGTCCGCGGTGTCCATGGCGCGGGCCGGCATCGACCTGCTGGGCGAGCTCGCCGACCAGCTCGACCCCGACTACCGCCACAAGCTGGAGCTCGGGCGCGAGCAAATGGCGGTCGACTACCGGCTCGACGACGTGCTCCGGACCGAGGTCTTCGACCGCCTCCAGGACGTCTTCGACCGCTTCGATCTGGTGGTGACCCCCACCCTCTCGGTGGCCGGCATCGACAACGCCGGCGACGGCACCACGCGCGGTCCGTCGGAGGTCGAGGGGCAGGCCGTCGATCCCTTCATCGGCTGGTGCCTCACCTACCCCATCAACTTCACCGGCCACCCGGCGGCGTCGATCCCCGCCGGGTTCACGTCCGACGGCCTGCCCGTGGGCCTGCAGCTGATCGGCCGCCGCTTCGAGGACGCCCGCGTGCTCGCCGCCAGCGCCGCGTTCGAACGCGCCCGGCCGTGGCGTGACGCGTACGATCGCCTGGTGATCGAGGAGGACGCGTAGCGCATGAACGGCGCGAAGCTGCAGGGGAGCGGGAGCTACGGCAAGGTCATCGACGCCGAGGCCGCCATGGCGCTGTTCTCCGACGGCGCCACCTTCCTGTTCGGGGGCTTCGGCAGCATCGGTACGCCGCCGCTGCTCGTCGACGCCCTGGTGGCCGCCGGCTTCGGGCGGCTGAGCATCATCGGCAACGACGCCGGCTACCCCTCCCACGGCGTGGGCAAGCTGATCCGCGCCGGGCAGGTGGAGCGTGCCGTGGTGTCGCACATCGGCTCCAACCCGATCGCCATCGAGCAGATGAACGAGGGCCGTCTGCACGTGACCTTCGTGCCGCAGGGCACGCTGGCCGAACGTATCCGCGCCGGCGGCGCGGGCCTGGGGGGCGTGCTGGTGGACGTGGGTCTGGGGACCGAGGTCGAACAGGGCAAGCGCCTCGTCGAGGTCGACGGCCGTGCCTACCTGCTCGAGCCCGCTCTGCGCGCGCCGCTGGGCATCGTGCTGGCCGACGTCGGCGACGCCTACGGCAACCTCGTGTTCCGCGGCACGGCCCGCAACTTCAACCCGCTGGTGGCGATGGCGGCGGACGTGGTCGTCGCCGAGGTGCGCACGTTGGTGCCGGCGGGAGAGCTCGACCCCGACGCCGTCCACATCCCGGGGGCGTTCGTCGACTACCTGGTGCCGGGGAGCCCGGTCCCGGCCGGCATCCCGGCGCCCAAGACATGAGCCGGGCGCGTACCGGAGAGGAGGCTCCGTCGTGGACCCACGTCAGCTGATCGCGCGGCGCGCGGCGTTGCTGCTCGAGGACGGCGAGCTGGTCGCCCTCGGCATCGGGCTGCCCACCCTGGTCGGCAACCACATCCCGCCGGGGCGGCGGGTGGTGCTGTTCGCCGAGGACGGCATCGCCGGCATCGGACCGCGCCCTCCCGCAGGCGAGGTGGACGTCGACCTCATCAACGCCGGCGGCGAACCGATCTCGCGCGCACCGGAGACCGCCGTCTTCGACAGCGCCCTGGCCTTCGCGCTGGTGCGCAGCGGGCGCCTCGGCACGGCGGTGCTCGGCACCATGCAGGTGAGCGGCCGCGGCGACATCGCGAGCTGGAAGGCGCCGGGCGGCCCCAGCCCCGGCATGGGCGGCAGCATGGAGCTGGCGGCCAAGGCGCGCCGCACCATCGTGCTGACGCGCCACCGCACCCGCTCGGGCGAGCCCAAGATCGTGGAGCGCTGCGATCTCCCCCTGACGGCGCCGCGCGCCGCCGGCCTGATCGTGACCGAGCTGGGGCTGTTCGAGGTCACCGACGACGGCCTACGGCTCAGGGAACGCGCTCGCGAGGTGTCGGTCGAGGACGTGAGGGCCGCCACCCCGGTCCGGGTCGTGACGCGGGGGCCGGTGGCGGTCATGGAGGACGCGATGGAACAGGCGATGGAACGAGCGATGGAAGAGGCGATGGAACGGGCGGCGCGGGACGAGGGCCGCACGACGCCGGGAGGACGGGCATGAGCGCCGTGCTCGACGACGCGTGGGGGGAGGTCGAGCGGCAGGTCGACCGCGCCTGGGACGCCGAGGTCGCCTTCCTCGGGGAGCTGGTGCGACGGCCCAGCACGCTGGGTGACAGCGCCCGCGCAGGAGCGGGTGATCGAGGAGCTCCGCGCCGTGGGCCTGGAGGCCACCGCGAAGGACGTCGACCACGCCGCCATCGCCCGGCTCCCGGGCTACTCGCCCGCCGACTGGGCCTACCGCGACCGGCCCAACGTGGCCGCCCGACTCGCCGGACACACCGGCGAGCGCGCCGGCGAGCGCAGGGGCGGACGCTCACTGGTGCTCAACGGCCACATCGACGTGGTGCCGGCCACCCCCGAGCGGCTGTGAGAGTCGACCCGTGGGGTGCCGAGATCGTCGGGGAGCGGATGTACGGGCGGGGCGCGGCCGACATGAAGGCCGGTATCGCCGCCATGCTCTACGCCGTCGCCGCCATCCGCCGCGCCGGCGTGGCGCTGGCCGGGGACGTGCTGCTGCAGACCGTGATCGAGGAGGAGTGCACCGGCAACGGTAGCCTGGCGGCCGTGACCGACCTCGCCGCCGGCGGGCGTGCCGACGCCGCGATCATCCCCGAGCCCTTCAACCAGACGCTGCTCACCGCCCAGATCGGGGTGCTGTGGGCGCGCATCACCGTGCTGGGCGCGGGCGCGCACGTGCTGGGCGCGGACCGGGCGGTCAACGCCAACGACAAGGCCGCCTTCCTGATGCAGGGGATCCGGGCGCTGGAGGCCGCGGCCAACGAGCCCGGCGCCCGCCACCCGGCCTACCGCGAGGTGGCGCACCCGCTCAACTACAACGTGGGCGTGGTGCGCGGCGGCGACTGGCCCTCCTCGGTGCCTTCGGAGTGCGTCCTGGAGGTGCGCTTCTCGGCCTACCCGGGAGCGGACCTGGATGCGGCGCAGGCCAACTTCCGGCGGGACCTGCTGGCGTTCGCGGCCCAGGACCCCTGGCTGGCCGAGCATCCGCCGGAGATCGAGTTCTACGGCTTCAAGGCCGAGGGTTGTCTGATCGACACCACGACGCCGCTGTTCGAGGGGCTGCGCAGCGCCCACCGCGTGGTGATGGGCGACGACGCCCTGCCCTACGTCAGCACCGCCACCACCGACGTGCGCTTCTTCGCGCACCACCACGGCATCCCCGCGACCTGCTACGGTCCCGTCGGCGCCAACCTGCACGCGCCCGACGAGTGGGTCGATCTCCCCAGCGTGCGCGACGTCACCAAGGTGCTGGCCCGCGCGACGCTGGCGTGGTGCGGCGTGGCCTCCTAGCTCGGACCGGGGTGCGGGCCGCGCGGACCGCCGCTGGTTCAACCCGGCCCGGGCGACCACCCCGCCGGACGGACCGCCGACGGCCAGCTCGACGCCCTTCAGGCCGTCGGCGCGGAACAGCAGGAGGCGGCCGCGGGTCCGGCCCAGCTCGACCCGGCCGGTGCCGGTCAACCCGTACAGCACGTAGGAACGACCCGCGCCGGGAGCGTGGGGCTGGAGCACCATGGCGCGCCCGTCGGGGAGCACGCAGGCCACGCCGGGGTGGCCGCCCCGCACGGCCTCGAGCGGCACGATCTTGAACTCGGGGATGCGCATCCAGTAGGCGATCACCGCTTCCTCGTGCGCGGCGAGGTCGGCGCGGCGCTGCTGCAGGGCGCCCCAGCCCGCGGTGCCGACGAGCAGCGTCAGGGCGATGGCGAGCGCCACGGCCAGGACGGGGCGCCGGGCGTGCGGCGGGCCCCCAGGGCGGCCGGGGACCGGCGCCGGCGCCGCCTGCGCGCCGCAGGCGGCGCGCTGGGCGCGGGCTCCCGCGGCGGCTCGGAGCGCTCGCCACGGACGCGTGCCAGCAGCGTCTCCCAGGAGCCGGGAGCCGGGGCTTCGGGCTCGAGCGCTTCCGGGCAGTGCGAACAGGGCGGCCCTCAGGGCGTCGGCCTCGGCACGCAGCTCCGTCGAGCGTGCCAGTGCCTCGCCCACCCGGGTGGCCTCCTCCGGCGCCAGCAACCCGAGCAGGTAGTCGGGCAGCAGCTCGCGGAGCGTCGGCTCGGCGTTCACGCGGCGCCCCCTTCCAGCATCGTGCGGAGTCTGGCGAGTGCGCGGCGCAGGCGGCTCTTCACGGTGCCCAGTGGCAGGTCGGTCAGCTCCGCCAACTCGCTGTGGCTGAAGCCCTGGTAGAAGGCCGCTTCCAGCATGACCGCTCGTCGCTCTCCAGCCGCGCCAGCGCGCCACGGACCACGATGCCGGGCAGCGGGTCGTCGTACGAGCCCACCGCCGCCTGGAAGGCGACGTCGTGCGGGTCGGCCTCGGCCGCCTTGCGGGGACGGCTCGAGCGGGCCCGCAGACGCGACAGGCACAGGTTCCGGGCGATCGCGAAGAGGTAGGTCCGGAGCGCCGCGCGCCGGTGGTCGAAGCTGGCAGCGTGACGGTGGAGCCGGAGAAAGGTGTCTTGAAGGATCTCCTCCGCCTCCTGTCGGTCCCCCAGCATGCGGTGCGCGAGCGCGGTGACCGCTCCACCGTGGCGCCGGTACAGCGCTTGCAGGGCGTCTTCCTCGCCCCGCGCGACCCGCGCGACCAGCTCGGCGTCGCTCGGTGTCTGTTCCACCGTGTCGTACACCTACCCTCTCCTACGCGGCGGCCGCCGAAACGGATGCCGCGCCTGTGCCAGGAAGACGCGACGACGCAGTCTACCCGTCGGCGTCCGGCCGCCGGTGCCCAGGACCCTCGCGAACGCGTTGTCCGGTGCCGTACACTGACGTTCGCCCGAGGCGCCCCGGCCGACATCGGGGGGCGCCGATCGCGGCCGGGGCGCCGCCGCGCCGAGCCCCGCAGCACGCACGCCCCCAGCCATGCAAGCGACCCCCATCCCCCACCCCCGCCCGTTCAGGTCCTTCCCCTCGGTCTCCGAGCTGGTGCGCCGCACCATGCGCGTGTCGGTGCTGGAGGGGAGCGCCACCCAGGTCTTCCTCAACTGGACCTCGGGCGCCGTGCTGATCGGGTTCATGCTCCACCTCGGCGCGGGCGCCACCGAGATCGCCCTGGTCTCGAGCGTGCCGCTCCTGGCCCAGGCCGCCAGCCCGCTGGCCGCTCTGGCGGCCGACCTGCTGGGGCGCCGGCGCCTGCTGACGGCGCTCGTGGCGGTCCTCGGCCGCGGCATCTGGGTGCTCGCCGCGCTGCTCCCGAGCCTGGGCCTTCCCGCCGCCGAGCTTCCCGGCCTGATGGTGCTGCTGGTGCTGGTGTCCGCGGTCTTCCAGGCGTCGAACGGCACGCTCTGGAGCGCCTGGATGGGCGACGTGGTGCCGGAGAAGCAGCGCGGCCGCTACTTCGGCTTCCGGGCCGGCGTGGTGGGTGTGGTGGGCATGCTGGCGAACCTCGCCGCCGGCTGGTTCCTCGACCGCGTGGCCGCCCCGATCGGTTTCCAGGTGGTGATCGTGGTGGCGATGTTGAGCGCCGGTGTGGGCGTCGCGCTGTACTTCCGGCAGTACGACCCGCCCAGCCCGCGCCGCCGGGCTGCCCTGCGCGACGTGCTGGTCACGCCGCTACGCGACGCCAACTTCCGGCGCTTCCTGGTCTTCGCCGCCTACTGGCAGTTCGTGGTGCTCCTGGCCGCGCCCTTCGTGATCCCGTACTTCCTGGAGCAGCTCAAGCTCAGCTTCACGGAGATCGCCATCTGGAGCGGCATCGCCGCGGTCACGGCGCTGCTCACCAGCAGTCTGTGGGGGCGGGTGGCCGACCGCGTGGGCAACAAGTCGGTGCTGGCGCTCGGCGCCTTCCTGGCGGGGACCCTGCTGCCGGCCACCTGGATCCTGGCGGGCTTCACCGGCCACGTCTACTGGATCTGGATCGCCGGCTTCTGCGACGCCCTGGCGTGGGGCGCCGCCACGCCGGCCCTGTTCAACCTGGCGCTGGTGTCGGCGCCGCGCGAAGGTCGGGTGGCCTTCATCGCCATGTACTCGCTGGTGGCAGGGTTGGCGGGCTTCATCGGCGGCGTCCTCTCCGGCCCGCTGCTGACGCTGCTGCAGACCGCCCCGCTGCACCTGTTCGGGATGACCTGGACGGGCTACCACTCGCTGTTCCTGATCTCCGGACTGGGGCGCAGCCAGGCATGGCGGCTGTTGCGACCGGTCCAGGAGGCGGAGGCCTGGCGCACCCGCGACCTGTTGCGCGAGATGCGCACCGGCTGGCGCCGCACCGGCTTCCCCTGGCGCTGAGGTCCCGCTCCGGCGTGCCGGAACCCGGCCGTGTGGGGCCGTGTGAGTCCCCGCCCCGTGCCGTCGCCCCTTGACGGGCCGGGAAGCCCGGCCTAGCCTTGATGCAACCGGTTCACCCTGGCATCCTCGCGCCGGGGCGACATACGACTCCCCGCGCCGGCCACGCTCGCGCGCAGAGGTATTGTCGCCCGCGTCGGGCACGGGGTAGCGTCGCCGGTTCGGAGGGGCGGAAGGGGCATGAGCTACCACGACCTAGGGGTCATCGACTTCCACGTCCACTTCCCGGTGGAGAACACCATGGGCACGCCCGAGGCCAAGCGGCCGCCGCCGCACCCCGAGCTGCAGGCCTATGCGCGCGAGCGTGGCGAGCGCATGGCGCGCGAGTGGAACACCGAGCCGGCCGAGCCGCCGGCGCGGACCGACGACGAGATCGAGGCGGCGCTCGAGCGCTGGATCGGCGAGGTCGATGGTCACCGGCTCCGGCGGGTGGTGTTCGTCAGCGCCGGCACCAACGATCGGCTGGCGGGCATCGTGCGGCGCCACCCCGAGCGCTTCCTGGGGCTGGCGCACCACCGGCTCGAGCCCGGAGCGGACGCCGAGCTGCGGCGTGCCGTCGACGTTCTGGGCCTGCGCGGCTACAAGCTGCTCGGCCCCCTCACCGACTACCCGTTCGAGGCCCCCGAGCTGCGGGGCGTGTGGGAGTTCCTGGCCGAGCGGCGGCTGCCGGCGCTCATCCACTTCGGCTTCCTGGGGCGCGGCGGGGGCGTGGTCAAGCATCCGCGCATCGACCCGCTGTCGCTGTTCGAGGTGGCCCGCGACTTCCCCGAGATCCCCTTCGTGATCCCGCACTTCGGAGCGGGGTACTTCCGTGAGCTGCTGGCGCTGTGCTGGAGTCTTCCCAACATCTACATCGACACCTCCGGCTCCAACCAGTGGATGCGGTGGATGCCCTATCCGCTCACCCTGGAGGACCTCTACCGCAAGGCGCTGGAGACGGTGGGGCCCGAGCGCATCGTGTTCGGCAGCGATTCCAGCAGCTTCCCGCGGGGCTTCTCCGAGCGCTATCTGCTCGACCAGCTCCGCGCCTGCTACACCCTGAACGTGCCCGACGACGCCGTCCGGCTCATCTTCGGCGGCAACGCCGCGCGCCTACTCCACCTCGACGGCGACGCCGCGGCGGTGGGGGGCGGGGGCTCGTGAGCGACGTTCGGACGGGCCGCCCGGGCGCGCGCCCTGCCCAGTTCACGGGCCAGCACCCGGCCCAGCTCACCGAGGGGGGAGCGTATGCCCTGGCATCCGAGTTATCGCGGTAGGGTCCTGGAGCCGGATTATCTGTTCGCGTCGCGGCATCTGCTGCCGCACTTCGTGCGTGCGTTGTGCGCGCATCTGCAGGCGGTGGCGCGGTTGCCGGTGGCGCAGGGGCCCGAGGCGCAGCGCGAGATCCAGGCTCTGCACCGGGCGTTGGAGGGGCTCGAGACGACCCCCCTGCCGGCGCAGGGGCCGGACGTGCCGGACGCCTACTTCGCCATCCAGAGCGAGCTGGAGCAGGCGCTGGGCGCGCACGCGGTGAGCTGGGTGCGCATCGGCCTGAGCCGCAACGATCTGGACATGACGGTGTACCGGATGCGCGCGCGCGAGCTGCTGCTGGCCACCGGCGAGCAGCTGCTGACGCTGCGGCGCGCGGTGCTCGCCAAGGCGGACGCGCACCTGGAGACGGTGCTGATCGCTCAGACGCATCACCAGCCGGGCCAGCCGACCACGGTGGCGCACTACCTGGCGGCGGTGGAGGCGCTGCTGTCGCGCGACAGCGAGCGCCTGCTGGGCGCGTACGGGCGCTTGAACCGCTGCCCGTTGGGCGCCGCGGCGCTGGCGGGCAGCAGCCATCCGCTGGACCGGGAGCTCACGGCTGCGCTGCTCGGCTTCGAAGGGCCGGTGGAGAACACCTACGACGCGGTCGCTTCCTCGGATTGGGAGGCGGAGGTGGTGAGCGTGGCGCAGAGCGTCGCTTTGAACCTCAGCCGCTTCGTGTGCGACCTGCTGTCGTGGGCGGCGGCCGGCTGGTACCGGCTGGACGAGGGGCTGGTGCAGGGCAGCTCGATCATGCCGCAGAAGCGCAACCCGGTGGCGTTGGAGCATGCCAGAACGCGCTTCAGCCGGGCGCTGGGCGCCGCGCAGATGGTGCTGTACTCGAGCCACAACATCCCCTACGCCGACCTGAACGATTTCGGGCCGGATGTGCAGGGCGCGCTGCAGATGCAGCACGTGCAGCTCGCCGGTGGCGTGGAGCTGCTGCTCGCCTGCCTGGAGGGCGGCGATTTCGACGTTCAGCGTCTGCGCGCCGCCGCCGCCGCTACCGACACCACCGCCACCGAGCTGGCCGACGAGCTGGTGCGCGAGGGGCATCTCTCCTTCCCGGAGGCGCACGCGCTGGTCGGTAGGCTGGTGGCGAAGCTGCAGGCCGACGGCCGGCCGTTGACGCAGGCCACGGTACGGGACGTGGCGGAGCTCGGCGGGCCCGAGCTCACGCCCGAGGCGCTGCGCGCAGCGCTCGATCCCGAGGCGTTCGTCCGGCGCCGCGGCGGGGGAGGCCCCGCCCCGGACGCCGTGAAGGAGCAGCTCGAGCGGGCGCGCCGTCGCGCCGCGCTCGACGGCGAAGCCTTGCTCGGAAGGAGGCGAGCGCTCTCCCACGCGCGCGAAGATCTGCGCGCCCGTTGACGTAGCGACATCGGTCCGCCCGCAGGGGGCGGCCGCCCATCGAAGGAGGAAGATCGTATGAGTGGTTTGAAGAGAGCGATCCTCGGACTGGCCCTGGTGGCGATGCTCGGCGTGGCCTTCGCCCAGAAGGTCACCATCACCTACTGGCAGTACGCCTACGACACCCGCGTGAACGCGATGACCGAGCTCATCAAGCAGTTCGAGCAGGCCAACCCGGACATCACCGTCAAGCAGGAGACGTTCCCCTACGACGGCTACCAGCAGCAGGTCGCGGCCTCGCTGCCCGCAGGCCAGGGCGCCGACGTGGTGCAGCTCTACTACGGCTGGCTGGACACCTGGATGAACGCTGGCTACGTGAAGCCGTTGCCGAGTCAGTACTTCGACACGGCCGCGCTCGACAAGGAATTCATCCCCATGGTGCAGGCGGCCAAGCGCAACGGCGAGTACTACGGCCTGCCGACCGCCGTGCGCAGTCTGGCGCTCTTCTACAACAAGGACATGTTCAAGGCCGCCGGCATCCAGTCCCCTCCCAAGACCTGGGACGAGCTCGTCCAGGACGCCAAGGCGCTCACCAAGAGCAGCGGCTCGCGGATGACCCAGGAGGGGTACGGCATCGCCCCGGACGGTCAGGGCCACAACCTGCTGCGCGAGGTGCTGATCCGTCAGTACGGCGGCCAGCCCTACTCGGCCGACGGCACCAAGGTCGCCTACGACAGCGAAGCCGGGCTGAAGGCCTTCGAGTTCTACACCGGCCTGGTGACCAAGGACAAGGTCGCCCAGCTGAACTTCGTGCCCGGCAACAACGGTTACCGGGACGGATTCGATCAGATCGGGAACATCGCGATGATCGTCGACGGCAGCTTCGCCATCGGTTCGGTCAAGGCCGCTGCCAAGTTCGATTGGGGCGTCGCCGAGCTGCCTACGCTGGCCAACGGCGTGCGGTCGGACTTCGGCTCGTTCTGGATGAACGGCCTCACCCCCAACGCCTTCAAGGACCCGGCCAAGCTCGAGGCCGCCTCGAAGTTCCTCGAGTTCGTCACCAGCGAGAGTGCCATGAAGCTGTGGCTGAACACGGTGGGTGAGCTGCCGGCCCGCGCCAGCCTGGTCGACGACCCCACGCTCTCCTCGGACCCGGTGTACGGCCCGTTCATCAAGTCGCTGGCCTACTCGCACGCCACCCAGTTCGTGGACGAGAGCGCCCAGCGCCAGGTGTTCATGGACGCCGTGAACCGTGTGGTCCTGCAGAACCAGGACCCGGCCACGTCCTGGTCGCAGGCCGCGAAGGAGGAGCAGGCCATCCTCAACAAGGCCCACGGCATGTAGACGGCTCGGGTGAGCGGGCGGGACGTGTCACGACGTCCCGCCCGCGCGCCGTCCGACCGGTCCCTCCCGATCCCCCGATCCCCCGCCACGATCCCCCACCCCCAGCTGCACCCCCGGAGACGCCATGCGACCGACCGCAACCGACGTGGAGCCACCCGAGATGCCCCGGCGTCGGCGGCGGCGCCTCAGCCTGACCACGCGCGAGGCGCTGTGGGCTTACGCCTTCCTGCTGATACCGCTGGCGTTCTACGGCTTCCTGCGCATCTATCCGGCGATCCAGTCGTTCAACCTGTCCTTGCACAAGTGGCACGTGGACCCGGCGCAGCGCACCTATCTTGGCCTCACCTATTACCGGGAGATGCTCACGGACCCCAGGCTCCACCAGGCGCTGAGGAACACGCTGCTGTATGCCGCCATCGTGGTGCCGGCGCAACTGGTGCTGGGTCTCACCATCGCGGTGCTTCTCAACGCGGTGCGGCGGCTCCGACCGCTCTTCCGAGCCATCTATTTCTCGCCCTACGTCACGCCCGCCGCTGCCGTTGCGTGGGTGTGGGGATGGATGTATTCGGTCAACTTCGGTATCTTCAACAGCGCTCTGGTGGCCTGGAGCGACTTCGTGAGCAAGCTGGGTCTGCCGTGGCTGTCCATCCCTACCCAGCTGTTCCTCAACGACCCGCGCCAGGCGCTGCCGGCGGTGGCGGCGGTGGTGGTGTGGCAGCAGCTCGGCTTCCAGGTCGTCATCTTCCTCGCGGGATTGCAGGGCATCCCGCGAATCTTCTACGACGCCGCCGCCATCGACGGCGCCGGCGCGGTGCAGCGCTTCCGCCACATCACGCTGCCGCTGTTGAACCCGGTGATGGTGTTCAGCGTCATCATCTCGACCATCGCCACGCTACAGCTCTTCGATCAGGTGGTGAACATCAACTTCACGGACCAGGGCGGCCCACTCGGCGCCACCTTGAGCATCGCGGTGTACATGTACCAGGTCGCCTTCTCGCGCTTCCAGATCGGCTACGCCTCGGCGGTGACGGTGTTGCTGTTCGTGCTCATCCTGATCGTGACGCTGGTGCAGCTGCGGCTGCTGCAGCGCCGAGTGGAGTACTGAGATGATGGAGATGGAGACCTTCGGCGAGTCGCGCCCCCGCACCAGCGTCGGCACCGTCATCGCCTACGTGCTGCTCTCGGTGGGCAGCGTGGCGATGTTCTTCCCGTTCGTGTGGATGCTGCTGTCGGCGTTCAAACCGCTGCGCGAGATCTTCCAGCTCACCGTGTTCCCGCACACCTGGACGCTCGCCAACTTCCAGCAGGTGCTCTTCCACACCGCCTTCCCGCGCTGGTTCCTCAACAGCCTGGTGGTGGCGGGCATCTCGACGGTGAGCGTGCTGTTCTTCTGCTCGCTGGTGGGCTACACCCTGACGAGGCTGCGCTTCCCCGGGCGCAGCGTGCTGTTCGTGATCATCCTGTCGACGTTGATGGTCCCCACCGAGATGCTGGTCATCCCCTGGTACGTGATGTCGACCCAGTACCACTGGGTCAACACCTACTGGGGCCTGGCCTTCCCCGGCCTCATCCCGGCGTTCGGGGTGTTCCTGATGCGGCAGTTCTTCCAGACGCTGCCACGCGATCTGTTCGACGCCGGCCGCGTCGACGGCGTCAGCGAGTTCGGGCTGTTCTGGCGCGTCGGCCTGCCCCTGGTGCGGCCCGGCCTGGCCGCGCTCGGCATCTTCAACTTCGTGGGCAACTGGAACGCCTTCCTGTGGCCGCTGATCATCGCCAAGTCCCCCTCCATGCGCACGGTGCCGGTAGGGATGGCGCTGTTCTCGGGCGAGGCCAGCACCCAGTGGAACCTGATCATGGCCGCCTCGGCGCTGGCGATCGTGCCGGTGCTGCTGGTGTTCTTCATCTTCCAACGGCAGATCATCGAGGGCGTGGTGCTCACCGGCGTCAAGGGCTGAGGTCCGCAGCGGGGTGCGCTCCCGCGCGGACGTCAGACCGCGGTGGTCGTGCGTGCGACGGCCCTGCTAGCATGGCCGTCGGAATGACTCCCGATCTCATCATCTACGACTGCGACGGCGTTCTCGTCGACACTGAGCCTATCGCGAACCGTGCGCTCGCCGACATGCTGACGGCCGAAGGCTATCCGATCGACCCGCCGACGTGCGTGGAGCGCTTCATCGGCAGGCCCGTCCCTGAGACGGTGCGTGAGGTCGAGGAGGAACTCGGGCGCCCGCTCTCGCCCGCCTTCAGCGAGCGCCTCTACCGGCGCGTGATCGACGCCTTCGTGGCCGAGCCGCGGGTGGTCGCGGGCGTGCGCGATGCGCTCGAGACGCTGCCGTGGCGGCGCTGCGTGGCCTCCAGCAGCGGTCCCGGCTACCTGCGCGAGGTGTTGGGGGCGGCGGGGCTGTGGGGGAGCTTCGAGCGCGTCTTCAGCGCCACCGAGGTCGCGCGCGGCAAGCCCGCGCCCGACCTGTTCCTGCACGCCGCCGCCAGCCTGGGCGTGTCCGCCGAACGCTGCCTGGTCATCGAGGATTCCCCCGCCGGCGTGCGTGCGGCGGTGGCCGCCGGCATGCCGGTGCTCGGCTACGCCGGCAGCGTCGGTGCCGAGGCGCTGGCGGCGGAGGGTGCGGTGCCCTTCACCTCGATGGCGGAGCTGGCGGCGCGGGTGGCCGCGCTGTGACCGGACGGACGCCCGACTCGGTGACCAGGTGCGTCATGGCCCGGTCGTGCGCCTCGTGCGGCAAGCGCGCCACCACCAGCGCGTCGTAGCCGACGCCGACGCGCGGCACGCCCACCGGCAGGCGGTCCAGGAAGCGGTCGAAGTAGCCGCGGCCGTAGCCCAGGCGGGTGCCCGCCTCATCGAAGCACAGCCCCGGCACCAGCGCCAGCTCGATCGTTGCCGGGTCGACGGGCGCCGTCCCGGCGCGAGGCTGTCGCGGACCGAACGAGGTCGGCTCGAGGTCGGCCTCGCGCAGGCGGTGGACGCTGAGCTCGGGGGCCGGCGTCTGGCGGGTCCGGGGGACCAGCACGCGTCGGGCGGGATCGCTCGCGAGCGATCCCAGATCCACCTCGCTGCCGAACGCCAGATACAGCAGGACGGTGCCGGCGCTCCGGTAGACCGGCCAGGCGGCGAGCGCCTCGACCACCGCGCGGTTGCGCTCCCGGGTCGCCAGCAGCCGCCGGGTCGCCCGCGCCCAGGCGCGCCAGGACGTCTTCGGCGCGTCCGGCGCCGGAGGGGCCGGGAGGGGGGCGGGGTCGGGCACGACACGCGAGTCTACCGCCGCCCGGGCGAGGGCGCGCCGGCTCGCCGTGTGCGCCTGACGACGCCCCGGCGAGCGCCGGATTCAGCATACTGACAGCATGGCCAAGACTCAGACCACGACCGTCCATCATCTCGTCGGCAAGCGCTTCGTGGGTGTCACCCCCGACCAGCAGCGCGTGATGATCGATGGCGAGAACGCGGCACAGACCGGCATGCGGCCCATGCAGCTGCTCCTCAACGCGCTGGGCTCGTGCGCCGCCTACGACATCGTCGAGATGCTCGCCAAGCGCAAGCTGGAGGTGCGCTCGTATCGCGTCGAGCTCACCGGCGAGCGCGCGGACGAGACCCCGAGCCCCTACACCCGCATCCACGCCCGCCACGTCTTCGACGTGCCTGGGCTCGACGAGCGCCTGGCGAAGCGCTTCGTGGGGTTGGGCATGACCAAGTACTGCTCGGTGTCGGCGAGCTTGAACGCGTCCATCGACTACGAGGTCGTGCTCGAGCACGAGCAGGAAACCGCCGTCGCGAGTGGCTGAGCCGCTCCCCCGATCACCGGCGCCGACCGCCGGGCCGGCGGTCGAGGCGGCGGTGCCCGCCGCCGGCCTCCCGCTCCCCGTCGCCGCGGCCCCGGCGATCGACCTGTACGACCCCGCGCTCTACTTCAACCGCGAGCTGTCCTGGCTGGCGTTCAACGAGCGGGTCCTGGAAGAGGCCGAGAACCAGGATGCGGCGCTGCTGGAGCGCCTGAAGTTCCTGGCCATCTTCGGGTCCAACCTCGACGAGTTCATCATGATCCGCTACGCCGGTCTCAAGGAGCAGCTCGCGGCGGGCGTGACGCGCCGCACGCCCGACGGGATGACGCCCGCCGAGCAGGTACGCGCCATCGCGGAGCGGCTGCACAGCCTGGTGGATCGCCACCGGCGTACCCTTCGCGACAGCGTGCTGCCGGCGCTGGCCGAGCGCGGCGTGCGCATCCGCACCGTGGCCGAGCTCGACGACGCCGGGCGGGACGCCGTGCACGCCTTCTTCGACGAGGAGCTCTACCCGGTCCTCACGCCGTTGGCGGTCGACAGCAGCCACCCCTTCCCGAGGCTGCCCAACCTCAGCTTCTCGCTGCTGCTGGACGTGGCCGACGAGGTCACGGGGGCGGTGCGCGGCGCCGTGGTGCAGGTGCCGAGCGTGTTGCCTCGCTTCCTGCGCCTGCCGGGCGCCGGGCACGACTTCGTGATGCTGGAGGACATCATCCTGGCGCGTATCGGGGAGCTGTTCCCCGGGCACGTGGTGCGGCGCGCGCACGGCTTCCGCATCACCCGCAACGCCGATATCGAGATCGCCGAGGACGAGGCCGACGATCTGCTGCACGCCATCGAGGACGAGGTGCGCCGCCGCCGCTGGGGCGACGCGGCCCGCCTGGAGGTGGACGGGACCATGCCCGCGGCCTGGCGCGAGCGCCTGCGCCGGACGCTCGAGCTCGAGCCCGAGGACGTCTACACCATCCCCAACCACCTCAACGCCAGCGACTTCCTGGAGCTGACGCGGCTCGACCTGCCGGACCTGTGCGACCCGCCCTTCGCCGCCCGCTTGCCCACCGAGTATCGCGATCATGACGGGGCGCTGGACACCGTGGCGGCAGGCGACGTGCTCGTCCACCACCCCTTCCACGCCTTCGATGCGGTGCAGATGCTGGTCGACGAGGCCGCCGACGACCCGCGCGTGCTGGCGATCAAGATGACGCTCTACCGCGTGGGGCTGGCGTCACCGGTGGTGGCGGCGCTGGCCCGCGCGGCGGGGAACGGCAAGCTGGTCACCGCCCTGGTGGAGCTCAAGGCGCGCTTCGACGAGGAGAACAACATCGAGTGGGCGCGCGAGCTGGAGCGCGCGGGCGTGCACGTCGTCTATGGCTTCGTCGGGCTCAAGACCCACTGCAAGGCGCTGCTCGTCGTGCGGCGCGAGCAGGGCGAGGGCGGACGGGAGTTGACGCGGCGCTACGTCCACCTCGGCACCGGCAACTACAACCCCTCCACCGCCGACGTCTACACCGACCTGGCGCTCATGAGCCGCGACGAGGCGCTCGGAGCCGACGTCAGCGACCTGTTCAACTACCTCACCGGCTACAGCAAGCAGCGCACCTGGAGGAAGCTGTGGGTGGCTCCCGAGGGGTTGCGCGAGCGGGTCCTGGAGGCCATCGAACGCGAGCGTGCGCTGGCGGTGCAGGGCGAGAAGGGCCGCATCATCGCCAAGATGAACGCGTTGGTGGACCCCGAGGTCATCCGGGCGCTGTACCGCGCCTCGCAGGCCGGCGTGGAGATCGATCTGATCGTGCGGGGGACGTGCTGCCTGCGACCCGGGGTGCCGGGCGTCAGCGAGAACATCCGCGTGCGGAGCGTGGTGGGGCGTTTCCTGGAGCACTCCCGCATCTACTTCTTCCGTCACGGCGGCGCCGACGACCTCTACCTGGGGAGTGCCGATTGGATGCAGCGCAACCTCGATCGCCGCATCGAGGTGGTGTTCCCGGTGGAGGACGAGCGCCTCCAGCGCAAGGTCCACCAGGTGCTCGAGCTGCTGCTGCGCGACAACATCAAGGCGCGCGAGCTCGGTTCCGACGGTGTCTACCGGTCGGCGCGGCGCGCGCCCGGCCAGCACCGGTTGGACGCCCAGCAGCGGCTGCTGGAGCTGTCCGAGCGGCGTCGCCTGGCGGGCTGAGGCGGCCGCGGAGCTAGGCCTGCAGAGGGCCCGGGATGTCGCTGGCGGCAGGCCGGTCGCCGCCCTCCCGACCGGCCGCGAAGCCGGTCTGCAACCCCATCAGGTAGCCGAGCTTGAGCATGAACAGGAGGGTGTCGAAGTCGTCCTGCGCGATGCGCTCCTCGACGTACTCGTGGATCCCCTCGGGGAGCGCGACGGCGTCGATCTCCTCCCGGTAGTTCTTGCGCATCTCGTCCAGGAACGCGCGGATCGTCTCCTTGCTCATGGGGCGTCCTCTCGTGCCTCGCGCTAACCTGCGCTCGAGGCGTCCTCGGCGAGCGCCAGCTGCTCCTCGAGCCAGGCGATGATGGCCTCGGCCGTGCCGAGGTTGGTCGCCAGCGGGACGTTGTGAACGTCGCAGATACGCAGCAGCGCGGAAACATCGGGTTCGTGGGGCTGGGCGGTGAGCGGGTCACGGAAGAAGACGACGGCCTTCACCCGGTCCTCGGCGATGCGGGCGCCGACCTGCAGGTCGCCGCCCTCCGGGCCGGAGCGCAGACGCTCGACGCTCAGTCCCGTCTTGCTCTCCAGCACCGTGCCGGTGGTGCTGGTGGCGATGAGGGGGAAGCGTCGCAGGATGTCGGCGTGCTCGCGGGCGAAGATCGCCAGATCGAGCTTCTTCTTGTCGTGCGCGATCAGCGCAACGGACTTCATGTGTCCAGTGTAGTGGCTGCGGGCCGAGGAGCGCGTGCCTGCCGTTCGGGTCAGGCGGCATCGGCGGCGGCGAACTCCACCACCGTGCCGAGCGGGGCCTGCGCCAGCCGCCACAGCTCGCGCACGTCGACCACCGCGGGCTTGGCGTAGCCGCCGGTGCGGCCGCGGTCGGCCAGCAGCACGATGGGGTGGCCGTCGGCCGGGAGCTGCAGCGCACCCCAGGGGGAGCCCTCGCTGCGCACGTCGGGTGCGCTCTGGGGCAGAGGGGGCCCTTCCAGGCGGACGCCGGTGCGGTCGAAGCCGGCCACCCGGAAGCGGGAGGAGGTCAGGCGCGCGAACGTCTCCGGGTCGTACTGCGGCCCTCGGTGGACGCTCAGCAGCAGCCGCTCGGGGTAGCGCGGACGGTACGCGCTCGGGCCCGCGGCGGGGCCGCCGCGCGCCGAGCCCGCGCCGAGCAGGTCCCCCGGCCGTAGCGCGCGCCGGCCGCCGCCGACGCCGGCGCGCAGGTCGGTGCTGGCCGAGTCGCCGTAGCGCTCGGCGGCGAGGCCGCCGGCCAGCGCCAGGTAGCTGGCGCGACCGTGGGCACGGCCTCCGGGCACGAGCTCGAGCACGGCGCCCGCCGGCCACGCGAAGGGCTCGCCCGTCGCCTGCGGACGCCCGTTCAGCCGCGCCCGGTGACCGCCGCAGATCATGGCCGCGGTGACGGGCTCCAGGGCGCGCAGCGTCAGCGGATGGGCCAGCAGCTCCAACGCGGGGGCGTCGGCGGCGTTGCCCGCCGCGGCGTTGGCGAGCTCCAACGCCAGCGGGTCGAGGGCGCCCGCCTGCGCCATGCCCAGGTGCCCGACGCGCCAGCGCGGTCCTGCTTGGAGGGTCGCCGAGGGCGCCCAGGCCTCGATCACCTCGAGGACGGCCGGTGAAGCGGCGTCGCCCAGCGAGGTGCGCTCGGTCCCACGCGCCGGATCCTGGGTGGGCGGCCTTCCGTCGGCAGGCGTGTCGGGCTCGGGCTCGGCGGCGACGAAGCGCACCTCGTCCCCGGGCGCCCAGGCGCGGGGGGGCCAGGGGTGCGGGTCGAACAGCGGCTCATCGGTACGTCCCACGATCCACCAGCCACCGGGGCTGGCGCTGGGGTAGATGCCGGCATGGTCGCCGGCGATCGCCACCGAGCCGGCGGGCACGCGCATCCTGGGGGTCTCCCGGCGCGGCGTGACCAGCGCCCGGGGCAGCCCCAGCAGGTAGGGGAAGCCGGGGGTGAAGCCCAGGAAGGCGACGGTGTAGAGCGCTCCTGCATGGAGCGCCACGATGCGCTCCCAGGGGAGCCCCAGCCGCTCCGTGAGGTCGGCGCTGTCGGCGTCCGCGCCGTAGCGCACCTCGACGCGGCGGCGGGCCGCCGCCGGCGCGTCGTGCTCGAGCCGGTCGTCGACCGTCTCCAGCCAGCGCTGTAGCCGTGCCGGCGAGGTGCCGGGGCGGAACTCCACCAGCAGGCTGGTGTAGCCCGGGACCACGTCGCGCACCGTCGCGGGTGCGCTCGCCAACAGCGCGCGCTGCAGCGCGCCCAGGCGTAGCGCCGTCTCGGGGGAGGGGGCGTCGGCGACGTCGACGTACCAGGCGGCCGGCCCGGCGCTGCGGATCCTCACGCGCCCGCTTGCGTGTCCGGTCGGGCGACGCTCACGCCCGCGTCCTCGAGCGCGGCGCGGACGCGGCGCGCGAGGGCGACGGCCGCCGCGGTGTCGCCGTGAAGGCAAAGGGTGTCGACGCTCAGCCGGAGCTCGCTGCCGTCGACGGCGCGGACGCGCCCTTGGGTGGCGAGCGTCAGCGCCTGCTCGACCACCCGTTCGGGATCGGTGTGCACCGCCCCGGGGGTGCCGCGCGGCGCCAGCGTGCCGTCGGCGAGGTAGGCGCGGTCCAGGAACCCTTCGCGCAGCACCGGCACGCCGGCACCGACCAGGGCCCGCTCGGCGGCGGACCCGGCCAGCACCATGATGGGCAGCCGCGGGTCGAAGGCGGCGACGGCCTCGGCCACCGCCAGCGCCAGCTCGGAACTCTGCGCCATGGCGTTGTACAGGGCGCCGTGCGGCTTGACATGCGCCAGCTGCAGGGCCTCGGCCCGTGCCAGCGCCGCCAGGGCGCCGATCTGGTAGAGCACGTCGTCGCGCACCACGTCGGTCGGGAGCTCCATGGGGACGCGCCCGAAGCCGCGCAGATCCCAGTAGCCGGGGTGGGCGCCGACGGCGGCGCCGGCCTCGCGGGCGGCATGCAAGGTGCGGCGCAGACCCTGCGGATAGCCGGCATGGAAGCCGCACGCCACGTTGGCGGAGCTCACCAGCCGCAGCAGGGCGGCGTCGTCGCCGAGTTGCCAGCGTCCGAACGACTCGCCGAGGTCGCTGTTCAGGTCGATGGTCACGGCCTCCATGGTAGCGGTTCGGGCGGCCGCAGCCGCGCTGTGTCGGGCGCGCGGCGGGCGGGCACAGCGGCGCCTGCATAGGATGGGGCAGCATGAACGACGTCTCGCTGGGACCCGTGGTGTTGAGCGGACCGCGCTTCGGCGTGGCGCTGGCACTGATCGCGCTGCTCGTCACGGCCGAGATCCTCGAGCGGCGCGGCCGCAAGGGGGTGGCGCCGGTGGCCTGGAATGCCGTGGTGGTGGGCCTGCTGGCCGCCCGGCTGGGCTATCTGGCTCTGCACCTGGGCAGTTATGTCCGCGCTCCCCTGAGCGCTCTGTACATCTGGCAGGGGGGGTTCAGCTTGCCGTTCGGGGCGGTCGCCGCCGTCGCCTACGCAGTGACGGTGCTGCGCGCGCGCAGGACACTGCTCGGCGGCGCCCTGCTGGCCGGGCTGATCGGCGCCGTGGTGTGGGGCGGCTGGCAGCTCGCCTCCGGCCCTCCGCCGGCGCCTGCGCCTGACGTGCTTACCACCCGCCTGCAGGGGCTCGACGGCTCCACCAGTGACGTCGCGGCCTTCGTGGGCCGGCCGCTGGTGGTCAACCTGTGGGCGACCTGGTGCGCTCCTTGCCAGCGAGAGCTGCCGATGCTGGCCTCGCAAGCGGCCGCCACCCCGGACGTGACCTTCCTGTTCGTGTCCCAGGGTGAGCCGCAGCCACGCGTGGCTGCCTACCTGAAGGAGCATCACCTGTCCCTGCAGCACGTCTTCCTCGACGCCGGCAGCCGGCTCTCGGCCGCGGTCTCGACCCGCGGGCTGCCCACCACCCTGTTCTTCGACGCCCGCGGGAAGCTGGTAGGCCGCTGGCTGGGCGAGCTCTCCGTGGCGAAGCTGGGCGACGAGTTGAAGCGTGTTCGCTGAGCGCGCCAGACTCCGCAGCTGGAGGTGCTCGGCCCGCCGTTCGGCCGGTCTCGCCCGTAGGCCCTTGACAGCTTCCGCGCTGCAGGTATACACTCATTTTTGCCGCTCGAAACGGCGGCGAGGACATTGACAGCGGAATAGGAGCGAAACGAGCAGCGAGCTCGACAAGATCTGTGCCGTCTACGACAGCACTTCTTGTCGAAGCGCGGTGACGTCCTTGTTGTTCGAGGACGAAATCGT
>CAVSGP010000009.1:160000-745448 GCA_963727505.1 uncultured Trueperaceae bacterium | reverse complement strand
GCTGCAACATGAGAACCAGCATCATTATCGTGAACTGGAACGGCAAACATCATCTCGAAGTCTGCCTTCCAGCTTTGGAGGCACAGTCCCTACCCCCGGACGAATCATCGTCGTGGACAACGGGTCGACTGATGCGTCCATCGATTATGTCACGCGGGTTGGCCCGCAAGTCCGTGTCGTGGAGTTGAAGGAGAATAGGGGTTTTGCGGGCGGGAACGTTGCCGGCTTCGAGGCGTCTCCGGTGATTACATCGTCCTGCTGAACAACGATACGAAACCTGACAGGGCGTGGCTCGAGAACCTTGTTGCATGCTGCGAATCCCACCCAGATGTCGGGCTCGTCGCATCGCACATCACTGATTGGGATCGAGGAACGACGGACTCGGCCGGTGACGGGTGCAAAGTCACCGGCCGAGGATTCCAGATGCACAGGCACCGTCCTACGACCGTTCGCCCTCCTCCGGCTACGTCTTCAGTGCATGTGCGGGAGGTGCGCTATACCGACGAAGGATGCTCGACGCCGTGGGGTTTCTCGACGAGACCTTCTTCATGAACTGCGAGGATACCGACCTTGCGTTCAGGGGGCAGTTACGCGGCTGGAAGGCCTACTTTTGCGAGGCTGCCGTCGTGCGGCATCGCGTCAGCGCGAGCCAAGGAGAACGTTCCAAGCTCAACCTGTACTACAACACGCGAAATCACATCTGGACCTACGGGAAGTGTATGCCTAAGGAGCTGATCCGGAAGTATGGATGGCTACTCGTTGTTGAGGTTGCCTCAAGGGTTGGGTCGCCCTCTGGTCTGGGCGAGGTGGGGTCTATCTCCGCGCCGTGGCAGGTGCCGTTGGGGTTGCCAGCCGCACTCTCGGCGAGGAACGCAATCCAGAAATCCAGGCTCATCAGCGACGAGGAGTTGGACGCTAGTCTGACATACCCGCCTGCTTTGCCCCAACCAGTTGCTCGCCGGGCCAGACTTCGACAAGTCGAGTCTTTTCGGCGGGTCCGGGCGTGCCAATCGACTTGTCTGCGCGCATCGTGACCTACCGTCCCGACGAAGGGTTCGCTACGAGACTTCGAGCATCGCACGTCAAGTCGACCGAGTATTCATCGTGGACAACGGCACGCCCCAGACCGAAATCGATCACCTCAGGGCCGGGTTCTCTCATCCTCGACCGTCATCAGGAACGATGTCAACCTCGGAATCGCGACGGCACTGAACCAAGGCATCGGGGCAGCGCGGGATCGTGGCTTCCATTGGGCCATTACGCTAGACCAGGACAGTGTTCCTGCGAAAGACATGGTGCAGCACCTTGTCGAGGCTCGTGCTCGCTACCAGGGAAGCCTGAAGGCCGCGCTGTTCGGACCGACGATCGTTGAAACACGAATCCACAAGAAGACTATCGCTGGCTTCGTCCGCACCGGCGCTTGCCCGTACTATACGAACGTGTGGACTGTGAAGGGCCCCTGCGTGACGACGTTACGTTCGTGATCACCTCCGGCGCCCTGATGGACCTAGACGTCTATCGCAGCATCGGCCCCTTCAGGGACGAATTCTTCATCGACTATGTCGACCACGAGTACTGTCTTCGAGCCAAGAGGAATGGCTATGCCATCGTGGTCGTACGGGACGCTTTGCTCTACCACAGTCTGGGAGACAAGCAGGAGCGATCGATCGGTCGTTTCAGGTTCCGGCCCACCTTCCACTCCGCCGACAGGCTGTACTACATCCATAGGAATGCTGTGAGGATGCGCCTCGAGTACGGACTTGCATTTCCGCACTGGCTCCTCTTCGACGTCACGAGCAGCACGTACAATCTTTTGCGCGTCTTGACGTTCGAGGACCACCGTGGCAAGAAGCTTGCTGCCATTATCGACGGTGTCGTGGATGGAGTGCGGGGGCGTATGGGGAAACGGAAGCTTACGGGACACGATGAGTCGACCTATCGCGAGCATCATTCTCCCGACATTGGATGCTGCCGGGTACGCCGGAGCCCTCATCGACGCTCTTCATAGGCAGACCGTCCAGGCGACCGAGCTCATCGTCATGGATTCCGAGAGCCGGGACGGGACCCCCGAATCTTCTCTAGTTTGGGGGCGCGGTCTACACTGTGCGCCGAGAAGCCTTCCATCACGCGACCGTACGCAACCGAGCTGCAGATCTCGCCGAGGGCGGGCCTTTCCGTCTTCCTGACACAGGACTCTTTCCGATTCGGTCCGATTGGCTCGAGAAGCTCATAGCTCCGATCCTCCACGGAGGGGTGGCGGCATGTTTCTCGAGGCAAGTCCCTCGGGCGGACGCATCGCCTCTGGAGAGTTACGCTCGGTCCATCAACTACCCTGAGACGGGCCGCATCGTCGAGCCAGAAGATCTTGATCGTCTCGGGGTGCGAGCCGTCTTCTTCTCCAACAGCAGTTCAGCAATTGACAGCCGAGTCTTCGAAGATCTTGGGGGGTTCCCGCGGAACACCGTGATGAACGAGGACATGCTCTTCGCTGCCAAGCTTCTCCGGGCGGGAATGCGATATGCATACGTCTCTGACTCGCTTGTCCGACATTCTCACAGCTACACCGTGGGTGAGACGTTCCGGCGGTACTTCGACATCGGAACCGTGTTTGCGCAAGCGGGATCAGCGTTGCCGACATCGGGGTCGGCCGTCCAGGTGCGCGCTATATGGAGGGCTTGATTCGGTGGCTGGCGGCGACAGGTGTCCCTCAGTGGATTCCGGCCGCAATCCTCGAGGCGGTAGCGAAGGGCCTCGGCTTCCAACTTGGTCTTCGATATGCAGCTATGCCGCGGTCGATCGTAGCTCGGTTGAGCTTGCATTCGGCACACTGGCAATCCACGGAACATGACCGGAATCAACGTAGGTGAACGTTTGGCGGGGAAGTACGACCCGGCCGCATAGAGTCCACGAACTTGATTGATCGTGGGAAAGTCCTCACTTGGCGCACGTTGACCACATAGTTATCATGAGGCACCCACGTGGTAGCGGCGACGGGTTGGGGCTGGCTGCAATGACGGAGTGTAGTTGCTCATGAGGTTGGACGCGCGCTTTGACAAAGCTTCTCGACCTGTTCGTCTTGGTCCGTCTCATTCCGCGAAACCACCGGTGGGTTGCCCCGATTTCCTTGGCGCTGGTGGATGTCGGCGTAGCCAGTTATCGGTCCGCTGCTTGAGGTGCCTCAATCACGATCGAGCGCGGCAAGACGGCTCACGATACATACTCCACGGAAGGTACCGACTCCAGCGTTGCAGCCAGCCCCAGGCCAGCCGCCCCAAGACTAACGGAGGTTCACCCGGGCATCACCGTACTCCCCAATTGAGATTCACACAGCACGGGCGTCGAAGGCAACGTAGGCTTGAACCGACGTGCGTTGGGTCGTTCCGGTCGTCATGGCACTCGTCGACGCGATCACGACCGCCGCGGCAGGTGTCGTAGCGGTCGGCGTCCGTATCGCGCTGGGCTCCGACGGCTTGTCGTTCGGAGCCTTCGTACCGGTCCGAACTTACGCGACCCTGCTTCCGGCCCTGGCCCTCCTCCTGCTTGTTCGCTTCGCCTTCGGCCTCTACCCCGGCTACGGGCTGACCGCACCCGACGAGCTCCGTCGCCAGACCTGGTCGAGCACCTTCGTCGTGGCCGCGTTCGCCGTACTGGGCCTGGTCTTCCGGTTCAGTGCCGATTACTCCCGGACCGTGCTCGGCCTGGTCGCCCTCTGGGTGTTCGTCGGACTCCCGCTCGTCCGGGCCGGCTTGAAGCAACTGATGGCCAACTCCCCGAGGTACGGACTCCCGGTCCTTGTGCTTGGCGAATCGCCGCGCGCGTTGACACTGGTGGAGTTGCTTCGCGCCACGCCTACGCTCGGCATCCGGCCTCGACCCGTGGGACAGACGCTGCCCGCCGCGAGCCATCCCCCATCCACGCGTATCCTCATCGTGCCGGAAGGGTTGGCCGGCCAGAGCCTTGCGCAGCTCCTAGACGACCTCGCTTCCAAGTTCACCAACGTATGGTTGGTCCCCGACCTCCTCGACATCTCGAGCGCATGGGTGACCGTGCAAGACCTCCAGGGTCATCTCACGCTCCGGTTGCGGAACAACCTCGCCGAGCCCGTCAACCGCTGGCTCAAGCGAACGACGGAGTGGATCATCCTGCTCCTGGCGTCGCCCTTCGCCGTCGTCGCACTCGGCCTGATCGCAGCCGCGATCCGGCTCGACAGTCCAGGCGACGTCTTCTACACCCAGACGCGCATCGGCAGGCACGGCAGACCGTTCCGCATCCTGAAGTTCCGCACCATGTACCTTGATGCCGATCGTCGCCTCCATGACGTCCTGGCTGTGGACCCGGAACGCGCTGCCGAGTGGGAGCGGGCCCGCAAGCTCGCGAACGATCCACGTGTAACGCGGGTCGGCAAGTGGCTACGTCGGACGTCCCTCGACGAGCTTCCCCAGCTCGTGAACATCCTAAGGGGCCAGATGAGTCTGGTCGGGCCACGGGCGATCACCCGCTCCGAGCTCCACCTCTACGGCATGCACCGGCACCTCTACACCTCGGTGCTTCCCGGCCTGACGGGTCTGTGGCAGGTGTCCGGCCGGAGTCTCCTGGACTACCCGCAGCGCGTCCGGCTCGACACCTACTATGTGCGCAATTGGAGCCTGTGGCTCGATCTCGTCATCCTGGCGCGTACCCCGCTGTCCGTGATGCGGCAGCACGGCGCCTTCTAACCGCGGCCCACATTCGACCTCAGTCCGAAAGGCTCGCTAGCAGCGCCTGAGCGTCCGTCACCCAAGTGGAGTACTCCTGGCTCCTCGATACCAGAGGCACACCAGCCGGTGAGAGGGCCGGGGGGAAGACCGCCAGTCCGTGCTCTAGAGTGTCGCGCGCTGCAGCCCTGTTGCCACGCTCCAGCTCGAGCCTGGCCAACTCAAGGTAGACTGCCGGTGACGCCAGCGGAAAGCGCCGCACGATGGCCTGGTCAGCAGCCACCTTGGCTGCGGAGGTCGAGGCCGAGTCTCGGACCAGGTACCAGACCCATGCGCTCTTCGGATACAGCGCCTCGAGGCGGACGAGCAACGCGGCCCGCTCGTTCTCGGGCACGTGACGAGCGAGCTTCGTAATCTCTGAACGGAAGCCGAGGTGCCGCGTCAGTGTGCACGTGCTGCCCGGGCACGGCACGTACCAAGTCGCGATCAGCGCCACCGCCGCCACCCCGCCACCCCGGCCACGATCGGAGCCGTGCGGCGGTACATCCTGGCGTTACGAGTTACGTCGTTGGCAGCACGCGACCGACCACCATGCGCGACCGAGAGCCCCCAGAATCCCAACAGAGGTATCACCGGCATGCTCCACGTGATGTCGAAGCACATGGTGAGCCACAGTCCCGCCGCCCCGAGGGCGAAAGGCCACCGTCCGGGATCGCGCCAGCCCCGCCGCAGGCTGGCTACCAGGATGAATCCCATCAACAGCAGCCCTGGCCAGCCCTCGGTAGCGAAGACCTCTAGGAGAACGTTGTGAGCGCTCGCGAAGTTCACGGACGGGTACCGTTGGAAGCCTGCTATGGTGCCTCGGAACGAACCGAGCCCGGTACCGAAGGGGTGCGTCAGCCCGATCCGGAGAGTCTGATCCCACATCTTCAAACGTGAGGCGATGGCGTTCTCGTCTCTGCGGGGACCGGGGGAGGACACCGAATGATCCGCGACTGCAGCACCCGTCCCGGGCTCGGGTCCTTGTGCCGATAGCGCGGCCACCGACGCCCTGGCCTTGAGTCCCAGCGCAGTGGTGATCGGGCGGCCAGGCACCGCCACGTTCGCCCCGCCGACCGCGAGCGCCACGACCGCGACGGTGAGCGCGGTCCTGCCGACCATGCGACCCTGGAGCAGCGTCCGTATGATCATCGCAAGCGCCACGACCGCGAACGCCAGGTAAACCGCCCGCGAGCCCGACGACAGCGCCGCGTAGGCTGCGATGGCCGAGACCAGCCAGCCCCAAACTCGACCAGGGAGCGAGCTTGACGTCGTCCCCCTCTGGAAAGCCCAGGGGAGCAACGCCAGCGCGACAGCGCCCGTGAGGTAGCCGATCGAGCCAGAGAAGTACTGCGCCATGCCGAACAACTGAAGGCTTAGGCCCGACCAAACGCCCTGCAATAAGACCCAAAGCAGGGCAACGATCAAGCCGGCACGCCAAGCGACCGCCCATGCGGCCAGGTATGCCAGCGTCCACAATGCTGCGACCAGGGTCGCTCCGGGGGTCAAGCCGTACGCTAGTGTGGCCAGGCCGAGGAGCCACCATGCGGTGACCGACAGGGGCACGCGCCGCCACCCCACCGCCAACACAAGAAGAGCGACGACGAGCGCCCAGAGTGGTGGCACGTCCCACATGAATGCGGGCCGCATCCAGACGGCACCCACCACCACGAACATGCCCAGGGTTCCGGCGACTCTCATTGCATATGCAAGAAACGACGCCCTCCCGTCAGTACCTGACGGGAGGGCGTCGGCATCTTCACCCGGGAATCGGTGAAAGATGCTCACGTCAATTACGGAAGAGTACCTGGATCCCCGTCCTTCGTGGTACCCGGACCGTAGTGCCACGTAACCTGGACATCGCCACCAGTGCCGGTCACGGCGCAGTCCTGAAGCAATTGACTGCTTCCACCGCTAGCCGTGTACTCGCCTGCGCCGGCCGCGTCGTAGCTAACCTGGCAGTCAGTTGCAGCAACGTCAGTAGCCGTTGCGCCCACGTGCTCGGCCAAGTAAGCCTCCGCTGCCGTGTAAACATTGTGCGCGTACGACTCCGCCGCCCGCGTAGAAGCAACCTTGCGCGCGCGCAGCAGGTTCGGGATGAGCACAGCAGCCAGAATCCCGATGATCGCGATGACGATCAAGAGTTCGATCAGGGTGAAGCCCTGATTCCCGCGTCTACGGCTCCTCATGACTCAACTTCCTTTCTGAGAACCGGGATGATATGAGAGATGACGTCCCTAGGCTCTCTGCGTAGTGCTGTCGTGAACTTCATGTTCACGTATGACCAATTTAGCGCTGCCGACTTACGGAACTCTTACAGATTTGCCACACTGCCGCTTGGCCCTGAACTCTTACCGGGTCACGGGTAGCTCACGACCCGGCCGTCGGTCATGGTGGTCATGACCTCGGGCAGACCGTCGGAATTCACATCGACGTTGCAGGACGCGATCCTTGGATTCTTTGGGTCTTGCACAACGTAGGCCCCGGCGGTGAAACCGGACGTACAGGGACCCAATACTGCACTGTGCGTAGGGTCTTCGGACAGGTAGCTCATGTCCGCGGTGTACACGTTGATCGTGTGCGCTTGGGCGGCACGATACTGTGCGACCTCGCGCGCCCGGAAGAGCTGCGGGATGAGCACGGCAGCGAGGATACCGATGATCGCGATGACGATCAACAGCTCGATCAGCGTGAAGCCCTGCCGTCGCGCCATAGCTGGCACCTCCTTTCCATGAGAACACTAACGTCAACGCTATGACACGTCCATTACAAAATCCTTACTTCGCCTTCTTGTAGGACTTCTCTGGAACGAGTGTGATGAACGTCTCACAGACAGCAGGCTCCGCGGGAACGGGGCTCATGAGCGTGCACCATGCTACGCTATGAACGGTTCTCCGACATGTACGCCTGCGCCGCCGTGTACACGTTGTGCACGTACGCCTGCGCCGGCGCGGTCGACGGCCACCTCCCGCGCCCGCAGCAGGTTCGGGATGAGCACCGCCGCGAGGATGCCGATGATCGCGATCACGATCAGCAGCTCGATCAGGGTGAAGCCCTGAGTACGTCTTGTGCGCATGTTGCGCTCCTTTCGGTCGCAGGGAGGATGAGGAATAAGGATGAACTCACGTCCCCGCAGGTAGTCCAACACGGGGCATTCCCGCGTCGCCATCAAGAGTAGCACCGGCGACTTACGGCACTCTTACAAATTTCCCACAATGCCGGGGGCCGCTCAACATTCGCGAAGTCAGCGGGTGACGACTCCGGCGCGGACATGCAGTCGCACGCTGACTAGCCCGCGCACTCCGCCGCATGGTAGGCTCGCAAACGCCCCGCCGGCCCAACGCGGTGGCGACCCCCGAATCAGGTCAGGTCGGAAGAAGCAGCCTTAAGGGGTGATCGTCAGGTGCCGTTGGCCACCGGCGGGGCACTCTTGTCGCGCGAACTTGTCGCCCGAATCCCGCGACCGTCGATGGCATCTCACATCTTCAGACGACCTGAGCGACGCACGAACACGGTCCCGGTGGCATGTCAGACCCCCAGACGCCGCAACCGCTCGCGCAGGCCGCCGACGTACGCACCCCCGAACAACGCCACGTGCACCAGCAACGGGAACACCTGGTACAGGTCCCGCCGCCAGCGCCGGTACCCCGCATCGATCGGCCGCCGAGCCTCGTACGCCTCGTAGAACGCGCTCCCGAAGGTGTGGAACAGGTCGATGAACGCCAGCTCGACCTCGGCGTCGGCGAAGTAGAGGGCGGGGTCGAGGAACGCCTCGATGCGTCCGCCCCGGGCGAGCACGTTGCCGCCCCACACGTCGCCGTGGATCAGCGACGGCGTCGGCGCGGCCTCGAAACGCTCGGGCAGGTCCCCGGCCAGGCGCTCGACGCGCCGCCGGTCCTCGGGTGGCAGGGCGCCTCGCTCGGCCGCGATCGCCGCCATCGGCAGCAGCCGCCGGCGCGCGTAGAACTCCGGCCACGACGCGGTCCAGGTGTTGTCGAGCACGAACGGTCCGATGCAGGGTGTCGCGCTCGAAGCCGAAGCGTTCGGCGGACTTCTCGTGCAAGGAGGCGAGCATCCGCCCGGCATCCCGCTCCGCGGCCTCCGAAACGGCCGATGTCCCGTGCACGAAGGACAACACGAGCAGGTCGGGCTCGGCGTGGAGCACGGCCGGGACGGGGAGCGCGGTGTGCTCTCCCAGGTAGCGGAGCATGAAGGCCTCGACGTCCAGCGGAGTACCGGGCGAGGTCTTGGCGACCACCTCGCGACCGTCCGCGAGCCGGCAACGGAGCACCCGCCCCACCTGTCCACCACCCAGCGGCGCCGTCTCCTCCACCGCACTGCCCAGCACCAGCTCGAGCCGACGGACGATGCCGGGTGCGCGGGAGCTCACCGGCCGTGCGCGCCCGAAGCCAAGGGGCTCGAGATCACGGCACGGCTTCCTTCAGTCGACGCCTCACCTCGTCGAGCAGCCCCGCCGCCCCTGCCTCGATGAGGTCCAGCACGTACTCGAACCCCTCGGGTCCGCCACTGTAGGGATCGGGGACCTCCTGCTCGCGCCGGCCGCGGGCGAAGTCCAGGAACAAGCGCACATCCCCGGCCCCGTTGCAGAGCTTCTGCAAGCGGTTGTAGTTGCCGCGGTCCATCGCTAGGACCAGATCGAAGCGGGCGCAGTCCTCGGCGCGCACCGCCCTTGCCCGCAGGTCGGCGATGTCCACGCCGCGTCCGCCGGCCGTCGCGATCGCCCGCCGGTCGGGCGGCTCGCCTGCGTGATAGTCGATGGTGCCGGCCGAGTCGAGGACGACGCGGTCGGCCAGGCCGGCCTCGTCCACGAGACGCCGGAAGACGCCGTGCGCCATCGGCGAACGGCAGATGTTGCCCATGCACACGAACAGGATGCTGACGCTCTCGGACATCGCCGCCTACCGTAGCACCGCGGCGACCGAGCCCGTGAGCGACGCATCGGCGCGCAAGATATAGACCGGTCTACCCGCCCCAAGCTGCGATCCAGCGGGCCACCTCACGCCTTCAACCCCGGCTTCGCCCGGTACACCTGCGACACGTCGGTGATGCGCGCCACGTTGTCCTTGATGAACTCGATCTCGCTCTGGTCCTTCACGTCGACCCGGAAGTGGATGCGGGCCTTCGAGGCGCTCTGCACGTCCGCCGTCACCCGCGTGGCGCTCTTGTTCATGCCGCCGATCACGTCGAGAACGTCCTTGAGCAACCCCGGCCGGTCGACGGCGACGACCTCGAAATCGACGGCGAACACCTCGCCCGAGGGCACGTCCCAGGTCACGTTGACGAAGCGCTCGCTCTCGGTCACCATCAGGTGCTTGACGTTGGGGCAGTCCACGCGGTGCACCGTGATGCCGCGGCCGCGCGTGATGTAGCCCACGACGTCGTCGCCGCGCACCGGCGAGCAGCACTGGGCGAGCTTGGCCGGCGCGTCGAGGCCGTCGACGTAGACGCCGCTGACGCTCTTCCGCTCCCCCGGTGCGGGCTGCGAGGGCTTGCGCTCCTTGACCTGGTCGGGGGCCAGCGTCTCGACGACCTGCTTCACCGGCATGCGGTGGTTCTCGATCGCCAGGTAGAGGTCGTCGGCGGAATCGGAATTGAGCAGCTTGCGCGCCGCGCTCTCGAGCTTCGCCTTGGTGGTGAGCGATCCCAGCGGCAGTTGCCTGCGGCGCAGGGCGCGCTCCAGCGCCCGCTTGCCCGACTCCAGGTTGCCCTGCCGCTCCTGCTGCCGGAAGTAGTGGCGGATCTTCTGCTTGGCGCTCCGCGTCACGACGGTGTTGAGCCAGCCGCTGGAGGGCCCGTACTGGCTGCTGCGGTTGGTCAGGATCTCGACCCGGTCGCCGGTCTGCAGCTCGTAGCCGAGCGGCACGATCTCACCGTTGACGCGCGCGCCGATGCAGCGGTGGCCGACCTGCGTGTGCACCTGGTAGGCGAAGTCGATGGGGGTGCTGCCACGCGGCAGGTTCACCACGTCGCCCGCCGGCGTGAACACCAGCACGCGCTCGGCCAGGTAGTCGTTCTTGACCGCGTCGACGAAGGCGCCGGCGTCCTCGGAGGTGGTGTCGACCTCGAGGAGCTGCTTCATCCATTCCAGGCGCTTCTTGACCTCGTCGGTGTCGTCGATACCCTGCTTGTAGGCCCAGTGCGCCGCGACCCCGAACTCGGCCACCTCGTGCATGCGGTGGGTGCGGATCTGCACCTCGATGGGCTGCCCCAGCAGGCCGATGACGGTGGTGTGCAGCGACTGGTAGCCGTTGGGCTTGGGGACCGCCACGTAGTCCTTGAAGCGCCCGGGGATCGGCGTCCACAGGCTGTGCACGAGGCCGAGCGCCCGGTAGCACACGGCCTTCTCGGCGTCCTCGGGCGCCATCCCCGGCATCGGCTTGTCGGGCGCGAGGATGGCGCGGATGGCCATCAGGTCGAAGATCTGGTCGAGGTTCTTGTTGTCGCGCTGCATCTTGCGGTAGATGCTGTACAGGTGCTTGCTGCGGCCCGAGAGCTCGGAGGTGAGCCCCTCCCACTTCAGGCGCTCGGCGAGCAACTCGATCGACTCCTGCACGTACGCCTCGCGCTCGGCGTGGCGCATGCGCACCTGCCGCTCGAGCTGCCGGTAGCGTTCCGGCTCGAGGTAGTAGAAGCTCAGGTCCTCGAGCTCGTTCTTGATGTGGTTGATGCCCAGCCGGTGCGCCAGCGGCGCGAAGATCTCGAGCGTCTCCTTGCTGATGCGCTGCTGTTTCGCCGGCGGCATGCTGGCCAGCGTGCGCATGTTGTGCAGCCGGTCGGCGAGCTTGACCAGGATGATGCGCGCGTCGGACACCATGGCGAGCAGCATCTGGCGCAAGTTCTCCGACTGCTCGTCCTCGTAGACGCGCACGGCGAGCTTGCTGATCTTGGTCTCGCCCTCGACGATGCGGCGCACCGGCTCGCCGAAGTGCTGCTCGATCTGCTCCAGGGTGGCCGGGGTGTCCTCGACGGTGTCGTGGAGCAGACCCGCCATCAGGGCGTTGACGTCGAGGTGCATCTCCGCCAACAGGGCGGTCACCGCCACGGGGTGGGTGATGTACGCCTCCCCCGAGCGCCGCTTCATGCCGCGATGGGCCTCGTCGGCGAACCGGAAGGCTTCCGAGACGCGATCGCGGTCCACGGGCGTGAGGTAGTCGGTGGCGGCGTCGAGGCTGGCCAGGAGCCCATCCATTAGGCGTATCAGTCTATCACCAGGGGGACGCTTTTCCCGCGCCGGGCCCGACGGACACGCGTCGGCAACCGCGCCGCGCTAGCGCAGACGCACGCGCCGGGTCAGCAGGAAGGCTCCGACGGCCGCAAGCACCAGGTTACCGAGCCACGGGCCCAGCCACACGGGCAATGCTCCCGTCTGCGAGAACAGCTGTCCGAAGGTCAGCAGCACGTACCACACCAGCGTCACCACCAGCGACAGGCCGAACGCCACCCCCCGGCTCCCGGCGTAGAGCAGCGCCAGCGGGATGGCCACCAGCAACAGCGTCAGGTTGGCGAAGGGCTCGGCCAGCATGCGCTGGAACAGCACCGCCGCCTGACGCCGGTCGTGATACGAGAGGCTGGCGTCGTGCGCGTCTCGCCAGGCGCCGGCGATGGAGCGGCTGTCCTCGAAGCCCCCCCGGCTGAAGCGGCTGATGAGGTCCTTCTCCGTCAACGACGTGGTGAGGGTGAGGGTGGCGGCGGGGTCGCTGGGACGGTTGAGCACCCGCACGAGCTGCGACAGTGCCTGCCTCGGATCGCCCTGCACGGCGTCGAGCGCAGAGAAGTCGAGAACGGTGAGGTCGTAACCCTTGAGCACCAGGTCGGTGCCGCGGAAGGTGGCGCTCCTGGCCCGCAGTAGCGTGAGCTTCTGGCCGTTCCAGCGCTCGACCCGAACGCCGAGCATGGTGTCGTCGGCCCTGTTCGCGTTCTGGAACCGCAGCGTGAAGTCGCCGACCGGGACGTTCTGGCCCGCCAGCCGGAACAGCCCGCTCGAACCCGCCGTGAGCCGCCAGTACTGCTCGGCGACCATCCCGTTGGTGGTGGGCAGCACCCACTGGTTGAGCGCCAGCGCGCCGCCCGCGGCCACCAGGCCGGCCGCGATGAACACCGCGCTCGTGCGCAGCAGCGAGACCGTTCCCGCCTGCATGGCCAGCAACTCGTTGTCCGTTCCGAGCCGCCCGAACGCCAGCAGCACGGCCAGCACCAGCGCGATCGGCAGCGTCTGCTCCATGGCCGTAGGGAGTTGCAGCGCCAGCCAGCCCGCCAGCCGCAGGATGGGCGTGCCGACCACCCACTGCAGCCGTGGCAAGGTGGTGCTGATCACGGCCAGACCGGCGTAGAGCAGCAGCCCGAACAGCAGCGGCGGCACGCTCTCGCGAAGCAGGTAGCGGTCGATCCTCGTCACGTCAGGTGGCGTCCCTCGAGCCCCGGCTCGGGCGCTGGCCGCCCGCCGTCACCACCTGCGCCTCCGAGACAGCGGCTTCATGGTGGGGGCGTGCCGGCCGCGGCTCCGGCCATGATACCCGTGCCGGACGCAGTGGTGGACTCGGTGGTGGACGCAGTGGTGGACCCGTTCGTGGACCCGGGGGTGGTCGTGCGCGGGGTCCCGGCCGCCGACCCGGCCTCGCAGGTCGCGCCTCCGCTCCCGGCGACCGCGAGCGTCGAAGGCCCGGCCCTCGGGCCAGCGCATCCGGAACCGGTCGCCTGGGCGCTGCCGACCGCTCGACGCTGCAGGTCGACCGAGACGGACACACTCCAGGTCCCGTCCTGATCGCGGTAGCCGAGTTGTAGCGCACCACAGCAGGTCACGAAGGTGAGGTCGAGCCCGTGCCCGCTGATGGTGGGCAGGGCTCCGCCCGTCAGGGTCGGCGCGAAGTTCAGCGCCAGGTAGGGCTTGAGCTCGACGCCGGGGAGCTCGATCGGCACGGCCGCACTCAGCTCCAGGCGATCGAGACCGACGGGGTCGGGCGCCCAGGTGTAGCGGGCGCGCGCGCCGAAGTCCAGACCTCCGTCGGCCACGCTCACGCTGCCCTGCAGATAGCCGTCGCGTTCGCCGTTGGGCGCGAGCACGCCCTGAAGCGCGCCGTCGAGGCCGGTGCTCACGCGCCACGCCCCGAGCTGGCGCACCACGGACACGCTCACCTGGAGCCGGTTGGGCCCCGTGTCGACCGATGGCGCGGCCACGAGATCGTAGCTCGCCGCGAGGGTCGCCGACGCGCTCCAGCCGGGGTCCCAGGCACCCTTGACGCTGACGTTCAGGCTGGGGCGCTGCACCGGCTCCAGCCGGTCGAGCGTGGTCGTGAAGGGTGATCCGCTGTCGGTGAAGCGCGCCAGGTAACCGATGTCGATCTGTGCGGGCCCCACACGCACGCCGTACCCCGGTTGCAGCTCGACTCCCCATTGCGACGCTCGCTGGTCGGGGTACAGGCTCCCGCTGAGGACGGTCCGGAATGTCACCCGGCCCCACGGCGCCGGCGCCGTGGCCACCCGAAGCGAGCCCGTGGCACCGAGGCGCGCGCCGGCGACGGGGCCGGCGCCGGGCGCCTGCGACGAGCCGGCCGCGATCAGTTGCAGTGCGGCGACGCCGTGGAGCGAAGGTAGCGGCGTGTGGGCGCGCAGGTGGAGCACACCCTCGCGGAGGGTGTCGTGGTTCCCCGGCTCGAGCACGCGGGTGTCGAATCCGGCGTCGAGCCACGGCAGCAGGGGGTGATCGCTGGTCATCTCGAAGCGCAGGCCGCCCGGGGCCTTGCCGAAGCTGAAGGCGTCGCCGGCCGCCTTCCCCGTCATCAGGGCGACGCCGGAGAGCGGATATGCAGCGTCCAGACCGGTCACACCCACGTCGGCGCGCACCCCCGGCCCCAAGCCCACCGGGCCCACGGTGACCCCGAGCCCGGTCCCGGTGACACCGGCTGCGGCGTCGCTCGGAACGTAACTCACCTTCACGGGGACGCTCAGATCCTTGAGCGTCTTCTCGGAGAGCGTGAGCGACGCGCTGAGCGGTAGCGTCACGGGGCCCGCGTTCAGACGGCCATCCTGCAGCACCACGCTCTGACTCCGCAAGTCGAGCCGCGCGGACCTCCCCCGCACGTCGTACAGGGGAGGTCCGGCGCAGGTGCAGGTGGTGATCAGGGGCTGGTCGAGCGTGACGGTGTCCGAGGTGACCGTGGCGCGCGTGCCGCGAACCGAGAAGGTGGGGCCCCGCAGTGCCGCCTGATCGAGCTGCATCGTGCCCTGCTGCAGATCGACCGTCACCTTCGAGGCGGTACCGCCCACGTCCTTCCCTTCGACCTGGACGACGTTCATCGTGAGCTCGCGGCGATCGGCGTGGAGATCGGACGCCGTCAGCGTCCAGCCCTCCAGGTGGAGGGTCGGGCTCTGCGCGCTGACCGCGAGTTGGCCGCTCAGACCCCGGATGGTCACCCGATCGGCCAGCACCGTCCATCCCACCCCCTCCCCCGTCAGGCACACGCCGCCGTAGAACTCGACGCTGTCGTTGGCGCTGTCGGTGCGGACCTGCTGGAAGTATGCCGCCCCGAAGCCGCGGATCGACAGCTCGGACGTGGTGGGGCCCCGCTCGCACTGCGCCGACGCCGCGCCGGCAACGAGCAGCAGCAGGAGAACGAGGGGGTACCGGGTGCGCCGCATCCGGTACGGCGCTCAGCGGAGCTCGGCGGAGAAGCGCGCCAGCAACGCGGGCGAGGCCTCGGTAGCGGCGTCGTAGACGGGCTTGCCATCGATCTGGTGGAAGTGCAGCTCGAGCCGTCCCCCGCCCGTCGGCGAGGTCAACGTCAGTGCGCCCTGGCGGAAGCGGTACTGCCCGAGGAGCAGCACGTCGCCACTCCTGGCGTCGAGCAGCACCCGGTCGGCGCGGAAGTCGGGCGACGCCCCGGTCACGGGGCCGGTGAAGTCGACCACCTGGCGGCCGGCGTCGAAACGCAGCGCATCGGCCTGCAACGTCAGCCCGTCGCGGACGAGTTGCAGGTCGCCGCTGGCGCGCAGCGTCCCGGCCGGGACGTCGATGTGGATGGAGGTCGCCGTGAGCCGGCCGAAGCTCCCCGACACGCTGGCATCCTTGGCGTCGATGCTCGCGCCCTCGACGTACTGCATGGACGCGGCCTGCAGCGTGACGCCGGTGTCCTGATCGACCACCGTGCCGCCCTGGGGCAACGTGGTCACGCCGGTGGTGATGTCGTAGCGCTGGGGGCCGTCGGGCGTGACGGTGAGCGCGGCGAAGGGAGCGGTCTCGGCACACGCCGCCCCTCCCGCCATGATCAGGATCAGGAGGACGCCGACGAGAGCTCGCACGCCCCCCAGTCTACTTGGGTGCCGCATGAAGATGGTCTACGACCGCTCACCACCGGGAACCGCGCCCGGACCCAGGGTGTGCACGTACAGACGATCGAACGGACGCTCATTCAGCAGCGCTCTGCCCTGCTCCACGGAGCTGCTCATCACGGCGTCGACGACCTCCTGCACGCTCTGGTAGCGGCCCAGCGTCTGGTGGCCCACGCCCAGCGAGACGAGACGGCCGAGCGGCGTCTCGGCGCGCAGCGTGAGGCCGGTCGCCAGCTTGCGCTGCGCCCGGCGCCACTCCGCCGGTTCGAGCGGTTCGTCCTGCGCGCCCACCACGACACGCCGGAACGTGTCGAGCACCTCGGCCGCCCGCTCCGGGGCCGCGTTCACATAGCCCACGTAGGCGCCCGTGCCGTCCGATGCTTCGTGCCCAAGGCTGGCGCTGTCGGCCAGACCACGGTCCACCAGGCTCCAGAACAGTCGCGAGCCGCTGTCATCACCCAGAACGTTGGCCAGGACCGCGGCGGCGTAGCGGCGGTCGTCGTCGGCAGCCAGCCCCGGGGCGAACAGGGCGGCGTGGACGCGCTCCAGCTTGGGGTCCTCGGTCCCCGCATCCCCGCGTGCGGGGTCGGGCGTCGGGAACTCCCGCGTCACGTCGTACGGCTCCCAGCCGGAGGTCAACGCGCCGACCTGCGACGTGAGCGCTTCCCAGTCGTAGGCGCCCGCGACCGCCAGCGTGAGGTTGGATGGCGCGTAGCGCCGGCCGAAGTACGCGAGCATCTGCTCGCGCTTCAGCGCGCGGATCGATGCCTGCCCCCCGAGCACGCTGTTGCCCAGCGGGTGACCGTGCCAGAAGTGCTGCCCGCCGAGCTCGAAGACGCGGAAGTGAGGCCGATCCTCGTACATGGCGATCTCCTCGAGGATGACGTTCTTCTCGACCTCGAAATCCTCGGCGCGAAGCGCGGGCCGCATCATGTCGCTCAGCAGGTCGAGGAGCTTGGGAAGCCGGTCGGGGAGCAGGGCCCCGTAGTAGACGGTGCGCTCCTCGCTCGTGAAGGCGTTGTATTGCGCTCCCAGCTCGTCGAAGCTGCGGTTGATGTCGGCCGCGCTGCGCCGGTCCGTGCCCTTGAACATCATGTGCTCGAGGAAGTGCGACACCCCGGCGACCTCGGGCGTCTCGTCGCGGGCCCCGGTACGCACGAAATAGCCGGCGGCTACCGTCGCGGCGTAGGGGTTGAACTCGCCGACGACGGTGAGGCCGTTGTCGAGCACCATCCGGTCGAACCGGAGACCTTCGGCGGCGGGAGCGCTCACGCCGCCTCCTCCCTGGCCAGCGCCTTCGGGCCGAGCGTGACCACCGTCGGATCGGGGAAGGGGTGCTCGGCCAGGTAGTCGTTGATGCGCTTCAGGTCCACCTTCTCCACCTCGTTGCGGATCTCTTCGAGCGTGCGGGCGCGGCCCTGCAGCACGGCGTCGGAGGCGAGGCGCGAGGCGCGCGCGGCGCTCGACTCGCCCTGCATCACCACCGAGGACAGGGTGCCGGTGCGCGCGCGCTCGAGCTCGTCGGCCTCCACACCGTCGGACAGTCTCGCGAGCTCGGCCAGCACCACGCGCAGCGTTTCGTCGGCACGCTCCGGCGTGGTGCCGGCGTAGCCGAGGGTGTAGCCGAAACCGTGGAGCGCCCGGTAGGAGGCGCCCACGCTGTAGACCAGCCCACGCTTCTCCCGGACCTCGGTGAAGAGCCGGGCCCCCATGCTGCCGCTCAACACATGCAACGCGAGGTCGTAGGCGTAGACATCGGGATCCGACGGCGCCGGCGCCGGGAACGCCAGCCCGATCTGCGTCTGGGCGGAGTCCGCCTGCACGTGGGCGCGACCGGGCGCGCGCAGGACCGGACCGGCCAGGGACACCGTCTCCCCCGACCAGGCGCCGAAGGCCCGCTCCGCGCCGTCCTTCACCGCCTCCCAGTCCGCACCCCCGGCCAGCGCCAGGATGGCGCCACCCGGCCCCAGGCGCCGCGCAGCGTCCTTGCGTACCGACGCGCTCGTCAGCGCCGCCAACCCCGCTTCGCTGCCGAAGGGACTGCGGCCCGGGCCGTCCTCCAGGAACCGCCCCATCAGCTCGTTGAACAGGCGCTGCGTGGGATTGTCGGCGAGCGACTGCAACTCCTGCTGGGCGAGCTCACGCGCCGGAGCGAACTCGGCCTCCTCGAGCCGCGGCTCGGCTGCCATCGATGCGATGAGTGGCAGAACGTCGGGGAGCTCGGCCGCCAGGAAGGAAGCCGACAGGCTCGCCATCTCGCGTCCTGCTCCACCCCCGCGCCGCACGCCCAGCCCCTCCAGCGCGTCGGAGTGCGCGCGGGAGTCGAGGGCGCCCGCCCCCCGCTGGATCCAGTCGTGCAACACCGAGGCGCTGCCCTCGAGCCCGTCGGGGTCCGTGGCGGAGCCGAACGGGACCATCAGTGTCGTGCTCAGCGTAGGCAACCACGGCATCGGTTCGAACAACAGCCACAGTCCGTTGTCGAAGCGGTGCTGGTAGACGTGCTCCCTGCTCGGATTCGAAGCCATGGCACCGAGTATAGCCCCGGCCCCGGTGCGCTGGAGTCGCGGTTCTTGCGCGCCTGTCGTGCGCCAACGCGGCATTCTCCGGTCGTCAAGCGGGGCGGATGGTCAGCTCCGTCACGGCGCTGGGCGGGTCCAACGCCAGCAGCGCCGCCACCTGCGAAGCCACGTCCTCGGGCCGGACGAACGCGTGCGGATCGTACGCACGGCCCTCCTGACGGTGCACGTCGCGCTGCATCGGAGTGGCGGTGCGCCCCGGATACACGGTCGTCACCCGGATCCCGCGCTCTGCGACCTCCTGTCGCAGGCTGTCGGCGAGCGCCCGCAGGGCGAACTTGCTCGCGGCGTACGCGCTCCATCGCGCGCGGGCCTGCAGGCCGGCCCCCGAGTTCACGAACACGACCTGGCCCGCGGCCGCCTCCAGCTCCGGCAGCAGGGCACGGGTGAGCCGGTAGGGCGCGCGTACGTTGACCCGGTGATGAGCGTCCAACACGTCCACGTCGGTCTCGGCCACGGTACCGAGCCGGATCATCCCGGCCGAGTGCACGAGCGCCGCCACACCGCGGCCCACGAGCGAGGCCGTCCAGGCGTCGACGTCAGCATCGTCGGTGAGGTCCAGCGCACGGGTCTCACCCTGCCCGCCGGCGTGGGCCACGGCCCGCTGGACCTCGTCGAGCCGGCCCTGGTCGCGCCCCTGCAGCACCAGGGCGGCGCCAAGGGAGGCGAGCTCGACGGCCAGCGCCCGGCCGATGCCGCTGCTGGCGCCCGTGATCACGATGGGATGCTCGACGTCGATCATCGTCTTTGCCCTCCGTCCGGACCAGGAAGCAAGGAACCTTCGCCCTCCTCGACCAGCAGCGCAGCGAGCGCAGCCGCGGGATCCCGGCTCGCCGCCAGGCTGCTCCCGATCAGCACGCCGTCCGCGAGGTTGCGCACCGCCTCGAGCTCCTCGCGCGACCCGTAGCCCGACTCGGCCACGCACAGGCCGTCGAAGCCGTCCTGGCGCGCGCGCGCGATCAGCCGCGGCGCCAGCTCCAGGTCGATCTCCAGGGTCCGCAGGTCGCGGTTGTTCACGCCCAGGATGCGGGCGCCGGCGAAGCGCGCGCGTTCGAGTTCGTCGCCGTCGTGCACCTCCACCAGACTCTCCAGACCGAGCGCCGACGCGAACGCCAGGTAGGCGGCCAGCTCCGGCCCCAGCACCGCGGCGATGAGCAGCACGGCGCTGCCACCGGAGGACCGCGCCTCGACGAGCTGTAGCGGATGCACCACGAAGTCCTTGCGGAGCAGGGGCAGCTCGACGACGTCGGCGACCGCCCGCAGGTGCTCGAGCCGCCCCCCGAAGTGCCGGTGCTCGGTCAGCACGCTGATAGCGGCGGCTCCTGCACCGGCGTAGGTCCGCGCGAGATCGACCGGATCGTGGTCCGCCAGGACGCCACGCGACGGGCTGGCGCGCTTCACTTCGGCGATGACCCCGAGGCCGGGCGCGCGTAGGGCGCCCGCCAGCGACGGACGCCCCGGTGCCCGCTCGAGGCGCGCAGGCATGCGCGCGCCGGCGTAGTCTCCCGCTCGCTCGCGCGCGATGGCGCCCAGTACGCCGGGCACCGTGGCCAGCGCCTCCCCGTCCAGGGCGCGGGGCACGTTCGCCGGGACGGGCGTGGACATGGAAGTGCTAGCCATAGATGAAGAACCCGCGGCGCATCGCTCCGCCGTCCCCCCAGGTGATGTCGATGTCCGCCACCTCGGCGTGGGAGGGTCCTACCCGCAGCTTGACCAGCAGATGCTCGAGCTCCGAGCGCTCGCCCTCCGCCACGACCTCGACCCGCCCGTCCGGAAGGTTCTCGACGTAGCCGGAGATCTTGAGGTCGAGGGCCTGGCGCCGGACGAAGGCGCGGAAGCCCACGCCCTGCACCCGTCCACGCACCAGCGCGGTGAGGCGTGCCCTGTCAGAAGCGGTCATATCGGGCGTCATGGTACCGCAATTTCTCATTGCCGGATGCTACGATAACGACGCGGGGGCGCCGTCGGAACCGGCATTTCTTGCGCCTCGGGAACCCGCCGTGAGCCCACGGCGCCCGGCTGCCCTCACCGCCCGCTGTTCCCACCGCCCGATGACCCACGTGACCGCGAGCATCCCATGCGACGACGAACCCTCGTCACCCTGCTGGCGTTAGCGGCGGTGATCGCCCTTGCGGCGATCATCCCGCAGACGCCTCCCGGACGTGCCTGGCTCCTCGGCCGGGTGCAGAGCGCACTGCAGGCCTCGGGGATCGCGCTCGACTACGGGAGCGCGACCGGGAATCCGTGGACGGGGGTTCACCTCGACGAAGTCAGCGTGCGCGCACCCGGAGTCGACGTGCGCGTCGCGGCGCTCGACGTCGGCTACTTCCTACCGTCGTTGCTCACCGGCGAGCTCCCCCTCACGGTGACGCTGAAGGGAGTACGGGGGTCGGTGGACGTCACCCAGCTGGCGCGATCCGGCGGCGGAGCGGGCTTCCCGGTCACCCCGGTGCTCCAGGAGCTCAAGGTCAGCGACGCATCCGTCACCGTCCAACAGGTGCCCTACACCATCCCCAGCGGAGCGGTGAGCGACATCCGCATCCGGCAGCGCGGCAACGCACTGGACCTGCAGGCCCACCTCCGCACGGCCGACGGTAGCGCAGACGCGCGCGGGGTGCTCGACCTGACCGGCCCCAGCTTCGACGGCCAGGTGACGCGCGCCGACATCACCCTGGCACGCCACTGGTTCCCCGGCGCGAGCGGCGGCACCGTGTCCGGTCCCCTGCACGTCGGAGCCGACGGCGTCCGCGGCGACTTCAAGCTGCAGGGAGGCTCGCTGACCGCCATCGGGCTGACGCCGGCGAACATCCACGGCGACGTCCAGCTGCGCTATCCGCTCATCACGGCGAAGGTCCAGGGCGACGCCCTGGGCGGGTCCGTCCAGGCCGAGGGGACCGTGAACATCGCGGCTCGCCACTGGGAGGCGCACGGCACGGCGGCGCCCCAGCTCGTCGCCGCGGCGGCCTGGCTCGGCCGGGGCAGCCTCCCTCCAGCCGACCGGCTCGCGCTGACGGGAACGGCGACCACCACCCTCGACGTCTCGGGCTGGACCGAGGTACACGTGAGCGGCAAGGCTCGGGGCAGCGGGAGCCTCGCTGGCATGTCCCTGACGGCCCTGGCGTCCGATTACACGTACGACACCCGGAGGGGCGTGACGGTCCAGGCCACCGGCGACGTCGCCGGGGGCACCGCCGTCGTGACCGTGGCGTCCGGCCCGAACGGCACGCGTGTCGACGCCAAGGCACAGAACATGGCGCCCCTGCCGGGCCAGCGCCTGGACGGGCAGCTGCAGCTCCAGCTCACAGCCCAGGGCGCCGGCGGCAACCTCCACCTCACCGACCACGCCACCCTGCCGGACCGGCACGCCACCCTGTCGCTCGATGCCGGCCTCAACCGTGACGGCTGGCAGGGTGTGCTGCAGGGGAGCGACGACCTCGGCGCCCGGCTCGAGGGTGCCCTCGCTCTGGCCAACGGGACGGTCAGCGGTGAGCTGCGCGCCCACGGCCTCACGCTGGCCGGCTTGACGTCCCCCGTCGACGCCGGCCTGCGAGCGGATGGACCCGTGACCGCCCTGCCGCTCACGCTCACCCTTGGCGGATCGAGCGCCGTCACCGCGGGCATGAACGGCGCGAGCCTCGACGCGGACCTGAGCGGTCAGGTCCATGCGGTTCTGGAGGGCACGCGGCTCACGGGCATCTCGGGAACGCTGGGGCCACTCACCGTGTCGGGCGGCCTCGACCTGGCACCGTTGGTCGGCACGCTCGCCGTGACCCTGGCGCCGACGGCGCTCCGGGGCCCCGTCACGGCGCAGCTCGCCGTCGTCGACGGCACGCTGGCCGTTGACGCCACCGGGGTCCACCCGGCGGGAACGTTGCACGTTGGCACCGTCGAAGCGGGGCCACTCGCGCTTCGACCGGGGCCCTTCACGGTCGGACCCGGCTCCACCCCGAGCACGCGCCTCGAAGCGTCGTCCGCGGACGGGAAGGTCCGCATCGCGCTCGGCGGGGGCGAGATCCGGGCGACGCTGGCCCAGCTCGCGATGACGGCGGCCGGAGTCCAACTCACCGCCGACGGCACGCTCACCATGCCGCTCGCGCGTGTCCCCACCGGCACCGCTGCTCCTACGCCGAACCGCGCCACCGGCGCCCTGGAAGCGCTGCGCCCCGATCTCACCGTGCGGAGTGGGGCCGCGACGCTGCGGGTCCGCCCTCAAGGCGGCACGCTCGCGGTCGACGTGGCAGCACCGTCGGGAAGCCGCTTCGGACCGATCGCGCTCTCCCGGGACTTGCAACTCTCGGGCGAGGCCGATCTTGGCGCGCTGCGCGCGTCACTGAGTGGCGCCCTGGGAGACCTTCCGGTGACCGCCGCGCTCGCCTGGCCAGCGGGCGGAGCGCGACTCGAGGTCGCCGCCGGGCAGGAGCCCCAGCGCCTCGACGCCGTGTTCACGGCGCAGGGCTGGAGCGCGACCGGCGCGCTGCCCTTGGATCCGATCGCCACGGCCCTGACGCTCCCCCTCGCAGGCAGGCTCGAGGCCGACCTGCACGCCGAACGAGTCGCTGGAAACGTGCGCTATCGAGGGAGCGCCAGCGTCGACGTCACCGCCCCGATCGAGGGCCGCTTGACGCTGACGGGCGCCGGCGCCCGTCTCGAGGCGTCGCTGCGCTCGACCGGGGCGGGCGTTCCGTTGCAGGCGGACGGCACCCTCCTCCCCCAACTGGCCCTGACCGCGCAGGCGGGCCCCCTCGGCCCCCTCACGATCGGCGGCCAGGGCGTGCACGGTTCCGGCACCATGCCCGCCCGCTCCCTGGTCGCCGGCGTCGAGCTGGGCCCCCTGCCCTGGAGCGTCCACGGCACCCTCTCGCCGCTCGTGATGGATCTGGCGCTGGGGGACGGCGGCCACGTTCACCTGCGTGGCGACCGGTTGTCGGGCGACGTGCGCCTCCCGCTCCTCTACGGAGGGCAGGCGCTGGTCGCCGAGCTCGCCACGGCCGGCAGCGGTCCCCGCGACGAGGTCACCGGTGCGCCTCAGGTCGGCCTCGGCGCCGGCCTGGGGGCCCTCCCGGTCGCCGCCCACCTCCGCACCGCTGACGGTGCCGCCCTCCTCGACGCGACGGGCACCCCCGGCTCGTTGAAGGTCGAGGGGAAGTTGCCGGCTGCCGTTGCCGCTGGCCCGCTCCCGGCCTTCCTGGAACCCGCCGGGACGATCACCTTGAACGGCGAGGCGAGCCTCACCGGACGCTCCAGTTACCGCGTCGATGCCCACTGGCAAGCGGGAGCGTCGGCCATCGACGCGACGCTCTCGGGCGCAGCCGGCGACTACCGCATCGGCGCCCAGGGCGGCGGGCTCAGCTTCCACGCGTCCCCCGGAAGCGCGTCGCTCACGGCCGACGGCGCTGCCCTCCGACCCCTTCTGGCATCCCTTCCGACCGACGCTGTGCTCGACGGGGCGCTCAGTCACGAAGGCGGAGCCTGGACAGGCGCCTTGCACGCACGTGCCACGACGCCGGCGCGCCTCTCGGCCGACCTGACGGGCCAGGGCGGGGGTCTCACCGGGAAGCTCGAGGTCACCGACGGTCCGCTCCTGGCCGAGGTCTCCGGCCCCCTCCTGCCCGACCCCCGGCTGCAGGCGGTGGTGCAGGCCTACGGGGGCGCGGTGCGCCTGGACGCCACCACCGACGGCACCTGGAGCGATCTTCGGGTCACCGCTGCGCTGACGACATCTGCGGTCGATGCGGCTCCCTGGATCGGCGTGCCGGCTCGACGGGCCTCGATCACCTGGTCGCCGCGCTCCGGCAAGCTAGCCGTACGCGGCGACGGACTCACGCTGAACGGTAGCGTGGGCGAGATACAGGGCTCCCTCGCGCTACCCCTGCGGGTCCTCGGTGCCGACGAGAGCCTCTCGTTGGACGTCGGCGGTTCCCTCCCCCGGCCGACGTTCTCCGCCAGGCTCAGCGGTGGAGCGGTCCACGGCACCCTTGCGGGCAACGTCCCAAACGGACTGGATGCAGACCTGACGGTCGCTGCGTCGGCCCTCGGGCCGCACCTCGGTGCAGCCTCGCGCCTCCTCGCAGCCGACGCCAGGGTGACCGGTCACGTCGCGCTCGACGGAAGCTGGCGGGCCGCCCTGGGCAGCGCGCTGGCCGTTGGAACCGCCACCCTCCCGGTACACGCAGTCGTCGACGGCCAGGGCGCGGGCTATGCGGGAACCGCCAGGCTGCTCGCCTCGCCGGCTGCCCCGAGCGCAGCTCCACTGGCGATCGCTACGCTCCAGGGCAGGGCCGGGGACCTGAGCGTGTCCGCGGACCTGGCGTCGGTGGACCTCACGCGGATCGGCGCGCTCCTCGGCGTGCCGCTCGACGTCAAGGCCACCGGCGAGCTCACGGTCGCGACGGCACCGCTTACGCTCGCCACGCGCGTCCAGGCCGACGGGACGCTGGCCGGCCGGAAGGTGACGTTGGCGGGGCACGCCAGCGCCGCGGGCGGCATCGACCTCAGCGCGAGCTACGGTCCGGTCGCACTCCGCGCCACGGGCGCGTCCGGCGCGCCCTTGCGCCTGGACGTGCAGGGACCGGACGGTTCGGTGCAGCTCGGCGGCACGCTCGACACCGGCCGCGCGCCGCGCCTCGACCTGTCGGGGAGCGCGGACGGCGCGCCCATGACCGTCCACGCGCACGCCAACCCTGCCGCAGGGAGTGGAGCGCTGCAGGCCCAGCTCGGCGGCGCATCGCTCGACGCAGGTGTCACACGTAGCAACGGAACGACGGACCTCACTCTCCGAGCCAACGCGCCCGTCGGCAGTCTCCGAGCGTTGGGCAGCGGCCTCACGGGAAGCCTGGCCACGGAGATCCGCCTGGCTCAGGGCGCGGTCCGGGTCCACAGCCTGCAGGTGAACAGCTCGATGGGGCCCACTCCATGGACGCTGGCGCTCTCCGGCGCGGCCTATCCGGACGCGGGTCTCGCGGGCACCCTGGAGGCGCCGGCCTGGAAGCTTGCCACGGAAATCCGGGCGGCCGGCCCCCCGCGCCGGCTGGACCTCACCCTGAAGACCGGGCAACTCACCATCACAGCCGGGCTGCGAGACGCCACGCTCGACCATGTCCGAGCCGATGGCGACACGCAGATCCGCGCACTGGCGACCCCGGTCGAACTCCTTGCCACGGGCCTGACATGGCGACAGGACGGCGGCTTCTCGGGCGGCGCTTCGATCCGGACGCCTGGTCGCCTGGTCGGCCTGCCCGGCGAGCTCGCAGCCACGCTCAGCGGCCATGGAGCGTTGTCGGCTACGGCGACGGCCGGACCCGCCGATCGGCCCTGGCTGCACGCCACAGCGCAGGTCTCCTCCGATCCCTGGCAACACCGTGACCTCCAGGGCACGGTCACGTTCGACGTGCCCCTGACGCAACTCGTCTCCACACCCACCTCGGGTGAGCTCCGCCTGACCGGGCATCCCTCGCTCTCCGGAAGCTGGGCACAGCCGTCGCTCGACGGTGCCGTCGCCCTGCAAGGCGCCGTGCAGGCCCGAGGAGCCCTTCGGCTCCAGGGCACGCAGGGCTCGCTGACCCTCGGCGGGACGGCCGTGGCCCTCAAGGCCACCTACCAGGGCGGCGCCTGGGGAGGGAACGTGTCCCTCGACCACGTCCCGCTCGCCCCGTTCGACCCGCGGCTGGAGGGCGCCAGCGTGAGTCTCCACGCCGAGCTGGCGGGCGGAGGCGACCGCAACCTGCAGGCGCGCGTTTCCTCCTTGGAACTCACGGTGCCCGGCGCGAGCCTTACGGGATCCGCCACGCTCGGTCAGGGAGTGCGCGCCGCGCTCCAGGTCCGCGCCGACCTGTCGGCCATGACCCTACCCGGTCCCCACCTCCAAGGCCTCGTCCACGGGCCGCTGGTGCTCGCGGCGCCGAGCCTGGCCGACGTGCGCAACGGCACGCTGATCGCCGTGCTCGACCTGGCCCGGGTCGGCCTGGCGGGGACCGGGGGCACGGTCGACGGCACGCTTCAGCTCGGCGGCAGCCCGGCAGACCCCACGCTCTCGGCCACCCTGCATGGCGCGGGCGAAGTCCACGGCCAGCTGCGCGCCGATGCCCGGCCCGCTCAGGGCCGACTCGACCTCCACAGCACGCTGGCCTATCGGAGCATGGCGACCGACCTGGCTCTCGTGCTGCAGGACGGACGAGTGGAGGCGCGCGGCCAGGCCCGGGTCGGCAACGCCGAAGCGCAGCTATCGACCGATTCCCAGGGCCGCCTGCAGGTGGTGGGCGCCAGCGCGCTGAGCGGGTGGCGCGCCACCGTCGCAGGCGACCTCGGCAGTGCGCAGCTCAACGGTCCGTTGAGCTCGCTGGGCGTCCACGCCGGCGGCACGGTCGAGCTCGCCGTGGGCGCCGCACCGTGGCTGAGCGGTCGCATCCAGGGTGCGTCGATCGAGGGCATCGACCTCGGAACCTTGAGCGTCTCCAGCGACGGCCCGGGCGCTCCGGTCCTCCTGGACGCGCCGCACCTCCACGGCTCGCTGCGGCCAACCTCGTTGGCGTGGGCGCTCCATCTCGAGGCGCAGCCGCTGACCGGCGGGATCACCGCCACCGGCGACGCGAGCGGCACGGGCCTGACGGGCGACACCGCGCTGACCCTCTCCGGCACCGTCGCGAGCGCGCCCGTGGCGCTAACGCTGCGTGCCTCGAACCGTGACATGCCCACGCTCCATGCCAGCGGCAACGTGCTCGGCGGCCAGCTCGACCTCACTGCGACCCTGTCCACGGGGAGGACCTGGGCAGGGCGCGTCACGCTCGAGGGCGCCCGGCTGGCCGGTGTGCGCGGAGCCCTCGACGGCACCCTCGGAGGCCCCGCGGGCGACCCCGCCCTCGACGGTAACCTCACCCTGCAGGGAGCGGTAGGTGGCAGCGCCCGCCTGCATGCCTCCCTCCGGCGCGCCACCCTGGAGGCCGCGCTGCAGGGCCCCGCGATCGGCGGGGAGCTGCACCTGAGCGGCGCGCTCGTGCCGACGCTGGACCTGACGCTGTCCGCCGCCGGCTCCTCCGGTGGCTCCATGGGAACCGCCCGGCTCTTCGAGACCGGCGGCGCGTTACGGGCCGACGGCAACCTGCAGCTCGCCTCCGGACCGATGCTGATCACGCTGGCCGGCAGCGGACCCGACACGCCGGTCGGCCTCGGGTTGCGGGTCCGCGCACTCCCCGGCCTGGTGTTCCACGGCGAGCTCCCCTCCGAGGGGCCGCTCGCGCTTGCGAAGACGCTGAGCAGCGACGGCCTTACGTTCACCGGCGCCGCCAGGACCCGCGGCCGGCTCACGCTCCGACTCGCGCCCGCTCCCCAGGCGGAGCTGCAGCAGGTGGAGCTCGACGTCGGCGGCACCACCCTGTCCGCCAGCGGGACCCTGGCGCCGAACGGCAGCCACCTTCAGGGCGCGCTCAGGTTGCCGGACGACTTCCCCGTCGACCACGTCGGGGGCGCCGAGATGCCCTACCAGCTCACCGCGGATGGCGGAAGGATCACCGTGCGTTCGGACGGTGCGCTCGGAACCCTCCACGCCGATATCGCCACGGCGGCCGGAAGCGGCACCGTGCAGGCCGATCTCCACACGCTCGATGCCGGGGGTGGGGTGGGAGTCGGCTCGGCCTCCGTCGCGCTGTCGTTCGACCCCTCGGCGGGCCCGTCGGGAACCGTCGCGGTGAACGGCGTGCAGGTGACGCGCCCCGGTCTACCCGCGGTGACGCTGGCGGCCGACCTCCAGGTGGGAGGCGGAAAGGTGTCGGGCAATGCCGACGTGAAGGCGCCGCACGGGGGCGTCCATGCCGACGGTAGCTGGGGTCTCGGTGGCTGGTTGCCCAGCGCGCTCGCGCCGAACGCACCGACCGGCGGCACACTCCAGGCCAGGGTGAACACCTTCCAGCTCGCCAGCCTGCCCACCGTTGCGCGGCTCGCCCCCCACGTCGCCGGAACCGTCAGCGGTATCGTCCGCCTTCGGAACGAGACCGCCGTGGCGCAACTGGTCAGCCCAGACTTCGCCGTCGACGGCACCGCGCTACCGCTGGACATCCAGCTCAGCGGCCCGCTGAACGACCTGAGCGCCAACCTGAAGCTCGGCACCAGTTTCGCCACCGCCACCCTGCAGGCCTCGCGCTTGAAGGGCGTTCTCACGCTGCGTCGCTTCCCCGCTCAGGTCCTGGCGGAGGCGAGCGTCGGCGCGACCGATATCCGCGCCGAGGTGGACGGGCTGGTGCGCTTCGACGTCCCCTTCGCCGACCCGGCCGCGAGTTATGTGCGCATGGCGACCGAGAGGATCCGCCTCGAGCGGGCCGGGGTCGTCACGACCGGCAACCTCGCCTTCGCCTACAACGACCACGCCTTCACCCTGGAGCAAGCCTCCTTCAAGGGACGGGGAACCTGGCAGGCACAGGGCACGGTCGACGCGAACCAACTCGATCTCAAGCTAAGCGCTGACAACGCGGACTTCGGTCCACTCCTCGGCCTGGTCCCCATGTTCGCTCGGTACGGCGTCTCTGCGAACGGGAGCTTCACGTTGGAAGCCCAGGGAAGCCCCACCCAGCCCGACGTCAACCTCACGGCGAGTGGGCTCGAGGTGCGGGTGGCGGGAACGCACTACCGCGTCGGCCACGCAGACGTTGCCCTCAAGGGCAGCGCGCTCACGGCGGTGGCCAGTGTCGTGGGTGTCGCCCCGCTGGGCGGTTCGCTCGACGTCCACGGCAGCGCACAGCTCACGCTGGCGCCGCTGGCGTTGCGAAACACCGACTTCCGCTTCGCAGGCAGCGCACAGGTGCCGGTCTTCGGAACCGTCACCGACCTCAGCGGCGGTATCACGCAACCTCCCGGCAGCGCGCCGCAACTCGCCGTCTCGGGGAAGCTCGGCAACCCCTTCACCATCCGCGGCTCGCTCGCGCCGTTCGACGTCACGCTGCGGGGACAGGGGCTCGATCTCGAGGCGCGACCTCTGTTCGTGACATCGAGCTCCGTGAATGCCAACGTCCGCATGAGGGCCACCTCCAAGGGTCTGGCGCTCGGAGGTGAGCTGGACGCAAGCGAGATCCGCATGGACCTCGCCACGGGATCGTCCCCGTCCTCCGCCGGCTCGTCGCCGACGGCAGCGACAGGAACGCCAGGCACAGGCGCCACGGACGCCGGAGCGGGCTCCCCGACGACCGGCACGCAGGCTGCGTTGCGGTCGCTGGTGTTCGATAAGCTCCACCTGCGGGCACCGCAACGCGTCCTGCTCGACGCCAGCTTCGGCAGCATGGAAGCCGCGCTCGACCTGACGCTGACCGGTACCGCGGCGTCCCCCGAACTCTCCGGCACCGCGAGCGCCCTGCGTGGATCGCTGCACTTCGGCGGACGCGACTTCACCATCGACCGGGCGGTCGCCACCTTCCAACCGAACCGCGGAGTCTATCCCAGCCTCGACGTGCAGGCGCACACGTCCTTCGACAAGCGCCGGGTGCTCTCTGGAACCAGCGGCGTGAGCTTCGCCAGCCCGCGTGACAGCAACAGCTTCACCGTCACGCTGGCGTTCTCCGGCCAGGTGCAGCCCACCCAGCAGGGTCCCTCCCCCGTGACGTTCGACATCTCCCCGACGCTCACCAGCGACGCCACGGTCCAGACCGGGACCGACACGGCGACCTCGTCCCCGCGGCCGCTCAGCGACCAGGAACTGCTGTCGCTCATCACGCTGGGCCGGCTCGAGGTGCAGCCGCAGTTCGCCGGGCAGGCGGGTATCGGCACCGCGGTGGCGCAGAGCGCGATCGACACCGCGGTCAACGTGCTCGTGGTGAACGAGCTGCAGAACGCTCTCAGCAAGGCACTCGGTCTCGACGTCGTGGAGATCCGGACCTCTCCGCTGTCGAGCCTGCTCGACAACTCCGGGCAGCCGTTCGGTGTCTCGGTCCGCGTCGGCGGCTACCTGACACCCGAGCTGTTCGCCAGCTACCGCCTCGGCAACGTCACCGGCAGCGGCGAGAACTACGCCTTCACCAACGAGGTGACCCTCACCTACGACCTGGGCCCCCTCAACTTCGACCTCTCGGGCCAGCTCAGCTTCCCGGACAATTCGACCCCCGCGAGCGCCATCCCCCAGCTCGGGGTCGGGCTCCGCTACGCCTTCACGCCGGCCATCGGGCTGGAAGCCGGCGTCGATCTCTCGAACGTTCGACGGCAGGCACGCTTCGGGGTCAGCTTCCGCTGGTAGAGCCTTCCTCGCGGTCCGCCTGAGCGCACGCGACGCTCCCCCCGATGCTCCGACGGGCCCGGACTCAGCCCCGTCCGGACTCGTAGCGCGCCAGGCGCGCGCTCCCGAACAGCAGGGGAAGCACCGTCCACAACAGCGTCAGCACCGCGACCGCAGCGAGCACCACCACCCCTTCGCCAGAACTCCAATGGAAGCTGCCGGGAGCCCGCAAGGTGCGGTAGGCAGGGAAGGCGAACAGCAGTGTGGCCAGAGCGGCATAGATCAGGGCGAACGCCATGTACAGCAGGCCTCCGGTGGAGAGCGGTACCTCGGCGGGACTGGTGGCATCGAAGCGCGGGAACGCGGCTCCCAGTCCCACGCCCAGCCCGGTCGCCGCCACGCCGGCACACACGCCGGCGATCGGACTGGCGAGCGCGAGCACCGGAGCCACGCCCAGACGGCCCGCCACCGCCACCCCCAGGCCGCCACCGAGCAGCACCATCACGGGCAACGCTCCCCAGAACTTCGCGAACACCATCTGCCGGGCCCGAAGCGGAGCGGTCCGCAGCAGCCAGAACCCCTCCCCCTCCAGCGACACCAACGGGAACGCCGTGCGGATGCCCACGCCCGCCATCAGGAAGCCCAGGAACATCAGGTTCAACGCGCCGACCAGGTCGCGGAACGTTTGCATCTGGGTCGCCAGGGACGCGGTGCTGATGAAATAGACCCCGGCCAGCGCCGCCAGCACCAGCAGCTGCGACCACTGCGAAGGATCGCGCGCCAGCAGCCGCAGATCCTTCACGATCAGGCCGCCTGCCGGTCCCAACCGCGCCAGCGGCGACTCCCAGCGTGCCGGTGGAAGCGGCCCGACCACGCCCGGCTTCGAAGCGGCATCGAGCGAACGGAACCACCCAGCGCGGTAAGCCAGCGCCGCGACCCGTGCCACGCCCGCCAGCAATGCGACCGAAACCACCGCAAGGAGCAAGGCGTCGACCGAGACCTCCCCGCGCAAGGCGCGCCACACCGCGGAGCTTCCCCACGCCGATGGGAGCCAGCTCACGTGCCACTGCGCGAAGCGAGCGAGGGCCTGGTCGAACTGTTCCGGCGTGAGGTTGCTCAGGCGTTCGGGACGGAGCGCGCGCATACCGAGAACCAGCGCCGCCGCCAACGCGACGCTCGCCGCGGTGGCCACCTCCTTGGCGCGCCCGGCAGGCGCGAGCCGCATCAGGACCAGCGCCGCCAGGGCCCCGGCGGCCACCGGCAACGCGTACAACGCCAGCAACGCGGCCGTGGCGATGAGGTAGTACCCGGGCGGCGCGCCCTGCTCGACTCCCAGGCCCACCAGCACCGGCACCGTGAACAGCGCGGGCAGCAGGGCACTGTTGACGTAGGTCTCCACCACTTTGAGACCGAAGACGCGCGCAGGACCGACCGGAAGACTCAACAGGAAGGGGAGGTCGGTCGAGTCGAACAGCGTGGAGATGGCCCCCGTCAGGACACTGAACGCCACTGCGACCATCAACACCGTGAACAGCGCCTCGAGACTGCGCTGCTCCACCGCGCCCGCGATGCTTCCGATGCCCGGATAGCTCTCGAGGAAGCGCACGCCGTGCCGCGTCGCCGCCAGCACCCCCATGAAGATGCCGCTCAACATGGCCACGCCCACCAGGGCTCGCACGGGCGTGCCGCGCAACGCGTTGAGCGCCCCCCGCAACCGCATGGCGAGAAGGATCAAACCGTCGCCCCGCGTGCCGCCTCCTCCGTGAGTCGCAGGAAGATGGCCTCGAGGGTGGCATCGTCGACGCCGACCCTGCGGCGCAACTCCTCCATGCTGCCCGAGGCGACGATGCGGCCATGGTGCATCAGTAGCACACGATCGGCGACCGCCTCCGCCACCTCCATCGAGTGTGTCGTAAGCAGCACTGCACCCCCCTCGTCGGCGCGCTGGCGAAGGAGGTGGCGCACGTCGTGCGCGGCACGTGGGTCGAGGCCCACCATCGGCTCGTCGATCACCAGGGCCGGCGGGTCGTGGAGCAGCGCCGCTGCGAACGTGAGCTTCTGCCGCATGCCGTGGGAGTAGGTCTCGATGAGCTCGTTGGCCGAGCGCTGGAGGTCGAAGTGCTGGAGCCACGCTTCGGCCTTGACCTCCCCATCGTCGACACGCCGCAAGCGGGCCAGGAACCTGAGCAGCTCCCGGCCCGTCAGCTTCAGGTAGAGGTAGGGCCGGTCCGGCACGTAGCCGAGGAGCGCCTTCGCTTCGAGCGGTTCGCGCTCCAGCCCATGGCCGTCGACCGATACCGCGCCGCCGGTCGGGCGCAGCAACCCGGTGACGGCCTTGATGGTGGTGGACTTGCCGGCACCGTTCGGGCCGAGCAGGGCCACCACCTCACCGGCCTGCACGTTGAAGCTGACATCGGCGACCGCCTGGACTCGCCCGTAGGTCTTGACCAGCCGCCGGACGTCGATCATCGCTCGGCCGTACCCGCCGTCAGTGTCCGGTCGTCGCGGTCGATGCCGTCGTGGCCTCCTTCAGCACTGTGTCGTACGCGACCTTCAGCGCGTGGTCGTTGTTCAGGTTGACGATGGCCTGACCCTGCACGTCGCTGATCTGCGGCTTGGGGCCGAGGGTGACGAACTGGAAGGTACCGTCTTTGTTGGCGGTGGTGCTACCCACCGTCTTGCCGTCCACCACGATCTGGATCTGCTGGCCCGCATCCGCCCCGCGACCGTCGACCGAGATGGTGTTGGGGTAGCGCGTGTCCTGCGCCTTGATATCCGGCGTGATGCCCTTCTTCTGGATGTTGGTGCGGTCGGGCGTGAGCCACTCGAAGGACACGTAGCGCAGCTGCCCGCCGTCGGACAACGACACCACCGACTGAGCAACACCCTTCCCGAAGGTCTGCTCGCCGACCACCTTGGCCCGGCCGTTGTCCTTGAGCGCCGCCGAGACGATCTCCGAGGCGGAGGCCGAGTTGTGGTTCACCAGGACCACCATCGGCCCGCTGAACACCTGCTGCGGATCGGCCGACGCAAGGCGCTGGGTCACACCCCGTGCCCGCTGGAAGACGATGTCCCCGTGACTGAGGAAGTCGTCGGAAACGTCGATGGCCTCCGTGAGCAGACCGCCCGGGTTGTCTCGCAGATCGAGGATGAGCGAGGTCGCGCCCTCCTGCTTGAGCTTGTCGAGCTGTTGGATGAGCTGGTCGTTGAGCTTCTGGTTGTTGAACGAGCTCAGCGCCACGTAGCCGACGTGATCGGGAAGCATGGTGGACGACACGTCGATCACCTTGATGGTGTCGCGCTGGACGGTGACCTCCACCGGTTGCTCCTGCCCCGGACGCCGCATGGTGAGATGCACGCTGGTGCCCTTCGGGCCCCGCACGAGATCGGCCACGTCGCTCGAGGTCTTGTCGCTGACGTCGGTCCCGTCGACCTTCAAGAAGATATCGCCGCGCAGCAGGCCCGCCTTGTCGGCGGGACCGCCCTTGTAGACCGTGAGGATCTCGACGCCCTTGCCCGTCTGGCGGTTGTGAGGCGTGAGCACCGCGCCGATGCCTTCGTACTGACCGGTCATCTGCTGGCTGTCGAAGGCGGCGGCCTTGGGCTCGATGTAGCTGGTGAACGGGTCGTTGAGCGAATTCACCATGCCGTGGATGGCACCCTGGATCAGCGACTGGTCGTTCACGTCGTTCAGGTAGCCGGTCTTGAGGGCACCGAACGCCTGGACCAGAGCTCTCCCGCTAGAGTTGTTGAGGAACTCGCCCGCGAAGTCCCGGGAGAGCTGTGCGTTCACGGCCGCGGTGGTCAACGCCAGACCCACCAGGCCGAGGATCAGCCATCTACGCTTCATGAAGCCTCCAAGGGGGGTTGCACATGTCCCCCGAGTATATGCGGCCACTGCCATTAGAACCGTAAGGACCGGGACAGCGGCTCCGTCGGCTCGGAGGCGCCCCGGAGCGTGCGCTACGATAGGCGCCATGCGCGTACTGTTCGCCAGCAGCGAAGTCCATCCCTACAGCAAGACGGGCGGGCTGGGGGACGTGGCCGCGGCACTGCCGCGCGCGCTGGCGGCCCTCGGGCACGAGGTGCTGGTCGTCTCCCCCTGGTACCGCTCGCTTCGGGCCGACCCGCAACCCCTGTGGATCGGCGATGTCGAAGCTCCCTTCGCGGGCGACTTCGAGGCCGTCGGGGTTGGGACGCTGGAGGCGGCGGGCGTGCGCTACGCCTTCGTCGGCCACCGTGACTTCCAGCGCGAGGACCTCTACGGCTACAGCGACGACGTGCGCCGCTTCTGCAGACTCACGCGCGCCGTGCCCCAGGTGGCCGCGCGCCTCGGATTCCGGCCCGACGTCGTGCACGCGAACGACTGGCACACCGCCTATCTCCCGCTGCTACTCGCCTACGGCTGGCATCTGCCGGACGGGTTCTACGGGCTGCCGTCGGTGTTCACCGTGCACAACGTGCAGTTCCAGGGGGAATCGGGCTTGGAGGAGACCCTGTGGTGGCTCCGCCTGCCCGGCGCCCTGGCCGACGACTACATGAACCACTTCGGGGCGGCCAACGCCATGCAGGCGGGCCTCGGGAACGCCGAACGGGTGACCACCGTGAGCCCCACCTACGCAGCCGAGATCCAGCGGCCGGAGTACGGCTATGGCCTCGACGGCACGTTCCGCCATATCGGCGACCGCCTGGTGGGCATCCTGAACGGCCTCGACACCGACGCGTGGGATCCCTCACGCGACCCGCACCTTCCGCAGCCCTACACCGGGGCCGACACCAACGGAAAATCGGTTGCCAAGCGAGCGCTCATGGCGCGGCTGGGCCTCACCGGCGACGCGCCGGTGCTGGGCGTCGTATCGCGCCTGGCCGACCAGAAGGGCATCGACCTGCTGCTCGCAGCCGGTGAGCGGTTGGTGCTGCAGGGCTGGTCGTTGGCGCTGCTCGGCTCGGGCGATCCCGGCCTGGAGCGCGCCGTGCGCGATCTCGCGGCGCACCGCCCGGGCCGGGTGGCTGCCGTGGTGGGCTTCGACGAGGGCCTCGCCCACCTGGTCTACGCGGGCAGCGACGCCCTGGCGATCCCCAGCCGCTTCGAGCCGTGCGGGCTGAGCCAGTTGATCTCGATGCGCTACGGCACCCTTCCCATCGCACGCGATACCGGCGGGCTCCACGACACGATCGAGCACCAACGGACCGGCTTCCTCTTCGAGCATGCCAACGCCGAGGGGTTGTTGTGGGCCACCAGCCTGGCCTTCGAGGCGTTCGGGGGCGAGCGCTGGCGCAAGATGATGCAGCGCGCGATGGAGCGCGATTTCAGTTGGGAACGCTCGGCACGTCGCTACGCCGAGCTCTACCGGGACGTGGTAGCGTCGGCGCGATGACGAGCGACCATCCCGCCCGCGCCGAGACCGTGCCTGCGGAGCCGATCAAGACCTGGCGCGAGGCACTGGACGAGGGTCGCTTCGGAGCAGCGTATCGCGCCGGGACGCTTTCCAACGACACCCCCTACGACGTGCGCGCGGCCCTTTCGAGCCTGGCGGACGTCGAAGCGATGGTCAAGGACAAGGCCTGGGGACGCGCGCTCAAGCGCTTCGCCCTGATCGAGGAGCGACCGCCGATCGTGCCGTGGCCGGAGCTCGAAGCCGACCTGGCGTGCCTGAAACGCTCCGGCGAAGCCCTCGATCGGCGCCGGCCGGAGGAGGCGCTGGCCGAGCTCGAGCGCTTGCGCACGGACCTGTTCGTGGCCGAGGCCGAGACCCAGCGCGGGACCGCCCTCATCTACGACGACCGACTCGAGGACGCCGCCGCAGCCTTCGAGCACGCCATCGAGCGCGACCCGATGCACTACCGCGCCCTCACCAATCTCGGGAACATCGCGCTGGAAGAGGGCAGGATCGACGACGCCATCGGCGCGTACGAGCAAGCGCTGAGGCTCAACGACAACTTCGCCAACGCCCATCACAACCTGGCGGTGGCCTACCGGCGCAAGGGCGACCTGAACAAGAGCGTCCGCTCGCTTCGGCGGGCGCAACGCTTGATGCAGCGGCGCGACACCGACGAAGCTCGCGACCGGCTGGGTTCGCTAGCCAAGGGACGGTCCGCGCGCACACTGCGCTGGGCGCTCTACGCAGCCCTGGCGATCGTGGCCTACCTCGTGCTCCACGGCCGCGGCATGCTCTGAGGTCGGGGCCGAGCAGCGCGAACGCGACCGATCAATCGAAATCGAGGAGGGTCTGCAGGATGGCGTCGACGTCATCCTCGTTGAGTGGGACGAGTCTGGCGTGGGCGAGGTGCTCCTCCAGCATGTGCTCGATCCTCTCGAGCAAGGCCGCGTCCTCCACGTGAGCAACACGCGAGATGATCCGTTGTTGGCGCTCCATGAGCCCCACGCCCTGCATCAGCGTTCCTCCTGGCCCACATCATAGGGCGCGCAGCGGCCGGTCGATGGTGCAGATGCACCGTGAACGAGGTGATGCTCGGCATCGGCCGCGTGTCGGCGGACCGCAGCGTCACCAGTTCGACGGCCAGGTGAAAAACGACGCGAACACGTAGTCGATGAGCGCCCGCCGGTCCTCCGGCTGGAGGTCGGTGTAACGGGAGCCCGCAAGGCGACGCATCAGCGTCTCGACCTCGTCCGCCGTGTGGTTGAGGACCCAGGAGGCGCTCTTGAGGTCCTGCAGGTCGTTCCAGTGCAGAAGGGCCACGCTCAGCACGTCCGCGCGCAGCGCCTTATCGGCTTCCAGCGCCAGGCTCTCGCCACGCCGGATGCTCGCCCCGTCGTCGGGCAGGGTCCACACGTAAGCCGTGGCGTCCCACGCCCGGGCGAGGTCTGGCAGGGCCGCCGGGTGTCCTCGGGCCGCGCCCTGGAGCATGCGCGTCACCTCCGCCGGGGTCTTGCCCACCCGCCACGAGCGGTCGGCGAAGACCGTGCGGTCCCGGTGACAGGCCGCGCACGTCTCGGGATAGAGGCGCTCGCCGGCGGCGATGCTGGGCTTGCGGGGAACGGTGAGTGGCGGAGGCTGCTTCGCGGCGCCGGGGGCGGCAGCCATCGCCACCGCCCAGAACACGGCGACCGGGAGCGCCAGGGCCGCCGTCGCGGCCAGCAGGCGGGCGCGCGGCCTAGCCACGGCGCGTACCCCACGTGCCTCGTCGTTCACCGCAACGGCTCACTCGACCGTGACGCTCTTCGCCAGGTTGCGGGGCTTATCGACGTCGCGTCCGAGCCGGAGCGCCGTCTCGTAGGCGAGCAGCTGCAGCGGCACCACGTTGACGATGGGCGACAGCAACTCGTGCACGAGAGGCACGTACAGCACCTCGTCGCTATGCTGCGCGATGGTCTCGTCACCGTCACTGGCCAGGGCGATCACGGTGCCGTCCCGTGCCCGCACCTCCTGCAGGTTCGAGATGGTCTTGGCGTAGAGCGTCGACGCTGTCGCCACCGCCACCACCGGTATGGTCGCATCGATCAGGGCGATGGGCCCGTGCTTCATCTCGCCCATGGCGTACGCCTCGGCGTGGATGTAGCTGATCTCCTTGAGCTTGAGCGCTCCTTCGAAGGCCGTGGGCACGTTGATGCCCCGTCCCAGGAAGAGGTAGTCCCGTCGATCCTTGAAGCGCTCAGCCACCCTCGCCGCGGCGTCCCTGCGCGAGAGCGCCTCCTCCACCCGCTGCGGGAGCTCCCGAAGGCCATGGATGAGCTCGCTCGCACGGGCGTCGTCGAGCACCTCACGGGCGCGGCCCAGCTCGATCGCCAGCAGCGCGAAGGCGGCGAGCATGGCGGTGTAGACCTTGGTGCTGGCGACCCCGATCTCGGGCCCCGCGTGGATGTAGAGCACGTCGTCGGCCTCGCGACTGATGCTCGAACCCTGCACGTTGAGGATCGCAAGCGTGTGGGCCCCGCGGCGCCTGGCCTCCCGCAGCGCCTCGAGCGTGTCGATCGTCTCCCCCGACTGCGACACGACCACGCACAGGGTGCGGTCGTCGACCACCGGCTGGCGGTAGCGGAACTCGCTGGCGACCTCCGCCTTCACGGGCAGGGCCGCGAGCTGCTCGAGCAACACCTCACCCACGAGACCCGCGTAGAAGGCGGTCCCCGCGGCGGTGATCACCACCCGATCGATGCTGGTCGGGTCGAGCGTGAGGCCGAGCCGGACGTCGGTGCCGTTCCCCGCGAACCGGTCCGCCAGGGTGTTCTGCAGCGCCGTGGGCTGTTCGAAGATCTCCTTGAGCATGAAGTGGTCGAATCCGCCCTTCTCGACCGCTTCGGCGTCCCAGGCGATGCGCGAGATCGTACGGGGGGACGGCGTGCCGTCGACGAGGCTGAGGACGTCCACGCCGCTGGCCGACAGCACGGCCAGGTCGCCGTCTTGCAGGAAGATCACGTCCCGCGTGTAGGGCAGCAGCGCGGGAACGTCGCTCGCCAGGAAGTTCTCTCCATCGCCGATCCCGATCACCATGGGGCTGGTGGCACGCGCGGCCACGATCACCGCATGTTCGACGTTGGTGACCACCAACGCATAGGCACCCAGCACCTCCCCCAGGGCGGCGCGCACGGCCCCCACCAAACGCTCCGGCCCCGCGACCGTGGACAGCGCCTGGTAGTGTTCCTCGATCAGATGCACCAGCACCTCGGTATCGGTGTCCGACGCGAACCGGTGACCCGCGCGCACCAGGCGCTCCTTGAGCTCCAGGTAGTTCTCGATGATGCCGTTGTGGATCACGGCCAGCCGGCCGTCCTCCGAGAGGTGGGGGTGCGCGTTGACGTCATTGGGCTTGCCGTGGGTGGCCCACCGGGTATGCCCCAGGCCCAGCCCGCCATGCAAGGGGTGCCCTTCGAGCGCCTCCTGCAGAACGCTCAAGCGCCCCGCGCGTTTGACGGCGTCCAGGCGAGGGGCCGCCCCGCCGCTCGACCCCGAGACCACGATCCCCGCGGAGTCGTAGCCGCGATACTCCAACCGCGCCAGTCCGTCCAGGATCACCTCGGCGGCCTCACGGCCGCCTACGTAACCGACGATGCCACACATGAAACGTCCCTTCTTGGGATCCAATAGTGCCCTACGCGGACGTCACGCGCCGTGCCGACCGCGTCTGGTTGCGACTTCGCTCGGGGGGACAGCCCGATCCTCTGAACCCGGACGGTATCGAGCAAGGGGTTCAACTCGGGAGGGGCCCGCAGACTTCCCGCCCCGCTGGGCGGCGAGTGCACCGTTCATCGGCGTCCTCGGTTCGCGCTTTCGCGTGTTCACCCGAGACCCATCGTCTCGGGAGACCCGCTATCCTCCGGCGCCCTCCTCGGGCCCGGAAGCCCTCCGCCTCGTCACCGGCAGCCGCATCGGCGCGCCGCCGGGCTTGCGCTTCCTCGACGTCCTGTGTGGAAGCCCCTGGCCCTCCTACTCTCGCCGGCGCTCTACAGGGTCTCGTTCCACGGCTCTCCGACCACGAACAGCCGGTGCAACCCGCGCATGAGCCGCTGCTGGCCCGCGTCCACACTCCCCTGCTTGTGCAGCAAGGGATAGAACAGAATATCACGTCCCAGAAGGACCAAACGCGAATCCAGCACAGCGCTGGAGATCGGCGAAGGAAGGTTCCGCGGCGGGTAGAAGAGCTCGCTGGGGTTGGCCGGGTTGCGCTGGATCGGGAGCGAGGTCACCAGCGAGAGCATCAGGGCCAGGCCGAGCGCGAGCCCCCCGAAACCGCCGAGCGCGCGCATCAAGCCAGCGGAGCCACGGTTCTGCTGGAACAACCGCCGGCCGAGCATGCTCAAACCGAGCCCGGCGAGAAGCGCGGCGACCAGGGCGAGGAACGGGTTCGCATGCGCCAGCTCGAGCAGAGGGCGCAGCAGCAGCACGCCCCCGAGACCGACGAAGAAGCCCGACAGTCGGCGGTGGGCACCCAAGGCGGTCACGGCGGCCACGACCGCCACCAGGACCAGATCGAGCCAGCTCATGCCCGGATATCATAGCCGGCGTCCCGGACGATGCTCATGACATTCCCCATATGCTCGTCGACCTCGTCGTCGGTCAAGGCCCGGTCGGCACGCCGGAAGCGCAGCCGGAGCGCGACGGAACGAAGGCCAGCGCCCACCTGCTCCCCTTCGTAGACGTCGAACGGCTCGATCGACTCCAGCTCCGAGCCCGCCGCGGACCGCACCAGGGCGGCCAGCTCCGCGTAGGCCACCCGGGACGGCGCCACCACCGCCAGGTCGCGCTCGGCATACGGCTGACGCACCACGTCGCGGTACTGGATGCGGCGCGCGGACAGCGGCAGGCGCAGCTCCGCGAGGTAGATCTCGCCTAGTTCGAAGCGCGACGCCACCTCGGGATGGAGGCGACCGAGCACGCCCACCTCCCGGTCCTCCCAGAACACGCGCGCGCTTGCGCCGGGGTGCAGGAACGGCGCGTGGCCTGGCTCGCAGCGCAGCTCAGCGCCCATCCGTGCCGCGAGCCCCTCCAGCACCCCCTTGGCCAAGAAGAAGTCGAGCGGCAGATCCTCGCGCCAGATCCCGCGCGTCCACGGTCCGCGCCAGAGCACCGCCAGACGCTCCTCCTCCACGTCCGGGAGGAACACGTGACCCATCTCGAACAGGGCCAGCGAGGGGGCGCTCCGGTTGAGCGCCGCCGCCGCCAGGAGGCCCGGGTAGAGCGCGCTGCGGAGCACGGAGCGCTCCACACCTTGAGGGTTGCTCAGCGCGACGGAGGCCTGGGGCGCGGCTGCCCGGGCCAGCTCGTCGGGCCCCGTGAAGACGTAGTTGAGCGTCTCCTGCAACCCCATGTCGGCCAGCGCCTCCTTCAGGCGCCGGTGGGTCGGATCGTGGACCGGCGGCACGAAGTGCATCGCCGGCACGCTCACGCCCAGGTGTTCGTAGCCGTGCAGACGGGCCACCTCCTCGATGAGGTCCTCCTCGATGCTCAGGTCGAAACGCCAGCTCGGCGGACGAACGCTCCAGGCATCGTCCGCCTCGTCCTGAACCTCGCATCCGAGCGCCTGAAGCGCCCCGCGCTGCTCTTGCAGCGGCACCTCCAGGGCCGTCAGGTAGCCCACCCGCGAGGGCCGGAACGCGATCGTCGGCCGCGCGATGTCGGCGCCACTGGCGGTGATGCCGGCGTGAACACGCCCCCCCGCCAGCTCGGCGATCAGCGCCGCGGCGCGCGAGGAAGCGACCGGCGGGAGGTTCGGGTCGACGCCGCGCTCGAAGCGGTAGTGCGCGTCGGTGCTCAGGCGGTGGCGCTTGGCCGCCTTGCGGACGACCACCGGCTCGAAGTGCGCGACCTCGAGAGCGACGGCGGAGGTATCGGCAACGACGCTGTCATGCAACCCTCCCATCACGCCGGCCAGCCCCACCGCACGGCTGCCATCGGCCCCGGAGGGCGTCGCGATGACGAGGTCCTCACCGTCCAGCGTGTAGGTCGCCTCGTCGAGCAGCGTGACCGTCTCACCGTCGTGGGCACGCCGCACCTGCAGCACGCCGCCCTCCAGCACGCGCCGATCGTAGGCGTGCGAGGGCTGGCCGAGCTCGAACGTGACGTAGTTCGTCACGTCGACGACGTTGTTCCTGGGCCTGAGCCCGAGCCCTGCGAGACGCCGCTGAAGCCACACCGGGCTCGGCCCCACCCGCACCCCCTCGATCAGGCGCAGCGTGAACCGCGGACAGGCCGCTGGGTCGCCGATCTCCAGCGTCAGGCCGTCGTCCGCCTCAGGGTCGCCCCGTTCGGCGCCCGCGGCCGGCGATCTCAGCGGCACACCCAGCTTGGCGGCGAGGTCACGCGCCACCCCGAGGATGCTGAAGGCGTCGCCGCGGTTGGGGGTCAGCTCCAGCTCGATGACCGACTCGCCCGGCCAGAGCTCCTTCAGCGACGCGCCGAGCGGCGTATCGGCCGCGAAGGCGATCAGGCCGCCCGCGTAGTCGAACAGGCCGAGTTCCTTGGGGCTCGCCAGTACGCCCCGGCTGGCAACGCCCATGACCTCGCGCTCCTCCACTGTGAAGCCGGCTCCCGGCAGCTCGGCCCCTGGCAGCGCCAACGCGCTGCGAAGGCCGACGCGGGCGTTCGGAGCGCCGCACACGGCCTGGACGTGACGCGTTCCGTCGGTGGCCACGGCGCGAACCAGATGATCGGAACCGGCGATCGGCTCCACCTCGACGATGTCGGCCACCACCACCCCGGACGGCGCGGCCGGGAGTTCGTGGACCGTCTCGACGGCAAGGCCGAGGCCGTCGAGGAGATCGACGGTACGCCCGACCGTCGGTAGCGCGTCCCCGAGGAACTCGGCGAGCCAGCCGTGGGGCACCCTCACAGCGCGCCCCGGAACTGCCGCAGCACGCGCAGGTCGCCCTGGTAGAAGGCACGGATGTCGGGGATGCCGTAGGGCACCAGCGCGAGACGCTCGATGCCGAAGCCGAAGGCGAAGCCGGTGACGCCTTCGTAGCCCACGGCCTCGAAGACGTTGGGGTGGACCATGCCGCAGCCGCCGAGCTCGAGCCACTCCTCACGCCCCGTCCGCGGGTTGGTCCAGTAGATGGCGAACTCCGCGCCCGGCTCGACGAACGGGAAGAACGTCGGCTGCAGGCGCGTGCGGGTGCCCTCCCCGAACAACGCCGTGGCGAGCTCGTCGATCGCGCCGCGCAGATCGGCCATGGTGATCCGCTCACCGACCACCAGCGCTTCCAGTTGGTGGAACTGCGCCTCGTGGGTGGCGTCCACCGCCTCGTTCCGGAACACCTTGCCCGGCACAACGACCTTGAACGGCGGCGTGTGCGACTCCATGTAGCGCACCTGCATGGGGCTGGTGTGCGTGCGCAGCAGGCGCCCGTCGGTGGTCCAGAACGTGTCCTGCTCGTCCCGGGCCGGATGCTCCTCGGGGAAGTTGAGCGCCCCGAAGTTGTAATGATCGGTCTCGAGCTCCGGACCGACCGCCACCTCGTAGCCGAGCGTGGTGAACACGTCGAGAAGTCGGTGCGTCACGAGCGTCAGAAGATGGAGGCCGCCGCCGGAGAGGCGCGTGCCCGGTAGGGTCACGTCGACGCTCTCCTGCGTGAGCTGCTCCTCGAGCGCCCGGCGCTCGAGCGCCTCCTTCCGCTCCTGGATCGCCGCCTCGATGGCCGCCTTGCGGTCGTTGATGGCCTTGCCGGCTTCGCGGCGCTCCTCGGGGGGCAGGGCCCCCAGGCCCTTGAGCTGCTGGGTCAGCACGCCCTTCTTGCCGAGGTATCGCACCCTGACGTCCTGCAGCTCCTGCAGGGTGGCGGCGGCGCGTACGGCCGCCAGGGCTTCTTCGAGCATGGTCGAACTCCTCCGGTTCCGGCAACAAAAAACCACCGCCCGGCGAGGGCAGTGGCGTCACAGCGCAGGACGACGTCCCACGCTCAACGGGTAAAGGCGGAAACCGCCCGGTTTCTCATGCTTGGGAGTCTAGCCCTCGCTCCCCCGGGTGTCAACGCGAACGCCGCTTCACGCCTCGTCGGCACGGAACACGTCGCAGAACCAGTGCCCGTTCATGGAGAAGGGATCGTGCACGAGAGGGGGCCGCACCTGCGCCCGGCCCCAGGCGTCGGCTGCGTCCTCGTCGGCGAAAGGGCCGACCACGGCGTCGCCCTTCTCGTAGGCGTCGGGCTGCTGGGGCAGGTCGAGCTCCCGGCGGGTCCCACGAGCGTCGTCGACCTGCCTGAAGAACGCGTGGCGCCGACGCCACGCAGGTCGGTCGACCAGCGGAGCCAGAAGCCCATCGAGTCGTTCGAGCTCCTCGGCCGAAAGCGCCGGGAAGACCAGCAGCCTCTCGCGGCGACCGTCGGGGGCGCGGAACGCCTCGCGCTCCGGGAAGGCCATCAGCAACATGCCGCCCGCCAGCTCCGCGAGCTCCGGGTCGACACGCAGCACCTCGCCGGCCGCAAGCGCCATGTAGTCAGCGGGCGCGTCGCGTTTCAGGATCTCCAGGTCGATGCCTTCGGCCTCGGCGCGCCGACGCAGCGCGGCGCTCGGGGTGTGTCTGCGCAGTCGCTCGTCCATGCCTTCAGGCTAGCCCGCCGGCGGGCGGCCACCCGCTCGCCTCAGGCGGCGGCGAGCTGCCGGGCTCCGCGGAAGCGCTCCGCCAGACCGCGTTCGTCCAGCACCGCTTCCAGGGCGCCGAAGAAGCGCTCGTAGTGTTCGTCGCGCGCGTTCTCCCCCATGAGGCCCAGCCGCCACACCCGACCTGCCGTCGGCCCCAGACCACCGGCAACCGTGACGCCGTGGTCCCGGCGCAGCGTGGCGCGCACCGCGGCCTCATCGATGCCTGCCGGCGGCACGACCGCCAGCACCGTGGGAAGACGGTGGCGGACCGGAACGTATGCTTCGAAACCGACGCTCGCGAGCGCGGACAGCGCAGCCTCGCCCACCCGGCGGGCCCGCTCCGCGCGGACCTCGAGGCCCTCTTCCAGAGCCGCCGACAGGGCCTCCCCCAGAGCCCAGTGGAGCTGGACGGGGACCGTGTGGTGGTACTGACGCCCGGACTCGCCGGGCTCCCAGTAGCGACGCATGCCGACGGCGTCGGCATACCAGGTCGCAACCGGGACGCTGCGGCGCTCCACGCGCTCCATGGCGCGCTCGGAGAAGGCAACCGGCGCCACTCCGGGAGGAGCCGACAGGCACTTCTGGGAACCGGTGTAGGCGTAGTCGATCCCCCACGCCTGCATGGCGAACGGCATCATGCCAACGGTCGTCACGGCGTCGACGCTGAACAGCGCGCCGGCGTCGCGCGCCACGGCGCCGAGCTCGGGCACGGGGTTGAGTACGCCGGTACTGGTCTCGCCGTGGACGACGGCGATGAGCGCCGGGTGCAGCGCATGGGCCGCCCGCGCCGCCTCTTCCACGTCGACGGGGGTGCCGGGCTCCGTGCGCAGGGCGTGTACATCGAGCGACAGACGCGCCGCCATGTCGATCATGCGTTCGCCGAAGGCGCCGTTGGACAGGACGAGCACGCGCTCGCCGGGCTCGAGCAGGTTGGCGAGCCCCGCCTCCATGCCCAGCGACCCGGTCCCCGACAGCAGGCTGGTGAACGCGCCGGGCGCGGTGCCGTACAGACGCCGAAGGTCGGCCACGATGCGATCGTTGTAGGCGAAGACCTCGGGATCCATGTGGCCCCGCATCGGCCAGCTCAACGCGGCCTGGGCCCGCGGATGGATCGGGGTGGGCCCGGGGGTGAGCAGCAGTACGTCGTCGTTCGGCATCATGGCACTCCTCCAACGCGGTGCGGCGGCTCCTCTTCCCTGCCCTAACACAAGGAACGAGACCTCACCATGCCTTGGCGGGTCTCGTACATGCGACGCCCCCCGGCCGCGAAGGGCCGGCGATCGTCGCCGTCAGGAAGCTCGCGCGGGTACCGTCCGCATCGTGGGCGAGTGTACAGGAGGCTTGCCCGACTGTAAAGTCGAGCGCTTCACAGACCAACGTCCGGCAGCCGCTTCCGCCCGTTCGGCGCCGGTTGAAGTGGGGGTGCCGGGCGGGGTATACTCCGGCCCGGACAACGTCCCGGCGTTTGCTCGGGTGGGTTCGCTGGGCCCACCCGGTTTTGTTGGGACGGTGGCAGGAGGATGCATGGAACTGGCGCAAGCGGCAGAAGAGGTGCTGGCGCCACTCGGGTTCGAGGTCCTGGAGTGCAAGGTCAGCGGAACCGGCCGCGAACGGCGGGTGCTGCTGCGCATCGATCGCCTCGACGAGCAGGGGGTCACCGTCGACGACGTCGCCAAGGCGGCGGAGGTGTTCGGGCTGGAGCTCGACCGCCTCGATCCGTTCGACGGTCCCTACCGGTTCGACGTCGAGTCGCCGGGACCCAAGCGTCCGCTCCGGAGGGCGCGCCACTTCGAGCGCTTCCACGACCTGCTGGCGAAAGTGCGGGTCGAGGGCGAGACCTTCACCGGCCGGATTCGGGAGGTCTCCGATGCGTCCGTCGTCTTCGAGATCGACGGCGAGCGTCGGGAGGTGCGCCTCGATGGCATCCACATCGCTCGTCTGGCCGAATGGCCGGACGAGCCGCGCTAGGGCAGGTCGTCGCCGAGCCGTCGCGCACGGCGCTCACGGGTGGCGACCCACAACCGAATAGAGGTGGTTAGGGATGAACAAGGAATTCGTGGACGCTCTGAACATGCTTGCAGCGGAGCGGAACCTGGACAAGGAGCAGTTGCTCGGGAGCCTCGAGGAGGCCCTCGAGCAGGCTTTCGAGCGCAACGTGATGCCGGGCAAGCAGATCGAGGTCAGCTTGGACCCCGACTCCGGCGAGATGGAGGTTCTGATCATCCGCCGTGTGGTCGAAGAGGTGGAGGACGAGGACAAGGAGATCGCGCTGACCGAGGGGTTGGACCTCGACGACAGCGTCGAGGTCGGGATGGAGATGGAGTTCCCCACCGATCCCGAGAAGTTCACCCGCATCGCGGTGCAGACGACCAAGCAGGTCATCACCCAGAAGATCCGTGAAGCGGAGCGGGCCATCGTCTTCGAGGAGTACAAGGACCGTGCCGGCGACATCATCACCGGCGTGGTCTCGCGCACCGACAACAAGCGCAACGTCTTCGTCGATCTCGGCCGTGGGGAAGCCATCATGCCGCCACGCGAACAGATCCACGGCGAGCGCTACATGGTCGGGATGCGCGTCAAGGTCTACGTCGAGAAGGTCGAGCTCTCCACGCGCGGGCCCAGCATCCTGGTGTCCCGTGCCGCACCTCAGCTCCTCGAGTACCTGATGCGCCAGGAGATCCCCGAGGTGGCCGACGGTACGGTCGAGATCAAGGCGGTGGCGCGCGAGGCCGGACAGCGCTCGAAGGTGGCGGTCACCAGCACCAATCCGAACGTCGACCCCATCGGCGCCTGTATCGGGCACCGCGGGAGCCGCATCCAGGCCGTCACGGCGGAGCTGCAGCGCGAGCGCGTCGATATCATCATGTGGGACCCCAACGCGCGCGAGTTCATCCGCAACGCGCTCTCCCCCGCCAAGGTCGGCACGATCGAGCTCGACCTCGACGAGAAGCAGACGCGCGTTACGGTCGGCAGCGATCAACTCTCGCTGGCGATCGGCAAGGGGGGCCAGAACGTGCGGCTGGCCGCCAAGCTCACGGGCTTCAAGATCGATCTGGTGTCGTCGGAGTCGATCAGCGATCTGGATGCCGCCATGCAAGCTGCCGCCTCCCGCATGGACGATGTTGGCGGCGTCGACCGCGGCCATGCGGCGTTCGATGCGTTGTTCAGCGCCTCGCCCGATCCGGAGCCGAGTGAGGCCGCCCCGGAGTCCGGCGACGAAGCCGCGGCTTCGGGCGAGGACGAAGCCGCCTCCGCCGATACGGAAGGCGACGCCGAGACCTCGGACGCGGCCGCTGGCGAAGCCGGGGGCGCGGAGCCTACGGCTTCCGAACCCGAGGCCGACGAAGCGACGGAAGAGGAGCGGATCTCCTAGGCATGGCGGGCTCGACCGGAAAACACGTGCCCCTGAGGCGCTGCGTGATGTGTCGCGCATCGCTGCCCAAGGCGGAGCTGGTGCGCCTCGTGCGGGACGTCGACGGCCGGTTCGCGCTCGACCCGGAAGGCCGCGCCGGGGGGCGCGGCACCTGGGTGTGCCGGCGCTGCGCCGGCGATCCTGCGGAGAAGCGCCTCAAGCAGGCCTTTCGAGGCCAGGCGGGGCACGTCCGCACACTGCTCGCAGCCGTCTCCGAGGCTCTGGCCTCCGAGACGGCCGGCGGCACTCCTCGAGCTAGGCATCGGGACGGAGGCATGAATGTCCGATAAGGTACGGATCTATCAGCTGGCGAAGGACCTCGGCATCGAGACCAAGGAGATGCTGGCGATCCTCGACGAGATGGGCGTGGAATACAAGTCGCACTCGAGCACTCTCGAGCACGACGTAGCGGACACGGTGCGGCAACTGGTCGAGAGCGACCACGGTGACGAGCCCGCCCCCGTGACCGCCGACCGGCCCGCGGCTCCGGCGAAGGCCGCAGAGCCCGCGTCCGGCGGCGCCACGGCCACGGCGACGAAGCCCAAACCCAAGCCGAAGGCCGACGAGGCCAAGGCTGCGACCGCCGACGCTCCTCTGCGGGCGCCGGTCGTGACGGTGATGGGTCATGTCGACCACGGCAAGACCACTCTGCTCGACTACATCCGGCACACCAAAGTGGCCGAAGGTGAAGCCGGGGGCATCACCCAGCACATCGGCGCCTATCAGGCCGAGACCAAGGGCGGGCTGGTGACCTTCCTGGACACACCGGGGCACGAAGCCTTCACGTCCATTCGACAGCGCGGTACCAACGCCACCGACATCGCCGTGATCGTGGTTGCTGCCGACGACAGCATCATGCCGCAGTCGCGCGAGGCCATCGCCCACGCCAAGGCCGCCAAGGTGCCGATCATCGTGGCGATCAACAAGTGCGACCTGCCCCAGTCCGACCCGGAGAAGGTCAAGCGGGACCTGATGCAGGTCGAGCTCGTCCCCGAAGACTTCGGAGGGGACACCATCGTGGTCGAGATCAGCGCCAAGACGGGCGACGGCGTCGACGATCTGCTGGAGATGATCTCGCTGGTTGCCGAAGTCGAGGAGCTGCGTGCGACCTCGGACGGGCCCGCCAAGGGGATCGTGATCGAGTCGGTGCTCGACAAGCGCGCAGGTGTGCTGGCGACCGTGCTGGTGCAGGAAGGCACCCTACGCGTCGCCGACTACATCGTGTCGGGCGAGGCGTGGGCCAAGGTCCGCCGTCTCACCGATCACACCGGCACGATCGTCGATGCGGCCGGGCCGTCGGCCCCTGTTCAGATCCTCGGCTTCTCCGAGCAGCCGAACGCCGGGGACCTGGTGGAGGCGGCGGCGGACGAACAGACGGCAAAGCAGCTCGCGGGCCAGCGGCGCGACCAGCGCAAGGAAACCGAGCTGGAGTCCATCGGCCGCAAGGGTCTGACCCTCGCCGACCTGTTCGGCAAACCCACCAAGAAGGTCATCAACCTGGTCCTGCGGGCGGATGCACAGGGTTCGTTGGAGGCGATCAAGGGCGTTCTCGCGCGGGAGGCGGAAGCCACCGACGAGGTCGAGCTCGAGATCATGCTGGCCGAAGTGGGCGCGCCCACCGAGTCCGACCTGCTGCTGGCCAGCACGGCCGACGCCACGGTCATCACCTTCGGCGTGAATCCGCCCGGTAGCGTGAAGAAGTCGGCCGAGCGGCAGAAGGTCGCGATCAAGAGCTACAAGATCATCTACGAGCTCATCGAGGACGTGCAGCGCATGATCCGCGGCCAGATCGAGCCGGAATTCGAGGAGCGGGTCATCGGTCACGCCGAGGTGCGCGCCGTCATCCGGGTGCCCCGAAGCGGCAACATCGCAGGCTCCTACGTCACCGACGGCCTGATCCGGCGTGGCTCCAAGGCCCGCCTGACGCGTGGTGGCAAGGAGGTCTACAAGGGCTCCGTCGCGCAGCTGCGGCGCTTCAAGGACGACGTGCGCGAGGTGGCCTCCGGCTTCGAGTGCGGCATCAACCTGCAGAACTACGACAACGTCCAGGAGGGGGACGTCATCGTGGCCTACGAGATGGTCGAGGTGACGCCGGCCTGAGCTCGGCTCCCCACCCGCCTCCACCCACCCTTCCGGTGCCGTCGCCCCGGGCGCAACCGCATGCGCCCGGGGCGACGCTCGTGGGGCCTGGCCTCGCACGGCGGGCCCGGTACCTCGCCCAGCGACGCGCGCTAGAATAGCGGGCGTGCAGGCCGCCCTGACGACCCTCCGGCGCCGACGCGGGCTCGTATTGAGCCTGGCGCTCGCCGTGACGCTGGCGGCCATCCCCCTCCAGCGTCTGGCGGCGGCCGCACACGATCCGTCGACTGCCGGTGCCGGGATGGGGAGCCGCGCCCCGCTCATGCTGGAGACGGGTGCCCGTCTCACCGCCCCCGGTGGCGCCACGGGAACGCTGCGCCTGCCGGTCCTGCCGGGTCGCGCTGCGCTTCCGGTCCCCGATCCGAACGCGGCGTTGCGCGCGGCGCGTCGTGACACCGCCGGACCGGCCCCTACGGCGCTGTTGACGGCGTACGGACGGCTCCAGCTGGAAGGCGGATGAGGGCCGGATCCCCCGTGCCCCGCGGGCCGCGGCAGCGATGCGTCGCCGCGCCCCTCCCCTTCGAGCCCCCGAAACCCCGTCTTAGGAGTCCCCCGTGAACCGAAGGACCTTCACCGGCGCCGTCGTGCTGGCAGCGATCATCGCGTCGATCTTGTACCTGTGGCAACCTTGGAGCGCGACGGCCCCGCTCAAGCTCGGCCTCGACCTGCAGGGCGGCCTGCGCGTGGTGCTGCAGTCGAACACCGCCAACCCCTCCACGCAAGACCTGGCGACCGCCCGCAACGTCATCGAGAACCGCGTCAACCAGTTCGGCGTCTCGGAGCCGCTCATCACCACCTCGGGCAAGAACCGCATCGTGGTGGAGCTGCCCGGCCTGACGGCGGCGGACCAGAAGCGCGCCCTCTCACTCATCGGCCAGCAGGCCAAGCTCTACTTCCAGCTCGTCAAACCGTCGGCGCAGAACAAGACCACCGCCCAGATGACGCTCGACGACCTCGAGAAGCCCGCGTTCACGGGCGAGATCATCAGCACCGCCCGCGCCGACTTCCAACGCGTGGGCGGCTCGACCATGGGGCCCGCCGTGTTCTTCAACATCAAGGCCAAGGACGCCGGCAAGTTCGGCGACTTCACCGGCGGTAACGTCGGGCGGCGCATGGCGATCGTGCTGGACGGAAAGATCATCACGGCCCCCACGCTACAGTCGCGCATCTCCGACTCGGGGCAGATCACCGGCATCAACTCGCTGGAGGAAGCCAGCAACATCTCGCTGGTGTTGCGCTCGGGGAGCCTCCCGATCAGCCTCCACGTCGAGGAGATCCGCTCCATCGGCCCGACGCTCGGTCAGGACAGCATCAACGCCGGCAAGATCGCCGCGTTCATCGGCGGCGCTGCGGTCGTGGCGGCGGTCATCGGCTATTACGGCCTGGTCTTCGGAGGCGTCCTCACCTTCGGCCTCGGGCTCGCCATGCTGTTCATCTTCGGCACCCTGGCCGCCCTCCATGCGGCGCTCACGCTTCCGGGCCTGGCCGGCCTGGTGCTCACCATCGGCGCCGCGGTCGACGGCAACGTCATCAGCTTCGAGCGCATCCGTGAGGAGCTGCGGGCGGGCAAGTCGATCCGCCTGGCGATGAAGACCGGCTTCGGCAACTCGCTGTCGGCCATCATCGACGCCAACGTCACCACGCTGCTGGCCGCCGCCGCGCTCTACCAGTACACGACCGGGCCGGTACGCGGTTTCGCCATCACCCTGGCCATCGGCATCATCGCCTCGGTGTTCGTGAACGTCGTGGTGGTGCCGTTCATCCTCGACCTCATCACCGCCCGCAAGAGCAAGCGCACCTACCTCTGGAAGGGCTTCTTCGTCGAGGGCGTGCGCTTCGTCAGCAAGGCGCCGGTCATCATGAGCGTCTCCGGGCTGCTCGCGATCGCCTCCATCGCCATCGTCTCCATCGAAGGCCTGAAGCTCTCCACCGACTTCACCGGCGGCACCAACGTCCTCGTCGACGTTCCCGACGGGACCACCGTTGCCGACGTGCGCTCGGCCATCACCGACCTGAACTATCCCGGCATCACCGGCAAGAACGCCACCGTCGTCAAGGTGATCGACAACACCCTGCAGGGCAACCCCATGTCGATCCGCGTCGGCCTGAACGAGACCGGTCAGCAGAGCGCCGACCAGTTCGCGAACGATCTCACCGCCAAGCTGAACGGCCAGCTGCTGCAGGCCAATTACGTCGGCCCCGCCGTCGGGGCGGACCTGCGGCAGGCGGCCATCATGGCGGTGCTCGTCGCCCTTGGCCTGATCCTGCTCTATGTGGCGTGGCGCTTCTGGCCCAACTGGATCGTGGCGGTGGCCGCCATCATCGCCACCATCCACGACGCCGGCATCGTGCTGGGCGCGCTCGACCTGTTCAACGTGACCTTCAGCATCCCGGTGCTGGCCGCGGTGCTCTTCGTCGTCGGCTATTCTCTCAACGACTCCATCATCATCGCCGACCGCATCCGCGAGAACCTCCGCAAGGTGCGCGACCGCAGCTACGCCGAGGTCGTCGACCTGGCCGTGAACCAGACGCTGTCGCGGACCGTGGCGACCTCGGGCACCACGCTGCTGCCCGTCCTCGCGCTGCTGCTGTTCGGCGGCAGCGTGCTCCGGGGCTTCAGCATCGCGTTGCTCATCGGCATCGGCTTCGGCACCTACTCGAGCATCTTCATCCTGTCGCCCATGGTGGTGTGGTTCAAGATGCAGCAGCAGAAGCGCGCCCGCCGCACACGGAGGCGCACGGCCTGACCGCCGGCCGCGACGACGCGGCCCCCGCCATGACGCTCCCGGGACGCTCTCCAGGCGACCCGTCGCCCAGGCACCGGCCCCGTATCGGGGTCGGTGCCTGTTGCTGGACCGCACATCGCCCGGCACGCGGGTGGGCGCCTCGTTCGATGGATCGGTGGCTCAAAACGGCCGATCGGCTACCGTTCCGAGCGTAGACGGACCGGTCTAGCTTGCCGGCGATCACGCTTCCTACCATCCCTCCCGGCGTGGACGCCCCGTTCCGCCGGGCCCCGTTGCTCCGGGCTACAGGAGGGTCCCTACAACGCGTTCGCCGTGACGGTCGCGCGGAACTGCCGCAGCACTTCGCCCCGGAGCGAGACGACCGCCCGCCACTCGCCCGCGCTCGGGCTCACGCGCGGCGGCAACACCAGAGTGCGGCCCTCTCCCACGTTCGCCGGGGCGACCCAGACGCTGTCCGAGGCAACTTCGGTGCCGTCCGGCGCGAACCACTGCACCGCCAGCCAACCCGCGTCGGGGATGCGATCGAGCACCACGTGCAGGGTCAGGACGCCGTCCCGGAGGCGCAACGCGCTTGCGTCACCGAGCTGTGCGACCTCGTGCACGGGGACGCGTTCCGGAACCGGCGGCACGTAGAGCGGCGTGCACGCGCCCAGCCCCAGGAGAAGCGCCAGGAGCGGTGCCAACAGCGGTACCCACGGCCGCGGGCGCCACGCAGAACCCCGTGGCGTCCTTGCCCTGCTCACGGCGTCCACCTCATGGCGTCCACCTCGATCGCCCCGCCTCGAGGCTCCCCATGCGCACCGCGAACAGCGACCACTCACCCTCCCGCTCCACCCGGAACGGCAGTCCCTCGGGGAGCGCACGACGTACGGTCGGCTCGAGCCGCGTGAGGATGCCGGTCAACAGCAGCGCGCCGCCGGCGTTCAGGCGGGCCAGGTAGGCGGGCATCAGCGCGGCATGGAGCTCGGCGTAGAGGTTTGCGACGATGACGTCGAAGCGCGCAGGAAGATCCGGATGGTCGACGCTACCCGTCAGGAACCGTGCCCGCGAGCGGTTGAGCACGGCGTTGCGGCGCGCGACCTCGACGGTGGCGGCATCGATATCGACGCCGAGGGCCAGGCCCGCGCCGAGCCGGTCGGCCGCCACCGTGAGGATGCCGGACCCGGCGCCCACGTCGAGCACGCTCCGTCCGACCAGGTCGATACTGACCAGCGTCCCCAGCGCCAGGCGCGTCGTCTCGTGGTGGCCGGTCCCGAAGGCGGTGCCGGGGTCAAGCCATACCACCTGCTGGCCGGCCTCCAGCTCGGCGCGCCGGTGGGTGGGCGCGACCACCAGCGAGCCCACCCGCACCGCCTTCAGATCGGCCCGGTAGGCGGCGACGTAATCGAACGTCTCGACGTCCTCCCAGCGCCCCTCGAGGCCCAGCTCGACCTGGCGGTCGAAGTACGCCACGATCTCGACACCGCTCCCGCCGGTCTCCTCCACCGCGCCCAGCGATCCGCATTCGAAGAGCCGGGCCACGGCGGGGCTCTCGGGCTCAAGCCGCCCCGTCATGCGGAACGCCTTCACCGGGCGCGCCTCACAGCGCGGCCTCCAACTCCGCCACCCGCTCGTCGCGCGTGACGATCTCGAAGCCCAGCCGCTCCCCTTCGCGCAGGTAGAAGGCGATATCCGCCGTGCGCGTGACCGACCCCAGGCTGCGGCGGTCGAAGGCGTGCGCGGCCGTCATGATCATCGTTTCGGCCAGGCAGGCGGGGACCAGCCCGTCCCCGAAGCGGATGTCGATCTGCGACCGCATCGCGCCGGGCGGGCGCACCACGCCGCCCGGGACGATCTGCACGCCGGGAACCTCCCGCACGCTGGGGTGTACATCGGCCGGCCGCCCCAGGTCGAAGACCCATGCTCCGGGCCGGATGTGCTCGGGGCGCAACACGGGTGCGGGATCGGAGGTCGCGGTGAATACCAGATCGGCCCCGGCCACCGCGGCGAGATCGGTGGTGGCGAGCACCTCCGTGTCCGGATGCTTGCGGCGCAGCGTCTGGGCGCTGCGCCGCAGCCGTTGGGCGTCGCGGCCGACCAGCACCAGCTCGCGCACCTCGGGCGCGATCATGCGCGCCACCCCGAACGCCACGACACCGTTGGCGCCGACGACGGCTGCCGTGGCGCGCCGCAGCGAGCCCCCTTCGGCCGCGAAGCGCTCGAGCAGGCCGGGGACCGCCGCCCGCACGCTCGCCGCCGTGTAGGCGCCGCCGTTGGTGACCGCGATCTCGGGGACTGCGCGCTGCACGTCCTGACCCTTGTCGCCGACGGTCGACCAGAATGCGCCCAGCCCGACCGCTTCGGCGCCGAGCTCGTGCGCCAGCCGGGCGCCCTGGATGGCCATCCTCAGCGCGATGTCGGGGTGGGCGGCGAACTGGTCGGGCAGCATGGGGCCGCCGATCAGGAGCACGCGCATGCGCCGGCCGTCGGGCAAGCGGACGCCCTCGATCACCCCCTGGCTCTGGGGGCGCATGCGGAGCATGATGCGGCGCAGCGCCCTTTCTGGCAGCAGGCCGCGGGCCGCCAGGTGCCGCAGCCAGCGCTGGCTCGGGGGCTGCCACAGGTCGTCCACCGTCATGGGGTGCACGAGGAAGGCGCACAGCAGAGTGTCCGGTTCGAGTCCCCGCACCGCGGGCGGATCGCCGAGGCGCGCCTCGGTTCCGTCGCGCACCCGTGCCAGGGCGGCCTTCTGGCGCCAGGCCCCCGAAGCCGCGACGAGTACCGCCGCGAGGGCAGCCAGCGACCCGGCCGCTCCAGCGACCCAGGCCATCACGGACGCCGCCGCCAGCACCGCCAGCCCGCTCACGGTCGCGAGGGCCACGTAACGGCGGGCCGCGAGCACGCCGGCGTACGTCCAGATCGGAAGCGCCAACGCCAGCCAGGGCAGCCCTCCTGTGATCGAGAGCGCGGCCAGCGCACCCAACAGCACCCCGTTGCCGCGGCCCCGCGGGGGCCTGGCCCGGCCGGGTAGGCCCAACGGGTAGAGATGACCCAGGTAGACGCCCAGCGCACCGAGCGGCGCCACAGGCACCAGCACCACGGCCACGGCGCCCTTGAGCACGTCGAGCGCGAAGGCCGCCAGAGCCGCAGGCGCCCCGACCATGCGGTAGACGTTCTCCACTCCGATGAGATGGGGGTTGACCTCCGCTGGCTCCGTACCGGAGAGCCACCGGACCAGCGTGGAGCCCAGCGGCACCGAGCCGACCAGCCACGCCAGCGCCAACCCTGCGACCGCTGTGAAGATCCCGCCCATGCGCTCACCATTCTAGCCGCGGGCCGTCTGCGCGGCACCGGTCCCGCCCTCCACCCTGCCGACCGGGCCTCTTCCCCCCTCACCCGTCGAGCCTGCCGGCGGCGCAACGTACAATGGCCGGCGTGGAGAGCCGAACACCCCCCCATAATCTCGAGGCCGAACAGAGCGTTCTGGGCAGCATCCTTCTGGACAACGAGACCTACGCGTCGCTGGAAGGGGTGCTAGCGGCCGGCCACTTCTACAAGGAGGGGCACCGCAAGATCTTCCGCGCCATCGAGCGCCTGTTCCGCAGCGGCGAACCCATGGACCTGGTCACGCTCACGGAGGAGCTCCGGCAATCGGGCGAGCTCGAGAGCGTGGGCAGCGTCCCCTATCTCATCGGCCTCGCCGACAGCGTTCCGACCGCGGCGTACGCCGACAGCTACGCGCGCATCGTGCTGGAAAAGGCGACGCTGCGCGAACTCATCTCGGCCAGCGGGCGCATCATGCAACTCGCCTACGATCAGGCCGGGCCGCTCGACGAGGTGTTGGACCAGGCCGAGCAGAACATCTTCGACCTGGCCACCAAGAAGCGCCGCACGCAGTTCGAGGGCATGACGACGCTCGTCACCGAGACCTTCGCCCACATCAACGAGCTGTTCGCGAACCCCGATCCCGTCTCGGGCATGCGCACGGGCTTCAAAGAGCTCGACAACATGACCGCGGGGCTCCAGCCGTCGAGCCTGAACGTGCTCGCTGCGCGCCCTTCGATGGGCAAGACGGCGCTCGCGCTCAGCATGGCGCTCAACGCCGCGCTGCGCGACGAGGTCAGCGTCGGCATCTTCTCGCTGGAGATGTCGGCCGTGCAGCTGGTCACCCGCATGCTCTGCTCGGAGGCGCGGGTCGACATGAGCCGGGTGCGCAACGGCCAGCTCTCCGACCGCGACTTCCAGCGCCTCGCCGACACCGCCGGGCGTATGTCGGACGCGCGCATCTTCATCGACGACAACCCCGACCTGACGGTGATGGAGCTGCGTTCCCGCGCTCGTCGACTGACCGCCGAACACGACCTGGGGCTGCTTGTCGTCGACTACCTGCAGCTCATGTCTGCCGGGACCCGCAGCACCGGTGAGAACCGCCAGCAGGAGATCTCGGCCATCTCGCGCGGGCTCAAGGCGCTCGCCCGCGAGCTCGACATCCCAGTGCTGGTGCTCTCGCAGCTATCGCGCGCCGTCGAGAGCCGGCCCAACAAGCGGCCGATGCTGTCGGACCTGCGTGAAAGTGGTGCCATCGAGCAGGACGCCGACCTCGTGATGTTCATCTACCGCGACGAGTACTACGACCAGCAGTCGGAGAAGCACGGTATCGCCGAGGTCATCATCGGCAAGCAACGCAACGGTCCGACCGGAACGCTTGAGCTGCAATTCCACAACGCGCACGTGCGCTTCAACGATCTGGCTCGCGCCCCCTGAACCGCAGCGAGCATGAAGGAACCCCCATCGTCTCACCAACGTGGGGCTCATGGCGCGGGAGGTAGACTGACCTATGGGGCGCTTCCCGCTTCGCGGTTTCCTGGTCGCCATCGGCGTCATCGCGCTGGTCGTGTTCGTGGCCACGCAGTCGAGTCACCGATCCCAGCACGAGCCCAAGAGCTACTCCACCTTCCAGCAGCAGCTCGACAACGGTGAGATCCAGAGTATCCGCATCCGCAACACCGAACTCCAGGTCACGCCCAAGAGCGGGAACCCCTACGTCACCTACCTGCCAACCCCGCCCACCGACCTGAGCCGCTTCACGGGCCACGGCGTCGACGTCCAGGCGATGCCCCCCGGTACCAACTGGGGCAACGTGCTGGTCTACGCCCTCCCCATCCTCCTGATGGTGGGCCTGCTCTTCTACCTCATGCGCGGCGCCCGTGGCGGCGGCGACGGGGCGGTCTCGTTCGGCAAGAGCCGTGCCCGCCTGGTCACGGAAGAGAACACCAACGTCCTGTTCAAGGACGTGGCCGGTGTCGAAGAAGCCAAGAGCGACCTGACCGAGGTCGTCGAGTTCCTCAAGAACCCCGCGAAGTTCCACGCCCTCGGGGCCCGCATCCCCCACGGGGTGCTGATGGTGGGCCCCCCCGGCTCCGGCAAGACGCACCTTGCGAAGGCGGTGGCCGGCGAGGCCAAGGTGCCGTTCTTCTCGATCAGCGGCTCGGACTTCGTCGAGATGTTCGTCGGCGTCGGGGCCGCCCGCGTCCGCGACCTCTTCGAGACGGCCAAGAAGAACGCGCCCTGCATCGTCTTCATCGACGAGATCGATGCCGTCGGCCGCCGCCGCGGCATGTCGATCAACGGCGGCAACGACGAACGCGAGCAGACCCTGAACGCCCTGCTGGTCGAGATGGACGGCTTCGAGACGCAGCACGACATCATCATCATGGCGGCCACGAACCGCCCTGACGTGCTCGACCCGGCGCTGCTCCGGCCCGGCCGCTTCGACCGCCAGGTCGTGGTCGACGCGCCGGACGTCCGCGGGCGCGAAGCCATCCTCGGTATCCACGCGCGCGGCAAGCCGCTGGCCGAGGAGGTCGACCTGCGCCGCGTGGCGGTGCGCACGCCGGGCTTCGTCGGCGCCGACCTGGAGAACCTGCTCAACGAGGCGGCCCTGGTGGCCGCCCGCAGCGACCGCCGCGAGATCGGCATGGCCGACATCGACGAGGCAGCCGACCGCGTGGTGATGGGGCCCGAGCGGCGCAGCCGAGTCATCAACGAGCGCGAGAAGCGGGTCACCGCCTTCCACGAAGCGGGGCACGCCCTGGCCGCCTACCTGTTGGAGCATGCCGATCCGGTCCACAAGATCACCATCGTGCCGCGAGGGCGCGCCATGGGCTACGTCATGCAGTTCCCGGAGGAGGACCGCATGTCGGCGAGCCGCAACATGCTGCTCGATCGTGTGGCCGTCGCGCTGGCCGGACGGGCCACGGAGCAGCTGGTGTTCGACGACGTCACCACCGGCGCCCAGAACGACTTCGAGCAGGCAACCGAGATCGCACGGCGCATGGTCACCCGCTGGGGCATGAGCGAGATCGTCGGCCACGTGGCGTTGTCGAGTTCCTCGGAGTCCTACCTCGGCGACGTGGAGGGCGCCCGCTCCTACAGCGAGGACACCGCCCGCGTCATCGACAGCGAGGTCAAGGGCATCCTCGACGAGCAGTATCGCCGCATCGCCGGCCTGATCGAGGACCACCGTGCTCAGCTCGAGCGCGTGGTCGAGGTGCTACTGGAGCGTGAGACGCTCCACGCCGACGAGTTCGCGATGCTGCTGCGCGGCGAGGAGCTGCCGCCCGTCCCCGCCGCGGTCCCGGCCGAGCCGGCACGGTCCCGCGGGCCGTCGTCGCCGAGCAAGGGTTCCGGGGAGTCACCGCAGGAGCCCCGACTGCCGCCCGGCATGCTTCCCAAGCCCGGCTGAATCGCCGTCCAGCAAGGGGCAGGAAACCCGACACGCTTGCGAATATTTCACTCGGCGCTATGAGGGCACCGTGATAGACTCCGCTTGATTTACGAGGAGGAGACGTTATGCCCTCAATGCGCGAGCGCCTGGCGCGCATGCTCAGCCCGAGGATCGAGGCAGTCGGTCTAGAGGTGGGCACCAGTGCGCTCAAGGTGGTGGAGCTTCGACCAGGGAACCCGCCGACCCTGGTCGCGATGTCTGTCCGCCCCATGCCCCCTGGTCTCATCCAGGACGACCAGGTGGTCGACGCGCGTGGGCTGGCCGACGAGATCAAGGCCCTGATGGACGAAGCGGGCGTCCACAAGCGGTTCGCGGTGGCGGCCGTGAGCAACCGGCAAGCGATCACCCGTAACATCCACGTTCCAAAGATGACCATGCAGGAGCTCGACGAAGCGATCAAGTGGGAGGCGGAGCGCTACATCCCCTTCCCGATCGACGAGGTCGTGCTCGACTACTACGTGCTCGACAACCCCGACGACATCGAGGAGGGCGGGCAGCTCGAGGTGGTCATCGCCGCGGCGCGGCTCGACCAGGTCACGCAGCAGGTCGAGTACCTCAAGCAGGCCGGGCTCGAGCCGCTGGTGCTCGACGTCAAGCCCTTCACGCTGCTGCGCTCGCTGAAGGGCTCGCTCCTTGGCGAGCACCTCACCAAGACCACCCTGTCGGGCACCGGCTACACGGAGGCCAACGAGATCGGCGTCGTGCTCGAGATCGCCGCCTCCAACACCACCATCACCCTGGTCCGCGGCGAGAGGGTGCTGATGAACCGCAACATCGGGGTCAGCGGCGACGACTTCACCGCGGCCATCCAACGCTCCTTCGGCCTCGACTTCGACAGCGCCGAGGAGGTCAAGCTCGACTACGGCACGGCGACCATCCCCACCGAGGACGAGGAAGAGCTCCTCAACTTCGATGCCAAGCGCGAGCAGTTCAGCCCCAGCCGGGTCTACGAATCGCTGCGCCCGGTGCTGGTCGATCTCACCACTGAGATCCGCCGCAGCCTCGAGTTCTTCCGGGTCCAGACCGGCGACGCCAACATCAGCCGCATGGTGGTGACGGGCGGCGGCGCCAAGCTGCGCGGCCTGCCAGAGGCCATCGGCGACGCCCTCGGCTTCCGCGTGGAGCTCGGCGATCCGTGGCTCACCGTCCATTACGACGAGACCCGCTTCGACAGCCAGTACCTCCAGAAGTGGGGTCCCGAGTTCGCGGTGCCCCTGGGGCTCGCATTGAGAGGGGTGGCGGGCGTTGATTAATGTCAACCTGCTTCCCAAGAATCTGCGGCGCGTCCGCGAGCCCGGCTACTGGCGCATCCTGGCGATCGCCTTCCCGCTCCTGGTGCTCGGACTGGCGTTCGTCTTCCAGACGTTCGCCTACCAGACCCAGCAGAACCTCCAGACCGAGAAGCAGGCGCGCTCCGACCAGCTGGCGTTGCTGCAGCCCTACCTCCAGGAGCAGCAGAGCCTGTTGCAGCGGCAGCGCGATCTCAACCAGCTCATCGCCGTGGAGAAGGCGGTCCACCAGAACCGCATCCTGTGGACCGGCGAGATCTCCGGTCTGCTCGAGACGCTTCCGCCCCGAGGTACCGGCGCCCGCCCCAACATCGACTTCAAGAGCCTGAGTATGAGCGCTGTCAATCCGCCGCGCAGCGACCCCAACAAGTACGAGGGCAAGAGCGTGATCGCCGAGCTCAACGTCAGCGGGGACGTGGTCGATCCCGAGGTGCTGGCGCGGTTCATCCACACGCTCGAGACCTCCAACAGCTACGGCGTCTCCTTCCAGAACGCGTCTCGTCAGGGCACCAGCGACCTCTATAGCTACAGCCTGACGGTCGGCGCCCTGGCCGGGAGCCAGCCATGAACTTCGGTAACTTCAGCCTCCGCAAGCTGCGGCAGCGCGACATCGCGATCCTCGCGATCGTGCTCTCCATCGCGGTCGCCCTGTTGTGGTACTTCTACATGTACCGCCCCACGCAGGACCACATCACGACGCTGCAGAACGACATCGCCCAGCTCAACACCCAGATCCAGCGAGGCGAGCAGGCAAGGCGCAACCTGCCCGACCTGCGCGCGGCGGTGGCGCAGCTCGAGCAGGACCGGCGCAGCTTCCTGGCCCAGCTCCCCAAGGAGAGCGACATCTCCGGCCTCATCGACCAGTTGAGGACCTCGGCCGCCGACAGCCAGGTCACGGTCAACAGCTTCGGTCAGGGAGGTGGCCAGGGCACGGTGCAAGACGTCCGGCCGATCGGCTTCACGATCGCGACGACAGGTACGTTCGTGAACACCATGGACTTCCTCGGTAAGCTCGAGGCCCTGCAGCGCTTCACCAAGATCCACCAGGTGGGCCTGAACGTCCAGGGCAACGCCACCAGCAACCCCGATCTGACCGCCAACTTCCAGTTCACGGTCTACGTCTACACGGGCAAGGATCCGGGGGCGGGGACGCCATGACGCTCTCCAGAACCGCGCGCATCCTCATCGCCGTCCTGCTGCTCGCCGCCGCCGCGTTCTTCTGGGTGAACTTCTTCTCCCAGGAGCAGCCGGCCGCGACGCCGGTGACGGCGATCACGACGCCGCCGGCGTCGTCCAATGCAGCTCCTTCGTCAACGTCGTCCTCGTCAGCGGCCCCCGCATCGGCTCCCGACTCGCAGGCCCAGACGGCCGCTACACCCGCGAACCAGAACGCGGCCCCCGTGGTGGCGCCGAACAAGCCGGCCGTTGCCACGCGCGACCTCCAGGTCTCCGAGTTGCCCTTCCTCGTGACGCAGCCGCCCGCCTCGGGCCAGGCTGCCGCGGGCAGCAGCGCCAACGGCGCCGGCACCGCGACCGCGACCGGCAGCACGCAGAGCTCCGCTTCGGCGCAGCGCATGAGCGTCAACCCCTTCTCGCCCATCGTGGTCCAGGCCCCACCAGCGGCACCGGCCCCGACGCAGGCTTCGGCTCAGCCGCCGGCCTCGCAGCAGGTCACGACGGCGGCCGCGCCCTCGAACCAGGCCGCCAGCCCACCGAAGCTGGCCGAGGCGCCGGCACCGCAGCCGGTGTCGCCGCCGCCGCCGCAGGCGAGTGGTCTTCCCCATGCGCTCCCCTCCGGCATGCTGCCCACCACGCCGAGCGTGCTGCAGTCGACACGCGCGCAGGCGAGCTCGTCGGCGCCCAAGGACCTCGGCGCCGTCGCGGCCGTCCGCGAACCCACGGGCGCAGAATCCGCATCGCTCGGCACCATCTCGCAGGTCGGCTCCCTCACCACGGGTCCGTCGGTGCCCGGCGTCCTCGGTCCTGGGCAGGCGAACGCGGCTCAGACCGCCGCTCAGGCGGGCACGGGCAACGGCAACGCGCCTCTCCAGGCCGGGACCGACTCCCTGAGTCGCTACCTCCGCGACAACAACGTCCAATTCACGGGCACCGTTCTCGGGCCCGTCAGCGTCGGCGTCTTCCGCTCGAACCAGTACAAGATGCCCGTGGTCGTGCCGCTGGGACAGGACCTCCCCGACACCAAGATCACGCTGACCGACCTCCGCGGCCATGAGGCCGTGTTCACGCTCAACGACTCCACGCAGAGCCTCTCCTTGGATCTCAGGCGGTGATCATGCAACGTATCCTGGTCCTCCTCACGTTCCTCGCCCTGGTGGGGCTCGCGTCGGCCCAGTCCCAGCTGACTCCCCTGCCGGACAACCCCAAGTTCGATCAGACGGTCGAGCTCACCACCGGGACCAACGGCGAGTCCCTCCGGGCCATGGTGTCGGCGTTGGCGCAGTCCATCGGCCTGACCGCCATCGTCAACGACGTCCCGGACAAGACCATCACGTACGACATCGGCTCACCGAAGCCGTTCCGACAGGTCTGGAACATCGTGCTGCAGCTCAACGATCTCGACTACGCCCTGCTCCCCAACGACGTGGTCGTGGTGGGCCCACCCTCGACGATCAGCAAGTTGCAGCAGAAGCCGGCCAGCACCGAGACCACACAGGCCCAGACGCCCCCGCCGCCGAACACGGTGCAGAAGTTCTACAAGGTCAACAATGACCCTGCGCAGGTCGTACAGATCCTGCAGCGCTCCATCCCCAGCCTCGATGTGCAGGCCCTGCCGGGCGTGAAGAGCATCGTCGTGGTCGCGACCCAGCAGACGCAGGACAAGGTCCAGTCGCTGCTGCAGCAGTTCGACACCGTCACGCAGGCCGAACCGCTCGAGCAGCGCACCTACCAGCTCTCCAACGCCAACGCTACCGACCTGGCCAAGACGCTTCAGGACAGCGGGGTTGTAACGCAACCGGCCGCCGGCACGAGCGGGCAGGCGTCGGGTGGGCAGACGGGCACCAGCAGCCAGGACTTCAAGGTCGTGGCCGACAAGCGCACCAACAGCCTCATCGTGACGGCGACGGCGGCGGTGCAGGCGCGGATCGCCGAGTTGATCCCCAAGCTCGACCTGCCGCAGAAGCAGGTCAACATCCAGGTCCGCATCCAGGAGGTCACCAACTCGACGGCCTACGACCTCGGCCTGGACATCACCAACGCCAGCTTCGGCAACCTGGCCGCCTCCATCCTGGACACCGGCCTGAAGTTCGTCTTCGACATGAACACGGTGTCCCCGCTCAACATCAACGCCGTGCTCAACGCGCTGGAGAAGCAGGGGCTGTCGCGCACCGTGGATGACAGCAACATCACCGTGCTCGACAACGAGACCGGCACCATCCAGTCGGGCGGCACCATCTACATCAGCATCCCCGGCTCGAACCAGAACATCGAGCGCACCATCCCCTACGGGGTGCAGGTGGACGTCACTCCGCGCATCGCGAACGACGGGCGCGTCACGTTGTTGATCAGCGCCAAGATCGAGGACGTGCTCTCCACCACCAACGACCCGAGCTTCCTGAACCTCTCCACGCGCGCGGTGACCTCGACGGTCACGCTGGCTCCCGGCCAGACCGCGCTCCTGGGCGGGCTGCTCCAGAACAGCCTGACCGTGGACAAGAAGCGGCTGCCGGTCATCGGTGCGATCCCCATCATCGGCGACCTGCTGGGCAGCACCTCGACGCAGAACAAGAGCGCCGACCTCATCCTGGTCGTGAACGCGCAGACCATCGAGTAGAGCGCTCGACCGCCGAAGATCCCGGAAGGTGCCCGGCCGCGAGGTCGGGCACCTTCCGTTGACCCCTCCTCCCCGACGGCGTTCGAGACGCGTTCAGCACGGTCGGTAGGGAGAGCGAGCCGTGATACATTACCGGAATGTTGAGGTACTTCTCCGCTGGCGAGTCGCATGGCCCGAGCCTGAGCGTGATCCTGGATGGCATGCCGGCCGGGCTGGCGCTCGACGCAGCCGCTCACATCGACCCCTGGCTCCGCAGGCGCCAGGGCGGCTACGGACGCGGGCGCCGTCAGCTCATCGAGAGCGACCACGCCGAGCTGGTGGGCGGCGTCCGAGCGGGTCGCACCACGGGGGCGCCGGTGGCGCTGCAGATCCGGAACCGGGATTGGGAGAACTGGCAGGCCGTCATGGACCCGGCGCCCGGCAACGAGCCCCGCAAGCGCGCCGTCACCGAGCCACGGCCCGGACACGCTGACCTCGCGGGCGGCATCAAGTACGGCCACAAGGACCTGCGTGACGTGCTGGAGCGGGCGTCGGCGCGCGAGACCGCGAGCCGCGTGGCGGCCGGAGCGGTGGCCCTGCGCCTTCTCGAGGAGCTCGGCATGCGGGCCTGCACACGCGTGGTGAGCCTGGGGGGCATCGACTGCGACGGCGGCATGGACTGGGATCGCCTCGACGACCTCGAGGCCAGCCCGGTCCGGTGTTTCGACCGTGACGCGGCCGACGCCATCATCGAGCGGATCGATCAGGCCAAGCGCGACGGCGACACGCTGGGGGGCGTGGTGGAGTCACGCTTCCGGAACGTACCGATCGGTCTAGGCAGCCATACGCAGTGGGACCGCAAGCTCGACGGCAGGCTGGCCCAGGCCGTCATGAGCATCCCGGCCATCAAGGGCGTCGAGATCGGCGACGGCTGGCAAGCCGCAACGCTACCGGGAAGCCAGATCCACGACGCCATCTTCCGGGAGCAGGAACGCAGCTACTTCCGCGAGAGCAACCGCTCGGGCGGCCTCGAGGGCGGCATCACCACCGGATCCGAGCTGGTGGTGCGGGCCGCCATGAAGCCGATCGCGACCCTCATGCGCCCGCTTCCGACCGTCGACGTGGTGACCCACGAGACGGCCGACGCATCGCGCGAGCGCTCCGACCACACGGCCGTGCCGGCCGCCTCGATCGTCGTCCTCGCCATGACCTCCCTGACCCTCGCCAACGCCGTGCTGGAGAAGTTCGGCGGCGACAGCGTGCGGGAGTTGCAGGAGCGCCTCGACGCCCATCGACGCTACGTCGCGGACTTCTGAGTCCCGTGCCATGGCCGCCCTCCGCTACTACCCCCCCGACCGGCCGGTCACCTGGGTGGCCATGGCCGGCTTCATGGGCACCGGCAAGAGCCGGATCGGGTGGGAGCTCTCCCGGCGCCTCAGCCTGACGTTCATCGACACCGACCGCGTGATCGAGCGCGTGAGCAACATGCGCATCGCCGACATCTTCGAGCTCTACGGCGAGGAGGTGTTCCGCGACTACGAGGCCGAGGTGATCCGGCGTTGCGTGCGGCTCGACGAGGTCGTGGTGTCGACCGGCGGCGGGACCGCCCAGCGCGAGGTGAACCGACGTCTGCTCAGACAACGGGGTCCCGTGGTGGTCCTGACCGCCACCCCCGAGACGATCTACCGGCGTACCCGCCGCAACCGCCGTCCCCTGCTGGAGCTCGGAGATCCCGAGGAGCGCATCCGGGAGTTGATGGAGGCCCGCGGTCCCGCCTACGGGGACGTGGCGAGCTTCACGGTCTCGACCGAGGCCCGCCAATCGGAGGACGTCGTGGACGAGATCGTGGAGAGGTTGGAGGAATGGGCGAGCACCCGACACCCCACCTGATCCGCGTCCGCGTCCGGCCGGCCTACACGGTCACGGTCGGCGCCGGCGTGCTGGAGACGCTGGCGGCAAGCGTGCGCGAGGAGCGACTGGCGCTCGTCAGCGACGCGCACGTCGGCCCGCTCTACGGGGACGCCGTGCAGGGCGTGTTGGCCGCCTCCGGGGCGCAGGTGACGCGCTTCGAGGTCCCGGCAGGCGAGGACAGCAAGTCCGCCGGGCGCTGGCTCGAGCTGCAGCGCGGCTTCGCGCGCGAGCGCCTCGACCGGGCCTCGGCGGTGGTCGCCGTGGGGGGAGGCGTGGTCGGCGACCTCGCCGGCTTCGCTGCCGCCACCTTCCAACGCGGCGTGGCCTGGTACCAGGTGCCCACCTCGCTGCTGGCCATGGTCGATGCCAGCGTGGGCGGCAAGACGGCCATCGACCTGCCGGAGGGCAAGAACCTGACGGGCGCGTTCTGGCAGCCCCGCGCGGTCTTCGCCGACGTCCGCACGCTGCGCACGCTGCCGGACGCCGAGTTCCGGCAGGGAGCGGTGGAGCTCTTCAAGCATGGCCTGCTGGCGGACCCGGCGTTGCTGGAGCGCTTCGAGGACGGCTTCGGGCCCGACGCGCCGGAACAGGCGCTGGCCGAGGCCATCGCTCGGTCGGTCGCCGTCAAGGCCGAGATCGTTGCGCTCGACGAGCGGGAGGGCGACGTGCGGGCCCATCTGAACCTCGGTCACACGCTCGCACACGCGCTGGAGGCGGCGAGCGGCCATGCTCTCCCCCACGGCGACGCCGTCGCCTACGGGCTGCACTACGCGGCGCTGCTGGCCCGCAACCGCGGCCTGACGGACCTCACGGCTCGCACGCGGAGGCTCGTCACCTGGGAGCGGCCCGCTCCCCTGCCGGACGCGCCGTTCGAGCGCTTCGTACCTTCATGGCGCGCGACAAGAAGAACCGCAGCGGCCGCCAGCGCTTCGTACTGCTCGAGGACATCGGCAGGCCCGTGGTCGTCGACGATGTCACACCGGGCGAGCAGGAGCGAGCCTGGACGAGCTGACCGAGGAGGTGGGCAGCATGATCCTGGTCTTGAACGGACCGAACCTGAACCTGCTGGGCCGCCGCGAGCCGGAGGTCTACGGCCGAGCCACGCTGGCCGATCTCGAGGCCGCCTGCGTGGAGACGGGGCGGGAGCTGGGCGTGCGACGTCGTGTGCCGGCAGAGCAACCACGAAGGCCAGCTCATCGACTGGCTGCACGGCGCGGCGGACGAGGGCGCCACCGGCATCGTGCTCAACCCAGGCGGGTACACGCACACCTCGGTGGCGCTGCGCGACGCGATCGCGGGATCGACGTGCCGGTGGTCGAGGTGCACCTGTCCAACGTGCATGCGCGCGAGGGGTTCCGGCGGCGGAGCCTGACGGCGGCCGCCTGCGTCGGCGTCATCGCCGGGCTCGGCCCCGCGGGGTACGCGCTGGCCATCCGATACCTGGCGGAGGCTCACTGAGCGCAGCCGGACGCCTCGTGCCGGTGCCCGCGCGACGTGCGACGCGACGCACCCGCTGGCGGGCAGGGCGCCTCAACCCCGCAGGAACTCCGCGGGCTGCCCGTCGATGCTCGGGAGGTCCTCGAGCGAGCGCAACCCGAACTCCATCAGGAAGCGCTCGGTGGTGCCGTACAGCAGCGGCTTGCCCACCACCTCCTTGCGCCCCACGACCTTGATCAGCTCGCGCTCCTGCAGGGTGTCCAGCGTCGAGGAGCAGGACGCGCCGCGCGCCGCCTCCAGCTCCCCGCGGGTGACCGGCTGGTGATACGCCACCAGCGCGAGCGTCTCCAGGGCGGCATTGGAGAGGTTGGGGAGTGGCGCCGGGGAGAGCAGGTCCGCCAGCGCCGGGATCAGCCGCGGCGCCACCACCAGGCGGTAGCCGCCGGCGACCTCCTCGACCTGGATGCCCAGGTCAGCCTCGGCCAGGGCGTGCCGCAGCGCCGCGACCTCGCGCCCGACGGCCTCCTCGGAGAGCTCGAGCAGTCGCTTGAGGTCCCGCACGGGGACGGGCCGGCCGGCGGCGAGCAGGGCGGCACACAGCAGGGCGCGCGTTTGCACCTGGGTATGCTCGCAAGCGCGGCCCGCCGTGTCAAGCGGCGCCCGCCCCCGGTGGGCCTCCCCCCCATTCGGTGGTGCCGGCCGGGTACCCCCTCGGCGTAGCGTGATGGCATGCAGGCTCCTAGGCGAAGATCCACGGGCTTCACACTCATCGAGCTGATCATCGTGGTGGCGGTGGTCGGCATCCTCACCGCGGTCGGCGCCGTGGCGCTCGGCGCGGGGCGCTTCGCCGTCAACCAGGGCGCCCAGGTCGTCTCCGGCGCGGTGACCAAGGCCAGGTTCGAGGCGATCCGACAGAACCGCACGGCGCAGATCGTGTTCGACACCACGGGCAACGGCAGCTACAGCATCGCGGTCGACGAGGACGACGACGGCACCTTTGCCACGACCGAGGTGACGGAGTCCCAGACGTTCGGGACGGACAACCTCGCCAAGGTGAGCCTGAGCGCCACGACCCTCAACAACGGGCGCATCCGCTTCGATCGCCGCGGCATCCCGATGGAGGGGGCGTTTCTGGCAAGACCTCACGGTGAGCCAGACGAGCGGGAGCTACAGCCGCACGATCGACATCAGCGCCACAGGGAGGGCGAGCATCCAATGACCACTCCGCAACGCGGGGCGCGCACGCGTGGCCTCACGCTCATCGAGCTGCTGATCGCCCTCGCCATCATCGGCATCGCGTTCCTTGCGCTGGCGCTCTCCCAGGTCAACCAGCTGCGGGCCAGCTCGCGCTCGCAGGTGCTGACCACCGTGAAGACAGCCGCGAACCAGGTGCTCGAGCAGCAGACGTCGCGCGTGCTCAAGGCGCTGTCGGTCACGTCGGGCTCCTCCTGGGAGGATCTGGTCCAGGCGGGCGGAGACAGCCTCAGCTTCAAGTTCGTGGACTACTACCACTACTGCACCACCGGAGCCAACGAGAGCGGCCTGCGTACCGACTACCGCACCCAGGATGCTACGCAGGCCGACAGTGCCAACCACATCGGGGCGTGCAGCGGCTCGGAGACCGTCGACAACACCACCGTCGATTGGCAGATCAGTCCCCCGACCTCCTACGCCAGCTACGACACCGAGGGCGTGCTCGACATCGTGGCGACGGGGACGCAGAACAACATCACGCTCACGGTGGGCAACGCCATCACCTGCTACGACGTCTACCCCTCGCCGAAGCTGGGCACACCCAAACCGTGCCCGGACCCGGAGACGCCGTGAGGCCCGCCGCGCGGCCGCGCCGCACTTCAGGCTTCACGCTGGTCGAGCTGCTGGTCGCGGCCTTCGTGCTGGTCATCATCCTCTCCATGGTGGCGACCTTCTTCGTGCAGCAGACTCGTCTGAACCGGCGCACGCAGGCGGGCAGCGAGGTGCAGGACAAGGCACGCATGGTCATGCAGCTCGTGACCGGCGACCTCCAACTCGCCGGGGCGGACGTCTACGCCGATCCGAGCGGGGCCATCCTCGCCCCCACCGTGCCGCTGACGCTATGCCCCACGGACTCCGGCACCGGACTCGACGCATGCCTGGTCGGGATTGATGGGGGGGTGCACGACCGCATGGCGGCGACCTACATCACGACGCTCCGGTCGCTCTCCGAGGCGTGCCGCGAGGTCGGATACCGGTTCAGTGGCGACACCCTTCAGCGCGCCGACGCCGCCTGCAGCGGAGCGCCGGGCCTCACCAACACCAGCGCCTCGGGGGCCGGATTCGATGTGCTGGCGCCGGGGATCCTCACCCTGGACATCCGATACCTCTGCAGTGACGGCGCGATCCTCTCGGACGTCCCGGACGCCACGAACTGCCCGACGGGGGACGCGTACCTGCGCACCGCCATCGTGACGGTCGTCGCGCGCTCTGAGGTCAGCGTACCCGGCCAACCCGCCGTCTCCTACGACGTGCCGATGAGCGATGCGATCACGACCAAGACCACCGTCACCTGCGGCCCGGACTACGTATGCGCGGGGCTCACGCAGGAAGTCCTGCTCCCCAATCTCAAGGATAGGTAGGGCACCATGAGACAACCCCGGCAAGGCATCGCACTCGTCACGGCTCTCGCCATCCTGGTGGTGGTCGGGATCCTCGTGGCCGGAAGCTTCCTCACGACCCAGCTCGAGCTCGGCATCAGCCGCAACGACGCCACCTCGGTCCAGGCCAAGTACGTGGCCGAGGCCGGCCTGGAGAAGTACAAGGCCGCCATGTTCCAGTACTACCGCTACGTCGAGGACAAGCTCAACGGCACCGGCGGAAACCCCGACCGAACGGCCTGTTACAGCCGCCTCGCCTACGGCCTCGATTGGGACCGGAACGGCACGATCGAGAAGACTTGGAACGGTAACGCGATCCAGCTCGCGAGCGGCGAGGAGGTAACCGATGCGGTCAGCGGCACCGTCATCGGGACCTACGACGTCTGGCTGCTGCGCGACCCGGCCACACCGAAGATCTACACCATCGAGTCGAAGGGGACCTCCAACCGCGCCCGGGCCAACATCCGCGCCGCGGTGCAGCTCAACAACACGGGCGTGCTCGAGCAGGCCATCTTCTCCGGGTCGGGGCAGGCCAACAAGTTCATCAACGGGGGCACCACCATCCGAGGCGGGATCTATGTCGTGGGGGACCCGAGCAACTCCACGTCCACCGTGTTCAACTCGAACGGGAACTTCTCCCAGCTCAACGATTACGACCTCACCAGCGACTCCCGCTACGCCGACATGGTGAACCGCGTCAGCGCGGACAACCGCACGGCGGACGAGCTGTGCGCCACCCTGCGCGTCGAGGACGGGCGCGTCGAGCTCAACGGGTCGGTCAAGCTCGGCGACCCGAACAACAAGCTCCTCGGCGTCCACATCGGCAACGACATCTCGCAGGACCTGGTCGTGAATACCACTCTGCTCGATTGCACCAACACCAAGGGGATCTGCACTGACGACGGTCCCAACACGTTCGACATCGACCGCACCGTCGCACCCGAGTTCCCGCACCTCGATGATCCGCCGAGTGCGAACCAGGGTTGCACCGCGGACACGTGGCGCGATTGCATCCAGGCCGATGCTGCGACCAGCGGGCTGATTCTGCACTATGATCCGACTTCACCAACCATCAGTGGGCCGGACGGTGAAACGGCAAGCGACATGCCCGCCTCCTGCGTGGATGCGTTGACGGCGTCGGGGACGCGCACACTCGCATTCGGCACCTCGGCGATCGACTGCACCATCAAGGACGGCACCAGCGACCGCTACGGATTCAAGTACCAACCCGGCAACCCCGGATCGCTCCACGTCTATGGCAACATCGACTTCCAGGGCTTCAACCTGCAGTTCAACGAGCCGACCGAGTACTTCGCCAAGACCATCACCGATGACGGCACGGTGCTCAACGGCACCATCATCTCCGAGAAGGACGACCCGACCGCGACCGACAACGGCACCGGTGGGGACATCGACCTCAACGACGAGATGCTTACCGGGGTCAACGGAAACTATGACTACTACCCTAACCACGTGCTCGCCTTCGTGGCCGAGAACGACGTTTTCCAGGGCGGCAGCAGCGTTATGGCGCCGATCTACGCGGGCGGGACCTACCGCGTCGTCAAGGAAATACGCTCATCGGATCGGTCGTCGCCGACTACTTCTGCACCACGGGTGCGGGAGGGGCCACGAACCAGGACAAGAAGAAGAACAGCAAGGATGCGACGGACAAGTGCAACGCGGGCCAGAACTCCGAGGTGGTCTACGTCAACACCGGCAACAACAAGCCGGCCATCATGCGCTACATCCAGTACGCCGGCGTGCCGGTGTACCAGGTGATGTCCACAGAGTCGCGCTGACGATCCGCGCACGCGTCCTCGAGCCTGAAGGCTCCCCCGGCTTCCGCAACAACACCCACCACCACGACGGGAACGCCGGCATCCGGCCAGGGTCCCAGCTCTTGCGGCGGCGAGGAAGGTCCCGCGGGGACCGTGCTGGCCGTCGACCCGACGACCGCCTTGGCGGCGAGTTCCAACCCCCCCTCCGCCTGCCCCTCCGCCAGTGCCGCCTCCTGCGCGTTGCGTGCCGCCAGGCTGTCCAGCGTCACGGTGAACGTCAGCGACAGCGCAGCCAGTCCCAGCAGCAGGGCCACCACCAGCACCAGCACGAGGGCTGCGCCACGCTCGCGGCGCCTCGCGGACGGGACACGCAAGCTGCGTTGACGAGGGTCCGAACGGCGACCTCTCCCCTTCACGGCGCCATCACCACCTCCGCCCGAGGCCGGCTCGGCAAGGGCGCAGCGACCCGCCGCGTGTCCCGCCGCGCCGTGGCTCCCTCCGATTCGAGGTCCACGAGCAGCAGCCACGGCCGCAACGGCCCAGCAACGAGGGCGCTCCGGGGATGCTCGCCCGCGGCGTCCACCCACCCCACCACGCGAACGGCGTCGATGCCCTGCACCAGCGGCTGCCGGTTCCCGCTCGCCGTCGCGCGGTAGAGCTGAGCGAAGCCCACGACCGTCCAGCGCAGCGTCGAAGCGCAGATCCCGGAGCACCGGCGCGCCCTGTACCCGGTCGTCGAGATAGCGCACAACGAGGGCGTCGCCATGTCGCCCCGCGCCGAGCGTGAGCTCCAGGGTGGGTCGGCTCGCGTCCAGACCGCCGCCGGCCGGCGGCGGGTAGGGCACGGAGCCGGCCCGGCGAAGCTCGGCGGCCAGCAGATCGGCGGCGAGGTCCAGCGCACGCGCGCGGTCGGACCCCTGCGAGATCGCCGTCTCCGACGCGTGCGACCCCGTGAGCAGGCGCGCCGCGGCCAGCCCCACGAGGGCCGCGAGGGCCAGCGCGAGCAGCACCTCGAGCAACGTGAAGCCCGCCTGTCCGGCGGTCGCGACCGGCGCGCCACCGCTCGGGACGCCTCCCGCTGCGGTAGGGCCGGGACGCGACGGGAGCGCGCCAGGACCCGCGCATGGACTCGTGCACAGCCTCGCTGCGCAGCCTGCGCGCACAGCCTCACGCGCCACCTCACTCATGGCGCCGCTCCCACCGGCGCCCGCTGCAGCGGCCACCACACCGCGGTCGTCCCCGTCAGTGCGGGCCCTTCCGGGGGTGTGATGGTCACGCGGATGCTCTCCGTCTCGCACGGGCTCGAGCCGTCCAGGCACGTCCGCTCGACGCCACACGACCATCCCGCCGGCGCGGGCTGCGAACGGCAGTCGAACGCCCGCACGTTGCGCTGGAAGCGGAGCTCGCTTCGCATCCAGGCCGCCAGCTCCCGGCGGACGCGGCTCGAGCGCTCGACGCGCGCCACGTGACCTTCCAGCCGCGTCCAGGCCAGCAATGCCACTGCGACGATGGCGAGCGCCACCACCACCTCCAGCAGCGTCAGGCCGCCGCTCCAGCGGCGCGCGGGTGCCGCCGTCTCACCGCGCCACCTCCACGCGTACGCGTCCCAGGCTCGACACGATGACGCTGGCCCGTCCTCCCCCATCCGCCAGGATCATGCGCCCGCTGATCACACCCCCACCCTCGCAGGAGCGCGCGCCGCCGTAGGGAAGCCATACGATGCCGGCCCGCATCGGCTGCACGACCCGGGCGCGCCCGTAACGGGCGAGCTCGAAGCGCTTCCGCTCGGTGCCCGCGCACGCCGACGCGACGTCCGCGCCCGCCCGGGCGGACAGCACCGGAGCGCCCGCCGGCACGACCGCTACCGCCTCACCCGTCCACAGCGCCTCCAGGCGCGCCCACAGCAGGAAGGCGCGTGCGCCCTGCGCCGCGCGCACCGCGCCGCCGGGCCGCGCCAGCAACGCTGCGCCGCCGGCGAGCACGCCGACGACGGTGAGGACGGTCACGATCTCGAGGAGCGTGAAGCCCATGCGTCCGCGCCGCCGCGCGAGCCATCGACCGGTCGTGCCGTGCATGCCGCCAAGGTAGCGGCGCGCCGCCTCGCATGCTCCGACCGCGCGGGGTGCATGCCGGTCCGTTCTAGGCCTCGGTCCTACAGAAGTCCGAGCTCGCTCGCCCGCCGGACCGCGCTCACCCGGTCGCGCACCTCGAGCTTCCGGAACGCCCCCAGCAGGTAGTCCTTCACCGTCTCGGGGCTCAGCCCCAGCTCCCTGGCGATGGCCTTGGTGGAGAGCCCGCGCGCCATCAGCCGCAGCACCTGCTCCTCGCGCGGCGTGAGGTCGGGCAGCTCCACGCGCGGCATCCAGTCGCGCTCGGGATCGGCCACGATGGCCCGTAACAGCCGCGCCAGCTCGCGCGGCTCGGTCTCCTTGGACAGGAAGGCGGTCGCTCCGGCATCGCGGGCGGCCCGCACGATGGCCGGCTCCTCGAAGGTGGTGAGCATCACGATGACGGGCGCCCGCGGCCCCCCGGCCGTTTGCCGGCACGCCTCGATCCCGTCCATGTCCGGCATCTTGACGTCCATGAGCACCACGTCGACGCCGCCCTGCGCGCAGCGCTCTACCGCCTGCCGCCCGTTCTCCACCTCGCCGGCCACGTCGAAGCCCTCGGCTTCCAGCGCCAGCGCCAGACCCATCCGGAACAGCGGGTGGTCGTCGGCGATCAGGACCCGCACGCGCGCGCCTTCCTCATACCGTGCCTCCGCCCAGGTACGCCAGCAGCACGGTGCCCCGCTCCCCCGACGCCTCGGTCACCAGCTTGCCTCCGTGCGCCTCCAGCACGCGGCGCGCGATGAACAGGCCGAGCCCGCCGGTTCCCGCCGTATAGCGCCGTCCGGCGATCTCCACCGGCTGTCCGTTGAAGGGCTGCGCCAGGCGCTCGAGCGGCTCGGGCAGGCCCGGTCCGTCGTCGCTGATGCGCACCATCCCCGGGAACACCTCGACCTCGATGCGCGAGCGGGCGTAGCGCACCGCGTTGCTCAACAGATTGTAGAGCGCGCGCTCGAGTTCCTTGGGGTCGACCCGCGCCTGCGCTTCGCCCTGCACACTGACGGCCACCCCACGCTCCCGCGACAGCGGGCGCAGACGCTCCAGCACGGCGGCAACCAGCGCACGCAGGTCGGTGGCCTCACGCTTGAGCGGCACGTCCTCGAGCTCGAGCCGGTGGGCGTCCACCATCTTCTGCACCAGCTCGATGAGCGCCTGGTTCTCGGTCGAGAGCCGGCTCACGACCTCGATGCGCTGCTCGCGCGTGAGCTCCTCGTTGTCGCGCACCACGTTGAGAAGGTGGTTCGCCGCGATGAGCGGCGTCTTGAGATCGTGCATCAGCGCCGCGGTGAACGCGCTCCGACGGGCCTGCTCCTGATGCACCTCCTGCAGCATGGCGTTGAACGCGCGCTTGACCGCCAGGACCTCGCGCGGCTCGCGACCGTTGGTCTCCAGTCGCGCTCCGGGAACCGCCCGCGGCAGCGCCTCGATGTCTTCGGCCACGTCGCTGAGCGGTGCCAGGAGCTGACCGGAGAGCACGTACCCCACGAACACCGAGATCCCCACGACCGCCACCAGCCAGGCACCGATGAACAGCCACACCTCGGCCGTCAGCGAGCCGGTACGGTTGTAGGCAGGCAGTAATACGGTCCCCACCAGGACGAGGTTGGGCAGGCCCGAGAGCACGGCGATCACCCACCCGACCTGGCTGCGCAGGCTGCGGTGGGCTCGCGCCCGCCGGCCGTCCTCCGCGCTCATTCCTCCGAGCCGAGCACCGCCAGGAACGCCTCCTGCGGCACCTCGACCGACCCCAGCTGCTTCATGCGCGCCTTGCCCTTCTTCTGCTTCTCCAGCAGCTTCTTCTTGCGGGTGATGTCGCCGCCATAGCACTTGGCGGTCACGTCCTTGCGGAAGGCGCGGACGGTGGCGCGCGCCAGGATCTTGCCGCCGATCGCCGCCTGGATCGGCACCGCGAACATCTGCCGCGGGATGACCTCGGCCATGCGGTCGACGATGCGGCGACCCACCTCGTAGGCCTTGTCCCGGTGGGCGATGATCGACAGCGCGTCGACGCGTTCCTCGTTGACGAGCACGTCGACCTTCACCAGCGCCCCCTCGCGATAGCCGATGAAGTCGTAGTCCATGCTGGCGTACCCGCGCGTGAGGCTCTTGAGGCGGTCATGGAAGTCGTAGAGGATCTCGCCGAACGGCACCTCGTAGCGCAGCTCCACGCGCTTGCCGTGGTAGAGCATGTTCTTCATCTCGCCGCGCTTCTCCTGCAGCAGGCCCATGGCGTTGCCGACGTACTCCTCCGGCACGTACACGTTCAGGCGCACGAAGGGCTCGCGGATGTTCTCGATGCGGTCGGGATCGGGCAGGGCGGCCGGGTTCTGGATGAGCGCGGTGGCACCGTCCGTGGTGGTCACCTCGTACACCACCGCGGGCGCCGTGGCGATCAACCCCAGGTCGTACTCGCGCTCCAGCCGCGCCTGCACGATGTCGGCGTGCAGCAGCCCCAGAAAGCCGCAGCGGAAGCCGAAGCCCAGCGCGTCGCTGGTCTCGGGCTCGAACGTGAAGGCCGCATCGTTGAGGCTCAGCTTCTCGAGCGCCTCACGCAACCGCCCGTATTCGTCGGCATCGGTCGGGTACAGCCCGGAGAAGACCACCGGCTGCGCCGGCTTGAAGCCCGGTTCGGGATGGTCGGTGGGCTCGTCGGCACGGGTGATGGTGTCCCCGATCTGGGTGTCGGCGATGTCCTTGATGCTGGCGGTGAGCCACCCCACCTCGCCCGGACCCAGTTCGTCGGACACGGCCAGCCCCGGCTCGAAGAAGCCGACCTTGTCGACCTCGAACTCCTTGCCCGTGCTGTAGATGCGGATGCGGTCCCCGACCGCGAGCCGCCCGTCCAACACGCGCAGGAATGGGATGACTCCCTGGTAACTGTCGTAGACGGCATCGAAGATGAGGGCCCGGAGAGGCGCCTCGGGATCGATGCGCGGCGGCGGCAGGTGCTCGACGATCGCCTCGAGCACGGCCTCGACGTTCTCGCCGGTCTTCGCCGAGACCTTGACGGCGTGGTCTGCGGGGATCCCGACCACCTCCTCCAGCTCGGCGATGGCGCCGTCGGCGTCGGCGTTGGGCAGGTCGATCTTGTTGATGATCGGTAGCACTTCGAGCCCGTTATCGACCGCCAGGTATGCGTTCTGGATGGTCTGCGCCTCGACCCCCTGACTGGCATCGATCACCAGCAGGACGCCCTCGCACGCGCGCAGTGCGCGCGACACCTCGTAGCCGAAATCGACGTGGCCCGGCGTGTCGATGAGGTTGAACATGTAGCTCTTGCCGTCGTGGGCCTTGTAGAACACACGCACCGGGCTCGCCTTGATGGTGATGCCGCGCTCCCGCTCGAGGTCCAGCGTGTCGAGCATCTGGTCGCGACGGTTGCGCTCGGCGACGCTCTGCGTGAGCTCGAGGATGCGGTCCGCCAGCGTCGACTTGCCGTGGTCGACGTGGGCGATGATCGAGAAGTTGCGGATCTCCACGCCCGCATCATACCGGAGCGAGGTGGCGAAAAAGCTGCACCAGTGCGGGCTTCCTTCATCCCGGCGGGTGCCACGGCCGGTGCCACGGCCAGCGCCACGCTCGCTGTCACGGCCGCGCCGACACGACCGTGCCCGCGAGCCCGGCACCCCCTCCTGGCACGCCGCTGCGACCCGGGTCGTTCCCGGACCGCTAGGGCCGCCGCGCCCGGAAGAAGGCCGTCAACAGCTCAGCCCCCTCGCGCGCCAGCACCCCTCCCCGCACCTCCGGCCGGCGCTTGAGGTCACCGGCCAGAAGGTCCACCGTGCCTCCCAGCGCCCCTTCCCGCACGTTATCGGCACCGAACACCACCCTCGCGACGCGGGTCTGCAGCACGGCCCCGAGGCACATCGGGCAGGGCTCTAGCGTGACGTAGAGGGTGGCGCCGGCAAGACGCCAGTCGCCCCGTGCGGCCGCGGCCGCACGCAGGGCCAGCACCTCCGCGTGGGCCGTGGGATCGCGGTCGCGCTCCGTGCGGTTGGCCCCCTCCCCCACCACCGCACCGTCCAGCACCACCACGGCCCCCACCGGCAGCTCCCCCGCCGCCGAAGCCCCGGCGGCAAGCTCCAGGGCCCGCCGCATCGCCTCCACGTCCTCGTCCGCGCTGCCTCGTCCGCCTCTCCCCCGCCAGCACGCCGGGCGCCGCCGCCAGGCCTTCCACCCAGAGCACCTCCTGGCCGCTGGCGAGCAGGCGCAGCCCGTCCCGTTCCTCGCGGGGGACCTTGCGGTCGGTCAAGAGATCCGAGACCAGCCGCGTCCCACCCGGCAGACGGATGCGGTCGCCCGGCCGCCTGCCCCGGAGCTCCAAGGCGCCGTGGGCGCGCAGCACGCCCGGATCGACGCCGGGTGGCAGCTCGGCCTCTTCCCTCACGGTCCGCTCGACCACGGCCCTCGCACGCCGCGCCACGTCGACGCGGTCGTACGCGACCCGCGCCAGTCTTTCGTTCCCGACGTCCAGGCGCCAGGGGTCCTCCCTCGTGAGCGCTGCGCGGATCGACTCGATACGCTCCAGCGAGACGCCCGCGCCCGCCGCACGGAGCAAACGCGCGATCGCGACGCGCTGGAGGCCCACCGGCGCCCTGGCGAGCGCCGCGCGCCGCAGGGGCCCGTCACCGAAGCGCACCCTGGAGATCGCCTCCAGGGCATCACGGGCGTCACCTTGGACGGCGGCGATGCGCGCCAGCCGCTCGGCCGCGCCGGGCATGCGGGCCTCGAGGACGGGGAGTACGTCGGCCCGGATCCAGGCTCGCGCGCGGGCGACGTCGTCGTTGCTGGCGTCATGACGATACGCCAGGTCGCGCGCCTCGAGATAGCGCCGCAGGCGCGCACGCTCCACCCCGAGCAACGGCCGTACGAGACGGCCGCGCCGCGCCGGCATACCGCTTACGAAGGCGGCACCCCTCAGGAGCTGCAGCAGCACCGTCTCGGCCTGGTCGTCGAGGGTGTGGGCGACGGTGACCACGGCCGCTCCGGCATCTGCCGCTGCGCTGTGCAGGAAGGCGTAGCGCAAGCGTCGCGCCCCGTCCTCGAGGTTCCATCCCCGCTCGCGGACCACCGCCGCGACGTCCGCTCCGCCGGCCTGCAACGGCACCCCCAGTCGTTGGCACAGACCCTCGACGAACGCGCGATCGCCCGCGGACGCGGCCCGCAACTGGTGGTCGAAGTGCGCGACCACGACGTCGACGCCGGCCTCGACCAACAAGTGCAGCGCTGCCACGCTGTCCGGCCCACCGGATACGCCGAGCGCCACCCGGGACGCCCCGGGGGCGAGCTCACGCAGCCGCTCGGCCACCTCCGCCGCCAGCCCAGCCCCATCTCGCGCCTCGCCGCCGTCCCTCACGCTCTGCATTATGCCCCGGGGGTGGGATCGGCACGCGCGCCGCCCCGGCTTGCTGCGAACGCGACCTTATACTGCCGCATGACCGTCACCCTCATCGTTCTCGACTCCGTCGGCGTGGGCGCACTCCCTGACGCGCGCCGCTTCGCAGACGAGGGCGCGCACACGCTCGATCACACCCTCGCCGCCGCCCCCACCTCCCTGCCCAATCTCACTCGCCTGGGCCTCGGAAGCATCCAGGGTGTGGCGTCCCTGGATGCGGTTCCCCGCCCGCAGGCGAGTTTCGGGCGACTGTCCGAACGATCCCTCGGCAAGGACACCACGACCGGCCACTGGGAGTTCATGGGCATCGTGTTGGAGCACCCCTTCCGTACCTTCGAGCACTTCCCCGACGCCGTCATGGACGCCTTCGATGCGGCCACGGGTCGGGGCCACCTCGGCAATCGGCCGGCCTCCGGCACCGTCATCCTCGACGAGCTCGGCCCGCAACATCTCGAGACGGGGGAGCCGATCGTCTACACCAGCGCCGACAGCGTCTTCCAGATCGCGACCCACGTCGACGTCGTTCCCCTCGAGACGCTCTACGCCTGGTGCGAGGCGGCGCGCGCCATCCTGACCGGCGATCATGCGGTTGCACGGGTCATCGCCCGCCCGTTCGAGGGTTCGCCCGGGGCCTTCCGGCGCCTCGGCGAGGCGCGCCACGACTACTCGCTCCTACCCCCCGAGCGCACCGTCCTCGACGCCCTGGTGGCGCACGGACGGGAGGTCGTTGGCATCGGCAAGATCCCCGACATCTACGGTCACCGCGGTTTCACGACCGAGGTGCGTTCGAGCTCGAACCTGGACGGGGTGGAACGCACCCTCGCCGCCATGCGCGACCGTCCGGACGGACTGGTGTTCACCAACCTGGTCGAGTTCGACTCGCTCTACGGCCACCGGCGCGACCCGCTCGGATACGCAGCCGCCCTTCGTGACGTCGACGACCGCCTACCCGACCTGCTGGCCGCGACCCACCCCGGGGACGCGTTGCTGTTCGTCAGCGACCACGGCAACGACCCCACCTGGCAGGGCACCGATCACACCCGGGAGCACGGGCTGCTGCTCGCCTACACTCCCGGCCGCGGCGGCAGCGACCTGGGCACCCGCGACAGCTTCGCCGACGTGGGCGCCACGGTGGCCGAGCTGCTGGGCGTGCCTTGGGGCGGACGCGGCACGAGCTTCGCCGCCGCCCTGCGGACCTCAGGTTGAGCCTCGGCCGCATTCGCGGCCCGCACCCCGACACGACGACGGCCGCCCCGATGGGGCGGCCGTTGGTGCTCACGCAATTGCCTGCGAGGCTGCTCCGCGCTACTCCTGAACCAGCTCGATGTAGGCTTCCTGCGCGTTGTCGCCGCGCCGGTTGAGCAAGCGGTAGATGCGTGTGTAGCCGCCTTGCCGGTCGGCGTAGCGCGGGGCGATCTCGTCCATGAGCTTGCGCTGCACCTCGCGGTCGTGGACATCGCGCGCGATCAATCGCCGCGCGTGAAGGTCCCCGCCGCGCGCCGTGGTGATGAGCTTCTCCACGAACGGCTGCAGGCTCTTGGCCTTGGTGAGGGTGGTCTTGATGCGGCCGTGCCGGAGCAGGGCCGTCGCCTGGGAACGGGCGAGGGCGCTGCGATGGCTGCTGGAGCGACCCAGCTTGTAACCGCGCTGCAGATGACGCATGCCTTACTCCTTCAGCTTCAGTCCGCGCGCCGCGAGGCGCTCCTTGATCTCTTCGAGCGATTTCTCGCCCACGCCGCCGACCTTCTTGAGGTCGCGCTCGGACAGCGCCAGCAAGGCGTTGACCGAGTCGATGCCTTCCTCCTGCAGCGAGTGCAGGACCCGGCTCGACAGCTCCAGGCTCTCGAGGCTCATGACGACCTGCTCGGGCGGGGCCACGACTTCCTCCACCGGCTTGGTGGGGATCGTCATGACCGGCACCTTCTCCTCGTCCCCGTCGGCACCTTCACCGCTGAAGACGTTGAGCTGGTTGCGCATGATGTCGACGGCCTGGTCGAGCGCATCGCGCGGATCGGCGCTGCCGTCGGTCCACACGCGGATCACCAGCCGGTCGAGGTCGGTCTTCTGCCCGACGCGGGTGTCCTCCACGCGGTACGCCACCCGGCGCACCGGCGTGAACACCGCGTCGACAGGGATCGAGTTGATGCGGTCCTTGGTGCCGTGGATCTCGGCGGGCACGTAACCCACGCCGCGTTCGACGCGCACCTCCATCACGAGCCGCCCACCCTTGGTGAGCGTTGCGATGTGGAGCTCGGGGTTCATCAGCTCGGCGTTGGCGGGCACGTCGAACTGCGCCGCCGTCACCTCACCCGCGCTCTCCGCGCGCAACGTCAGGGTCACGGGGTCGTCGTCGTAGAGCTTCACGACGAGCTCCTTGAGGTTGAGGATGATCTGCATGACATCCTCTTTGACCCCTTCGATGGTCGAGAACTCGTGGAGCACGTCCTCGATGTAGACGCTGGTCACCGCGGTGCCGGGGATCGACGACAGCAGGATCCGCCGTAGCGGGTTCCCCAGCGTGACCCCGTACCCGCGCGGCAGCGGTTCCACCACGAACTCGCCGTAGCGGTCGGTCGTTTTCGACTTGAACTCTGGAATAATCTGCACCGTGCTCTCCTCCGGCCGTGGCCGCTGTCCCGACGGCCTCAGCGCGAGTAGTACTCGATGACCTGCAGCTCGTTGACCGGCACCGTCAGGTCCTCGCGGGCGGGGCGATGCAGGAACCGGCCCTTGAGCGCTTCTGCGTCGAACTCGAGCCACGGGTTGAGCTTTCCACGGCGGCGCTCCTCCACGTTGCCCTTGATGTGCGCGTTCTTCTTGGCGTTGGGCGCGACCTCGATCTCGTCACCGGGCGACAGCCGGTAGGACGGGACGTCGATACGCCGGCCGTTGACGTGGATGTGCCCGTGCGCGACGAACTGGCGCGCCTGCCGGCGGGTGGCAGCGATGCCCAGACGGTACACGACGTTGTCGAGCCTCGACTCGAGCAGTTGCAGGAACACCTCGCCCGTGGCGCCCACCCTCTTCGACGCCTCGTCGAACAGGTTCGCGAACTGCTTCTCACTCATGTTGTAGTAGAAGCGCAGCTTCTGCTTCTCACGCAGACGCACGCCGTAGTCGCTGATCTTGCGGCGCCGACGCTGGCCGTGCTGTCCCGGGGGATAGGGATGGCGCTCCATGAAGCGCTGCACCTTCGGGGACTCCACCAGGTTCACGCCTTCGCGGCGGCAGATTTTGACGATCGGTCCTCTGTATCGGCCCATGGCTCTCCTAGCTCTCCACTGCGCTCACATGCGCTTCCGCTTGCGCGGACGGCAGCCGTTGTGGGGGGACGGGGTGTCGTCGATGATGGTGCGCACGTTCACCCCGGTGGACTGGATGGAGCGGATCGCCTGCTCGCGCCCGGAGCCGGTGCCCCGGATGATGATGTCGAGCTGCGAGACGCCCATGTTCTGCGCCTTGCGGGTGGCGTCCGCAGCGGCGAGCTGCGCGGCGTACGGGGTGCCCTTCTTCGAGCCCTTGTAGCCGATCGATCCCGACGACGACCACGTGACGGTGTTGCCGTCCATGTCGGTGATGGTGACGATGGTGTTGTTGTAGCTGGCGTGGATGAACGCCTTGCCTTCGGTCAGGCTGCGCCTGACGCGACGCTTGGTCCTGGACTTGGTCGCTTTGGCCACGTTCTACCCCTTACTTCCTCGGCGCCCGCTTCTTGCCGGCCACCGTGCGCCGCGGGCCCTTGCGGGTGCGGGCGTTGGTCTTGGTCGACTGGCCTCGGACCGGCAGACCGCGGCGGTGCCGCAGGCCCCGGTAGCAACCGATATCCATCAACCGCTTGATGTTGAGCTGCACCTCGCGGCGCAGGTCGCCCTCGACCTTGTAGGTGCGGTCGACGACCTCACGCAGACGGCCGACTTCGGCCTCGGTGAGGTCCTTGACGCGCGTGTCGGGCTCGACGCCGACGGCCTGTAGGATGTCGCGCGAGCGGCTGGCGCCGATGCCGTAGATGTACGGCAGCGCCGCCTCGATGCGCTTCTCACGCGGCAAGTCGATGCCAGCGATACGTGCCATGCCTCACCCCTGCCTTTGCTTGTGCTTCGGGTTCGAAGAGCAGATGACGTAGACCTTGCCGTGCCGGCGGATCACCTTGCACTTGTCACACATGGGTTTCACGGAAGCCCGGACTTTCATGCTCAACTCCTGTTATTTCCGATAGACGATGCGACCCTTTTCGGGGTCGTACGTGCTGATCTCCACCACGACACGGTCGCCTGGGAGGATGCGGATGTAGTGACGGCGCATCTTGCCCCCAACGTGGGCAAGGATCTCGGGTCCGGCATCCAGCTGGACGAGGAACGTCGTGTTCGGACGAGCCTCAAGCACCACCCCCTCGGTGCGGATGCTGTCCTGCGTCGTTTCCTCTTCGCGCGGAGTACGCGGCTTTCCTCTGCCGCCGCGCCTTCCTGGCCGGCCTCCTGATCGCCTACGCGCCATGCACACCTCCTCCGGTGCCTGTCGTTCCTGTCAACACGCGCGGCCCCTCTTCGGTGATGGCCACCGTGTGTTCGAAGTGTGCCGCCAGGCTCCCGTCTGCGGTGGAAGCCGTCCAGCCGTCGTCCGCGATGCTCACCGTGGTCCGCTTCAGCGAGACCATCGGCTCGATCGCGAGAACAAGGCCCGGACGGAGCACGGGTCCCGTGCCGGCACGCCCATAGTTGGGGACCTCGGGGCCCTCGTGGAACTCACGGCCGATGCCGTGCCCCACGAACTCCCGGATCACCCAGAACCCTTCGGCCTCGACGACGCCCTGAATGGCCGCGGAAACGTCGCCCAGCCGGTTGCCTGCCAGCGCAGCCTCGATCCCGGCGGTCAACGACCGCTCGGTGGTCTCGAGAAGGCGCCGGGCCTCAGCGGAGATCGTGCCGACAGCGAACGTGCTGGCCATGTCGGCGGCATACCCCCGGTAGAAGGTCCCGATGTCGATCGACACGATGTCACCCTCCACCACACGAACGCCGTCCGGAATCCCGTGGACGACCACTTCGTTGACGGAGGTACACAGTGTCGCAGGGAAGCCGCGATAGCCCTTGAAGGCGGGCTTCCCACCACGCGAGAGGATAGCATCTTCGGCGATGGCGTTCAACTCGAGGGTCGACATACCCGGCCGCACCGCAGCCGCCACCGCCGCGAGCGCCTCACGGTTGATGACGCCGGCTTCGGCCATGATATCGACCTCGCTGGCCCGCTTGAGGATCACGGAAGGACCTCGTCGATGCGCTCGAAGACTTCGTCCATCGAACCCATGCCGTCGACCCGGTGCAGCTTGCCGCGCTCCGAGTAGTAGTCGAGCAACGGCTGCGTCTGGCGCCGATAGACCTCCATGCGGTTGCGGACGGTCGTTTCGTTGTCGTCCGGGCGACCCTCCTCGATGGCGCGGCCGCTCAGGCGCTTGACCAGCTCGTCCTCATCGACCAGCAGTGCGACCGCTGCGGTGAGCGAGGCGCCCTCCTTGGCCAACAGCTCGTCGAGCGCCTGCGCCTGCCCCGGCGTGCGAGGGAAGCCGTCGAACAGCGCGCGCACGGGGCGCATGGCGTCGACTTCGGACTCCACCATGGCGATGATCAGGTCGTCGGGAACGAGTTCCCCGGCTTCCATGATGTGCTTCGCCTGCTGGCCGAGCTCGGTGGCCCGCGCCACGTGGGAGCGGAGCATGTCCCCGGTGGAGAGCTTACGAAGGTCCCGCGCCTCGGCCAGCTTCGCCGCCTGCGTGCCCTTCCCCGCACCCGGGGGGCCCATCAACAGCACGACCTCGGCCTTGGACGCTTCGGCAGGCACCTAGAAGCGCCTCCCGCGCCCGCGGATGCGGCCCTTGCTCACGAAGCCCTCGTAGTGCCGCATCATCAACTGCGACTCGAGCTGCCGCAGCGTGTCGAGCGCGACGCCGACCATGATCAACAGGCCGGTGCCGGAGAACACGAACGAGAGCTGGCCCGTGCCCGTGAGCCAGGCGAACATCTGGGGAAGCGCATTGACCGCACCGAGGAAGAGCGCTCCCCAGAGCGTGATGCGATTGGTGATGCGGGTGAGGTGGTCGGTGGTCGGTTGCCCGGGCCGGACTCCCGGCACGAAGCCCCCGTACTCGCGCAGGTTGTCACTGATACGCCGCGGGTCGAAGGTGATCTGCGTGTAGAAGTAGGTGAACCCGACGATCAGCAGCGTGCTCAGGGTGAGCCCCTGCCAGTGCGACGGGTTGAACCAGGAACCGATGGCCTGCAGCCAGACGGTGTTGGGGAAGGCCCCGATGATCGTCTGCGGCAGGATCAGGATGGCGACAGCGAAGATGATGGGGATCACGCCCGCGGCGTTGAGCCGGAGCGGGATGTAGGTGGTCTGGCCGCCCATCACCTTCCGGCCCACCACCTTGCGCGCATACTGCACGGGGATGCGCCTCTCGGCCTGCTGGACGAGCACCATCCCCGCGATCGCCACGATGAGCAGCGCGAGGTAGAAGATCAACCCGAACACGTTCGCCTGCCCCTTGCCGATGAGCGCGAACTCTTGCGCCAGGGCGTTCGGGAAGGCGGCCACGATGCCCGCGTAGATGATCAGTGAGATCCCGTTCCCAACGCCATACTCGGTGATCTTCTCACCGAGCCACATCACCACCGAGATGCCGGCGACCTGCGTGACCAGCACGACGAACCAGAAGAACGGCCCGTTGGCCCAGCCGATGCGCAGCGAGCCGCTCGGCCCGAGCAGGGCGATGGCCAGGAACAGAGCCTGGACCGCACCCAGCGCGGTCGCGCCGTAGCGGGTGTACTGCGTGATCTTGCGCCGGCCTTCCTCACCCTCCTTGCTCAGCTTCTCGAGCGGCGGGTAGGTCGACTGCAACAGCTGGATGATGATGCTCGCCGTGATGTAGGGGATGACCCCGAGCGCAGCGATCGAGAAGACCTTGAAGTTACCGCCCGAGATGAAGTTGAGCAGGCCGAAGATCGACCCCTGGCCGAAACCGCCGGCCTTGAGCCTGGCGATGTCGATCCCGGGGGTCGGGATGAACACGAGCAGCCGGTACACCGTGAGCAGCCCGATGGTGACGAGCAGCTTGGCGCGCAGGTCCGCAATGACCATCGCATTGCGAAAAGCCTGGAGCATCCCTAGCTCTCCTCGGCCGCGTCTGCGGCGGGGCCAGGCACATCACGGGCTGTGACGCTTCCGCCGGCGGCGGTCACGGCCTCAGCGGCCGCACGCGAAACGGCTTCCACTTCCACGGTCAACTTCTTGACTTCCAGCTCGCCGTCTCCGAGCAGCTTGATGGGACGATCGGCCTTGCGCACCAGCCCCCGCGCCTTGAGGCTCTCGCCGTCGACCCGATCTCCTTCGGAGAAGGCGTTGAGGGCCGACAGGTTGACGATCTGGTAGAGGTCCCGCTGGCGCGTGAAGCCGCGCTTCGGAAGCCGCATGATGAGCCTGGAGCGTCCGCCTTCCCAGCCGGCGCCGCCACTGAACCCGCTGCGGCTCTTCTGCCCCTTCTGTCCGCGGCCCGCAGTCTTGCCTCGGCCGCTCCCCAGGCCCCGTCCCACGCGGCGGCGTTGCTTCTTGGAGCCACGCGCAGGCTTGAGTTCGTTGAGCTTCACTTGTGCTCCCGCCCTTCGATATCGAGCAAGTAGGCGACCTTGTCGACCATGCCGCGCACGCTCAGGTTGTCGACGACGTCACGGCTGTCACCGACCTTGCGCAGGCCGAGCGCACGCACCGTCGCGCGCTGGTCTTTCGGCACGCCGATGAGGCTGCGTCTCAGCCGGAGTTTCATTCCGCGGCCTCCCGCTCGGCCTTCGACTCGCTGAAGGTCTTGAGCTGCTTGAGTCCTTGCATCACCGCATACGCGACGTTGGTCTGGTTGCGCGAGCCGAGCTCCTTGGTGAGCAGGTTGCTGTAGCCCGCCAACTCCACGATGGCGCGCGGCACGCTGCCGGCGATAACGCCCGTGCCCGCTCCAGCAGGCTTGAGCATGACGCGGCTGGTGCCGTGCTCGCCGAGCACCTCGTGCGGGATGGTGCCGGGTTCCTCGATGGGCACGTCCACCAGGTTGCGCCGCGCAACATACTGGCCCTTCTGGACCGCCAGCGGCACCTCCTTGGCCTTGCCCAGGCCCACGCCCACGCGTCCATGGCGGTCGCCTATGACCACCATGGCGCCGAAGCGGAAGCGCCGGCCGCCCTTGTACGTCTTCGCCGTACGGCGGATGAAGATGACCTTGTCTTCGAAGTCGGAATCTGCCATCAGGACACGTGGCCTTTCTGGTAGCGAAGCTTCAGGACGGCCATCAGAACTCCAGGCCCCCCTCGCGCGCGCCGTCGGCGAGCGCCTTGACGCGACCGTGGTACCGGTAGGGACCTCGGTCGAAAACGACCCGCTTGACGCCGGCGGCCTGGGCTCGCTTGGCGAGTTCCTGCCCAACGGCCTTGGCGTGATCGGTCTTGTTTCCCTTCGGCGCGAGGGCCTTGCTGTTGGCCTCGGCCACCGTAACGCCGCGGCGATCGTCGATCACCTGAGCGTAGATATGGCGCGCACTGCGGAACACCGAGAGGCGGAGCCTCCCCGTGTCGACCGGACGCCGGATGCTTCGACGGGTCCGGAAGGTGCGGCGCTGCGTACGTGTCAGTCCATTCATGATGCGCTACCTCGTTGCAGCCGCCGGCTAGCGGGCTGCCGCCTTGCCGGCCTTGAGCCGTACCTGTTCGCCTGCGTACCGGACGCCCTTGCCGTGGTAATGGTCGGGCGGCCGGACCGCGCGGATGTTGGCAGCCACCTGGCCCACCAACTGCTTGTCGATGCCGCTCACCGAGATCTTCGTCGCTTCGGGCGCCTGGATGGTGACCCCCTCCGGCGGCGTGATGACCACGGCGTGGGAGTACCCCACGGTGAGCTCGAGCGCGCTGCCCTTCATCTGGCAACGGAAGCCGACGCCCTGGATCTCCAGGTTCTTCTGGAAGCCACCCGACACGCCGGCGACGGCATTGGCCACCAGGCTGCGCGCCAGCCCGTGCTGCGCGCGGTCGTTGCGATGGTCCGTGGGCCGTTCCATGGTGACGACGCCATCCTCGATCTTCACGGAGATGCGTGGGCTGATATCGACGGAAAGGGCACCCATGGGGCCCTTCACATTCACCGTGTTCTCCGCCACCTGCAGCTCGACGCCCTTCGGGAGCGTGATCGGCGCGCGACCTACGCGGGACATCTCACCACACCTCGCAGACGATCTCGCCGCCGACGTTCTTGCGGCGTGCCTCCGAGTCGATCATGAGGCCGTGGGAGGTCGACACGACCGCCACGCCGAGACCACCGCGCACCACCGGGACGTGCTTCCCTTTGGCGTAGGCACGACGCCCGGGCGTGGAAACGCGGGTGATCTGGTGGATGACGGGCGCGCGCCTGGGACCGTACTTCAACGCGATCTTCAGCACGGGGTGGCCGCCGACCTCGGTCTCCTCGACCGACTTCAGGTAACCTTCGCGGACCAGTACGTCCGCCAGGGACTTCTTGAACTTGCTCGCCGGAACGTCGACGCTGGCCATGTGAACGGCCTGGGCGTTCCGAATGCGGGTGAGCATGTCAGCAATGGGATCCGTTTGCATCGTTTGTGGGTCCTCCTGGGGCCGGTTTCAACGCAAAGCGCGTTGACCTTTGCCCCGCTAGTAACGCTTCTCGCTTGTTGCGCCGCGAATCACCAGCTGGCCTTGACGACTCCGGGCAGGTAGCCCTTGTGCGCCATCTCCCGGACGCAGATGCGGCACAGGCCGAAGTCGCGCAGGTACGCACGCGAGCGCCCGCAGCGGCTGCAGCGGTTGACGTGCCGGGCCTCGTACTTGGGCTTGCGATTGGACTTGGCGATCTGGGCTTTCGTTGCCACGTGTCCTCCCTACTTCCTGAACGGCATGCCGAGGAACTCGAGCAAGCTGCGCGCTTCCTCGTCGCTCTCCGCCGTCGTCACGATGGTGATATCCATGCCTCGGGTGGCATCGACCTGGTCGTAGTTGATCTCAGGGAACACCAGCTGCTCCCGGACCCCGAGGCTGTAGTTGCCCCGACCGTCGAAGCTGTTGGCGCTGATGCCGCGGAAATCCCGCACCCTGGGCAGAGCGACATTGATCAGCTTATCGAGGAACGCCCACATGCGCGTCCCGCGCAGCGTCACCTTGAGACCGATCGCCATGCCGGCGCGCACCTTGAAGTTCGACACCGACTTCTTGGCCTTGGTCACGACCGGGCGCTGCAACGCGATCTGCGCCAGATCCCTGGAGGCACGCTCGAGGACCTTCGAGTCCTCCCGGGCCTCACCCAACCCCATGTTGATGACGATCTTCTCGACCCGCGGGACGGCCATGGGATTGCTGTAGCCGTGGCGCTCGACGAGCTGGCTCTTGACCTGCTCGTAGCGTTCCTTGATGGGTAACGTTACCTTCTCCATGCTCTTCCTATTCGTCCAATCGGGCGCCGGACTTGCGGGCGACACGGTGCTTGTGACCGCTCTCGTCGACGTCGTAGCCCACGCGCGTGAGCTCGCCGGACTGGGGGTCGAGGAGCTGCACGTTGCTCAGGTGGATGGGCGCTTCTTGCTCGAGGAAACCGCCGCGCGGGTTGTCTTGCGTCGGCCGCTGCGCCTTCTTGATGACGTTGACGTTCTTCACGAGCACACGATTGGTGTCACGGAAGACGGTGAGGACTTCGCCTTCAGCGCCCTTGTGCTTGCCCGCGATCACCCGGACCTGGTCGCCCCGGCGGATGCGGATCTTCGGCCTCGACATACTACAGCACCTCCGGTGCGAGCGAGACGATGCGCATGAAGCGCTTCTCGCGCAACTCCCGGGCGACGGGGCCGAACACGCGGGTACCGCGCGGCTCGTTCAGGTTGTTGATGATGACGGCGGCGTTGCTGTCGAACCTGATGGAGGAGCCGTCCTTGCGGTTGATCTCCTTCTTGGTCCTGACGATGACCGCCTTCACCACATCGCCCTTCTTGATCTGCGCGTGGGGGATGGCGTCCTTGACGGCCGCCACGACCACATCGCCGACCGAGCCGACGAACTGTTGACCGGTGCCCAGGACCCGGATGCACTGGATCCGCCGGGCGCCGGAATTGTCGGCCACATCGAGGTAGGTCTCCTGCTGGATCATGACGGAATGCTCCTGCCCTGCCCTTAGCCCCGGGCCTTCTCGAGCAGGCGCGTCACGACGAAGCGCTTGCGCTTGCTGATCGGGCGACTTGAGGTGATCTCCACCACGTCGCCCACTTTGTACTCGTTGCGCTCATCGTGGGCGAGGTAGCGCTTCGACAGCGTGACGACCTTGCCGTAGAGCGGGTGCTTGAGCCGCCGCTCCACGTCCACCGTCACCGTCTTGTCGGCACCGTCGCTCACGACGCGCCCATGCATGGCTCTCTTCATCGCGTCGTCTCCTCGACCTTCTCGCCGGCGATGGTCAGCAGCCGGGCGATCTCCCGCTTCGCCGTGCGGATGCGCCTCGGGTTGGAGGCGTGGCCCACGGCCGCCTGGATCCGCAAGTCGAGAAGCTCCTGGCGGAGCTTGTCCACCTCGAGGTGGACCTCGTCCGACGTCAGGTTGCGGACCTCATTGGGCTTCATCGTAGATCTCCCGGTGGACCATCTTGACCTTGATGGGGAGCTTGTGGCTGGCGAGGCGGAAAGCCTCCTTCGCCTGCTCCTCCGTGACGTTGGCGACCTCGAAGAGCACGCGCCCCGGCTTGACGACCGAGACCCAGTACTCCACGGCGCCTTTTCCCTTCCCCATGCGGACTTCCTGTGGCTTCTTGGTCACGGGCTTGTCCGGGAAGATGCGGATGTAGATCTTGCCGCCGCGCTTGAAATAGCGGCTCATGGTGACGCGGCAGGCCTCGATCTGGTTCGACTTGATCCAGGCCGGCTCCAGCGCCACCAGGGCGAAGTCGCCAAACGCGACGTAGTCGCCGCCCTTGGTGGCGCCTCTCATGCGGCCACGCATCTGCTTGCGGTACTTGACGCGCTTGGGAAGCAGCATGGTCTAGGACCTTTCCTTCTTGACCCGGGCGCGTCCCTCGCGCTTGGGGCCGTCCCGACGCCGTGCCTGCGGACGGCGACGGCGGCGCTTGTCGTCCTCCTCGCGCGGACGCGGGAGCACCGCGGCGCGGCGGGTCTTATGCCCGACGATCTCGCCGTGGAACACCCAGGCCTTCACGCCGATGATGCCGTAGGTGGTGCGCGCCTCGGCGGTGCCGTAGTCGATGTCGGCCCGCAGCGTCTGCAGCGGGACACGTCCATCGGAGTACCACTCCGCGCGGGACTGCTCCGAGCCACCCAGACGCCCCGAGCAACGGATCTTGACGCCCTGCGCTCCCGATTCCATGGTGCGCTGGACCGCCTGCTTCATGGCCCGCCGGAACGCGAAACGACGCTCCAGCTGCTCCGAGATGCGCTTGGCCACCAGTGCACCGTTGGTGTTGGGATTGGGCACTTCCTGCACGTTCACGGCGATGGTGCCCGGGATGGTGCGGTCGAGCCGCGCCCGGAGCGCCTTGATCGACTCCCCGCCGCGCCCGATCACAACGCCCGGCTTGGCCGTGTGGATCGTGATGTTGATGTTGTGCGCGGCGCGCTCGATGTCGATGCGAGAGATGCCGGCATGCCCGACATCCTGGAAGATGGCCTTGCGGATCTTCTCGTCCTCCGTCAGGAGGCGCGGATAGTTCTTGGTATCGGCATACCAGCGGGCGGAAGGTTCCTTGTTGACGCCCAGCCGGAAGCCGATCGGATTGATCTTATTGCCCACTGCGTTCCTCCAGCGTGATCGTGATGTTGCAGGTGCGTTTCCGCAAGAGATCAGCCCGACCACGCGCCCGCGGCAGGTAGCGCTTGAACGTGGGGCCGTCCCCGACCTGGATCTCTTTGACGAAGAGGCTGTCTTCGAACATGTCGTGGTTGTTGACGGCGTTCGCCCGCGCGCTCTGCAGCAACTTGAGGATCGGCTTCGCGGAACGCTTGTTGGTGTAGCGCAGGATGTCCTCCGCGCGCGTCACGTTCTGGCCGCGGATCAGGTCCGCGACGAGCCGCGTCTTCTGAGGGGTGACGCGCAGCATGCGCAAGGAAGCCTTGGCCTGCATCGTCAGTCCTTCCTGTTCCCGCTATGGCCGCGGAACGTGCGCGTCGGAGAGAACTCGCCGAGCTTGTGCCCGACCATGTTCTCCTGGACGAACACGGGCACGTGCTGGCGCCCGTTGTAGACGCCGATGGTGTGCCCGACCATCTCGGGGACGATGGTGCTGCGCCGGCTCCAGGTCTTGATGACGCGGCGTTCGCCCGAGGCGTTGGCAGTGTCGATCTTCTTGAGCAGGTGTCCGTCGACGAACGGGCCCTTCTTCAGACTGCGAGCCATGATCTACTTCCCCTTCCGACGGCGCACGATGAACCGGCTCGACACCTTGCGCTTGTTGCGCGTCTTCAGGCCCTTGGCCTGTTGGCCCCAGGGGCTGACGGGCGGCCGGCCGCCCGTCGAACGGCCCTCGCCGCCACCATGAGGGTGGTCGACCGGGTTCATGGCGCGTCCGCGCTGGTGCGGCTTGCGGCCAAGCCAGCGCTTGCGGCCCGCCTTGCCCATGACGATGTTCTTGTGTTCGCTGTTGCCGACGGAGCCGACGGTGGCGTAGCACTCGCCATGGATGCGGCGCAGCTCCCCAGACGGCAGGCGGATGGTGACGTAGTTGCCGTCACGACCCTGGATCTGCACGCTGGTGCCGGCCGCGCGAGCGAGCTGCGCGCCCTTGCCGGGGACCATCTCGACGTTGTGCACGACCGCGCCGACCGGGATGAAGCGGAGCGGCAGCGCGTTACCGACCACCGGCTCGGCCTCCGGCCCGCACACGATGCGCGTGCCGACCGCCAGGCGGTCCGGGGCCAGGATGTAGCGCTTCTCCCCGTCGAGGTAGTGCAGCAGCGCGATGCGCGCGCTACGGTTGGGATCGTACTCGACGGTCGCAACCTTGGCGGGCACGCCCTCCTTGTCGCGTCGACGGAAGTCGATCTGGCGGTAGCGCCGCTTGTGGCCGCCGCCGCGGAAGCGTGACGTGACGCGCCCGTGGGCGTTGCGCCCGCCCTTCCTGGGCTTCCCCCCGAGCAGCGACCTCTCCGGCTTGCGCACCGTGATGTCGGCGAACTCGGAAGTCGTCATCGTCCGGCGGGAGGGCGTGTACGGTCTGTATTTCTTGGTTGGCATGCGTTCCCTCCCTTCCTTACGTCAGGCCTTCGAGCTGCTGGATGCGCTGCCCGGCCTGCAGGGTGACGATCGCCTTCTTGCGGAGCGAGGACCGGCCCGGGTAGCGTCCTTGCGTCTTGATCTTGCCGCGGACCTTCAGCATGTTGATCTTGACGACATCGACCTTGAACACGATCTCGACGGCGTCCTTGACCTGGCTGCGGTTCGCGTCCGGGTGCACGTAGAAGGCATACTTGCCCGCTTCGATGGTGCCGATGGCCTTCTCGCTGAGGACCGGGGAGAGGATCACGTCGTGCGGGTTCACGATCCCACCTCCGCGGTGTCGAAGATCTTGGCGTCGGCGATCACGTGGTCGCTGCGCAAGATGTCGTAGGCGTTCAGGCCGCGCGCGGGCAGCACGTCGACCCAGGGAAGGTTGCGTGCTGCACGGCGGGCCATCTCGTCGTCGGTGACGAGCAGTACCCGCTCGCTACCGTCGAACCCGTGGTCGCGGGCCCAGCTCACGAACGCCTTGGTCTTGCCGTCGATGTCGAACGACTCCACCAGCGTCAGCTTCCCGGCCTGCGCCCTGGCTGCGACGGCCATGGCCAGGCCGAGCCGGCGTACGCGCTTGGGCAACGTGTAGCCGTAGTTGCGTGGTTGCGGACCGAAGACCGTCCCGCCGCCCACGAAGATCGGGGCCTTCCGGTCACCGTGCCGTGCACGGCCGGTACCCTTCTGCGCGTAGATCTTGGCGGTGGAGCCCGTCATCATGCCGCGGGTCTTGGTCGCCGCCGTGCCGCGCCTGCGCTTCGAGAGCTGCCAGGCAACGACCTCGTGCAGCACCGACTCCTTCGGCTCGGGCAGGTCGAGCGTGAGCTTCCGTTCGCTACCGACGACGTCGAGCGTGACCGGCATCAGCGCGCCCTCCTGTTCGATTGCTTGACTACCAGCATCGAGCCGTTCGCGCCGGGCAATGCACCCTTGATGAGGATCAGGTTGTCGTCCTTGCGAACGTCCACGACCTCGAGGCCGACCGTCGTCACGGGAGCCGCACCGTGGCGGCCCGCCATGCGCTTGCCCTTGTAGACGCGGCCCGGGGACTTGCGGTTGCCGATGGACCCGCCGTGGCGGTGCTTCTTCTTGGTGCCGTGGCTGGCAGGCATGCCGCTGAACCCCCAGCGCTTGATCACGCCGGCGGTCCCTCGTCCCTTGCTGGTGCCGGTGACGTCGACCGTCTCGCCCGGCTCGAAGATCTCGACCGTGACGTTGTCGTCGTCGGGCGTGTAGTCCCTGAACTCCACCAGGTGACGCTGCGGCGCGACCCCCGCCTTGCGGAAGTGCCCGAGCTGGGGTTTGTTCGCGAGCTTCTCGCGCTTCTCCACCCAGCCGAGCTGCACGGCGGAATAGCCGTCACGCTCCGGCGTCTTGCGCTGCACCACGGGGCAGGGCCCGGCGAGGACGACGGTCACCGGCACGAGCCGGTCGCCGAACCACACCTGGGTCATGCCCACCTTGGTGCCGAGAATGCCTTTCACGCTCATCGTCCTCCGACGGTCTTGATCTCGATGTCCACCCCGGTCGGCAGATCGAGGTGCATGAGGGAATCGATGGTGCTCTTCGTCGGCGACTTGATGTCGATCAGCCGGTTGTGGGTACGGATCTCGAAGTGTTCCCGGCTGTCCTTGTCGACGAACGGCGAACGCAGCACGCAGAACCGCCGGATGCGGGTCGGGAGCGGCACCGGGCCGGCGACCTTGGCGCCCGTGCGCCGGACCGTCTCTACGATCTTGGTGGCGGAACTGTCCAGGCTTCGGTGATCGAACGCCTTGAGCTTGATTCGGATCTTGGGGGCTGCCATGGTTACTTCGTCACGGCCGTCACGACACCCGCACCGACCGTCCGACCCCCCTCACGAATCGCAAACCGCAACCCCTCCTCCATCGCAATCGGCTTAATCAACTCCACCGCAAGCTCCACATTATCCCCAGGCATCACCATCTCCACACCCTCCGGCAACGACACCACCCCCGTCACATCCGTCGTCCGAAAGTAAAACTGCGGCCGATACCCAGAAAAAAACGCCGAATGCCGCCCCCCCTCCTCCTTCTTCAACACATACACCGACCCCCGAAACACCGTATGCGGCGTAATCGAACCAGGCTTCGCCAACACCTGACCCCGCTCAATCTCCTCACGCCCCACACCCCGCAACAAAACCCCCACATTATCCCCAGCCATCCCCGACGACAACGTCTTCCGATGCATCTCCACACCCAGTCACCACCGTCTTCCGCGTATCCCCCAGACCCAACAATCTCAACCTCATCCCCCGTCTTCACCCCACCACGCTCAATACGACCCGTAGCCACCGTCCCACGACCCGTAATCGTAAACACATCCTCCACCGGCATCAAAAACGGCTTCTCCGTATCCCGAACCGGCGTCGGAACATACGAATCCACCGCATCCAACAACTCCCAAATCTTATCCACCCACCCATCCTCACCACGCTGCATATTCGGATTCCCATGCAACGCCTCCAACGCCCTCAACGCAGACCCCGACACCACCGGAATCTCATCCCCCGGAAACTCATACGAAGACAAAAGCTCCCGCACCTCCATCTCCACCAACTCCAACAACTCCTCATCATCCACCATATCCACCTTGTTCAAAAACACCACAATCGACGGCACCCCCACCTGACGCGCCAACAAAATATGCTCACGCGTCTGCGGCATCGGCCCATCCGCAGCCGACACCACCAACACCGCACCATCCATCTGCGCAGCACCCGTAATCATGTTCTTCACATAATCCGCATGCCCCGGACAATCCACATGCGAATAATGCCGCGCAACCGTCTGATACTCCACATGCGCCGTATTAATCGTAATCCCCCGCGCCTTCTCCTCCGGCGCCTTATCAATCTGATCGTAATCCTGAATCTCCACACTCGGATCCGCCGCCGCAGCCGCAAACGTAATCGCAGCCGTCAACGTCGTCTTCCCATGATCCACATGCCCAATCGTCCCCACATTCACATGCGGCTTCGTACGCTCAAACACACCCTTAGCCATCGTTGTTCTCCTTCGACTCCGAAACGAGGTCGGACGATTCTCAGCTCTTGACGAGCTCTTCTTGAATGCTGCGCGGGACCTGGTCGTAGTGATCGAGCATCATCGTGAAGACGGCCCGGCCCTGCGACAGGCTACGGAGGTCGGTCGCGTAGCCGAACATCTCGGCAAGCGGCACGTGGGCGGTGACGACCTGGGCGTTGCCGCGGGGCTCCATGCCCTGGATCTGGCCGCGACGCGAGTTCAGGTTCCCGATGACGTCACCCATGTACTGGTCAGGAGTGACCACCTCGACCCGCATGACCGGCTCGAGCACTGCGGCCCCACCCTGCTTCATGATCTCGCGCAACCCCATCGAGGCGGCGATCTTGAAGGCCATCTCCGACGAGTCCACCTCGTGGTACGACCCGTCGTAGAGCTTCACCTTCATGTCGACGATGGGGAAACCGAGTAGCGGCCCGTTCTGCATGGCCTCCTCGACGCCCTTCTGCACGGCCGGGATGTACTCACGGGGGATGACGCCGCCGACGATGCCGTTCTCGAACTCGAAGCCCTCGCCCCGGGCGCGCGGCTCGGCCTGCAGCTTGACATGGCCGTACTGACCGCGACCGCCCGTCTGGCGCACGAACTTGCCCTCGACGTCGACCTTCCGCGTGATGGTCTCGCGGTACGCCACCTGCGGCGCGCCGACGTGGGCATTGACGTTGAACTCGCGCTTGAGCCGGTCCACGATGATCTCCAGGTGGAGCTCACCCATGCCCGAGATCTTGGTCTGCCCGGTCTCGGCATCGGTCTCCACGCGGAAGGTCGGGTCCTCCTCGGCCAGCTTCACAAGACCGTTGGACAGCTTGTCCTGGTCGGCCTTCGACGCCGGCTCGATGGCTACCGTGATGACCGGCTCGGGGATCTCGATCGACTCGAGCTCGATGGGGTGATCCGGGTCGGCGAGCGTGTCGCCGGTGCTGGTGTCCTTGAGCCCGATCACGGCGCCCACGTCGCCGGCGCCGATGCGCTCCACCTCCTCGCGGGAGTTGGCGTGCATCTTCAGCAGGCGTCCGATGCGCTCGCGCTTGCCCTTGGACACGTTGTAGATGTAGGAGCCGGAGACGAACGCACCCGAGTAGACCCGCACGAACACCAGCCGGCCCACGTAGGGGTCGGTCATGACCTTGTACGCCAGCGCCGCGGTAGGCGCGTCCTCCTCGGCCGGGCGCGTCTGCTCCTCACCGGTGTCGGGGATCACGCCGCGCACGGGCGGCACGTCGAGCGGGCTGGGCAGATACCAGGCAACGGCGTCGAGGACACGCTGCACGCCCTTGTTCTTGAGGGCCGAGCCGCACAGGACCGGGAAGATCTTCTGGGCGATGGTCGCCTGCCGGATGGCGGACTTGATCGTCTCGGTCGGGATCTCCTCGCCCTCCAGGAACAGCAGCGCTACATCGTCGTCGACGTCCGCCAGGCGCTCGATCATGAGGTTGCGCTTCTCCTCGGCGGTGTCCTGCCACTCGGCGGGGATGTCCACGAACTGGATGTCCTTGCCCAGATCGTCACCGTAGATGACCGCCTTCATGTCCACCAGGTCGAGGATGCCGGCGAACTTGTCCTCGGCCCCCATCGGCCACTGGATCGCCACGGCGTTCGCCGCGAGGCGCTCCTCCATGCTGTCGAGCACGAGCTGGAAGTCCGCCCCGGTCTTGTCCATCTTGTTGGCGAAGGCGAGGCGCGGCACGCGGTACTTGTCGGCCTGACGCCACACCGTCTCGCTCTGCGGCTCCACGCCCTGGCTGGCGTCGAACACCGCCACGGCGCCGTCGAGCACGCGCATGCTGCGCTCGACCTCCATGGTGAAGTCGACGTGCCCTGGAGTGTCGATGATATTGATGCGGGTGTCGAGCCAGAAGCACTGCGTCACGGCCGAAGTGATCGTGATGCCACGCTCGCGCTCCTGCTCCATCCAGTCCATCTGGGAGGCGCCCTCGTGGGTCTCCCCCATCTTGTGGATGCGCCCCGCATAGAACAGGATCCGCTCCGTCAGCGTCGTCTTGCCCGCGTCGATGTGGGCGGCGATGCCGATATTGCGGGTCTTGTGCAGGTCAATCTTCGTCTGGGTAGTCATACTCCACCTGTCGGGTCGGAAGCGCGCCGGCTACCAGCGGTAGTGGGCGTAGGCGCGGTTCGCCTCCGCCATGCGCTCGACATCATCCTTCTTCTTGACGGCCCCGCCACGACCCGCCGCGGCATCCAGCAACTCGCCCGCGACACGCTCCACGGCGGTCCTTTCGGGGCGCGAGTCGGACGCCGCCACCAGCCACCGCAAGCTGAGCGATTGCGACCGGCGCGGGTTGACCTCCACGGGAACCTGGTACGTGGCACCACCGACACGGCGGCTCTTGACCTCGATGCGCGGCTTGACGTTATCGAGCGCCTGCCGGAACACCTTCAGGGGCTCCTGGCCGCTGCGCTCCTGGATCAGCCGGCACGAACCATAGAAGATACGGCTGGCGAGGTTCTTCTTGCCATCACGCATCAGCTTGTTCACGAACGCCGTGACCGTGGTGTCGCTGTACACCAGATCAGGCTCGAGTTTGCGGACCTGTGCTCGTCTCCTGCGTCCCATCCTCTACCTCGACCTAGCCCTTCGGCTTCTTCGTGCCGTACTTGCTGCGCCCTTGGTTGCGCTGCACGTAGCGGCCCACGCCGACGCCCTGGGCGTCGAGCGCACCTCTGACGATGTGATAACGGACCCCCGGCAGGTCCTTCACGCGGCCACCACGGATCAACACGACCGAGTGCTCCTGGAGATTGTGCTTCTCACCCGGGATGTAGGCGGTCACCTCGTACCCGCTCGACAGCCGCACGCGCGCGATCTTCCGCAGCGCGGAGTTCGGCTTCTTCGGGGTCTGGGTCTTCACCGCCGTGCACACGCCGCGACGCTGCGGAGACCCCTTGAGCGCCGGGGTCTTGTTCTTCTTGGGCAGCTTCTTGCGGCCCTTCCTGAGGAGCTGGTTAACGGTCGGCAGAGCAATCACTCCCTTAAGCGTGGCGCTCGCTTTTCGGCGAGCGGACTCGACCCTGATCGCAGAGGCGGGATCGGCGAGATGCCAGGTGCCGTGCAGCACACGACAAACCTTCCCCCGGACCCATCGCTGCGGGCCAGGGGGAGTCAAACCTCGTGAGTATACTCCGCACACGGACCTCTTTTCAAGTGCTCGGCCACCTTCCCGACGCCGGCGCGCCCACCGCCCCGACGGAACCGGAGCGCTCCGCATCGCCCCGTCCGGGCCGCCATGCCTTCGCTGCGGTGTGGTGTACTGGTAACCGCCGGAAGGTGACGACCGTAGATGGGGGACGAACGGCCCGTGCCGGCCCCTGGCGCGGCCGGCACGTTCCCGCCCGGCGGGGCCGGTTCGGCGGCCCCGGCTCGCGATTCCGAAAGGTGGTACCCGTATGATGCGCAGATTCCGTTGGCTCTTCGTCGCTCTGATCATGCTGGGAGCATTCGCCCAGGCGCAGCGCGTCGGCTTCCTGACCTTCAACGACGTCTACGAGCTGCAGGGCGTCGACAGCGGTACGCGGGGCGGGGCGGCCGCGGTCGCCACGGTCGTCCACCAGGTCAAGGCCTTCGACCCCAACACGCTGGTGCTCTTCGCCGGCGACCTGCTCTCCCCCTCGGTGATGTCCAACGCCTTCCAGGGCAAGCAGATGGTGGAGGCCCTCAACCGCCTGGGCGTCGACTACGCCACCCTCGGCAATCACGAGTTCGACTTCGGGCTCGACGTGTTGAAGCAGCGCATCCAGGAGTCCAACTTCACCTGGCTCACGGCCAACATCCTGGACAGCTCGACCGGTGAGCCGATCGCCGGCACCCAGGCCGACGCCGTCGTAGACGTGGGTGGCGTCAAGATCGGCCTCTTCGGGATCGCCTACGACTTCTCGTCGATCCTCGCCAACGCCTCGGCGGTCACCTTCAAGGATCCCATCGCCACGGCCCAGGCCGAGGTCAAGAAGCTCCAGGGCGAGGGCGCCCAGTACATCGTCGCACTCACCCACGAGGCCAAGGCGCAGGACTGCGAGCTCTCCTCGAAGGTGTCGGGCATCGACCTCATCGTCGGCGGGCACGACCACGCCGCCATGATGGACACCCAGTGCGGCCACGCCCCGTTCGTCAAGGCGACGAGCGACTGGCGCAACGTGTGGGACGTCAACGTCGACTTCTCCGGCAAGAACCCCGTGACCAGCTACCGCAACATCCCCGTGAGCAACCTCACGCCCAAGGACCCGGGCATGCAGGCGTTCGTGCAGGGCTACGCCACCCAACTCGACGCCAGCTTCGCCAAGGTGCTCGGCAAGTCCGTGGTGGCCCTGGACGCCGTCGAGAAGGACGTCCGCGCCAAGGAGACCAACCTCGGGGACTACATCGCCGACGCCACCCGCCAGGCCACGCGCGCCGATGTCGCGATCATGAACGGTGGCGGCATCCGCACCGACCGCATGTACCCGGCGGGCCCGGTCACCAAGAAGGACGTCTACGCCATCCTGCCGTTCGGCAACAGCATCGTCGCGGTGAAGGCCAAGGGCAGCGCCCTGGCGGCGGCACTGGAGAACGGCGTATCCCAGATGCAGGACCTGGCGGGGCGGTTCCCGCAGGTATCGGGTGTCTCGTTCACCGTGCGCCCGGGCCAGCCCGCCGGCCAGCGCGTCAGCGACATCATGGTCGGCGGCAAGCCGCTCGACCCCAACGCCACCTACGTCGTGGCGATCAACGACTACATGTACAGTGGCGGCGACGGCTACACCGCGTTCAAGGGGCTGCCGACCACCGTGTCGCCGGCCGAGGGGCCGCTCTTGGCCGAGGTGGTGGCGAACGCCGTGGCCGCGGACGGCACCATCGCCCCGAAGACCGACGGGCGCATCACCATCCAGTAACGTTCGCGCCACCTGCAACCTGGAACGCCCCCGGCCCGCAACGGCCGGGGGCGTTCTTCTTGCCTTGCGAGCACGCGTCGCTCAGATCAGCCAGTAGCGGCCGTAGGGCGGCACCGACAGGGCGCCCCGCGAGACGTCGACGAACGCCTGGCTGAGCTGGTCGAACGGCTGGTAGAGGTTCCGGCCGACCAGCACGGCGGCATCGAGCCACTGCGACGACTCGCTGAAGTTGTAGATCTCGACCAGCTCGCCCAGGGGGTGAGGGCGCGACAGCACCAGCAGGTGGGGGTGATCGACGTCGAGCACCTCGGTGGCGTACGCAGAGTTGAGTTGCGGCGTGTGGCTGCGCGCGCGCACGATCCGGCGCAGCCCGTGGAAGATGCGCCCCTCGATGCTGGCCTCGTCACGGCGCCGCTCCGCCTTCTCCCAGTCCATGAACGGGCGGTGCATCCAGCGGTTGTCGCCGGCGTGCTCGGGCAGGCTGGTGTAGCGGTAGTCGTTCGTCATGCCGATCTCGTCGCCCATGTAGATCAGCGGGATGCCGCCGAAACCGCAGATGAGCGCGTGCCCCAGCAGGATGCGCTCGATGCTGAGCGCCACCAGCCGGTCGTCGGCCCGTTCGACGGCGAACTCCAGCCCGGCCAGGCTCGCGAAGCTGCCCGAGATCCTGCGGTCCCCCGTGCGGCGATTGTGCTGGAACACCGCGCCGCGTGCGTGCGAGCCCGGGAACTGGCCCGAGTAGTAGTCCGACAGGAAGTCCCGGTGGCCCGGGCCCGACAGGCCGACGGCGGCCGCGTCGTCCTCGGTGACCGCCCAGCCGATATCGTCGTGACAGCGGACGTACGTTCCCCACGCGATCGAGGCCGGCGTGCGTGGGAACTCCCGCAGCGTGTGGACCATCAGCCGCGTGTCGCGGCTCGCCAGCGAGGACCAGAACTGCACCATCAGCGAGTTGTGGTACGCGATGTTGCTGACCTTGCCGTAGTGCCGGCCGGTGCCGAAGTAGTGGATGAGATCGTCGGGCGACACGATGGCCTCGGCCTTGTGGGCGACAGCGGGCGAGGCGATGCGTGAGCACGCGCGCAGCGCCTGCAACACGTCGTGCACCTCCGGCTGGTTCTGGCAGTCCGTGCCCAGGCGCTTCCACAGGAACGCGACGGCATCCAGCCGGAAGACCTCGACCCCCTTGTTGGCCAGGAAGAACATGATGTCGACGATCTCCAGGAAGACCTCCGGGTTCGTCCAGTTGAGGTCCCACTGGTAGTCGTTGAAGGTCGTCCAGATCCACTTGCCGATGGCGGAATCGTAGGTGAAGTTCCCCGGCGCGAAGTCCGGGAACACCTCCGGCAGGGTCTTCTCGTACGCGTCGGGGACGGCGCGATCGTCGTACATGAAGAAGTAGTCCTGGTAGTGCTCGTCCCCTTCGCTCGCCTTGCGCGCCCAGGCGTGATCGTCGGCGCAGTGGTTGAGGACCAGATCGACGCAGGCACTGATGCGTCGTTCACGGAGCTCCCCGCACAGGTACTCGAGGTCGTCGATCGTTCCCAGCCGGGGATCGACGTCCCGGTAGTCCCGGATGGCGTAACCGCCGTCGTTCTCCCCCTCGCGAGGCCGCAGGGTGTACATCAGGTGGACGTAATTGACCCCCAGCTCCTCGAGGTAGTCGAGGTGCTCGAGCACCCCCCGCAGATCGCCGGCGAAGCGCTCGACGTAGAACACGTAACCCAGCATCGACTCGTGCTGGAACCAGTCGGGCGTGAGGTCGCGCTCGATGTCGAGCACCTTGAGCGGCTCCGGACGGTCGCGGAAGTGGCGCGCCATGCCCGCGACCAGCCGCTGCAGGAAGGCATCGAAGTCGGGGCGGCGGCCGTAGACGGGCGACAGCCCGTCATGGAGGTTCTGGAAGAAGCGTTCGCAACGCAGCTGGAAGAGCTGCCGGTCGCGCGTGGGCAGGGCTTCGAGTTCGGAGGCGGCGGCCGCGAGCGAGAGCTCGAGGCGGCGCCGCACGTCCGGGGCGAGGAGGGCGGCGTTGTGCACCCCCCCGTTATACCAGCGTCCCCGACAGTCACCGAGCGCCGCGACGCCGCGCCAGGGACGCCGACCGGGCGGCGCCCCCGGGTTCCTCAGGCCGGTGAGCTCCCAGGCCCGCGCGCCGCTCGCTCGCGGGCCCGCAGCACGCGCGCCTCCGCCTCCTCCAGGCGCTCGCCGGTGGCGGTCAGATGGCCCATCTTGCGGCCCGGGCGCGCGGCGTCCTTGCCGTAGAGGTGGAGCTCAACCCCCGGGACGCTCAGCGCGGACGCCCAGTCCGGCTCGACGCCCGGCCACAGATCGCCCAGCAGGTTCGCCATCGCCGCGGGACGGAGCGGCGCGCACGAGCCCAGCGGCAGCCCGGTCACGGCCCGGAGCTGCTGCTCGAACTGGCTGGTCTCCGCGCCCTCGATGGTGAGATGACCGGAGTTGTGGGGTCGGGGGGCGACCTCGTTGACCGACAGGCGGCCCCCTCGCTCCAGGAAGAACTCGACGCAGGCGACACCGACGAGCTCGAGCCCTTCAAGGACGGCGAGGGTGATCTCGCTCGCTCGCTCGGCGACCGCGCGCGGCACCGGCGCGGGCGCGCTCGAGAGGTCCAGGATGTGGCGCTCGTGCCGGTTCAAGGCCGGCGCGAAGGTGGCCACTTCGCCGTCGAGCCCGCGAGCGGCGACCACCGACAGCTCCGCCTGCAGTTCCAGGAAGCGCTCGACCACCACGGCCTGCTCGACCGCCAGCGCCCGCGCCTCCGTGCGCCCCCGCTCTCCGTCCACGCGCACCTGCCCCTTGCCGTCGTAGCCGAAACCCGCCGTCTTCACCACGCAAGGGCTCCCCACCTCGGCGATCGCAGCGTCCAGGTCCCCTCCTGCAGCGACTTCGGCGAAGGGGACGTGCGGCACGCCGAGCCTGGCCAGGAAGCGCTTCTCGCGTGCACGGTGCTGGGTGGTGTGGAGCGCGAACACACCGGGCCGCACCGGCGCCCGCGCTGCAGCGGCATCGAGCGAGGCGCTGGGGATGTTCTCGAACTCCAGCGTGACGACGTCCACCCCGGACGCGAAGCGCCCCACCGCGTCGGCATCGTCGTAGGGGGCGACCACCTCGCGGTCGGCGAGCTGACCGGTAGGCGAACCCGCCGCCGGCGACAGCACGTGCACGTGATAGCCCATCCGGCGTGCCGCGACGGTGAACATGCGGCCGAGCTGGCCGCTGCCGAGCATGCCGATCGTGGCTCCCGGCAGGAGCGGAGCACCCGCCATCACTCGGGGAGGTAGTGGTCGGTCGGGAGGCGGCTCGCCTCGGCCCCGGCCGCTTGCGCGTCCCGGTAGGCCTCGAGGCGGTGGGCCAGCTCCGGTCGGGTGAGCGCGAGAATCGACACCGCCATGAGCGCGGCGTTGACCGCGCCCGAGGCGCCGATCGCCAGGGTGCCGACCGGCACTCCGCGCGGCATCTGCACGATGGACAGCAGCGAATCGAGCCCGTGAAGCGCCCGGCTCTCCACCGGCACGCCCAGCACCGGCAGCCGGGTCTGCGCAGCCACCATGCCGGGCAGGTGGGCGGCACCTCCGGCGCCCGCGATGATCACCTCGAAGCCACGCTCTGCCGCGCCGTGCGCGAAGGTGCGCATGCGTTCCGGCGTGCGATGCGCCGACACCACGAGGCAGGCGTGCGGCACCTCCAGCTCGGTCAGCACCGCGTCGGCGTGCCGCATCGTGTCCCAATCGCTAGCGCTCCCCATGACGACGGCGACCAGCGGCTGCAGCGCCCCCGGGGCCTGGTAGGAATCGCTCATGCTCCCTCCTCCACTTCCCGGCTCTTGCCGGGCGCGTCGACGGTGCTCGTGGCACGCCGCAGGCGGTCGCGCACGGCGAGCCAGTCGTCCCCCTCGGGGACGGCTTCGATGAGGATGCGTCGGCAGCCGCTGGCATCGAGCTGCCGAAGCGCGGCGTACAGGCCGCGCGCGTATCCCGTCGGATCGGCCGGCAACTCCAGCCACCACGCGCTCGGACCGCTCGGCCGGGGCCGGCGGGCCAGCACCGCGACGCGCGACCCGAGCTCCGCCCGGCGCGACACCAGAGCGTCGGCTCCGACCAGCTCGGTCGGCGTGGCGGGGGCGTAGTGCCGGGGCAGCCCGCCGGGCGCACGCGGTTCCGGGACAGGCGCCGGCGCGACCGCCCGCCGGGGCGGTCGCGCCTCCCGCTCGAGCAGGTGGTCCGCCAGCGCCACCCGCTCGCCCAACGCTTCTTCCAGCGCGTGGCGGTGCACCCCGCCCGGCCGCAACAGCCGGGCCACGCCTCCACTCAGGTCCACGATGGTCGACTCCAGACCCACGCGGCAGGAGCCCCCGTCCAGCACGAGCACATCGAGTTCGCCGAACTCCTCGGCCACGTGCTGTGCCGTGGTCGGACTGATCCGGCCGAAGCGATTGGCCGACGGCGCCGCGACCCCATCGCCGTACGCCAGCAGCAGACGGAGCGCGAGCGGGTGGTCGGGCACCCGCAGCCCGACCGTGTCCTGTCCGCCGGTGACCTCGTCGGGCACGCCGACCGCCCTCGGCAACACCAGCGTCAACGGTCCCGGCCAGAACGCGGCGGCGAGGCGCAGCGCCTGGTCCGGCACCTCGCGCGCCCAGGTCGCAAGTGCGTCCGCCGCCGGCAGGTGGACGATGACCGGATGATCGAGCGGCCTGCCCTTGGCCGCGTAGAGCCGGCCCAGCGCGCGGCGGTCGCGGGCGGCCGCCCCCAGGCCGTAGACCGTCTCGGTGGGGAACGCCACCAGCTGTCCGCGACGGAGTGCCTCCGCGGCCCGGGCGACGTCGTGTTCGGAGCTGGAGAGCAAGCGGCTCATGCCGGCCAAAGCATACCCGAGCGTGCGCCGCTCACTCGATCAGGATCACGCGCAGGTCGTTGACGTTGGTGCGCGTCGGACCGGTGACGAAGAGCGCGCCGAGCTCGCGCAGCACCCCGTAGCTATCGTTCCGGCGGAGCGCGTCGCGCGCCGCCGGGCGATTCATGCGTGCACGCTGTTCGGGCCCCAGCAGGGCGCCGGCGTTGTCCTCGCTGCCGTCGATGCCATCGGTATCCGCGGCGAGCCACCACACCGGAGCGCCGTCGGGCAGCTCGAGGGCCAGGGCCAGGGCGAACTCGCCGTTGCGCCCCCCTCGCCCGCGCCCCACCACCGTCACCGTGGTCTCTCCGCCCGACAGCAGCGCACACGGGCGCTCGAACGGCTGGCCGTGAGCCAGGACCTGGCGCACCAGGGCGGCGTGCACGCCCGCGACGGCGCGCGCCTCCCCCGTCATCGAACCGGAGAGCACGTGCGCACTCCATCCGCGCCCTGCGAGTGCGTCCGCCGCCGCTTCGAGCGCGGTCTGGGCGGAAGCGATCACCACGTTGACGACGTGCTCGAGCCGGGGGTCGCCGGGGCTCGGAGTCTCCTCGCGCTCGCCGCGTACCCCGGCCTCCAGTACGGCCCGGGCCGCGGCATGATCGATGCCGTAGCGCTCGAGCACCGCCAGCGCGTCGGCGTAGCGGCTGCCGTCCGCCGCGGTCGGCCCGCTGGCGATGACCGACGGGTCGTCGCCCACCACGTCAGAAACGAGCAGCGCCAGCACCGGCGCAGGGGCCGCGGCCAGCGCCAGGCGGCCTCCCTTGACACGCGACAGATGTTTGCGTACGGCGTTCATCTCGGTGATGTCGGCGCCCGAGCGCAGCAGCGCCTCGGTCAACTGCGCCAGCTCGGGCAATCCCAGCCCGTCGGGCGCAGTGAGCAGGGCCGAGCCGCCGCCCGAGATCAGGCACAGCACCAGATCGTCCTCCCCGGCGCCGGCGAGCAGCCGCAAGATACGCTCGGTCGCGGCCGCGCCGGCATCGTCGGGCACGGGATGCGCTGCCTCGACCACGTCGATCCGGCGGGTCGGTAGACCGTGCCCGTAACGCGTGATCACGAGGCCTTCCAGGGCCACGGTCTCGGGGTAGCGGTCTTCGACGGCGCGGGCCATCGCGGCCGCCGCCTTCCCCGCACCGACCACCAGCAGCCGTCCGCGCGGCGGGTCGGGAAGGTGCGCCCGCACGCCGACCTCGGGGTCGGCGGCGCGGATGCCCGCCTCGAAAGCGACCCTCAGGTCATCGCTAGGTACGCTCACAGGGTCCCACCCCACGGCGCCCCACCCCGCGGCGCCGAAGCGGTCGGGACCCGAGCGGGGCGTTCGCAACCCTTGCCGTGGAGCCAGAGAGCGATCATGGTGAGGCTAGAATACAGGCATGTTCGGAATGTTCCGCCGTCAGGATCCGCGCTTCCGGGACGATGGCAACTTCCTGCTCACGCGGGTGCGCACCGCCAGACATGGAGAGATCATCCATGTGCGGCTCTCCAAGACCAGCGAGATGAGCGCGCAAGGTGGCAGTTACTTCGTGCGCAAAGTGTTGGTCGGCCCGGAGTCGCTCGACCAGGCGGTGCTCGAGGTCACCACCAATCGCGCGCACAAGGTGACGCTGGCCGTCGTCGACGGCGGCGAGCTGGTGCCCGCCCGCCAGTGGGAGGCCTGAGGCCCGCTCGACCCTACTGGGCGCTGAGGAGGTCCGGGCGCAACCGCCGCGCCTCACGCAGGTAGATGTGCTTCATCTCGTCCTGCGCCTTCCGCGTGTTGAGCTGCAGCATCACACGGACGCAGCGAGGGAGCCGGTTCGGCACCGGGATCTCCTGATTGCACAGCAGCGGCACCATCGTCATGCCCAGCTCGCGTGCCGCCTCGGCAGGAAAGGTCGAGCGCAGGTCCGGCGTCGTCGTGAAGAAGATCGCGGCGATGGCGTCGAATGCCTCGATGTCGTTCTCCTCCAGCATCACCTGGAGGAGCTCGCGGGTGGCCTCGAGGATGAGGTCGGGATCGTCGGCGGTCACGGTCGAGGCGCCGCGGATCCCTCTCACCCAGTACGGTCGCTCCATGGCGCGAAGTCTACCAGACGGGCCCGGCGCGCCCCGTGCCCGTACAACGCGCGGAGGCGGCGACGGGGCTGCTACCTTGGCGCCATGAGCGCACACGGGCATCCCGCCGAACCCCTGTGGTTCGAGTTGACCTCCGACCAGCGCGCCCTGTTGGGCCCCTTGCGCGACTATCTCCGCTCCGAGGTGGCGCCCGGAGCCATCGAGCGCGACCGCAGCGGGATCTTCCCGCACGACGTCGTCCGGACCCTGGGCGGCATGGGGGTGTTCGGACTCCAGGTCCCCGAGCGCTTCGGGGGGGCGGGGCTCGACACCGCCACCGCTGCGCTCATCATCGAGGAGATCGGCGCCGTCGACGGCTCGCTGTGCCTGACCGTCGCCTCGCACAACTCGCTGTGCACCGGGCACATCCTGCAGGCGGCCGACGACGCCCAGAAGGAGCGCTACCTACCGGCCCTGGCACGTGCCGAGAACCTCGGTGCGTGGTGCCTGACCGAGCCGAGCTCCGGATCGGACGCCGCTGCCCTGCGTACGCGCGCCGTGCAGGACGAGGACGCTTTCGTGATCGACGGATCCAAGGTGTTCATCACGCAGGGCAGCGTGGCCGGCACGTACGTCGTGATCGCCCGGACCGACCCCCCTGCCGAGGGGCAATCCAAGGCGGACGGCATCAGCGCGTTCGTGGTGGATGGGGACGCCGCCGGCCTGGTCCGCGGCATCCCGGAGGAGAAGCTGGGGCTGCACAGTTCCGACACCACCCCCCTCACGTTCGAGGGCTTGCGCGTGTCGGCTGAGAACCTGCTCGGCACGCGGGGTCGGGGCTTCGACGACGTCAAGGTGGTGCTCGACGGCGGGCGGATCGGCATCGGTGCCATGGGGATCGGCCTCGGGCGCGCCGCCCTGGAGATCGCCGGCCGCTACGCGCTGGAGCGCGAGCAGTTCGGCCGCCCCATCGCACGCCATCAGGCGATCGCCTTCAAGCTCGCGGAGATGGCGACCGAGCTGGAGGCGGCCCGCCTGCTGGTGATGAAGGCGGCCGCGTTGCGCGACGCCGGGCGCGATCACACCCTGGCCGCGTCGATGGCCAAGCTCAAGGGCAGCGTGGCGGGCGTCGCCGCCTGCGACGCGGCCATCCAGATCCTCGGCGGCTACGGCTACGTGCGGGACTACGAAGTGGAGCGCCTGTGGCGAGACGCCCGCCTCACGCGTATCGGTGAGGGCACGGACGAGGTGCAGCACCTCGTCATCGCGCGCCACGTCCTGCAGTCTCTGGCGCGCTGAGACGCCCGAGCGACCTCAGGCCGCTACGCCGAGTCCGCTCGGCCTTGCATCGAGCACCTCGTCCGGTAGCCACGCCAGCGCCTCCAGCACGAGATCGGGCCCCGCGCCCGGTCGGTGCGCGCCCTCGGTGAGGTGACGGCGCCAACGGCGCCCCCCGGGCAAGCCTCGGAACAGCGCCAGCAGGTGACGGGTGAGCGCGTGGAGCGGCGCACCGTCGGACAGGCGCTCCTCGACGTAGGGCAGCATGCGCATCACGACCTGGCGCCGCGTCGGAGACCGGTCGACGGCGTCCGGGAACGCTGCATAGAACGACCTGTCCGCCTCGGCAAGCACGAACGGGTCGTCGTACACGGCCCGGCCCAGCATCACCCCGTCCACGTGCCGGAGGTGTGAGGCGACCGCTTCCAGGTCGCGCACCCCCCCGTTGAGCTCGACGATGGCCTGTGGCAGGGCACGTTTGAGACGATAGACGTCCTCGTAGCGCAGTGGGGGGACCTCGCGGTTCTCCTTGGGGCTCAGGCCCGACAGCCAGGCCTTGCGCGCGTGCACCGTGAAGACGTCGGCCCCTGCGAGCCCGACGATGCGCACGAACGCCTCCAGATCCTCGTAGCGGTCACGAGCATCGACGCCGATCCGGTGCTTGACGGTGACGGGCAGGTCGGTCGCCGAGCGCATCGCCGTCACCGCCCGCGCCACCACGTCGGGCGTCGCCATCAGGCAGGCGCCGAAGTTCGCCGACGCGACGCGTGGGCTGGGGCAACCGACATTGAGGTTCACCTCGTCGTAGCCCCAGGCCTGCGCGATCCGCGAAGCCTCCGCCAGCTCGGCGCTGTCGTCGCCGCCGAGCTGCAACGCCAGCGGGCGCTCGTCGACGTGGTGGCCGAGGAGGCGCTCCCGGTCGCCATGGAGCACCGCCTTGGCCGTCAGCATCTCGCTGTACAGCAAAGTGTGACGGGAGATGCCGCGGAGCAGGTAGCGGAAGTGCCGATCGGTGCGATCCATCATGGGAGCGACCGACAGGGGGTGGGACACGACGCGGCGGCTCACCGCCGCCCCTCTCCCGGCACACTGCGCTTCGGAGCGCGGAACGCCACTTCCTCCCACTCCCCTTCCTCCACCACCTCGAGAGCGGGGTTGGCGCGACGGAAACGCTCGACGATCGCCTGCACCAGGTCCTCGGGGGTGGACGCGGCCGAGGTCACTCCGACCCGCCGCACGCGCTCGAGCCAGGCGGGATCGATGTCGTCGGCCGTCTCGATGCGCCGGGCATTGCCGCACAGGTCTTGCGCGAGCTCGTAGAGACGCATGCCGTTGGAACTGGTCGCGCTGCTGACCACCAGGAACAGCTCGACTTCCTGCGCGATGCGGCGCACCGCGTCCTGTCGGTTCTTGGTGGCGTAGCACAGGTCGTCCGCCGGCGGCACGACGAGATCCGGGAAGCGCTGCTTGAGCCTCAGAATCGTGCGCTGGGTGTCGTCGACCGAAAGGGTCGTCTGCGTGAGGACCACCACCTTGCCGGGGTCGGGGACCTCCACCGTGTCGGCGTCGACGAGCGCCGGATCGTGTTTGCGGTTGCCGATCACGCCGACCACGGTGGTCTGCTCCGGCGCCTCGCCGCGCGTCCCGAGGACCTCCTGGTGCTGCGTGGAGTCACCGATCAAGAGGATGTGGTAGCCGCGCCGGGCGTACTTCTTGGCTTCGCTGTGCACCTTGGTCACGAGCGGGCAGGTGGCATCGATGGTGGTGAAACCGGCCTCGGCCGCCTGGCGGCGCACCTCCGGCGACACGCCGTGAGCGCTGAAGATGACGGTGTCGCTCGCCGCCGCGCTGCGTCCAGCGGCCATGGCGTCGAGGTCCTCGACGAAGCCCACGCCCTCCTCGCGCTGCAACCGTTCGACCACCGTCCGGTTGTGGACGATGGAGTGATAGACGGTCACAGGAGGCTCGCCCCGCTCCGCGTTCTCGCGGGCGGCGCTCCGTACGGCCTCGATGGCCATGACGACGCCGGCGCAGAAGCCGCGTGGTTTGGCGATGTAGAGGGTCTCGACCATGACGCAGCAATTGTACCGGCCCCCCCGCGCCGCGACCGTAGGCCGGGCGCGATTGTCCCGTTTCCCACGGCGGAAATGCCCTGTAGGTGCTGCTTGACCCCCTGTCGAGGGGCGTGATAGCATCGGCTTCGCTCGCCGAACGGCGGCCGGGTCCTTGCGGGCGATTAGCTCAGTCGGTTAGAGCGCGTCGCTGATAACGACGAGGTCGGTGGTTCGAGTCCACCATCGCCCACCAGAACAGGCGCACTCCTTGGGGTGCGCCTGACTCGTTGGGTCGGCCGCCGGGCGCTGCCCGCGGGCAGCGCCCGGCCACCTCACGTACGGGCCTGCGTTGACTACCGCTGGCTGAACACGGAGCGCTCCGCACCCAGTCGGAGGGGGATCCGCAACGTGGCGTTGCCGCGCTCGACCGTGAGCGTCACCGTCTGGCCGATGCTCTTCTGGCGGACCAGCGCCAGCAGGTCGTAGAAGGTCGGGGTGGGCACGCCGTCCAGTGCGGTGATGACGTCGGCGCGCGGCCTGGAGCTCACCCGCCCGTCGCGAGCCACGCTCCGCTCCTCGGTGTAGCTCCGAAGGCCGGCCTCGTCGGCCGGCCCGCCCGGCTGCACCTGCCATACGATGACTCCCGCGCGCCGTCCCAGGTAGGCATCGCTCGACCGGGGATCGTAGTCGAACCCCGGTCGCCAGGTGAAGCCGACCACCGGGACGTCCCGGCGCTCACCCGCTTCGAGCTTCGCGACCAGGTCGCTGCCCCCTACCGGGACCGCGTAGGAGGCGTATCCCTGCGGAAGCTGCACGCCGCGCAGGAACGGCGGGACGTACTGGCTCGACGTCATGGCACCGGGGTCGAAGCTGATGTAGCTCACCACCCCCACGACGCGGCCGGCAGCGTCCACGACCGGCCCGCCCGAGTCGCCCGGGGCCAGCGAGGTCGTCAGCTCGATGGTGTTGTCCGCGAAGTCGGGGCGTCCCGCGTGGACACCGAGCCGTGTGACCTCGCCGGCGCGCGCCTGAAGGAACTCGTTACGGCTGTTCCCGACCGCCACAACCCGGGTTCCCGGCCGGGGAAGCTGGGCCGACAGCGGCACGGTGGGGACCGCTCGGCGCACGGTCGCCTGCAACACCGCGAGGTCATGGTAGGCGTCGAAGCCCACCATCGTCAGCGGATACTCGAGACGTCCGGAGTCGACGGCGACGTAACTCACCGGGCAGGGCGCACCCTGTTCGGTGGCGTCGACGACGTGGTAGGCCGTGAGGACAAGACCGTCGGAGCGGATGAAGAAGCCGGTGCCGATGCCGATGGGCTCGTTGCCGTAGCGGGGGCCGCAGCGCGCCTCGATCCGCAGGCTGGCCGTGCGGGCACTCCGGAAGGCCGTCGCCAGCTGACCGGTGGGCTCCACCACCGGCGGCAGCGTCTGCGCCACCCTGCGGACGTGCGCAGGGCGTCCCAGCGTTCCACCGAAGGCCGCGACCACCACCAACACCGCCGCGAGCAGCACGGTGAGGATGCGCACGGTGGGGCCCCGTGCAGGCGGTTCGCCGGACGCGTCCATCGCCTTCAGATCGTACGGATCGCTCGCGAGGGCGTCATCCTCCGCGCCGCCGCGAGCGAGGCGGCGGCCCAGCGACGTGCCCCTCGCCGTGCCCCTCGCCGTGCCCCTCGTCGCCGATCCTCGCCGGCGTCGCGCCCGAACCTTCCGCGCCCGAACCTTCCGCGCCCGACCCATCTGGGCCCGGCCCTTCTGGGCCCGACGATTCCGCGCCCGAACCTTCCGGGCCCGACGATTCCGGGCCCGATGCGGACGCGTCGCGGGGTCCTCCCCCGACGCCGCCGACCTCGTCCTCGTCCATGACGCCATTATGCGCAGACGCCGCGCGACCGGACGCCGAACGCGCAACAGCAGCAGGCCGCGACCGTCAGGCGGGCGAAAGACCGGCGGGTGCGAGGCGGGCCGCCGGCGCGCCGGCGGTATCATGACCCGCATGGATCACGCACCCCTTCGTGCCGCCGCCGAACCGACCGGCGAGCACGACTACTACGCCGTCCTCGCCGACATCGGGCGCGCGCTACGCGCCTGGCAGGGTCCCATCGTCATCGTCAGCCACGTCGACCCCGACGGCGACGCCTTCGGCAGCAGCCTGGCGCTCAAGCGCGCGCTGGAGCAACTCGGCAAGCGTGTCGTGCTGCCCCTCGAGCCGCCGCGGTTCCTGGCGTTCCTGGCGCGCGACGGGGAGCTCAGCCCGCCCCTCGAGGCGCTTCCCGACGACACGCTGCTGGCGGTGCTCGACGTCGCCGACCGCGACCGTGCCATCGGGGCGCCGTTCACGGGCGCCGACCGTGTGATCAACATGGATCACCACGGCACCAACGACCGATTCGGGGACATCGCGCTGGTGGCGCCGAACAAGGCGGCGACGGCGTTGATGGTGAAGGACCTGCTCGACGTCATGGGCTTCGCCTTGACGGTCGACGTCGCCACGCCCTGCCTGACCGGCATCCTGACCGACACGGGCAACTTCCGGCACGGCAATACCGACCGCTCGGTGCTCGAGGCAGCCGGCGCCCTCATCGACGCAGGGGTCCCCTACGCCGAGTTGACCGACCGGCTGCAGTGGCGTCACCCGGACTACTTCAAGATGCTGGGCGAGGTGATGGCTACCGTCGATTTCCACCTGGACGGCCGTCTGGTCACCGCCCGTCTCACGCGCGCGATGCGCGAACGCATCGGCGAGAGCGACGACGACTCCGATGACTTCGTGGGCCTGATCCGCTACGCCGAAGGCGCGCTGGTCGCAGTGCTGCTCAAGGAGCGCGACGAAGGGGTCAAGCTCAGCGTTCGCAGCCGCGGCGGCATATCGGCACAGGCCATCTGTCGCGAGCTCGGTGGGGGCGGGCACGTGGCCGCTGCGGGGGCGACCGTGAAGGGCGACATGGACGAGGCGTTGCGGCAGCTCGAGATCGCCACGCGCCACGAGCTGGAACGGCAGGGAGCCACGGCGAACAACTGACAGCTTCGCGACGGTCTGGCGTGACGCCCCGGCGTGACGCCCCAGGGCGACGGCCCGGCGTGCCGTACGTCGTCAGCCGGAGGCCGCGTGGCGTGAAGCGATGGCGGCGGCGTCCTCCGCCAGCTCCGGTAGCGCACCGAGCATCACGCCGGCATCGCCGCCCCGGGCGGCCAGCCAGGGCAGCACTCGCTCGCTCGGCAGGTTGCCGACCAGGGCGTCGCCGGCGAACGGGCAGCCGCCTACCCCGGACAGGGCACCTTCGAACCAGCGCACGCCCGCGGCCAGGCCCTCCGCCACCAACGGTTGCCAGGCGTCGGGACGCGCGTGAAGGTGGAGGCCGACCTCGGCGGGTCGTTCCAACCCGGCGAGCACGGCCTTCACGGCTGCCGCGTCGGCGCGTCCCACGGTGTCGGCCAGCGCGATCCGGCGAACGCCGAGGTCGCGCACGCGCGCGACCGCATCGGCCGTGTCGGCGGGTCGCCACGCTTCGCCGTAGGGATTCCCGAAGCCCATCGAGAGGTAGACGACCAGGTCCATGCCGCGCTCGGAGCTCCGCCGAGCCAGCCGTTCGACCAGCTCCCACGACGCCGCCAGAGAGCGCCCGACGTTGCGCTGCTGGAAGGTCTCGTTGACCGAGAGCGGGAACCCCACGCTGGTCACGCCACGCGCGGCCGCGGCCCGATCGAGCCCGCGCTCGTTGCCGATGATGCACAGCACGTCGGCGTCGGCGGGGCGATCGAGCTCCTCCAGCACCGCTTCGGTATCGGCGAGCTGGGGCACTGCGCGCGGCGACACGAACGATCCCAGGTCGAGGTGTCGGAAGCCGGCCCGGAAGAGCGCAGCGAGGTGCGCGCGCTTGCGTTCGGGCGGGATGAGGCGCTCCAATCCCTGCCAGGCGTCCCGCGGGCACTCCACCCAGGTCACGGTTCCGAGACGGCGGTTCTCGGGCATGTCCGGAGTCTAGCGCGGTCCCGGCGACGGGCCAGCGCGCGGCCCCATCGCGCGGCGCACTTCCGCGTGCGGCTTCGTCGACAGGAACCTCGGCGGCTGCCGTCCGGCTGCGGCAGCGCGCCCCCGCCCGCCCTATACTGGACGCCGTGCTGCGAACCCTGGAGCTGCGCGACTTCGCGATCGTCGACGCACTCGCCCTCGAACTCGAGCCGGGCTTCAACGCCCTGACCGGCGAGACGGGTGCCGGCAAGTCGATCCTGGTCGACGCCCTGTCGCTGCTCACGGGAGGGCGTGCCGACAGCACGCTCATCCGGGCGGAGCGCGACGCCGCGCTGGTGCAGGGGTTGTTCGAGGGCGGCCCCTTCGAGAGCGCCTCGCGGCGCCTCAGCCGCAACGGCCGGCACAGCGCCCGCATCGACGGCGAGGTTGTGACCGTCGCAGAGCTGGTGGAACGCAGCGGGGAGCTGGTCGCCATCTTCGGCCAGCACGGCGCCACCGAGCTCATGCGTCCCCGGGCGCAGGGCCGCCAGCTCGACCGGATGCTCGGCGCCGACGCTGTTGAAGAGCTGCAACGCTATCGCGCGGAGTTCCGGCGCTATCGGGAGGTCGTCACGTCCCTTGCGGAGCTGCAGCAGGCCTCGCGCGATCGCGCTCGCCGCCTCGACATGCTCGCGTTCCAGATCGACGAGATCGATGCCGCCAGTCTTCAGCCCGCCGAGGAGGCCCGGCTCGAGGCCGAGGTCGAGCGCCTGCGTCACGCCGAGCGCATCGCCCTGGCAGCCGGCCACGCCTTCGCTGCGCTTGCAGATTCCGAAGGGAACGCGATCGAGCGGGCGGCCGGGGCGCTGCGGGAGCTGCGCACCGCCGCCCGGCACGATGCCGGGCTGGCGGCGCTCGTCGGCGACCTCGAGCAGGCGACGACGGCGCTGGAGGCAGTCGCCGGCGAGGTGGAGAGCTTCCTGTCGGACTTCCAGGCCGATCCCGCGCGCCTCGACGCGGCGCAGGCCCGGCTGGCGCGCATCGAGGCCCTCCGCCGCAAGTACGGCGCTAGCGTCGCCGAGGTGCTGGCCTTCCGCGAGCAGGCTGCGCACGAGCGCGAGCGGCTCGAGCATGCCGACGCCGACACGCAGGCGCTGGAGGGTGAGGCGGGGCGGCTGAGCGAGCAACTCGCAGCGTCGGCGGAGAAGCTCACGTCCTCCCGCCGCCGTGCCGGCGACGAGCTGGCGCGCGGGGTCCTGCCGCTGCTCGCAGAGCTGGGCATGGAGAAGGCGCGTTTCGAGGTGGAGCTGGAGCGGGCCGAAGAGCTCGGACCTCACGGGCGCGACTTCGTGCGTTTCCTGTTCGTGGCCAACCCGGGTGAGCCGCTGGCGCCGCTGTCGGACGTCGCGTCGGGCGGCGAGCTGTCGCGTGTGATGCTGGCGCTCCACCTCGTCACAGGGAGCGAGCTCCCGGTGCTGGCGTTCGACGAGATCGATGCGGGGATCGGCGGGCGCACAGCCCGCGCGGTGGGGGCCCTGCTCAAGCGCCTCTCGGAACGCCACCAGGTCCTGGTCGTCACTCACCTCCCGCAAGTGGCGGCCTTCGCCGACGCGCAGTACTCGGTCGCCAAGGAGGAGGTCCAGGGACGCACCGTCACGCGAGTGGCGCGCCTGGACCGGCGGGCGCGGCTGGAGGAGTTGGCGCGGATGCTCTCGGGCCGCGTGACCCAGACGTCGCTGCGGCACGCCGAGGAGCTCCTCGAGCAGGTCGACGGCGTCCTCGAGGACGCCGGCCAGGCCCGTCCAGGACAAGCGTCCTCCTGACGTTGGCCGGCTACCGCACGGCACCGGAGGGAGTGCGCTAGACTGGTGCAAGGAGCTGGCCTGGTGGACGCAGAAGGACGACGCGAACAGTCTCCCTGCCCGCAATGCGGGAGTCGGGACACCATCACCTATCATTACGTGGAAGGCTTCAGCGAGCTGGAATGTCGGGCGTGCGGCTATCGTTCGGACGCCGACGAGCTCAGCGCGCTGCAACGCTTCACCGGCGACCTCCTCGAGTCCGCTAGCAGCGAGGGCCAGCTGCCGCCGGTGCCGATGTCCCCGATCGAGGCCTGATGAACGAGGAACGACGCTCGCCCGCAGCCGCCGCGAGGCCGCGCGTGCGGGCGCGAAGCCTGTTGTACTCCGACACGACGATCGACCGGCAACCACGGCCCCCGCGGCCGCGGCGCGTCGCTCTGTGGCGCTGAGGCGCCCGAAAGGAGAGGCTATGGACGTCAAGGTGGTTCTCAGCTCGGACGAGATCATCCGGGGACTGAAGCACTATCGGCGCATCGCCAAACAGGACCTGCTGCGCTCGGCCGAGACCGAAAACCCCGAGACCTTCCGCCGCCACGCCGAAGCGCGAAGGACCGTGTACGCCCGCCTCACCGAGATCGCCCAGACGCAGAGCCCGTCGGAGGTCGTGCGGGAAGCGCTGCGCCGTTATCAGGAACTCCCCTTCGTCACGGGAACCGACGACGGCACCTTCACGGAGATCAAGGGCGAAGAGAACGCGCTGGAGAACTTCTTCCTGATGATCGGACTGGAGCCCAAGGTGCGGCGCGAAGTCCGTAGCCAGCGGCCGCCATTGAGCAGCGCGCCGATCTGAGCCACCGATCGCCGGTGGCCCCCGGGGCCGGTCCGGGATGCGTGCCTCGCCCGTGTTATGACTAGTCCGTGACGCTGGACGAGCTGGAGCAGCAAGCAGCGGAGCGGCCCGAGGCACTACGCGAACTCTCGAACAACCTCGTCTTCGGAGAGGGGCATCCCGACTCCCGCCTGATGTTGATCGGCGAGGCGCCGGGCGAGGAGGAGGACCTCTCGGGGCGGCCCTTCGTGGGGCGCGCGGGGCAGTTGCTCGATCGCGTGCTCGCCTCCGTAGGCCTCGACCGGGACGAGATCTACATCACCAACATGGTGAAGTTCCGGCCGCCCGGCAACCGCAACCCACGGCCCGAGGAGATCGCCGCGAGCGAGCCGGTGCTGCTCGCGCAGATCAAGCTGATCGGACCGCAGATCATCGGCACGCTGGGCAACGTGCCGACGCAGTACTTCCTGGGAACCAAGGACGGCATCACCCGCACCCACGGACAGTGGTTCGACTGGCACGGCATCCGGGCGTTCCCGCTCTACCACCCCGCCTACCTGCTGAGGAACCCGAGCCGCGATCGCGGGAGCCCGAAGTGGCAGACCTGGCAGGACATGCAGGAGCTGGTGAGGGTCATGGACACGCTGCCACCGAAGGGGCCGGCGACCGTCATCGACACTGCTCACCAGGGGGGCCTCTTTTGAGTGCTGCTGATCCCCGGTTCATGGGACTGATCCACGCATTGCGTTCGTCCGCGGAAGTCGCGCTGGGAGACGACGACACGCCGCTACGCGCGCATGCGGCCCGCGACGGCGTACGCGGCCTCAAGGCCGCAGAGCGCAGCCTGGGCCTGCTCGAGATGCTGCAGGCCAAGACCGCAGGGAACCTCGGTGAGACCGAACGCGACACGCTGTGGACCGCGCTTCGCACGCTGCGCTCCAGGATCGAGACGGCGCGCCAGCGCCTCGAAGCCGATGGCACCGACGCCGGCGAGCACGACACCTTCCTGCCCATGGCCCCTGCCGGCGACGTCGAGCCCGGCGACGGCGAGCCCGGTGGCGGCGCGGCGTGAGGGCGCTGGTCCAACGGGTGAGCCGCGCGTCCGTCCGCATCGACGGCGACGTGGTGGGCGAAACCGCCAACGGGCTGCTCGTGCTTCTGGGAGTCGGTCCGGGTGACGACGAAGGCGTGGCCGACAAGCTTGCCGACAAGGTGCGTAAGCTCCGCGTCTTCGAGGACGACGACGGGCGGATGAACCGCTCGCTGCAGGACGTGGGGGGCGGTTGCCTGGTCGTCAGCCAGTTCACGCTCTACGGTGACACCCGAAGCGGCAACCGGCCTGGCTTCACGAACGCGGCTCCGCCGGAGATGGCCGATCGCCTCTACCGGCACTTCGTCGCGGCCCTCGACGGCGCCGGCGTTCCCGTGGCGACCGGGCGTTTCGGCGAGGAGATGCAGGTGGAGCTCGTGAACCGCGGCCCCGTGACCCTCTGGCTCGACAGCGAGGAGCTGTTCGGGCGGGGCTGAGAGAGATGCCGTGCGGGCCCCCGGGGGACGCGTGCTGCGCTCCCCCACGCTGCCTCCGCTTGTGCCGAAGACCCCGATCCGACGCCGGCCCCCAACCGGTCGGATGCGCTCCCGACCGGAGTTGGCTCCGGCCGGTGCGGCACAGGGGCCGCTCCGGCCGGAGCGTTCGGTGCGAGGTGCGAGGGACGGCGTCCGGGGATCCGACCGCGGAACCGACGTCACGGGACTGGAATCAAGCCGACCTCCCGGTCAGGGCGTCGACACCTCCACCGTTGCGACGGGATCGTGCCAGCCGTAGACCGCGGGGTCGAGATCGCCGGATCCGGTGAGACCCTTGTGGAGGGCCACGGCGCCCTCCGCCATGTTGGGGTGGCGCACGCCCACGCTGTTGCACGGTGGGCCGGGCACGTCGCTGCAGGACTCGGTGTTCGCTTCGCTACCGGCGTCCAGGACGCGCACGGTGCCGTCGTAGAGGTCCACGTGCGCGTTCATGGCGTCGCCCGCCATGTCGCTCGCTCCCATGCCGCCGTCCGAGGACCCCATGCTGTCGGACGAAGCCATGCTATCGGAGGAGGTCATGCTGTCGGACGAACCCATGGCATCCGAAGACCCCATGCTGTCCGACGAACCCATGCTGTCCGACGAACCCATGGCATCCGAAGACCCCATGCTGTCGGACGACCCCATGCTGTCGGACGAACCCATCGAGTCGGAGCCCGAGGCCATGGCGGAGCCGCCCGCGTCCCCGGACATCGACAGGTCGGACATCGACAGGTCGTTGCCGTAGTAGAAGACGGCGTCGTTGGTCGTCACCAGCATGCCGAACGCCGACAGCAACTGGTGCCCGTCGTCCACGCGCACTTGCAGCGTGACGCTCTGGCCGGGCGCCAGCGGCGCCTTGGCGACGGCGTAGTCCAGGATCGACGGCTCGACCTTGGCGACGGTCTCGAAGTCGTGCGTCATGCCGTCCTCCGCCAGCGGGATCAGCTCCGGCAATGCGGGCTGCCCGAGCGCGAACGGCTGGTAGCTGGCGTCGTGCGCCAGCAGGACCGGGGCACTGAACGTCTGATGCGAGGTGGTGTTGGTGATGGTGACCGATACGGTGTGCGCCCCCATCGCCATCGAATCCTGGGCCGACGCCGCCGTGAGCGCGGCGATGACCATGCCCATCGACAGACTGAACAGAACTCTCCTCAAGGCTCTCACCCCTTTCGAGCTCGAGCCTAGGGAACGGGTCTGGCGCCCCCATCACGATCGTTCACCGAACGGTCACGGGACGGCGCCGCCGGGAGATCGAAGTGGAAGCGGCTCCCCTCCCCGGGCCGGCTGTCGACCGCCAGGGTGCCGCCGTGCAGCTCCACGACCCGCGCGGCGATCGCGAGACCGAGTCCGGCGCCGCCGTCGGTACGGGACCCGCCCCCGACCCGGTAGAAGCGCTCGAAGATGCGTCGCTGGTGTTCGGGCGCGATCCCCTCACCCGTGTCGCTGACCTCGACCACCACGTGACCGCGCTCGCCAGCTCGGAGGCTCACACGCACCGCCCCTCCCGGCGGTGTGTGCCGGAGCGCATTGTCGAGCAAGTTGAGCAGCGTGCGTTCGATCAGACCGAGGTTGCCGCGAACGAACGGCAGGTTGTCGGGCGCCTCGACGCTCAGCGCCACGCCCGCCGCCTCGGCGCGCGGGCGCTCCTTCAGCACCGCGTCGGAGAGCAGCTCGGCCAGCGGGAAGTCCTCCGCCTGTAACGGCGACGCCTCGCCGTCGAGGAGCGACAGCTCGAAGAGCTGGTCGATCAGGCGCCCCAGTCGCTCCGACTGCGCCTGGGCTGTGATCAGGAAGTCGGCGCGCTCGTCATCGCGAAGGCTCTCCCCCTTGAGCAGCAGCGTCTCGAGCGAGCCCCGCAACGCGGCGAGCGGCGTTCGAAGATCATGCGACACGTTGGTGACCAGCTCGCGGCGCACCCGGTCCGCCCGCCTGAGCGCGTCCACCTGCTCGCCGATACGGACGGTGAGCGCGACGAAGTCGTTGCGCAGGGCGTCGATCTCGTCGCGCGGCTGCGCGACCGGCGCCAGCAGGGCGGCGTCCGGCGTCCCGCCCGCACTCCGGAAGGCGGTCATGGCCTGCTGCAGGCGCCTGAGTCGCCGCGTCAGGAGGAAGAACGACAGGGCGCCCCCCAGCAACACCAGGGCGAGGACGGTGAGGCTGCCGTAGATCGCGACGCGCAACGCGGTACTGCCCTGGACCTCCCGCATGATCCCGGTCCGCAGCTCGTCGGTGAGCACCACGTACAGGTACCCACCGCCGCCGGCGAGGGGCGCGGCGGAGAACACCGTCCGGTCCCCCCTCCTCGGGTCGGTGCCCAGCAGCGGGAAGCGCGGGTCGCCGCGCAGGAACGCCTCGACCGGCCCCAGCGCCACCGACTCCCGGCTGCGCTGGCCCGCCGCGATGCTGCCGGCAAGCACGCGCCCTGCGGGGTCGAGCACGTACACCTCGACCCCCGGGTTGGTCATGGCCAGGTTCTTGGCCACGTCCGCCAGCTTCTGACGGTCGACGTCGTGGCCGATCATCAGGTCGTGTTGCGAGACCAGGTTGGCGGCCACACCGGCGTTCTGCCGCTGGGTGACCTCCTGGTAGTAGGCGCGGGCGCTCCGGACCGTCAGAGCCAGCAGCGCCGCACCCGCCGGGACCAGCGTGAGCGCCAGCACCAGCATCAACCGTGCGTGGAGGGTCCTCACGCGCGCGTCACGCCTCGGGCGCCACGAACTTGTAGCCCACGCCCCACACGGTGTGGATGTAGCGCGGCTGGGTGGGGTCGGGTTCGATCTTGCCCCGCAGACGGTTGATGTGCGAGTTCACGGTGTGCTCGAAGCCGTCGAACCCCTGGCCCCACACCAGGTCGAGCAGCTGCGCCCGGCTGTAGACCCGCCCCGGGTTGCGAGCGAACTGCACCAGCAAGTCGAATTCTCGACCCGTGAGGTGGACCGGCTCACCCGCCAGCCGAACCTCGCGGGCGCGGGCGTCGATCTCGAGCTCGCCGACGCGGACGTTCCGCGGCGCCTGCTCTGCCTGCAAGGCGTCGCGCTTGCGCCGCAGCAGCGCCTTGATGCGGGCCTGCAGTTCGCGCACGCCGAAGGGCTTTCCGAGGTAGTCGTCGGCCCCGAGCTCGAGCCCGACCACCCGGTCGAGCTCCGAGGAGCGCGCCGTGAGCATCAGGATGAGCACCTCCGGGCGCTTCGCACGCAACGCCCGGCACACCTCCAGGCCGTCGAGATCGGGGAGCATCAGGTCCAGCACCACCAACGCGAAGCGGCCCGACAGCGCCAGCTCGAGCCCCTCCTCGCCCGACGGGGTCCAGACCACCTCGTTGCCCAGATCGGCCGCGTGGAGCTCGACCACCCGAGCGATGTCGCGGTCGTCCTCGACGAGCAGGATGCGTTCGCCGCCCATGCTGCGTCCAGTGTGCCATGCGTCTGTCACGGTTGCATAACGGGCCCGCCTGACCGTGCCCGGCCGCCAACGGTACACTCGCCGCATGGATGGCCTGTTCAACCTGTTCGTGCTCGCGCCGCTGCTGCTGTGGGGCGCGATGCTGCTCTTCCCACGTCGACGCTTCACCATCGCGGCGGTGCAGTCGCCGTGGCCCTTCGTCGCGCTCGGCGCCGTCGCTCTGGCGCCCTTGGTCGGCGCCCTGCTCTCCACCGGCGTGCCGAGCCTCACGCTCCACGATGCCAGGGCACTGCTGGCCAGCGACTGGGGGGTGGTGCTGGCAGTGGCCGACCTCAGCACGCTGTCGCTGTTCACGGGGGTGTGGATCTTCCGGGACGCCCGCTACTGGTCGATCGCCGCGGCGCCGTTCGTGATTCTCACGTGGTTGCTGGGGCCGGTTGGCCTCGCCGCCTACCTGCTGGTGCGCTGGCGCAAGAACCGGCAGGCGCCCACCCGGGTCGTCAACTGAGGGTCCGGCGGGTCAGAGCATGCCGGTGAGCGTCTGCTCGCCGGCCGCCGGCAGGGCCGTGGCCCCCTCGAAGGCGTTCACTTCCTGGATGAAGCGCTGGAACAGGTAGTTGGCGTCGTGGGGTCCGGGGCTCGCCTCGGGGTGGTACTGCACGCTGAAGACCGGGTAGCGCTGGTGCGCCATCCCCTCCAGGGTGCCGTCGTTGAGATTGATGTGGGTGGCCACGAACTGGCGCCCGGGGATCGAATCGATGTCCACGGCGTAGTTGTGGTTCTGGCTGGTGATCTCGACCGCACCGGTGACCACGTTCTTGACCGGGGTGTTGGCACCGTGGTGGCCGTAGCGCAGCTTGAAGGTGCGACCGCCCACGGCCAGACCGAGCAGCTGGTGCCCCAGGCAGATGCCGTAGGTCGGCAGCAGGCCCAGCAACTGCCAGACCGTGTCGTGCGCGTACTTGGGTCCATCGGGATCGCCGGGGCCGTTGGAGAGCACCAGGCCGTACGGGTCCAGCGCCATGATCTGCGCCGGCGTGGTCTGGGCCGGAACGACGATCACTTCGGCACCCGCCTGCTCCAGCTTGTAGACGATCGAGTGCTTGATGCCGAAGTCCATCACCACCACCCGAGGATGGTCGTTGAACGACGGCCGCGCGTAGGGCAGCGGGGTGGTCACCTCGGGCGTCATGTCGCGCCCATCGATATCCGGGTGCTGCCGTGCGATCTCGATCAGCTCGGCTTCGAGGGCGGCGTCGACGGTGCCGTGGTGGATGACCCCCTTCACGACCCCACCCGTGCGCAAGCGCCGGGTCAGGGCGCGGGTGTCGATCCCCTCGATCCCGACGATCCTGTGCTGCTCCATGAAGCTCTGCAGGTCCTGGTTGGCACGGTGGTTGGACGCGGTACGGCTGAACTCCCGCACGATGAACCCCTGCGCGTAGGGACGGTTCGACTCCATGTCGTAGACGCTCACACCGTAGTTGCCGATGTGCGGGTACGTCATGGTCACGATCTGCCCCTTGTAGCTCGGGTCGGTCAGGATCTCCTGGTACCCCGTCATCGAGGTGTTGAAGACCACTTCGCCGACCGTGCGGCCGGGGGAACCGAAGGCGTAGCCGTAGTAGACGGTTCCGTCTTCCAGGGCCAGGACAGCGGGGGGCTTGGTGAACAGCGGCATCGCTCCTCCGGGCGCAGGATAGCACCCGTGACCTGGGCCGGCGCCGCCCAGGCCTACCCTCCCCTACGGGCGTTCCGAACGCCGGCTGCTACGCTGTGCACGGAGGTTGGTATCGAGCATGGCCGATGGCACCGACAGCCACGACGGCGAGGGACTGGTCATCCAGATGTTCAGCGTTCACGGCTTGATCCGGGGGCGCGACCTGGAGCTGGGGCGGGACGCCGACACCGGCGGCCAGACCAAGTATGTCGTGGAGCTGGCGCGCGCGCTCGGCCGCCACGAAGGGGTGAGGCAGGTCGACCTCTTCACCCGCCTCATCGATGATCCGCGCGTGTCCGACGATTACGCTCGCGAGATCGAGGAGCTGAGCGAGAACGCCCGCCTGGTTCGGATCAAGGCGGGGGGTACGCGCTACCGCCGCAAGGAGCTGCTGTGGCCGGTGCTCGACGAGTTCGTCGAGGGCGTCCTGCGTTTCAACCGCCAACACCACATCGGGCCCGACATCGTGCACGGGCACTACGCCGACGCGGGGTACGCGGCGCTGCAGCTCGCCAGCGTGCTCGGCGTGCCGCTGGTGTTCACAGGGCACTCGCTGGGTCGCAACAAGCTGCGGGTCCTGGAAGCCGCGGGCATGACCGCCGAGGAGATCGACCGGCAGTACCACATCCGGCACCGCATCGACGTCGAGGAAGAGGTGGTGGCCAAGGCCGATCTGGTCATTGCCAGCACCAACCACGAGGTGCAGCGGGGCTACGAGCTCTACGATGCCAGCTCCGAGGCCAAGTACCACGTCATCCCTCCCGGCATCGAGGTGAGCACCTTCTATCCCTTCTACTACGACCTCGACGAGGGCTTCGATCCGGGTGAGGACGTGGTGCGCGCCCGGGTCCGTATGCGCCAGGAGATCGCGCGCTTCCTCTACGACCCCAACAAGCCGCTCATCCTGGCCATCAGCCGTCCCGATCGGCGCAAGAACATCGACGGCCTGCTCACCGCCTACGGCGAGGACAAGGAGCTGCAGCAGATCGCCAACCTGGCGGTGTTCGCGGGCGTCCGTCGCGACATCGAGCAGATGGACGACAACGAGCAGGAGGTCCTGACCCGGATGCTCCTGCTGATGGACCGCTACGACCTCTACGGCCGCATGGCTCTGCCCAAGAAGCACGACCCCGACACCGACATCCCGGTGCTGTACCGGATCGCGGCAGCCAAGCGCGGGGTGTTCGTCAACCCGGCCCTGGTCGAGAACTTCGGGATCACCCTGATCGAGGCGAGCTCGTCGGGGCTCCCCGTGGTCTCGACCGATCATGGTGGACCGCAGGACATCATCGAGAACTGCGGCAGTGGGATCCTGGTCGACGCGCGCGACACGCATGCCATCCAGGACGCGCTGAAGCGCATCCTCGTCGACCGCGAGGAGTGGGACCGCTTCTCGGAGAACGGCATCGCCGGTGTGCGCAAGCACTACGCCTGGGAAGCTCACGCCGACACCTACCTGGAAGAGGTGACGGCGCTGCGCGAGCGGCTCGACGAGCTGCGGCGGGCGCCCTGGCGGACCGGTGCAGGCGAGCACCTGCGCGCCGGTCGGCGCCTGCTGGTGAGCGACATCGACCACACCCTCATCGACGAGGACCGCGGTGACGACGACGAAGGCCTCGAGCGTCTGCAACGGGCGCTGGCGCAGGCCGACATGGCGTTCGCGGTCGCCTCCGGCCGCAACCTCGAACAGGTCCGCGAGGCGCTGGAGGCACACGCCATCCCGACCCCCGACGTCCTCATCTGTGCCGTCGGCTCCGAGATCTACTACGGTCCCGAAGCCGTGCGCGACCGCGGCTATGCCCACTATCTGTCGCACGGCTGGAAGCCGGACGCCGTCCGACGTGCGCTCGACGCGCTGCCGTTCCTGGAGCGCCAACCCGAGCATGCCCAGCGCGCCTTCAAGGTGAGCTACTACCTCACTGCGGAGGGCAACGAGGGCGAGAGGCGCGTCGAGCAGGTACGCGAAGCCCTCACGGAGGCGGGCGTGCAGGCGACCGTCGTTCACTCCAGCGGCGCCTACCTCGACGTCCTTCCCTCGCGCGCGTCCAAGGGCAAGGCCATCCACTACCTGGCGCGCAAGTGGGGGGTGAAGAGCCGCGACATCGTGGTGGCCGGCGATTCGGGCAACGACACCGAGATGCTGACCAGCCGGCATCCCGGCATCGTGGTCGGGAACTACGCGCCCGAGCTGGAACGGCTCAAGGGCCGGCGCGGCATCTATTTCGCCGAGTCCGAGCTCGCCACCGGTGTGCTGGAGGGGCTCGAGCACCAGGGATTCGTCGACGTCGGCGGCGACGGGCGGGAGCGCTCGTGAGCCTGCGCCAGGGGGGCTGAAGGGTGTACGCCGGCTTCGGCTTCCGCGTCAGCGAGATCGGCGACGTCGAGGTCGTTCGCACCGGTGGGCTCTACCACCTGTTCCATCTGGTGCTGCCCAACCACGACTACATCGCGCACGCGGTGTCCGAGGACGGCCTGTCCTGGGAACGGGTCGAGAACGCGCTGTTCATCAGCCACCCCGGCGGCTGGGACGACGACATGCTGTGGACCATGAGCATCTCGCCCGACCCCGGCAGGGAGGCCGGCTGGCGCATGTTCTACACCGGTCTCAGCATGCGCAACCGCGGGCGGGTGCAACGCATCGGCCTAGCGCGCTCCGACGACCTCTTCACCTGGGAGAAGGACGCGTCCGGAAGCTTCCCGCTGGAGCTCGAGGACGCGCCGTACGAACACACCCTCGAACAGGGACGGCACTGGGTCAGCTTCCGCGACCCCTACTACGCGCGCATCGACGGCACCGGCTACCTGCTGGCGGCCGCGCGGGTGGACCACGGCCCGGTCATCCGGCGGGGGGCGGTGGCCCTGTTCGAAGAGACCGCGCCGGACCACTTCGAACCGCGGCAACCACTGTTCCATCCCAGCCGCTACGACGACATCGAGGTGCCTGTGCCGGTGCAACTCGGCGGCCGCTGGTACCTGCTCGGCTCGATCCGGGAGGACGTGAAGGTCCACTACTGGTACGCCGATGCCTTCGAGGGGCCCTACCTCAACTTCTCGGACAACGTGCTGCTCCCCCAGGGCAACTACGCCGCGCGCCTATGCCGGGACGACGGCCGTTGGCTCGTGTGGAACTTCTTCTTCAAGGGGCGCGTGACCGACGGTCAGCATCTATTGCCACCGCCCAAGGAGCTGCGCGCAGCGCCCGACGGGGAGCTCTATCTGGCGAGCTTCTCGGGCTTCGACGCGCGCGTGCGCGCCACGCTCCCGGCGGCCGAGCTGATCCCGCTGGAACCGCTGTTCGGCCGCGCGTCGGCCGTCAGCGAGGCGACGTCCGGCGTGGCGCGCTTCGGCTGCGACAGCGGCTTCGAGACGTTCCTGGTGCCGGGCGTGCACCGCGACTTCCGGTTGCGCGGCGAGATGCACATGGACGGCAGCGGCAAGATCGGCCTGGTGCTGCGTCTGAGCGACGACGGGGACGGCTACTATCTCAGTCTCGACCTGCACAAGGGCATCGCCCAGCTCCGTGCCTGGGCGGCGCATCCGGGAGGCGACGTCGAGGAGGCCTTCGACTACATCCCCCTGCAGTCGAACTTCTACGTCGCGCACGGCGACCCGCACCCGTTCGTCTTGCTCGCCTACGGCTCCTACCTGGAGTTCTCGCTCGACGGCGCGGTGCTCCTGACGCTGGCCGACGAGCGCTTCGGCGAGGGACGGGTCGGCTTCTACACCGAGAGCGCTCGCCTGCGATTGCACGACCTCACGCTCGAGACCCTCGAGCGCCCGCATGACGAGGCCTACACCAGCCACCTGCCCGACGGCGGCGGGGCCCCCGGCGCCGAAGACTGAGCGCGCCGACGCCTCAGGGCGCCTCGAACGCCCGTCCCCGCGCCACCGTGTGCGGCGGCACGGTCGCCCCGGGAGCCACCGTGCAGCCGTCCAGCACGGCGTAGGCCCCGACGCGGGCGCCGCGGCCCACCCTGGTGGCGCCGCGCAGCAGCACGCCGGGCTCGAGCACCACGTCGGGGGCCAGCGTCACCGCGTCGTCGACGAAGGTCGATTCCGGCGCATGCATGGTGACGCCCGCCGTCAGCCAGTGCTCGCGCGCGCGGCGCCGAAGCAGGGCCTCGGCCCGCGCCAGCTCGCCCCGCGTGTTGACACCGATCAGCTCGCGCATCTCGTCGTGGCCTCGGAACGCGTGCAGGCCACGGCCGCCGCGGCGGTAGAGGGCCACCATGTCGGTGAGGTAGTACTCGCCGGCGGCGTTGTCGGCGCTCAGTCCGGAGGCGACATCGAAGGCCGCCTCATCGAAGACGATGGCGCCCGGGTAGACCTCGTGGATCGCCCGCTCCTCCGCCGAGGCGTCCTTCTCCTCCACCACTCGCAGCACGCTGCCGTCCGGCGCGCGCACCACCCGTCCGAGTCCGAACGGGTCGGCGACCTCGTAGGTCAGCAGGACTGCCCCACCGTGCCTGCGGTGCTCCTCGACCAGCCCCTCGAGGGTGGCGGGGTGGACCAGGGGCTGGTCGCCGTAGAGCACCAGCAGCGGTCCCGACGCTTCGGCGAGCGCCTCGCGCGTGCACAGCAACGCGTGCCCGGTGCCGCGCTGCTCGGCCTGCTCGACGAAGGTGACGCCGGCGTCGGCGAACCGCGCCCGCACGGCCTCGGACCCGTGCCCGACCACGACCACCTTCCGAGCGGGCCGGAGCGCCCCGGCAGCGTTCAGCACGTGTTCCAGCAGCGGCTTGCCGGCCGCCTCGTGGAGCACCTTGGGCAGCGACGAGCGCATGCGTGTGCCCTGCCCGGCGGCGAGCACCACCACGCTCAGGCCGGCTTCCCCCACCCTCAGCGCTCCGCGGCGCCGGCAAGCCGGCCCCGACGTTCCCGCTGACGGATGCGTACGAGCATGGCGATGGCCACGACCACGATGACGACGCTGACGAGCTGCGTGAGCGTGAAGAAGCCGATCCCCGCCTGCATGTTGTCGTAGACCTTCCAGTACAGGGGGTTGTCGCGGAAGGGCTCTTCGAGCACGCTGCGCAGCACCGAGTACCACAGGGCGAACTGCCAGAAGGCGTAGCCCGGCGCGCGGCTCCGCCGCAACGCCCAGAGGACGATGAACAGCAGGATGAACCCGACCACGAAGCCGTAGAACTGCGCGAAATGGATGTGGCAGGGCTGGCCTGCGGGCACGGTGCGGCAGGCGGGCGGCGCGTACTGCCACAGGTCCTTGCCGAACAGGAAGCGGCCGAACCCGCCCAGGAAAGGCGTTCCTGGCTTGGGCCAATCGATGCCGATGGCGAGGTTCGTCAGGCGGCCGCCGGTGTCGGTGCCGTTCATGATGTTGCCGATGCGTCCGCCCATGATGCCGAGCGCGCCCAGCGGCGTCAGCACGTCCATGTAGGCCCACATGTTGATGCGCTGCACGCGGCTGTAGACCCACATCGCCACCAGCACCCCGAGAATGCCGCCGTGGATGCTGATACCCCCCTGCCATACCTTGACGGCGTCGAGCGGGTGCCCTCCAGGACCGAAGAACGCCGAGGGGCTGGTCACCACGTACACCAGGCGTGCGCCGATGATGCCGGCGAGGACCAGCCACACCGCGGCGTCGAGTAGCTTGTCGGGGTCGAGCCCGCGACGCTCGGCCAGGCGGAGCGCCCACAGCGCCCCGACCAGGACGGCGAGCGCGATCAGGAAGCCGTACCAGCGGATCGCCAGCGGCCCGATGTGAACGAGAATCGGATCCATTACAGTCGTCCTCTCAAGAGCGCGAACAGCGCCCGCCTAAGCTTCAGGACGCGAGCTTACCAACCCGCGCCGCTGCCCCCCGCGGGGCCGAACTCAAAAGACTCTCGGGATCCCGATGACCGCCATCGCGATCACGATCAGGACCTTGGCGACCGTACCCCCGAGCGCACCAACGAAGGCGCCCACCCCGGCGCGAAGGGCTTCGTTCAGCGCGCGGCCGCCAGCCAGCTCGAACAGCACGGCGCCGACCAACGCACCCAGCAGGAAGCCGAAGGGCGGGAAGAAGATCAGCCCCACCAGGGAACCGATCACGCCACCCCACAAGCCGGCGCGGCGAGCACCGTAGACGCGGGCGCCTACCCAGTTTCCGGCCAGGTCGATGAGCTGCGCCAGCACCGCCAGGCCCACGATGAACCCCAGTGGCAGGAGCCCAAAGCGGTCGAAGCCCACGATCCAAGCGGCCAGCACGGCTCCCGCCGCCGCCACGGGCACGCCCGGCAGCACCGGGGCCACCACGCCGACCAGCCCGACCAGCAACCCGAGCACCAGGACCACCAACGCCAGGATCGTCACCAGGCCATGCTACATGGCGTTCGACCAGCGTGGGCGCGACCGTCGCTCAGTTGTGCCAGGACTCCGGAGCGCTCCGGCGCTCGCCGAGGATGGTGTCGATGGCGTGTGGAAGGACACCGATCACGGCTTCGAGGGACTCTCGCGCGCCACGCGGGCTGCCGGGAAGGTTCACCACCAGCGTCCCCCGCCGGATCCCAACGAGGCCGCGGGAGAGCGCTGCACGCGCGTTCGACAGCGCGCCATGCGCACGCATCAGTTCGGCCAGCCCCGGCACCTCCCGCTCGATAACCTCACGGGTGGCTTCGGGAGTGCGGTCGCGGAGCGCCAGGCCGGTACCCCCGGTGGTCAGAATCAGATCAACGGTGTCCTGATCGCACCACAGCCTGAGCTTGGCACGGATCATCGCTTGCTCGTCGGGCAAGACCTGGTAGTCGACCTCGACGAACGGGCCCCCCTGCAGCAGGCGGCGGATCTCCTGGACCGAGGTGTCCTCCCGCTGGCCGGCCGCGCCACGGTCGCTCACGGTGAGAATGGCGGTGCGCACCATGGGAGCATGCTAGCGCCTGCAGCACCGCCCGCGCGTTGAAGGGTTCCACACTGCACCGGACGCTACGGCAGATCAGGGCGGCAGCTCCCCGCAACCCGCCGCCGGCCGATGCCATCGCTTCCGCGCTCGACCGGCGACACCCCTCGTCCGGGCACCGTCGTTGTCGGCGACGGTCGGCCGGAGCTTGGAGCGGGAGAGGTCCGAGCGTTACCCTGGGGCGGTTTGACGCAGACGGTCGTAGGCCGACCGTGGGAGGTCCCCTTTGAAGATCCACGAGTACCAAGCCAAGCAACTCATGAAGGCCCACGGCATCGCCGTGCCCATCGGGCGGGTCGCGACCACGGTCGATGAGGCCGTTGCGGCGGTGCGGCCGGTGGTGGACGCCGGCGGCCACCCCGTGGTGGTGGTGAAGTCACAGATCCATGCCGGCGGTCGCGGCAAGGGGCGCTTCAAGGAGCACCCCGATCTGGCGGGCGTCAACGTCGTCACCGACGGCCTGAAGGGCGGCGTCGAAGCCGCCGAGGCGAAGGTGCGCACGCTGGCCGAAGCGATGCTGGGTTCGACCCTCGTTACGGTGCAGACCGGCCCCGACGGCAAGCAGGTCAACCGCCTCTACATCGAGCAGGGCATCGACATCGCGCGCGAGCTGTACGTGTCGGTGGTGCTGGATCGCGCCACCGGCCGCAACGTCGTCATGGCCTCCACCGAAGGCGGTATGGAGATCGAGGAGGTCGCAGCCGAGACGCCGGAGAAGATCCTGCGGGAGACGGTGGACCCAGCGATCTCGCTAGCCGACTTCCAGGCCCGTCGCCTGGCGTACGGGCTCGGTCTCGAAGGGGACGCGTTCAAGAACGGCGTGCGCTTCCTCAAGGCCCTGGTCGCGGCCGCCGAGAGCCTCGACACCGACATGGTGGAGATCAACCCATTGGTCGTGACCGCCAGCGGTGGGGTGATGGCGCTGGACGGCAAGATGAGCTTCGACAACAACGCCCTGTTCCGCCACAAGGACGTGGTGGAGATGCGGGATCTGAGCGAAGAGAACGACGCCGAGGTCGAGGCCGGCAAGTACGGCCTGAGCTTCATCAAGCTCGACGGCACGGTCGGCTGCCTCGTGAACGGTGCCGGCCTCGCCATGGCCACCATGGACACCATCAAGCAGGTGGGCGGCGAGCCCGCCAACTTCCTCGACGTCGGTGGCGGCGCCACCGAGGAGAACGTCACAGCGGCGTTCACCATCATCACGCGGGACCCCAACGTGAAGGGGATCTTCGTGAACATCTTCGGGGGCATCATGAAGTGCGACACCATCGCCAACGGTGTGGTCGCGGCCGTCAAGCAGGTCGGCTTGAAGGTGCCACTGGTGGTCCGACTCGAGGGCACCAACGTCGATCTCGGAAGGAAGGTCCTTTCGGAGTCGGGGCTGAACCTCCTCTCCGCCGACGATATGAAGGACGGGGCCAAGAAGATCGTGGAGCTGGCGAAATGAGCATCCTCGTCGACAAGAACACCAAGGTCCTGGTGCAGGGGATCGGCAGCGCCGGTCGCTTCCACACCGACAAGGCGATCGCCTACGGCACCCAGATGGTCGGGGCGGTGCACCCGGGACGTGGCGGCCAGGTCGAGCGCTTCGAGGGCGAGACCGACCACAGCGGCGTGCCCGGACGCGACGATCGTTACGGCGTCGAGGTGCCGATCTTCGACACCGTGCGCGAGGCGGTCGAAGCCACCGGCGCCAACGCCAGCGTGGTGTTCGTACCGCCTCCCTTCGCGGCCGACGCCATCCTGGAAGCCGCTGACGCCGGTCTGGAGCTGGTGGTGGCCATCACCGAGGGCATCCCCATCATGGACATGGTGCGGGTGAACCGCGTGCTGGAGGGGTCGGCGACACGCCTGGTGGGACCGAACTGCCCGGGTGTCATCACCCCGCACGAGTGCAAGATCGGCATCATGCCCGGCTACATCCACCAGGGCGGGCGCATCGGCGTGGTCAGCCGCTCCGGCACCCTCACGTACGAGGCGGTCAAGCATCTCACCGACAACGGTCTGGGCCAGACCAGCGCCGTGGGCATCGGCGGCGACCCCGTGAACGGGACCAACTTCGTCGACGTGCTGCGGCTGTACAACGACGATCCCTCCACCGAGGGGGTCATCATGATCGGTGAGATCGGGGGCTCGGCCGAGGAGGAGGCCGCGGCCTGGATCCGGGCGAACATGACCAAGCCGGTGGCCGCCTTCATCGCTGGGACCACCGCGCCCGCGGGCAAGCGCATGGGTCACGCTGGTGCCATCATCTCCGGGGGCAAGGGCACGGCCAAGGACAAGATCGCCGCCCTCGAAGCCGCCGGCGTGGTGGTCGCGCAGACGCCCAGCGATATGGGCGCGGCCATGCTGGAGGCGATGACCAAGGCCGGAAAGGCCTGAGACCGCCGGTCTCCGCGACGCACGTTCCGATGACGCCGGCTGCGGAGGGCGCCTACCGGGGACGGTACGCGCCCTCGCCCAGCGGCTGGCTCCACCTCGGCAACGCCCGGACGGCGCTGCTGGCCTGGTTGCGGGCGCGCTCGCGGGGCGGCGAGCTCGTGCTCCGGGTCGACGACCTGGACGCCCACCGCACAGTGCCGGAAGCGGTGGACGGCAATCTGCGCGAGCTCACCTGGCTGGGGCTCGACTGGGACGAGGGGCCCGACATCGGTGGGCCCCTCGGTCCCTACCGTCAGAGCGAGCGCGGCGAACGCTACGCCGCGGCCCTCGCGGTCCTGCAACGTCAGGGACGCATCTTCCCGTGCTACCTCTCCCGCCGGGAGCTCCACCAGGTCGCGAGCGCGCCCCACGGCCGCTCGCCCGTCTACGGCGAGCTCGAGCGCAAGGCCAACGCTCGCCTGGCCGAGCGAAAACGCGCCGAAGGCAAGGTGCCTAGCCTGCGCTTCCGGATCGCCCCCGGAACGATCGGCTTCGACGACGTCGTGGCCGGCCCGCAGCGTGCGGCCGCCGAGCACGACGTGGGGGACATCGTGGTACGGCGCGCCGACGGCCTCTGGGCGTACCAGCTCGCGACCGTCGTCGATGACGCCGCCATGGCGGTGAGCGAGGTGGTGCGCGGCGACGATCTCCTCCCCTCCACCGCTGCACAGCTCCTGCTCTACCGGGCCCTCGGTCACGCAGCGCCCGCCTTCGCGCACGTGCCCCTGCTGCTCGACGAACACGGTGAGCGCCTGGCCAAGCGCCGCGGCTCCCTGACGCTGCGCGCCCTGCGCGAAGCGGGCGTGCGGCCCGAACGGGTCGTCGGCGTGCTGGCGCGGGGGCTGGGATTGACGGACGGACTCGAGGAGATCGCGGCAGCCGAGCTGGTGGCGGACTTCGACCTGGCGCGGATCCCGCGCACGCCGAGCCGGCTCAGCACGGAGGAACAGACCTGGCTGTTGCAGCACGCCTAGCACGCGCCGGCACGCTTGCCAGCACAGAATCGCGGGCATACACTGGCGCCATGAGGACGCGCGCGCGGGTACGCACCCCTCGCACTTTCAAGTGGCACCATCAGCACTGGTGGCGTCCGCCTTCGCCCGCATCCCGCTCCACCACCCCCTAGATTCCTTCGTATCCACGAGGAGGCACCATGTTCCCGCTTCCCGATGCGCGCGGACGCTTCGGTGACTACGGCGGCCGCTACGTCCCGGAAACGCTCATCCCAGCGCTCGACGACCTCGAGCAGGCGTACCGGAGCGCGCGTGCCGATACCGCCTTCCAGGCGGAGCTGAAGCGCCATCTGTGCGACTACGTGGGGCGGCCCAGCCGCCTCTACCGCGCGGACGCCCTGAGCGAGAGGCTCGGCGGCGCCCGCATCTACCTCAAGCGCGAGGACCTCAACCACACGGGCGCGCACAAGATCAACAACACCATCGGCCAGGCCCTGCTGGCACGCCGCATGGGCAAGAGGCGCGTGGTCGCCGAGACCGGCGCCGGGCAGCACGGCGTGGCCACAGCCACGGCGGCCGCGCTGTTCGGCCTGGAGTGCGTGGTCTACATGGGCGAGGAGGACGTGCGCCGCCAGGAGATGAACGTCTTCCGGATGCGCCTCCTGGGCGCCGAGGTCCGTGAGGTGGGAAGCGGCACGCGCACCCTCAAGGACGCCACCAACGAGGCCATCCGCGACTGGGTGACGAACGTGCGCGACACCTTCTACATCCTGGGCTCGGTCGTGGGACCGCACCCCTATCCGATGCTGGTCCGCGACCTTCAGAGCGTGATCGGCTTCGAGACCATGGAGCAGCTCGAGGCCGCGGAGGGTCGCCGTGTGCCCGACGCGCTGGTGGCCTGCGTGGGTGGCGGTAGCAACGCCATCGGGCTGTTCGCGCCGTACGCCTACCTGCCCGCGGGCGAGCGTCCACGCATGATCGGCGTGGAAGCGGCCGGCCGCGGCCTGCACAGCGGGGAGCACGCCGCCAGCATCTCGGCCCACAAGCGCGGGGTCCTGCACGGCTCATTGATGTACCTGCTGTCGAACGACGACGGGCAGATCACCCCCGCGCACTCGGTGTCGGCGGGACTCGACTACCCCGGGGTCGGCCCCGAGCACAGCTACTACGCCGACGCCGGCATCGCGGAGTACGTCGCCGTCGACGACGAGGCGGCGCTGACGGCCTTCGAGCTGCTGGCCCGCACCGAAGGCATCGTGCCTGCCCTGGAGAGCGCCCACGCTATCGCCCTGCTGCAGACCCTGGCGCCCGCCATGGGCCCCGAGGAGATCATCGTGGTGAACCTCTCGGGCCGCGGGGACAAGGACGTCGCCGAGGTGATGCGTCTGCGCGGCGCACGGGCGGGGGCATGAGCATGGGACGCATCCAGAACGCTTTCGACGCCGCGAAGCGCGAGAACCGCGCGGCCTTCGTCGCCTTCCTCACGGCCGGCTTCCCCGATCCCGAGCACTTCCCCGCTTACGCAGAAGCCTTGCTCGAGCACGCCGACCTGCTGGAGATCGGTCTGCCCTACTCCGACCCGCTGGGGGACGGTCCCACCATCCAGCGCGCCAGCGAGACGGCACTCGCTCGAGGCGTGGACACGGCGTCCACGCTGGCCATGGTCCGTGATCTGCGGGCGCGCACCGACAAGGCGCTCGCGCTGATGACCTACTACAACCCCGTGTACTGCTATCCCCGGGGCGGCGATGCCGGCTTCGTGCAAGCTCTCTCGGGGGCGGGAGCCGACGGCATCATCCTCCCCGATCTCCCGCCGGACGAGGCGGACGCGCTCCTGCCGGCGGCACGCTCGATGGGCCTCGACACCGTCTTCCTGGTGGCGCCGACCTCGACCGACGACCGCATCGCCAAGGTCGTGCGCGCCTGCAGCGGTTTCGTCTACGCGGTCTCGGTCACGGGCGTGACAGGCGCACGCGACACCGTCTCCGACGAGGTCGCGTCGCTCGTGCAGCGCACCCGCGTCGCCGGCGCCCTGCCGGTGGCGGTGGGTTTCGGGGTGGGCTCGCGGGAGAGCGCGGCGCGGGTCGCCGCCTTCGCCGACGGTGTCGTCGTCGGATCGGCCCTCATCCGGGCCATCCAGGACGAGGCCGACGCGGGCCACCCGGAAGGCGGCGTGGACCGCGTCGCCGCGCTCGCTGCCGAGTTGGCGGCCGGCTGCCGTCGCTGACCGGAGGGGCCGCCGTCGAACGCGGCCCCTCCGCTCCGCATGCGCGGTCAACGTTCGGTGATGTTGGCCTGATCGCCGATCTTGCTGAAGAGGTCGTGGCTGACGAGCACGTCGACCCCGCTGCTGCGCGGCACATCGTTGCCGACGACGCGGACGACGACGGCATCGGCCCCGCTGCGCCGTGACAGGACCAGCAGCTGGCCGACGCGGTGGTATCGCGACTGGACCTGGTAACCCTGGAGTTGGTCGTCGACGCCTATCCGGACCACCCCGTTGGGTAGCGCCAGCGGCTCCAGCTTGACCCGGGCGACGCCCATACTCTTCATGTGGATCGCTTCGGCCGCGCCCCGCGACAGATCGATGATGCGGTTGGGCTTGAACGGCCCCCGGTCGTTGATCCGCACGACGACGCTCTCCCCGTTGACGAGGTTGGTGACCTTGACCAGCGTACCGAAGGGCAGCGTCCGGTGGGCGGCGGTCAGCTGGCTCGGATCGAAGATCTCGCCGTCGGAGGTCAGCCGCCCCGCGAAGTTGGGGCCGTACCAGGATGCGTTGCCGATCTGCACGTCCGCCGCCGCGTCGGGCACCTGCGGTGCGGTGGGCACGCCGTGGGCGGCCGGTGGCGTCGCCGGAGGCGCAGTGTCTGCCTGGGCCGACACCACGGGGGCGGCGCTGAGAGCCGGCGCGCAGGCCCCGAGCAGCAGTCCGAGGGCCGCCAGGGGCAGCCCCCCTCGCATGGTCCGTGGGGTCCGGGCGAGAGCCGCCCGGCTACGGGCGACCAACGCCGCAGCGATCAACCAGATGAAGACGCGTGGTAGCACAGGCTATGCTACGCACGCGTCACGAGCATTCGATGTGAAAGGGTTCCCGCCGCCCTCGACGGCTCACGCCCAGGTTCGGCGGGCGAGTTCCTTCTGGCACAGCACGAAGGCTTCGAAGTCCGCGATCTCCGCGCTACCATCGGCGATGGCGCCTTCACACGTCGCGATGATGTCGCTGAGCTCTTCGTTGCTCAGAGCGCGCAGGCTCTGGCCATTCGTTCCCGTTGCTGTCTGGACCACTTTGACCCCTCGCTCTCGGCTCATCCGGTCGTCTCCCCGAGTTGGCATGACTGTAGCAACAGGTCTCTTACAGGATTCTCACAAAACTCCCGCCCGACGGCGCGCAGAGCGGTCCGGACACCTGATCGCGCGACGCCACCGCCTGCGCGCCGGTGCGCCGTTATGGTGGCGGCATGATCGACAGCCATTGCCACCTCGACGCCTGTGACGATCCGGAGGGCGCCGTCGACCCCTCCCTGCGGGCCCTCGTGACCGTCGGGACCACCGTCGACAGCGACCGCGAAGCCCTTCGGCTGGCAGACGCCCACCCCAACGTGTGGGCGGCCGTGGGCATCCACCCGAACAACGCCTCGGACGCCGACGATCCTGCGGTCCGCGAGGCGGTGGCGGCGCTGGCCGAGCACGCACGCGTGGTCGCCCTCGGAGAGACCGGGTTCGACACCCACTGGGACGACGAGACGCTCGAGAGCCAGCGCCGCGCGTTCGACTGGCAGGCCGGGCTCGCCCGGCGCCTGGACAAACCGCTCATCCTGCACGTACGCGACGCCCAGGGGTGCGAGGACGCGTCGTTGGCCGCGGCCGCCGCCATCCGCGAGACCGGTCACCGGCGCGGCATCCTGCACTGCTTCAACGGCCACGCAGGCCTCCTGGAAGCGGGTCTGGCGCTGGGATGGATGGTGTCGTTCGCCGGCAACGTCACCTTCAAGAGTGCCGGAGCGCTCCGTGACGCGGCTCGCGCCGTCCCCGAGGACCGGCTGCTCGTCGAGACCGACAGCCCCTATCTGGCGCCGGTCCCGATGCGAGGCAAGCGCAACACGCCGGCCTACGTGCGCCACACCGCGGAGGTCGTGGCGGAGGCGCGCGGCGTGACACTGGACGCGCTCGAGCCCGTGCTCGACCGCAACGCCACCCGCATCTACGGCCTCCCGCTGGACTGATCCGCAGCGCCCCGCGCCTGCTGCCCGCTATCGAGGGACGGGCGGCAGGCGCGGGGCGCGTGTGGGGTCGAGGGCGCGGGGCGCGCGCCGGAGCGACCCCTCAGGCCGCAGCGGGCGCCGTGTCGAGGCCGCGCAGGCCCCGGGTGGTCACCACCAGGAGCGTGACCAGGACCATCAGTGCGGCGGCGCTGGAGAAGAGCAGGACGAACCCCTGGCCCACCAGCACGCCGGCTCCTGCCAGAGAGAGGGGCGCCAGGCCGACCGAGGCGAACATCACCAGGCTCATGACGCGCCCACGGAAGGCGGCGTCCGTGCGGCCCTGCAGCCAGGCGATGGCCCGCACGTTGAGCGCGCCGGCGCCCAGCCCCATCACCGCGAGCGCCGCCAGCACGAGCGGTAGGCGATCGGCCACGCCCACGGCGCCGAGGGCAGCCGCGAAGAGCAGCGGCGCCCCCACCATCAGTCGAGCGAGAGGAACGCGCCGGAGTGCACTGCCGGCCAGCAGGGCGCCGATAAGCGTGCTGCCGCCGAACACCGACATCATCACGCCGAATGCGGCCGCACCGCCGAAGCGCTGGTCGGCCAGCAGCGGCAGCCCCACGCCGGCCGGCCCGGTGATGGCCAGGTTCAGGAAGGCGACCGAGATGAGCATGACCCGCATGGATGGGGTCCGGAAGGCATAGCGCAGCCCGCTCCCGATCTGCTGCAGCACGTTCGCCTCGTCGCTCGCCCGGGTCGCCGCCGGGACGCGCATCGCCAGCAGCGTGGTGAGCGTGAACAGGAAGGTGAGCGTGTCGATCCCGAAAGCGGGCGTGAGGCCCGCCGCGGCGATCACCACGCCGGCGAGGGCGGGGCCGAGCAGCATCGCGAGCTGCTCGCTGCCCTGCACCAGGGCGTTGGCGCTCTCCAGTCGCTCGCGCGCCACGAGGGAAGGCACCATCGCCATCAGTGACGGGTGGTAGAAGGCGTCGACGGTCCCGAACACCACGGCCAGCAGGTAGACGTGTGCGAGTTGCAGTGCGCCGGCGGCCGCCAGCGCCGTGAGCAAGCCGACCGCCATGGCGCGCAGCAGGTTGGATGCCAGCATCACCCGACGGGGAGAGAGCCGGTCGCTCACGGCGCCGCCGAGCAGCATGAACAACGCGCGTGGCACCGCCGCCGCCATCAGCACCGTGCCCAGGGCGAGGCCGTCACCCCCGAGCCGGAGGGTGAGCCATGGCAGGCCGATGAGGTAGAACTGGTCTCCGAGCAAAGAGACGCTCTCTCCCAGCCACAGCAGACGGAAGTTGCGGACGGCGAGCGGCTGGGCCGCAGGGGGGGAAGGGTTCGCGTTCATGACGCCAAGGTAGGAGCTACCCTAGTCGACATGGAACCGTCCGAGTCGACTAGCCCTGCCACCGTAGTCGACGACGAGCCCGCGGCTGCGTTCCTCCTCGACGCCGATCGCGTGCGCTTCCTGCACCCGTTCATGCGGGGCGAGCGCAGCACCAGCGAGGCAGCCTCCGAGGTCGGCGTGAGCGTCAAGGACATGGCCTACCGCGTGAAGCGCATGCGGCAGCTGCGACTCCTGGAGCTGACCCACGAGCAGAAGCGCGCGGGGCGCCCGGTACGTTACTACCGCGCCCCCGACGCCTTCTTCATCCCGTTCGCGACGCTCCCGCAGGCCGATCTCGAGGAGTCGGTGGCGAGCCTCCTGCACAGCCCGCAGAAGCGCCTGATCGCCGGGCTGGTGCATGCGCTCGCCGACCGCGAGCTCCAGCTCCACCGCTGGGGGTGGCGGCTCGAGCTCGATGCCGAGCAGCGCGTGTCGATCGGCCCGTCGGATCAGACCGCCGACGAGGAACCGCTGACCCAGCGGCTGCTGCACGACGACGCCCCGGCCGTCTTGATGGCCAACCTCCCTCTGCGGCTGGATCATGGCGACGCCAAACAACTGCAGCGAGACCTGGTCGAGCTGGTCCGCCGCTACGACGGGCGCAACGGCACCACCAGCTACATGTTCACGCTAGGGTTGACGCCCTCGAAGGATCCGTGATCGTGGGGCCGGGCCGCTACCGGCCCGGCCCCACCAGCCGGCTCTCGGGCTCGTCCCGGTCGTAACGCAGGGCCTCGGCCAGACGTGCTCGCGACGGCACCCGGTGGGCGTCGTGCGGGATGAACGCGGTCACGACATCGACCCAGCGCTGGGCGCTGTACTCCACCACGACGTGCAGGGGGATCTTCACCGCGGCGCTGACGGGCAGGTAGCCCAGCACCAGCAGCCGCTCGTCCTGCCAGTAACGCATCAGCTCGCGGCCGTAGAGCACCGTCTGCACGATGTCGGTCTCCGTGAAACCCTCGCAGGTCGCGTGCTTGGCAGCGTGATTCCCGATCCGGTACAGGCCCTGCTTCACGAGTGGCCGCAGGTCCGATAGGGTCCGCTTCTTCGGGGGGTGGTGTGCAGAGCGCGGCCTGGGGATGCGCTGCGCTCGACCGGGAACGTATCCACGCTCGTCCATGACGCCACCTCCGGAGGGCTCTGGCGGTACCAGACGGGCCGCAAAGCGAAGGCGCCGCGGGACCAGGGTCTCCGCGCCGCCTCATCAGCCTTGCATGGTCCATGCTAGCACGCGGGTCCGGCCGCCCGGAAGCGAGCCAACGCACATTCGGGGTTCCCGCAGAGCGCGGCCCGCACCGGCCTACGCCGCCCCGCGCCCGCCTCCCCTACACTGGAGGCATGTCTTCCGGCCCCCAGCAGACCCGTTTCTACGAGCTCGCAGGCGTCGCCGCTCAGGCGCGCCTCGATGACCTGGCTGCGCGCCTGCAGCGCCACGGCGTCCGCACCCGACTGCTGGCCAGTCGCGACCAGGAGGGGCTCTACCTGCTGGTGGCCGATGCGGACCGGCTCCCCGAACTGGGCGCGCCAGACGGTTGTAGGGTATGGACCTTCGCGAGCGTGGGCGCATGACCGACGACACACCCTCCCTCGATCGCCCCCTGAACATCGAGCGTGCCGACGCCGATCTCTACGTCGAACAGGTCGGTCGGGCGGACGCGCCCGCCGTGTACTACCTTCACGGCGGCCCGGGCTACAACAGCTTCTCGTTCCGCGACCTGGCCGGCGACGAGTTGGAGGACTTCCAGGTCCTCTACGCCGATCAGCGGGGGGCCGGCCGCAGCTACAGCGCGTCGCCCTTCGACCTCGATCTGCTGGCGGACGACGTCCGGGCGGTGCTCGACGCGCTCGAGATCGGCTCCGCCACCCTCCTGGCGCACGGCTTCGGCGCGCAGGTGGCGGTGCGCGCGGCCAGCCGCACGCCGCAGCGTTTCGAACGTCTCGTGATGGTGAACCCCTGGCTGTCGATGCCGATGCTGGCGCGCGACCTGCAGCGTCGAGCGGCCCACGAGGCAGGCCATCCCGATGAGGCGATTCCGCCCGAGAGCGCCCTCGCCGATCCGGAGACGCTCGATCCCGGTCTGCTCGTCGATCAGGCCTTCGGCTGGGTGAACGCCAAGAGTCTGTTCGACCAGATGCAGTTCCCATCGCCTTCGAGCCGGCTCAAGCTCGAGCACAGCGACGCGACCGCTCTTTTCGGGCCGAACGAGGCCGCCGAGCCGGAGGGAGTGTGGCGCTTGGACGCCCTCGAGGAGCTGGCTGCTCTTCGCCTCCCGACGGTGGTGCTCTTGGGCACACGCGACGCCACCGCCTACCCCGGCCAGGCCGAAGCCGCCCTCGAGCGTCTCCCCCGCGCCCTGACGAGCCTTCTCGACGCCGGTCACTATCCCTGGGTCGACGACCCCGAGGCCTTCGGACCCCTCCTGCGGGAGGCGTTGCACGTAAGAACCCCGTAAGGGGGCACCCCATAGAATTCGGCGCGATGCGGTTTACACGCCAGCGTGCCGACCGCTCCACCCGCCAATCACCGGCCGCCGGGCAAATGCCCGGAAGTTGCGGCCCCGTCGTGAATACTTCCGCTCGCGGGCGGCTGTCGGCATGCTACACTTCGCCAATGTTGCGACCCGACCTCATGGTGGCGAGCGTCCACCAGGTCGACGCAGAGCTGCTCATGAGCCTCGGCGTCAAGGGGGTCGTGGTGGATCTCGACGACACGTTGCTGGCCGCGGCCGACGATGCACTCGATCCGAGCGTCGAGGCCTGGCTCACGGGTCTGAAGCGGGCGGGCTTCCCTGTGCTGATCCTCTCCAACGGCGAGCGTCGACGCGTGGCGGCGGTCGCGGCGCGCCTGGGAGTCGACGCCATGGCGCTCTCGGGCAAACCCTTCGCCCGCGCTTTCGCGCGAGCCCTACGGCGTCTCGGGACGCCGGCGTCCGCCACGGCCATGGTAGGAGACCAGCTGTTCACCGATGTGCTGGGCGCCAACCTCGCCGGGATGCGATCGATCCTGGTGCAACCGCTGTCGCCGGGTAAGCTACCTCATACTCGGATGGTGCGCCATATTGAAAGAATGATCCTACGAGGAGGTGAGCGTGGCCGTCCTGTCCATCGGTGACAAGCGCCTGGGCGCGGTGTTGCTGGAGCGGGGCTACGTCAACGACGAGTCGCTGCAGCAGGCGATCAGCCGGCACGCCGAGGTGGGCGGGAGGCTCGCCGACATCCTCGTGCACATCGGTGTCATCTCGGAGCAGCGCATCGCGCGGGCCATCGAGGAGTCTATCGGCATCCCGCTCGTCGTCCTCCCCCGCGTCGACGTCATGCCCGACGCACTGAGCAAGATCGCGGCGGACCTCGCCTTCGAGGTCGGCGCGATGCCCTTCGCTATCGACGGCAACCGCCTTCGGGTGGCCTTCGAGGATCCGCTCGACGCCCTCGCGATCGAGGAGGTCGAGGATGCCTCGGGCTGTCTGGTCGAGCCCTATCAGGCGCTCCAGAAGGAGCTCCAGTGGGCGATCTCCACGTACTACCCGGAGCTGGGTCTGGAACCCCCGCCCGACTTCGAGGTCGACATCAGCCAACGGCTGGGGTCACTCGCCGTGGAGAAGGGGTTCATCACCGACGAGCAGCTCAAGGGTGCGGTGGAGGAGCAGCACCGCACCGGGGGCCTGCTGGGCCGCATCCTGATCAAGCAGGGCGCGCTCGACGAGGATCGGCTGGCGCAACTCCTGGCAGAGCAGATGGGGATCCCGTTCCAGCCTACGCTGGACGCCGAGGCGGTCAACGAGCGTCTGGCATCGAATCTTCTTAGGCTCGACGCGGTGCAGTTCAGCGCGGTGCCCTATGCGATGAACGAGGACAAGCTTGTCATCGCCATCTCCGACCCGCGCCGCATGCCCGACATCGAGGCCATCGTGCAACGACCGGTCACCTTCGTGGCAGCGCCCGAGCGCGAGGTCATGAAGCGCATCGACGTCATGTACGCCGACGACAAGGGGCGCCTGGGCGAGACGCTCCTGATGAACAAGAAGCTCAAGCGCGAGCAGCTCCGCAAGGCGCTCGAGGAGCAAGCGAAGCTGGGACGCGTGAAGCCGCTGGGCGAGATCCTGGTCGATCTGGGCTACGTCACCCAGGCCGACGTCGACGAGGCCCTCAACAAGCAGCGCGCGGGCGGTGGCCGGCTCGAGGACACGCTGGTGCAGTCGGGCAAGATCAGCCCGGAGATGCTGGCGCGCAGCCTCGCGATGCAGCTCGGCTACGAGTTCATCGATGACGGCGTGAAGGTGGACCCCTTCGCCGTGAGCCTGGTCCCGGAGCAAACGGCCCGCCGCTACCAGGCGATGCCGATCCGTATCGAGGGCAACACGTTGGTCGTCGCGATGAAGGACCCGCGCCACGTGTTCGCGTTGGACGACATCCGCCTCATCACCGGCAAGGAGATCCAGCCCGCGGTCGCCACCGAGGACACCCTGTCGCGCACACTCAACCGCTTCTACCACGACGGCGGCGATATGGACGAGCTGGCCAGGGCGTTGGTCGAGGAAGTCGGCACCGCCTCGAGCGAAAAGGAAGAGGACACCAGCGCCATCGACGACAACGCGCTGGTCAAGGTCGTCAACAACATCATCCGGGAATCGATCCTCAGCGACATCTCCGACATCCACATCGAGCCTCGTCCGACCAATGTGGTGGTGCGTGTCCGCAAGGATGGCAGCTTGCGCGAGTACATGACCATGCCGAAGTCGACGGCCAGCGCCATGGCGGCGCGCATCAAGATCATGGGCGGGCTCAACATCGCCGAGCGGCGCATGCCGCAGGACGGTCGCGTCCGTTTCCGCGACAAGTCCACCGAGGTCGACTTGCGCCTCTCGACGCTGCCCACGGTCTACGGCGAGAAGGCCGTGATGCGCCTCCTGAAGCGCGCCACCGACATCCCCGAGATCGAGCAACTCGGCTTCGCCGAGTACAACTTCCAGGGATTCAAGGACATCATCCAGAAGCCCTACGGCATGTTCCTCATCACCGGGCCCACCGGCTCGGGCAAGTCGTTCACCACCTTCAGCGTCCTCAAGCGCATCGCAACGCCAGAGGTGAACGTCACCACCATCGAGGACCCGGTCGAGTACGAGATCCCTGGCATCAACCAGACGCAAGTGAACATGAAGGCGGGGCTCGACTTCGCCCGGGCGCTCCGAGCGTTCCTGCGCCAGGACCCGGACATCATCATGGTCGGCGAGATCCGAGACCACGAGACCGCCAAGATCTCCATGGAGGCGGCCCTCACCGGTCACCTGTTGATCGCCACGCTCCACACCAACGACGCCGCCGGCGCGGTCATCCGCCTCACAGAGATGGGGATCGAGCCCTTCAACGTCTCTGCCTCGCTCATCGGCGTGCTGGCCCAGCGGCTGGTGCGCAAGGTGTGCAAGGAATGCCGCGTGGAGTACACGCCGGACCCCGACGTGCTGCGGCGACTCGGCATGACCGAAGAGGAGACGGAAGGGCGCAAGCTCCACCGCGGGGTGGGCTGCGAGAAGTGTGGCGGCAGCGGCTACAACGGGCGCTTCGCCATCCATGAGCTACTCGTCGTCGATGACGACATCGAGAGGGCCGTCGTGAGGGAGGCGTCCGCCTTCGAGATCCGCGACATCGCCATCAAGAACGGGATGCACACGCTCCGGCAGGACGGTATCCACAAGGCCTTCCAAGGCATCACCACGCTCGAAGAGGTCCTGGCCAGGACAGCGGAATAGTCCGCCGGTCCGGCCCCATAGGGAAGGACGCCCATGAGTGACCAGATCCGTTCCACCCAGATCCAGGCCGACATCGTCGACCTGTTGAAGATGGCGATCGAGCGCCGAGCGTCTGACCTCCTCATCACAGTGGGGCTGCCGCCGATGCTCCGGCTGGACGGGGAGTGGCGTCCGACCGAATACGACCCTCTCACCCCGAACCTCACCCGGCGCTTGATGTACGCGCTGATGGACGAGAAGAAGCAGCGCAATTACGAGGAGCGCAAGGACCTGGACTTCTCCTTCAGCCTCTCGGGGCACGGGCGCTTCCGCGTCAACGTCTTCCAGCAACGCGGGTCGGTGGGCGGCGTGATGCGGACCATCGCCGAAGAGGTGCTGAGCTTCTCAGAGCTGGGGCTGCCCAACGAGGTCGCCGAGACGGCACGTCTCCCCCGCGGCCTGGTGCTCGTCACCGGCCCCACAGGTTCGGGCAAGTCCACGACGCTCGCCACCATGATCGACCTCATCAACGAGGAGTACCAGAAGCACATCGTTACGGTCGAGGACCCCATCGAGTTCTTCCACCAGCACAAGAGCTCGATCGTCAACCAGCGCGAGATCGGCGAGGACACCAAGGACTTCCACGCCGCGCTCCGTAGCGTGCTGCGCCAGGCACCGGACGTCATCCTCGTCGGCGAGATGCGTGACTTCGAGACCATCGGGGCGGCGGTCACCGCCGCCGAGACCGGCCACCTGGTGCTCGGTACGCTGCACACCAACACCGCGGCCGAGGCCATCGACCGCATCATCGACGTCTTTCCCGAAGCCCAGCAGGCGCAGGTACGGGTGCAGCTCGCCAACAACCTCCAGGCCATCCTGACGCAGCAGCTCATCCCCAAGGCGTCGGGCGAGGGCCGCGCGCTGGCGTTCGAGTTCCTGATCGCCACGCCGGCCATCCGGAACCTCATCCGTGAGGGCAAGACCCACCAGATCCCGGGGCAGATCCAGATGGGCGGCTCGCTCGGTATGGTGACCATGGACGCGAACCTCGCCGAGCTCCACCTCAAGCGGCTCATCAGCTTCGAGGTCGGGGCCGCGCGTGCCGTGGACCCGAAGGAGTTCGAGCGGCTCATCACTACCGGCGGCCTGTCGGTGGAGGGCGGCTCCGCCCCGTCGCGTTCCGGCGCGACCGGCAGTCGCGGCGCAGCGCCCCAGACGCGAGGCGCCTCGGGAGGCGCGGGCCGAGGCGGTCCCGCCACGACGCCCGGGCGGGGCGGGCGTGGTGGCGGCGGCACCTGACACTGACGCGCGGTGAGGCCGGGAGCCAGACCACGTCGGCGGCGCCGAGCGTGAGCCCTAGATCGGTCGTGGACAGGCTCACGTAGGCCGTTGTGATGCCGGCATCCGCGTCGTCGATGCTGCTCTCGTTGAAGCCCACAGCCATCGTTGCGTTCGGCGTCATGATCGGTCGCCTTCGTCGAGGCGTCCTTCTCGATGCGTGATCGATCCGTGAACGCCGTTTCGGCCGACGACGCCGCCGACCGCGCCGCCCGCTCGCTTCCCCCGCTCGACGCGAGGCAACCGCCCTCGCACACACGGAAGCTCGCCGCACCCGTGGTACCCGGTGCAAGGGATACACATCTGCCGAGCACGCTCGGTAGCCAGTATGGTGGTCCTCGGACACTACGTTCATTCCACAAGGAGGTCGGCGTGAAACGCTCGTGGATTCTGATCGCCATCCTAGTCTCGGCTCTCTTCGGCACGGCGCTCGCCCAGCGCGTGCAGATCGTCATCGGCACCGGTGGTACCGGGGGGGTGTACTTCTACTACGGCACGCAGGTCGCCCAGATGTTGTCGAAGTACACCGACATCAGTGCCACCGCCATCCAGACCGCAGCATCCATCGATAACAACCTGCTGCTGCGCGACAAGACCGATCCGAACCGAGGCGTCTACTACTGCGAGCTCTCGCTGCCCGACTCGGCGCTGGTCGCCTACAACGGCACCCACGAGAAGTTCAAGGGCAACCCGGCGCCTTCGCGCATCCTCTGGGTGACGTACCCGAACTATCTGCAGATCGTCACCACGTCCGACTCGGGCATCACCAGCCTCGCCGATCTGGCGGGCAAGCGCGTCTCCACCGGCGCGCCCAGCTCCGGCACCGAGTACACCAGCCTTCTGGTCCTCGACGCTGCAGGCGTCAAGACCGACTCGTTCAGCAAGTGGTCGCGCCTGGGCGCCGCCGAATCCGCCGACGGCCTGGCCAACGGCACGCTCGACGCCTACTTCTGGTCCGGTGGCATCCCCACCGGGTCGATCAGCGAGCTCTCCACGACCCTGCAGCGCAAGGGCAAGAAGGTCGCGCTGGTCTCGCTCAACCCCGAAGGCACCGCCGTCAAGACCTTCATGCAGCGCTTCCCCGGCCTCGGCGTGATGGGCACCATCCCGGCCGCGACTTACGGCTCGGCGTCCGACACCCAGACCCTGGCCTTCTGGAACCGCTTCGCCTGCCCGGCCTCGCTGCCCGACGACGTCGCCTACTCCATCACCAAGACTGTCTTCACCCACATCCAGGACCTCCACGACGCGATCAAGCCGTCGAAGGACACCACAGTGGCGAACACCGCCAAGCTGGTGGGCCAGACCACCATCCCCTTCCACCCCGGCGCCCTCCGTTACTACAAGGAAGTCGGAGCCGTCCAGTAGTCCATGCGTAGAAGCCTGATCTGGGCCCCCATCCTGGTGGTGGGGGTCCTGATTCTGGCGCTCGCCCGTCCGGTGCGCCTGAGCGGCGACGTCGGCGATCACATCGTGTGGTTGTGGGCCTGGCAGAGCGGCGAGGTGGCGTTCACCAACTCGGTGACGGGCGGCCCGGTCCGGATCCGCTTCGACCTGCGCACCGGCTTCGACCACTTCCGCATGCTCACCGACGAGAAGACGGAGAACTACTACACCAGCGGCACCTACCGCATCAACGCAAGGCTCGCGCCGCAGCGCACCCGGTCGCTGGACTACTGCACCGTCGTCGGTATGCACGTGCGCCTCGGCACCCAACACACCACCCTGCGAGACAGCTGCCTGGAGATCACCCTGCTGTGGCCGCCCTTCTGAAGCGCATCACCTTCGGGGTCCTGCTGGTCGCGACCCTGTACCACCTGTATCTCGTCATCCATCCGTTCATGCCCTGGTCGAACAGCGAGATCCCGCTGCTCGACCTGACGCAGGTCCAACGTGCCGCGCACGTGTTCCTGCTGGTGCTCGCCGGCTATCTGTTGATGGTGGCCCGGAAGCCGACCAAGGTCGGCATCGGGTCCTGGATCTTCACCCTGCTCGCGGCCGTGCCCCTCTACGCGTTCTGGCAGCTCGGCCAGCCTCTGATCGTGGAGCTCGCCACGACGCTGTTCTGGCTGGTCGCCGTGGCGCCGGCCGTCGTGCCCCGCGTGGCGCGGGCCTTCGATCTGCTCGCGGCGGTGCTCAGCCTGGCACCCTTCCTCTACCTATTGCTGCAGTTCAACGACCTGGTGAGCCGGGCCATGCTGCCGGTGCCGTGGGACCTCGCCATGTCCTTCGGGCTGACCTTCCTGGTGCTGGGCATCGTGTACCGCATGCTCGGCCCGGTGCTCCCGAGCCTGGTCCTGATCTTCCTGCTCTACAACCTCTACGGATACCTCGTCCCGGGCACGCTGCAGAGCCCCGGCTTCCCGCTCGACATGATCCTCGGCAAGCTCTACGCCGAGACCGAGGCCGGCCTCTTCGGCATCATCACCGGCGTGTCGCTCAAGTACCTGGTCTACTTCACCATCCTGGGCGCCGTCATCTCGGCACTCGGGTTCGGCGAGATCATCGCCAACATCGCCTTCTTGCTGGTAGGCAAGAGCCCGGCGGCGCCGGGCCGCGCCACCAGCGTGATGGCCGTGATGATGGGCTGGTTCTCCGGGTCGGGCGCGGCCGACACGCTGTTCGTTTCAACGCTCAACGAGCCCCTGTTCAGGCGCGCCGGCTACAACCGCCTGATCGCGGCAGGCTTGTGCTCGACGGTCGGCACGATCGCCTACATCACGCCTCCCATCATGGGCTCGATCGCCTTCGTGATGGTGGAGCTGCTGGCCATCCCCTACATCCAGATCATCGTGATGGCGATCGGGCCGATGGTCCTGCTGTTCATCGCGATCTGGGCCTACAACGAGTTCTACGTCCGCAAGATGAAGCTCGAGGCCATCGAGACCGTCGAGGGGATCGACCGGAGCTACGCGTTCCGTTACGCCTACGTCTTCCTGCCGGTGCTGCTGATCCTGGTCATGATCTATCGCGGCTACTCGGTCAACCTCACTGTCACGCTCGCGATCTTCGCCTTCATCCTGCTCGCCTACCTCGACCCCACCGTACGTCCGCCCATCGGCAAGCTCTTCGAAGGCCTGGCCAACGGCTTCAGCCACCTCATCCCGATCGGAGGGGCGGTGGTCGCGGCCAACATGATCATGACCATGATGGTGCTGACCGGGCTGGCCTCCAAGGTCTCCGAGATCCTGCTGGCGATCTCGGGCCAGTCGCTGGCCATCGCCACCATCCTGGCGGCGCTGTTCAGCCTGGTGCTCGGCATGGGCGTTCCCCCCATCGCCACCTACGTGCTCACCTCGGCACTGGTCGCTCCAGCGGTGCAGAAGCTCGTCGTGGCCAACGGCGTGCCCGAGCATGCGGCGCTCCTTGCCACGCAGATGTTCCTGTTCTACTACGCCGTCCTGGCCGACATCACACCGCCCGTGGGGCTGTCGGCCTACGCGGCCGCGTCGGTGTTCAAGACCAATCCCATCCAGACCGGTCTGTATGCAGCGATGGTGGCGCTTCCGAAGTACCTCATCGGCTTCACCTTCCTGCTGTCCTACAGCGGCACCGCGCTGCTGATCGTGCCGGTGGTCGAGGGGTTGAGCACCGGCCAGGCGCTCCTGATCATCATCCCCCGCTTCGTCTTCGCATTGGTCGGCATCATCCTGCTGGCGGCGGGAGGTGCCGGGTTCCTCATGCACAAGCTGGTGCCCTGGGAGCGCTGGATCCTGATGGCGGTCGGCCTGGTGCTGCTCTACCCCGCCACGCTCGTCAACGTGGTGGCGCTGGTGGCCGGACTGGGCATGGTCCTGCGCGACCGCTTCAGGGTCCTGGCGGCAACCTCCTGACGGTCGGAGGGGAACGTGCGGGCGGGGATGCGGCGGCAGTGATGCGCTGGTTGTGTGCTCAAGCACGCCGGCGCAGCCGCCGTTCGGCCCTCCACAACAACGCGAGCAGCGGGATCTCCGCTAGCAGCAGGGCGGCGACGCCGAGATAGGTCGGCACGAAGCCCCAACCTGTCACCAGCTCGATGCCCAGGACCGGGCCGAGGCTGCCGCCGACATCGCCGAAGAACTGGTAGTAGCCCACCACCTGGCCGCGATGCGATGCAGGCGTGAGATCGCCCAGCAGTGTGAGCAAGGGGATCGAGGTGCCACCCATCCCCACGCCCAGGAGGACGACGCCCGCAACGGCGAGCCACGGGCTGCTCGTCAACGCAAGGACGACGAACCCCGCCGCGGCCGCCACCACGCCCGGTAGCGCCAGGCCCGTCCGGGTCGGTACGCGGTCGAGCGCCGCCCCCAGGTAGACGGTGACGCCGGCGGACGCCAGCATCATCACGGCGAGCAGGGCTCCGGCCATGGGCTGTTCGGCCAGGCCCGCGACGCTGATGCCGCGCGCATGAATGAGCAACACCAGGGTCGCCAACAGCGTGCCCTGAATCGAGAAGAAGACCAGCAGGTTGGCGAGCCACACCGCCTGCACCCGGCGATCGGCCTGGACCACATTCGCCGCTGCGTTCCGCACACGCCTCCACAAAGGCGTCCGCCTCTCCTGCTCGTCGGAGACGCCCGTCCGACCCGGCTCCGTGCTGGGCACCGTCCACCACGCCAGCAGCCCGGCCAGGAACGTGACGGTGGCCGCGAACAGGAAGGCGGCGTCGTTGCTCACGAACCCCGCGACCAGCCCCCCGGCGAGCATCCCCGCCGGGAGGCCGAGGCTCAGCGCCAACCGGACCGCCGCCGTGCTGCGCCCGCGGTTCGCCTCGGACGAGGCGTTGAGTGCGATGGTGACGCCCCCGACGATGATGGCGGACGAGCCGATCCCCCAGATCGCCCTGCCTACAAGCAGCAGCAATCCCGGGAAGGCCGTGTGCAACGCCAGGCTGTAGGTGCCGGTGGCGAGCGCCTCGATGAACAGGCCGACGGTCAACGGTCCCTTGCCCCCGTAGCGGTCGATCAGCCCACCGGTGACGGGGTTGGCGAAGAGCCGGGTGACGCGGTTGGCCGAGAGGATCCAGCCCACCAGGAAAGCGGGTAGGCCCAGTTGCACGCCGAGGATCGGGATAATGGGGAACGCGATGCCTCCACCGATGCCCCCCAGGAACACCACCACGGCCACCGGCAGGCTCTCGGGCGGAATGCCGAGCCGGGGCCGCGTCGCGATGCTCCCTTCCGATCCGGGTTCCTCCCCTACCACCGTCCGCCCACCGCTCCGGCGCGCCGTCTACTCGGCGCGCGAAGGGGTCCGGTCCGATGGCGCCGGCGCGACACCCCGCCACCATAGTCCGCGCGCCACCGGCACGTCACGGTTTCGTGGGCCGTGCGACGCGCTCGTGAGCCCGGCATGACGCCGGAGCAACGTCGCGATCTCCTGCATGCCGCGCTCCCCGGCGAGCGAGCCGGGCGAGCCTCCGTGTGGGCCGACCTCGGATGCGGCAGTGGCGCGTTCACTCTGGCGCTGGCCGACCTCCTCGGCAACCGGGCCACCGTCCACGCCGTCGATCGCGACGGCACGGCCTTGCGGCGTCTGGCCTCGTTCGCCGGCGCGCACGCCGCCACGATCGATGTGCTGGAGATGGACTTCACGGAGCCGCTCGACCTCCCTCCCCTGGACGGTGTGCTGATGGCGAACGCGCTGCACTTCGTCCCGCGAAACAAGCAGCCGGCGCTCCTGCAGCAACTGCGCACGATGCTGCGTTCGGGCGGTGTTCTGGTCGTGATGGAGTACGACGTCAAGCGCGGCAATCCCTGGGTTCCGCACCCGATCCCGGCCGGGCGTTGGCCCGGGCTGGCTCGGGAAGCCGGATTCGGTGAAGCTCGCGTGGTGGCGACCGCTCCTTCGAGGTACTGGGGTCGCGTCTACGCCGCGACCTGCCTTCGAGATTGAGCCGAAGGCGCCTGCGATCGCTGACCCATCGCGCGGACCGTCGCGAGCCGAACGTGAGCGCCGCGGGCTGACGTCCCCGGTGGCCTCGCGCTACGCGCCACCGAACCGGGTTCCAGCTCAACCGGGTTCCAGCTCAACCGGGTTCCAACCGGACCGGGCTTCAACCGAACCGGGCTTCAACCGAACAGCGCACGCGGCTTCAACCGAACAGCGCACGCGCGAGCAGGCCGGCCGCGGGCGGCAAGAGCAGTGTGCTCACCACCCGGATGAGGGTGAAGCGCGGTCCGACGATGGCCAGCTCGAAGCTGAGCAGCCCCACGTTCCAAACTGCCCAGCCCGTCACCAGCGAGACCGTGGCCGCCAGGCTAGCGCCGGCGTCATGGATCGCGGCGATGATCGGGAAGGACACGTAGGGGCCACCGGGGATCAACGCCCCGGCCACCGAGCCGATCACCACGTCGAGGACACCCGACGAACTCGCCAGCCAGCGGTGCACGAGCGCGGGCGGGAGCGCCACCGCCATCATCCCCGCCACGAAGAACGCCGCCAGCAACAGCGGCAACATCCCCCACAGCATCTTGAGACCAGCCACCGTACCCGCCAGCGGCCTGGCCGGGTCCTGGCGATAGGCGAGGCCCGCCATCAACAACGCGAGGACCGCGATGATCACCGTGGCGATACTCATGCAGGCCCGGTCCCACCGGGCGTCGGCTCGGCGTTGCGACCGCCCTTCTCGGTGGCCGGGAGCCCCTCGTGGACCCAGCGACCGCCACCCCGGAACAGGAGCTGGGCCAGCAGCCCCGCCAACGGCGGGAAGACGAGCGTCACCAGGTAGCGGACCCAGGTGACGTGCACGCCCAGCAGCGCCACCTCGATGGGGAGCCGGCTCAACGTCCACAGGTTCTTGGCCACCACGAAGGTGACGATGATGCCGATGTTCGCGCCGCTGCGCAGGAACGCCACGGCGATCGGGTAGTAGACGTAGGGTCCGCCCGGGATGAGGGCGCCGGCCACCCCACCGATCAGGAAGCCACGCCAGCCCGACTCCTCACCCAGCCAGCGCGTCACCGTCTCCTTCGAGATCATCACCTGGATGAGGCCGGCCAGCACGAACGCGGCCACGATGAGCAGCGTCACGCCGATCAGCAGGTGCCCTGTGCCGCTCAGTCCGGACAGCACGCGGCTCCAGCCGCCCTCGAAGAAGGCGACCACGCCCAGCGCCAAGCCGGCGATGAACAGAACGAGCGTCATGTTGCGCTGCACGACCGACCCCCTTCGGTCCGGCCCCAACGCCGAATCACGGCGGAGCCGGCCGCCTCATGCTTACCCCACGCGAGCCACTTCGCACGTTGCCTGCGTCCCTTCGGAACCCCGTGGGGGACCACCGGGCACGCCAACGCGGTCGAGCGCTGGCGCGTACACTTCCCCTACCCGGTCCCAGCGCCTTCGATCGAAGGCAGAAGTCGAGCCACGACCGCGCACCATCTGCCGCGTTCCTACTCCACGTCTTCGCGGACGACGCCTTCGCACTCCAGCACAAAGTCCGCGCCGTAGGCCGTCGCGGGCGTTTGGAATCCCGGCCTGGCGTCGCCTTGCAGCACACGCCGCACAGCCGAAAGCGCGGCCCGGCTCGTCCACTCGACTCCGGCCTCCGGGCCGTGCAACCGCGACACAGCGCGACCCCCTTCGTTGTCCACCACCTCGCCCCAGACGCTCACCTGCGTCTGCGCGCGTTCCTCGACCGTCGATCCCGACCTCACCATGCGCGCCATCAACGTGCGCACCGCGCCGAACTTGAACAGCGGACGCGCATAGTCCATCATCGCGAGCCCGCGTCGCGCGGCTGCCGATAGCACGATGTAGTCTTCGATGTTCGGGACGCCGGTGCTCTCGTACGCCATGAACACATCGCCCCAAGTCCGCCGCAGCGCTGTCCGCGGTCCATTCCCGAAATCGATCTGTCTCGTCTTGACCCGACGCGATGGCGTCACCAGTGCGCCGTTCACTCGAACCCTTTCACCGCCAGGCACGTGCGCGAACATCGTCTTCACCGTTCCTGGCGGCAAGGCGGCCGGCCCATCCGAGTGGAAGGCAAGCGCCAAGTGTGTCGCCGACGGTAGGCGCTGCTTCAGGTGCAGCGCCAGGCAGTCGGTCGGCACAACGTCGAACCCCACGCCTGGCAGCAACATCGCGCCCTGGCTCCTGGCTTCGGCATCGCGCTGTGCGATCGCCGCGTAGACCGGCAGCTCCCCGGTGATATCCAAGTAGTGCGTGCCCGAACGAAGACAGCCGTCCACCATCGCCGCGGCCGTATGGATGTAGGGCCCCGCGCAATGGAGGACGGCGGGTACCTCCGCCAGTGCTTCGTCCATCGCGTCAGGGTCGTCAAGCGCGAAGACCCGATGCTCGACGCCCAACGTCTTCGCCAGCGCAGCCACACGCAGGGGATCGCGCCCCGCCACCACCGGCCGTAGCCCTCGCGCGATCGCCTGCCGGGCGATCGCTTCACCGACGAAACCCGTCGCGCCGTAGAGCAGAAACTCCGATGGCATTGCACAACCCCCTAGGACCTCGTGCGTGTGGAACGCTCTTGATGCATAGGACACTCTGACCCTTCTCAAGCTGAACCTCAAGCGGAAGGGTGTCCGCGAAGGAAGGCAACGCCAGCGCAGTTGTTCTTCGGAACGTGGTTGTTCCCGCTCGGTTATCCGGTCTACAAGTCGAGGTCGTTGCCTCGGTTGCTGGGCGTCCTCCTGATGGTCGATGGAATTGCTGTCTTGGTCTGGTTCTCTCAAGCGCTGCTACTGCCGGCCCACCCTGAGATCACCTACCCCGGTCTCGTTGTGAGCTTCGTTGCTGAGGTCGGGCTGGCTCTGTGGCTCCTCGTCAGGGGCGTGAAGGACGTCGATATCGCTACGGGGCCGGCCGCACCGACACGGCATCATTCGGCGTAGCCGCCGTCAGGCGGGACGGGAGAATCCAGGATGGATTCGAGCAGAAGGATCGCAGCCGTGGTGGAGTGTGACGGTATCCAGCAGGGCCCAGAAGCAGCTGAAAGTGAACCGGACCATAGCGGCCAAGACCTTCGCGACAGCTGACGCAACTTCTTCCGGGCCAGGGTGCAGTCTCAGCGCGCTAGGCCATGGGATGCCCTCGGGGGCCCAGCCTAGGGGTGAACCAGAAAATCGCGCCAATCGATGAGCCCACCCGCGCGTTGACACCTCCTATCACCCCCCGTATACTCTGCCCAATGCGAATCCGTCGGCGCTTGAGGGTCATCAATCTGTGGCAGAGCGTGTTGCTACAAGGAGGTGGGCCCGTCCGCGTCTAGACTCGCGAGCCGACTCGTGAGCCTGCAGATGAACGGTCGCGGCCTCCGGCACAGTGGTGCGGAGGCCGTTCGTTGTCATGGAGGCGCCCCAGGGCGCCGAGCGAGAGGAAGAGCATGGATCGACCCCGAAGCCTGTACGAGAAGGTCTGGCAGGAGCACGCCGTGCGGCGGCTGCGCAACGGCCAGGCCCAGCTCTTCATCGACACCCACCTCATCCACGAGGTGACCAGCCCGCAGGCGTTCGGTATGCTGCGCGACCGCGGGCTGAAGGTGCTGATGCCGGAGCGCACCTACGCCACGGTCGACCACATCGTGCCGACCCACACCCGGCTCGAGCCCTTCGAGGACGTCCTGGCCGACGAGATGATCCGCGAGCTGCGCAAGAACTGCGCGGAACACGACGTCGAGTTCTTCGACCTCGACAGCGGAAGCCAGGGCATCGTGCACATGGTCGGCCCCGAGCAGGGCATCACCCAGCCCGGCACCACCATCGCCTGCGGCGACAGTCACACGTCGACCCACGGCGCCTTCGGCGCCATCGCCTTCGGCATCGGCACCAGCCAGGTCCGCGACGTGCTCGCCACCCAGACCCTGGCCATGAACGAGCTGAAGGTGCGCCGCATCGAGGTGAACGGCCAGCTCCCCCCGGGCGTGTACGCCAAGGACGTCATCCTCCACATCATCCGTACCCTGGGCGTGAAGGGCGGGCTCGGCTACGCCTACGAGTACGGCGGCGACGTCTTCGACCGCATGAGCATGGAAGAGCGCATGACGGTGTGCAACATGTCGATCGAGGGCGGCGCTCGCTGCGGCTACGTCAACCCGGACGCCACCACCTTCGCGTACCTCGAGGGCCGGCCGTACGCCCCCGAGGGCGCCGCCTGGAACGAGGCAGTGGAGCGCTGGAGCGCCCTGGCGTCCGACCCCGGCTGCGCCTACGACGACGTGGTGACGATCCGCGCCGAGGACATCCCGCCCACGGTCACCTGGGGCATCAACCCGGGTCAGGCGATCAGCATCGAACAGAACGTCCCCACCGTAGAAGGGGCGCCCGAGGGCGATCGCGAGGCGATCGCCGAGGCGCTCACCCACATGAAGCTGACCCCTGGCGCCCCCATCGCGGGCACCAAGGTCGATGTGGCGTTCTTCGGGTCCTGCACCAACGGTCGCGTCTCGGACTTCGTGGAGGCCGCCCGCTACCTGGAGGGACGCCGCGTGCACCCCGACGTCCACGCCATCGCGGTCCCGGGCTCGCAGCACGTCAAGGCGGAGCTCGAACGGCGCGGCATCGACAAGATCTTCCAGGCCGCCGGCTTCGAGTGGCGCGAGGCGGGCTGCTCGATGTGCCTGGCCATGAACCCCGACAAGCTGGTGGGCGACCAGCTCTGCGCGAGCACCTCCAACCGCAACTTCAAGGGCCGGCAGGGTAGCCCCACCGGTCGCACCGTGCTGATGAGTCCGGTCATGGTCGCCGCCGCGGCCGTGACGGGCCAGGTGAGCGACGCACGCGACGTCTTCGGCGTGGCGCGAGAGGCGGTGGCCTGACATGGCGATGGAAGCCATCCGCGAGGTCCGGGGGCGGGCCGTTCCGCTGCCCGGCGACGACATCGACACCGACCGCATCATCCCCGCGCGCTACCTGAAGTGCGTGACCTTCGACGATCTCGCCGAGGGGCTGTTCCGCGACGAGCGCTTCGACGAGTCCGGCGCCGCCAAGGGGCACGCGCTCGACGACCCGCGCTACGCGGGCGCGCGCATGCTGATCTCGGGCAGCAACTTCGGTTGCGGGTCGAGCCGCGAGCACGCCCCGCAGTCGATCGCCCGCGCCGGCTTCAAGGCCGTCATCGCGGAGAGCTTCGCCGAGATCTTCTTCGGGAACGCCACGACCCTGGGGCTGGTGTGCGTGGCGGTCTCCCCCGAGGCGCGTCGCGCCCTGATCGAAGCGGTGCGCGCCGACCCGCAGCTCGAGCTCGTCATCGACGTCGCCGCCGGTCAGGTGCGCGCCGGCGACCAGACCTTCGAGGTGAGCCTGCCGTCGTCGGCCCGGGAAGCGCTGCTCGATGGCTTCTGGGACCCGCTCGGCGAGCTGCTCGAAGGGGAGCCCGCCGTGCGCGCGGTGGCCGAGCGCCTGGGGCACGTCGCCTCCGGCGCCTGAGTCCGGTGGGCGCCTCCGCCGAGGCACAGGGGCGAGGCTGGTCCGAGCGCGGGGCGGCCTACGCCGCCAGCCGCGAGCACGTGGCCGGCCCCTCCCTCGCGCGGCTCCTCCGGCTGGCCGATCCGCGCCCCGGCGAGCGTTGTCTCGATATCGGCACCGGCACCGGCCATACCGCCGCGCGCCTGGCCGAAGCGGGTGCCGAGGTGGTGGGGCTCGATCCCGAGCCAGGCATGCTCGACGCGGCGCGCCAGCGCTACGGCGAGCGGGCGGGACTTCACTTCGTCGAGGCCCCCGGCGACGCCACCGGTCAACCTGACGAGGCGTTCGACCTGGTGACGGCGCGCCACACCCTTCATCACCATTCCGACCCGCACGCCACGCTGCGCGAGATCGCGCGCGTGCTGCGGCCCGGCGGGCGCTTCGTGCTGGTCGACGAGATCACCCCGGACGCGCGCGTCGACGCCTGGCTCGACGCCATCGAACGCGCGCGCGACGCTACCCACGTGCGCGCCTACACCCTGGACGAGTGGCGTGCCATGCTCGCCGCGGCGGGCCTGCTCTGGGTGGTTGGCGACGCCGACACCCGCTACCGCATGGAGGTCGACACCTGGATCGGCCGCATGGCGCTCCCGGAGCCCGAGCAGGCCGAGGTGCGCAGGCTCTTCCAGGAGGCCGGGCCGCTCGAGCGACAGCTGTTCACCATCGAGTACGACGCCGGGGAGGCGGTGCGCTTCGCGCTGCCCATGGCGGTGGTCCTGGCCACCCGCCCCGCGGAGGGAGAGACGATATGAGCTACCACATCGCGGTCCTGCCGGGCGACTTCATCGGCCCGGAGGTCATCGACGCCACGGTGCGCACGCTGGAGGCGATGCAGGCCACCCACGGCCTGACGTTCGAGTTCGAGCGCCTGCCCTTCGGCGGCGGCGCCATCGACAGCCACGGCGAACCGCTGCCGCAGGTCACCCGGGACGCCAGCAGCCGCGCCGACGCGGTGCTGATGGGATCGGCCGGCGGCCCGGTCGGCGACCACCCGTGGAACCGGCTGCCGCGCGAGAAGCGCGTCGAGTCCGGCATCCTGGCGCTACGGCGCCACCTCGGGGTGTACGCCAACCTGCGGCCGGTGAAGGTGTTCGCCGGGCTCGAGCGCCTCTCCCCCCTCAAGGAGTCGGTCGCCCGCGGCACGGACCTCCTCATCCTGCGCGAGCTCACCGGCGGCATCTACTTCGGCAAGCCCTCCTACGCGCGCGAGGAGCAGGGCCTCTCCACCATGGTCTACGACCGCTACGAGGTGGAGCGCATCGCCCGGGTGGCGTTCGAGACCGCGCGCAAGCGCCGCAACAAGGTCACCAACGTCGACAAGTCCAACGTGCTGGACGTCTCGCAGTTCTGGCGCGATGTGGTGTTGGGCGTGCACCAGGCCGAGTTCCCCGACGTGGAACTCGACCATCTCTACGTGGACAACGCCGCCATGCAGATCGTGCGTGCGCCGACCGAGTTCGACGTGGTCGTCACGGGCAATCTCTTCGGCGACATCCTCTCCGACCTCGCCGCCGTCATCCCCGGCTCGCTGGGGGTGCTCCCCTCGGCCAGCCTGGGCGGTGACGTGGGGCTCTACGAGCCGGTTCACGGCAGCGCGCCGGACATCGCCGGCAAGGGCGTCGCCAACCCCGTCGGCACCCTGCTGTCCGCGGCCATGATGCTGCGCCACGGCCTCGATGAGCTCGCGGCCGCGGACGCGCTGGAGACGGCCGTGCAGGCGGCGCTGAACGATGACGCCACCGTCGATCTCGGCGGCACCCGCGGCACCGAGGCCTTCACCGACGCCGTCATCGCCGCGCTGCAGGCGGCCGCCGCGCCCGTCGCCTGAGCGGCGCCCGCGCACCTCGCGTGCGTGTCCTCGCGAACGCGCGCCGCGGCGAGGCGGCGCGCGTTCGGCCCGTACAATGACCGCGATGTCCGCTGATCCGAGCCCCACCCCCAGCGCGCCGCTGCCGCGGGCGTCGAGCCGCATCGCGGGCTTCCGCGAGACGGTCTTCGCGACCTACTCGCGGCTGGCCCGCCAGCACGGCGCCATCGACCTCGGCCAGGGATTCCCCGGCTTCGACCCGCCTCGCTTCGTCCTCGAGGCGTTGGCGGCCAGCGCCCACGGCGGGCAGCAGTACGCGCCGCTGGGCGGCCTGCCCGAGCTCACCGAGGAGATCGCCCTCGACGTCGGCGGCCGCCTGGAGCGCGAACTCGACCCGGCCGCCAACGTGCTCGTGACGGTGGGCGCGACGGAGGGACTGTTCGCAGCCATCCAGGCGCTCGTCTCGCCGGGCGACGAGGTGCTGCTGATCGAGCCCTTCTACGATGCCTATCCCGCAGACGTGGTGATGGCCGGAGGCGTGCCCCGCTTCCTGCCGCTCGATCTCGTCGACGGGGCATGGCACCTCGACCCGGAGAAGCTCCACCGCGCGGTGGGGCCAGGCACGCGCGCGATCGTCGTGAACACGCCCCACAACCCGACGGGCAAGGTCTTCAGCCCGGCGGAGCTCGACGCCCTGGTCGCCGAGGCGACGCGGGTCGGCGCGGTGCTCATCAGCGACGAGGTCTACCAGCGCATCGCGTTCACCGAGCACGTCCCGCTCGCCAGCCGCCCCGGCGCCTGGGAGCGCACCCTGACCGTGGCCAGCCTGGGAAAGACTTTCTCGGTGACCGGCTGGAAGGTGGGTTGGGTGACCGGCCCGGAGGCGCTGGTGCACGCCGTGACGATGGCCCACCAGTGGATCCCCTTCGATGTCGCCACGCCGCTGCAACGCGCCGGCGCGAGCATGCTGCGCCACGCGCGCCAGAGCGACTACTATCGGGAGCTGGAGGGCGGCTTCCGTCGCCGCCGCGACGTGCTCCTCGAGGCTCTGGCGCCCACCCCGTTCGAGCCCATGGTGCCCGACGCCGGCTACTTCGTGGTGGCCGATAGCAGCGCCCTGGGGTACGACGACGACGTGACGCTGTGTCGCGACCTGCCGGCTCGCGCCGGCGTCGGCGCCATCCCCCCGAGCGCGTTCTACACCGAAGACCACAAGCACCTGGCCCGCAACCTCGTACGCCTGGCCTTCTGCAAGGAAGAAGACGCCCTTCGTGAAGCGTGCCGGCGCCTCGCGGCGCTGGCCTGACGGAGTGCGCCGGGCTTCGCGCGCAACGCCGGGACGTACGACGCCGGGGCGCCGTGGCTGAGCGCGCCCTGGTCATCTTGGTGGGCCTCACCGGGGTCGGGAAGAGCACCACCCTCGAGGCACTGCGCACCATGGTGTCCGGCGCCCGCTTGCTCCCCAATCGGCGCGCACTGGCCGACGCGCTGGTCATCCCCGAGGCGCAGCGGCTGGAGGGGATGGCGCAGCGGCCCGTGCGCGATCGGCTGGAGCGCTTCCGCCTCACCGCGCGCTACCGCCGCGCCCATCCCGGGGGCATGGCCCACGCCCTGGAGCGCTACCTTGCGAGCGAAGCGCCAGGAGCGAACGACGCTCCGCTGGCGCTGTTCGACAACCTGCGCGGCGAGGACGAGGTGGGTTACGCCGTGGAGGTCTTCGCCCACGCTCGCTTCGTCGCCCTGGAGGCGCCGGCCGCGATCAGGGTGCTGCGTCTGGCGGGCCGCGGCGACGCCTTCGACCGTGTCGGTTCCGCCGACACGGTGCCCCAGACAGCGCACGGCGCGGCGCACGACGCGCTGCTCGCGCGCCTGCGCCGCATCGAGGGCCTGGAGAGGCTGGCCGACCTGGCGGGGCTGGCGGCCGACGCCGCCGGACTCGATCCGGACGCGGTCGAGACCGGCGCCCGGGTGGTCGCCGAGGAGAGCTTGCACTACGACCCGGGCGCCGCCTGGCAGCGGCTCGATCCGCTTCCCGAGCGCCGGCGCTTGCGGCTCGACACCGGACGGCTCGACCCGCGTCAGGTCGCCCGGCGCCTCGCCTCCTGGCTGTAGGCTGGTCGGCATGACCCGCATCGCCCGCATCGGCTTCGCCCCGCTGTCGCTGCCCATGGCCCGCGCCCTGCGCTGGGGCGCGGGCAGCGAGCTGCGTGCCCTGGAGCACCTGCTCGTCGGTGTGGAGCTCGAAGGCGGCGCTCTCGGCGTGGCCGAGGCGCCGGTGCGACCGACCATCTACGGCGAGACGCGCGAGGGCATGGAGGCCGCGCTCCGCTACCACCTCGAGCCGCGCCTGCGAGGGGTCGACGTCGAGGACACCCCCGCCCAGCGGCGAGCCCTGGACGCACTACCGTTCAACCACGCCCTCAAGGGTGCGCTCGACCTGGCGCTGGCCGAAGCGGCAGCGGCGTCGCGGGGAGGCAGCCTGGCAACGCGCTCGATGGGGCCGCAGCGACGCCCCCGCGTCAGCTTCATCCTGGGCATCGCGGGCCTCGACGCCATGCTGGCCGAAGCGCGTGCGGTGGTGGCGGCCGGCGTGCGCGTTCTGAAGGTCAAGGTGGGTCGCGACCCCGAGCACGACGCGCACGTGCTGGCATCGTTGCGGGACGCACTGGACGACGACGTGCTGCTCTATGCCGACGCCAACGAGACGCTGGACGAGGCCGACGCACCGCGGGTCCTGGAGCGCCTCGCCGCTCTGGGAGTCGCCTACGTCGAAGAGCCGCTGCCCGTCCACCGCCTGGCGGCACGGCGCCGGCTTCGCGCCGCAAGCATCCTGCCGCTCATCGCCGACGACAGCGCCTTCACGCCCGCCGAGCTCGAGCGCGAGCTGGAGGCAGACACCTTCGACATCCTCAACATCAAGCCGGCCCGCAGCGGCTGGCACGACACGCTGCGCATGCTGGCGATGGCGCGGGACGCCGGCAAGGGCGTCATGATCGGCTCGCAGGCCTCGAGCGGGCTCGGGACGCTGCACAGCGCCGTGGCAGCGAGCCAGGAGGGCGTGACCCACCCGAGCGAGCTCAGCTTCCCGCTGAAGCTGAAGCGCGACAGCCTCGACCGGCCCCTCCCCCTTGCCGACGGCGTCCTCGATCTCGAAGCGCTCGTCGGCGCGCGCTTGCTGCCGGAGCTGTGGACGCCTTCCTGGGTCTAGCCGGTCCGCCGTCCCACGGTACGATGGTCGTCGTCGCCCCGGGCGGGAGGTAGGGTCCCGCCACCGGTCCTCTCGACGATACGGGAGCCGCGGCGTCACGCGGGGGCCCGGAGGTGGAAGATGGAGAAGTCCGTGGTCGCCGCAGTGCTCGCCAGCCTGGTCGCAGGCATCGCCATCGGCACGCAGGGCAGCGTGATGCGCATCGCCGAGAAGTCGCTCGGCGCGGTGCGCACGGGCCTGCTGGTCAACGTCGCCGGCGGCACTCTGTCGGTGGTCGTCCTGCTGCTCGTCTCGATCCTGGGTGGCGGCCTGCTGTGGGGCACGCTGCTACGCAGCTCGCCCTACTGGGGCGCGGCCGGAGCGCTCGGCATCGGCATCCTCACAGGCATCGCCTTCGCGCTGCCGCGTCTGGGCATCGCTGCCGGGCTCGGCGGGATCATCGTCGGCCAGATGACGGCGGCTGTCATCATCGACGCCGCAGGCTGGGGCGGCGCGCGCATCCCGGTGACGCCCAGCCGCGCGGTGGGGCTGCTGTTGATGGCGGTCTCGATCGTGCTGCTGTTGCCGCGCCGCTGAGGCGCCGCTCCGGCGAGGGCCTCAGGGCAGGACCAGCAGACTTCCGAAGGCCAGTCCCAGCGCCCCCAGCGTGATCACGCCCGGACCTCCGAGCGCGCTCAGGACCCACATCAAGGTGCCGCTCAGCAGTCCCGACAGACCCCAGGCCGTCCACTCGCGATGCGACACGTGCAGCCAGCTCGACGCCTTCTCCAGGGTGACCGTGGCCAGCGCGACCAGCGCGAACCCCAGCAGCCCCGCCTCCCCCGACCCCGCGGGGCCGCCGGTCGCGGAGCGCACGGCGGCAAACAGTGCGAACAGCACGGCGGCCGCGAACAGGCCCGGCAGGACCCGCCCGCCGCCGCGCGCGAAGGGATCGAGCGGGAGCGGCGCGGGCTCCGCCGACGGCCCCAGCAACCACGACGCCAGGAACCCCGCCGCCAGACCCAGGACCGCCAGCGGCAGGCCGCCCACCACGCCGGCCGAGAGCATGGCGTAGACGTAGCCGAGCGCCGCCAGCAGCGCCACCTTCATGAGAAGCGGCGCCCGCAGCAGGCTCAACGCGCTGCGCCAGGCCACGGCGCCGAGCGCGCCGTACTCCGTCGATGGTGCCGGCAGCCGCAGCCGGGCGCTGCCCGAGCGGCGGCCCTTCGCCCGCCGGCGCGTGCGGGTGGTGGTGCCGCGCCTGCGTAATGCGCCCGCGCTCTGCGTCATCACCGCCATCAGCACGGACGCGCGGAACTCGGCGACCACCATGGCGTCGAAGAGGTAGCCGGCGGGGTAGCCCTTCCCCTGGTAGGCGTACGCGGCGGCGGCCGCCGCCAGGCCCAGTGCCGACGCCACCCCCGCGGCGAGCGCGGGCGCGGCAGCGCCCTGCTCGAATCCCAACGGCCCGGAGGCGGCCCCCAGCGCCGCCAGCACGACGGCCAGCAGGGCCAGCGGCAGGGCGACGGGCCGGCGCTCGTATACCAGCATCGCCAGCGCCGCTCGCAGCAGCCATAGACCGGCGCCGAGCGCCACCAGCGCCGGCACCGATACCCCGAACAGGATGGTGACCAGAAGCCATGTGGCGGTGCCGACGACGGCGCCGACGATCACCCGCGACGCGAAGAAGCCGAGCAGGCGCGGGCGCAGGACGCGCTGGGCCGGCCAGGGCGACAGCCCCAGCAGCATGGCGTGGCTGCGACCGAGCACCACCGGAGGCGAGCGCTGCAGCGACACGCTCACCAGTGCGAGCAGGGCCAGGCCGTCGAGAGCGATCGGCAGGATCGCCAGCGGCAGGGGCCGCTCGATCGGAGCGGCGGACTGCACGCCGCCCACCACGAACAGCGCGATCCAGAACACCAGGTAGATGATCGTGGACCAGCCGAAGGTCCGCCCCACCCAGTGGGTACCGCGTCCCACCCGGCGCCGCAGCATGCGGCGCTCCAGCGCCCCCAGGCTCGCTCCTACGGCTGGGCGCCCGGCGGCCGACGCGCTAGCCACGGAGCCGGCTCACGTGACCGCCACGCACCTCGACGACCTCGGCGGAGAGGTCGCGCTCGAGCGATTGATCGTGGGCGCTGAGCAGATTGATGCGTCCGTCCTTCGCTCGCTCGCGCAGCGCCTCGGCCAGCGTCAGGCGCGCGTCGGCGTCGAGCGTGTTGAAGGGCTCATCGAGCAGCAGCAGGTCCGGCTCGAGACCTAGCGCCAGCGCCAGCGCCGCCTTGTGCCGCATGCCCCGTGAGTGGGTGCCCGGGAACTCGTCGACGCGCTCGGCCAACTCGAAGCGCTCGTACCAGGCCAGCGTCCGCTCCTCGGCTTCAGGCCGCGCGTACGCGCGGCTCAAGAAGGCCGCATGCTCGTGCACGGTGAGGTCTTCGAACAGCGTGGGGACGTCGGCCACGAAGGCGAAAGCGGCGCGCCCTTCCAACGTACGCGGCCGGGCTCCGAACAGCAAGATCTCGCCTTTGAACGGCAGCAGGCCGGCGATGGCGCGCAGCAGGGTGCTCTTGCCGGCACCGTTGGGGCCGCGCAGCAGGACCGTCCTGCCGGCGGGTAGGACCAGATCGACGTCGGCCAGAACGGCCTCGCCGCCGAAGACGACGCTGACCTCCTGGAGCTCCACGCTCCGCTGAGGCGCGCCGTCATCCGTGGTCTTCGTGGTGCGGGGGGTCGGTTGGCTCATCGCGTACCACCTTACGCCGTGCCCGCCCCTCGGGGCGGCGGGCACGGCGTGCGGCGCGGGCCACGCGCCACCGGACACCCCCGTCGACCGCGACGACGCCCGCTCCGGTACAATGCGCCCATTCGGGAGGAACCATCATGTCGGAAACGCTCACCCGGTCCAAGCTCAACCGCCGCAGCGCCGTGGTCACCGACGGCGACCAGCGCGCACCCAACCGCGCCATGCTGCGCGCCGTGGGGTTCGGCGACGACGACTTCGGCAAACCGATCGTCGCCATCGCCAACGGCCACAGCACCATCACCCCGTGCAACGCGGGGCTCGGCGACCTGGCCCTCGCCGCCGACGCCGCCGCCCGCGCCGCGGGGGGCATGCCCCAGATGTTCGGCACCATCACCGTCTCCGACGGCATCTCGATGGGCACGGAGGGGATGAAGCTCAGCCTGGTGTCGCGCGAGGTGATCGCCGACAGCATCGAGACCGTGTGCCGCGGTCAGAGCATGGACGGCCTGCTCGCCGTCGGCGGCTGCGACAAGAACATGCCCGGTGCGATGATCGCGATCGCGCGCCTCAACATCCCGAGCGTGTTCGTCTACGGCGGCACCATCAAGCCGGGGCACCTGGACGGCGAGGACCTCACCATCGTGAGCGTGTTCGAGGCCGTGGGCCAGTACTCCGCCGGGCGGATCCCGCTGGACACCTTCCACGCCATCGAGCAGAACGCCTGCCCCGGCAACGGCTCCTGCGGCGGCATGTACACCGCCAACACCATGTCCTCGGCCATCGAGGCGATGGGCATGAGCCTGCCGGGCTCGAGCACCATGGCTGCCGTCGACGAGGAGAAGCGTCTCAACGCCGAACAGAGCGCGCGCGTGCTGATGCGACGGGTCGAGGACGAGCTGCTGCCGCGCGACATCATGACGAAGAAGGCGTTCGAGAACGCCATCCGGGTCGTGATGGCCGTCGGCGGAAGCACCAACGCGGTGCTGCACCTCATGGCCATCGCGCACGCCGCGGAGGTCGACCTGTCCCTCGAGGACTTCGAGCGTATCCGGGCCACCACGCCGCTCTTCTGCGACCTCAAGCCCTCGGGGCGCTACGTCGCCACCGACCTGCACCGGGCCGGCGGCATCCCGCTGGTGATGAAGATGCTGCTCGACGCCGGCCTGCTCCACGGCGACTGCATGACCGTCACGGGCAAGACCGTCGCCGAGAACCTGCGGCACGCCCCGAGCCGGCCGCCCGAGGGCCAGGACGTGGTCCACCCCATCGACCGCCCGCTCTACCCGCACGGCCACCTGAACATCCTGCGCGGCAACCTCGCGCCCGAGGGCGCCGTGGCCAAGACCACCGGACTGAAGAAGACCCGCATCCAGGGCCCGGCGCGCGTCTTCGAGAGCGAGGAGGACTGCCTGGCGGCCATCCTCGACGACCGTGTGGGGCCGGGCGACGTGATCGTGGTCCGCAACGAGGGGCCCCGCGGAGGTCCCGGCATGCGCGAGATGCTCTCCCCCACCAGCGCCATCATCGGCAAGGGGCTGGGCGACGCCGTGGGGCTGATCACCGACGGACGCTTCTCCGGGGGCACCTATGGCCTGGTCGTCGGGCACGTGGCGCCCGAGGCGGCCGTAGGTGGGCCGATCGGCCTGCTCCGCGAAGGCGACACCGTCACGATCGACGCCGAGCACAACCTGCTCGAGGTCGATCTGGACGAGGACGAGCTCCAGCGACGCCGCGACGCCTGGCAGCCGCCCGCCCCGCGCTACACCAGCGGCGTGCTCGCCAAGTACGCGCGGCTGGTCTCCAGCGCCTCGGAGGGCGCGGTCACCGACTGACCGGCGCGCATCTCCCGAAGGGCGGCGAAGAACGGCGCCACGGAACGGGCCCGAGCCTGGTCGGCTCGGGCCCGTTGTCCGTCGAGGGGCCGGCTGCCTCCCGCCGTCGCGGGCGACAACGGGCGACCGTGCGCCTAGTCCTCCGTGCCGTCCCCGTCGTCGGTGACGATCTGCGGCCGGCGCAGGAACAGGATCGGAAGGATGAGGCCGAGGATCGCCACGCCCCACAGGATCAGGGAGAGCGTGCTGTCCCAGAGGCTCAGCCAGTTGCCGTTGCCGAGGTTCAACGCCCGGCGCAGGTTGACCTCCATGTCGTCGCCCAGCAGGAGGCCGAGGATCACCGGCACCAGCGGGATGTCGAGCTTGCGCAGCAGCCACCCGCCGACGCCGAAGCCGATCATCAGGAAGATGTCGAACACGCTGTGGCTGATGGCGTACACGCCCAGGAAGCCCACCATCGTCACGACCGGCATCAGGATCCAGCCGGGAACGCTGAGCAGGCGCACGAAGATGCCCACCAGCGGGAGGTTGAGCACCAGCAGCACGATGTTGCCCAGGTAGAGCGAGGCGATGAGGCCCCACACCACATCCGGGTGCTGCGTGAACAGCAGCGGTCCGGGCGTGATGTTGAGGGTGATCAGCATCGCCAGCAGCACCGCCGTGGTGCCGCTGCCGGGCACGCCGAGCGTGAGCATCGGGACCAGCGCGCCGCCGGCGGCGGCGTTGTTGCCCGCCTCGGGCGCCGCGACGCCGCGCGGGTCGCCGGTGCCGAACGTCCCCTCGCGGTCCACCAGGCGTTTCTCGAAGGTGTAGGCGATGAACGAGCCGAGGGACGCGCCGGCGCCGGGAAGCACACCGGCGACGAAGCCGATGACGCTGGAACGGATCATTGTCCACAGCGTGCCGAGGATGTCGCGGATGCGGGCGGCGACCCGCCCGACCTTGTAGCGGACGTTCTCGCCGGCGTGCGAGGTCTCCAGGAACACGAGCGCCTCGCTGATCGCGAACAGGCCGACGATGGCCACGATGAAGTCGATCCCTTCGTAGAACTTCATCTGGCCGAAGGTGAACCTCGGCACCGAGCTGCCCGGGTCGAGGCCGACGGTAGCCAGCATCAGGCCCAGGACGGCACCGATGAGGGTCTTGACCGGATTCTTGCCCGTCAGGCTGCTGAGCGTGGAGAAGGCCATGACGTAGAGCGCGAAGTACTCTGCGGGACCGAAACGGATGGCGAGCTTGGCGAGCACCGGCGCGAACAGCATCAACCCGATCGTGGCCAGGGTGGAGCCCACGAACGACGCCACGGCCGAGATCGCGAGCGCGGACCCGCCGCGCCCCTGCTTCGCCATGGGATAGCCGTCGAGCGTGGTCATCACCGCCGGCTCGTCGCCGGGGATGTTCAGCAGGATGCTGGAGATGCGGCCGCCGTACATCGCGCCGTAGTAGACGCTGGCCAGGAAGATCATGGCCGACGTGGCAGGCAACCCGAGCGTGAAGCTGACCGGGATCAGGATCGCCACCCCGTTCGCCGGGCCGAGGCCCGGCAGCGCACCGACGATGGTGCCGGCGAAGGCGCCGATCAGGGCCAGCAGCAGGTTGAGCGGCTGGAACGCGACGGCGAACCCCTGCCCGAGGAGATGGAGGGTCTCCACACTAGCCCCCGAACAGCCCGCCGGCCGGCAACGGCAGGCCCAGCAGCGTGTTGAACAGGACGTAGAGCGCCAGGCTACTCACGACGCCGGTCACGCCTGCCTGCCACCAGCGGGCGCCCAGCAGCGCCGCCATGAACGCCATCACCAGGACGGTCGCGAGCACGAAGCCGAGCGGCTCGAGCAACACCGCGTAGACGATCAGCGCGCCGATCAGAACGGCCTGCCGGAACAGGACCACGGCCTTCGGCCAGACGGCTTCGGACGAAGGCCGGATGAGCAAATAGAGGCTGAAGAGCCCCATCAGGACGGCCAGCATGATCGGCCACGCCTGGGGACCCAGGGGATCGGTGAGAAAATTGGTGGTGAAGCTGCGAGCGTGAAGCCCGAACGCGATGGCCAGGGCCAGCAGCAACCCCCCTGTGATGCGATCGGTCATGAACCAGTCCGTACCCGTTCCGGAGCGGGTGGAGCGGCTGCGCTCCTCGCCCCCTGGGATGGCGTGGGCGCGCTCGCGGCGCGCCCACGCGGGAGAGGGGCTACAGCAGCCCGATCTCCTTCGAAAGATCGCGAAGATCCTGGATCTGCTTGTTCACGAAGTCGTTGAACGTGCTGCCGCCCATCCAGAACGGCGCCAGTCCGTTGTTCACCATGGCGGCCTTCCACTCGTCGCTCTGGTAGAGCGCCTTGAGGGTGTCGCCCCAGTAGGTGAAGGCTTCGTCCGAGGCGCCGGCCGGGATGTAGAAGCCGCGCCAGTTGGCGCCGACGACGTCGTAGCCCTGCTCCTTGGCGGTCGGGATGTTCCCGAGGTCGCCGGGGAGACGTTCGTCGGAGAGCACGGCGAGCACGCGCACGGCGCCCGCGTCGAGCTGACCCTTGACCTCGGAGATGTCGCCCGTCGCGGCCTGGAGGTGGTGGCCCAGGACCTGCGTCAAGGCGTCGCCGCCGTTGTTGAACGAGATGTACTTGACGCGCTTGACGTCCGACATGCCGGCGGCCTTCATCAGCAGCAGGACCTTCAGGTGATCCCAGCCGCCGACGGCGCTACCGCCGCCGAACGCCACCTTGGTCGGGTCGGCCTTGACCGCGTCGATGAGGTCTTGCAGGGTCTGGAAGGGCGAATCCGCGGCTACGGTGATGACGCCGAAGTCGGCGCCGAGGGCGGCCACCCAGCGCACCTGGTTCTCGGTGAGGCCGGCGTACTGGTTCTGCGCCAGGCGCGTGGTGGTGGCGGTGCTGGCGGCGACCAGCAAGTTGGCGTCGTTGTTGCGCTTGCTCACCACGTAGCCGTAGGCCACACCGCCACCGCCACCGGCCATGTTCGTCACCTTCACAGGCTGCGGGACGTCCTTGAGGTCGTACAGGATCTTGCCGACCGAGCGGCAGGTGAAGTCCCAACCGCCGCCGGGATCGGACGGAGCGATGCACTCGACGTTGCTCGGGGAGAACGCGAACGCGCTTCCGAGCAGGCCGAGCAACAGCGTGGCCAGCAGGGGTGCCAATCGACGTACCTTCATATACTCCTCCTAGTCGATCGAACGGAGTCGTCGCTCCGTGTCGGATCCTTGTGGCGGGGTGCCGTCCCGGTCGACCCAGGCCAGCATGGCCGCCTCCGCGGCGGCCAGGTGCGCTCCCAGGGCAGCGTCCACGCCGTCGATGTCGCGCGCGACGAGCGCGCGCAGCACGCTGGCATGTTCGCGCCACGCCTCGCGGGCGCGCCCGCTGCGTTGGGTCGAGAGGGCACGGGCGAGCCGCAGCTGGTCGAAGACCAGCCCTGTGACCCTGGCCAACTCGCCGTTCTTGGCCAGCACGGTGAGCGCACGGTGGAAGTCCCGGTCGGGCGGATAGCCCTCCCCCCGCTGGGTAGCGGCGTCGGCGGCGTCGAGGAGACGGCGCAAGGCGTCGAGCTCCTCGTCCGAGGCGCGGACGACGGCGAGGTGTGCCGCGGCGGTCTCCAGGACACCCCGGAGCTCCATCAGCTCACCCACCTGGGAGCGGTCGTAGCAGCGGACGAAGGTGCCGCGGCGGGGACGCCGGACCAGCAGGCCCTCCTGGACGAGGCGCTCCAGCGCCTCCCGCACAGGGGCCCGGCTCACGTTCAGGCGTTGCGCCAGGCCCGCCTCGCTGAGCTGCGCGCCCGACGGATACGCGCCCTCGAGCAACGAGCCACGCAGCGAACGGTAGACCTGCTCGCTGATGCTGGGACCCGTCGTGACGCTCGAGAGCGCATCCATGCGTGGCTCGCCACCCCTCCAAGGTGCCAACTGCCGACTGTCGACACTTTAGCGGAGCGTGAATCTGTCATGAGTTAGATGAGCATCCTCGGGTACACTGCGCGCGGCGGGTTGCGCTCGGCAGCGAAGTGTGGTCGCGAGGAGCGGGGCTGTTCTCAGCTCGCCAGCACGGGCGCGGGGGGCCGCTCCAGGTCCTGCATCACGAGGTCGAACGCCGGCGGGTAGGCGAGCCGACCCCGCCACGAAGGATCGTAGCCGGAGAGTCTCCGGGCCATGAACACCGCGTCCGGCAGAGGCTCGGGCGGCGCGATGCCGTAGCGCGATGCGGGTACGAAACCGAAGCGTGGATAGTAGCCGGGGTGGCCGACCAGCACGATGATGGGCTCGCCGGCGTGATCGGCGCGGCCGATGCACTCATGCATCATGGCCGTCCCTGCACCATGCTCCTGGTAGCGCGGTAACACCGCCAGGGGGGCAAGCACCAGGACGGGACGTGCGCGCACGCCATCCACGAGCTCGGCGTAGCTGAGCAGGGCGTGCCCGACGATCTCGTCGTCGGTCTCCGCAACGATCGACAAGCGGGACTGGTAGTGCCGGGACGCCCGGATCGCCTCGACGAGGTCGGCCTCGGCCGGCGTCTCGAAGGCGGCCAGGTGCACTTCGTAGATACCGGCCGCGTCCTCTTCCCGCTCGCTTCGGATCGTGAGCACGCTTCAACGTACCCGGCCCGGCGATGAGTTCGATGGGGCGACGCCCCTCCCACGCGTACAATCGCGGGCATGGGCCTCTTCCAGTCCTTCGCCCTGGTGCTCACCATCACCGCCCTGTTCGGCTTCGTGAACGAGCGCTGGATCAAGCTGCCCACGCCCATCGGCGTGATGCTGGTGGCCCTGGTCACCTCCCTGGGGCTCCTGGTGTTCCGCGACACCGCCCTCACCCACTGGGCGCAGGGCTTCCTCGATTCGCTGAACTTCGGCACGCTGGTGCTCCAGGGCCTCCTGAGCTACCTGCTGTTCGCCGGCTCGCTGCAAGTGAACCTCGAGGATCTGGGGCGGCAGGGCTGGCCGATCGTGGTCCTCGCCACCGTCGGCGTGGTCATCTCGACCGTGGTGGTCGGGCTGCTGGTGTACCTCGGGTCCGCCCTGCTGGGCTATGGCCTGCCGCTGGCCTGGGCGTTCGTTTTCGGCGCCTTGATCTCGCCCACCGATCCCATCGCGGTGCTCGGCATCCTGCGCCGGCTCGGCGTGCGGCCCGACGTGGAAACGCTGGTCGTGGGCGAGAGCCTGTTCAACGACGGTGTCGGCATCGTGGTGTTCCTGGCGGCGCTCAACTTCGCCATGGCGGCGAGCGGCGGCCACGGCGAGACGTCGGGCGCCCTGATGCTGTTCGTGCGCGAGGCGCTCGGCGGGCTGGCGCTGGGCTTCGTGCTCGGCGTCGGCACCTACCTGTTGCTGCGCGCGGTCGACGAGTACACCGTCGAGGTGCTGCTGACCCTGGCGCTGGTGTCCGGGGGTTACGCCCTCGCCAACGCCGTGCACATGTCGGGCCCGCTCGCGATGGTGGTGGCGGGTCTGTTCATCGGCAACCGCGGCCGCATGCTGGCCATGAGCACCACCACCCGCGAGCACCTCGATACCTTCTGGGAGCTGATCGACGAGATCCTCAATGCCATCCTGTTCGTGTTGATCGGCCTGGAGATCCTGCTGCTGGCCAAGGACTACCCCTGGCCGCTGGCACTGTTGGCCATCCCGCTGGCACTGGCCGCCCGACTGGTCAGCGTGGGTGCTGCCATCACCATGTTGCGGGCGCAGCGCCACTTCCCGCCCTGGACCGTTCGCACCATGGTGTGGGGCGGGCTGCGCGGCGGCATCTCGGTGGCGCTCGCGTTGTCGCTTCCCGCCGGCCACGAGCGCGACCTGATCGTGTCGATGACCTACGCGGTGGTGGTGTTCTCCATCCTGGTCCAGGGCCTGACGGTCTCGCGGGTCGCGCGCCGGATCCCGTCCGAGAGCGGGGCCTGACGCCGGGCCCGAACGTGCCGCGCGCCCCTTGACGCGGCGGCCGCACCCGGACGTATGCTCGACCGGATCGGGGCGCGCCCGCCCCCGGAGGACATGCATGAGCCGAATCCGCATCACCGTCTGGAACGAATACCTGCACGAGATCGAGAACGAGCTCGTACGCGCCGTCTACCCCGACGGGATCCACGCCGAGGTGGCCTCGGCTCTGACCGAGCACCTCGACGCCGAGGTGCGCACCGCCACGCTGCGACAACCCGAGCACGGCCTCACCCCGGAGGTCCTCGAAAGCACGGACGTGCTCTTCTGGTGGGGTCACAAGGCCCACGCCGAGGTCTCCGACGACGTCGTCGAGCGCGTGCATGCTGCGGTGCTCTCCGGGATGGGTCTGGTGGTGCTGCACTCGGGGCACGTCTCCAAGGTGTTCAAGCGCGTGCTCGGCACCAGCGGCTGGCTCCGCTGGCGCGAGGCCGACGAGAAGGAGCGGTTGTGGAACCTGCAGCCCTCGCACCCTATCCTCGCGGGCGTCCCCGACCACTTCGAGCTCGAGAAGGAGGAGATGTACGGGGAGCGGTTCGACGTGCCGGAACCCGACGAGCTCCTGATGCTCTCCTGGTTCCAGGGGGGCGAGGTGTTCCGCAGCCTGTGCACGTGGCGGCGCGGGCACGGCCGCGTGGTGTACTTCCGGCCCGGCCACGAGGCCTACCCGACCTACCGCCACCCGCACGTGCGCCGCATCCTCGCCAACGCCGCGGACTACGCGGCGCGGCGGGTCACGGTGGACGTTCGCAAGCCGATCCAGGTGGCTGCGCTCGAGCCCGTGCCCAACCCGGGCAAGGAGCACATCGGGTGAGCCCCCGGCCCGGGAGGACCTCATGAACCCCGTCGACAACCGCCCCGTTCGGGTTGCCATCCTCGGTACCGGCGCGATCTCGCGGCGCCACCGGGAAGGCTGGCTGGCTGCTGGCGCAGAGATCGTGGCGTTGTGCGACGTCGACGACGCCTCTCTCGAGCGCGCCGGCCGCGTCTGGGGCGTGGAGCGCCGCTACCACGACTTCCGCGCCATGTTCGACGACGGCGGCATCGATGTCGTGAGCATCGCCGCGCCCACCGCCGTGCATCACCCGGCCACCCTGGCGGCAGCCGAGAAGGGCATCCATGTGCTGGTGGAGAAGCCGATCGCGCTGTCGCTGGAGCTCGCTGACGGCATGATCGACGCCTGCCGTCGGGCGGGGGTGCTGTTGCAGGTCAACCACCAACTCCGTTCCGGCGGGCCCGCCCGCCGTGCCGGCGAGCTCCTCGCCGCCGGCGCCATCGGGCGCGTCACCTACGTGCGGCTGCGCCAGGCGCACGACTGGGCGGGGCTCGGCGTGCGCCCCTCGTTCGCCACGCAGGCGTCCTCGGGAGGCGGCACGTTGCTCGACAACGGCTGCCACCTGATGGACCTCGCTCGCTTCTTCGGCGGCCGTGTCGAAGAGGTGTACGCCCGCACCGCCCGCCTGCAGTACGACGTCGAGGTCGAGGACACCGCGGTGGTGTCCCTGCGCTTCGACGACGGCGCCCTGGGGACGGTTGAGACGGCGTGGACGGCCACCGGCTGGGAGGAGGGCTTCTGGATCTACGGCACCGAAGGAGCCCTGGAGTGCACCAACCGCTTCGGGCCGCCGGTGTTGCGCCACAGCTACCGCGGCTCGCCGGGCACCACCTGGGGCGAGACCGACGTCACCACCTACGACTTCGCCGGCGAGGGGCCGCACAACCGCCACATCGGTGCGTTCATGGCCGCGCTTCGAGGCGAACGCGCGGTGGCCTGCAGCGGCGAGGACGGTCGCGAAGCCGTGCGCCTCGTTCTGCGCGCCTACGACAGCGCCGCACTCGGACGTCCCGTGGCGGTGGGGGACGGGGTCCCGACGACGGTCCGGTGAGCTTCGAGCACCCGCCGGAGGCGGCTGGCAGGCACCGCAGCGGCTGGGCGCCAGCCGTAGACTGAAGCATGACGTACGAGGCGTTCCGCGACGCCGCCGCAGCGATGGTCGACGAGATCCCCGACGCCTTCCTGAAGGGATTGCAAGGCGTGCACGTGCTCGAGGAGGCCCGTGAGGAGGAGGACTACGAGGACGTCTATCGCCTCGGCGAATACCTCGATCCCGGCGCGGAGGACTTCCTCGGCGGGCAGCCCGGGCTCGGTCGCCACATCGCGGTGTACTACGGCTCCTTCGCGGCCGTAGCCGAAGGCGACCCCGCCTTCGACTGGGAGGGTGAGCTTTGGGAGACCATCACCCACGAGCTGCGTCACCACGTCGAGTCGCTGGCCGGCGAAGATCTGCTCGTGCAGGACGACGAGGAGCACCAGAAGGACTTCCCGCGGCGCGGAGGCTGACGCACGAGCGGCTACGCCGCTCGCAGCGGCAGAGCCGCTCGCAGCGGCTCAGCCGCTCTCGGCGGCGACCACCGTCCACAGGGGATGAGCGGCGCGCAGTCGCTGCGCGGCGTCCTCGGCTTCGGCCCGGTCCGGCGCGAGCGCCAGGCAGCAGCTTCCGCTCCCCGACATGCTGACCCCGCGCAACCCCTCGGCGCGCAGCGCCTTGATGACCTCGCGCACCACGGGGTGGGCGCGCACCACACCGGGCTGCAGGGCGTTGACGAAGCCGGGCTCCGTGCCGGCACGCAGCTTCTCGAGCAGTGCATCGAGCTGCAGCCGCGACGTGAAGCTCTGCAGCGCTCCGTAGGCCTCCGCCGCCGACACCGCCTCGCCCGGGTACGCCAATACCAGCGCCAGCTTCGGCAGCGGAACCGCCTCGAGGCGCTCGCCCCGGCCCCGTGCCAGCGCCGCGGCGTGCCCGGCCAGGAAGAAGGGGACGTCCGAGCCGAGCTCGAGGGCGAGCCGCTCCAGGTCCACGTCGGCCGGGACCAGCGTTCTCAGGGCGCGCAGCACCGCGGCAGCGTCGGAGGACCCGCCGCCCAGCCCGGCGGCGATCGGGATGCGCTTCGTGAGCTCGATGGCGACGCCGATATCGACCGCGCCGGCGGCCTCCAGGTAGCGGCGGGCCGCTCGCAGCGCCAGGTTGCGGTCGTCGGTGGGGAGTTCGGCCCCCTCGACGGAAACCACCACACCGGTGCCGTCGCGCACGACGCACACGTCATCGGCCAGCGAAACCCGCGTCATCAGGCTCTCGATCTCGTGGTAGCCGTCCCCCCGCCGGGCCAGCACCGACAGCCCGAGGTTCACCTTGGCGTGGGCCCTTCCCTCGACCCTTCCGGTTCCGCTCGTGCTCCCGCTTCCTGGCCCGCTCATGGCAGCGTTCCTCGAGCCCGCTGCTCCAACCACAGCTCCTCCAACGCGGCGGCCAGACGCAGGTCGTCCGGCGTCGTGATCTTGTGGAGCAGCGGGCTACCCTCTACTAGCTCGACGTGCCGGCCCAGCCGCCGTACCAGCGCTGCGTCGTCGGTGGCCTCGAACCGCTCGGCCCGAGCCCGCGCATGAGCTTCCTCCAGGACGGACCGCAGGAAGCCTTGTGGTGTCTGGATGGCGCGCAGCCGGTCGCGCTCGAGCGTGACCCCGGTGTCGACCTCGACGATCGTGTCGGCCAGACGCAGCGCCGCGCTGGCGGCTCCCGCCGCCCGCGCGCCCGCCACCACCCGCCGCGCCACCGCTTCGGGCAGGAAGGGACGTGCGGCGTCGTGGACCAGCACCACCTCGGCGTCGGTGGCGTGAACGAGACGCGCCACGGTGGCCTGCCTGCTGGCCCCGCCGGCGATCACCCGTACACCGGGCACCAACGCCCGCGCCCGCACCTCGTCGCCGTCGGCGACCGCCACGACGACCTCATCGACGACGTCCTGAAGGGCCAGCACCGCCCACTGCAGCAGCGTACGGTCGCCGACCGAGACGAAGGCCTTCGGGCCGGCCGCCAGACGGAGACCCTGCCCGGCCGCAGCGAGCAGGCCGGCGACGCCCACCTGCTCAGGCATCGGGCTCCTTCCAACGGGGAGCGCGGGCGTTGTCGATCGCGAGGTGATCGAGCACGCGGGCGGTGATGCCGCCCACCAGATCCTCGATGGTGCGCGGGCGCTGGTAGAAGCCGGGCGAGGCCGGCAGAACCACGGCGCCGGCATCGTTGACGGCGAGCATGTTCTGGATCATGGGACGGGAGTAGGGAGCCTCGCGCACCACCAGCACCAGCGGGCGCCGTTCCTTGAGTGTGACGTGTGCGGCCCGCGCGACCAGGGTGTCGCCGAAGCCGGCTGCCACCTTGGCGAGCGTCCCTGCGCTGCAGGGCACCACCACCATGCCGTCGACCCGGAAGCTGCCGGACGCGATGGGGGCGCCGAGGTCGGCGTCCTTGTGGACGACGTCGGCCAGGCCCTCGAGGGTGTCGAGACCGCCGTCGAGCTCCGTCGGGGCGACCTGCTTGGCGCCCGCGCTCACCACCAGATGCGTCTCCACCTCCGTGCCCGCCAGGAAGCGCAGTAGATCCACGGCATAGATCAGGCCGCTGCCGCCGGTAACGGCGACCACCAGCCGGCGGGGCCGGGAGGAGCGTCGGAGACGAGCCGGATCGGGCACGCCCCAGCCTACCGCACGGCCGGCGCGACCGGCCACGGACCCGCGCCTATACTGGGAGGCGTGATGCTGGACGAACCCACCTGGCGGCGCGGCGCGGCGCTCTTCGAAGACGGTGCCTACTGGGACGCCCATGAGGCGCTCGAGGAGGCGTGGACGCGCAGCCATGGCGTCGAGAAGCACTTCCTCGGCGGCATCATCCTGCTGGCAGCGGCGCTCCACAAGGCCCGCGCCCTGCGCTCCGCCCGAGGCGGGCGACGCAACTACGCCAAGGCACTCAAGCACCTGGCGCTGGTGCCGGATCGCTACTTCGGCGTCGACGTGCGCGAGCTCGAAGCGCGCGTGCACGCCGCCCTGCGCGACCCGGAAGCCCGCCCCAGTATCCCGCGCGACCCGGAGGCACCGTCGTGACGATCCACCCCGAACCCACCCCTTCCGGTGAGCCGCCTCGAGACGGGCTGCCCCACGATCAACGGCGTGCCCGGCGCCCCAATACCGGGGCCTCGCTCCGGCGCTCGCGGTCCGACCGGGTGCTGGCCGGCGTCTGCGGCGGCATCGCCGCCTACGTCGACGCCTCGCCGACGGTCGTGCGCGTGCTCTTCGCGGCGTCGCTGATCCCGTCGATCGGGGTCACCGGCCTCGGCTACCTGCTGCTCTGGTGGCTGCTCCCCGACACCCCGGCCAGCTGAGAACCATCCCTCGAAAAGCAGCGCTCCGGCCGCAGGGCCGGAGCGCTTCCGTTTCCATGGTCGATGAGAAGCTCAGAGCAGCAGTCGCACCGGAGCGTCGAGCAGTTCGGCCACCCGGGCGAGCAGCCGGGCACCCCGCTCGGGCGCCACATCGCCCGCCAGCGACAGCGTGCTGCGGTAGCTTCCGCGCTGATTGTCGTAGAGGATGCGGCCCAGCGTGAGAAGAGGGGCGTCCACGTTCAGGACGGCCTCGTCCACCTCCAGTGCCGACATGTCGGCCACGGCGAGGCTCACGCCGGACGCGTCGGACGACGCCTCGCCCCGCGCCGCGCCCGCGTCGCGCACGAGATCGACGAACGGGCGCTCGGCCGCATCGGCCATCCGGGTGACGCGGAGCTCGCCCCGCTCGTTCCAGCCGATCACCGCCACCGGCCCGTCCCCCCAGGCTCCGCCGGCAGCCGCCATGGCGGCTGCTCGGAGCAGGAACGGTCCGGGTGGCAGGGGCTCACTCTCGCCGAGCTCGAGTCCCACCGCAAGCTGTGCGCTGGCCAGCGCCGTCACATCGAGGTGGCGCCGCAGCAGCGTGCCGTAGCTCACCAGCGGCAACTCAGAAGGTATGGCGCCGGCCGCGGCAGCACCTTCGGCGCTCGCCCGCTCCGACACGGCCGGGGGCGGAGCGTCGTCGGTCGCCGGCACCCCGACCGGCGACGCATCGGACAGGTCGGGGCCCGGCTCCGTGGACCAGGCCGGAGCGTCCATCACCTCGTCGGAGGTCACCTCAGGAGCCTCCTGACGAACGATCGACTCGTCCATGGCGTCGGCCATCGGGACGCCACCTTCCGGGGCCTCGTCCACCGGGGGACGGGCGCTCGCCCCGGCGTCGAGTTGCGCCTCGCTGTCGTCCGGCGCATCGAAACCGCCGTCGAAACCCGCCTCGAAGTCGGAGACGGAACGGTCCTCTTCGACAGAGCCGCCGTGCAACTCGCCGTAGTACTCCCCAGCGCGCTCCTCATCGTCGAGCTCGAGGTCGCCGAGCGGCGCCACGTCCAGCTCGTCGGGCACGGACTCGCCCGGCACTGACTCGCCGGCCGCGGTCGTCCCGGCGTCGTCGAACAGCGCGTCACCTCCAAGGTCGTGCGCGGCCGCCGGCGTCTCCTCCACGCCCCCGAATACCTCGGGCAGGCGCCCCGGCGCGTCCTGCGAGCCAGCGCTCGCCCAGAGCGCCTCCTCGTCCACGGCGTCGAGCCCTTCATCGTCGAGGCCGCCGTCCCAACCGGCGGCATCCTCGCCCGCGACCAGCAGCTCGTCCTCCTGCTCGGCCTCCTCCGCACGCAGTCGGGCAGACCAGCCTACGTCGTCGGTCTGCGCCGCAGGCGGCCCCTCCGGCACCGCCGCATCCTCGTCGTCGAACAGGAAGATGTCCTCGCTGATGTCGTCTCCCTGTGCGTCGAGTCCGTCACCGCCGCCTTCCGAACCCATGTCCAGCGGAGGCTCATCCGGGGTCGACGTCCCTTCGATGAGGCGGTCGGAGGCCGACAGCTCCTGCTGGATCTCCTGCAGGCCGACGTTCTGATTCGATGCCCGCATGTCCTGTCGGAAGGTGTGGACGTCCTCCTCGGGCCAGGCCTCCATGCCCTCGGGCACCGGCTCCGGGGTGGGATCGAGATCCTCCTCGCCCGCCATCACGCGGGCCAGGTACTCGAGCACGTCTCGCTCGACGACCTTGCCTCCCGCGCCGCTGCCGTGCAGATCACGCCAGTCGACGTTGTTCTCTTCCGCCAGCCTCCGCGCCAGCGGTGAAATCTCGGGTTGGCTCACGGACAACCTCCTCCGTTATCGTCGCTTCCGTCACGAGCGAGTATACAAGAACCAGTGTTTCGGCCCGAAGGCCCATCCGCAGCGACAATTCCCACTACCCAGAGCCGTGCGGGCGGCCGTCGGCGCCATGCCCACAACCCGCACCGGCGCACCGGCGCGCTACGCTCGGGCATGCGCAGCGCACCCCCGTCCGACGCCGCCCGGGCCTTCCTCGACGGCGTTCCCTTCTTCGACGTGCGAAGCTCCGTTCAGCACGCCCGTGACGGACTCCCCGGCAGTCGCAGCCTGCCACTGGAGGCCATCCAGGCCGGAGAGCTGCCGGCGGACGTCGATCTGGACGCACCGGTCTATCTGGTCTGCGAGCGGGGTCTGCTCAGTGAGTTGGCGGGCCTCTACCTGGAACAGGCGGGATTCCGGCACACCTTCAACGTGCTGGGCGGGCTGGGCGCATTGCGCCCGTTGCTGGGTGGGGATCAGGGTCGCCAGGCTTGGAAGAACACCCCGTCGATGTAGGTCTGCAGAAGCGGGTTGCTGCCATGCACCTGCACCGTCATCACGAGGCTCTCCCCCGCCTTCATCGCCCGGTTCAGCACGGTGCGCTCTCCATCGTCATCGCGCACCACCAGCTTCAGCTCGTAGGCCTGGTCCATCAGCCGCTTCAGCCCCATCGTCCTGGGATCGAAGCTGAACGGCACCGTGCGCGTGCCTCCGGAGGCGGATGCGCCCGACCCGCCGTTGGCGTCGAGCCCCGCTCCGGACGGTGAGCCTCCGTTGCCAGCGCCGCCCGTCTGCAGTGGGTTGGCGCTCGGGGTGCCGTTGACGGTGACCTGCAGCGGCGTGCCGGGCAGGGTGTAGCCCGACGGCGCCACCTTCATCACGCCCTGCGGCTTGTCGGTCTGCTGCACGTAGTCGACATGCCCGATCCGGAGCTGGGCCGCTTCCAGGGCGAGCTGGGCACGCCACAACGGCATGCCGGAGACGTTGGGCACCTCGACGATGGCGCGTCCGGAGAGTGCGTAGAAGACCGCCACCGGGGTCCCCGGCGGGACGGTCGAGCCAGCCTTCGGTCGGGTGCTCGTGACCGCGCCGACCTTGTCGAAGCTGACGCCGCCCGGCAGGGCTTCGACCTCGGTGAAGCCCGCCGCCTTGAGCTTGGCGACGGCAGCCGCATGGTCCATTCCCTTGACGTCGGGCACGCTCAGCGGCTGGCGGGCCGGGCCCGTGCTGACGGTGAGCGCAAGCTTCCCGTCGGCACCGAGCTCACTCCCGCCGCCCGGCTCCTGAGCGATCACGGTGCCGGCGTCGGCCGCGTCGGCCTGGTAGATCAGCGAGGTGACCGGCAGGCTCAGCTCCGACGCCTGCTTCAAAGCGTCCTTTTCGCTCATCCCGGTCATTTTCGGCACGCGCATCTGGGCCGGTGGGTTGTTGACTCCCACGTGGATGATGCGGTCCTGGCGCACAACCGTCCCGGCTTCGGGAGCCTGGGTGGTGACCGCCTGATTGGCGGCGCCGGTCACGTTCTCCACGAACGCCTGCGGCTTCAGGCCCGCCTGGCGCAGTACCCGAGCCGCGTCCGGGTACGGCATCCCCACAACGTCGGGGAGCCGCACCTCGCGGACCGTGAAGTAGTCGCGCACCGAGATGACCGCGAACACGCCGACGACCACCAGCAGCGCGGCCACCGCGATGAGTCGGAAGCGCTTGCGGCGGAGTGCCTGGTCCCGCGCCTCGCTCGGCGTTCCAGCGTTCTGCACCACGGCTGGAGTCTACCATGGTCCATGAAGGCCCGGTGAGGCCCGAGCGCCGTCCCGGAGGGCCTTCTTCACAGTCTGGCGGCGTGCTGGCAACCCCCTGCCGGCGGCCACGCTCCTACAATGGGAGCCATGCAAGCGACCCCTCCCCTCGCCCGTCCGCTACCCCTGCGCCGGCTGCCGCCAGAGCTCCTGTCCCAGCATGTGGAGGTGGCCGATCTGGCGGCACTGTCGGCGGCGGGGCTCCCCGTCGGGTCGGTGGTGGTGGTCCCGCCCGCAGTGGAGGAGCGCTTCTACCGCCTCAACAACCTGCCCGCCCTTCTCAACGAGCTGTTCACGGCAGTCAGCCCCACGGACCCGGACGAGGACGACGTCGAGGAGGCCTGTCCCGCCGCCGAGGCGCTGGTGCGCCAACACTACATGCTGGACGAGACCGTCGACGACTTCTACCAGGCCACCGCGGATCTTCCGAGCAGGGTGCGGGTGCGCCGGCCACTGCAGGACGGCGCGGTCGCCGTACGGGGACGACCGGCCCTGATGGCGCTCAAGCGCCTCTACCAGAGGGACTGGAGTTACGAAGCGGTGTGGGAGCGGCTGCAGCGTGGGCACGGCATCGCGCTGGAGGCGCGCCCGGTGCTGTTGCACAGGGCCGAGGAAGCGTCCGGGCCGGAACAAGCCGCCGCCGAGGCGCTGACCGAACGTGCAGCGGAGCTGCTCGGGACTGCCTGCCGCCTTCGCCTCGCGGCCGAGGGCGCGATCGTGGGGGTGCGCCGGGTGTGACGATCGCCGCGATGGGGCCTGCGAGGGTAGCGAGTCCGACACGAGGCGACGGCGCCTTGTGGCTAACGTTAGGTGCGATGCCTTGGCTGCAGAAACGGCCCCTCGATCCACCCGCCGATGCACAGCTGCGAAGCTTCATCGGCGCGCTGGCAGAACGGCTCGACGATCCGGCGCAGGACCGCAACGACGTCGTGCGCGAAACGCTGGCGCGCCAGCTCTATGCACGCCCCTACGACGCGCTGGCACAGGACGCTCCGATGGCAGCCTTCGCGCTGGACCCGCGCAACGCGCGCTTCGAGGCGGAGCACTACGCGGCGACCGACGCGGAGCGCTTCGCACGCGTCAAGCCGCTCTTGTGGCTGTGGAAGTCGCTCGACGCCACACCGCTCGGCCAGTCGATCGCCAGCGGGGTCGCGATCCGGCGCATGCTCGCCCAACGCATCTTCGCCCGCGCGGGCAGGAACCTGAAGATCTTCCAGAACGTCGAAGTGTCGGTCGGCTACAACATCGAAGCCGGCGACGACGTGGTGATCCACCGCAATGTCTTCGTCGACGACATCGGCGGGGTCGAGCTCCATGACGGCGCGAGCCTCAGCGACTACGCCAACGTGTACTCGCACACCCACGATCTGCTGGAGCAGTCCGATGTCACCCTGCGCAAGACGGTCATCGGCCGCGGCGTACGCGTCGCGTACCACGCCACTGTCCTGGCCGGCACCGTGCTGTCGGACGACAGCATGCTGGGCGCGCTGGCGCTCGCAACGCACGATCTCGACCCGCACGTGGTCGGGCTCGGCATTCCGGCGAAGCCGCGGGTCTGGAAGGAACGCGCGAACGACCCGCGCTTCGCGCGCCTCGAGGTCGATGCCAACCGGCATCCGCGGGCGGCCGAGATCCGCGCCAACCCCGACTTCCGTGACGACGCACCGGACCCGCATCACGGCTCGGACGGCGCGTCCGACCAGGCGGGTGCCCGTACCGAGGCACCGGGCCACCCCTGAGATGTCGCGGCACGCGCTCGCCGGGGTCGTGGCCACGCTCGGCCTGACGCTGGTCCTGTCGGCGTGCTGTCCGGCGACGACACCGCCCGCAACCGCTTTCGTGGCGACCTTGACGCCTCTCGGGCAGGGCCGTGCGCGGGCGCGCCTGGAGGACGGCCGGCAACTCATCGTCACGGGACTCGCGAGCGTGCCTACGGGAAGCGTCTACCTGACAGGGTCTCTTCTTCCCGACGGCAGCGTGGCTGCGGCCAGCGTGCGGCCTACCGCAGTGACTGCGCCGCTACCGCCGCCGCCCCGATGACGCCGGCGTCGGTTCCCAGCTTGGCGATGCGGATGTCGGCGTCCGGATAGCCCCGAAGATAGGCGGCTGCCGCGCGACCGATGCGATCGAGGTAGAACGGCCCCACCTGGCTCATCCCTCCGCCGATGACGAACCCCTCTGGATCGAAGATCTTGGCGAGGTTGGCGATGCCGATGCCCGTGAAACGGGCGGCGTTGTCGACGATCTCGAGCGCCTTCATCTCGCCGGCCTGGGCGCGCTCGAAGACCTCGCGGGTGTCCATCTCGCGACCGTAGGCGTAGCTTGCATCGCGCGCGATGGAGCGGCCGGCCGCGATCGCCTCCAACGTGCCCAGCAAGCCGTCTCCCCCGATCGGCCCGCCGGGCAACACCGTCATATGGCCGATCTCGCCGGCCAGGCCGTGCGCGCCACGGATGACCCGGTCGCCGATGAACAGGCCGCCGCCGATGCCGGTAGAGATGGTCATGTAGAGGCTGGACTCGAGATCCCGGGCGGCGCCGTAGAGGTGCTCGGCCAGCCCGGCGGCATTGGCGTCGTTCTCCAGCACGATGGTGCGTTCCAACCGACGCTCGAGCTCCGCCACGATGGGCGCGTCCTCCATACCGGCGATGTTGGGCGCGAACAGCACCTTGCCCGCCCGGTAGTCCAGCGGGCCCGGCGACCCCACACCGATCGCGGCCACCTCCTCGTGCCCACGCTCCAACAACGTACGCGCGGCCCGGGCGAGCGCCTCGGCCACGTCCGCGAAGCCTGTCTGTGGGGTCTCGACCCTTGTCGCGTCGACAATGCGCCCGTCGCTCACCACGGCCGCGGCGATCTTGGTGCCTCCCAGGTCCAGCCCGAGCGTCTTCACGTCGTCTCCTCCCGCACGGCGTCGTCGCCGGGCTGCCCGAGACCGGCCAGCTCGGCGGTCGCGCGGGCGATCATGCGTTCCTCGTCGGTCGGCACCACCAGCACCGCCACCGAAGCGTCGTCAGCCGAGATGCGCTCGGCGTGGCCGGCGTTGCGACCCTCGTCCAGACGAACGCCCAGGAAGCCCAGGCCGGCCATGCTCTCCTGCCGCATGCGCGCGTCGTTCTCGCCGATCCCACCGGTGAAGACGATGGCGTCGAGGCCGCCCATGGCGGCTGCGTACGCGCCCACGGTCTTGGTGATGCGGTAGGCGAACACTTCCAGCGCTCCGCGCGCGTCCGGGTCTCCGCCTTCCGCCGCGGCTCGTACGTCGCGCATGTCGTTGGACACGCCCGACAGGCCGAGGAGGCCCGATTCACGGTTGAGCAGCCGGTCGAGGTCGTCGAGGTCCATGCCACCGCGCAACAGGTGGAGCAGCACGCCGGGATCCAACGTGCCGCTGCGCGTGCCCATCAGCAGCCCGTCCAGCGGGGTGAAGCCCATGCTGGTGTCGATGCTGCGGCCTCCGGCCACGGCCGCCGCGCTGGCGCCGTTCCCCAGGTGCAGCGAAACCAGTTTGAGCGCTTCACGCGGGCGCCCGAGCAGCGCCGCGGCGTGATCGGTCACGAAATCGTGACTGGTGCCGTGGAAGCCGTAGCGCCGGATGCGTCGCTCCCGGTAGAGGCCGATGGGGAGGCCGAAGAGGAAGGCGCGTGCCGGCATACCGGAATGGAACGCGGTGTCGAACACCGCCACATGCGGCACGTCGGGCAGCAGCGCTCGCGCCGCCCGGATGCCCTCGAGGTTGGCGGGATTGTGGAGCGGAGCCAGGCTCGACAGCTCGCCCACGATCCTTTCGACGGCCGCGTCGATGAGCACGGGCCGCGAGAAACGCATCCCTCCGTGCACCACGCGGTGCCCCACGGCGCCGGATGCCGCCGGGCGGGACGCGCGCGTCCAGCAGCTCCAGCGCCCTCCGCAGGGCCTCGTCGTGCCGAGCGATCGGCTCGGAGCGCGCCGAGCCGAAGCTCGCGACGATGTTGCTGTCGCCGCCGATCCGCTCCACCAGGACGGAATCTCCGGCCGGGAAGAGCTTGACCTTGAGGCTGGAGCTCCCCGCGTTGACGACGAGGACGCTGACTTCGTGCATGACTCCCTCCGAGCGCCCCGGTGCTCCCGCACCGGGACCTCGAGCCCGGCGCGCGGCACCTGAGCCCCGGGAAAGTCTACCAGAGCGTCGGGCGCGGCTCGGAACCGTGAGCGGGACGCTTGCCTTTAGCGTAGGACGCTCAAGTTTTGTATGAATGGGTACAGGCGCAGAGGCCCCGTAGAGAGTATCCTTGAGAAGGGCGAGAGGAGGAGTCCATGTACCGCCTATTCACCCTCAACGAAGCGACCCGCCTCCTCCCAGTGGTGGACGAGCATCTCGGGGAGCTGCAGGGCGCGGCGACCGATCTCGCCCGATTGCGCGAGGCGAACTCGGAGCTTGCCGGACCCTCTGTGGAGTCCGCCAACCTGGCCCGCGAGGTTACCTTCCTGCTCGACGTCATCCACACCAGCAAAGCGGAGCTCGACCGCTTGGGCGTGCAGGTTCGCGACGTCCAGGAGGGCCTGGTGGACTTTCCCAGCCAGCTCGGCGCCGAAGTGGTTTGCCTGACGTGGGAGAGGGGCCAGGACGGCATCACCCACTACCACCCGCTCAGCGCCGACGCCGACACCCGCCCCCTGCCGGGAGCGGTCGACGACACCCGCAGCGCCGGCGGTGCCGGCGGGCATCCCAGCGCCTGACCCGCTCCAGTCACGGGGGGGACGCAGTCTCTCCTGTAGAGGCGCGCTAGCGTCCGGTGCGGGCGACCGACACCGGCGCCTCGACGCGATTCTCGGAACCGAAGTCATGGATCAAGCGCGGCACGAAGCGCAGCGCGTCGGCGGCGACGAAATGCACGTCGATCGCGTCGAGGCGCTCTAGCACTCCCTCCGGCTCGCCGTGGACGTGGCCGAATACCAGCGCATCGGGCGCCGCGTCGAGCAGCAGGCGGGTGAACTCCGAGGGCTCGAGTCGCGGGTTGGTGGGCGGGAAGTGGAGCATCACCACCCGGTAGTCGCCCTCGAGTTGTTCCGCGGCTCGCAACGACAGGGCCAGCCGCTCGATCTCCCTGCGGTAGATCTTCTCGTCCTGTTCCGTGAAGCCGCGGCTTCCGGGGCACACCCAGCCGCGCGTTCCCGCGACCACCACCCCATCCAGCGCTACGGCGTCGTTCTGCACCGCGTGCATGCCGGGCGGAAGGCCCCGTCGTAGCTTGGAGATCGAGGGCCACCAGTAGTCGTGGTTCCCGCGCAGGATCACCTTGCGTCCGGGCAACGCCGCGATGTCGCTCAGATCGATCAGCGCGTCCTCGAACCGCATCGCCCAGGACAGGTCGCCCGGTACCAGGACCAGGTCATCGTCCTCCACGACGCTGCGCCAGCCGTCGAAGAAGGCGTCGGGATGACCTTGCCAGGTCTCACCGAAGATCGTCATCGGCTTCGGATCGGCGCGGGACAGGTGAGGGTCGGCGATGGCGAACAGGCGCATCGGGGGCCCAGTCTACCGTGGGCTCCACGCCAGCCGGGTGCGCTCGACGCCGGAGAGTCCGACGCGCTTCAGCGCGGCGCAGGCATCCTCGCCGGTGACGGGGTGGCGCCATCCCGGCAGTAGCTCGCACAACGGTGCCAGCACGAACGCGCGATCCATCATGCGGGGGTGGGGCAAGGTGAGGTGGGGCGTCTCGAGCGTGCGGGAGCCCAGTGCCAACAGGTCCAGGTCGAGCGTGCGCGGGCCCCAGCGCTCGCGCCGACGGCGGCCCTGGCCACGCTCGATCGCCAGCAGGGCCTCGAGCAGCGCGTCGGGCTGGGACCAGGGGGGCAGCGGCTCGAGCAGTGCCACGCCGTTGAGGAAGTCTGGCTGACCAGCAGGTCCCCCGACCGGCGTGGTGCGGTAGAGCGGCGAGAACAGTGCGGTCCCGCCCAGGCCCTGCAGGGCCCGGGCGGCGCGCCGGAGCTGATCGAGGGGATCGTCGAGGTTGCTACCCAGCGCAACCAGCGCCGGCGTGTCGGGAAGCACGGTCAAGCCCGCCTCAGGCGCGCTCGCGCCGGACCTCGGCGAACACGTCGCGCACCACCCCGGGAAGCGGGGCGTGGGGCTTGTGCACCCGCACCACGACGCTCTGCACGCGGGTCTCCGACGCCAGGAGGGCGCCCGCGATCTGCGCCGCCAACGCCTCGATGAGCTTGTAGCGCTTCTCCGTCACCTCGCGCCGGACCAGGCCGTAGACGCGACTGTAGTCGACGGTCTGCCGCAGACTGTCGCGCTCGGGGAGGCTGAGGCTCAGCTCTACGTCGACCACGAAGCGCGCGCCCATCTTCGATTCCTCCTCGAAGACACCGTGGTAGCCGTGGAACTCCAATCCCTGCAGCACGATCCTATCCACCGCCCACCCCCGGCACGGCCGCAGCCGCTTCCTCGAGGGCGGTCAGCACCGTCAGGGCCTGGCGGTGCTCCGCCACGTCGTGCACGCGCAGCACGGCGGCGCCGCGCTCGGCCGCGTAGAGGTGCAGCGCCAGACTGCCCGGAAGCCTCCGATCGGGCTCCATCGGGTCGCCGTCGAGGGCGGCCAGAAGGGCGATCATGCGCTTGCGGGAGGCGCCCACAAGCAGCGGCAGGCCATGGTCGGCGAGCCGCCGCGTCGATGCAAGCAGGGAAAGGTTGTGCTCCACGGTCTTGCCGAACCCGATGCCGGGATCGACAAGCACCGACGGCACACCCTCCGCCCGTGCCAGGCGGGCGCGTTCCAGCAGCACGCGCTCGACCTCGCCGACCACGTCGCGGTAACGCGGCGAGTGCTGCATGGTTCGGGGCTCCCCCTGCATGTGCATGACCACGGCGGGCACGCCGGCGTCGGCGCACACCGCGCGCATCGCGGGACTCGCGAGCCCCCGGATATCGTTGACGAGGCAGGCGCCCGCCTTCACCGCTTCGCGAGCGACGCCCGGCTTGACGGTGTCGATGCTGACACGCACGCCACGCTCCGCCAGGCCCGCGACGACCGGTAGCACGCGTCGCAACTCCTCGACCTCCGGGACGCTCTCGGCACCGGGCCGGCTCGACTCCCCGCCGACGTCGACGAAGGCGGACCCCTGGCGCCACAGCTCCAGACCGGCATCCATCGCGGCCACGGCATCGCCGGCGAAGCGGCCGCCGTCGCTGAAGCTGTCGGGCGTGACGTTCACGATCCCCATCAGGGCGGTCGCCCGCCACCGCAGCATCCAGACGTCCCCCTCGCGCTCCGCGCCGGGAACGGGGCGACCGAAGGCGAGGCGATGCTGCTCGAAGGCCCACGAGACGCCACGCGCTGCGGCGGCCGCGTCCTCGTGAGGGAGCGGCCCCGCCCGAGCGTCTTCGGGCCGGACGTCACCCGCGGTCGGACGCGGGCCGTCAGCCACCTGCGGCCGCCTCGCCGGCGGGCCTGCCGTCGGACGACGCCTCCGCCGATCGACCCGTGTCGGCGCCATCCGGCCCCTGCCAGTCGCGGGGGCGCGGGCCGAGACCCAGACGCCACGCCACCGCCTGCGCCACACGGACGCCGGCACGACCGTCGCCGTACGGGTTGGGGGCCCTGCGCATGGCCTCCAGTGCCGCCGGCTCGGCGAGGAGCGCGTCGAGGCCGGACTCGACCACCGACGGGTCGTTTCCGAGCAGCCTGAGCACCCCCGCCTCCACGCCCTCCGGACGCTCGGTGACGTTGCGCAACACCGCGACGGGCACACCCAACGCGGCTCCCTCCTCCTGGATACCGCCGGAGTCGGTCACGATGAGCTCGCTGCGGCGGAGAAGCGCGAGCATCCCGAGATAGTCCCAGGGTTCCTCCAGCAGCACGTTGTCCAGTCCGGCCAGGGCGGGCGTGATCGCTTCGCGCACGGCGGGATTGAGGTGGACCGGGTAGACGAAGGTCCGGTCGGGGTGAGCGCGGGCCACCCGCGCCAGCGCACCGGCCAGCTCCGCCATGACCGACAGGTTCTCGCGACGATGCATGGTGATGGCGACCACCGGACCCGCCGGCAGCGCCCGCGGCAACCGCGCCTGGCGGCTCGCCTGCACGACCGCGTCCACCGCGGTGTTGCCGGTGACAACCATGGCCTCCTCCTGCTTGCCCTCGGCCAGCAGGTTGCGCTTGGCAAGCGCGGTGGGCGGCAGGTCCAGGTCGGTCACGACATCGGTCAGGCGCCGATTGGCCTCCTCCGGGAAGGGCTGGGCCAGGTCGTGCGAACGCAGCCCGGCCTCGACATGGGCGACGCGCATGCCCTCGAAGAACGCCGCCAGCGCCACTGCGAAGGTGGTCAGGGTGTCGCCGTGGACCAGGACGTAGTCGGGGGCCAGCTCCCGCAGCGTGCGGGCGGCAGCGGGCACGATGCGTGCGGTGAGCTCCGGCAGCGTCTGGCGCTCGGTCATCACCGCCAGGTCGGCGTCGGGAACGATCCCGAAGATGCGGAGCGAGGCGTCGAGCTGCTCTCGGTGCTGCCCGGTCACGAGGGTCACCGCTCGCAGCTCCGGAGCTTCCTGGAGGGCGCGCACCACGGGTGCCATCTTGTTCGCTTCCGGCCGGGTGCCGAACGCCACGCACACGCGCGCGGCCTCCCCTGCGGCCCCCGCGGCGGCGCTCACGACACCGACTCCCGCCGCTCCCGGCGCACCTCGGCCAGACGCAAGACCGACACGCCGGCGATCATCACCACCGTCAGCAACAGGGTGAACAGCGTCAGCGCCGGCGGGGTGTCGGAGATCGTCATGCCGACCAGACCGAGCCCCAGCGTCGCCACCCACAACGCGATGACGGTGCCGCGGTTGGATCCGGAGCGGGCGCGCAGCAGGTCGTGGATGTGGTCGTTGGAGGCCTCGGCGGGGCTGGCGCCGCGGCGCAGTCGCCGGAAGGTCACCTGGGTGATGTTGACCACGGGCAGCGCCAGCACCAGGATCGGCGCCACCACCGTCACCGCGGCCGTCACCTTGAGGGCTCCAAGAACGCTCACGGCAGCGAGGACGTACCCCAGCAGGTAGGCGCCGGAGTCGCCCATGATGATCTTCGCGGGGCTGAAGTTGTGGCGCAGGAACCCGAGCGCGGCCCCCGCCAGCGACGCCAGCAGCAAGACGGCCGCGCCGCGATCGGGGAACTGCAGCGCCACCGCCAGCAGGCTCATGCTGGAGATGGCGGCGATGCCCGACGACAGCCCGTCCAGGCCATCGATGAAGTTGAAGGCGTTGGTGAACCCGACCACCCATAGGAGCGTGACCAGCACGGTCGCCAGCTCCGGGATGAAGACGTAACTGGTGGGACCGAAGTAGTTGGTCACGAAGCCGATGCTCACCCCGTTCACGACCAGGATGCCGGCAGCCACGAATTGCGACGCCAGCCTCATGACGGGCGGCACCTCCCACATGTCGTCGATGAAACCCACCAGCGCCATCAGCGCGGCGCCGAGGGCGATGGCGAGGAGTTGCACGCGGAACGGGTCGATCAGGTCGGGCGCCACCAGGCTACCCACCAGGAGCGCCATCAAGAAGCCACCGAGGATGGCGATGCCGCCGATGTTGGGGATGGCACCGTCGTGCAGGCGCCGGCCGCGCCCGTGAACCCCGCCGCCCTCTTGCACGGCGTCGATGCGCAGCGCGAAGCGCCGGAGCCGCGGGACGAACAGCCCGACCGTGACCAGCGCCGTCACGAACGCGATGGAGGCGCCCGGCAGGGACGCGGTGAGCGAGGGACTCACAAGACCATTCTAGGCCGCTGTGTGACGGATCCGTGCGCAGCGCCGGCCCCGGCCATCCGGCTCCGGAGTCGTGGTCCGCGCGCCCGCAGGCACGCGCCCGCGCCGCTCACCGGGTGCCGTAGATGCGGTCGCCGGCGTCTCCCAATCCGGGCACGATGTAGCCGTGCTCGTCGAGGTGTTCGTCACGCGCCGCCAGGATGATGTCGAGGTCCGGATGGGCCTTCTGGACCACATCGATCCCTTCGGGAGCCCCGATGATGCACAGCAGCTTGACCGACTTGGCGCCGTGGGCCTCCAGCACGTCGACCGCCCTGGCTGCGCTCCCCCCCGTCGCAAGCATGGGGTCGAGCAGGAACACCTGGCGGTCGGCGATGTCGCCCGGCAACTTGGTGTAGTACTCCACCGGCTGGAGCGTCTCCGGGTCGCGGTAGAGGCCGATGTGCCCGACGCGCGCGTTGGGCACCAGCCCGAGGATGCCGTCGACCATCACCAGTCCCGCGCGCAGGATGCCGACCAGCGCCAGCTTCTTGCCGGACAGGCGCTTGACCCGCGCGGGGGCCACCGGCGTCTGCACCACGGCGTCCTCGAGTGGAAGGTCGCGCATCGCCTCGAACGCCATCAGCATGGTGATCTCGGTGCACAGCTCCCGGAAGTCGCGCACGGTGGTCTCGCGGTCGCGCAGGATGGAAAGCTTGTGCTGGATCAGCGGGTGGTCGACGACGGTGACGGGCATGGCTCACTCCTGTCCGAGGGGGTCCTGCATGAAACGGCCGCCCCCTGAGGGAGCGGCCGGCTTGGCGGAGAGGGTGGGATTCGAACCCACGGTGCAGCAAAGCCACACAACGGTTTTCGAGACCGTCCCGATCAACCACTCCGGCACCTCTCCACGGGTCTCACCGACGGGCCGGCCCGCGCGCACGGCCGGGCCGCCCGGCCTCGGAGCGTCGAGAGTATACCCTACCAGCCTCCGGGGCGTCGACGACAAGGGGGCGCCGACTCGATGACCCTTGACGGGGGCCCCGGCCTTTCCATACACTCGTGTTCGTCCTCGCTGGCCCATCGTCTAATGGCAGGACAACCGGTTCTGGTCCGGTCGGTCGGGGTTCGAATCCCTGTGGGCCAGCCATTTTCTTTCCACCCCGGCAACGCATCCCGCGAACGACATGAAGCTGCGTCCACGACGTGTCTGGTTGACACTTCGACGGGACCGCGGATACACTCTGCCTGTCCCGACCCTTCGGGTCGGCGCCGTCCACCCCGTTGGCCCATCGTCTAATGGCAGGACAACCGGTTTTGGTCCGGTCGGTCGGGGTTCGAATCCCTGTGGGCCAGCCAGCATCGCCTCCCGTTCGGGAGGCGATTCCCGTGCTGTGCTCCGGCGCCGCGGCGCGGGCTCAGTCGTCCTCGCGGTAATCGTAGAAGCCCCGCCCGCTCTTGCGGCCCAGGTGGCCTGCCTCCACCAGCTTCCGCAGCTGCTGGGGCGGCCGGAAGCGCTCGCCCATGGCGTCGGTCATGGACTCTGCGATATAGAGCATGGTGTCCAGCCCGATGTAGTCCGAAAGCTCCAACGGGCCCATGGGATGGTTGAGGCCGAGCCGTACCGCGGCGTCGATGTCCTCGGCGCTGGCGACCCCCTCCTCCAACATCCTCACCCCTTCGAGCAGCAGGGCGGCGACGGCACGGGTCGTGACGAAACCCTGACGATCGGCCACGGTGACGGTGGTCTTGCCGCACCGTTCGGCGAGCGCCCGGGTGGTGGCGAGCGTGGCCTCGGAGGTCTGCACAGCCCGGACGATCTCCACCAGCGCCATGCGCTCGGGAGGGTTGAACCAGTGCATCCCGATCACGCGCTCCGGGCGCGTCGTCGCCGCCGCGATGGCCGTCACCGACAACTCGCTGGTGTTGGTGGCGAGCACCGCGCGCGTCGGCGCGTGGCGACCCAGCTCGCCGAAGAGTCGTCGCTTCAACTCGAGTTGCTCGGGCGCCGCCTCGATGACCAGGTCCGCGTCGAACACGGCCTCAGGCAGGTCGCCGGTGAGGCGCAGGCGGGCGCGCGCGGCCTCGGCCTCGTTGCGTCTGGCGACGCGCTCCGCGGCGCGCTCCCGGGCCTCCTGGGCCACGTCGTACAGCGCCACATGCAAACCGCTCGCCACCAGCAGAGTGGCGATCCCTCCGCCCATCGTGCCGGCTCCGAGGACCGCCACGCGCTCCACCGTGCTGGGTTCCGTCGTCGTTTGCTCCGTCTTGTCGCTCGTCACCGTATCCTCGCTCTCCAACGCGCATCGCCCGGCCCCTCGAACGCGAGGCAGGGGCGCCCGGCGTCGACGGCTCCCAGTCTAGGTCGCAGGCGGGCGCGGCGCGTACAGGTCGTAGCGCGTGGTGGTACCCATCACGCTCCCACTGGGAGCGGGCGCGCCCGATGCTTCTCCGAGCGGCGCGGCGCGGCGCGGGCGCTTCACGGCCACACGCCTGCGCGCCACCCGCAGCGCCACGAGGAGCAGCTCCGCGGCATCGGCGTCGTCGCCGACAAGCGTCCGGAACAGCGCCATGCCCTTGTTGGGCAGCGCACGCTTGCCCGCGTCAGGGTACATGGGATCGAGCAACACCACGGCAGGGGGCGGATCGATCGCGACGAGGCGTACCCGGGCGTCGCCGCCGGCCAGGGACAGGCGCGCCGCCGCCTGCCGTGCGTCCTCCCCTTCGTGCCCCGCGGCGGCGCGCTGCAGGGCGTCCTCCAGCAAGGCGGCGACCAACGGCTGGCGTTCGAGCATGTGCACGCGCATACCCTGGGCGGCGAGGTGGAACGCGTCGGCGCCCAGGCCGGCGGTGGCATCGACCACGAGATCCCCGTCTTCCAGACGGCCCACGGCACGCAGCAGCAGGTCCCGGCCCCCGCTCCTGCGCCGCGTCAGGGTGCGCGGCGCCACCCTGACCCGCGGACCCTCCGCCAGGCGCAGCGCCAGCCCCTCCGGCCCGACCTCGAGGACGACGCCATCGACGGGAGGACCCGTCGCGGCGAGGGGTAGCGCCAGCCGTTCGGCCCAGGCGGCAGCACGACGGCGGCAAGATGCGTCCAGCGGCCGCACGACGGCCTCGACGAGGGGCGCGCTCACGCTCCCCATGCTACGCCGGCGGCCCCGCCACGCTGTCATCCGACGACGCCTCCGACGGGGTTCACGGCGTCGTGGGCGGGTGATACCATGCAGGAGGGATATTCACCACGCGCCTCGGTTCTTACGGTGAGGCACGCGTTTTGGTTCTGCTTCGTAGGCGGTCTGTCTAGGATGCTTACGATTGCAAGCCCCCGCTCGAAGGAGGACGCCCATGAGCAACGCCAGCCTCGCCCAACGTCGACGGGACGCCGTCGCGCCCGCGGCCTACAGCACCCACCCCTTCTACCCTACCCGCGCCGAGGGCGCATACGTGTGGGACGCTGACGGCAACCGCTACCTCGACTTCTCGGTCGGTATCGCGGTGATGAACGTCGGGCATTCCCACCCGCGCGTCATCCGTGCGGTGCAGGAGCAGGCAGCGTCGTTCCAGCACCTGTGCTTCGCCGTCGCCATGCACGAGAGCTACATCGCCCTTGCCGAGCGCCTCAACGCGCTCGCGCCGGGCGACAGCCCCAAGAAGACGTTCCTGGTGAACTCCGGCGCCGAGGCGGTGGAGAACGCGGTGAAGATCGCGCGCGCCTACACCGGCCGCGCCGGCATCGTGGCGTTCACGCACGCCTTCCACGGGCGTACCTACATGGCGATGTCGCTCACGGCCAAGGCCAACCCCTACAAGGCGCACTTCGCGCCCCGGGCCAGCGAGGTGTACCGCGCGGCCTACCCCTACGCCTACCGCAACCCCTGGGGGCTCGAGGATGCCGAGGAGGTCGGCGAGCGCAGCTTGCGTGCGCTGCGCGACCAGGTCAAGACGACCATCGGCCAGAGCGAAGTGGCCGCGTTCATCATCGAGCCGGTGGCGGGCGAGGGAGGCTTCATCCCGGCGCCCCGCAGCTTCCTGGCCGGCCTGCGCGCTTACGCCGACGAGATCGGTGCGCTCTGGATCGACGATGAAGTGCAGGCGGGCATCGGCCGCACGGGCGATTTCTGGGCCGTGGACGCCTACGGGCTCGAGCCCGACCTGGTGACGAGCGCCAAGGCGCTCTCCTCGGGCTTCCCGCTCTCCGCGGTCATCGGCAAGGCCAGCATCATGGACGCGATCGAGCCCGGCATGCTCGGCTCCACCTTCGGCGGCAACCCAGTGAGTTGCGCCGCGGCGCTGGCCACCCTCGATGTGCTGGAGGAGGAGGGCCTCTTGGAACGTGCCCGCGTCATCGGACAGCGTGCCGGCGAGCGTCTGGCGAAGCTGCAGCGCGAATTCGCGCAGATCGGCGACGTTCGCGGCCGCGGCGCCATGATCGGCATCGAATTCATCGAGCCGGGCAGCAAGGAGCCGAACGCCGCCGCGGTGTCGGCGGTGGTGGCGCAGGCGCGCGAGCAGGGACTCATGCTGCTCTCGACCGGCACCTACGGCAACGTCATCCGGCTGCTGCCGCCGCTGCGCCTCAGCGACGCGGAACTCGACGAGGGGCTCGAGATCCTGGAACGTTCGATCCGCGCGGTGCTCGAACCCGTCGGCTCCGTCGCCTGAGGTTCGCGGTCCGGCGACGTCGTGCCGGAGGGCGGGTCGCCCTCCGGCACGCTGACGCCCCCCTGCTATACTCCGCGGCGTGAACACCGTCCGCATCGCGCCCTCCATCCTGGCCGCCGACTTCGCCGACCTCGGCGGCGCCGTACGCCGTGCCGAGGCGGCGGGCGCCGACCTGATCCATCTCGACGTGATGGACGGTCATTTCGTTCCCAACATCACGTTCGGACCGGCAGTGGTCTCCGCGGTGCACCGCGTTACTTCGCTCACGCTCGACGTGCACCTCATGATCCAGAACCCGGAGCGCTACATCGAAGCCTTCGTCGAGGCGGGGGCCGACGTCCTCCACGTCCATGCCGAGGTCACCCCCCACCTGCACCGCCTGCTGCAGCAGGTGCGCGAGGGCGGGGTGCGTGTCGGACTCGCCCTCAACCCACTGACCCCGCTCACCGTCCTGGAGGAGGCGCTGCCCTACCTCGATGCCGTGCTCCTGATGACGGTGAACCCCGGCTTCGGCGGTCAGGCCTTCATCCCACGCAGCGTCGATCGCATCGCCGCCGCCGCGGAGCTGCGCGACGCCGTGAAACCCGACTGCGTGATCGAGGTCGACGGCGGTATCGCGCCCGACACCGCTGCACGGGTGCGGGCTGCCGGAGCGGAGATCCTCGTGGCGGGAAGCGCCGTGTTCGGCGGGGACGGCTCGGTCGCCGAGAACATCGCAGCGCTGAGGGCCGCCACCGGCTGAGCCCAGGCAGCTGCAGGCTCCGCACCGCGCAGGCCGGCCCCGTCGCCAGGCCCGAAAGGTGGTCGGGATCGGTCCTCGATCGAGCCGGCCACAGCTCCCGTCGCTCGGGCGCAGCTGTTCAGGAACCGTTGTTCAGGAACCGTTGTTCAGGCGGCGTCGTTCAGGCGGCGTCGCGGAAGCGGCCGAGATCGCGGAAGCGGGACCGGCGCTGCTCCTGCAGGGCGTCCGGCGACATCGAACGCAATCCAGCGATCTCCTCGAGCACCGCCTCGCGCACCCGCCGGATGGTCTCCTCGCGGCCCTTGTGCGCCCCGCCGATCGGCTCGTCGATCACGCGGTCCACCACGCCCAGCTCCAGCAGGTCGTAGGCGGTGAGCTTGAGGGCCTCTGCCGCCTTCTCGGCCTCCCCGGCGTCGCGCCACAGAATCGCGGCGCAGGACTCCGGGCTGATCACCGAGTAGATGGCGTTCTCCAGGATCAGGACGCGGTTGGCGACCCCGACCGCGAGCGCACCTCCGGAACCGCCCTCGCCGATCACCACGCTGACCGCAGGCACCGTCAGACGGCTCATACGCCGGATGCTCTCGGCGATGACCCACGCCTGCCCCTGCTCCTCGGCCGCGATGCCAGGGTAGGCACCCGGCGTGTCGATCAGGGTGACGACGGGCAGGCCGAACTTGTCCGCCAGATCGAACATGCGCATGGCCTTGCGGTAGCCGCTGGGGTGCGACATGCCGAAATTGCGGTGGATGTTCTCCTTGGTGTCCCGCCCCTTCTGCTGGCCGATCACCACCAGGCTCCGCTCGCCGAGCCGCGCCAGGCCCGCAACGATGGCGGGGTCGTCGCCGAGGGTCCGGTCGCCGTGGAGCTCGGTGAAGCCATCGAAGGCGCCCTGGAGGTAGTCCATGGCCGTCGGGCGACCGGCCGCACGCGCCACCTGGACCCGCTGCCAACGGGTCAGGTTGTCGAAGGTATCGCGCTTCAGGCGCTCCAAACGCTGCTGCAGCAACCCGATCTCGTCGGCCAGCTCGATGCCCTGTTCGGAAGCGTAGGCGCGCATCTCCTCGATCTTGGTCTCGAGGTCCTCGATGGGCTTCTCAAACGGCAGCGGCACGCGTCACCTCCGGCTCGGAGCCGCGCTCGCGACGGCCTGCGCGCAGCAACCTAAGCGTGAGCGCGAGATGTCCCTTGAGCGCTTTGCGCGACACGACATCGTCGACCATGCCCTTCTCGAGCAGGAACTCGGAGCGCTGGAAGCCCTCGGGGAGCTCCTGCTTGATGGTCTGCTGGATGACCCGCGGCCCGGCGAACGAGATGAGCGCGCCGGGTTCGGCGAAGATCACGTCGCCCAGGGTCGCGAAGCTGGCCGTCACGCCGCCCGTGGTCGGGTCGGTGAGCACGCTCACGTAGGGCAGGCGCCTCCGCGACAGCTCCTCGAGGGCCACCGTCGTCTTGGCCATCTGCATCAGCGACAACGCGCCCTCCTGCATGCGGGCCCCGCCCGACGCCGTCACCGCCACGAAGGCTCGGTCCTCCGCCGCGGCGCGCTCCGCGGCCCGGGCGATCTCCTCGCCGACCACGGAGCCCATGGAGCCACCCATGAAGAAGAAGTCCATCACGATCAGACCGATCGGCTCGCCGTCGAGCAGCGCTCCGCCCGTGACGATGGCGTCGGGCCGGCCGTGCTTCTGCTGGTTCTTCTCCAGCCGCTCCGGGTAGGCCTGGGTGTCCACGAAAGCCAGCGGATCCTCCGCTCGGATCCCGCCGGACCACGGTTCGAAGGTGCCGGCATCGGCCAGCAACTCGACCCTGGCCTCCACCGGCATCCGGTAGTGGTGATCGCACTCAGGGCACACGTACGCGTTGGCGACGAGGTCTTTACGATAGATCTGGGCGCTACAGGCCTCACACTTCAGCCACAGGCCGGCCGGCGCGTTGTCGTCCTCCTTGCGTGTGGGCCGGTTCCTCCGGAACCACCGTTCAAGCGCCATGCGGCCTCCTCGCTGTCTCGGGCACAGAGTGTCGCCTGACCGCCACGGAAAGCACGAGCCATTGTAGCAGCCGACCGCGCTGCCGCTTCAAGGCGTCCCGGACGGGCGTCCTCAGTCTCCGGCGCGTTCCTCCTCCTTGGGCGCCCCCTCGTCCTCCGGCGCCTCGGGCGCTTCAGCGGACCCGTCGCGGCCCGCCTCCTGGGAGCCGAGCGTGGCGGCAGCCTCGCCGCTCAGGTTCGCCGGTCTCGATGGCGAGGCGCTCTCCGGGAGCCTCGGGGCCGACCGCTGCCCCGCCGTCATCTCGCTCCGGCCGGTGAACGAGGCGCCCTCTTCGATGTCGAGCGCGGCGGCCCGCACGTTGCCCTCGAGCAGACCGTCCTTCCAGATCTCGATCTTGCCCTTGGCATCGACGTTGGCACGCACCTTGCCGAGGATCTTCACCTCGTCGGCCTCGACGCGCTCCCCCTCGATGACGCCGGCCTCGGCGACTTCGAGCACGCCGCTGACCTTGACGTTGCCCTGGACCGTCCCGTGCACCCGCACCCGCCCGCTGGCTTCCAGATCGCCGACGAGGGTGGTGCCACGGTGAATGTACGTGAACGGCTCGCTGGCCGTCGTCTGCTGATTGCGTTTCTTGCTGCTGCGTCCCAGCATGCCTTCCTCTCCCTCGCCGCGCTACGAGCCCCACGGATGGGTCGTCGCGCTGCACTGACCGGGGGTTCGCCTAGGTTGTACCCCGGCCATGATGCGAACGGTCATAAAAGGCTTCACAGGAGGGCTTCACGTCAGGAGGGGTTAGCGTCGCGGCGACGCTGGATGCCGGCGCGCGCATCGTCGTATCCTGGTGGGCATGGAACCAGCCCGGGTCGTCCTGGTCACGAACGTGGGCCAGGGCTTCGGGCGGGCCGTGGCCCTTGCCTACGGCCAGTCCGACTACGATGTCGTCTGCGCGGATCGCGACGTCGATCTGGCGGCGAAGACGGCGGCCGAGATCGAGGAGCTGGGCGGTCAGGCCATCCCGATCCAGGCCGACATGACCACGCAGATGGACGTGCTGGGGGCCTTCCACAAGGTGTTCGAGATCTTCGGTGCGCTTGGAGGCGTGGTGCATGTCTCCAGCCAGGTGAGCCACACCGCTTTCGAGGACCTGGGCGAGGGGGAGTTCGCCGAGCTGGTGGCGGAGGACCTGCGCAGCGCCTACCTGACGCTCAAGACAGCGGCACGGTTGCTCGACGGTGGTTGGGTCGTGGTCATCGCGCCCCCCGGCAACCGTCAACCGCAGATGGCGGCCGTGCTGGGGGCGCTCTCCCGGCTGACGACGAGCTTCTCGCGGCGCTACGAGGCGCCACGCGCCAACCTGGTGGTGCCCTCGCGCGATGCCGCCGACCCGCGGCACGACGCGGCGCTGGTCCGCAGCGTCCGCTTCCTGGGGTCGTCCTCCGCGCTCGGCATCTCCGGCCAGGAGGTATTCGTGGAGCTGCCGCCACCCCCGCGGGTCACCGAGACGCTGTTGCCCGAGGTCCGCGCTGCACTCGATGATCGCATCCGCCAGGACGACCTGGAGGCGAGCCTCTACGAGGAGGCCGACGCGGGCGAGGAGGAGAGCGAGCAGGACATCGTGCTCGACGAGTTCGAGCAGGAGCCCTTCGAACGCCTGCAAGGGACGCCCGCCCTGCGCCGGCACCTGGTCGACGAGGACGCGTCCGATCTCGAGGGCGACCTGGCCGACACGCCTCGCCACCGCCTGCCATGAGCGGCGCCGCACAGGGGACGGGCCCCAAGCCGGGGAGGACGTCATGAAGTGCCCCTACTGCTCGTCGGGAGACACCCGGGTCATCAACTCGCGCCCCTCGGACGAGGGAGCGGCCATCCGGCGCCGGCGAGAGTGCGCGGTCTGCCACCGGCGCTTCACCACCTACGAGCGCGCCCAGTTCGAGGCCCTGATGGTGCGCAAGCGCTCGGGTCGACACGAGGCCTTCAATCCCGACAAGCTTCTGGACAAGCTCCGCATCGCCTGCAACAAGCGGCCGGTGACCGAGAAGCAGCTGCGCGAGTTCGCGTACAGCTTCGAGGACGAGGTGCAAGCGCCGGAGATCGCGTCGGACGAGATCGGCCGCCGCACCCTGCAGTTCCTGCGCGACCTCGACGACGTGGCCTACATCCGCTTCCTGAGCGTCTACCGCGACTTCGATTCGGTCGACCGCTTCATCGAGGAGATCCAGCACCTCGGAGCCGCAGCAGCGGAGCTCGAGCCCGATCTGGAAGGCGAGCCGTGAGCGAAAGCCGAGCGCGTTCGGCGGCATGAGGGCCGCGATGGACAACCCGGCCGGCGCCTGACGGCGCCGCTCCTCCGGGACCGCTTCGCGGCGGCCCGCGGGATGCCTGGCGCGCCTCGGGCGACGGAATGCGGCAACCGTTGCCGCGAACGGCCGGGCGCCCGCTATGCTGGTCGGCAGGAACGCCGCCCATGGGAATCGCTTACCTCACGTCTAGCCATGCCGGGTCGAGCGGCGGAAGCCTGTTGGCCACCGTCGCCCGCGTCAAGGAACGACTCGTCGTCCAACCCCGCCCCGACGCCCTGGGCGTAGCGCAGGTAGCGCTGCTGCCGCTGCTCGACGCCTGTGGCGTGGACGTCTTCGATCTGGCCACGCTACGAGGCACCAGCGACGGCGATCGCATGCTCTACCGCGTGCAGTCGGGGGACGCCTGGGCGGTGGCGGCGGTGCACGCCGTGGGCGTCTCGCTGACACGCGGGGTCGGTCCGGGCGAGGGCGTCGACGGCGCCTTCACGATCCGCACCAACGGAGGCGACTGGCAGCTGCTGATGCGGGACGAGGAGGCGTACGGCTTCAGCCTCTACGACGACATCTTCCCCAGCGTGCTGGCGCGCCTGTTCCAGGTGGGCGGGCCCGATGTCGGCCGGCGCGTCGAGCTGGCCCGGTCACTCCTGCAGCAGGAGTGGCTGGCCGACAAGCTGGCGCGGCTGTCCAGCAAGATCGGGCTGGAGGAGCTGCGGCGCGTACTGGGCGGGCCCGAGGTCGAGCCCGACAAGGTGCTCGAGCTGCTTCGCGCCCATCACCTGCTCCGCGTGCGCCGCGCGGTCGACGACCGCGCCGTTCGCCGCGCGGTCAGCGTCACGCTGCACGCCACCGAGCTCGGCATGGTACGCGACGCCGACGCCCTCGCCACCGTTAGTCTCGACGACCTGTTGCTCCATGCCGAGAGCGTCGCGAACCTGCGCGGCCGCTTGCGTGCCGAGTTCGACGGCGTTGCGTTGCCGATCACCTCGCGCAGCGCCCTCTACTTCGTGTTGGCCGCGGTCGCGGTCCAGTACGCGCGAGAGGACGCCGTTCCCCCGGAAGACCTGATCGCCCCGCCGACGCGCGTGCCGGCGGGCGTGCGTGCCCGTCCCCTCGGGCGGCCGGGGTGGTCGCTGCTGCTGACCCGCGACAGCGCCGGCCTGACGGAGGTCACCGCGGCCCTGCTCGATCATCTCGGCCTGCGCCACCGCCTGCAGGCGACACACCGCGGGCGGCCCTATCCGTCCACGACGGGCGACGACGACGGCTAGGAGCCGGGCGTCAGGTGCAGCGTTCCGATCTGTCCCTTCTCGGCGTCGTTCCGCTCGAGGCTCATGGGCAGGTACCGCACGTCGCGCCAGCGACGCAGGAAGTCACGGTAATGGCGCGATAGCACGTTGCCCGACTGACCCGTGGTCTGGATGAAGCGCGACGTGCCCCCCTGCGAGAGGTCGTACACGGCGCGATAGCCTGGCCCGACGATCTGCTGGTAGGGACGCTTGGCGTCCCCCATGTCGTAGCGCCCCACGTCGACGGTGTAGGCGCCGCCGCCGTTGGGGACGCGCAGGTCGAACAGGCCCCGCAGCGGCGTGTTGGTGAACACCTGGTGGGCGCTGAGGGCCTGGTGCGCGGCGCCCCAGTGCCAGCGCGCGGGGTCCTTGCCGTAGCTCTTGGCGAGCTGGTCGACGGCGTCCTGTAGGGCGGCCCCGGCCTGCTGCTGGCAGGTCTCCACTCCGGGCGTGCGAACGTCGTCGCACCACGCCGGATCGCTGGTCAGCACGTGCTCGAGGAAGCGCGGGTGGAACCCGTAGTAGGCGTCGAACAGGTCCCCCATCTCGTCGGCGTAGACGCGCTTGGAGAACGCCCGATACCAAGCGGCGAAGATCAGGGGAGCCGCCTGGTCCCGCGCCATGTCCCCTTCCCAGCCGACGAGCTGCGCCTGCGCCTTGCGCGCCAGATCGCTGCCCGGCGTCACGGCGCGCAGCGTGGGAAGGAACGTGCGGGCCATCAACGACGTCTGATCGGACTGGATGCTCTCCATGGTATCGACGGTGGCCTTGGGACTTCCCGCCAGCAGCGCCTGGATCCGCTCGGCCCGGTAGGGAACGGCCCAATCCCGGGTGAGATAGTACGGGTAGCCGTCTGGGACCACCTTGTCGTTGGCGGTGACCACCTGGCCGTTGGCGGGGTTGAAGGTGTGCGGCAGCGCGTCGAAGGGCACGCTCCCCACCCAGTCGTAGGCGCCCGTCCAGCCCGGCGCCGGGACGGTTCCCTCGCCGCTCTTGCGGATCGGGATCCTCCCCGGGGCGTAGTAGCCGATATTGCCGTCGACGTCCGCGTAGACGATGTTCTGTTCGGGCGTGACGAAGTCGCGCAGGGCGGTCTTGAACTGGTCCCAGTTCTGCGCGGTGTTCATCTCCATCACGGCCTGGATGGTGGTGTCGTCCGGCTCCAACGCCGTCCACTGCATGGCCAGCACGACGTCGCCGCCGTGCTCCTTGGCCACCTGTGCGGCGCTCGAGGCCACGTCCGAGATCACCGGCCCGTGACGGGTGGTGCGCACGTTCAGGACAACGTCGTCGCCGCCCTTGACGTGGATCACCTCGCGGCGCGTACCGAAGGGCTCGCTCCCCGATGGTGTGAGGTAGCGGGTGGGGTCGCTGGGATCCACCTTCTCCATGAACAGGTCCTGGGTGTCGGGCCCGGTGTTGGTGAAGCCCCAGGCGATGCGGTCGTTGCGCCCCAGCAGCACGGCCGGCGTCCCGGGGAGGGTGCCGCCGATGACATCGAGTCCCGGCGCCGAGATCTGCGCCAGATACCACAGCGAGGGCGCATCGAGCCCCAGGTGCGGGTCGTTGGCGAGCAGCGGCTTGCCGGTGGCGGTGTGCGCGCCGTCGACCACCCAGTCGTTCGAGCCCAGGCCGGGCGGAGGCGGCGCGGGCGCGGCTGCCGCGAGCGCGTTGAGCGGCAGCGTCTTGTACAGGGCGGTGAAGTTCGGCAGCACCACCGGCCCGTCCTTCGGGTAACCGGGCCAGAGGGTGGCGACGAGCTTCTGCGGGTCGCTGGGCTGGAGCTTGGCGATGAGCCGGGCTCGCAGCAGCTCGTCGTTCCAGTTGCCCGACAGGTCCCACGACATCATCTTGGCCCAGGCGATCACATCGGCAGCCTTGAAGGGCTCGGGTTTCACGCCAAGCACCACGTACTCGGGCGGCCAGGCGCCGCGGTGGTCGGCGAGGTAGGCATTGATCCCGGCCACGTAGGCGTCGAGCAACATGCGGGTCTGCGGATCGAGGTGGTCCAGGGCCTCCTGGGCAGCACGGTACACCCCGAGGGTGCGGAGGAACTTGTCGGTGTCGACGGTGGCGCCGCCGAGGACCTCGGACAGCCGGCCTGCGGCGACGCGCCGCTGGAAGTCCATCTGCCACAGGCGGTCCTGGGCATGCACGTAGCCGAGCGCGAAGATCGCGTCGGCCTTGTCCTTGGCGTAGATGTGCGGCACGTCGTTGGCGTCGCGGACGACGTCGACGCTCTGGTGAAGGCCGGGGAGCACGACCGTGCCCCGCGTCTTCGGCAGCGAGGTGCGCAGGTAGAGCCAGGCTCCCGCTGCGGCGACGACGAGCACGACGACCACCACACCGACGATGCGTAGGGCGAGCTTCATGGTTCTCCTCCCGGGCTTGCGCGGCATTCTACCGTTCCCGCTCCGGCTGCGGCAGCCACCTCGCCGAGCCCGTCCGTACACGTGCCCGGCGTTGCCGGGGCATCGGTCCTTGACAGCCGGGTCATCGGTCCTTGACAGAGGACGGGCCGCCCGCTAACTTTGAGAAAAGCTTTTCTCGCAGGTTGGTTGTCAGGGGGAAGACGTTGAAGAAGAGGGGGAGTCCCCGCTCTCGGAGGATCCGGATCGTGGACGTGGCGCGGACCGCAGGCGTCTCGGTCGCGACGGTCTCACGCGTACTGAACGGCGCGAAGACGGTGGCGCCGGAGCTGCGGGATCGCGTGGTCACGGCCTCCCGCGACCTCGGGTACCGACCCAATCCCCATGCCCGCGCCCTCCACAGCGGTCGTTCCCATGCCGTCGGCGTCGCCGCGACCTACGTCGGCGGCTTCTTCGCTGACCTCTTCGACGGCCTCGAGTCCCGTCTGGCCGATGGGGGTTACCGCTTGATCGTGGCGGGTGGCAACGGCCAACGAGCGGACGAGAAGGACACCCTGTTCGACCTCCTGAACCGGCACGTCGATGGGCTCGTGGTCTTCTTGGAGGCCGTGTGCGACTCCGATCTGGCTGAAGTCGTCAGCCGCGGCACGCCCACCCTCGTGCTGGGACGCGTGGTCCCGGAGATCGAAGACCGCTGCCTGGCCTGGGACCAGCGCGCCGGCGGCGTCACGGCGACCCGGCATCTGCTCGAGATGGGGCACCGCCGCATCGGCCACCTCGCGGGACCATCGAACAACCTGCACGCCCGCGAGCGGCGTGAGGGCTACGTCCAAGCCATGGCCGACGCCGGTCTCGAGGTCGACCCCGCATGGATCGTGGAGGGTGACTTCCAGGAGAGAGGCGGCCGCGACGCCATGCGGACGCTGCTCGACCGCAGCCATGTGAGCGCGGTCTTCGTCGCCAACGATCAGATGGCGCTCGGCGCCCTCAGCGCGTTATGGGAGCGCGGACTGCGCTGTCCGGGCGACCTCTCCGTGATCGGCTTCGACGACCAGCGCATGTCGTCGTTCACCACCCCACCCCTCACCACCGTCCAGCAACCCCTGGAGGCGCTCGGCCGCATCGTGGCCGACCGTCTCCTCCGCGATATCCGCGGCGAGCATGGAGCAGGTCGGCCCGACCTTCCGCCGCTCGCCCTCGTCAAGCGTGCCTCGGTGCAACGAAGGGAGGTGCCCTAGAAGACAGAAGTCCCGACCGACCCGCTCGGTAAGCCTACCCAAGATCAAGAGAGGACAACGCCACCATGGCGAAACGGCATCCCACCTTCAGGATCCTCGCGGCTCTCGCGGCACTCGCTCTGGTCGCGGCCGGCTCCATCGCCGTCGCCCAGTCGTTGCCGCGCAACGAGACGCTCTACATCGGCGGCCACCAGTGGGGCCCGCCCACGAACTTCAACCCGCTGTCGTCCAGCCCGGCCTGGCCCACAGGCGGGAACGGGCAGATGGGCATCAACGGGGCCGGCTACATCTTCGAGACGCTGTTCACGTCCAACATCGTGGACGGCTCCAACGCCCCGGCGCTCGGCAAGGACATGGCCTGGACGACGCCGACACAGCTCACCGTCCACATGCAGCCCGGCACCATGTGGCAGGACGGCCAGCCGTTGACGTCGGCCGACGTCAAGTTCACGTTCGAGCTCGGCAAGAACTTCTCGGTCAGCACCACCGGGGTGTGGGACTACCTGACCTCGGTCGACACCCCTGACGCGCAGACCGTGGTGTTCAACCTCGATCCCGCCCTGCCGAACCCCGGCGTGGTCGAACGCTACGTCGATACCGTCTACATCCTGCCGCAGCACATCTGGCAGGCCGTGGCCGACCAGGGCCAGTCCGCCCTGCTCCAGTACGAGAACTTCGACCCCGTCGGGTCGGGTTCGTACACCGTGATGAGCTACAACGCCGAGCAGATCGTGCTCCAGCGCTTCGACAACTACTGGGGCAAGGGCCTCTACGGCATGCCGGCGCCCAAGTACGTGGTGCACCCGATCTTCAAGAGCAACGATGCCGGCAACCTGGCGCTGCAGCAGGGCCAGCTCGACTGGTCGCAGCAGTTCGTGCCGAACGTCTGGACCATCAAGAACGTCGGCACCTGGTTGAGCAGCGAGCCCTACTACATCCCGGGATCCATCCCGATGATGCTGGTCAACGTGCAGCGCAAGGGGCTCGACAACGTCCTGGTGCGCCGCGCGCTCGCCTACGCCATCAACTACCCGCTCATCGCGCAGACCGCGATGTCGCGCTACTCCGAGCCGGCCAAGTCGAGCCTGATCATCCCGTCGGGCGTCGAGTCTCAGTACTTCGACGCGCAGAACGTCGACCAGTACGGCTGGACGTACGACCCGGCCAAGGCCAAGGACATCCTCGAGAACCAGCTCCATGCCACCAAGGGCTCCGACGGCATCTACGTCCTGCCCGACGGCACCAAGCTGAGCTTCGTGGCCCAGACGCCGTACGGCTGGACCGACTGGATGGCGGCCCTGCAGGTGGTGTCGCAGAGCGCAAAGGCGGTCGGCATCGACGTGACGACCAACTTCCCGCAGGCTCCGGTCGACATCAACGATGTGCAGACCGGCAACTTCGACCTGGCCCTGTTCTACATCTCGGGCGTGGGTCCGGACGCGCCGTGGGCGCGCTTCCGCGACATGATGGACAACCGAAGCGTGCCGGCGGTGGGCCAGAACGCGTTCTGGGACTACAGCCGTTACGCCAATCCCGCCGTCCCGCCGCTGCTCGACAAGGCCGGCGCGGCGGCCACGGTCGCCGACAAGAAGGCGGCCTACGCCGAGCTCGACAAGATCTTCATGCAGGACGTCCCGGGCATCCCACTGATGTACCGGCCGCTCCTGTTCTACGAGTTCAACACGTCGGTGTGGACCAACTTCCCGACGGCCGACAACCCCATGGGCACGTCACCGCAGTGGTACATCGACGTGCTGCGCGACGTGAAGCTGAAGTAGACGTCCCTGCCCGAAGGAGGGGGCGACCCTCGCTCCCTCCTTCGCGGCACCTGGAGAGGGCATGATGTCCCCAACCTTCCGGAGGTACATCCTCACCAAGCTGGGCTGGTACCTCATCGCCCTCGTGGCCGCGGTGAGCCTCAACTTCTTCCTGCCGCGCCTGGTTCCGGGCAATCCCGTCGACCTCATCGTCGCGCGCTTCCTGCAGGGCGGCGGCGGGGGCGCCAGCGCCAGCAAGACCTACCAGGCCTTCATCACCCAGTTCGATCTCGACAAGCCGCTGTCCGGGCAGTTCTTCGCGTATCTTGGCAACATCGTCCACGGCGACCTCGGGCAATCGTTCTCGCTCTTCCCCGCCCGCGTCACCACGCTCATCCGGCAGGCGGTCCCCTGGACCCTCGCACTCCAACTGCCCGCGATCCTGTTGGGATGGATCCTGGGCAACCTGCTCGGGGCACTGGCGGCGTACAAGCGGGGCGCGTTCGACCGCAACCTCTTCGTCAGCGCCCTCGCTCTCTCGAGCATCCCCTACTACGCGCTCGCTATCGTTCTGCTCTATGTTTTCGCCGTCGCAGTGCCGATCTTCCCGTCGGCCGGCGGCTATTCGTTCGGGACCATCCCGAACCTGTCCTGGGGGTTCATGGTCGACGCCTTGGGCCACTATCTCCTTCCCTTCCTGTCGCTGCTGGTCATCGCCATCGGGGGTCAGGCCGTGGGGATGCGCTCCATGGCGATCTACGAGCTCGGCAGCGACTACGTGAACTACGCCACCTCGCTCGGTGTCAGCGACCGCCGCGTGCTCGGCTATGTCTTCCGCAACGCCATGCTCCCGCAGATCACCGGGCTGGCGCTGGCACTCGGGACCCTGGTGGGAGGTGCGCTCATCACCGAGATCGTGTTCTCCTACCCCGGCATCGGCACCTTGCTGTTCAACGCCATCAACGCCAACGACTACCCGCTGATCCAGGGCGTGACGCTCATCATCATCGTGGCGGTGCTCCTGGCGAACTTCCTGGTCGACCTCGCGTACGGGGTCATCGACCCGCGGATCCGCGCGGCGCGTAGCGGGGAGCGCTGAGCATGCTGATGCGCGCTCGCTTCCTCCGGACGGCCCTGCGCTCCAGCCGCTTCAACACCAGCCTGCTGCTGGTCCTCCTCGTGCTCGGTTTCGCGCTGCTCGGTCCCGTCCTATCCGGGCACGACCCCAACGCGGTCGTCGGCGGCGTCAACAACTCCCCCGCCGCCCACCCACCGCTGGGCACGGACAACTTCGGACGTGATGAGCTCACCCTGCTGATGTACGGCACGCGCAACTCGTTGGAGATCGGCGCGATCGCCGGACTGGTGGCCGTGCTCATCGGCGTGCTCGTGGGCACGGTGGCGGGCTTCTACGCAGGCGTGATCGAGGAGGCACTGATGGGCGTGACCAATGTGCTCATCACGATCCCGGCCATCGTCGTGCTGATCCTGTTGTCCATCGCGCTGGGCTCGCGCTCCGCCGTCACCATGGGGCTGATCATCGGCGTCACCTCCTGGCCGTGGACGGCGCGCGCCGTCGCGGCGCAGACCAGCAGTCTGCGAACCCGCGAGCACATCGACATCGCACGGCTCTCGGGCGCAGGCGGCTTCGGCATCATCCTTCGCGACGTGATCCCCTACATCCTGTCCTACCTGGGGATGGCCTTCACGCTGCAGCTCGCGACCGCGGTGCTGACGGAGGCAGCGCTCAGCCTGCTCGGCCTGGGTCCGACCAACACCATCTCGCTGGGGATCCTGTTGCAGTGGTCACTCCTCTGGGAGGCGGTCCGGCAGGGGGTCTGGTGGACGTTCATCCCGCCCACGTTCTTCCTGTCGGTCGTGTCCTTCGGGCTGCTGCTGCTGAACTCCAGCCTCGACGAGATCTACAACCCCCGCTTGCAGGGAGGAGGTGGGAACTGTGCGTGAGCTTCTGGTCGCCGACGATCTGCAGGCCTACTACCGGCACGGCCTGAACGGCTGGATCCGCGCCGTGGACGGCGTCTCGCTGACGCTCGGGGAGGGCGAGATCCTGGGCGTGGCCGGGGAATCCGGTTGCGGCAAGTCGACCCTCGCTCAGGTGCTTGCCTCCGTGGCGCGCTGGCCGCTGTGCCCGCGCGGCGGCAGCCTGCGCATCGACGGTCGCGAGGTGCCGCTGTCGGCGACCGCGGAAGCCTCGCATCGCGGCACCATCGTCTCGATGATGCCGCAGGGCGCCATGAACTCGCTCAACCCCACCCAGCGCGTGCGCGACTTCGTGTTCGACGTGCTGCGCTCTCACGACCCCGCCGTGACCCGGCAGGCAGCGGTGCAACGCGCCCGCGAGCGCCTGGCCCAGCTCCACCTCCCCGAGCGCGTGCTCGACGCCTACCCCCACCAGCTCTCAGGAGGCATGAAGCAGCGGGTCGTAGCCGTCATCTCGACCCTCCTCAACCCCCGCGTGCTGATCGCCGACGAGCCTACCTCGGCCCTCGACGTCAGCGCCCAACGGGCGCTGCTGGCCCTGATGGCGCAGCTCCTGGTCGAGGGCATCATCGGCGGGATCATCCTGGTCACGCACGAGCTGCCGATCCTGCGCAACGTCGCCCACCGCACCATGATCATGTACGCCGGACAGGTCTCGGAGATGGGCCCCACAGAACGGGTGATCTTCGAGCCCGCGCACCCCTACACACGGGCCCTCATGGACGCCACGCTGGTGCTCGAGTCCGCCACCAAACGGCAGCGCATCGACGGCCTGGAGGGCGCGCCGCCCGACCTGTCGCAGCCACCGGGAGGCTGCCGCTTCCATCCGCGCTGTCCGCACGCCAGCGACGCCTGTGTGGAGGCCTTCCCTCCCACGCTCCGCGTCGAAGCAGACCACACCGTGGCGTGCTGGTGGGTGGCGGACCGAATCGATCCCGCGCGCGCAGAGTCCGCACGGCCGGAGTCCGCCGCACGGACGGTCGAACCATGACCGCCAGCGGCGCCGTTCCGCTACTACGCTGCGAGGAGCTCACCCGCCTCTTCGGGCAGGGCACGCGCGCCGTCCGGGCGGTGGACGACGTCACGCTCGAGCTCCAGCGCGGCGAGATCGCCTCCGTGGTGGGGGAATCGGGGAGCGGAAAGTCCACCCTGGCGCGGCTGGCGCTTCGGCTGCTCGAGCCCAGCTCGGGTCGCCTGTACTTCCACGGCGAGGACGTCACCCGGCTGCGCGGCTTCGCTCGTCGCAAGGCGTACTGGACGCACGTGCAGGCCGTCTTCCAGGACCCGTTCGGCTCCTTCAACCAGTTCTTCCCGGTGCGCTACGTGCTGAGAAGCGCGCTCCGCCTCGAGGACCGCCACCTCTCAACGCGCGAACGCGAAGGGCGCATGGTAGCGGCGCTCGAAAGCGTCGGACTCGACCCCGGCAGCGTGCTCGACCAGCTCCCTCACGAGCTCTCGGGAGGGCAGCGCCAGCGCGTGATGATCGCCAGGGCGGTCATGGTGCAACCCGAGCTGCTCATCGCCGACGAACCCACCACCATGATCGACGCCTCCTCGCGCGCCAACATCCTCAACGTGCTGCTCGATCTCAACCGCGACCGCCACCTCACCATCCTGTTCATCACCCACGACATCAGCCTCGCCACCTACGTCAGCGATACCCTCTTCATCATGCAGTCCGGCAAGCTGGTCGAACGCGGCGACGTCGATCGCGTCACCCACGCTCCCGAGCACGCCTACACGCGCCAGCTGTTCGCCGACAGCTTCAGCCTGCACGGCGAGGCCTGGCACCCCGCGGGCGGGGAGGGGGCGACATGAGCTCGAGGGCGGGGGACTCCGACCCCCGCCATACGGCCGCCGTCGGCGCGGCCGCCCCGGTCCGGGTCGGCATCGTGGGATGTGGCAACATCAGCAGTCAGTATCTCGAGGCGTGCCGCCGCTTCCGGCTGCTGAAGGTCGAGGCGGTGGCGGATCTGGACGCCGACCTGGCCCGCAACCGGGCGGCCGAGTTCGACGTCCCGCGCGTTCTCGAACCTGAGGCGCTCGTCGAGAACCCAGCCGTCGACCTGGTCGTCAACCTGACCGTGCCGAGCGCCCACGCCGCGGTCTCGCTGGCGGCCCTGCGCTCCGGCAAAGCGGTGTACAGCGAGAAACCCCTTGCGACCACCCGCGCCGACGGCGCGTACCTGCTGTCGGTCGCTCGCGAACGCGGCGTCCGTCTCGGCGGCGCCCCGGACACGTTCCTCGGTGCCGCCTTGCAGACGGGACGGAAGCTCATCGACGACGGCTGGATCGGGCGGCCTCTGGGCGCCACCGCCTTCGTCGTGAGCCACGGCATGGAGCACTGGCACCCGAATCCCGGCTTCTTCTACCAGCCGGGAGCCGGGCCGCTCTTCGACGTCGGGGTGTACTACGTGACCGCGCTGGTCGCGCTGCTCGGGCCGGTCGCGAGGGTCGCGGGAGCGGGCACGACCGGCTCCCGGGTCCGGCCCTTCCTGACCGGCCCGCGGCGCGGCGAGACCTTCCCCGTGACCACCCCTACGCATGTCGCGGCCCTGCTGGAGTTCGCAGCGGGCCCGGTCGCCAGCCTGGTGGCGAGCTTCGACGTGTGGGGCTCCGAGTTGCCCCGCCTGGAGATCTACGGCACCGAGGGCACCCTGTCGCTGCCGGACCCGAACTTCTTCGGCGGCGTCGTCCGCCTGTTGCGGGCCGGGGCCGAGGCGTTCACCGAGCTGCCGCTCTCGCACGGCTTCGCCCGGACCGCACGCGGCCTCGGCGCAGCCGACCTGGCGCACGCGTTTCGTTCCGGTCGCCCGCACCGCGCCGGTGCCGAGCTCGCCTACCACGTGCTCGACACCATGCAGGCGACGTTGGAGAGTGCCGAGCAGGGACGACGCATCGATCTCGAGAGCAGCTGCGAGCGGCCCGCTCCCCTCCCCCTGGGTCTTCCAGAGGACGCGCTCGACGCCTGAACCGCGCTCCCGCGCGGCCGGAAGAAGGTCACCATGACACCGCCGTCCGCTCCGCCCCTCGCATTGCAGCTCTACTCGCTCAGGCGCCTCGAGCTGCCCTTCGAAGCGCTGGTGCGCCTGGCCGCGGAGAGCGGTTACGCCGCGGTGGAGACCGTCGGCAGCCATGGGCTCGATGCCGATGCCGCCGCGGCGGCCCTGGCGGCGGCAGGCGTGACGGTGTGCTCGAGCCACGTGCCGCTCCATGCCTTGGAGGAGGATCCGGCGGGCGTGTGTCGCTTCAACCGCGCTCTGGGCAACGACGTAGTCGTCGTGCCGTGGCTCCCACCGGACCTGCGTGGCCGAACGACGGAGAGCTGGCAGGCGCTCGGCCGCCGCCTGGGCGACCTGGGCCGGCGCTGCCGCGACGAGGGCGTGCGCCTGCTCTACCACAATCACGACTTCGAGCTAGAGCGCGTCGAGGGCCGTACCGGGCTGGCGTGGCTGCTCGACGCAGCCGATCCCGAGGACCTCGGCCTCGAGCCCGACCTGGGTTGGATCCAGCGCGCAGGCGTCGACCCGGCCGAGTTCCTCGCCAGCTACACCGGCCGCTGCCCGCGCGTCCATGTCAAGGACCTCGCTCCGATCGAAAGGCGTGGGGGTGAAGGTGGTTGGGCCGACGTCGGGGACGGCGTGATCAACTGGCAGGCGCTGCTCCCGGCGTGCCGCCAGGCGGGGGCCGTGTGGTACGTCGTCGAACACGACGAGCCCTCCGACCCGATCCGGACGGCCCGACGAAGCGCCGACCATCTGCGCGCGCTGCTGTGACTCCCAGGGACGGTTGGGGCCGCCCCTCGGTCCATGAAGGGATGTCCAATGTGAACGACTCGACCCGCCTCCTGAACCACCTCAGCCTCGAGGAGAAGGCCGCGCTGTGCGTCGGCGCCACCGCCTGGAGCACCACGGCCCTGCCCCGACTCGGACTGGAGGCGGTCCGGGTCACGGACGGACCGCACGGCGTCCGACTGGTCGCCGATCCCACCACCGCCGGCCAGGAGAGCGTGCCGGCGACCTGCTTCCCTACGGCGGTGTCGCTGGCGTCGAGCTGGGACGTCGACCTGCTGCACGCCGTCGGTGAGGCGCTCGGCGAGGAGGCCGCCGCCCTCGGCGCGCACGTGCTCCTCGGGCCCGGCGTGAACGTGAAGCGCACGCCGCTGTGCGGCCGCAACTTCGAGTACTTCTCCGAGGATCCCTTCCTGGCCGGTGCGATGGCGGTTGCCTGGATCGAAGGCCTGCAGAGCCGCGGCGTCGGCGCCTCGCTCAAGCACTTCGCCCTGAACAACCAGGAGTACCAGCGCAACGCCATCGACGTGGAGGTGGACGAACGCACGATGCGTGAGATCTACCTCGCCGCGTTCGAAGCCGCGGTCACACGCGCGCATCCGTGGACCGTCATGGCCGCCTACAACCGGGTCAACGGTACGTTGTGCTCGCAGCATCCCCGGCTGCTCGGCGGGGTGCTGGTCGAAGAGTGGGGTTTCGAGGGCGTCGTCGTTTCCGATTGGGGTGCCGTGCGCGACCCGGTGGCCGCGCTGCAAGCCGGCCTCCACCTCGAGATGCCCGGGCCCAAGGCGAGCCACGTCCGAGCGATCGTCGAGGCCGTACAGGAGGGCCGCCTGGCGGCTTCGACGCTCGACGACGCGGCATCACGCATCCTCCGACTCGCGGACCGCGCAGCGGCCACCCCGCGGGGCCGGACCTTCGACGAGGACGCTCACCACGCCCTCGCCCGGCGTGCGGCCGCCGAGGGAACGGTGCTGCTGGCCAACCGCGGCGTCCTGCCGCTCGCCGCCGGGAAGCGCGTCGCGGTGATCGGGCGCTCTGCGCGCGCGCCGCATCTTCAGGGCGGCGGAAGCGCCCAGGTACGACCCACGAGGATCGACACCCCCTGGGACGCGCTCAGCGCTGCGGCCACCGGCGAGCTCAGCTACGCCGACGGCTGGAGTGACGACCTCGAGGACCACCCCGAACTGCTCGCCGAGGCGGCCGCCGTCGCCAGCGCCGCCGAGGTGGCGGTGGTCTTCACGGCGCTTCCAGGAGCGCTGGAGTCCGAGGGTTACGACCGTAGCGAGCTCGGGCTTCCCCGGACGCAAGTGGCGCTGATCCACGCCGTCGCCGCGACGGGCCGGCCGACCGTGGTGGTGCTGAACAACGGCGGCGCCGTCGACGTGACGCCCTGGTTCGACGAGGTCGACGCCGTCGTCCAGGCCTGGACCATGGGTCAGGCGGGTGGGTCGGCCGTTGCCGACGTGTTGCTGGGCACCATCGACCCCGGCGGCAGGCTGGCGGAGACCTTCCCCATGAAGCTGGAGGACACGCCCGCGTTCCTGAACTACCCGGGCGACAACGGGCGCGTCGTCTACGGCGAGGGACTGTTCGTAGGCTACCGCTACTACGACGTCCGGCGGATGCCAGTGCGCTTCCCGTTCGGTCACGGCCTCAGCTACACCACCTTCGCCTACGACCGGCTCCGGGTCACCCCGTCGGAGTTCGACGAGGAGGAGACGGTCGAGGTGAGCTTCGACGTCCGCAACACCGGCGCGCGGGCGGGCAGCGAGGTAGCGCAGCTCTACGTGCACGACCACGCGTCCCGGCTCCGCCGCCCCGTCAAGGAGCTCAAGGGGTTCGGGAAGGTCCGGCTCGATCCGGGCGAGACCCGCACGGTGACCCTCGCGCTCGATCGCCGGGCGTTCGCCTACTTCGACCCGGCCTACGGTCGCTGGGTCACCGAGGCCGGCGACTTCGACGTGCTGGTCGGCGCCTCTTCGACGGATATCCGGCTGCGTGGATCGCTGACGCTGCGACGCGGCACGGCCCTGCCCTGCATCCTCGACCGTGACTCGACGCTGCGGGAATGGCTCGACGATCCCCGTGGCGGACCGGTCCTGGCGCCCATGGTCGATGACGTCCGCCAGCGCGTAGCCGCCCTCATGGGGAGCGACGGCGAGCACGTCATCGGCATGGACCTCATGGGGTTCTTGCTGGACATGCCACTTCTCAACGTGCTCGCGATGCACGAGGAGGAGGTCGGCGTGAGCGCGACGGAGCAGGTGGACGCCCTGCTGGCCCGCACCCGGGCGTCGAGTCCCGGGCCGCGCCCGCACGAGGTCGACGCGTGAGCGGCGCTCCAAGCGTTCGGGCAGCGGTCGTGGACAGCCTCGATCACGTGGCCCTCACGGTGGCGGACATGGACCGCGCACTGGACTTCTATGCGGGGTTGCTGGGATGCGAGGTGCTCGGCCAATTGCTCCTGGACGACGGCACCTTCAAGCTGGTCTACCTGCGTAAGGGTGGCGCGCTCATCGAGCTCTTCGCGCACCGGACGCCCCCCGCGCCGGCTCCCGCCACGGCTCGGGAGGGCGCCCCAGCCCTCGGGTTCCAACATCTCGCCTTCCACACCGACGACGTCGACGGCGTCGCCGCATCACTGGCCGCCGCGGGCGTGCCCTTCAGCGTGGCCCCCAGGGACGCCGCAGGCAACGTTCGCCTGGCCTTCCTCCGCGACCCCGACGGAAACGTCCTCGAACTGGTGTCGAACCTGCCGGAGATGGAGCCCTACCGGTCGGGCTGGAGCTGAGTCCTACGATGCGTCGACAACGCTTCAGGAGCGGCGCCAGCCGGTCGCCGCGAAAGCCAGGTCGCGCGCCGCGCGCGCGGCGCGCGACCGCCACGGACGGCACGCGGCGCGGGGTCGCTCGCCTGTCAACGCGGCGGCGCGTTCGACCAGGCGGTCGCGATGGTGCTGGCTGGTGGTCACGAAGGTGGCGTGGTGGAACATGGGCGCTCTCCTGTTCAGGTAGGGGCCTTCAGGCTGGGGTGGCGGCGGATGCGCGCGCGCCAGTGCGGGGTCGCCGGTGCGGGGTCTGCAACGCCGGGTCCTGGGGATGCGCGTTGCGCCGGCGCCCGCGCCCGCTCGGACTCGGACCGGGTCGCGCCCAACGGCCCGCGGAACTCTCGACACCTTGTTGTGGGCGTTGTGGGCGGCGTAGCAGACCATTACGTCTTGCTCCTGCGCGCGACCCCTCGTCGACCGAAGATCCCTGGGGTGTCAGATCCGGGGACGACGGAATCGCTCTCGTCCCTGAATCGACGCAGGGTCGTACGCTGAGGTGGTGGCTGTCAAGGCCGGACGCTACCGTCGCCTCCCGGTCGAACCCCGCCCGCCCGTGCAGCGCTGCGACGGAGCGGCGCCGAAGGGCGCTTGCCGGGCGCGACCTCAGCGTGCTAAGCTCGCGTTTGGCTTCGCGCATTGTCGGCCCCGATCAAACCCGGCAAGCCTCCGAAGGACGTGACGAGTGTGAAGACGATGTTCCCCAAAGAGACCCACAACGACTGGGTCGTCATCGACGCGGCAGGACAGACGGTCGGCCGCCTCGCGACCCGGATCGCCACGGTGCTCCGCGGTAAGCACAAGCCCGACTACACGCCCCACCTGGCGGGCGGTGACTACGTCATCGTCATCAACGCCGAGAAGGTGGTGTTCACCGGTCGCAAGCTCGATCAGAAGGTCTACACCCGGTACAGCGGGTACCAGGGTGGGCTCAAGAGCACCACGGCCCGCGTGATGCTCGATCGGCACCCCGATCGGGTCCTCCGCCACGCGGTGTGGGGCATGCTCCCCAAGACGCGCCAGGGCCGCAGGTTGATCCGCCGCCTGAAGGTGTATGCCGGCGACGCGCACCCGCATCAGGCGCAGCAGCCGAAGGAGTTGGAGGTCGCCTGATGGATCAATACTACGGAACCGGACGACGCAAGTCGGCGGTCGCGCGCGTGTTCCTGCGGTCGGGCAACGGCCGCATCACAGTGAACGGGCGCGACTTCCAGGACTATTTCCGCGGCATCCTCGTGGGCGTGCAGGCGCTGGAACCCCTCAAGGCCACCAACACGGCCGGTCGCTACGACGCGGTCATCACCGTGGCTGGCGGCGGCCCGAGCGGCCAGGCGGACGCCATCAAACTGGGCGTGGCGCGCGCGCTCCTGCATGTCGACCCGAACTTCCGCACCACCCTCAAGCAGGGTGGCCACCTTTCGCGCGATCAGCGCATCGTGGAGCGGAAGAAGTACGGCCTGAAGAAGGCGCGCAAGGCTCCGCAGTTCAGCAAGCGCTGAGCGTCGGTCCGTGCGGCCTGGAGGCTGCACGGTTCGCATGAACGGCTGAGGCGGAGCGTTCCCCGACGGGTGACGCTCCGCCCCTTGTTTGTTGGGGCGCCTGAGCCCCTCTCCCGCCCGGCACTTCCCGCCGGCGGCCCTACGCCAGGAGGACCCGCCCGCCATGAGCCTGTTCCACGCAACGGTCCTGGGGATCGTCCAGGGTCTGACCGAGTTCCTGCCCGTCTCCAGCTCCGGTCACCTCGTGCTGACCAACTACTTCCTGGGTTGGGGCTCGGGCCTCAAGCTGTGGGTCGACATCGCCACCAACACGGGGACGCTGCTGGCCGTCCTGATCTACCTGCGGCGCGACGTCGCCACGGCCGTGGGAGGCTTCGTCATGGGCCTGGGCTCGGCCGAGGCGAGGCAGCGCAGCGGCTGGCGCTTGGCGCTGCTGGTGCTCGTCGGCTCCGTTCCCACCGCCATCATCGGCATCGGGCTCAAGGGCGTCTTCGACAGCCTCAACGCGCCGCTCCCGGTAGCGCTGGCGCTCATCGTCACCGGCTTCATCCTGTGGTTCGCCCCCCGGAGCGGGGCCAAACACGAGGTGAAGGACGTGACCTTCCTGGACGCCTTCATCGGCGGGATCGCCCAGGGACTGGCGGTGATCCCCGGGATCTCGCGCTCCGGCATCACCATCGCCACTTTCCTCGGACGCGGTACCGATGCCGAGCTGGCGCCCCGCCTTTCGTTCCTGATGTATCTGGTGGTCTCGGTAGGCGTGACCGTGCTCGGCGTCAAGGACATCCAGGCGGCCCACATCGGTTGGGGACCCGTCCTCGCCATGTTCGTCACCTCCTTCGTCACCGGCTATCTGGCGCTTATGGTGCTGTTCGCAGTGCTGCGGCGCGGCCGCTTCCGGATGTTCGCGCCCTACCTCTGGGCCGTGGCCGCCATCACCCTGATCACCGTCGCGCTGCACTGAGTCCGCTTCGCGGCGCGTGTGCTGCACGCGCTCGCCCGATACCCCGAACCCCGCCGGGGACGCGGCACGCACCGACATCGGTGCCCACGGCCCTGAGCTACAATGCTCCCAAGAGGAGGCGCCTCCATGACAGTCGCAACGCGGATTGCACCCTCCCCCACCGGCGACCCGCACGTCGGGACGGCGTACGTCGGCCTGTTCAACTACGCCTTCGCGAAGAGCCGCGGAGGGCGTTTCATCTTCCGGCTGGAGGACACCGACCGCCAGCGTTACGACGCGGGCGCCGAGAAGCGCATCCTGGAGATGTTCGAGTGGCTGAAGGTCCTTCCGGACGAAGGACCCGACGTCGGAGGCGAGCTCGGACCCTACCGTCAGAGCGAACGCACCGAGCTCTATCGGGAGCACGTCGATCGACTCCTCGCGGACGGCAAGGCCTACCGCGCCTTCGAGACGTCCGAGGAACTCGACGCCATGCGCACCGACCAGAAGCGCCTCGGCAGACCGCTCGGCTACGACGGGCGAGGGCGCGCCGTGGGCCGGGCCGAGCAGGACAAGCGGGCGCAAGCCGGCGAACCTCATGTTGTGCGGCTGGCGACCCCTGACGAGGGCTCCACCACCTTCCGCGACGAGTTGCGGGGCGACGTGAGCATCCACAACGAGGAGATCCGCGATCCCGTGCTGCTCAAGAGCGACGGCTATCCAACCTATCACCTCGCCAACGTCGTCGACGACCACCTGATGGGTGTCACCCACGTCATCCGCGCAGAGGAGTGGGTCACCAGCACGCCGATCCACGTGCTGCTCTACAGGGCCTTCGGATGGGAGCTGCCCCAGTTCGTGCACATGCCACTGCTGCGCAACCCGGACAAGAGCAAGGTCAGCAAGCGCAAGCTCGACACCTCGGTGGCGTCGTACCGGCAGCAGGGCATCCTGCCGGAAGCGCTGCTCAACTTCCTTGCCACCATGGGCTGGAGCATGCCCGACGGGCGCGAGTTCTTCACCCTCGACGAGATGATCGAGTCGTTCGACATCGGGCGCGTATCGCTGGGCGGGCCGGTGTTCGACCTCAAGAAGCTGCGTTACTTCAACGCCAAGTACCTGCGCGATCAACTCTCCCTGGAGGACGTTGCCGGGCGTGTGGCACCGCTCCTCGAGGAACGGGGCTACCGCTGGGACGACCACGACTACCTGCTCGACGTCGTCGACGTGCTGCGTCCCCGCGCCGAGACCCTGGTCGACGTGGCCGATGCCGCCGGCTACTTCTTCGCCGAGGACGTCCGCTACGACGCCTCGGCGCGCAAGCAACTGGCCGCTGGCCAGAAGTACCTGGAGGACCTGGAGCGCGAGTTCTCCATCCTGGAGTTCTTCGATTACGACGGCGTCGACGACCTGCTACACGACTACGTCCAGGACCAGAGCGTCGGCATGGGCAAGGTGCTGCAGCCGCTGCGAGCGGCCCTCACCGGTACCACCCACGCTCCCGGCGTGACCGACCTCGTCACCATCCTGGGCAAGCGACGGGTGCTCAAGCGCATCGGTGCGGCGCTCGGCGCCATCAACCAGGGTCTGCCCGACGACAACCCGCAGCGCGAGGCAGAGCTGGAGAAGGAGGCCGCCAAGGCGCGCCAGAAGGGCGGAGACAAAGCCGGCGCGGCCGGGACCAAGCGAGGCTCGGTGGGATGAGCTGGTTCGACCGGTTGCGCCAGGGGCTCTCCCGCACCCGTGACGTGCTCACCGCCGACGCCGGCGCGAACTGGGAGATGGATTGGGACGACCTCGAGTTCGCACTCATCGGCGCCGACGTCGGGGCCAAGCTCTCTGCCGAGGTGGTGGCGGATGCACGCGCCGAACGCGACCGCGGGACGCCCTTCCGGGAGGCCCTGGAGAAGGCGCTGATGGATCAGCTCGAGCCCGACCGTTTGCGCCAGAAGCTGCGCCGGGTAGGCTTCGACCTGGACGTGAAGCGCAACGCCGTCGAGGCGCGCGGCTCGGTGGTGATGATGGTCGGCGTCAACGGCGTCGGCAAGACCACCACCATCGCCAAGCTCGGCCAGTACTACCAGGGGTACGGCCGGTCGATCATGTTCGCTGCCGGTGACACCTTCCGGGCCGCGGGCAGCGCCCAGCTCGCGGTGTGGGGCGAGCGCCTGGACATCCCCACGGTGACCGGGCCGGATGGCAGCGATCCGGGTGCGGTGGCCTTCGACGCCGCGCAGTCGCGCGCAGCGCGCGGCTTGGACCTGCTTTTCGTCGACACCGCGGGACGCCTCCACACCCAGCACAACCTCATGGAGGAGCTCCGCAAGGTCAAGCGCGTCATCGGCAAGGCCGATCCCGGCGAACCCAGCGAGGTGTGGCTGGTGCTGGACGCGGTGACGGGTCAGAACGGCCTCGAGCAGGCCCGCAAGTTCCATGAAGCGGTGGGGGTCACCGGCGTGATCGTCACCAAGCTCGACGGCACCGGCAAGGGAGGCATCCTGCTGAGAATCTCCCGCGAGCTCGGCCTCCCCATCAAGTTCGTCGGGGTGGGCGAGCGTGCCGAGGACCTGCAGCCCTACGACGCGGCCGCCTTCGTGCGTGCGCTGCTCGACATGCCGGCGAAGGCCGCCTGATCCCCGTCCCCAGCACACCCTCGGAGGTAGCCATGAGCGCACCGATCCTGCTGATCAGCGCCACGGTGCTGGAGGCCCAGTCCCTCGTCGACGCGATCGACGGCGCGAGCGCGCCGTTCGCATGGGGGCCTGCCTGGCAAGGACGCCTGCACGACAGCGAGCTCGTGGTGGCGGTTGCGGGCGTCGGTAAGGCCAACACCGCCGCCGGCCTCGCGCTGGCGGTCGAGCGCTGGCGACCGCGCGCCGTGGTGCAGGTCGGCATCGGTGGCGCGTTCGTGGGGAGCTTCCTGAGCATCGGCATGGTCGCGGTAGCGACGATCGACGTGCATGTCGACTGCGGCGCCGGCGAGGGGGACGCCTGGCAGTCGATGGAGAGCCTGGGCTTCCCGCTGCTCGAAGGGCCTCCCCCACGCTTCAACGAGATGCCCACCGACGCCGCGCTCAGCGAACGACTTGCCGCACCCTCGCGAGCACCGTTGCTGCGCTTCGCTACCTCCGAGCGCGTCAGTGCCACGCTCGACGCCGCCGAGCACCTGCAGCGCCGCTTCGACGTCGCCATCGAGTCGATGGAGGGCGCGGCGGCCGCCCAGGTGTGTCTGGCGCTGGGCGTGCCCTTCGCCGAGCTTCGTGGCGTGAGCAACATCGTCGGCGAGCGCGACCGGCGCGCCTGGGACGTTCCGCGCGCCGTCCGCGCATCGACCGAGGCGCTGCTGGTGGCGCTCCCCTCGCTGGGGGCGGTGGCGTGAGCTTCCTGAGCGCCGTCCCCCTGTGGGGCTACTTCATCGTGTTGGGCCTGGCCTTCCTCACCGGCCACCTGCTGGCGTTCCGTCCCGACCCGACGATGGGGCGTGGCCGACGCATGGCCGGTCGCTGGGGCTCGTCGTTGCTACTCCTGATCGGCCTGCTCATCGTGTCGAACCGCAACGTCGCTACCATCCTGCCGGCGGTCGTGCTGGCGGCGCTCGGCGGCGTGGTCAGCGGTCGCACCGCACCCGTTCCCCCGGAGCGCGGCAGCGCGGCGGGCAGCGACCCGGGCACCGAAGCGAGAAGCGGGAACGACGAGACGTCCGGGGCCGAGCGCAACGGGGACGACCCACCACCGCCCGACCACGGATAGACCCTCTCGATCACCGTCCTGGACGGGCCCTGCACCCCATCGAGGTATACTCCGGCCATGCCTTTGGTCACTGGACTCGAGATCCTCGCTGCCGCACGCGAGCACGGTTACGGCGTCGGCGCCTTCAACACCAACGACATGGAGATCACCCAGGCGATCCTGGAGGCGGCCGAGGAGGCACACAGCCCTGTCCTGGTCGCCCTCTCAGAGGGCGGACTGTCCTACGGGGGGCGCGCCCTGGTCGATCTGGTCACCACGATGGCCGGCCAGGCCAGCATCCCGGTCGCGCTCCACCTCGACCACGGCTCGTCCTACGGGTCCTGCCTTCGCGCCATCCGGGCCGGCTTCACCTCCGTCATGATCGACATGTCGCACGAGGCGGAGGCCACCAACATCGCCGAGACCTCCCGGGTGGTCGAGGCCGCCCACGCGGTCGGGGTAACCGTGGAGGCCGAGATCGGTCGGCTGGGCGGCGTCGAGGAGCACGTGGTCGTGAGCGCCGAGGACGCCTTCCTCACGCAGCCAGACGAGGCCGAGCGCTTCGTGAACGCCACCGGCGCCGACTACCTGGCGATCGCCATCGGCACCTCCCACGGCGCGAGCAAGGGCAAGGGGCGCCCCTACATCGATCACGAGCGGATCCGCGAGATCGCACAGCGTATCCCGCAGCCGCTGGTGATGCATGGCGCCAGCGGCGTGCCCGCGCCGCTGGTGGAGCGCTTCAACGCCGCGGGAGGCTCCCTCGCCGACGCCAGCGGCATCCACCCCGACGACATCCGGCAGGCGGTCACCGAGGGCATCGCCAAGATCAATACCGATACCGACCTGCGCCTGGCGTTCACCGCCCGTGTGCGGGAGATCCTGCGCGACCGGCCGGGCGAGTTCGACCCGCGTAAGATCCTGGGGCCCGCACGCGACGAGATGCGCGCGCTGGTGCGCGATCGTATCGAGCTGTTCCAGTCGGGGGGGCGCGCCTGAGCAGGCGCGCGCTCAGGCGACCACCACGTCGCGGTGGCGCGACAGAACGGCGAAAGCGAGCAGAGCGGCCGGCACCAACCCCAGGAAGGCGATGATCATCGCAGGGGTGAGCCCCAGGAACTGCTGGAGCACCCCCTCCAGCATGTAGAGCACGCCGGCGGTCCCCCAGGTGAAACCCATCAACATGCCGGTGGCGGCTCCCATCGATCCGGGCGCCAGGTCCTGGGCGCTGACGATGAGCAACGGCACCGAGGCGTTGGCGCTGGCGCCGGCCAGGATCACGAGCAGGAAGTACCCGGGGCTACCGGGCGCCACGACCAGGACGGCCAGCAGGGCGGGCAGCGCCACCAGCATGCTGGCGACGATCAACGACCTCCGTGGCAAGCGCGCCGACAGCGCTCCCGCCACGATGCCGCCGAGCCCGCCGGAAAGGGCGAAGGCCGCCAACGTCCAGGAGATCACCGGCGCGTCCGGCGCGAAGCCCCGCACATGGGCCAGCCACAGCGGCATGGCGTTGTTGAAGCTCACGAAGGCCAGGCTCCGCAGGATGCCGACCAGACTCAGCACCCCCACCGCGCTCCTGACCAGCTTCGGGTCGAGGAACGTGATCCGTCGGGCCTGTCTCACGCCGTCGACGCGCGGCAGCACGGTGAGCAGGAGCACCCCGAGCACGAGGCCGGGGATCATCAGCAGCGGCGAGAAGCGCAGGCCGACGGTACGTGCCATGAGCAGGATGACGACCGGACCGAAGGCCATCCCGAGCGTCCCGCCGCTGCTGAAGACGGCCACCGCCAGCTCCTTGAAACGCTCCCCGAGGATGCGCATGAGGCTGGTCCCGGCGGGATGGAACGCCGCCGAGCCGAGGCCCCCCAGCAGCAGCAGAAGGAACAGCGCGATCGGACTCGGTGCCACCGCGACGAGGCTGAGCAGCACCGTGCTGGTGACGATGCCCAGCGCCGCCATGGTGCGGCGCCCGACGCGGTCGGCGACCGCGCCGAACAGCGGCTGCGTCATCGCCGAGCTGAACGATAGCGTGGCCACGAACACGGCCAGCATGGCCTCCGTCAGGTGGAAGCGGGCCTGCAGGGTGGGCAGGAGCGCGGCCAGCATGGCCGAGAAGGCGTCGTTGGTGGCGTGGACGGCGATGAGCAGCAGGGGGATGCCCGCCGAAGCGAGCAGGGGACGTCGGGCGGGCGCGGGCATGGCGCACAGTCTACCGGCCCGCCCGCCTGGCCGGATGGCGACAAACGACGCGGAGTAGAGCGTTCTGTCTCCCAGATGCGCGCGCCTAGGAGGCTGGCGGGTTCTCGCTACCGCCGGAGCGGCCCCTGTCCGCCTCACCGGAGGCTGCGGCGGCGCCGCGGGTCGGCGTGACGTAGACGGTCTTCTGCTGGCTGAAGTGGACCGTGCCCGGAGGCTGGCCCTTGACCTTCCAGACGTTCTTGCGCAGGGTGTAGTCCACGGGCACGTTGTCGGATTGGCGTGCGGGCGAGAACCCGGCCGCCAGACGGGCGGCGAAGAGCACCGTTTCGAACGGCAGCTCACGCCCTCCGGAGCGCACCACCACGTGGGAACCCGTGAACCCCTGCACGTGCAGCCACAGGTCGCGGCTGCGTGCGACCCGGAAGGTCACGGCGTCGTTCTCGCGGGCGTTGCGGCCGACCACCACCTCGAAACCGTGTGGATCCCGGAAACGCACGCCCGGCCCGGCGCCGCGCTGCCGCTTGCGGTGCTCGTCGCCGAGCTGGTCGGCACGCCGCACGAGCGCCGCGTCCGCCAGGTCGTCCAGCCCGACGAGGTCCGCCTCGGCCTGCTTCCGTTCCCTGTCGAGGCGCGGACGTTCGCGTCGCGCGCGTTCGGCACGCTCCTCGATGCGGCGGGCTCGTTGATAGCGCTTGCGGGCATTCGCGAAGGCGTCCAGGCTCGGGTCGAGCGCGAGCTCGCGCTGGGTACCGTCGAAACCCTCCAGCGTCACACGCGACGCGCCCTCCGGCACGCCTGCGCCGTAGGCGCTGAGCAGGTCGGCCTCCGTGCGGACCGCCTCGGCTTCCGCCGCCCGTTCTTCGGCGCGCTCGGCGTCGTCGAGCCGCCGCCGGGTCAGCTCCAGACGGCGCCGCGACGCCTCCCGAACGACGGCCATCGCCCGTTCCCGACGGTCCCGACGTCGCTCGGCCGCCAGCTCCGACGAACCCCCCGCCCGGTGCAGCCAGGCCGACGGGTCCCCGGCCAGATCCCGCACGTCAGCCACGACGCGGTTCAGGGTGTCCCCCTCCAGACGTTCGCCCTGCTCCACCCCGCAACCTGCCGCCAGGGCCGCGGTGAGCCGCGGGCCGAACCCGTCGAGGCGCCCCTTCACGTCCCGCAGCCGGATGTCGCGAAGCGCTTCGCGCAGGTCCGCCTCCGTAGCGCCGCGGGGGTCGAGCTTGTCGTACGGGGGCGGCGGCCGGTACGCCAGGCCCGGCTTCAGTTCCCGGTAGCGATTTCGCTCGGCCAGTACCATGCGCTCGACTCCGAGGATGGTGCGCTCCTCGCTCAACAGCACGAGGTTGGCGTTTCGGCCCGTGAGCTCCACCACCAGCGTCACCGGCGGCTGGGGTACGAAGCCCTCGGTGGCAGCGAAGGTGAGTTCCACCACCCGGTCGAGACCCTGTTGTCGCACGCCGGCCAGCGCTCCCGCTGCGCGCGCCGTCAGCTGCTCCTGGAACGGGGTACGGGGCGCGCCGGCGGGGATCTCCGAGCGCAACGCCAGGCTCGGGGTGGGGGGGCGGCTGAAGATCCACAGAGCAGCCGGGAGCGCTTCATCGCCGCCCTTGAACGGCAGTACCGCCGTGCGCTCGTCGGGGAAGCGCCACGCTCCCCGCGGCAGCGGCAAACGCCCTTCGAGCGGGCTCAGCGCCTCGGCCAGCAGCAGTCCCTCCACGGCTGCGCGTCGCCCGCCGCTTCAGTTGAGCAGCCGGTCGTTGCCACCCAGTGCCGCCTGGGCGGCCTGCAGATGCCGGCGCAGCGGGAGGTACCATTCGCTGCTGGAATCGGTGTGTTCGAGGGCCAGACGCGCATGGGTGAGTACTCGCTCGGCCATGCCGTCGCCTCGCCAGGCGCAGGCATCGGCGAGGAGCTGTTGCGCACCTACCCAGACGGGATCGCCGGGTTGACTGGCGCTAACCGCCTGCTCGAACCAGCTGATGGCGTCGTCGAGCCGGAAGTACTCGTACGCGACATTACCCAGGCACAGGCAGGCGGCCGCCGTCGCCCCCATCTCGAGGGCCTGACGGGCGAGCAGCTCGGCGGTGTCGAACTCCCCCATCTTCAGGCGGATGTCAGCCAGGTCTGCCAGCGCCTCGGCGCGGTGGGGGTAGGTGGGGTCGCTCACCACCTCGCCAAGCATCTCCTCGGCCTCGGTGAGCTCCTCACTCTCGATGAGTGCGTACGCGGCCTCATGCTGTACGTAGGGGCGGTCCTCGGCCGGGGCCGCCTCGAGGGCCTCACCGAAGGCACGGTTGGCCTCCGGGTAGCGGTTGAGCGCAACCAGCGCCTGCGCCAGCCCCAGGGCGGTCTGGAAGGCCTGGATGGGGTCCGGCGTCCCGTCGCCGTCCAGAGCACGCGCTTCGTGTAGCAGGGCAAGCGCGCGATTGGGGTTGCCGCTATCCAGCTGTGCGCGGCCCGCCAGGTAGCGCTGCACCCCGCGCTCCTCACCGCGCAGCACGGTCTCGTCGACGCGCTCCAACTCGCGCAGGGCTTCCTGCGCTTGCCCCAGCTCCAGCAGGGCGCCGGCCAGACTGAGGCGTTCGGGCTCGCGCTCGGCCTCCGGCGCCAGGTCGACGGCGCGGGCGAAGGCATAGGCCGCGCCCGTCCAATCGCCCAGCGCCTCCCGGCACTGGCCGGTCAGCGACCAGCGCCGCCACACCAGATAGGCCGGAAGGGTGTCGTCGTCGAGCTGTGCAAGGCGCTTGGCGGCGCTCTTGGGCGCTCCGGCGCCGAGCAAGGCGCTGGCCGCATGGTAGCCGGCCACCGGATCGGCGTCCGAAGGCACCTGACGCACGCCGCGCTTGACGTCCCCCACCGATCCTCCACGGTAGGCGGCAAACTCCCAGTAGAGTGCGCGGTAGAGCGGGTGTTCTGCCAGGTTCGGGTCGACTGCGACGGCCTGCCGGAGCGCCGGCATGCCGTTTTCAACGCCCTCCTCGGCGTAGAGGGCGTAGACCGCTGCCAAATGCAGCCAGAACTGTCCCTGCGCCCCCCGCCCGGAGGGTCGCCGCGCGGCATCCTCCAGCAGAGCGAAGGCCACGTCGTACTGTCCCTCGGCCAGCGCCCGTTGCGCGGGCTCGAGGTCGACCGAACGCGACCTGCGAAACATCACGATTTCACGCTACCACGGGCTTGCGTGCTGGGCGATGATAAACACCGCACAGCGGCCGCTCCGTTGGGGGCCGAGCCGCGGGATCAGAGCCGCCAGATCAGAGACACGGGGCCAGCGTCGCAGGATCAGAGCCAGGGCACCGTACGCGGGCCCTCGCCCTCGGCGACCTCGGGACGGGCGCGGTGGAATCCCTCGACCGACAGGCGCCGGGTGAATCGCGCGATGAAGTTGAGCACCGACAGCGCCTGCGTGCGGTGCTGGGCCATGGCGCGCAGCTTGGGTTCCAGGAAGGCCCCCGCCTCGACCACATGCGTCGGCCCCAGGTGGCCGGCACGGATGACGTCCGGATCGAGAAATCCGGGGCGCGCCGGGCCGTCGTAGGCGCGGTCGCTTGCGAAGTAGTACACCTGCCCGACCGAGACGGGCGCGGCATCGATGGCCCTCCACGTCAGCCGGTGCGCGGTCACGTGATCCGGGTGACCGTTGCTGCCGTTGGGAGGGAACGTCAGGACCGCTCGCGGACGAGTACGTTCGATCACCTGCGCCACGCGGGACACGATCTCGTCCTGATCGAGCGACTGCAGCCCCGGATGTGGCGGGATGCCGCGATCGGCGTCGGGGACGAAGTCGGGGTAGTCGAAAACGGTGACGTCCTCGACCCCCAACGCCGCCAGCGACGCTCGGAGCTCCGCTTCGCGCACCTCGGGGAGGTCCTCGCGGGCGCACAGCTCCAGCGACCGCCCGGCCCTCCCGCGTGTCAGCGTCAGGGTGGCGACGCTGCGTCCGTGCGCGGCCATGCGGGCGAAGAGCGCGCCGCAGCCGAAGACCTCGTCGTCGGGATGGGGGACGATCAGAAGCAGGTCGGTCATGCCGCCGATGATACCCAGCGGCCCACGTTGGGGATCATGGCCTCGGGGCGCGCGAACAGCGAGGCGAAGATCTCGAGGTAGCGGGCCTCCTCCACCGAACGCGGTTGGACGCCCAGGCGCCGCGCGGGGGCCGGTCCCCCGCTGCCGCGCGCTGCCAGGAGATCGGCGGCGCCCGAGCCCTCGTCGAACTGCGCCTTGTCGCGCCACACCACGCTGGCTGGTAGCAGGTCCTCCACCGCCCGGCGCAACACCCACTTCTCGATGCGGCGCCCGCCTCGATCCGCGAGCTTCAGCTCCGGTGGGATCCGCTGCGCCAGCGCAACCATCTCGGGATCGAGGAAGGGGACCCGGGCCTCCAGCCCGTGTGCCATGGTGAGCCGGTCCACCCGCTGCAAGTTGAGGTTGTGCATGCCCTCGAGGCTGCGCCGCAGCTCGCCTGCCAGGGACGATCCCGACAGCATCCGCAAGTAGGCGTAGCCGGCGAAGAGCTCGTCCGCACCCTCGCCGGTCAGCACGACCTTGACGTGCTCTGCGGCGAGCTCGGCGGTGAAGGAGGTCGGCACGGCACTGCGGACCAGGTCCCGGTCGAAGCTCTCCAGGGAGAACAGGAGACGCTCGAGCCCGGCCTCGACGTCCTCGGCGCGGAACACCCGCTCGTGGTGAACCGTGCCCAGGTGCCGGGCTACCTCGCGGGCGGCCTCCAGATCCTCCGAGCCCTCGACGCCGACCGAGAAGGTGTGCAACGCGCCCATCGCGCGCACCGCCAGGGCCGCGATGGCGCTGGAGTCGAGTCCACCGGAGAGGAAGGCGCCGAGCGGCACGTCGCTCATGAGGCGTTTCCGGACCGCACGTTCGAGAGCGGAGCGCACGGCTCGGACGGCTGCCTCGGGGTCGGCGAGGTCACCGTCGGCGTCCGGGACGCGGTAGTAGCGTTGGAGCCCCTCGGCACTGCTCCAGGTGCATCCGGGAGGCACCTCGCGGATGGGCCCTGGTGCGTCCTGCAGGGCCTTCATCTCCGAGGCGAAGCGCACCGCTCCGCCACCGGCATCCGCGAGGTAGAGCGGCTTCACGCCCAGCGGATCGCGGGCCAGGAGCAGCTCGTCACCACGGTCGTAGGCCAGCGCGAACATGCCGTCGAGGCTCGGGACCGCTCGGGCCCCACCGTCCTCCAGCAAGTGCAACGCCACCTCGGTGTCGCTATGGCTCTCGAAACGGTGTCCGCCGAGGTCCTCACGCAGCATTCGCTGGTTGTAGATCTCCCCGTTGGCGACGAGCGCGGCCCGACCGTCCTCGGACACGTGCGGCTGCACGCCGTGCTCCGGATCCATGATGGCGAGCCGCGCGTGGCCGAGCGCGGCGCGGGGGCCGGCGCGCATCCCTGTTCCGTCGGGCCCGCGATGGCGCAGCAGCTCAACGCGGCGCTCGATCTCGCGGAGTCGTTCCCTGCGGTCCCCCGCATCCCAGCTTCCCACGATGCCACACATGCCGATCCCTTCCGCTCGCACGTGCGCGGCGCGCTCGGCGTTCTCCGAAACGCTCCGGCGGCGGCGGGGCCCACCGTACCGCACCATGAAGATCGGGCCGGGGATCAGGCCGGGGATCGGGCCGGCCGTCGGGGGCGTTCCCGGCAGCACGCCCCCGACGGCACGCCTCGGACTCAGTTGGCCGCGGCGGGTTCCTGCGTCTCGAAGCGGAAGCCGGTCTCGCCCACCTCCACCACCACCCGATCACCGTCCTGAACGTCCCCGGCGATGATCGACCGGGATAGCGGCGTCTCGATGTACTGGCGCACCGCGCGCTTGAGCGGGCGCGCCCCGAAGACGGGATCGAAGCCGCGCCGGGCGAGCTCGTCCATGGCGGCCGGGCTCAGCTCGAGCCGGATGTGGCGCTCGGCAAGGCGCCCCCTCACCTGCTCGAGCTGGATGGCGGCGATCGCTTCTACCTGCTCGCGCGTGAGCGCGTGGAACACGATGATGTCGTCGACGCGGTTGAGGAACTCCGGGCGGAAGTGTTCCTGCAGCAGTCCGAACACGGTATTCCGGAGCTGATCGTAGTCGGCGCCCGCCCGGGCCGCCTCCAGGATCTGGGGGCTGCCGATGTTGCTGGTCATGATCACCACGGTGTTGCGGAAATCGACCGTGCGCCCGTGGGAGTCCGTGAGGCGACCGTCGTCGAGCATCTGCAACAGGGTGTTGAACACGTCGGGGTGTGCCTTCTCGATCTCGTCGAAGAGGATCACGCTGTAGGGGTGACGACGTACGGCCTCGGTGAGCTGGCCGCCCTCGTCGTAACCGATGTAGCCGGGAGGCGCCCCGATGAGCTTGGCCACGGTGTGCTTCTCCATGTACTCGCTCATATCGAGCCGGACCATGTTGTCTTCGGTGTCGAAGAGCTGCTGGGCCAGTGCCCTGGCGGTCTCCGTCTTGCCCACCCCGGTGGGTCCCAGGAAGATGAACGAGCCGATGGGACGGCGCGGGTCTGCCAGACCCGCGCGCGACCGGCGGATCGCGTCGGCGACAGCGGTGATCGCCTCGTCCTGGCCGACCACGCGCTCGTGCAGGGCGGTCTCGAGCTCGAGCAGCTTCTCGCGCTCGCCCTCCATCAGGCGGGATACCGGGATGCCGGTGGTGCGGCTGACCACCTCGGCCACCTCGTTCTCTCCCACCTCCAGGCGCACGTAGCGGGCACCCTCGAGTCGCTCGCTCAGCTCCCGCAGGCTGCGCTCGAGCTTGGGGAGCTCGCCGTAGCGCAGCTGTGCCGCCTTCTCCAGGTCGTACTCGCGCTCGGCCCGGTCGATCTGCGTGCGGACCGCGTCGAGCTGCTCCTGGCTGCCACGCAGCTCCTCGAGCACGCTCCTCTCGGCCTCCCAGTCCGACTGAGCGCGCTCGATCTGGCCCTCGATGGCCTGGAGCTCCTCCTCGATGCGTGCCAGCCGTTGCGCCGAGTCGGGATCATCCTCCCGCTTGAGGGCCTCCTGCTCGATCTCGAGCTGGAGCTTGCGACGCCGCAGGCCGTCGATCTCTTCGGGAAGGCTGTCGAGCTGGACCCGGATGCGGCTGGCGGCCTCGTCGATGAGGTCGATGGCCGAGTCGGGCAGGCGCCGGTCGGCGATGTAGCGCTGGGCCATGGTTGCCGCCGCGATGATGGCGGGGTCGCTGATGCGCACCCCGTGATGGACCTCGTACTTCTCCTTGAGCCCGCGCAGGATGCTGATCGTCTCCTCCATGCTGGGCTCGTCGACCAGGATCGGTTGGAAACGACGCTCCAGGGCAGCGTCCTTCTCGATGTCGCGGTACTCGTTGAGGGTGGTGGCCCCGATCATGCGGAGCTCGCCGCGCGCCAGCGGCGGCTTGAGCATGTTGCCGGCATCCACCGCTCCCTCGGCCTTGCCCGCCCCCACGATCGTGTGCAGTTCATCGATGAACAGCAGGATCTCGCCCTTGGAGCGGACGGTCTCCTGGATGACGCCCTTGAGCCGCTCCTCGAACTCGCCGCGGTACTTCGCGCCGGCGAGCAAGCTGCCCATGTCGAGCTGGATGACGCGCTTGCCCTGCAGCCCCTCCGGGACGTCCTTGTGAACGATGCGCTGGGCCAGCCCCTCGGCGATGGCCGTCTTGCCGACGCCGGGCTCGCCGATCAGCACCGGGTTGTTCTTGGTCCGACGCAGCAGGATCTGCACGGCGCGACGGATCTCCTCGTCGCGCCCGATCACCGGGTCGAGGCCCCCCTCGCGGGCGCGTTGGGTGAGGTCGATACCGTAGCGCTCCAACGCCTCGAAGCTCGACTCTGCGGTGCGGCTCTCCACGTTGCGTCCGCCCCGGATCGCCTGCGCAGCTTCGGTCAGGGCGGCGGCGCTCGGCAGGGCGCGGACCGCCTCGCCCCCCTTCTCGCGCAGCGCCACCAGCAAGGCGTCGGCCGCGACGAACTGATCGCCCCACGACCGCGCCAGCTCCTCGGCGCGATCGAACGTTGCCTGCAGCTCCGAACCGAGGTATTGGGCTGCCTGGGCATCGGCCCCGGTAACGGCCGGGAGCCTTCCGAGCACCACGTCGACGGCAGCCTGGACCTGCGCGAGGTCGCCGCCGGCGCGCTCGACGACACGCGCCGGCGGCCCCTGGCGGTCGGCCAGAAGGGCCGCCGCCAAGTGGGCCGGACCGACCTGCTGATGATGGCGGGTCCTGGCGATCTGCTGTGCGCTCGCGACCAGCTGGAGCGCGGTCTCGGTGAAACGCTCGGCATCCATGATCTCGATGCTAAAACCTGAGTGCCGGCATGTCAAGTTTATTGCGTGTCAATGTTCGGCGGGGGATTGGGGAGGCCTAGCGGCCGCCTTGCCAGGCTTCCCTTCCCTGCTCGTCCAGCGACCGGAAGTCATCCTCGCCGAGCGTGAGCGACACGGCGCCAACGTTGTCCTGAAGGTGCGCCAGCCGCCCCGTTCCGGGGATCGGAAGCATCACCGGGCTGCGCGCGAGCAGCCAGGCCAATGCGACCTGACCGCGCGTGGCCCCGTTGCGCTCCGCCACGGCATCGAGCAGGCCACCGGGTCGTGCCAGCTCTCCAGCGGCCAGCGGGAACCAGGGGATGAACCCGATGCCGTGGGCCTCGCAGTACTCCAGCACCTCCTCGCTCTGTCGGTTCGAGAGATTGTAGAGGTTCTGGACGGTCGTGACCTCGAAGACGCGACGGGCCGCTTCGATCTCCTCGACGCCGACCTCGCTCAGGCCCAGGTGACGGATGAGTCCCTCGTCCTGCATCTGTTTCATGACACCGAACTGCTCGTCGCGCGGCACCTGTGGGTCGATGCGATGGAGCTGCCACAGGTCGATGCGCTCGACGCCCAGCCGCCGGAGGCTCATCAGCACGCACTGGCGGAGGTACTCGGGGCGGCCCACGGGCTCCCACACATCGGGCCCGTGGCGGGTCAGCCCACCCTTGGTGGCGATCACCATGCCGCGGTACGGGTGGAGCGCTTCGCGCAACAGGTCCTCGCTCACGAACGGCCCGTACGCATCGGCGGTGTCGACGAAGTCGACCCCGAGGTCGCTCAGGCCTTCCAGAACGCGGCGCGCCTCGGCCGGATCCTCAGGATCCTCCCAGATGCCGGGGCCGGTGATGCGCATGGCCCCGAAGCCGAGCCTGTGGACGGTGAGGTCACCCCCGATGGCGAAGGTGGTGGATGGCGTGGCAGAGTCGTCTGGCATGGCGCCTCCTTCCGCCGAGCATTCTCCACCGCCCGTTGCGCGGAGCGTGTCGTCCGAGCGGGAGGCGCCCACGCGAACGCGCCCCTCCCCCGGACCGGGGGAGGGGCGCGTCAGGGTCAGCGAAGGCCTCAGGCCGCCGCGGCCGCCTCCTTGAACTCGGACGCCAGCGTGCTGATGCTCGTCTTGGCGTCACCGAACAGCATGCGCGTGTTCGGCTTGAAGAACAGCGGGTTGTCCACCCCGGAGAAACCGGGGTTCATCGAGCGCTTGAGCACGAAGGTGGTACGCGCGTGGTCGACGTTGATGATCGGCATTCCGTAGAGCGGGCTGCTCTCGTCTTCGCGCGCAGCCGGGTTGACCACGTCGTTGGCGCCGATGACCACCGCCACGTCCACCATCTCCATGGTGGGGTTGACGTCGTCGGGCTCCACCAACTGCTCGTAGGGCACGTTGGCCTCCGCCAGCAGCACGTTCATGTGGCCTGGCATGCGCCCCGCCACCGGGTGGATGACGTAGCGGACCTCGGCGCCGTTCTGTTGCAGCAGGTCCGCAAGCTCCTTGACGGCGTGCTGCGCCTGAGCGACGGCCATACCGTAGCCCGGCACGAAGACGACCGAGCTGGCGGCCTCCAGGATGTAGTAGGCGTCCTCGGCGGTGATGGGCTTGACCTCTCCCTCGACCTTCATGGTGCCGGCCGTGGTCACGGCTCCGAAGCCGCTGAACAGCACGTTGGTGAGCGAGCGGTTCATGGCCTTGCACATGATCTGCGTCAGGATCAGGCCGGAGGCTCCGACCAACGTGCCGGCAACGATCAGCACGTTGTTGCCGATCACGAAGCCGGCCGCCAGCGCGGCGACCCCGGAGTAGCTGTTCATCAGCGAGATCACGATGGGCATGTCGGCGCCGCCGATGGGGATGACGGCGAGCACGCCGAGGATCATCGAGAGCAGGATGACGATGAGCAGCAGCGGGTACGTCGTGGCGGGCGTGATGATGAAGATGATGCCCAGCAACAGCGCGCCGCCTACGATCAAGGCGTTCACGGGCTGCTGCCCCTTGAACAGGATCGGCTTGCCGGCCATGCGTTCGGCCAGCTTCGCCCAGGCGATCATGGAACCTGTGAACGCCACCGCCCCGACGAGGACCGCGAAGAAGATGGCGATGGAGGTGACGACGCCCGGGTTGGGGTCGCGGATGTACTCCGCCCAGCCCACCAGCATCGAGGCCAGACCGCCGGAGCCGTTGAACAGCGCCACCATCTCCGGCATCTGGGTCATCTTGACCGCCGCCGCGGCCCACCAGCCGATGGCGCCGCCCACCACCAGACCGACGATGATCCAGATGTAGTCGAGCCCGCCGAGCAACAGCGTCGCGATGATCGCGAGAAGCATGCCGACGGCCGAGATCATGTTGCCCCGGCGCGCGGTCTCGACCCGGCCGAGCATCTGGAGCCCGAGGATGAACAGGATCGCTGAAACGATGTACGAGAGGTTGATGACTGTGGTCATGGCGCTTCCCTAGTCCTTCTTGCCGGTCTTGAACATCGCCAGCATACGGTCGGTCACCAGGTAGCCGCCGACCACGTTGATCGTGGCGAACGCCACGGCGAGCACCGCCAGGAAGGTGCCGAAGGGGCCGTGGATCGCCGTAGCGGCAAGGGCCCCGACGATACTGATCCCCGAGATCGCGTTCGAGCCCGACATCAACGGGGTGTGGAGCTGCGACGGCACCTTGCCGATCAGCTCCAGGCCCAGGAAGATGGAGAGCACGAAGATGAACAGCAACAGAAGCATCGTCACTTGGATCCCTCCACAACCTCGCGGACGCGGCCGTCGCGGATCTGCCCGTCGTGCGTGAGCAGCGCCGCACCGACCACCTCGTCCTCGGTGTCGAGCTTGAGTGCATCCGCCTCCTTGTCGAAGGCGTGTTCCAGCAGGAAGTACACGTTGCTGGCGAACATCTGGCTGGCGTCCCGCGCCACCTCGGCGGGGAAGTTGCCGAGGCCGACGATGAGCACGCCGTTGTCGGTGCGGACCTCCTGGTCCGCCACCGTGCCCTCGACGTTGCCGCCGGTCGAGGCGGCGAGGTCGACGATGACGGCGCCCGGGCGCATGCCGGCGACCATCTCGCCCGAGATGATCTTGGGCGCGGGCCGGCCGAACACCTGCGCAGTCGTGACGATGATGTCCGCCCCGGCGCAGATCTTGGCCATCTGCTTGCGCTGCATGTCGAGCTGTTCCTCGGTCAGGGCCTTGGCGTAGCCCTGCTCGGTCTGGCCGGTCTCGCCCACGTCGATCTCGACGAAGCGCGCGCCCAGCGACTGCACCTGCTCCTTGACGACCGGCCGGGTGTCGTAGGCCTCGACCCGCGCACCCAGGCGCTTGGCCGTGGCGATGGCCTGGAGGCCGGCCACGCCGGCGCCCACCACGAACACGCGCGCCGGCGCGATGGTGCCGGCCGGCGTGCTCATCATCGGCAGGGACTTGTCGATGCGATCGGCGGCGATGACCACGGCCCCGTAGCCGGCCAGGCTCGCCTGGCTGGAGAGCGCGTCCATCTTCTGGGCGTAGGTCGTCCGCGGGATCAGCTCCATGCAGAAGGCGCTGACCTTGGCGTCGGCCAGCGCCCGCACCGTGTCCGGGCTCCGGAACGGATCGAGGAAGCTGACCGCGATGGCCCCCTCCCGCAGGCCTTCGATCACGTCGGGCGTGGGCTTGTTGACGGCGACCAGCGCATCGGCCTTCTTCAGCAGCGCTGCGCGATCGGGCTCGAACGTGGCCCCGACTTTCTCAAAGGCCGCATCGGCGAGGTAGAGCGTATCGCCGATACCGGGTTCGAGCGTCACGGACATGCCGAGCCGCACGAGCTTGTCGACGATCTGGGGGGTGAGCCCCACTCGCCGTTCGCCTGCAGCTGTTTCCTTGAGTGCGACGATATTCATTTGGCTTCGATGATGACACACTCCTCCGAGCGGCAACCACCGGACATTCGTCCCACGTGACAAACATCACGACCGTGTGGCGAGCCCGACCCCACGGGCGTCCGTGCCTCGCGGCAATGTCGTCACTTCGAGAGCTCCCATCCCGCCCGGGGACGAACGACCCGCCAAGGGAGCGCTGCCGGAGGGCTATACTGGTCGGCCGATGAAGCACCTGGCCATCCTCACCAGCGGGGGCGACGCTCCTGGCATGAACGCGGCCATCCGAGCGGTCGTCCGTACCGCTGTGTACGACGGCGTCCGTATCTCCGCGGTGTACCGAGGGTACCAGGGCCTGATCGAGAACGACATCGTCGAGGTCGGCGCCCGCAGCGTCGCCAACATCATCCAGCGCGGCGGCACGATCCTCCGCACCGCGCGCTCCGAGGCCTTCATGGAGCCCGGAGGGCGAGCGCGGGCGGCGGACAACCTCCGCTCTCACGACATCGACGGCCTCATCGTCATCGGCGGCGACGGCAGCTTCCGCGGCGCCTACCGGCTGTTCGAGGAGCATGGCTTCCCCGTCGTCGGCATCCCCGCCACCATCGACAACGACATCTACGGCACCGACGTTTCGATCGGCTTCAATACCGCCATCAACATCGCGCTGGACGCGGTCGACCGGCTCCGCGACACCGCTGCGAGCCATGACCGCTGTTCCTGGTCGAGGTCATGGGGCGCCACTCCGGCCACATCGCGCTCCACGTCGGGGTCGCCGGTGGGGCGGAGGCGGTGCTGCTGCCGGAGGTGCGCATCGAGGCGGAGGACGTCGTCGACATGATCGTGGCGGCGCAGGAGCGGGGCAAGAGCTCGAGCATCGTGATCGTGGCGGAGGGAGCCTACGAGGGCGGCGCCATGAACCTGCAGGCCCGCGTGCGCGAGCGCTGCGGCTACGAGGTGCGCACCGTCATCCTGGGCCACACCCAGCGCGGCGGCTCCCCCTCCACGCGCGACCGCGTGCTGGCCTCACGGCTCGGCTACCACGCGGTGCGCAGCCTCCTCCAGGGGCGCAGCGGGGTGATGGTGGGCGTCGACAAGCGAGGCATCGTGCACGTCCCCCTGAAGGACGTCTGGGAGCTCCACAAGGACATCGACTGGGAACTCGTCGAGATGGCGGGCGTGCTGGCGATCTGAGCCTGGCGATCTGAGCGCGGCGGGATGCCCGGCGCTCAGGGCGAACGCCGAAGGCGTACGAAGCGGTCGCGACCGCGCTGCAGCACGGCAGGCGCCTGCAACTCCAACCACAGCTGAGGATCCTCGATCGGTTCGCCGTCGAGACGCAGACCGCGGTTCTGGATCAAGCGGCGGGCCTCGCCGTTGGACGCCGTCAGGCCCGCCAGGGTGGCGAGCCGCAGCACGCCCACCCGCCCCTCCTTGAACTCGGACGCGGGGACCTCCACCTCGCGCATGGTGTCGGGGATGTGGCCCTTCGCCACCTCGTCGTAGCGCCGTTCGGCCGCCTCGACGCTGGCCTCGCCGTGGTAGAGGCGCACCAGCTCGCGCGCCAGCTGCCGGTGAGCGCCCACCGGGTCGTGCTGCGCCTGCGCCGTTACCGCTCCCACGTCCAGCAGCGTGCCCAGCTCCACGTAGCGCGCCAGAAGCGTGTCGGGGACATGCATGGCCTTCTTGTACATGACCTCGGGAACCTCGGCGATGCCGATGTAGTTGTCGAGCGACTTCGACATCTTCTCCACGCCGTCGAGCCCCTCGAGCAGCGGCGTGGTCAGGGCCACCTGCGGATCGAGCCCGTGCGCACGCTGCACGTCGCGGCCGACCAGCAGGTTGAAGAGCTGATCGGTCCCGCCGAGTTCGACGTCCGCGCGGATCGCGACCGAGTCGTAGGCCTGCGCCAGCGGGTAGAGAAGCTCGTGGACACTGATCGGCGTCCCCTCCCGGAAGCGCTTGGTGAAGTCGTCGCGCTCGAGCATGCGGGCGACGGTGTAGGTCGAGGCCAACCGCACCACGTCGCCGAACCCCAGGGGCGACAGCCACTCGGAGTTGTGCCGGATCTCGAGCCGCTCCGCGGCGTCGTCGAGGATCTGCGTGGCCTGCGCTACATAGGTCTCGCCGTTCTTGCGGGTCTGCTCCAGGCTCAACACCGGACGCGTCTTGCTGCGTCCCGACGGATCGCCGATGGTAGCGGTGAAGTCGCCGATGATCAGCACCACGCGGTGCCCGAGGTCCTGGAACTGCCGAAGCTTTCTGAGCACGACCGCGTGGCCGAGGTGGAGGTCGCTGCTGGACGGGTCCACGCCCAGCTTCACGCGGAGCTGGCGGCCCTCGGCCTCCGCCCGACGCAGCTTCTCCTCGAGTGCCTCCTCGGGCACGATGTTCTGAGCCCCCCGCCCGAGCAGCGTCATCGCCTGCTGGATGTCCACGTCCGTCCTCCCGGGCGGCGCATGGCGTCCGCCGCGGCCGCCGCACCCCGGCGGTGGCCGCGACAGTCTAACACGCGTCGCAGACGCGTTCGCCGCAGGACAAGCGGGCACGCCGGCCCCTGCTAGCATCGAGGACGGCGCCGCATGGCGCCTGCAAGGAGGCCAGCATGCATCTAGGTATGGTCGGGCTCGGACGGATGGGCGCCAACATGACGCGGCGCCTCATGCAGGACGGGCACCAGCTGGTGGTGACCGACGTCGACGAGAGCACCGTTTCGAAGCTGGCCGACGAGGGTGCCACCGGGGCGGCCTCGGTGGCCGAACTCATCGAGAAGCTCCCCACGCCACGCCTGGTGTGGCTGATGGTGCCCTCCGGCGACGCGACCGAGTCGGTCTTCCGCGAGGCGCTTGCGCACCTCGATCAGGGGGACATCCTGGTCGACGGCGCCAACTCGCACTACACCGACACCCTGCGCCGTGGCGAGGAGGCCGACCGCAAAGGCGTGCGCATGCTCGATGCCGGGGTCTCCGGCGGCGTGTGGGGCCTGGCCGAGGGTTACAACATGATGGTCGGCGGTGAGGACGGCGCTTTCGAGGCCGCGCGCCCGGCCCTGGCGACGCTGGCGCCAGAGGACGGCTTCGCGCATGTCGGGCCGGTGGGCGCGGGGCACTTCGTGAAGATGGTGCACAACGGCATCGAGTACGGACTGCTGCAGGCCTACGGTGAGGGCTTCGAGGCGCTCGCCGCCTACCCCCACGCCGAGCTCGAGCTCGAGAAGATCGCCGACCTGTGGACGCACGGGGCGGTGGTGCGCTCCTGGCTGCTCGATCTCCTCGTGAAGGCCTTCGCCGAGGACCCCAAGCTCGACGGCATCCGCGGCTACGTCGACGACAGCGGCATGGGCCGCTGGACCGTCGACTTCGGGGTGGAGCACGCCGTCCCGCTGCCCGCCATCAGCGCGGCGCTGTTCGCGCGCTTCCGCAGTCGCCAGGACGACAACTTCGGCGCCAAGGTGGTGGCCGCGCTACGCAACCAGTTCGGCGGCCACCCCGTCAAGGAGGCGTGAGGTGCCGAAGGCGCCCCCGACGGCATTCGTGATCTTCGGCATCACCGGTGACCTGGCGGCGCGCAAACTCCTGCCCGCGCTGTTCCAGCTCCACCGCCAGGGGGCGCTCGACGAGGGCACGATCCTCGTCGGCTACGGGCGGAGCCCGCTGAGCGACGAAGCGTTGCGGGCCCAATTGCGCGAAGCGCTGGCCCGACACGCCGCGTGGCATGACGACGGGGCGTGGAACGCCCTGGAGGAGCGGATCCACTACGTCCAGGGCGGCTACGACGAGCTCGAAGGCTTTCAGCGCCTGGCCGAGCGCCTCGAGGCCTGGGGAGGGGGCAACCGCATCTTCTACACCGCCACTCCGCCCCAGACCTATGAGCCGATCGTGCGCAACCTGGCCGATGCCGGCCTCCATCACGAGGACAACGGCTGGTCCAGATTGGTGATCGAGAAACCCTTCGGGGACGACCTCTCGACCGCACAGGAGCTCAACAGGCAGGTCCTGGAGAGGTTCCGAGAGGACCAGGTCTACCGCATCGACCACTACCTCGCCAAGGAGACGGCCCAGAACCTGGCGGTGCTGCGCTTCGCGAACAGCATCTTCGAGCCGGTATGGAGCAACCGCTACGTGGACCACGTGCAGATCACCATGGTCGAGCCCATGGGCGTGGAGGGGCGGGGCAGCTTCTACGAGTCGGCCGGCGTGCTGCGAGACGTGTTCCAGAACCACCTGCTGCAGCTGGTGGCGCTGGTGGCGATGGAGCCCCCGGCGCGCTACGACGCCCACAGCGTGCGCGACGAGAAGGTCAAGGTGTTCGACGCGCTGCGCTGCGTCCGACCCGAGAACGCCGTGCTGGGACAGTACGTGTCGGGCAACGGCATGATGGGCTATCGCGAGGAGGACGGCGTCGACCCGCGCTCCAGGCAGGCGACCTTCGCCGCCGTCGAGCTCGAGCTCCGCAACTGGCGTTGGTCGGGCGTACCCTTCTACATCCGCTCCGGCAAGCGCCTGGAGATGAAGGCCACCGAGATCGTGCTGCAGTTCAAGACCCCGCCACACGTGCCGTTCGACCTGCCCTCGCTGCTCAAGGCCGACCGCCTGGTGCTGAGGCTGGTCCCCGACGAGGGCATCGTGCTGCGCTTCAACGGCAAGCGTCCCGGCCAGGGCATCGAGCTGGAGCGCATCAGCCTCGACTTCCTCTACGGTCGCAGCTTCGACAGTCCCAACCCGGACGCCTACGAGACGTTGCTGCTGGACGTGATGCTGGGCGACGCCACCCTGTTCATGCGCGCCGACGAGGTCGAGGCTCAGTGGCGGGTGATCACGCCGCTGCTCGACCGCATACGCGAGGCCCGCCCGACGCCGATGTTCTACGAGGCCGGCAGCATGGGCCCGGACGCCGCCTACGCCCTGCTCGACCGCGAAGGGCGCTACTGGCACTGGCCGGCGCAGGACTGAACCCCTGCGTCGCCTCGTTCGTGCGCCGCGAGCGCCTTTGCAAGCACTCCTGCATATCCATCATGCAGTGTCGCATACAGATGCATGATTAGCGTCCTGGACGGCGCTCGTGTTATGTTCAGGCGTGCCTCGAATCAGCATACTCGGAATTCCGATGGACCTCGGCGCGGGACGCCGGGGGGTCGACATGGGCCCGAGCGCCCTGCGCCTCGCCCGCCTTGCCCCCAGCCTGGCCGCCCTCGGTCACCAGGTGACCGACCTCGGCAACGTCGAAGTCCCCGTCCCCGAGGCCGTGCCGAACCCGAACGGCCTCCACTACGCCGACGCCATCGCTGCGACCTGCGGCGCCACCTACGAGCGCCTGCGCACACTGGACGACGACACCTTCGTCATCTCCCTGGGAGGCGATCACTCCGTCAGCATGGGGACGGTCCCGGGCGCCGCGGGCGGCCAGCGCACAGGCGTCGTGTGGGTCGACGCCCACGCCGACCTGAACACTCCCGACACGAGCCCGAGTGGCAACATCCACGGCATGCCGCTCGCCCACCTTCTCGGCCACGGCGACCCTCGCCTCACCGGCATCTGGGGAGGCGGCGCGGCCCTCGCGCCGGAGGACCTGGTGTTCGTGGGGCTGCGGAGCATCGACGAGGGAGAAAAGGCCCTCATCCGCGATGCGAACGTCTCCGCTTACACCATGAAGGACATCGACCAACGCGGCATCGCCCGGGTGGCCGCTGAGGTGCTCGAGCGACTGGCGCACGTGGACCGGCTGCACGTGTCGTTCGACGCCGACGCGCTCGACCCCGACCTCGCCCCGGGCGTGGGCACACCGGTCCCGGGCGGACTCAGCTACCGCGAGGCGCATCTGCTCATGGAACTGCTGGCCGACTCCGGGCGCCCCACCAGCCTCGACCTGGTCGAGGTGAACCCGATCCTGGACAGCCAGAATCGAAGCGCCGCCATCATGGTGGAGATGGCGGCGAGCCTCCTCGGCAAGAAGATCCTCTGACCTGCGGACTCAGACAGGAATGGCGCCGGCCAGCGCTTGCTGGATGCGAGGCATGAACTGATCGAGCGCATCATCGCCCGCGCGGATGGCGATCTCCGCGCGGTGGAAGTTCAACCAGTGGATGGGCGGGCGCGTGTGGACGTGCAGCGACGCCTCGTCCCCCGCCTCACTCAGCCAGCCGTCCGCAGCGTAGGCAAGGGCGCGCCCGAGCCGGGCTGCGAAGTTGCGGCGGCTCCCCTGCCCCAACGACCGGTGCAGGCGGCGACCCACGTCGGTGTGCAGGAACCGCCGGGCGGCGCGGATGCTGCGCGAATCCTCCGCCTCCATTCCGGCGCCGATACCGATGCAGAGCCCGACGTCCAGCCCGTGCAGGGTCTCGAGCGGCACCGGAGAGCCGATGCCGCCGTCCATCAAGCGCCGTCCACCCAACGTGATCGGTGCGAACACGCCCGGGATCGAGGCGCTGGCGCGCAGCGCTGGAGCCAGCGGGCCGCTGGACAGCAGCACCCGCTCCCCGCTGTCGACGTCGGTGGCCACGACGACCAGCGGCCGCTCCAGGTCCTCGAACGAGCGGCCTTCGACCATGCCGTCGAAGTATTCCTCCAGTCGGCGCCCATCGAACAGGGCACCCTTGTGGAGACCGAAGTCGGCGATGAACGGGAAGACGTCCCGCCGGCGCATCGCCGCGGCCTCGACACGGAGCTCCTCCGGGCTGCGACCGGCGGCGTACAGCGCCCCGATCACGGCCCCGAAGCTCGTCCCGACCACGATGTCGGGCGCGAACCCGTGCCGCTCGAGGCTGGCCAGGGCACCGATATGCGCGTAACCACGCGCGCTCCCACCGCCGAGCGCGACACCCACCCGGTATCGCGGTTCGGCTCGGACATGCTCTTGGGATTCGTCCATCGGCCCTCAGTGTACGGCGACGACCATGAGATCTTTGTCACTCGGCGGCGGCCCCCCCGCGCGCACGATTCCCGCTGCCAGGGCGTGGCATAGTGACGGGCGTGGCGGACGAGCTCACCGTCGTGGTGGTGCACCACCGTACCCCCGACATCCTCCAGACCTGCCTCGAGCTGCTGGGGCGCAGTCGATCGCCGGTCCGGCCCGTCGTGGTGGACACCGCGCCCGACGACCGGGTGCTGGCGGCCGTGCGTGCCCGGCACCCGGACGTCCTCACGTTGACGGCGCCCAACCACTCCTACGCTCACGCCGTCAACGTCGGCCTCAAGCACGCCGGCGGCGCCTTCGCCGCCCATATGAACGCCGATGTCTTCGTCGAACCCGATACCTTCACGCGCCTGCTGGACGCCCTCGAGCGCGACCGCGGGGCCGGCGTGGCAGCGCCGCTGGCCCGCACGCCGCAGGGGCGCCGGCAGGACCACGGCCTGCTCTATCACCCCCATTACCTGCGGCTGGGGCTGCGGCCCGGCGGGAGCGTGCGGGTGCCGTGGTTGACCGGCTGCCTCCAGGTGGTGCGGAGATCGCTGCTCGAGCGCGTCGGCGGGCTCGACACGAGCCTGCGCTTCTACAACGAGGACATGGAGTTCTGCCTCCGCGCGCGCGCCGCGGGGTTCGGCTGCCTGCTGGTCGACGCGCCGGTGCTCCACCTCGGCGGCAGTTCCACGCCCGCCGACGGCGCCTTCCTGGTGGAGGGCGTCCGCGGCGGCTATCAGCTCAGCCGACGCTACCTCCCGCGCGCGGCGCGCCTCGCGCACCGCGCCACGCTGGCCGCGTGGGGCACCCTTGGTAGCGCCCTCGCCCGCGAGCCGGGTCGTCGCCGGGCGCTGGCCCGGATCGCCGCCATGGCGCGCAGCGGGCGGTTCGACGAACCGCCCTTCGGCGACACCCTCGGGGACACGCAAGGCAACCCCGATGGCACTCCAGGACCCCGTCCCTGACGATGTTCTCGCCTACATCCGCTGTGGTAGATTGAACGCATGAGCGCCCTGCAGTGGCTGCTGGACGCGATCCAGCGCGACCCCGTCTTCGCCTACGCCCTCCTCGCCGCCGCGCTGCTGGCACTGGTGTCCTTGACGACGGGTCTCCTTCGGCGCGACGTGGCCGTCCTCGTCCGTCCACGCATCCTGCTGCGCATCGTCGGAGCGGTGCTCGCGGCCTTCGCCCTTGCCTACCTCTCGGCGCTGCTCGTTCAGACCTACGGACCCTCGGGCTGGACACGCCTCGCGGCCGGCCTCGAGCGTGTCCCGCTGGCGCTGGTGACGCTGGCCTACGGCCCCGGCATCGGCGTGGTGGTCGCGGCGCTGGTGGCCGGCCTGCAGGCCAACGGCTGGCTCCCCGGTTGGCAGCAGGCGGTGTTCGCGCTCGAGCTCGCCGTGCTCGGCTGGCTCGCCATCTACCCCTCACCCCGAAGCAGCCGCTGGGCCGGGCCGTTCGATGCCCTGCTCGCCTACGCGCTCGCCTGGGGCACCGGCGGCCTGGCCCTGCTCGAGGCCCGCACTGGCGCCGTCACGCCTGCCGCCCTGTGGGCGCAGCAACGCCCCGCGCTGCTCGGCGTGGTGGTCAGTGCGCTGCTCCTGGTGCTGGTGCCGCCGGCGGCGTACCGGCGTGCCTTCCCACACAGTCGCGTGGCGCCGCCCGACGCCACGCAGGAGCCGGACGAGGAGGCTTCCGCGTTCGGACCCGGCGTTGGCGCCATCGGCGCGCGCGAGCGCGACCCCATGAAGCTCACCTACCCCGACCTACCCCGCGTGATGGTCCGCCGCCGGCGGCGGCGGGAGCTCGATCCCCTCCCCAGCTACCTCGACGACGACGGTTCCGAAGCCGGCTGAGCAGCACCCGCGCCGCCCCTGCGGGCGCACGGCACGCTGAATCCGAAGGCATTCCCCCGCCCTGTCGGCTCACCGCCCGCGGTGCCGGCGACGCCCACCGAGACTCGCGGGCCCCCCCACGCTTCGCCGCCCCAGCGGCGTGCGATCGATCGCACGATGTACAGCCCCAGACCGGTACCCTTCGCCTTGGCGCTGTGCCCACGCGAGTGCGGCTGGAACAGCTCGTCGACGCGTGTGGGCTCCAGTGGCTCGCCCTGGTCCCACACCTCGACGCGCGCCATCGGCCCTTCGACGTGGGCCGTGAGCGTCACAATGCCGCCGTCGGGGCCGTGTATAGCGGCGTTCTCGAGCAGGTTGATGAGCACCTGCAGCAGCTTGTCCTCGTCGGCCCACAGCGAGAGCTCCGGCAGGTCCATCCGTAGGCGTACGCCCGTCCGGTGGAGCACCGGCTGGATCACGGCCGCTGCGCGCCGCGCCACCTCGGCCAGCACCAGGCTGCGCTCGCGGGGCGGGCGCACCTCGACCGTGAGGTCCTCCAACAGACGTACCAGCCGCTCGGCCTCCTGCGCTGCCCGTCCTACGAAGCGCGCTCGCAGCCCGTCGGGCGGATCCTCCGACAGCGCCTCGAGCGCGGCGCGGATGGCCGTGACCGGGGTCCGGAGCTCGTGGGACAGCACCGCCAGCAGCTCGCGCGCGTCCTCCTCCGCCCGCCGGAGCTCGGTCACGTCACGCAGCAGCAGGGCCCCCTCGACCGGCACCGCCTGGACCCACCGCCCACGCGTCTCCAACTCGATCGGACGCCCCTCCACGACAGCGGCCTCGAGCCGGTGGTCACGCAGCGCCCAGATGAGCGGCAGGCCCACGGCGCGAGCGGCGTCCACCTCCAGCAATTGCGCAGCCGAACGGTTGACGAACGACACCCGCCCGCCTTCGGTGAGGACGACGCCCTCCTGCAAGGCGTCGAGCAGGGGCAGCGTGGCCGGGGCGGCTGACGGGCCGGTCACGACGGGAGCCGCCGCTGCGGCTCCGCCAGTCGGTAGCCGCGACCCCGGACGGTCTCGATCCAGGCCGCCCCCAGGAGCGCCCGGAGCTGCGCCACGTGCTGGTCGACCGTGCGCTCCGAGCCCACGAAATCCTCGCCCCAGACCCGATCCAGCAGCTCGGCGCGGCCGAACACCCGCCCCGGGTTCGCAGCGAAGAAGACCAGCAGCTCGAACTCGCGCCGGGTGAGCTCGATCTCGCGCTCGCTCAGCGTCACCCGCGCGCGTTCCGTGTCGACGGTCAGGGGCCCCAGCTCGAGCCTGCGGCTGGGTGGCGCGCGACGGAGCAGCGCGCGCACGCGTGCCACCAGCTCCGCGGCGCTGAAGGGCTTGACCAGGTAGTCGTCGGCGCCCCCCTCGAGCCCCTCGACCCTGTCCACTTCACGCGCCCGGGCGGTGAGCATCAACACGGGCAGGTCCTGGCCGCGCGCGCGTCGCAAGCGCGCAAGCCAGGCGAGGCCCGACTCCCCCGGCAGCATCCAGTCGAGCACCACTGCGTCGGCGCCTTCGACGCGCGACCACGCCCGCTCACCGTCCTCCGCTTCCACCACGTGGAAGCCCGCCCGCGACAGGTGGTAGGCGACCAGCTCGCGCACACCCTCGTCGTCCTCGACGAGCAGGACGGTCCCCCCGCTCACGGGCCCGACCTCGTTCGCGCGGCGCACTCCATGGGGCCATGATACGGAGGTGCGGTCATGCGCGCGTCATGAACGGGCACGCCATCGCAAGCGTGGGGCCCGCCCTCACCCGACGCCCTCACCCGACGCCCTGACCCGACGCTGACCGGCGTGTGCGAGGCTGTACGGTATGATGCGGCCGTCCATCATGACGCAGCTGGACCAGGATCTCCAGGACATCAACGCCTCGCTCGTGCGGATGCTCAGCCAGGTGCGCGAAGGGTGTGAGTTGGCGCGTGCCGCGCTCATCGACTCCGACCTCGGCGCGGCCGAGCGCTGCGTTGCGAACGACGAACGCATCGACGCGATGCAGGCCACCCTCGAGCTGAGGATCCTCACCGTCATCGCTCGCCGGCAACCGGCGGCGCGCGACCTACGTTTCCTCGGGGCCGCCTATCAGTCGCTGGCGGACATCGAGCGTGCGGGCGACTACGCCGAGCACGTGGCTCGCGCGGCGGTCAAGCTGGCCGAGCAGCCGCCACTCAAGAAGTACCTCGACATGCAGCGCATCCTCGAGGTGCTCGGCGGCATGATCGACACCAGCATGAAGGCCGTGGCCGAAGCCGACGTGGACGCCGCGCGCCGCGCGCACGCCATGGACCGCGAGATCGACGAGCTCTACGACCAGATCCAGCGTGAGCTGCTGACCTACATGATCGAGGATCCCGAGACGATCGGGCGCGCGACCCAGCTCCTGTCCGTGGCGCGCTTCCTGGAGCGGCTCGGCGATCATCTGGAGAACGTCGACGAGCACGTGATGTTCTGGTTGACCGGGGAGCGCCCGTAGGCCCCCGCCCGGCCGCAGGAATCCTTTCACCGACCCCCGCCCCGCGCCTCGTGTACGTTATGTAGCGTGCTGGGCCGCGATCCCATCCAGGAAGGCCCCCTCCTAGGGGGGCCGCGCCGCGCGAGAGCGCCGGCCGCCGAGACGGTGCCCGACATTGGGCCCGTAGCCGCCCAAGCAGCCCCGCACGCGGCCCCGCAAGTCGACGGTCCGCGTGACCCGGCGTCGCGCGCGCGCCGCCGCCGGTGGCTCGGCAGCGCCTTCGCGATCGCCCTGCTGGCGCTGCTCGGGCTGAACTGGTCGGCCGCCATCACCGGCCGCGGAGCTTCATCGTTCGGCTGGGCCTCGAGCTTGAAGGGAGCGGTCGACGCCCTGCGCGGCCCGCCCCGCATCGGGCTGCAGGTGGGCCACCTCGATGCCGCCGCCATGCCCGCGGAGTTGTCGAAGCTCCGCACCTCGACGGGAGCCACGGCCGGAGGGCTCGAGGAGGTCGACGTCAACCACGCCGTGGTGCGCGCGCTGGCGGCACGCCTCAGGCGCGACGGCTTCAAGGTCGACGTCTTCGACGCCACCGTACCGCCGCGCTACCGGGCCGACCTGGTGCTGGCCGTGCACGCCGACGCCAGCCCCGACCCGCACCGCGAGGGATACAAGAGCGCGCATTTCCTCCCGCTACGCAACCGTCGTGACCCTCTGCTGAAGCTCGACATCGACCGCGCCATGCTGACCGAGACGCCCCTGGGCGACGACGACCGCAACGTGTCGCTCGACATGCTCAAGTACTACGCGTTCAACGCACGGCGCTTCCGGCACGCGCTCGCCCCCGGCACCCCCGCCCTGATCGTGGAGCTCGGCTACCTGACCAATGCACGCGACCGCGCCTACCTGGAGCGGCCGCAACGGGCGGCGCAGGTGCTGGCCGACGGCGTGGTGAGCTACCTCCACGACGTCGGCCGGATCCCGGCCGGCGCACCGGGCCCGGCCCCCGACACCAGCCCCCGTGCCGGCGCCGGAACCAGGACCGGTGCCAGGACCGGAGCCAACAGCACAGCCAACGCCGACACCTCCGCACCCACCCCGTGAGCCTCCGTCTCTTCCTGGCGCTCGAGCCCTCCGACGGCGTGCGCCGCGAGGCCGGCCGCGCCGAGGAACACCTCGGCGCGGCGCTCCCGGGCCTGCGGGCACGCTACGCGGCACCGGACGCCGTCCACCTCACCCTGGTCTTCCTCGGCGCCGTCGACGAGGGGAGGGTCGCTGCGCTCGAGCGTGCGGCCGGCGGCGTGGCGCGCACGGCGAGGCCCTTCCGCTGCGCCACGGCCGGGCTCGGCGCGTTCCCCAGCGCCCGCCGGCCCAGCGTGCTGTGGCTCGGCCTCGACCAGGACGGGGATGCGCTGTCAGGCCTGCAGCGCGATCTGGAGCGCGCCCTCGGCGCCTTCCTGCAGCGCGACGAGCGCAGGCGCTTCGTGCCGCACCTCACCCTCGCGCGTGTAACGGGGCTGGGCGGCACCCCACGCGATGCGGTCGCGGAGGCGCTGCGGGCCTTCCGGCCCGAACGCGCGCCCTGGTACGTCGAGGCGCTGGTGTTGTTCCAGAGCGAGCTGGGGCCGGCAGGCGCTCGCCATACCCCGCTGGCGCGCCTTCCACTGGCCGCCCCCGTGGCGGGCGAGCACGGCTAACGAACGGCTCAGCCGCGAGTGGTAGCGTGAGCGCCGTGCGCGCGTTGTTCGTTCTCCTCCCGCTGATCGCGTCGACGATCGGCTCCGTGGCCTCCGCCCAGACGACCCAGGCCGTGCCGCCGCTCCCCGCCTGCGATGTCGCCGATGCGCCGGCCCCCTACACGGGGTACGACCAGTGGCGCTACACGCTGGTCGACACGCACTTCCGGCTCCCCGCCGACTACGCTCCTCCCGACCTGGTCTCCACCAGCCAGGCCGGTCTCAACGGCGGCCAAGAGTTGCGCTCGTTCGTGATCCCGCACCTCGCGGCCATGGCCGAGGCGGCGGCGGCGGCGGGCCATCCCATCGCCGTGCAGAGCGCCTACCGCTCCTACCAGACGCAGGTCACCACCTTCCAGTACTGGGTCAAGGTGGACGGCTACGCCTACGCGCTGAAGTCGAGCGCACGGCCCGGCCACTCCGAACATCAACTCGGTACCACGCTCGACATCCGTGCCGAGGGGGGCAAGGCGCCGTGGGATTACCAGGACTGGGCGGCGACGCCTACCGGCGCCTGGGTGGCGGCCAACGCCTGGCGCTACGGCTTCGCGTCGAGCTATCCCAAGGGCTACGCTTCCCAGACCTGCTACATGTACGAACCCTGGCACTACCGCTACGTCGGTCTGGATGAGGCCAAGACGATCCACGAACGTGGCGTGACGACGCGCGCCTACCTGTGGGGCCACTGGCACCGCGACCAGGCCTCGGCTCCCTGACGACGCTCCGCTGCCACATGGGGCGCGGCCCGCACACGCGGCCGTGGTAGCATCCGGCCCAGCATGACTCTGCTGCAGGAGACGTCGGGGACCCTCGTCAACATCGCCACCGTGCTCGCTGGGTCCGCGATCGGCCTCGCCCTTCGCGGGCGGCTTCCCGACCGGATCATCACGGTGGTGATGCAGGCGATCGGGCTGGTCACGATCTTCATCGGCATCGACAACGCCTTCGACCTGACGCGTGTCGACCGGCCGCCGGGCATCATCCTCGGCCTGATGGCGCTCGCGGTGGGGGGAGCGCTGGGTGAATGGTGGCGCCTCGAGGAGGGACTCGAGGCCATCGGGAGCGCCCTCAAACGCCGATTCCGGGGCCAGGGGCGCTTCACCGAGGGCTTCGTCGCCGCCACCCTGCTGTTCTGCGTGGGGCCGCTGACGCTCATCGGGAGCCTCCAGAACGGTCTCAGCGGGGAGACCAGCTTCTTGCTGCTCAAGGCCACCCTGGACGGCTTCTCGTCGCTGGCCCTGGCCGCGACCTTCGGCTTCGGCGTGATCTTCTCGGTGCTCGTCATCGCCGTCTACCAGGGGGGGCTATCGCTGGCGGCGGGGATGTTCACCACGCTCATCCCAGATCCCGCCCACGACCCCCGGGTGCTCCTCGTCAACGGCGTGGGAGGCCTGCTCATCGTGGCGCTGGGGCTCGGCCTGCTCGACATCAAGCGCGTGCGAACCGCCGCGTTGCTGCCGTCGCTGGCACTGGTGGTCGTGTTCTACTACGTCGGCCGGCTGTTCACCTGAGCGGGGCCGCAGGCCCCCAACTCCCCGCCGGGCGGCCGGCTACGCAAGGGCCGTGCTAGCATCGCAGCCATGAGCCCGAAGGACGTCGACATGGAGCACCTCGAGCGGCTGGCGCGGCTCGAGTTGGAGCCGGGCGAGGCCGACCTTCTCGCCCGCGACGTCGCCGGCGTGCTGGCCTACTTCGACCAGCTCGCGGCCGTCGACACCGAAGGGGTCGAGGAGCTGGTCCGTCCCGTCGTCCCCACCCGGTCCTGGCGTCCCGACGCGGTGACGCCGTCGCTCGCCCGCGAACGCGTGATGGACCTCGCCAACGCCGGGCAGGACGGCTTCGTGCGCGTGCCCCGCACCGTAGACGAGGACTGACCCGGCCGCCGGCCGCGGCCCGCTCCCTCAGCCCAGCAGTTCGCGACCCAGATAGGGGCGCAGCGCATCGGGCGCGCGCACGTTGCCCTCGGCGGTCTGGTAGGTCTCCAGGATGGCGGCGATCGTGCGCGGGAACGCCAGTGCGCTGCCGTTGAGCGTGTGGACCGGCCCCGGCCGGCCCTTGCCGTTCGCGCCGCCGGAACGCGCCCGCGTCTTGAGCCGCGCGGCCTGGAACGCCTCGATGTTGCTGATCGACGACACCTCCAGCCAGCGCTGCTGACCGGGGCTCCACGCCTCGAGATCGAACTTCTTGGCCTGCGTGAAACCCATGTCCCCGGTGCACATCAGCAGCCGCCGGTAGGCCAGGCCGAGCTCCTCGAGCATCGTCTCGGCGGTCCGCGTCATGGCCTCCAGCGCCTCGTAGCTGTGCTCGGGCAACGTGAACTGCACGATCTCGACCTTGTCGAACTGGTGCACGCGGTTCAATCCACGGACGTCCTTGCCGTAACTGCCGGCCTCCCGTCGGAAGCAGGCCGAGTACGCCGCGTAGCGCAGCGGAAGCATCTCGCTGTCGAGGATCTCGTCGCGGTGAAGGTTGGTCACCGCCACCTCCGACGTCGGGATCAGGTAGAAGCCGTCCGACACCTGGTACATCTGCCCTTCCTTGTCGGGCAGCTGTCCGGTGGCGGTCGCGGAGTCGGCGTTGACCATGAGCGGGACGACCAGCTCGGTGTACCCGGCGTCCTCGAGGCGATCGAGGAAGAAGCGTTCCAGCGCACGCACCAACCGCGAGCCCGCGCCGCGGAAGACCGGGAAGCCCGCGCCGGTGATCTTGACACCCGCCTCGAGGTCCACCCACCCCTTCTCCGCAGCGATCTCCCAGTGCGGGCGCGGCTCGAACGGGAACGTAGGGGGCTCGCCCCACTCCTTCACCACGACGTTATCGTGCTCGCTCTCCCCGTACGGCACGCTGGCGTGCGGCAGGTTGGGGATCTCCAGCAAGAGCTCCTGCAGGCGGGCGTCCACGCTGCGGCCGCGCTCCTCGAGGTGCTTGACCTCGGAAGCGACGTCACTCATCTGCCGCATCAGCTCCTCGGCGTCCTCGCCCCGGCGCTTCATCTCGCCGATCTTCTTGCTGTTGGCGTTGCGGAGCGCTTGCTTCTCCTCCAGGTCACGCCGAAGCAGGCGGTGCTCCTCGTCGGTCAGCAGGAGCTGCTCGAGGCTCTCGAGGGCATCGGGGAGCTGCTTGGCGCGGATCGCCCGACGCACCACGTCGGGGTTCTCGCGGATGAACCTCAGATCCAGCATGCGTACCAGTCTACGGTCTCGGCCGCGCCGGCGGCGCGGGACGCGGCGGGCACCGCCACGCCGCCGTCCGGCGGGCGCAGGGCCGGTGCTAGACTGAGCCCCTGGAATTCCGCTCCACCGAGGCGCCGGCGCACTGGATCCGGAGGTAGGCCGTGTCTTCCGACCCGACCCGAAGCCGTGACGTCCTGGCGTTATACGAGCGCTACCTGTTCCCCGCGGTCCATCCCTACTTCGGCGACGACGCCCTGGTCGTCGATCGCGCGAAGGGGCATACCGTGTGGGACGTGGAGGGTCGCACCTACCTCGACTTCTTCGGGGGTGTGCTGACGGTGTCGGTGGGGCACGCCAACGAAGAGATCAACGCCCGTGTCATCGAGCAGCTCGGGCGCGTGCAGCACACCTCCACCCTGTACGTCAACGAGGTCATGGTGCGCCTGGCGGAGAAGGTCGCCGCGCTCACGCCGGGGCGGCTCCAGAAGTGCTTCTTCACCTCCAGCGGCAGCGAAGCGAACGAGACCGCCGTCGCCGCCGCGCGCATGGCCACCGGCCACCGCACCATCGTCACGCTTCGGCACGCCTACGCCGGCCGCACCCTGGAAGCGATGAGCCTGACGGGGCAAGGCCCCTGGCGGATCGGCGGCACCTTCGACGGCGACGTCCGCCATGTCCGCAGCCCCTATGCCTACCGGGCCCCGGTGGGCTTGAGCGAAGAAGCGCTGGTCGATCTGTGCATCCAGGACCTCGAGGAGACGCTGGCCACGACCACCGACGGCACCATCGCCGCCTTCATGGCCGAGCCCATCCAGGGGGTGGGCGGCTTCGTAGTGCTCCCAAGGGACTACCTGCGTCGCGTGGAGCCGATCGTACGCGAGGGCGGGGGCCTGATGATCATCGACGAGGCGCAGACGGGCTGGGGGCGAACCGGTAGGAGCTGGTGTGGCGTCGAGCACTGGGGCGTCACGCCGGACATCATGACCTTCGCCAAAGGCATGGCCAACGGCGCTCCCATCGGCTGCACCATCGCCACCCCCGAGGTCGCCGACGCTCTGGTCGGGACCAGCTTCTCGACCTTCGGCGGCAACCCCGTGTCGATGGCGGCCGCCCTCGCCACCCTCGAGTTCATCGAGCAGCACAAGCTTCCCGACAACGCCCACCGCCAGGGGCTCCGGTTGCGGACCCGGCTCGACGACGCCACGGCACCGTTCGCGTTCGTCGGCGACGTGCGCGGCATGGGACTCATGCAGGCGCTCGAGATCGTGGTGCCCGACGGTTCGAGGGCGCCGGACCCCGTTCGCGCGGACGCGCTCCTGGGCGCCGCTCGGCGCCGCGGGCTGCTGATCGGCAAGGGCGGCCTGTACAACAATGTCATCCGCATCGCCCCGCACCTCACCGTGGACGCCAAGGAGGTCGACCAGGGCGTCGATCTCCTCGCCCAGGCCCTCCAGGACGTCACCCGCTAGGGACGGTCCAGGCCCGCCCAGCGCCGGAACAACCCCACCACCGGCGCCGCACGCGCGGTGATGAGGTCGACGTGGGTGACGCCGGGCACCACGTAACGCGTGAGCGAGGAACCGACCCCGGTATTGGCGTAGGCGTCGAAGGCGTCGGTCGAGCGCAGCATGCCGTGCCCCGCCCCGATCGCCAGCATGGGAACGCGCACCGACGCCGACGGCACGAAGCCGGCAGCTCCCTCGAGATCGACCGGCAACGCGGACAGGTCGATCAACAGTCGGGCGGGGAAGTACCACTCGGCCCGGTCGGTGGACGCGCCCGTCACGCTCCGAACGTAGGCGGCGAGATCGGTGGCTTCAGGCGGGTCGCCCGCCGTCCAGCCGACGTGCTCGGCGCCCGGCGCCACGCCCGTCACGCTGCGGCTGCGCGCCCCGAAGCGGCCCTCCAGCAGGAAGGGCAGAGCGTAGCCGGAGGTCGTGGCGTTCGTCGCCTCGCCCAGGGAAGGCGCGAAGGTCGGGAGCTCCGCATAGGTGTCATCGGCATCGATCCCCGCCAGTGCGAAGTTGCTGATCCTGAAACTCGCAAGCGCCGGAGGTGCCAGCGCGTCCGGTCGCTCGCGGGCGAAGGCGGCGATGACGGCCGAACGCACGATACGCTGCGGCACGATGCCGGGTCCCAGGTAGGGGGCCGCCCGTCCCGATTCGATCGCGTCGACCGACGGCACCACCGTGTAACCGGCCACGCTCCGCCCGTAAACGGCATCGGGAAGGTCGAACGTGCCGGTCCTGCCGGGAGCTCCGTCGAGCAGCACGAGACCGGCGAGCGTGTCGGCGCCGACAACCCCGTCGTCGCGCCGATAGGCGGCGTAGAGCGCGACCAGGCTGGCGCCCAGCGAATGGCCGCCCAGGTAGACCTCGGGGGCCGCCTGGTGGGCCCGATCGATGATGCTGGCAAGGTCCTCGAGGTGAACGCGTAGACCCCAGTACGCCATGAAGCGCAGCGCGTCCGTGGCAGGAGGCACGAACGTCGGCGGCGCGCCGCCCTCGCCCAGGTAGTAGCGCAGTGCGACCTCGGGGTTGCCGGAGCGGGCGGCGGCGACGAACCCACGTTGATCCTCCAGCGCGTTCGATCGCCGGTCGACGAGCCAGACCTGCAGCCCCGGCGTGGCCGCCACCAGCTGCCTGCCCACGATCTCCAGGCTGCCGGCGCCGCCGAACAGACCCGGGACCAGCACCAGGACCGCGCGCGCCGGCTCGTCGGCCCGGAGACGGAGCACGTAGCTGCGGTTGAGGTGCGCCGGCGTGTGCGGCTCCTCGGCACCCGGCACGGCCATGTAATCGCTCGCCACCGCCTCCGGCGCCATGCGATACGAGGGCGCGGGCACTGCCAGCGGCTGCGCCGCCCTCGGGATCGGAAGGCAGGCCGCCGGCACCACCAGCAGCACGAGCAAGACTGCGAGGCCGAACACGCGCCGGAGCATCACGTCACCATGCGGGCCATCTCCAGTCCTCAGGCTACGGCGTGAGGCCTCCCCAGACGGTGACCGCGCGCCCGGTTCCGTCGTCCTGCCATGCGATCTCCGCGGCCCGACGGGCGGGGTCCCAACGTACGTCGACCGCGACCCCGTCCATCTCCGCGTGTTCCGGCGGCCCGTCGAGGCGCATCTCCAGCACGACCGTCCGAGGTGAGGGGCGGAACGCCCCCTCCCGCTCACCGACCGTGACGGTGAGCGCGTCCCCGTCACGTTGGGAGCGCCACCCGGTGCGCGCCACGTCCCCCTCCTGCCAGGCCGTCGACCAGCCGTCGTCCTCGACCACCTCGAAGGCGCTGCGCCCTTCGGGGGCCGTCGCCACGACGCGCAGCTCCGACAACGGCGTCGCAGTGCTCGGGCGGGCGTTCCCGATGGGAAGCAGCGCACCCTGCCGCAGCAGCAGCGGAGGCCTTCCGGGCGTCGCCTCCACCAGGACGGGACGAGCGCCCTCCGCGCCCGCGTCGCCCACCGGTCGGCCGGTCCAGTAATCGAGCCAGCGGCCCGGCGGCAACACCACTCGACGCCAGCGGCAGCGCGGCTCCAACGCGGGCGCGGCCAGAAGCCAGGGACCGAGCATGAAGGCGTCCTCCACGTCGAACGTGTCCTCCACGTCAGGGAAGGCGAACCCCATCGGCCGCATCAGCGGCGCGCCACGGGCGGCGGCCTCGTGGGCCAGCGTCACCAGGTACGGCAACAGCCGGTAGCGCAATGTCAGCGCCTCCCTGGACACGGCTTCGACCTCCTCCCCGAACGCCCAGGGCTCCTGGGCGCGCGTGCCCAGAGCGGTGTGGTCGCGCATGAACGGGTAGAAGACACCCAGCTCCATCCAGCGGGCGAACAGCTCCGGGCGGGCGTTCTCGAAGAACCCGCCGATGTCCGCCCCGACGTGCGGAGAGCCGGAGAGCCCCATTGACAGCAGCTGCGGAACGCTCATCGCGAGGTGCTCCCACCAGCTGTTGTTGTCCCCCATCCAGGAGGCGCAGGTGCGCTGGCTGCCCGGGAAGGCCGAGCGCGTCAGCACCCAGGGTCGCTCCCCGGGCGCGTGCCGCACCCACCCCTCGTAGGTGGCGCGGCCCTCCAGCGTCGCGTAGAGGTTGCGCACCTCCAGATGGCTGGCCGGCTCATCGGCGTCGCCGTGGCGGAGGCCGAGAGGGAACGGGCGGTTCCGCGCCGCCCCTGTCGAGAACGGCCGGTCGAAGACGGTCGGCTCGTTCATGTCGTTCCAGACACCGTCGATCCCGGTCTCGACGAGGCTCGCCCGATGCCGGTCGCCCCACCAGGCGCGCACGTCGGCACGCGCGAAGTCCGGGAAGAGCGCACGATCGGGCCACACGTAGCCGCGGAACGGCGAGCCGTCGGGGTTGCGGAGCGCGTGACCCCGCGTCACCAGTTCGTCCGCCGTCTCGTAGCCGGCGCCCGGCTCGTCCTTGATGCCGGGGTCGATGATCGCGACGAGCCGCGCGCCCCGCTCGTGCACCTGCTCGGCGAAGCCTTTCGGGTCCGGGAAGCGCTCCGGGTCCCAGGTGAACGAGCGGAAGCCGCGCATGTAGTCGATGTCGAGGTGGACGGCGTCCAGCGGCAACGAGCGCTCTCGGAAGCCGTCCACCAGCGCGACCACCTCGTCGGCGCTGGCGTACCCCCAGCGCGACTGGTGGAAGCCGAGCGCCCAGACCGGCGGCAACATCGGCCGCCCGGTCAAGCGGGTGAGCTGCTCCACCACGGCGGCGGGTGTGGGACCTGCGAACAGGAACAGGTCCAGCTCGCCGCCCAGCGCGTCGATGCCCAATCGGTCGGGGTGACGGTCGCCGGCATCGAAGCGACTGAAGTGGCTGACGTGCAGGAACGCGCCGAAGGCGCGTCCCGGCCGGGCGGCCAGGAACAGCGGGTGCGCCTGGTAGAGGTTGTCGGTGCCGCGGTGGTGGCCGATCCCGAAGGAGTCCGAGGCCCAGTTCGTGAGCGTACGGCCGCGCCGGTCGAGCCCGCCGGTCCGCTGCCCGAAACCCCAGAGGCGGTCCTCGGGCTCGAGCGTCCACTCCTGGCGCAGGAGCACCCCGTCGACGCCGGCGGGTAGGGCGTCCCCCTCACGGTGCGGGAGCTCCAACCGATCGAGGCGCGCGCGGCCCCAGCGTGGGGGTCCTGCCGAGGCCAGCCACCGAGCGCCGTCCTCGCCGCCGACCACCATCGCGGCCTCGTCGCCTTGCAGCGTCAGCCGCATCCCGTCGAGCTCGAGCACGGCGCCCCCGTCCACTTCGGTCACGGCCGCACCGGCCGCGGGCAACCCGGAGCGAAGCACGTCCCAAGAGCGCTCCGGCGCGAAGGCCTTCTCGGCGAGCCGGATCCGGACGATACCGGGGCTCACCGCCTCGGCGCGTAGGCGGGCGTGCTGATAGGCGATCTCGACCGCGCCCGACGCGGCGCGGACGGAACGCAAAGCGCCCGGGGTGCGGGGCAAGGTCTCGAAGATGTCGGAGTCGTCCATGGGGCCTCCTCCCTTCGAGCTTACGCACGCCGGCGTCCGCAGGTCTCCGGACGGCGCCGTGTAAGCATTTCCTTAGTACGCACGTGCGGACCGGGAGTAGACTCCGAGCACGGCCGGCGGGGGACGAGCCGGCCCGAAGGGATGACGTGTTCAAACGGCTCTTCTCCTCTTCGGAAGGTGACGGTGGCCCGGACCTGCTGGCGGCCGTCGAGCGGCTGCTCCGGTTGCCACGCGCTGACGAGCGCAGTGCCGAGGCGTTGCGCGCCCTCACGCGCGCCCTCCCTGGTGACGTGCGCGGATACGTCGTGCGCGGCAACGAGCGAGGAAGCTACGCCTTCGAGGCGGTGCAAGGCTACAGCCCCTCGATGCTCACCCTCACGCCCGAGCACGGCCCTTGGCGCGAGCCAGGCCCGCGCCTCATCGGCAACCTGGTCTCCGAGCTGTTCACGCCGAACACCGGCGAGATCCGCTCGGCGTACGGCGAGTTGGGCATGCGCAACGCCACCAGTAGCCTGGTGGTGCCGGTCATCGGTCGGTTCGTCCGGTACGGCTCGCTGGTGCTGCACCGCCATGCCGGCGCGGCCTTCGACGACAACGAGCTGCGCCTGGCGGCTCGCTGGGGTTCGATCCTGGGCGAGACGCAGAGCCAGGCCTTCGAGCTGCGTCGCACCAAACTCAGCCTGGTCGAGTTCACCCGGGCGTTCGTGCAGGCCATGGAGGCGCAGGACTTCGCCCAGCTCGGTCACGCCGAGCGGGTGACCGCCTACGCGCTGGCGCTGGGCCGCACCCTGGAGCTCGCCAACCAGGAGCTCGCGGACCTGTACTTCGCCGCCATGCTCCACGACATCGGCAAGCTCGGTGCAGGGCTGGACCTGTCGATCGAGGACATGGAGCACCCCCAACGCGGCGCCAACCTGGTGGCGTCGGCCGGCCTGCTCCGCACGGCCTCGGAGGGCATCCGCGCCCATCACGAGAACTGGGACGGCTCCGGCTTCCCCGGCGGGTTGCGCAAGGAGCAGATCCCGCTCGTCGCGCGCATCGTGGCGGCCGCCGACGTCTTCGACATGCTCTCCAGCGAGCGCGGCCAGGCGATGCCCATGCGCGAGGTCGAGAAGGCGCTGGAAGCGCGCAGCGGCCGCGAGCTCGACCCGTCCCTGGTGCAACTGTTCATCAACATCCTTCGGCAGGGCAAGTCGACCACCGACCTGTCCCGGCTCGAAGAGAGCGATCTGCCCTTCTAGCCCGCGACCAACGAGAAACGGTACTCGACGACCTGCCGGTACGCCTCGCCGGGACGCAGCCACACCGACGGGAAGCGCGGGGTGTTGACCGCGTTCGGAATCGCCTGCGCCTCCAGGGCAACCCCGCCATGGCGGCCGTAGCGGGTGCCTCCCTTCCCCACGAGGCTGCCGTCGAGACCGTTACCGGTGTAGAGCTGCAGGCCCGGTTGGGTGGTGTGGATCTCGAGCATCCGGCCCGATGCGGGGTCGCGCAGGCGCGCAGCGGGGCGCAGCGTCCCGGGTCTACCCGACAGCACGAAGTTCACGTCGTAACCGCTCCCGAGCGCCGGATCGGCGAGGTCGCGGCCGAGCGCCTTGGGAGTGCGGAAGTCGAAGGCCGTGCCGGCCACCTCGCCCACTTCGCCGGTCGGGACGAGGTCCGCGCCCGTCGGCGTGTAGCGCTCGGCGAACAGCGTGAGCTCGTGCTGCAACACGTCGCCGGCCGCATGGCCGGCCAGGTTGAAGTAGGGATGGTGGGTCAGGCTCACCGGCGTCGGCGCGTCGCTGACAGCGCTCAGCTCGAGACGCAAGAGCTGGCCTGGCCCGACCCGGTAGACCGCGTCCGCCGACACGGCGCCCGGGAAGCCCCCCTCCCCGTCGGGCGACCGGTAGGAGAACGCCACGCCCGGCGCGTCAGGGTCGTCCAGCGCCCGCGCGGCCCAGAGCCGGGTGTGGAACCCCTGCGGGCCTCCGTGCAGCAGGTTCGCCCCGTCGTTGGGCGCGAGAACGATGCGGCGCCCGTCGAGCTCGAACGCGGACCCGGCGATGCGGTTCGCCACCCGCCCGATGAGCGCTCCCAGATAGGGCTGCTCTTGCGCGTAGGCCTCACCCGGGGCTCCCGTCAGGCGGTCGAAGCCGAGCACCACGTCGACCGGAGGGCCGGCGGGAGTGGGAAGCTCGAGCCCGACCAGGGTACCGCCGTAGTCGCTGAGGCGCGCAACCATCCCGGCGCGATTGCGCAGCGTGTACAACGACGCCTCCCGCCCGCGCACCCTGCCCCAGGAGCGGCGCCGGCACCCCGTCCGGTCCATGCTCATCGACCGTCCTCCGAAAACGGCTCCAACGTGCGCCACACGCCAACAGGATACGCGGGCGCGCCGGGCCGAGCCGTGAGGGACGCTGCCGATGCGATTCCCCGGGGGAAGCCGTGGTAGGTTGAGGCATGCCCGTCGAGGTGTGCAGCTACCGCTTGACGCACAAGGGCAAGCCGGTCGGCAGCCAGGAGCTCAAAACGCTCCACCGCGGTCGATCCACACTGCTGGAGGGGCGGGCACAGTTCCAGGGGTCGCTCGGGAGCAGCAGCGTGGTGCAGCGGAGTCGCTGCGGCGTAGGCGAGCGGGTGAGCCAGCGCTTCCACGAGGAGTGGAACGAACGCTCGGGACGGCGCCGTTTCGAAGTGGTGTTCGACGCGGACGCCGGACTCGTAACGGCGTCCAAGGATCGCGACCAGGCCACGACTCCCTACCTCCTGCCCTATCGAGACCCCCTCACGCTGTTGCTCGAGTTGCGTGAGTTCGGGGACACCGAGCACCGGGTGCTCCCGTTGCTCGGCAAGGACGTAACCGTGCAACGCGTCGGTGAGGTCGACCTCGACACCAGCCTCGGGACCCGCACCGCCATCGCCTACCTGCTCCATCCCGGCGGCAGCGTCGCGTACGTCGATCGCGAGCCTCCCCACCTGCTGCTCAAGCTCACCCAGCGCCTCACGGACGGCTTCGTGGACGCCCTACTGGTCAAGGTGAGCGAAGAGGACGATCTGCAGGACTTCGACGCCCCGTCCGGGGGCGGCACGGGGACCCGCGGCGCAGGGAAGCGTCGGCGCCGTTCGCGCCGCCGGCGACCTCGGCGCGGCAAGCGCCGCGACGACTAGCCGCTCGGCGGTTACCTCTGGCATGCTGCCTCCCTACCGAGACGCCCTGGCCTGGCTCTACGACCGCCGACGCAGCGGCGCGCCGCGCGACCCTGCAAGGATGGAGGCGCTCGTGCGCGCCCTCGCACTACCGACGCCCGAACGCGTCGTTCACGTGGTGGGTACCAACGGCAAGGGGACGGTGACGGCCATGATCGACGCCGGCTTGCGGGCATGGGGTCCGTCGTCCGGACGTTTCGTGTCGCCACACGTCGAGGATTTCCGGGAGCGGGTGAACATCAACGGCCGGCCGGTGTCACGCGAGACGGTGCGGCGTTTCGTGGCCCGGGCGCAGCGGCTCGACCTCGAGCCAGCCCCGGCCTTCTTCGAGTGGACGCTGGCGCTGGCGCTAACGGCCTTCGCGCGTGCGCGCGTGCGCTGGGCGGTCGTCGAAGCGGGCGTCGGGGGTGCCCACGACGCCACCCGCGCCCTGGGCAACGTGGAGCTCGTGGTCCTCACCAACGTCACGCCCGACCACCTGGATACGCTCGGACCCGACCTCGCCAGCATCGCGCGGGACAAGGCCGGGGCGATCCGCCCCCGAGTGCCGGTCGTGACCGGGGCACGGGGCGAAGCCCTCGCGGTGGTGCGCACCGAGGCGCGCCGGCTGCAGGCGCCACTTCACGTCGAGGCCCCGAGAGCGGCGTTGTTCGAAGCTCCCGCGCCCGGTGCGGGGGCTACGCGCGCGGACACCACGCGCGCGGGCAACGCGCGCCTGGCCGCGGCCGCGCTTCGACTCCTGGGGGCGCCCGAGGAGGCCGTCGCCGAGGGCGTCTGCGCTCCGTCCCTGCCGGGCCGCGGCGAGCGCTTCCGGCTCCGTGGCTGCGAGGTGGTCCTGGACGGAGCCCACGATCCGGCCGCCGCCGCGGCGCTGGCCGCGGAGCTCGAGCCCGGTTACGTACTGGTCTTCGGTGCCCTGGAACGCAAGCAGGCGGCCGCAACGTTGGCGCCTCTGGAGGCCGCCGCGGCCGCGGTCGTGCTCACCGAGGCCGGGACGGGCGAACGGCCGCTGCCCGTGCGCTCCGGCTGCATCTTCCTCGCCGACCCTGGTTCCGCTCTGGACCGGGCGCTGGCGCTGGCCACGGCACGTGCCGCGAGTGGTGCCGGCGGCCCTGCCGCCCGCGTGGTCGTTGCGGGCTCGCTCTACCTGGCGGGGAGGTTGCGGCCGCTCCTGCGGCGCCGCGCGCGCCAGGCGGCGCAGGCGGCATCCGCGGCGCCGGGCTCGACGCCGGGCTCGAACGCGGGAGCGCGTGCGTGAGCGGGCGCGTCGGGTTCGTGAGCCTGGGTTGCGCCAAGGCGCTGGTCGACAGCGAGCGTATCGTCACCCAGCTCCGCGCCGAGGGATACGAGCTCGTCGGCGGCTACGAGGAGGCGGACCTCGTCGTGGTGAACACTTGCGGCTTCATCACCCCGGCGGTGGAGGAGTCGCTGCAGGCGATCGGTGAAGCGCTCGAAGCCAACGGCAGGGTCATCGTCACCGGCTGCCTGGGGGAACGGCCCCGGACCATCCTGGAGCGTCACCCCGAGGTCCTGGCGGTGACCGGCCAGGCCGACGTCGACGGCGTGATGAACGCCGTACGCGAGGTGCTCCCACCCGACACCGACCCCTTCACGCGCCTGCTCCCCACCGCGGCCTCGCGCCCGCGCTCGGCGCTCGGCCCGCAGGTCAAGCTGACCCCGCGGCACTACGCCTATCTCAAGATCGCCGAGGGTTGCGATCACCGCTGCAGCTTCTGCATCATCCCGCAGCTCCGTGGCCAGCAGCGCTCGCGGGACGCCGCCGATGTGCTGTCCGAGGCCACCCGCCTCGTGGCCAGCGGGACCCGCGAGCTGCTGGTCATCGCCCAGGACAGCGCGGCCTACGGGACCGACCTTCGGAACCGCGCCACCGACTACGACGGCCGCTCCGTGGCCGCCCGCCTTCCCGATCTGGCGCGCGAGCTGGGCCGCCTCGGGGCGTGGGTCCGGCTGCACTACGTCTACCCTCACCCGCACGTGCACGAGCTTCTGCCGCTGATGGCCGAGGGGCTTCTCCTTCCCTACCTCGATGTCCCCCTGCAGCACGCCAGCCCCAGAGTGCTGCGCGCCATGCGCCGGCCGGGTGGGCCGGAGAGTCACCTGGCCACGCTGCAGGCATGGCGTGCGGCCTGTCCCGAGCTGACCGTGCGTTCGACCTTCATCGTGGGCTTCCCTGGCGAAACGGACGAGGACTTCGAGCTCCTGCTCGACTTCCTGGCAGCCGCGCAGATCGACCGGGTCGGCGCCTTCCGCTACAGCACCGTCGAGGGCGCACCGGCCAACGATCTGCCCGGTGCCGTGCCCGAAGAGGTCAAGGCCGCGCGCTTCGAGCGACTGATGGAGGTGCAGCACGACGTGAGCGTGGCGCGCCAGGGCGCCAAGGTGGGACGCGTGCTCCCGGTCCTGGTGGACGGGTACGGTGACGAGCCCGGGACCGTCGTCGGTCGGAGCCCTGGCGACGCCCCCGGCGTCGACGGAACGGTGATCGTGGAGACGGACGGCACGGTCAAGATCGGCGATCTCGTGGAGACCGAGATCACCGCAGCGGATGCCTACGATCTGTGGGGGCGCGCGACACGCATGCTGCCGTTCGAACCGAACGTGCCCCAGATCGGTCGCGGGCGCGCCTGAGCTCCGACGGGACGCTCAGCCCAGCGGACCGCGCTGGCTCTGGATGAGCCGGTCGAACTCCTTCTCCTGGCGGTCGTCCATGCCACCCTGCCGTTGCGTGATCATCAGCCGCAGCTCGTGAGGGCTGGTCGCCATGAACGTGGCGTCCTCGAGGGTGACCTTGCCGTCGAGATAGAGCTCGACGAGATGCTGATCGAAGGTCTGCATGCCGCGCAGGTTGTCCTGCATGAGCGCCTCCTTGATCAGCGGGGTCTTCTCCTCGTCCTTGATGTAGTCGCGGATGAGCGGGGTGTTGACCAGCACCTCGACGGTCAGCGCGCGGCCCGGGCCGTCGGCGCGCGGCAACAGCCGCTGGCTGAGGATCCCGAGCAGTGACTCTGCCAGCATGATGCGGATCTGGCCGCGCTCGTGTGGCGGGAAGAAGTCGATGATGCGGTTGACGGTGCGGATGGCGTCGAGCGTGTGCAAGGTGCTGAGCACCAGGTGACCGGTCTGGGCAGCCGTGATGGCCGCCTCCACCGTCTCCTTGTCACGCATCTCGCCGACCATGATGACGTCGGGGTCCTGGCGCATGGCGTACTTCAGTGCGCCGACGAAGTCCGCCGTGTCGAGGCCGATCTCGCGCTGGATGACCAGGCTCTTGTGGTTCTTGTGGAGGATCTCGATCGGATCCTCGATGGTGATGATGTTGCGTGGAAAGCGGCGGTTGATGTAGTCGACCATCGCCGCCAGGGTGGTGGTCTTCCCGGATCCGGTGGGGCCCGTGACCAGCACCATCCCGCGCGGCTGACTGGCGAACTCCGTGACCACGCTCGTCGGCAAACCCAGCGACTCGAAGCTCGGGATAGCATCGCCGATGACGCGCATCACCACGCCGATGGAACCGCGCTGCCGGAGCACGTTGCAACGGAAACGCGCCACGTTGGGGATGGTGAAGGCGAAGTCGACCTCGTGGCGGTGCCGGAACAGGTCCCGCTGGCTCTCGCTCATCATGGCGAGCGCGATCTGCTCGGTCTGCTCGGGCGTGAGACCGGGCACCCCTTCGAAGGGCATGAGCTCGCCGTCGATGCGCATGTGCGGCGGGGCTCCCGCCTGCAGGTGCACGTCCGACGCGCCCTTCGCGACCATCGTACGGAGCAGCTCCGCGATGCGCATCCCGCGTCCAGCGCCGGTCTCCTGAGGTGCATCGGTCATGCCGCGACCTCGCGTCCATGGGGGCTCGCCATGCCGCCAGCATAGGCGCGCCGCGCCACGAGGGGCTGTGAGATACCCCCGCTACAGGATCTTCGAGAGGAAGGCCCGCGTACGTTCCTCACGTGGATTCTCGAAGAAGTGCTCGGGCGTGCCGACCTCGACGATCTGCCCGGCGTCCATGAAGATGACCCGGTCGGCCACCTCCCGCGCGAACCCCATCTCGTGCGTAACGACGGCCATCGACATGCCCTCCTTGGCCAGCGTCACCATCACCTCCAGGACCTCCCCGATCACCTCGGGATCCAGGGCGCTGGTGGGCTCATCGAACAGCATCACCTTCGGCTCCATGGTCAACGCCCGCGCGATCGCCACGCGCTGCTGCTGCCCGCCGGAGAGCTGACCCGGGTACTTGCGCGCCTGCTCGGGAATGCCCACCTTCTCCAGGAAGTACATGGCCCGCTCGTCGGCGCGCGACTTCCGCCACTTGCGCACCCGCACCGGCGCCAGCGTGACGTTCTCCAGCACGGTGAGGTGCGGGAACAGATTGAACTGCTGGAAGACCATGCCGGTCTCGCGCCGGACCTGATCGATGTGGCGCACGTCGTCGGTGAGCTCCACGCCGTCGACCACGATGCGCCCCTCCTGGTGCTCCTCGAGCCGGTTGATGCAGCGGATCAACGTCGACTTCCCCGAGCCCGACGGCCCGATGACGACGACGACCTCCCCACGGTTCATGGAAAGGTGGATGTCCTTGAGCACATGGAAGTCGCCGAACCACTTGTTCAGCCCCTCCACCTCGATGATCCGGGACCCGCCTTCCGGGGCGTCCGCCCGGACCGGCCCTCGGAGTACGGCTTCGTCCGTCATGTCTCTCCTTCCGCCCTGACGGGCGCTGGTCGCCTCACTGGACGACCCTATCTCTCGCCGACGCCCAGCTGGCGCTCGAGCTGCCGCGACGCGACGCTCATACGATAGGCGAAGAACCAGTACACCACCGCCAGGAACAGCGACAGTTCGAGCCGTACGCCGCCCGGGACGAGCAGCGACGCATTCTGGTTGGCCACGATGTTTCCGACGTTGAAGAAGTCGAACAGGCCGACGATGAACACGAGCGAGGTGTCCTTGAACAGCGCGATGGCCTGCCCCACGATGGCCGGGATCACGGCCCGGAGGGCCTGCGGCAGGATGATCAGGCGGGTGCGTTGCCAGCCGGACAGGCCCAGCGCCTGCGCCGCCTCGTACTGCCCCTTGGGCACGGCCTGAAGCCCTCCGCGCACGTTCTCGGCCATGTAGGCCGCCGAGAACAGCGTGACGGCGACCATCGCCCTCGACAGCGGCCCGACGGCGCTCGGGCTCACGTTGAGCACAAGCGGGACCATCAGGGAGGCGATGAACAGCCACATGATGAGCGGCGCGCCGCGCACGATCTCGATGAACCCCACGGAGACCGCACGGATGACCGGCAGCTTGCTGCGTCGGCCCAGCGCCAGCGCGATGCCGAGCGGGAAGCTGATGGCGATGCCGACGATGGAGAGGATCAGCGTCAGCATGAAGCCGCCCCACTCCTTGGTGCTGACCGACCGCAACATCCCGTGGGAACCGAAGCCGTTGAGCAGCACCACCACGACCACCAGCGACGCACCCCACGACCACGGAAGGGCGCGCGCCAGGCGCGGCTCGAGGCGCCCCGCGACGTACCCCAGCAGGCCGACCAGCGAGACGGCCAGCCAACCCCAGCGAGCGACCGGCCACGCCACCAGACCCACCAACGTCAGCCCCGCGCTCAGCCCGAAGAACCACCAGAAGACCCCGCCGGCGATCGACTCGCCGCTCCGCCGACCGACGCCGGCAGTCGCGCCGAGCAGAAGCAGGACCAACGCGGAAGCCGCGAAGGGGCGCCACAACAGCTCCGGCGGGTAGCGGTAGACGGCGAACAGCTTCAGGTTGGCCCACACCGGACCCCAGTGCGCCTCGGAGACCATCCACAACGCCAGCTCGCCCACCAGGTAGACGAGGACGGCGACCACTGCCACCGAGGCGATGGCGTTGCCCCAGCTCGAGAAGAGGTTGGCCCGCAGCCAGCCGAGGGGGCCGCGGCGCGTGACCGGCGGCTTTCGCAGGGTGGTCATGTCAGCGCTCCACCAACGCCATGCGGGCGTTGACCAAGTTGAGGATGAAGGCGAAGACCAGACTGATGATGATGTACGACGCGATCAGCATGATCGTCACGGGGACGCTCGCGCCGGTCTGCGACGCGATGATGGTGGTGATCGCGAACAGCTCCACGTAGGCCGCAAGCGGCGCCAGAGAGGAGTTCTTCGTGAGGTTGAGATACTGGCTGATCATCGGTGGAAGGATGATCCGCAACGCCTGCGGGAAGACGACCAGACGGAACGTCTGCATATCGCTGAGACCCAGGGCCTTCGCCGCCTCGCGCTGACCGCCCGGCACCGCCTGGATGCCGCCGCGCACGATCTCGGCGATGAAGCTGGCGGTGTAGATGACCAGTCCCAGCAGCAACGCCAGGTAGTTGCTCGACAGCGTGAGCCCACCGAAGTAGGTGCTGATCGGGATGGTCGGATGGCTGACGATGATCGGCCGCGGCGCCTGGGCGTCGAAGTGGGCCTCAAGGGTGGGTTGGTCGTTCGGAGCCGGCGCCTGCGAGGGCGCAGCGAAGAGCTGGGCGGGGCTCATGTTGGCGCCACCGCCGGTTGACGCGGCCTGCGCGGCGCCGGTGGTGAAGCGCGGGATGCGTACCTGGCCGTCCCGATCGGTCACCAACCGGCGGCGGAAGCCCTCGACCGTCAGGCGCAGCGCCGCGGCATAGCCACGCTTCGCAGTCCCGCTCGCGCCACCGCCCGACGACAGCTCCTCGCCGGCGTCGAAGCGTCCGTTGCCGTTCGCGTCCCGGTAGACGATCCCCTGGTATGGCTCGTGCACGTAGGCGATCGCGAGCCCCTCGGCCTTGGACGGATCCGCGAAGGCCACCGTGGCGCTGTCGTACTCCCCCTGATGGAGGGGAGGAAAGCGGAACCGCCCGTAGTCGATACGTCGCGACTCCGACAGGTCCTGCGTCTGGGTCGTGAGAACGCCCTTGGCAACGTGCGTGACGACCGGGATGAAGGCGAGCCTGCGCTCCCCCTCATCGACCTTGCCGTCGCCGTTGGCATCCACGAAGGCCGTGGCGATACCGCTTTCCTGGCGGAAGCTGATGGCTGTGCCGCGCGGGAGCGATGTGGTTCCGACGAAAAGATAGCCGGCCACAGTCACGGCCAGCGCCACGAGAAGGGCGGGTACCAGCGGACTGCCCGGCCGATCCGCCCGCCTGAGCTGACCGCGGCGCACGACGAAGGCGACCGCGCCGAGCACCACGGCCGCACCCAGGTAGGGAAGCCAGCCCGTGAACGCGGGCGTGGGATAGGGCCAGGGCAACGCCACGCCCTGGTTGCTCACCAGCACACCACCCGGCCAGCGCACCGCGCTCAGGATCCGGGGCGGCAGGGGCGTGAGGATGGCGGTGTACCAGAAGACGATCTGCACGGCCAGCGGCGTGTTGCGGATGGTCTCTACATAGAGGTTGGCGAGCTGTCGCAACAGCCAGTTCGCCGACAGGCGCATGACGCCGATGACCACGCCCAGCACGGAGGCCAGCACGACGCCGACCAACGCCACCTTGAGGGTGTTGAGCACCCCGATCAGGAACGCCCGGGCATAGCTGTCGCTGGGCGTATAGGGGATCGGCGTCTCGGCGATCGGGATGCCGGCTCGCACCCCGAGGAACGAGAAGGTCGCGGGGACGTGGGAACGGCTCAGTGCCGAGCTCACGTTGTGATAGATGAGGGCTGCAGCCAGCACCACGACCACAGCGAAGACCACCTGGGCGAGGACCCCGAGGGTCTTGACGTTCCGGTAGAAGGGAACGCGCGATCCCGAACGGACCCTCATGGACCGTGCCGCGGCCGCATGCGAGCGCTCCGTCCCGCAACCACGGGGGACGCGCTCGGGCGCGTCCCCCGTGGTGCCATCATGGGCATCGACATGTCAGGCAGGCGTGCTCAACGGAAAGGCGGGGCGTACAGGATGCCGCCGTTGGTGTAGAGCTTGTTCAGCCCTCGCGGGATGTTGAACTGCGTGTCCGGCCCGAGATTGCGGTTGTAGATCTCGGCGTAGTTGCCCACCTGCTTGATCGCCTGCAGGATGCCGTCGGCGGGCAGGCCGAGGCCCGTGATGTTGTCGCCTTCGACGCCCAGCATGCGCCGCACGGTGGGGTTCTGCGAGGTCTGCGCGACGTTCTCCACGTTCTGCGAGGTGATGCCGTACTCCTCGGCCGTGATCACGCCGAAGACGATCCACTTGACGGCGTCGAACCAGGTCGAGTCGCCGTCGAGCACGGCCGGCCCCAGCGGCTCCTTGGAGATCGTCGCATCAAGGATCTTGTGCGCGCTCGGATCGCGCAGCGTGGTCTTGCGGCTGGCGAGCTGCGACTTGTCCGACGTGAAGGCGTCGCACGCACCGTTGTCGTAGGCCGAGGAGGCCTGGTCGGGGTTCTCGTAGATGACCGGCGTGAAGCTCACGTTGAGCGCGCCGAGCACGTCCGCCAGGTTCTTCTCGGTGGTCGTACCGGACTGCACGCAGATCTTGCGACCCTCCAGGTCCTGCAAGGTGTTGATGCCGGAGTCGGCGCGCACCAGGAAGCCCTGACCGTCGTAGAAGGTGGTCGGCGCGAACTCCATGCCCACGGTGGTGTCGCGGCTGCTGGTCCAGGTCGTGTTACGGATGAGCACGTCGACCTCGCCGGTCTGTACGGCGGTGAAGCGCTCCTGGGCCGAGAGCGGTCGGAACTGGACCTTCGTTGCGTCGCCCAGGACGGCGGCGGCGATGGCACGGCAGAAGTCGACGTCGAAGCCGACGAACTTGCCGCTGGCGTCGACGCTGCCGAAGCCCGGAAGCTGGTTGTTGACGCCGCACACCAGCGTGCCGCGTGCCTGTACCTTGTCCAGCAGGCTCTGCTGGGCCAGTGCAGTGCTGCCGAGCACCAGCGCCACGAGCGTAGCGAGGAATGCCAACTTGCGCATACGGAACCTCTTTCCCCTAGAATCCCAAGATGTGACCACGGTGTGGTGTGCGTCATGCTACCGTCCCCGCCGACCCCTGTAAAGCGGCGGAGTACAACGGCGCGCCACCGCGCGCCGCCCCAACGGCGATGGGCCGGCACGGAGGCCGGCCCATCGAGCGCTTCGTCTTGTGTCGGTAAGGCGGGCGGCACACGGCCTCCCGCCGGGCTAGGCTTCCCGGGCCTGCTCCCGCGCCTCGAGCTTGGCCTTGATGCGCTTGAGCACCGTGACCTCCTCGAGCGCACGCTGATCGAGCACGCTGCGGATCTGCCGGATCTCGCCGTTGATGTTGGGGATGACGAGCTGCTCCAGGGCGTTCACGCGGCGGTTGGTCTTCTTGATCTCCTCGCCGATGCGCCGGAGGCGAGTCTCCGTGGCGGCCACGTTGACGATCGCCTCGGTGAGCTTGCGGAACTCTCGCGCCGCGGCCAGCGTCTGCGAGCCTGCGCCGATCGGTGAGAACGGGAGCTGCCCACCGAACGAGGGCGGCTGCACCTGTGGGACCTTGACGCCGAAGATGTTCTCGACCGTCACCGGCACCTCGAGCGAACGGCTCTCCGCCAGGCCCAGGCTGGACACCGCTTCGGGCCCATCCCAGGCATTGGCGAGGAACAGCGCGAAGTACGCCTCGCGGCTCGCCTCGGCGAGCCGCCGACGCGCCTCGAGAGAGGTCTTGACGAGGTCGAAGAACTCGGCCACCAGCGCATCACGCTTGCGCTTCAGGAGGTCGGCACCGCGGACGGCGAGCTTGCGCTGATCCCGCCGCTGCAGCAGATTCGAACGGGTTGGGGCGATCTGCTCAGCCACGCGCTCATCCCCTCCCTAGATCCGGTCCTTGGTGGCCGCTCCCCAGAGCTCCTCCATCTTGGCGCCGTAGTACTTGTCGATCTGGTCGGTCGCGAGCCGTGTGAGCTCGCTCTTGGGAAGCTTGGAGAGCGTCGCCCAGGCGATGTTCAACGACTCCTCGATGGTGCGCTCGGCCTGCCCCTGATGGATGAAGTGCTTCTCGAAATCGTCGGCGAAGGCAAGGTAGAGCTTGTCGTTGTCCGACAGGGCGTCCTCGCCCGTGATGGCCACCAGCCGGCGCAGGTCGAGGCCGTTCGCGTAGGCGGCCTGGAGCTGGTCGGAGACGTTCTTGTGGTCCTTGCGCGTCTTCCCTTCGCCGATGCCGTTGTTCATGAGCCGGCTGAGGCTGGGGCCGGGATTGATCGGCGGATACACGCCCTTGTTGTGCAGGTCGCGCGCCAGGTAGATCTGGCCCTCGGTGATGTAGCCGGTGAGATCGGGGATCGGGTGGGTGACGTCGTCGTCGGGCATGCTCAAAATCGGCAGCTGGGTGACCGATCCCGCTCGACCCTCCACCACGCCGGCGCGCTCGTAGATCGATGCCAGGTCGGTGTACATGTAACCGGGGTAGCCGCGGCGGCCCGGGATCTCCTCGCGGGCCCCGCCGATCTCGCGCAGCGCCTCGCAGTAGTTGGTCATGTCCGTGAGGATGACCAGCACGTGGTAGTCGTGCTCGAATGCGAGGTACTCGGCGGCGGTGAGCGCCATCTTGGGCGTCAGCAAGCGCTCGACGGCGGGATCGTCGGCCTTGTTCAGGAACAGCACGCTGCGCGCCAGCGCGCCCGTGCGCTCGAACTCCTGCGTGAAGTACGTCAGCTCGCGCTGCGTCACGCCCATGGCCGCGAACACCACCGCGAACTCGCTCTCCTCGCCGATCACCGTCGCCTGCCGCGCGATCTGGGCTGCAAGCTGGTTTGCGGGCAGACCCGATCCGGAGAAGATGGGAAGCTTCTGCCCGCGGACCAGGCTGATGAGCGTGTCGATGGTGGAGATGCCGGTCTGGATGAACTCCTCGGGCTTGCGTCGCGCCACCGGGTTGATGGGCGCTCCGCCGATCGGCAGCCGCTTCTCCGCAACCACATCCGGCAGGCCGTCGATGGGCTCGCCGGCACCGTTGAAACGCCGCCCGATCATCTCGCGCGACACGCCCAGCCGGGCGACGTTCTCGACCAGGCTGACGGTGGTGCTGGAAAGGTCGATGCCCGAGGTCTCCTCGAACACCTGCAATACCGTGTACGCGTCGGAGACCTCGATCACCTGGCCGCCGCGGATCCGCCCGCTACCGTCCTTGATGCGGACGATCGCGTTGTAGCTCAGGTCCGGGGCGTTCTGCAGGTACAGAAGCGGCCCGGAGACGTAGCTGACCTCGGTGTACTCCTTCTTCAACAGGTTCTTGCTCATGCTCCCTCTCCGGCCTCAGGCGGCCACGCCGAAGCCCTGGGACAGTTCACTCATCACGCCGTCCTTGTAGGCATCGAACTCGTCCTCGGCCACGTAGCGCGAGCGATTGATCTTCTCGATCACCGGGGCCTGCAACACCTCGTCGACCGTCGCTCCGGACTGCAGCGCCTGCTGGGCGTCCTCGTAGAAGCGCAGCATCATCTGGAGCATGCCGTAGGCCTTGTGCAGCGTGCAGGAGGCGTCGACCGGGTCGAAACCGTTCTGCTGCAGGAAGTTCTGGCGCAGGATGCGTCCGGCCTCGATCACGAGTCGCTCCTGGTCCTGGAGGGCGTCGGGCCCGACGAGCTGGACGACCTCCTGCAGGTCCGACTCGCGCTGCAGCAGGTCGACGGCCTGGCTCCGCAACTCGGTGTAGTCCTCGGCCACGTTCTCGGCGTACCAGCCGTCGAGGATGTCCGTGAACAGCGAATACGAGCGGTTCCAGTTGATGGCCGGGAAGTGACGGCGCCGCGCCAGCGAGGCGTCCAGCGCCCAGAAGCATCCCGTGATGCGCAACGTGGCCTGCGTGACCGGCTCGGAGAAGTCGCCGCCCGCCGGACTGACCGCGCCGATGATCGACACGGCGCCCTGGTCGCCGGCGAGCGTGTCGACACGGCCACCGCGCTCGTAGAACGCCGCCAGTCGCGACGCCAGGTAGGGAGGGTAGCCCTCTTCGGCCGGCATCTCCTCGAGCCGCGAGGAGATCTCGCGCAGCGCCTCGGCCCAACGGCTGGTCGAATCGGCCATGATCGACACCGAGTAGCCCATGTCGCGGAAGTATTCGGCCAGCGTGATGCCGGTGTAGATGCTCGCTTCGCGCGCCGCCACCGGCATGTTCGAGGTGTTGGCGATGAGCACCGTGCGGTGCATCAGGGGATTGCCGGTCTGCGGATCCTCGAGCTCCGGGAACTCGACCAGCACGTCCGTCATCTCGTTGCCGCGCTCGCCGCAACCGACGTAGACCACGATGTCGGCGTTGCCGTACTTCGCGACCGACTGCTGCGTGACCGTCTTCCCGGACCCGAAGGGCCCGGGGATCGCTGCGGTCCCCCCCATCGTCAGAGGGAAGAGCACGTCGAGAATGCGCATCCCCGTGAGGAACGGGGTCACCGGGTCGAGCTTGCGCTCGACCGGGCGGGCCTGGCGTACCGGCCAGGTGTGCGCGAGCCGCAGCTCGGTGCCGTCTTCCAGCGTGGCGATGGTGTCCTGAACCGTGTACTCACCCTCGCCCACGATGCTCTTGATCACGCCACCCTTGCCGGGAGGCACCAGGATCTTGTGGGTGAACGCGAACTCGGGCACGGTCCCGAGGACCTGCCCCTGCCGCACCTCGTCGCCCTTCGCGACCTGCGGCGTGAACTGCCACTTGGCGTCCTGCGACAGGGCGTTCACCACCAGGCCGCGATCGATGTACGTCCCCGAACTCTCGTGCAGCTTGTCGAGCGGCCGCTGGATACCGTCGAAGATGCCGTTGAGCATCCCCGGGCCCAGCTCGACCGCCAGAGGTAGACCGGTCGATACGACCGGTTCCCCCACGGTCAGCCCGCCGGTGTCCTCGTAGACCTGGACGAAGGCGTTGTTGCCGTCGAGACGGATGATCTCTCCGACCAGCTTCTCCTCGCCGACCCGGACGATGTCGTACATCCGCGCACCCATCATCCCCTGGGCGATCACCGCCGGGCCGGAGATACGTTGAATCTTCCCTTCAATGGCCACGTAAGCCCTCCTGCTCTCACTCCAGCTTGATATCGAACCCGATGGCGTCGCGCACCAGGGACTTCATGTAAGCGACGGCGTCGTCGCCCTCGCCGAATGCGCCGCCCAGGCTGGGAAGGGGCAGCACCACCGGCAGTTCGCGGCCTCGCATGGCACGCTCGCTCGCCGCGATCGGATCGGGGATGAGCCCCTCGTCTACGACCACGAGGCCGTAATCGTCGGAACGGATGAGCTCCTCCAGGACGTCCTTCGCCCCGTCACTTTCGACCTCGCGGACCTCGACGCCGGCCAGCCGGAAACCCACCGCCGTCTCACTGTCGGTCAAGACGACCATCTTAGGCATGCCCGAGCTCCCTCTCCAGCGCCGCGCGCGGCACACCGTAGAAGGTGCCGCGGGCGAGCAGGCGAAGCCTCGCTACCTCGGCCTCCTTCAGCCGCAAGAAGCGCACGACCACGCCCGGCCCCAGGGGATCGGAAGCGGCGGCACGGGCGCTGGCGTCCAGCACCTCCCGCACCTTCTGCTCGGCCGCGGCCAGCGTCTCGGTCTCCGCGACCTCGGCGAAGGCCGTCCCGGAAAGCGCTTGCAGCGCACCATTCGAGGCGTCCGTACGGATGCTCTCGAACAGGCCTCGATCGATCTCGCGCCCGCCCGGGATGAAGACCTCTTCCGAACCCTCCTCCACGCCTCGCAACTTCAACGCGGTGCGCAGGTTGGTGGCGTCGATCTCCCGCACGATGTGCCGCATGAAGCTCGTGGGGGCGTTGGTCCTGCGCAGCCGCTGCATCAGGACCTGATAGTAGGCCCGGTCGATCGCCAGCTCCAGGGCGTAGAGGTCGCCGTCGGACTGGTAGCGCGCCACCGCCCGCGAGAACGCCGCCTTGAGCGGGGTCTTGGTGACCGCCAGCGCCTGGGCCGCCGCGGCCATGTCGGGCGTCGCGGCGACCTCCTCCAGCACCGCCGGCTTGAGCGGTCCGGCCGGGAACAGCGACCCGAGGATCTCTTCGACCGTCTTGCCCGCGTGCTTGGCGCGCGCGATGGTCTTGATGTTCTCGCGGTCGTAGCGCAACAGCAGCAGCTCCATCAGCTGGCCTGGCGCGCCGTCAGCGGCGCTGAGCAGGCTGCGGGTCATGCCGAAGAAGTCCCTGGCGAGGGCATCGTCGACGGCACGCAGGCCCTCGTAGCGCGATTGCGCCTCCTCCAGCCCGTGCATGTAGCGCGACTGCCCCAGCACCGACAGGAAGGAGCGGAAGTCCGTGGCATCCAGGGCCTCGGAGAAGAACTCCGTGCCCAGCAGCTTGGTCTTCATGCCGCGAACCCGCGCGTTGATGTAGCCGTAGTCGGTCGACATCCTAGCGCTCCCGCGACGCGCCGAAGAGCGCCTCGGACACCTCCGACGCGAGTTCGGCCCGCAGCACCTCCAAGCGCTCGTAGAGCGAGTTCTCGATGGTGTTGTTGCCCTTGAGGCGCAAGCGCACGCCCCCCCGGATACGCTCGTCGGACTCGACCTTCGCCGACAGCGACAGCGCCTTGGCGGCCCTCTCGGCGTAGCCGTGTTCGTCCGGGTGGACGACGATCGCCTGCACCTCGTTCGCGTCGAGGCCGTCGACGGCCTCCTCCAGCAGCTTCTTCAGCACGTCCGGATAGGCGTCGGCATCGGCGAGCAGCGCCTCGAGGCGCTCTCGCGCTTGCTGGAAGACCGCCTCGACGCCGTCATGCTGGGCACGGAGTTGCAGTGACGACGCCTCGAGCTGCGCGCTCGAGCGCGCACGCGTCATGGCGGCGCTCCGGTGTGCGGCCGCCACACGCTCCCGCGCGGCGACCAGCGTGTCGGCCTCCTGGCGCGCGTCCGCAACCACCTCTGAGGCGCGGCTCCGCGCCTCGGAGAGGATGGACTCGATCTCCGTGCTCGCTTCCTTCTCGAGCAGAGCAGCCAGATCGGACACGTTCTCAGCCCATCTTGCCGTACAGGAAGAAGGCGATCACGAAGCCGAAGATGATGATGGTCTCGGGGATCACCAGGAAGATCAGCACCTGACCGAAGGCCTCGGGCTTCTCGGTGATGGTCCCCAGGCCGGCACTGCCGATGTAACCCTGCGCGATCCCGACGCCGATGCCGGCAAGGCCGATGGCCAGACCGGCGCCCACGCCCAGAAGGCCCATGCCGATGTCCCCGCCCGAGGCGGCCGCGCCCTGCGCGAAGGCGGTCCCGGCGAAGACGGCGAAGAGGGAAAGGACTCCCAGAACCTTGGCGAGCTTGTTCATGACTTTCCTCCTAGGAGACGGAAGGGTCGGTAGGGACGACCACTCTCATCGTAGAAACCGAACTTGGTGAAGAACTCGACGTAGTGAAGTCGGAGCGGCTGGAGCGTATCGCTGATGATGGTCAGGGCCAGCGCGATCATGATGACGACGCCGCCTACCAGGATGCCCAGGACGGGTCCGATGATCGGAAGCACGCCGCTGAGCGAGTAGCCCAGGTCGATCGACAGGTTGGCGATCAGGGCCGAGGCCAGCCCGACGGCGAAGATTCGCAAGTAGCTCAGGATGTGCCCGCCGTTGGAGATCAACTCGAGCACCATCAGGCCGTTCTTGGCCAGCACCGTGAACACGGCGAAGCCGACCAGCAGCGCCAGCGTGACCACGACCACGGCCGCGTTGACGGTGTGGGTCTGGTAGGCCGTGGCGAACACCACCACCGCGACCAGGCCCGTCAGCATGCCCAGCCCTTCGTAGAGGTGCATGCTCTCGCCGTGCCGTACCGCGTAGATGATGCGGATGAGCCAGCCGCCCAGCACCTGAAGCACGCCGAACAGCGTGGAGACGAGCAGCAGCGGACCGAACACCTCGACACGCAAGAGCAGGATGGGGATCACGCCCTCGTGATGCCCGCTGCCGTGCGCCAGCGTGTAGAACAGCGGACGCCCGGCCGGGAAGCGCTCGAACAGGTTCCCGAAGAACTCACCGTAGACGAAGCCGAACAGGATCGTCCACCCTGCCAGCCAGAAGACGACGGTGCTGAGCGGCCGCAGGATGCGGGCCGGGATGATGATCTGGATGGGGCCGGTGTCGACGTTCTTGCCGGCCGCTCCGCGGCGCCGGAGCCAGAGCCCGAGGCTCGCGAACAGCAGGCCGTAGCCGATGTCGCCGACCTGCAGGCCGAAGAACAGCGGGAAGAACACCGCCAGCGTCCAGCTCGGATCGAAGCTGCCGTATCGCGGCGGCTCGAAGAGCGCCAACAGTCCCTGGAAGGGGCGAACCCAGGCGGGGTTGTCGAACTTGACGGGCACCCCACGATCGTGGTGTTCGTCGGCCGGCCGGACCGCCACGCGGATCTGCTCGGCGAACTGCTTGCGCAGCGCCTCGACCACGCGGCCGCTGTCCTCGGCAGGCACCCAGCCCGACAGAGCGAAGCCGTAGCGCCCCTCCAGCAGGTCCTGGAGCCGCTCGTAGCGCGCCTGATGGTTGTGAGCCACCTGGGCGATCGCACGCAGCCGGCGGCCGTGCTGCCCGGCGAGCTTGCCGAGCTCCTCGTGGATCGATGCGACACGCTTGGGAAGCGTCTGCGAACGCTCCTCCATCACGTGCGCCGCCTTGGCGACGCCGAGATCCTGGTAGCGCTCCGGCAGGGCGATCTCGGAGTGGCCGAGCCGGGTGAAGGTCGCGCGCAGGCGGGGCAGGTCGCGGAACAGGGCCGCCGCCACCACCATGCGCTCGGCGCCGTGGCGCTGCCAGGCGAGGGCGTACCCGCCGTCGAACTCTTCGTCGAGCGCCTCTTCAAGCGCCCCGTAGTCCTCGTCTGCGACCAGGAAGGCGGCGCCGCCGAGGTAGGTGGCTTCCTCGAGCTGCGCCATCATCGGTGCGAGCTGTCGGAACACGGCCAGGTAGGCCTGCGTGAGCTCGAGCTCGTCCCGTGCGTCGGCGCGCTCGGCGACCAGCCGGTCGATCTGGTCTCCGACAGGCGCGAGCTCCTTCGAGAGCGCCTCGGGATCGTTGCCGGCCTCGCCACGCGGCACCGGGCCTTCGTCGCGGATCTCGAGGGCGTCCAGCAGCGCCTCGGAGCGCGACACGAGGTAATCCCACAGCTCCTTGCGGTGCAGGTCGTCCCCTTCGAGCTTGACCGGGCGGAGGGCCTCTTCGTCCCCGGGCTCGAGCGGCTCCACCTGCACCACGCCCAGGCTCTGGAGGCTGACGAGCACGTCCGTGGCCGCCGAGCGCCGCCCGACGACCAGGAGTTGCTCCATCTTGGCGATCATGGCAAGACCCGCTCCATCACCAGCGCCACCGCATCCTCCCTGCCGGCACGCGCCTGCGCCTCGAGCCTGCCCGCGGTCTCCCGCGCCGAGTGGACGATGTCCTCCCGTGCGGACTCCGCTTCCTTGGCGCCCCGGTCGGCTTCCTGCTTGGCGAGGGTCTCAGCCTTCCCTCGAGCCTCCTCGAGGATGCGCCGCGCCTCCTCCTGAGCTTCGGAGACGATCTCCGAGGCCTGTTTGCGCGCGTCCTCGACCTTGGCCACCAGGCTCTTCTCCTGGGTCACGAGGTCTTGCAGGAGTCGTTCACCCTGAGCTTCCAACCAGCCCTCCTTCCGCCCCGCGTCACCGCGGGTTACGACAGGCTGTCGAGAATGGTTCCGGATCGCAGTGTGAGGCACAAAAAACCGCGTCGAACGCGGTACATCCTACCCCTTGAGCGTTGCCCAGCAACCATAACAACCGCCAACTTTGCGTGTCAATCGGGACACAACTCCCCCGCAGCCCCCTCCGCAGCCGCCATACGGCAACAGCTCGGGTAGACTCCGGCGTGAGCCGGGACCCCTCCTACGGATCACCGAACGGACCGAAGTCCGTCGGGGCATACTATACCCCCGCACCGGTGGCTCGAGCGCTCAGCGACTGGGCACTGCGTCAGCCAGGCGAGCGAGCGCTCGATCCCGCCGCTGGCGACGGCGTCTTCCTGGCGGAGGCCGCGCGCCGCGCGCGGGAGCTCGGCGGCTGCCCCGGCGACGTCTGCGGAGTGGAGATGCGCGCCGAGGCAGCAGGCGAGGCCGCGCAGCGCCTGCGTGCGATCGGTGCCGAGGGCGCCGGCATCCGGGTCGCAGACTTCCTCGCCATGGCGCCGGACGCCTGGCCCGCCTTCGACGCGGTGCTCGGCAACCCCCCCTTCGTGCGCTTCCAGCGCATGGAGCGCGCGCGGCGCGAACGGGCGTCGGCCGTGGCGGCGGCCGCCGGCGTGCGGCTGGACAGCATGGCATCGAGCTGGGCAGCGTTCGTGCTCCACGCCGGCGCCTTCCTGCGGCCCGGGGGGCGCCTGGCACTGGTCGTTCCCAGCGAGATCGGGCACGCCCGCTATGCGCGCCCCGTCCTCGAGCACCTCCGCGCCAGCTTCGGGGCGGTCACGTTCGTGCTCTTCGAGTCCGCGCTCTTCCCCTCGCTGGACCAGGGAACGGTGCTACTCCTGGCCGAAGGTCGCGGGGAGCCGTTCCGCGGCTTCAGCGCCGCCCGGCTCGGCTCCGTGGACGCGCTCGCCGCCGGCCTCGACCGCGTGGCCCGCTTCGGCCTCGACGCCGACGCCCTGGTGCGAGGCACGGCGAAGCTCCACCACGCCTGGTTGCCGCCCGCGGCACACGCCCTGCTGGAGGGCCTCTCGAGCGACGTCGACAGCCGCCGCCTGGGCGCCTGGGCGAACGTCAGCATCGGCTACGTGACCGGCCACAACGACTTCTTCCACCTCTCGCCGGCACGCGCCGCTGCGCTGGGGTTGGCGCCGGAGCACCTGCAGCGGGCGCTCTTCCGGAGCCGGGCCCTGCCTGGCCTGCGGGTCACCGACGAGGACTGGTGCCGCGGCGCCGAACGCGGTCTTAGCGGCTACCTGCTCGCGCCACAGCGCGCCGACGACGGCGCCGTGGCCGCCTACCTGGCCGCCGGCGTCGAGCGCGCAGTGCCCGAACGGACCAAGGTCCGTCGCCGCCGACCCTGGTACCGCGTGACCCGCACCGAACCGCCCGACCTGGTCCTCACCGCCATGAGCGGAGGCGCGCCGCGCCTGGCGGTGAACGCCGCCGGCGCTTCGGTGTGCAACACCCTGCACGCCGTGCGCCTGCGGCCGGGGGTGCCGTCCGGCTCCGCCGAGCTGCTGGCGCTGGCGGCGCTGACCTCGTTGAGCGAGCTCAGCGCCGAGCTCGAGGGGCATGCGCTGGGGGGTGGGCTGCTGAAGCTCGAGCCGTCCGAAGCCCTGCGCCTGGCGCTACCCCTCGCTCCCCCCGATGCCGGCGGCGCAGCGCCGACCTTCGGACCACACCTGCGGACCGTGGCGGACGCCGCGGATCGGGCGCTACGCGCCGGCGACGCCGCCGAAGCCCGGCGCATCGCAGACCGGGCCCTGTTGATCGGAGCATGGGGGATGTTGGAGGCCGACGTTGACGCCCTGGCAGCCGCGGCCGAGCGATTGCAGGTGTTGCGGCGCGGCGCTCGGGCCAGTCGCCCGAGCCCGGCTCCGGAGCCGCATGCACCCGCGGCTCCCTAGGCCCCGCTCTACCGCCGGCGCCTGCCGCGCGTGCGCCGGGCGGGGACGCGGGTCCGCCGCTCGGCCTCCCGCGCCGACAACATGGCGTGGATCTGCTTGAGCTCGGCGTAGAGCGCGGGCAGGCGCTCGCTGCTGGTGTCCGGAGCCTCGAGCAGTCGTCCCAGCTCTTCCCGCCGCTCCAGCAGCCGCGCCCGCGAACTCTCCTTCTGACTCTCGAGGTGCAACTCACGCAGGCGTGACAGCGCCTGCCGCAACGCCCCCTCGGCATCGAAGCGCGCCCCTTCGTCGCGCGACAGCTCCAGCACGCGTTCGAACACCAGCGCACCGTCCTCACGCTCGCGGTAGGCGAGCAGCACCCGTTCGGGGTCGTCGTGGTGCTCGTCGACCAGCGCCTCGAGCTGGCCCAGGGCGGAGTCATCGAGATCGTTGGGGATCGCGGAGAGGGCTGCGTCGAGACGCTCGCGCAGGTCGCCACCCTGGCTGAGCAAGAGCGCCACCACCTCGAGCTCCAGGGCGCGGACCTGCGACACCTCGACGTGCCGGCGGCGCATCCCCCGCACCTGCATCGCCGACAGCGGCCGCTGGTGCCGCTGGTTCGCCTGGATCCAGGCATCGAGGCGGCCCTCGTCCATGCCCAGGTGATCGATGACCAGCCGACGCATCTCCGCCGCCACCGGGTCGAATACGTCGCGCGGCACCAACACCGGGGCGAGCTCCTCCAGGACGCCGCGCTGCCCCTCGATGGCGTTCTCGTCGAAGCGCTCGAGCACCCGGCGGAAGCGGAACTCCACCTCCGACAGGCCGGTCCCCAACGCCTCGCGGAAGGCGTCGGCGTGCCCCCCGAGCACGGCGTCGGCCGGGTCCTTGCCGTGCGGCACCTGGACCGCGCGCACCAGCAACCGGCGACCCACGGCCTGGTCGAGCCCGGACAGCACGGCACGCTGTCCCGCCTCGTCGGCGTCGAACGCCAGGTACACGCGCTTGGCGTCGAGCCGGGCGAGCAGCTCGGCCTGCCGCTCGGTCAGGGCAGCCCCCAGCGCGGCCACGGCGTTGCCGAAGCCGGTCTGGTGCAGCGCGATCACGTCCATGTAGCCCTCGACCACGATGGCCTCGCCGCTCTTGCGGATGGCGGGTCGGGCGCGGTCGAGGCCGTAGAGCAGCTCCGCCTTGCGGAACAGCTCGGTCTCGGGCGTGTTCAGGTACTTGGGGAGGCTGTCGTCGAGCACCCGTCCCGCGAAGCCGACCACGCGCCCCATCCCGTCCTTGATGGGGAAGATGACGCGGTTGCGGAAGCGGTCGTAGCGTCTCCCCCGCTCGTTCTCGCTCAGCAGCCCGACGGCCAGCAGGTCCTCGTCGCGCACACCCCGGGTCAGGGCATGCCGCAGCAGGCCGTCCCAGCCGTCCGGAGCGAACCCGAGCTCGAAGCTCTCGATGCTGGCGTCCGACAGGCCGCGGCGCTTGAGATAGGCCAGCGCCTCGCCCCCGAGCTGTGCCCGGAAGTACGCCAGCGCCAGCCCGTTGACGTCGAACAGGTCGCGCCGGCGCCCGTCCTTGGGCGCGGTGCGGCCCACCTCGACGCCGGCACGCTCACCGAGAAGGCGCAGAGCGTCACCGAACTCCATGCCCTGGGTCTGCATCACGAAGTCGAAGACGTCCCCCTTGGCGTGGCAACCGAAGCAGTAGTAGAAGCCGCGATCGAGATGAACGTGGAACGACGGCGTCTTCTCGCTGTGGAACGGGCACAGGCCCTTCATCTGCCCCCGGCCGGCAGGCTTCAACGCCACCTGCTCGCCGATCACGTCCGCGATGTTGAGCCGCTCGCGGATCAGCTCCTTGGGATCAGGGGGCATGGGGTCCGACCTTCCGTGGGTGGGCTTCGCTCGCCGTCAAGAGTCACCATATCACGTCCCACGAGACGGCGGAGATGCCGTCTGGGCGGGGATTCATCCCATGCCGTGGGCTCACGCGCGCAGGCGTCGAACGCGCAAGGATTGCGCGCGCAGGGATTGCGCTGGCAGGGGTCGGGCGCGCGGAGCCTCGGGCGCTAGGCGTCCGGCCGCGCAGGATAGAGCGGCAGGTGGCCCAGGGCCATCACGTCGGAGCGCTCGTCCCCCTCGGTGAACACCGCCAGCGTCGCCACCACGTCCGCGCCCACCTCGCTCAGCAGCTCGCGCAGGCCCTGCAGGGTTCCTCCCGTGCTGACCACGTCATCGACGATGGCCACCCTCCGCGACCGCAGGCGCTCGATATCGGCGCCGTCGATCACGAGCTCCTGCGGTCGGCCGGTCGTGATGCTGACGACCGTCTTCTTGACCGCGCCGACCATGTAGGGCTTCTCGGTCTTGCGGACGACCACGTAGGGGATGCCCGTCCGCACGCTGATGGCGTGGGCGAGGGGCACAGCCTTGACCTCGGGCGTCACCAGCGTCTCGACCTCGGGCGGGATGCGCTTTGCAAGCTCCACGGCGGCCGCCTCCGTCAGTGTCGTGTCCCCCAGCAGGTTCAGAAGGGCCACGGACACCGCTCCGACGTTCACCACATGGAGATCGCGCTCCTGGTCTCCGATGCGTACTCGATGCGTCTGCATGCGCTAACCTCCGGCGCCCGCGCGGCCCTGGACGGCGCCCTGCCGCTCGAGAGCGGCACGCTGCCGTGGCCGGGGCTCCGCCGCGACGCCACCCCCAAGCGTACCGCAGCTCCGCTGCCTCAGGCGAACACGATGGTCTTGTTCCCCTGGACCAGGATGCGGTCCTCGAGGTGGAGCGTCACCGCGCGCGCCAGCACCGTCCGCTCGATCTCACGTCCGAGCCGCTGCAGATCGCGCACCGACTGCCGGTGGGTCACCCGCACCACGTCCTGCTCGATGATCGGTCCTTTGTCGAGCTCGTCGGTGACGTAGTGGGCGGTGGCGCCGATGAGCTTGACGCCGCGCTCGTAGGCCCGGTGATAGGGCCTCCCCCCGCTGAACGCCGGCAAGAAGGAGTGGTGGATGTTGATGATCCGTTCCCGGTACCGCGCCACGAACGCCGGGCTGAGGATCTGCATGTAGCGCGCCAGCACGATGACGTCGACCGACCCCCCCAGGAGCTCCAGCACGCGCTGCTCTTGCGACTCTCTGTCGCCGTCGACGATCGGCAGGTGGTGGAAGGGCACGCCGAAGGGCTCCACCATGGGGCGCAGGCGATCGTGGTTCGACACCACCATGGCGATATCGTCCTCGAAATCGCCGGCGCGGCGCCGCCACAGCAGCTCCAGCAGGCAGTGCTCGACGTTCGACACCAGCACCGCGACGCGCTTGGCCCGGCGCGCGTCCGCCAGGCGCCAGCGCATGTCGAAGGGCTCCGCCACCGTGCGCGCGAACGCTCCGCGCAGGGCCTCCAGCCCGCCTGCGCGCCGAGGGAGCTCGAACGCCATTCGCATGGAGAACGTCCCGCCGCCACGAGGGTCGCTGCTGTGCTGATCGGCATCCAGGATGTTGGCGCCGCGCTCGGCGAGGAAGCTCGCGACGGCGGCGACGATGCCGGGCCGGTCGGGGCAGGAGACGAGCAGACGGGCCCGTGCGGCCGTCGCCGCCGGGTCGCCCGGAGCGGAGTCTTGGACGTCCATGGCGCTCACGCTAGCACCGCCCCGCCGGACCCCGTGCGCCGTAGCATGGCCCACATGACGGGCCCCGCATCCCTCCGTTCGCTGCTGCGCCCGGTCGCCCGGCTGGCGCTGCCCGTCATCGCAACGAACCTCCTGCAGACGCTCGTCAACGTCGTGGACGTCTTCATGGCGGGTCGCCTGGGCGCCATTCCGGTCGCCGCCGTGGGCTTCGCCAGCAGCGTGGCGCTGCTCGTCACGCTGCTGGCCCAGATGGTGACGGCGGGCGGCATGGCCCTCGCCGCCCAGGCGCGCGGCGCGAACGACGACGAGGAGCTCGCCGAAGTCGCCCGCCAGACCCTGCTGCTGGGGGTGGCGGCGGCCGTTGCCATCGGCGCGCTCGGCTGGTTCGCGGCGCACCCGCTGCTCGCGTTCATGAACTCATCCGGCGACGCCGAGGCCGTGACCCTCGGCGTCGGTTACCTGCGTATCCTCTTCCTGGGTACGGCCGCGCTGTTCCTCAACCTCGGTCTGGCGAGCCTCTGGCAGGGGGCGGGAGACACCCTGACACCGCTCCTGCTCGGCGGCAGCGTGAACCTCCTGAACGTGCTCTTCGACTACCTCTTCATGTTCGGCCCGGGGCCGCTCCCTGCGCTCGGCGTGCCTGGGGCCGGGCTCGGGACGGTGGCCGCCTGGGCGGTCGGCGCGACCCTGGGGCTGATCCTGTTCCTCCGCGGCCGTACCGTGCTGCGGCGCGGCCGTGGCCCCTTCCGGCCGAACGTGCAGCGTTTCGGCACCATCCTCGCCATCGGTACGCCGGCCGGCCTGCAGGGGCTCGCTTACGCCCTGTCCAGGCTCCTGCTGCTTCGGGTGGTGACCTCCACGCCGGCCGGTACCCTCGGCGCCGCCGCGCTGGCCATCGGGATCCAGATCGAGTCGCTGGCCTACATGCCGGGCGTGGCGCTGAGCGTGGCCGCCACCAGCCTGGTGGGTCGCGCGCTGGGCGCCTGGCAGGTAGCCCAGGCGTGGCGTCGCGGCCACGCCGCGCTGTTCGTGGGGCTGGCGGTGATGTCCTCGGTCGGCCTGGTGCTACTGGTCGGTGCGCCGCTGTGGATCCGCCTGTTCGAACCCGGAGGGAACGCGGTGGTGGTCCGCGCGGGTGTCAGCTACCTGCGCATCAACGCGCTGGCCCAGCCGGTCCTGGCGGTGTTCATGGTGCTCGCCGGGGCGCTGCGAGGCGCCGGCGACACGCGGCCCGCCCTGTGGGGCACGTTCACGGGGCGCTGGCTTGTCACACTGCCGGTGGCGTGGCTGCTCGCGCTGCACACGCCGCTCGGCGTCGACGGGGCCTGGTGGGCGATGGCGGCGGGAACCCTGGTGCAGGCGGCCTGGGTAGCGCGGCGCTGGTTCGCAGGCGCCTGGCCCGACGTGGCGCTGTCGCGCCAGCTGCTGTACCGCCTCCACCTGGCGGGGATGGCGCACGAGCGGCGCGAGCGTTTCCTGGAAGGCGTGCGCCGGCCGTTGTTGGCGCTCACGGGCAGCCGCGAGCTGGTGGACGAACGCGGAGCGGTGTATCTCGTCGCCGGCTACGGACAGGTGCGGATCGGCTTCGGGCCCGAACCGCGAGTCTTGGAGGGGATCGAGACGCTGGAGGCGGTCGCCGGGGTCGACGCGCTGACAGGCGGCGACGCTTCGAAGGCGACCTCGTCCGGGACGGGCATCGCCGATCGGTCGGCCGGCGCCTCGGGGCGCCCCCGGCCGTAAGGTTCCGCATGTTGGGCCAGCGAACGCACATGCTACTGTGTTTGCGTGGACGACGCGCGATTGCGGCCGGCTTCGCTCTCCGAGTACGTCGGGCAGGGACGGCTCAAGAAGAAGCTCGAGGTCTACCTGGAGGCCGCTCGGAATCGCGAGGAGCCTCTCGATCACGTGCTGCTCTACGGCCCGCCGGGGCTCGGCAAGACGACGCTCGCCCACATCATCGCCGCCGAGCTGGGCGTGGGTATCCGCGTCACGAGCGGACCTGCCATCGAGAAACCCGGTGATCTGGCCGCCATCCTCACGAACGCGCTCGAGGACGGTGATGTGCTCTTCATCGACGAGATCCACCGGCTGGGCCGCGTGGCCGAGGAGCACCTGTATCCCGCCATGGAGGACTTCAAGATCGACATCGTGCTGGGGCAGGGGCCGGCCGCGCGCTCGATCCGGCTCGACCTGCCGCGCTTCACGCTGGTCGGCGCCACCACGCGGCCGGGCCTCATCACGGGCCCGCTGCGCAGTCGCTTCGGCATCATCGAGCATCTGGACTATTACGCCGACCGGGAGCTCGCCGAGGCGGTCGTGCGCGACGCCGAGCTGTTCGGGTTCGTGCTCGAGCCCGGGGCAGCGCTCGAAATCGGGCGGCGCGCGCGCGGCACCATGCGCATCGCCAAGCGGCTCTTGAGGCGCGTCAGGGACTTCGCCGACGTTGCCGGCGAACCGCGCATCACGCTCGAACGCACCGGCGCCGCACTGGGTGCGCTCGGCATCGACGACGCCGGCCTCGATCGCCGCGACCGCACCATCTTGCGTGCGCTGGTGGAGAAGTTCGCCGGCGGACCGGTCGGGCTCGATACGCTGGCGACCGCGGTCGGAGAGGACCGGGCGACTCTCGAGGAGGTCTACGAGCCCTTCTTGATCCAGCGGGGCCTGCTGAAGCGAACCTCGCGGGGACGCGTCGCAACCGAGGCGGCCTACGTCCATCTCGGCCTCCCCGTCGCGGCCACGCCGGCCGCGCTGTTCAACGAGGGCGGATGAGCGCGGGATGATCGAGGGCAGCCTGCGCAACCTCCCGCTCTCGGACGTGTTCCAGATCATCGCCACCGGCCAGAAGGCGGGCATCCTCACCGTCATGCGGGGCCAGGCGCGCGCGCGCATCTACTTCGAGCAGGGCGGCATCCAGTACGCGCACATCTCCCCAGGGGTCCACCTCGGAGAGATCCTGGTGCGCATGGACCTGCTCACCACGCACGAGGTCCAGGAGATCCTCCGGCGGCAGCACATCGAGAACGCCGGCACGCCTCTCGGGCTCATGGCCGTGGAGATGCGCCTGATCGACGAGGACGACTTGCGCCGCGCGCTCGAACGCCAGGTGCTGGAGGTCGTGTCGGAGCTGATGAGCTGGTCCGACGGGCAGTTCAACTTCGCCGAGCGTTCCGGCTGGGCCTCCCAGGCCCCCACCCACCACTCGGTCGACGCCATGAAGCTGCTCATGTCCGTGGCGCAGCGTCTGCACGAGTTCGAGGGGGGCGTGGTCGAGCCCGACACCATCTTCCTTCGCCAGGGCGACCCCACCAAGGTCGAGATGCCGGCGGGAGCCTGGGAGGTCCTCGGCTACGTCGACGGCACGCGCACCGCACGCTCCATCGCCTCCGAGCTCGATCTCACGGAACGCCACGTGTTGCACATCCTCTTCGAGCTGCAACGGACGGCTGTCATCGAGGCGCAGCCCTTCCACGTCGAGGACCCGCTGGTGCTGGCCGTGTCGCCCAGCAGCGCCCTGCAGCGGCTCCTGCGGCTGTCGCTGCAGCGGGCGCGACTGCGTGCCGAGGTCGCCCTCGACTACGAGGACGCACTCAGGATCCTGCCGGACATCCACCCCTCCGCGCTGGTGGTCGACGACCAGGAGGGCGCCGGCTGGGAGCTCGTCAAGGAGCTGCGGCGCCAGACCGGGCAGAGCCACCTGCCCGTGCTGGTACTGGTCGACGAGGCGCCCAGGGGCGGCATCTTCGGCCGCGCCCGGCGCCCGCGCGCCGAGGTGCTCCTCAAGCCCTTCCACGAGATCGAGTTCCAGCAGATGATCACCCGCATGGTCGGCCGGCCGATGGCCTGAGCCCTTCGCCGAGGCCGTGTACCGTCGCGAAACGCCGCATACAAGGGCGAATACCTGTTGCGAGGCCGATGGGCACGTGCTATCGTTCATCCCAAGCAGACGACCATCCGGGGGAATCGGAGGCGTGCCGGATATGGCCCCAACAGTGCGGGTGCGGTGGGCTCTCCGTAGGTCGATCTGGGTTCAACCCCGCGGCTGAAGGTTCACGGCGCGGGTTACTGAAGGAAACGAGGTGTCCCATGAAACGAATCTGGCTGGCCCTTCTCGTCCTGGTCGGCGGTCTCTTCGGAGGTGCTGCACTCGCGCAAGGCGTGACGCTGCACATCTCCTGCGGAGCCGTCGGCAACGAACTCACGCTGTGCAAGGACGAATCGCAGGCGTGGGCGCAACAGACGGGCAACTCCGTCGTGGTGGTTTCGACGCCGAACTCGTCGACCGACCGCCTGGCGCTCTACCAGCAGCAGCTCGGCGCGCAGGCCGACAGCATCGACGTCTACCAGATCGACGTCGTTTGGCCCGGCGTCCTGGGAAGCTACTTCGTCGATCTCGGCAAGTACTTCAACCAGAGCGACCTGAGCGGCTTCATCCCCGCGCTGGTCACCAACGACCAGTACGAGGGCAAGCAGGTGGCGATCCCGTGGTTCAACGACGCGGGCCTGCTGTACTACCGCACGGACCTGCTCAAGAAGTACGGCTTCGACGGCCCCCCCACCACCTGGGCCCAGCTCACCTCGATGGCCCAGAAGATCCAGGCCGGCGAGCGCGCGGCCGGCAACGACAAGTTCTGGGGTTACGTCTGGCAGGGCAACGCCTACGAAGGCCTGACCTGTGACGCCCTCGAGTGGGTCTACTCCTACGGCGGCGGCACCATCGTCGACCCGCAGGGCAACATCACCATCGACAACGCCAAGGCCGCCGCGGCCATCAACATGGCCGCCGGCTGGGTCGGCACCATCTCGCCTCCGGGCGTGACCAGCTACCAGGAAGAGGACGCCCGAGGCGTCTGGCAGGCCGGCAACGCCGCCTTCATGCGCAACTGGCCCTACGCCTACAATCCGGGGCAGAGCGCCGACAGCCCCATCAAGGGCAAGTTCGGCGTGGCCGCCCTCCCCATGGCCTCCACGGCCGACGGCCAGCACGCCGCCACGCTGGGCGGCTGGCAGCTCGCGGTCTCGCGCTTCTCCAAGCACCAGGCCGAAGCTGCCGACCTCATCAAGTACCTGACGAGCGCCAAGGTCGAGACCGAACGCGCCATCAAGGGAAGCTTCCTGCCCTCCCGCCTGGCGGTCTACGACGACCCGCAGGTCGTCGAGCAGAACGCCTTCATCCACCAGCTCAAGCCGGTCTTCGCGAGCGCGGTCGCCCGCCCCGCAACGGCCACCAAGCAGAAGTACAACCAGGTCTCCAGCGCGTTCTGGACCGCGGTCCACAACGTCTTGACCGGTCAGGCGCAGGCCAACCAGGCCCTCGCCGGCCTGAAGAGCCAGCTCACCCGCATCAAGGGCACGGGCTGGTAATCCCGGGCTCCGTCGCGGCCCCTCCCGGAACGTCGGGAGGGGCCGCCCTTCACTAGGCCGAGCACGCCTCGCGGCCCCGCTCGGCCCGAGGTGATCGATGCAAGAGACCGCCGTCAAGAAGCGCAGCGCCAAGGGAGGGATATCGCTGGAATCGCGCCGGGCGCGAACCGCCTGGCTGTTCCTGGCCCCCACCCTGATCGTCGTCGCACTGGTCGCTGGCTACCCGCTGATCCGTACCATCCAGCTCAGCCTCACCCAGACCAACCTGCTGCAGTTCCCGCTCAAGTCGAACTACGTGGGCCTGCTGAACTTCAAGTTCCTGGTGCAGGACGCGCAGTGGTGGCGTTCGGTCCAGAACACCGTGGTGTTCACCGTGAGCTCCGTTGCCGCGGAGACCCTGCTCGGCCTCGGCATCGCCATGCTGGTCAACGCCAAGTTCCCGGGCCGCGGCGCCATGCGCACCGCCATGTTGATCCCCTGGGCGATCCCCACGGTGGTCTCGGCCCAGATGTGGCGCTGGATGTACAACGACGTCTACGGCGTCATCAACGACATGCTGATGAAGGCCCACCTGACGGACAAGGCGTACGCCTGGCTGGCGAACCCCAGGCTGATGCTGCCCGCGGTCATCTCGGTCGACGTCTGGAAGACCACGCCGTTCATGGCGCTCCTCCTGTTGGCCGGGTTGCAATCGATCCCGACCGAACTCTATGAGGCCGCCCGCGTCGACGGCGCCACGCCCTGGCAGAACTTCGTGCGGGTCACGCTGCCGCTCCTTAGGCCGGCATTGCTGGTCGCCCTGATCTTCCGTACGCTCGACGCGCTCCGCGTGTTCGACGCCATCTACGTCATGACCGGCACCACGCCCAACACCATGTCCATGGCGGTGTACGCCCGCCAGCAGCTCGTCGACTTCGGCCTGCTCGGTTACGGCTCGGCGATGTCGGTCGGCATCTTCGTGATCATCGGGCTGTTCGTCGTGGCCTACGTCGTCAGCCTCGGTGTGGAGGTCGACTGATGCGCCGCCGCGGTATCGGCTACTACCTGGGCCAGGTGGCGTTCGCCCTCCTCGTGGTCCTGGTGTTCTTCTATCTCGTGTTCCCCTTCTTCTGGGCGATCTCCTCGTCGTTGAAGACACCCAACCAGCTCTTCCAGACCCCGCTCCTCTACTGGCCCCCGGTACCGCAATGGAAGAACTATGCCGAGGTGTTCACGGGCCAGCCGTTCGCCCGCAACCTGCTGAACTCCCTCATCGTCGCCGGGCTCACAACGCTGTTGTCGCTGCTCATCGGCGGCACCGCGGCGTACGCGCTCGGCCGCATCCGCTTCCGCGGCAAGCGCACCGTCTTCTACGGCATCCTGGGCGTCTCGATGTTCCCGCAGATCGCCATCCTGGGCGGCATGTTCGTGCTCATCCGGACGCTGCACTTCTACAACACCTGGTGGGGACTGATCCTGTCCTACATGGTGTTCACCCTGCCGTTCACGGTGTGGGTGCTGACCAGCTTCGTACGCGAGATCCCACGCGAGCTCGAGGAGGCGGCCTTCGTCGACGGCGCCACGCCGGTGCAGTCGCTCACGCGCGTGCTGCTGCCGGTCATGGCCCCGGGGCTCGTGACCGCCGGCCTGCTGGCGTTCATCCAGGCCTGGAACGAGTTCCTGTTCGCCCTCACCTTCACGGTCGACAACAAGGCGCGCACCGTGCCGGTCGCCATCGCGCTGTTCAGCGGCGCCAGTCAGTATGAGCTGCCCTGGGCGCAGATCATGGCGGCGTCGGTCGTGGTGACCGTCCCGCTCATCATCCTGGTGCTGGTCTTCCAGCAGCGCATCGTCGCCGGGCTCACCGCGGGGGCCGTGAAGGGCTGACGTCGGAACCGGCCGCCTCGTCCTGCGCCAACCATCGAGCGGGGCGCGCCCATCGCGGCGCGCCCCGCTCCGTCGTCGTGGGCCGGTGCGCGAGCCCGCGTGTCAGCGCCGCTCGTCGCCCAGCGCGCTGCGGATCGCCTCGAGCGACGCCGGGTTGGCCACCACCGCCGCGTTGGGGACGTCCATGCCGTTGACCAGCCGCGCTACGGCCATCTCCATCGACTTCCCGCTGCGCGTGCGTGGGAGCTCAGCCACCTGCAGGATGCGCCGTGGCACGTGGCGCGGGGAGGCGCCCTCGCGGATGGCGCTGCGGATGGCGGTCTCCAGGTCGCGGTCGAGCTGCGCGCCGGGCCGTAGCACCACCAACAGCCAGATCTCCTCGTCGCCTTCGGACGATCGCCGGCCCACCGCCGCGGCCTCCAAGACCTGCGGGACGTGCTCGAGCGGCTGGTAGACCTCCGCGGTGCCGATGCGCACCCCGCCGGGGTTGAGGGTGGCGTCGCTGCGGCCGTGGGCCACGATCCCGCCCTCGGGGGTGCGCTCTACGAGGTCGCCGTGGCGCCAGACGCCCGGGTAGGCCGCGAAGTAGGCCTCGCCGTAGCGCTCGAAGTCCGGGTCGTTCAGGAACCGGAGCGGCATCGACGGCAGCGGCTGGCGGCACACCAGCTCCCCGGGCCCGTCCTCCACCTCGCGTCCCGTCTCGTCGAAGACCGCCAGGTCGACCCCGAGGCCGGGCCGCTGGATCTGCCCGGCATGGACCGGCAGCGTCGGGACGCCCAGCATGAAGCAGCTCACGATGTCGGTTCCGCCCGAGATGCTGGCCAGGTGGACGTCCTGCTTGACGTGCCGGTAGACGTACTGGAAGCCCGACGGCGACAACGGCGAGCCGGTCGAGGCCAGCGTGCGCAACGCGCCGAGGTCGACGCTCGTTCCCGGCCGCACGCCCTGTGCCTGCAGGCTGTGGAGGTAGCGGGCGCTGGTACCGAACAGCGTGATGCCCAGCCTCTCGGCCAGCCGCCATAGTGCACCCAGGTCGGGATGCGCAGGGGAACCGTCGTAGAGGACGACGGTGGCGGCCTGCGCCAGGGCCGAGACGAGCCAGTTCCACATCATCCAGCCGCAGGTGGTGTAGTAGAAGACCACGTCCCCCGCCCGGATGTCGGTGTGGAGGCGGTGCTCCTTGTGGTGGGTGAGCAACGCGCCGCCAGCGCGGTGGACCATCGCCTTGGGCAGGCCGGTGGTGCCCGAGGAGTAGAGCACGTACAGAGGCGCGTCGAAGGGAAGGGCAGCGCACCGCGGCTCGCCCACCGGGTCGTCGGCGCCGAGCCACGTCGACCAGGGCGTGCCGGGCGCGTCGGCAGGGACGCCCTCGCCCGGGTACGGCAGCGCCACCAGCGCCTCCAGTCCCGGCAGGGCGCCCGCCAGCGAGGCCACCGCCTCCGAAGTGTCGATACGGCGTCCGCCGTATCGGTAGGTCGGCGAAGCGAACAGCACCTTGGGCGCAAGCTGCGCGAATCGCGCCGCCGCCGCCTCGGCCCCGAAGTCGGGCGAGGCCGAGGAGAACACGACCCCCTCCCCTGCGCACGCCAGCAGCACCGCGAGCGTCTCGGGCACGTTGGCAGCGTAGGCGGCCACGGCGTCGCCGCGGCCCACCCCTGCGCGCCGCAGCGCATCCTGGATGCGCCGGACCAGTACCCTGAGCTCGGCGTAGTCGAGCCGTACCTCGGCGCCGGCCTCGGTCACGCCGATGACGGCGGTCTGTGAAGCGTCCTGCAGAGCCCGCGGGTAGAGCAGCTCGCGCGCGTAGCTCAGGCTTGCGTCCTGGAACCAGGACGCATGGGGCATGGGGTCGTCCGACAGGATGCGGCTCGGCGGAGCGTCGAAGCGGATGCCGGCGTCCTCAGCGTAGAAGCGCCAGAAGGCAGCCACGTCCTCGACGCTCCAGGCGTGGAGCGCATCGTAGTCGGGCAGGGAGCGACCGGCCGCCCGCTCGGCCCGTTCCCGGAAGGCGGTCATGGCCGCCTCCCGCAGGCGCGCCGCAGACGGCGTCCACAGGGGCTCGCTGGGCATCGCTTGGGTCATCCGTCACCTCGATGATCGGTCGTTCGCAGTTCTGTTCCGTCACTGTACCGCCCGCATCCGGGCTGCGGCGCGGCGCGCAGGCCGAGTACACTCGGAGTGTGCGAAGCGTCTTCCGCTCGAGGCGCCGTGCGGGTTCCGGCCGGGACCCGGCCGGGCTCGAGCTATCCCAGCTCCGGCGGCTTCTGGGCTTCACCCGCCCCTACCGCGTGCGCCTCATCGTCGGGATCGTCGCGGTCGGCATCTCCAGCGCGTTCGGCCTCGCCTTCCCGCTTCTGATCCGCGACCTGTTCAACACGGCCTTCGGTGGGCAGCGCAGCGCCGCGGGCCTCAACAGCATCGCCGCACTGTTGTTCGGCCTGTTCGCGATGCAGGCGGTGTTCAACTACGTGCGCACCTACAACCTCGGCCTGGTGGGCGAGGCCCTGGTGGCAGACCTGCGCAAGACGCTCTTCGGCCACCTGATCGACCTGTCTGTCCGCTTCTTCGAGGAGCGCAAGACGGGCGAGATCACCTCGCGTCTCACGTCCGACATCAGCACCGTCCAGAACGCGGTGTCCCAGGCCCTCGCACAGTTCGTCAACCAGCTCATCACCCTGGTGGGCGGCGTGATCGTGCTGCTGGTGCTGAACTTCAAGCTCACCCTGGTCATGCTCGCCATCGTCCCCGCCGTGGTGCTGGCCGCCGCCTACTTCGGGCGCCAGCTGAGGCGCATCAGCACCCGCTTCCAGGACGCCGTCGGCGACGCCAACGCCAGCGCCGAGGAAGCGATCCAAGGGGTTCGGGTGGTCAAGTCCTTCACCGCCGAGGACGTCGAGCGGCGGCGCTACGGCGCAGGCATCGATCTCTCCTACGCCCTGGCGCTCAAGCGCTTGCGCGTCCGCGCGCTGTTCGTGCCGACCGTCATCCTGGCGATGTTCACGGGTATCGGCGTGGTGCTCTGGTACGGGGGCCACCTGGTGCTGCAGGGCTCGTTGCAGGGCGGCGACCTCATCGCCTTCCTGCTCATCACGGTCTTCGTGGCGGGCTCCATCGGCTCCTTCACCGGCCTCTACTCGCAGCTCCAGGAGGCCCTGGGTGCCTCCAAGCGCATCTTCGAGCTGCTCGACACCGACAGCGACCTGCCCGAGCCCGCGATGCCGATCCACCTCGCGGCGCCCGTTGGCGCGGTGCGCTTCGAGGGCGTGCGCTTCCACTACGGCGACCGCGGCGACGCACCGGTGCTCGACGGCGTCGACCTCGAGGCCGAGCCGGGGCGGGTGATCGCGCTGGTCGGTCCCAGCGGTGCCGGCAAGAGCACCCTGGTGTCGCTGATCCCGCGCTTCTTCGACCCTATCGACGGGCGCATCCTGCTGGACGACGTCGACCTGCGGAGGCTACCGACCCGAGAGCTGCGCGGACACATCGGCATCGTGCCGCAGGAGACGCAGCTCTTCTCGGGGACCGTCGCCGACAACATCCGCTACGGCCGGCCCGGCGCCGACGACGAGGAGGTGGCGGAGGCCGCTCGCGCAGCCAACGCCGAAGGGTTCATCAGCGCCTTCCCCGACGGATACGCCACGCTCGTCGGCGAGCGCGGGGTGAAGCTGTCGGGTGGCCAGCGTCAGCGGGTGGCCATCGCCCGTGCGCTGCTCAAGGATCCGCGCATCCTGATCCTGGACGAGGCCACGAGCTCGCTCGACAGCGAATCGGAGGCGCTGGTGCAGGCAGCCCTGGAACGACTGATGGTGGGACGCACCACGTTCGTGATCGCTCACCGGTTGTCGACCGTGAAGGGGGCCGACACGCTCCTGGTCATGGACGGAGGGCGCATCGTGCAACGCGGCACGCACGAGGCTCTGCTGGCCGAGGGCGGACTCTATCGCGAGCTGTTCGAGCGCCAGTTCCGGTCGTTCGACGTGGCGCCGGCCGCGGTCTGAGCGACGCCCGCGGCCGGGGCGGGTTCACGTCGGCTCCACGCGCTCGGCGGTCGGGAACGTACCTTAGACTATGAGGACATGCCGCTCGACGTGCACTCCCCCTACGAGCCGCGGGGCGACCAGCCGCAGGCCATCGAAGGCATCACCGAAGGGCTTGGCGACGGGCTCCGCTTCCAGACGCTGCTGGGGGCGACAGGTACCGGCAAGACCTTCTCGATGGCCAAGATCATCGAGCGCGTGCAACGCCCGGCGCTGATCCTCGCGCCCAACAAGATCCTCACCGCCCAGCTCGCCGCCGAGTTCCGGGATTATTTCCCCACCGCGGCGGTCGAGTTCTTCATCAGCTACTACGACTATTACCAGCCCGAGGCGTACGTCCCGGCGCGCGACCTCTTCATCGAGAAGGACGCCAACATCAACATGGAGCTGGAGAGGTTGCGCCACTCCACCACCCGCAGCCTGCTGACCCGCAATGACGTCATCGTGGTGGCCTCGGTATCGGCGATCTACGGCCTGGGTTCGCCCGACGAGTACCAGCGGCTCCACCTCATCCTGGAGGTCGGTCGGGGCGTCGGCCGCGACGCCATCCTGGAGACGCTGGTCACGCAGCAGTACGAGCGCAACGACATCGAGCTCGCTCCCGGCCGCTTCCGCGCCCGGGGCGACGTCATCGAGGTATGGGCGGCGTACGAGGAGCAACCCCTTCGCGTCGAGCTGTGGGGCGACGACATCGACCGCCTCACCATGCTCGACCCGGTCACGGGGGACGAGACGGGCGAGCTCGACAAGACCATGGTGTTCCCCGCCAAGCACTACGTGACCCCGTTCGAGAAGCTCCAGCCGGCCGTGGAGCAGATCGAAGCCGACCTGCACGTGCGGTTGGCCCTGTTCGAGAAGGCGGGCAAGCTGGTCGAGGCACAGCGGCTGCGCGAGCGCACCCTCTACGACCTGGAGATGCTTCGCACGCTCGGGTACTGCAGCGGGATCGAGAACTACTCGCGCTACCTCGAAGGGCGCAAGCCCGGCGAGCCGCCCAACACGCTGCTCGACTATTTCCCCGACGATTTCATCACCTTCCTGGACGAGTCCCACGTGATGGTGCCGCAGATCCGCGGCATGTACAACGGCGACCGCGCACGCAAGCAGACGCTGGTGGATTACGGCTTCCGGCTTCCCGCCGCGCTGGACAACCGGCCTCTCAAGGAGGAGGAGTTCTTCTCGCGGGTCGGGCAGGTGGTGTTCGTCTCCGCCACCCCCGCCGACCAGGAGGCGCGCCTCAGTGACAAGACGGTCGAACAGGTCATCCGCCCGACCGGCCTGGTCGACCCCAAGATCACCGTCAAACCCAGCCGCGGCCAGATCGACGACCTGGTGTTCGCCGTACGCGAGCGAGCCAAACAGTCCGAACGCGTGCTCGTCACCACCCTCACGAAGAAGATGTCCGAGGACCTCACGGAGTACCTGGCCGAGCAGGGGGTGCGCGTGCGTTACATGCACTCCGACATCGACGCGGTCGAACGCCAGGTGATCATCCGCGACCTTCGGCTGGGACACTTCGACGTGCTGGTCGGCATCAACCTGCTCCGCGAGGGGCTCGATCTGCCCGAGGTGAGCCTCGTCACCATCCTCGACGCCGACAAGGCCGGCTTCCTGCGGAGCGAGCGCTCGCTCATCCAGACCATCGGCCGGGCGGCCCGCAACGTCAACGGCGAGGTCTTCCTCTACGCCGACGAGGTCAGCGACGCGATGCGGGGTGCGATCGACGAGACCAACCGCCGCCGCGACAAGCAGCTCGCGTTCAACGAGCTCCACGGCATCACGCCGGAGACGATCCGCAAGCGCATCCACGAGGTGATCCGCGGCGAGGAGGTGGACGAAGAGGGCAAGGCGCCGGACCTCGATCCCTGGGAGCGCGAGCTGCTCTTCGACGACCTCAAGCAGGAGCTGGCGCAGCTCGAGACCGAGATGTGGAAGGCGTCGGAGGACCTCGACTTCGAACGGGCCGCGCGGATCCGTGACCGCATCCACGAGATCGAGGCCCGCCTCGAAGGGAAGCGCGTGCGCGTCGCCACGCTGCCCGGAAGAGCAGGCCCGGCGCGCGCCTGAAGTCTGCGCGAACGGTCGTACAGCCCCGTACTCCGGCTTCGAAGCGGCTATGGTAACGTTGCCCCACTGTGACATTCCAGGTCGGTGACAACGTGGTCTACCCCTCGCAGGGGGCGGGCGTCGTCGAGGAGATGACGACGCGGGAAATCCTCGGGGAAACCCAGAAGTACCTTAAGATCGTCTTCGTTCGGGGCGACATGGAGGTCCTGGTGCCTCTTCGCAAGGGGCAGGACGTCGGCCTCCGGCACACCGTCGGCCGTGATGAGATCGACCAGGTGTACGAGGCGCTCGCCAAGGCCGACCTCTCCCTGCCGACCCAGTGGCCGCCCCGCTACCGCGCCGAGCAGGACATCCTCGCCGGCGGCAGCGCCTACGACCTGTCGCGGCTGATCGGCGTCCTTTCGAAGCGTGACATCGAGAAAGGCCTAGCGGCCACCGAGCGCGAGGTCCTGGAGAGCGCTAAGAACATGCTTTCGAGCGAGCTCGCCGTCGTACAGAAACTCTCGCTCGCCGAGGCTTCGAGCCAGCTCGAGGCGTTCATCGCCGAACGCATCGCATGAGCCTGCCCAGGCCGTGACCGAGAAGGTCCCGTGAGCGGCAGCGGCGACCCTGCCGCCGGTCCCGAGCTACCCCTCACGGCTCCCTCGCGCGTCCAAGAACTCCTTCGGCGCCACGGCCTGACCCCCGACAAGGGATTCGGCCAGAACTACCTCGTCGACGCCTCTGCCCTGAGAGCCATCGTCGATGCCGCCGAGGTCGGTCCTACCGATACCGTGTTCGAAGCGGGCCCGGGGCTGGGCGTCCTCACGCGGGCGCTGGCGCAGCGCGCCGGGCGGGTCGTCAGTGTGGAGCTCGATCGTCGGCTGAAGCCCGTGCTGGCCGAGACGCTGCACGGGCTCACCAACGTGGAGCTGGTCGAGGGGGACGCCGCCCGCTTCGACTTCGCCACGCTCCCCGAAGGTGCGCTGCTGGTCGCCAATCTGCCCTACAACGCGGCCACCGCGGTGCTGACGCGCGCCCTGGAGTCCGCTCGTTTCCAGCGGCTGGTGTTCCTGGTGCAGCGCGAGGTCGCCGAGCGCCTGACGGCCGGACCCGGCACGCCCGCCTACGGCTCGTTGAGCTTGCTGGTGCGCCACTTCGGGACCGCCAGACAGGTGCGGCGGATCCCGCCAGGGGCGTTCCTGCCGCCCCCCAAGGTCACCTCCAGCGTCGTACGCATCGACGTTCGGGCCGGCACGCGCACCGACCCCGAGCTGTTCGCGTTCATCCGCACCTGCTTCGCGCACCGACGCAAGACGCTGGTGAAGAACCTCACGATGGCGGGTCACGCCCGCCAGAAGGTGGAAGGGGCGCTCCTTCGGCTCGGTATGGATGACCGCGTCCGCGCCGAAGCGCTCGGCCTGGACGCCTTTCGCGAACTCAAGCGCGTCGTGCAAGACAGGAAGGACCCGCCTTGAGTCGATTCGGTATACTGCGCTAAGCGAACAAGCGACTCCATCCCAGCGATGGATCTGGAGAGTCATGGGACGATTTGTGGTGGTCGGCGATGCGACCGTCGACCAGATGTACTTCGTGAAGGACTTCCCTGAACCGGGAGGTGAGGTGAACGCCCTGCGTGCCGTCATGGAGCCCGGAGGGGCGGGCGGCACCATCGCCACCGTCCTGGGCCGCCTCGGCAACGAGGTGCGTATCGCCACGCGCGTCGGCACTGGGCCCTTCTCCGAACTCGCCCTCAAGCACGTCCGTGAGGCGGGCGTGGACGACGCACTGGTCCAGGTCGACGAGCACCTCCAGACCAGCAGCGTGACCCTCATCATCACGCCGGACGCGCAGCGCACCATGATCAGCGCTGCCGGCGCCAGCCGTCACCTGGACTCCGCCGAGATCCGCAAGGACGACATCGGCTCGGTGGACGCCCTCGTCATGAGCGCATACAGCCTGGTGGGCGGGCGGCAGCGCGAGTACGCCGTACAGGCACTCGGGTTCGCGCGCGACGCCAAGGTCACCACCTTCGTCGACCTCGGCAGCGGCGCCGTGAACGCCTTGCGTGACCGTCTGATCACGGTGGTCCGTGACGTCGACTACCTCCTGATGAACGAGCACGAGCTCTACACACTCACGGGCGAGTCCTCGATCTCCGACGCCGTCTCCGGGCTGAACCGTCACGGCATCGAACGGCTCATCGTCAAGGTCGGTGCGATGGGCAGCATCGTGATCACGCCCGAGCTCACGGAACTGGTCGAGGCGTACGACATCGACGGCGTCATCGACTCGACCGGCGCAGGCGACTACTACACCGCCGCCTTCGCACACGCCATCATGAAGGGCTACGACCTGCTCGAGGCCGCCCGGATGGGGAACGTCGCCGGCGCACTCAACACCACCCAGGTTGGCGCACAGAGCGTCATCATCGATGCCGACACGCTGGAGCGCCACGCAACGGCCTTCGCTGGTGCGGGCAGCTGAGCGCGGCCTCGCGGCCGTTCTCCTGGGCGCCTGCCTGAGCTGGCTGGCGTTCGGCGCGGCGGCGCTGGCGGCCTCTCCGCACGACTACGCGCAGCGCTTCGACGTCGCCTGGACGCTCGTCCAACAGCGCTACTGGGACGTCGGGGGGCTGAAGGTCGACTGGCAGCAGATGCGCCGGGAGTACGAGCCGCAAGCGCTCGCCGCCAAGGACGACAGCGCCTTCTACGCGGTGCTCGTCGCCATGTACGGCCGCATCCAGGACGGCCACTCGGTCTTCGTGCCTCCCGCTCGCGTGGCAGAGATCCATCGCCTCTACGGCGACCTTCCCTGCCTCGGCGTGTTCGGCATGGCCCAGTCCGCCCAAACGCACGGTCATGTCACCTACCGGATGCTGGACGGCTCCATCGGCTATGTGCGCCTTCCCGACCTGGCCTCGGACGGCGTGGTGGGCGATGTTCGCAGCGCGGTCACGGTGCTGCAAGCAGCGGGCGCCCGAGGGCTGGTCCTCGACCTGCGCGGCAACCCGGGAGGGCGTCTCGTCAGCATGATGCAGATCGCCGGTCTCTTCACCCGTGGCTTCCTATGGCGCGTGGTCACGCGCTGGGCCCTGCCCCTTCCCTACCCTGCCATCGGTCCCGTCGCGACGCAGCTCCCCCTGGCCGTGCTGATCGACGGCGATGTCAACAGCGCCGCCGAGGGGCTGGCCGGAGCGCTCCAACTACGCGCCCGCGCCACCGTGTTCGGCGCTACCAGCGCCGGCAACGTGGAGGCCGTGCTGCCCTTCTGCCTCGCCGACGGGTCGCAGGCCTGGATCGCCACGGGCGTGCTCGCACCGATCGGCGGCCCTACCTGGGAGGGCCGCGGGGTCGTCCCCGACCAGCCGACCGCTCCCGCGAACGCCCTCGAGGCCGCCGCCGCCTGGCTGCGCCGGGACCCTGCGGCCGGAAGTCCCTGACATGAGCGAAGCTGAGCACATCTCCGAGCATGTCTGGCGCCTGCCGCTGCCGAGCGACACGCTGCCGCCGTTCGACCATGTCAACAGCTACCTCATCGTCTCGGGCAGCGTAGGTGCGCTGGTCGACCCCGGCTCACCCGACGCCGGCGCGCTGCGGGACACGCGCGCGGCGCTCGCCGCGGCCGGGGTGCGCCTGCTCAAGGCGGTCTTCCTCACCCACACGCACCCCGACCACGTCGGCGGCCTGCGAGCCCTGCTCGAGGCCGAGGGCCCGCTCGCCGTGTACGTCCATCCGCTCGAGGCAGACCGCCTGGAGGGGACGGCAGGGATCGTCCCCCTCGGCGACGACCGCCGCATCACGGTAGGCGACGTCGTGGTCCGCGCGCTGCACACCCCGGGCCACAGCCCAGGCCACCTGAGCTACCTCCTGCCGGAGGAGGGCGTGCTGCTCCTGGGCGACCTGGTAGCGGGCGAGGGCTCGACCTGGGTGGGACTTCCGGAGGGCGACGTGAGCGCCTACCTCGAGTCGCTGGCGCGCCTTCGCGGGCTCCGGCCGCGTCTGCTCGGACCCGGCCACGGACCGCTCGTCCACGACGCGGACCGGAAGCTCGCCGACAGCGCCGCGCACCGCCTCGAACGCGAGCGCCAGGTCGTGACCGCACTCGCGGGCGGCGCCGAAACCCTGGGCGAGCTTCGCCAGCGCATCTATCCGTCGCTCCCCGACAGCGCCTTCACCCTGGTCGAACGCAGCCTACTGGCGCACCTGGCCAAGCTCATGCACGAGATGAAGGTCGTGCACCTCGGCGAGGACGCGTCCGGCCCCTACGCCCTGAGGCGCTGAGGCGCTGACCCCGCAACCACCCGTCGCGGGCCAGACCCTCAAGCGTCCAGGGCCAGGAGCGCCTCACGCAGGGCGTCCGGCTCGGGTGCCAGGGGGAGGGCATTGCGCGGCGCCGACGCGAGGCCTTCGAGTACCTCGCTTCGCGGCGCTTCGCGGCCGGTCGCGCGGCGCACCGCATCCGGGAACTTGGCCGGGTGCGCGGTGGCGAGGATCATCACCGGCCGCACGTCGCCGGCCTCCCGGCGATAGCGTTCCACGGCCTCCAGACCCACGGCCGTGTGCGGGCAGGGCAGGTAGCCGTCCTCCCGGTCGCTCTGTCGCATGCGCGCGAGCGTCGTGGCGTCATCCACGCTCGTGCCCCACATCATCCGCGGCAGATCGTCGCCCGCCAGCGTCAACAAGCGCTCGAAGTTCGACGGCGCCCCCACGTCCATGGCGTTGGAGAGCGTCGCCCGCGTCGGACGGAAGGCGTACGCCTCGGCGCGGGAGCGCAGGAAGTCGGGGAAGAAATCGTTGATGTTGTGCGCCACCAGGAAGCGCCCCACGCCCCAGCCCATACCGGCGGCAAGAACGCCCGCCGTGACGTTGCCGAGGTTGCCGCTGGGGACACATACGTCGAGCGCTTCACGGCGGCCGCGCAGCCGCTCGACCTGCAACGCCCCCCAAAGGTAGTACAGCGTCTGCGGCAGCAGCCGGCCGACGTTGATGGAATTGGCGCTGGTCAGCCCCAGGCCGGACAGTGCGGGATCCGCGAACGCACCCTTGACCAGGCGCTGGCAATCGTCGAACGAGCCCCGGACCCGGTAGGCCTGCACACCGGGGCGAGCGGCCGCGAGCTGCCGTTCCTGCATCTCGCTGATCCTCCCCTCCGGGTAGAGGAGCACCACGCGCACCGCGTCGAAGCCCTTGAACGCGTCGGCGACAGCGCTGCCGGTGTCGCCCGAGGTCGCGACCAGCACGGTCGCGCGCTGGCCCCGACGGGCGGCGGCATCGGCCATGAGCTGCGCCATCGACCGCGCTCCGACGTCCTTGAACGCCAGCGTGGGGCCGTGGAACAGCTCCAGCACGTAGCGCTCCCGGGACAGCGGTTGGATCGGCATCGGGAAGTCCAGCGCCGCCTGGAGCCGGGGCTCGACGTCCGTCCGAGACGCACCCAGGTAGGGAGGGAGGATGCGGGCCGCCAGGTCGGCCGGCGAGCTCGCTTCGCGCCAGTCCTGCGGAAGCTGCACAAGCGGTCGGGGCAGATAGAGGCCGCCGTCCGGTGCCAGGCCGCGCAGCAGGGCCTCCTCGAACGCGATGCCGGGCGTTGCCTCGGCCGCTCGGGTGCTGTGGTATCGCACCTCGTTCATACCGGTAGGCCGGTCGCCCAACCCGGCTGGCGGAGCGCCATGGATGCGTGCTGCAGCGTCATGGCGGCGATCCTACCACGCCTGCCGCGCGCGCCGAACCCACGTCTGGTACGGTGTTCAGCGTCCTTCGGAGGGCCTCTGGCACCCGCACCCTCCGTACACCGCGCGGGGCGCCCGCGCCGTCCGTGCACCGCTCGCGGTCCCGAGCATCCCGCTTCGGCCGCGCGCTATACTGCGGCTTTGGCCGGTCGCACCGGAAACCCGCCAACTCGGCGCGCCGCCGCACGGGAGAGGTCATGCTTGGCATCGGAATCGTAGGTCTGCCGAACGTCGGCAAGAGCACGCTGTTCAACGCCATCACCAAGGCGGGCGTGGAAGCCGCCAACTACCCCTTCGCCACCATCGACAAGAACGTCGGCGTGGTGGCGGTGCCGGACGCACGTCTGGACGCACTCCAGGCGCTCTACGTCAAGGGCGAGCGCGTACCCCCGCTCGTCCCCACGAGCGTGGAGTTCGTCGACATCGCCGGCCTCGTGAAGGGGGCCAGCCGCGGTGAAGGGCTGGGCAACCAGTTCCTGGCGAACATCCGCGAGGTCGCCGCCATCGCGCACGTGGTGCGTTGCTTCGACGACCCCAACGTGGTCCACGTGGCGGGCGAGGTGGCGCCGACCTCCGACATCGAGACGATCCGCACGGAGCTCGCCCTCGCCGACATCGCCACGCTGGAGAAGCGCATCGAGAAGCTGCGCCGCAGTGCCAAGGGCAACGCCGAAGATGCGGCCGTGCTGACCGAGGCCGAGGCGGTGCTGGCGAAACTCGAACAGGGAGTCCCGGCGCGCTCCGGGGGCCACGAGCTTCCCCCCGACTTCAACCTGCTCACGGCCAAGCCCATGATCTACGTCTGCAACGTGTCGGAGGACGCGCTGCCGGACGGCAACGCCTACGTCGAGGAGGTGCGGGCCCTGGCCGCCGAAGAGGGCTCGGACGTGGTGGTGATCTCCGCGCGGATCGAGGAGGAGCTCACCGAGCTGGGCGACGAAGAGGCGCACGCGTTCCTCAACGACATGGGGCTGAGCGAGCCGGGTCTCGACCGCCTGGTCGAGGTCGGCTACCGCACGCTGGGCCTGATCACCTTCCTGACGGCAGGCGAGAAGGAGGTCCGGGCTTGGACGGTGCGGGGCGGCGCCCGTGCTCCGGAGGCCGCCGGCGTGATCCATACGGACTTCCAGCACGGCTTCATCCGCGCTGAGGTCATCGCCTGGGACAAGCTGGTGGAGGCGGGGTCGATCGCCGCGGCGCGCAGTCGCGGCTGGCTCCGTACGGAGGGCAAGGACTACGTCGTCGAGGACGGCGACGTCATGCACTTCCTCTTCAACGTCTGAGGGCCGGCCTCAACGTCGGAACATGGGCCGGCGGCCCGCCTCCAGCGCTCGCAGCAGGCGATCGGCGCGTTCGGCGAAGCCTGCCGGGCCGATGCCACCCAGCCTCAGTACGTAACGTGGCCGTTTTCGCCAGAGAAGGCGCGGCGGTATCCTCGATTTGTGCTTGGGTCTCAAAAAGGTCCACCAGGGTGCCGCGAGCGGCCGCGAGAAGGGAGCACGCCATGAGCCCATCGCTGGGGGGCGCGGAAGTCGTGGATGTGCGCGGCTACCAGGCTGGGGAGGTCGTCCTCTTCCCCGGGGGGCCGGAGTACGTCTTCCGGGTCCGGAGCGGGCTGGTCCGGGTGCATACCGTCGACGACGAGGGCAACGGACTGACCCTGCGCTACGTCAAGCCGGGCGGCTTCTTCGGTGAGGAGGCCCTCACCGGTGAAGGGCGCCGCTACTTCGCGGAGGCCGTCACCGCCACCGAGGTGGTGGTCCTGGACGCCGGCTCGTTGAGCCGCGAGGAGCGCCACCAGCTCCTTGCGCACCTCGTTCACGTGGTCGAGGGACTCTACGGGGCGCTCAACCGCCTGGCCGGTAAGCGCTTGCGCTCGCGCATCGCGGCCGAGCTCCTCGAGCTCGGCACCAGCGACCTGGCGACCGTGGACGAAGGCGGCGACCCCGTCGTGCACATCACCCACGACGACCTGGCGGCCGCCGTGGGCTCCGTCCGCGAGACCGTCACCAAGGTCGTGGGCGAGCTCGTTCGCCTCGGGGCGATCGACGCCGGGTACGGCAAGATCCGACTCAGCAGTCTGGACGTGCTGCGCGACGTCGCCGGCGAGTGATGCCGGCGACGTCCGGAAAGCACTAGAAAACCGGACCCACCCGGAACCCGAACACGCCGGAGGGGTGGCGCTGGCTGAAGGCGTAGTCCATCCGGATGGCCGGCAACACCACGCTCCCGAAGCCGAGGTTGATCTGCACGCCGACGCCGGCCCCGGCGAAGACGGGCGTCTGGTAATCGGGGTAGTTGGGAACGCTGGACGCCCAGCCGAGATCTACGAATGCGACGCCGATCACCGTCTGGGTGGCGACGGTGTTGAGGTTGAAGTTGTAGCGGTACTCCAGCGAGCTCGTGAGGTAGCTCTTCGAGAGGTTGAAGTCGTTCACCGTGTAGCCGCGGATGAGGGTGCGCGTGAGGTTCGTGCGACCCACCTGGAACTGCTTGGAGCTGGGGTAGCTGTCGCCGATCTGGGTGCCGGCGTCGAAGCGCACCGCGAACACGTGGTTGGGGTCCTTGATCTCCGACGGGTCGAGCGTCGACAGCTTGGTGTACGTGCGGACGCCGCCGGTCAACTGCTGGTAGGCATAGGTCTGACGCTGGCCGGTGTTGGGGTCGGTGTAGTCGCCGCCGATGCCGATCCCGAAGTTTCCGTAGGCGTGGAGGCCGGTGGTCGGGAAGTCGGGGTTGTCGCGGTTGTCGTAGGCCACGCCCGCCGAGAAGAAGGTGGAGATGCCGCTGGTGGGAACGTACCGCAGCGCATCGGAGCGCGGCAGCGAGCAGGTCCCGTTGTTGGTGACCGTACCGCTCTGCACGGTGCAGTCGACGCTGGGCGGCTCCAGCTTGTACTGGGCGTAGCTGGCGCTTCCGCTCAGGTTCATGGAGGTGTGGGGATAGATCTGGCGGGTGACGCTGACCCCGAGCCCGGTATTGCGTACCGTGTACTCGCCGACCTTCACGCGGTTCGTCTCGGTAGCCGCCAGACCCGGGTAGGTGACCGTGGTGCTGCCGTCGGAGGTGCTCAGGGGCTGGTTGTTGCGGATCGTGCTGAACAGCTGGATGGAGTACGAGGTGGGCGTGGTCTCGAAGCTGTCGGCGGGGATGTAGAGCCAGGGGATGTTGTAGCGCAGGCTCCCGCCGAACATCACACCGAGGTCGGTGCTGGTGCCGTTGACATCGACGCTGACGTGGTGTGCGCGGCCCAGGAAGTTCTTCTCCTGATAGCTCAATGACGCGGAGAGACCGGTGTCGGTGGCGTATTGAGCCGAGGGCTGGAAGCTGCCGGTGCTGGCATGCTTCACCGTGATCACGACGGTGAGCTCGTCGGGCTTGGCGGCCTGCTGGAAGGAGCGGTTGACCGGGGTGATGGACCCGGTACGGTACACCTGGCGCAGTCCGTTGTCGATCTGCTGGACGTTGGCGACGCTGCCCACCTTCGGTAGGTAGCGGGTGATGACGAAGGGCTTGGTGTTGTCGGGCTTGCCCTGGTACTGGATGCTGTAGCCGGCGATCTTCATCTCGGTCACGCGTTGGATGTACGTGCCGTTGTCGTAGCTGAAGTCCGGCTGGGTCGCGATGATGTAGCCCTGGTCGTTGTAGGCCTTGACAAGGGCGCCGAAATCCTCCCGTGCGACCGCCGAGGTGAAGGTGTCGCCGACCTTGAGCGACAGCACCTTGTCGATCTGCTCCTTGGAGAGCACGGTGTTGCCCTCGATCTTGATGGCCGTGATCGGGCCTGCGCTGTCGGGAGCGCCGAGGCTGAAGACCACGCGCACCCCCCCGGTCGGGGAACGCAGGGTCTGCAGCTGGATGTCGCTGCTGCGGCCCTTGGCGAGCTTCTTGACGTCGCTCAGCAGCTTGTCGTAGTTGAACAGGTCACCGGAATGCAGACTCAGGCTGGAGGGGTCGACCCCCAGCGCGGTGGTGTCGATCGAGTCGATGCGGAGTTCCTGGATGTTCACCGTCAGCGTGCCATCCTTGAGCTCGCTGTTCTGACTGTCGACACCGCTTCCGCGGAAGCCCTTGTCGACGTACATCGTCCCGATCTGCTGCAGTGCCGAGCGGTAGCTGGAGAGCTGGAAGGTACCCGCTTTGAGCAGCGCGTCGAACGGCCCCTTGAGCGCCGCGTCGTCGAACACCGTGTTGCCCTGGAAGGCGACCTTGTCGACCTTCGCCTGCTCGTCGACCGTGTAGGTCAGCCGTACGGGCACGGCGCCACCCTGGGTGGCGAGGTCCGGGGCGGCTTCCTCGGTGAGGTTGACATCGACGTCGAAGGGGAACCCGTTCTGGCGGTAGACCTGCTGGATGGTCTGCTTGGCCTGTTCGGCACGGCTCGTGTTGTATACGCTGCCGGTCTCGACCAGGTTGTTGGACTTCAGCGCGTCGGTGAGCGTCTGCGTGTCGACCGAGCTGTTGCCCTGGAAGGCGATCGCCCCGATCAAGGGGTTCTCCTTGACCTTGATCAGCAGCACCGGCCCTCCGGGGCTCGACTGGATGCTGACCGAGACCTCCTGGAACGTTCCCAGGCTGTAGACGCGACTCCGTTCCGCTTCCAGGTCGATGCTGTCCACCGGCGTGCCCTTGCGCGCCGTGATGATGGTCTTGACGATGTCGGCGTAGTTGGTGGTGCCCTCGACACGGACGTCAGCGAGTCGTCCCTGGGGGGTCGGCTGCTGTTGGGCGAACGCGAGAGCGCCCACGGCGACGAGCATGGCAGCCACCAGGTGGCGGAATTTCGGCATGCGTGCAGTGTACCCGAGTTCGCGTGAGAGGACTTAGAGCGTCCCGGTCGCCCTCGCCGGCCCGGCGGCGCCCCTTCGGCCACGCCTCGTCCCCAGTAGAATTGACGCTATGGACGTAGCTCCTCAACCCTCCCCGGACGACGCCGTCACCGCCATCCGCCGGCACGCCCCTGCTCCGCCCGAGATCGCGCTGGTGCTTGGGAGCGGGCTGGGCCCGCTGGCCGACGAGATCGAGGCCGAAGCGGTCCTACCCTACGGCGACGTCCCCGGGATGCCCGTGAGCAGCGCCCCCGGCCACGCCGGGCGCTTCATCATCGGCACGCTGTCCGGAAGACGCGTCGTCGCCATGCAGGGTCGGGTCCACCTCTACGAAGGCTTCAGCTCGGCGCAATGCGCCTTCCCGGTCAAGGTGATGCACGGGCTCGGCGCCGGCACGCTCCTGGTCAGCAACGCCTGCGGTGGGTTGGCGCCGAGCTTCCGCGCCGGGGAGCTGATGCTCCATCTCGACCTGATCAACGCCACCGGTCAGAACCCGCTGACCGGACCGAACGACGATGCCGCCGGCCCACGCTTCCCGGTGATGTTCGACTGCTACGACCCGCGTTACCTCGACGTGGCGCGCGCCGCCGCTCGCAGCCAGGACGTCCTGCTGCGGGAGGGCGTCTACCTCGCCGTCGCCGGACCCAGCTACGCCACTCGCGCCGAGTTGCGTGCCTACCGCCGCTGGGGTGCCGATGCCATCGGCATGTCGACGGTGCACGAGGTGATCCAGGCTCGGCAACTGGGAATGCGGGTTCTGGGGCTGTCGACGGTGACGGACATCGCCCTTCCCGACCGGAAGGAGCATGCCACCGGCGACGAGGTGTTGCGCGTCGCCTCCGAGAGTGGCGCGAGCTTCCGGGCACTCGTCGGCGCCTTGCTGCCCGAGCTGTGACGCGGTGATCACGGAAGTCCGGCAGCGCATCGAGGCCGCCTGTGCGCGTGTGGGCCGCGCCCCTTCGGAGGTCACGCTGGTCGCGGTCACGAAGGGCCATGGTGTCGACGAGATCCGACAACGCGTGCTGGCGCACGGCCACCGCACCCTCGGCGAGAACCGCGTGCAGGAGTGGCGCGACAAAGCTGCGGATCTCGGTCCGGACGTGGCGTGGCATCTCGTCGGCCACCTGCAGCGCAACAAGGTCAAGTACGTGGCGTCGGTGGCGCTCCTCCACTCGCTCGATTCGGAGCGCCTGGCGGACGCGCTGGAGGTGGAGGGGACGAGGCAGGAGACGACGTTCCGGACACTGCTCCAGGTCAACGTTGCACGCGAGCCCGGCAAGTACGGGGTGGCGCCCGAGGCCGCCGCCGGCATGGTGCGGCATGTTGCCGGACTGCAGCACGTCACCCTCGAGGGCTTGATGACGATGGCACCGTACAGCGACGATCCCGAGGCCAGCCGCCCCGTCTTCCGGGATCTCAGGCGGCTGGGTGATACGCTTGGGTTGACAGGGCTCTCGATGGGCATGAGCGGTGACTTCGAAGTCGCGGTGGAAGAGGGCGCCACCTGGGTGCGGGTCGGCACGGCCCTGTTCCGCTGACGAGCCCCCAAGGGACGGTGCGACCATGAGACTGAGCCCGCTCGACATCCAGCACATGGAGTTCCAGCGCACTGCCAGCGGCTACCACCGGCGGCAGGTGCGCGAGTTCCTCGAACGGGTGGCCCTGGAGCGCGAGGAACTGCTCCGCGAGGTCCAGACCTTGCGGGAGGGCCTCGATCGTCGCGACGAGCAGATCGCCGAGTTGCAGGCGGCCGAGGCCGAGTTGCAGCGGGCCATCATCGCCGCCGAACGCATCGGCAACGAGATCAAGGAGAATGCCAAGAAGGAGGCGCAGCTCGTCCTACAGGAGGCGGACCGCCTCAAGGAGGAGCGCCTTCACGGCGCCGAGACGCGCCTACGTACCGCCAACGCCGAGCTTGCGCGGGTGGAGCGCGAGACCTCGCTGTTCCGCGAACAGTTCCGCGGCATGTTGGAGGCTTACATGCGCTCGCTGGAGAGTCAGCCCTACCCGCGCGCGGTTGCGGCCAGCGAGGTCGAGGACGCGGACGACCTCGGTGTCGACGCCGACGAGCGGGAGCGCTCCAAGGCTGCGGCCGGCTCCCACTGAACCAGACCCCTTCCACGGAGACGCGCACCGCCCGAAACGGGCGTCAGTCGGGTGTGGCGTCCCCCTCCGGCGCTCCGAGCGCCGCGTCCAGCGTCGTCCACGGCAGGGTGGCGCACTTGACGCGGGCGTGCAGTTTGGCGATGCCCTGCAGCGCGCTCAGCTCACCCAGCTCGGGCGCGGGCGGCCGGCCGCGGATCATGTCACGGAACGCGCGCGAGAGCTCCAGGGCCTGCTGGACACTGCGCCCCTTGAGCGCGTCGGTCATGAGGGACGCCGAGGCCTGACTGATGGCGCAGCCTTCCCCTTCGAAACCGACGGCTCGGATGACGCCCTGTTCGACCCGCATGTAGAGAGTGAGCTCGTCGCCGCACGAGGGGTTCACGCCCTCGTGGACATGGCTCGGAGCGTCCACCGTGCCACGGTTGTGGGGGCGCTTGTAGTGTTCCAGGATGACGTCCTTGTAGAGGCTCTCGAGGAAGCTCACGGTGCCCTCACGCGTAGGCCGCGAAGAAGTCGCGCGTCCTGACCACGGCCTCGGCGAAGCGGTCCACCTCGTCCTCGGTGGTGTAGAGGTAGAAGCTCGCTCGCGCGGTGGCGCTAGCCCCCAGCGCGCGGCCGAGCGGTTGCGCACAGTGGTGACCCGAGCGGATTGCGATCCCCTCCGCGTCGAGGGCCGTCGCGACATCGTGCGGATGCACGCCGTCGATGTTGAACGTGACGATGCCGCCGCGGTCGTCGCCGCGCGGGCCGAAGAGGGTCACGCCCGCAACCTCGTCCAGTCGCTCCAGGGCGTAGCGGGTGAGCGCGGCGTCGTGCTCGGCGATCGCCGCCATGCCCACCGCCTCCAGGTAGTCGACGGCGGCGGCCAGCCCGACCGCCTCGGCCACCGGCGGTGTACCCGCCTCGAAGCGCGCGGGGATGCCGGCGTAGCTGCTGTCGTCGATGGTGACGCGACGGATCATCTCGCCGCCGCCCAGGAACGGTGGCATGGCGTCGAGCACGTCGGCGCGCGCCCATAGCGCTCCGACGCCGGTCGGCCCCAGCATCTTGTGACCGGACAGGGCGTAGAAATCGCATCCGAGCGCCTGCACGTCGACGGGCAGGTGCGGAGCGCCCTGTGCACCGTCGATGACGAGCAGCGCGCCCGCCCGGTGCGCCATGTCTGCGATGCTGCGGACCGGGTTGATGACGCCCAGGACGTTGCTCATGTGGAAGGTCGAGACGACCCGGGTACGCGGGCCGATCGCGTGCTCCAGCGCCTCCAGGTCGACGCGTTGATCCGCCGTCAGGCCGACGTGCCGGATCACGATGCCGCGCTCGCGCTTCAGGAAGTGCCATGGCACGAGGTTGGCGTGGTGCTCCGCCACCGTGACCACGACCTCGTCGCCTTCTGCGAGGTTCGCCCCTCCCCAGCTCGAGACGACGAGGTTCAGCGCCTCGGTGGTGTTGCGCGTGAAGACCACGGAGCGCGCCTCGGGTGCGTTCAAGAAGCCGGCTAGCCGGGCACGCGCTCCCTCGTAGGCCTCGGTCGCCTCCATGGACAGGGTGTGTGCTCCGCGGTGCACGTTGGCGTGGTGCCCGTAGTAGTAGGCGGCCATCGCCTCGACCACCTGGCGCGGCTTCTGCGAGGAAGCGGCGCTGTCCAGGTAGACGAGCGGGTGCCCGTTCACGGAGCGCTCCAGAATAGGAAAATCGCGCCGCAGGGCACGCGAATCGAGCGGGCTCATCACGGGCCAGTGTAGCATCGGGGTTCCGCCGTCCCCTTCACCTCTCGGGCCCGCTCGGGGCGGATCGATCCTCCCAGGGAACGACGGTGACCTGGGCGTGGTAGGTCTTTCGGGGCCGCTCGTCGCGCTCCAACGTGCGGTAGCGCTCCAGCACCTCGTACAGCTCGATGAGCATCCTGCGGGCCTCGTCGTCGGTCAACGCGAACTCCATCTCCAGCCGTTCCGTGACCGGCCAGCCCGGGGGCCACGCCGTTACCGCGGCCCGCCAGTCGCGCCCGACCCCGGCGTCCGCGGCCGACTCGTACATGTTCTGGCCGTCGGCGCCCCGGTAGAGTCGTCGCCCCTCCACCCCGCCCGCTCGTAGCGCCCGTGCCAGCGCCTTCACCACGCGTTCGTCCTCACGGATCACGTCGGCGAGGATGCGCTCCTCCAGTTCGCTGTACGGGGTGAGGGCGAAGGGGATGTAGAAGGCGTCGCTCACCGACCGGTAGAGCTTGATCGGCCGCCCGGCGCGGGGCCGCTCCCCCTGGATCTCCAGCAGCCCCGCCGCGAGGAAGCGCCGGACGCGGTAGTGCATGGCGTCGAGCGCGCAGCCGACCTCCTTCGCCGCCTGCGAGACGGAGCGTGTCCGCCCCAGGAAGGGCTGGAAGTATGCGCGACTCGTCGCGTCGCTCAGAAGGCGGGCCTGGAGGGGAGTACGAACCTCCCAGGCGTTGTCCGAGGAACTACTGGAATTCGGTTGTTCCATCTCCAGTAGAACTCTAGCATGCTGAGGGCATGTCGGAACCCAGCCACGCACGTCTGTTCAACCGCGACTTCACCGCCTACTGGCTCGGCATCGCCGTCAGCGCCATCGGCGACGCGCTCGGCTTCATCGCCATGCCGTTCCTGGTGCTCGGCCTCGGCGGATCCGGCGCGGAGCTGGCGACCGTGATGCTGCTGGCGTCGCTGCCGCGTTTCGGGGGTCCCTTGCTGGGTGCGCTCGCCGATCGTCTCCCCCTGCGACTGCCGTTGCTGACGGGCGCGCTGGCGCGCGCGCTGCTGACTGCCGCGGTGGCGGGGCTGGCCCTGACCGGAGCGCTGCCGCTGTGGCTGCTCTACCTGGCCGCCCCTCTGAACGGCCTCGTCACCATCTTCACTTTCGCGGCGGGGAACGTCGTCCTGCCACGGATCGTGCCTGCCGAGCGCCTCGCACAAGCCAACGCCTTGATGCAGGCGGCCACCATGGGGATCCCGATGGTGGGACTGGGCGCAGGGGGCGCGCTGGTCGCCACCGTCGGTGCTCCGGCCACCCTGGCTCTCGCCACCCCCTGCCTGCTGGCCCTCGCCGTTGCCGCCCTGGTCGTGCGCTTCCCCGGCGGCCCCCAGGTAGAGCGCACGCCCTTCCTGACCGATCTGGCGGGCGGCGTCCGCTTCCTCGCCGGCCGGCCGCCGCTGCAGGTTCTTCTGGTCGCCACTCTGGTTCTGAACGCCGCACTGAACCTGCTCAACGTGCTGATGCCGCTAGCGATGGAGCGGGCCCACCACGGAGCGCGCGGCTACGGCCTGTTCGAGGCGCTCATCAGTGCTGGCACGCTGATCGGCATCGCCGCCGTCACGGCGCTGGTGCAGCGCGTCCCCACCCGCCACCTCGTGACCGTCGCACAGACGATCGTCGCGATCGGCTTCGCGCTGCTCGCGACCGGCACGCTCCCCCGCCTGCTCGGCGGCGGCGTGGTGATCGGTACGGGCCTCGGCCTGGGCGAGGTGGCGTCGATCACGCTCCTGCAGCTCATCGTCCCCGACGGTCTGCGGGGGAAGGTGCTCGGCCTCGTTCTGCCCGCCAACGCGCTTGGGCTCACCATAGGCGCCGCCGTGGCGGGAGCGGTGGCGCCTCTGCCCTCCTACGCCACCGTGCTCCTGGCGGCCGGCGCCGCCCTGCTCGCGCTGGCGGCAGTGTGGGCAACGCTGTCGCGCGGCCTGGACAGCAGACCGGCGGTCCAGCCCAACGCCGCCTGAAGGGCAGCTGCAGCGGCCCAACGCGCGCCGGGCGCGCCCAGGCGGAAGGCTACACTGAGGTCGTGGTCCTGCGCTCCTTGTCGCAGCTCAACCTGAGGAACCTACGTACCCCGCAGATCGAGCTCGGCGCCGGCGTCGTTGCCTTGGTCGGGCGCAACGCGTCAGGCAAGAGCAACGTCATGGACGCCGCCTACCTGGCCTGCACCGGAGAGCTCCCGGCGGGCACCATCGCCGAGACCGTGCGCATCGGGGAGAACGAGGGGTTCGTGGCCGCCGAGCTCGAGCACGCCGCGGGCGTCAGCCGCATCGAGGTCGGCCTGGCACCGGGCCGCAAGCAGCTCCGCCTGGACGGACAGGTGGTACGTGTGGTCGACATCGCCCGCGTGAGTAGCGCGGTGTTGATCACGCCCGAAGACGCCGACCTCGTGCACGGCTCACCCGGCAAGCGGCGAGGCTACCTCGACACGCTGCTCTGCAAGCTCTCGGCCCGCTACGCCGCCCTGTTGCGCGAGTACCAGCGCGTCCTGGAACAGCGCAATGCGCTCCTGCGCGCCGGCACGTCGGGTGCCGGACTGGAAATCTGGACGGAGCGCTTCGTGGCGGTCGGCGGCGAGATCGACGCGCTGCGCCTTCGCGTGGTGCGGCGCGTGTCCGAGTTGGCGGGCACCACATACGCCGAGGTCGCCGGCGACGGCAAGGCCCTGGGCGTGGCGCTTCAGCAGAACCGCGCCGCCTGCGAACTCGGAGAGGCGCTGGCGCTGGCACGCACCGAGGAGCAGGCGCGCGCGCTCACCCCGGTCGGCCCCCATCGCGACGATCTGGCTCTCACGCTCGACGGGCACAGCGTGCAAGCTTACGGCTCGCGCGGTGAGGCCCGCACCGCGGCGCTCGCCCTGCGGGTCGCGGAGTACCATCTGCTCGAAGAGAAGCACGACGAACCCCCCGTCCTGCTCGTCGACGACTTCACGGCCGAGCTGGATGCCGGCCGCCGCGCGTTCCTCCTCGATCTCACCGCGCGCACGCCGCAGGCCCTGGTCAGCGGCACCGAGCCCCCACCCGCTTGTGACCGCCTTCTGAGCATCGTGGAGGGTGTGGTCGAGCGTGTCTGAGCGTCACGTCTCCGAGTTGCTGGGCGAGTTCTTCCGCCGCTCGGGCCTGAAGCGCGCCGTGCGCCGGGCCGAGGCGGTGCTGCTGTGGCCCCAGGTGGCCGGCGCAGAAGTGGCGCGCTTCACCGAGGCCAGGGTCCTGCGGGACGGCGTCCTGTACGTCGACGTCAGCGACAGTGAGACCGCGATGCACCTGAGCCTCCAGCGGCAGCGATTCCTGGACGTCTATCACGGCCGATTCGAGGCCCGCGAGGTGCGCGACATCCGCTTCACCGTCGGACGGCCCCGCGCTCCCGAGGAGGCTCCGCCCGAGTCCGGGCCCGACCGTCCCGACCCGGAGGCACTGGCCGATCTGGCACGCCGACTCGGCGAGCTCGACCTGCCCGACGAGGTCGCCGGCGCGGCCCTGCGCGCGGGACGGGCCATGCTCGGCTACCGGGCCCGGCGCAGGAGCGAGGGGTGGCAGCCCTGCCCCACCTGCGGGGCGCTGGTGCCGGAACCGGGCCTCTGCGACGCCTGCAGCCGCTACGCCGCGGGCGGGCGCGTGAACGACGCGGCCCGCGAGCTGGCCGTACGGCCGGGGGCGCTCACGCCACAGCTCGGCGAGCAGGAGCGTGCGGTCGCCGAGCACCTGGCCGAGCGCGCGCTCGACGCAACGCTCGTGGAGCTGCTCCCGCAGGTTCTGGCCGACCCCGCCCTGAAGCCGCAGCTCGAGCGCGCCGCGCGCTGCCGTGCCGCCCTTGCCGCGGGCAAAGCACTCGACGACGTGGAGGCCGACGATCTCCTCTACCTTCCCGAGCGAGTACGGCGCGTCCTCGGTGCGCTGTGAACGCTTGCGCGGCCGCCACGACCGTCTCGCTCCCCTGCCGAACAGCGGGGGCGCGGCGGTAGACTAGCCGCGGCAGCGCTTCCGCGGGACTGCCCGGGTGGAAACGCCGCCCGCCGTCCCGCGGACGATGAGAACACCATCGCGGCGGCGCCCGTAGCGCCCGCGTGAACGAGGTGACGCATGACAAGCCCTGTCAAACCTGTGGCGCTCTTCATCCTGGACGGCTTCGGCCTCGCCCCCGCCGGTCCCGGCAACGCCGTGTCACTGGCCCGCACGCCCACCTTCGACCGCATCTGGCGCGACTACCCGCACACCGAGCTGACCGCGTCGGGACGCGGCGTGGGGCTTCCGGAAGGTCAGATGGGCAACAGCGAGGTCGGCCACCTGAACCTGGGTGCCGGTCGCGTCGTGATGCAGAGCCTGAGCTTCATCCAGAACGCGATCGACGACGGCAGCTTCTTCGAGAACCAGGTCCTGACGCAGGCCTACGACGCGGCCGAAGGGCACGCACTGCACCTGATGGGGCTCCTGAGCAACGGTGGCGTCCACTCCGATCTCCGGCACGTGTTCGCGCTTCTCGAGCTCGCCAAGCGCCGCGGAACGGCGCCGGTGTACGTTCACGTCTTCACCGACGGCCGCGACACCCCGCCGGACAGCGCTCGCCGCTTCGTGGCCGAGCTCGAGGAACGGATCGCCGAGCTCGACGCCGGCGCGGCCGTGGCCAGCGTGTCGGGCCGCTACTACGCCATGGACCGCGACAAGCGTTGGGAACGCACCCGCCTGGCCTACGAGGCGGTGGTGTGCGGGCAATCCGAGAGCACCGCCTCGAGCGCCTCCGAGGCGGTGGAGGCGGCCTACCAGCGTGGCGAGACCGACGAGTTCATCCGACCCACGGTGATCACGGGGGACGACGGCGCCCCGGTGGGCCAGATCGACGACGGCGACGCCGTCGTGTTCTTCAACTTCCGCGCCGATCGGTCGCGCCAGCTCACCTACGCCCTGCTGGGCGGGTCCGGCTGGGACGCCTTCGAACGCTGCCGGCACCCGAGCGTTCGTTATGCCTCGCTCATGCAGTACGACCGTGAGATCGACGCCCCCTACGCCTTCGAGCTTCCGGCGCTCCAGCACGTCCTCGGCGAGGTGGTGAGCGAGGCCGGCCTTCGGCAGTACCACACCGCGGAGACCGAGAAGTACGCGCACGTGACGTACTTCTTCAACGCCAGGCGGGAAGAGCCCTATCCCGGCGAGGAGCGCCTGCTGGTGCCCTCGCCCAAGGTGGCCACCTACGATCTCCAACCGCAGATGAGCGCGCCGGAACTCACCGACGCCAGCGTCCGGCGCCTGAAGGAAGACGACGACGACTTCCTGCTGCTCAACTACGCCAACCCAGACATGGTGGGGCATACCGGCGTGCTGCGCGCGGCCATCGCCGCGTGCGAGGCCGCCGACACCGGCCTCGGGCGGCTGCTCGAGGCCCTGCTGGCCAAGGGCGGGGCGGCCATCATCATCGCCGACCACGGCAACGCCGAGATGATGGTGGAGGCCGACGGCAGCCCCCACACGTCCCATACCACCAACCCGGTACCTTGTGTGCTGGTGACGGACGATCCCGAGTTGCGCCGTGGAACGCTACGCAGCGGAGGCGTGCTCGGCGACGTCGCCCCTACCCTGCTCGAGCTCCTCGGCCTGGAGCAACCCGCCGAGATGACCGGCCGGAGCCTGTTGCAGCCCTGATCGGGGCGGCCGGCGCCCGTCAACCCAACGGCAGCGCGAGCAGCGGAATGCGCATCTCGTCGGCCTCGAGCGAGCCGTGCATCCCCAGCAGCACGGTGTCCACGTCGTCGGCCCAGAGCGATGCCCGGCCCCGCGCCAGCACCACTGCGTCGCCGACCCTGTCGCCCGCCTCCACATGCGAGCGGGCGGGGTCGCCGTAGAGGCCCGCCTCCAGCGCTTCCCGGCCATCCACGACCAGGAAGGCGGGCGACAGCGCTTCCGATGCTGCCGCCAGCAGCTCCGCCCTGGCCCCGGCCCGCGCGTACAGGTAGAGGTGCCGCGGCTCACCCCCGGGACGCAGGGCCAGCAAGGGCCCTACCCCGTCGAGCTCGGCGACGCGCCGGCGCTCTTCCGGAGGGGTCGCCACCAGGCCATGGTCGGCGGTGATCAGCAGCCAGGGTGGAGGTCCCGAGAACGGTCGCAACCCCCGGCGCCAAGCCTCGAGCACCGCAAGGATGGAGTCCAGGACACGCTCCCAACCCGGTGTCTCGGGACCCTCCCGGTGGCTGACGGTGTCCAGGTCGGGGGTATAGACGTAGGCGAAGCCGGACCGAATCGAGCGCAGGAAGCGCTCGGCGGCCGCGAACGCCGCCGCAAGGTCGGGCGCCCCGTGGGGCGCCGTGCCCCGGAACTGCAGGCGTGAGAGTGGGCTGCGCGCGATCGACGCGGGAAGGAAGGCGGCGGACGGTACGCCACCCGCCTGGAGCGTCTGGAACAAGGAGGGGCTCTGCACGAAGGCCTCGGGCCGCAGGCCTCGGCGCTCGAGACCGCCGACTTCTCCGGGAACGGTCCAGAACAACATGTTGCCGACCAGACCGAGCCGCGGCAGGCGCTGACTGAAGCCCAGCATCCCCGTCTCGGCAGGCGCCGAGCCATTTCCCAGCAACGTGGTGGTTGCAACGCTGGTCGTTGACGGGACCACCGACGTCAGGGTCGTCATCCGGCCACCGGCCTCCTCTGCCAGAGCGCGCACGCGCGCCGCGAACGCGCTGTGGCGTTCCAGAGCTTCGAGGCCCAGGCCGTCGATCACCAGCAGCAGCACCCGCGACGCCTCGATCCCACCGAGGCCGTGCGCGGCGGCCAGCGGCGGCGACGACCAGCCCCGCCGCACGCCGAGCAGGTGCCCCACCGTGGCCGGCACGTTGACCAACGACCCGCCCTCGTAGTCGGGCGGCACGAAGGTCTCCGCCCGGGTCGCCAGCCACGCCTGGAGCTCGCTCATGGCGTGACGATACTCCTGTGCCGGCCGGCGCGCACCGTCCGGCGCTCCGCGCGACCCGCGCGGCCAGCGGCGCGAACGACGAGGGACACGGCGACGCACACTACGAGCGGGGCGGCCCCCGAAGGAACCGCCCCGCTCGTAGTGTGAGCGCGGTACGCGCTCGACATCGGGCCGCCTGGACTAGAAGTCCATACCGCCCATTCCGCCCATGTCACCGCCGGGCATACCGCCACCCGCCTTGTCCTCCTTCTCCGGCTTGTCCGTGATCACCGCTTCCGTGGTGAGCAGGAGGGCGCCGATGGAGGCCGCGTTCTGCAGCGCAGTGCGCGTGACCTTGGCAGGGTCGACGATGCCGGCAGCGAACATGTCGTCGACGTACTCGTCGGTGGCAGCGTTGTAGCCGAACTTGCCGTCGTTCTTGCCCTTGATGGTGTTCACCACCACCGAGCCCTCGGCGCCGGCGTTGGCCGCGATCTGACGGGCAGGCTCCTCCAGAGCGCGCATCAAGATGCTCGCTCCGGTCCGCTCGTCGTGGCTGAGCCCTTCCATGACCTTCTTGACCGCGTCGATCGCATGGATGAGCGTCACGCCGCCGCCGGCGACGATGCCCTCCTCCACCGCCGAGCGCGCCGTGGAGAGCGCGTCCTCGAAGCGGTGCTTCTTCTCCTTCATCTCGGTCTCGGTCGCAGCCCCGACGCGGATCACCGCGACGCCGCCGGACAGCTTGGCCAGGCGCTCCTGGAGCTTCTCCTTGGCGTAGTCGCTGTCGGTGTTGTCGAGCTCGGTCTTGATACCCTTGACGCGGGCCTCGATCTGCTCCTTGCTGCCCTGACCTTCGATGATCGTCGTCTCGTCCTTGCTGATGCGCACACGCTTGGCGCTGCCGAGCTGGCTCAGCTTGACGTTCTCGAGCTTGTGCCCCAGCTCATCGCTGATCATCTCGCCGCCGGTGACGGCCGCGATGTCCTTGAGCATCTCCTTGCGGCGGTCGCCGAAGCCGGGCGCCTTGACCGCGGCCACGTTGAGCGTTCCGCGCAGCTTGTTGACCACCAGCGTGGCGAGAGCTTCACCCTCGAGGTCCTCGGCGATGATCAGGAGCGGCTTGCCCGTCTGCGCCACCTGCTCGAGCACCGGCAGCAGGTCCTTCAGGGCCGAGATCTTCTTCTCGTGGATGAGGATGTAGGCGTCCTCGAGCACCACTTCCATGGCATCGGAATCGGTCACGAAGTATGCGCTCAGGTAGCCCTTGTCGAACTGCATGCCCTCGACCACGTCGAGCTCGGTATCGAGCGTCTTGGACTCCTCGACGGTGATGACGCCGTCGCGGCCGACCTTGTCCATGGCGTCGGCGATGATCTTGCCGACCTCGGGCTCGTTGGCCGAGATGCTGGCGACTTCGGCGACGGACTTACTGTCCTCGACGGGCTTCGACATCTCGCGGATGCTCGCGACGGCGGCCTCCACGGCCTTGTCGATGCCGCGCTTGAGGGCCAGCGGGCCGGCACCGGCCGCAACGTTGCGCAGGCCCTCGTGCACGATCGACTGACCGAGCACGGTGGCCGTCGTGGTGCCGTCACCGGTGATGTCGTTGGTCTTGCTGGCGATCTCGATCAGCAGCTTGGCCCCGACGTTCTCGAGGTGATCGGAGAGCTCGATGTCCTTGGCGACGGTGACACCGTCCTTGGTGATGGTGGGGCTGCCGAATTTCTTCTCCAGCACCACGTTCCGGCCCTTGGGCCCGAGGGTCACCTTGACGGCGTTGGCGACGGCGTTGACGCCGCGCTCCAGACTGCGACGGGCTTCTTCCTTGAAGATCAGTTCCTTGGCCATGTTTCTACTCTCTCCCTGAAATCACTTGACGACGGCGTGGATGTCGCGCTGGCTCAGGATCATCAGATCCTTGGCGCCGAGGCTGACCTCGGTGCCGCCGTACTTGGCGAACACCACCGTGTCGCCGACCTTCACTTCCATGGGCTCGCGCTCACCGCTGTCGAGCACCTTGCCCGGGCCGACGGCCAGGACCTTGCCACGCTGACTCTTCTCCTTCGCCGTGTCGGGAAGGACGATGCCGCTCGCCGTGGTCTGCGGCTCGTCGATCACCTCGACGACGACCTTGTCACCGAGTGGCTTCAGGGTCATCTTGTCCTCGGTCACTGCCATAGTTTCCTCCGTGTCGGATGGGTTGGGTCTCCATGAGATTAGCACTCACGACACGTGAGTGCTAACTGCGATCATCGTATCCGCGCTGGGGTGCGTTGTCAAGGACTTTGAGCGCCAAGCACTCAGGTTTTTCACACCCTTCTAGCCTACCGCCCACCGCCCCCGGGCGCAGGGTCGCCGACGACACGCCGGTCCGCCGAGCCCGCCACCGCGGGGACAGCGGGCCCTCGACGCGTGAGCCGCGACGGCGACCACACCGGAGTGCCGGCGTTCAGCCGCGCTTCAACCCCCACACGAACGAAGGCACGAAGGCCGCCGCGAAGGCGATGTTGTAGGTGAGCACGGCGAGCACGGTGTGCCACGCCCCGTTCAGCGAGTTCGGCGTCAACATGGGGTCGACGCTGCTCTGCACCGCGGTCCAGTTGATGGAGATGAACCCGTAATAAGCGAGCACCTGCACGACCACGAACAGCAAGCCGACGGCGATCGCCACCAGCTTCCCGACCTTCTTGAGCGCGAAACCCGCCGCGAAGCCGGCCACCGCGCCGAACCCTAGCTGTTCTACGAACGGGAAGACGGTCTGCAGATCCGGGCTCTGCACGGCCCGAGCGTAGCATGACCCGCGCTCACGTGCATGCCGGGGGGAACCCCGGCGCATCGGCTCCATCGGCGCCCGGGGGCGGCCGGAGGGCTGAGGTAAGATGACCGCGTGAGCCTGCGCATCGCCCCGCCGATCCGAGAGGCCCTGCGCACGGGCCGCCCGGTAGTGGCGCTCGAGTCGACCGTGGTGACCCATGGGCTGCCACGCCCCCGGAACCTCGCCCTCGCACGCCGCCTCGAGCAGGTGGTGCGCGAAGCGGGAGCCACACCGGCAACGGTCGCCGTTCTCGACGGAGAGCTGATGGTGGGCATCGACGATGGGGCGCTGCAGCGGCTGGCGCACGACGACGGCGCCGACAAGGCTTCGCTCTGGAACCTGGCTGCCCTGCTTGCCGGCGGGGCCAGTGCCGGCACGACCGTCGCCGCCACCCTCTACGCGGCCGCCCGCGCCGGCATCCCGGTCTTCGCGACCGGAGGCATCGGCGGTGTCCACGATCACCCGTTCGACGAGTCGGCCGACCTCGGCGCGCTCGCGCGCTACCCGGTCCTGACGGTGTGTGCGGGCCCCAAGAGCATCCTCGACGCGGCCGGTACCCTGGAGCGCTTGGAGAGCCTCGGTGTCCCCGTGGTGGGGTTCCGTTCTGCCAGGCTGGCGGGCTTCGTCGTCTCCGAGATCGACCTCCCCCTGCCCACGCGCGTGGAGACGCCGCGTGAAGCCGCGCAGGTGCTGCTCGCGCAGCGCGCGCTCCGGCTCGACGCCGGCATCGTCCTGTCCAACCCCGTGTCGGACGGCCTGGACCCCCAACGCTTCGCGGCGTGGCTGGAACGGGCGCGCACGGACCTGCAGGCGCGCGGCGTGCGCGGCCGCGACACCACCCCATACCTGCTGGCGCGGCTGGCCGAGCTCTCGGAGGGCGCCACCGTCGAAACCAACCTGCGGTTGCTCGAGGAGAACGCACGCCTCGCCGCCGCCGTGGCCGTGGAACTCGCCGCCCTCACCACGTCCCGTCCCGCACCGCGACCGACGGCGAGCGGCGTTCCTTCCGGAGGGTCAGCATGAGCGAGCACGACGTGAATTCCGGGAGTGCGGCGCCGGAGGGTGAGCACCCGCCGGGGGGCCGCCCCCAAGGGCTCGGCGACATGCTGGTGGAGGCACGTACCCGTAAGGGTCTCGAGCTCTCCGACATCGCCGAGTTGACGCACGTACGCCTGGAGTACCTGCGAGCGCTCGAGGAAGGGCGCTACCAGGACCTTCCGGAGGACGTCTACAGCCGCAACTACGTGCGCCTGTACGCCCAGGCCGCCGGGCTCGACGCCGCCACGTTGCTCGACAGCTACGCCCGCGAGCGCCGTCGCGCGGTGGGCATGTCCACCCTCGAGCGGCATCTCGAGCAGGAGCGCCGCGGCGAGGTCCCAACCCAGGACCGGCGCTCGGGCCTGCCGTTCGGAACGCTGCTCCCTACGTTGCTGCTGGTGGCGGTGCTGGTGGGGCTGGCGGTGTGGGGCTTCAACAGCCTGTTGTTCCGGCCCAGTCGCGCCCCCGTCCCGACCGGTGGCGAGCCGACCGTGGCGAGCGCGCCGCAGCAGAGCGGCGGATCGTCCGGGGCGGTTGCCGCGGGCACCAACTCGACGGCGGGTGCCTCCTCCACGCCTGCGGGTACGACCAGCGGTGCCTCCTCGACGCCTGCGGGTGTGGTCGGTGACGCCGTGCAATCGCGCACCGTCCAGGTCACCATCGACACGAAGCCGCCTGGCGCCAGCGTCAGCATCGACGGCTTCGGCCTGCCCGGCACCACGCCCATCAAGGACGCACCGGTGACCGCCAGGGAGGGCCGCCAGATCGAGATCACGCTCCCCGGCTACCAACCCCTGGTGACGACCGTGAACCTCGCGCAGGACCGCACCCTCAGCTACACGCTGACCCCCAAGCCGCAGGCGCCGACGCAGGCTTCCGGTCCGTCGAACGCATCGGTCACGCCAACCTCGGTGGGACCCAACCAGATCGGCATCAACATCACCGCCCGCACCTGGCTCGAGGTCTATCACAGCAACAACCGCAACCAGGGCGACCGGCTCGTCTACGCCACGGTAGACGCGGGGCAACACTACGTCTTCGATCTCCCGGTGTACCTCCACGTCGGCAACGCCGCAGGCGTGGACATCGTGGTGGGCGGCCAGGACCTCGGCGCCATGGGCTCCCCCGGGGCGGTGGTGAGCCGTGCGTTCCCAGCCCCGTGAAGTCGTGAGCCCCGACACGCGATCACCGGTACCCGGCTGCCGGCTCCGCCTGGCGTTCCTGCTCGTGGCGGTGCTGGCAAGCACCGCCCTGGGGCAGAGCTATCAGTGGAACGATGTCGTCCAGGACGTCACGCTGCAAGCCGACGGCGCCGTCGTGGTGCACGATACCCGTACCCTCACCACCACCGGGGACTTCGGCGAGGCCTTCATCTGCGTGGGGCACGGCCCCAACCAGACCGTCACGCTGTTGCCCGGCACCCAGGCGCTGGGCGCCGGTCCGGACGCACGCGCCTACAGCCAGCCCTGCCAGGGAGGCACCGAGGTGGTCGTCCACATGAGCCGCCGCATCGCCGAGCGTCGCGTCCGCTTCGTGTACCGCCTGGACGGCAGCATGGACGCGTACAGCGACGTCGTGCAGTGGTACTGGAACCTCGTCCAGCTCGACCACCCGACCATCCTCGGCTACCATCTGACGGTGCACGCGCCGGGGCCGATGGCCGCGCCCTACGACGCCTACGTCCACCGCTACGCCAACCCCGAGACGCCCTCTGTCACGCTCTCCGACGATCGCAGCACCCTGAGCGTGGCCTTCGACCGCATCCCCGGTGGCGACGGCGTCGAGGTCCGCTACCTGATGGACCCCGCCTTGTTCACACTGCGAGGGACGGGCCTCGGGATGAAGCGGTTGCTGCAGGACGAGACGCGCATCGCCGGCGTGCAGAGCCGCCAGCGCACCTTCGAGCGCTTGCGCTCCCACTGGCTGTGGGGGCTCGTGCCGCTCGGTGTGGTGCTGTGGCTGGGCAGCGGCGTGTGGCGCGACTACCGTCGCTACGGCCGTGAGCCCCGTGCGGCGTCGATGAAATACCCCTTCGAGCCCCCCAGCGATCTGCCGCCCGCAGCGGTGAGCGCCATGCGCATGCAGAACTTCAGCGCCTCCTCGATGGGACCGGCATTCTTCGCGACCATCATGGACCTGGCGCGCCGCGGCTACGGCTCGTTCACGCCCAAGGGCAAGCGCTTCGAGATGCGTCTCGACCCCGGCAAGTCGACCGAGGGGCTCGAGCCCTTCGAACGCGACGTGCTGGGCTACCTGCAGAGCGCCGCGCGCACCCACCGCCGGGGCGATCCGGACTACCTCGAGTTCAACGAGCTCAAGGCCTACTCCAGGCGTCACGGTCAGACCTTCGTGCGCGCCTGGGGGAGGAAGGTCCGCGACTGGCTGGAGGAGCGGCGCGGCGGACCGCTCGTCAGCGCGGTGAGTCGTAGCGCCACGCGCCGCTGGAGCGGCCTCGCCATCGTGATGGCGGCGGTCCTGGGCGGCGGCGCGTACCTCGCCCACGGCACTGCCCGCGGCTTGTTCATCGGCGGTGCTGCGCTGGCCGTGGGTCTTGCGATCACGGCGGGCGCCAGCCTGCCGGCGTGGCGCGAGGAGATCGCCCCGGAGATCTACGGCTGGAACGGCTTCCGGCGCACGCTCACCGACTACACCCGCATGAAGAACGCGCCGCTCGACTTCTTCGGCCTTTGGGATGTCTACTACTGCTACGCCGCCGCACTCGGCGTGGCCGATCGCTACCTGAAGACCCTCGCCCGCGCGGCGCCTTTAGCCGGCGCCGACCAGGGCGCCATGCTGAGCCGGGGCGCTTGGCTCGGCGCGCATGCCGGGACCGGCATCACCGATCTCGCGTCCATGTCAGCGCAGATCCAGTCGCTTTCCAGCGCGCTGGCGTCGGCCTCGGCGTCGGCGTCGTCGGGCGGCTCGTCCTCCGGCGGCGGGGGCGGCGGCGGGGGCGGCGGCAGCTCGGGCGGGCGCTGAGCCCCTCCCGGCGAACGCGCCCGCGGTAGGATCGCCGGCGTGTCGGCCGGCGCGACGCCCGTCGGCACGGAAGGAGACCCTCATGACAGGACGTCGGAGCCTGCGCAGCGCGGGCCTGAGCCCACGCGGCTCTGCCGTGTGGGGCGCTTCGCTGGCCGGGCTCGCCGTGGTGTTCGGGGCGTTCGGCGTGCACACGCTCGCCCCTGTGCTGGGGAGCCAGCGCATGGGCGTGTGGGAGACCGCCGTGCGCTTCCAGATGTATCACGCGCTGGGACTCTTGCTGATCGCCGCCCTGCCCCGCAGCAGCCGGCTGGCCGCGCTCCTGCTTCTGGTGGGCTCGATCATCTTCTCGGGGAGCCTTTACGTGCTCGTCCTCACGGGCGTCGGCGTGCTGGGCGCGATCACCCCGCTCGGTGGCCTGCTGCAGATCGCAGGCTGGGCGGTGCTGGCCGTCGGCCTGGCGCGCAGCGGGTGGCCGACGGACGATGGTGACCCGCGCGGAGCGTGATCAGCCGTCCTCCGCCGGGAGCTCCTCCTCGACTGCCTCGGGCATGCCGCTTCGCAGGACGCTCCGGTATACGTCGAAGGAGCGCTTGGGCGTGCGACGCTGCGTGGCGCGCTCGAGATGCACCAGCCCGAAGCGCTTGCTGAACCCTTCCGCCCACTCGAAGTTGTCGACCAGGGTCCAGGCGAAGTAGCCGCGGACGTCGCAGCCTGCGTCGATCGCCTCCTGCACCGCTCGCAGGTGGCGCGTGAGGTAGCGGCCGCGCGCCACGTCTTCCACTCGCCCGTCCGGTCCGGGCGCGTCCTCGTAGGCGGCGCCGTTCTCGGTGATCACGACCGGAGGGTTGCCGTAGGCGTCCCGCAGTTCGGCGAGCACGCCCGTCAGCGCTTCCGGGGCAACCTCCCACCCCATGGCGGTGGTCGCGGATCCGGCGGGCGGGTCGACCGGCTCGAGCCCTACCAGGCTCGTCGCGCTGGCGCGCACCCAGGCGCGACTGTAGTAGTTGACGCCCAGAACGTCGAGCGGCTGCTGGATGAGGCCGAGATCGTCGGCGTCAGCGACCTCGCCCAGTAGTCCGGCGGCCGCCTCGGGGTAACGCCCCAGCAGCAAGGGGTCGAGCGTGGCGCGGTTCCACACGGCGTCGAGCAGCTCGGCCGCTCGCTGGTGCTCCTCGCCGTCGGCCGCCGCCATCACCGGTTGGACGTTCACGACGGTGCCCAGGGTGAACGACGGGTCGATGTCCCTCAGCCGTGCCACCCCCACGCCGGTCGCCAGGTTCTGGTGGTGGAGGGCGGCCGCGAAGGCGGCCGGATCGGTCACACCGGGCGCGTGCACACCGAGCAGGTGACCGAGTACGGCGTGCACGTTGGGTTCGTTGAACATCAGGAACCGGCGTACGCGGTCGCCGAGGTGTTCGGCCACCGCGGCGGCGTAGTCGGCGAAGTAGTGCACGGTGTCGCGCTGCGCCCATCCTCCGCGGTCCTGCAGCGCCTGGGGAAGATCCCAGTGGTAGAGGCAGAGCCACGGTTCGATGCCGCGTTCCAACAGGCCGTCCACGATGCGCTCGTAGGTATCGAGTCCGGCGCGCCGGAGCCGGCCGCTCCCTTCGGGGAAGATGCGAGTCCAGGCGGTGGAGAAGCGATAGGCGCCCACCCCCAGCTCGGCCAGCAGGTCGAGGTCCTCGTCGATGCGCTCGAGGTGCTCGCACGCGACATCGCCGTCGCTGCCGTCGACGATGTGTCCGGCTCCGTGCGCGAACGTATCCCAGATGCTGGCGCCCTTGCCGTCCGCCACTGCACCCTCGATCTGGTAGGCGGCGGTCGACACGCCCCATGTGAAGTCCGACGGAAATGCTGCCACGCGGCCCCCCTCTCGTCCTGCGACCGCCCCACTCTACCAACGGTGCTCTCCCAGCGGCCGAGCACCTCGCGCAGGCCGTCGAAGGGCGACCTGGAGGGCGCTCACGGCGGCGGCACGGTAGGATGGCGCTCATGGCGCCGCCTCCGACCACGCGGGTCTCTCTGGTGCTGGCGGCCGCGATCGCGGCGATCAGCCTGGCGGCGATCTTCATCCGTCTGGCCGATGCCCCGGGCGTGGTGATCGCGCTCTACCGGATGGTGCTGGCGTCGCTCGTGATGGCGCCCCTGGCCGTTCGTGGGCTCCGACGGACGCCGCTCAAGGGTCGGGCCGCGCTCCTGACGGTGGCGGCAGGCGTGCTGTTGGGCATCCACTTCGCGACCTGGATCACCTCGCTCAACCTGACGTCGGTGGCGGCCAGCGTCACGCTGGTCACGACCTCCCCGCTGTGGGTGGCGCTGTTCGCCTGGCTGTTCACCGGCCGCGCGCCCAGCTTCTCGGTCCTCATCGGCGTCGTGCTCGCGGTGGGAGGCGCCGCCGTCATCGGCTTCGGCGACCTCGGCGGGGGCACTGCGCCGCTCCTGGGCGACGCGCTGGCGCTCGTGGGCGCGGCCAGTGCGGCGGGATACCTGCTTCTCGGCCGCACCGTGCAGCGTTCCGGCGTGGGGCTCGACGCCTACGCCGGCGTCGCGTACGCGGTGGCTGCGCTGGCGTTGCTGCCGCTGCCGGCGCTGTTCGCGATTCCCTACACCGGTTACCCCGTCTCGAGCCTGGCGTGGATCGCGCTTCTCGCGCTCTTGCCCCAGCTGATCGGGCACAACGGCATCAACTACGCCATGCGGCACCTCGATCCCACGCTCGTGGCGACCACGACCCTGCTGGAACCGGTCGGGTCCACCCTGCTGGCGCTCGCCGTCTTCGGAGAGGTGCCGTCGGCACTGACGCTGGTCGGCGCCGCCATCCTGCTGGCCGGCGTGGTCTTCACCGTGCGGTCGAGCGAGCACCCGGCCGCGGAGGCAGCGCCGCCGGAGGTGCCGGGAGACTGACCGCAGTTCCACGAGTGCCGTTTCGAAGCGTCACGCGTCACGCGCCAGAACGCCGACCAGGACGAACTTCGAAGGTTTCTGAAGAAGCTCCGGTCGGAACCTTCGACCCCGTGCAAGGCGCCCTCGAATCTGCTAGAATGCCGTACGTGGATGTGCTCGCTGGAGCCGCGTATTTTCTCTGGGGCGAGCCCCCCACAGCTATCACCTCAACAACCTGTCCAACCCGGTGCCGCCGCAGTCGGCGGCCGCGCAAGCATGAACGAGCCCTGAAAGAAGGGAGCAGGCAACGTTGAAAGATCAATCCAAGACCTTCAAGAGCGGTGATCAGGTGGTCCTCCCGCCGTACGGCGTCGGCATCGTCTCCGGGACCACGGTGCGCACGATCGCGGGCGCGGACCTCGACTACTACGAGGTCGAGTTCCCCAATGGCACCTCGCGCGCCTACGTCCCGGTACACGCGCCCCAGGAGGCCGGGCTCCGCCCGGCACTCACCAGTGAAGAGGTCCAGAGCGTCCTGGAGCGCCTCAACAACGGTCGCATCACGTTGCCGAAGCAATGGGCGGCGCGTCACCGCAAGGTGACGGACATCCTGACGAGCGGCGACCCCTACCAGATCGCCACGCTCGCCAGCGAGTTGCGCCGCTGGGATCTCGAACGCGGCCTCCCCGACCTCGACCGTCAGGCCTACCGGCGGGCCCTGCGCCTGCTGGCCGGCGAGATCAGTGCTGTGTTGTCGATCAACGTGCAGGAAGCGCGCGCCATGATGGACGCGGGGGAAGACGACGAGCTGAACTGACATGACGCGCTGCGGCCAAGGGCCGCGCGCCGGATGCGGGCCGGGGATCCTCCCCGGCCCTTCGTATGGCGCCCCCGTCCCGGGGCGTCACCGGCCCCGGGGAGGCGACCGGATGGGACCACGCGACTGGCTGGAACGTCGGTCAGGCGGCGCCGCCGCTCTCTACGACGGCGTCGTGGGGCGCCTGGACCGCATGGCGCTGGCCGAGGCGCGGCGGAGCTTGCTCGAGGACGTGAAGGGCAAGGTGCTGGAGCTGGGGTGTGGCACCGGTGCCGGCTTCGTCCACTACGCTCCGGAGGCGCAGGTCACGGCACTCGAGCCGGAGCCGGCATTCCGCCTGACGGCGGCGCGACGGGCACGCACGGCCACGGCCGACGTTACGGTGCTTCCCGGCGACGCTCACGACCTGCCCTTCCGCGACGGCACCTTCGACGCCGTGGTCGCCGAGCTGATGCTCTGCAGCGTGGCGCGGCCCGACGTCGCACTGCGCGAGGCGCGACGGGTGCTCCGCCCGGGCGGTTCGCTGCGCCTGCTGGAGCACGTCCGTCATTCCCGTCCCTGGATCGGACGCCTGCAGGATGCCGTCGATCCTCTCTGGAACGCCTTCGAGGGACGCGGCTGCCACATCGGGCGCGACACCCCGCGCGCCGTCGAGGAGGCCGGCTTCCGTTTCGAGCGCCTCGACACGGTGCCCCTGCCTCCCGGCGTGGACTGGTTCTTCCCCATCGTGACGGTGCGCGCCCAGCGCCCCTGAGGCGCATGCCCGTTGCGTTCCGCCCTGAAGAGCGCGGGCGCGCTACCGGTGCACCCCCAGCCAGCGCAGCGCGATGGCATAAGCGGCGTAGTCGTCGATCGGGCGGGGCGGCGAGCGCATGCCGGGCGGCAGCAGCCTCAACGGCCCCCGCGGCGGATGGTCCCGGAAGTAGAGCCCCCGCGCCACGAGGGTGGTGTCGCGCTCGTCGACCAGCGTGGGCGCCACGCCGCGCGCGCGCAGGCGCTCCACCACGGCTCTGCTACCCGTGCCGTCCCCTACCAGAACGACGGCGCCGGGTGGTAGGACGAGCTGCTCGAGGTCGGGCAGCGCAAGGATGGCGAGGCGCTCGGCGGTGCCGTCACGACGCACCCAGGCGGCACCCACATTGCGCCCGGGGTCGAACGCCAGCACCACCGCGTCCAACGCGGCGCCGGTGTACGGCCCCTCGGGCACGCTCGTTGGCATCTCCGACAGCGTAGCAGCCCCAACGTGAGCGGGGGCCGGCGCGTGCGCCGGCCCCCGCGGGACGATGTGGTGTTCCCGAGCGGATCAGGCCTCGGGTCGCTTCTCCTGGTCCGCGGCCGGACGCGCCGGAGCCTGAGCCACGGTCGCCTCGGCCTCCTGGCTCTTCTCCAGCATGGTCGTGTCCGCCACGCGGGTGTGCCGGATGGCGTCCAGACCCGTGCCGGCCGGGATCAGCCGACCCAGGATGACGTTCTCCTTGAGGCCCACCAGGTTGTCGGCCTTGCCCGACACCGCCGCCTCGGTCAACACGTGCGTGGTGTGCTGGAAGCTTGCCGCCGACAGCCAGCTCTTGGTGGAGAGCGAAGCCTTGGTGATGCCGAGCAGCACGGGCTTCCATGACGCAGGCGTCTTGCCGTCGTCGAGGAGCCGATCGTTGACCTCCTCGACGTCGAAGCGCTCCACCGTCTGCCCCTCGAGGAACTCGCTGTCACCGGGCTCGAGGATCTCGACATACTTGAGCATCTGACGCACGATCACTTCGATGTGCTTGTCGTGCACGCTCACGCCCTGGCCACGGTAGACGCGCTGGACCTCGTTGACGAGGTAGGCCTGCACGGCGGCGGGGCCGCGCGATTCGAGCAGGTCGTGGGGGTTGATGGCCCCGCGGGTGAGCTGGTCGCCCGCTTCGACCTTGTCGCCGTCGCGCACCACCATGCGCACGCCCTTGTCGATGCGGTAGGTGCGGCTGAACTCCCCGTCCTCGGAGCTGACGCTGACGCGGTAGCGCTCGTCGTCCTCCTGGATGGCGACGACGCCGTCGAGATCGCTGATGACCGCCTTCATCTTGGGCTTGCGCGCCTCCACCAGCTCGATGACGCGCGGAAGGCCCTGCGTGATATCGCTGCTGGTGGCGATGCCGCCGGTGTGGAAGGTACGCATGGTGAGCTGGGTGCCCGGCTCACCGATCGACTCGGCGGCGATCACACCGACCGCCTCGCCCAGGCTGACCGGGCGCATGGTCGACATGTCCAAGCCGTAGCACGTGCGACATACACCGGCGCGGGTCTGGCAGGTGAGCGGGCTGCGGATCTCGATCTCCCGCACCTCGGGGTTCTCGGACTGCCGCTTGGAGATGGCCGCGATGTCCTCCTTCATCAGGGTGTGACCCTGCGGGAGGTGCAGGTCTCCGAGCTCGAGGTCGAGCGCCAGGTTGCGTCCGTAGAGGCTCATCTCCAGATGACTCTTGGGACGCGCACGGCCGTCGGCGTTGTAGAGCGAGACGGTCATGAAGTCCGCGGTGCCACAGTCGTCCTCGCGCACCACGAGCTCGTGGGCGACGTCCACCAGCTTGCGGGTGAGGTAGCCAGAGTCGGCGGTACGGAGCGCCGTGTCGGCGCCGCCCTTGCGGGCACCGTGCGTGGAGATGAAGTACTCCAGCACGTCCAGGCCTTCCCGGAAGTTCGCGCGGATGGGGAGCTCGATGGTATCGCCCGAGGGCTTCGCCATCAACCCACGCATGCCGGCGAGCTGACGGATCTGCTGCGGATTGCCGCGCGCTCCGGACTGCGCCATGACGAACAGCGGGTTGAACGGCATGTTGTCCCGGAAGTTCTCGAAGACCGCGTCCTTGACCGCCTCGGTGGTGTCGTTCCAGAGTCGGACCACCTGCTGGAAGCGTTCCTGTTCGGTCACGAAGCCGCGCTCGAAGGCGACGTTGATGCGCTCGAGCTTGGTCTGCGCGTCCGCCAGGAGCTCCTTCTTCTTGGGCGGGATAGCGACGTCGTCGATGCCGATGGTGATACCGCTGGTGGTCGAGAGCTCGAAGCCGTACTGCTTCAGGCCGTCCAGCAACGCGGCAGTGCGCTCGATGCCCAGGCGCTTGAAGGAGTCGACCACGAGATCGCGCAGCGCGCCCTTCTCGTAGGCGGTGTCGTAGCGGATCATGCCCGGAGGCAGCTCCGCGCCACCTTCGGCCAGCGTCTCCTTCACCATGCGGGCGAACAGGCAGCGGCCCGGGCTCGTCTCCTCGATGTGACCGTCGTCGACGCGCACCGTGACCACGTCTTGCATGTCGATATCGCCCTGCTCGACGGCCAGCAGCGCCTCGTCGACGTTGGCGAAGCGGTAGCGCAGGCGGCCGACGCTGGTCTCCTCGCCGCCGACGGAGATGGTGGAGTTCAGGTCGAGCTCGCCGGCGTCGAAGGCGTCGAAGGCATCCTGGGCGCTGCCGAAGTCGCGTCCGACGCCGCGGTGCCCGGTGTGGACCTGGGTCAGCACGAACAACCCAAGGATGATGTCCCGGCTGGCCTGGACATTGGGATCGCCGTGCGCCGGGCTCAGCAGGTTGTGGCTCGAGAGCATCTGCAGCCGCGCCTCGGACTGGGCGTACACCGACAACGGAACGTGGATGGCCATCTGGTCGCCGTCGAAGTCGGCGTTGAAGGCCTCGCACACCAGCGGGTGGAGCTGGATGGCCTGGCCCTCGACCAGCACCGGCTCGAACGCCTGGATACCGAGGCGGTGCAGCGTCGGCGCGCGGTTGAGAAGCACCACGCGGTCCTGGATGACCTCTTCGAGGGCATCCCAGATCTCGTCGCGGGTGTCGCGGTAGCGTTCGAGCAGCTTGCGCGCGCTCTTGATGTTGCTGACGATGCCGCGATCCTCGAGCTTCTTGAACAGGAAGGGCTTGAACAGCTCGAGAGCCATGCGCTTGGGCACGCCGCACTGGTGCAGCTTGAGCTGCGGCCCGACGACGATGACGCTACGGCCGGAGTAGTCGACGCGCTTGCCCAGAAGGTTCTGCCGGAAGCGCCCCTGCTTGCCTCCGAGAAGGTCGGTGAGGCTCCGGAGCGGCCGATCGGAGCCGGGGTGCACCACCGCGCTGCCGCGCCGGCCGTTGTCGATCAGCGCGTCGACCGCCTCTTGCAGCATGCGCTTCTCGTTGCGCACGATCATCTCGGGCGCACCCTGCTGCATCAGCTTCTTCAGGCGGTTGTTGCGGTTGATGAGCCGCCGGTACAGGTCGTTGAGGTCGCTGGTAGCGAAACGGCCCCCCTCGACCTGGACCATCGGACGCAGGCTGGGCGGCATGATCGGCACCGCCTCGAGGATCATCCAGTCGGGGTCGTTGCCCGACGCCAGGAAGGCGCGCACGATCTCGAGCCGTTTGCGGGCCTTGGCGCGCTTGTGGCGACTGGGCGACTCCATCTCCTCGACCAGTTCCGCCTCCAGCGTCTCCAGGTCGAGCGAGGACAACAGCTCGGCGATGGCCTCGGCCCCCATCTTGGCCTCGAAGTCGTAGGACTCGATGACCCGCACCTGCTGCCGGACCAGGTCGATCTCGACCCGGCCGGAGATGTCGGACTTGAGCCGGCCCTCGTCGGCGAGCTCGTCGCCGGGCAGCACCCGGTCGCCGTTGACGACGATGGGCTCGTCCTCGTACGGGTAGACGCGCGCACGCGAGACGATGATGCTGGCCGGGTAGGCCAGCTGGACGGTGCCGTCGGCAGCCGCCACGATCTCCTGGGCGGCATCGATGGCGCCCACGATCTTCTCGCCCGCCCGCACATCGGCACCGTCGCCGACCAGGACGTGCATCGTCGGGTTGATCTCGTGTTCTTCCCGGCGCGCCCAATCCACCTTGAGGGTGACGGTGACGTCCTTGCCCTTGGCCTTGCTGGCGCGCACGCTGGCGGTGGCGTCTGCCGGGAGCTTCAGGGTGGTGCCGCTGGCCGCCTTCGCCAGCTCCATGCCCTCCTCGATGAACTCACCGTCGCCGACCAGCAGCTCCATGCCGCTGGGGACGAGGTAGGCGTAGCGCACCTCTTCGTCGTCGACATCGCGGATCATCAGGATGCCGCCGTCCGCGCCGATCGGCAGGAGCTCCGCCACTCCTTCGGCCTCGCTCTTCAGAGAGACGTCGCTGGTGAGGTCGGCGATGGGCTGCCCGCCCTTGTAGCCGTCCTCCTCCTCGATGAAGTCCTTCTTGGGCAGCAGCAGCCGGCCGTCGCGCGACTCACGGTAATCGAGCGTGACCTTGCGAGGGAAGCGGTACTGCGCGATGCCGGCCAGCTTGGACTTCACGCCCTTGGCCAGCGACTGCCCCTGCTCCACTTGCTCCCCGTCCGACACGACCGCGTCCTCGCCGCCCTGTACGGTGTAGGTCTCCTGCATGCCGTAACGGAGCTGACGATACTCGTCGTCGGTCAGCAGATCGCCGCGGCGCAGCGGCCGCCCGTTCATGTGCGCGCCCTGCGGGTCGGTGACGATGTACTTGGCGAAGTAGAGCACCTGTTCGAGCTGACTGGTGGACAGGTTCAGCAACGACCCGATCTTGCTGGGGATGTCCTTGACGTACCAGATGTGGGCCGCCGCCGTGGCGAGCTCCACGTGACCCATGCGGTAGCGGCGCACGGTCGACTTGGTGACCTCGACGCCGCAGCGCTCGCACACCTTGCCGGCGAAGCGCTGACCCCTGTACTTGCCGCACGAGCACTCCCAGTCCTTCTCGGGACCGAACACCCGCTCGTCGAACAGGCCGTCCCGCTCCGGCTTGAGCGTGCGGTAGTTGATCGTCTCCGGCTTCGTGATCTCCCCGTAGCTCCAGCCCCGGATACGCGCCGGCGACGCGATCTGGATCTGGACGCGGGTGAACTCTCTCAGATCTTTCATGTCCGTCCCTTCAGGAAAGCGCCACTTGCGGTCCTCACCCGGCTCACCAGTGCCGCCCGCTCTCGTCGAACATGCTCACCGGCTTGTCGTCGTCGTCCAGCACGCGAACGTCCAATCCGAGCGAATGGAGCTCCTTGACGAGCACCTTGAACGACTCCGGGATGGTGGGCTCGAGAACGTCGTTGCCCTTGACGATGGCCTCGTAGGCGGCGTTCCGGCCGTCGATGTCGTCGGACTTGATGGTGAGCATCTCCTGCAGCGTGTAGGCCGCGCCGTGCGCCTGTAGCGCCCACCCCTCCATCTCGCCGAGCCGCTGGCCGCCGAACTGGGCTTTGCCGCCCAGCGGCTGCTGCGTGATGAGCGAGTAGGGGCCCGTGGACCGGGCATGCATCTTGTCCTCGACCATGTGGTAGAGCTTCATCACGTACATGATGCCCACCACGATGGGCGCGTCGATCGCTTCGCCGGTACGGCCGTCGTAGAGCACCGCCTTGCCGGCCATGGCGAGGGATCGCTCGGCGTCGTGCGCCTCGAGCTCCGAAGGGATGATCCCGAGCTTCGACGCCCGCCGGTGCACCTCGAGCTCACGGCGATCCGGCTCGAATCCGGCCGTGACCTTCGCCTCGATGTCGCGGTCGGCGGCCAGCTTCAGCTTCTCTTTGATCTCCTCCTCGCGCGCGCCGTCGAACACGGGCGTCACGTAGGAGACGCCGTCCTTGAGCGCCGCCAGCCCCAGATGGGTCTCCAGGATCTGGCCGAGGTTCATGCGCGAGGGCACGCCCAGGGGGTTGAACACCAGGTCGACGGGGGTGCCGTCGTCCAGGTAGGGCATGTCCTCTGGAGGCAGGATCTTCGCCACCACGCCCTTGTTCCCGTGCCGGTTGGCGAGCTTGTCGCCCTCGATGAGGCGACGCTTCTGCGCGATATAGACGCGCACCATCTCCTGCACGCCGGGCTTGAGCTCGACGCCGGGATCGCCGCGTTTGAAGCGCACCGTGCGCAGCACGATGCCCCCGTCACCGGGCGGCACCCGGAGGCTGGTGTCCTTCACCTCGCGAGCCTTCTCGCCGAAGATCGAGCGCAGCAGCCGCTCCTCGGGGGTGGGGTCCTTCTCCCCTTTGAAGCTGGTGTGGCCGACGAGGATGTCGCCCTGCTTCACCTCCGCGCCGATGCGGACCACGCCGTCCTCGTCGAGGTCGCGCAGCGCTGCCTCGGACAGGCCGGGGATATCGCGCGTGATCTTCTCGGGCCCGAGCTTGGTGTCGCGCGCTTCCTTCTCGAACTTCTCGATGTGGACGCTGGTGTAGACGTCGCCGCGTACCAGGTTCTCGGACAGCACGATGGCGTCCTCGAAGTTGTAGCCGTCGAACGGCATGATGGCGATGAGGATGTTCTGCCCCAGCGCCAGACGCCCGTGCTGGGAGGCGGGGCCATCGGCGATGACGTCGCCCGCTTCGATGTGCTGCCCGAGGTCGACGATCGGGCGCTGGTCGAGGTTGGTGTTCTGGTTCGAGCGCTGGAAGCGCGTGAGCGCGTACTCGTGCTCGACGCCCTTGCCGGACTCGATGACGACGCGCCGCGCGTCGACGTACGTCACGGTGCCCGCTTCGGTCGCCAGCAGAACGGTGCCCGAGTCACGGGAGACGCGCTCCTCGACGCCCGTGCCCACGAAGGGGGCGTCGGACCGGATGAGCGGCACCGCCTGCGACTGCATGTTCGAGCCCATGAGAGCGCGGTTGGCGTCGTCGTGCTCCAGGAAGGGGATCAGCGAGGTGGGCACCGAGATGATCTGCTTCGGGGACACGTCCATGAAGTCGACCTCGCCGGGCTCGGCGAACACCGGGTCGCCCAGCTTGCGGGCCACGACGGTGTCGGTCGTGAAGGTCCCGTCGTCGCCCAGTGGCGTGTTCGCCTGAGCCACGATGTAGTGGTCCTCCTCGTGCGCCGTCATGTAGACGACCTCGTCGGTGACCCGGCCCTTGAGCACCTTGCGGTACGGAGCCTCGATGAAGCCGAGATCGTTGACGCGCGCGAAGCTCGCCAGCGAGGTGATCAATCCGATGTTGGCGCCTTCCGGCGTCTCGATCGGGCAGATGCGGCCGTAGTGCGTGCGGTGGACGTCGCGCACGTCGAAGCCCGCCCGCTCGCGGGTGAGGCCGCCGGGGCCGAGCGCCGAGATGCGGCGCTTGTGGCGCAGCTCGGAGAGTGGGTTCACCTGGTCCTTGAACTGGCTGAGCTGGCTCCGCCCGAAGAACTCGCGCAGCGCGGCGACGATCGGCCGGTTGTTCACGAGCTTCTGTGGGGTGGCTGCATCGGGGTTGCCGAGCAGCATGCGCTCGCGAACGCCCCGCGCCATGCGGCCCAGGCCGACGCGGATCTGATCGGCCACGAGCTCGCCCACCGTACGGATGCGGCGGTTTCCCAGGTGGTCGATGTCGTCCTCCTGGTAGCCCTCCTCACCCGCCTGCAGGCGCACCAGGTACTGGATGGTCGGCACCAGCCCGTGATCGACGAAGCGTCCGTCCTCGAAGCCGAGCAGCGTATTGGAAGCGTACTCGAGCTGGAGCTTGCTGTTGATCTTGAAGCGCCCGGCATCGCCGAGATCGTAGCGGCGCGGGTCGGCCAGCAGGCTGAACAAGTAGTTGGTGGCCTTGTCGACCTTGGGCGGATCGCCCGGACGGAGCACCGTGAACAGACGCAGCAGCGCCTCGTCGGGGGTGACCCCGGTGGCTTCCTCCGACGCCAGGGTCGGTTCCACCAGGTGCTCGCTTCCAGCGAACAGCTCCCGGATCTGCTGGTCGCCGTAGCCCAGCACCCTCAGCAGCAGGGTGAAGGGGAACTTGCGCTTGTTGACCTTCATCCATAGGATGTCGGAGTTGTCGAACTCGATCTCGATCCAGGGCCCGCGCTTCGGCATGGGGATGATGCTGGCCGTGAGCGAGCGGCTGGTACCCTTCACCGAGCTGGTGAAGTACACGCCAGGGCTGCGGTGGATCTGCGAGACGATCACGCGATCGGCCCCGTTGATCACGAAGGAGCCGTCCTCCGTCATCAGCGGCAGATCGCCCAGGAACACCTGGTCCTCCTTGATCAGGCCGGTGTCCTTGTGCACGAGCTGCAGCTTCGCGAACAGCCCGGCGTGATAGCTGAGGTCCTTCTCGCGGCACTCCTCCGGCCCGTACTCGGGCTCCTCGAGCGTGTACTCGAGGAAGTCGAGCACCAGCCCGGTCTGCCGTCCGCGCTCGGTCTCGTCGATCGGGAAGACCTCTTTGAAGGCCGCCTGCAGACCCACGTTCTCCCGCATGGACGGCGCGACGCCCCGTTGCAGGAACGTCTCGTATGACTTAATCTGGACGTTGGTGAGGTTCGGAAGATCAATGACTTCCTTGATCCTGCCGAAGGTCCGAATCTCGCGCATCTTCACCCCTTCGCTCGAAGCCGTGTCGCCCGGAGCGTCTACGCGGCCGACGCCGCGTGTGCCGTTCAAGCCGTGACGCGACAAAGCGCATCGCGGGAGGGCCGCGTGCGGTCTCCCGGTACGCCTTGCCGTACAGAAACGTTCGACGTCAAGTACGAATCCCCTGACTCAAAATACCGTGTCCCATCGGGAGAACGTGTCGGGCGGCCCGGCCGCGGCATCGCATCGCGCGCTCGCCGCCTCTTCGAACCGTGAGGTTCGTCCGGGACGCAGCATCCAACCCGTCTCGCTGTGACCTGCCAACCTGTCTTTCGTACCGACTCCGACCGATCTCCCCGCTAGCGGGCCTGAAACCACGAATTCGCATCCTACCGCTTCGCGGCTCCCAGTCACGTCGCCTGCCATGCCCGAACGGACCCGTCGATACGCCCTCCGGCGTGCGACGACCCGAGTACGGTCGCCACACGCCTGGGCGTCTCCTTCTGGACGGCCCGCGTGCGCGGGCCCTCCGTGCATCCGGCGCGCAAAGCGCGTTACTTGACCTCGACGGTGGCGCCCGCGGCTTCCAGCTTGCCCTTGATCTCGTCGGCCTCGTCCTTGCCGACGCTCTCCTTCACGACGCCGCCGGCCTCGACCAGGTCCTTGGCTTCCTTCAGACCCAGACTCGTGATCGCGCGGACTTCCTTGATGACCTGCAGCTTCTTGTCGCCCGCCGACTTGATGCTGACCGTGAACTCGGTCTGCTCCTCGGCCTCAGCTTCGGCGGCGGCCGGCGCGGCCGCCATCATCCCTGCCGGCATCGCGGCAGCAGCTTCGACGCCCCACTTCTCCTTCAGGGCATCCACCAGATCCACCAGCTCCAGCACCGTCAGGCCACTGAGCTGTTCCACCATCGCTTCCTTGTCGAACGCCATCTACTGTTCCTCCTTCACTTTCTCGCTGTAGTTCTGCATGACGGATACCAGGTTCCGCTGTGGTCCCTCCAACACGCCCACCAGTTGCTGCAGCGGCGCGAGCAGCGTGCCGAGCAATTCGCTCTGCAGCTGCTGCCGCGACGGCAGTTTGGCGATGCGGTCGAGGGCATCCGCGCTCACGATGCCTCCCTGCAGGAGCCCGCCCTTGCCTTTGGGCAGGTCCCTTGGGTGGTCCTTCGCGAAGTCGGCGATCGCCTTCAGAGGCGCCACCGGGTCCTCGCCGACGAGCACCAGGGCCGTCGGACCCGTGAGCGTGTCGCTGAACCCCTCGACGCCTTGCTGCTTGAGCACGACGTCGATGAGGGTGTTCTTGGCGACCAGGATGCGCCCGCCCGACGCGCGCACCGAAGCGCGCAGCCGGCCGAGCTCACCAGCGGAGAGCCCCTGGTAGTCCACCAGGAAGAACGTCTTAACGTCGTCGAGCAGACCATGCAGCTCGCGAACGGACGCCTCGTTCCTTGGGTTGGCCATGGAACCCTCTCACCTTGTCTAGAACGTGCGCCCGCGGCCCCAGGGGGCCGCTATCGAAGGGCGCGTGCCGCGAAGCGCAGCGGGGTCACGCTGTTCGTCTCGAAACGAGCCGAAACTGGCAACCTTGAACGCCTCGGCAGGATCTTTAAGCCTGGCAGGCCCCTGCTGTCTCCAACGCCAGAGGTGCATCGCAACCGCTACGCACCGGGATGCCGTGAATGCAACCGCCCTACAGGGCGACCCGGACACTGGGGCCCATGGTCGAGCTGAGGTGGACGGTACGGACGTACTGGCCCCGCGCCGCGTCGGGCTTCGCCGCATCCAACGCCGTACGAAGCGCGGAGAGGTTCTCCGCGAGCTTGTCCGTGTCGAAGCTAGCCTTGCCGATGGGCGCGTGCACCACACCCGTCTTGTCGGCGCGGAACTCGATCTGGCCGGCCTTCAAAGCACCGACGATATCGCCGATGTTCGGGCCTACGGTGCCCGCCTTGGGGTTCGGGAGCAGCCCGCGGGGGCCGAGCACGCGGCCCAGCTTGCCCCCGACTTGCGCCATCATGTCCGGGGTGGCGACCACGGCGTCGAAATCCATCCAGCCGTCGACGATCCGCTGGATGAGATCCTCCCCGCCGACGACGTCGGCGCCGGCGCCCTCCGCCTCCGCCACCTTGTCGCCCTGGGTGATGGCGATCACCCGGACGGTCTTGCCGGTGCCGTGCGGAAGAGCCACGGTGCCGCGCACCGTCTGATCGGACTTCTTGGGGTCGACGCCGAGCCGGAAGTGCGCCTCGACCGTCTCGTCGAACTTCGCCGTGGCGAGTTCCTTCACCAGCGCCGCCGCCTCATCGGGGGCGTAGAGCTGGGCGCGATCGACGCGCTTCTCGAGCTCGCGGTAGCGCTTGCCACGTCTAGCCATCGGTCGGCGCTCCCTCCACGGTGACGCCCATCGAGCGCGCCGTACCGGCGATGATACGCGCCGCAGCCTCGGGGCTGCCCGCGTTCAGGTCGGTCATCTTCTGCTCGCCCAACTCAAGGCATTGCTGCCAGCTGATCTTGCCGACCTTCACCTTGTGCGGCTCACCGGAGCCGCTGTCGATCCCGGCCGCCTTCTTGATGAGGTAGCTGGCCGGCGGCGTCTTGGTGATGAACGTGAAGGAGCGGTCGGCGAAGATGGTGATCTCGACCGGAATCACCGCGCCGGCCTGGGAGGCCGTGGTGGCGTTGTACTCCTTCACGAACTGCATGATGTTGGCACCGTACTGCCCCAACGCAGGGCCGACCGGCGGCGCCGGCGTGGCGCCTCCGGCGGGCAGTTGGAGCTTCACGATACCCGCGATCTTCTTGGCCATGATTCCTCCTAAGCTCCCCCGCCGGCATGGCCCGCTGCGGGGTTCGAACGCTCCGTGAGGGCGCGGGATGCCGAAGGCATCCCGGGCGATGCCTTCGGCATCGCGCTATCGTGACGGGAGGTCACGCTCACGCCCTGACGACCTGAGAGTAGTCGAGCTCGACCGGGGTCTCCCGGCCGAAGATCGAGACAAGTACCTTGACCTTGCCGCGCTCGGGGTTGACCTCCGAGACGACACCTGTGAAGTCGGCGAAGGGGCCGGCCGTGACCTGGACCATGTCGCCGACGTTGAAGGTGATCTTGATCTTGGGCGCTTCCCGCGAGCCGGTGATGCCCAGCGTGCCGAGCATCCGCAGCTCCTCTTCCGGGGAGAGCGGCACCGCACGCGTCGCCGTGCCCACGAAACCGGTCACGCCGGGCGTGTAGCGCACGACTTCCCATGCCTCGTTGGGCTCGTCGGGATTGTCGCCGAGATCCATCTGCACGAAGATATATCCGGGAAAGAGCTTGCGCTTGACGACTTCTTTCTTGCCGCCGCCCGCGTGCTCCACCGTCTCCTCGGTGGGCACGACCACCTGGTAGATGCACTCCGCAATGCCGAGCGACTTCGCCCGACTCATCACGTTCTCCTTCACCTTCTCCTCGTGGCCCACATAGGTGTGGACGGCGTACCACTCGATGCTCATTCGGGTCCATACCTCGTCTCGTGAGCCCCCGCGCCGGAACCCTGGCCGCGGCGACGGGGTGGGGCGTCGACCTCAGGTGAGGAGGCCAATGAGGTTCCCCAACGTGGCGTCCGCGATGAGCAGGAAGAGCGCCGTAAGCACCACGAACAACAGCGTCGCTTCGGTCGCCTGAAGCACTTCCTTACGGGTGGGCCAGGTGACGCGACCGAGCTCGGCGCGTGAGTTGCGCAGGTAGTTGACGAATCCTTTGAACATACGGGCCGGCCTAGACCTTCACCTCACGGTGCGCGGTGTGCTTGCGATCCCAGGGGCAGTACTTGCGGAGCTCGAGCTTGCCCTGGCTGTTGCGCCGGTTCTTGTGCGTCGTGTAGTTACGGCGCTTGCACTCGGTGCACTCGAGAAGCAGTTTGATGCGGACGTCACTGGCCATGATGGTCTCCCAATCGAAAGAGCATACCAGAGTCGGGGCCCCGCCGTGGTGATGCAGCGGGCCCCGGCACGAGAAAGAGGCGAAGACTACTTCGTCACGGCCGTCACGACACCCGCACCGACCGTCCGACCCCCCTCACGAATCGCAAACCGCAACCCCTCCTCCATCGCAATCGGCTTAATCAACTCCACCGCAAGCTCCACATTATCCCCAGGCATCACCATCTCCACACCCTCCGGCAACGACACCACCCCCGTCACATCCGTCGTCCGAAAGTAAAACTGCGGCCGATACCCAGAAAAAAACGCCGAATGCCGCCCCCCCTCCTCCTTCTTCAACACATACACCGACCCCCGAAACACCGTATGCGGCGTAATCGAACCAGGCTTCGCCAACACCTGACCCCGCTCAATCTCCTCACGCCCCACACCCCGCAACAAAACCCCCACATTATCCCCAGCCATCCCCGACGACAACGTCTTCCGATGCATCTCCACCCCAGTGACCACCGTCTTCCGCGTATCACCAAGACCCAACAATCTCAACCTCATCCCCCGTCTTCACCCCACCACGCTCAATACGACCCGTAGCCACCGTCCCACGACCCGTAATCGTAAACACATCCTCCACCGGCATCAAAAACGGCTTCTCCGTATCCCGAACCGGCGTCGGAACATACGAATCCACCGCATCCAACAACTCCCAAATCTTATCCACCCACCCATCCTCACCACGCTGCATATTCGGATTCCCATGCAACGCCTCCAACGCCCTCAACGCAGACCCCGACACCACCGGAATCTCATCCCCCGGAAACTCATACGAAGACAAAAGCTCCCGCACCTCCATCTCCACCAACTCCAACAACTCCTCATCATCCACCATATCCACCTTGTTCAAAAACACCACAATCGACGGCACCCCCACCTGACGCGCCAACAAAATATGCTCACGCGTCTGCGGCATCGGCCCATCCGCAGCCGACACCACCAACACCGCACCATCCATCTGCGCAGCACCCGTAATCATGTTCTTCACATAATCCGCATGCCCCGGACAATCCACATGCGAATAATGCCGCGCAACCGTCTGATACTCCACATGCGCCGTATTAATCGTAATCCCCCGCGCCTTCTCCTCCGGCGCCTTATCAATCTGATCGTAATCCTGAATCTCCACACTCGGATCCGCCGCCGCAGCCGCAAACGTAATCGCAGCCGTCAACGTCGTCTTCCCATGATCCACATGCCCAATCGTCCCCACATTCACATGCGGCTTCGTACGCTCAAACACACCCTTAGCCATGGCTCTATCCTTTCCCAGCCGAAACGAGCCGGCCTGCTCACCGCAGGCGCGACTCGACTCGACTTCGGGGTCGCGCTTTGGAGCTCGTGGACGGGATTGAACCGTCGACCTCTCCCTTACCAAGGGAGTGCTCTACCACTGAGCTACACGAGCCCGCCTTCGACCCCGTCGATCGCCCGGTCCCGGCGTGCCGACGCGTGCGGCGTGCCTGCACGCGGGACCGTGCTTGGAGCGGGAGACGGGATTCGAACCCGCGACATTCAGCTTGGGAAGCTGACGCTCTACCAACTGAGCTACTCCCGCAAATCGCCCGAAACCGGGCGCGCCCTCTCGGGCGGCGCGACCGCGACGACCGCGCACCTGGTGGGCAGGGCTGGATTCGAACCAGCGTAGGCGAAAGCCAACGGATTTACAGTCCGTCCCCTTTAACCACTCGGGCACCTACCCGCACCGTGGACGCCGAGGCCCGCGTCGTGGAGCCACCCATCGGAGTCGAACCGACAACCTTCCGATTACAAGTCGGATGCTCTACCGGTTGAGCTAGGGTGGCGCGCCGCGTTTCGAACGGCCTCACCGACGCGCTCCGTTCCCGATCCGACCGGGCCCGGGCTGACGTCCGAATGCCTAAGTTAGCACGCGCGATTTTCCCTTGTCAACGGTAGAAATTGCCGTTCGTGACGCTGCTAACGGCGCGGCCGGGCCGCCCTGGCAGGCGACCCCGCAGCGCCTGCTGCGGGCCGCGAGGCGGCGTCCGGAGGACCGTGCGCGACCATGACCGCCGCGCACGCCAAGCGTCGCGCCAAACCACCTTGTGCGAAGGCCACCAATGCTACGCTACCCGTGATGGAGGCAATCGCATGAGAATAGGGTCGCTGGGCGTTCCCGAGCTATTGATCATCTTGTTGGTCGTTCTCCTGATCTTCGGGCCTCGCAGGCTGCCGGAGATGGCGAAGGGCCTCGGCCAGTCCGTCCGCGAGTTCCGAAAAGGCGTCAAGGACATGAAGGAGGACTTCGAGTCCGAGGCGAACGATCCGGACCCGCAGAGCAAGCCTTCGAAGGCAGCCGCCCAGGAAGGCGCCGCGCAGGCCGAGCCGGCCAACACGAGCGCGCCTGCGGCCCCTGCGCCCGAAGCCAAGGAGCCGGAGGTCGCCCCCGTGACCGCCGCGTCCACCGAGGACGGCGACACCAAGCCGAAGGGCGCCTGAACCCGCACCCACCCGATGACGGCCGCGAGCGTGAAGCGCGCGGCCGCGGGTCTTTCTGGGTTCCAACATCCCTGTGACGCTGATCGAACACTTCGAGGAGCTCCGCACGCGGCTCCTGATCACGTTCGCCGCCTGGATCGTCGGCTCGGGCGTGGCGTTCGTGTTCCGCTTCCAGGTGCTGACCTGGCTCAAGAACCCGCTGCCCGGCAACACCACGCTCAGTTACTTCGGCGTGCTCGAGCCGTTCACGGTCTCGATGCAGATCGCCAGCTTCTTCGGGCTCGTGATCGCCTTCCCCGTCATCCTGGGCCAGATATGGGGCTTCATCGCCCCGGGCCTCTACCGGCAGGAGCGCCGCTACGCCGTCCCCTTCATCTTCTTCGCGGTGGTGGCGTTCCTGTGCGGCGTGGGCTTCGCCTACTACGTGGTGCTGCCCATCACCATCCCGATCCTGCTGGGCTTCCTGGGGTCGGTCGCCACCGGCCTGCTGTCGATCGGCCGCTACATCTCCACCATCCTGATGCTGATGGGGGTTTTCGGGCTCATGTTCGAGATGCCGGTGCTGGGCTACCTGCTGGCGCGTATCGGAGTGCTGCGCTCGCGGCCGCTTTCGCAGAACCGGCGCTACGCCATCGTCATCGGGCTGGTGTTCGCCGCCGTGATCACCCCCACCGGCGATCCCTTCAACCTCTCCCTGGTCGCGGTTCCGCTCATCGTGCTGTACGAGCTCACGATCTGGGTGGTGCACTTCTCGCAGCGTAGGATGGGGTATGGACGGGAAGATCCAGAGCCTACGAGCCCGAATTGACGATCTCAACCTGAGGATCCTGGACCTTCTGTCGCAGCGCGCCGCGCTCGCCGAGGACATCGGTGAGCTGCAGAGCGCCATGGGGCTGTCGCACTACGACCCGGTGCGCGAGCAGGAGATGCTCGAAGCTCTCACCGCGGCCAACGAAGGTCCGTTCTCCGACGCCGCCGTCAAGAGCCTGTTCAAGCAAGTGTTCCAGGCGAGCATGCAGCTCGAGGAGACGCAGGAGAAGCGGCACTACCTCACCTCGCGCCGCGCCCACGATGGCGACACGGTCGTACGGGTCGGCGACGTACCGATCGGCGGCAAGCACTCTCCCGTGCTGATCGCCGGCCCGTGCGCCGTCGAGTCGGCCGCGCAGGTGGAGGCCGTTGCGGCGCACGTGGCAGCGCAGGGCGTGAGCCTGTTCCGCGGCGGCGCCTTCAAGCCCCGCACCGACCCCTACAGCTTCCAGGGCCTGGGCGAGGAGGGGCTTCGCCTCGCGCGCCAGGCCTGTGACCGTCACGGTCTCGCGTTCGTGAGCGAGATCATGGACGCCGAGCATCTGCCGATGTTCGAGGACTACGTTGACATGCTGCAGATCGGCGCCCGCAACATGCAGAACTTCACGCTCCTGAAGGCCGCGGGGCGCAGCCGCAAGCCGGTGTTGCTCAAGCGCGGCCTCTCGGCCACGGTCGAGGAGTGGGTGATGGCCGCCGAGTACCTGCTCAACGAGGGCAACCCCAATGTGGTGCTGTGCGAGCGCGGCATCCGCACCTTCGAGCGCTACACGCGCAACACGCTGGACGTGTCGGCCGTCGCCCTGGCCAAGCTCGAGACCCACCTGCCGGTGCTGGTCGACGTCACGCACTCGGGCGGCCGGCGCGACCTGCTGGTGCCGCTGACCAAGGCGGGCCTGGCGATCGGGGCCGACGGCATCATGATCGAGGTGCACCCCAACCCGGCGGTGGCGCTGTCGGACCAGAAGCAGCAGGTGGATTTCGAGACCTTCGACCGCTACTTGGAGGACACGGGCTACCACAGCAAACTCTCCGAGAAGCGACACGAAGTGTACGGTTTCTAGGAGGCCTTTCGGATGCCGGGGTTCGACGACCTCCTCAATTTCGTGCTGAAGGCCACCAACGTGGCGCCCAGCTACAGCGCGGACCGATGCATCGCCGTCACGCAGTCGAGCACCGCCTGCCACGCGTGCGTCGCCGCGTGTCCGCACTACGCCGTGAAGCTGGGGCGCGAGGTGGAGATCGACCCGGTGGACTGCACGGGGTGCGGGTTGTGCGTGCAGGTATGCCCTTCGCAGGCGCTCGAGCCGCGCGTGAGCTACGAGCCGGGAACGTCGCTACGCTGTTCGCAGGTCGAGGGGAGCGCGCAGAGCGTGCTCTGCCTCGGTCGCCTGCAGGCGACCGATGTCGTGCGCCTCGCGGCCCGGCACGGCGACGTGACGCTGGCGCACGGCGACTGCGCCGACTGCCCGATCGGCGTCCCGAAGATCCTGGAGGGTCTGGCCGCCGCGGTGGACGACGCCAAGGCGCTGGTCGCTCAGCACGACCGGACCATCACCGTGCGGGTGGAGCAGCGTGACAGCCTCGAGCAGGACCGGGCACCGGCAGGCGTCAGCCGCCGTGCCCTGCTGACGGGAGGCCTGCGCAACGTGCGGCGCTCGGCGGCGGGGGCGCTGGCCCCGCTGGAGACTCTGCTTCGGGTGCCGGACGATCCCGACGAGCCCACACCGCTGCCGCGCGAGCTCACGCGACGCTACCGGGTGCTCGAGCTCGCGCGTCCGCAACCCGAGGACCGCGTGCCGTGGCGCCTGCCACGGGTCGACGACGGCTGCATCATGTGCCCCGTCTGCACGCGCGTGTGCCCCACCGACGCCTTCTCTCGAGACTTCGAGCCCGACGACGGCGGTCGGCCGGTCCTTCGTCTCGAACCCGAGCGCTGCGTCGACTGCGACGCCTGCGTGCGCGCCTGTCCCGTCAAGGTCATCCACATGGACGACGACGCCGCGTGGGGCGAAGTCTCCGGCGGTACGGTAGAGGCCTACCGGAGCGCGGAGGACGACGGCCCCCAGGGCAGCATCTACCGCTGAGCGACCTGTTTACGTACCTCCCCCCGGGATGCCCGGGGAGAGGGCGGCGCAGCGGCGTACACTGACGCATGACGGTGGACGATTGGGTATTCGAGGCCGTGGAGTTGTCGGGCGTGAAGGGTGCGACGCTCCGCGAGGTGCAGCGCTCCATCGACGAGAGGCACTTCGAAGAGCTGGCCGTCGACACCATCGAGTCGTCCCTGACGTCCCTGGTCGACCAGGGACGTCTCAGCCTCGAAGGCACCCGCTACGCTGTCGTGCAACGTACCAGCAAGGAAGACGCCCTCAAGAAGCTTTTCGGCGACGGCTGAGCGGCCACCGCCTGACACCCCGACCTGGAGGAACGATGACCACCCGCGCTACGTCGGCCTCGGCCGTGTCTCTGGAAGATTTCTACGATCTCGACGCGCTCTACAGCCCTGAAGAGCGCATGATCCGGGACAGCGTCCGGGACTTCATCCGAAGCGAGATCGTTCCCAACGTCGCCGACTGGTGGCGGGAGGACGCCTTCCCCACCGATCTTCCCCGCCGCTTCGGAGAGCTCGGCATGCTGGGCGTCACGCTACCCGAGAGCTACGGCGGCTCGGAGGCCTCCTACACGGCCTACGGCCTCATCAACCGCGAGCTCGAGTACGCCGACTCGGGCATGCGTTCGTTCGTCAGCGTGCAATCGAGCCTCGTGATGTACCCCATCCACCGTTACGGGTCCGAGGCGCTACGCAAGCGTTGGCTGCCGCCGCTCGCTAGCGGCGAGGCTGTCGGCTGCTTCGGGCTCACCGAGCCGGACGCGGGGAGCGATCCCGGCGCGATGCGCACGCGCGTGCGCAAGGTCGGCGACGAATACGTCCTCAACGGCGTGAAGCGCTGGATCACCAACGGCTCGCGGGCGCAGGTGGCCGTCGTATGGGCGCGCGACGAGGACTCCGGGGAGATCCTCGGGTTCGCCGTGGACACCACGGCCGAGGGCTTCCAGGCACTCGACATCAAGACCAAGGCCTCCATGCGTGCCTCCGTGACGTCTGAGCTCTACTTCGACGACGTCGTCGTGCCGGCCACCGACAAGCTCGAGGTGACCGGCCTGAAGGGCGCGCTGAGTTGCCTCAACCAGGCCCGTTTCGGGATCGCCTACGGTGTGCTCGGCGCGGCGCAGGCGTGCTTCGACGAGGCGACCGCCTACGTCGCAGACCGCCCCAGCTTCGGCGAGCCACTCGCCGCCAAGCAGATCGTGCAGGAGCGACTGGCCGACATGCTGGCGGGCATCACCAAGGGGAGTCTGCTGGCCTACCGGCTGGGGCGTCTCAAGGAGCAGGGGGGCGATCGCCCGTCGCGGGTCTCGCTCGCCAAGCGCGACAACGTCCGCACGGCGCTGGCCGTGGCGCGAGCGGCCCGCGACCTGCTGGGCGGCAACGGCATCACGACCGAGTACGCCAGCATCCGTCACATGCTGAACCTCGAGACGGTGGCCACGTACGAGGGCACGGACACGGTGCACACGCTGGTGCTGGGCCGGGAGATCACGGGCACCAGCGCGTTCTGAGGCGCCGCCGCACGCGGGACCGTGCGCCCGTTCAACGCAAGACGGCGACGGCGAGGACCAGTAGGGCCACCATCGCGACCGCCCGCAGGGCGTGGAAGCGCCACACCACCCGACCGAGCACCCAGCGCGCGTTGAGGTAGGAAGTGAGCCAGGTCAGGGCGAGACCGACCGCGAGGATCCAGGAGGCGAAGCGCAGCCCGTACCCCAGGGCAACCGCAGCCACCACGAGGACCACCGCGCTCAGCAGGAACAGCCGCGCCACGCGCGGCTTGCGACGGCTCACCGCCCACGCACCGAAGGCGTTGACGGCGACCACACCGAGCACGACGACCATCAGGAGGACCGCCACGGGTCAGTCTACCGGCGTCACCAACAGCGTGTCGACCGGATCGGCGTCCCCCAGGACGTCCTGGAGATAACGAACCTCGAGCGGCTTGCGGAGCAGCGCACGCAGCCGGTCCGCCAGCCAGGCATCGGCGCCCGAGCCGCGGTCGGCCAGGAAGCGCACCTGGCTCACGCCGCCGCGCCGGTCGAACAACCGGGCTGCCCCCAGCACCTCGGCATCGGTCGGCGCCAGCCTCTCGTCGAGGCGCGAGGCCTCCTCGCGGAGCTGCACCGGATCGAGGCGATGCTGGGCCACGACGTGGTCTCCCTCGTCTGCCGCAAGCTCGGCAAGCCCGTCACTGAGGAGCCAGGGCTGGCCGAGGAGGCCAACCGTCCGCCGCTCACCGGGGACCAGCGTCCACCGAGGCGGCCGCGGCCGCGGCGGTCGCGCTTCGGCCCGACGCCGCGCCCAGATGCGGCGTACGGCATGCGCGTCGTGAAGCAGGTTCTGCAGTGCAGTGACGACCGTTCCCTCGATGCCCGGGCCGAGCGAGGCGGGCACCGACACCAGCGGGGGCAGACCGGCGATCGCCGTCCTCAGCGCGTCCGGGAAGTCGGCGATCCAGGGGTCGGCGCCGGCGCCACGCGCGAGGCGTCCGGCAACGGCGTCGTCGCCGCGAGTACCGGCGTGCAGGTCCGGCACCAGCAGTACATCGGCGTCCCCCAGCGCCACGGCCTGCGCCGCCGCCAGCCGGAAGACGATCGGCGTGACGGCCGCCAGTCGGGGATCGCGCAGCGCCTCCCGGACACCGTCGGCGCCGGCGACCCGACCCTCGGCGCCGGCATCGCGCACCAGGCGCATCCAGAGAGCGCCGTAACGCGACCACAGCAGTTGAGTGACGAATCCGACCCGCACGGCTGCGAAGTCTAGCACGCGCCGCCGCGTCCCGGAGGCCGCCGGAGGGCGGGCCGGTCCATCAGGCCTGAGCGGGGATCGCGGCGGAGACCTGCAGGCGCAACAGCAGCGCGTCGGCAAGCTTCCGCGCAGCGCCCTTGTCAAGGAACTGGTTGCCGTTCCCGCACTTCGGCGACAGCACGCAACGGGGGCAGCCGCTCTCGCACGGGCAGTCCCGGAGCAGGTCACGCGCGGCGGTCAGCCAGGCAACGAACTGGGAGGCCCCTGCCCGGGCGTAGCCCACGCCGCCGGGGTAACCGTCGTAGATGAATACGGTGCTCTCCCCGGTGGGAGGATAGAGCGGGTAGGACACACCACCGACGTCGGCGCGTTCACACAGCACGAAGGCGGGCAGCAGCCCGATGAGGGTGTGCTCGAGCGCGTGCAACGCTCCCGGGAGCTCGTCGGGACGGACCGCGTCCTCGACCGCGCGGGCGCTGAACCACAGCGCCTGCGTCGGATAGCTCAGCTCCGGGAGATCGAGCGCGCGTTCTTCGAGGACTTGCCCGGACAGGTAGCGCTTGCGCACGAAACTCGTGATCGCGGTGCTGACGCGCACGCGGCCCACCCGGATGTCGCCTGGGGCCTCGACGCGCTCGACGCGGTCCGCGACGCCCGGCAACACTTCGATATCGGTCTCGGACCGGGGCTGTGTGTAGTAGTCCTCGATGTGCGGGAGCAGCTCCGCCAGGCCCCGGTCCAGGTCGAGCCGGACGACCAGGTAGGGCTCGCCCTGGTGCAGGTAGACCGCGCCCGGGTGCAGCTCGCGCAGCGCGGTGGCCAGGTCGGCGGTGCCCAGGGAGTGCCCGGTGGCGTCCTTGAGACGGACCATGCGGTCGCCGCTGCCACGGATGCGCACCCGCCGATGGGGATAGCGCCCCATGTGGGTCCAGCCACCCTCGATGCGGTGCAGCCCCGTCACGCTCGCCAGCTCGAGCGACGGATCGACCACGCCGCGCTCATCGTCGCGCAGCGGGCGCTCGGCCGCCGCGCAGGCGACATGGAGTGGGTGGAGCTCGCTGTTGAACGGATCGGCGACGGCGTCCTCGATCCGCCCCTCGGTGAGCAGGTCGGGATGGTGGAGGTAGTACTCGTCGAGCGGATCGTTGCCCGGGATCAGCAGCGTCAGGGCGCGGCGTCCCTCGCGCCCCGCTCGACCGGAGCGTTGCCACAGCGCCATCTTCGAACCCGGGTAGCCCACCAGCACCACGGCGTCCACACCGCCGATGTCCATCCCCAGCTCCAGCGCGCTAGTGGCCGTCAGCACCCGGATGTCGCCGCGCTTGAAGCCCTGCTCGATCAGACGTCGGTCCTCGGGACTGTAGCCGGCGCGGTAGCTCTGGAGCAGCGGCACCTCTTCACCGCGGAGGTGGCCGCTGGCGTAGCGCCGCAGCAGCTCGGCGACCTTGCGGGAGTTGCAGAAGAAGATGCTCTTGACGTCGCGCCGCACGAAAGCAGCCGCCAACTCCGCCGCTTCGGTCGTGGCGCTGCGGCGTCTCGTGGCCGCGCCGGGCCCACCGCCGACCTGTGCCGGGCGCCACAGGATGAACTCGCGGGCGCCGCGCGGGGCGTCGTCCTCCTCGATGAGCTCGAACGGCTCGCCACTCAGCGCCGTCGCGTGGTCGAGCGGGTTGCCGATGGTGGCGCTGGCCGCGATCAGTCGCGGCGCCGCTCCGTAGTGCCGGGCGATCCTCAGCAAGCGCCGCACGATGTTGGCGACGTGAGTGCCGAGTACGCCGCGGTAGCTGTGCAGCTCGTCGAGCACGATGGTGTCGAGCCTCCCCAGGAAGCGCGCCCAGCGCGCGTGGTAGGGCAAGACGCCGTAGTGCAGCATGTCGGGATTGGTCAGCGCGCAGCCCACGTCGTCGCGCACCCCCGCCCGGATCGAGGACGGCGTATCGCCGTCGTAGGTGGCGATGCTGCGCCCGCCGAGCTCGAGTCCGAGACGCTCCGCCATGGTCCGGAGGCGGCCCAGCTGGTCGTGCGCCAGCGCCTTGGTCGGATACAGGTACAGGCTGGTGCCGCCCTCCGCGGCAGCTTCCAGCGTGGGGAGCTGGTACACCAGCGACTTCCCCGATGCCGTCGGCGTCGCCACCACCACGTTGTGCCGTGCCTCCACGAGGGCCAGGGCGCGTGCTTGATGCAGGTACGGCTTCAACCCGAGCGTTGCGAGCCGCGCCGCATAGCGACCGCTGTCGTCGACCGCGGTGCGCCCGCTACGCGGCGGATAGAAGGCGTACGAGGCGACCTGATCCTCGTAGCTCTCGAGCCCCGTCAACAGGGCATGGAAGCTCTCGTCCCGGTCCCGCGCCACGTCTGGAAGCGTACCGCGCCCGGGCGCATACGGCACCCGCCGCGGCCACGCTCGACCGGACCCGGGCGGGGGGAGCCCGGTGGTACACTCCCAGGGACTCGCAGGCGTCACCCCCGGGGGCCCTAGGGCACCATCCACGGCCTGCTCTCGCGGGGTTCCGCACGAACCGCGGACCAGGGCGATGTGTGGCCCCGGAACCGACTCGACGCTTCGCCGGGGCGACCCACAGGCCGATAGCGGCCGAGCGTCCGTCCCGACGCCCGGAGGTACCCCATGAAGGTTTTCGTTCTCGGCGGTGACGGCTTCTGCGGCTGGCCCACCAGCCTCCACCTCAGCAAGCTCGGCCACGACATCACCATCATCGACAACCTCAGCCGCCGCAACATCGACAACGAACTCGAAGCCGGCAGCCTCACCCCCATCCAACCCATGGGAGAGCGCCTCAAGGCCTGGAAACAAGTCAGCGGCCGCGACATCCACTACGAACGCCTCGACGTCGCCGACAACTACCACCGGCTCCTCACCCTCATCCAGGACGAGCAGCCCGACACCATCATCCACTTCGCCGAACAACGCGCCGCCCCCTACAGCATGAAAAGCAGCGCCCACAAGCGCTACACCGTCAACAACAACCTCAACGCCACCCACAACACCCTCGCCGCCATCGTCGAAGCCAACACCGACACCCACCTCATCCACCTCGGCACCATGGGCGTCTACGGCTACGGCACCGCCGGCATGAAGATCCCCGAAGGCTACCTCCCCATCGAAGTCACCACCGACGAAGGCACCAAAGTCCAACAAGAAATCCTCTACCCCCCCAACCCCGGCAGCATCTACCACCTCACCAAGACCCAGGACCAACTCTTCTTCGCCTACTACGCCAAGAACGACGGCCTGCGCATCACCGACCTCCACCAGGGCATCGTCTGGGGCACCAACACCCCCGACACCCTCCAAGACGAACGCCTCATCAACCGCTTCGACTACGACGGCGACTACGGCACCGTCCTCAACCGCTTCCTCATGCAAGCCGCCGTCGACTACCCCCTCACCGTCCACGGCACCGGCGGACAGACCCGCGCCTTCATCCACATCCGCGACACCGTAAGGTGCCTCCAACTCGCGCTCGAGAACCCCCCCGACAAAGGCGAACGCGTCAAGATCCTCAACCAGATGACCGAAACCCACCGCGTCCGCGACCTCGCCCAACTCGTCGCAAAACAGACCGGCGCCACCATCGAGAACGTCCCCAACCCCCGCAAGGAAGACCCCGAGAACGAACTCCACGTCAAGAACGACCTCTTCCTCGACCTCGGCCTGAAGCCCACCACCCTCGAACAAGGCCTCCTCGAAGAAGTCACCACCATCGCCAAGAAATACCGGCAGCGCGCCAACCTCGACAAGATCCCCTGCACCAGCACCTGGACCCGCCAACAACAAGCCGGAACACCCCACACCAACAGAAAGACTCCGGAAGAGGCATAACGCCCCGGCAAACCGGACCCGGCCACCGGACGCCGCGGCGCGCCCGCTTCACCCACCATGCGCATCGCCTTCTTCACGGAAACCTTCCTGCCCAAGATCGACGGGGTGGTCACCCGCCTCGTACGCACCCTCGAGCAGCTCGGGCAGTTGGGGCACGAGGCGCTGATCTTCGCCCCCCACAACCCTCCGGAGGCGTACGCCGGCCACCGGGTCGTGCGCGTGCCCGGCGTCCCCTTCAAACCCTGGTACCCGGAGCTCTTCCTGGGCCTCCCCCGACCGCGGCTGGGCCGGGAGCTCGATCGCTTCCAACCGGACATCGTCCACGTCATCAACCCGGTGGTGCTCGGCCTGTGGGGCACCGCCATCGCCAAGCAACGCAACCTGCCGCTGCTCGCCAGCTACCACACCGACGTCACCCAGTACGCCGAAGCCCTGCGTCTCCGCTTCCTGTCCGAACCGTCGCGCATCTTCCTGCGCGACGTCCACAACCAGGCCCACGTCAACCTCTGTACGAGCGTGCCGATGGTCAACTCGGCGCGGGGCCTGGGCATCCGTCGCGTGCGGCTGTGGCCTAAGGCGGTAGACACCGATCTGTACCACCCGGACAAGCGCTCGCACGCCATGCGCGTTCGCCTCACCGGTGGACACCCCGACGCGCCGCTGATGGTGTACGTCGGCCGCCTGTCGTTCGAGAAGCGACTCGACTGGCTGTACGCCCCCGTCACCCAGCTCCCCGACGTGCGGCTGGCGCTGGTGGGATCGGGCCCGGCCGAATCCGTGCTGCGAGAGCGCTTCAAGGACACGCGCACCGTCTTCACCGGCTACATGTCCGGCTCGGAGCTGGCGGCGGCGTACGCTTCCGCCGACGTGTTCGCGTTCCCTTCGGATACCGAAACGCTCGGCTTCGTAGCGATGGAGGCGATGGCGTCCGGAGTCCCGGCCGTGGGGGCCCGCGCCGGCGGCATCCCGGACGTGATCCGCGACGGCGAAACCGGCCTCATGTTCACCCCCGGCGACCTCGGCGACCTCACCGAGAAGCTCAGCACCTTGCTGACCGACGCCGCGCTCCGCAAGCGCCTCGGCGCCGCCGCGCGGCGAGAGATGGAGCGTTTCGACTGGCGCTCGGCCACCGAGGGCCTGGTGGACTTCTACCGTCTCGCCGTCCGGGTCCGGGAGCGCTTCGACCCGCCCAGCGCCGCCTGATCCGGCGCGGAGGCGGCGCCGCTCACGACTCGAGCGAGCCCGGGCGCCTCGGAAGCCGCGGGAGGATCATCGGCCGGGAATCGACCACATGCACGTCCACTTCCGTCTCATAGACGCGGGACACGAGCGCTTCGGTGAGAACCTGTTCGGGTGCGCCCTGGGCCACCACGAGGCCGCCCTGAAGCACCGCCAGCCGGTCGCAGAAACGGGCCGCCAGGTTGAGATCGTGGAGCACGACCAGGGCGCCGACACCCCGTTCGACCTCGCGCCTGGTGTAGGCGAGCATCTCGACCTGGTAGCGCAGGTCGAGATGGTTGGTCGGTTCGTCCAGCAGCAGGTAGCGCGGCTCTTGAGCGATCGCCCGGGCCAGGACGACGCGCTGCCGCTCGCCGCCGGAGAGCCGGGTGGCGTCGCGACGTGCCAGGGCGGCGGTGTCGGTAGCCCGCAGGGCCCGCTCGACCGCCCGCCGGTCCTCCTCGCGTTCCGCACGAAGGAGCCCCAGGTGGGGCGTGCGCCCCATCGCGACCAGGTCGCGCACGGTGTAACCAGCGGGCAGCTCCGGCACCTGCGGGACCACGGCCAGGGCACGGGCCAGGTCGAGCCGCCCGTACCGCGCGAGCGGGCGTCCGTCGACCGACACGCGACCGGCGCGCGGCACCAGCCGACGCGTCAACACCCGCACCAGCGTCGACTTGCCGGCTCCGTTCGGCCCGATCACGCCGAGCACCTCGCCGGGCTCGAGCCGCACGTCGCAGGCCGAGAGCACGTCGCGCCCCCCGTACCCGGCGTAGACCTCGCGCACCTCGATACTCACGGCCGCCTCACGGGGTGCGTTGCTTCCTGAGCAGGAACAGGAAGAAGGGGCCGCCCACCAGGGCCGTGACGATGCCGACGGGGAGCTCGGCGGGCGCCAGCACGGTCCGTGCGCACAGATCGGCGAGGACCAGGAAGGCCGCTCCCCACACGGCCGACAGGGGCAGCAACCGAACGTGCCGGGGCCCGAACGCAAGCCGCACGGCGTGCGGCACCACCAGACCCACGAAGCCGATCACGCCGGCCACCGCGACCGCGGCGGCGGTCGCCAGCGTCGCGGCGGCCAGCAGGAGCAGCCGCACCCGTTCGACCGGCACCCCGAGCTGAGCCGCCGACTCCTCGCCGAGCTGCATCACGTCCAGAGCGCGGCCAGCCAGCAGGAGCAGCGCGGCGGCCGGCACGAGGAGCGGGACGACGGTGAGGACGCGCTCCCAGCTGGCGAAGGCGAAGCTGCCCAGGAGCCAGCTCAGGATCCCGGCGGCGCGGTCGCGCGCGGCCAGCATCAGGAAGGAGGTGGCGGCGCTCAGGCTCGAGCCCAGGACCACGCCTGCCAGGATGAGCGACACGACCGGGAGACCGCCGTCGCGCCGAGCCAGCAGCATGACCACGGCCACGGTCGCCAGCGCGCACACGAACGCCGCACCCGGCACGCCCAGCCAGGTGAGCCAGGGCACGCTGCCCGCCAGCACGAGAACGGCGCTGGCACCGAATCCCGCTCCGCTGGCGGCCCCCAGCAGGTAGGGGTCGGCCAGCGGGTTCCGGAACACGCCCTGGAAAGCGGCGCCGGCCAGCGCAAGCGCCGCCCCCACCAGCGCCGCCAGCATCACGCGAGGCAAGCGGAGCTGCCACACGATGGTGTCGAGCGGGCCGTGCAACTGGCCCCGCACGCCGTCCGCCACCGCCGACAGCAGGGCTCCCGGCTCGACCTTCACGCTGCCGATCGACGCCGCCGCGACCAGCACGACGCCCAGCGCGAGCAGCGAGACCACCACGGGCGCCACGCCCCTGCCCGGGGGCGCTGCCGTACGGTGCAGGACGCGCGCCACGGCTCAGAATCGATCCGGATGAAGGAGCCTGGCCAGCAACAACACGGCGTCGCCCATGCGCGGCCCGGCGCGGCTGAGCAGGTCGACCTGTTGGTGATCGAGCGCCACCACGCGGCCGTCCTTCACTGCGCGGAGCCCCGCCCAGCCCGGCCGTGCCTCCGCGGCAGCGAGGGTCTGGCCGTACGGTGCGTCCATCAGCAGCACCACCTGGGGGTCTTGCTGTACCACGTACTCGGGATCGACCTGGGGGTACTCTCCCATCGACGCGCGCACGATGGTTTGGCCACCAGCCTTGGCGAGCAGCGTTCCGAGGTAGGACGTCGGTCCCACACTGTAGGGGGTGCTGTCGAGCTCGACGAACACACTCACCCGCGGCAGGCCGGCGACCCTCGACGCCGCCGCCGCCACCTGGCCTTCGATCCGGCCGCGCAGGACGCCGGCCGCCGTCTGGCGGTCGAGCAGTCGGCCCATGGCGTCCAGGAAGTCGAGGGCCTGCGGGTAGGTCTGCGGCGTACCGGCGTACACCGGGATGCCCAATTTGCGCACGCGATCGGCGAGGCCGCTGTACTCGTCGGTGAGGACGAGATCGGGCTTCAGGGCCACCAGCCGTTCCATGTTGGGGTCGTTGGCATTGCCGAGCCGGGGCAGCGACGCGACCCGAGCGGGCCAGTTGCTGAGGGCGTCGATCCCGACCAGGCGATCGCACGCGCCCAGCGCGCATACGGTCTCGGTGTCGCTGGGGATCATCGACACGATGCGCTGCGGCGGGCCCGGCAGCGTCAGTTCCGCCCCGAGCTCGTCGTGAACGGTGAGAGGGTAGGTCGTCGCCAGCGCCATCTGGAGCGCCACGAGCAGGACCACGAGGAAAGCCGCGCGCTGAACCACAAACGCCTCCTCAGCTCCTGCGATTGGAGAAAAAGAGATCCATCCCGGAGGGGATGGACGCCGGAAAGCCGCACGGGTGGCTTCTGGGCAGCCCTTCCTCGTCCTCGCAAGGGGGTGCTTCGTCGGATCGCGGTACTCGGGCTTCGGCCGCCGGGCGGCTCTTTACCGTTGCGGGACAGCGCCGGGATCGCACCGGACTTCCCCGTGAACCGATGCTCAAAGCGTACGACGCCCCTCCCGGGGTGTCAAACCGTTCGCGCCGTGCCTCGCCCGCCTCGGGTGCACCGGCTTCGGGCGCACCGGCTTCGGGCGCACCGGACTCGGGCGCACCGGCTTCGGGCACGCCCGAACGGGCGTGGTAGGCTCCGCGCTGTGACGCAGCTACGCTCCCTCTCGGAGCTCGCCGCCCCACCGGCGGCTCGTGCCGACCGGCTCGTGCCTCCCCCACGCTTCGAACGCGTATCGTTCGAGGGCTATCGACCGCAGCACCCCAGCCAGGCCGCGGCGCAGGCGCGCGTCCGGGCGTTCGTCGAGGAGGCCGAGCGCGCGCTGGCGAACCCTCCGAGCCGGCGCTTCCCCTGGCCCGTACGCCGCCGCCCGGCTCCCGGCCGCGGGCTCTACCTCGACGGCGGCTTCGGCGTCGGCAAGACGCACCTGCTGGCGGCCGCCTTCTATCACGCCGACCTGGAGGCCAAGCACTACCTGAGCTTCCAGGAACTCGTCTACCTCATCGGAGTGCTGGGCATGGAGCGAGCGGGTGAGCTCCTCGGTGGAGCGCGCCTTCTGTGCATCGACGAGTTCGAGCTCGACGACCCCGGCAACACCCTGATCGTCAAGACCTTCCTGAACACCCTGGCCGAGGCGGGCGGATACGTCCTCACCACCTCCAACACCGCGCCCGAAGCGCAGGGGCGGGGGCGCTTCAACGCCGAGGACTTCCGGCGCGAGATCCAGTCGCTGGCCGACCGCTTCGAGGCCGTCACCATGGACGGCCCCGACTACCGGCACCGCAGCCGGCTGGGCGTCCTCACGCCTCGCGCCGACTTCGAACGGGCATGCCTCGAGGAGCCGGCCGAGCCACCCCGGGTGTTCGCCGAGTTCGACGCCCTGCTGACGCTCCTCACAGGCCTCCACCCTTCGCGCTACGACGGATTGCTGCGGCAGGTGGGCACCTTCTACCTGGCCGGCGTCCGACCCCTGGCGACGCAGAACGACGCCCTTCGCTTCGTGCACTTCGTCGACAAGCTCTACGATCTGGGGATCGGCCTGCGGGCCAGCGGCACCACGCCCCTGAGCGAACTGTTCGATCCCAGCTATCGCGACAGCGCCTATGCCAAGAAGCATCTGCGCTGCCTGTCACGCCTGAGCGAGCTGCTGAGCGAGGGCCGCGTACCCGGGCACAGCACGGAACGCGTGGCCGTGTCCGTCGGCGACTGAGCACCGCGAACCGACGCCCCCCCGGACCCCTGGACGGCTCACGCCCGGAACGAGGGCACGGTGCGGGTGACTCGCTCCAGAAGGTCGCCGGCGATCGCCCGGCTGCCGCCCGGAGCGCCCATGCGTTGCTGCCCCGCCTGCGAGGCACGCTCCCATGCCGCCTCGTCGACGAGCAGCGCCCGGACGGCGGCGGCGATGTCCGCCGGATCTCCCCCGCTCAGCGTGAGCGCATCGCCCAGCAGGCGCTTCTGGTTGTCCAGGAACGTCCGAGCATGCGAGGGCTCCACCGGGAAGGACACCACCGGCACGCCACGGGCGGCCGCCTGCTCGTTGGCGGTACCGGCGGTGCCGACCGCGACGCGCGCGCTGGCGAGCACGTCGCCGAAACGTCCTTCCATCACCCACAGGCGGCTGGCACCGTGACGCAGGGCTGCCACGCGACCCTGCACAGGTGGGGCGCCCGCCTCCTCCTCCCAGCCCGGTAGCGGGGGCACCGCCCCTCCTTGCCACGCGACCAGGCCCGTCACGTCCGGCAGGCGCTTCAACGCCTGCGCCATGCGGGCGAGGGCGATCGGCGTGTGGACCCGGGTTCCGGGGAGGAGAGCCACGGTGTGCCGCCCGTGCACGCCCTCCAAGGGGCGCCCCGCGGCCAGATCCACCATCGGGTTTCCGAGCGACAGCGCGTGCCGGACACCGTGCGCTCCCAACCAGGCGGCGGTGGCGTCGTCGCGGGCGTACACGACCGAGGCGAGGTGGCGCATCAGCGCACGCTCGGGATAGCTGATGCGCTCCATGAAGTAGCGGTTGGGCGGCGGCCGACCCGCGCCCGAGCGATGGTAGGCGGAGACCAGCGGCTGTACCACGGCCCGGAACGACGAGCGCGTGAAGGCCGCCAGCGCCTGGGCGTAGATGTCGCCCACCACCACCACGACGTCGCTGCGAAGCCGCGCCAGCTCCGCGAGCTGGCCGAGCGTCATGCCGACGAAGCCGGCCCGGACGTCGGCAACGAAGCTCTCCGTCGAGTGCATGGTGAGGCCGCCGCTGGGCAGCGCCCGGCAGGGGCCGAGCCTGGGGATGGCGTGGGCGCGATACGCGCCGCCTTCGTCGACGAGGGGGAAGGCGCGGACCGTCACGCCGGGAGCGATTCCGAGGATCGCCCGCCCCAGCGAGGCTCCGATGACGTCCTCGCCATGTCCGTTGGAGACGATCGTGATGCTGGGCACCGCAGGGACTTCCGAGGCGCCGCGCGCATGCGCGCGGGCTCAGCTCTCCCGCATGCGGGGGGGCGCGCCCCATCGGAGCTTGAAGCGCAAGATGTCGAAGAAGCTGTGCCGACCCGAGGACACGAGCATCAGGTCGGTCGGCGCCGCCGCGATGGTGAAGCGGTCGCCTTGCCGAAGGTCGATGCGCTCCTGACCGTCGACCACCAGGGCCAGCTCGTGGGCGTCGCTCTCCACCCGGAAGCTCACGAGCACGCCGCCCTCGACGACGATGGGGCGGTTGGTGAGCGAGTGCGGGGCCAGCGGAGTGATCACGAACGCCCGCAACGATTGGCTCACGATCGGTCCGCCCAACGACAAGGAGTAGGCGGTGGACCCCACCGGCGTGGACACCACCAACCCGTCGGCCCGGTACTGGATGGCGTGGGCGCCGTCCACCTCCATGGCGATGTTGACGAGGCGCGCCACCACCCCCTGCGAGACCACCACGTCGTTGAGCGCGAAGGTGGGCTCACCGCCACCGTTCAACCACACCTGCAGCATGATGCGGGGATTGATGCGCCAGTCGTCCGGGGCACGCCCCTCGAGGTACTCGCGGACCTCGTCGGCACTGAACTCTGCCAGGAAGCCGAGCTTACCCAGGTTCACGCCGACCACGGGCGCCGCGCTCCCCACCAGGCGCCGAGCGGCACCGAGCAGCGTGCCGTCCCCTCCGACCGAGAACACCACGTCGGCGTCGTTCGAACGCTCGCCCAACGGCATCGTCCCGTCGAGATCGAGCTCGACGGCGGCGCCCAGCTCCCGGAGCCGGTCGGCAAGCTCACCGGCGAGCGCGTGCGCCTCGGGCTTGAAACGGGTGCTGGTCACGATCGCACGCTGCAGGTTGGCGGCGGGCGTGGTGAACGGCCTTCCGGCGGTGGTGGACAGCTCGGAGCTCAAGCCGCACCCACCCCGGAGAGCTCTTCCATGACCCGGTCCACCACCTGGTCCAGCGTGAGCTCGCCGGTCTCGACGTGGACAGCGTCGCCGGCCGGTGCGGACTGGGCCGCGTCGAGCCGGTCACGCCGTCCGATGGCGTCGGCGACCGAGGCCAGGTCCGCCGTGCGCTCGCCGACCCGGCGCCGGGCACGCACCTCAGCGGGCGCCGTCAGATAGAACTTGAAGCGGGCGTCCGGGAATACAGCGGTGCCCATGTCACGTCCGTCGATGACGAAGGGCCCGGGGATCTCCCGCAGGCGCTCCGTGACCCACCCCCGCACTCCGGGATGGCGAGCCACCACCGAAACCACGGCGTCCACCGCGTCGGTGTGGAGCGCAGCGGTCACGTCGCGGCCGTCCAAAACGATGCGGTCGCCCGTCAGCGACGGCACGAGCCGTACGCGCCGCTCCACGAGGATCCGCAACACTGCGCCCTCGTCGTCTGGGTCGCCGTCCAGCTCCTCCACCAGCCAGGTTGCGGCACGGTAGAGCAGGCCGCTGGAGACGAACGGGATGCCGAGGCGTCCCGCCACCAGGCGGGCCACGCTCGACTTGCCCGACGCGGCCGGTCCATCGAGCGTGATCACGCTGCGCCCGGACCCGCGGTCCTCGGTTGTGGCGTCTGGGCCGGCCTCCACCATGCTGGCGCCTCCCCTTTCGCTCCGCAAGCTCATGATAGCCTTCCGGCGAGCAGCCCGAGGAACTCCTCGAAGAAGCGAGGGTAGGTCTTGGCCACGCAGCTCGGGTCCCGGATGGACACGCCCGGCAATCGCGCGCCGACCACGGCCAACGCCATGGCCATGCGGTGATCGCCGTAGGTCTCGAGCGCAACGTCGCCCGCGGGTGGGCGTTCGAGCGGGTGCACCGTGATGCTGTCGTCCTCCTCCTCCACTTCGGCGCCCAGGCGACGGAGCTCGGTGGTCAACGCCGCCAGCCGATCGGTCTCCTTGATGCGCAAGTTCCAGACGTTCCGGATATGGACCGGAGCGTCGGCGAAGAGCGCCACCGCGGCCAGCGTCTGCGCCTGATCCGGCATGTCGTTGAGATCGAACGTGCCGCCGTGCAACCGTCCCGGCCGCGGGCCGCGCACCTCACAGCCGCCGTCGCCCCAGCGCACCTCACAACCCATTTCCGCCAGCACTCCGGCGAAACGTGCGTCCCCCTGCCGGGTGCCCTTGCCAAGGTTCGACACGCACACGCGCCCGCCCGTGATCGCGGCAGCGCCCCAGAAGTAGCCGGCGGCCATGGCATCGCCCTCGATGTCCAGGTCGCGCGGCCGGTAGCGACCCGGTGTCACCGTGAAGCGGTGGTAGCCCTCGCGGCGGACCTCTACTCCGAAATCGCCCATCAGCGCCAGCGTCATGTCGACGAAGGGCTTGGACTGGAGTTCGCCCGCGACTTCCAGCGTGACTGCGGCGTCGGCGTACGGCGCGACCATCAACAGGGCGGAGAGATACTGCGAGCTTCTGCCTCCCTCGACCGTGACGATGCCGCCGCGTAGCCCACCGGCGCGAACCACCACCGGCGGACAGCCGTTCCCTGCCTCGCTGACGGCGTCGGCGCCGAGGTCCCGCAGGGCGCTCAACAGGTCCTGGATGGGCCGCTCGCGCATGCGGGCGTTGCCGTCCAGCCGGTAGCGCCCATGACCCAGGGCCACCAGCGCCGTCAGGAAGCGCATGCTGGTCCCCGACAGGCGCACATCGAGTTCCGCCGACCGCTCCGGCACGCGACCGCCCATGCCCTGGACGACGATGCGGGGTCCGCGCGCCTCGACCCGGAAGCCCAGGGTGCTGAGGGCGCGGAGGAGGACCTCCGAGTCCTCCGCGACGAGCGCCCCGTCGAGTCGGCTGGCACCGTCGGCGAGCGCAGCGATGACGAGCGCGCGGTTGGTCAGGCTCTTCGAGCCCGGGACGCGCACGGTGCCGTCTACGGTCCCCTGCGGTCCTACAGTCACGATCGATGGCAGCGTCGACATCGTCCAGAAGGATACCACCGGCTGCACGCTCTCCGCGCCGTCGATCCCTCCCAGACGACGTCGGCGGGGCGTTCGCGAGGCTAGGCTGGCAGGCGTGAGCGTGCCTGCCCCCCTCCAGTCGATCATCGATACCTTCCGCAAGGCGCCGAAGAGCCTCAAGCTGCCCCTGCTGTTGGAGTACGCCGGCAAGGTCCCGCCCCTGCCCGAGGGCATGAACGCGGAGCTCGAACGCGTCCACGAATGTCAGACACCTCTGTTCCTCAAGGCGCAGGCGGCCGACGACGGCGTTCGCCTGTTCTTCGATGCCCCCGAAGAGGCCCCGACCACCCGCGGCTTCGCCGGGGTGATGCACGAGGGGCTGTCCGGCGCGAGCGTCGAGGAAGTGCTGGCTACGCCGGACGACTTCTACGAGACCATGGGCCTGGCCGAGCTCATCTCGCCGCTGCGGTTGCGGGGGATGGGCGCCATCCTGGCGCGCGTGAAGCGGCAGCTCAGGGACGCGAACGGCGCGGGCACGTCGGACCCGGGCTAGCTAGGGAGCGCCCACGTCTGCTACAGTGGCTAGGCTTTGAAGCGAACCCGGGCGCCCCGAAGGGCCGGCGCCGGGCGGAGGACGAGCGATGAAAAAGGACATCCACCCCAAGATGGTGCCGTGCAAGGTGATCTGCGAAGGCAAGGTCGTGCTGGAGACCTACAGCACCAAGCCGGAGTTGCACGTCGACGTGTGGTCGGGCAATCATCCCTTCTACACGGGCCAGCAGCGCTTCATCGACACCGAAGGACGCGTCGAGAAGTTCCAGAAGCGCTTCGGCGACAGCTACCGCAAGAGCGCCAAGGCGAAGTAACCCCCGTTCACGAGACCGCTGGAAGCGGCCGCCCTCGAGGCGGCCGCGGTCGTTGGTGGTGCTACTCGGGCACCGCCGCCAGCACGCGCGTCCCGCGGCCCGGCTCGCTCTCGATCTCGAAGCGGCCACCGCGCGCCTGCACGCGCTCGCGCATCTGACGCAGCCCCAGGCCCCCGGCGCTGGTGACGCGGTCGCCCACCTGCACGGGATCGAATCCCCTGCCATCGTCCTCGACACGGATGTAGGCCATGCGTCCACCGTCGGCGCCGACCCGGACATCGACGGTGCGCGCCGCGGCGTGCTTGGCGACGTTGTTCATCGCCTCCTGGAAGATGCGGAACAGCACCGCCTCCGACTTGATGCCGAGTTCCGGCAGCTCGCCGAGCTCGAGCCGCACGTGGACGTCGTTCTGCTGCCCGAAGTCGATGGCGTAGCGCCGCACGGTCTCCACGAACCCGTGGCGCTCCAGGTCGACGGGCCGGAGCGCGAAGATGCTCCGACGCACCTCCTTGATCGTTTCACGCACGGTGTCCTTGGCGGCATCGAGCTCGCCCACCGCCTTGGCCGGGTCGCGCACCATCAGCCGCGCCACCAGGTCGAGCTTGAGCGCTGCGAAGGCGAGCGACTGCGCCACGCCGTCGTGGATCTCGCGGGCGATGCGCGCGCGCTCCTCGGCGATCGCGAGCTCCTCGGAGTGGAGGTAGGCATTGGCGTTGCGCACCGCCAGGCTCACCTGGTTCGCGAGCAACCCCAGGAAGGGCAGGTTGGCGGCATCGAAGTGATCGGGATCGGAGTGGGTGAGCAGCACGACTCCCAGCAGACCGTCCTCGGCGTAGACGGGCAACGTCGCCGCGCTGCCCGCCCGGGCGAGCAGCGGACCGCCTTCGGCACGGTCGGCATCCGAGAGACGGCTGACGATGCGCGGCTCGCGCGACTGGGCGCTACGCCCGACCAGGCCCTCGCCGAGGCGCACCGGAACGCTGATGCCCGTCTGGGCCGCGCCCTCGGCCGAACGCAACTGCAGCAGGTTGCCCTCGTCGAACAGGTAGACACCGCCGGTACGCGCCTCCACACGCCACATCATCTGCGCGAGCAGTGTGTGCAGGAGACGTTCGAGGTTGCCCTCGGCGCGGATCGAGCGATCGACGTCGAACAGCGTCATCAGGTCGCGGGTGCGGCTACGCGTCGCCTCGGCCGCGGCGGAGAACTCGGAGGCGAGGATCGAGAAGGCCTCGCGCTGTCGGTCGTCGGGGTCCAGGTCGTAGTAGGCGTGCAGCGACCCCTCCAGGTTCCCGCCCCAGGTGAGCGGGATCGTGAGCACCCAGCCCTCGCGGTCGCCGATGCGGGTCCGCTCGCCGCGCCGCTGACGCGCTCTCAAGCCGCGATCGCGCTCCAGCGCGTCGCGCTCGTACTCGGGCGTCAGGCCCGCCCCACTGGTGACCCCGAGATCGGTCGGGCCCACCAGCACCGCCACCGCCGACGCGCCGGTGACGTCGCGGATGCCGCGCGACGCCGCCGTGAGCGCCGCCTCCAGGTCGGTCGCTGCCGCGAACTGCTCGGTGACCTGCTGGATGGCGGTGAGCAACTCGTGGCTGCTGCGAAGTTGATCGAACAGGCGGGCCAGCTCGTCCTGCGCTTGCTCGCGCAGGCGGACCTCGGTGGCGATCCAGTTGAGGGTCGCGAAGGTGGCGAGCGGACCGAGGATGCTGTAGAAAAGCAACTGCGCCCAGAACTGGTAGCGTTCGCCGCCCAGCGGCACGACCACCAGCTGGTGGAGCAGCACCACGCCGACGATGGTGAGCGGGAGCCACAGCCTCGCCAGCCGGACCTGATCGTAGAGGCTGCCGGGATGTTCGGTGCGCGGCGCGTCCCCGGCGCTGCGGATCACGCCTCCTCCTCGACGTCCCTTCGCTTCTTGCCCGGCCGGAACTCGCTCATCAGGATCGGGTAGACCAGCAAGTAGGCGCCGAACACCAGCAGCATCTGGACCCAGAAGCTGCCCAGCCCCGGCACGCCCAGCATCGTCAGGATCATCACGACAGCCGTGAGCAGGACGGCGAACACGAGAGACTTGAGCAACAGCCGCACCATCTTGCCCACGGTGATCTTGCGAGCATCTTCGACGCTGCGGCGCTCGGCCTTGCGTCGTTGGTTCTTCTTCGACATGCCCCATTGTAGGCGGTCGCGGCCGGCTGCCGGGCCTCCGGGCGCCGCGGCCCGTCCGGGCGGGTCGTCCCTTGCCGACCGGAGCGCCCGGGGGCGACACTGACGAGCGTGAAGCCCCCGTTCCTTCCCCATCTGCTGGCTGCGTTCGAAGCGGCGCACGGCCGCCCACTGGCGCAGGCGGCCACCGTCTCGGCCGCCGGTCGGCCCGAGGTACGTACCGTGGTGCTGCGCGACCTGGGGGCGGACGGCTCGCCCTCGTTCGCGAGCGACGCACGCAGCGCCAAGATGGCGCCATTGGGAAACGGAGGCTGGCTCGAGCTCTGCCTGTGGCGCCCCGAGGTCGGCGTACAGCTCCGGCTGCTCGGTCGAGCCCGCCTGCACGGCGCCGACGACGCCCACGCCCTCGCCGTGTGGACCGCGCTACCGCTCGACACCCGCGCGCTGTTCTTCTCCGAAGAGCCCGGCGTCCCCCTGCACACCGTCTCCGCGACGGAACCGCCGGTGCCCGCGCTCGACGATCCGGCCCCGGCCGCCTTCGCGGTGGTGCGCCTGGCGCCGGAACGCTGCGATCGCCTGGAGCTGGGCCCCCCGTTGCGCCGCCGAATCTGGACGCTCGAAGGAGTGGGGTGGCGGTCCGAAGACGTGGTGCCCTGAGGGCGCCCCGGCACGGCTTCGCATGCGGCGGCCCCATCCCGCCTGCCATACTGGTCCCGTGAGGCCGTCCGTCCCGCACCGTCGTTCCGTGCGTTGTCACCGCGAGCCGAGGTCCGCTCCCGCGTCGCTCCTGCTTCGTCTCCGTCGATGAAGCCGCCCACGGTGGGGGGCACGGCCGACTGGTGGCGCTTCCTGGCGCGCGTCCGTACCCCGCTGGTGCTCTTCGGGGGCGTGGTGCTGCTCGGAACGGTCGCCTTCAAGGTGACCTGGTGGCCCTTCGGGGCCTCCTGGATGGACGCGCTCTACATGACGTTCATCACGGTCACGACGGTGGGCTACGCCGAGCTCTACCCGCTCGGCACCGTCGGGCGGGTGGTGGCCATCGTGGTCGCCGTGGCCGGCATCGGCAGCCTCTTCTACCTGTTGGCGGCCGTGATGGAGTTCCTGGTGGCACAGCAGGTGCGCGACCCGCTGGGGAGGAGAACGATGAGACAACGCATCGCGGCCATGAGCGGCCACGTCGTGGTGGTCGGCTACGGGCGCATGGGCCGGCGCTCGACCGAGGAGCTGGCGCACGAGCACGTGCCGTACGTGGTGGTCGACTCCGATCCCGCCGTCGCTGGCGCTCTGCACGAAGCCGGCGTGCCCTTCGTCATCGGCGATGGCGACGAGGAGGAAGTGCTGCTCGAAGCCGGCCTGGCACGCGCCCGCGGTCTGGTGGTGGCGACGAACAGCGACGCCACCAACGCCTTCGTGGTGATGACAGCGCGTTCGCTCAACGCCGAGCTGACGATCGTCGCGCGCGCCGACGACGCCGCCGCCGTCCGGAAGCTGGAGCGGGCGGGCGCCGACCGCGCCATCGACCTCTACACGCTGGGGGGCCGGCGCCTCGCCAACACCGTGGTGCGTCCGGCCACCGTCGACTTCCTGCACGGCACGCTGCGCGAGCGCAGAGGCGAGCTCTCCATCGAGGAGGAACTGGTGGCCGAGGGCAGCGAGCTCGCCGGCCGCACGCTGCGGCAGCTCGACCTGCGCCAGCGCACCGGGGCAAGCGTGCTGGCCGTCTTCCGCGGCCACGACACGCATCCGAACCCGGAGTCGGAGTTCGTGCTCGAGACCGGCGACCGGCTGCTCGTGATGGCGACGGTGGAGCAGATCAGCGCGCTACGCCGTTTGACGCGGCCGTGATTCGCGGGCACCGTCGGGGGGCGCTGTCCCGTCGGATGGCGCTGCAGGCGTTGCGGTTGGGTACACTCGCGCCATGACGCTTCGATCCGATGGCGGTCCCGACGCCGGACCGCACGATGCCGCACGCGAGGACGACGCTCCTGGAGATACGCCAGCCGCTGCCGCTCCCGACGGCGAGATCCGCGGCGACCGCGCAGCGAGCAACGCGAACGCGAAGGAAACAGACGCGACCGACCCCGGTGTGTCGGACGGCCTCGGCGCCATCGTGGGGGATCAGCCGGTGCAGGAAGTCGACGCCCACGGCGTGCGCTTCACGTTGCTGGGAACGGCGCACGTGTCGCGCTCCAGCGCGGAGGTCGTCGCCGCGCTGGCCCGCAGCGGCCGCTTCGACGCCGTGGCGATCGAGCTCGACCCGGGCCGCTTCGCGGCCATGACCGACTCCGACCGCTGGGCCAAGATGGACCTGTTCCGCGTCTTCCGTGAGGGCAAGGCCGGCATGGTCGCGGCCAACCTGGCGTTGGGCGCGTTCCAGCAGCGGCTCGCGGACCAGCTCGGCATCGAGCCCGGCGCCGAGATGAAGGCCGCCATCGAGGGTGCGCGCGACGCGGGCGTTCCGCTGCAACTGGTTGACCGCGACATCGGCGTGACGCTGCGCCGCGTCTACGCCAACGTCCCCTGGTGGCAACGACTGACGCTCCTGGCGGGGTTGGCCGCGAGCGTCCTCAGTCGCGAGGAGATCAGCGAGGAGGAGATCGAGCGCCTCAAGGAAGGCGACATGCTCGAGGCGACGTTCACCGAGTTCGCCGAACGCAGCGAGCGCCTCTACCTACCGCTGATCACCGAACGCGACCACTACATCGCCGCCCGTCTCGAGATCGAGGCGGCCGCGCTCGCGGATGCCGAACGCCGCCCGAACGTCCTCGTGGTGCTCGGTGCCGGCCACCTGCAGGGCGTGGCCGAGACGCTGCGGAAGCCCCCACAGGAGGGGGCGGACGAGCGCATCGCTGCGCTGGCCCAGGTCCCCCGCGGCCGCCGCTGGGGCAAGATCGTTCCCTGGCTCATCGTGGCCGTGGTCCTGGTCGGGTTCGCGCTCGGCTTCGCGCGGAGCCCCTCGCTGGGCCTGTCGCTGCTGGCCGACTGGGTCGTGATCAACGGCGGGCTCGCCGCTGTCGGCGCCCTCATCGCGCTGGCGCACCCCGTGACCATCGTGGCGACCGCGCTCGCGGCGCCGCTCACGTCGCTCAATCCCCTGGTGGGGGCGGGCTTCGTGGCGGCCGGGGTGGAGCTGTGGCTGCGCAAGCCCAACATCGGCGACTTCACGACGCTGCGACAGGACGTCACCACGGTTCGCGGCTGGTGGCGCAACCGCGTGGCCCGCACCTTCCTGGTGTTCCTCTTCGCCACGCTCGGCTCGGCGATCGGGACGTACCTGGCGGGTTTCCGCATCTTCGGGCGTCTGCTCGGCTGAACGTCCGGGTGCCGGACTCTACCGGCGTTGCACCATCGCGGGCAGCTTCCCCGGCCGGGGAAGCTGCCCGTTCGCGTCGCGTCCGCGCGGCTGCAGGGCTGCTACAGCACACCTACTGCGCCGCTATTGCGCACTCGGCTTGGGCTCGGACGGTGTTCCGTCAAGCACCCACTGTGCGTACGCGTCCACGAAAGTGAACGAGGTATCGTGGGCGCCCGATGCCAGCAGGTAGTGCAGGAAGTCGGCCACGTCCTGGGCCGTGCTCTTCTGGAAGACCTGGGATCCGGACAGTCCCTTGAACCGTCCAACCGTCGCCTTCGGGAGCGCCTGCTCGGCCTCGTTGGCGGTCGCCCGCAGCTCCTGCACGAGGATATCCGTCAACACACCGGGGTGGCTCAGGTCGGCCCCCCCGTACAGCGCGGCGCCGGTATCGAGCGACGTCATGCCGACGCCACGACCGACGAGCTGACGCAACACCACCGGACCGCCGGCCACCTCGATCTCGGACTCCGCCGTCACACTCCTACCGTCGGCCGACGTTGCCTCGATCTCCAGCCCGAAGGTGCCCGCGCTCAAGTCGCTCGGCAGCGTCAGCGCCAGACCGTCGACCACGAACCCCACCGCGTTGCGTGGGATGCTGACCTGCTCGGCGACCGTCGTCAGGGCGGCGCCGTCCCCCCCGAGCAGCCGGTAGCGCACGTTCACCTGCCGGGGAAGAGCGTCGCCGGACGTGCTGAGCTCGAAGCTCGGGTAGACCGAGTCACCGGGGTGGTAGGGCGATGCCTCGGAGCCCCGTAGGCCGAGCGTGAGCTTCACCGCCCCGTTCAGCTCCATGGGCGGGGGCGGGGCGCTGAGGACCGTCACCCGGTGCTCCGCCTCGGAACGGAGCGGAGCGCCTGCGGTCGTGGCGTCGAGGTAGGCCTGGTAGGCCCGGCGCGCCTCCACTCGCTGGCCGTCCGCTTCGTAGAGGCGTGCCAGGGCGAAGTGGACGTCCGGCTGGTCGGGGAACCGGGCGCGGGCGCGCTCGAGGTCGTGGATCGCCTCCTGGTCCACCTTCGGGTCCACACGCAGGGCGGTCGTGTAGTCCGACAGGCCCGCTTCGAGGTGGCCCGTGGCGACCTCCACGAGCCCAAGGTTGTACGCCGCGATCGACTGGCTGGCGTCGAGGCCGAGCGCCTTCTGAGACGCCTGGCGGCTGCGGTCGAAGAAGCCGAGCAGATAGTACGACCAACCGAGGTTGGTCCAGTACAGCGCGTTCCCGGGGTCGAGATCGACCGCCACCCGGAGCGCCTCCGCCGCGGCCAGGGGCTGGTCCTGGTCGAACGCGATATAGGACAGCCGCTCGAAGCTGTAGGGGAGGTAGGGGGCCGCGTGACTCAACGCCTGGAGCGCATGCTTCTCGCGTTCGACCAGCTTCGCCTGCTGGGCGACCACGGACGCGGCCAGCAGCGAGGCGGGCTCCGCTCCGCCGTTCGCGGTTCTCGCCAGCACGGCGTCGACATCGGCCGCCGCCCCGTCGATCCCGCGATCGTTGCGGTAGGCCGCACGGGCGGCCTGGCCGAAGGGGTAGCGTTGCGCGGCCCCGTCGAACGCCGCCGTCGCGCCCTGTTTGTCGTTGACGTTGCTGTCGAGCGCGCCGATCCACACCTGCGCCACAGGCAGACCGGTGGCTGCGAGCGCCTTCTGGAACAGGTCCACACTGCGTGCCTCGTCGAGCTGCGACACGCTCAGCGAAGCGACCGCCATGCGAAGGGGGTCCTTGCCGGAGCCGTTTCCGAGCAGGGCATCGAGATCATCGGCGAGGCGCTGCGCCCGTGCCGTCAGGGGTCCCTGCCGGGCCAGTTGCGACAGCAGGTTGCTGGCGTCCTGTGGCAGCCCCGCGGACACCAGCGTAAGCGCGCGCACGTACTGGCCGAAATCGCCGGACAGGTCGAGGGTCGTGTCGACCTTCGGCACGTCGACGCCGAGCGCCAGCGCGACCGAGCCCGCGGCTTCCCGGGCGAGGAGCCCGGGTGCGTCCTTGGGAGCGTCGATGCTGACCCGGCGGGAGCCCGACGACGAGGCGATCTCGAGCGACAGCTCGTACCCCTGATCGGTGATGGCGATGCTGCCCGTGACAGCAACGTCCGCGCCGGTCGCCCCACGGATCAGGGCAGCGCCGCTAGGACCGGTCATGGCGTTGGGGCCGATGAGCGTGACCAGATTGACGAAGCCGCCCTGGGCGACCAACGGGGGCAGGAGTCCCGGCGCCACGTCGGGACCGACGACCGTGGCACGGCCCTCGAAGGCGGCCGCCACGCGGTCCGCCACAGCGACGCCCAGCAGCGTGTCCTGGCTGTCGAAGGGGTACACGACGACGCTCGACGCCATCGCGCCGGCGCTCGAGAACAGGATCAAGAGGACGAGCAACCACCTGCGCATGCGGGCCTCCTATGGGCGCTCAGGCTAGCACGCGTGCGCCGGGCTCCGTGACGTTCGGAGGTCCGTTCGGCAGCCGCGGGGCCGGGCCCGCAGCGTCACTCCAACAGGGCTTCGAATTCCTCGAGCAGATCGATGGCACGCTCCTTGCTGCGAGCGATCACCAGGATGGTGTTCTGCCCGGCGAGCGTCCCGACGATCTCGTCACGGTCCAGCTTGTCGATCACGAAGGCGATCCCCGAGGCATGACCCTCGTCGGTGGTGATCACCAGGATGTTCTCGCCCCGATCGAGGTCGCGCACGAACAGCCGGAAGCGCTGGCTCAGCTCGCCCACGACGTCCTCCTGGGCGGTGAGCGGCGTCGAACGGTAGCGGTGCTGGCCGTTGCCCGCAGGCAGCCGCACCAGCCTGAGCTCGTTGACGTCACGGCTGATCGTGGCCTGCGTGACCTTGATCCCACGCTTGGCCAGATGCTCGGCGATCTCGGCCTGCGTCGAGATGAACTCGTTCTCGACCAGCTCCGCGATCAGCCGTTGTCGGTACTCTTTACTCGGCATATTTATTCAGTATACATGGCGCCATCGCCGCCCGCGTGGCCTACTCCACGCGCTCGGCCAGGAGCGCTGCGGCGCGATCCAGCAAGGCGTCGGCCAGGTCGCGCTTCGACATGCGTTCCCAGACCTCCGAGGTGCCGTCTGCCTGCACCAGGGTGACCTCGTTCTCCTCGGCGCCGAAGCCGATGCCCTCGCGCGCGGGATAGTTGAGCGCGATGAGCTCGAGCCCCTTCTCGCGCGCCTTGCGGGCGGCGCGCTCGACCCCTTCGTGGGTCTCCATGGCGAACCCGATGACCACCTGGCGTCGGCGGCGCTCGGCCAGCGACGCCAGGATGTCCGGCGTGCGCACCAGGCGCAGCGAGCGCTCTCCCCCGGTCTTGGGCTCCTTGCGGTCCGAGCGCTCGGCGGGACGCCAGTCACCGACCGCGGCGCTCATGATCAGGAGGTCGCTGTCGTCGAAGCGGTCGGTCAGCGCTGCGAGCATGCCGTCCGCGTCCACCACATGCTCCACGCGCACGCCCAGCGGGTCCGGCAGGTCGGTGGGGCCGGTCACCAGCGTTACCTCCGCTCCGCGCGCCCGCGCGGCCTCGGCCAGCGCGTAGCCCGTCTTCCCACTCGAGGGGTTGCTCAGGAAGCGCACCGGATCGAGATACTCGCGCGTCGGTCCGGCGGACACGAGCACGCGCACGCCCGCCAGGTCCTGGTCGAAGGGGACCCCCAGCGCGGCGGCGACGATGGCGTCCGGCTCGGCCATGCGCCCCAGACCCTCGCCCTCCTCGGCCCCTGCCAGGGGCCCCTCGACCGGACCCACGAAGGCGTGCCCCAGTCCGGCGAGTGTCTCGACGTTGCGTTGCACGGGCCGATGCCCCCACATGGCCGGGTTCATGGCGGGCGCCCACAACACCCGCGGCACGCCCGCCGTGATGAGAGCCGAGATGACGTCGTGTGCCCGCCCCGCGGCGGCGCTCGCGAGCGCATCGGCGGTGGCCGGGGCGACCACCAGACCCTCGGCCCAGCGCGCCCACTCCAGGTGGCGCACGCGCCCGTCGGCCGCGAACCAGCGTTCCCGATCGAAGACCTCGCCCCCCGCGGCGACCGCCAGGGAGAGCGGCGTCACGAAGGCGTAGGCATCGGGCGTGGCCGCCACCCGCACCTCACAGCCCGCCTGGCGCAAGCGACGTACCAGCGTCGGCGTCTTGATGGCCGCCACGCCGCCGCTCGCGGCGACGATGAGGCGGGGCCTAGTCCTCGTCGGGCGGCTCGGGGCGGACGACACCGAAGCTCGGTTCCTCCGGGCGTCGCTCCACCAGCCTCCGCAGCTCGTCGGCGCTGGGCAGCTCGTCGCCCCACACGATGTCGCTGGTCGACTCGAGCTCCTTCATGGCGATGCTGACGGTGTTGGTGGTGCGTGGCGCAGCGTCGCCTACGAGCGTCGTCGGGATACCAGCCTTGAGTTGCGCCGCGCGCCGCGCGACGATCATCGACAGCCGGTACCGCGAGTCGGTCAGCGCCATCAGGGTGTCGTAGCCTTCCTGGGCCACCGGATCCTCCTTCGCGGGCCGCAGCCCGCTCGCGCCGCCCCGGCGGGGCGAACGTCTTCGAGACCGGGTCGCCTCACCCGGTTGGGGGGCGACCTGCGAACAGGTGATTCTACACGACGGGAGCGCTCCCGAGCGTGCGCTCCCGTGCGTCGGGAGGCAGCGCGACGCGCTTGGATACGCCCTCGCTGACGGGTGCCGCCGTCAGCCGGACCCTGCCGCGGTCTCCCGCAGGAAGGCCTCGACCTCGCGTTCGGTCAGATGGGCGGCGCGGGCACGCTCCGCCTCGATGATGTTGCCGAACAGCCGGACGGCGTCCTCGAGCTCGTCGTTGACGACGGCGTAATCGAACTCGCGCACGGCACGGATCTCCTCGCGGGCACGCCGGAGGCGCTTCTGGATCTTCTCCTCGCTGTCGGTGCCGCGCCCGCGCAAGCGGCGCTCGAGCTCGTACAACGACGGTGGCGCGATGAACACCATCACCGCCTCCGGCACCTTGCGCTTGACCTTTCGGGCACCGACCAGCTCCAACTCGAGCAGCACGTCGCACCCGTCCGCCAGGGTCTGGCGCACCGGCCCGGCAGGCGTGCCGTAGTAATCGCCCACGTAGTCGGCGTGCTCCAGGAGGTCGTCGCGAGCGATCATGTCCTCGAAGGTATCGCGGTCATAGAAGAAGTACTGCTCGCCGTGCACCTCGCCCTGGCGCCGCCCGCGCGTGGTGGCGGAGATCGAGTAGCTGAGGTTGGGGATCCTCGGCAGCGCGGCCCGCCGGATGGTGTCCTTCCCCACGCCCGAGGCGCCCGTCATGACGAACAGGATGCCCTTCCTTCGAGACTGCTCTTCCACCGTTCGTCGCGCTCCCTCGAGGTGTGCGGTGCTGCCGGGCACGGGCGGGTCCAACCGTGCGACGCGGCGTCCCGGCACGGTCCCCGTAGGACCCGCCGCGTCGGGCTGGACGCGACTCTACCACGACCCCCGCGGCCAGCGACTAGTCCTGCGGCGCGTCCGGCGTGGCGTGGTAGGCGTGCAGATGAAGCCGCTCCAGCGTCGCCAGGCGACCCCAGCGATCGAGCTGCGCGACCTCGTTCTCCACGAAATGGCGCAGCCGCTCCGGTTCGTCCACGAGCTCGACCACCATCGGTTGTCGCTCCGGCCGGTAGAGCTGCACCGACAGGGGGTGGTCGAGACCGTGGCGCCCGAAACCGCCCAGGCCGGGTAGCACCGTCGCGCCACGCAAGCCCCGCCGTCGAGCGGCGCGCACCAGCGCTTCTGCGAAACTCACCTTCCCCACCTTGTCGCCCGCCAGCGTGTAGACGCGCAGCAGGCAAGCGCCTTCCAGGCCGGCCCGGTGCAGCACCTTCATGCCGTAGGGCCTTCGTCCTGACCGCCCCCACGCAACACGGCCACGCGCTCGACCGTCACCAACCCCCCGCCGGTCAGCAGGCCTTCGAGGGAGGCTACGAACGCATCGACGCGCTCGCGCTCGTCGACGACCTCCAGCACCATGGGAAGGTCGCCCGACAGCCGGAACGGCTGGGGTTGGTGGACCACCGAGTTGGCGCCGAACCCCAGGCTGCCGCGGAACAGGGTGGCGCCGGCCAGGCCGCCAGCGTGCGCCGCGGCCATCAGGGCCTCCGAGGCCGGACGCCCGGACACGCGGTCGCTCTCGCCGAAATAGACGCGCAGCAGCGCGGCGTCGCCGCGCGACTTCGTCCCCCCGCTACTCATGGCGCCCCCGCGAGGCGCAGGGCCGCCGCGCGGCCGGCGAGGATGGCCAGGTAGCCAACCGCCAGGTTGCCCAGCACGTAGGCGCTCGCGCGCATGAGTTCGCCCTCGCGCACCAGCAACTGGCTCTCCAGCTCGAAGGTCGAGAAGGTGGTGAGCGCACCCAGGAAGCCGGTCCCGACCGCGACGCGCGCGGCCGGCGAGACCAGCCCGCGCAAGCCTAGCTCGGTCACGAAGGCGAGCAGGAAGGATCCGACGACGTTGACCAGCAGCGTGGCCAGCGGGAATCCGGCGTAGCTGCCGCCCTGCAGGGCCCCCTGCACGACGTTGGTGAACAGATAGCGTGAGAGCGCACCGAGGGCGCCTCCCAGCATGACTCCGAGGATGAGCATGACGACTCCTGGCGTTCCTGGAGTGGGGATAGGCGTCATCAGCCGAACGCGGGGCGGTTCATAGGGTGAACGCCATCACCCGCGCGGAGTGTATCATCCGACGCGGCCGCCGCCCTGCGCCGACCCCGGTCGGCGGACAGGCGGGTGGTACCATGGAATCCCGGGAAGGTGAGGCATGGAGCGCAAGTACATCTTCGTCACGGGGGGGGTGGTGTCGAGCCTCGGCAAGGGCATCGCCACCTCGAGCATCGGGGCCCTGCTGCGCGCGCGCGGCTACGCTGTCACCGCCGTCAAGATCGATCCCTACATCAACGTGGACGCCGGCACGATGCGCCCCTACGAGCACGGTGAGGTCTTCGTCACCGACGATGGGGCCGAGACCGACCTGGATATCGGTACCTACGAACGGTTCCTGGACGTCGACCTGTCGCGCGGGAACAACATCACCACCGGGCAGGTCTACCAGACGGTGATCGAGAAGGAGCGCCGCGGCGCGTACCTGTCGCAGACCGTACAGGTCATCCCGCACGTCACCGACGAGATCAAGCAGCGCATCATCGACGCCGGCGAGCGGGTGGGAGCCGAGCTCGTGCTCGTCGAGGTCGGTGGGACGGTCGGCGATATCGAGTCGTTGCCCTTCCTGGAAGCCATCCGTCAACTCCGCTTCGAGATGGGACGCGAGAACACGCTCTATCTGCATGTCACGCTGCTTCCCTACCTCGGCACCAGCGAGGAGTACAAGACGAAGCCCACCCAGCACTCCGTTGCTACCCTGCGCGGCGTCGGGATCCAGCCGGACGGCATCATCCTGCGCTCCAAGACGCCGGTCCCGGAGGAGGCGCGACGCAAGATCGCGCTGTTCACCAACGTCGAGGCCGATGCCGTCTTCAACGCTTTCGACGCGGACTTCGTCTACGCGGTGCCGGAGATGCTCGAGCAGCAGAACATCGGCCGCTTCGTCGAGCGCATGCTCGTCCTCGAGCGCGTCACCCCCGAGTTGCGCGTGTGGCAGGAAGCGGTGCGGGTGCTGCGCCAGCCGGCACACGAGGTGGCGATCGCCGTGGTCGGAAAGTATGTGGCCATGCCAGACGCCTACCTGAGTCTGATGGAGGCGCTGAAGCACGCCGGGATCGCAAACGACGCCCGCGTCACCATCGAGTGGGTGAACGCCGAGGCGCTGGTGGATGCCGACCTCACGCCCCTCAAGGACTTCGACGGCATCCTCGTGCCGGGGGGCTTCGGGGTGCGCGGCATCGAGGGCAAGGTCCGTGCTGCGCAGGTGGCGCGCGAGCATCATGTCCCCTACCTGGGAATCTGCCTCGGGATGCAAGTGGCTGTGATCGAATACGCCCGTCACGTCGCCGGGCTCGAGGCCGCCAACTCCACCGAGTTCGATCCCTACACGCCGCACCCCGTCATCGACCTGATGCCCGAGCAACTCGAGGTGGCGGACATGGGCGGCACCATGCGGCTCGGAAGCTGGCCCATGCAGGTCGGCGCGGGCACGCTGCTGGGCGCGCTGTACGATCCGGCGCCCGCGAGTCACGGCGTCGTCTTCGAGCGCCACCGGCACCGCTTCGAGGTCAACCCGGCCTACGTCGATCGTTTGAAGGGCGCGGGTCTGACCGTGTCCGGCATCACCCCCGGCATGGCCGGGCGCGGCGAGGGGCTGGTGGAAGCGGTCGAGATCGAGGGCCATCCCTTCTTCCTGGGCGTGCAGTCGCACCCCGAGTTCCGCTCCCGCCTGATGCGGCCCAGCCCTCCCTTCAGCGGTTTCATCCATGCTGCGGCCGAGCGGGCCGACCAACGCAGGGAGGCGTCGGTCGCCGTTCCCTCGCCGGTACCGGGCGAGGCCTCGCGATGAGCCGGAGGGCCGGCTGAGTGCAGCACACAAAGCCGCTCGTGATCGGACTGGCGGGCGGCACCGGGTCGGGCAAGACGACGGTCGCCGAAGCCATCGTCGATGCCGCCGGGGCCGGTAACGTGACCATCCTGCCGCAGGACGCCTACTACCTTGCGCAGGCCAACATCCCGCCTGCTGCGCGGGCCATGATCAACTACGACGAGCCCACCGCCTTCGACAACGACCTGCTGGTGGAACACGTGGACGCGCTGGTGCAGGGGCGGCCCGTCGAACGCCCCGTGTACGATTTCGAACGTGACGATCGCTCCCTCGAGACCGTGACGCTGCTGCCCACGCCGGTGCTCGTGGTCGAGGGGATCCTCGTGCTTCACGAACCGACGCTGCGTGAACGCTTCACCCTCAAGGTCTTCGTCGACGCGCCGCCGGACGAGCGCTTCATCCGGCGCCTCGAACGCGACGTGCGCGAGCGGGGCCGTCGGGCCGAGAGCGTCATCGCCCAGTACCGTCGCACCGTCAAGCCCATGCACGACCTGTTCGTCGAACCGACCAAGCAGCACGCCGATCTGATCGTCCCCGAGGGCGGCCGCAACCGCGTCGCGCTCGACGTGCTGGCGAGCTACGTGAGCCGTTGCATCGCTATGCGGAACGGAGGCTGACCTCGTGCTCGATCCCCGCCTGCGCCGCCTGCTGTGGATCATCGTCGCCCTCAGCCTGATCCCGGCCGGGATCCTTGTCACCCGCCGCATCCAGGCCGAGGGGGTGAGCGAGCACGTCGCCCTGGTGATGGACGAGCAGGCGCTCGCCGACCAGGCCCATCTGCTGGGCAGGTCGCCGCTGGAGCTGGCTCAGCACTACCGCAAGCTGGGCCTCACCGGCATCGCCATCTACGAGGACACCATCGACAGCCTGGCCGCCAAGGGCAAGGCGGTCGCCCTGCTGGGGAGCGAGGCGCGGGCGCAGGCCCTGGCACGGGACGAGACGCCTCCCGACGTGCCGGGCGACGCCACCATGGTGGCGCCCCTGCAACCGGGCGCCCTCGACGCGCTGGTGGCCAAGAACGTTCCGAAACCCCGGTCGCTCGACTGGAACGGTCGGACCTGGTACGTCTACCCGGGCGACGTGCGCAACAGCCTTCCCGCCGGGCCGGACCGCGCTGAGCTGCAGGCCTGGTCCGCCGCCGGCTTCGACATCGCCTACCGCCCGCGCAACGCGCCCTACCGCCTGCTGAGCCCCGGCGCCGACTTCCCGAAGAGTGCGCACTACCTCGTCTACGCCGGCACGCAGGTGGCCGGCTACCCGGGGAATCTCGCGCCCGTGGTGGCGGCGTCCCAGCCCTATCTCACCGCCCTGATCGAGGGCACGCCGCAGGACGGCCTGGGCAGCCTGCTCAACAAAGTGCCGACGGTACGGCTGCTGTCGTTCAACCAGGACTACATCGATCGCCGGCTGAGCCCACGGGATCTGGTCGACAAGTACATGCTCGCCGTGAGCGAGCGCAACATCCGGCTGCTCTACCTGCGCCCCTACACGACGACCGACCAGGGCGACCTGCTGACGAACACCGACCGCATGGTGAGCGGCCTCACCTCGGCCCTGAAGAGCGCCGGCTACCAGGTCGGACCGCTGCAGACGCAGACGTTCCACTATCACACCAGCTCCGTCCTTCGTGCGCTCGCCGGCGTCGGGATCGCGGCCGGGGTACTGCTCCTGGTCGGCCTGTTCCCCGGCGTCTGGGGGCTGCTCGTGGCCGCCCTGGTGGCCGCCCTCGGTCTTGCGGCCGGCGGCCCGCGCTGGGACGCGCTCGCGCTCATGGCGGCACTCACCTTCCCGGTGCTCGGCTACGGGCACCTCCGCAAGAACCCGTGGAGCGTGGTGCTCGCCACGCTCGTCAGCCTGGCAGGGGCGGCGCTGCTGGCCGCGGTGGGAAGCGAGCGCGACACCATGCTCGCCATCCGTCCCTTCGCAGGCGTCGGCGCGACGCTCATCGTCCCCCCTGCCCTGTTCCTGTTCCACTACGCACTGCGCTTCCGGCGCCCGGCCGCGTGGATCCGCGACTTCTGGCGTGCCGAGGTACGCGTCGGCCACGTGGCGCTGGCCCTGCTCGCCGTCGCCGCGCTCGCCATCGCCTTCATGCGCCGCGGCAACACCCCCATCATCGGGGCCAGCCACGCCGAGCTGGCGCTCCGCCAGTGGCTGTCCGATCTCTTCGTCCGCCCGCGCTTCAAGGAGCTCATCGGCCATCCGCTCGCGCTGCTGGCGCTGGCCAACCCGCGGTGGCCGTCGTGGTTCCGCGGCCTGCTGCTGACCGGAGGCGTGCTGGCCCAGGCGAGCGTGCTCAACACGTTCAGCCACTACCACACTCCGCTGCTCGTCTCCGCGGAGCGCACCGGCATCGCGCTCGCCATCGGGCTCGTCCTGGGCTTCGCGCTGGTACCGCTCCTGCGGGGCGTGGTGGCCCTCGGGCGCGCCTGGTTGGCGAGCCCCGGCGATGGCCGCGAGGCCTGAGCGGCGTCTGCGCACGGTGCGCGTCCTCCTGAGCGGCTACTACGGCTATGGCAACCTCGGCGACGAGGCGCTGCTGGCAGGACTCGTGCGCGGCCTGAAGGCACGGGACATCGAGCCCGTCGCGCTCTCCGGCGACCCGGCGGCCACGCGCGCACTGCACGGGATCGCGGCCGCGCACCGCTATCGCGGCCTGCTGCCGGCGCTGGCGCGCTGTGACGCCCTCGTCTCGGGGGGCGGAGGCCTGCTCCAGGACGGCAGCAGTCGACGGAGCTTGAGCTACTACCTGACGGTGATCGGCCTGGCGCGGCGGCTCGGCAAACGTGTCGCGATCTACGGACAGTCGGTGGGCCCCCTCAGCGAGGCCGGGCGTTGGCGCGTCGGCCGTGCTCTGGAAGGCCTGCCGCTGGCGGTGCGCGACGCTCCATCCGTCCTCCTGCTCGGCGATCTCGGGCTGCGCGCCGAGCGCGTCGCGGACCCGGCCCTGCTCCTCCCTGCTCCGACCCGCTCCGACCCGGACGGGCCCGTGGTGCTGGTGCCCCGCGCCGGCCACGACGACCTCAACGACGCACTGTCAGCGGCCGGCCGGCTCCTGCGCGAGGCCGGCCTGGAGGTCGCGACGCTGGCTCTCCACGAACGCGAGGACGCGCCGGCGTGCGAGCGCATCGCAATCGCCACGCAGGCGTTGCGGCTGGAGGCCGCCACACCCGAGCAGGCGCTGCAGCACATCGGTGCTGCACGCTACGTGCTGTCGGCTCGTCTGCACGGCCTCATCCTGGCGGCGCGTGCGGGCGTCGGCTTCGCAGGCCTCGTCTACGATCCCAAGGTCGCGGGATTCCTCGACGACGCGCGCGCCCCTGCCTTCACCCGCCCGGTGGAGCCACGCCGGCTCGCCGACCTGGCCCGGGAGGCGCGACGGCCGGACGCGGACGCCGTGGGTGCGCTGGTGCGGCGCGCCGACGCAGGCCTGGACTGGCTGGCGCTCCACATTCGCAGTTAAGCATTCCTCATTCGCTCGCGCTATCGTAGGTGCGTGCTTCGGTTCGCACCCATACTCGTCGTGCTACTCATGCCGCTGGCCTTCGCGCAAAGCGCGTTCAACCAGATGCAGGATCTGCTCGACCGTGGGTACTACAACTCCGCGGCCCAGCTCAACGGGCCGGAGCTCGTCAAGACCTACCCGGATCAACCGAACGCCTACTACCTCTACGCGGAGGCGCTCTACCTGACCGGGAACGTGTCCGGCGCACAAGCGCAGCTCGATGCGGCCACCAAGCTCGTCCGGGGAGAAACCGACCCCCGGTACCTGCACTTGAGCGGGCTGTTGAAGGCGGCTGAAGGCGACCCGGCGGCAGCCCTGACGCCCCTGCGGACAGCGTTCAATCGTACGCACGACTACGCGTACGCCATGGACTGGGGGCGCGCCGCCTGGCAAACGGGCTCGTTCGACGAGGCGTTGCAGGCCTTCCAGGCGGCGGCCGGCACCGACGCCGGCAAGACGACGATGTGGCCGCTGCTCGACCAGGGCAGGATCCTCATCTACCTGGGACGCTACCAGGATGCGATCCAGAAGCTGAACGACGCCATCGATGTGTTCGAGGCGACCGACCCCGGCGGCGCGCGCCCCGGGTCGCCCGCCTACGTCGAAGCGTTCTACCGTCTCGGCCAGATCTACGAGAAGCTCGGAAACGTCGGTCAAGCCGAGACCAACTACCGGTCTGCGCGAACCGCCGACCCCAACTATGCGCCGGCGATCGACGCGCTCGACCGCTTGTCGCGCAGTTTCCCGTAGCGCGACCCTACGGTTCCAGCCGGCCAGCCCCCTCGGCACACGAGGGACGCGGCAGCCGGCGAAGGGAGGCATCATGTCGACCCTCAAAGCCCAGACCCTCCACCCATCCGCCTGTGAACCGGCCGCACCCGTTCCCGAGACGCTGGCCCTGCCGACTCGTACGTTGGAGCCGGGTCAGGTGTTGTTCGAGGCGAATCGGGAGGCGAGCAGCCTGTACGTGGTGAACTTCGGGGTGCTGAAGGCGGTGGTGCCCACCAGCCTGGGGCGCGATCGCATCGCCGATCTGTACGGCGCCGGGGACGTGCTCGGCTTGAGCGCGTTGGACGGCGGCCTGCACGCCGAGACGGTGACCGCGGTGCACGACGCTTGCCTCACCCCCATCGACCCGCAGCAGGCGATGAACGATCGCAGCCTGCGCGATTACGTGCTGCGGAGCCTGGCGCGGCAGCTCCGACGTTCCCGCGAGATGCTCGACGAGGCCGAGATGCCGGTCGGTGCGCGCGTCACCCGCGCGTTCCTGCGGCTGGCGCGGCAGTTCGGGCAGCCCAGCGACCGTGTCGGCGAGCATCTCGAAGGCGGCGGCATCGACGGCGGCGTGAAGCTGCCGCTGGCGCTGACGCACGAGGACCTGGCGGACCTCACCGGCTCCAGCCGCGTGACCATCACCCGCATCCTCGGCGAGCTGCGGGCCGAGGGCGCCCTGGAGGGCACCCGCGGCGTGTACGTCGCCAACCTCGACGGGCTGGAGCGCGCCACCGACCACTACGTCATGCAGGTGCTCTGAGCCCGCACCCCCGCGAACCGCTCCGCGAACCCCGCACACGCACCGCCCCGGCCACGAAGGCCGGGGCGGTACCTCGTGGGCGAGCAGACTACTGGATGGCGTACCGGACGGTGACGTGGGCCTCGACCGCCAGCTGCCCGCTCGCGACGGGGGCGCCCCCGCCGCCCACGCGCGCCGCCGCCAGGGTGGGCGCCGAGGACATCACGGGAGTCGAGGTCTCCTCGATGCTGACGGGCTTGCCCAGCGTCACACCCGCGAGCGAGGCGAGCTGCTCGGCCTGCTTGCTGGCATCATGCATGGCCGCGGCGCGCGCCCGGGCGCGGAGTGCGGCCGGATCCTGGATGCGGAACTGGATCCCCTGGACGTTGTTGGCGCCCGCATCGACGGCCGCCCCCAGCACGTCGCCAAGCTGGCTGAGGTCGCGCACCGTGACCTGATAGCTGTGCACCACGTGGTAGCGCTCGCCGGTCACAGCTCCGTTGCGATCGCGGATGTCCTCGCGCCACACGTTGAACGCCGCTGTGCGGATGTCCTCGCGGCGCACGCCGGCGGCGACGAAGACCTGCCGCACCGCTTGCATGACATGATCGGCGCTCGCCAGCGCGCCCTTCACGTCCGGTTCGGCGACGTCCACGCCGAGCGTCAACACGGCGATGTCCGGCTCGCCGTAGACGGTACCGCTGCCGTGGACCAGGAGCCCGGACGCCGGCCCCGCCTGTGCCGACGCGGTCGTGACGCCCGCCACCGCGATCAGGGCCGCGAAAGCGAGCGCCAGGCCGAAACGTGCCCTACCGCGCAGTCTCGAACGGATGGATGCCATCATCAACCTCCTGGCGGCGGCCCGAAGCGGACGAGGCGCCGCGTCGGAGACCCGCGCGGCGCACCTGTCGGGTCGCCGGTGCCGCCATCATGGCCCACCGGCATGACTTGCGGATGGGAGGACGCTCAGTTGACGGTCTTGATGCGACGCTTCTGGAAGTCCTGCAAGACGTAGCGGCCGATGGTGTGAGGCGTCGTGAAGTAGGCCTTGCCGCGGGTCATCGCCGATACCCGCTGCACGAACGCGATCAGCTCGGGATCGCGCGCCAGCATGAAGGTGTTGACCTGGATGCCCTGACGACGGCAGTTGCCGACTTCGCGCAGCGTCTCACCCAGCACCATCGGGTCCAGTCCGTAGGCGTTCTTGTACACGCGGCCGCCGGGCAGCGTGATGGCCGACGGCTTGCCGTCGGTGATCATCACGATCTGCTTCATGTCCTTGTTCTGGTGCCGCAGGATCTTTCGGGCCAGGCGCAGGCCCTCGGCCGTGTTCGTGTGGTAGGGGCCCACTTGCGCGGAGGCGAGCTTCCCCAACGGGATCTCTTCCGCGGAGTTGTGGAACAGCACGAAGCGGATGGTGTCGCCCCGATACTGCGTGCGGATCAGGTGGGCGAGCGCCAGCGCCACCTGCTTCGCGGGGGTGAAGCGATCCTCGCCGTAGAGGATCATGGAGTGCGAGCAGTCGAGCATCACCACCGTCGCGGCCGAAGACGAGTACTCGGCCTGGACCACCTGCAGATCCTCGTACTCGAGATCGAACCGGCCGCCCTCGAAGCCGCGCCGCGCCGCGTTCTTGAACGTCTCCGCCACGTCGAGGTTGAGGGTGTCGCCGTACTCGTAGGGCTTCGACTCGCCGCTCGTCTCTACGCCGGTCGTCTGGAAGTGCGTTTCGTGCGCCCCCACGCTCGACTGGCCGGCGCCACCCAGGACGTCGCGGAGGGTGCGGTAACCGAGGAAGTCGACGGCCTTGTTGGTCAGCTCGAAACGGGCCGACCCCGGGTCGTTGCCGGGGCCCGACCCCGGCCCGCCTTCCGGGGACTCGCCATCGCCGCCATCGGCGGGCTTCAGGTACCCCTCCCGCTCCAACCGCTGCGCCAGCTCCTTGACCATCTCACCGAGCTGGGACTCCATCCAGTCATCGGCGTTCATGGCCTTTTCGAGGGTCTCCTCGGACACCAGGTCGTTGTTGATCAGCGCCTCGGCGATGGCGTCGTAGAGGTCCTGCATGGTCTGCTGGTAGTCAGGATCGGGATCCCAGGGATTGCGGCCGAAGCCCGACTCGAGCAATCGGTCCTGCATCATCTTCATCAGGTCCGCCATGTCGAGATCGTCGAGCGTCGGCTCGTACTTCGAATAGCGCGTCGTCGCCACGTGGGCGCCTCCTCCGTCGTTCGTGCTCCCACCGGGAGGGAACGGACCCTCAGTTCCACCGCCTGCGGGGGCCGCCCTGAGCCACCTCCGCGGAATCGGGTTGCACGCCGGTGAACCCACGCTCCTCGCTCCGGGCGACCAGCTTGCGCGCGTACAGCCCCTCCAACACGAACTCGGCCGCGACCGCGAGCTCCGCCGCGGACGTCCCCTCGGTGAGCTCACGTGCCGCGTCGAGCAGACCGGGGACGGCCTCGAACACCTGCACCAGATCGGCCGTGCCGACGTTGTCCGGCAGCCGCAGGGTGTTGTCGGTGTCGAAGTATTCGACCACTTCGCTCGTCTCGAGGTGACCGGCGCGCCGAGCGAAGACCTGCCCGACGGCGCGGCGCACGATGTCACGCGCCACCGCTTCGCCCCCCTTGAGCTCGCCCTCGTATTCGAGCTCGAGCTTGCCCGTGACAGCCGAGAGACCCGCATACAGGTCGGACGCGCGCACGTAGGCGGAGCTCTCACCGAGCTCCAGCGCACGGCGCTCGGCGTTGCTCACCACCGCCTCCATGAGGCTGATCGGCAGGCGCTGTGACACGCCCGAATGCTTGTCGACGCGGGAGTCGTCACGCGCCTGGAACGCGACTTCCTCGATCATCTCCGACACGAAGCCGGGCAGGCAGAGCTCGCTTCCCCGCTCCACCCACGCCTCCTGACGGGTGATCGCCATGCCCTCCTCGACCGTGTGCGGGTAGTGGGTGCGGATCTCGGAACCGATGCGGTCCTTGAGGGGCGTGATGATCTTGCCACGTGCCGTGTAGTCCTCGGGGTTGGCGCTGAACACCAGCATGATGTCGAGCGGAAGGCGGATCGGGTGCCCCTTGATCTGCACGTCCCCCTCCTGCATGACGTTGAACAGCGCAACCTGAACCTTGCCCGAAAGGTCGGGCAACTCGTTCATCGCGAACACGCCGCGGTTGGCGCGGGGCAGCAAGCCGTAATGCACGCTTCTCTCGTCGCCGAGCCGCGTGCCCAGCTTCGCGGCCTTGATGGGGTCGATGTCGCCGACGATGTCGGCCACGGTGACGTCAGGCGTGGCGAGCTTCTCGACGTAGCGGGTCTCGCGCGGCAACCATGCGATCGGGGTGGCGTCGCCGCAACGCTCGACGATCTCACGGCCCTCCACGCTGACCGGCGCGAAGGGATCGTCGTGCAGCTCAGAATCCTCGATCACGGGGATCTCGTCGTCCAGGAGGTCCGTCAGTTGGCGCAGGATGCGCGTCTTGGCCTGCCCCCGCAGACCGAGCAAGATGAAGTTGTGACGGCTGAGGATGGCGTTGACGATCTGCGGGATGACCGAGTCGTCGTACCCGCGGATGCCCGGGAAGATCGCCTCGCGATCGCGCAGCTTCCGCATCAGGTTGTCACGAAGCTCCGCCTTGACGCTGCGGCCCGCCGTAGCGGACCACGCGGTGGCGCGAAGCTCCCCGAGGGTGGTGGGCCTCATCCGTTCCTCCGGCTCTGCATCGAGCTTCCCAGCGCGTTCATGGGTCATGCTAGCACCGGCCCTCCCGATCGCTGTGTGTGCCCGGCAGCGGTCGCCCAGACGGTCCGGGCAACGGCCTACGTGCGCCCGGAAGCACCCTCACGAAGCGCTGCACCGCACCGGACGCGGCCCGTTGCAGCCCCGACGCAGCCTGGGCCCTCCGATACGATGTCGTCCGAGAAAAGGGATGACCCTGCGTGGGGGGCGCAGGGTCAAAGAGAGGAGATGGTGGAGGGACGAATCCCTCTACTGGCCCCGCTGGGGGAGCGGAACCAAGGAAATTCTACAACAGAATGCTGACAGCAGTCTTACTTTCCGCGGACCCCTGGTATCGTCCGCCATGTCCGTCCTCCGCACCGCCGAAGTGCTCGCCGTGGGCACCGAACTGCTGCTTGGCGAGATCGACGACACCAACAGTGCCGAGCTCGCGAGGAGTCTCGCACTGCACGGAGTCGACGTCTACTGGACGCAACGCCTGGGCGACAATCTGGAGCGCCTTCGCGCCGCCCTCGACCGTGCGCTGGAGCGCAGCGACCTGGTCGTTCTGACGGGCGGCCTGGGACCCACCGACGACGACCTCACGCGCGACGCGATCGCCCTGGCCGTCGGGGAGCCGATGACACTCGATCCGGAGCTCGAGCGCTGGCTGCGCCAGCGCTTCGCCGCCCGGCGGCGTCCCATGCCGGAGCGAAACCTGCGCCAGGCCATGCTCATCCCGTCGGCACAGGCGCTCGCCAATCCCATCGGCACGGCGCCCGGCTGGCTGGTGAGGTTGCGACGCAACGACAACGAACGCACCGTGGTGACGCTCCCCGGCCCGCCTCGCGAGATGCGCCGCATGTGGGAGACCCAAGCCGTGCCGCGCTTGAACTTCGCGGACAGCGCCCTGTACCGCCGCACCATCAAGACTCACGGAACGGGCGAGTCCGACGTGGCCGAGGCCCTGGGCGAGCTCACCCTCGGCGCCAACCCCAGCGTGGCCACGTACGCCAAGCGCGACGGCGTCCACATCCGTGTGGCAGCGAAGGGCACCGACGACGAAGATGCCCGCCGTCAGGCGTCGGCCGCTGAGCAGGCGGTCCTCGACCGCGTCGCTGACAGCGTGTGGGGCTTCGACGACGACGAGCTCCCCGACCTCGTGATCGAACGCCTGCGGGGCTCGGGCGCCCGCTTGGCCGTGGCCGAGTGCGCCAGCGGAGGCGCCCTCTCCGACGTGTTGAGCGGCGTCTCGGGCGTCGAGGAGGCGCTCGCAGGCGCCGTGATAGCATGGAACGCGGATAGCATGGCAACGTTCGGAGTAGCCAGTGACCTGTTGGCAAGGCTTCCCGCCGCGGCCGCGGAAGTGGTTGCGGCGTTGGCGGCAAGCGTCCGTGCGCTGTTTGATGTCGACTATGGAATCGCTGTCGGTCCCGCCTTGCACCTGCAGGACGGGACCGACAGCGCATTGCGACCGGATGGGAACGAAAGCGCGGCAACGCGCGTGGTGATCGCCATCGCCGGACCAAGCGGCACGACCGTCAAGACGTTGACCTTCCCGCCTCTCGGGCGGGCATGGCTCCGCGAGCGGCTCGCCTTCACCAGCCTCTTCCTTCTCCGGTCCGCCCTGAGGTAGCGGCGGGCGCGCCCAGGCGCGCCCGCACGCCATCTGGAGAGGTGGAGCGAGCTGTGATGGACGAGCAGCGTAAGAAAGCCCTGGACACCGCCATTTCGCAGATCGAGCGCCAGTTTGGGAAGGGCGCGGTGATGCGGTTGGGTGAGGAGCAGGTGCGGTCGTTGGCGGCGGGTGTGATTTCGACGGGGTCGTTGTCGGTGGATGTGGCGTTGGGGGTGGGGGGTGTGCCTCGGGGTCGGGTGGTGGAGATCTATGGTCCGGAGGCGGGGGGGAAGACGACGTTGGCGTTGCATGTGGTGGCGCAGGCGCAGGCGGTGGGGGGTGTGGCGGCGTTCGTGGATGCGGAGCATGCGTTGGATCCGTCGTATGCGCGGGCGTTGGGGGTGGATATCGAGCAGTTGTTGGTGAGTCAGCCGGATTCGGGGGAGCAGGCGCTGGAGATCACGGAGTTGTTGGTGCGTTCGGGCGCGGTGGATGTGGTGGTGATCGATAGTGTGGCGGCGTTGACGCCGCGCGCCGAGTTGGAGGGGGAGATGGGGGACGCGCATGTGGGGTTGCAGGCGCGGTTGATGTCGCAGGCGTTGCGGAAGTTGACGGCGGTGTTGTCGAAGAGTAAGGCGACGGCGATCTTCATCAATCAGGTGCGGGAGAAGATCGGGGTGTTGTACGGCAATCCGGAGGTGACGCCGGGGGGGCGGGCGTTGAAGTTCTATTCGAGTGTGCGTATGGAGGTGCGGCGTAAGGGGGATGTGAAGGTGGGCGCGGAGAAGGTGGGGAACCGCGTGCGGGTGAAGGTGACGAAGAACAAGGTGGCGCCGCCGTTCCGGGAGGCGGAGGTGGAGATCATGTTCGGTCGGGGGATCGATGCGGTGGGGGATCTGGTGAATGTGGCGAGTGATGTGGAGGTGGTGCAGAAGTCGGGGTCGTGGTACTCGTTCGGGGAGACGCGGTTGGGGCAGGGTAAGGAGAAGACGGTGGAGTTCCTGAGCCAGAACCCGGACGTCTTGCAAGCCATCCGAGAACGCGTCATGAGCGAGCTGCAGCGGGGTGGCCGTGCTCCCGGCGTCGGCACCTCGGGCGAGGACGGTGAAGCGTGAGCGCCCTGGTCTGGATCCTACTCATCGTCATCGCGACGATCGCCGGCCTCCTGGTCGGGCTCTCGATGCGTCGCAACCGCGAGGCGGACATCGCCCGGCAGGCGGAGGAAGCGGCGTCCGCGCGCCTCGCCGAGGCCGACCAGGAGGCACAGCGCATCCTGGACCAGGCAAGCCGAGAGGCCCAGCAGCGCGCCGCGAGCGACCGCCAGCGCTGGGAGGAGGAGGAACGCCGCTCTCGCACCCGGCTCGAGGAGGACCTCGCCCGCGCCCGCCAGGTTGCCGAACAGGACATCGCCCGTGCCCGCGAGGACGTCGACCGGGAACGCAACGAGCTCAAGACCTCACGCGAGGACACCCGGCGGGACCGTGAGAAGATCGAGCAGCTCGAGGAACGGCTCAACCGCCGCGGGGAGCAACAGGACGCCCGAGCCGTCCGCCTCGACGAGACCGAGGAGCGACTGGACACCCGCGAGGCCGAGCTGCGCGAACGCGACGAAGCGCTCGTTGCACGCCAGGCCGAAGTGGACACCCAGCTCCACCAGATCGCGCAGCTCAGCCGCGAGCAGGCTGTCGAGATGATCCTCGAGCGCGTGGAGCGCGAGCTCGAGCGTGAGAAGGCGGTTCGGGTACGGGCCGCGCTCGAGCGCGCCGACGCCGAGTCCAAGCGAAAGTCCTACGACATCGTCGCCCAGGCCATCCAGCGCAGCGCTTCCGAGGTCTCTGCCGCCATCAGCGTCTCGGTGGTGCCGATCCCCAACGATGCCATGAAGGGTCGCATCATCGGCCGCGAGGGTCGCAACATCCGGGCCTTCGAGGCGCTCACCGGCGTGGACCTGATCATCGACGACACGCCCGAGGCGGTGCTCCTGTCGAGCTTCAACCCCCTGCGTCGCGAAGTGGCAACGCTCGCGCTGAGCGAACTCGTTGCCGACGGTCGCATCCACCCCGCCCGGATCGAGGAGGTCGTCCAGAAGGCCCAGCAGGACATGCAGTCCTACATCCGGGAACGCGGCGACGAGGCGGCGCTCGAGACCAACGTGGTGGGACTCAAGCCCGGCCTGCTCCAGCTCCTCGGCCGCATGCACTTCCGCACCAGTTACGGCCAGAACATCCTCAAGCATTCCGTGCAGGTCGGTCACGTGACCGGGATCATCGCCTCCGAGCTGGGGCTCGACGCCGCCATGGCCCGGCGCGCCGGCCTGCTTCACGACATCGGCAAATCGATCGACCGCGAGATCGAGGGGACGCACACCGAGATCGGCGCCAACCTCGGTCGGCGCTTCGGGGAGCCGCGTGAGGTGATCGACGCCATCGCCCACCACCACGATCTCGACCAGGCCGAGACCCTCTTCCCCATCATCGTGAACGCTGCCGACGCCATCTCCGCGGCCCGGCCCGGCGCCCGGCGCGAAACGCTGGAGAGCTACCTCAAGCGCCTCGAGGGGCTCGAGAACATCGCCACCAGCTTCCCCGGCGTGGAAAACGCCTACGCCATCCAGGCCGGCCGGGAGATCCGCATCATCGTCGAGCCGGACAAAGTCAACGACGCCTCGGCGGTGCTGCTGGCGCGCGACATCGCCAACCGGATCGAGCAGGACATGGAGTACCCGGGGCAGGTGCAGGTCACCGTGGTGCGAGAGTCGAGGGCCGTCGAGTACGCGCGCTAGGACGCGCAGGCAGGGGCTTTTGCCCTGCGAGCCGGGGGCGGGTATACTCTGCCTGGCCGCATCCCCCAGGCCGCGAGGCCGCGTTACCTTGCTGCGAGGTGTCCCTTGTCCGCTAGCTCGCTCCGACCGTTCCCCGTGGTCGCCCTGACCGGCGCCTGGTCGCTCCTGGACGTCGCCCACCGATGAGAGTCGGCGAGGACGTCAAGCTCTTCTGCGGGACCGCTACGCCGGAGTTGGCGCGCGCGGTCGCGAAGCACCTCGACAAGGAGCTGTCCCACGGGACGGTGTCGCAGTTCCCGGACGGCGAGACCCGCATCCGCATCGACGAGTCCGTCCGCGGCAGCGACAGCTACATCATCCAGTCGACCTGCGCGCCGGTGAACCACAACCTCATGGAGCTGCTGGTGCTCGTCGACGCCCTGCGGCGCGCGTCGGCCTGGCGCATCAACGCCGTCATCCCCTACTTCGGCTACGCCCGTCAGGACAAGAAGGTGCAGGCGCGCGAGCCGATCACCGCCAAGCTGGTCGCCAACCTGCTGGAGACGGCGGGCGTCGACCGCGTCATCACCGTCGACCTGCATGCCGGGCAGATCCAGGGCTTCTTCGACGTTCCTGTCGACCACCTCACGGCGCTGTCGATCCTCGGCGACCACCTCAAGACCACCGATCTCAGCGATTCGGTGGTGGTGTCGCCCGACGTCGGCCGCGCGACCGAAGCGCGGAGGCTCGCGAACCGCCTGAATCTTCCCCTGGCCATGCTCTACAAGCGCCGCACCAGTCCGACCGAGACCGAGGTCACCCACGTCATCGGGGAGGTCGAAGGGCTGCGCCCGATCATGATCGACGACATGATCTCGACGGCCGGAACCATGCGCCGCGGCATCGACGCGCTGTTGAAGCTCGGCGCCATTCCCGACGTACGCGTGGCAGCGACGCACGCGGTGTTCACGCCTCCGGCGCTCGAACGGTTGTCGCACAGCGGCATCAACCGGGTCTACGTGACCGACACCGTTCCTTTCCAGGGCGGGCACAAGTCGGTGGAGGTGCTGAGCGTCGCGCCACTCCTGGCCAAGGCCATCCGCAACGTCCACGACCACAACTCGGTCAGCTCGTTGTTCACCACTTGAGGGTCGGTTCGGCTTTACAATTTTGGCCGCGACCGAGTATGCTCGGATGCTGTCGAGTCCCGTCGGCCCGAGCGCGACGGGGCCCCGTTGCCGGGACCGCGTCTGGGTGACGGGGCGCCGCCCCCGCAGCCGATCGGACGCGCGGGCGATACCGCGCCGGTCGGCACGGCCCCGCCTAGGACGCCGGCACGCTCGAATTGCCCCGATCCGGGAGAACGCCGGGCCCGCGCGGCCTGAGCTCGTTGGAGGAAGCATGAAGCTGGAAGCACAGAAGCGAAGCGCCGGCCACGTTGCTGCCCTGCGTCGCGAGGGCCGCCTGCCGGCCGTGATGTACAACAGCGGCCTGAACGAGACGGTCAGCGTCAGCAGCAAGGACTTCGACAAGGTGTTCCGCTCGCAGGGCACCTCGAGCATCGTCGACCTCGAGGTCGACGGCACCGTGCACGCCGTGCTCGTCAAGCAGGTGCAGATGGACAAGCGTAGGCGCGTGCCGATGCACGTCGACTTCTACGCCGTCACCGAGGGCCAGGTCGTGGACGTGCACGTGCCACTCGAGATCACGGGCACCGCCAAGGGGATGCGCGAGGGTGGGATGCTCGACGTCCACCGCCGCGAGATCTACATCGAGGTGATGCCGCGCCTCATCCCCAACCACGTGCTGGTCGACATCAGCGAGCTGGAGATCGGCGACAGCATCCACATCGCCGACGTCGCGGCGCTGCTACCCAGCGAAGCCCAGATCCTCGACGATCTCGATCGCACCATCCTGACGCTGGTGCCGCCGCGCCTCGCCGAAGAAGAGGAAGAGGAAGTCGATGAGGAGGCCGCGGAGCCCGAGCTGATCAGCCGCGGCGGCGAGGACGAGGAAGAGGAAACCGAAGAAGACGAAAGAGAGTAACGTGCGGATCCTGGCGGGCCTCGGCAATCCCGGGCCACGCTACCGAGGTACCCGGCATAACGCCGGGTACCTCGTGACGGATGAGCTGGCACGTCGCTGGGGAGCGAGCTTCCGCCGCGCCCGCGACGCCGACGAGGCGCGCGTGCGCGATGTGCTGATGCTCAAGCCCCGCACCTTCATGAACCTCTCGGGGCGTGCCGTCCAGGCGGCGCTCACCCGAGCGGGCCTCCCCCCCGCCGAACTGCTCGTCGTCCACGACGACCTCGACCTGCCGTTGGGCCGCCTGCGGCTTCGCAGAGGCGGCGGCGCCGGAGGGCAACGCGGCGTACGCGACATCATCGAACGGCTCGGGCCGGACTTCACCCGCCTGAAGGTCGGCATCTCCCGACCGCCCGAGGGCTGGACGGCCGAGCGCTGGGTCCTCAGCCGCTTCGCAGAGGACGAGCGCAGCGTGCTCGACGCCGCGGTGAGCGCAGCGGCGGATACCATCGAGATCCTGCTCGAGCGCGGCCACGAAGCCGCCATGAATCACCTCAACGGCGTCGATCTCGCCGCCGATCGGCTTCCGACCGAACGCTGAACCCCGCGCCCAGCGCGCTTCACCGGCCACCTTCGCTGCTGTCCGTCGACTTGCGTCAGGCACGTCATGCCGGGGCAGTCTCGTCGTCGGCCCAACGCCCACCTCCTTGTCGGAAAATCTCGGACAACGCCGCCAGAGCCCGGGGCTAGCGTGGAATCGTGCGCTTGGTCGACGCGGGAGAAGCCCGTGTCGACACGTCCGTGCGGTTCGCTGCGACGAAGGAGGAACGATGAAGCGGCCCTGGGTCATGACTGATGGCAACGAGGCTACCGCCTATGTGGCCTACAAGATCAACGAGGTGGTGGCGATCTATCCCATCACCCCGGCGTCGCCGATGGGCGAGTTCGCCGACCTGTGGAGCGCCCGCAAGGACGCCAACCTCTGGGGCACGGTGCCGCTCATCCAGGAGATGCAGTCGGAGGGCGGGGCGGCCGGTGCCGTCCACGGCGCCCTCCAGACGGGCGCCCTGACCACCACTTTCACGGCGAGCCAGGGCCTGCTGCTCATGCTCCCGAACATGTACAAGATCGCGGGCGAGCTCACCAGCACCGTGTTCCACATCGCCGCCCGCTCGCTGGCCGCCCAGGCGCTCTCGATCTTCGGCGACCACAGCGACGTGATGGCCGCTCGCGCGACGGGCTGGGCGATGCTCTTCGCGAACTCGGTCCAGGAAGCACAGGACTTCGCCCTCATCGCCCAGGCCGCCACGCTGGAGGGGCGTGTCCCCTTCCTGCATGTCATGGACGGCTTCCGGACGTCACACGAGGTCGCCAAGATCGAGCGCCTCGCCGACGAGGACATGCGCGCCCTGATCGACGACGGCGCCGTCCACGCTCACCGCGCGCGCGCGCTCACTCCCGACCAGCCCATCATCCGCGGTACGGCCCAGAACCCCGACGTGTTCTTCCAGGCACGCGAGAGTGCCAACAGCTTCTACGACGCCCTGCCCGACATCGTGGACGGGATCATGCGACGCTTCGAGAAGCAGGTGGGGCGCAGCTACCACCTCTTCGATTACGTCGGCGCTCCCGACGCCGAGCGCATCGTCGTCGTGATGGGGTCCGGCGCGGAGACCCTCGACGAGACCGTGCGCTACCTGCAGGGCCGGGGCGAGAAGGTGGGCGTGGTCAAGGTCCGACTGTTCCGGCCCTTCTCCGTGAAGCATCTCCTCGACGCCCTGCCGGCGACCACGCGCGCCATCGCCGTTCTCGACCGCACCAAGGAACCCGGCGGCACGGGCGAGCCTCTCTACCAGGACGTCGTCACCGCCCTCAGCCAGGCCATCGCGGGCGGCAGCGCCCCCATGGATGCGATGCCCCGCGTGATCGGGGGTCGCTACGGCCTTTCCTCGAAGGAGTTCACGCCGGCCATGGCCAGCGCCGTGTTCGAGGAGCTGACCGCCTCGACCCCCAAGAATCCCTTCACGATCGGCATCCGCGACGACGTCACGCACCTCAGTCTCGACTTCGACGCCGATCTCGACATCGAACCCGACAGCGTCACGCGTGCGGTGTTCTGGGGACTGGGCTCGGACGGCACCGTCGGCGCCAACAAGAACACGATCAAGATCATCGGCGAGGAGACCGACGGCTTCGCGCAGGGCTACTTCGTGTACGACAGCAAGAAGGCGGGAGCCCGCACCATCAGCCACCTGCGGTTCGGGCCCGAGCCGATCCGGTCGACCTACCTCATCCGGCGCGCCAACTTCGTGGCCGTGCACCAGTTCGGCTTCTTCGAGCGAGTGGACGTGCTGGAGAACGTGGCGCCCGGTGCGACGCTCCTCATCAACAGTCCCTACTCGCCGGCCGAGACCTGGCAGCGCATCCCTGGACCGGCGCAACAGCAGATCCTCGACAGGGACCTGGAGATGTACGTCATCAATGCCTACGAGGTGGCCCGCGAGCTGGGGCTCGGCAACCGCATCAACACCATCATGCAGACCTGCTTCTTCGCCATCTCCGGGGTGCTACCCAAGGACGAGGCGATCGCGCGCATCAAGGACGCCATCCGCAAGACCTACGGGAAACGTGGGGAAGCCGTGGTGCGCATGAACTTCGCGGCCGTGGATGCAGCCCTCAGTCATCTGCACCGTCTTCCCTCCCCGGAACGCGCCGATGGGCCCGCCATGCCCCCGGTCGTACCGGAGGGCGCGCCCGACTTCGTGCGCACCGTGACCGCGGAGATAATCGCCGGGCGGGGAGATGCGCTGGCCGTCAGCGCACTCCCGGTCGACGGCACCTATCCCAGCGCCACCACGCGCTTCGAGAAGCGCAACCTGGCGCAGGATGTGCCGGTATGGGACCCGGAGATCTGCATCCAATGCGGCAAGTGCGTGCTCGTCTGCCCGCACGCCGTCATCCGCGCCAAGGTGGTGGAGCCCGCCGCTCTCGAGGGCGCCCCCGAAGGGTTCCTATCCGCGGACAACCGCTGGCGGGAGCTCGACGATCTGCGCTACACGCTTCAGGTATCGGTCGAGGACTGTACCGGCTGCAGCCTGTGCGTCGAGGTCTGCCCCGCCAAGGACAAGAGCCGCGTGGGCCACAAGGCCATCGACATGGCGCCGCAGCTCCCCGTCAAGGAGCAGGGCAAGCGCCACTGGGACTTCTTCCTCGAGCTGCCGGAGTACCCGCGCTCCAACGGCCTGCGCTTCAACAACGTCAAGAACGTGCAGCTGCTCGAGCCGCTGTTCGAGTTCTCGGGGGCTTGCGCCGGATGCGGCGAGACGCCCTACCTAAAGCTGGTCAGCCAGCTCTTCGGCGACCGCTCGGTGGTGGCGAACGCGACCGGATGCTCGTCGATCTACGGCGGCAACCTGCCGACCACGCCCTGGTCCGTGAACCGTGATGGTCGCGGTCCGGCCTGGTCGAACTCGCTGTTCGAGGACAACGCGGAGTTCGGGCTCGGGATGCGTCTTACTCTCGACAAGCAAGTGCAGTACGCTCGGGAGCTATTGCGCCGCCTGCACACCCGCATCAGCGCCGACAGCATGCGGCCGCCCGTCGATGTCGAGCAGTACGAGCCCTCCGGCTCGGAATCCGATCTTGTGAACGCCCTCCTCGAGGCCGACCAGGACGACGAGGCCGGCATCGGCGCGCAACGCGCACGGGTCGCCGAGCTGAAGCGCAGGCTGCAGGGCATGGACGGCGCAGAAGCGAAGGACCTGCTCAGCCTCGCCGACGTCCTGGTGAGGCGCAACGTCTGGATCGTGGGCGGAGACGGATGGGCCTACGACATCGGCTACGGCGGACTCGATCACGTCCTGGCCAGCGGACGCAACGTCAACGTACTGGTGCTCGACACCGAGGTCTACTCCAACACGGGCGGGCAAGCGTCCAAGGCGACCTCATTGGGCGCCGTGGCCAAGTTCGCGGCCGGCGGCAAGCGCACCCCCAAGAAGGACCTCGGGCTCATCGCCATGCAGTACGGCTACGCATACGTCGCGCAGGTCGCCATGGGCGCCAGCGACGCACAGACCGTACGCGCCCTGATCGAGGCCGAGAGCTTCGACGGGCCGTCGCTCGTGATCGCCTACAGCCACTGCATCGCGCACGGCATCGACATGGCCAAGGGCATGGAGCAGCAGAAGAACGCCACCCTTTCGGCCTACTGGCCGCTCTACCGCTACGACCCGCGGCTCGCCGACGAGGGCAAGAATCCCTTCCAGCTCGACTCTCGCGCGCCCAAGATCCCGTTCAGCGAGTACGCGCTCGCCGAGAACCGCTACCGCATGCTGCGCCAGACCAGTCCCGACGAGGCCGACGGCCTCATGGCCGAAGCCCAGCAGTCCGTGACCGAGCGCTGGGCCATCTACGAGCGGCTGGCGAAGGGCGACCCGCAAGCGGACGCCGACGCCAGCAGCAGCGCCCCCGCCGGCCAGCGGGCCCAGGGCGCGCCCGCCAAGGCTGGCGGGGAAGGAGCCGAGCGATGAACGGCGCCATCGACCTGAGCACCCGTTACCTGGGCCTGGACCTCGCGCACCCCGTGGTGCCGTCGGCCTCCCCTCTGTCGCAGACGCTCGACGGCATCCGCCGTATGGAGGACGCCGGCGCCAGCGCGGTGGTGATGTACTCGCTGTTCGAGGAACAGATCACGCAGGATAGCCTCTCCCTCGACCACTACATGACGTACGGATCGGAGTCCTACGCCGAGGCCCTCAGCTACTTCCCCGAGCCCGAGTCCTACAACGTCGGGCCCGACGGCTACCTCGAGCTCATCCGCGACGCCAAGGCGTCGGTGGACATCCCCATCATCGGAAGCCTCAACGGGGCCTCGCCAGGCGGCTGGACGCACTACGCCAAGCTCATCCAGGACGCCGGAGCGGACGCGCTGGAGCTGAACATCTACCACGTCGCCACCGACCCTACGATGACCGGCGACGACGTCGAACGCCTCTACCTCGACGTGCTACGCGACGTGCGCGAGATGGTCACGATCCCGCTGGCCGTGAAGCTGAGTCCCTACTTCAGCAGCATGGCCCACATGGCGCAGCGCCTGGCGCGCTCCGGCGCCGACGGGCTGGTGCTGTTCAACCGCTTCTACCAGCCCGACTTCGACCTGGAGAACCTCGAGGTGGGACCGCACCTGGTGCTGTCCGACTCCGACGAGCTGCGCCTGCCGCTCCGCTGGATCGCCATCCTCTACGGCCGCGTGCAGACCGACTTCGCGCTCACCAGCGGCGTGCACACGCACCTCGACGTCCTCAAGGGCGTGATGGCCGGCGCCAGCGTGACCATGCTGGCCTCCGAGCTGCTGAAGAGCGGGATCTGGCGCATCACCGACATCCTCGAGGACATGAAGGCGTGGATGACGGAGCGGGAGTACGCCTCGGTCGCGCAGATGCGGGGGAGCATGAGCCAGCAGCACGTGTCCGACCCCGCCGCCTTCGAGCGCGCCAACTACATGCGCACCCTTCAGTCGTTCCGTCTGGACCCGACGGGCCTCATGGTCTGAGGGCGCACAGGCCGACGACGGCAGCCACGGGCGGCCGGGGCGTTCCAGCAGGGGCGCCCCGGCCGCCTTGGTTCGGGCCGCGCTCGGAGGCCGGGTGCGGAGCGATGTCAGCCGAAGTGGCCGGAGATGTAGCGCTCCGTCAGGTCCTGCTGCGGGCGCGTGAAGATCTGGTCGGTCGGCCCCTGCTCGATGAGCTCCCCGAGGTGCATGAAGGCGGTCCAGTCCGAGACCCGGCCGGCCTGCTGCATGTTGTGGGTCACGATCACGATCGTGACCGCCTGCTTGAGCTGCGCCAGCAGCTCTTCGATGCGCGCCGTGGCCTGCGGATCGAGCGCGCTGGTGGGTTCGTCCATGAGGAGCACCGCCGGGTCGACCGCCAGCGAACGCGCGATGCACAGGCGCTGCTGCTGGCCGCCCGAAAGGCCGGTGGCCGGCGCGTGGAGCCGGTCCTTCACCTCGTCGAACAGCGCGGCCTGCCTGAGCGAGCGCTCCACGACCTCATCGAGCTCACTTCGGCGATACCGCCCCGCGAGCTTGAGCCCCGCCACCACGTTGTCGTAGACCGTCATGGTCGGGAACGGGTTGGGCTTCTGGAAGACCATCCCGATGACTCGGCGGACGGCGACGGGATCGACCGAGCGGTCGTAGATGTCCTGCCCCTCGAACAACACCCGACCCTCCACCCGAGCGCCCTTGGTGAGGTCGTGCATGCGGTTGAGCGAGCGCAGCAGCGTCGTCTTCCCACAGCCCGACGCACCGATGAGCGCCGTCACGGTGTTCGGGCGCACCGCCATGGACACGCCCTTCACCGCCCGGGTGGTGTCGTAGTAGACGTTGACGTCGTGGAGATCGAGGACGGGATCCGCCTGCGTCTCGGACGCCGCGACCTCGCTAGCGGTCGGCGTCATCGTGCCCTCCTCGCGAACACGAACCTCGTCACGGCCGTCGTGATCAGCACGAACACCACCAGCACCAGCGACGAGGCCGACGCGATGCGGTGCCAGGAGTCGTACGGGCTGATCGAGTAGGTGTAGATCACCAGCGGGAGCGCCGCGACCGGCTTGAGTGGATCGAAGTTCCAGTACTGGTTGCCGAAGGCGGTGAACAGCAGCGGCGCCGCTTCCCCGGCGACCCGGGCCATCGCCAGCATCGCACCGGTGACGATACCGGACGCGGCGCTCGGGATCACGATCGACAGGATCACGCGCCATCGCGGAAGGCCGAGCGCGAAGCCCGCCTCCCGCACGGTGCGCGGTACCAGCCGCATCACCTCGTCGGTGGCGCGCACCACGTAGGGGATCATGATCAAGCCCAACGACACGCCGCCCGAGAGGCCATTGAAGTGGTGGAGGGGCACCACGATCAAGCCGTAGGCCACCAGCCCCATGACGATGGCCGGGATCCCGATGAGCGCGTCGGACAGCAAGCGGACGCTGGGGACCAACGGGTGACCGGGGTACTCGGCGACGAACACGCCCGTCCCGATGCCGATGGTGAGCCCGATGACACTGGCGATCGCGAGGAGCTCCAGGGTACCGGCGATGGCCTGCGCCACGCCGCCGCCGGGCTCGCCGGCCGGCGCCGGTAGCTGCGTGAAGAACGCGAGATCGAGCGACCCTATGCCGCGGCCTACCAGGTAGATCAGCACCAGGACCAGTGGGGTCAGCACCAGGGCGGCCGAGAGGGCCACCAGACCCGTCGCCAGACCGTTGACCGCGCGGCGCCGGCCCCGGTCCCTTCCCCCCTGCTGGAGGCGACTGGACGCCGTCACGTGATGCCCCGAGGCGTCAAGCGATGGATGAGCACCCGTGCCAGGACGTTCACGACGATCGTCAGGAGGAACAGCACCAACCCCACCAGGATCAGACTCGACAGGTGGGGACCTGCCGCCGCCTCCGTGAACTCGTTGGCGATCACGCTTGCCATGGTCGCCGTCTGACCGAACAGGCTGTGAGCAACGGCCGTTCGGTTCCCGATGACCATGGTGACCGCCATCGTCTCGCCCAGCGCACGCCCCAGGCTCAATAGGACCCCGCCCAGGATGCCCGCCCGAGCGTAGGGCAGCACCGCGTGCCGCATCACCTCCCAGCGCGTCGCGCCGAGAGCGTACGCGGCTTCCCGCTGGTCCTGAGGCACCAGGCGCAGCACGTCGCGCGCCACCGAGGCTGTGAACGGGATGATCATGATCGTGAGGATGAGGATCGCCGTGAAGAGGCCGAGACCGGTAGGCGTACTCCGCAGGAAACCGACGTCGCGCAGCACCGGGTTCATGAAGATCGCGATCTGGATGCTGCGTACGACAGGGGCAAGAACGAAGATGCCCCAGAAGCCATAGACCACGCTCGGGATGGCGGCGAGCAGCTCGACGAGGTAGCTCACCGGTTCGGCAAGCCAGGAAGGAGCGTACTCGCTGACGAACAGCGCCGATCCCACCGCCAGCGGGACCGCCAGCAGCAACGCCCCAAAGCTCGTCACCAGCGTTCCTACGATGAACGGCAGCGCCCCGAACTCCTGGTGGACAGGATCCCACGTCGTTCCCACCAGGAAGCCGAGCCCGTACTTCCTCAGCGCCAGGTTGCCACCAAGGAACAGTTCCAGCGCGGCCAGCGCGGTGATGACGAGGATGCTGCTCCCGAGGAGCAGCACCACCAGGTCGAACAGGCGGTCGCCTGCCGGCCAGGCACGCGCCCGGCGCTCGAGCGAACGCCGCTTAGCGGCGCCGGTGGGTGGGGGGGTGGAAGAGGGACGGTCCATGGTGATCGAAAGAGCGAACCAGGGGGCCGGTCCGGGCCCCTCGCCTTCCTAAGGCTACCCCGAGTCCCGACCCTTCGCGAGGGCCGCGCTCGCCGGCGCGTCGGCGGCGAGCGCGTACGGGTTCGAACTTCCGCTACGGGTGGAGATCGCGCCGCTCTCGGCGCGACCTCCACCCTTGCCGATCGGGGCCCGGGCGGGCCTCAGTTCAAGGGCTTGCCCTTGTAGGTCAGCTTGGCGAGCTGCTGCGCGTCGAAGTCCTGGACCCGCTTCGGCAGCGCCCCGTACTCGAGGTCAGCGCTGTACTGCTGGCCCTTCGTGCTCATCCAGGAAACCAGATCTGCGACCTGCTTGGCCTGCGCCTGCGAATCGGTGGTGAGACTCATCTCCTGGTACAGGAGGACATAGGTGTAGGTGGCGATCGGATAGCCCTGCGCCGCAGAGGTGTTCGTGATGTCGAAGCGGCCATCGGCGGGGACGGGCACGTCACCGGCCACCGAGGTGCTCTCCAGGCTCGGAACCACGAAGGTGCCGCTGGCATTCTTCAGGGTCGCGAAGGCCATGTCGTTCTGCAGGGCGTAGATCAGCTCGACGTAGCCGATGGAGCCGGGGATCTGCTTGACCAAGCCCGCGACGCCCTGGTTGCCCTTGCCGCCCGAGCCGACCGGCCAGTTGACCGCCTTGTCCGTGCCGACCTGCTGCTTCCACGTGGGCGAGACCTTCGACAGGTAGTCCGTGAAGGTATAGGTCGTGCCGGAACCGTCCGAGCGATGCGCCACCGAGATGGGGAGGTTGGGGAAGGTCACGCCGGGATTGAGCGCCGCGATGGCGGGGTCGTTCCAGTTGGTGATCTTGCCGAGGTAGATGTCGGCGATGACCTGGCCATCGAGCTTGAGCGGCTGCGCGGGTGTCTTCGCGACCGGCGCCCAGTTGTAGGTCATCACGACCGCGCCCAGCGCCATCGGGAGGTGGAGCACCGGCGACCCCGCCTTGGCCTGGAAGTCCTGGAGCTGCTGGTCGCTGAGCGGGGCGTCGGAAGCCGCGAAGTTGACCGTGCGGGCGAGGAGCTGCTGCTGCCCGCCGCCGGACCCGATCGCCTGGTAGTTCACCTTCACGCCGGTCTGCTGGCCGTAGACGTGGAACATCTTGGAGTACAGCGGGAACGGGAAGGTGGCGCCGGCGCCTGTGAGGGACTGGGCGGCCGCCACGGAGAAGACCGAGAGGATCAGCATTGCGAACAATCGGAGCGTGCGTCGCTTGGGCATGGATCAACCTCCGCGATGAGCCTACGGCCGGTCTGTCAGCACCGTGTCATGCCGCGGAGCTTCGCCCGCGGGGAGGGACTCGACCCCGTCCCCAACGCCGTTCAGACCATCCGGGCCGGGTCCCACCAGAGCGCGAAGGTATCGCGCAGCAGGCGAGCTGCAGCCAGAGAGCTGCGTCCGGTCGGATCCAGCCTCGGCGCGAGCTCCACGAGGTCCATCCCGACCAGCCGGTTGCGGCCCACGACGGCGTCGACGACCCTCCAGACCTCCGCGTACGAGAGTCCGTCCATCTCCGGATCGCTGGTGCCCGGCACGATCGACGGGTCCAGCACGTCGACGTCCAGGCTCAGGTAGACGGCCGCCCGCTCGGGGAGATCGCCCAGAACGGCGTCGACGTTCTCACGCAGCCCGCGCGCGGTCACCACCCGGTGCCCCCGCGCCTTTGCGGCCTCCATCGCCTCGCGCCCCACCGAGGCGCTCCGAACGCCGATGGCGGTGATCCGCTGCAGGCCGGGCACCTCCTCGACCGCGCGCCGGAAGGCGCTCGCGCCGGAGACCCGGCTCCCGCGCCGCGTCTCGCTGTATCCCAGGTGGGCGTCGAGCTGCACCACGTGCAGCTCCGGCACGTCGTCGAAGGCGCGCAGCAGCGGGTAGCTCAGCGAATGGTCGCCCCCGACGAAGACCGGCAGGCGCGCGACCGTTCGCAGACGTCGGGCCGCGGAGGTCACCTTGTCGAAGGTCGCCTCCGCCTGGTTCTGCACCGGGTCGACGTCGCCGACGTCGACCAGCCGCGCCCCCACCAGGCGCATGGTGGCGCCGTCGGCATCGTAGAAACCCTCGGAGCCGAAAGCGTAGCGGCCGGAGGCCTCGCGCACCGCGGCGGGTCCGAAGCGCGCGCCGGACCGGAAGCCCGCGCCGTCGTCGTACGGAACACCCAGGATCCCGATGTGTGCCTCGCCACGGTCGGCGTCGGGGCGGTGCGGAGCCTTGAAGAAGGTGGCCGGTCCGGTGAACGGCGACTCGTGATGGCGCATGCGCAGGTCCTTTCGCGGCCTACGCTAGCACGCGGCCCTCCCGTCCGCTCGTCGCCATGAAGGACGCCGCCGGCAACGCATGCTCGTGCACCGGTCTGCGCGCGCCTGGCCCCACACCACGGTCCGTGCACCCGGAGGCCCTCGCGGGGTTCGCCGGGAGCCCCCGGTCGACTTCGGGTTCCGGAAGCGTCAGGCCAAAGCGCCCACTTCGGTCTCGACCGCCGCCACCAGGCTGCCGTCGCACACCGCGGTCCTGACGCGTTCGAGATCGGGAAGCAGGAGCCGGTCCCGGTCGAGATGCGGTGCCAGCTCACGGACGCGGCCGTACGCGGCTTGCACGCCCCGTCCGGGCTTCAACGGCAGATGGAAGTCGAGCGCCTGCGCCGCGGACAGCAGCTCGATCGCCACCACCCACCGCACGTTCTCCAGGATCTGCCGCGCCTTGCGGCAGGCGTGCGTGCCCATCGAGACGTGGTCCTCCTGGTTGGCGCTGGTGGGGATGGAATCGACCGAGGCGGGGTGCGCCAGCACCTTGTTCTCGCTGACCAGCGAGGCGGCGGTGTACTGACTGACCATCAAGCCGGAGTGCAGGCCACCCTGCTCGGCCAGGAACGCAGGGAGGCCGGAGAGCGCGGGGTTCAGCATCTGCTCGATGCGCCGCTCGCTGATGTTGGCCATCTCGGCCAGCGCGATGGCGGCGTAATCCGCCACCATCGCCAGCGGCTGGCCGTGGAAGTTCCCCGCGCTGATGACCATGTCGTCCTGGTCGAACACCAGCGGATTGTCGGTGACGCTCTGAAGCTCGGCGGTGAGCACCGAGCCGACGTGGACGAGCGCATCCCGCGACGCTCCGTGCACCTGCGGGACGGCCCTCAGGCTGTAGGCATCCTGGACCTTGTCGCAATCGACGTGCGAGCGCTGGATGGCGGAATCCTCCAGCAGCGCGCGCAGATTGTGCGCCACCAGGGCCGCGCCCGGGTGGGGGCGCACCCTCGTCACCGCGGCCAGGAACGGTCGATGGCTTCCCTTGAGCGCCTCCACGCTCATCGCGGCGGCGATGTCGGCGGCGCGCATCAGTCGCTCCGCATCGATCATCAACAGGGCGAGCAGCGCGCTCATCGCCTGCGTGCCGTTGATGAGGGCCAGCCCCTCCTTCGCTTCCAGCACCAGCGGCGCGATGCCGATCTCCTCCAACACCTCACGCGCGGGGCGGAGGCCACCCCGCCAACGCAGCTCGCCCTCCCCGAGGAGGGGGAGACTCATGTGCGCGAGCGGCGCAAGGTCCCCCGACGCCCCGACCGATCCCTGCGACGGCACGCGCGGCACGGCGCCGGCGTTGAGGAGCTCGAGCAGCGTGTCCACCACGACCGGCCGGACGCCCGAAACGCCGTGAGCCAGGGACTGCGCGCGAAGCACCATCATGGCGCGAACCACGTCGTCGTCGAACGGGTCGCCGACACCGATGGCGTGCGACAGCAGCAGGTTGCGCTGCAAGGCGCGGACCGAATCCCGTTCGATCCGCTTGGTAGCGAACCGCCCGAAGCCGGTCGTGACGCCGTAAACGGTGCGGCCCTCGGCCACGAGACCGTCGACGTAGGCGCGGTTACGCTCCATGCGCGCCCGCGCCGGCTCGGCGAGCCGGGCGCTCTCGCGACCGCGCGCCACGCGGCTCACCTCGGAAAGCTCCAGGTTCGAATCGAGCACGACCATGGCGGCGCTCAGCCCCCGTCGCCGAGGCGGCCCACAGCGGCCTCGATACGGGCGATGAGATCCACGGCCTCGGACAGGCGCCGGCGCTCCTCGGCGACCACGGCCTCGGGAGCGTTGGCGGTGAACTTCGTGTTGGCGAGCTTGCGCTCGGAGCGCTCCCGATCGGCGCGCAACTTCTCCAGCCGGCGACGCTGCTTGTCGCGCCACTCAACCTCGTCGACCAGGCCTTCGAACGGGAGCTTCAACTCCAGGCCGGGCACCACCTGGGTGAGGGCCGCGCCCCGCGGCGCCTCCCCCGTGAGCTCGGCGCGGGCCAGCGACGCGGCCACCTCGCGCTCGGCAAGCAGGGCGGCGCTCGCCTCACCGCTCACATGCACCGGGATCGTCTGCGACGGGGCGAGGTCGGCATCGGCACGGAGCGCGCGGACCGCGCCGACCGCCTGCCGCACGACGTCGAAGGCTTCCTCCGCCTCCTCGTCGAGGAGGGCGGAGTCGACCTCCGGCCAGGCCGTGATCGCGATCTGGCGCTCGTGGCCGAGCGCCTCGAACAGCTCGGAGGTGATGAACGGCAGGATCGGGTGCAGCAGCTTCAAGAGCGCCTCGAAACTGGTACGCAGCACGTGGCGCGTGCGCCCGTCGCCCGCCCGCAGCGCCGGCTTCGCCGCTTCCAGGTACCAGTCGCAGAACTCCGACCAGACCACGTCGTAGAGCAGGCGATTGGCCGCCCCCAGGTCGTACGCCTCCAGCGCCTCGGTAGCACCGGCGATGGCACGCTGCAGGCGGCTGGCCATCCAGCGGTCGGCCAGGCGCTCGGGCGCGCCGGGGTCCTCGGGGCCCTCGGCCAGCTGCATCATGGCGAAACGCGCGGCATTGAACAGCTTGTTGTTGAAGTTCCGCCCCATCTCCACTCGACGCTCGTCCCAGCGGATGTCCTGCCCGCCCGTCGAGGCGTGGGTCACGGCGAAGCGCAGCGCGTCCGCGCCGTAGGTATCGATGACCGTCAGGGGGTCGATGCCGTTGCCCTTCGACTTCGACATCTTCTGCCCCTCGGCGTCGAGCACGAGGCCATGCAGAAGAACATCGCGGAAGGGTGCACGTCCGGTGAGCTCGAGTCCCGCCATCTCCATGCGCGCCACCCAGAAGAACAGGATGTCGTAGCCGGTCACCAACACCGAGGTCGGGTAGAACGTCCGGAAGTAGGGGTCCTCCTCGTCCGGCCAGCCCAGGGTGCTGAACGGCCACAGGTTCGAGGAGAACCAGGTGTCGAACACGTCGGGATCCTGCACCAGCCGCACCCCTGCGTTCTCCGGCCTCTCAGGAGGATCGGTGAACGGATCGTCGACGCTGGGCACGTGAACGTTCCCGTCCTCGTCGTACCAGGCCGGGATCTGGTGCCCCCACCAGAGCTGCCTGGAGATGTTCCATGGGCGGATGGCTTCGAGCCAGTCCCGGTTGACCTTGCCATAGCGCTCCGGCAGGACACGCACGTCGCCCGCGTCGAGGGCCGCCAGCACCCTCTTCGCCACCGGCGCCACGTCGTAGAACCACTGCAACGACAGGATCGGCTCGACGGGCACCTTGGTGCGCTGCGACAGGCCGATGGGAATGGTGTAAGGATCCTCCGCCACGAGCGAACCCTCGGCCCGCAGAGCCTCGACCACCTGCGCGCGCGCCTCGAAGCGCTCCAGGCCGCGGAAGCGTTCGGGCACCAGCTCACCCACGAGGTGGGCGCCCAGGTCGATGACGCTGGGATGCGCCAGGCCGTGGCGCTCACCGATCTCGAAGTCGGTCGGATCGTGCGCCGGCGTGATCTTCAGAGCGCCGGTGCCGAAGTCCCGCTCCACGGCCTCATCGGCGATCACCGGGATCCAGCGGTCCGTGAGTGGGATGCGTACTTCGCGACCCAGCAGAGCGCGGTAGCGGTCATCCTCCGGGTGCACGGCCACCGCCTGGTCGGCGAAGATCGTCTCCGGCCGCACCGTGGCGATCCGGATGGCGTCCCCTCCGTCGAGGGCGTAGGCCAGCGTAAAGAGCGTTCCTGGCCGCTCCTCGCGCTCGACCTCGAGGTCCGACAGCGTCGTCTGGCTCTCCGGATCCCAGTTGACGATCCGCTCTCCCCGGTAGATCTTCCCCTGGTGGTAGAGCTCCACGAACTGCCGACGAACCGCGCGCGACAGTCCTTCGTCCATCGTGAAGCGGATCCGCGACCAGTCTGCCGAGATGCCGAGGCGCTGGAGTTGCGCGAGGATGATCCCGCCGTAGGTCTCCTTCCACGCCCACATGCGCTCGAGGAAGGCTTCGCGACCGAGCTCGTGCCGGTTGGTGCCTTCGGCCCGTAGCGCGCGCTCCACCTGCACCTGGGTCGAGATGCCGGCGTGATCGGTCCCCGGTTGGAACAGCGCCTCGTATCCCTGCATCCGTTTGAAGCGGATCAGCGTGTCGATGACCGCGTTGTCGAAGGCGTGCCCCAGGTGGAGGTTGCCCGTCACGTTGGGGGGCGGGATGACGATGCAGAAGGGCTCGCGCCCGGAATCCGGGTCGACGGTGAACGGCTCGGACGCCCAGCGCTCGGCCCAGCGGCCCTCCACGGCCAGGGGCTCGTAACGGCTGGGAAGCACCGAGGCTCCCGTGGGGGCGGTGTCTGTCGTGGTATCGCTCATGCCTACCTCCACCGGCGCGGCCCAAAGAACAGGCCCCGCCCGACCGTTGCGGACGAGGTCTCCCCCGCGGTACCACCGCACTTCCCCAGCACGTGTGCGGCCGGGGCACTCGTTTGTGCCGCGCTGACGGGGCGACGTCCGGAGGGTCTAGCAGCCGACCGTCGGTCGGCGTTCTTCCTCGTGCCGACGCGACGGACGTGGCCCCAGCGCCGACCCGCGGGCGACGTTCACCGGCGCGTCCGACCCAGGCTCGCAGCGATGGTGCCGGGCTCTCTGACGGACGACGGGACGGCTACTCCTCCCGCGTACACGGGATTCTAGCAGGTCGCCAACGACCTCACAAGCGCTCCGGACGGGCGTGCGATCGGCTCACAGGACCGGCAGGCTGGACATCGACTGGATGCTGACCTGCCCCGCCACCATGCGCGCGGCACGCCGAAGCTCGACCGAGCTGGCGTTGTCGGGATCGCCCACCACCATGGGCACACCTCGGTCGCCGCTCTCCCGCAACGCGCGTGTGATGGGGATGTGCCCGAGGACCGGGAGGTGCTCCTCCTCGGCCCAGCGGTCGGCACCCCCCTCCCCGAAGATGTAGTCTCGTTCGCCATCGGGGAGCAAGTAGTAGCTCATGTTCTCGATCACGCCCAGGACCGGAACGTGCGTCTTGCGTGCCATGGTGTGGGCACGCCGCACGTCCGCCAGCGCCACGTCCTGCGGCGTCGTGACCAGCACCATCCCCGTCAACGGCACGAGCTGCGCCAGCGACAGCTGCACGTCGCCGGTACCCGGAGGAAGGTCCACAACCATGTAGTCGAGCTCGCCCCATACCGTCTGCTTGAGAAGCTGCGTGAGCGTGCCGTGCAGGATCGGACCGCGCCAGGTCAGGGCCTGACCGTCTTCCACCAGGTTCCCGATGGAGACCAGGCGCACGCCGAACCCTTCGAGGGGCACGATGTTCTTGTCCGCATCGGCGGCCAGGCGCTGACCGGAAACGCCGAACATGGTCGTCTGGCTGGGGCCGTAGATGTCGGCGTCCAGCAGCCCCACGCTGGCACCCTCGAGCGCCAGCGACGCCGCAAGATTGGCAGCGACCGTGGACTTGCCGACGCCCCCCTTGCCGGAGCCCACGGCAAGGATGGCCTTCACGCCGGGCAGGGGTTCCTGCTGCGGGCCACGCATCTGCGAACCGAAGGTGATGGCCACCTCGCGCACACCGAGGGCCGAGCCCAGAGCACCACGCACGTCGTTCTCGATGGTGTTCTTCATGGGGCAGGCAGGGGTCGTCAGGTTGATCGTCAACCGCACGGCCTCCCCTTCGATGACGATCTCATCGATCATCCCCAGGCTCACGAGGTCCTGGTGGAGCTCAGGGTCCTGGACGGTCTTCAGCGCCTCGAGGACGCGCTCTTCGGTGATGGCCATGATGCATGCAGCCTATCAGCACCTCGCCGGCCCCACAAGCTCGCCCCCTACAGGCCGAGCGGCGATCGCGCCGCCGTTTGCGAGCCCTTTCACCTTGTGACCCCCACCCCCCCTGGCTATACTCGGCCTGTGACAGCCGCTCGGCGTACACACCTCGCCTGCTCCTGCGCTGCTGCGGCGCATCGGGGTGGGACGAGCAGGCGCGTCGGCCCGAAGCCCGCGTCCGCCCACCCGAGTCGAGCCTCATGACTGCCCGCAGTCGCTACCAGAGCCAGGAGCTCTACCTCCAGCAGGGCGATGTCAGTTGTTACCGCGGCGTCGACCCGCTCACGGGCCTAGCTGTGCTCATCTACACCTTCCCCGCACGCCCCACGGCCCCCGTGGCCGCGCTGGAGTCCGAGAACATCCCGGGCATCCTCGTCAGCTCGTTCGACGACAACGCCGGTCAGGTGGTGACCGCGTACTCGCCGCACTACGGCCTGGTCGCGTCCGGCGAGTCCGTGGTCGACGATCGCTTCGTCCTCGAAGCGGTGCGCGCGGTGCGCGACGCGGCACAGGCAGGCGTGGTCCACGGCGACCTGCGCGCCGGCCGCCTGCTGTACGCGCAAGGCCACGTGCTGATCGAAGGCTACGGCGTTCCCTGGACGCCGGTCGATCCCGAAGCCACCGCGCCCGAGGTCACCGCCGGCGGCCCCCCTTCCCTTCCGGCCGACCTCTACTCCATAGCAGCGGCACTGCTCCTGCTCGGGGGGGCCAACCTCAGCAGCGAGGTGGGGGCGCTGCTGCGCGCCGCGCTCGCGAAGGACCCGCGCGAGCGGCCGACCGCCACCGCCCTCTACGGCCGGATACGACGCGCCTGCGGTGGGACCGTCACCCCTCCCCCCCGAAGCTTCGACGAGCTGACGCTGCCGACCGGCACCGTTCCCGCGGCCACAGCGGGCGCCGTGGAGGGCACGGAGCCGCCAGAGGGGGGCGACCGGCGCGCGAGCCTGTCGGCCACCCGCTCGGATATCCGGCTCGATCTCGACTTCGAACTGGATGTGGCAACGCCGCCGCCCGGTGACGAAGCCCTCACGACCGGCGACCGACCCGACGACTTCCCGACGGCCCCGTCCCGGCGCCAGGATGGCAGCCCGTGGGCGGCCCCTCCGGCCGAGACGGCCGATGCGGTCGCCGACGAGCCGGACCCGATCACGCTGCACAGCGATCCCGGACTGACGCCGCACGGCGCCTCCAGCTCTACGCGGGACAGCAGACCCGGCTTCGTCAAAGACCTCCCTCCCGGCGCCACCTACCGTGCCGGCACGCTGGACGACGCGCAACCGCCCGCCCCCATCCGCATGGATCTCCCCAGGGAGAAGGAGCGTCGCCGGCGCTCCTGGCGCGGTCCCTTGCTGGTGATCCTGGCGCTGGTCGCCGCAGGCGCCGTCGCGTCCATCGCCCTCTTGAACCAGGGCACCCTGGCTCCCACTCCCCGAACGGGCGGCGCCGTGGACTACATCGTGTCGGTCCAGGTCCAACCCACGGACCTCCCGCCCGTCGACCTGTACGTCAGCAAGAGCCCCAGCGGCTCCGGAACGCCCGCGGGGACCATCCTCTGCCGCGCACCCTGCAAGATCGTCCTCGACCGCGCGGGCGCCTGGCAGTTCCGGGCACAGTTCCAGAACCGCACCTCGAACGTCGCCGACCTGAAGCTTCCCGGTCCCCGCACACTCACCATCACCTTCCCGCCGGACACGAGCGGCAACACCCCCGCCAACGGCCGTTGAGCGCCGAAGGAGCCCCATAGCCCCATGCCCAGCATCGTCGTCGTGGATTATGGCTCGCAGTACACCCGGCTCATCACGCGCCGGCTACGCGAACTCAACGTGTTCTCGGTCATCGTTCCGCATACCGCCGACCTCGCGACGATCCGGGGCTTCGACCCTTCCGGCGTCATCCTTTCGGGCGGGCCCCAGAGCGTCACCGAGCCGGGAGCACCCGGGCTGCCCGACGGGCTGCTCGAGGCGGGCCTGCCGACCCTTGCGATCTGTTACGGCATGCAGCTCATCGCGCGGGAACTCGGTGGCCGCGTCCTGGCGAGTCCGGTGCGGGAGTACGGCAAGGCAGCCCTCACGCGCTACGGCGGAGACCTGTTCGATGGTGTGGAGGGCGAGTTCGTTGCATGGATGAGCCACGGCGACTCGGTGGCGGCGCCTCCCGACGGGTTCACGGTGTGCGCGTCCACCGAGGACACACCCGTTGCCGCCATGGAGGCGCCCGAACGGCGCCTGTATGCCCTGCAGTTCCACCCCGAGGTTCGCCACACGCCCAAGGGCATGGCGGTGCTCGAGCGCTTCGTGCACGCCACCGGCATCCGGCGTGACTGGACGCCCGAGAACATCGTGCAGCAGATGACGGCCGACGTGCGCGAGCGCGTGGGGGACGCCCGCGTCCTCCTAGGGATCTCGGGCGGGGTCGACTCCAGCACGCTGGGCCTGCTGCTCCACCGTGCGCTCGGCGATCGACTGGTGGCCGTGTTCGTCGACCACGGTCTGTTGCGGCTCGGTGAAGCCGAGGAGGTCGAGCGGGCGCTCAGGGAGCTGGGTGTGGATCTGCGCGTGGTGGACGCCTCGGAGCGCTTCCTGAACGCCCTGGCGGGCGTGAGCGACCCCGAAGCGAAACGCAAGATCATCGGGCGCGAGTTCATCGAGGTGTTCGCACGTCAGGCGCGGGCCGTCCAGGAGCACGAGGGGCCCATCCGTTACCTGGCCCAGGGCACGCTCTACCCGGACGTGGTCGAGTCGGCCGGCGGCTTCGGAGCCGCCAACATCAAGTCGCACCACAACGTGGGCGGGCTCCCGGAAGACCTCGACTTCGAGCTCATCGAGCCATTCAGGACGCTGTTCAAGGACGAGGTGCGGGAGATCGCAGAGACGCTGGGCCTGCCCAAGCACCTGCGCGACCGCCACCCGTTCCCAGGCCCCGGGCTCGCCATCCGGATCATCGGCGAGGTCACCCCCGAGCGGCTCGCCGTCCTCCGCCGCGTCGACGACATCTTCATCAGCAGCCTGCGCGAGTTCGGTCTCTACCACGAGACGTGGCAGGCGCTGGCGGTGCTCACGCCGATCCGCTCGGTGGGGGTCATGGGGGACGGCCGCACCTACGCCCATACCGTGGCGCTGCGCGCCGTGAGCAGCGTCGACGGCATGACGGCCGATTGGACGCGCCTGCCTCACGACTTCCTGGCGACCGTGTCCAACCGCATCGTCAACAGCGTGGCCGAGGTCAACCGGGTCGTCTTCGACATCACGTCGAAACCGCCGGGCACGATCGAGTGGGAGTGATCCAGGCCGAAGGCCTGGATCACTCGGCGCTCCGAGCGACGTAGGCGTCGCGGCGTCCGGAACGCCGACCGCCGGCGACGAACGCCGTCTCGGGGCCGCTGCTACGATGGCCCGCATGAGCCGAGCCTGGTTGGTCAAGAGCGAACCCAACGCCTACAGCTACGATGACCTGGAGCGCGACGGCCGGACCATGTGGGACGGCGTGCGCAACTACCAGGCCCGCAACTATATGCGCGACGAGATGCAGGTGGGCGACGCCGTCCTCTTCTACCACTCCAACGTCGCGGAGCCGGCGGTGGTGGGGGTCGCCCGTGTGGCCTCCGGGGCCTACCCGGACCCGACACAGTTCGACGAGGACGACCCGCACTATGACCCGAAAGCCAGCGAGGAAGCCCCCCGCTGGGTGCTGGTCGACCTCGAACCGATGCGACGCCTCCCGGAGGCGGTCCCCCTGATCCGCTTGAAGGAGGACCCGGCGGTCGAGGGCCTGGCGCTGGTGCGCCGCGGTAACCGCCTGAGCGTGATGCCGGTAGACGAAGCCCACTATCGCCACGTGGTGACGTTGGGCGGGTTGGATCCGGACGCCCTGCCCGCCGCCCGCCCTGCGAGCTAGCTGGAATGCCGTCCCTGTCGCGGTAGCCACGACATCGAACGGGGCTCGTCGTGCTAGCATGACGCCATGAACGATCGCCGCGCCCGCATCCTTCGCATGGTCGCGGAGTCCTACATACGGACGGCGCATCCCGTCGCTTCGGCCCGCATCGCCGAGCGGCTGGAGCTGAGCAGCGCGACCGTTCGCAACGAGTTCGCCGCGCTCGAGGAGCAGGGCTATCTGCAACAGCCCCACACCTCGGCCGGGCGCATCCCGACGTCGCGTGGCTTCCGGTCCTACGCCCTGGGCTGCCTGCCGCCCCGCCAGCTCCCCGAACAACAACGTTCGCAGCTCTTGCGTCAGCTCCAGGCCACCAACGGCGACGGGCTCTTCGCGCTCGTCGCGCGCACGGCCGCCGAGCTCTCCGGATACGCGGTGGTGGTGCGCCTGCCGGCCGACGACGCGCTCCACATCCTGGAGATCCACCTCAGCATGCTGTCGGCCGAACGGTTGCTGGCCGTGGTCGTTCTGGAGAACGGCATCGTCCGCCAGCTCAGCGTCGATCTCGCACCGCCTCCCGCCAACCGCGTGCTCGACGACGCCGAGCGCAACCTGCGACAGCTCACCCTGCCGTTGGGCGAGGTGCAACGCGCGCTCGACACCATCGCTACGCACGCCGACGAGGAGCTGGCGCGCACGCTCCAGGCGATCGCCCGCGCCTGGCCGCGCCTGAACCCACCGCGCATGTTCAGCGAAGGGCTGCGTCACCTCCTCGCCGAACCGGAGTCGAGCGACCCCGAATTCATCCGTCTGGTGGTGGAACAGGTCGAGCGCGCCGACCCATCGACCGCCGGTTGGAACCCTGAGGGGCTACCGGTCGGGCTCGACCTCGACGACGCCGTCGCCCGCGTCACCTCTGGCTTCGAGATCGGCGTCGGCGTCGGCTCGTTGACCGTGCTCGGGCCCGCCCGCATGCGCTACCCCGCCGCGATGATGGTGGCACGCGGCGTCAGCGAGGCGCTGTCGCTGGGCCTGCAGGGGGCGTGAGCGTGACGGTCACCGTGCTGTTGTTCGCCGACCTGCGGGTGGCCGCCCAGCGCCCCCGGCTCGAGCTCGATCTGCCCGTCGGCTCCACCGTACGCAGCGCCGCCGATCAGGTCGAGCGTGTCCTCGGAAGCGAGCGCCTGCGGGGCGTCATGTGCGCCGTCAACGAGCACTACGCCGACCCCGCCACCACGCTCGTCGACGGCGACGTGGTGGCGTTCCTCCCCCCCGTCTCGGGCGGATGACCGAGCCCGAAGGACGCCTTCCCGACCTGCTCCTGGTCGCATCCGAACCCATCCAACCCGGGACCCTGCTCGAGGAAGCGTCGGCCCCTGCCTATGGGGCCGTGGCCTCCTTCCTTGGAAGCGTGCGCTCACCCAACCGCAGCGAGATCGTGCAGCACATCGATTACGAGGGCTACGCCCCCATGATGGTGGGTGAGATGGAACGTCTGGCCGCCGACGCGCGCTCGCGGCACGCGCTCGGAAGGGTGGTGGTCGTGCACCGGTTGGGCCGCCTGAGCGCAGGCGACATCAGCCTCGCGGTGGTGGTCTCCTCTGCCCACCGGCACGCCGCGCTGCAGGCGTGCGCCGAGATCGTAGAGGGACTGAAGGCGCGCCTGCCGGTGTGGAAGTACGAGGTGAACGGTTCCGGGGCCTCCTTCGTGCCCGGCCGCGCCGACGCCGGCCCTACGCTGTGAGCGCCTCGGCGGGCGGCCTCGGAGCACTCCGGGGAGCGCCCGCAGCGACGGCACATGTTGTGCGGGAAAGCCCATCCCAACGGAATATTTCACAGGGGCGGCGGGGACGTTGCGCCTATGCTTGAGCCACTGCCGGGCCCCCGACGATCCGCTCGGAACGGCCCCGGAAGGCTAGGTAGGATGAGCGACCATGTCGACGATCGGCGCTAGCACGTTGGCTGCGGAGGCGCGCGGTGCCTAATGAGGTCTACTTTCGCACGCGCGACGCGCTCGCGACGCTGGTATCGGAGCGGGCTGCGACGCGCGTGCTCGACGCTGCTTTGCGCCGTTCCCACGAGAACGCCGACGCGCTCGACGAGCGCACCATGCGCCACCTGTTGCTGGGACCGATCCAGAGCGAGCTGGAGGGCATCCTGCCGCGCACGGGCCTTCGCCGTACCTTGCGCCGCCTCGCCCGACAGGTGGCCGACGAGGGGCGCTCGTTTGGGGGTCCCGTCACCCCCGCCAGGGCCGGGCTGCAAGAGCGCTCTCATACGGTGCTGAACCCGGTCACCCGGTCCTCGGTCTACCTTCCGGACGCGGCGCCGCCGATGTCCGACGAACCACCCTCCGAAACCGCGGCCGCGACGCGCTCGCCGCCCGCGGCCGCGCACCGTCGAGGCGACCCATCCTGGCGCGCGCGTGAGGAGGCGCTGGCGGTCGCGACCGCCGACGCCGGCGACGCCGCGGCGCCCGCCCCGGCGCGCGGGCGCCGGCGCGGGCGCGACCGCTCGCACCCGACGGTGGTGCCTCATCCGCTCGGGGCCGAGGCACTGGACGCATTCAGCGTCCACTTCGCCGAGGTCGAAGGCGTACTGCAGGTGATCGCCCTGCGGGCCACCGGTGAGCCGCAGGTGCGCGGCACAACCGTCGACGCGGACGCCCTGGCCCCGCTCGCCCAATCCGCCGTGCGGCTCCTCGGCCGCTTCGGACCGTTGAGATCCCTCGTGCTGGAGCACGAGGCCGGCTTGCTCTTCATCTTCCCGCTCGGACGTGACGCCATCGCGGTGCTCACCCGGGCCAACGTCAATATGGGTGCGGTATTCGCAGCGCGGGCCGCGCTGGAGGAGGGACCATGAACAGGGGCAAACGTACCTTCGTGGCGGGCGTCCTGACGCTCGCGCTCGGCCTGTGCGCCACCGTTTGGGCGCAACAGGCCGACACGTATCTGCAACGCTACGACCTGGCGATCGAGAACCTGAACCAGGCCGTCGCAGCGGTGCCCGACGACAGCGCCAAGGCACGTACTCAGCTCGACCACGCAGTCAACGCGCTCATGACGCTGTCACGCGACACCACCAGCGCCACCCTGGTCAAGGCCATGGAGAACCTCTTCGGGCGCGCCCGCACCGCCGTGCAGAATCAGAGTAGGACCGACATCGCCGTCCAGACCGCGGTCCTGGCGGGCGGCTTCCGTCGCCTGGTGTATGACGCAGCCTTCAAGGCCGCTGTCGCCGGCGACATGGCTACCGCTAAGGCGCGCCTGCAACGCATCGGCACCGACATGAAGTTCGATCCGGTATCGGTGGATGCCATCCGCTCCGCGGACACCGTGGCAGCCTTGCGTCTCCGGACCGAGGAAGCGGTCGCCCGGACCCTCTCCGAGGAGGTCTCGGTCGCCGAGCGTCTTCTCCCCACCGATCGCTCGGTCGCCTATCAATCGCTCGCCGACGCGTACGGCACCTCCCTGCTGGTGCAGGACTCGCCGCGCCTGCAGGCCGGCTTCAACCAGCACTTCATCGATGCCGCCAAGGCGATCGTCGCCAAGGACGACACCACCTTCCAGCAGGCGGCCCAGGCGATCTCGTCCAGTGCCGGGCGCCTGGCCCAGGCTGACCAGCAGGCATTGGCTAGCGCCAGCACCACCGGTACCGCGGCCCCGAGCAACACCGCCGCTGGGCCCTCCGAGCTCCCCTCCGTGAGTACGCCCGGCGCGAACGCCCCCAGCGGCGGGACGCCGCCGGCGAGCGCCGCTTCCTCCGCCGCCGCGCCCGCCGGTACGCCGGCAGCCGCCGCGCCGGCCGCGTCCGCGGACCAGGCCGCTTCACGCGCCCAGATCGTGGCCGAACAGAAGCAGCAGAAGCTCGACGCACTCGCCCGTCAGGTGCAGGCGGCCGGACTCCCCGGTCCCGCCGGCCAACACCTGGCCGAGACGCTCCAGAGCGCCAACATCGACACCCTCCAGGGTGCCACCCAATCGCTGTACGCCATCACGGCCCAGGCCAGCGCCGCGCTGATGGCCGGCGATGTCGGTGGCGCCCGCGACCGCGTCCGGGCGCTCTCGAAACAGTACGGCGAGCTGCTCTCGCCGCTGGTGGCAGCGAAGGCTCCCCATGTGGACGCCGACATGCGCACGATGGTCCAGCGCACGGCCGGCCTCGTGGGCTTGCGGTTGCGCGACTTGAACAACCTCACCGCCCAGACCGACGCCGTAGCCCGCGTGGTGAGCGGCGCCCCCGCGCCGTCCAACCTGGCGCTCAACCGCGCCGTGTCGAGCTGGTGGGCGGGCTGGCCGCGACTGCTGGTCCTGCTCGTCTTCGGCATCCTCGTGTTCGTGCCGCTCTACCTTCTCAACCTCGCCTTCGGGGGCGGGAACCGCAACTGGCAACTCATCGGCGTCGCGTTGTTCCTGCTGCTGCTGCCGGTGGTGTACGAGGCGCTGGCGGCGCTCGGAAGCATGATCGCGACATGGACGAACAACGACGCCTTCGAGGTGCTGTCGAACTACTCGATGTTCCAGAGCAGCATCGGTCAGGTCGTCTGGGCGGGACTCATCGTGCTCGCCATCGTCTTCGCTATCCTGGGCCTGTACGGGATCTGTGTGCAGTTCGGCTTGCTCGGACGCGGACGCGGCCGTCGCGGCGCGGGGGCCACCCAGACTGCCACGACGACCGCCACCAACACCCAGGAGCGGGCGGACTCGATGGTCGACTGGGATGAGGAGTTCTGAGCCGGGGGGAGGCCGCGTCGGCGAGCACCCGCTCCCCCGAGGAGGCGGGATGCTCGACCGAGCGAACGACCACATGAGCAACCAGGTGTACCAATCGACCGTCGAGGAGCTGGAAACGATCCTGTCGCCACGGGTCGTGTCCCGCTCCCTGCAAGAGGGGATGCGTCAGCTCGGGCGTTCGCCCGACACGGTCGATCTGGGAGCGGTCGAGAAGATCCTCAAGGCGCAGGTCTACCGGCAACTGCAGGTAACGATGCCGGTCATGCAGGCCAAGCAGAAGATCGAGGATATCCTCGGCCGTCTGCAGGGCTTGTCGGACCAAGCCGGCACCGGCGCATCGCCCGACGTCGGGTTGGCGCGCCAGCGCGAGCGCCTGAAACAGCTCAAGGACGCGCTCAAACCCTTCAATCTCTACTTCGAGTGGCCGGAGGTGCAGAAGCTTCGCGCTCAGGTCCAGCTCCTGGAGACCGAACAGGAATCCGAGCGAGAGGCGGCCTCGCTGGCCGACGACGCCGAGGCGCAGCTCCACGTTGTCGAGCAGAAGCTCGAGGATCATCTCGTCATCCAGGCGCGCGAGCTCGGCGAGCTGAGCGAGGCTCTGGAGCAGGTGCGCACCCTGGGGGGACCCAAGATCCGCCGGCTGGAGAACCTCGTGAACCAGATCGGTGAGGCGCAGCAGGGCCGGCAGCTCGCCCCCGCCGAGGTCGAACGGGCCCGCAGGCTGGCGCGCGACCTGCGCAAGCTGATGGAATCGAGCGTCTACTCCGAGGAGATGGAGGCACCAACCTCCGAGCACGCCGAAGAGGTGGAGCCGGCTCCCGTCGACCGCCGCGAGGGCGGAGTCCTCGACGTCGAGGGCGAGGAGGAGGACCTGCTCTCGATCGACACGGCCGACCTCGATCCCGAAGTGAGCGCCAAGCTGCTGCTGCTCGACCTGGAGGACGAACGACACGACCTCGAGGCCCTGGCCTCCGAGTATGACGAGCTGCTCGGCTTCCAACCGACGTTACGCTCCACGGTCGGCGAGGTGCGCGCGCAGCTCGACGGCGACGCCTCCATCGCGGAAGCGCTGCCAGCGCTACGACGCACCCTCGAGGAGGCGTTCCACGACTACCGTGAGACCCTCCGCGACGAGCTCCAGACGATCGATGCCTCCTTGGATAAGCTGCGGCCCGAGGTCGACACCTCGGAACTCCGGCAGGCGCTCCGCGTGGGCCTCGGCATCCTCAGCACCGCGCTGCCGAACCAGGCCGACATCCACCACATCCGAAACCTCCACCAGCTGGCGCTCGACCAGGTGGCGGCGTTCGATCGTACCGAGGACGAGACGCGCGCGCAGCGCGTTGCACAGCTCCACGACCAGTCGGCGATGCTCGAGCGGCTCGAATCGACGCTGCTGCGCTACGAGGGCCACGCAAGCGTCGAGGCCTACCAGCAGCTCGAGGCCCAGGTCGGTGCCCTACGAGATGCGCACGCCCAGGAGGTGCTCGACCCGCAGATCCTCGACACCGTGCGGCGGGCGGAGGCCTCGCTGGAGTCCGCCATGGCCGTGCTGGCCGATCAGCAGATCGACCGCCAGCGCGCTACGCTCCGCAACCTGCTTGCGCAGGTGCAGGCACTGCCGGCGCTCGACACCGTTGCCGCGCGCATCAGCAGCGTGGTGACCGAGATCGAACGTCAACTTGGGGACCTCGAGAGTGAGACCCTCGACGACACCCAGGTCGAGGCCACCGCCTCCATGGTCGAGGCGCTCAAGGGGCAGGCGACGGCGACATTGCAGCGCCGCCTCGAAGCCCTCGCCGAGCAAGCCGGCGAGCTTTCCAGCCCTCCCCTGCTGGAACGCATCCGCACCGCGATGGACGGCCTGGAGGACGGCAACTTCCCCGATCTGAACGCGCTCAAGGCCGCCATCAATCAGGAGCGGGAAGCCGAACGCAGCGAGCAGATCGGCGAGCTGCACCGGCTGGAGAGCGAAGCCGCCCGGCTCGGCGGCCTGGAAGGCGCCACCCTCGACGCCCTCCAGGAGCGCCTGCGCACAGCGCGTCAGCGCATCGACGACGGCCACCTGGCCCGCGGACTGGCCCAGGCCTGGGCCCTCCTGGAGCGTGTGCAGGCCGAAGCCGACGAGCGCCTGCGTAACGTGGTGCCGCGGCTCGACGCAGCTCTGCAAGCCTTCACGCCGGTCGAGAAGCTCAATAGCGACGACGTCGCCACCGTTCGTCGCATCCTCCGGCATCTCGACTCCCAGCGCGACGCTTTGGAACGTGTCTCGGTCGGCCTTCGCCTTCAGCTCGAGGCCTCGCTGTCCGAGGCCGAGGCGCTGCTTGTGAAGCTCCGGGAGGAGTACGAAGCGACGCGCGTGATCGCCGACCAGCTCGTCAGCGCCAACGTCTTGGACGACGTCCTTGGCCTGTTCGGTGAGGGCGCCCCGTCCGAGACCGGCGCGGAGCCCGGAGGCGCAAGCGGCACCGACGGCGATGTCGACGCGCTGCTCGAGCCCTACCGGAGCGAGGGCGAGGTCACCGGAGCCGCCCTGTTCGCGGCGGACGGCGAGCGCCTTGCCGGCGACCTGCCGTTCGATGCCGACACGGCATCGACCTTGCTCGACGGCCTGCGCACCTCCGCAGAGCGCGGGGCGAAGGCCCTGGGTCAGGCGACACCCCGCCTCGCCACTCTCGAATACGAGGGCGGCGTCGTGCTGGCGGCGTGGCCCACGACCGAGCACACGCTGCTCCTCAGCCTTCGCTCGAGCTCCGACCTGGCCCTGCTCTCGAGCCGGCTGCGCCGTGACCTCGAGGGGCTGGCGGCCGCCCTATCCGGCACCCACGGTGGACCTGCGCACGCTTGAGGACACCCGCGCACTCGCCCGGCGCCTGCTGCAACGGGCGCCGGGCGGTTCCTTGCTGGTGCTCACCGGGCCCCTCGGCGCCGGCAAGACGACCCTGACGCGCTACCTGGTGGCGGCGCTGGGCTCCGACGCAGCCGTCACCAGCCCCACCTACACGCTGGTGCACGAGTACCCGACACCGCAGGGCGTGCTGGTGCATATCGACGCCTATCGTCTGCCCGACGCCGCGACGCTGGAGCAGCTCGGGCTCGACGAGACGCTCGAGCGCGCCCGGCTGGTGGTGGTGGAGTGGGGGGCCGGGCTGCTCGCCCTCCACCCGGACGCGCTCTGGCTCGAGCTCGAACGTGAGGGCACTGCGCGACGCGCCACGCTGCGCGACGCCTCCGGCAGACAGCTAGGATGGGAGGCGTGAGCCACGTCTATCTGGGCATCGACAGCGCCACGCGCTTCCTGTCGCTGGCGCTCTGGAGTGCCCAGCGCGGGCTGCTGGCCGAGTACCGCGAGGACGTGGGCAGGGACCACGCCGCACGCATCGTCCTCGAGATCGAGCGCTTGTTCGCCCGCGCCCGGTCACGACCCCGGGGTCGTGACGGGCATCGGGGTCGGCGTAGGACCGGGCTCCTACACCGGAGTGCGCGTCGGCATCGCCACCGGGCGGGGTCTGGCGCGGGCATGGGGCGTGCCCCTCGGCGGCGCCTCGACGCTGGCGGCGCTGGCGCTTGCGGGCCTGTTGCCGGGCGAGTCCGGCATCGCCGCTCTCGACGCCCGCCGCGGCAACGTCTACGCCGCGCGCTACCGCCGACCGGAGGACCCGACCGACCTTCGTCTCGAGACGCTCCATCCGACCGAGAAACTCAGTCGTAGCTCGCTGGTCGAGCGCATCGGATCCGACAGGGTGATCGAGGGATGTGGCCCTGACGCGGCCCTGACGGCATCCATGGCCGCCTTGGGGGATCCCGCGGAGGCGGTCTACCTGTAGCGGGCCACCGGGCGATCTGCGTCCCGGCCGGCACGCCCCCCGACGGCGTCCCGGCCGCGCTGGCCCGGGACGCACGACCGCTCCAGAAGGGTATACTGCCCCGTCGCTGTGCACCCATCGCATCAGGGCCGCTCGGGTTGGAGAAAGCATGTTCTTCAGGTTGGGACAGGAGATCGGAGTCGATCTAGGGACGGCCACCGTCCTGATTTACGTCAAGGGCAAGGGCATCATGCTCCGAGAGCCCTCGGTGATCGCCATGGTCCGGGATACCGGCGATGTGAAGGCGGTTGGTGACGAGGCCTACAGGATGCTCGGCCGCACGCCCGGCAACATCGTCGCCGTCCGCCCCATGCGTGACGGCGTCATTGCTGACTACGACCTCACCGAAAAGATGCTCAAGGCGTTCGTGCGCAAGGTGATCACCGGCCCCGGCCGCCTGTTCAAGCCTCACATCATGGTGTGCGTCCCGTCGGGCGTCACGGAGGTGGAGCGCCGCGCCGTGCTGCAGGCGACCCGCGAGGTCGGAGCCCGCAAGGCGTTCCTGATCGAGGAGCCGCTGGCCGCCGCCATCGGAGCGGGGGTCGCCATCGCCGAGCCCACTGGCTCGATGATCGTGGACATCGGCGGCGGCACCACCGACATCGCCATCATCAGTCTGGGCGGAATCGTCGTGTCGGAGAGCCTGCGCATCGCGGGCAACGAGTTCGACGAGGCCATCATCCGGCACATCCGGCACAAGGAGAACCTCCTCATCGGCGAGCGGACCGCCGAGGAAGTCAAGATGCGCGTCGGCGCCGCCGTGGTGAGGGGCCCCGAGGACAACCGCGAGCTCGATGTGCGCGGCCGCGACCTCATCAACGGCCTGCCCAAGACCATCAAGGTCACCACCGAGGACACGGTGGAGGCCCTGCGCGAACCGATCCAGAAGATCGCCGACGGCGTCCGCCGGGTGCTCGAGCTGGCCCCGCCCGAGCTCGTGTCCGACGTCATCGACCGTGGCATCATCATGACCGGGGGCGGTTCGCTGCTGCGCAACTTCGACGAGCTGCTCCGGCAGACCACCGGCATCCCGGTCGTGGTGGCCGACAACGCCATCGACGCGGTGGCGCTCGGCACCGGTCAGGCGCTCGACATGATCCACGTGCTGCGCGACGCACTGATCTCCGACAACTTCCTCCGCCGCTAGCGATGGCGGGCCGCCGAACGGCGCCGCGCACCCGCACGCTACGGTGCGCGTTCGCGTGCTGTGCATCCTGGCGGCGGGGGCCGCCGGCGTGGAGCAGCCGCCGAGGTGCCGCCACGCGGGCCCCCCGGAAGCCGGACGTTGCCCGCTGGCATGCGACGCTCCTTGGCCTCGCACTGCTGCTGGTAGGGAGCTGGGTGTTCCCACCGGCGTCCGGAGCGGCGGCGCCGCCGGCGGCGGCGCCGGACCTGCCCCTCGCGCAGGTCGAGGCCGGCATGAAGGGCTACGGCCTCACCGCCGGGCCCGGCAACGCGCTGGTCCGCTTCGCGGTCACCGTGCTGTCGATCCAGTCCGACGCCGGGCCCGGCTTCCCGCTGGTGCTCGTGCGCGCCTCGGGCGACTTCATCGACACCAGCGGCGGCGTGTCCGCGGGCATGAGTGGCAGCCCGGTCTACCTCTCCACCGTCGACGGACCGCGCCTGCTGGGCGCCGTGAGCTACGTCTTCCCGTCGGCCGATCATCACCTGGCGATGATCACCCCCATCGCCGTGATGCGAAAGGCCGCCACGGATAGCGCGCACGGCCCGCCCAACGGACCCGTGGCGGTGGCGGGCCTGGGTCTCGCCGTACCGGCGTCGACACCCATCCTGCTGTCGGGCGTGGACCCACGAGCGGCCGACCTGCTGGCGCCACTGTTCCGCGCCACGCGCCTCACTCCCTTCCCTGCCCAGGCGTCGGGCTCGTTGCCGGCGGGCGACACCCCGCCGTACACCCTCGAGCCCGGCAGTCCCATCAGCGTGGAGCTGGCCCGGGGGGACGTCACCATCGGGGCAGTGGGCACGGTGACCGCGATCGAAGGCGACCACGTGCTCGCCTTCGGCCACCCACTCCTCGGCATCGGCAGCGTAGCGCTACCGATGGCGCCGGCGTACGTGACCGCGGTGGTGTCCAGCTCGGTGGTGCCCTTCAAGCTCGCCAACAGCGGCCAGAAGCCACTCGGCACCATCGTGCAGGACCGTCCCGCCGCCGTGGCAGGCACCCTCGGAGACGGACCCGCCATGATCCCGATGACGTTGACGGTCGACGCCCCGGCCGGCAGCACCACCTACCACGAGGAGATGGCCGCCGACGAACGCCTCTATCCGCATCTCGCCGCCGCCGCCAGCCAGCAACTCATCGACCGCAGCCTTGCCGAGACCACCGGCGGCTACGCTCAGATCGGTTGGGAGATCGATCTCGCCGCCGGCGACAGGCTCAATCTCGTCGAGCAGGCCGACGACCCGAACGACATCGCCAAGGTCGCCGCGCAGCTGATCGGTAGCCCCCTGCAGACGCTGGCGACGAACGTGTTCCGGGCGCCCGGCGTGTCGGCCGTCACGATCAACGTGCGCCTCTCCAGCCAGCGCAGCACGGGCGAGATCGTCGACGCCGTGGCCGAGAACCCCATCGTCGGACCGGGGACGTCGGTGGTGCTGCACGTGCGACTCCAGCCCTACCGCCAGGACCCGGTGGTGAAGACGTTGAGCGTCAAGCTCCCCGAAGGCGCCAGCGGGACGGTCGCGCTGACCGTACGCGGCGGGGACGTCACGCCCAAGGAGAGTGCCGCCAAGCCGCAGACGAAGAACCGGCCACGCTCGTTCCTGGAGTTGCTCGACGCCCTGCGCCAGAAACCCCAGGCCAGCGAGCTGGTGGTCGAGGCGCCCGACAACGACGGCAACACGCACCGCCTTGGGCGGTTGTCGCTGCCGTTCGTCGTCACCGGCACCCGCACCGTCGACGTCACCGTCCAGAACACGGCAGCCACGCCGGCGCAGACGCCGACGGGGCCGGATGGGAGCGGCGGCGAAGCGCCGAGCGGTCCCGGCCCGCAGCCACCGGACCTCCACCAACCGCCGACGGGAACACCACCCCCGGCGCCCGAGGGTCCCAAGCCCAATGGCGACGGCGGGTCGGCGGCGAACGCCACCGGAGGGGGAACGTCATGACCGCACCTGCATACGACAGCGCCACGCTTGCCACCAAGCTGCAGGGAGCTGTCGAGGGCCCGACCGCGTTCGTCCGGCGCCTCGCTTCGGCCGATGGCGCCGGACCCGACACCGTCGTCGTAGTCGCCACCGCCGACGACCTGGCGCGGGCCCTGGCGAACGGCGCTGCCGCCGTGGTGCTACCCCGCGCCCTAGAGCTCGCCGATCCTCCCTCCTGCGCAGCGATCCGGGTCGACGACCCACGCCGGGCGCTGGCGCTACTCAGCGCGCTGTTCGACCGTCGCCCCGATGCGCCACCCGGCGTGCACGCGACGGCGGTGGTGGCGGCCGACGCCTCCCTCGGCGAGGACGTTGCCATAGGCCCCCACAGCGTCATCGAGGCAGGCGCCGAGATCGGACCGGGGACGCGCATCGGACCGCACTGCACGATCGGCGCCGGCACGCACCTGGGGAGGGCGTGCCGCTTGCATGCGGGCGTGGTCGTCTACGACGGCGTGGTGCTGGGCGAACGCGTGGAGCTCCACAGCGGCTGCGTCGTCGGAGCGGACGGCTTCGGTTACGCCCCCGGCGACGGAGGCGCGAGCAAGATCCACCATCTCGGCGGCGTCGTCATCGGCGACGACGTCGAGATCGGCGCGAACAGCGCCGTCGATCGCGGCACGCTGGACCCGACCCGGATCGGGTCCCGCAGCAAGATCGACAACCACTGCCAGATCGGGCACAACGTGGTGATCGGGAGCGACTGCCTGATCGCCGGCATGACCGGCATCGGCGGCAGCAGCAGCGTCGGCGATCGCACGATCCTCGGCGGCTACGTCGCCGTCGCGGATCACGTCACGATCGGAGCCGACGTCCGTATCGCCGGGCGTGCCGGAGTCACCAAGGACGTTCCCGACGGTGAGACCTGGGCGGGCTTCCCCGCCCAGCCCTACCGGCGTTGGGTGCGTGGGCTGTACCTTCTGGGCAGGCTCGAGCGCATCTGGCAGGCGGTGAAGGGGCGCGATGCGGAGCGTTGAGGGCACGGGCGTCCATGGCGGCGCCCACTGCCGCGTGACGCTGCACCGCGAGGACGGGCCGGTGCGCTTCCGACGCGGCGATCGCATCATCCCCGCGACCCTCGACGCGGTGGTCGACAGTCGCCGCGCCACCACGCTCGGCGCAGGCGGCGAGCGCGTCGGCGTGGTCGAGCATCTGCTGGCCGCCCTGGCGATGAGGGGATTCTGGTCCGGTCTGGTGATCGAGGCCTCGGCCGCGGAGCTCCCCATCCTCGACGGCTCGGCCCGGGTCTGGTACGACCTGCTGGGCGAACTGCCGGCGCCTCCCCCGCCCCCGAAACCCGTGCGGCCCGACCGGGCCGTCACCGTCGCGATCGGCGACGCGCGCGCCGAGCTCGTGCCCGGCGCAGCGCGGCTGTGCTGCGGCATCGCCTTCGAGCACCCCGCGATCGGTGAACAGCACTGGTGCGGCGACCCGGCGCGCTATCCCGAACTGGTCGACGCCCGCACCTTCGGCCTGCTGTCGGACGTCGAGGCGTTGCGCGCGAGAGGCTTCGCTGCCGGCGCCAACCTGGAAAATGCTATCGTCTTTGACGAGGAGGGCCCGCTGGTACCCTTGCGCGCGGAGAACGAACCGGTGCGTCACAAGGCCCTCGACGCTCTGGGGGATCTGTTCTTACTCGGTCGACCGCTCGAAGCTCGGGTTACCTTCTGGCGTGGTTCGCACGCCCTCCATGTCGCTCTGATGAATGAGCTTCTACGACCCACGACGAGTGCGGGCCTGGCACGATGAAGGCCTTGCGGGTCGCGGTCGTCGGCGCGGGCGTGATGGGGCGCTTCCACGCCAACAACTACGCCGCCCTCCCACACGTGAAGCTCGTCGCCGTCGCCGATCCCGATCCGGAGCGACGCGCCGAGGCGCGTTCCTCGTTCGCTTGCCGGGCCCATGCCTCGCTTGACGAGCTGCTGGCGGCCGAGTCGTTCGATGCGGCCAGCGTGGCCGTACCCACCAGTCTCCACTTCTCCGTCACCAAACGTCTGCTGGAAGCGGGCGTTCATGTGCTCGTGGAGAAGCCGGTCGCTACCGACGTGACCCAGGCGCGCGAACTGGCGTCGCTCTCCCGCCGCCTCGGCCTGGTGCTCCAGGTGGGGCACATCACGCGTTTCTATCGAGCCGTGCAGCTGCTGGGCGAGCAGGTCCGCCAACCCTACCTGATCGAGGCGCGGCGCATGGTCCCCTACGCCCGCATCAAGGACGTCGGCGTCGTGCTGGACCTGATGATCCACGATCTCGACATCGTGCTGCGGCTCATCCCGGCCGCGCCGGCCGAGATCAGCGTCGTCGGCCGCGCCCTCAACGGCACCCCCCTGGAGGACGTCGCGGCCGCCCAGATCACGTTCGAGGGCGGTTGCATCGCACGCTTCCTGGCGAGCCGCGTCGCGCCCGACGCCGAGCGCAGCCTCGTCGTGTCTGAGCCGCATCAGACGATGCGGCTCGACTTCGCGAAGGAACCCTACACCGAGATCGCCATCTACCGGCAACCCAACGCCAGCTCCGACACCGGTCACGTGCAACTGGACCGGCACGTCGTGCACGAGGACAATCCCTTGCGCAAGGAGCTGGAGCACTTCCTGGCGCGCATCCGCCGCGACGCCGACCCCATCGGCACGCTCGACGACGACCTGCGGTCGCTCGAACTCGCGACGCGCCTGCTCGAGAAGATCCGTAGCGAGCACCACCCCGTCCTGGTCTGAGTCCGCACCCGGAGCGAGCCCGCACCACCGGGGTCCAGGTCGCGCGGCCCACGACGAGGGCTGCGATAGACTACCCGCATGAGCGTGGACGTCCGTGCCATCCTTCCCCACCGCTTTCCCTTCCTGCTGGTGGACGCCTTCGTGTCCCAGGAGGGCGACGCCTTCGAGTGCGTCAAGAACGTGAGCCACGGCGAACCGTACTTCCAGGGGCACTTCCCCGACGAGCCGGTCATGCCCGGCGTGCTCATCGTGGAAGCCCTTGCCCAGGCCGCTGCCGTGGGCCTCAGCGTGCGCGAGGGGACGGCAGGCACGGGCCAGGCCGGCTACCTGGCGGCCATCGAAGGCGCCAAGTTCCGGCGCAAGGTGGTGCCAGGAGACCGTCTCCGACTCACGGGCGAGATCCTGCTGTTCCGTCGCGGCCTGTGCAAGGTGGCCGCCAAGGCCCTGGTGGGGGACGAGGTCGCCGCCGAGGCCACCCTCTCCTTCATGTACGCCCGCTGACCCCAGGATGAGGCCGTGACCGTCTCCGCCACCGCCACCGTCCATCCCAGCGCCCACGTCCACCCCGACGCCCGACTGGCCCCCGATGTGCGGGTCGGTCCCGGGGTGGTGGTGGAGGCCAACGTCGAGGTGGGAGCGGCCAGCGCGTTGCTGACGGGCACCGTGTTGCACGACGGTAGCCGGGTCGGCGCGCGCTGCCGCCTGGGACCGTACGCCGTGGTAGGCGGTCTCCCCATGGACAGCCACTTCGCCGGCGAGGATACTCTCGCGGTGATCGAGGACGACGTCACCGTGCGCGAGTTCGTGACGGTGCACCGCGCGACCGGCGAGGGGGACCAGACGACGGTCGGCGCCGGAAGCCTTCTGATGAGCTACGTGCACGTGTCGCACAACAGTTGCGTCGGACGGAACTGCGTGCTCACCACCGCGGTGCAGCTCGGCGGGCACAGCGAGATCGGCCACCACGCGGTCCTCGGCTCGAACGCGCTCATCCACCAGTTCTGCCGCGTGGGCGAGTACGCCATGTTCGGCGCCGCCAGCGCCGGCAACATGGACGTGCTGCCGTTCACCATGGCGCGCGGCAACCCCGTCCGCCACTACCGCCTCAACCGCGTCGGGCTCGGCCGGAACGGGATCGACGGCGAGCGCTACCGGGCGTTGGAGCAGGCCGTGCGGGCACTCCGGCGGCGTGACCGGGAGCGCCTCGACGAGCTCGCCCTTGGCAGCGCCGACGTTCGCCGCCTGGTGGATTTCGCCGACACCACCAAGCGGGGCATCGCGCGCTTCGCGGTCGGGGGTTGAGCATGCCCGTCGAGGCCGTGCTGGTCGCCAACGGGCCCGGCGAGCTCTACACCTGGGTGCGCCCCGTGCTGCGGGAGCTACGCAGCCGCGCGCCCGGTATGCGCGTGGGCATCAGTCTCATCCCCTGCCAGTTCGCCAGCGGTCACGAGACCGCCATCGCAGGCGGCTTCGGCGCCGACGTGGTGACGTCACCGGCGCAGTACGTGCGGGCCACCGCCACGGGCGGCCTTCCTGCCGGCCTCGAGCGCTCCGAAGCGGGCGACCGGACCGGCTTCGTCCTCAGCCTGGGGGGCAACGCCGGCATGGCCGTGAGCCTCGCCAGACGACTCGGCCGACCCGCCTACCGCTACAGCTTCGAGCCGGGCTGGAGCCGCGGGCTCAGCGTCCTTTTCGTGCCCGACGAGCGGATCGCGCGCAGGGCGCGCCGCAGCGGCGCCCCGGCCGACCGCGTGCAGGTGGTCGGCAACCTGGTGGCCGACGCCGTGCAACTCGACGCGCCCGCGGAGGACCCCGGCTCGCCACACGTGGTTCTCTTCCCCGGCAGCCGTGACGGATTCTCGGTGCATCTCATCCCCTTCTTCATCGCGCTCGTCGACCGGCTCGCCACGGCACTGCCGCAAGCGCGCTTCGTGTGGCCGGTGAGCCGCCTGCTCACCGACGTCACCATCGCCGACGGCATCGCCGGGCGCGAGGCAGCCACCCTCGGCGGCGTGGCAGGAAAGCGCGACGGAGACCGCGTGCTCACGCCATCGGGCGCCGTGATCGAGATGGTCCCGGAGGAGGAACGCTACGCGCACATGCGCGCGGCCGACCTGGCGGTGACCATCCCTGGAACCAACACCCTGGAACTGGGCGTCGCCGGTGTGCCGAGCGTCGTGCTGCTACCGCTCAACCGCCCCGAGGTGATCCCGCTGGAAGGGGCGGGGCACTGGCTGGGGCTCGTCCCCGGCGTCGGGCGCTACCTGAAGCGTTATGCGGTCCGCCTCTGGGTCGAGGGCCTTTCGGTACCGGTCTCGCTGCCCAATCGCTTCACGGGCGAGGACCTGATGCTGGAGCTCAGCGGACGCCTCGACCCGGACGCCGTCGCCGATCGCACGCTGACGCTGTGGCGCGACGCGTCCGACCGGGAGCGGCGCAGGCAGCGCCTGCAAACCACCATGCCGCGCCCCGGCGCAGCGGCGGCGCTCCTCGACGCCATCGGCGCGGACCTCGGCACAGACCTCGGCGAGGACCTCCGCACGGCCCGGAACGCCGGGGGCGGAGCACGGTGAAGCGCCCGCGCGTCGACGGGGGCCCCCGCAGGCCGGCGGAGCTGCCGTCGTTGCTGCTGCCGACGACGCCGGGTGCGATCACCGGGATGACGGCGGCTCTCATCGGTGCAGCCTTGCGGGTCGCCATCATCCCTGCCTTCGTGACGCCGATCTTCGATCAGGTCGTCAACAAGCACGATCTCTCTCGCATGCCCCTGATCCTGGTCACCGCCGGGACAGTGGCCTTCATCGGAGCCGTGGCGCTCTGGGCCCAGGACGCTCTCCTCGGCCGCTCGGCGGCGTACGTCACCCGATCGTGGCGAAGCGGACTGTACCGCCGCCTGTTGCTCCGACCACCGGGCGCCCTGCCGGGAAGCAGCGGCGGCCTCGCCAGCAGGATCCTGACCGACCTGCGCGAGATCGAGACCTACTTCCACTTCGGCATCGGCACCCTGGTGGCCGAATCTGGCACGGTTCTGGCCATCCTGGCGTACCTGTTCCGGACCAACGGAAGCGCTTCCTTGCTGCTGGTCGCCTTCGGGCTCCCGACGTTGCTGGTGCTCCGGTGGGTGGGCGGAGCGCTGGAGCGGGTGGCCGAACGGTCGCAGATCGGCACCGAGGCGCTGGGGCGTCACATCCAGGAGGGGCTCAAGCACCACGAAACGGTACGCGCCTTCGACGCCGAATCGATGATGTTGGAGAGATTCGAACCGGAGAACCGCCGCACCGCCCGCGCGATGGCGCAGCGGAGTCTCATCTCCGGGGTGCAGATCCCCATCACCCAGATCCTGCTGTTCGCAGCCGTGGGCCTCCTCGTCGTCCTTCTCGCGGGCAGTGTCCAACGCGGGGTCATGTCCGCGGGGCAGTTGGTCTCGTTCGTCACGCTGGTCGCCCTCCTGTCCACACCGTCGCAGCTCTTGCCCAAGGGCTATGCGCTGTTGCGTGAGGCGCGTGCGGCGGACAAACGACTTCGCGTGCTGGCGGACGCCGACGGGGCCCGGCCCCAGGTCTCGGAGCGATCGTGCGCCGGAGCCCGGTACGACCGGGGGCTCGAGCTCGACGGTATCTCCTTCGCCTACCCGGGCGGTCCCTGGATCCTCGAAGGCATCGACGCGACCCTGCCCGAGCGCGGTCTCGTAGCCGTCACCGGCGAGAGCGGCACCGGCAAGACCACCCTTCTCCGACTCCTCCTCGGATTCCTCCGGCCCGTTCAGGGCTGCATCTGGCTCGATGGCGAAGCGCTCGATGGCCTTCCCGAGAGCGTTCTGCGCTCACGCGTCAGTTACGTTCCGCAGGCCCACGAGGTGCTGTCCGGACCGCTGCGCCAGAGCCTCCTCATGGGTCGCGCGTTGCACGACGACGCCTTGTGGGGGGCGTTGGAGGCGGTCGGGTTGGCAGAGATGGTGCGCCGTCTCCCGCGCGGCCTCGATCACGAACTCCTCGAGGACGGTGCCGGTTTGTCGGGCGGCCAGCGGCAGCGACTTGCCATGGCCCGCGCACTGCTCACGCAACCCCGGGTGTTGTTGCTGGACGAGCCCACTTCGAGCCTCGACGAGACGAGCGAGGCGGGCCTCGTTGCGATGCTTCAGGAACAGGCGCACGAACGCCTCGTGGTCGCAGTCGCGCACCGGCCCGCCATCGTGCGAGCCGCGGACCGGACGCTCCATCTCAACGAAGGGACGCTGTCGAGTTCGCTCGCGTCCCGACCCTCTCCGGGCTCTGCGGCGTGAACATCGGGCTCCTCCTCACCTATAACGAGGTCGACATCATCGACGAGATGCTGGAGGCCAACGCCGGCGGGGTCGACGCCATCCTGGCGCTGGATGGCTCGGACGACGGTACCGCCGAGCGCCTGGCGGCCCACCCCGCGGTCGCACTGCTGCTGCGCGACGCGGACGTGGCTCCCGGCACCCGGGTGCGCGACTACCACCGGCAGGCGCTCCTCGACGTGGCTCGCCAACGCTATGGCCCGGGCCACTGGTACACGCTGATGCACGCTGACGAGATCTTCCACGACGACCCGCGCGCCGTGTCCGTCGACGCCGAGCGGCAGGGGGCCCGCATCGTCAACTGGGCGGTGATGCAGTTCTTCCTCCACCCCGACGACCGCCCGGTCGATCTGGAGGTGCCGGTGCAAGAGCGTGTCCGCTGGTACTCGCCGTTCTGGGTGGAGGTGCGTCAGTTCCGCGACCGTGCGGGCGCCCGCTACCGTCCCGGCGAGCACGGGCGCGTGTTCCCGCGCGGCGTTGGCGTCCTGCCCTACCGGCGTATGCCGATCCTCAAGCACTATCCCTACCGCTCGCCGGAGCAGGCGGCGGCGCGCCTCGGGTCCCGGGCGGAGCGCGGGTTCAGCGGCAGCGATGACGGCGACGCGGTGTTCCGCACGCGCTACGAGCCCCGCTACCGCGTGGCGCGGCGCTTCGACGGCGACTTCGGGGCGTTCGAGATGGACCGGCAGGGCGGGCTGCTGCGCATGTGGTGGCGCTGGAAGCGCCTCACCGGTTGAGCCCGCCTCATCCTCACGATGCGGCGATACGGCGCTGGAGCGTCATCTCGGGCCAGCGCACCACCCAGGCTTCCGGCATCTGCAGGTTGCGCCACAGCTCGTACGGGTCGAGGCCACTCGGGCCCGCTACCAACAGGCTCATGACCGTGCCGTGCGCGACGACCGCCGGGCGTGCGCCAGGGTTGCGCTCGAGCGCAGCCTGCAGGCCGTCGCGGAAGCGCTCCCGGGCCTCCGTGGCGGTCTCGCGACCGAACACCAGCACGTCGGGATGACGGAAGAAGCGCCGCAAGGTGCCCTGCCAGGCGTCCTCGCCGAGCAGCGGCAGGTTGCCGCGCTCGTGCTCGTGCAGCCGCGGCGCGGACGCGAACGGCAGCTCGAGGTGTCGGGCGAGGCCCCGGCCGGTGGCGACGGCTTTCGGCTCGATGCTGGCCACCACGAGGTCGAGCTCGAGCGGTTGCAGGCGGCTGGCCAGCGTCCGGATGCTCTCGCTCGCGCCCTCCCGAAGCCTCCACCGCGATGCGGGCACATCGGCCTGGGGGCGCGAGGAGGCGTGACGTACCAGCACCACCTCCGTCATCCCACCAGCGCCTCGAGCGCCGCGCCCGTCCCCCGCCCGAAGGGCACATCGCGTCCGAGGGCGCGGAGGGCATCCTCGAGGGCGGCCGCCAACGTGATCACGTCGAAGCGATCGGCGTAGCCGAGGACGCTGGGGCGGATCAGGTGGGGTTTGGCGTCATCCTGCCCGGCCCCGATCCGGATGCCGGCGTCCGCCAGCAGGCGGACGACCTCCGGAGCGTCGACCCCCTCCGGGGTCCGCAAGGCAGCCACGGCCGGACTCGGCCGCTCGGCGTAGCGGCCGAAGCCGATCGCCTCGCCGGCACGCAGCAGCGCCTCGTTCAGCACCTCACGGCGCCGCCACACCGCCTCGACACCCTCGTCGAGCAGCATGCGCAGCGCCACGTCGAGCCCTGCGACCAGGCTCACCGCCGGCGTGGTGGCCGTCTGGGCCTGTGCCTGCCGCTCGCGCTCCCGGCGCAAGTCGAGGTAGTAACCGGGGACCAGCCCGCCACGACGGGCCAGCTCGTCGCTACGCTGCCATGCACGCTCGGACAAGTACGCGAACGCCAATCCAGGCGGCACCATCAGCCCCTTCTGCGAACCGGATACCACCACGTCGAGATCCCACGCCCGGGGCCGGAGCTCGGCCGCGGCGAGGCTCGTGACGGCATCGACCACCATGAGGGCGTCCGGGGCCTCCTCCCGGACCACCGCCGCGATCCGTTCGACGTCGTGCAGCACACCGGTCGAGGTCTCGGAGTGGGTGGTGGTGACGGCGGCCACCCGCGGCTCGGCGCGCAGCGCGTCGCGCACCCGTTCCGGATCGAGCGCGCGGCCCCACGCCTCCTCCAAGACGATCACCCGGAAGCCGAACCGCCGGCCCATGCTGGCCCAGCGCTCGCCGAACTTGCCAGCCTGCAGGCTGAGCACACTCCCGCCTGCGGGCACGCTGGCGAGCAGCGCCGCCTCGAAGCCGGCGGTGCCGCTCCCCGTCACCACGAGAACCTCTTCGCCCGGCACCATGGCCACCTCGGCCAGGCGCGAGCGTACGCCGGCGAAGAGCTCCTTGAACGGCCCACTGCGGTGGTGCACGACCGGGCGCGCCATGGCCTCCAGCACGGCGGGCGGGACCTCCACGGGTCCCGGCGCGAGGAGGCGGGGCTTGACCATCCCCATCGCTAGAGCCGTACCAGGCGCAGGCTACGGATCACGTCACCAAGGTTGCGCAGCACGTCGAGAACCTGTTCGGAGGGGGCCTGGTCGAGGGTGAGGACGAACATCGCCAGCCCGTCCTCACTGGTGCGCGACAGCTGCATGCTGTTGATGTTCACGCCCGAATCGCCCAGCACGGTTCCGACCCGCCCGACCGCGCCGGGGCGGTCGTAGTTGGTGCACACCAGCATGGTGCCCTCCGGCTTGATCTCGATGGGGTACTCGTCGATCTCCACGATGCGCGGCTGCTCGGCCAGGACCGTGCCGGCCACGCTGGTCCGCCCCTCGGAGGTCACCGCTGTGACCAGCACATGGGTCGTGTAGCCGCGACTGCGAGAGGCGGTGACACGCGAGACGCGGATGTCACGATCGCGCGCGATCGAGGGTGCGTTGATGTAGTTGGGCGGCTCGTCCAGGATCGGTTCCAGGAACCCCTTGGTCACTGCGGTGGCCACCGGGTCCGGGTCGATCGGGAAGGCGCCGGCGAACTCCACCTCGAGCTCCTTGACGCGTCCGCGGCTCAGTTGAGAGGCGGTGCGACCCAGGATCTCACCGAGCTCCAGATGCTTGCCCAGCGCGCTCATCACCTCGGGCGCGAGCGCGGGCGCGTTCACAACGCCGTGCGAATAATCACCGTTGAGCGCCAGGACCGTGCGCTCCAGGATCTCGGCGCCGATGCGGGCCTGCGCCTCGGCGGTGTTCGCGCCCAGGTGCGCGCTCAACACCACGTTGTCGCGCCGGAACAGCGCCAGCGAGGGATCGGGAGGCTCGGAGACGTACACGTCGAGACCCACCCCGAACAGATGACCGGCGTCGAGCGCCTCGAGCAGGGCATCTTCCTGGATGATCCCGCCGCGCGCGGCGTTGACCACGACGGCGCCCTCCGGCATGCGGCGAAGCTCGTCCGCGCCGATGATGCCCTCGGTCTCCTCGGTCAGCGGCGTGTGGACGGTCAGGAAGTCGGAGCGCGCCAGCATGGCGTGCAGGTCGTCGAACAGTTCGACCTTCAGATCCTCGGCGCGCCGCCGCGTGATGTAGGGGTCGTACGCCATCACCGTCATCCCGAGTCCCTGCGCGCGCTTGGACACGAGCGAGCCGATCCGGCCGAGCCCGACGATACCGAGGCGCGCGCCCTTGAGCTCGCGGCCCAGGAACTTGCGGTCCCACGTGCCCGAGCGGATGAGCCGGTCGGCGCGCGCCACGCCGCGCGCGGCGTTCAGCATCAGGGCGATGGCCAGCTCCGCCGCCGACACGTTGTTCGCCTCCGGAGCGTTGACGACCAGGATCCCGCGGCGGCTCGCCGACTCGAGATCGATGTTGTCGACGCCAACGCCGCCCCGTCCGATGACCCGAAGCTTGCCGGCCGCCCGGATCAGCTCGTCGTCGACCTTGGTGCGGCTCCGCGTGATGATCGCGTCGAAGGACCCGACGATCTTCAGGAGTTCTTCACGCGTGATGCCCGCCCGGTCGACGACCTCCATCTCCGGATAGTCGGTGTCACCCAGCTGGATGGTGTCGGTGACAAGGATTCTAGCCATACGGCGGAGGATAGCATGGGAGGGCTCGCTCAGTGTGTCGAGGACGGCGCCGAGACGAAGCCGGCGATCTCCCAATCCGGCGGCACCGTGAAGGAGTCGACGCCGAGCACGTCCATGGTGAGGGTTCCCTTCACCCGCAGTAGCGTGGGGATGCCCTGCAACGCGGCCTGCAGCGCCGCGTCGGCGTCCGCCGAGAGCTTCTTCGGGTCGGGGTAGAACACCAGGTCGATGCGCCCCTCCTGCCCCGCCGCCAGCGGAACCGGGCGCATGTCCTCGCGCGCCATGGTCTGCCCGGCGAGGGTCAGATCGAGGTCCTTGCCGTAGAGGAAGTAGCCGATATCCCCCGGGTTGGTCGCCTTGACCACCACCTGCACGACCGGCACGCCGGGGCGCAACGTGAAGACACGGCTCGCCGCCTCGTCGAGCCGCAGGCGGGGCGGAGCCACCGTCTGCCTGGCCAGCGTGGCGCCCGACACCAGCACGCTCTTGCGGGTCTCGAAGCCGTAGCTCGAAGAGCTGAAGCGCAGCGTGCCTTCGATGCGAAACGGTAGCGGCGTGTCGGCGAACGCGCGCACCACCGCGCGCAACAGACTGCCCTTGCCCGTCAGGTCACTGTGGATCGGGAAGCGCAGCGGCGCCGTCGCCCCCGGTTCGAGGTAGAGCGACGGGCTCATCGTGCCTTTCGAGACCGTGTCTCCTTGCAGCAGCACGCTGTACTGCACCGAGGTGAGCCGTACCGGGAAGCCGTTGGGATTGCGCACCAGCGTACCCACCGTCATCGATAGCCCGGCGCCGGCGCCGGGAGGGTCGAAACGCTCGATGCTGGTCTGCCCGGGTACGAGCTGGAAGGTGGGGGGCTGGATCTCGCCGAGCGGATGCGATCGCTTGATGGCGGTACCGGGCGCGCACCCCGCCAACGCGAGGAGCGTGGCGAGAGCCAGGGCGACCAGCGACCACCGACCGCAGGCAGGGAACGTGCGACGCTGCACATCTGCAGTCTAGCAGACCCCGGGAGCGCCCTCGCAGACGGTGCTCATCGGCGCCGGACGAAGCGGCGCAACCAGCCGCCGGCGGAGCCGCCCGAGCCCGGCACGAACGGCAGCAGGAGAGCCGTGCCGAACACGCAGGCGGCCACATAGGCGGCCGTCGGCACGATGTCCAGGTCGATCGACGCCCGCCGCAGCGTCCAGGAGTACAGCGCGAAGGGGAGCAGCCCGTAGACGACGGCCGTCGCGGCCGGCGCAAGCGCCGCCAACAGCGGCCGGCTCGCCGCCCAGTGCCGGCCGGCAAGCCAGCCCGCACCGACCACCACGGTCGCCCCGACCAGGAAAGCCACCGAACCGAGCACGAACGCCCCGTGCCCGAGCGCCTGCATCACGACGTATGCAGCATGGACGACGGCGGGGACGATCACCAGGATCGACACCAGGGGCCGGAAGCGGCGCCTTCCCAAACGGAGGCGCAGGACCACCCCGACGACGAGGCCCCCCAGCAGCAGCCAGCCGAGCAAGCGCGTGAGCACGCTCATATGACCTCCCGGAACGCGAGCGCACCGCTCCGACGTCGCAACTCGTCACGAAGTCGGACGGCCCATGGCGCCTCGAGCGCCGGATCCTCGGCCAACATGCGTTGCGCAAGTTCCCGAGCCCTCTCGATGATCGTGCCGTCGGTGGTCAGATCGCCGATCGACAGGTCGGGCAGCCCCGACTGCCGTGTCCCGCGCAGTTCCCCCGGCCCGCGGAGTTGCAGGTCGTACTCGGCGATCTTGAAGCCGTCGGCGTTCTTGGCGACGATCTGCAGGCGCTTGTGCGTCTTCCGGCTCCTCTCGCCCGCAACCAGCACGCAGGTGCTCGCTTCCTCACCACGCCCCACCCGTCCCCGGAGCTGGTGAAGCTGCGACAGGCCGAAGCGCTCGGCGTTCTCCACGATCATGACGGTCGCGTTGGGGATGTCGACGCCTACCTCGACGACCGTCGTGGAGACCAGCATGTCGAACGCGTGTTGCCGGAAGCGCTCCATGATGGCGTCCTTCTCGTCGCCCGGCATGCGGCCGTGCAGCATGCCGATGCGGCACGCCTCGGGCATCAACTGACGCAGATCCTCCGCCAGCCCGGTGGTGGAGACGATCTCCTCGAGAGCCTCGCTCTCCTCGACCAACGGTGTGACCACGTAGACCTGCCGTCCCTTGCGGATCTCGTCCCACGCGAAATGGTAGACCTCACGCCGGCGACTGGCGTTCACCAGTCGCGTCTCGACCGGCTTGCGGCCCGGCGGCAACTCGTCGATCACGCTCAGCTCGAGGTCACCGTAGTAGGTGAGGGCCAGGGAGCGCGGGATCGGGGTGGCGCTCATCACCAGCACGTCGGGCAAGCCCTGCAGCAGCTTGCGTCGCTGCGCCACGCCGAAACGGTGCTCCTCGTCGACGATGGCCAGCCCGAGATCGGCGAACTGCACGCCCTCCTGGATGAGTGCTTGCGTGCCGACGGCGAGGTCGGCCTCGCCCGAGGCGAGCCGCGCACGCGCCTCGCGCCGCTCGCGGGCGCTCATGGCCCCGGTGAGCAACTCACTCCGGACACCGAGCGGGAAGAGATAGCTGCGCAAGTTGATGTAGTGCTGGCGCGCCAGGATCTCGGTGGGCGCCATCAGCGCGGCCTGCGTTCCGTTGCGGATGGCGACGTGGACGGCGGCCGCGGCCACCGCCGTCTTCCCCGAGCCGACGTCGCCCTGCAGCAGCCGGGCCATCTGGCGCGGCTCGCGCATGTCCTGCAAGATCTCCGCCAGGGCGCGTTCCTGCGCGCCGGTGAGGGCGAACGGCAGGCTCTCCAGGAAGGGTCGCACGTCGTCGTCGCCGGCCCGGAAGCTGCGGCCGACGAGCGAGGCGTCGCGGCTGCGCAGCACGGCCAGCTCGAGGAAGAGGAAGTCGTCGAACTTCAGGCGCCGCACCGCGCGTTGGAGCGCCTCCTCGGAGGGCGGGAAGTGCACATCGCGCAGGGCGCGGTCGAGCGAGACGAGCTCCTCGCGCTCGAGCAGCGAACGCGGCAGGTGGTCCGGCAGCGGTGGGAGCGCCGCGAGCAGGCGGTGGGTGGCGCGGCGCTGGTAGGCCTGACTCAGACCCTGCGTGCCGCGGTAGATCGCCACGATGCGCCCGAACGAGAGACTCTCCCCCTCCTCGTCGACCTCGAACCCCGTCACGTTGATCTCGAGGCTGCGCCCCTTGCGCTTCACCTTGCCTCCCAGGATCAGCCGCTGACCCGGGAAGAGCTGGTTCTCGACCCATGGCTGGTTGAACCAGACAGCGGTGGCGCGCTGGCCACGGGCGTCCTCGAGAAGCGCACGAAGGACGTGCATGCCACGCCGGCTGCGCATCCCCTTGCGGCTGACGACGGTAGCCGTCACGGTGGCGACCTCATCGCCCTCGAGGGCGGCGAAGTGGGGCAGGGCACGGCGGTCCTCGTAGCGCCGTGGCAAGGCCCAGAGCAAGTCACGGTAGGTGCGCACGCCGACGTCGGCCAGCTTCCTGGGCGCCTGGGCGCCCACGTCGATCCATCGATCCGCCAGATCCCGATCGAGCGCGTCGGTGGGAAGGCGTTCGGCATGCTCCGGGGCCGCCCGGCGCCCGGCGCCGTCACGCGGGCCGCCTGCACGCTGCGCCGGTTCGGCTGCGGGCCGCCGATGTACGGCCCCGCCCCCCTCCAGGAGGGCCAGAGCCTGTTCCAGCCGGGAGCGCCGCGCCTCAGGCGCCAGTCCTCCATAACCTTCGAGGAGCGCTCCGACCCCCGCGAACGGGCGCGCCAGGCCTTCGGCGAGACGTTCGAGACCGCCCACGACCACGTCGTCGCGGCAGCCGCTGCGTAGCTCCAGCGCCAACGGCCGCCGCAAACGATCGCGCATCTCGGACACGGTCGCCACGCCGTCAGTCTACCGTCGGGCATGGACATCTGTCCTATGCCGTCCCCATCACCGGCGCTATGCTGGACGACAAGCCGCTGGAGCTGGGAAGTCGAGACGGGGGGACTTCCTCGCATCCGGCACAGGGGCGTCGGGTCGAGGGTCCATGCGAGGTGGGCCCAGAGCATCGACGGATCGGCTGACCGTCCGTCAGGGAGGTGACGCTCGTCAGACCATCGCATCTCTAGCGAAACAGCCACAACGGAAGATCCATCCTTAGGAGGAAGGGACCCAAATGAAGAGGCTACTGGCACTCGTGGCCATGCTGGGCCTGCTGGCCGGCATGGCGCAAGCACAGGGCAAGCTCGAGATCTTCTCCTGGTGGGCGGGCGACGAAGCACCCGCCTTGCAGGCGCTGATCGATCTCTACAAGCAGCAGCATCCCGGCGTCGAGGTCATCAACGCCACGGTCACGGGCGGCTCCGGCGTCAACGCCCGCGCGGTCCTCAAGACCCGCATGCTCGGCGGCGACCCGCCCGACAGCTTCCAGGTCCATGCCGGCCAGGAACTCATCGGCACCTGGGTCGCTGCCGATCGCATGGAGGACCTGACGTCGCTGTTCCAGCAACAAGGCTGGATGGACGCCTTCCCGCAGAACCTGATCGACCTGATCAGCACCTCGAACGGGATCTGGAGCGTGCCGGTCAACATCCACCGCGCCAACGTGATGTGGTACGTGCCGGCCAACCTGCAGAAGTGGGGCGTCACGGCGCCCGCGTCCTGGGAAGAGTTCCTCGTTCAGTGCCCCGCGCTGAAGAGCCAGGGCGTCACGCCGCTGGTGGTGGGCGAGAGCTGGACGCAGGTGCATCTGTGGGAGACGATCGCCATCGCCACCCTCGGGGCCCAGGGCTGGAACGACCTGTGGTCGGGCAAGATCCGGTTCACCGACCCGCAGGCCGTCAAGGTGTGGGACACCTTCGGCAAGGTCATGGAGTGCACGAACAGCGACGCCTCCGGCCTCTCCTGGCAGCAGGCCACCGATCGCGTGGTGAACGGGCAGGCCGCCTACAACGTGATGGGTGACTGGGCCGCGGGCTACATGACCACGACGTTGAAGCTGGAGCCCGGAACGGGCTTCGGCTGGGAAGCCTCACCCGGAACCAAGGGCACCTTCGACATGCTGGCCGACTCCTTCGGACTTCCCAAGGGCGCGCCCGATCCGCAGAACACCATGGACTGGCTGACGCTGCTGGGTTCCAAGCAGGGCCAGGACACCTTCAACCCCCTCAAGGGCTCGATCAGCCCCCGCCTCGACTCGGACCTGAGCCTCTACAACGCCTACTCGAAGTCCGCGGCGCAGGACTGGCAGAACAACACCATCGTCGGCAGCCTCGCCCACGGTGCCGTGGCCAAGGAAGCGTTCTCGAGCCAGTTCCCCGAAGTCATGTCCATCTACGAGAGCTCGCAGAGCAGCGAGCAGGCGGCCAACGCCGCCCAGGCCATCGCCAATCAGGTTGGTCTGTACCAGTAACCCTCGTTTCGGAGGGGACCCCACGCCGGGGTCCCCTCCGACATGGAGACCGGCCTTCGCTCGCCACGCCCGTTGCGGTGGCACGTCGCGGCCGGGACGATTGGGTCTCGCATGAAGCTCACCCGCGACCGCCTCACCGCGATCCTGATGCTGCTGCCGACCGTCGTGCTGTTGGCTATCTTCGTCTACGGCTTCATCGGCCGTACCGTGTATGTCTCGCTTTCGAACTGGGGTCAGGACCCGGCCCAGGCCCTGGCGCTCCACCCCAAGCTGAAGTACGTCGGGTTCAAGAACTTCAACGATCTGTTCACGAACTTCCTGGAGACCCGCTTCCGACAGGACCTCGTCAACACGTTCTTCTTCACCATCCTCTTCCTGGCCGGATGTCTCGCTCTAGGGTTGGGATTGGCCGTGCTGCTCGATCGCAACGTCAAGGCCGAGGGCCTCTTCCGGACCATCTTCCTGTTCCCCTTCGCCCTCGCGTTCATCGTCACCGGCACCATCTGGCGCTGGTTGCTGCAACCTCAGGGGGGCATCAACATCCTGCCGACGCTGGTCGGCTTGCCCAGGATCCAGTTCGGCTGGCTCACCAGCCGGGTTCAGGTGCTGCGATTCGACTGGAACGGACTTCCATTCGCCCTCGCGCTCGTGCTTGCGGTCGTCCTCGCCTTCGTCGCCTGGCGCGCCTATCGCGTGGGCCACGGCCTCCGCGGAACCTTGGCCACCATCGCCACCTCGCTCGTGCTTCTGTGGGCGTTCGCCATCGGCCGGCACACGCATCCGCTGCCGTATCCAGAACGTCACGGTTTCAATCTGGCGTTCATCGGCATCATCATCGCGGCGGTGTGGCAGATGTCGGGCTATACCATGGCCCTCTACCTGGCCGGGCTTCGCGGCATTCCCGTCGAGCTTCGCGAGGCTGCGCGCGTCGATGGCGCCAGCGAGTGGCAGCTCTACCGGCACGTCATCCTGCCGCTGCTCGGGCCCATCTCCCTGTCCGCCATGGTCATCCTGGGCCACATCAGCCTCAAGATCTTCGACCTGGTCTTCGCCATGACCGGCCCGGACAACGCGCCGACCGACGTGCCGGCACTGCTGATGTACCTCCGTAGTTTCCGTGCCAATCAGTTCGCGCAGGGCGCCGCCATCGCCATCGTCCTGCTGATCATGGTCGCCGCGGTGATCATCCCCTATCTCTACACCAGCCTCCGAGGAGAGGTGCGCCGGTGAGCGCCGAGACCCTGACCCGACGCCGAGGGGCGCCGCGCAAGCGAGCGCGCTTCCAGTGGCTGACGTACCTGCTGCTGCTTCTGGCGACCGCGTTCTTCCTACTCCCCGTCTACCTGGTGATCATCACCAGCCTCAAGTACCCGGTAGACATCAACCTGGCAGGTACCTGGGACCTGCCCAGGGAGTGGAACTGGGGCAGCTACGCCACGGCGTGGCAGGCCTTCGCTCCCAAGCTGCGCAACAGTCTCTTCCTGGCCGTGACCGCCACCGCCATCTCCGCCCTGATGGGCTCGATGAACGGCTATATCCTGTCGAAGTGGCGCTTCCCGGGGGCGAACATCGTCTTCCCGCTCATGCTCTTCGGCATGTTCATCCCGTACCAGTCGATCCTGATCCCGCTGTTCCAGTTCCTGCGCAACATCGGTCTCTACGGCTCGCTGTGGGGGCTCATCCTGACCCACGTGGTCTACGGTCTTCCCATCACCACGCTGATCTTCCGCAACTTCTACGCGGAGATCCCGGACGAGATGATCGAAGCGGCGCGCATCGACGGCGCCGGCTTCTTCGGCATCTACAGCCGCATCGTGTTCCCGCTGTCGATCTCAGGCTTCGTGGTGGTCATCATCTGGCAGTTCACACAGATCTGGAACGAGTTCCTGTTCGCCGTCACCCTGACGAGGCAGAGCACGCAACCGATCACGGTGGCGCTGGCGCAACTCGCCGGCGGCGAGGCCGTGAACTGGAACCTGCCGATGGCCGGGGCCGTGCTCGCTGCACTCCCCACCCTGATCATCTACATCGTGCTCGGGCGCTACTTCATCCGGGGGCTGCTGGCAGGATCGGTCAAGGGCTGAGCGGCCGCACCGCCGCGGGCCACGGACATCATCTGCTCGCCCCCGGCTGCGCCGCTTGCGACATCATGCGCAAGCGGGTATTCTCTTTCACGACTTCACGCCCAAAAGAGGAGAGACCATGAAACGAGTAGCAATCCTTGTGTCAAGCCTGGCGTTCGTGCTGATGCTCGGCGCCGCATTCGCCGCCGACCTCGGCGGCAAGACCATCACCATCGGGTCGGACACCACCTATCCTCCGTTCGAGACGGTCAACGATCAGAACCAGATCGTGGGCTTCGACGTGGACCTGATGGACGCCATCTGCAAGGTCGAGAACTGCGTCGCCAAGTTCCAGACGACCAACTGGGACGGGATCATTCCGGCCGTGAACAACGGCGAGTTCGACATGATCGCGTCCGGCATGACCATCACCGCCGAGCGCGCCAAGCAGGTCGATTTCTCCAACGCCTACAAGAGCGTCGACCAGGCGGTCGCCGTTCGCACGCAGGACGGCGCCCTGACGCTGGACGACTTCACCAAGACCGGCAGCAAGCTGGTGCTGGGCTCCCAGACCGGCACCACCAACGCCATCCTGGCCGAGAAGCTGGTCGGCCGCGGCCGCATGCAGCTCTACAACGACTTCAACCAGGCCGTTCAGGCGCTGCTCAACGGCGACGTCAACGGCGTGGTCCTCGACGACGTGGCCGCCGCCGCCTTCGCCCAGCAGTACGCCGGCAAGCTGGTCGTATCCATCCGCGGCGTGAAGTCCGGAGACGAGCTCGGCTTCGCGGTGCCCAAGGGCGATCCGCAGGGCCTGCTGCCCGCGCTCAACGACGGCCTTGCCAAACTCAAGGCGAACGGCGTGTTGGACGCACTCACCGTCAAGTGGTTCCAGTAGTCCTGTGAGCGCTGCAGCGCGGCGCGCTTCCCCGCCTTCGCGGGGGCGCGCCGCGCTCCAGTCCGGCGCCGCGTCCCGGCGCTGGGGCGGGCCGTTCCCACGCGCGACCTGCTCCGGTGTCGTCGTCGCCGAGAGATCATGGCCGTGAGTCGACCTACCTCCCGTCCATCCCGCAACCCGCTGAAGCGCATCCGGCCGAGCTACCTGGTCCTGCTACTGCTGTTGCCGGGCGTCGTCTACTTCTTCGCGACCACCTCGACCTACCAGCGTGCGCTCTCCTACCTCGTCCCCGGCCTCTCGGTCACGGTGGCCGCCACGGTCTTCGCCTACATCGCGGCGTGCATCCTGGGCATGATCCTGGCCGCGCTCGCCAGCCTGAACATCGGCGAGCGCACCGTGCTGCGCTTCACCATCGCGGGCGCGGTTCTGCTGGTGGGCGCCGTCGTGCTGCTCACACGACCCAAGGTCGAATACCTGCTGGTGGGCCAGACCGGCGGCAAGGTCGCCATCATCGAGCGCACGCCGTCCGGACCGGCGGACACGGTCAAGAACGGTGCCTTCCCCGGCGGCGGGGACGCCACGATGAACGTGCGGGCGGCCATCGACGGGCCCGCGGCGGTCAAGCTGCTGGAGGACGGCACGGTGCAGGCAGCGTTCATCCCGGCAGCGGAGGCCCCCGCCGGCACCCCCGTGCTGTGGCGGGCGCACTTCCTGTCCACCAAGCTGATGCAGCCGGCACTGGCGCTGATCGTCTTCGGCATCGGCATCCTGCTTCTCACCTTCGCTGCGGCCCAGAGCGGCCGCCACCCCCTCAACATCTTCGCCGAGCTCTACATCGACGCTCTGCGCGGCATCCCCATGCTGGTCATCATCCTCTACGTCGGCTTCCCGCTCCAGGGGGCCATCCGCGATGCTACAGGCGGCCTCATCAACATGTCGCGTCTCACGCGTGGTGTCGTCGCCATCGCACTGGGGTACGCCGCCTATCTGGCGGAGATCTTCCGAGCCGGGATCGAGGCCATCCCGCACGGCCAGACCGAGGCCGCCCGCAGCCTCGGCCTCAACGGCTGGCAGACGGCGCGGCACGTGGTCCTGCCGCAAGCGCTGCGCATCGTCGTGCCGCCGCTCGGCAACGAGTTCATCGCCATGCTCAAGGACACCTCGCTGCTGTCGGTGCTCTCGGTGCGCGACATCACACAGCGCGCGCGCGAGTTCCAAGCCGCCACCTTCCAGGTGTTCCCGCCGTACAACACCGTCGCCCTGCTCTACATCGGGTTGACGCTGGCCGCCTCCAGCCTCGTCAAGTGGCTCGAGCGCAAGACCAGCTGGACCCGCTGAGCGCAAGGCCACCCCGCCGCCACCGCGGAAGACCCCGGTATGCTGAGCGGCATGCACGGCGGCGCGCCTGACGACACCGCGAGCGATGGGCTGGACGGCCCTGTTGCCACCGTCGACCTGCAGGCTCTCGAGCACAACCTCGGCCGCGTCCGGCGGCGTCTGAACGGAGGCACGCGCGTGCTGGCCGCCGTCAAGGCCGACGGCTACGGTCACGGCGCGGTGCCCGTGGCGCGCCGCCTCGCCAGGTGCGGCGTCGGCTGGTTCGGCGTGGCCACCCCCGAGGAGGCTCTCGCCCTGCGCGCGGGCGGCGTGACTGGCGACATCCTGCTGTTCGGGCCCGTTTACCGGGCCGACACGCTGCGGCGTCTCGCCGACGAAGGGGTGTCGGTCACGCTGGCCGATGAGGCAGGCCTGGAGGCGGCACTGGCGGCGAGGACCGCGCGGCCGCTGCGGCTTCACCTCAAGGTCGATACCGGCATGGGACGGTTGGGCCTTCCCTGGCCGGAAGCGGCGGCACTCGCACGGCGCGTGGAACGGGCGCCGGGGATCGAGCTGGAAGCGGTCTGGACGCATCTCGCACGCTCCGACGAGGCGGACCGGGCCCCGACCCTGGCGCAGATCGAACGCTTCGAGCGCCTGCTTGCCGACCTGCGTGCCGACGGCATCACGCCCCCGCTGCGCCACGCGGCCAACTCGGCCGGGGTGTTCGGCTTCCCGGAAGCCCATTACGACCTGGTGCGACCCGGCATCGCGCTCTACGGGTACCATTCCGACGAACCCGTGCAGGCGCTCGAGCCCGACCTGCGCCCGGCGATGCGCCTGCAAGCGCCCGTCAGCTTCGTGAAGCGTGTGCCGGTAGGCACGCCGCTGTCCTACGGCGGCACCTGGGTGGCGCCCCGGGAGACCACCGTGGCCACGGTGCGCATCGGCTACGCCGACGGCTACCCTCGGCTGCTGTCCAACAGCGGCTCGGCTTCCCTCCACGGGCGTTCGCTGCCGGTCGCGGGCCGCGTCTGCATGGACCAGATCCTGCTCGACGCGGGCGATCTCGACGTGCGCCCGGGCGACACCGTCACCCTCTGGGGGCCGCCCGGCCCCGACGCCCAGAGCCTGGCACGCCGGATCGGCACCATCTCCTACGAGCTGCTCACCGGGGTGGCGCCGCGCGTGCCACGCCGCTACCTGGACTGAACCTGCAACGCTGCGCGGCGCGCGTCAGGCTTCGGTCTCGCGCACCGGCTCTTGGGCCTCGGTCGTCTCTTCGCGCCACGCCAGCACCGTGATCACGCGCCGCTCGTCGGCTTGCTCCACGATGAAGCGCACTCCCTGGTGCTGCAGCGACTCACCCACGTGAGGGATGTGCCCCAGCTCGTCGATCATGAAGCCTGCCAGCGTGTCGTACTCGCCGTCGTCCTCGAAGATGAGCCTCAGGTCCTCGGCGACGTTCTCGAGGTGCGCCGAGCCCTGGATGCGGTAGTGCCCGTCCTCGAGGAGGACGATATCCTCCTCCTCCTCCTCGTCGGTCTCGTCGTAGATCTCCCCCGTGATCTCCTCGATGATGTCCTCAAGGGTGACGATGCCGGCGGTCCCGCCGAACTCGTCGACCACGATCGCCATATGGTTCTTGCGGATCCGCATGTCGCGCAAGAGGTTGAGGATGGACAGGGTCTCGGGCACGTACTGCGGCGGCGTCATCAGGTCGGCTACCCGCGTCTGTTCGAGCTCCTCGGGGCGCGCCAGGTAGGGCAGCAGGTCACGCGCGTAGACGAAGCCGCGGATGTTGTCGATGGTCTCGCCGAACACCGGCAGGCGGCTGTAGCCGTGCTCGGTGGTGAGCCGCAGCAGCTCGATCATGCTGGCGTCCTCGTGGATGGCGACCACGTCCACGCGCGGCGTCATCACCTCACGCACCACGGTCTCCTCGAGGTCGATGATCCCCTTGATCATCTCCTCCTCCTGCGCCTCGATGACGCCGGACTCCTCGGCGCTGCGCAGCATCAACCGCAGCTCGTTCTCGGTGAGCAGCGGGTTGCCGGAGGGCTCCAGCCGGAACAGCCGCAGCACGTTGCCGGTGATCCAGGTGAACGCCAGCCCGATCGGGTAGAGCACGATCGACATCACGTAGACGGGCCGGATCACCGCGCGGGAGAAGGCGACGGCGTGGTGCACCGCGATCGACTTGGGCGTGATCTCGCCGAAGATCAGCACCAGCAAGGTCGTGATGCCGGTGGCGTAGCCCACCGCCAGCGACTGGCCGAAGCCGTAGCGCTGCGCCGTCTGAATGGCGATCTGCGTGATGAGCGAGGCGGCCGCGATGTTGACGAGGTTGTTGCCGATGAGGAGGGTGGTGATGAAGCGCGTGGGCTGCCGTTCGAGCAGGGCGAAGGCTCCGGTAGGATCGAGCCCGTCCTCGCGCAGTTGTCGGATCTTCCACTCCCCCAGGGCCGTCAGGGCCGTCTCCGAGCCCGACATCAACCCGGAGAGCACCAAGAGCACCGCCAGAAGGGCGACTTGCGGCACGCTGATGCCGCCGCCGCTCGCGGGCGGGGTCTGTGCGATGGCGACACTGAGGAGGGGAAGGGCGACGACCAGAAAGACGGGATGGAGAAAACGGGTAGATCGGTCCGCTGGGTTGTCTTCCATCAGCTAGAGGGATTGTAGCACAGCCTTTCTGCCCCCTCGGAAGCGGACTTCCACCGGCTCCGACTCGCCGACCACGGGCGCCGGCCCTCGGTATACTCGGGGCCTATGGGTAGGCGGGGCCATGGCCACCATCGTCGTTGAAGGGCCGATCGGCGTCGGCAAGACGAGCCTCAGCCGCTTCCTGGCCTCGAAGCTGGGCGCACGCATGCTGCTCGAGGTCGTCGAGGAGAACCCCTTCCTGGCCGGTTTCTACCGCGAGCCCGAACGCTACGCCTTCCAAGCGCAGGTGTTCTTCCTGCTCTCGCGCTTCCGGCAGCAGATGGCGCTTGCCCAGGACGCACTCTTCCACCCTCATACCGTCGCCGATTACCTCTTCGAAAAGGACTTCCTCTTCGCGTCGCTCAACCTCTCCGGGTCGGAGTGGGAGCTCTACCGCGAGCTCTTCGAGCAGCTCAAGCCGCGCCTCCCCCGGCCCGACCTGGTCGTCTACCTGCGTGCCGGTCCCGAGTTGCTGCTGGCGCGGATCGCCAAGCGCGGTCGGAGCTTCGAGCACGACATCGACCCGGACTACCTGATGCGCATCGGCGAGGCGTACGACGAACTGTTCCGGCACGCCCCCTACCCGGTGCACGTGGTGGAGGCCGGCGAGGTCGACTACGTGTCCAACGAGTCCGACCGCCAGGCGCTCCTGGACCAGCTGATCACCCTGGCCCGAGCGGCCTGAGGAGCGAGCGATGTACGTAGCCGTGGCGGGCAACATCGGAGCCGGCAAGTCGAGTCTCACGCGGCTCCTGTCGGAGCGTTACCGGCTCGAGCCGGTGTACGAAGCGGTCGACGAGAACCCCTACCTCGAAGACTTCTACCGCGACATGCGGCGCTACGCGTTCCACTCGCAGATGTTCTTCCTGGCCACCCGGCTGCGGCAGCACCTCGGGCAGGTGAACCCGGGTCGCCGCGTCATCCAGGACCGCACGGTCTACGAGGACGCCGCCGTGTTCGCCCGCCAGCTCCACCGCCAGGGTGTCCTCGACGACCGCGATCACCGCAGCTACCGCACCATGTACGAGGCGGTCCAGGCGGCGCTTCGGCCGCCCGACCTGCTCATCTACCTGCGGGCCGACCTGCCCACCCTGCGCCGCCACATCCGGCAGCGGGGCCGCGGTTACGAAGCGGGGATCGAGGACGACTACCTGCAAGGGCTCAACGCCCTGTACGAGGCATGGATCGACACCTACGAGCTGTCGCAGGTGGTCGTCGTGCCGGCCGACGAACTCGACTTCGTCCATCACGCCGGCGACCGGGAGCAGTTGCTCGACCTGGTCGAGCGCGCCGGGCTCATCGCGCCCATGGTGGGCTAGCCGTGCGCCTCGACGCCCTCGTGCACGACGCGCTGGGTTTGAGCGCGCCCACCGGTGGTGAGCGCGAGATCCGTGCCATCGCGCAACGGCACGACCGCGTCGCCCCGGGAGCCCTCTTCGTCGCCCGCCGAGGCCAGCGCTTCGACGCCCACGATTACCTGCGTCAGGCCGTCGAGGCGGGCGCGGTCGCGGTGGTGGGCGAGGCCGACCTTCCCTCGCACCTGCCCTGGGGCGGCGTGCCCTACGTCCGCGTGGAAGACGCCCGCTGGGCGCTGCCGCGCCTTGCGGCCAGCTTCCACGGACATCCGGCCGACCACCTGAGCGTGTTAGGCGTCACCGGCACCGACGGCAAGACCACCACGGCATGGCTGCTGCACCACCTGCTGCGTGGCAGCCATGCGAGCGCGCTGATCAGCACCGCCGGCATCCGCCTGGGAGACGAGACCGTCGCGCTCGAGGGACACTTCACCACCCCGGAAGCGACCGAGGTTCAGGAGCTGCTGGCACGCTGCCGGCGGCTGGCCCTCGCGCACGTGGTGTTGGAGAGCAGCTCGCACGGCTTCTCGCTCCACCGCCTCGATGCGATCGCCTACGCCGTCGGCATCTGGACCAACCTCAGCCCCGAACACCTCGACCATCACGGCACGCTGGAGGCCTACCGCGAAGCCAAGGCAACGCTCATGCGACGCTCGCGGGTCAGCGTGCTGAACCGCGACGATCCCGCCTACCCCTTCTTCGCGGCGGCAAGCCGCCGCGTGGTCAGCTACGGCGAGCACCCGGAGTCCGATCTCCGGCTCGAGGCCCTGACCGAGGAGCCGGGAGCACTGAGGCTGACCGTCGTGGTGGAAGACGAGCGCATCGATGCGCGCCTCCCGATGGTCGGCCGCTACAACGCCTGGAATGCGCTGGGCGCGCTCGCCGCTGCCCGGGAAACGGGCGTTCCGCTGGCGCAGGGCGTCGCGCGGCTGGCGACCTTCTCCGGCGTTCCCGGCCGCATGCAGGTGGTGCAGGACCGCCCGTTCACCGTCGTGGTGGACTTCGCGCACACGCCACCGGCGCTCGCCAAGGCGCTCGAGGCTCTGCAACCGCCCGCGCCTTACAGGCGGCTGGTCGTCGTCGGATCGGCCGGCGAGCGCGATCCCGGCAAGCGCGCCCCCCTCGGGCGCGCCGCGGCCCGTCACGCGGACCTGGCGTTCTTCACCGAGGAGGACGCCCGTTCCGAGAGCGTGGAGGCGATCCTGGACGCCATGGCGCGGGGCGCTTCGGAGGTCGGCGCCCGCGCCGACGTCGACTACCGGGTGGTACCCGATCGGCGCGAGGCGATCCGCGCTGCCATCGCCGAGGCAGGACCCGGGGACGTCGTGCTGCTGGCGGGTAAAGGGCACGAGGCCACGCTGGAGCGCGCCGGCGAGACGGTGCCGTGGGACGAGGTGGCGGAGGCCCGCCGCGCCCTCCGAGAGGTGTCGGGAGGGGCATGAGCCCCTCGCGAAGCAGCGCCTGACGCGTAATAGCATGGACCCATGACAACCACCACGGTCCGGCCCGTCGACGTCATCCTGCGCAAGCGGCAGGGTCACGAGCACGACGCCGAGGAGCTCGAGGCCTTCCTTCACGGCTACCTGGCCGGCGACATCCCCGACTACCAGGTGTCCGCCTGGCTGATGGCGGTCTGCTGGCGCGGCATGACCGACCGGGAAACCGCCGGCCTGACGGACATCATGGCCCGTTCCGGCGAGGTCCTGGACCTCGGTGCTCTCCCCCATACCGTCGACAAGCACTCCACCGGCGGGGTGGGCGACAAGACGAGCCTCGTGCTTGCGCCGCTGCTGGCGGCCGCCGGCGCGACCGTTGCCAAGATGAGCGGTCGCGGCCTCGGACATACCGGTGGCACGGTAGACAAGCTCGAGAGCATCCCGGGCTTCCACACCGGACTGGACCAGCGGGCCTTCCTGGAGCAGGCGCGCGCGGTCGGCATCGTGGTGGCCGGCCAGTCGAAGGCGCTGGCGCCCGCCGACGGCCTCCTCTACGCGCTTCGCGACGCGTCCGGCACGGTGGAATCCCTGCCGCTCATCGCCAGCAGCATCATGAGCAAGAAGCTCGCCGGCGGTGCCGGCTCGATCGTTCTCGACGTCAAGGTCGGTAGCGGCGCCTTCCTCAAGACCCCGACGGAGGCCCGGGCGCTGGCCGAGATGATGATCGCCATCGGTCGGCACGCGGGGCGCAACATGCGCGCCGTGCTGAGCGCCATGGCGCAGCCCCTGGGTCTGGCCGTGGGGAACGCGCTCGAGGTGATCGAAGCGGTCGCGTGCCTGCGGGGCGACGGGCCGGCCGATCTCCGTGAGCTGTGCCTGGTGCTTGCCGCGGACGTGCTGGACGCGACCGGCCTGCACACCTCCCGGCAACGGCTCGAGACCCTGATCGACGGCGGACACGCTTTCGAACGCTTCGAGCGCTGGGTCGCCGCGCAGGGCGGGGACGTGGGCGCGCTCGATGGGCTCGAGCTCGCCGCTGGGCGGGACGTGGTACGCGCCGACCGATCGGGTGCGCTGGCCGAACTCGACGCCCTCGCCGTGGGCCGCGCCGCCGGGGTGCTCGGCGCCGGCAGGACACGAAAGGGCGAACGCGTCGACGCTGGGGTGGGGGTGGTCCTCCACGCCAAGATCGGCGATCCCGTGGCCACCGGGGAGCCGATCGCCACGCTCTACCACCGCGATGGAAGGGGCCTGGAGGACGCCCGCGGGCTCGTCGAGAAGTCTATTCGGATCGCGGATGCGGCGACGGCCGCCCCGCTGATCCTGGAGACCGGGCTGCGCTGAGGCCCACCGTGCGGCCGAGCCGACCGTAGACTGGACCATGTTCACGCGCGAGCAGCTCGACCGCTACGCCCGCCACATCATCCTGCCGGGCGTGGGCGCGGCTGGCCAGCAGCGCCTGCTCGACGCACGCGTGCTGGTCGTCGGCGCGGGGGGCCTGGGCTCCCCTATCCTGCTCTACCTCGCCGCCGCCGGCGTAGGGCACATCGACCTGGTGGACGACGAAGCCGTGGAGGCGAGCAACCTCCAGCGTCAGGTGGTGCACGGGCTGTCGAGCGTCGGCCTCCCCAAGGTGACCTCGGCAGCGGGGCGCCTGGCCGACCTCAACCCCGACGTGCAGGTCGTCCAGCACGCCGAGCGGCTCACAAGCGATAACGCTCGGGCACGCGTGCGTGATGTGGATCTGGTCCTGGACGGGAGCGACAACTTCCCGACGCGCTACCTCGTCAACGACGCTTGCGTGCTGGAAGGCACGCCGCTGATCTACGGCGCGCTGTCCCCGTTCGAGGGGCAGGTCAGCGTCTTCGCCACCACCGGCGACGCGGAACGTGGGCCGTGCTACCGCTGCCTGTTCCCTCAACCGCCGGAGCCCGGCAGCGTGCCGAGCTGCGCCGAGGCGGGTGTGTTCGGGGTGCTCCCCGGCGTCGTCGGAAGCCTCATGGCGACCGAAGCCCTCAAGCTCATCCTCGGCCTCGGGAACCCCCTGATCGGCACCTTGCTGCACGTCGACGCGCTGGGCGCCGAGTTCCGGCGCTTCAGCCTGGCACGGGACGCCGCCTGCCCGGTGTGCGGCGACGCCCCCACCGTCCACGAGCTCATCGACTACGACGCGTTCTGCGGGATCGCCTGAGAGGGCCGGAGCGCGGTCGACGGTGGTTCGCTGCCGCTTGACACGCCCGCTCAACGAGGGCTACACTTGTCTTTGCTGCGCCGCGGGGTGGAGCAGTCTGGTAGCTCGTCGGGCTCATAACCCGAAGGTCGTTGGTTCAAATCCAACCCCCGCAACCAACATGCTCGGAGGGGCCCCCCGGGGCCCCTCCGTCTTCTTGCAGCCAAACCCCAAAAGGAGAGGACGGGCACCGTGACGGACCTGAACTCTGATCACCTCGAAGCACTCCTCCACGCCAAGGAACCCGAAGACCCGGCGGCGAACGCCGGCGAGGACGAGGCACCACCTACCCACTCCGGCTTCGTCGCCATCCTCGGCAAGCCGAACGTGGGCAAGTCGACGCTGCTCAACACCCTGCTAGGCGTGAAGGTCGCGCCGATCACACCAAAGCCCCAGACCACGCGACGAGGCGTGCGCGGCATCTACACGAACGAGGGACGCCAGCTGGTGTTCGTCGACACGCCTGGCCTGCACCGCAAAGGCCACTCGGCGCTCGACGACTACATGCGTCGCGAGATCCGCGACGCCGTGGTGGACGTGGACGTCGTCCTGTGGGTCACCGACCTGCGGCACCCACCCACGCCGGAGGACCGCGAGGTCGCCCGCATGCTGAGCGGTCTCGCGCCCAGCACACGTGTGATCCTGCTGGGCAACAAGCTCGACGCCGCCCGCTACCCGGACGAGGCGCTCTCGCTGTACAAGGAGCTCTTCCCGAACGCTGAGCGGGTCCTGGCGCTCTCCGCCCTGAACGATCCCAAGGCCGTTTACGCCTTGCGCGACGATCTGATGGAGGCGCTGCCTCTCGCCCCCTTCTTCTTCCCCCCCGACATCCGCAGCGACCAGACCCGCGAGCAGTGGGTGGCCGAGTTGATCCGCGAGAGCGCCATGCTGCACCTGCGGCAGGAGCTCCCCTACGCGGTGGCCGTCCTGGTGGTGGACTGGCATGATCCCGAACCCGACGTCGACGAGCCCGTCGTCATCACCGCCGAGATCTGGGTCGAGAAGGTCGGTCATCGCCGCATCGTGATCGGCAAGGGCGGAGCCATGATCAAGGAGATCGGCCGTACCGCTCGCAAGCAGCTCGAGATCTTCATGGACGAGCACCTCTTCCTCGAGCTCGACGTGGTGGTCCGGCCGGCGTGGCGCGAGGATCGCGAGGCCCTGCGCGAGCTCGGTTACGAGCTCTAGCGCTCCGGGGATCGGGTCGATGTGGCCATCGCCGCCCGCTGGCGCCGTCTCGACAGGCTGCCCGCGCCGAAGGGCCGGGACGCCATGCCCGGCGTGTACGAGATCGCCGACGAACAACGCCGCACCATCTACGTGGGGCAATCGGCCCGCGACGTCCCCAACCGCCTGCGGCAACACCTCGCCGCAGGCGGCTGTGTGGCGGCCCAGGCGGCGTTCTGGCGCTACCGGCATAGCCGAGTGCCGCAGGCCGAGGAGGCGGCCCTCCTCGCCGACTACGGGCGGCGACACGGTCGCCTTCCGGAGTGCAACCGGCAGGCGCCGCTCGAGCGCGATGCGCGACGCCGGATTCGCGAGCGCTTCTCGAGCGATTGAGCCGGGTCGTTTCGACCGCTCAGAGGTCTTGACGATTGCTCGAAAATGCGATAGGCATCGCAAGCGTGTGAACTTGCCTACTTGTGAGGCAACTTCCGTTGTGCTATAAACGGCGGAGGCGAGGAGACCGTCCTGATCTTCTCAATCTCGTTTGGAGGGTTTGCATGCGCAAAGTCCTAATTACGCTGCTGGCCATCACGGTCTTCGGGGTGGGCGCCGCATTCGCGCAGAGCGATATGGGCGTGCAGTACAACACGACGCAGTGGGCCGGGATCGGCCTCGGCTACCCGTTCCAGCTGTACTACGGCGTCAACAACGCGGTGGGCAACGGTATCGACATCCGCGGCCGCCTGTCGTACGGCTTCTGGAACCTCAACCTGGGTGCCGACGTCCTCTACACCGTGGCCCAGTTGCAGAGTGCTCCCGTCGACGTCTACGTCGGTGGCGGCCCCAACGTCGGCTACGGGTTCTACGGCATCGGTCTGGGCATCGGCGTTAGCGGCGTCGTAGGAGCCGAGTACCGCATCAACGAGCAGTTCGGCGCCTTCGGCGAGCTCGGTGCGGGCTACACGTACTGGTTCAACGGTGCGGGCGGCTACCTGTTCGGCGGCTTCGGCCCCCGCGGCGCGATCGGCGTCAACTACCACTTCTGAGCCACGCTCTTGCGTAAGCAAGAACGCGAGGGCCCGGAGTCGTTACGACTCCGGGCCCTCTTCCTTGGCCTCCCCGGCACCCGTCCTCAGCCGACCAGGTAGAGCACGTCCTGGATGGCCGAGACCATGCCGTCGGGCTTGAGGCCGCGCTTCTTGATGCTGAAACCGGGCGGGTAGCGCGTCGCCTCGACCGAAACCGGCAGCGCCTTGAGCTTGCGGTTGTCGAAGTCGAGGCTGTTGAGGTCATCGGCGAAGCTGATCTGGATGTCCGTCATGTGCTCCTTGACCGTGGCGACACCCTTGCCGGCCGCCAGCAGCCGCAGCCGCACCAGCTCCACGAAGGCCTTGACCTCGGCGGGGAAGGGCCCGTAGGCCTCCCGCATCTCCTTGGCGATGCGGCTCACCTCGGCCAGGTTGCCGGTCTCCGAGAAGCGACCGTAGAAGTTGATGCGCACGTCGTCGTCCTGGATATAGCTAGGGCTGAGGCGGGCGTCGAGGTTGAGGTCGATGCTGACCGGGGGCACCTCGTCGGCCGCCTTCTCCCCCTTGAGCTTGGCGATCTCCTCGGCCAGCAACTCGGTGTAGACCTCGATCGAGACCGCCGCGATCTGGCCGTGCTGCTCGGGGCCGAGCAGGTTGCCCACGCCTCGGATCTCCATGTCCTTCTCGGCCAGCAGGTGCCCGGACCCGAGATCGTTGAGCTCCGCGATGGCGTAGAGCCTGCGCTGCGCCTGTTCGGTCAGCTTCCCCGGGTAGAGCAGGTACGCCCACGCCTCGGTCTCGCGCCGGCCGACGCGCCCGCGCAGCTGGTAGAGCTGCGCCAGCCCGAGCCGGTCGGCGCGCTCGATCACCAACGTGTTGGCCCCGGAGATGTCGAGCCCGGACTCCACGATGGTGGTCGATAGCAGCACGTCGAAGGCGCCCTCCTCGAAGCCGAGCATGATGTCCTCGAGTGCGCTCGCGTCCATCTGTCCGTGCGCCACACCGATGCGCGCCTCCGGCACCAGTTGGGACAGGGTGCGGGCCCGCAGGCTCATGGCGCCGATGCGGTCGAAGATGTAGAACACCTTGCCGCCGCGCTCGATCTCGAACAGCACCGCCTCCCGCACGACCATCGGGTCGTACGGCTGCAGCACCGTCTGGATCGGCTTTCGGCCCTCCGGCGGGGTCATGATCTGGGACACGTCGCGCAGCCCCACCAGGCTCATGTAGAGCGTCCGCGGGATCGGGGTCGCCGATAGCGACAGCACGTCGAGGTTGGCCTTGAGCCCCTTGAGCTTCTCCTTCTGCCCCACCCCGAAGCGGTGCTCCTCGTCGACCACCAGCAGGCCCAGCCGCTTGTAGCTGAGCGCCTCATTGAGCAGGCGATGGGTACCGATGACGATGTCCACCGTGCCGTCGGCCAGGCCCTTGAAGATGGCGCGCGCGTCCCGATCCGAGGTGTAGCGCGAGAGCATCTCGACACGAACAGGAAGCCCCTCGAACCGCTCCCGGAAGGTGTCGTAGTGCTGCCGCGCCAGGACCGTCGTAGGCACCATCATGACGACCTGAGCGCCGTTGCCCACGGCGCGATGCGCCGCTCGGATGGCCACCTCGGTCTTGCCGAAGCCGACGTCGCCCGAGATCAGACGGTCCATGGGGACCTCGCGCGCCATATCGCCGAGCGTGTCCTCGACCGAGCTCGCCTGATCCACGGTGAGCGTGAACGGGCAGTTCGCCTCGATCAGTAGATCCCATTCCTGCGAGGGCGGGAACGCCGTGCCCTCGCTCACCTGACGCGCCGCGTAGGTCTTGATGAGCTCCGCGGCCAGCTCGTGCGCGCTGACCCGCGCCCGCTCCCGGGCGCGCGCCCACTCGTTCGTGCCCAGCGTCGACAGGCGCGGCGGATCGTCGGTGGTGCCGGGGTGGCGCCGCAGCAGCGGTAGCTGCTCGACCGGTAGGTAGAGCTTGCCCTCGCCGGCGTACTGGAGCTGCAGGTAGTCGCGCGTCACGCCGACCACCTGGCGTGCTTCGAGCCCCAGGAAGCGCCCGATGCCGTGGTCGGGATGGATGAGGTAGTCGCCGACCGTGAGCTGGGAGGCGTCGTGAACGCTCCGGCCGGGCAGTTTGCCGAGCCGACGGCCGCCCTGGTAGCCGTAGAGGAGCTCCTCGCTGAGCACCACCTCCATGCGCTCGGGGTCACGGTAGCCGCCGCGCACCCCGCGGCCGAGCACCAGCGACACCTCGCCGGGACGGTGCTCGACGCGGGCACGCCAGGCGTTGGAGAGGTACTCGATGACCTTCTCACGCAGGTAGCGGCCGGTGCGCTCGAACTTCAGCATCACGTGCACGCTGTAACCGTCGCGTACCCAGGTCTCCACGTCCGCGGCCACGTCGCGCAGCTTGCCTCGGTAGTACCCCAGCGGTTCGAGCGGCACGCTCGCGACGCTCAGGTCGAGCGGGTCGCGCCCGAAGGAGACCACGGTTCGCTCGGCAAGGCTGCGCCACAGCCACTGTGTCCGACCCTCGTCGCCGATCTCGCCGGCGAACAGCTCCGGCACGTCGAGGAAAACCGTCCCGGGCAGGTGCTCGATCAGGCGTGTGGTCCAGCCGCTGCGGTCCAGCGAGGCGCCGTCGAGCGGTGCGAGCATGGCGCGCTCCAGCGAGCGGCCCGCGCGGGTCAGACCGTCGAGCTCGGTTCCGAAGAACGACAGCCGCAGCTCGTCGTCCGGCGCGTCGGCATCCGCGTAGAGCGAGATGGTGTCGCCCCGCACCGTGAAGCCGGGAAGCGCGTCGCGTTCGTAGCCGTAGGCGAGGAGCCGTTCGAGCAGCGCGTCGCGGGGGTAGTCGCCCCCCAGATGGAGGTCGAGCGCCAGCTCAGCGGGATCGTCGGGGAAGCGCCGGAGCGCGTTGTCGAGGCTGAGCACGACCTTGTCGCGCCGTTCGAACCAGTCGGTCAGAGCGGGGTCGACGCTGGCGGCCTCACCGAACAGGTGGGCGTCGGCGAAGAGCTCCAGGCGTTCGGAGGTGGTGAGCAGGATGGCGGGACCGTCGTGGCGCGCGAAGAGCGCGAGGCGCGCTGCGCTGGGCTGACCCAGGACGCGCCCGGTCCCAAGCGAACGGGGCGTGGCCACGTGCATGGTTTCTCTCCCGTGCGCCTGTCGGCGCAACCCATGAATCCTACCCCGTCGCCCGCCGTCACCGGGTCCTCCGCCGACATCGGGCGCCGCCGCCCCGCGGCAGGCCTCGAACGCGTGATCGTTCGCGGGCGTTCAGTCGGCGGCGCCATCGGGGAACCGCAGCGCGGCCGCGTAGGCGTCGTTGCGGGGCACGCCCAGCGCCTCGAGGGCCGTGCGCAGGGTGGAGCCCCGCACACCGGCGCCGACGAGCGCCTCGACCACTCTCCGGTGCTCGTCGGCGGCATCGGCGGGCTCCGCCGGCCCCACCACCACCACGATCTCCCCGCGCGCCCGCTCCGTGCCGTAACGCTGCGCCAGCGCGGCGAGGGTGCCGCGCACGGTGGTCTCGAAGCGCTTGGTGAGCTCCCGGCTGACACTGGCCGCCCGCTCCTCCCCACAGGCGGAAGCGAGGTCGCGCAGCGTGCCCGCCACGCGCTGGGGCGCCTCGTACAGCACGGTCGTGGCGGTGGAGGCGGCGACGGCCTCGAGCCGGCGGCGCCGCTCGGCGCCCTTGCGGGGCAAGAACCCCTCGAACGTGAACCGCGCGACCGGCAGGCACGAGAGCACCAGCGCAGGCACGAAGGCCGTGGGTCCCGGAAGCGCCTCCACGGCGATCCCCATCGCCACGGCGCGCCGCAGGAGCTCGGCACCGGGATCGCTGACCCCGGGGGTGCCCGCATCGGTCACGTAGGCGACGTGCTCATGACGCTCGAGAAGCGCCGCCGCCCGGGCCTCCATGGTGTGGGCGTCCAGCCGCTCGAGCGGCGTCGCGATGGCGTAGTGATCCAGCAGCACGCGGCTGCGCCGGGTGTCCTCGGCAGCCACCACGTCGGCCTGCCGCAGCACGTCGAGCGCGCGCCGGGTGATGTCCTCGAGGTTGCCGATCGGGGTGGGAACGAGGCTGAGCCGGCTCACCGGGCGCGGCCGTGGGCCTGCATATAGACCGGTCTGAGCATCCGGCCGCGGCTCCGGCGGCGGGTGTTGCGTCGCAACGCGGCACGCAACGTCGCCCGAATGAACTCCGCCTCGCCGATGGTGACCGTGACGGTCGCGCCCTCGGGAAGCCGCACGCCTTCCTCGAGCATCACCTGCCCGCCCTGGACGCGCCCCCTATATGCCCGCACGGCTCTCCTCCTCGGCTTCCACCATTCGAAGAGCGGTGCCGTCGGCAACGCCGGCCGCGGAGGCTCCGGCCGAGCCCCTCCGGGAGCGCGAAGCACGCCGCGCTTCGCGCGCACGCGGGCGCGTTGCCAGCCTGACGGCGCGGGTCACCCAGAACGCCAACCATCCGGAAGCGAGTACCAGAGATACTGCGACGCTCGCGCTACGCTGCAATCCGAGGACCTCGCAGCCCTGGACCAGAAGCGGAAGCACGAACGACGTGGCGGCCAGCACGGCCAGCAGCGCCACGTAGTTCACCCCGGATCCCGTCCTTGTGCCACGGCTCCAGGGTAGCAGGTCGGCGCCGCCCCGCCGTGACCGCGCGGGGCGCGGCGCGCGCCCCGCTGTGGGCCACACGTCCCTGCGAGCGAACCGCGAATCGCTTATAATACCCCCAGTGGGTACCATGCTCGGGGCACGGCCTGCACCGATGCGCCCACAGCAACCCTGGGGTCGCGTGGCCCGTTTGGAGCGAGCCTTGAACATCAGTGACGACGAGAAGCGCAAGATCATCAACCGGCTGAGGCGCCTCGAAGGGCAGGTGCGAGGCCTGCAGAAGATGATCGACGATGGCCGCGACTGCCACGACGTCCTGATCCTCCTCGCGGGCGTCCGCAAGGCTTTGGACGCAACGGGCGATGTGATCCTCGAGAGGTTCCTCGACTCCTGCCAGGCCGACTTCAGCGAGGGGCGGGGCGACATCGAGGAGATGATCAGCGCCGTCCGTCTGGCACGCGGCTGACGCGCGGCAGTCCGCGTCCCGGGGCGAGCTCAGCCTCCTGCCGTGCTGTAGACCCACCGAACGAGTCGGGTGTTGGGGTAGTAGTAGCCGAGGATCTGCGTGTAGTCGTAGCTCTGTTCGGCCAGCGCCCGCGCGCCGTACTGGCTCATGCCGACGCCGTGTCCCCAGCCTTCGCCCCGTACGTTCAGCCCTGAGATCACCGAGAACCGCGTCGAACGCAGCCCCCAACCGCGGGCCAGCTCGCCGAGCTGCACGCCGGTCACCGTCGCGCTCCCGGAACTCCCCAGCACCTCGAGCAGATCGACGCGGCCCGAGCCGCTGCGCTGGAGCACCCGCAACCCGGTCACGTTGCCCACGTGCTTGCCCAGGCGCGCCAGGGACGCGGCAACGGTGGGAGCATCGAGGCGGACGCTCCAGCGATCGACGCCACTCGGCGCCGCCGCGTCGGCCCGCGCGACGAGGTACGGCACGGCAGTACCCCACACCTCGCTGCTCGACGCCGTGGCGCCCCCGGAATCGGCATGGTAGTAGGTCCGCGCGACCTGGCCAGCGTAGGTGACCACGATCCCTTCGGTCTCCGCCACGGCCCGGTCGGAGCGCGCGTGCTCGGCGTCCATGCCGCGGTAGACCTGGCAGTCGACCGTAGCGCACAGGTCGTAGTTCGCCCCCGGGCGAAGGGAGCTGAGCGCGTAGCTGCGCGCGGCGACCGCCTGCGCCTCCAAAGCCGCCATCGGCCAGCTGGCCGACATCTCGGCGGGGACCACGCCGCGCAGGTAGGCCTCGACGTCGAGCACGTTCACGACCTCGACGCCCGCCGCCGTTGCGATCAGGCGCAGCGAACCGCGGTAGCGGTGGCCCCCGAAGGTGAGCGGCGCCCCGTCGCCCGTCAGCACCAGGGTGTGTCCGAGGCGGGCGCCGTCGACGATCAGGGCGCCACCCTGCTCGCTCACGGGCCAGCGTAGTCCGGCGCCGGCATGGAAGGTGCGCGCCCCGTCGACGGTGCCGCTGTGGGCGCCGTCGGCGACCACCACGGCCTGCGACGTCGTCGCCAGCAGGACCCGCACGGTGGCGCCCGCCCAGGCGCTGGAAAGCGACAGGAGGACACCCAGAGCGAGCACGAAAGGGACGAGAGAGTGCGCGCGCATGCGAGGCCAGTATGGCTTCGCATGGCACCCACGAGCACCTGGAAATCGCACATCACGACGGCACCGTTCCACGCCCGCGGCGTCACCATGCCAAGATGAGGCCACCATGTTCCAGGACGGACTCCTCGAAGGCAAGGTCATCGTCGTCACCGGAGGCGGCACCGGTCTGGGCCGCAGCATGAGCCAGCGCTTCCTGCAGCTCGGAGCGCGCGTCGCCATCGCGAGCCGTCGCCTCGAGGTGCTCGAGCGCGAGGCCGAAGCGCTCGCCGGGGAGACCGGCGGCGAGGTCCTGCCATACGCGCTCGACGTGCGCGACGCCGGGAGCGTACCCGGTCTCTTCGACGCCGTCGAAGCGCGCTTCGGCCGGGTCGATGCGCTCGTCAACAACGCCGCCGGGAACTTCATCTCCCCCACCGAGCGGCTCAGCCCCGGGGCGTTCGATGCCGTCCTCGGGATCGTGCTCCACGGCTCGGTCTACTGCACGCTGGAGCTCGGCAAGCGCTGGATCGCCCGGGGAGAGCACGGTGCCGTGCTGAGCATCGCCACGACCTACGCAGAGACGGGCTCCGGGTACGTCGTGCCGTCGGCGGTCGCCAAGGCAGGGGTGGTGTCGCTCACCCGCTCGCTGGCCGGGGAGTGGGGCAAGTACGGGATCCGGCTGAACGCCATCGCGCCGGGACCCTTCCCCACCGAGGGCGCTTGGAGCCGGCTGATGCCCACCGAGGAGATCCAGGCCCTGTTCGAGCGCCGCATCCCCCTCGGTCGCGTGGGGCGTCACGAGGAGCTGACGAACCTGGCGAGCTACCTGCTCTCCGACCAGGCAGGCTTCATCACCGGCGACGTGATCTACATCGACGGCGGCGAGCACAGCTACGGCGCCGGCGAGTTCAACGTGCTCGACGCGGTACCGCAGGAGACCTGGGACGCGATGGAGCGGGCGCGGCGGAAGGACCGGGGGTAGCGGAGCCGCCGTGGCCCCGCCCCGTCAAAGCTGGTTCTCGTTGGGGACGCGCAGTCGGAAGAGACCGGTCGCGTCGTTGAACTGCAACACGATCGTGTAGTCGCCCTGGCCGGCCTTGAAGGCCTGGTCGATGGCGATGCGCTCACCCGTCTGGTAGGTGCGGTCGAAGATGGTGTCTTGCGGACCGGCCGGTGTGCTGGACTGGATGCTCTCGGGCGTCTGGAAGATCACCTTGACCTCGACGTTCCCGTGCCTTACCGCGCCCGTGAGGCGAACCGGGATGGCGTCGGTATTGAAGGTGCGGCGCGTCGCCTGTCCCGTCGCCGTCCTCTTGTACACGAACACGGGCGTGTGGGAGGGGAGGCCGAGATACCAGCCCTGGGTCTCCCCGACGGCGAAGAACACGATGACGAGGAGGACCAGGAACGTTAGGAAGCCCCGCATGGGCCGAGTATACGAGACACGTCCGCGCCGGGTGGGATATCCCACCCGGCGCGGACGTTACCGGGCGCGGCGGCCGTCGCCGCCGCGCCTTCAGGCGCGAGCTTCCTCGGACGTACTGCGGTGGAGGTTGCGCAGCACGGTGTGGAGGATGCCGCCGTTGCGGTAGTAGTCGATCTCCACGGCCGTGTCCAGGCGGCTGAGCACGTCGAACGTAAGGGCCCCGCCGTCCTCGCCGGTGACCTCCACGGTGAGGGTCTGCCGCGGCTCCAGGGAGTCATCGACCCGGATGGTGAAGCGCTCGCGGCCCGTGAGCCCCAGGCTGGCGGCGTCGTCGCCCTCCTGGAACTGCAGCGGGAGGACACCCATGCCCACCAGGTTGGAACGATGGATGCGCTCGTAGCTCTTGGCGATCACGGCGCGCACGCCCAGCAGGTAGGTGCCCTTGGCCGCCCAGTCACGGCTCGACCCCATGCCGTAGTCGACGCCCGCCAGCACGATGGTCGGCACCCCTTCGTTTCCGTAGTGCAGGGAGGCATCGAAGATGCTGGTGACCTCGCCCGAGAGCTGGTCTGTCGTATAGCCTCCCTCGGTGCCCGGCGCCATCTCGTTCTTGAGGCGGATGTTGCCGAAGGTGCCGCGCGTCATCACGCGGTCGTTGCCGCGCCGCGAGCCGTAGGAGTTGAAGTCCTTCTTCTCCACACCGTGCTCGACCAGGTAGCTGCCCGTGGGGCTGTCCAGCGGGATGGCGCCGGCCGGCGAGATGTGGTCGGTCGTCACCGAGTCGCCCACCTTGACCAGCACGCGAGCGCCCTCGATCGACCGGATCGGCTCCGGCTCGGCGCTCATGTCGATGAAGAACGGCGGCTCCTGGATGTAGGTGGACTCGTCGTCCCAGTCGAACAGCGTACCGCCCTTGACCGGGATCGCGTTCCAGGCTTCGTTGGACTTCTCGATGCCGTCGTACATGCGGCGGAAGACCTCGGGGTTCATCGCCGCCTCGAGATGCTCCGTGACGTCGGCCAGGGTCGGCCAGAGATCCTTCAGGTACACCGGACGGCCCTCGGCGTCCTCCCCGAGAGGATCCTTGACCAGGTCGATGTCCACGCTGCCGGCCAGCGCGTACGCGACGACCAGCGGCGGGCTCGCCAGGTAGTTGGCCTTGACATGCGGATTGATGCGGCCCTCGAAGTTCCGGTTCCCCGACAGGACGCTGGCGGCCACGATGTCGCCCTTCTGGATGGCCTCCGCGACGGGCTCGGGCAGCGGGCCGGAGTTGCCGATGCAGGTCGTGCAGCCGTAGCCGACCAGATAGAAGCCGACCTCCTCCAGGTAGGGCATCAGGCCCGTCTCCGTGAGGTACTCGGTGACGACCTTCGAGCCAGGGGCGAGGCTGGTCTTGACCCAGGGCTTGGCCGTGAGGCCGCGCTCGGCCGCCTTCTTCGCGACCAGGCCGGCGGCCAGCATCACCGACGGGTTGCTGGTGTTGGTGCACGAAGTGATGGCTGCGATCACCACGTCACCATGGCGCAGGTCGTGCTCGACGCCCTTGAAGGAGAGGGGACTGGTGGCCTTCCGCGCCTGTTCGTCGAGCCCGAAGCCACGCTCCTGGAAAGGCTGCGCGAGCGCCTTCCGGAACTCCTGCTGCATGCCGGAGAGCAGGATACGGTCCTGCGGCCGCTTGGGGCCGGCGAGGCTGGGCTCCACCGTCGACAGGTCGAGCTCGAGCGTGTCGAGGTACTCGGGCTCGATCGTATCGGCATCGTGGAACAGGCCGTTGGCACGCGCGTAGCGCTCGACCAGCTCGATCTCGTCATCGAGCCGTCCGGTCTGCCGAAGGTAGCGCAGCGACTCCGCGTCGAGCGGGAAGAAGCCCATGGTGGCGCCGTACTCGGGCGCCATGTTGGCGATGGTGGCCCGGTCGGGCACGGTCATGGCGGACAAGCCGGGCCCGAAGAACTCCACGAACTTGCCCACCACGCCCTTCTCCCGCAGCATCTGGGTGACGAGCAGCACCAGGTCGGTGGCGGTTGCGCCCTCGGGCAGCTTGCCGGTCAGCTTGAAGCCGACAACCTTGGGGATGACCATGTAGTAGGGCTGTCCCAGCATGACGGCCTCGGCTTCGATGCCGCCGACGCCCCAACCGACCACTCCGAGCCCGTTGATCATGGTGGTGTGGCTGTCGGTGCCGACCAGCGAGTCCGGGTAGGCCACCGTCCTGCCGTCCACCTCACGATGCTGGACGCCCTTGGCGAGGTACTCCAGGTTCACCTGGTGAACGATCCCGGACGCGGGCGGCACCACGCTGAAGTCTTGGAACGCGGCCTGGCCCCAGCGAAGGAACTCGTAGCGTTCCCGGTTGCGCTGGAACTCGATCTCGGAGTTCCGGATCAGGGCGAACGGGTTGTCGTACTCGTCCACCTGAACGCTGTGGTCGATGACGAGGTCCACCGGTACCTGAGGGTTGATCAGCTCGGGATCGCCGCCCATACGCTCCATGGCGCTGCGCAGCGCCGCCAGGTCGACCACGGCGGGTACGCCGGTGAAGTCCTGCAGGACCACGCGGGCGGGCTTGAAGGGGATCTCGACATCGGACGGGTTCCTGGGATCGTCACCGGCCAGGTTGCGGATGTCGTCCGCGGTCACGGTGTAGCCGTCCTCGTGGCGGAGCAGTGACTCCAGCAGCACCCGGATGGAGAACGGCATGCGGTCGATCCGACCGAGGCCGTCCTCCTGGAGCTTGGCGAGCCGGTAGTAGGTCGCCTCGCCCGAGCCGGTGTCGAAGACGTCACGGGCGGAGAACGAGTTCTTGGAGCTGATGTCAGCCATGCTCACTCCTTCGCTTGGAAGAGGGCGTCGGATCCGTCGGGGGGCCTCGGCGACATCGAGGCGCCGTTGGGCAGACCGGCAGCACGGGCGTGCCCTGGTGGGCGCGTGCGCGCGCCGCCGCCTCGGACCCCAGTCTAGCGGCTCGCTGGCGATGTCCGGGTCGCGTTGCGGTCCCGACGTCGGCCCCGGTCGCTCGTCCGGGCGGGCGCGTATCGCACCCACTCTCCTCATCCGCCCCAGTCTCGAACTACACTACGTGACATGAAAGAGCACAAGTCACGTAGCAGCTCTTCGGACGCCGGCCCCCCCGGAACCGACCTCCGCTACCGCGTGGTCCGCGACCCGGACGCCGCCGAGTTGCTCATGAACCCGACCACCCTCCGCCAGATCGCCCCCTTCCTGGGAAGGGCGCGCACCATCGGTCAGGCGGCCGAGGAGTCCGGCGAGCTGCCCAACACGGTGCTCAAGCGGGTCCGGCGCTTCCGTGCCGCCGAGCTGCTCGAGGTGGCCGCCACGCTGCCACGCCGCGGCCGGCCCATGAAGCTCTACCGGACCACCGCCGACCTCTTCTTCGTGCCGTTCGAGGCGACCGCCGCCGAGTCGCTCGAAGCGTCGCTGGCAGAGCGCGACGCCTACTGGGAGCGGCTGCTGCGGCGCAACGTCGTGCGCGCCCGCATGGAGGCGCTCGGCACCTGGGGAACACGCGTCTACCGCGACGACCGCGGCAGGCTGCAGGTCCAGACCGCGGTCACCCCCGAGGCAGACGCGACCACCCTCGACGCCGACGCCCCAGCGGTGCTGTCCTCCTGGCGTGACAGCGTCACCCTCGACTTCGAGGACGCCAAGGCCCTGCAGCGCGAGATGTACGAGCTGCTGCTGCGTTACGAGCAGAAGCAGGGGGCGCAGCGCTACATCGTGCGCCTCGCCCTGGCGCCCGTCCGGCGGGGCTGAGGGGCGCGAACCGGGCCTGCAGCAGGCGCCGGCCGCAGCCGTCAAGCGGCCGCAGCGGCCGGCCGTGCACCACCTGCCGCGTCAGGGCAGCCTGTACGATGGAGGCGTGAACGAGAAGCGCGCGCGTCCCGCCCGCCGCGCCGGGCTGCCTGCCGCGGTCGTGGCTCTGCTCCTGGCGCTCGTGAGCTGTGCACCCGCCACGCAGGCGCCGTTGCCCGACGGCGCTGCCGCCCGGCAACTCGACACCACGGCCCGCATCGTCTACCACCGCATGGCGATCGGCTATCTCGAGACCGGTGCCTACACCACCAACGTGCTGGTCGACGTCCAGCTCCCCGCAGGTGCTCGCTGGACGCTGGAGGCGTACCCCAAGGGCGGAGCCTCCTACCGCCTGAGGATCAGCTCCACGCAGGTCCCAGGGATGGCCTGGGAAGTGTCGCCCGACGGCGTCCGTCGGGTCGCCCTTCCCTGACGCCCCGCGCAACCGAAAGGGGACGCCCATGTCCGACCGTTCACGACCGCGCCGGCTTCGCCCCGGCACCTCCCTCCCTGCGCTCCTCCGCGTCGTCGCGGCGACGGTCGCGTTGGGAGCAGCCGCCGCCGGCGCGGCCGCGTCGCTCACCGCCCTCGCCCCGGCCTCCACGCTTCTGGCCGTGCACGTCGCGAAGGCGGGGGCGAGCTACCCGGCCCTCTCCAGTGCCCTCGCCGACCTCGACACGGCGGGCGCCGCGGCAACGCTCACGGACGTGCTACGCACGCTCGCGTCGGCCGCCAACGCGCCGTCGGTGCACAACGACGGGGCCGCGCAGGCGCTGAGCACGGCCGCCCGCCTGCTGCAAGACGGGAACGCACGAGACGCGCTGCACTCCGCCTGTCCCGATCTCGGGCGAAGCCCCCTGCCGTCCACGCGGGAAGCGCTCCTTGCCGTCTCCGCCACGTCCTACGCCCCGGCCCCGTCGGCGCTCCTGTTGGCGCGCCTGGCGCCGGACGCCCACGCCGCGGCCGACGACGCCATCGCGGCCCTGACGCGCTGCTTCGGCTCGGGCGCCCCGCTGGGGCAGGACGGCGTAACGCTCCAACCGCTGTCGCTCAAGGGCTCCATCCTCACCGTCGCCCGGATCGGCGACGTCGTGGCAGCGGCAACCAGTGTGGACCTGCTACGCGCCGCCGTGCGACTGGCCCACGGCACCAGCGAGCCCAGCCTGGCCGATCGCATCCCGGACGCCGTCCCCGCCCTGAACGGCCCCGGCGTAGGCGTGAGCGTCGACATGGCCGGCATCGCCGACCTGCTGGGCTCCCTGCCGGGGATCGCCTCGGACGCGACGGCGCGCGCCGCCCGCACGAAGCTGCAGGACGCGCTCCGCACCGTTCCGTGGGTCGCGGCGCGGCTCTCGGCGCAGCCCGAAGGTCTTCTGGTCGAGTCCTGGACCCGCGTCGACGCCGCCGGCGGCGACCCCGCGCTGGCGGCGTTGCTGCGCTGCGACGGTTGCCATGCCCGTCCCAGTCTGTTGGTCCCGGCCGATGCCTGGTCCGTCGACGCCTCCCCCATGCGTTTGCAGGCCTGGACGACCTACCTCGCCGGGCTGGCTCGCGACGTCACGGCGGCCAGCGGCGGCGAGATCGATCCGCTGGCGCTTCTGAAGCAGCAGACCGGGCTCGATCTCGGCGCCGATCTCTTCCCCTGGCTCGGCACGGTCGCCACCACCGTCGAGCTGCCCGCCCCGGCGGGCACGCCACAGGCGCTCGTCGGCGCAGCCGCACGGGTGACCATCGTGCCGGTCGCCTCGGCCGATCGAGCCCAGGCAGGCCTCTCCCGGCTCGGACCCGCACTCGAGCAGTTGCTGGCACGGCTCCCGCGCGGGGGCACAGGCGCCGGCGCCCTGAAGGCGGCCGGTCTCGACCCGCAGGCGATGATCGCCATCCGCCGTGAACGCTATCGCGACGTCGCCATCACCCGCGTCCAGTCCGGCCCGGGCTCCGACGTGGGCGTGGCGCTGGTCGGCAGCCGCCTGGTGGTGGCGTCCCCGTCGGCGGCGCTGCACAGCGTCATCGACACCTACCGCGGCGGACCGACGCTGCACGCCGGTTCCCTGGCCACGGCCCTCGCCACGGCCCCCGCCGACGCGCATGCGGTGTGGGCGGCCGATGATGCGGCCAGGCTCCGCGGCGCCGCGTCGATCCTGCGCGCACTGTCGCAACCTGTGGCCTTCGCCCTCCAGTCGGGCATGGCGGGAGCCCGACAGGCGGCCGGCGGGGCCGGGACTCCCGGAGGCCAGGGGCCCACACCGCCCGATCTGGGCCATCTCCTCGACGTCACCGAGCTCCCCGCCGATGCGCTCGACGCGGTGGCAGCGCACCTCGGCACGAGCCGGGGTTGGAGTCTCTGGCGCGACGGGATGCTGGTGCGGCGTTGGTCGCTCCCCATCCACTAGGCACACGACCACGGGTCGGCCCCCGCGGGGGCCGACCCGTGCTTCACGACCGCGCTCGGGTCGTGCTCAGTTGGCGCGAAGGTAGGGCTGCAGCCGCGCCTGGTAGGCGCTCTTCGGCTGCGCGCCGATCATCGTCTCGACCGGCTGGCCGTCTTTGAACAGGATCACCGTGGGGATGCTCATCACCCGGAACTGCATGGCGACCTGCTGGTTGTCGTCGACGTTGACCTTGCCGACTTTCAGCTTGCCATCGTAGTCGCCCGCGAGGTCCTCGATGACGGGGCTCACCATGCGGCAAGGGCCGCACCAGGGCGCCCAGAAGTCCACGAGCACGAGCCCATCGCTGGTCTCGTTCTGGAAGTTGTCGTCGGTCAATACCTGCGTGTCAGCCATGAGTCCTCCAGGAGTGGGGCGTCCCCGGCCGCCGGCCGAAGTGATTCGCCACCAATCTACGTTCGCTGCGTTCCTCGGCGATGTCACGCAGTCGACACGGGCCACACGAACATGGCATCGGCGGAGGCGCCGCGCCGCACACGAGGTGGGGTCATCCCCAGCGCACGGTAGCCGCCCTTGACTGCAGCGCGCACCAGGGCCTGCGGGTTCGCCTTGGCGCCGTGTACCTCGCGGGCGAAGGCGACCTCGTCGGTGACCGCCAGCGACGGGCTCGAGCCGCGCGAGTCGGTACCGAAGGCAACGTCGACGCCGAAGCGCGCATACAGCTCCCACGGGAAGCGCCCGCACCCCAGCGCCTCGTTGGAACGGGGGCAGTGCACCACCGCACAATCGGCGCGCTGCACGGTGCGCACATCCTCCTCCCCCACATGCACCATGTGGACGAGGGTCGGTCGCGCCTCGAGCACGCCCAACGACGCCAGGTACCCGACCGGGCTGAGCCCTGTGGCCTGCCACGTCACGCCGAACGAGGCCAGGAACCCTGCCAGCGCGCCGCTGCCGTCGCGGTGGAGATCGACCTCGTCGGCGGTCTCGGCCACGTGGATCTGCATCGGCAGTCCCTCGGCGCGCGCCAGCGCCGCCAGCCGCTGCAGCAACGGTGCGCTGACGGTGTGGGGGGTGTGCGGGCTGAGCCCGACGCGAACCCCACCGGGCCGCTCGAGCTCGCGGAAGTCGGCGAGCCGCGCCCGCGTGCGCTCGAAGATCCGATCGGCGTCCGCCGGGTCCGGGCCGATCACCTCCCAGTACGCCACCCCGGCGACGTCGGTCTGCTGCAGCAGATAGCGCATGACCGCCTCGTCGGTGACGATGTCGCCGATGACGCGCACGCCGCCTTGCAGCACCTCGCCCAGGCCCCGCCGGGCAGCTTCGACGCCGCCGGGCGCGTCCCGTCGGTGGCGGATGACCGCTCGGATGAAGTCCTCGTAGCTGCCTGCGCTGTAGGGCATCCCGCTGAGGTCGAGGTGGGTATGGGCGTTGACGGGAGGGGGGGACACGGCGAAGCCTGCGTCCTCCAGTAGCGCATCGGGGTAGGCCTCGCGCGCGCGGCGAGCGCTCTCGACCGCGATCACCTGGCGCCGGTTGCCGTCGTCCTGCACCACGACGGCGCCATCGGCGCGGGGCGTGCCGAGCCCGTTGTAGACGACCTCCGCCCGCAGGATGGTGCGCTCGAGCACGCGGCTCAAGACGCGGCGGCCGCGCCCTCCAGCGCGTCGCCGGCTGCCGGCGTCGCCAGAAGCGCCTCGACATCGGGGTGGCGCACGATGCCGTAGAGGCTGTCGCGTTGTGCCGGCTGATAACCGGCGTCGACGATCTGGCGCACGATCTCGCGTTCCGGCGTAGAGCGGTGACGGGCGCCCGCCTGCGACACGACGTTCTCCTCCAGCATGGTGCTCCCGAAGTCGTTGCAACCGAAGCTGAGCGCGGTCTGCGCGACCTTGTACCCCATGGTGGGCCAGGAGGCCTGGAAGTTCGGGACGTTGTCGAGGAGCAGCCGGCTCACGGCCACGTTCTGGAGGTACTCGTGCGCCCCAGCGCCCGGCGCCTGCCCCTCGATCCGCACGCCCTGCGTCTGCAGCGTCCAGGAGATGAACGCCGAGAAGCCGTTGCCGTGCGTGGCAAGGGCACGATCCTGCTGATCGCGGATGCGCATCATGCTCTGCACGCGTTGTTCGGGCGTTTCGCCGAAACCGATCACCATGGTGGCGGTCGTGTAGAGGCCGAGCTCCTGCGCCTCGCCCATGATGGCGATCCACTCGTCGGATGCGATGCGCCCGGGAGCGACATGCCCAGCGTGCCGGACCTCGTCGACCAGGATCTCGCCGCCGCCGCCGGGAAGGCCGTCGAGCCCCGCGGCCTGTAGCTCCGCGAGCACCTCCCGGCTCGACATGCCGGTGAGCGACGCAAGTCCCTTGATCTCTTCGGGGCTGAAGGCCTCGACCCGGATCGTCGGGTGGCGCTCCTTCAGGAACCGCATGAGGTCGGTGTACCAGGTGAACGGCAGGTAGCGGTTGACGCCCCCCTGCATCAGGATGCGGGTACCGCCGACCGCCTCGAGCTCGGCGATCTTCTCGGAGATGGCGTCGTAGCTCAAGGTGTAGGCGTCGTCCTGGCGGCGCGTGCGGTAGAAGCCGCAGAAGCTGCACGCCACCGAGCACACGTTGGAGTAGTTGATGTTGCGGTCGATCAGGTAGGTCACGACCTTGGGGTCGGTGCGCAAGCCGCGCACGGCATCGGCGGCCGACGCCAGCGCGAACAGTGGCGCGCGGTAGAGACCGGCGGCCTCGTCCGGCGTGAGACGCCGTCCTGTTGCCGCCTTCTGGAGCACGTCCATGCCCACGAGCATAGCACCGCCCCCCGTTCCCACCCGGGTCCGCGCCTACCCTGCGGTACCTCCCCGGGCCCCGCGGGCCGACGCAACTGTGTACTTGTTTACCCGACCGCGATAAAATGACACACAATGGTTCCCGACCCCTCCGACGAGCACGCCAGCCCCTGGCGCCCGATCTTCGAAGCCGTGCGCAAGACGGTCGGGCATAAGCGCGACGCCGACGGCGTTCTCGGCAGCATCAACTGGCTGCGCAAAGAGATGGAACGCCGGGGCGCAAACCCCAACGTCGTACGAAACATCATCTACCGCGACAAGGGCAAACTGGCCGACAAGCGCGTCCTGTTCGAGATCCTAGGGGAGCTCTGGACCACCACCGGCCAGCCGCCGTTGCGGGCGCCGGAGCTGGAGGTACTGCTCTCACCAGGCAGCTCGGCCGAACAGGAGGTGCTGCAGCTCCTGGGCCGTGAGAAGCGACGTGCCTACCGGAGCTTCGTCGGTGGCGTCCGCGGCGGCGAGATCCCCCACCTGCTGATCACCGGCCGGCCCGGCTCGGGCAAGACCTTGCTGGCCGACTACATCCAGCAGGCCCTGGAGATCCAGCCGCGCGCCGCCGATCGGATCGTCCGGCTGGAGTTCTCCGCGAGCGACCTGGCCGGCGCCCTGAGCCGGCTGGCGCTGGCGCTGGGCGTGCAGCACGAGCTCATCGAGGCGAAGTTGCTGCGCATCGGGAGCTCCAGCGCCTTCGCGGTGCAGGCGGACGCCCAGGCCGAGGTTGCGCGCGTCATCATCGACGCTGCGCGCCAGGTCGGCGGACGCATGGTGTTCCTCCTGCACGTGTCCCAATCGATGGCGGGGCAGGACAGCCTGGGCATGGTGCCGCTGCGCCTGAACACCCCCGAAGTGCCGCGCGTGAGCGCCTCGGAGTGGCTGTGGCTGTCGCTGTTCGAGCCGCTCAGCCGGCTGCCCGACGTGGCGCTGCTCGCGAGCATGGCCGACGTGCCGGCTCGCGCCATGCAACGCCTCGGTGCGTTCGAGGGTCCGATCAAGCTCACGCCCCCCACCACCGCCGAGGCCCGTCGCTTCGTCAGGGCCCGACTCCCTCACCGCTCTCCCACGCAGCAGGAGGACATCGTCCAGCGGGCGGGCCGCTCGTTCGAGGAGTTGCGCACCCTCACCCTGCTGGCGGAGGTGCGCGAACCGGTCGGCGAGGCTGCGCTCGAGGGGAGCCAGCTCTCCATCGAGCAGCTCAGCAAGCTGGTCGACGCCTCGGGGGACGCCGGCCTGCGTGACTTCCTGTCGGCACTGGCCGCGCTCTCCCTGCCCGAGTTCCCGACCTTCCGCGCCGACATCCTGATGCAGCTGCGACAGGACGGCGCGAAGGACCTGAACACCTTCGAGCTCGCCTTCCTCGATCCGGTGCCGGGCGATGAAGCCGGCTTTCGTTGCTTCTCCCGCCAGCTCGCGAGGGCGCTGCGCCAGCGCATGCAGGAGGCCGACCCCACCCGCTACAGGGAGCTGAACCGCCAGGCCGCGGACGCCTACCGCGAGGCCGCCTGGGACGATCCCGCCAGCGAGAGCGCGTCACGCTTCCTCCACCATGCGTTCGAAGCCCGCGACTGGGACACCATGGCCGCCTGGCTGCAGCGCCACAGCATCCAGCAGTCGCTGGTACGTCGCATCTGGCACGCCGCGGCCGAGGAGCTGAGCGGGAGTCCGGCATTCAACGGCATCGCGCGGCAGGTCGCCGCGCACTACGTGAAGCTGGGCAGCTACGACCACGCCGACGCCCGCAGCGCCTTCGAGGCCCTCGCCCGGTCCGAGGACGCGGACGTGCGCGCCTGGACCACGCTCAAGCGCGCCGAGGGCGAGGTGCTCAAGGGACGCTACGAGCAAGCCGAACGCCTGCTGGAGAACTGCCCCGGAACGCGCGTGCCCCTGCTCCGCGCCGAGGTCGCACTGGTGCGCGCCAGCATCGCGCGCTGGCGCAGCGACCTGGACGAAGCCGCTCGCCTCGTCGACGAGGACGCGAGCGCCGAGCTGGAGCGTGTGACCGACGACGACAGCGCCAGCAACCTGGCGCGCGCCAAGGTCTCGGTGTGGGCCGGCCTCATCGCCAAGGACCGCGGCGACCTGGAGAGCGCCCTGCGCGAGTTCGATTCCGTCGTGACCGACGAGGACCTCATCCGGGCACGCCTTGCGTTCCAGAAGGGTGACGTCTGCCTCAAGCTGGGGCGCTTCGATCAGGCGCGCCGCGAGCTCGACCTGGCCGTCGAGCTGGCCTACCGCTCGGAGGCCCTGGTGCAGGAGCAGACGCGCTTCCTGTCGCGCCGCGGCACGCTCTTCCGCCGCATGGGCAACCTCACGGCAGCGCGCCGGGACTTCAGCGCCGCCCGCGACATCCTCGAGCTGGCGGACGCCGAGCCCATCGAGCGCGACTTCTGGCTCGCCAAGGTGGACGACGAGGCGGCGCTGGCGTTGCTTGCCGAGGGCGCCTTCGAGGAGGCCACGTTCACACTGGCGCGCAACATCGAGCGCTTCCGCAGCTATGCCCGCGCCCTGGAGGTGGACGCCGACTACCGGGTGCTCCGAACCACGCTGTACATCGGGCTGGCGTACGCCTGCCGGGGCATGGCGCAGCCCTTCCGTCTACCGCTGCCGGTGCTGCCGCTGCCCGAGACCGATCAGCCCGACCTTCGCCACGCGCGCCAGCGCATCGGCGAGGTGCTCGCCGCGCTCGACGACAAGCCCGACCGCGAGCTGCACGGCGTGCTCGTCCGTCAGGCCCACCTGCACGCCAGCCTGGTAGCGACTCGTCCCGAGGACGCGCTGGGCCACGCCGAGAAGGCGATCCGAGAGTCGCGTTTCGCCTACCAGCGCGCCGAGGCGCTGGCCGCGGCGGTGGCCGCGCGCTTACGCCTGGGGGACGCCGACGGCGCCATGGAGGCCCTGAGCGAGGGGGAGATGGCGATGCGGGCCGCCCTCCCCGACGACGGCCGACGGGAGCGCGGCGATCTGGGCCTGCGCGCGCAGTACGTGGCGCTCGCCGGCGCTACGCAGCTGCTGCACGGCGCCTCCAGCGAGGCCGCCGAGCGGCTCGCCATCGCCCTCGAAGACCCCGATCTGACCGCCTACCACGAGGGCCTGTTGCGCGCCTTCGGCGAAGGTGCGGAGCGCATGCCCGCAAGCGATGGAGCCTGGCGCGCCCATGCCCGGCTCGGCGCGCTGCTGGGTCTGGAGGAGCGCCCCGACGTCGGTCCCGCGCGGCTGCCCGACGCACTGGTCGCACGCTGGCGCGACCGGCAGCGCATGCTGGCGCCGGTGCCGTGACCGCGGGACGTTCGTGACCGAGGCCACCACCAGCCCGGCCGCCGGGGCGGCCCGCGTAGAGGTGTGCCTGACGCCCGAGGCGCTGGCCGCGCTCGAGCCGCACCCCGCCATCGACATGTTCCGTCCGGCCGCGAAGCAGCACCAGGCCCTCATCGGCATCGCGCGCGACGCCCAGTCGTGCGTCAGCATCGGCGTGGACGAGGACCGGATGGTGGCCTACGCCGCCTTCCACCCACCCTCGGACGTGGAGTCGTGGGGGGAGGACCGCACCGGCAGGATCATCGAGCTGGGCGCGGTAGAGGTGGCGCCGCCCTACCGCGGGCAGCATCTGGCCGAACGCCTGCTGGCGGGCAGCTTCGAGGGCGGGCGCTTCGAGGACACCGTGGTGTTCGCCACCATGTACGTGTGGCACTACGACCTCAAGCGCACGGGGCTGAACGATTTCGCCTACAAACGCCTGCTCGAGCGCCTGTACCGCAGCGCCGGCTTCGAGACCTTCAACACCGCCGACGCCGAGGTGCGCAGCAGCTCCGCCAATCAGCTCATGGCGCGGGTCGGCTCGCGCGCCGACCCGGCGGTCGTCGAGGAGTTCCACCGCCTCCGGACCCGCCCCCGCTTCTTCGGCTGAGGCCGGGCAGCGCGGCGTCGCGCGGCGGCCAGAGGGTACGATTCTTGCGAGGCGCGCCCGGCGCGGGCTCGGGTTTCGGAGGGCACCATGCTGGTACAGGACATCATGACGCGGCAGGTGGTCGCCATCGGCCCGGATATGCCGATCCGCGACGTCAACGCGCTGATGGAACAGCGCAACATCCGCCATTTCCCCATCCTCGAGAACGTCGGGAAGGGGCCCACTCGTACGGGGCCGGAGGGTGAGGACGCCGGCATCGACCGCCTCGTGGGTATCGTGTCGGACCGCGATCTGCGCCTCGTCGGCGCGGACCACCCTCTGGCCCCCGCCGGCGTTGCGGCCACCGATCCGGTGCGCAACGTGATGGTGGCGCCCGTCCTGACCGCGCACCCCCTGGATCCCATCGAGGAGACGGCTAAGACCCTGCGGGAGAACAAGATCGGCGCCATGCCCGTCATGGACGGGGACCATCTGGTCGGTATCGTCACGGGCATCGACATGCTCGATGCACTGGTGCGCATGTCGGGCGTGTACGAGGCCGCCACCCGGCTCGAGGTGGAGGTCCCGAACCGGCCGGGCGCGCTGGCGTCGCTGCTCGCGGCCATCGCCGAGCGGCGCCACAACGTCTCCAGCGTGATGACCTCGCGCGCCGACGCCGAGAGCGTGACGTTCGTGCTGCGCGTGAATACCGTCGACGGCCGCCGGCTTGCCGAGCACCTGCGGGGCGAGGGCTTCGTGATCCTCTGGCCGGTCGACAAGACCCGCGAGCCGTGAGCGTTTCGGCCAAGGGAAATGGGCACCCTGGCGCCGCGGCGAACCGCGTGCGCTTCGTCTACGACCCCTTGCTCGCCGAGTACGAGCTCTCCCCCGAGCACCCCTTCCGCCCGGAGCGGCTCGAGCTCACCCGCACCCTGCTCGAGGCCGTCGGTGCGCTGAGCCCCGAGGCGTACGCCGGCGTCACGCCCATCCCCGAGCGTGAGCTGGCGCGCGTTCACTCCACGCGCTACATCGACGCGGTCCGTCACGCCTCGCACGGGGAGTTGGAGGACGAGGCGTACAGCTACGGCATCGGCACCGGCGACAATCCCGTCTTCCCCAACATGCACGAGGCCGTGCTCCGCGTGTGCAGCGGCACGGTGACCGCCGTGGAGCTGGTGGCGAGCGGTCAGGCGCGTCGCGCGGTCAACCTCGCCGGTGGCCTGCACCACGCCATGCGCGCCAAGGCGTCGGGATTCTGCGTGTACAACGATCTCGCGCTCGGCATCCGGCGTGCTGTCGACGCGCACGGCCTGCGCGTGGCCTACATCGACCTCGACGTCCACCACGGTGACGGGGTGCAGTGGCTGTTCTACGACTCCCCCGACGTCATGACCATCAGCCTGCACGAGTCGGGTCGCTACCTGTTCCCGGGAACGGGGCACACCTACGAGACGGGCCGCGGCCCGGGCCGCGGCACGTCCGTCAACATGCCGCTCGAGCCCTTCACCGAGGACGCCTCCTTCCTCGACGTCTTCGAGATGGTGGTGCCGCGCGCGATCGAGGTCTTCCAGCCCGACCTGATCGTTCTCCAGGCCGGCGCCGACATGCACCGCAACGACCCGCTGGCCGACCTCAACCTGAGCCTGGCTGCCATGGGTGCGAGCTACCGCCGGGTGGTGGAGCTGAGCGAACGCTTCACGGGCGGGCGGCTGGTGGCCACCGGCGGCGGAGGCTACGACCCGTACCGGACCGCTCCGCGCGCCTGGGCGCTGCTATGGGCCGCCATCACCGGCCAGGAGCTGCCCGAGCACGTTCCCGCGGCGTGGCACGAGCGCTGGGCGTCAAGGAGCCCCGTCGCCCTCCCGGACCGCATGGTGGACGATCCCTCCGTCTGGACGCCGGTGCCCCGCCGCACCACGGTAAGCTCACACAATCGGGCCGTGGCCTCGCGGCTCATGGACGTGCTCGAGACCATCTGGAACGACCGCGGCGCGCATCCCGAACGCGCCGGCGAGGATCGGGAGGACTCCCCATGAGGATCGGATTCATCGGACTGGGCACCATGGGCGCGCCGATGGCGCGCCGCCTGCTCGAAGCAGGACACGACGTCACCGTGCACAACCGCACACGCCAGCGCGAGGAAGCGCTGGAAACGCTCGGCGCCCACCGCGCTACCACCCCCCGCGAGTGCGCCCGTGACCGCGAGCTGGTCATCATCATGGTGAGCGACACGCCCGACGTGCAGGCCGTGGTGCTGGGCGAGGAGGGGGCGGTCGAGGGTATGGAGGCGGGCTCGGTGCTCGTCGACATGAGCACCATCAGCCCCGCCACCACCCGGCTGATCGCCGCTGCGCTCGAGGATCACGGCGTGGCCATGCTGGACGCCCCGGTGTCCGGTGGGAGCGAGGGCGCGGCGCGCGGCACGCTCTCCATCATGGTGGGCGGAGACAAGGCCGTCCTGGAGCGCGTGCGCAGCGTGCTAGACGCGCTCGGCACGACCGTGACCCACGTGGGTCCCGTCGGCAGCGGCCAGGTGACCAAGGCCATCAACCAGGTCATCATCGCCGGCACCTACGCCGCGATCGCCGAGGGTCTGGCGCTCGGGCTGGCCGCGGGCATCGACATCGAGGCGGCGCACGCCGCGGTGTCGGGCGGCGCCGCCGGCTCGTGGGGACTGACGAACCGCGGGCCGAACATGATCCACAACCACTACCCGCTGGGATTCCGCACCCGCCTGCACCGCAAGGATCTCGGTATCGCGCTGGCGTCGGCGCGCGATCTCGGCGTCGCCATCCCGCTCGCCGCCTACGTCGAGCAACTCGAGACCAGTTTGGTCAAACGCGGCTACGGGGACGAGGACGTCTCCAACATCGCGCGCATCGTGCGCCAGCAGGCGGGCCTGGACGAGGAGGGCTGAGCGCCAACGCTCAGCCGGAGCGCGAACGCTCAGCCGGAGCGCGAAAGCTCAGCTGCAGCGGGGGCGTTCCATCGGAACGGGCCGGCGCCGCCCGAACGAACGCCCTCAAACGGCGCGGCGAGCGACCATCCACACGCGGGCCGCGTCGTCCGGCGCGGGCTCACCGCTGGGATAGCTGAGTGCCTCCACGCCCGTGAATCCCGCCGCCTCGAGCAACCGCGTCGCCTCCGGGGGGTCGTAGGGCCGCTCGTAGTGGACCTCCGTGAAGGTGCCGTGCTCTGTCTCGCAGAAGGCCTCGACCTTCGCGAGCGCAGTGGCCTCGTCGAAGGAGTGGACCCAACGGTAGTACACCTCGTCGGCCCAGCCCTCCACGCGGCCCCCCTCCCACAGGTCGCGGAGCCCGACCGTGGTGTTGACGTCGAAGATGAAGAGACCGCCGGGTAAGAGGTGGTCGAACACGCGGCGGGCCATCGCCTCGAAGCCGCTGGGCTCGAGCAGGTTGTTCAGGGCGTCGAACACCGAGTAGACCAGGGTGAAGCGCTGGGGGAGCTGCATGGTGCGGAAGTCGCTGCAGTAGAAGCGCACCGACGGGAGTTTGCGTTCAGCCACTCGAAGCATGGCCTCCGAACCGTCGAGGCCGGACACCTCGACGCCGAGCGCCCGCATCGGGACGGTGGCGTTGCCGGTGCCGCAGCCCACATCCAGTGCTTCGCCCCCCTGCCAGCCGCGCTCGCGCGCCAGCTGCAGGATGAAAGCGGCCCAGTCGTCGTACTCGACGTCGGCCATGATGGCGTCGTATACCTCTGCCAGGGCCGTAAAGGGGGCGCGTGACATGCGCGCTCAGTATACGTGGGGCCGCTCGAACCGGTCCCGCCCGGGAAGGTTGCCCACAACCGACCGGCCAATGGTGGCGTGGGCAGCTGTGCTCCGCGACCCCCCTGCTAACCTCGAGGAGAACTTTGAGGGTCGTCTCGCTTCCGCTGCCCCCCTGCGAGGTTGCTCTCAAGGTTCCTTTGTGGCCGCGGCTCTGCAGCCGCGTCTCTGTTGGCAGCGTCTCTGTTAGCAGCGTCCCTGTGGCCGCGTCCCTGTGGCGCCGTCTCACGGCGCGGGGTTCCTCAGGCCGAGCGCTCCGCCCCTTCGCGCACCAGCAGCACGATCTTGCCGATGTTGCGGTTGGCCTGCATGCGCTCGTGCGCCTCGGCGGCCCGCTCGATCGGAACGACGCTGTCGATGACAGGGTCGAGACGCCCCTCGGCCAGCGCCTGCCCGAAGCGCTCCTCGAAGGCCTCGCGGATGCGCACCTTCTCGCCCGGCGGACGGGAGCGGAGCGTCGACCCCTTCAGCGTCGCCCGTTTCGCCATCAGCCGGCGGATGTCGAAGCTCGCCTGGCGGCCGCTGAGCGTGGCGATGAACACCATGCGCCCACCGAGGCGCAGGAGCTCGAGGTTGCGCTCGAAGTAGGCTTCGCCAACCATGTCGAGGATGACGTCGACGCAGCCGTCGCCAGCGCCGACGCCGACGTGCTCCTGGATGACCTCGGCGAAGTCCCGCTGCCGGTAAGGGATGGCGAGCTCGGCGCCGAGGTCGCGGCAGGCCGCCACCTTCTCGTCGCTGCCGGCCGTGGTGTAGACCGCAGCGCCGGCGAGGACGGCCTGCTGGATGGCTGCCGTTCCGACGCCGCTAGCACCCCCATGGATGAGCACGCGTTCGCCGGCACGCAGCCCCGCCTCCAGGAAGAGGTTGAGGAAGGCGGTGAACGCAGCCTCCGGCAGGGCGGCCGCCTGGGCGAAGCTCCAGCCCTCGGGCACCGGCATCAGCATGCCCGCCGGGACCGCCACGCGCTCGGCGTATCCGCCGCCGGGCAACAGGGCACAGACCCGGTCCCCGGCGTGCACCCCGTGCACGCCCCCGGGTACCTCACGCACGACGCCCGCCACCTCGAGGCCCAGGATCTCACTCTCCCCCTGGGGCGGAGGGTAGTGCCCTGCCCGTTGCGACAAGTCGGCGCGGTTGAGCGCCGTGGCATGGACGTCGACCATCACCTCGCCGGGCCTCAGGGCCGGTTCCGGTACCTCGCGGTACGCGAGCTCGCCGCCTTCGCCAACCACGATCGCCTTCATGCGGGCCTCCTCGCGCCTCATGCTAACGCGCGTGCCCGTCGTGCTGCCCGCCCTCCTTCGCACGGCCCTCACACAGACCTGTTAGCGTAGCGCCATGATCGGCGTAGACCTGGGTACCACCAACGTCCGCATCCATGTCAAGGGCAAGGGCGTGATGCTCCGCGAGCCCGCCGTGATCGCGGTCGTCAAGGGCACCACCGACGTCAAGGCCGTCGGTCAGGACGCCTACCGCATGCTCGGTCGGACACCGGGCAACATCACCGCCGTGAGGCCCATGGCCGACGGCGTCATCGCCGACTACACCCTCACCGAGAAGATGCTCAAGGCCTTCATCTCGAAGGTCCTGACCGGCGCCAACCGTCTGCTGCGTCCCAACATCATGGTCTGCATCCCCAGCGGCATCACCGAGGTCGAGAAGCGCGCCGTGCTCCAGGCGGTCAATGAGATCGGGGCGCGCAAGGCCTTCCTGATCGAGGAGCCGGTGGCCGGCGCCATCGGCGCGGGCGTCAACATCGCCGATCCGGTCGGCTCGATGGTCATCGACATCGGCGGCGGCACCACCGACATCGCCATCATCAGCATGGGCGGCATCGTGGTCTCCGAGAGCCTGCGTATCGCCGGCAACACCTTCGACCGCGACCTCATGGCCTTCGTGAAGGCTCAACACAACCTGCTCATCGGCGACCGTACCGCCGAAGAGATCAAGCGCACGGTCGGCGCCGCGGTGATCTCCTCGGACGAGGAGGAGCGCACCATGGAGGTGCGCGGCCGCGACCTGATCGACGGCATGCCCAAGAGCGTGACCATCACCACCGAGGACGTCGTGCGGAGCCTGAGTGGATCGCTGGACAAGATCGCTGCGGGCGTGCGAAAGGTTCTCGAGCACGCACCCCCCGAGCTGGTCTCGGACGTGATCGAACGCGGCATCGTGATGACGGGGGGCGGCGCCAAGCTTCGCGACCTCGATGCCTTCCTCAGGCGCGTGACCAACATCCCGGTCGCGGTGGCCGAGACGCCGGAGGACTGCGTGGTGCTGGGGACGGCCAAGGCGCTCGACATGTCGCACGTTCTGCAGGACGCGCGCAGCACCGTGCTGCGTTACTAGTCACGAGCCACACTCGTCACGAGCGACGTTTCCATCCGGACCGACTCCGTCAGGATGGCGTCTCCCAGCCGTCGCACGCACGCCGGGTCGCGAGCGTCCTTGTCACGACGCAGGCCGGGCGGACGCGAGACCACCCTGACCTGGAAGCTGGCCATGCTGTCGCGCGCCTCGTAGAACGACTCGGCGGCTTCCATCTCGACCGTGAGCGCATCCCGACCGGCGCGCGCAGGGAACACCGCGTTGCCGCGGCGCGTCACCCCGTCGTGGAAGCGCAAGCGGTCGTTGAAGCGCAAGCGCCATCCATCGTCGTGACACGCGCGCAGCGCGTAAGCCCATCTGCTGCGGCGGCCTCGACGACGCGGATGCGCCCGACGCACGGGATCACTGCTGGGCGGAGCCGCCCTCGATCTCAACGAGCTCGAGCTCGAACGTCAACGGCTGACCCGCCAGCGGGTGGTTGGCGTCGAGCGTGACGCTCTCCTCACCCACCTCGGCAACGGTGACGGGCACGGCCTGCCCATCGGGCTGGCGCAGCTCGAGCCGCATGCCCGGCGCGATCTCCATGTCCTCGGGGACCTGCTCCTTGGGTAGGTCGAGCACGAGGTCGTCGCGCCGCTCCCCGTAGGCGTCGTCGGCTTCGATGCGCGCTTCACGCGCCTCGCCGACCTCCATCCCTTCGACCGCACGTTCGAAACCGGAGATCACCTGTCCGGTACCCACGGTGAACTCGAGGGGTTCGCGCTCGCGAGAGGAATCGAAGACGGTGCCGTCGTCGAGGCGTCCTGTGTAATGGACGCGTACGGTATCGCCGATATTGGCTGTGGCCATGGCGGCCTCCTTCCCTGCCGGCCGGCATGCCGGCGCGACGCGATCGTCCCGACGACGGTCCCGCCGCAGTCCGGGCAGTCTACCCGTCGCCCCGGCGAGGGGATGGCGGGTGAATCACCTACCCCCGCATCGCCCCCCACGCCTCGACCCTAGTGGATCACGAAGATCCCCAACAGCCCACCGGCCACGATCAGCAGCGCCGGGTGCACGTTGAAACGGATGGAGAGGAAGAACGCGCCGGCGGCCAGCAGCCACAGCGACCAGTTCTTCAGCCACTGCGGGGGCATGCCGAACGCGCGGGGAGCGAATTCCCACACGACCAGGGCCAGGAGCGCGATCACCACCGGGCGCACTCCCCGAAGGAAGTGCTCGAACACGGGGTTGTTGCGGTAGCGCAGGTAGAGGCTGCCGAGCGCGATCATCGCGATGATGGTGGGCACCGCGACCCCGATGAGCCCCATCGCCGCGCCGGGCCAACCCGACACCTTGAAGCCGACGTACCCAGCCATCTTGGTGGCGATGGGACCCGGCAGCGAATTGCCGAAGGCGAAGGCGTCGAGGAACTCGTCCTTGGTGAGCCAGTGCTGCACCTCGACGACCTCCTCCTGGATGAGGGGGATCATCGAGGGACCGCCGCCGAAGCCGAAAAGCCCGACCTTGGCGAACGACCAGAACAGTTGGAAGAGCCGCATGATGCCGAGTCTACCGTCCCCGCCGGGCGCGAGCGCCCGGACCCCGATGCTGGCGCGATCGCCTGCCGACCGTCACGCTCCCTCCCCTTCCACACTCGTCTCGCGCACGTCGAACAAGTCACGAAGGTAGTCCCCGAAGAAGTTGATGGTCAGCACCGTGATCATGATGGCGAGCCCCGGGAAGATGCCGAGCCACCAGGCGCGGCTGATGAAGCTGCGGGCATCGCTGAGGATGAGCCCCCAGGTGGGCGTCGACGCCTTCACACCGAGTCCCAGGAAGCTGAGGCTGGCCTCCGCCAGGATGGCGTAGGACACGCTGACGGTCGCCTGGACGATGAGCGGTGCCATGGAGTTCGGCAGGATGTGGCGTAGCATCAACCGCACGTCCGACGCTCCCAACGCCCGCGCGGCCTCCACGTAATCGCGCTCCCGGACGGTCAGCACCATGCCCCGTGCGATCCGCGCGAAGTCGTCCAGGAAAGCCAGCGCCACGGCGATGATGACGTTGCTGAGGCCGGTGCCGAAGACGGCCACCAGGTACACGGCGATGATGAAGTTGGGGAACGCCCACTGGAGATCGATGTAGCGCATGATGATGGTGTCGAGCCAGCCGCCGTAGTAACCGGCCAACAGGCCCATGAGCACGCCCAGCAGCATCGAGGACACGACCGTCACGATGCCCACGAACAGCGAGATCCGCGCGCCGTAGATGACACGGCTGAGCAAATCGCGGCCGAGATCGTCGGTGCCGAAGGGGTGGGCCCAGCTCGGCGGGCTCATCATGCCGAAGGCCATCGAGGTAGGGTCGGCCGGCGAGACGTACGGCGCCAGGGCGGCGGCGCCGACCAGCACCACCAGCACCACCAGGGACACGAGCGCGCGCCGGTCGGCGAGCAGCAGCTTGAGCCAGCGCGCCCTCTTGCGGCGGGCGGGCACCGTCTGGACGGCGGTCGGTCCGAGCGGAACGGATTCGGCCATACGCTTCACCTCAACCGGATGCGGGGGTCGATGACCGTGTAGAGCACGTCGACCACGAGATTCGTCGCAACGAAGATGGCGGAGACAACCAGGATCGCCCCCTGCACCACCGGGTAGTCGCGGTTCAGGATGCCCTGGATCAACACCCGTCCCAGCCCCTTGATGGCGAAGACGTTCTCCACCACCACCGCCCCCGCCATGAGCAGCGCGAAGGCGATGCCGGTGACGGTGACCACGGGGATGAGGGCGTTGCGGAACGCGTGCTTCAACACCACCCGGTTCTCGACCAGCCCCTTGGAGCGGGCCACGGTGATGAAGTCCATCTTCATCACCTCGAGCATGGAGGAACGGATCATGCGAGCCAGGATGGCGGAGAAGGCGGTGCCGATGGCGGTCGCCGGCAGGATCAGGTGGCGGATCCAGGGGATGAAGCCGTCGCTCAAAGGCGCGTAGCCGATGGCCGGGAACCACCGCAGATGCACCGCGAACACGATGATCAACACGATGCCGAGCCAGAAGTCGGGCATCGACAGGCCCAGGAACGCCAGGAACGTGAAGCCGTGGTCCAGGGCCGAGTTCTTGCGAACGGCCGAGATGATGCCGGCGGGAACCGCGATGGCCATGGCGATGACGAAGGCGAGCAACGCCAGCGACATGGTGCGCGGCAGCGACTCCGAGATGATCTGCGTTACCGGAACCCGGCTGCCGTAGATCGAGGCGCCGAGGTCGCCGTGCGCGATGTTCCACATCCACAGGCCGTACTGCACGTACACGGGCTTGTCGAGCCCGTACTTGTGACGCAGCACGTCGGCGGCGTGGGGGTCGCCGATGTCGAAGAGCATGGCCTGCAGGGGGTCCCCCGGCACCGCCCGCAACATGAAGAACACGAGGGTCGCCACGGCCCACATCACCACGATGGCGGCCACGATCCGCTTCAGAAGATAGGTCGTCACGGTAGTCCTACCTCGGGCCCCCGCGAGGGGCCGATCGAAAGAGCCTCGTGCGAGGCGGCGCGAGGGGTTGCGGGGCCCCTACGAGGCCCCGCAACCGAACGTACGCCGCGCCGCGCCTACGCGAAGGTGACGCGGTCCAAGTCGACCAGGCCGGGGATGCGACTCTCGGCCGGGTAGACGATGTCCTTGCGATAAACCAGGATGTCGAGCGGGTGGTAGAGGAAGGCGGACGCCACCTTGTCGGAGGTGATCTTGTTGGCCTGCTGCACCAGCGCCTTGCGCTTGGCCAGGTCGGGCTCCGTCCGCTCCTGGGCGACGAGCGCGTCGACCTGCTTGTCCGAGAAGTAGCCGAAGTCCTCGGTGGCCTTGTCGCGGTTGGGCCCGTTGAACTTCGAGGTGGTCAGCATCCAGTCGACCAGGCCGTCGTCCGGATCGTAGTCGCCGCCCGAGCCGATGCGCAACAGGTCGTAATTGTTGGCGTCGAACTGGTCGATGAGCACCGGGAAGTCCTTGGCGTCGAGCTCCACCGTGATGCCGAGGTTGCGCTTGAGGATGTCGGCGATGATCTGGCCCTCGCGCCGCCCGGCCGGCGTGATGGAGAGCTTCAGCGTCGGGAAGCCCTTGCCGCCGGGGAAGCCGGCGTCGGCCAGCAGTTTCTGGGCCGCGGCGACGTCGAAGCGCTGCTCGCTCGTGCCGTCGATGGCATCGTCGTAGAAGTAGCCCATGGCCGGGTTGATGGTCCCGAAGGCGGGCACGCCGCGGCCGAACAGGGCGCGTTTGATGAAGTCGGCCCGGTCGAACGCCTTGGCGATGGCAAGCCGCACCATGAAGCCCTTCTCCTGCACCAGCTCCGAGAACGGCTTGTTGAAGTCGGTCACCTTGAAAGCGTCGCGCCAGGGGTTGATCCACAGCGACTGGAAGCCGGGCCCCGGGATCTGACTCACGACCAGGTCGGGGTTCGACACGAAACGGTCGATCAGCTCGGCCGCGGGCGGGTTACCGCCGATGATCTGGATGTCGCCTGCTTCGATAGCCGCCGCCAGCGGCTCCGGCTCGACGATCGGGGTGATGGTCACGCGGTCCAGTTTCGGCCGCGAGGGGTCGTAGTAGTTCTCGAACTTGGCCAGCTCGACGCCCTGCCCCAACTGGTGCCCGGTCACCTTGAAGGGGCCGGTGCCGACCGGCTTGAGCCCGTAGTCGGACTCCCCCATCTCCTTGATGGCACGCTGGTTCACGATCGCCATGGCGCGGCCGCTCGAGCGCTCCAGCACCTTCACCAGGAACGACGCCTGCGGCGCCTTGAGGTTGAACCGCACCGTGTAGTCGTCGACCTTGTCGACGCTGTCGACGCCCTCGAGCACGCTGGCCTGGATGGACTGGTTGGGGTCCTTGGAGCGGTTGTAGGTGTAGAGCACGTCGTCGGCGGTGAACGGGTCGCCGTTGTGGAAGGTGACGCCCTGGCGCAGCTTGAACGTGTAGTGCAGCCCGTCGGACGACACCGTCCAGTCCTCGGCCAGGTCGCCCTCCGCGACCAGCTTCGGGTTGATGTGGGTCAGGCCTCCGAGCACGTTGGAGGCGATCTGGAACTCGAGCACCTGGTTGATCTGGGCAGGGTCCAGCGTCCGGATCTCACCGACGCCAGCCCAACCCGCCTTCAGGTGTCCGCCTGTGGTTCCCTGCGCGTAGGCGACGGACTCCAGGCCGGGCGTGAAGCGCAGGGCGGACAGGACACCGGCCGCCGCCATCAGGCGAAGGACGGCCCGTCGGCTCAACCGCGGCCCGCTCAGTTCCTCCACGGTCAACCCGAACAGTGGATCCTCGGGGTCGTATTTCTTGGCTTCGTCGATCTCGCGCTCGAGCGCCTTGTGCTCGGCCGCGTCGGCGTCCTTCCGTTTGTGGCCCACGACTCTCTCCTTGTCCTGGTTCCCTGGCCGCGCTCTGCGCAGCCCTTCGAACGTGTGTCCTCTTCACACCTCGCTACCGCTCAGGGCGTACGGGCCTCCCTCCTGCATGCTCCTAGGCGACCATGCCTCGCACCACGAGGCCCGCCGCGAGAACGCCGGGGCTCAATTGCGCATGGTGATACAAGTAAAGCTAGATTATTACGCATTGTCAACCGGGACGGGCATCGTTATGCTGAATGCGTTGCCAAAGGCAGGCAGCGCCGCGCAGGGAGGCCGCATGCATCTCGACAAGCTGGACAAGGCGATCATCGTCGCCCTGGAGGACGACGGGCGCCGGCCGTTCCGAGACATCGCCCGGGACCTGGCTGTGGCCGAGAGCACCGTTCGCTCGCGCGTCACCCGACTCCAGGAACGCCGGCTCATCCACATCACCGCTGTTGGCGATCCACTGCAGCTCGGGGTCGAGGCCGCCGCCATCATCCTGGTTCGCGTTCGCCCTGGAACCGTCATGCGGACCGCGGCCGATCTCGCCAAGCTCCCCTATGTGCGCTTCGTGGGAACGTCCTTCGGGCAGGCGGACATCGTCATCCAGACCCTGCACAGCAGCGTCAAGGGATTGCACACGTTCGTGTCCGACGAGCTCCCCCGCCGCTGTCCCGACATCACGAGCACCGAGACCTTCCAACTCGCGGAGGTCCTCAAGAGTTCCTGGGACTGGCGGGAGTGGTTCGATCAGAGCGAGCGCGAGAGCGCTTCCGGCGACGGGTAGGCGAGCGAGCGCGATTCCCGCGCCTGCAGCTCAGACCCGCGATGCGGGCGGTGCTCCGACGGCGCGCGCGGCCAGCCGGCCGGCTCCTGCCACGCCGAAGCCGTAGTACAGCGCCAGCAAGCCCCACAGGACGAAGACCGGTGCACCGCGCTGACCGGTGGCCAGCGCCAGCGCCGCGAACCATGCCGGTGTGGACAGGATCACCGCGCCGAGCAGGGCGGCCGACAGCGCCCGCCGCCGGTCGTCGCCGCGGCCCGCGATGCCGGCAAGCACGACGCCCAGGGGAAGCTCGAGCATCGAGAGCAGCACCAGCACCCAGCCGAGCAGCGGGCTCGGACTGGTGTGAAGGTCGCTGACGAGCCGCACCACCACCGCCAGCACCAGCGCCACCACCATCTGCCCCAGGAACATCGCGGCGAACACGCCACGCAGCACGGCGGCGGCGTGGGGTCGCGGAAGCCGAGGGTCCCGCAGGTAGCGTTCGATTCCAGGTAGACGCATGCTCAGAGTTCCGCTCTTCGGGGCGGCGAGAAGCGGCTCCCGACGCGGTGGAAGGCTCACTCTACCGCAGGTCCGCGCCTCCCGCCGGCAACGTCGTGCCGTAACGTCGCCGCAGCAGACGGGCGAAGCGCGTCGCCAGCAACACAGCGGCCGTGGCCAGACCGGCGACCAGGCCGTACCACAGGCCCGAGGAGCCCACACCCGCTCCGAACGCCAGTCCCACCCCGACCGGCACCCCCACCAGCCAGTACGCGACCGCCGTCAACAGCATGGGGACGCGCGTGTCCTTCAGGCCTCGCAAGGCTCCCGACGCGGCGACCTGGACGCCGTCGAACACCTGGAAGATCGCCGCGATCGCCAGGAAGTGACGCGCGAAGGCCACCACGTCGGCATTGGCCGGCGCCGCCACCGGCATGTACAGCCCGATCACGGCGTCGGGCGCGCCCCAGAAGAGCGCAGCTGCACACGCCATGAACAGTGCGCTCAGGGCCATGCCGCTCAGGCCGCCACGAACGATGCCGTTCGCTTCGCCGCGGCCCGCCGCCTGCCCGACGCGGACCCCGGCGGCGATGCTGATCCCGAGCGGCACCATGAAGGTGGTCGAAGCGCTCTGCAGCGCGATCTGGTGGCCGGCGAGAGCCGCCTCACCGAAGCGGCCCATGAGCAGGGCCGTGAGCCAGAACAGGCCGACTTCGAAGCCGAGCGTGAGGCTGATGGGCCAGCCGACACGCACCAGTTCCCGCATGGTGGCGAGATCGGGGTGCCGCATCCCCACGAAGACCCGGTAGGGTCGGTAACGTCCCCGGATGTACACGGCGATGACGAGGGTCATCACCGCGTACACCACCGAGGTGGCATAACCCGTACCGACCAGGCCCAGCGCGGGGAACCCCAGCCGACCGAACATCAGGACGTCGTTGGCAACCACGTTGAGCCCCACCCCGATGGCGGCGACCACCAGGATGGGGCGGGTGTCCCCGTGCCCCTCCAGGAAGCCGCGCAGGGAGGTGAAACCAAGCGCGAACGGGAAGCCCCACGCCATCGCCCGCAAGTAGGCTGCGCTGGTGCCGGCCGTAACGGCGTCCTGTCCTGCCAGGACCAGCAGCGGCCCGGCACGCAGGAAGACCACCACGCCGACCGCCGACAATGCCAGCGCCATCCAGAGCCCTTGCCGCACGGCCCGCGCGGCCTCCTCCGGGCGCCTGGCGCCATACGCCTGCGCCACCATCGGCCCGACCGCGAACAGGACGCCCATGCACAAGATGAACACGAAGGTGAAGGTGGCGCCGCCGAGCGCGATGCCGGCCAGCTGACGCGGCCCCAGCCTGCCCACCATGAGCGTATCGACCACGCTCATGCCGTTCTGCGCGAGTTGCGCCAGGACCAGCGGCGCAGCGAGCAGGGTCAGCTCGCGGAACTCCTGTCGCCACGACGCCATGGATGCACACCATACCTCCGGCATCGCCCACGAGGTCGCGCCCGCAAGAACGCGCTCTCGGCCGCGCCGCCGCCCCACGCGACGAGGCGCCCCGTGTCTCCGGGGCGCCTCGTCGAACTCGCCGATGGGGCGCGCGGATCGGCCCGCGAACCTCTACCGGATGGCGATCTTGTGGACCTTGGCCTCAGCGAGCTTGGGCATCGTCAGCGTGAGCATGCCGTCGAGCACGTGCGCCTGGATCTTGTCCACCTCGACCGCCGCGGGCAGCTTCACCGTGCGGCTGACGTCACCCCGCGGGATGCTCTGCAGCCAGTAGCGGCGGTTGTCCTCGTCGGACTCGGGCAGGCGTCCGCGGACGCTCAACTGCCGGCCCTCGATGCTGATGTCGAGGTCTTCGGTCTTGACGCCGGGCACCGCCATCTCCAGGACCAGGTCGCTATCGGTCTCGTAGAGGTCGATGGGGTAGCCCATCCATTCGCTGCGGTTCTGCAACGGGGCCGTGAACTCGCCCAGCATCCGGTCGAATTCCTCGAAGGGATCGAGCGCATAGCGCCGCACGGGAAGGGTACGCGTATTGCGAACCAGTGCCATGGTGTCTCCTCCTTGCAATGTAGATCTCGGACAGGACGACGCCGGAGCGATCCGGACACGCCCCTACGTCTCAAAGTATAGAAACTTGAGCGTCCTATTGTCAAGTCTCCTGATGGTCCACCAGACACCATTCCTGACGCCGCACATGCGCCGGAGCGTCGTCACCAGGGCAGATTGAAGCCCCCGTGATGCTCGCTGCGGTAGTAGTCGTCGATCTCGTCGGCGATCGTGCTGACGTCGTCGACGACCTTGAACAGGTGGAGATCGCCCTCCCCGATGGTGCCGATGCGCAGCAGCGTCCCCTGGAGCCACTGCAGCAACCCGCGCCAGTACTCCACCCCGATGAGGTAGACGGGGAACGGCTTGATCTTGCGCGTCTGGATGAGCGTGAGGGCCTCGAACAGCTCATCGATGGTGCCGAAGCCCCCCGGGAACACGACGAAGGCGGTCGAGTACTTCACCAGCATGACCTTGCGCACGAAGAAGTACTTGAACTTGAGGCTGTCGGTCTGGAATGCGTTAGGCGCCTGCTCGTGAGGAAGGTCGACGTTGAGCCCGATGCTGCGCCCCTCGACCTCGATGGCACCCTGGTTCCCCGCCTCCATGATGCCCGGCCCGCCGCCCGTGATGATGGCGTACCCCGAACGGGCCAGGTCGGCCGCGAGCTCGCGCGCCTTCCCGTAGGTCTCGGTGGTCTCGTCCATGCGCGCCGAGCCGAAGATCGTCACGGCCTTGCCGACGTCGGCCATCTCTTCGAATCCCTGGACGAACTCGCCCATGATCCGGAACATCCGCCACGAGTCCTCCGCGAGGGAATCGATGACGTATTGCTTCTCCAGATTGTCCATGGCACATGCTACCGAGCCCCACCCGCAGCCCGTGTGAAGCGGAAGCGCACGGCCCCGCTCACAGGAGCGAAGCCAGCGCCGTCAGGTCGGGCTCCAGGCGGTCCGGCCCAGCCGTGGCCAGCTCGTCGGCCTCCTGCGAACCCCACGTGACCGCGTAGGTCTTCAGTCCGGCGGACCGTCCCGCAAGGATGTCCCCGGCCGTGTCCCCCACCATCCAGACGCCGCGCCCCCCGACCGCCGCCACCGACCGGAGCACGACGTCGGGCGCAGGCTTGTAGGGCGCGGCGTCGGTGCCCTCGACATGGTCGAGAAGCGGTCCTAGCCCCGTCGCCTCCACCAGGCGCCGAGCCGTCAGGGTTCGCTTGGTGCTCGCCACCGTGCGCAGGTAGCCACGCTCGCGCACGAGGGCCAGCAGTTCCGGCACGCCGGGGAACGGCCGACTGCGGTCGGCCAGGTGCTCGGTGTAGTGGACGCGGTAGCTGCGGCACAGGGCGTCCACCCGGCCGGCCGGGGCGAAGGCGGCGTACATGGTTTCTAGCGGCTGCCCGAGCGTCCTGCGTGCCGCATCCTCGTCCGGGGCCGGTAACCCTTCGTGCTCGAACGCGCGCAAGAAGCTGCTCAGGATGTCGGGCAGGGAATCGACCAGGGTGCCGTCCAGGTCGAAGACGATCACGGGACGCATGGCCGACAGTATGGCACGCCCCGCGCGCCGCTCCGCTACACGCGCAGGTACGCCACCGTGACGCCATGGCCGCCCTCGTAGGGCACCGCGTCCTCGAAGCGCTCGACGCGCTTGTCCCCCTTCAGGTAGCTCCGAACGGCGTCGCGGAGGGCGCCCGTGCCCTTTCCATGCAGGATCCTCACCGCTCCTACCTTCATGGCGTGCGCCTCGGTGACGAAGTCGCGCACCTTCTCCAGTCCCGCCTCCACGCGCTCACCGCGGATGTTCAGTTCCGTGTCGAAGTGCCCGCCCGCAGGGCCAGCCACGCCGCCCGACACCCCCGCAGGCGCGACTGTCCGTCCCGCCCTTGCGCCGTCGTCCCCAGCGGGCCTGACCGGCGCGGCCGGCGTCACGTCGCGACGCGGCACCTCGACCTTCAACAGACCGAGCTGGACCAGCACGGTGTCGCCGCGATCCTCCAGGATCGGGCCCTCGGCGTTGTACGACGCCACCCGCACCTGCGCTCCAGGCCTCAATCCCTCGGGCGCCATCTTCGGCGCTCGGGGCTCGGCACGGGTGCGGGCCTCGCGCCGGAGCTGCTGGATCTCCTCCAGGGCGCGCGAGCGCTGGTCTGGGTCGGTCGTGGCGGTGCGCTTGAGCCGGGCCGCCTGCTGCAGGGTGTCCTGCAGGAGGTTGTCGGCCTTCTCGGCGGCTTGCGCCAGGAGCGCCTCCTCGCGTTCCCGAAGTCGATCGATCTCGCCGCGTAGCACTTCGGCCTCGCGCCGTGCGTGCTCGCCTGCAGCGCGCGCTTCGTCGAGCTCCTGCTGCAACTCGGCCCTCTGCCCCTCCAGGGTCTCCAGCAGCGCCTCGAGCCGTTCCCCCGAGGGGCCGAGCAACTCCGATGCGCGGGCCAGCAGCGGCTCTCCCAGACCCAGGCGCCCGGCGATCGACAGCGCGTACGACCGCCCCGGCTGGCCCACCACCAACTCGTAGGTCGGTTGCAGCGCGTCCACGTCGAACCGCATCGCCGCGTTGCGGACCCCCTCGGTCTCGGACGCGAACACCTTGAGGGGGGCCAGGTGGGTCGTGACCAGGCCCCGCGCGCCCCGCTGCAGCACGCCCTCCAGGATCGCCTGCGAGAGGGCGGCGCCCTCGTCAGGATCGGTGCCGGAGCCGAGCTCGTCGATGAGCACGAGCGTGCGCTCGTCGGCGCCCTCCACGATGGCCTTGAGGTTGTGCAGGTGGCCGGCGTAGGTGCTCAGGCTCGCCTCGATGCTCTGCTCGTCCCCGATGTCGCTCAGCAGCGCATCGACGCGTGGGAGCCGCGGCGAGGGACGACGCCCCTCGCGGGTTCCGTCGGTAGGCACTCCGGCCGCCACGAACAGCCCACTCGCTGCCATCACCGCTGCCAGTCCGAGCGTCTTGAGGAGAACCGTCTTGCCCCCGGCGTTCGGCCCGGTCACGACCAGCAAGCGGTGTTCGGAGGACAGCTCGAGGTCGTTGGGCACACATCCCTCGATGAGGGGATGGCGGGCCCTCTCCAGGACCACGGCGCCGGACTCGTCGATGTCAGGGCGTGCCAGGCGCCAGTCGCGGGCCAGGCGGGCGCTGGCGTTGGCAAGATCGAGCTCCGCGACGACCTCGAGGGTCTCGTCCACCGCCGGTTCGGTCGCCAGGCGCTGGCCCAGCACCAGCAGGATGCGGCGGACCTCGTCCCGCTCCTCCATCTCCAACAGCGCCAACTCGTTGTTCATGGGTACGACCGAGGCCGGCTCGATGAAGACGGTGGCACCGGAATCGCTCCGATCCACCGCGATGCCGGGCACGCTCGACTGCGCGCTCGCCCGGATGGGGATGACGTAGCGATCGCGCCGCAAGGTGACGATCGGCTCCTGCACGCTAGCGGCATGGGTCTCGAGCAGACGCGTCAGGCGGTCGCGGATGCGCCCCCGCAAGGGATTGAGGCGACGTCGCACATCGGCCAGCTTGGGGGTTGCGTCGTCGCGCACGTTTCCGTCGGGGTCGAGCTGCTCGCGCACCACCCGCAGCACGCCGTCGAAGCTGCCGATGCGGGCCGCAAGCGCCGCCAGCGCGGGACGGTCGCTGCTCACGATGGCGCGGCGCAACGTGGACGCCGCGTCCAGCGTGTACGCCACCGAGAGGATCTCGCGGCCGTCGAGCAGGCCGCCCTCGCGCACCCTCTCCAGCAGCGGCCGCACGTCCTCGACCCCGCCGAGCGACAGGTCGCCGCCCGCCACCACCTCGTCCACACGCGTCAGCGCATCGTCGAGCGCACCCTCGTCGAGATCGGGCGCCACCGCCACGGCGCGCTCGGCGCCGAGACGGGTGGCCGCCCGCTCCGCCAGGGCCGCCCGCACGCGGTCGAAGGAGAGCTTCTGCAGGGTGGCGTCCGAGACCTTCACAGCGCCGACAGTATACGGCGGGCGCCCGGCGAGGGCGCGGTCGGTCGGACCCTTCCACGAGGCATCGGACCGCGCCGGTGCTTGACCGGCCGCGACCGCCCGTGATTGGCTGGGGCCGTTCCTCGGAACGCGAAGCGCCCGGACGGGTATGCCCGTGCCCGCACGCGGGCGAGATCCGGGCGGGTCCCGCCCGCGGGTACCGGTTCGACCGGCTACGGAGGTGGCCATGCGCGTCCTCACCCAATCCCAGGTCACGCAGTTGCTCCCCATGAGCGCGTGCATCCCGCTCATGGCGTCGACGCTGGCGTCGCTGTCGCGCGGCGAGGTCGAACTCCCGCTGCGTACCGTGCTACGCCTCCCTGACACGCACGACGCTTTCGCCTTGATGCCCGCGCTGTCGGCGACGCTGCCGGCGTTCGGAGCAAAGGTGATCACCATCTTCCCCGACAACCACGGCCGCGGCCGCGACTCCCACCAGGGAGCCGTTCTGATGTTCGACGCCGCCGACGGCCGCTTGCTCGGCGTACTCGACGCATCCTCCATCACCGCCATCCGCACCGCCGCCGTATCGGCGGTGGCCACGGACCGATTGGCGCGCCCGGAGGCGGCTACACTCGCCCTGCTCGGTAGCGGGGTGCAGGCCAGGACGCACCTCGAAGCGCTCGCCCTGGTGCGGCCCTTCACCCGGGTCCGCGTGTGGAGCCGCTCCACCTCCCACGCCGCTGCCTTCGCGGACTGGGCGCTGGAAGCGCACGGGCTCGACGTCACGACCTGCCACTCGGCGCGCGACGCCGTCGTCGGCGCCGACGTGGTGTGCACCGTCACGGCGTCCCGGGATCCCGTCCTCGAGGGCGCGTGGCTGTCACCGGGCACGCACGTCAATGCCGTCGGCGCCTCGCAGCCCGATGCTCGCGAGCTCGACAGCGCGGCGGTGGCCGGGGCCCGCATCGTCGCCGATCGGAGGGAGTCGTTGCTCCACGAGTCGGCGGACTACCGCATCCCGCTCCAGGAGGGCAGCCTGGCGGCAGATCACGCCGTCGTAGAGCTGGGCGAGATCGTGAACGGTGAGGCGCAGGGACGCACCTCACGCCAGCAGATCACACTCTTCAAGTCGCTCGGCCTGGCCATCGAAGACGTGGCCGCAGCCTGGCACGTGCTCCAACGCGCCGAGCGCGATGGGGTGGGGACGACCATCGATCTAGGGGGCGGGAGGCAGGACGCCGCGGCGGACTGACCGATGTCGGGCGCCAGGCCCATGTCGGCCCCACGGCCACGCAGCGCGCGACGGCACGGGCGAGAGGCCTGTGCACGGTAGGCTGGTGCCGATCCCGGCTGCGCGGGGCCGCACCTCGCGCCCGGCACCGGTACGAGGAGACGTCATGCGAGCAGCACAGTTCGACGCCTACCGGGGCCCCCTGCCTATCGTCGACCACGCCGATCCCGAGCCCGGCGCCGACGGTGCGGTGGTGCGCGTCCATGCCAGTGGCGTGTGCCGCAGCGACTGGCACGCCTGGATGGGGCACGACGCCTCGGTCGCGCCGCCGCACGTGCCCGGCCACGAGTTCGCGGGCGAGGTCGTGGCGGTCGGCCCCGAGGTGAGGAGCGTACGCGCGGGCGAGCGCGTGACCGCCCCCTTCTGCTGCGGGTGCGGTCGCTGCGAGGCCTGCCGGACGGGCCACCAGAACCTCTGCCATCACGAGTACCAGCCGGGCTTCGACGGACCCGGGTCCTTCGCCGAGTACGTGTTCGTTCCCCACGCCGACGTCAACGTGGTGCGCCTCCCCGAGGCCCTCGGTTTCGACGAGGCCGCCAGTCTGGGCTGCCGCTTCATGACATCGTTCGCGGCGCTGGTGGACGCCGCGCACCTCGCCGCCGGAGAGACGCTGGTGGTCATCGGCTGCGGCGGCGTCGGGCTCTCCGCCGTGATGATCGGTGCTGCGCTCGGCGCACGGGTGATCGCCGTCGATCTGGACGAAGGGCGCTTGGCGCGGGCCCGTGAGCTCGGAGCCGACGTCCTGGTGAGCGCCCGTGATGGCGACCCGGTGTCGGTCGTGCGGGAGTGGACGGCCGGAGGCGCGCACGTGTCGATCGATGCCGTCGGCTCGCCCGCCACGGCCTTCCAGGGGGTGCGCAGCCTGCGCCGCCGGGGCCGACACGTCCAGGTCGGACTGCTGCTGGCCGAGGACGCCTTCCCGCCCATGCCGATGCTCGAGGTCATCAAGCGCGAGCTGGTGGTGACCGGCGTCCACGGCATGGCGGCCAGCCGCTACCGGGATCTGCTCGCCTTCGTGACGCACGGCCGTCTCGAGGTCGGACGTCTGATCGGGAAGCGGATCGCACTCACCGACGCCGGCGCCGAGCTGGCTGCCATGGGCGACTTCGCCCAGCAGGGGCTCAGCATCATCGACCGCTTCTGAGGGGCCTCATGGCGAGGTGACTTCGAGGTCACGCTCGAGGCTCCGGGCACGTTGGCCGGCGCACGGGGGCAGCTTCAGTCCGCCCCGTCCACCACCGCCTCGCGCTCCAACCGCTCGGTCTGCTCGGCCTGGATGGCCGTGAGGGCAACGGTGTAGATGATGTCGTCCACCAACGCGCCGCGCGACAGGTCGTTCACCGGGCGCCGCAGGCCCTGCAACATGGGACCGATCGAGACCACGTTGGCGCTGCGCTGTACGGCCTTGTAGGTGGCATTGCCGGTGTTCAGGTCCGGGAAGATGAGCACGGTGGCGCGGCCCGCCACCATGCTGTCGGGCGCCTTGCTGCGCCCCACGCTCTCCACGGTAGCGGCGTCATACTGCAACGGACCGTCGAGCACCAGCTCCGGGCGGCGCTCCCGGGCGATGCGGGTCGCCTCGCGCACCTTCTCGACCTCGCTACCGCCCCCCGACGTGCCGGTGGAGTAGCTGATCATCGCCACGCGCGGTGCGATACCGAACGCCAGCGCCGACTCCGCCGATTGCACGGCGATGTCGGCCAGCTCCTCCGCGGTGGGATCGGGATTGACGGCGCAGTCGCCGTAGATGAGCACCTGCTCGGGTAGGCACATGAAGAAGATCGACGACACCAGCCGCGCGTCCTCGCGCGTCTTGATGAGCTGGAGTGCCGGCCGCACCGTATTCGCGGTGGTGTGCAGAGCCCCCGAGACCAGGCCGTCCACCTCGCCCCGTGCGAGCATCATGGTGCCCAACACCACGTTGTCCCGCAGCTGTTCACGCGCACCGTCCGCCGTGAGACCCTTGTGGCGACGCAGCTCGACCATGTCGTCGACGTACCGTTCGCGGACGTCGTCGGTAGGTTTCAGGACCTCGATGCCCTCGCCCAGCTTCACGCCCTGCGCTTCGGCCACGCGCCGCACCTCGGCCGGATCCCCGATGAGCACGCAGCGCGCGATGCGCCGCTCGGCGCAGGTCGCCGCTGCCTTCACCGTGCGCGGCTCCTCCCCTTCGGGCAGCACGATGCGCTTCGAAGCCTTGCGGGCCCGTTCCACCAAGCGGTACATAAACGCCGGCGGCGACAGCCGCGGCTCCCGGTCCGTAGCGATGCGCGCACGCAGGCGCTCGGTATCGAGGAAGCTGGCGACGGTGTCCATGACGCGCTCGATGCGCTCCAGGTCGTCGATCGGAACCTCGAGATTCATGGCCGCGGCACGCGCCGCGGTGACGTAGGAGTCGCTGTCGACGAGGAGCAGCGGCAGCCCCGTGGCCACCGCCTTCTCGCACAGCTTCATGATGTGCTCGTTGGGGCGGATCCCGCCAGTGAGCACCAGGCCCGCCAGGGGAACGCCGTTGAGGGCGGCCATGCAGGCGGCGAGGATGATGTCGTCCCGGTCGCCCGGCGTCACCAGCAGGGCGTCGGGCCGCAACCGGTGGGTCATGTTGGCCACCGTGCGAGCCACCATCGACACGTCCACGACACGCCGGCGGGCGATGTCCCCCTCGATGAGGGGGCGGGCGCCGAGGCGCGCCGCGACGTCCATGGTGCGCGGCGAGACCATCGACTGGTGCCAGGGCACCGTGCCGTAGAGGTGGAACCCTTCGTGGCGGAACACCGGGCACGCCTCGAAGATGCGTTCGGCCGTGAGCAGCTGGGCCGGCGGCCGGAGCTCGGTGCGGGTGCTCGCCACCACTTCCTGTTGCGGAGCGTTCACCTTGTTGACGATGGCTCCCAACACCTTGGGGCTGCGCACGCCGCCGTACTGGCCAGCCACCAGGTCGAGGCGGTCGTTGAACTCCTCGAGACTGCTGCGGCCCAGCGCCCCCACCAGGAGCACCTCGGCATCGAGGGCCTGCGCGATGTCGGCGTTGAGCGTGTCGAGCCCCGGCTGGTCAGCCGTCGCGACCAGTCCTTCGATGATCACCACGTCGGCGTCGCCCGCGGACTCCTGGTAGCGACCGACGAGCTCCTGCAACAGCTCCGCCCGCTTGCTCGCCGTCAGCCGGGCCTCCGCCTCGCGGAAAGGCATGGGCTCGGCGGGCTCCAGAGTCGTCGTGCGGCGGACGAAATGGGTCGAGCGCTCCGGCCCCTCGTCGGACCCGGGTTGTCGGATGGGCTTGAAGAAGGCCACCCGCAGTCCCTCTCGGTCCAGGGCGCGGACCAACCCGAGACATACCGAGGTCAGCCCCACTCCCGGGCCGGTGGGTACCACGTAAAAGGCGTGCGTCTGCGTCATGCGTTCCCGCTCGAGCCGCGAAGCCTGCACATCGCGTCCGAGCGCCTCCAGAGCCACCTTACCGCGCGGTCCGCCGCATCCCGGAGGGACGCCCGCCCCGACCACGCTCATGGTCGCCGAGATGGTGCATCGCACGCCGCCAGAGCCTGCGGCGCCGCTACACTGGTGGCGTCGAGCCGCCGCGAGCCGCGCTCCGGACGGATCCGCCCGGCGGCCGACGCCTTGGGAGCGAAGGGAGTCGGTCATGAGCGATGAGAGCCACCATCGAGAACCCACCGAGGGGGCGGCGCCCGAACCCGCTGCGACCGAACCCGCTGCGCCCCCACGCCCGGTTGGCGACGTGGCAGGAACCGCCGCGGATGAGACGCCCAAGGCCGATCTTGTCAAACGCTTCCTGGCGTTCCTGATCGACGCCGTCATCGCGGCCATCGTCAGCCGCATCCCCTGGATCGGCGGCATCCTGGCCGCCCTCTACCTCCTGTTCCGCGACGGCTTCGACTACGAGTTCATGGACCATCGCTCGCTCGGCAAGCGCATCATGCATCTCCGTCCGCTCTGCGACGACGGCTCACCCGTCACGTTCCGCGTGTCTGCCGCTCGCAACTGGCCGCTGGTGGTCACATCGCTTGCCATCGTGCTGCTGCTCATCCCGATCCTGGGCTGGCTGCTGATCCCGCTGGCCTGGGTGGCCGGGCTCATCCTGCTCCTGGTGGAGGGCTTCCTGACCATCACCGACAAGGAGGGGCGCCGCTGGGGCGACAAACTCGCCGGCACAAGGGTCGTGGAGACCGAGAACTGACCATGCGCGCGCCGGCGCCGCCACGCGCCGGGCGGGTCAATTCGCGCTGCGTCGGCCGCGGCTGCGGGCGCGCACCTCGTCCTTCGTCACGATGCGCCGACGCATCGCCCAGGCGAAGGCGGCCACCGCTGCGAACGTGAGCGCGCCCGAGGCCACGAAGAGCTCATGCGGCAGCGTGGCCTGGCTCGCGCGCCACCAGGGTTCCGCCACCGTGCGCAGCAGCAGCCCGGCGTTGAGCAGGTAGAAGCACGCCGCCTCCCAGCCCTCCTGACGGATCCCGCCGGGCCGGGGCATCATCCAGAACGCCACCCCCATCACCGTCGAGAGGAAGAAACCCACCAGGCCCAGGTGGGCGTGGGTCGGCCCGAACAGGCCCGCCAGGCCAGGACGCAGCGTGAACAGCACGCCGAAGGCCGCCGTGGCGAGCAGGTAGAGCACGGCGCCGCGCAGCAGGGCGACCTCGTAGCGGCTCACGCGTTGCCCCGGGGACGCCTGACGATTGAGCGGGCCGCCCCAATGCCATCGGACCGGCTCACGAACCGGCCCAAATACCGAGCAGGACGGCCGCTACCGTCGTCAACCCGAACGCCATCTCCAGCATGCCAACGGACTTCGCGGCCAGCACGGGAGCCGACGGCCGCATTCCGGCGGCAGCCCGCGTCAGCAACACCGCGAAGGCCCCCAGGGCGAGCCACGGCAGGACGCCCGCCACGCACGCCCCCGCGACCGCGACCAAGGCCGCGACGTGGGCAGCGAGCACCGGACCGCGTGGCGCGGCCCCGCCGCGCTGCAGCCGCAGCCGGGCCCTCACGTACAGCACCGACGGAACGTTGCGGCCTGCGGCCACGAGCCACAAAGCGAGGGCGACGCCCCACGGCCCCCCGCCCGCCATCACGATGGCGGCGGCCAATGCACCCAGCGCCAACGCGCCCGCGATCTCGGCGCGCGCGTCGCGCCCCCGGTTGCGGGCATCGAAGCCGAGCTGCACCAGCGCGATCGGCAGCACCAGCGCCAGCGGCGCCAGCGCGGCCGGTCGGGCGCCGAGTCGGAACGCCGCGACCACCATCAGCAGCGTGAGCGCGCCGTAGCTGGCGGCCAGGCCGAGCGCCGGCAGGGTGCGGGGGAAGCGCTTTCCGCGACGCAGGTCGGCCAGGGCGAGTCCCAACGGGTGCTGCGTGAGCAGGGCACCCAGACCCGCAACCACCAGGACGAACCCGGCCGGGCTCGGCGCGACGCCGAGCCCCAGCAGGGCGGGCTCGAGCAGGAACGCCCAGGCACCGTGCTCGTTGGGGAGCGCCAGGGTGCGCCAACGGACTTTGGCGCGGGTCACGGCCACGGGTCGCGGCCTACGCCGTCCCGCTCGCCGGCAGCAGGGTGAGCACGAACTCGAGAGGCTCGAGCGCGGCCACGCTGTGACGAAGACCAGCCTCCATGCGCAGGTGATCGCCCGGCCCGACCTCGACCGTGTCCGCCCCCAGGGTGAGGCGCGCGCGGCCGCGGAGGAAGTGGAGCAGGGCCGGCCGGCTGGAGGTGTGCTCCGTCAGCTCCTCGCCGGCCGCGAAGCCGAACCAGGTGACCCGTACGCCGCCGTCCCTGGCCAACGTGCGGCTGAGGACGCCGGCTTCCGGCAGCTCGGCGCCGGAAGCCCGCTCCAGGAGCTCGTACCCGATGGGTTCCGTCTCCTCCGCGCTCATCCCGTCCGGGCGATCCGCACCCGCCAAAGCTCGGGGCCCTGCTCCAGGTAGGTCCATTCGACGACCCCGGGGCGCTCGGCCTGGAACTGGTAGTACAGCGGCTTCGGGTCGTGGTCGTTGACCAGCTCGAGGGCCGCACCGGGATCGAGCGCGTCGAAGGTCTCGAAGATGAGCGGATGGCGCTCGCGAGGCGCGATGGTGCGCACGTCAAGCGTCGTCGTGGAGTTCGTCATGAGGGTCCTCTCCTTCCAATGCTTCCAACCAGCGGATGGCGCCGACCGGGCAATGAGCCATCGCCTCCACGGTGGCCTGGGTGATGGCGATGCGCTCCGGCCCTTGGAGCATCCCGGGCACGAGATCCTCGCATGCACCGCACTCGATGCAGACCTCGCGGTCGAGCATCATGGCGACGGGACGGCGGAGGCCGGGGAGCCGCGGGCTAACCATCCCCGCCGCCCGCCATGCGCCGCACACCCAGCACCGTGAACGTCCCGGCGGCGGCCTCGAGCGCTTTGCTGCGCCCGGGCAGAACGTGCACGACATCCCCGGTTGCCACCTCGAAGCGCTCGTCGCCGTCGAGGACGAAACCCGCTCCATCGAGCACGGTGAACACGGTCTCGGCCTCGTCGCCGTCGGGCGCCTGCAGGACCTGGCCGTGCTGCAAGCACAGCAGCATGGCGGCCAGGCCGGCTCCGACGCTGAGGGGCCGCGGCACGGGCCCCACCTCGGAGAAGCGGCGGACTTCGAGCGGGCGGCTCAGCGACACGGCCCGTCCTTCGACGGCTCGCTCGACCCGACCAGCTCGGCCAGGGCACGGAGCACGGCCTCCTCGCGCAAGGCGAGCAGCGGCATCATGGTGGGGCGATCGGTCTCGGGCATCACGAGCGGCAGCATCACCCGGGGGCGCACCGCGCCGCCATGACCTGGGTCAAGACCTCCACCCAGGTCAAGGCGGAATCGGGCCGGCCGGGCCTAGGCTGATCGCATGCCTGAGCGATCGCTCGATAACCGTGGCCTGGAGCCGCCCATGCCGATGGTCCGCACGCTGGAGGCCCTGGAGAGCATGCAGGACGGCGACGTCCTCACCATCCACAACGACCGCGTGCCGGTCTACCTCCTCCCCCAGCTCGAGGAGGCGGGCGCCCAGTACAGCGTGCAGGAGCTCGCCGACGGCAGCGCGCGGGTGCGCATCGTGAAGGGGCCCCTGCGGTGATCCCGCAGCCGGCCGCCCCCGGCGACCCGCCCGCGGCCTTGCCGCTGGCGGCGTTGCTCACCGGCGCACTGGGGCTAGCGGCCGGCGCGGTCGCGTTGGCGCTACATCCTGGCCTGCTCGCCTCCGCAGCGCCGACGCCTGCCTACCTGGCGTTGACCCACGTCGTCACGCTCGGCTACGTTGCGCTGCTCTTCGCCGGCACCCTGCAGCAGTTGCTGCCCGTGCTGCTGGTGACCCGCCTCGCCTGGCCAAGGCTGGGGAGGGTCACCCTGCCGGCCCTGGTAGCGGGCTCCGCCGGGGTGGTGGCCGGGTTCGCGCTCGGCTTCGAGCCCGCGGCCCTGATCATCGGAGGTTTGCTGGTAACGCTCTCCTTGTGGGCATGTGCACTCCAGGCACTGCGCACCCTGGCCGGCGCCACCCGCCGTGACGCCGCCGCCCGGGGCCTGGTCACCGCCACGGTGTACCTGGCGCTGACCGTGGCCCTCGGCTTCCTTCTCGCCGCCTCCCCGCACCTGCCCGGCCTGGCCCGGCTGCTGGGCTACCCCGTGACCCTCCACCTCACCGTGGGCCTGTTCGGCGCCTTCCTGCTGGGCATCGCCGCGGCCGGCCAGCGGCTGCTGGCCATGTTCGCGCTGGCCAAGCAGACCCGCGCCTACCGCCTGCGCGTCCTCACCGGACTGGTGCACGCGGCCATCGTGGCCGAGCTGCTGAGCGTCTTCGCGCACCTTCCGCTGCACGTCGCGGCCGACGGTCTGCTGGCGGCAGCGGGGGCGCTCCAGCTCTGGGAGGTGGCGGCGCTGCTGCGGGTGCGCATCCGCCGGCGGCTCGAGCCGCCGGTCCAGCGCTACCTGCTGGCGCACGCCTTCCTCCCGCTGGCGGGTGCTCTCGCCCTCGCGGGTCACCGCGCCGGCGCCGGCATTGCCCTGCTGCTCGGCTTCGTGGTGCTGTCCGCCAGCGGGATGCAGGCCAAGATCGCGACGTTCCTCACCTGGCAGGCGCGTTACGCCGCCCGCGGCGCCCCGGGGCGAGCACCGCTGCTGCGCGACATGCTCCTGCCGGGCTTGGAGCCGCTCACCACCTTCGGTCTGGCGGCCGGCGCCGTCGCCGCCGCACTCGCCGCCAGCCTTCGCTCCGAACCCTGGGCGGCCGCCGCCGCAGCGCTGCTGGCAGTCGGCGCGTGGGCGCAGCTCGTCCAGACCGTGGCGATCCTCTTCGGCCGCCATGGCGCGCGTGTCGAGCGGGCCGCCGTGCCCGCCGTCCTCAAGGAGGAAGTATGACCCCGACCCTCCACATGCTCGCGCCCTCGCCGGACCCCGACGCCGTCCTGGCGGCGCTCGGCGAGGTCGTCGACCCCGAGCTGGCACTCGACATCCTCGCCCTGGGCCTGGTCTACGCCGTGCAGATCGCCGGGGAGGCGGTGGCGGTCGAGATGACCCTCACCACGCCCGGCTGCCCCCTGCACGGCAGCATCGTCGCCGCGGTCGAAGGGCGCCTGGCAGCCGTCGATGGCGTGGAGTCGGTCGACGTGACGGTGGTCTGGGACCCGCCCTGGACGCCTGCGTCGATGAGCGATGAGGCCCGGCGCGCGCTCGGCTTCGGCTGACCGCGTGGGGCGGGCGCCGGGCCGCCGTCATCGCCGCGCGCGCAGTGAGGTCTGCCATCATCGCGGCTCAGGCCGCTGTCTGTGCGTCACCGCCCCGACCGTGCGGCGAGGTCCTCGAGCGCGGCGCGGTCCAGCGACAGCACGGTGCGCCCCCGCAGCTCGAGCATGCCGCTCTGATGCAGGCGCGACAGGTTGCGACTCACGAGCTCCGGCACCGTGCCGAGCCGCCCGGCGATGGCCGCGTTGGTGTCGAGCGCGAAGGGAACGCCCCGCTCGGCGACCGCCAGCAGGTCGACCGCCAGGCGCTGGATGACCTCCTGGAACGAGATCTGCTCGATGAGCCCCACCAGCCGGCGCAGCCGACGCCCCAGGGTTCGCACCAGATGCACGGCCAGGCCGGGACGGTTGCGCAGCAGAGTCTGGAGCCCCTCCTGGCCGAGCCACAGCAGCTCGCCGTCCTCCATCGCCTCGGCGCTCGCCGGGTAGGGGCCGCCGTCGAAGGCGACGAGCTCGGCCACGGCACCGAACGGCCTCTCGATCGTCAGAACGACCTCCCGTCCACTGGTGGGAGACAGCACGAAGATCCTGACGCGACCGCGCACCACCAGCGGGAGTCCCCGCGCCCGCTCGCCTGCCAGGAAGAGGGTCTCGCCGGCAGCAACGGAGCGGCGGACGCCGACCCCGGCGAGCGCGACCACGTCCTCGTCCGGTAGCTGCGCGAAGAGCGGACAACGCGCCACCACCTCGGCGTCGCTCAGCGTCACGCGGCCCGCCTCAGCGGACCCTTCGCGCGCTCACCAACGTCGGTGAACCTGCGCTCGGATGTGGGCGTCGTACACCTCCCGCACACGCTGCATGGCCTCCGGCGTGAGAGCGGGGAGGTCGGAGGCAGCCGCGTTGTCGCCTGCCTGCTGCGGGCGGCGGGCGCCGGGAATCACCACCGACACGGCCGGGTGCATGAGGATCCAGCGCAGCGCGAGCTGCGCCAGTGTCGACCCCTTCGGCACCAGCGCTTGCAGCTCCGCTGCCGCCGCCAGGCCGACTTCGAAGTCCACCCCCGAGAAGGTCTCGCCTACGTCGAACGCCTCGCCGTGGCGGTTGAAGGCGCGGTGGTCGTCGGCCTCGAACGTACGCTCACGGGTCATCTTGCCCGACAGCAGGCCGCTGGCCAGCGGCACCCTCACGATGATCCCGACGTCGCGGGCCTTCGCGTGGGCGAAGAAGGCGTCCGCCGGCTTGAAGCGGAACATGTTGTAGATGATCTGGACCGTCTCCACGCCCTCGTGCTCGAGCGCCAGCTCGGCTTCCTCGACGGTCTCGACGCTCACCCCGTAGTGGCGGAGCATTCCGTCGGACTTCATACGCTCGAGCGCGTCGAAGGCGGCATCGGACCGGTAGACGTCGGTGGGAGGGCAGTGGAGCTGCAGCAGGTCGAGGCTCTCGACCCCGAGGTTGTCCAGGCTGCGCGCCACGAAGCGCGCCAGGTGCTCGTAGTCGTACCCCGACGCGACGTGCGGGTCGAGCCGTCGCCCGGCCTTGGTCGCCACCACGACGTCTCCCCGTTCGCGTTCGGCGAACAACGATCGGATCAGGCGCTCGCTGCGACCGTCGCCGTAGACGTCGGCGGTGTCCAGGAAGGTCACGCCGGCGTCGAGCGCCTCGCGCAACGTCGCCAGGGCGTCCTCCTCGGGGACATTCCCCCAGCTCCCGCCGAGGGCCCAGGTGCCCAACCCGACCTCGCCGATCTCGGACCCCGTCTTTCCCAGTCGCCTGGTATGCATGCGCTTCACCCCTGTTCCGACCGGGGCGCGCGTGGCGCGCCCCGCGAACCAGTCTAGGACACCGGCATTGACATCCGCGCGCGGGAGCGCTAGCTTCGAGGGGTCACCAGGGGTGCCCCTCGGGGCTGAGAAAGACCCTTGAACCTGATCCCGGTCATGCGGGCGGAGGAAGCGTGACAGCGTCGAACTCCCCACAACCCTGCTCCACGACCCCCCGCTGGTGACGGAAAGGACCTCCTCATGAGAGCCAAGTTCCGTGTCTCGCTGCTGCCGCCGCTTGCCGTCGTGCTGGCCCTGTCCGGCCCGGCCCTGTCCGGTTCGGCCCTGGCCGAGACGCTCACCGTCCTGACGCACAGCTCCTTCGCGGTCTCGAAGGACGTGGTCCAGGCCTTCACCGACCAGACCGGCATCCGCGTCACGTTCGTCCAGGGCGGTGACGCCGGCGAGGTGGTCAACCGCGCCATCCTCACCAAGGACCACCCGATCGCCGACGTGCTCTACGGCGTCGACAACAGCCTTCTGGTGCGGGCGAAAACCGCCGGCATCTTCGAACCCTACCGAAGCCCCGCGCTCGACACCGTGCAGCCGGCCTACCGCTTCGACCCGGACCACCTCGTCACCCCGATCGATGCCGCCTACGTCGACCTCAACGTCGCCAAGGCGGCGCTCGAGAAGGCGGGCGCGCCCGTCCCCACGTCGCTCGCCGACCTCACCCTGCCCGCCTACAAGGACTTGCTGGTGGTGGAGAACCCGGCCACCTCGAGCCCCGGCCTCGCTTTCGTGCTCATGACCATCGCCCGCTTCGGCGAAGGCCAGCCGGGCGACTGGCTGGATTACTGGGCGAAGCTGCGGGACAACGGCGTGCAGATCACCAACGGCTGGGAGGAGGCCTACAACAGCTCCTTCAGCCCCTACGGCGGCGACCGCCCGATCGTGGTCAGTTACACCACCAGCCCCCCTGCCGAGGTGATCTTCGCCAAGTCGACGCCGGCCACCAGCCCCACGGCGAACGTGACCTGCAACGGGTGCGCCTGGATGCAGATCGAGGCGGCCGGCATCCTCAAGGGCACGAAGCACCTCAAGGCGGCGCGGGCGTTCATCGACTTCATGCTCTCCAAGCGCTTCCAGGAGGACATGCCGCTCAACATGTTCGTCTACCCGGTGATCGCCGGGGCAGCCGTGCCGGCGGAGTTCCAGGCGTACGGGCCGGTACCGACGGCGCAGCAGACGGCCACGCTCAGCCCGGAGGCCATCGCGAGCGGAGAGAAGCGCTGGATCCGGCAGTGGACGGCCGTGGTGCAGCAAGGCCGCGCTCCGGCGGCGGTGCGCTGACGGCTCGGCCGTCCCCGCGGTCGCGGCGCCCGCCGCTGATGCCGCGCCGCAACGGTTCGGGGGCGCCCGGTCGGACGCCCCCGAACTCCCGCGTCAGGCGCGAGCCGGACGGCGGGTCAAGGAAGCTTGTAGGAATCGTTCGCTTTGCGCCTGGCCCAACGCTCGAGCACCGCACGTTCGTGCCGGATGGACCGAGCCACCGCGCGCGTAGGACGAGCTTTCGGGCGCAGACGTATCTTTCGAAGCCAGCGGAGCATGGCCTGCCTCCTCGCATGCCTAACGCCAGATTCTCCGGGCGTCGGCTCCACGCGAGAGTTGTACCCGACCAGAGGGACGCTTGTCTAGGGCTCGTGGACCAACGTGATGCGGAGTCCGTCCTGGGCACGCTTCACCTACCGCCCGCCAACACGTCGCCGTCCCGCCCCGACGCCACCGGGAGCCGCAACGGGCCGCCACTCGGCCCCGGCGGCCGGCGCTAGACTGCCTGCCATGCGTGCGACCTGGGTCAGCACCACCTTCGGCGTCGCGGCCTCGGCGTTCCTGGCCGTGTTCTTCCTGTTGCCGCTGGCCGTCATCCTGGCCCGCAGCGTGGGTGACGGAAGCGCGCTCGTCGAAGTGGCAACGAACCCCTTCTACTGGCAACGGCTCGGCTTCACCACCGGCCAGGCCCTGCTGTCGACCGCCCTCACGGTGGCACTCGGCCTCCCGGGCGCACTGCTGTTCGCGCGCTACGCCTTCCCCGGCAAGCGCCTGTGGACGGCCGCCTTCACCATCCCCTTCGTGATGCCGACCGTGGTCGCCGGCATCGGCTTCCTGGCGCTGTTCGGACCGCGCGGCCTCACCGGGATCGACCTGCGCGGCACGCTGGTCCTGGTGCTGCTCGCCCACGTGTTCTACAACTACGCCATCGTCGTACGCATGGTAGGCGGCTTTCTCGAAGGCGCGGCGCCACGGCTGCTGGAGGCGGCGAGCACCCTGGGTGCCGGGGCGTGGCGCGGCACCCTGCGCGTCAGCCTGCCGCTCGCCCTGCCGGCGCTGCTGGCAGCATCCACGCTGGTGTTCCTGTTCTGCTTCACGAGCTTCGGGGTGATCCTCATCCTGGCGCCGTCCCCGGGGCTCGCAACGCTCGAGGTGGAGATCTACCAACTGACCGCGCACCTGCTCGAGCTCGGACCGGCCGCCGTGCTGGTGGTCGCGCAGCTCGTCGTGGTCGGCGCCATCACGCTGCTCTACACCCGGATGCAGGCCCGGATGGCAGTCGCGCTCCCCGCGCGCGCGCAGACCCTGCCGCAAGCGCGCGGGCGCAGCCGCTGGCTGCTCGGGCTGAACCTGACGCTGGCCGCCGCGCTCATCCTGGCGCCGCTCGTCGCCCTGGCGGTGCAGGCGCTCCAGGGAGCGAACGGGGCGTTCCCGTCGCTCGACAACCTGGCGGGCGCGGCGCGCCCCAGCGGGGTGCTGGGGTTCGCCACGCTCGGCACGGCACTGCGCAACTCGCTCGCGTTCGCCAGCGCCAGCACCGTCCTGGCGCTCGTTGTCGGCTTCGCCTTCGCCTACGCCGTGGCCCGGGGGCGCTGGCGCGCGCTCGACCAGCTCAGTCTGCTGCCGCTGGCCACCAGCCCGGTCACCCTGGGTTTCGGCTACCTGCTGGCGTTCCCTCTGCTGGTCACCCATCCCTGGGGCATCCCCATCGCGCATGCCTTGATCGCGTTCCCGTTCGTGGCACGCGCGTTGTTGCCGGCCCTGCGCGGCCTCGACCCAGCGCTCGGCGCCGCAGCCGCCACGCTGGGAGCGGGTCCGGGCCGCATCCTGTGGCGCGTCGAGCTGCCACAACTCGGGCCCGCTCTGCTCACCGCCACCAGCTTCGCCTTCGCCGTGTCGATGGGCGAGTTCGGTGCCACCCTGCTGCTGGTGCGCCCGCAGTACGCCACCCTGCCGATCGCGATCTTCAACCGGCTGGGGCGGCCCGGGCCGCAGCACTACGGCGCCGCCCTGGCGCTGGCGCTGGTGCTCATGCTGGTCACCGGAGCGGTGATGGTGCTGCTGCAGCGGCGCGGGCGGAGCGAGTTCTGAGGTGGACGTGCCGGATCTCGCGACCCTCGACGGTATGATGCTTCGCGTCCCATGAGCCTCCGCCTGAACGAGCTTCGCAAACACTACGGCGCCACCCGCGCCGTGGACGGCGTGAGCCTGGAGCTCGGGGCGCGTGAGACGCTGGCCTTGCTGGGGCCGAGCGGTTGCGGCAAGAGCACGCTGTTGCGACTGGTCGCGGGGCTCGAGCCGCCCGACGACGGCCGCATCGTCCTCGACGACGAGGACATCACCGCACTGCCACCGCAGCGCCGTCGCTTCGGCATGGTGTTCCAGGACTACGCCCTGTTCCCCCACCTGAACGTCGAGCGCAACGTGGCGTTCGGCCTGGTGGAGCTGCGCTGGAACGTCCCGGACCAGCGCGCGCGGGTGGCGGAGCTGCTCGACCTGGTCGGGCTCTCCGGCCTCGAACAGCGCCGCGTGCAAGAGCTCTCCGGCGGCCAGCAGCAGCGCGTCGCGTTGGCGCGCGCCCTGGCGCCACGTCCCGAGGTGCTGCTGCTCGATGAGCCGCTGTCCAACCTCGATCAGAGCCTGAGGGAGGCCCTCAAGGAGGAGCTGCGGAGCCTTCTGGCGCGCCTGCCCGTGCGCGCCATCTACGTCACCCACGACCAGTCCGAGGCCTTCGCCATCGCCGGTCGGGTGGCCATCATGCGCGAGGGGCGCATCACCCAGGTCGGCACCCGCGAGGAGGTGCTGGAACGACCCCGCAGCGCCTGGTCGGCGCGGTTCCTGGGACACCGCAACCTCTTCGAGGCGGCCGCGCTGACGGCGGTCCCGGACGTTGCCCCCGCCGACGGCCACCCGGTCCTTCTGCGCGCCGACATGGTCACCCTGTTGCCGCCGGACGCGCCCGACGGCGCCTATAGCGACGGCGCCGGTAGCGACGTCACCGGCAGCGGCGACGACGACGGGGCCGCGGTGACCGCCGCGACGGTCCGCCGGGCCCGCCGCGACGGGCTGCGCTGGCAGCTCGAGCTGGACCTCCCCGCATGGTCGCTCGAGCTCGCCTGGGAGGGGTTCGCACGGGAACTCCACGGGCGCCCTCGCGAGGGCGACGCGCTCCGGGTGCGGGTGCCACGGGCGGCCTGGGTGAGGCTGGAGGAGCGATGATGGAAGGTCGGTTGGCGGCGGTGCTCGCCGGCGGCCCGGTGCACGCCGACGCGCGCCTGAAGCACGCGCTGCGCGGGGCCGAGCTGGTCGTGGCCGCCGACGCGGGCATGGAGCTGGCCGATGCGCTGGGCGTCCACGTCGACCTCTGGGTGGGCGACTTCGATAGCGCTAGCCCGGCGCTGCTGCGCCGCCACACCGAGGTTCCGCGGGTCGAGCACCCCAAGGACAAGGACGAGCTCGACCTGGAGCTCGCCATCGCCGTGGCGCGGGAGCGCGGCGCCACCGAGCTGATCCTGGGTGGCGTTTTCGACGGCCGCCTTGATCAGACGCTGGCCGCGCTCCTGATCGCCGCCCGCCTGCGCGAGGACGGCCTGCGCGTCCACCTGTACGGCGGCGTGCACGAAGCCCGGTTGCTGACCGCCGGGGACGAGTCGGCACTGGACCTCCCGAAGGGCACCCTGTTCAGCCTGCTCAGCCTGCGCGGCGAGGCCCGTGTCGACCTCCGTGGTGCCCGCTTCCCGCTCGAGGACGCTGCCCTCCCGTTCGGGGTCGGGCTGGGACTGTCGAACCGGGCGGCGGACGGCACGACCGTGACGGTGCGCTCGGGCACGGTGGCCGTCATCGTCGAGTGGGGCGAGGAGGCATCGGCATGAGCGACGACGAGCACGACATCTCGGCGCGCGCCCGGATCTGGGGCGAGGACGCCGCGGCCATCGAGGCCAAGCTGGTCGAAACCGACCCCGACCTGGCGGCGCTGATCATGCGGGTGGCCTACGGCGAGGTGTTCGAGCGCCCGCAGCTCGATCTGCGCACCCGCGAGCTGCTGGCGGTGGCGCTGCTCAGCGCGCTCGGAGCCGAGCGGGAGCTGCCCACCCACCTGCGGGGCGCGCTCCGCTGCGGAGCCAGCGTGGCCGAGGTGCGCGAGACCGTCCTGCAAGTCGCCATGTTCGCCGGCTTCCCCCGTGCGCTGGCCGCCATGCGGGTGCTGGCGCGGCACCTCGGGACCGGCGAGGACGACACTGCGACCCGCTAGCGCGACGCCCCGGGACTTGCGTCACTAACGCTTCGACAGCGCTTCGACCATACTCGGGCAAGACCTTCGCGGAACCCTGCCTACCCTACGGCACGGCGGCACGCCGCTCGATCTGTCTTCTCCGACACCGACTTGCGGAACCGCGCACCGAAACGGGGCGCGGCAGTGGTGTTGTCTGCCCCGACACGGGCATCGTCGCCGACGTCCGAGGAAGGAGGGCCTCGGAGCCAACCGATTCACCGCGACCCGAACGTCCACACCTTAGGAGGGATCGATGAAACGTTCGTTCTTGACGCTCGTGGGCCTGCTGGCGCTGCTCCTCGCCGGCGCCGCCTCGGCGCAGCTCGTCTTCTGGACCACCGAGATCCAGCCGGAGCGCATGGCCAAGCAGCAGCAGATCGTCGCAGACTTCCAGGCCAAGACCGGCACCAGCGTCCAGCTCGTGCCGGTCGAGGAGAGCGAGCTCGGGCCGCGCGTGACCGCCGCTTTCTCGGCCGGCGACCTGCCCGACGTCATCATCACGCCACAGAGCCAGTCGATCGGCTGGGCCGATGCCGGCATCCTCGACACCCAGGCCGCCAACGAGGTGATCGATCAGCTCGGGCGCGGCACCTTCGCGCCTGGCGCACTCGCCCAGGTCGCCTACAAGGGCGACACCGCAGCCGTGCCCCTGAGCGGTTGGACGCAGCTCATCCTCTACCGCAAGGATCTCTTCTCCCAGCACAACCTGCAGCCGCCGACCACCTTCGCGAACATCGAGAAGGCGGTCGCTGCCCTCGGGGATCCGCCCAACATGTTCGGCTTCGTGGCGGCCACCGACGTCAACAACGACTACACCATGCAGGTCCTGGAGGAGTTCTTCCTGGCCGACGGCGTGAGTCTGATCGGGCCCGACGGCAAGGTGAACCTCGACAAGGACAAGACCATCGAGGTGCTCGAGTTCTACAAGAAGCTGGCCGACGCCAGCCCGGCGGGCAACCTCTACTGGCAGCAGTCGCGCGAGCTCTACCTTGCCGGCAAGGCCGCCATGATCGTGTGGTCGCCGTTCATCCTCGACGAGCTGGCGGGCCTGCGCGACTCCGTGCCGGTCACCGCCTACGCCGACCCCACCAGCCCCAAGCTGGCCGAGAACACCGGGATCGTCACGCGCGTGGCGGGACCGAGCAACCCCGACGGCGCCGGCTGGGCGCAGGTCACCTACCTGGGCATCACCGTCGACGCCGACACCGCCAAGGCGCAGCAGTTCGTCGAGTACCTGCTCTCCGACGGCTACCTCGACTGGCTGTCCTTCGCGCCGGAAGGCTTCTTCCCAGTGCGGCGCGGGACGGCAGACGAGCCCACCAAGTACGTCGACGGCTGGGCGCAGCTCCCCATGGGGGTCGATCGCAAGGCGCCGATGTCGCAGTTCTACCCGCCCGACGTCATCACCAACATCGTCCAGGGGCTCGACACCGGCAACCGCTGGGCGTACTCCAAGGGCCAGGGCGCCCTCATCGGGCGTCTCTACGGCACCCGCGTGATGGCCGAGGTCGTGCGCCGCTACCTCGACGGCGAGATCGACGCGCCGACCGCCGCCGATCAGCTCCAGCAGCGCATCAGCGCTCTGCAGTAGAGCCGTGACACGGTCGGGGTGGGGCCGCGGCCCCACCCCGACCCGAGCCCATCGGGAGGTGCGATGAGGCGGACCAGGAGGGGATCGTTGGCGGCGCGCGAGGCGCGCCTGGCCTTCTGGATGCTCGCGCCGACGTTCCTCATCGTCTTCGCGATCGTGCTGTTCCCGGTGATCGCCAACGTGTGGATCAGCTTCAAGCCGGTCAAACTGGTCGACCTCAGGCCGCCGCAGCCGGTGTTGCGCGTCCGCGTGCTCGAGCGTCCCGCAACTGCCGGAGACGATCTGGTCGTGCGCTACCAGATGCGCAACAGCTCCCAGACGGTCGCCGTGACCCAGGTGGCGCTGTTCGACCGCCTGCCGCCCGGTCTCGAGGCGGTCGAGCTCGATCCTCGATGCGACTACCAGGCGCCACGCCTGGCATGCCAGTTGGGGACCTGGGAGGGCGGGACCCGCATCAACCTCGATCTGACCTTCCGAGCCACCCAGGACTATCTCGACGCCGGCGCACCCGAGCCCACGGACGCGGGCGCGGCCATCCGCGGCCGCGCGCCCAACGTCCTGACCAACCTGCACTTCACGCTCGCCAACTTCCGCAAGGTGCTCTCCGGCAGGGAGTTCTGGCCGGCCCTCGGCGTCACGCTGACCTACACCATCCTCGGGACGATCGGCTCGATCCTGCTCGGCCTGTTCGCCGCCCAGCTCCTCGACGAGTCGTTCATCGGCAAGGGCCTGCTACGCGGGTTCTTCCTCTTCCCCTACGTCGCACCGGTCATCGCCGTCACCTTCACCTGGGCATTCCTGCTCGATCCGCTGTCGGGCGCCGTCAACGCCCTGGGGCAGCGTTTCGGGCTGCTCGGGCAGGCGGTGGCCTTCCTCAGCCAGCGCAGCTTCGAGGTGAACCTGTTCGGGCTGCACCTGGCGCTCCCGCTGGCGCTCTCCACCGTGATCGCGTTCGAAGCCTGGCGCTACTTCCCGTTCGCCTTCCTGTTCATCCTGGCGCGCTTTCAGGCCATCCCGGGCGAGATGTACGAGGCCGCCGAGGTCGACGGGGCCAGCCCGCTGCAGCAGTTCTGGTTCATCACCCTGCCGCAGCTCGTGGGCATCCTCTCGACGCTCTTCCTGCTGCGCTTCATCTGGACGTTCAACAAGTTCGACGATATCTTCCTTCTCACCGGCGGCGCCGCCGGCACCAAGACGCTCACGGTGCAGGTGTACGACCAGGCCTTCGCGCTTGCCGATCTGGGCGCAGGCGCCGCGGTCGCGGTGGCGCTGTTCGTGATCCTGGCAGCCTTCATGGTGCTCTACTTCCGCTACGCCCCGGAGGACGAAGCATGAGCGCCGGCGGGCCGGGCCCCGCGCCGGCGCGGCTCTCGATCGCCGGCGTCGTTGCCGCCGCGGTTCTCGGCGCGCTCTCCTACGCCCTGATGGTGGGCGCCTGGGCGCTCTCCGCCACCATCTTCGGGGGCCTGGACGTCACCTATCCGCTGTCCTGGGCCCTCCTGCTGGGAGCGGCCACGGGGACGGCGCTGGCGCTCTGGCGAGGCCCGCGGGACAGCTCGTGGAGCGCCGTGGTGCTCATCGGTCTGGCGGGCGCAGCGCTGTGGCTCGCCTTCAGCCGCGGCCGGCCCCTGGGCCCGACGCCGCTCCCCTTCGGCTGGGGCGCCGCATCGGCACTCCTCGCCGGCCTGTTCGCAACCCATCTCACCCGCTATGGGCTGCGCGACCTCAAGCTCGGTCGCATGCGCCGCACCGAGATCGAGATCCTGCTGCTGCGCGCACTTCGTGCCGTCGGCTTCACGTTCTTCGGCACACTGGTGGCGTTCCCCTTCTACTTCATGGTCGCCTCGTCGCTGAAGAGTCGGGCCGAGATGCTGGCGCGCCCGACCTTCCTCGGCGTCGACGTGCACAAATCGCTCGGCTCGCTGTTGGTCGGGTACCGCGAGGTGTTGACCACCTTCCACTTCGGGCGCTTCATCCTCAACAGCACCTTCGTGGCCCTCGTCACCGTGGCCGTGACGCTCGTCCTCTCGGTGCTCGGCGCCTACGCGGTGACGCGACTGCGCTTCCCCGGGCGCGAGTTGCTGTCGCGCTCGATCCTGCTCATCTACATGTTCCCGGCCATCGTGCTGGTCATCCCGCTCTACGCCGTGTTCACGCAGCTGGGCCTGCGCGACACCCTGCCGGGCTTGCTGATCGTCTATCCGGCGACCACGCTGCCCGTCGCCCTGTACATGCTCCGCAGCTACTTCCAAACGCTGCCACGAGACCTCGAGGAGGCCGGGCTCATCGACGGCTGCAACCGCCTGGCCGTCATCTGGCGGATCACGCTGCCGCTGTCCCTGCCCGCCCTGGCGTCGGTGGGACTGTACGTGTTCATGATCGCCTGGAACGAGTTCCTATTCGCCTTCATGTTCCTCGACACGCCCTCCATCTTCACGCTCTCGCGCGGCATGGTGAGCCTCAACTCGCAGGAGGTGCCGCGCCAGTTCCTGATGGCCGGCGCCGTCATCGTGACGGTGCCGATCATGCTGCTGTTCTTCTGGTTCGAGCGCTACCTGATCGGCGGCCTCACCGCCGGCGGCGTCAAGGGATAGGACGGTCGACCCTTTGCCACGGGCGGCTGATGTACAGTACCGGCGTGAAGGAGCCGACCACGCTGGACGGACCCTTCTCGGCCGACGAGAAGTTCCAGGGCTTCCTGGAAGGCGCTCGCCTCACCCTCACCACCAACGACGTCGGCGACCTCGTCAAACCCGGGCTCCACCAGGTTCCGCACCAGTGGAACTGGGATGCCGCCCTGGTCGCGATGGGGCTGGGCCTGGAGATGCTCGAGCCGCTCCCGTTGGGGCGATGAGGAGGGAGCGGTGTCCGTGCGACGCGCGTTGATGCTCGCCACCCGGCTGTCCGGAACCGACGGCGTCAGCCTGGAGGCCGTCAAGCTGGCGGGGGCGCTGGCCGAGCGAGGGATCGAGACGATCGAGTGCGCCGGCGAGGTCGAGCGTCCCGGCGCGCTCTGCATTCCCGCGATGCATTTCCGGGACGCCGTTGCCGTGGAGCTGGGCGAGCGCGCCTTCGGCGGGCGCCCACCCGACCCGGAGCTTCCCGAGCGCCTGGAAGAGCGGGCCCGCATGCTCGAGGAGCAACTCCTGGCGGTGGCGTACGACGTTCGACCCGAGCTGCTGATCGTCCAGAACGCCTGGGCCATCCCCATGCAACTCCCCCTGGCCCGAGCCCTCGCCCTGCTGGTCGAAGACACCGGCCTCCCTGTGCTGTCGCACGAGCACGACTACGCCTGGGAGCGCGAGCGCTTCTCCGCGTGCCGCGTGCCGGCGTTCCTCGAGCGCTACTTCCCGTACCACAGCGAGCGCGTGGTGCACCTGAGCATCAACGGTCCCGCGCGGCGGGAGCTGCTGGCTAGGCGGGGCATCGACGCCCTGCTCCTGCCCAACGTCATGGACTTCGACGCCTCGCCCGAGAGCGTCGACGCCTACGGCGCCGACTTCCGCCGGGCCGCCGGGCTGGAGCCGGAGCAGCGCCTCTTCCTGCAACCGACACGGGTGGTGCCACGCAAGGGTATCGAGCTGGCGGTCGACCTGCTGGCGGGGCTCGACGATCCCCGCAACGTGCTGCTGATCAGCCACGCCGCGGGCGACGAGGGACTCGCGTATCTGGACCGCCTGTGCGGCTACGCACGCGAACGCGGCGTCGATCTGCGCACGCTGGGGGACCGGATCGGAGACGCGCGCGGCAACGGCCCGGACGGACGCAAGCGTTACGCCCTGGGCGATGCCTATCTGCACGCCGACTTCGTGACCTATCCCAGCCTCTACGAGGGCTTCGGCAACGCACTTCTCGAGACCGTGGCGTTCCGACGCCCGGCCCTTGTCAACCGCTTCCCCGTCTACGTCGCGGATATCGCACCCAAGGGGTTCCGCTTCGTGGAGATCGACGGCGAGGTCACCACCGACGCGGTCCGTCGGGTGCGGGAGCTGCTCGAGAACGGCGACGCCGTACGGGCCATGACCGAGCACAATCTGGCGCTCGCGCGCCGCCACTACGGGCTCGACACCCTGCAACGGATCGTCGATGAGGCCCTGGTGCGACTGGGCGTGGCGGCATGAGTGCGGTGGCGCTCGGGCCGGCCGTGCACCGCCATCTTCGCGCGCTCTACGGCGAGGAGCGGGGGGCTGGCCTGGCCGTGCTGCTCGAGGGCGAAGCCGACGCCTTCCGTGCCGCCCATCCGCGTCGCGCGACGCCTCCGGAAGCGCGCCTGAGCGAGGACGACGTGCTCCTCATCTCCTACCCCGATCAGGTGCACGCCGCCGGCGAGGCGCCTCTGCGCACCCTGGGACGACTGCTGCACGGGCCGCTCGCCGGAACCGTGTCGGGCGTGCACCTGTTACCGTTCTGCCCGTCGTCGTCCGACGATGGCTTCAGCGTGGTGGACTACGACGCCGTCGACCCGGCACACGGCGGCTGGGAGGAGATCGCCGCCCTGGCGCGCAGCCACCGGCTGATGTTCGACGCCGTCATCAACCACGTGTCTGCTCGGAGCGCCTACCTGCAGGGGTTCCTCGCGGGCGATCCGCGGTTCGCCGGCTTCTTCCTGGAGATCACGCCGGACATGGATCTGAGCACCGTGGTGCGGCCCCGCACGACGTCGCTGGCCACCCCTTTCGACGATGCAAGCGGGCTGCGCCACGACCTCTGGACGACCTTCAGCGCCGACCAGGTGGACCTCGACTACCACACACCGGAGGTGCTCCTCGAGGTCGCCAGGGTGCTCCTGCACTACGTGGCGCGCGGCGCGCGGTTGCTCCGCCTCGACGCCGTCACCTACCTGTGGAAGGAGCCGGGCACGACGTGCGCCAGCCTCCCGCAGACGCACGCCGTGCTCAAGGTCTTGCGCGGCCTGCTGGAGGCGGCCGCCCCCTGGGTCGTGGTGCTGACCGAGACGAACGTCCCTCACCGCGAGAACGTCGGGTACTTCGGCGACGGCCACGACGAGGCGCAGATGGTCTACAACTTCGCGCTGCCGCCGCTCGTGCTGCACAGCGTGCTGTCCGGGGACGCCGCGACGCTGCGGAGCTGGGCGGCCGGGCTCGCGACCCCCTCCGAAGCAACCTGCTTCTTCAACTTCCTGGCCTCGCACGACGGCATCGGCCTCCGCGCCGTGGAGGGGATCCTCGACGACACCGCGCTGGATGCGATGGTCACCGCGGTGCAGGAGCGTGGGGGGCGCGTGTCGAGCCGCGCGACGGCGAGCGGGGAACGGCCCTACGAGCTCAACGTCAACCTCTTCGACGCCCTCACGCCCCCCGGCGAAGCGCTCGCTGCCAGCGTGCAGCGCTTCGCTACGGTCCACGCCGCCATGCTGGCGCTCGCCGGCGTTCCCGGGGTGTACGCCCACAGCCTGCTCGGCTCGAGCGGTGCGCCCGAGGAGGTCGCGCGCACCGGCCGGGCGCGCAGCATCAACCGCGAGAAGCTCGAACTGGACCGGCTCAGCACCGAGCTCGCCGACCCGCAAGGGCGCCGTGCCCGGGTCCTGGCGGCCCTACGAACGCTGCTGGAAGTCCGGCGCACTCATCCGGCCTTCGCGCCCCGGGCGGCGCAGGCGATCCTCCCGACCGAAGCGGGCGTGTTCGGCGTGCGGCGCGAAGCAGCGGGCCGGAGCGTGTGGTGTCTGCACAACCTGTCCGACCGCCCCGTCGCCGTGCCCGCGGCAGCGCGGCCGCGGCGCGGTCGCGATCTTCTCGCGGGCGGGACCCTCGAGCCGTCCGAGGCGCTGGCGCTCGAACCCCGCCAGACCCTCTGGCTCGAAGCACGCTGACGGGCACGCGACCCGGCGCCGGCCGGCGCCGCGGATCGGTGTCGCACGGCGCCGGACAACGCCGCGCCACCCGCGCGCCATCTGCTTCAATGGGGCAAGGAGCGCATCCATGAGCAGTGAACGGCGTCATCGCTTCGCGACACGCGCGGTCCACCAGGGCCAGCACCCCGACCCCGGAACCGGCGCCCACGCGACCCCCATCTACCAGACCTCCACCTTCAGCTACGGCACCTACGCCCACGGCGCAGCCCTGTTCGCGGGCGAAGCCGAGGGGTACGTCTACAGCCGCATCGGCAACCCCACCACACGCGCGTTCGAGGAGAAGCTCGCCTCGCTCGAGGGCACCGAGGACGCCGTCGCGTTCGCGTCCGGCATGGGGGCCATCAGCGCGCTGCTGCTCACCGTGCTCCGGCCGGGCGACGAGGTGCTGGCGCTCGGCCCGCTCTACGGCGGCACCGAGGGGCTGCTGCGCGACGTGTTGGAGCCCTACGGCGTGCACCACCGGTACGTGGACGACGCCGAGCTTCCCGAAGCCATCGGCTCCTCGACGCGCATGATCTACCTCGAGACCCCCACCAATCCCACCCTCGGGCTGCACGATCTCGGCCACGTGTCCGCCATGGCGCGCGGCAAGGGGATCCTCACCGTGGCCGACAACACCTTCAGCACCCCCTACCTGACGCGCCCGATCGAACACGGCATCGACGTGGTGGTCCACTCGGCCACCAAGTACCTCGGTGGGCACGGCGACCTGGTCGCCGGGGTGGTGGCGGGCCCGACGGAGCTGATGGCGGAGTTGCGTAGCCACGGCCTGCGCCATGTCGGCTCCGTTCTCGGGGCGTTCGAGAGCTTCCTGCTCCTCCGCGGCTGCAAGACGCTGGCGGTGCGCATGGAGCGCCACTGCGACAACGCCGAGAAGGTCGCGCACGGTGTGCGCAGCCATCCCGCGGTGGCCGCCGTACACTTCCCCGGCTTCGAGGATCACCCAGGCCACGCGCTGGCCGCCCGTCAGATGGCGCGCTTCGGCGGCATGCTGGCGCTCGAGCTGCGCGGCGGCGCGCGCGCCGCGGAACTCTTCCTGGACGAGCTCACCCTCTTCGCCCAGGCCGTTTCGCTGGGCGACGTCGAATCCCTGGCGACCCACCCGGCCAGCACCACCCACCAACTGCTGGACCCCGACGTGCGCGCACGGCAGGGCATCGGCGACGGGCTGGTGCGCCTGTCGATCGGCATCGAGGACGGCGACGACCTGCTCGAGGACGTGCTGCGTGCCCTGGACCGCGTCGGAGTGGAGGCGGCCGAGGCCGTCGACATCTGAACGCGCGGGGCGCGCGAGCGGGGGCTCAGACCTTCAGAACCGCGTTCTCGGTACCGAGCGTGTTCCCGACGAGCCCGTCGGCGCTCTCTTCGTTGCGATACAGGACGGCGCCGTTCTTGACCAGACGGTAGCGGTACTGGTAGCTATGGCCAGGTTCGATCTCCTGCACGAGCTTCCACCGCCCGTTCTTGAGGCGACCGAAGGCAACGGGATGCCACTGGGTGAAATCGGCGATGAGCTGGACTTCGTCGGCCGCGACGTTGGCGTCGACCTCGAAGGTCACCTTCGTGATGTTGCGCGTCTTCACGAACTGCTTCTTGACCATGATCGGTCCTTCCCGGGGGGCGTCCCCGTGGAGAGCCCGCTCGACGGACCAGCGCAGAGCGGTTCGGGGAAGTCTAGGAGGTTGGTGCATGACCGTCAAGCGGCGCGGCGCACGTTTCGTCGAGCGCCCTGAGGGGCTAGCCTGGGGAGCGAGGCACGGGAAGGGAGGCAGCGGTGAGGCAACGAAGCGACGGCGAGATCACCGAGCACTTCGTGGTCGCAGTGGCCGCCGCGGTCTTCCGCGACGGCCGGGTGCTGGCCATGCGCCGCTCCGCCACGCGCGACGCCGGGCCCGGGCTGTGGGAGACCCTCTCGGGCCGCCTGCAACTGGGCGAGGACCCCGCCGCGGCGGTGGCGCGCGAGATCAGCGAGGAGTGCGGTCTGCAGGTCCAGGTGCGCTCCCGGCCCATCACCGCCTATCAGGCGCGTCGCGCCGGTGAACCCATGGTGGTGGTGGTCTACCGCGCGGACGCCGAGCCCGGCGAGGTGGTCCGCACCGCCGAGCACGATGCCCACGCCTGGTTGACGCCCGATGAATTCGCGGCTACCAGCACGCTCGCTCCACTGGTACGGGCTGTGTTCGTGGCGGCCGCGCTGACGGACGCTTGAGGACGCGCGGATGACGCGCGAGGAGGCTGCCGCGAAGCTCGCGACGCTGGCACTCCCGGAAGGGGCCTACGTCGTGCACGGTAGCGGCGCGTTGTTGCTCCGCGGGTTGATCGGCGGGGCCCGCGACCTCGACGTGCTGGCGCGAGGCGAAGCCTGGCGCGTCGCCTGCACGATGGCTGCGCCGGAGCGCGGGCTGCGCGACCCGGTGGTCCGACCCGAGCCCGAGGTCGAGATCTGGGGAGGCTGGCTGGGTGACGACGTCGACGCCCTGATCGACACCGCCGAGCAGGTGGACGGCTGGCCCTGCGTCGACCTGCGTTCGCTGCTCGCTTTCAAGGAGCGCCTCGACCGGCCCCAGGACCGCGAGCACGTGGCGCTGCTGCGCGCGATGCTGGGCTAACGCTTCATCCCAGGCGCGGCCGTCCGCAGCCGGGCCGGCGCGTCCCGACGCTCCCACCGTTGACACGCCCGCGGACGCCTGCTAGATTACCGCCCAAGATGTGTGCGCCCCGGAACCTTCTGGTTGACGACAATTCCCCCGCGAGGTGGCTCGGGGCGTAGGCCGCGGTTCGGCCCATTGGACACCCCGAGGTTCCCCTCGGGGTGTTTTTCTTGGAGGAGCGTAGGATGGAGACCTTGACCGACGAGCGTACGCTCACACGCGCGCTGCCGACCCAGGTGGGCGAGACCGTGACCCTGCAGGGCTGGGTGCACAACCGACGTGATCTGGGCGGCATCCAGTTCCTGCTGCTGCGCGACCGGAGCGGCCTGGCGCAGTGCGTGTTCAAGCACACCGAGCTCCCGTTGCACGAGAGCTGCGTGCGCGTGCGCGGCAGCGTGGTCGCCAACGACCGTGCGCCCGGCGGCGTGGAGGTGCAAGCGAGCGAGCTCGAGGTCTTGAGCCGCGCGTTGACCCCGCCCCCGGTGGAGATCTCCAAGGAGGAGTGGCACGCCAACCCCGAGACCCTCCTGGAGTACCGCCACATGACCGTCCGCGGGCTCAAGGCGCAGGCGGCGCTGAAGGTGCAGGCCGAGCTGGTGAGCGCCTTCCGCGCCTACCTCGATGCCCGCGACTTCACCGAGATCTTCACCCCCAAGCTGGTGGCGGCGGGCGCCGAGAGCGGCGCCAACCTCTTCGAGGTCGATTACTACGGCAAGCGCGCCTACCTGGCGCAATCGCCGCAGCTCTACAAGCAGATCATGGTCGCGGTGTACGAACGTGTCTACGAGGTCGCCCCGGTGTTCCGCGCCGAACCCAGCCACACCACCCGGCACCTGGCGGAGTACCTGTCGCTCGACGTGGAGTTCGGCTTCATCCGGGACGAGGGAGAGGTGATGGACCTGCAGGAGGGTCTGTTCAAGGCGATGATGGCGCGCGTGGCCGAGCGCTGCGCTCCCCAGCTCGAGCTCATGGAGGCGGCGGCGCCCCCGCTGGACCCGGCCATCCCGCGCATCCCCCTCCTCGAGGCCCGCGAGCTCGTGGCCGAGCGCTACGGTCACCGCACCGGGGGGAAGGACCTCGACCCCGAGGCCGAGCGCCTGCTGGGCCGCTGGGCGCGCGAGGAGCACGGCAGCGACTTCGTCTTCGTCACCAAGTTCCCGCAGGCGGCGCGCCCCTTCTACACCTACCCCGAGCCCGACAGCGAGCTGACGCGCGGCGTCGACCTGCTGTTCCGCGGCGTGGAGATCACCTCCGGAGGGCAGCGCGTGCACGAGCACGCCATGCTGCTCGGAGAGCTGGAGAAGCGGCACATGGACCCGGAAGCCTTCCGCGGCTACCTCGACGTGTTCCGCCACGGCATGCCGCCCCACGGCGGCTTCGCGGCCGGCGCCGAGCGCCTCACGGCCCTGCTGCTGGGCATCCCCAACGTCCGCTTCGCGCGCGCCTTCCCCCGCGACGGCAGCCGCATCCAGCCCTGAGCGCTACGATGCCAGGTCGAACAGCGGGGTGTCGCGCGCTTCCTTGAGAACGACGTGGCAGCTGCGGCAGCGCGGTTCGTATCGCTCCGACGCCCCCACCAGGATGACCGGATCGTCGTAGTGGGCCGGGCGCCCGCCGATGAGACGCTGCGTGCGCGTCGCGGCGCGTCCGCACGAGCAGATCGCCGTCAGCTTCTCCACCACCTCGGCCTGCGCCAGCAGGGTAGGCATGGGGCCGAACGGCTCTGCCCGGAAGTCGAGGTCGAGCCCGGCCACGATGACGCGCTTGCCGGCATCGGCGAGCTCGAGCGCCAGCCCCACCAGCGCGTCGTCGAAGAACTGGCCCTCGTCCACCGCCACCACCTGCGTCTCGTCGGCGAGCAAATGCCGGACGCCGGCGGTGTCGTCGACCGGGATCGCCTTCAGGGAGCGACCGTCGTGCGAGGCAACCGCCTCCGGCACGTAACGATCGTCGATCGCGGGCTTGAACACCTGGACCCGTTGCCTGGCGATGAGCGCGCGGTTGACGCGCCGGATGAGCTCCTCGGACTTACCGCTGAACATGGGGCCGACGATCAGCTCGATCCAGCCTCCACCAAAGGCGTGCGCTAGCATGCCGTCATGCTACCCCAGGGTGCCGGCGCGCTAGAGCGACGGACGTCGGCCTGAGAATCTACGGCTCCACCGTGGACACCCTGGCACCCGGCGCGTGCGACGAGACGAAGCTCTTCGTGCCGCTTTCGGGTGTGGACGAGGCAAGCCTGCAGACCAGCGTAGGCACCGTCAAGGCCAGGGGAGCGACGCCGATCGTCGGCTCTCTGCTGGCCGCGGTCGGCGACTTCAGCGCCGGGTCGGGACAGCGCATGATCGTCCTCGTCACCGACGGGGAGGAGTCCTGCGGTGGCGACCTGACGGCCGCGCTGGCGAAACTCGGGGCGATGCAGCCCGCCGTCGAGCTGCGCGTCATCGGGTTCGATCTCGCCCCCAAAGCGGCCAACACCTCTCCGGCCCGGCGACCTTCGTCAACGCCGAGTACGCGGTGACGTGGAAGGGTGAGCCCGTGGCCGGCGACGTCGTCGTCACGGCGCAACCCGGTGTCCTGGACCACGCCCGAGGGCATTTCATCGGCTACGTGGAGGGCGTCGAGCATCTCGGCGCCGTCGCCCCACTGGACGCCGGCACGCTCGAACTGCGCTACCTGAGCGCCGGCACCGTCGCGGCCCGCCGCACCCTGACCGTCACCCCCAACCCGGCCACGCTGAAGGTCATCGACGACGCCGTCTTCGTCGGCAGCGTCTTCCACGTCGTCTGGACCGGCCCGAACGGCCCGAAAGACTACGTGATCATCGTGCCGGGCGAGGCGTCCGAGGGGGCGTCCGGAACGTACACCTACACCTCGGCGGGGTGGCCGCTCACCATCGACGTACCCACGGATCCCGGGGCGTACGAGATCCGCTACCAGAGCGCGCGGCAACGTGGGGGTGCTGGCCCGCAGGCCGCTGTCCGTCCGCTGACGGCCGCGTTCCCGGGCACTTTGACGGGGCGTTGACGACCCACATGTAGGCTACGGTCGCCGAAAGGAGAGCCATGATGCCACGCCGTATAGCACTGACCGTGATACCCCTGTTGGTCGTGCTCCTCGCCGCCTGCGCGCCCACCGCCACGGAGGCGCCGTCCACGGAGGCTGAGGACGCCGCAGCCGTCGAGGACGCCGGTCCGGAGGCCTGCGCCAGCAGCGAGATCCCCGTGGTGGCGATCTTCGAGTTCGACAACACCACCTCCCAGTACGGCACCACGGTGACCGGGGTGGAGTCGGCCGCGACGGCGCGGCTCATCACCCGCATGAAGGCCTCGGGCTGCTACACCATCGTCGAGCGCAGCGAGCTGCAGGATCTGATCGCGCAACAGGGGCTAGAGTCCCTCGACCCCGTGGCGCTTGCGGAGGCCGCCGGCGCCGGCTACGTGGTGACCGGGGTGGTCACGCGCGCCACCATCGCGAAGCCCACGGTCAGCCTTCTGGGCGTGACGCTGGGCTCCACCACGGCCCAGGTCGAGGTGGACGTGCGCGCCACGGACATCATCACCGGCGAGGTGGTGGTGTCGATGACCGGCGCCGGCGACGCCTCCAACCCCAACGTAGCGGTGAACCGCATCCCCACCGGCCGCATCGCCTACGACGATCCGGAGGTAGGCCCGCTGCTGGCCGAGGCCTCCAACGCGGCCGTGGATCAGGTGGTGGGGGCCATCCGCACGGAGTTCTAGCCCCGAAACGCGTACGAGTCCGAACGCCCCCCGCGGGCCGGCCGTGGCCGGCCCGCGGGGCTGTCAACGGGCGGCGAGCTCGAGCTCGACGGACGCGTCCCCCCCGACGCGCACGTCCTCGAACGCGGGCGCGCCGCCGACCACCACACGGTAGACGCCCGCCGGCACCTCGACGGCGTCCCCCCCGACGCGGCCCGACGCGACGACCGCCCCGTCGGCCGAGAGGACGTCGAAGGCCGGGTGCGCCGCCTCCGTCACGGATGCGCGCAGCGCATCCACACCGGTGACGTCGACGTAGCTGCCCCCGGCCGCCTCGGCGAGGGCGCCGAAGCGGCCCCTCGCGGCATCCTCCTCCAGACCCAGGGACACGATGGCGAGCCGAACGTCGACGCCCGCGTCTCGAAGCGCGACCAGCGCCGCCGCAGGGTCGCCCCCGCAGGACTCCTCGCCGTCGGTGAGCAGCAGCAGCGTGCCGCCCGCTGGCGCGCCCTCGAGGTCCTCGGCCACGGCGGCGATGGAGTCCGCCAGCGGCGTTTGCGATAGCAGCTTGGGTTCGATGGCATCGATCACGTCGGAGGCGGCCCCGGCGTCGAGGGGCGCGAGCGGCATCTCCAGCCGGGTCTCGCACGACGACGGCTTGATGTGCCCGAAGGCCCGCAGCGCGAAGGGCGTGCCCTCGGGCACCACCTCCGACACGAAGTCTCTCAGCACACCGCGCGCCGCGTCGATCCGCGAGGTGCCGTCGGGGAGCTTCTTCCCCATCGAGCCCGAGGCGTCGAGGATGACCTCTACGGCCGGCAGCGTCGCGCCCGCTCCCGCGACCACGCGGATCTTCCCGGGCCCGGGCGGCGTCTCGGCACTGGTGGTGACCTCGACGCGGTAGCGCTTGGGGCGCCGGAGCAGGCAGCTCGCCCGCGCGAAGCCGACGTCGAAATCGCCCACGTTGCGGGCGTAGTCGTAGAAGCCGTGGTTCACGTCGGCCCAGGACTGCATCAGGTCCTGCGAGTAGTCCGAGCCGGAGGTGCTGATCTCGAAGGTGAATACGCGCGGCCGCGTCTGCTCCAGGCTGCGCCACAGCGCGGGCGTCAGCGCGTAGCCCGGGGACTCCGCATCGGTCATGAACAGCACGGCGCGCGTGCCCTCGCGCTGGGACAGCGCCCGGCTGGCGGTGAGGAGGGCGAGCTCGGAGTTGCTCGAATCGGCGTCGCGATCGAAGTCGTTGATCGCCTGCTGCGCGCGGGTGGGATCGGCGCTCCAGTAGGGCAGCAACCAGATCGGCGCCGGGTCGTTGAAGGCCAGGAGCTGCACGTACTCCCGCTCCGGGTCCAGGTCGCGGGCGAAGCGCGCCAGCGAGGCGTAGGTGATGGGCGTGTACGGCCCCACGCTTCCGCTCGTGTCCCAGGCGAAGATCACCGAGCGCTTGGGTTCGGACAGCCGGAGGTCGTACGTGCCCGGCTCGACGAAGGCGCGTAGCACCACGGCGTCGCCGTCCGCCGACTCCTCGTACGGCACCGGTGCACCGTCCGCGTCGGTCAGGTCGTAGATGTAGGCGATGGTGGGGTCGCCTTCGAGCCGCAGCTCAAGGTGGTTCTGCCCGTCTGGCACCGTCACGCGGTACCAGTCCACGTCCTCGGCGACCGCCACCGTGCCCTCCGCGACCTCGCCCGTGGCGAGGGGTTGGGCCGCCTCCCGCGTGTCGTTGTCATCGGCCTCGGTCACGGCGGCGGCGGGGGCGCGGTCGCGCGTCCACTCGTAGGCCGCCTCCCGCCGGTACTGCCCCCACTCGCCGAGGATGGAGCGGTAGCCGTCCCCCGCCGCGCGCTCGATCACCCGCAGCGTGTCGGGCGGGAAGAGCGTGCGCGCACCCTCCTGCTGGCCGCGGGCGGTGAACCGCAGGTACCGGGCCCAGATGGGCTCGTCGAGGCTCAGGACGGCGACTCCCGCAGCATCCCGCTGCAACTCCCAGGAGGCGAGCGGGCGCCACGGGCCCACCGGGGAGGTGAGGCTTGCCTCCACCACCACGTCCTGGAACTGTCCTTCGGGCCGGCTGTCGGGCGACTCCGCCCACTCGAGGCGCGCGACCTGGCCGGCGCGGTCGTGCTGGAAGCCCACCACCCACACGGCCGCGTCGACGCCGCGCCCGTCGACGCTGGGGCGGTTGGCCTCCTCGTCGAGAAGGCTGGCGTGGCCGCGCGCCTGCGGCACCAACGGGTCCGACCACACCACGTGGCCGCCAAGGGCGGGATCGGCGAGGTTGGCGGCCGGCAGCGGCGCGTCCTCGGCCGCGATGAGCTTCCACTCCCCCAGGGAACCATCGGTGCGGCCACCCTGGTCGGCACCGTACTCGAGGCGCGCGTAACGCGCCGGCACCGGCTCCTCGAACACGAACGCCTGCTCGACGCGGGCGGCGGACAGACGCCCCTCGAGAACGGGCGTGAAGCTCGAGCCGTCGAGTGAGACGAGGACCCGGAAGTCGCGGAGCTGGCGCCGGACGGCCGAGCCCGCCTGGGGGTGAAGGGTGGTACCTGCCAGGAGGATCGGCTCGTCCCCCGCGAGGTCGATCGTCACGGACTCCCCCACGGCGTGGTGCACGCCGGTCGCCGGGGAGGTGCGCCCGTCGAAGAGCTCGGCGTCGCGGCCGGAGTCGTCCACCACGGACGCACCCAACCCCGTCCAGGCCACGTCCAGGCGTCCGAGCAGCGGCTCCGGCAGCGCCCACGACGGGCGAGGCGCCACCGGCGGCGCCTCGCAGGCGGGAGCGATCCGTGCCGCGGCCGTCACCAAGCCGATCTCACTTCGCGCGCCCACGGTGATGCGTACCGGCTGGTCGTCGCGGGCGTCGGGCGCGATGCGCACCGTCACCGGTACGCTGCCGCGCTCGCCGGGGCCGAGATCGAACGTGGCCGGCACCTCGGGGATGAAGTCCACATTGCTGGACGCGGCCTGGAGCGCGTAGCTCTGCGCGCGGTCCGCCCCGTTCTCCAGGGTGAGCTCGCCGGTCCACACCTGGCCCTCGTGCCAGTACGCGGCCACGCGGGAGTCGGGCTGCGCGAAGCTGGCACTGGTGCGGGTGTCGCCTTCCGGCGGCCGGAGCTGGGAGGGGTCGACCTCAGCCCCGAACGCGAGTGTCATGCGGTAGCGACCGCGCCCCGACACGCGCAGCGCCAGCGGGGTGTCCGCCGGAAGCTCGGCATCGAAGGCGCCCGGCTCGCCCCCGTCGAGACGCGGCGCACCCTCGCCCAGCAGCGCGAGCCGCACCCCCGCATCGTCGTTCTCGAGCTCGACATGCAGCGTCGTGGCGGTGGCAAAGGTGGGGAGGGTGTAGAAGTCGTCGCCGTTGATCTCGCCTACGCGACCGGGAACGACCAGGTCCGCGGGCAGGCGGTTGGCCGTGGCGACGTCGTCGTTGGGCTCGGCGTCCGCGGGCAGCGCCAGGGGGTCGAGCTGCGTCATGCGCAGCTGGTAGTACCCGTCCGACGCGATGTCCGGGCGCAGACGCAGGAAGTAGTTGCCCGCGAGAAAACGGCGTTCGAGCACGGCGCTCTCGCCGAGCGCGCCGGGCTGCGCCCGGATGCCCACCTCAGGCACGTCGAAGAAGACGCTGCCGTCGGCGGGCGGTACCGCCTCGATACGCAGGTACTGGTCGCTGGCCAGGTAGAAGCGGTACATGTCGACGTCGTCCTGGCCGGGGAGCGCTCCGACGCGCACGACCGAGGACTCCAAGAGCTCGGCGCGGCTCTCATCGTCGTTGGGCTCGAGCTCGGACAGCCCGGGGGGCGGTGGCGGACCCGCGGGCTCGATGGCCTCGGGCTCGGATGGCGGCGCCGCGGCCGCCGGCTCGAGCGCTGGCTCGTCGTCGAGCGGCGGCGCAGCCGCGGCCCGATCGGCCTCCGGCACGGGCCCGATCGGCAGCGCGCGCAGCGCGTAGCGCCCCTCGTCGCCGGTGACCTCGATGTAGTGCTCCCCCGGCAGCAGCACCAGGTTGTCCAGTCGGATGCGCCCTTCACCGCGCTGCGACGCCTGGCGCGCGCCCCCGGCGTCGTAGGTGGCGAGCGTGCGCACGCCCGGACCCACCGCCTGGATGCGCCAGAGCTGCGTGGGTGCGCCGACGGTGAAGCGGTAGACATCCTTGTCCTGGGGCTGCAACTCGCCGCGCACGGTCCGCGCGTCCGAGAGCGGATCGGCCGCCACGAGCGCGTCGTTGGGTTCGCTCTCGCTGCCCTCCTCGGGGGGGGCCGCGCCCGCGAAGGAGAGGGTGTAACCCCCGTCGTCCGGTGCCCGCACCGTGACGAAGTAGCGCCCCTGATCCAGCACCAGGCCGCGCAACGCGCCCGAGGTCCCGCGGCGCTCCTGCAGGGGGCGCCGATCGGCGTCGAACAGGCGGACATCGAGGTTCGCCTGGCCGCCGACGTTCAGGTCGAAGGTCTGCCCGAGCCGCTCGGGCGGCACGTCGAGGACGAAGGTGTCCGAGCCCGGGCCGGCGGCGTGCATCGGACGGTCCAGGGTCAGCACGTTGGCCTGGCTCCAGTCGTCGTTGGGCTCCACCTCGTCGCCGTCGGTGAGCACGCCCGTCGGCACGGCGGCCAGCGTGTAGGGCGCGCCGCCGGAGGCGCCGCGCACGACGATGCGGTAGTCGCCGGCCCCGGGCCCCAGCGACCGGAGTGCTGCCCGGCCCAACGCGTCCGCAGAGGCCTCCGCCACGGTGGCGCCGTCCGGCGCGCTCAGCACCAGCGTCGCCGCTTCGCCCAGGGCCGTACGCAGCTCGATGTCCCAGCGGCTCGGTGGGCCGTCGGCCGCCACCGTCCAATCCAGCTCGAGCTCCCCGTCCAGCACGCCAAAGTGCGCGAACGCGTTCTCCGCCGGGCCGGCCCCCTGGCCCGGGCGGCGGCCGCGCCGCAGCTCCTCCCCCGGCCGCAGGTGGACGACGTACTGACCCTCGCCCCCGCTCTTGGAGACGCCCAGGACGTAGCGCCCGGGAGCGATCAGGAACGGGGGGCCGGCCTGCAGGCTGCCGTCACTCGTTCCGAAGCTGCCGAGGGTCTCGACGCCGGTCACGTCGCGACCGTTGTCGGCGAAGGCCACGCGCAACAGGTCGACCTTGGTTACCTGACCCGCGATCCCCTCGGTCTCGACGACCCAGGGCGTGGCGGCGTCCTCCTCGGTCACGGTCCAGAGGTAGGCATCCTGGTCCTGCCCCGCCATCTCGCCCACCAGGCAGGCGTGCCCCTCGAGCGTGTCGGCGTCGGCCGGCACGTCGTTGGGCTCGGTCTCGAGCGTGCAGTCCTGGGCGTACGCCGCGCCCATCGTCACGCCGACGATCAGCACGAGCAACCAGCGGGCGAAGCCGAACGTCTCCCGCGCGCGCCCGGCCCCGCCATCGTGGGTGCCGGATCGGCGACCCGTCTGGTGTTGCGGGAGGCCCTTGGTCATGGCGCCCCTACCCTCACAGGTCATCGAGATTCGTTGGGTCGATGACCTCGCAGACGCCCATGTTCGCCGCGAAGTTCGGGACCGCGTTGGCCGCGCTCATGGCCGTCAGCATGGTGCTGCCGGCCACGCCGAAGGCGCCGCCGACGGCCGCCCCGAGGGGCATCCCCACGATCACGTTGTTGACGTAGACCTCCATCAGGCAGCACACCCTCTCGCTCAGCTTCGGCTTCGCGTCGCAGGCGTGGAGGTCGCGGACCATCAGGGCGATGCCCGCGTAGTCGTTGAAGAAGCTGAGCGTCTCGGTCACCAGGTACTCGGTGGCCTCCTGCCCCCGACCCGCGCCGGCGAGCCCCAGGGCCACGCCGCGCCCGGGGTCGACGCGGAACCAAGCCGGCTCCCGACCGTCGGCCGGCGGACCCTCCGGCAAGAGCACCACGTACCCCGCCTCGATATCGCGCGCCGCGGCGGCCCGGCTCCGCGCGGGCCAGTCGCCCGGCAGGCGCGCTGCGTCGCGCACCACCGCGAGCGTCGCGCCATCGTCGAGCGCCGCCGCGACGCTGTCGAAGGCGCCGTGGCGGGCGATCCCGTCGCCCGCCAGCGGGAGCCCCTCGGTGCGGGTCTCCCACACACCGCGCCGCAGGACCTCCCGCGGCAACGGCGCCGGGCCGTCTTCGCCCATGGTCAGCGCCCTCGTGGGGTTGGCGATCACGTCGACCACGTCGCGACCCTGGGGCCAGTGCTGCTCGAACGCCACCAGCGTCGGTGCGGGACGGAAGACCACCGCGCCCTCGGGCGCGGTCCCGGCATCGAAGAGGTCGAACAGCCGCACGTGCGCCATGGGGCGCGTGGCGTCGGCGAGCTCCGTGGTGGGGCGGTAGCTCCGGAACGAGTCGGAGCGCAGCGCCTCGTCGATGCGGGCAAGCTCGTCACGCACAGCCACGGTGGCGTCCAGGGCGCGCCGGAGGCTGTACGCCTCGCTGAACGAGCCGGTCATGGCCATGAGCGTGGTGCTTCCCTGTAGCGCCTCGAGCATGTCGATCTCGCTCATGTCGTTGCCGAACGCGCTGCTCCCGCGGGCGCGGTTGGCGGCGCCCACCCGATCGAGCAGGTCGCGCCGCACGCTGCGCTCCTCGCCGCCCGGGAGGATGAGCGTGTAGCGCACGAACACGGAGGCCAACGCCATCGCGCCGGCGTCGTCCTCGGCGTCGTTGCCGCCCAGGTCGCCCAGGGCGCTCGCGGCCTTGTTGGCTGCGTTTGAGACGGTCTGGAAGAGCGCCGCGGCGACGTTCCCGGCGGCGTCGGGCGGCACGACCCGCCCGGCGAGGTCGAAGACCTTGCCCCCTGGGGGCAACGCCCCGTTGAAACTGGGGGCGAAGAAGTGCGTGGCGTCCAGCACGGCCTGGGCGTCGCCGGCGGCGTAGGCGGCGTCGTCCATGCCGTCGGCGGAGATGTCAATGGTGAGCGGAAGACCGAAGAGGTTGGCCGTGGGGCGCTCCCACGGTTGCATCAGGGGTTTCTCCTCCAGGCGGTCGCCCAGGCGCTGCTCGAGCACCAGCTCGATACGCAGGCGGTGTTGGTGTTCGGGGGGCACGGCGTCCTCGAGGACGCCGGCGGGCTCGAGCGAGAGATCCGAGGGCGCCTCCGGGAACGCGGGGTGCACGTCGCGCCAGTCGCCGCCCGGAAGCCGCACCTGGACCCACGCGTAGTCCTCGGCGTCGGCGAGCAGCGCGGCCCGCTCCGACGCGTCGCCGCCGATCTCGACGCCCGCGCCCTCCAGCGCCGCGAGCAGGCTATCCGCCATGGCATCGCTCCGGTCCCGCAGCTCGCCGAGCTGCCTGTCGGCTTCGGCGATCCAGGCCTCGGCCTGGTCCGGATCGAAGCCCAAGACCGTGCCGAGCTCTCCCAGCGGGACGGCGACGTCGGGCGCCGCGCTCGGCGGTGCCGCGACCGCGGCCAGCAGGCGCGCCGCGGCACCCTCGGGCAACCGTGCGTAGGCGATGCGGGCGTCGAACGCCGCGTCCTTGAGGAGCGTGGCGAGGAGCAGGGCCTGATCCCAGGCGTTGCCGGCACCGGTGACGATGGTGCCCTCGGGCCCGCGCAGCACCCCCGCGTACGGTTGGTACGCGACGTGGCTCCGCACCCAGTCGACGATGGCATCCGGCTCCTCCATCGCCAGCTCGAGGCTCAGATCATCGAGCGACCGGCGCCCGGGCTCGGTGTCGTCGACCCCTGCGCGCACGATCGCGACGTAACGGTCCAGGTCCTGCAGCCACACCGGACGCCCCGACGCGTCGCCCTGCGCGGTGGCCACGGTGGGGGCGACCAGCAGCACGAGCACCGCGAGGAGGCGGGCCCAGCGCCGAACCGATCCGGCGCCGGCGGCCGGACGGACGTGATGGCGAGGGGGGCGTCGTGTCATCGGGGTCTCCCTCCAACGGATGGCGGGCGCTCGGCGGCGCCGGAACGGGGGGCGGGCGCCGGGGGCGCCAGGGACGTCACAGGCCGAAGACCGAGAGGGCGAAGGCGGCGTCGAGCGCCTCGGCGTGGGGGGCCACCAGCTCCACGTTGGCGGCCGGCACGGGTGCCTCCTCGACGGGGACGTTCCCCCGCCCCGAGGCGAGCTGCGATGGGTCCACACGATACACCGCGTAACCGGCGGCCCGTAGGACTTGCCCGCGCACCCAGGCGTACTCCGCGAGGGAGAAGCTATTGCGGTTGAGGGCACTCACCTGGCTGCGCTTGGCCTCCACCAGCAGGCCCGCGACGTCGGACCAGGCGCGCGCCAGCTCCCGGAAGCCGGGCTCTCGACCGCTGTCGTGGAGGGCCTTGTAGCGACGATCGAGCTCGTCCACGCGTCCCTGGAGGTCACCAGAGATGGCGGACTGGACGGCCACGAAGCGCTCCACCTGGTCGGCCTGTAGCACGCCGTCCGCGGGGGGTTGGTAGTCCCCGCGCTCGCGCACGTCGCGGTCCAGCGACTGGAAGGCGGCCACCTGCTTGGCGGCGGCGAAGGCCTGTTGGGCGGGGCGCACGAAACGCACGTAGGCGAAGATGCCGCCGGCCAGGAACAGCACCACGAAGACGCTGAGGCATCCGATGGCGAGCTTCTTGCCCATGGCTCAACGCTCCCGGTCTTCGCCCTGGTCCGCGCCGGTCGGACCGGTCGCGGGCGATGGCGAGGGCGCCCGGGGCTCGTCGTCGGCGGGGAGCGCCGTGGCGCCACCGCCGGGGCTCGCGGACCCGCGGGCCGCAGGATCCGCGCCGGCGGCGGCCGTCGCCGCGCCCGTCGGGGGGGCGGGGCGCTGTGACTCGGCGCCGCCGGGAGAAGCACGGACCGCCTCCGCCGCCTTGCGCCCGAGCTCCTGGAACTTGTTGCTGACGCCGGCGATCTTCGCCTTCCACTCCTCGTCCACCGCGAGCCCCTCGGTGGCCCGGTGGTAGGCGATGAGCGTGGCGGCGAGGGAGAAGGCGTCGGCCAGCGCGAGCTTGAGCATCCAGGCACCGATGATGACGCCGATGCCCAGCGCCAGGCGCAGGCCGGGCAGGGCCGCACCGATGGCGACCGCCGGGAGTCCCAGCACGATCAGGAACAGCACGAACTCGACGTACCCGATCAGGGCCAGCACCACGGCGTTGGCGAGGATCGGCTTCCACGCCTGGGCGTAGAGCACCACGCCGTCCTGGGCGACCTTCCAGACGTTCTGCTCGCGCTCCTTGTAGGCGCGCGACAGCACCGCCTCGTCGATGAAGGTGGTGGACATCACGGCCACGCGCTCGATGAGGCGGCCGATCCCCTGGATGCCGGGGATCGGCAGGATCCCCGCGATGCGCGTGAAGGTGCGGACGATGGCCTTGACGATGCCGTCCACCAGCACATCGACGGCGAACAGGATGCTGGTGTCGCGGAAGCGGGTCATGACCTGCTCCTTGCCGTAGGCCACCTGCGAGCCCTGCGGCCCCCGCCCCTGGGTGATGAACTCCGTCATGACGGCGGTGTGGGCGGCCTTGAGGAGGTAGAAGTAGTAGCGGCTGGCCCAACGCACCACGCCGATGGCGCCGACGAAGGCGATGAGGAACACCAGGAAGCCGAGCGGCGCCCAGAGGCGACCGAGCAACCAGGCGACCCCGCCCAGCACGCCGAAGTAGACGCCCAGGGCCACGCCCAGGACCAGGTAACTGCCGAGCCTGATCCACAGGAACGGCAGCGTCTTGCCGATCAGACCTAGGGCTTCACCGAGGTAGAGCTTGGGCATCGGATCTCCCTCCCAGGAGCCTCGGCGGCCGGGGCTCGCCGAGGTTGGCGCAACGTTCGTGCTTGCGTGCGAGCCTAGGGCAGGCCCGTCAAGCGCCCGTCAATGGGGCTGCGCGGCGTCGGACGGGGGCCACGCCGGCATCCCGTGACTCGCAGGTTTCGACATCGATCGTGAGGGAGGGCGCGTCGGGGGGCCAGGCGCCGGCGGTCGCCGGGACGCCCCGCGATGGAGGAAGTCGAGCAACCCTTCGAGATCGGCGAAGTGGCGTTGCTCGCTCGTCCTCAGGTGCCTAAGGCTGGCGCGGGCGGCGCCGGTGCGGTGGGGTGGTGTGTTAGGAGCGTAGTCGGGCGCCGTCAAGCGCCCGTCAAGCGGCCAGCGATCGGCGCAGGAGCGCGGGCAACCCCGGCGCCTGGGCCGCGGTGAGCGCGGCTTCGCGCTCGCGGGCGGCGTCCGCGTCCTCGGTGCTGGACGCCGCCCGCGCCGCCAGCCGCCACATCAGCGTCGCCTCGACGGCCCCGAGCGACTCGAGAGCGTCGGCGGCGCGCGCCAGCTCCGCCGCGGCGCCGGCCGCACCGGCGCGCCACTGGGCCCAGGCGCGGGCCCCCCGGGCCAGGCTCGCCCGGTGCGGGTTGCCCGGAGCCGCGGCGCCACGCTCCGCGTAGCGCGCGGCGTCGGCGGCATCGGGAGCCCGAAGGGAGCACTCCAGCCACAACCAGGCGGCGAGGTCCTGCTGGCCGGCATCCTCCATGGCCGTCAGCACGTCCTCGGCGCGCTCCATGGGCGCCGCGGCCGCCTCCCTCATGACGGCCAGCTGCCCCGCCAACTGTCGCGCCTTGCGCTCGTCCCCAAGGCCCCGCACGATGCCCTCGGCCTCGAGGAACAGCGCCTCGGCGCGTTCGTCGGCGAAGCAGTGCCGGGCGACTTCGGCGCGCAGCTCGAGCGCCTGAGCCCGCATGCGGTCGTCCCCGCGTTCCGTCGCCATCTCCTCCACCTCCGCCGCCGTGTTCCAGGCCGGCCCCAGCGCCCCCTGTTTGACGTACACCGCGGCGAGATTCGCCAGCAGCCGCGCCTCGTAGGCCTGGTTGCCGCGATCTCGAGCGAGCTGGCGTGCCTCCTCCAGGTGCTGCGCGGCGCGGCGGTAGAGCGCCATGCGCTCGGCGGTCGCCGCCAGATTGTTGAGGCAGGCGCCGACGTCGTCGCGACGCCCCTCGCTGCGCGCCAGCGTGAGCGCCACCTCGAAGTGCTGGTAGGAGCGCGCGAAGTCCCCGCGCATGCCCGCGATGGCGCCGAGGTTGTTGCGGGCGCGAAATTGCTCCGTGGCGTTGTCGGCATCGAGGTTGGACGCGAAGGCGTCCTCGGCCTCTTCCATCCGGCCTGCGTAGAACAGTGCGCCGCCCAAGCCGTTGCGGGCGCGACTGATCAGGCGCGCGTCGGACACGCGTTCCGCGGCGTCCAGGGCGCGCCGGGCCAGCTCCAGGCCGTCCTCGACACGCCCCTGCGCCAGTCGCTGCCGAGACCGGCGCAACCGCACCTCGATCAGGTCGCGGTCGTCCTGCCCCTTCCGGGCGATGCGCTCGGCCGCGCCGAGGGCGGCCTCTTGCGTCTCGAGCTCCTGGCGTTGCGCCGCGGCCCCCTCCAGTAGGAACAGGGCGCGCAGGCTCACCCGCGGCTCGCCCTCGGCGGCCCACAAGGCACGGTAGCAGCGCCGCAGCGTAGCGCCCGGATCCCCCTCGGCGGCGGCGGCCTCCGCGGCCTCCAGCAACAGCGGCGCGGCGCGGTCCGGGCGGTGGGCACCGAGCCAGTGGCGCGCCACGGCACCGGGTCCGGCCCCGTCGGCCTCGAGCCACTGTGCGATGCGCTCGTGCATCAGGCGCGCCACGGGGGCTGGCGTGGTGGTCGCCGTGTCATACAGGATGTGGCGCGCCACGCCGTGGTGGGCATTGAGCAGGCGCCGGCGCTCGAGCTCTACCAGGCCGGCGGCAACCTCGTAGGGGTCGCGCTCGAGGGTGTGCGCCAGCGCCGCCGCTCCAAGCTCCCCGCGCCCCACCGCCACCGCCTGGAGGAGGCGTTGGAGCCGGTCGGGCAGCGCCTGCACGGCAGCGTGGACCGGGAGCGGCAAGCCGCGGCCGATGGCGTCGGCCAGCTCAATGGTGACGGGCAGCGGCGCCGCGTCGAGCTCGCGCCGAAGCACCCCCCGGCAGCGCTCGAAGGCAGCCACCGCCTCGGCGGGGTGTCCCAGTTGGTAGTGCAACCACATGGCGCTGCGGTAGGCCGTCTCGTTGAGCGGATCGGCGGCAAGGAGGGCGTCCACCATGGCAAGGGCGTCCGCTGTTAGCCCCTCGCGCTCGAGCTCGGCGGCACGAAGCTGCATGACCTCGAGCCGGGCCATATCCAGGCGCGCCTGCTCCACGGCCAGCCATTCACGGAACGGCCCGGCACCGGGCTTGTCGATACCGGCGAGCAGCGGACCACCCCAGCACTCCAGCGCCTCGCCGTGCTCGCCCGTTGCGACGGCGTCCTCGAAGGCCTCCACATCCGTGGACGCGCGCACGCGCACGCGCCCCTCACGCTCCTCGAGCCACGCATCCGCATCCGGCAGCTTGCGCAGTTCGTAAAGCGCCTGGCGCACGCTGCCCAGCTTTCCTGGCGTCCACAGCAACTCGGCGAGCTGCTCGCGCGTCGCCCCCTCGGGATTCAGAGCCAGGTAGGCCAGCAGCGCGACCGCCTTGCGCGAGCCCAGCGTCACCTCGAGGCCGTCCACGCGAATGTGTGGACCCCCCAGGAGCGTCACTTCGATCACCGTCGACACCCCGAGGACCTAACGTGCTAGGTCGAACAGTGGCATGAGCCGGGCCGAGCGCGCCACCGTGTGGCACGCCCGGCAACGCGGCTCGTAACGCTCGGCGGCCCCCACCAGCACGAAAGGGTCGTCGACGTGGGCCGGGATGGGGCCGAACGGCTCACCACGGAAGTCCAGGTCGAGACCCGCGATCAGTACCCGCGTCCCCGCGTCGGCGAGCTCGAGCGCCAGGGCCACGAGAGCTGAATCGAGGAACCGCCCCTCGTCGATGGCGGGCTTGAACACCTGCACGCACTGCCGCGCGATGAGCGCCCGGTTGACCCGACGGATCAACTCCTCGGACTTGCCGCCGAACATCGGACCGACGGTCAGCTCCAGCCAACCCCCTCCGAACTCGTGCGCTCGCATGGCGCCATGCTACCCCCCGCGCGCCCCCCGCGTCGGTGGCCACCACGCGCCGCGCGACGGATACCCGGCCGCCTCCGGCGCTCTGATACGCTGCGGGGCGTATGAAGCGCATGCACGGTACTACCATCGTGGCCGTCCACAAGGACGGCATCACCGCCATCGCGGGGGACGGCCAGGTCACCCTCGGCGAGACCGTCGTGAAGCGCGGCGCCGTCAAGGTGCGCGCCCTCGCGGACGGCCGCGTGGTCACCGGCTTCGCCGGGGCCGTCAGCGACGCCTTCACCCTGCTCGACAAGTTCGAGGGCTACCTCACCTCGGCCAAGGGCAACCTCCTGAAAGCCGCCGTCGACACCGTCAAGGAGTGGCGCACCGATCGCGCCCTGCGCAACCTGGAGGCGATGTTGATCGTGGCCGACGACGAACAGATCCTCACCCTCTCGGGTGTCGGCGACGTCATCGCACCGGACGAGCCGATCGCTGCGGTGGGCTCCGGCGGCCCCTACGCGCAGGCTGCGGCAACGGCGCTCCTGCGCGAGACCGATCTCGGCGCCGAACAGATCGCGCGCAAGGCGCTGGCCATCGCCGCGGAGATCGACATCTACACTTCGGGGAACGCCACGGTGCTGGTCACCGGCGGCCAAGAGGACGACGAGCCGTCCGACGACGACGCCGCCAACGAGGCGGCCCAGGCATGAGCGCCGATACCCTGCTGGCGTACGCGGCCGAGCTCACGCCGCTGCAGATCGTCGAGGAGCTCGACCGCCACATCATCGGCCAGAGCAAGGCCAAGCGCTCCGTCGCCGTGGCGCTACGTAACCATTACCGGCGGCGGCGCCTGCCGGAGGAGTTGCAGGCCGAGATCACCCCCAAGAACATCCTCATGATCGGCCCGACGGGTGTCGGCAAGACCGAGATCGCGCGGCGCCTGGCCCGCCTGGCGAAGGCTCCGTTCCTGAAGGTCGAGGCCACCAAGTTCACCGAGGTGGGTTACGTGGGCCGCGACGTCGAGGGCATCGTGCGCGACCTGGTGCGCTCCGCCACCGCCATGGTGGAGGCCGAGAAGAAGGAGGAAGTGCGCGGCAGGGCCCGGGCCGCGGCCAAGGAACGCCTCCTGGACGCGCTTCTTCCCGGCGGCACGACGGAGGGCAGGGAGCGCATGCGCGCGCTGCTCGACGCCGGCGACCTCGATGAGCGCACCGTCGAGATCGAGGTGAAGGACGAGAAGTCGGCCGGCGTGATGATGCCGGGTATGGAGGAGATGGGGCTCAACCTGCAGGACATGCTGTCGAATCTCATGCCTCAGCGCAGCGTCAAGCGCTCCGTTCAGGTGCGTGACGCCCACCGCATCCTGGAGGAAGAGGAAGCGGATCGGCTCATCGATCACGACGCCGTGGGACGCGAGGCGATCTACCGCGCCGAGAACATGGGCATCGTCTTCATCGACGAGATCGACAAGATCGCCGGCTCCGAGGGCACCAGCGGCGGCGACGTCAGCGGCGAGGGCGTCCAGCGTGACCTGCTGCCGGTGGTGGAGGGAACCCAGGTCAACACCCGGCAGGGACCCGTCAAGACCGACCACATGCTCTTCATCGCCGCAGGCGCCTTCAACGTCTCCAAGCCCAGCGACCTGATCCCGGAATTGCAGGGGCGCTTCCCCATCCGCGTGGAGCTCGAGGAGCTCGGCGCCGGCGACTTCCAGCGCATCCTCACCCAACCGCGCCACGCCCTCACCAAGCAGTACACGGAGCTACTGGCCGTCGACGGCACCCACATCCGGTTCGACGAGTCGGGCATCGTCGCGATCGCCGAATACGCCGAGCGCGTCAACCGCGACCTCGAGGACATCGGTGCACGCCGCCTCCACACCATCCTGGAGACGGTGCTCGAGGACGTGTCCTTCGGGACCGAACTCGGCACCGTCACCATCGACGAGGGCTACGTGCGTCGCAAACTCGACGGCATCGTCGACAGCGAGGACCTCAGCCGCTACGTGCTGTGACAATCGGCCACCACGGGCACGGCGCACGCGCCCGGTCGGAGAACCCCTGCTAGCATGGAGGGGATACCGCCGCCCGTAGAGGGGAGGGACGCGTGAGCGTACGCCTACTCGGCTGGCTGGAACGGCTGCGCTCGGGCTACTGGTTCCTCCCCGCGCTCATGGCCTTGGGGGCGTTGGTGCTGGCAGCCGCCACCCTCGCGGTCGACCACTCGATCACTCTCGCGAGAATGCCCGCCCTCCGGGCGCTCGGTGGCCTCAACGGGCCCGCCGGAGCGCGCTCCCTCTTGAGCACGGTAGCGGGCTCGCTCATCACGGTGACCGGCGTGGTCTTCTCCATGACGCTGGTGGGCCTGTCGCTGGCCTCGCAACAGTTCGGCCCCCGGCTGGTGGGCAACTTCATGCGCGACCGTGGCAACCAGCTCGTCCTGGGCGCCTTCATCGGCACCTTCCTGTACTGCCTCATGGTGCTCGTCACGGTACGCAGCGCCGACACCCAGCTCGGCATCCAGTCCTTCGTGCCGCATCTCTCCGTAGCCGTGGCCATGGTGCTCACCCTGCTGAGCCTCGGAGTGCTGATCTACTTCATCCATCACGCAGCCGAGAGCGTCCAGGTGAGTTATGTGCTGGCGCGTGTTGGCCGCGGCCTGACGCAGCAGATCCTGTCCTTCCCACAGGACGACGAGCCTGAGAACGAGGAGCCTGAGGACGAGGAGACCGGCGGGAACCGCACCGGTGTCGGTCAGGCCGAAGCCGATAGCGAGGGCGGGCCCCCCTCGACCCGGCCCGAGCTACCGGAGGACTTCGGCCGGGAGGCGATCACCGTTCGGGCCACGCGCGCCGGCTACGTACAGGCCATCGACCTCACGGGACTCGTGAAGCTCGCACGGGAGAACGACGCCGTGCTGCGGCTGCACCACCCGCCGGGCAGCTTCCTCATGCTCGACGGCCCGCTCGCCGACATCTACCCGCCCGACGCAGGTGACGGGCTCACCGGCAGGATCGAGCCGTACTACGTTCTCGGCGCAGTGCGGACTCCCCAGCAGGACCCCTACTTCCTGTTCGATCAGCTCCTCGAGGTGGCGCTCCGGGCGCTGTCTCCGAGCATGAACGACCCCTTCACGGCCATGACCTGCATCGACCGCATGTCCGAAGCCCTCAACCTGTTGGCCCGCCGTCGCCTCCCCGATTCCTACATGACCGACGAGGGGGGCGCCCTGCGGCTCGTCGTGCCACGCCCCGAGGTAGGCGAGCTACTGGAGCACCTGTTCGGGGAGCTTCGCGTGAACGCGGCCGGCGATCCGATGGTGGCCCGCCACCTGGCACTGAGCCTGCGCCGCATGCAGGCCAGCACGTCGCACACGGACCTGCGGCGTTCCGCCGACCGCGAGGTCCACCGGTTGCTGGAGAGCGCCGTGACCCGACAGACGGCCTCGGACTACGAGGCCCTCAGGCTGGCCTCGCGCAGGGTCACCGCTTGGATCCGGCTGGAGGACTGAGGACGCCCTCAGGCGAGGGGGGCCTCTCCCGCTTCTTCCGCCTCTCCTGCGCGCGCCGGCGCCGGGCTGCGTTGCGAGGCCCGGTACACGCTGAGTCCGTCGGGCGACATCCGCACCGTGTCGCCGGCCTCGTGGCGTTCGTCGCCTGCTCCGGGCTCGACGCTATCGAGGACGCGTCGCCAGCCGTCGCCCTCGGGCGAGCGGGGCAGCACGAAGCAGCCCTCGCTGCGGCCGTGGAACAGCACCAGGAAGGAGTCGTCCGTTCGTGGCTCGCCCCACCGGTCGCGCTCGTGCAGCGCCGCGCCGCACAGCAGCATGCCGAACGCATCGTCCCCGGCGTGCCAGTCGCCCTGCTCCATCTCGCGCCCGCTGGGGTGGATCCAGGCCACGTCCTTGAAGCCCGAGGCGACATCGATCTCGCCGTCGAGAAAGGTGCGGCGGCGGAACACGGCGTGCTCGCTGCGCAACTGAAGGGCCCGGCGGGTGAACGTCAGGAAGGCGTGGTCGCGCGCCGTGAGCTCCCAGTCGAACCAGCTCACCTCGTTGTCCTGGCAGTAGGCGTTGTTGTTGCCCCCCTGGGTCCGTCCCAACTCGTCGCCGCCGAGCAGCATGGGGATGCCCTGAGACAACAACAGCGTGGCGATGAGGCTACGCCGGCGGCGGTCGCGGCGGTCGAGCACGGCTGCGTCCCGCGTCGGCCCCTCCACCCCGCCGTTGCTGCTGAGGTTGTGGTCGCTGCCGTCGCGGTTGTCCTCGCCGTTGGCCTCGTTGTGCTTGTGCGCGTAGCTGACCAGGTCCCTGAGGGGGAAGCCGTCGTGTGCCGTGATGAAGTTGATCGAGGCGTAGGGTCGGCGGCTGCCGCGGCCGTAGACGTCGGCCGAGCCGCTGACGCGCGTCGCCAGTTCACCGGCACGCCCCGCATCGCCGCGCCAGTAGCTCCGTACCCCGTCCCGGTAGTGCCCGTTCCACTCGCACCAGCGCCAGGGGAAGTTCCCGACCTGGTATCCGCCGGGCCCGACATCCCAGGGCTCGGCGATGAGCTTCACGCCCGAGAGCACCGGGTCCTGCTGGATCACCTTGAAGAAGGCGGACAGCATGTCGACGTCGTACAACTCACGCGCCAGCGCCGATGCCAGGTCGAAGCGGAAGCCGTCGACGTGCATGTGCTGCACCCAGGTCCGCAGGCTGTCCATGATGAGCTGCAGGACGTAGGGGTTGCCGGGGTCGAGGGTGTTGCCGGTGCCGGTGTAGTCCCTGTAGAGCTCGGGGCGGCCGGGGTTCAGCTTGTAGTAGCTGCGGTTGTCGATACCACGGAAGCTGAGCGTGGGTCCGCGGTGGTTCCCTTCACCGGTGTGGTTGTAGACCACGTCGACGATCACCTCGAGCCCGGCCTGGTGGAGTCGGCGCACCATGCTCTTGAACTCGTCCACCGCGTGCACCGGCCCGGAGCGGGCGTAGCGAGGCTCGGGAGCGAAGAAGGCGAGCGGGTGGTAGCCCCAGTAGTTCGACAGCCCCTGGCGCACCAGGCGACCCTCCTCCGCGATAGCGTGCACCGGCAGGAGCTGCACGGTCGTGACGCCGAGCGAGAGCAGGTGCTCGAGCACCGCGTCGGAGGCGAGCCCCTGGTAGGTGCCGCGCAACTCCTCGTCGACGCCTGGGTGCAGCATCGTCATGCCGCGGACGTGGGTCTCGTAGATGACGGTGTCCTCGAAAGGCACCGTGGGCAGCCGTTCCTCGCCCCAATCGAAGGCGTCGTCGACCACCGCGCCGAGCGGCGCATAGGCGGCGTCGTCGCGGCCGTCGGGTCGCTCCCGGCCCGCGTCGGCACCGCTGCGCTCGTACCCGAACAGCCGGTCGTGCAGGCGCAAGGGGCGACCGATGGCACGCGCGTAGGGATCGAGCAGCACCTTCGCCGGATTGAAGCGATGGCCGAGCCGGGGCTCGTAGGGCCCGTGCACCCGGTAGCCGTATCGCTGGCCCGGCTTCAGGCCCGGCACGTAGCCGTGGAACACCGGACCGGTCCGGTCGCTCAGCTCCAGGGTGTGGCTGGGCTCGGGATCGTAGGCGGTGTCGAACAGACAGAGCTGCACGCCCGCGGCGTGCTCGCTGTAGAGCGCGAAGTTGACGCCTTCCCCGTCGTACGTCGCTCCCAGGGGGTGGGGCCGACCGGGCCAGACGTTCACGTACGGGCCCGTCTCAGAGTTCCCAGAACCGTAACTGCGCGTCCTCGAAGGCGGGGTCGCTGGCGTGCGCGAACGCCAGCAGGCCGTCGCGATCGGGCAATTCGAGGTAGTAGCGGAAGTTGGCGAGATAGCGTTGCACCACCTCATGCGACAGCCCCAGGCGCTCGGCCTCGACGGCCGCGACCTCCGACAAGCGGCCGAGCCCGGCTTCGCGCGCCGCCCGGAAGCGGGCGACCAGCATCTCCGAGGGCGGCCGGTCGTCCAGCGAGGCCCATACGGCGAACGTGAACGGCAGCCGGGTGTGCTGGTACCAGGCCTCGCCCAGGTCGGTCACGAAGGGCCGGCGACCGCCCAGCTCGCGGCGCGTCACCGCCTCGCGCAGCGCGGCGTCGCCGATGAGGAGTGCCGCGTCGCACTCCGCGAGCATGGTGTCCAGATCGGGCGCGATCCCGACCACCTCGGCCTCCAGGCCGTCCGCCTCGAGGAGCACCCTCAGCAGCTGCACGCTCGTGGCGGAGTCGGTGGTGACGGCGATGCGCGCGCCTTGCAGGTCCTGCCAGGGGCGCCAGTGGAACAGCATCACGCTGTACACCGGCCCCAGGGTGGCGATGGAGAAGTCGGGAAGGGCCCGGAGGCGGTCGCGGTTGCGGACGAACTCGATCGACGAGATCAGGGTGAGGTCGATGGCGCCGTCCATCAACGCGGCGTTGAGCTCCGTTGGCACGCCCCGCACGAACTCCGCGCGCCCCTGCGACGTCTGCCAGGGAGCGAGCCCCCAGTGCAGCGGCGCAACGTTCGTGTACGAGACGATGCCGAGGCGCTCGACACGGCCCGACGCCACCTCCGGGGGCACCCCCGGGGCGTCCGGACGGCTGCTCACGGGAGGAGCTCCCGCGTCGCCCCGGCCCATCGTCGCCTCACGCGTAGACCTCGAGCTCTTTGTAGAGCGCGTCGCGCCGAACGGGCACGCGGCCGGCGTCCTTCACCAGCCGGACCAACTCGTCTGCGGTCATGCCGGCCTCGGTCACGGCGCCCGAGGCGTGCGCGATACGCTCGTCCTTGATGGTGCCGTCGATGTCGCTCACGCCCGCCGACAACGTCACCTGCGTGAGCTCCGGGGTGATCATGATCCAGTAGCCCTTGATGTGCGGCACGTTGTCGAGCATCAGTCGCGACACCGCCAGATTGCGGAGATCGTCCAGACCGGTCGTGAAGCGCGTGCCCAGCTCGCGGGCGAGCGGGTTGTTGTCGGGCTGGAACGCCAGCGGCACGAAGGAGTAGAAGCCGGGGGCCTCGTCCTGCAACTCGCGCAGCCGGATCATGTGGTCCAGCCGGTCCGCGCGCGTCTCGACGTGGCCGTAGAGCATGGTGGCGTTCGTGGGGATGCCGAGTTCGTGGGCGGTGCGGTGCACCTCCAGCCAGCCCTCGGCGGTCACTTTGGCGCGCGCGATACGCTTGCGAACCGGCTCGGCGAAGATCTCGGCGCCGCCGCCGGGCATGGCCACCAGGCCCGCCTCCTTGAGCTCGGAGAGCACCTCGCGGTAACTCAGCCGCGGCCGCGTGATGCGCGTGAAGTGGTGGATCTCAGCGGCGGTCCAGGCCTTCACCTGGATCCCCGGGTAGCGCTCCGTGAGGCCGCGCACCAGATCGAGGTAGTACTGCCAGGGCCGTTTCGGGTGGTGCCCGGCGGTGATGTGGATCTCGGTGAGGTCGGGGTGGTAGTGCCGGTCGACGTAGTCCCACACGTCGTCCAGCTCCATGTCCCAGACACCTTCCTCGTCGAACCTGCGCTGGAAACCACAGAAGGTGCAGCCGACGTAGCAGACGTTGGTCTGCGACAGGCGCAGCGAGTGCACGAAGTACGCCTTGTCCCCGACACGGCGCTGGCGCACCAGATCGGCGAGGCGCGCGACCGCCGGGACGTCGCGGGTGCTGAACAGCGTCAGGCCGTCCTCCATCGAGAGGCGGCGTTCCTCCAGCACCTTGTCGGCGATGGGCTCGAGGGCGGGATCGTTGATGAGGAGGTCGCGAATGCCTGCAACGGTCATTGCGCCGAGTATAGCTCCCGTCCAGCAGCGTCTCGGGTCGCTGTCTTGCAGTTCGACGTCCCCTGCGAGGGCGTCGACCGCCCGGAGACCGGGCTCACATGTGCAGCGCACGGCCGTCGACGGCCAGCGCTGCTTCCTTGACGACCTCCGACAGCGTCGGGTGCGCGTGAACGGTGCGCGCCAGGTCCTCGGCGCTGGCACCGAAGGTCATGGCCGCCACCGCCTCGGCGATGAGGTCGCCCGCACGCGGACCCAGGATATGCACGCCGAGGACACGGTCGGTCTCCTCGTGGGCGAGGATCTTCACGCGCCCCCCGGTCTTGCCTAGCGCCCGGGCGCGCCCGTTGGCCGTGAAGGGGAACACCCCCTTGCGGTAGGGCACCCCGTCCTCCTTCAAGCGTTCCTCGCTGCGCCCCACCGTGGCGATCTCTGGGTCGGTGTAGACGACGCCCGGCACCAGATCGTAGTCGACGTGGCCGGGGCTGCCGGCGAGGCGCTCCATGAGGGCCACGCCGTCCTCCTCGGCCTTGTGCGCGAGCATGGGGCCCTCGATGAGGTCGCCGATCGCGTAGATGCCCTCTGCCGAGGTGCGGAAGCCGTCCTCGACCCGCACCCGCCCACGGTCGTCGAGTTCGACGCCCGCCTTCTCGAGGCCGAGCCCCTGCGTGGCTGGCCGGCGGCCGACCGCGACCAGCACGCGCTCCGCCTCGACCGGCTCGGCCCCTTCGATCTCGACGGTGACCTTGCGGCTGCCGCCGCGACCCGACACCTTCGCGCCGGTCACGCGCGCGCCGAGCCGGAAGTCCAGCCCCTGACGTTGGAAGACCTTGAGGGCCTCCTTGGCGGTCTCCAGGTCCATGCCCGGCAGGATGCGGTCGAAGTACTCCAGCACGGTCACCTCGGCGCCGAGGCGCGACCACACCGAGCCCAGCTCGAGCCCGATGTACCCCGCCCCGATGACGATCAGGCGCTTGGGCACCGACGGGAAGTCGAGCGCTTCGGTGCTGCTCACCACCGCGCCGCCGTCGAAGTCCACCCCGGGCAGCGACGCGGGCACGGAGCCCGTGGCGAGCACGATGTGTTGCGCCTCGAGATCCTCGTCGCCGTCCTCGCCATGCACCGTCACCTTGCGACCGCCGGCCAGCTCCCCGGTGCCCCGGTAGCGCGTGATCCCGTTCTTCTTGAACAGGAAGGCGACCCCGTCGGTGTTCTGCTTAACGACCCGGGTCTTGCGCTCGAGCATGGTCGTCAGATCGAGGCCGACCTCCTTGACCTCCACGCCGTGCTCGGCGAGGTGTTCCCGCGCCTCCAGGTAGCGCTCGCTCGATTCCAGCAGCGCCTTGCTGGGGATGCAACCGACGCGCACGCAGGTGCCGCCGAGCGCCTCCTCCTTCTCCACCACCGCGACGTCGAAGCCGAGCTGCGCGCCGCGCAGGGCGGCGACGTAGCCACCAGGTCCTGCACCGATGATGACGATGTCGTGCTTGGGCATGCTTCAGACCTCCAGCAAGATACGGGCCGGGCTCTCGATGGCCTCCTTGATGCGCTTGAGGAAGGTGACCGCCTCGCGCCCGTCGACGATGCGGTGATCGTACGTGAGGGCCAGGTACATCATCGGGCGGATCTCCACCTGGCCGTTCACCGCCACCGGTCGCTCCTGGATGGTGTGCATGCCGAGCACGCCCGACTGCGGCGGATTCACGATGGGGGTGGACATCAGCGAGCCGAACACCCCGCCGTTGCTGATGGTGAAGGTGCCCCCCTGCAGTTCCTCGGGGGTGAGCTTGTTCTCGCCGGCGCGCTTGCCGAAGTCGCCGATGACGCTCTCCAGCTCCGCGAAGCTGCGTCGCTCGGCATTGCGCACCACCGGAACGACCAGCCCCTTCTTGCTGGAGACGGCCACCCCGATGTCGTAGTAGTTCTTGTAGACGATCGCGCCGTCGCGGATCTCGGCGTTGAGCTGCGGAAAGCGCTTGAGCGCGTCGATGGCGGCCTTGACGAAGAACGACATGAAGCCCAGACGCACCTCGTAGCGCTTCTCGAAAGCGTCGCGGTGCTCCTTGCGCAGCGCCATCACCGCGCTCATGTCGACCTCGTTGAAGGTGGTGAGCAACGCCGCGGTGTGCTGCGCCTCCACCAGCCGCTCGGCGATGCGGCGGCGGAGCGGGCTCATCGGCACCGTCTCCTCCTGCCGCTCGTACGCGCCCTGCAGAGCGGCTCCGGGTGCGGCCCCGGGTGCGGATCCGGGTGCGGCCTCGGGCACACGGCCCCGTTCGGCCGCCTTGCGTTCGCGCTCCGCCACGAAGCGCTGCACGTCCTCCTTCAGCAGACGCCCGCCCGGACCGCTGGCGGGCACCTCGCCCGCCGCCAGGTCGTGCTCGTCGAGCAGCCGTTGGGCGGCCGGCATGACGATGGAGCCTTCGTCGCCGGCGGCCGCGCGCGCCTCGGGAGGAGGGGTCGACGTGCCGGCGGACGCCTGGGCTGCGGCAGGCTGGGCGGGGGCGGGCTCGGCGGCAGCGGACTCGCCAGCAGCGGACTCGCCAGCAGCGGACTCGCCAGCCGTGGCCGCCGCCTGGCGCTCCGCGGCCTTCGCGTCACCTGCTCCCGCGCTCGGCGCCGCACCCTCCTCGATACGGGCGATGACCTCGCCTACCGTGGCGGACTCGCCCTCCTGCTTCAACACCTCGCTCAGAACGCCGGACACCGCGGCGGGAACCTCCAGCGTCGCCTTGTCGGTCTCGACCTCGACGAGGGGCTCGTCCTTCTCGACGGCCTCCCCTTCCCGCTTGAGCCAGCTACCGATGAACACCTCGGTGATCGACTCGCCCACGGAGGGCACCTTCAGGTCTACAGGCATGACGTATCGCTCCTCACGGTGCCGGGGCTCTTCAACCCTGGACGTCCATCTCGAAAGCGGCTCGGATGACCTCGGCCTGCTCCAGCTTGTGTGCGGCTCCGGAGCCCGTGGCGGGGCTCGCCGAAGCCGGCCGGGTGACGCCGACGAAGGGACGTCCGAGCAGCCGGTCGCCCCACTTTACCCGCAGGAAGCGCCACGCACCCATGTTCTCGGGCTCTTCCTGCACCCACAGGACGGGCGCACGCTCGGCGTAACCCTCGAGCGCCGCCGCCACGGTTCCGTCCGCCAGGGGGTAGAGCTGCTCGACGCGCAAGATCGCCACGTCGTCGCGCGCTCGCTCCTCGCGCGCGGCCATCAGCTCGTAGCCGATCTTGCCGCTCGCCATCAGCACGCGCGTGACCTTGTCCGGCTCGACGACGTCGTCGTGCAGGATGCGCCGGAAGCGGCCGGTGGCGAGGTCGGCAAGCGGAGAGACCGCCCGGGGGTGGCGCAGAAGGCTCTTGGGGGTCATCACGATCAGCGGTTTGCGCAGCGGCCGGACCACCTGGCGACGCAGCAGGTGGAACACCTGCGCCGGCGTCGTGGGGTAAACGACCTGAAGGTTGTCCTCGGCGCAGAGCTGCAGGTAGCGCTCGAGCCGCGCACTGGAGTGCTCGGGGCCCTGCCCCTCCATACCGTGCGGAAGGAGCATCACCAGGCCGGACAGACGCTTCCACTTGTCCTCGGCCGAAGCCATGAACTGGTCGACGATCACCTGGGCCGAGTTCGCAAAGTCCCCGAACTGCGCCTCCCACAGCACCAGCGCCTCGGGCGTGTCGAGGCTGTAGCCGTACTCGAAGCCGAGCACACCGGCCTCCGACAGCGGGCTGTTGTGCACCTCGAACAATGCCGGCGTGTCTCCGACGTGCTGCAGGGGCGCGTACTCGTGGCCGTCGTCGGCATCGTGGAACACCGAGTGGCGCTGGCTGAAGGTGCCGCGCTCGCTGTCCTGGCCCGTCAGACGCACCTTCACGCCGTCCGAGATGAGGGTTGCGAACGCCAGTGCTTCCGCGGCCGACCAGTCGAGCGGTTGATCACCGTCGGCCATGGCAACGCGCGTCTGAAGCGCGCGACGGATCTTGCTGTTGAGCTTGAAGTCCTCGGGAACCTCGGTGAGGGAGCGCAACAACGCTGCGAGTTCGTTGGCGTCCACACCCGTGTCGGGCTCCGCCACCTCGGCGTCGACCTCGTCGCTGTAGGGCGCCCACACCCCCTCGAACGCCGAGTAGTGCGGCTTGAAGTCCTCGCTGCGGGCGACCGAAAGCTCGTGCTCGAGGTGCTCGCGACGGGCCTCGGCGATCTGGTCCGCCTCCTCGCGCGTGACCTCATCGAGCGTCAGCAGGCGGTCGAGGTAGCCGTCGCGCACGCTGGCCCGGCGCTTGATCTTGCCGTACATCACCGGCTGGGTGAACGACGGCTCGTCCGACTCGTTGTGACCCTGGCGCCGGTAGCAGTACATGTCGACGACCACGTCGCGCTTGAACTCGCGCCGGAAGTCCATGGCGAGCTCGATCACCTGCGTCACGGCCTCGGGGTCCTCGCCGTTGACGTGGAAGATCGGGCTCTGCAGCATCTTCGCGATGTCGCTGGCGTACGTAGAGGTGCGCCCCTGGCGCGGCCCGGTCGTGAACCCGACCTGGTTGTTCACGATGATGTGGAGCGTCCCGCCCACCCGGTAGCCCACCAGGCCTGACAGGTTGAGGCTCTCCTGCACCACACCTTCGCCGATGAAGGCGGCGTCACCGTGAACCAGGATCGGCAGCACGGATTCGCGCCGCTTGTCCACCACCCGGTCCTGCTTCGCCCGCACGCGCCCGAGGACGACGGGATCGACGTACTCCAGGTGGGACGGGTTGAACGCCAGCGACAGGTGGATCGTCTGCCCGGCCTCGGTGGTCCAGTCGTTGCTGTAGCCGAGGTGGTACTTGACGTCGCCGCGGCCGCGGTGCATCTCGGGATCCTTGTCCTCGAACTCCCGGAAGATGGTGCGAGGGTTCTTGCCCAGGATGTTGGCCAGCACGTTGAGGCGGCCTCGGTGCGCCATTCCCAGCACGATCTCGCGTACGCCCTGGCTGCCCGCTTTCTCGATGGCCTGATCCAGCAGCGGGATCAACGTCTCGCCGCCCTCCAGCGAGAAGCTCTTGGCGCCGACGTACTTCTTCTGGATGAAATCCTCGAAGATCACCGCGTCCGTGAGCTTGGTCAGGATTCTGAGCTGCCGTTCGCGACTCAGCGCCAGGCGGTTGCGGTTGGCCTCCATGCGCTCCTGAAGCCACTGCCTCACCTCGAGGCTGTCGATGTGCATGAACTGCGCACCGATGCTTCGGGTGTAGGTCTCCTTCAGCGCCTCGATGACCTCGCCCAGTGTGGAGGCCGACGGAAAGGTGCTCTCCAGCACCGGCCGCGCCATGTCGGCTTCGCCGAAGCCGTAGTAGGCGGCGTCGAGCTCCGGCGCCTCGAAGGGGTCGCGCGACAGCGGGCTCAGGTCGGCCAGACGATGGCCCCGCACACGGTAGTTGCGCACCAGACGCTCGATGCGCTGCTGGACCGTGGCGGCGTCGCTCCCCGCCCGGTCCAGCTGCACCGCCGAGGCCGTGCCGGGCGGGTCGAACAGACTGCGGGGGACGAAGCTCGGACCCAGCTGCCGCCGCTCCGCCAGGCCGTCGGCCGGCAGCTCCGCGAAGGTGCTGCGCCACGACTCGGGGACGTCGTCGGGATCCTGAAGGTACCGCTCGTAAAGCTCCTCGACGTACTCGAGGCTGGCGCTGTTCAGGTGCTCTTCGATGTGCATCATGGCCTCACTCCGGCGCGCCGCATCGGCCCCCATCCTCTTCGCATCGGCCCCATCTTCTACGGCCCCCATCCTTTTCGGCCCCTGTCCTCTTTGTCCCCGCCTCGCCGCAGCCGCGGACCGGCGCGACGGCTCCGCGCCCGAAGGAACGCGCAGCGATCCTCGCGTGAACATGGCCGTGGGGGACGGGTGCCGGCTGCCCGGGGGGCTGCCGGCGAAGGATCGTGCCTAGGCATGGTCGGTTCGCGCGGCGAGCAGGGGCGCCTCCACCGCGCACGGGACCTCCTTCATGCGCCCTCCGTTGTAACACGGGGTCCCCGCGAAGGGCCCCTCCCACACGACGCCGCGCCCCTCCGTGTGGGAGGCACGCGGCGGGCTGCGGTACCCTTGCGCCATGACCGCTTCACCGCAGGCCATCGCCCTGGGAGAGCTGCTCATCGACTTCGTGCCCGAGGAGAACGGCCGTTCGCTGGCCGACGCGCGGGCGTTCATCAAGGCCCCCGGCGGCGCACCCGCCAACGTGGCCGTGGGGCTCGCGCGGCTGGGCATCGACACGGGGTTCATGGGGAAGGTCGGCGACGATCCCTTCGGGCACTTCCTGACCGGCGTCCTCGGCGACAACGGGGTGGACGTCAGCCAGGTCGGCTTCGACCCGCAGGCGCGCACCGCGCTCGCCTTCGTGTCGCTCACGAGCTCGGGTGAACGCGACTTCCTGTTCTACCGGCACCCGAGCGCGGACATGCGGCATCGTCCCGAAGAGGTGAGCGAGGCCTACGTGGCGGGCGCCTCGATGTTGCATGTGGGAAGCATCAGCCTCATCCAGGAGACCTCGCGCAGCGCCACGCTGCGCGCGCTCGACCTGGCGGCGGAGCACGGACTCTGGGTGTCGTACGACGCCAACCTGCGGCTTCCGCTGTGGCCGTCGCCGGATGCCGCGCGGGAGGGCATCCGGAGCGTGTGGCGGCGTGCCCAGGTCGTGAAGATCAGCGAGGACGAGCTCGAGTTCCTCACCGGCGCGCGCGACATGGCGGCGGCGCGGACGCTCCGCCACGAGGCGCTACGGTTGTTGGTGGTCACGCGCGGCGACGCGGGCGCCTGGTACCTCACGCGTCAGGGCGAAGGGGAGGTGGCCGGCTTCCGGGTCGATACCGTCGACACCACCGGCGCGGGCGACGCCTTCACCGCGGCGCTGCTCGCCAGCGTGTTGCAGAATGACGGCCTGGAGAAGACGCGAGACGCACTCGTTGCCGCGCTGCGGCGCGCAAACGCCTACGCGGCGCTCACGACCACGCGGCGGGGCGCCATCCCGGCACTCCCTTCGCGCGACGAGCTCGAGGCCTTCCTGGCCCAGCACGACGGCTGATCCTCACGCCTGATCGACACGCCTGCACGGGCCTCGCAGACCAGATCGCAGACCAAAGAAGAAGGCGCCTCTCGGGCGCCCGCCGTTCTCTTAATGTGAATGCATTATACGCAGTTATGCGGGATTCGTCAAGACCATGCACCGTTGCGACGTCATGGCCGACGTTCAGCGCACCCGATCGCCCGCGAAGGCGTGTATTCGGCGCCCGAAGCGCCCCCGCGGCCGTGCCCGTGGCAGACTGATGGGATGAGCCCCGACGCGACCCCTGTGTTCCCCACCCTCGCCGATCTCGAGCGCGCCCAGGACCACGTCGCGCGCGCCGCACTGCGTACGCCCCTGCTCCGACTCGACGCCCAGGGGCCGGGCGGGGGCGCTGTGTACGCCAAGCCGGAGAACCTGCAGCGCACCGGATCGTTCAAACTGCGGGGCGCGCTGAACTTCCTCGCCTCGCTGCCCGAGAAGGTCCGCGCGCGCGGGGTCGTGACGCACTCCAGCGGGAACCATGCACAAGGGGTGGCGTTCGCGGCGCGCCATTTCGGGGTGAGCGCCACCATCGTGATCCCCGAGGGCGCACCCCGCGTCAAGGTCGAGGGCACCCGCGCGCTCGGGGCCGAGGTGGTGCGTTGTGCGAACACGCAGGCCTCCCGGCACGAGACGGCGGAGGAGATCGCCCGGGCCTCGGGCGCAACGTTGGTGCCCCCCTACGACCACCCCTGGATCGTGGCCGGCCAGGGCACCGTCGGCCTCGAGATCGCCGAGGACCTCCCGGACGTTGCCAACGTGCTGGTACCGATCGGCGGCGGGGGCCTGTCGGCCGGTGTGGCGCTGGCACTGGCGCAGCGCGCCCCCGGCGCGCGCGTCATCGGGGTCGAACCAGAGCTCGCGGCCGACGCCCACGCTTCGCTGCTGGCGGGCGAACGCATCGCCTGGCCCGCCGAGGACGTGACCCGCACGGTGGCCGACGGGGTGCGCACGCAGAGCATCGGCGAGCTCAACTTCCGCATCCTGCACCGTCACCTGGCCGGCGTTCAAACGGTGCGCGAGGTCGAGATCCGCCGGGCCGCCGCCTGGTACCCGCGCCGCGCCCGGCTCGTGGTCGAGCCGACCGGAGCGTTGACGCTGGCCGCGCTCGAACGCCTCCTGGCTGGCTCCGGCGACGGACCTAGCCTCGCCACCGGCCCCACCGTGCTGGTGATCTCCGGCGGGAACATCGACGACGATCTCCTCTGCCGCCTCCTGCAGGAGCAACCCGAGGACGCCTGAGCGAGGCCCCCGCGCCGCCGCGCGTTGTCCTTGCATGAAGCGCTGGACTATCCTGGGGGGGTGTCGGCACTCGTGGTCATGCTCCTCCTCGGATTCCTGCTGGTGATCGCGGCGAGCCTAGCGATCTGGGCCGCACTCACCCTGAACGACCACGGCGGCGCCACACCCGCCCCCGCCGTACGCGAGCATCGAGAGCCCCCACCCGATGCCGCCACGCGCCCCAGCAACGACGACGTCCGCGGGGCCAAGGCCCGGGTGACCCGCCATACGAGCAGCAACGACGACGCGTTCGAGCGCTTCCTGCGATCGGATCCCCGGCGCGACGAGTCCGACTTCTGAGGCCGCGCAGCCAGCGCCGTCGCGGGTAGCCTGGAAGCAAGCTCCAACGACGGGAGGGGGACCATGTCCTTCGATCGATACCAACGCCTGCAGGTGACGCGGCCCGAGGAGGGCATCCTCCTCATCACCATGAACCGCCCGGAACGGCTCAACGCCGCCGACGAGACGATGCATCGCGAGCTGGTCGAGATCTGGCGCGACGTCGACGCCGCCGACGACGTCGACGTCGCCGTCCTGCGCGGCGCCGGCGCGGGGTTCTCAGCGGGGGGCGATCTGGACATGGTCGAGCGCATCGCCGACGACTGGAGCACGCGGGTGCGGGTCTGGAAGGAGGCGCGCGACCTGGTTCGCAACCTCATCGACTGCAGCAAGCCGGTGGTCTCCGCCCTCCACGGCCCGGCCGTGGGGGCCGGCCTGGTGGCCGGCCTGCTTGCGGACGTGTCGATCGCCGCGCGCGACGCCCGCATCATCGACGGGCACACACGCCTGGGGGTGGCGGCCGGTGATCACGCCGCCGCGGTGTGGCCCCTGCTGATCGGGATGGCGAAGGCGAAGTACTACCTGCTGACGTGCGAGCCGATGTCCGGCGAGGAGGCCGAGCGGCTCGGGCTCGTCAGCCTGTGCGTCGACGCCTCCGAGCTCGACGAGTCTGCGATGGCGGTGGCACGCCGCCTGCGCGCCGGCAGCGCCAGCGCTGTGCGCTGGACCAAGTACGCGCTGAACAACTGGTACCGGCTGGCGGGGCCCACCTTCGACACGAGCCTCGCCCTCGAGTTCCTGGGCTTCACCGGCCCCGACGTACGGGAGGGCGTGGCTTCGTTGCGCTCGAAGCGCGATCCGGACTTCGACGATCCGGCCCCGTTGTAGCGGCGCCCCGCGGCATCCCGCCACGCCGCCCGGCCAGACGGACCAGCAGGTGGACGACGCCGGCCGCCAGCAGCGCCGACACCACCACCAGCGTTGCGGGCAACAGCTCGTTCATCCAGTCGGGCCTCAGCACCATGACCGCGGCCAGGAACAGCATCACCATGCCGCCCACCAGCTTGAGCAGCCGGCCCTGCCGTTCCTCCAGGCGCGTCACACGCAGCGTCGCCACCGCGGCGCCGAACAGCACCAGCTCGTCGATGAGGAACACCAACAGGTAGACCAGCAGCAGCCCCCCGAACGCCGCCGCGCCCGGCTTCCACTGCGCGATCAAGCCGGCCCACACCATGGGGAAGCCCACCGTGCAGGGCAGTTCGAAGAGCGTCACGCCGGCCGCCATGGCGGCGGTGGCGCCGAGCATGGCTGCGGTGCTGCGTTCGCGCGCCATCACCCCCCGGATGCCCCGGTAGATGCCGGGCTTGCTCGATTCCGGGATGGTCAGAGAGGGGCCGCGACCCCACCAGAAGTAGTCCTTGAGGTTGACGAGCGCGAAGGCCAGCGCGATCAGGGCGACGCCGACGCGCACCCAGGGCAGCACCGACACCAGGGCCAGCAGATTGACCAGCCCCGCCAGAAGCAGGGCGTACACACCCGCGGCGACCACCAGGAAGGTCGTGCCGACGAGCAGCACCTTGCGGCGCGAGCGGGTGTTGATCACCACGGCCAGCAGCAGCGACAGCACCCACAGCGAGCACGGGTTGAAGCCGTCGACGAAAGCGATCAGGGCGGTCGTCGCCAGCTCCGAGCGGCCCGCCAGCGTGACCGGGCCGATGAGTGGCAGCCTGAGCGGTTCGAGCCCGGCCGGGGTCATGGCGGCGCCCGATCCGCCGGCCGGCGGGAGGGCGGGCGCTGCGGACGGCGCTGCGGACGGCGCTGCGGACGGCGCTGCCGGCGTCGTTGTCGGCAGCCCCGCGGCCTCGGCCACGCGTAGCCAAGGATCGGGGCAGCCCCGCTCCAGGCAGGCGGCCACCCGCGCCTCGACGCGTCGTGCCACGGCGTCGGAGAAACCGATGTAGACCTCGTCCCCGACAAGGATGGTGGGCACCGAGCCGGCCTCGAAGCCGAACGAGCGACCGGCGGCTGCGAAGAGCCGGCGATTCGCCTCGTCGCCGTACACCTCGAAGCTGCGCAGCGTGACGCGCTCATCGGCCGCCAGCCCCTCCAGGAAGGGCTTTGCCACTTCGCAATGCGGGCATCCCTCCCCCCAGAACAGCACCATGTCAGCGCCGGCGGCGCGTGCGCCGGGGTTCAGGGTGCCCAGGAGCACGAGCAGGGCCAGGACCGCCAGCGCGACCCGGGCGCGGACCGAAGGAGACCAGGACGCTCGCCGACCATCCGCCCCCCGCCCGTAGAGCGGTCGGGCACGGTCCCCTTCGATCCTCGGCATCGGGTCCATACCTCAACGCTAGACCGCTACGGCCAGTACTGTCGTCGGTCCCTCCTGGACACGCGCCGTCGGTGCTTGTCCGACAGCCGCTCCCACCCCGGGGCCGCCACGATAGACTCGCCCCGTGAAGGCCCCCACCCGCCTGCAACGCCTCGCCACCTTCAACGCCATCGGCGAGGTGTTGAACGCCGCACCGACCTTCGAGGAGGGGGCTCCCGAGGCGCTCCGCCGGTTGCTGCCCCGCGTGGGCCTCAGCACCTGCTGGCTCTTCCTGTCCAACGTCGACGAGGGTGACACCCACCAGGGCACCTTCCGCCTCGCGGCCTCCACCGGCGTGCCTCCCGCGCTTGCGCGGGACGACCGGGAGCCGCTCCGAGAGGCGGGGTGCGAGTGCCAGCGGCTCTTGCGACGAGGGCAGCTCGACCGCGGCATCAACATGGTCACCTGCAGCCGCCTGCGGGACGCCGAAGGGGACAAGGGCGGTCTCGAGATCCATGCCAGCGTGCCGCTGCCGGGACGTCACGGGCCGGTCGGCATCCTCAACCTCGCGGCGCCCGGGGAGAAGCGCTTCGACGACGAGACGCTGGCGTTCCTATCGGCCGTGGGCCGGCAGCTCGCCGTGGCCTTCGAGCGCTCGCGCCTGCTCGACGAGCGCACCCGCCACGCGCGCTACACCGCGACCCTGGAGGAACGCCAGCGTCTCGCCCAGGACATGCACGACTCGTTGGCGCAGCTGCTGTTCGCCGCCGACCTGTCGCTGAACGTCGCGGCCCGGCATCCCGAAGCCGACCGCCGCCGGGTCGCTGTCGAGGACGCCGGTGAGGCGGTTCGTGCGGCGCTCGGCGAGCTGCGCTCGCTGGTCGAGGTGATGCGGCCGGCGGACCTGTCGGCCGGGCTCCACGCCGCGCTCGCGCGGCTGGCCCACCGCACCCGCGCCGCGAAGCGGGTGCACCTCGAGGCCGTGGAGCTCGAGCCGCCCCCGGAGGTGGGGGAGGCCCTCTACCGTATCGCCCAGGAGGCCGTACACAACAGCCTCCGGCACGGGGATGGCGAGAGCCTGTGGCTGCGGCTCACCGCCTCCGGGCCGCACCTGCGCCTGGAGGTCGAGGACGATGGCGTCGGCTTCGGTAGCGACCCCTCGGCCTGCATCGGCCGGGGTTTCGGGCTGGCAGGAATGCGCGACCGCGCCGCCGCCGCAGGGGGCGCGCTACGACTCGAGAACCGCGCGGCCGGGGGCGCCCGTATCCTCGTCGAGGTCCCATGGCAACACGCGTCCTGATCGTCGACGACCACCCCGTGGTGCGAGCGGGCCTCCGCGCCTTCCTCGACCTCCAGGAGGATTTCGAGGTGGTCGGCGAGGCCGGCTCGCTGGCCGAGGCGCGCGAACGCGTCCGTGAACGAGTCCCCGAGCTCGTCCTGCTCGACCTTCAACTCCCCGACGGCAGCGGTCTGACGCTCATCGACGAGCTCGCACAGCAAGCTCGCGTGCTCGTGCTCACGAGCTTCCTGGACGAGGCCAAGGTGCGCCAGGCGATGCGCCAGGGCGCTTCCGGCTACCTGCTCAAGCACGCGGGGCCGAGCGCCCTGCTCGACAAGCTTCGCGCGGCGCTGCGGGGCGAGGTGCCGCTCGACCCCGACGCCGTGCGGGCTCTGGCGGTGCCCGTCGTCGATCCGCTCGGCGATCTGACGCCACGCGAGCGCGAAGTGCTGACGTTGATGGCACAGGGTATGGCGAACAAGCGGATCGCGGCGCAGCTCGCCATCAGCGAGAAGACCGTCAAGACGCACGCGGGCCACGTCTTCGCCAAGCTAGGGGTGGACGATCGGCTCCAGGCGGTGCTCATCGCCAAGGAGCACGGGCTGTAGATCGCGGCGGCTTCAGCGCCCGGCGGGGTCCATGGGGACGACCGGATCGGCGCTCTCTACCTGCAGCGTGATGGCGGGAGGGGGCTCGCGACGCAACCGCCGGACCAGATCGCGGACCACGCCGGCCAGCATCCGCCACGGGGTCAGCATGCTACGCGTGAGGCCGGTCTTGCCGTCGGTCGCGGTGGACGCCAGATCGACGACGGTCTCCGCGGGCACCGCCGGATCCTCGCCCCACAACCGCAGGACGGTCGCGAACGGTCGCATCCTGGTCTCGAAGCCGCGCACCGCGCGCACCTCCCCCACCAGGTCGGTGAGCATGAGGCCGGGGTTGAAGGCGAACACGCCGATGCCGTGCCCGCGCGTCTCACGAGCGAGCGCCAGCGTGAACGACCGCACCCAGATCTTGGAGGATGCGTACGCGTTCTGGTTGGGGACCGGGCCGCGCTCGCCCCTACCGAGGATGTTGATGAGCTTGCCACCGTCGCCGGCCAGGAAGTGGCGGCTCGCCACCATCGAGCCGAAGTACACGCCGCGGACATTGGTGTCGAGCACGCGCAGGAAATCGTCGTCGAGGATGGCCGGCGTCGGACCGTAGATGCCGGAGACACCAGCGTTGTTGACCCACACGTCCAGCCGCCCGAAGCGCTCGAGCGCCGTGGCCAGCAGCGCCTCGTGGTCCCGCTTGCACGTCACGTCGGCCACCACGCCCTCGACCAGGTCGGGGCCCAGCGTGGCGACGGCGTCGTCGACGGCCTTCGCGCTGCGCGAGCTCACCACCACGTGGGCGCCCTCGCGCACGAACGCCCTCGCGATCGCGAACCCGAGCCCGCGTGTGCTGCCCGTGACCACCGCGACCCGTCCCTGCAAGCGATCCATGTCCGTCCCCTCCCTCGCGCGAGCGGTCTGCGACCTTGGTCGCAGGCGACCCTGCGACGCTCCGCCGAGGCGCCGTTCCCGGCGCGTCTACGATACTTCCTCATCGGAGGTGCAACCATGCCCCTGGAACACGCCCCATCGACCGAGACGCTCTTCCGCTCCCTGCAACACGACCGCGACCGCGAGGCCCGCCAGCTCAGCCAGCTGCGGCAGGCGCGTGCCGCCGGTCGCAGTGCGCGTGCAGGGCGGGGAGTGCGCTGGCTCGCCGCCACCCTGCGCCGCCTACGGCAGGCGGCACGCCGCACCAGCGTCACCGGTCGCTCGCGGCCGGCGACCGAGAACGGGACCAGCGGCCCCCGCCCGCATCCGAGGTTGGGCACGCACCGCTCGACGACGCAGGGCGTCCCCTGCTCGAGCTGCGCATGAGCAGCGCCGGACTCGGAGGGACGCGGCCCCGCGCGCTGATCACCGGTGCCAGTCGCGGGCTGGGCCTGACCCTCGCTCACTTCCTGGCCGGACTCGGCTACGACCTCGTGGTCACGGCGCGCGAGGCCGAGACGCTCGAGCGCTCCGTGGCGGAGGTCCGCGGCGCAGGGGAGGTCCAGGCGCTGGCCGGCGACGTCACCGAGCCCGGCCACCGCGCGCGGCTGGCCGGGCTCGCCGGCGAGCGCCTGGACCTGCTCGTGCACAACGCCTCCGAGCTCGGGCCGAGTCCGTTGCCGGCCCTGGCCGAGGTCGACCTCGGGGACGTCCGTAGCGTGATCGAGACCAACGTGGTTGCGCCACTCGCCCTGACCCAGGCGCTGCTACCGGCGCTGGAGCGCGCCGCCGGAACGGTGGTGGCCGTCAGCTCCGACGCGGCCCAAGGCGCCTATCCCGGCTGGGGCGTCTATGGCGCCAGCAAGGCTGCGCTCGAGCTGATGGCCAGGACGCTGGCGGCCGAGCTCTCCGGCGTGAGCGTGGTGTGCGTGGATCCCGGAGACATGCGCACGGCCATGCACCAGCGGGCCTTCCCCGGCCAGGACATCGGCGACCGGCCGGCGCCGGAGGTGACCCTCCCCTTCTGGGCGTGGCTTCTCGGCCAGCGCCGCGAGGACGTCGACGGCCGCCGCTTCGAGGCTCAGGCCGATGCCTGGACGCTGGCCGAAGTCGGGACCAGACGTGCCTAGCGCCCCGCCGAGCGCCGCCACCTTCGCTCCACGGACGGTGCTGCCTCACGCAGCGCTCCCGGCGGAACTCCGCGGCGCGGGCCGCGACGACGTACGCCTGCTGGTGTCGAGCGGACGCGGTCACCGCGGCCTGCACTTCACCGACCTTCCCCGCGCGTTGGCTCCCGGAGACCTGCTGGTGGTCAACGACAGCGCCACGCTCGCCGCCAGCCTGCCGGCCGAGGCGCGGCTCGGAACCTTCCGCCTGAACCTGTCGACCCGCTACGGCCCGCGGCTGTGGCTGGCCGAGCCGCGACGCAGCCACGACGCGCCAGGTCCGCTGGCACTCGATCCCGGCGACCTGGCCACGATCGGCAGCCGCCGCCCGGTCCGGGCGCGTTTCGTCGTTCCTTACCCGGGGTCGCCCCGTCTCTGGTTCGTGGCCGTCGATGCACCCCTGGAACCCACTCTGGCCGCGGACGGCGTCCCCATCCGCTACGCCTACCTCGACCGGCCCCAGCCGCTCGCCGCCTACCAGACCGTCTTCGCCCGCGTACCGGGCAGCGCGGAGATGCCGTCGGCGGCGCGCCCCTTCTCCCGCGCCACGCTCGCCGCCCTGGAAGCGCGCGGCGTGGGCGTCGCCACGCTCACGCTCCACACCGGGGTGAGCAGTATCGAGATCGAGCCCGAGCAGGTCGATCCGGCGGGGCTGTACGCCGAGCCCTTCGAGGTCGACGCAGCGACCGCCGAGCGCATCGAGGCCGCCCGCGAGATCGGCGGGCGCGTGATCGCGGTGGGTACCACCGTCGTGCGTGCGTTGGAGACAGCTTTCCGACAGGGCCGCGTACGCGCTGCGAGCGGCTTCACCCGACGTTACGTGCGCCCGGGCGCAGTCCGGGGCGCCGTCGACGGCCTCCTCACCGGCTTCCACGAACCGCGGAGCACCCACCTGGCGCTGCTCACCGCCCTCGCGGGCGAGGCACTGGTGGCGGAGGCCTACCGCGTGGCGCTAGGGGCCGGCTACCTGTGGCACGAGTTCGGGGACGTGCACCTGCTGCTGCCCGACCGGGGCGCCGAAGCAGCACAATGAGGCATGAGGAGGTCCCGCATGCCCGGTCCCAGGAGTCCTCGCTCGTGAGCGGCAGCACCGCCTTCATCTGCGCTACCTGCGGCACCCTCTTCCCGGCGGGGGAAGCGCCGCCGGGCGCCTGCCCCGTCTGCCAGGACGTTCGCCAGTACGTGCCCGAGGCGGGCCAGCGCTGGACGACGCAGGTGGAACTGGCTTCGCGTCACCGCAACGCCGTCGATCGCCTCGAGCCCGGCCTCTACGCGATCCACAGCGGACCCCGCGTAGGCATCGGTCAGCGCGCGCTGCTGGTGCAGACGCCCGCAGGGAACGTGCTGTGGGACTGCATCACCCTCCTCGACCGCAGCACCGTCGAGGCGGTGCGCGCCCTCGGCGGCATCGACGCCATCGCCATCAGCCACCCCCACTACTACGGCTCCCAGCGCCTCTGGGCCGAGGCCTTCGACGCACCCGTCTACCTCCACGGAGCCGACAGCGAGTGGGTGGTCGACCCGCACGCGCGTCTACGGCACTGGGAGGGCGACCGGCAGCACCTGCTCGAGGGGGTCACGCTGGTGCGCGCCGGCGGGCACTTCCCGGGCGGCACCGTCCTGCACTGGGCGGCCGGAGCCGGTGGCGCCGGAGTGGTGCTGTCCGGCGACATCTTGCAGGTCACCCCGGATCGGGGCGTGGTGGGCTTCATGTACTCGTTCCCGAACTACCTTCCGCTCCCCGCCTGGGAGGTAGATGCCGTAGCCGACGCGGTCTTGCCCCTAGCCTTCGACCGGATCTACGGGGCGTTCGAAGGCGGGTGCGTGGCGCAGGGCGCCCGCGAAGCAGTAGAACAGGGCCGGCGCCGCTACCTGCAAGCGCTGCGGGGCGAGCTGCCCGGCCTGCGCCCGCCGCCCGGATCCTAACGTTCCGGCCGTGCCCGTGGGCACGGCCGGAACCGTCGAAGTGCGTATTCGTTGTCGCGGGCGTCGACGACGTCAGGCAGGAGCCTGCGCCAGCTCCCGGAGCTGGTCGTACGCTCCCTGCGCCCTCATCCGCAGCTTGGCGTTGTCCGCCTTGCCGGCCATCATCAGGTGCATGTTCATGTGCTGGTCGACGTCGCCGAAGATGCTGTTGAGTGCCTCCACCTCCGCGCTCGAGCGCAGGGCGTCGTCGTCACGGAACATCTGCGTGTACATCGCCTCGAACTGACGCTCGTCGATGACGCCGGTCAGGTACTGCTCCAGCACGTCGAGGTAGGGCTTCAAACTGGTGCCGGCGCTGCCGGACTCGGCTGTGACGGCCGCTCCCTCGGGTACGCGCTCGAAACCCTCGGCCAGGGCTTCCGGCGTGATGCCCCAGTTGTTGGCCTCGAACACGGGGGCGCCGTCCTTGAACACGATGACCTGCGGCGACTCGTGCCGGAGGCCCGTCTTCTCCGCCACCAGATTGCTGGCGGGGCGCGCCTCCACCACCCGGATGACGCCGCACATCAGGTCCTCGCGACCGGCCAACCGGTCCTCGAGATGGCCGAAGCCCTGCATGGTCTTGTGACAGGTCCCTGCCTTGAAGATGACGCTCGACGGGAAGCGGCCGAGGAAGGCTTCCACGGCCTCTTCACTGGTGAGTAGTACGACTCGATCATTCAGCATGCTCACTCCTCCTGCGCACCCTGATTGTAGGTGCCCCGGTCGGCCGGACGATGTCGTGTTGCGCACCCTTCCGGGACGGGACCTTCGTTGACCGCCCCGGTGGCGCCTGATAGACTCGGCGATGCCACCGACGGGACGGAGAGGTGTCCGAGTGGTTGAAGGAGCACGCCTGGAAAGCGTGTAGGTGGGCATTCCCTGCCTCGCGGGTTCGAATCCCGCCCTCTCCGCCAACTGTTCCGCCGCCGGGCGGCGCCACGAACACGGCACTACGTACGCTGCGCGGACACCGCGCCCCGAACAGAGGCGTCCACGAGCCCTGTCCGCGGGGCGGCGTCTCGTCGTGGAGCTGCCGAACGGCGTTCATGACCGCCTGGTCGAAGACCGAGCCGCCACGACGCCCCCTCCCCCGATCGACGCACCAGCTCCCGATATCCGAGAAACGGGCCTTCTCCCGGGGCCACGTCTCGGATACGTTCGAACGGTGCCGGAATCGCCCCCCAAGATTCCGGCACACTCCTCCCCTCCCAACACAGCGCCCCCAACACCACCGCATCCCGCTTCACGCAGCACGCGCCCCCGGACCATGGTCCGGGGGCGCGTGTCCGGGGGCGCGTGCCTCGAGGAAGGATCCTCTCGGCGTCGCCGTCGGTGGCGTTCGTTCAAGCCTGAGCGGTGGCCCCCTGGCTCACTTGCTTGAGAGCTTCGGCGAAGGCATGCTCGGGCTGCGCTCCCAGCACGCGGGTGGCGTTGGCCCCCGTGACGATGGTGTCGGGCACGCCCGAGATGCGATGTTGCTGCGACAGGGTGGGGAACTCGTTCGCCTCGATGCCCTCGGCGACGATGCGGTCGTTCACCAGGGCGAACCGGAAGGCGGTGAGGACCGCCCGCGGGCAGTAGGGGCAGGTCGGCGTCACGAAGGTCTGCAGGTTGATGTCGTCGCCGATCTCCTTGACGCTCTCCAGTGTGGGAGTGAGCTCGAGCTCACCGCCGCCCAGCATCAGCAGGGTCTCGAGCAGGGTGGTGAACTCGTAGCCGCTGGGAATCCCCAGGAAGCGCATGTTGCTGCGCGTCGTCCCCTTGCGCCGGAACAACGTGGTCGGCGCCCGCGTGATGCCGAGTGCCTTGGCCTCGTCGTCCGCGCCAAGGTTGCGCTCGATCACCTCGACGTGCTCGTTGAGCTCCGCGACCTCGTTGAGGAGCTGGACCGTCGCTTCCTGTTCTCCCACCGGGTCCTGCCCGGGCACGACGACTTGACCGCCCTTGTAGACGATCATCTCCACGTCGTTCTGGAGGCCGCTCAGTGCGTCCCGGACCTGACTCCGGATATCTTCATCGAGAAAAGCCATACGTGGCTCCCTTCCATCCAAACTAACCAGGACCACGCTATCACATACCCCTGGTGGGTATCTAGTCACGAGCGACACCGTCGGTCTCACCCTCGTCATGCACGTCCTAGGCTGGTCTCACGCCGCCCGGCTAGGCTGGCTGTGTCGAAACGAGCGCCGAAACCGGCGCAAGAGAGGAGCCGTCCTCATGGGTCCACACGAGCGTGTCTGGATACGCGATGAACGCGGTGTTCACGCCGCCGCCGCCGTTCCTCCGGCCGCCTGGAGCGGTGAGCGGGGCTGCATCGTCGGGCCTTTCACCAACGTGCAGTGCGCCCGCACCTTCCTCTTCCTGCGCCAGCGGGGTCGTGGCGGCACCCGCGTCTTCCCCTCCGGCTCCGCCTACTACGTCGAGATGCTGCCGTGAGGCCCGCGGCCCCTGGGGCGTCGACCACGCGGGATTGTCCACGTCCCAACGGGAACGCGGATGGTAAACTACGCGCGTGCCGGACCTCGCCAAGCAGCCCCTCGGCGTCTTCGATTCCGGGGTCGGTGGGCTGACGGTCCTGAGCGCCCTGCAACGGGCGCTCCCGAACGAGTCACTTCTCTATCTCGGCGACACCGCCCGCGTCCCCTACGGATCGAAACCGCTCGACATGGTGCGCGGCTTCGCCCGTCAGATCAGCCGCGAGCTCCTCCGCCGCGGCGTGAAGGGCATCGTGGTGGCCTGTAACACCGCCTCGGCAGCCAGCCTGCCGCAGCTCGCCGACGAGCTGCCGGTTCCCGTATGGGGCGTGGTCGACCCCGGGGTCGAGGCCGCCCTGGCGGCTACGCGCTCCGGGCATGTCGGCGTGCTCGGCACCGTGGGCACCATCGACACCCGCGTCTATCAGGACCGCCTGGAAGCGGCGGGCATTTCCACCTGGGGCAAGGCCTGTCCGCTGTTCGTCCCGATCGTCGAGGAGGGCATCTCCGACTCCGCCATCGCGACGCTCGTCGCGGAGCACTACCTTGCCTCGCGACCCGCCGTCGACACCGTCATCCTCGGCTGCACCCACTACCCCGCTCTCCGGGCAACGCTGCAGGCGGTGCTCGGGGAGGGCGTGACGCTGGTCGACTCGGCCGAGTCGACCGCCGCCGTGGTGGCGCGCGACCTGCGCCGTACCGGCCTGGCGGCCCCGGCCGGCGTCGAGGGCGCCATCCGTCATCTGGTCACCGGTGACGTCGACACCTACCTGCACACCGCTCGCGTCCTGGGCGGCCCCATGGGGCCCGCCGAACGTGTCGTCCTCGATGCGCTCGAGCCCGCACCCGGCTGAGGCGGCGTCCCCATGCGAACCGAACGACGTCCCGACGAGCTGCGCCCGATCACCGTCACCCCCGGCTTCAACCGCTATGCCGAGGGCTCGGCGCTGGTCGAGTGGGGGCATACCGTGGTCCTTGCGACCGTCACCATCGACAGCCGTCTACCGCCACACCTGCGCGGCCGCCGCGCCAAGAACGGCTGGCTCACGGCCGAGTACGCGCTGCTGCCACGCAGCACGCAGGAGCGGAGCCAGCGCGAACGACTCTACGCGGGCGGCCGGACGCAGGAGATCCAGCGGCTCACCGGCCGCGCTCTGCGCAGCATCGTCGCGCTGGAGATGTTCCGCAACAAGACCCTCATCGTCGACGTCGACGTGCTCCAGGCCGACGGAGGCACCCGCTGCGCCGGAATCACAGCCGGCTACGCCGCCCTCCATCACGCCGCAAGCCGGCTGGTGTTCGACGGCACGCTCTCCGAGTGGCCGCTCAAGCACGAGCTCGCTGCCGTGAGCGTTGGGCTCGTCGACGGCGCCGCCCTCGTCGACCTCCAGTACAGTGAGGACGTGCAGGCCGAGGTCGATCTCAACGTCATCGCGACGGGCGGGGGGGACGTGGTCGAGGTGCAGGGTGGCGGCGAGGACCGGCCGATCCCTGCCGAGACCTACGTCACCCTGGTCGCGAACGGTGTCCGTGCCGCGCAACGCGTCGTGGAGATCGTGAGGCCGCAGCTCTCGTGAGCCGCCTGCGCATCGTCATCGCCACCGGCAATGCCGGCAAGCTGCGCGAGTTCCGGCGCGCCCTGTCGCGCCTGGACGTCGAGTTGCTGTCCGCCGAGGACGCCGGCATCCGACGCTTTCCCGAGGAGATCGGCGCGAGCTACGAAGAGAACGCCCTGCTCAAGGCCGGCTACGCTGCGCTGCAGAGCGGCCTGCCCGCCCTGGCCGACGACTCCGGCCTGGAAGTCGACGTTCTCGACGGCGCTCCGGGGATCTACTCGGCGCGTTTCGGGGGCAAGTTGCGCGACGGGGAGCGCATCGCGTACCTGCTCCAGAAGATGCGCGACGTTCCTCGCGGAGCCCGCGCTGCCAGCTTCGTGAGCACCGTGGTCCTGGCAACCCCCGGGGGCGAAGTGAAGAGTTTCGTCGGGGAATGCCGTGGCGAGATCCTGGAGGGGCCACGCGGCGAAGACGGCTTCGGTTACGATCCCGTGTTCTTCAGCCCCGAGCTCAGCAAGACCTTCGCCGAAGCCGACGGCGACGCCAAGGGGCGGGTCAGTCACCGCGGGCGCGCACTGCAGCGCTTCCTGGAGTGGGCCCTCACCCCTATCGGAAAGCGCACCATGCAGGAGACGATGCCCCGCCGCGACGCCAAGCTCTGAACCTCCCGCCGCTCTGAACCTCCCGCCGGCCGCTCTGAACCTCCCGCCGCTCCGAACCACCCGCCGGACGGCGGGCTCACCAGTTGGTCGGTGGCGTGTCCCTCAGCGTGTCGGTGGCGTTCCTCAGGTCCGCGGCGAAGCGCTCCTCCCAGTCCGCCGGTGAGGTCGACGTGACCCGCTGAAGCGCTTGCTCACCGTCGATCTCGGCGATCGCGGCCAGCTGTGCGCGCCACAGGCGCACCCAGTCCGGATGGTGCCGCGCGATCGTCTGGCCGCGTAGCAGGCACTGCGCGGACGCCACCACGCGCTGCCGCGGGTTGAGACGCCGCATGTCGCGCAACAGCGGCTCTGCGAACGGCTTGCGCCAGCGGAACAGCGCCACCTGCTCGGCCACCGCGTCGATCCAGGTAGCGCGATCGTCCCAGATATGCCGCAGCGGCAGCAGCGCCGCCTCCAACAGCCAGTCGGGGTGGCGCGGGCCCGCTCCCGGGAAGGCGTCCTCAACCGACGCCCGGTAGAACAGGATCCGGCCGAGCTCATAGCTGAGCGCCCCGGCCGAGCGCGGCGAGCGCTCGTCGAACCCTCGCAGCGCGTGGCGCAACGTGCCCGTGACGGGGTTGACGCCGCTGGCGCGCGGTTTCTCCAGCAGCTCCAGCCGCACCGGACCCTGCCAGGCGACCCCCAGGTAGCGCGCCACCACCGGCCTCAGCACCTCGACCAGCGCCGCCGCCGCGTCCGCCCGGACGTCCTCGCCGCGCGGGAAACGGAGCTCGATGTCCGAGCGCCGGCTCTCGACCACACCGTCCAGCCGCAAGGGTTGCCGTGCGGGTTCCATGCGGTGCCCCCTCCGGGGAAGGCTTTCTAGACCTGGATGGTGACCCGGGCGCCGTCACCCAGCAGGTGGACGGCGTCGCTGAAGCGGATGACGCGCGACTGCAGACCCATGGTCACACTGTAGGTACGCGCGCCGTTCTTGAAGAACTTGACGCCCCGCAACAGGTCACCGTCGGTGATGCCGGTCGCGCTGAACACGACCGTCTTGCCCGGCGCCAGGTCGTTGGTGCGGTAGACCTTGTCCACCGACGCCCCCATGGCCTCCAGGCGCGCCTTCTCGTCGTCGTTGCGGGGCCGGAAGCGGCCCTGGATCTCGCCGCCCAGGCACTTCAGGGCAGCGGCCGCCAGCACGCCCTCCGGCGCCCCGCCCGTTCCCATCACCGCGTGCACGCCCGTGCCGCGCACGGCCGCCGAAAGTGCGGCGATGACGTCGCCGTCGCCGATCAGCTTCACGCGGGCGCCGGCGTCCCGGACCTCCTGGATGAGCTCGGCGTGGCGGGGCCGGTCGAGGATGACGACGGTCAGGTCGTCCACGGCGCGGTCGAGCGACAGCGCCACCGAGCGCAGATTGGCCGCCACCGGCCACAACAGGTCGACCGTGCCCACGGCCGGCGGGCCCACCACCAGCTTCTGCATGTAGGTGTCGGGGGCGTGGAAGAGGCCGCCGTGCTCGGCCAGCGCGATCACCGCCACCGAGTTGGCGACCATGCGGGCGGTGATGTTCGTGCCCTCCACCGGGTCCACTGCGATGTCGACCGGCCACGCGCCTTCTCCGGCGCGGCCGAGTCGCTCCCCGATGAACAGCATGGGAGCCTCGTCGCGCTCGCCCTCGCCGATGACGATCTCGCCGTCGATGTCGAGCTCGTTGAGCACGCGACGCATCGCGTCGGTCCCCGCCTGGTCGACCAGGTCGGCGTCACCCTTGCCCGCCACCCGGCTGGCGGCGATGGCCGCCTGCTCGGTCACGCGGACGGTGTCGAGCACCAGAGCGCGTTCCATGTCGACACTGCTGCTCCCGGCCACTGGGCGTCTCGCCCGCGGCCGCGTCGTCTTCTTCGAGGACGCCATGACCTGCATTGTGCCAGCCGGGGGGTGCTCTTGTCACGCCCGCCGCGGCGGCGCACGGCCCCGGAGGCGCAGTCGCGCCCACGCTCCCGCGTCCCGGGCGACGTTCAGGTTCGGCGCGGGGCGTCGCGGTGCCGCTTCTCGAGCTCGCCAGCGACGTCGTCCAGCGTCAGTCCGCGCTCGTTCAGGAGCACCGTCAAGTGGAACAGCAGATCGGCCGCCTCGGCAACCAGCTCGTCGTCCTTGTGCTCGAGCGCCGCCACGATGCTCTCGCCCGCCTCTTCGACCACCTTCTGCGCCACGTAGCCGAGCCCGCGCTCGTGCAGCCGCCGCACGTAGCTACCCTCCGGCAGCGCACGCAAGCGCTCCCCCACCACCCGCTGAAGGAGCGCCAGCACGTCGCCGAGGGAGGTCCCCTCCTCGGCAGAAGCGCCCGGGCCAGAGGCGCTCGCGGCGGCAGCGACCGTCCCGGCCGCCGGCGCGTCGGCGGCGTCGCCCGAGGCGGCGGCGCTCGTCTCGACGCTGCGGTAGAAGCAGCTCCGGTTCCCCGTGTGGCAGGCCGGGCCGGTCTGCTCCACGCGGTAGAGCAGCGCGTCCTCGTCGCAGTCGTAGCGCACCTCGACGATGCGCTGCACGTGACCGCTGGTCTCACCCTTGCGCCACAGCTCACCGCGCGAGCGGCTGTGGTAATGCGCCTGGCGTGTCGCAAGGGTGGCCTCGACGGCCTCGGCATCGGCGTACGCGAGCATCAGGACCTCGCCCGATGAGGCGTCCTGCGCGATGACGGGCAGCAGGCCGTCATCGTCGAAACGGAAGCGCGGAAACGTCATGCCGACCAGTCTACGGCGCGGGGCCGCGCGGCCCGGTAGGGTCAGCCGGCCAGCGCCTGCGCCAGGTCCGCGATCAGGTCGTCGGGATGCTCGAGCCCCACCGACACCCTCAGCAGGTCGTCCGGCGTCGTCGTTCCCGATCCCTCGATGGAGGCGCGGTGCTCGATCAGGCTCTCCACGCCGCCGAGGCTGGTGGCGCGCGTGAACAGCCGTACGCGCGCCGCGGCCGCCATGGCGGCCGCCTCCCCTCCGTGCACGCGGAACGACAGCATGCCGCCGAACCCGATCATCTGCCGGGCCGCCAGCGCGTGCCCGGGGTGGCTCGGCAGGCCCGGATAGTGCACGCGCGCCACCTCCGGCCGGTCGGCCAGGAACGCCGCGACCTGCGCCGCCCCTTCACCGTGACCGCGCATGCGGTAGGGCAGCGTGCGCAGCCCCCGGTGCGCCAGCCAGCAATCGAACGGGCTCGGGACCGCGCCCTCGTGCTGTTGTAGGAAACGGATCCGCTCCCAGGCCACGTCAGCGCGCGCGCTGACCACCGCGCCGCCGAGCACGTCGCTGTGTCCCGACAGGTACTTGGTGGTGGCGTGCACCACCAGATCCGCGCCGAACGCGAAGGGGTCGGCCACACCGGGCGGGGTCCAGGTGGCGTCCACCGCCACACGCGCGCCACGGGCGTGCGCGATCTCGCTCACCGCAAGCAGGTCGGTGATGCTCAGCAGCGGGTTGGAAGGGGTCTCCACCCAGACGAGCCGCGTATTCGGCCGCCAGGCGCGGCGCAGCGCGTCGACGTCGGTGAGGTCGACATAATCCACGGCCAGCCCCCACGGGACCAGCGCTCCGTCCACCAGCTTGCGGATGCCGTGGTACAGCTCGACCGGCAGCAGCACGTGGTCGCCGGGGCGGACCGAACGCAGCACGGCCGCGGCAGCCGCCGAGCCGGAGCTGAACGCCGCCGCCTCGACTCCGCCCTGGAGCGCGGCCAGCGCCGTCTCCAGTGCCTGCCGGTTGGGGTTGGAACTGCGGGTGTAGACGAACCCCAGAGGGTACGTGCCGTCGGCGTCGCGACGGAAGGTGGTGCTGAGGTGGATGGGCGGCGTCACGGCCCCGGTCGCGGGGTCGGGCTCGCTGCCGGCGTGCACCGCCAGGGTTTCCAGGTGGGGGCGATCGTCGCTCACGCGTTCCTCCTCATCCTCGCTGGCGGCGCGCGCCGCGTTCCGGCTCACACCCGCCGCACGACCAGGCCGGCCTCGGCGCACACGCGCTTGACGTCGTCGACGGTCACCTCGCCGCGGTGGAAGATGCCGGCGGCCAGGGCGGCGTCCGCCTCGCCCTGAAGCAGCACCTCCCGCAGGTGCTCGGCGCGCCCGGCGCCGCCCGAGGCCACCACCGGGATGTCCACCGCCCGCGCCACCGCCCGCGTCGCCTCGACGTCGAAGCCGGTCTTCATCCCGTCGGCATCGATGCTGTTGAGCACGATCTCCCCCGCCCCGAGCTCCTGCCCACGCGCGGCCCAGGCGATCACCTCCAGGCCGGTGGCCTTGCGGCCGCCCGCCACGTAGACCTCGAGACCGTCGGCCGTGCGCTTGGCGTCGATCGACAGCACCACCGCCTGGCTGCCGTAGTGGTCGGCCGCCTCGCGGAGCACGTCGGGCCGGGCCACCGCACCCGAGTTGACCGACACCTTGTCGGCACCGGCCAGGAACAGCGCACGGAAGTCGGCCAGCGTGCGCACACCTCCACCGATGGTGAGCGGCATGAAGCACTGCTCGGCGGTGCGGGTCGCCACCTCGAGGATGGCGCCGCGCCCCTCGGCGGTGGCCGTGATGTCGTAGAACACCAGCTCGTCCGCGCCCTGCGCGTTGTAGGCCAGAGCCAACTCGACCGGGTCGCCGACGTCCGCGAGCTCGCCACGTTCGGCCCGACCGAACTGCTGCCCGCGGGTGACCCGGCCCGCGGCGACGTCGAGGCAGGGGATGATGCGGCGCGCCAGCATGGGCCGCAGCATACCCCCGTCCTCAGCGCTCGAACAGCGACAGAAGCTCGACGTGGTGCGTGTGCGGGTAGAAGTCGAAGGGTTCGAACCGTACGAGGCGGAGCCCCGCCTGCTCGAAAGCCGCCACGTCCCGGGCCCAGGTCGCCGGGTCGCACGACACGTAGAGCAGCCGCGGCGTCGGGCTGTCGACGATGGCGTGGCGTACCTCGGCCGACAGGCCCGCACGGGGCGGATCGACGGCTACGAGCTCGGCGTCGCCGGGCAGCGGCGCGCGCCGCGCGTCGGCGCGCAGGAAGCGCACGCCGCCCAGACCCAGGCGCTCGGCGTCACGCTCGCCGCGAGCGACGGCCGCGCGGTCGATCTCGACCGCGGTCACGGTCTCGAAGCGCTGCGCGAGGTGGAAGGCGATGGCGCCGCCGCCGGCGAAGAGGTCCCACGCGTGTCTTCCGGCCGGCAACCAGCGCACCAGCTCCCGGTAGAGCTCGCCGGCCGCATGAGCGTTGGGCTGGGCGAAGGCCGTAGCGCCGACGCTGAGGTCGACGTCGCCGAAGCGTTGCCGCAGGGTCCGGGCCCCGGCCAGCCGCGAGCTGCCGCGGCGGAAGCGCCCGCGAGGATCGAAGGGCGCATGGGCGACACCGCGGATCCCCTCGCGGACCAGCTCGTGGGCCAGCGGCAACAGCTCGCGCTCGGGTAGCGTCGTCACCAGTGCCGCCAGGGCTTCGCCGTCGTCGTTGCCGCGCAGCGCCACTTCGTGCACGCCGCGCAGGTCCTCCAGGCGCCTCGCGAGCACCTGCCATGCATGCTGCAGTGCCTCGTTGGCCACGGGGTCGACGTCGAGCGCTACCACCTGGTGCGAGCCACTGCGGCGGTAGCCCAGGCCGCGGCGGCTCACCGCCGGCTGGGCCGCGCTCCGGTAGCCCCAGGTCTCCGGCGACGGGCGCACCGGCGGGACGTCGCGCTCCCCCGCACCGGCGCGCCGCAAAGCGTCGCCGACCACCTCGCGCTTGAGCTCGAGCTGGCGCGCGTAGGCGATGAACCCGTAGTCGAGGCCCGGGTGGTTCGGCGCCTCGACCCGGTCGGGGCTAGCCTCCAGAACCTCCGTGACGAGGCCCTGCAGGACGCCCTTGACGGGCTCCACCTCAGCCCGCACGCGTTCTCCGGGGAGGCCGCCGCGCACCAGCGCTACGTGGCCATCCTCGGTGCGGGTGAGGGCCGCCCCGCCGTGGACCATCCGTTCGAGTCGGACGTCGAGCCTCATCCGATCAGTCTACCGGTGCGGCACGCCGACCGCCGACGCGACGCTTTCGCCCACGCACGCGCGCATTCCTCCGGGAAGCGCCGGGCCTCCCTGCTATACTGCCCGCATGAAGCGCTCGTTGCAGGAAGTCGTCGAACTGGTGGTCTTCGGGCTGATCGCCCTGCTCATCGGCACAGGCGTGCTGTGGCTCGGCGGCTGGGTCCTGGGATGGGTCGGTCTTCTGCTCAAGTTCCTGGCAGGGCTGATCTGGTGGTTGCTCCGGTTCATCGTGCCGGTCGCCATCGTGGCCGGGCTGATCTACTTCGTGGTCCGGGTGTTGCAGGGTGACCGCTCGGCCCGCCAGGCGGCGCCGGCCAGCGCGAGCACGGCTCCGGGCGGAACGACGCCTCCCTCCACGACCACCCCACCCGCTCCTGGCAAGCCCGCGGCCGTGACGGACGCCAGCGTCGAGGACACGGCGCCCGAGGACAGCGCGGTCGAGGACACGGCGCCGGCCGACGAGCTCCCCGACGACGGGGCCCCCGCGCCAGAGTCCGACAGCGAAGACGACGACAAGCGTAACTAACCCGTTGGGCCCCGCCGGTCGGGATGGAGGGGCCCAACGACTGTTCGTTCCGGGCGCCGGGCGCCGGCGCCTGCCAGGCTCTCCGCGATGCTGAGGCGCTTGGGCCTGGTGCTGGCGCTCGTCCCCATCGTGGTGTTGCTGAGCGCGTTCTCCGAAGTGTGGCTGAGCCCCAACGACTACGCCGGCATGCCTTCGCCGGACGCGCTGCCTTCACCCACGCACTATCCGGTGCTGGCCTCGCTGCTGGCGCACGCCAGCGACCAGGTGAAGGCGGGCTCCGATACCTTCCACATCGTGTGCGCCACCTGTCACGGCCCCACCGGCAAGGGCTTCGCCGAGGCCCGTATGGCCTTCATCCCCGACCACCGCGCCTGCGAGCGTTGCCACCGGCCCGCCAACCCCGCGCGCTGGTCCGACACCCAGATCACGGCCAGGAACAGCTTCTCGATCGGCCAGCCTCCCGCCCTGCGGGGCACCGATCTGCTGCAGGAATACCCGACGCCGTCGGCGCTCTTCCGTTACGTGAAGAGCGCCATGCCGCGCTACGATCCCGGCAAGTTCAACGACGCCCGGTACGTCCAGCTCACGGCCTTCCTGCTGGCGCTGAACGGTGCCATGCCGCCGACCGCCACCCTCACGGGCGGCCCCGGCGACCTCACGGTCACGCGCTAGTGCGCTAAGCGCCCCCGGCCGGAACCCACAAGAGAGAACGCCCAAAAGAACGCGGTCCGCACCGTTCCGGTGCGGACCGCGTGACGTCGGTTCGAGCGGGGGTGGCGCCTAGCTACGCACGTCGAGCACGTCGCGCACCGCGTCGCCGAGCAGGTTCCAGCCCAGCACGAAGACCACGATGACGAGGCCGGGCCAGGCGGACACGAACCAGTAGGCAAACGGCTGACCGGGAGGTCCCTTGATCCAGTCGCGGGCGAAGCTGATCATCTGCCCCCAGTCGGCGTAGCCCACCGGCGCTCCGAGCCCAAGGAAGCTCAAAGCCGCAGCGGTCAGCACGATGGCGCCGATATCGAGGCTGGCGATGACCAGCAGCGGCCCCAGCGAGTTGGGCAGGATGTGCCTCAGGACCACCCTCGGCCCCCGTGCCCCCAAGGCGCGGGCTCCGTCGATGAAGTCCCGCTCCTTGATCGACATGATGTCACCACGAAGGATGCGCGAATAGGGCGCCCATTGCACCGCCGCGATCGCGATCATGACGTGGGTGAGGCCCTGCCCCAGGATGGTCACGATGACGATGGCGATGACCAGGCTGGGCATCGACAGCACCACGTCGACGAAACGCATGATCGCGTTGTCGAGCCAGCCGCCGGTGTAACCGGCGATCGACCCCACCAGGGCCCCGAACAGGATCCCGAAGCCCACCACCAGGATGCCGACGTAGAAGGCCGACCGGGTCCCCCACACCAGCCCGTAGTAGAGGTCGTAGCCGCCGCTGGTAGCGCCCAGCCAGAGCTTGCCGTTCGGCGGCGTGGGAACCGCGGAGTAGCTCGCCCGAGGGATGGTGAAACAGGTCGAGGGCGGAGCCACGATGGCGCGCCAGAACACCGGGGTCCAGGGCTCGACGATCTTGTGCGTCTCCCCGAAGCCCAGGCCCAGGTCGCGCACGCAGGTGTTGCGGATGGTCTTGAGCTGGAAGTAGGTCAGTTGCGGCGCGAAGACGGCCACCAGGATGTAGAAGATCACCAGCACCGTACCGGTGATCGCCAGCGGGTTGCGCCGGAAGCGCTTGAAGGCCTTCGAGCGCCAGAAACCGCGCTGGTCGTCTCGCAGCAGGCCGTCAGCGGTGATCTCGGCATGTTTGGAAGGCGCGGCCATCAGTCGTACCGGATCCGGGGATCGACCAGGGCGTAGAGGACGTCAACGACCAGGTTCGCCAGCACCACGATCATGGCAGTGAACACCGCGCCGCCGAGCACCGACGCGTAGTCGAGCTGGGTGGCCGCCGCGGCGAACCACTGGCCCATCCCGGGGTAGGAGAAGATCGTCTCGGTGATGACCACGCCGTTGAACAACAAGATGATCGTGAAGCCCGAGACCGTCAGGACGGGGATCAGGGCGTTGCGGCGGGCGTGCTTGGTGTTGACCACGTGCTCGGAGAGGCCCTTGGAGCGGGCGGTGCGAACGTAGTCCTGCCCCAGCGCGTCGAGAAGCGACGAGCGCATGACGCGCATGATCTGGGCGCTCGTCACCGCCGACAGCGTGATGACGGGGAGAACGAGGTGCCAGACGACGTCCAGAAAGATACCGAAGCGGCCGTTGAAGATCGAATCGAGGATAAGGAAACCGGTGTAGTCGTGGAAGGCGCCGTTGGCGGTGAGGTTCGACAACCGGATCGAATCCCCGGTCGTCAGAATCCCTGGTTGGAACCAGTTGAGTCCTCCGTAGAAGATCACCAGCAGCCAGATACCGAGCACGAACGTGGGCAGCGACCAGCCTACGATGGCCAGCACGCGTGTGATCTGATCGACCATCTTGTCGCGATTGAGGGCCGCGGCTGTTCCCAGCCAGATGCCCACCCCCACGATCGGGAAGAGCGCGGCCAGAGCCAGCGTCACGGTGCGCGGGAAGCGCGTCGCGATGGCCTTCACCACGGTGGTCCGCGCCACGGTGGAGTAGCCCAGGTTGCCGTGAGCGGCGGAATCGAGCCAGCGCCAGTACTGCTGGTACCAGGGCTTGTCGAGCCCGTACTTCGCGATGATGGCATCCATGTTCTGAAGCTGGGCGGGCGACGTGATGAAGGTCGCCGCCCGTTCGGCCGGGCTGAGGAGCTGCATCAGGAGCACGATCATGAGCGTGACTCCAAGAAAGACGACCGGCAGGAAAAGAACGCGTCGAACGATAAAGGTTAGCAACGTCTTGTCACCTCATAGCCGCGGCGGGGGCGGCCTGATGGCCGCCCCCTTCGCCGCGACAGGATCGGCGTCCTACTTGGAGACCTTGCTCCAGAGGAACTCGCCGTTGCCGATCATGGGGTTGTAGTACACGCCCTTGAGCGACGTGCTCGTCACGAGGATCGGGTAGGCCCGCGGGACGAGGATGATCGGCGACAGGTCATGTGCCAGGTTGCCGATCTGGCTGTACATCAGCTTGCGGGCGTCACTGTTGGTCTCGGTGCGCGCCTGCTCGTTGAGCTGATTGATCTGAGGGTTGGAGAAGTTGTACTGGTCGGCGTAGTAGCCGCCCTTGGCGTAGAACGTGGTGATGAAGTTGTCCGGGTCAGCGTAGTCGGCGCCCCAACCGAGGGCGTAGGCCGCCATGGTGCTCTCGCTGGCCTGCTTGATGAAGTCCGGCCAGGCGACGCCGCGAACGGTGACGTTGAACTTCGGGTTGATGTACTCGAGGTTCGACTTCAGGATCTCCAGCGCCGTCTGGCGGGAGGTGTTGCCCGTGTTGTAGAGCAGCGTGATCTTGAAGCCGTCCTGCCAGAGCTTGCCGTCGAAGGCGGCCTTGCAGTGCTGGGCGGCCTTCTCGAGATCGAGGTTGTACTCGGGGATGTTGGGGTCGTAGCCGAGGAACGACTTCGGCAGCGCCATCGTCAGCTGCAGGCCCATGCCCAGGAGCACCTGCTGGCCGTACGCCTGGCGGTCGAAGGCGTAGTTGAAGCACAGGCGGACGTCCTTGTTGGCGAAGAAGTCCGGCGGAACGCCGTTGCCGTCGAGCTTGCCGGAGCCGATGTTGGAATTGTTGGCGGCCTTGATGTTTTCGTTCAAGAAGATGGCGTCCACGGCGGCTTCGGACCAACCGAGCTTGCCGTCGAGGTTCCAGATCTTCACGCCCTGGGCACCCTCGACCTGCTTGACGTCGGAGCGGGCGCCGAGGTCGATGTAGTCGGCGTTGCCCTTCTGCAGGTTCAGGATGCGGGTCGACACTTCACTGTCGCGGTTGATCAGGACGTTCTTGATGGCCGGCTTGTCGCCCCAGTAGCCGTCGTACGCCTTGGCCACGAACTTCTGCCCGGGCACCCACTGCACCATCTGATAGGCGCCGGTACCGTTCATGTGGTCCTGGAGGTAGGAGTTGTTGTGCAGGTCGTAGCCGATCCACTTCTTCCAGGTGGCTTCGGTGCCGTCCCACTGTCCGTTCTCGATCGCCCACTTCTTGTCGATGATCGAGGCCGCGCCGAAGAGCAGGCGCGCGAAGAAGGTCGGGCTCGGCTGGGCCAGGTGGAAGACCGCGGTGTACGGATCGGGGCAGGTGACGCTGCTGTCGACCGTCTGGAAGTACTTGTGGTAATCAGCGTCGGTCGCGTCCTTGCCCAGGGCGGTGGAGGCGTCCGCGGTGTAGCCGCTGAGCGGCCCGGCCAGGATCCAGTCGCCCGACTGCGGGTTGTTGGTGATGACCGCGCGCTTCATCGAGTAGGCGACGTCGGCGCAGGTGAAGGGATCGCCGTTGTGGAAGGTGACGCCCTTGCGCAGCGTGAAGGTGAACGTGCCGCCGTCGCTGGACACCTTGTAGTCGGTGGCGAGCGCGGGAACGAACTCGCCGGCGCTCGAGCCCTTGTAGGCGTAGAGCGTCTCGTAGACGTTCTGGATGACCAGACTCGACGAGGTGTCGTAGGACTGCGCCGGGTCGAGCGTATCGATCGAGCCGAACTTGTCCTCGACCAGCGTGTTCTGCGCCGTCTGCGCGAAGACCGCGCTGGCCATCAGCGCAACGGCAAGTAGAATGAGAATTCGTTTCATGTTCCTCCCACATCGTGGTGTTCAACGTAGCTCCGTCGCCCGCGCCCTTGCGCGGCTCGACGAGGTCTGATGATGATCGCGAAGTTGCCTCGCCACGCCTCCTTTCGCTCAGGGCATTGGCGCCCCCGGTCGGACGGTCTTCACAGTTTACCAAAGTGCATGCGGTACATCGCATGAGACCGTATGAGGGGGAGGCTCACGAAGGGCTCTCCCGGGCCTGCCATGCTGGGGCCCATGGGTTCCTCCTCGTCCGCCACCGTCCGGCCACGTGCGAGCCGGTAGGATAGACTTCGGTTCGATGCTTCCGTCCATGACACCGGCCGCTTCCAAACCTGCGCGCCGTCGGCGCGCCCCGCGTCTGCGCCGCGCCGTTGCGCTGCTCGTCGCGACGGGGGCGCTCCTCCCGCTGCTGGCCGGCTGTATGGGTCGCGGGGACTCGACCACGCCGATCGTGGGGATCAGCGATCCCAAGAGCGGCACCACCCGCACCGCCGACAACCTCACCATCACGGGCTACGCCATGGACGACTTCGGCGTGGCCTCGATCAAGATCAACGGCACCGACGTGCTGCAGAACGCGGCCTACGCAGGCGAACGCGGCAAACGGCTCATCCGCTTCCGCTTCACCGTGGGCGGCCTGCAGGACGGCGAGGTCACGACGCACATCGTTGTCGCCGACGTCAACGGCCGCACCTCGACGCTCGACTACCACCTGACCATCGATAACACCCCGCCCACGGTCAAGCTCAGCAAGGTGGGCTCGGTCGGCAGCGGGCAGATCCACGTCGAAGGCGAGGCGAAGGACAACAACCGCGTGGCGAGCATCACCATCGATGGCCAGCCCCTCGCCTTCACGCCGGGACCGGACGTGCCCTTCTCGGTGGACGTACCGGCCCAGAAGGGCGGCGCCGTGGTGGTGGAGGACAGCGCCGGCAACAAGACGAGCCAGCCCCTGCAATGACCCTCGCCCGACGAGAGGACATCACCGATCCCG
>CAVSGP010000009.1:0-155000 GCA_963727505.1 uncultured Trueperaceae bacterium | reverse complement strand
GGCTGGAGAGCCGCGCGGGGGCCGAGGCCTCGGCCTACAATGGCCACCGTGCAACCCCTCGCGCTCCTTCGGCGCACGTCGGCGATGATGGCGGTCGCGGCCGCCCTGCTCGGGCTCAACGCCTGTGCTGCAGCTCCTCAGCAGCTCACGGTCGACGTCTCGGCAAGCGCACCGCACGACACCGGCGCTTTCACCGAGGGTCTGCTGTTCGCCGACGGACGCCTGTACGAGAGCACCGGCCTGGTGGGACGATCGAGCCTCCGCGAGGTCGACCCGGCGACGGGCGCCGTCATCCGGCAGCGCGATCTCCCGTCGCCCTACTTCGGTGAAGGGCTGGCGCTGGTCGGGCAGCGCCTGATCCAGCTCACGTGGCGCTCCCACATCGCGTTCGAATGGGACCGCACGACCTTCAACCCGCTCGGCCAGTTCCGCTTCGACACCGAAGGCTGGGGCCTGTGCTTCGATGGCACGTCGCTCTACCAGAGCGACGGCAGCCCCACGCTCTACCGGCGCGACCCCGACACCTTCACCCTGCAGGGCACCCTCACGGTGCGGCGCAGCGGCAAGCCGGTGAAGAACATCAACGAGCTCGAATGCGTGGGGGACAGTATCTACGCCAACGTGTGGCTCACCGACACGATCCTTCGCATCGACAAGGCCAGCGGCCGCGTCACGGCCGTCATCGACGCCTCGGGGCTACGCCGTGACATGCCCGGGCTCGACAACGCTGACGCCGTTCTGAACGGCATCGCCTACGATCCCGAGAGCAGTCACTTCTTCGTCACCGGCAAGTTGTGGCCTCGGATGTTCGAGGTGCGCTTCGCCGCGCCGTCCGGGGGCTAAGGGGTTCGGCGCCCAGGGCTTCGGCGAGCCCATGCCAAGCTACCGGCGTGGCTCGCGCCACGCCGGTCCCACAGCCCTTCGCGAGAAGTCGATCTAGTCGTTCGAGGCGCTCGGCGGCGTCGTCGTCGCCGGCTTCGGCGCGCTCTCCGTGACGCTCTTGGCCTTCTCCGTGACGCTCTTGGCCTTGGAACTGCCCGAGCCACGGCTGTCGTTGACGTAGAAGCCCGAGCCCTTGAAGGCGATGCCCACGGGCTGCACCACGCGCTTCACCGGGTCGCCCGTCTCCGGGTGCTCGGTGAGCGCCGGCTCGGTGATCGGCTGGTGAACCTCGAACGTGTTCCCCGTGGTCAGGTTCTTGTAGACGTACGTTGGCATGCGTCCTCCACGCGCTTCGGCACCGAACGGCCAGCGGCCGTCCGATTGGCACTCGCCCGCGCCGAGTGCGATCCTACCACCCCTGCTAGGCTGTGGGCATGTCCCACACGCCATCCCGAGCCGCCAACGTGGCGGTGTTGGGGGCCGGCGCGTGGGGCACCGTGCTGGCCGCGCTCCTCGCCGAGTCCGGCACCGACGTGACGCTGTGGACGCGCCGGCCCGAGCACGCCGCCCTGCTCCGGGCGCGACGCGAGAACCCCGCCTACCTTCCCGGCTTTCCGCTCCCCGTCGGCGTGCGCGCAACCGCAGATCTCCGAGAGGCCAGGGACGGGGCCGAGCTGGCGGTGGTCGCGGTGCCGAGCCGCGCGGTACGCGCGCTCGTGCGCGACCTGCCACGTTCCGAAGCAGGCGTTCTCCCTGTGTTGCTCGCCGCCAAGGGCATCGAGGCGGAGCGCTTCCTACGCCTGAGCGAGGTCGTCCTCGAGGAGCGTCCCGGCACGCCGGTGGCCGTCCTGTCGGGCCCCAACCTGGCGGCCGAGATCGCCGCCCGCAAGCCGGCGGCCGCCACCGTCGCCAGCGACGACGCCTCGCTGCCACAGCGGGTCCAGGCGCTGCTCGCCGGGGGGCCACTGCGCGTCTACACCAGCCGCGACCTCATCGGCGTGGAGATCGCCGGAGCGATCAAGAACGTCATCGCGCTCGCCGCCGGCATGAGCGACGGGCTCGGCCTCGGGGACAACAGCAAGGCCGCCATCATCACGCGCGGCCTGGCCGAGATCGTGCGGCTCGGGACGCTGCTGGGCGGCGATCCCCGAACCTTCTACGGGCTCGCCGGGGTGGGCGATCTGGTGGCCACCTGCGCCAGCGCGCAATCACGCAATCGCCTCGCCGGCGAACGGCTCGCCAGGGGCGCCACCCTCACCGAGATCGAGGCTAGCGGTCTGACCGCCGAGGGGATCCCCACCACGCTTGCCGTTCACCGCATGCGGCTGGAGATGGGCGTCGAGATGCCCATCTCCAGCGCGGTGTACCGGGTGGTGTACGAGGGCAAGCCGATCGACGAGGCCTTCCGGGCGCTCATGGAGCGCGCCGTCAAGGCGGAGTAGGGCGCGTACACTGGAGTCTGGACCCCGCTGGGGCGCCGCCGCGAGCGCAAGCCCCGCGGCCCACGGAGGCAGCCTTGAGCATCGCCATCGCCGCAACGGCACTCACCAAACGCTACGGCCGCACCAAGGCGGTCGACGGGGTCAGCTTCGAGATCCAGTCCGGCGAGATCGTCGGCTTCCTGGGACCCAACGGTGCCGGCAAGACCACCACGCTGCGCATGCTGGCCGGGCTGGTGCGCCCCAGTGGCGGGGCCTGCAGCGTCCTGGGGGGCGCGGTGCCGGGCCCGGAGCTGCGCCAGGTCGGCACCATGATCGAGGAGCCGAGCTTCTACCCCTACCTGAGCGGCCGCGGCAACCTGCGCCACGCCGCCATCCTGCATGGCGGCGTGCCCGAACGAAGGATCGACGAGGTCCTGGAGTTCGTGCGCATGGAGAAGGCGGCGGACAAGCGGGTGCGCGCCTACTCGCAGGGGATGCGCCAGCGGCTGGCGCTGGCGCGCGCGCTGCTGTGGAAGCCGCGCGTGTTGCTGCTCGACGAGCCCACCAACGGCCTCGATCCCGCCGGCATCGCGGAGGTCCGCGAGTCGCTCCGGCAGGTGGCGGCCGAGGGGGTGACCGTACTGGTCTCGAGCCATATCCTGGCCGAGATCGAGAAGCTGGTCGAGCGCATCCTCGCCATCGATCGCGGCAGCCTCCGCTTCGACGGCCCGCTCGAAGGACTGCTCTCCGCGGCCGACGCCAGAAGCGTCCGGTACGAGATCGAGGCCACCGACCAGGAGGCGCTGCTGGCGGCGCTCCGCGAGTTCGGGCTCGAGCCCACGCCTCACGGTGCGCGCGGCGCGATCGTGGCCGTGCCGAGCGACCACGCCTCCGGCCTGGTGGGACGCTTGTCCAGCGCCGGGATCGAGGTCCTGGAGGCGCGCCGCGAGGCGACGACGCTCGAGGACGCCTACCTGCGCCTGGTCGGCGCCGAGGGGCGGCCGTCCTGATGAGCGCCACCCTCAACGTCCTCCGCGCCGAGCTCTTCAAGGCCTTCCGCAAGCGTCGTTTCTACGTGCTGGCTGCGCTCTACTGGGTGCTGCTACCGGTCGTGGCGCTGATCACCGCGACCGTGCTCGACCGCAACCTGGGCGCCTCGTTCGCCAATCAGGACGGCACCATCGCTCAGGTGCTGCAGGGCTTCGCCTCCCCGTTCGGCCTCGCGCGCCTGGCCCTGATGGCACCCGCGCTGATGAGCCCGACGGCGTACATCATCGCCGTGGCGCTGTTCGCCGGCATGTTCATCGGCGAGGAGCGCAGCCAGCACATGTGGAAGACGACGCTGGCGGTGCAACCGGCGCGGCTGGCGGTGCTGGCCGGCAAGCTGGCGGCCGGCATGGCGCTTCTGGCGCTGCTGCTGGCCGGCGCCCTGGTGGTCTCGACGCTGGCGGGCGCGGCCGGTACCCTCTTCCTCCCCACCACCTTCGGCGGTCCCTGGGGGCAGGTGGCCGGTCTGTTCGCGCTGCAGTGGCTCCACCTGCTGGCGGCGCTGGCGCTGGCCTACCTGCTGGTGTTCCTGGTCCGGAGCGGCACGCTCGGCATCATCATGGTCATCTTCTTGCCCGCCCTGCTCGAGGGCCTCTACACCATCCTCAACACGCTGGCCCAGCTCCAGCCGCTCACCCGCTTCAACGCAGTGTTCCAGGCACTGAAGCTGCAACAGGCGTGGCAGGCGCTGCCCCACTACTTCTTCTCCGCCAACCTCTACGCGCCCGCTCGGCACCCGCTCGGCGCCTTCCTGCAGTCGACGGGCGCACCGAAGAACGCCGACCTGGGACCGATCGGGAATCTCCTCGGTCAGGGGCTGACGCTGCCACATGCGGCCGCGGTCATGGCGGGCTACTTCGTGGTGTTCGGCGTGTGGCTGGCCTGGACGCTTCTCCGGCGGGACGTCGAGTGAGCGTGCCACGCTCGAAGGCCGCGCTCGAGCAGCTCATGAGCGAGCGCATCCTGGTCCTGGACGGCGCCATGGGCACCATGATCCAGCGCCTGCGGCTGGACGAGGGCGACTATCGGGGCGAGCGCTTCGCCGGCCACCCGAAGGCCCTGCAGGGCGCCCACGACGTGCTCTGCCTCACGCAGCCCGACGCCATCCGTCGGATCCACGAGGCCTACCTCGAGGCCGGCGCCGACATCATCGAGACCAACACCTTCAACGCCACGCCCGTGGGGCTGTCCGAGTACGCGCTGCAGCCGCACATCCATGCCATCAACGAGGCCGGCGCGCGCCTGGCGCGAGAAGCCGCCGACCGCTATGCCACCGAGGCGCGCCCGCGCTTCGTGGCGGGCTCGATCGGCCCCACCAACCGCACCGCGAGCCTGTCCCCCGACGTCGAGCGGCCCGGCTACCGCGCCATCACCTTCGACGAGCTCGAAGCCGCCTACGCCGAGCAGGTCCGCGGCCTGCTCGACGGCGGCGCCGACCTGCTGCTGGTCGAGACGGTGTTCGACACGCTCAATGCCAAGGCCGCACTGGTCGCCGCCGACCGCGTGTTCGCGGAGCGGGGCGTGCGCTTGCCTGTCATCGTCTCCGGAACCATCGTCGACGCCAGCGGCCGCACCCTGTCGGGACAGACGTTGGAGGCATTCGTCATCTCGCTCGAGCACGCCGTGCCCCTCGCCTTCGGCCTCAACTGCTCACTGGGTCCGAGCGGCCTGGCCCCCCACGTCGAGGAGCTCTCTGGCCTCACCGACCGCTTCACGCTGGCCTATCCCAACGCCGGCCTCCCCAACGCCTTCGGCGAGTACGACGAGGGGCCGGACGAGATGATCGCCGTGATGGAGCGCTTCCTGGCCCAGGGCTGGGTGAACATCATCGGCGGGTGCTGCGGCACCACCCCCGAGCACATCCGCGTGTTCGCCGACGCCGCAGCGCGCCACGCGCCCCGCCGCCTGCCGGCGCGCAACCCGCACGCCCGCTTCGCCGGGCTGGAACCGCTGACCCTGCGTACTCCCGGCACCTTCATCAACGTGGGAGAGCGCACCAACGTGTCGGGCTCCCGCCGCTTCGCGCGCCTCGTGCGCGAGGGCGACTTCGATGCCGCCCTCGCGGTGGCACGCGACCAGGTCGAGGGCGGGGCGCTGATGCTCGACGTCAACATGGACGAGGGGCTGCTCGACAGCGTGCGCGCCATGGCCACCTTCCTCGACCTGATCGCCTCGGAGCCCGACATCGCGCGTGTGCCCGTGATGCTGGATTCCTCGGACTTCCGTGTGCTGGAGGAGGGCCTCAAGCACCTCCAGGGCAAGGGGGTCGTCAACTCCATCTCGCTCAAGGACGGCGCCGAGGAGTTCCGCCGGCGGGCCGGGGTCTGCCGGCGTTTCGGGGCCGCCGTGCTGGTGATGGCGTTCGACGAGAGCGGACAGGCCGACACCTTCGAGCGGCGCATCGCCATCCTGGAGCGCTCCTACCGCATCCTGGTCGACGAGGTGGGCTTCCAAGCGCACGACATCATCTGCGATCCCAACATCCTCACCGTCGCCACCGGCATGGCCGAACACGACCGCTACGCCGTGGACTACCTGCGGGCGGTGCGCTGGGTCAAGGCCCACCTGCCCGGGGTGCTCGTTTCCGGTGGGGTCTCCAACGTGAGCTTCTCGTTCCGCGGCAACCGCACGGTGCGTGAGGCCATGCACGCGGCCTTCCTCTACCACGGCCGCGCGGCGGGCATGGACATGGCGATCGTCAATCCCGCCATGCTCGAGATCTACGAGGAGGTGCCGCCCGAGCTGCTCGAGCTCGTCGAGGACGTCCTCTTCGCTCGCGCCGAAGGCGCCACCGAGCACCTTCTGGGCTACGCGCAGACGCTCGAGAGCGGGCCCCGGGCGGAGACGAAGACGCTGGCCTGGCGCGAGGCTCCGGTAGCGGAACGGCTGCGCCACGCGCTGGTGCGTGGCGTAGCGGACTACGTCGAGGAGGACGCCGAGGCCGCTCGTCTCGAGCTTCGGTCTCCCCTGGCGGTCATCGAGGGACCCTTGATGGACGGCATGAACGTCGTGGGCGACCTCTTCGGAGCCGGCAAGATGTTCCTCCCGCAGGTCGTCAAGAGCGCGCGCGTGATGAAGCGCGCGGTGGCGTACCTGACCCCCTACCTGGAGGAGGAGCAACAGGAGGCGCGGACCGCGGGCCGGATCCTGCTCGCGACCGTCAAGGGCGACGTCCACGACATCGGCAAGAACATCGTGGGGGTGGTGCTGGGCTGCAACGGGTTCGAGGTGATCGACCTGGGGGTGATGGTGAGCGCAGAGCGGATCCTGGAGACGATCCGCGAGCGTCGGGTCGACGCCGTCGGCCTGTCGGGCCTCATCACCCCCTCTCTGGACGAGATGGTGCACGTGGCGCGCGTGCTCACACGCGAGGGGGTGAAGCTCCCGCTGCTCATCGGCGGGGCCACCACCTCCCGCATCCACACTGCGGTGAAGATCGCGCCGGCCTTCGACGGCGGTATCACCGTGCACGTCCCGGACGCGTCCCGCGCCGTGTCAGTGGCGGCGCGGGCGCTCGATCCGCGCGAGGCCCCGACGCAACGCGCCGAGGTGGAGGAGTACTACGCGCAGCTCCGGCGTCAGCACGCCGAGCGCAGCGCTTCGCGCCGCCTGCTGTCGCTGCCCGAGGCCCGCGCCAACGCGCTCCCCTTCGACACCGCCGAGGCGCGCATCGTGCCTCCGCTCCGGCCCGGTGTCACCCACTTCGAGGACTACCCTCTCGAGGAGCTGACCCGGAGCATCGATTGGGGTCCGTTCTTCCACGCCTGGGAGATGAAGGGGCGTTTCCCGGAGGTGCTCGACGACCCGGTCCAGGGCCGCGAGGCGCGCTCGCTCTTCGCCGACGCCCAGGCCCTGCTCGCGACAATCGTGGAGAGGAAGCTGCTCGGGGCCCGCGCCGTTGTGGGGCTATGGCCCGCGAACCGCGTGGGCGACGACATCGAGATCTACGCCGACGAAGCACGCACCACGGTGCGTGCGGTGTTCCACGGCCTGCGCCAGCAGACGCACAAGCGCGCCGGCGAGCCGAACCTGTCGATCGCCGACTACGTCGCCCCGCGCGGCGCGCCCGACTGGATCGGCGGTTTCGCGCTCACCGCCGGCCACGGCAGCGACGCCCTGGTCGAAGGCTTCGAGCGGGACCACGACGACTACCACGCCATCCTGGTCAAGGCGCTGGCCGACCGGCTGGCCGAGGCCCTGGCCGAACGTCTCCATGAGCGCATCCGCCAGGAGCTCTGGGGCTACGCTCCCGACGAGGATCTGAGCCCCGAGGAGCTGCTGCGTGAGCGCTACCGCGGCATCCGCCCGGCCGCCGGCTACCCGGCCCAGCCCGACCACACCGAGAAGCGCACGCTCTTCACGTTGCTCGACGCCGGCGACGCTGCGGGCATGCGGCTCACGGAGTCGCTGGCGATGCTGCCCACGGCGTCCGTCGCCGGGCTCTACCTGGCCCACCCCGCGGCCCGCTACTTCGCCGTCGGCAAGCTGACCGAGGACCAGGTCGCGGACTACGCCCGGCGCAAGGGGTGGACCCAGGCGGAAGCCGAGCGCTGGCTGGCGCCCGCGTTGGCGTACGAGCCCGCCGTGCGCTCCTGAGCGCGCCTCAACCCGCCGGGATCAGCAGCGCGGCCCCTCCCAGGTTCAGCCACGTCGCGACGACCGCGCCGTGGAGCAGCACCCCCGGCCACAGCGAGCCCGTGCGCTGGTAGAGCGCCGTGGCCGTGACGCCGAGCAACGCGGCAGCGACCAGGAAGTCAGGGGCATCGAACACGCCGCGGGCGGCGGGCCGCACCAGGGCCGCAGCCAGCGGATGGGCGGCCAGGTAGGCCAGCAGCGACCCCGCCCACCAGGCCGCGCGGCGTACCCGCGTCACACCGGGGGTCGCGGGGTGCGGCAGCAGCAGGCCGCGGAACAGTCCCTCCTCGAGCAACGCGGGCGTCAGGAAGGGAAGCAGCACCGTGCGCAGGGTCGCCGCGCCGCCACCGGGGTGGAGCGAGATCAGCCCGCCCGCCATCGCGACCGGCGCGACCGCCATGGTGAACAGCAGCGCCCACAGCGCGCTCTCCCCCCAGCCGCGCACGTCCGGGAGGGTCGTCAGGCCACGGCGAAGCTCGCGCAGGCGGCCGGCGAGGCTGGCTGCCAGCGACTGCTTCACCCCTGCCGAGATGCCCCCTCGATCGGCGCGTCCGGCCCCTCGAGGATCCCCTCGAGGTAGGCGCGCGGACCGACCCGGATGGGCATGAAGTAGAGGCTCGCGTCCCGCTCACGGGCGAAGGCCAGCGCCTCACGGGCGAGCCGACGGCTCCAGGCGAGGCTGGGCTCGAAATCGCGGGGGAACACCACCCCGTTACGGGTCTTCCAGTAACGCGCCGAGCGCTCCCCCACCACGCTGGTGAAGCCCCAGAACACGGGTACGTCGGTCATCAGGTCTGCCCAGACCTCGAGCAGGCGAACGTCGAAGAAGGGCTGCGTGAACAGGCCGTCGGCGCCCGCTTCGAGCTTCTGCAGCGCGTAGCCCCGCTCTCGCACGAAGCCCTGCCGGTAGGGGTCGAGAGCGGCGTACACCCTCACCCCGGGGTGTTCGCGCTTGACCTTGCGGATGACCTCGACGGGGCTCGAGCCGTACACCGGTCTGCTCATGTCGCTAGGCGCATCCCCCGAGATCACCAGCACCTCGTCGAGGCCCCCCTCTCCGAGCCAGGGGCCCGCCCGTAGCGGTGCGTCGAGGTCGACGTCGATCGCCCGCAGGTGCGGAATGGCGTGCGGCACATGGCGGCGTACCGCGTCACAACCCTCCCAGCTTCGTAGGTCGAAGCGCACGATGTCCGGGAGGTTGACGGTGTCCACGCCGGGGAAGGCGCCTCTCATCTCGCGCAGCTGGTCGTCGAGCGCGTCGGCGTTGCGGGGAACCAGCTCGATGGAGACTCGCATCCCGCTACTGTAGCCGCCCGTCGCGGAGCCTCGCAACGCGCGTGTTCACGGCCCCGGAGGCCCCAGGCCTGGGTTGCGGGCGTGACGCGCGTCGGGAAGCAACGCATACGGGGCGCTAGGGTGAAGCGCTGGATCCCGTCCTCGGGCCCTTCCCGGGCGCGACGAACGGGCCGAGCCCGGTCGGTGTAAGAGTTCCGTAAGCCCGGAACGCTATGCTGCCGGTGAGGAAGCGTTGAAGCTCGATCTGCATCTGGGCGCTTGGATCGAGTGGAGCTAGTAGCGCAACCGGCCTCACGTCTACGGCGGCACCATCGTGCCGTACCCTCGTGACCCGCCCGTCAAGCGTCCATCGTAAGGTCGATGTGGCGTTTTCTCATTTGGATGCGCTGCACGGCCCCTCGACCGAAGGGTTCGGAGGCTATGAGCCGAGACTCCCAATGTGGGCATCAAGGGACTCGGGGAGCCAGTGATGCAACCGGCCGGACCTGGTACCGCATGTGTGGGCCGGACGGCCCGTGCTCGCGGGCACCAGCGCTCCCCCGGTTGCATCCGTCGACGAAGGGGGACGACGGATGCGCCGCACTGGCACGACCGCTCTGACGTTGCTGTTCGGCTGGATGCTGCTCTCCGGCGTGGCCGGAGCTCAGGCCACCGCCCGCAACACCGTCACCGTGCACATCCCCACCGTGTTGCGCCTGAGCATCGATCAGGACACGGCGACCACCCAGCAGAACCTCGACGTGACCGTGGGCGGCACCGTCGACGGCAACTTCGACGGGACGCTGGTGGACCCGGGAAACGTGACGGTCAAGGTCTTCGCGAACTCCCAATGGATCCTGTCGATCGAGGACGAGAGCCCCGCCGCCCCGACCCTGCAGGTCTGCACCACGGACGCGACCATGAGCACCACCAAGAGCGGCTGCTACGACCTCGAACACACGGCGACGTTCGCTACGCAGCAGCCCACCGGAGGCTGGAAGGACATCCCCCTGACGTTCAGCGTGGACTCACCCGCCGCCACCGCCACGACCCACACCCTGACGTTCACCCTGAGCCGGCCCTGAGCCGGATGGGCCCACGCGCGACCGAGGCTAGTGGCGGCCGCGCGCGGGTGGGTCGAGGCCTCGACCGTCGAGCGTCGGCCCGTCGGCCCGCCGCTCGCCACTCTCCCGCCCCCCGGCGTCCCACCCGTCAGGCTGCACATCGTCGCTCGCGCCCTCGTCCGCCTCGGCGACCGCGTCCTCGGCGACCGCGTCCTCGGGCGCAGGGGCCGCGGGAGGCGCGGTGCGCACCGTCCACTCGAGCAGCACTCCGATGATCAACACGATCAGCGCCACACCCAGAGGGTTGCCGTTGAACAGGCGGAATGCACCCGCCAACTGCAGCACGGCCAGCAAGGCGAAGGCCCCGCCCACGACCAGGAACAGCCGGGCCAGCATGGTGTAACCGCGGCGGGCGTCGTCGCTCATGGACGCGGCCATGATAGCAGCGGCCGCGGCCCGCGCGATGCGCCGCTCAAGGCACCAGCTCGGCGTAGCGGAAACAGTCCAGCGTGTGGTCGTTGACCAGGCCGGTCGCCTGCATGAAGGCGTAGGCCACGGTGGGCCCAACAAACCGGAAACCGCGCTGCTTCAGGTCCCGGGCCAGCGTCACGGAGGCCTCCGTGACGGCGGGCACGTCGGCCTGCGTCTCGCGACGGCCGACGACCGGGATCCCTCCGACCGCGTCCCAGGCGAAGGCGTCGAAGCTCCCGAACGCCTCCTGAACGCGCAGGAAGGCCTGGGCGTTGGATACGGCCGCACGGACCTTGGCGCTGTTGCGCACGATGCCGGGGTCCGCGAGCAGGCGGGTCACGTCGGCCTCCGTGAAGCGAGCGACCCTGGCTGGGTCGAAGGCGGCAAAGGCGTCGCGGAAGGCGTCGCGCTTGTGGAGGATGGTGCGCCAGCTCAGACCCGCCTGGAAGCTCTCCAGCACCAGCATCTCGAACCAGCGGCGGTCGTCGTGGACGGGAACGCCCCACTCCTCGTCGTGATAGCGGCGCATCCGTGGGTCGTTCCCGGCCCAGGCGCACCGGACGTCGCTCACGCCGCTCCTCGGCTGTGCAGGACCAGCGCGGCGTAGACGAAGTCGTTGACCGGTGTGGACACACCGAGCTCGCGGCCCATGCGGGACGCGGCGCCGTTGAGTGCTTCGAGCTCCAGGTGTTTGCCGGCGGCCAGGTCCTGCGCCAGCGACGAGGTCATGGTGGGTTCGGCCGTCTTGCGCGCGAACGTCATGGCGCCGTCGACGGCGTCGTCGGGAAGCGCCACTCCGCGCGCCGCGGCGAGGGCGGCGATCTCCTCCATGGCGCGCCTGAGGAGCTCGCGCGTCTCGCGTCGCTCCACGATCTCCCCGATGGGCTTGCGCGTCAGCGCGGTCAGCCCGCTGAACGCGCAGATGAGCAGCCACTTGCGCCACACCGCGACCATCGGGTCGGCCTCCAGGGTCGCCTCCACGCCGGCCTCCCGGAACGCGCCGGCGAGCTCTTCGGCATGGGGATCGGGCGCCACGAGAGGGCCGAACACGACGCGCGCGAACGGGCTCTTGTGGACGATCTCGCCCGGCGCCCCGATCAGCGCCTCGATATAAGCGACGCCTGCAAGGACGCGCTCGTCTCCGAAGCGCCGCCGGAGCACCTCCACCCCGTCGACGCCGTTCTGCAGCGTGAGCACGCGGGTGTCGGCGCTCACGAGCGGCGCGATCCGCTCGGCGGCGGACGCGCTGTCCTGCGCCTTCACCGTGAACAGCACCACGTCCACCGGGCGGACGTCCGGTGCGGCGTCCCGCGGATCCTCCACTGCCGCCAGACGCTGCACGTGCGCGTCCCCGAGCGTGCTGCGCAGGCGAAGCCCGCTCTCCTGGAGAGCCCGCAGGTGCGCTCCCCGCGCCACCAGGGTGACCCGGTGCCCGGCCTCGGCAAGGCGCCCACCGAAGTAGCCGCCGACCGCGCCGGCTCCCATCACGACGATGTTCATGCCACCGAGGATAGCATCGCCCTCGGAACCCGTCCGGCCCGACGGTGACGGGGCGGCGCCAGCTCCCGGTGAGGGTCCGAAGGGATCAGCTCTGGCCCTGCGCGGCGCGGTACTCCCGCTTGTGCTGGTACATGCGCTCGTCGGCGCGACCGAGAAGGGCTTCGAAGGACTCGGCGTCGTCCGGGTAGAGGGCGGCACCCACGCTGGCGCTGAGCTGCACCGTGTAGTCGGCGAGATGGATGGGCTCCTCCACCGACTGGATCAGGCGCTCTGCAACGCGATCGAGGGTGCCCACCTCGGCTTCGCCCAGCAGGACCGCGAACTCGTCTCCGCCGATGCGTGCCACCATCTCGCCGGGACGCACGTTCTGCTTCAAACGCTGCCCGATAACCCCTAGCACCTGATCGCCGGCCTCGTGCCCGTGCCTGTCGTTCACCGTCTTGAAGCCGTTGAGGTCGAAGTAGATGATCGCCATGCGCACGCGCCGCTTGCGCCACACCCAGAACCTCGACTTCATGTGGCGCCGGTTGGCCAGCCCGGTCAGGTCGTCGTGGTTCATCAACTCGACGGCCTGCCGCAGCACGTCCTTGTAATCGGTGATGGAGCGGAACAGCACCACCACGTGATCCTCGTCGGCCGGCACCACCGTCACCGCGTACCACCAGGCGGGCGGTGCGTCGCCCTCGACCCCACCAGCGACGTCCGCATCCCGTGCTCCGGCGCCGGGTCGCTGCGGCCGGAACGGCGGCGTGGGGACCGCGTACTCGAACTCGCGCGGGCGGCGCCCGTGCAGCGCCGACGCCAGCCGCCACAACAGGCGCGGATCCAGGTGGTCGGGGTAGACGCTGCGCAGCCGCTGGCCGATCAGGTCCGTCCGGGCTACGCGCAGGATGCCGGCGCCAACCGGATTGACGTCCACCCACACGAAGTCGCGCAGCCGACCCTCGTCGTTGCGCACCGCCCGGAACACGACCACCCCGTGCGGTAGGTTTCGGAAGAAACCCGCCCAGATCCGGTCCCAGCGCTCGCTGTGCTCGACCTCGGTCATCCGTGGCCTCTCATCTTAGCCCCCCATGGACCCTGTCCGGCGTGGCCTAGCCGGACTCCTCGTCACCCAGCGCCACGGGCAAGTCCTCGTAGCTGCACCAGTCGCTCCACGATCCCGGGTACAGCCGGGCGCCGGGGATGCCGGCCAGCTCCATGGCGAGGATGGCGTGCGCCGCACTGACCCCCGACCCGCAGTAACCGACCACCTCGGAGCGGCCGGCGGCCACCGCGAACTGCTCCCTCAGCGCGTGAGGCTCGGCGAAGCGCCCGCGCTCGGTCAGCGTGCGCTCGTAAGGGCGGTTGAGCGCCGAGGGGATATGCCCGGCCCTGGGATCGATCGGCTCTGTCTCCCCTCGGTAGCGCTCCGGCGAGCGCACGTCGAGGATGCACCACTGTGGGTCATGGAGCGCCCGGCGCAACCGCGCCCGGTCGACGACCATCTCTTGCCGAAGGCGGAGCGACAGCATCGCGCGGTCGTGCAACGGGACCTCGCGGCTGACCGCTCCCCCCGCCTCCCGGTACGCTCGGTAGCCGCCGTCGAGGACCCGCACCCGGTCGTGGCCCGCGTAGCGCAGGAGCCACCAGGCGCGCGCCGCGAACATGGTGCCGCCCTGGTCGTAGACCACGACCTCGTGGTCGTCGCCCACCCCGCGCTCGCCGAGCTTGCGGGCGAAGGCACCCATGTCGGGCAGCGGGTGCCGACCGCCGTGCCGCGCAGCGGGCGCCGCCAGATCCTCGTCCAGGTCCACGAACACGGCGCCCGGCACGTGCCCCTCCCCGTACATGCGCCGGCCCGCGGGCGGATCCAGCAGCTCGAAGCGTGCGTCGAGGATGCGCAGGCCCGGGTCGTCGAGCCTGCGCAGCAGCGTTCCGGCGTCGATGAGCGACTCCATGACGCGAGTCTACCGGCCGGAGCCCCCTCCTCCCCGCATGAAAGGCGAGGAGGCGTCGTCGTTACAATGCCGCATGTCGCCCGCCCGCCGCATCGACAGCGCCCGTAACCCCCTGGTGAAAGAGGTGGCCGCCCTCAAGACCCGGCGGGAGCGGGACCGCACAGGGCGGACCCTCGTCGAAGGACTGCGCGAAGCGGAGCGCGCCACGGAGGCGGGGATCACGCTCGTGTGGCTCCTGGTCGCCCCGGAGCTGTGGCCGGCCCGCCACCGCAAGGCGACCGAAGCCCTACGGGAGGCCGCTGCTGCACGGGGCGCCGAGGTGATCGAGCTCTCCCCCGATGCCTTCGAGCGCCTGAGCCTGCGCGAGCACCCGGACGGGGTCGCCCTCGTGGCGCTCGAGCCCGCGCGCGGGCTCGAGCAGCTGGCCCTCCCGTCCGATCCGCTGGTGCTCGTGCTCGACGGCATCGAGAAGCCGGGCAACGTCGGCGCCCTGCTGAGAACGGCCGACGCCACGGGGGTCGACGGGGTGCTGGTCACCGGCCAGGGGACCGACCTTCGGAACCCCAACGTGATCCGCGCCAGCATGGGCAGCGTGTTCGCCCTCCCGGTGGCGAGCGCCGCAACGGCCGAGGCGCTGGCCTGGCTGCGCGCCGCGGACCTGCGTGTGATCGCCTCCACGCCCCACGCCGTGCGCGCCCACTGGGACGCCGACTACCGCGGCGGCGTCGCCGTCGTGCTGGGGTCGGAGCACGCCGGGCTGGGCGCCGTTTGGCTCGACGCCGCCGAGCAGCAGGTGCGCATCCCGATGCGCTCCCGTGTGGCGGACAGCCTCAACGTGGGGGTGGCGGGCGCCGTGCTGCTGTTCGAGGCGATGCGGCAGCGTCAGGGATGATGGGCGCGTTGACCGCTAGCTTCCTGCGGAGCGTCCGGCCGCCAGCAGATCGCGCACCGCGGCCCGGAAGTCCTTGCCTTCGAGCGGCTTGGTCACGATGGCATCGGCACGAGCGACACGCGCCATGTCGCGGGTGCGCTCGTCCTTGAGCGCCGTCAGGATGATCACAGGAACGTCCTTCAGGCGGGGGATGCGCTTCATGCGATGGCAGATGTCGATGCCGGATATGAAGGGCATGGCGACGTCCAGGATCACCAGGTCCGGCGTCGTGGTCTTCAGGTAGTCGAGCGCGGCGCGCCCGTCCTCCACCGTGTCGACGATGTGTCCGTCGGCGCTGAGCAGCATGTCGAGCACGAGTCTCTGCCCTTCGACGTCATCGGCCACCAGGATCCTCGTCGGTTCATCCACGGCTCCAGCTTACGAGACCGCGCAGCCAAGTGCGGTGCACCGTGACGCGCCCACCGTGGTAGGACGGGGCATGTGTCCGGATGCGCCCTCCGCCAGACCGCCGACGGCCCTGGTGATGAGCCTGGCGGCGCAGGACCTGACCGCCACTCGAGACTTCTACGTGCGCGACCTCGGCCTCTCGCTCGCTGTCGAGGAGACGAGCCGGCTGGTCGTGCGCGTCGGCGGCACGTCGCTGGAATTCCGCCAGCACGACGGCGCCCTGGGGGTGGAGCGCGATCTCCGCCTGACCTTCCACTGCGACGACCCGGCGGCCCTGGTCCGCCGGCTGCGTGCGCTGAGCGTCGAGGTCGACGTTCCGCCAGGTGAAGGGGGCGCTGGCGTCGCCTTCACCGCGCGCGACCCCGACGGGCGGCAGGTGGCCTTCGTGGCGCGGTCCCGCGCCGGCCGCGCGCCGTAGCTCCGTGGCGCCGTTGCGCCGTAGCTCCTTCGCTCAGAAGCTCCGTAGCTCAGTAGAGGACCTGCAGCTCCAGCTTCGCCGGACCGGATCGGTAGATGTCGTCGGTGGCGACCAGCCCGATGGTGACCGGGCCGTGCAGGCGCAGCAGCAAGCTCGTGAAGATGTCGTCGGTGACCGGGCCGAAGTCGGGGACCTGCATCTCGTCCAGCCCGGCGCGCCGCAGCTTGCGCACGGCGTCGCCTTTGAGCTGCGTCAGGGCGTTACGGACCTCGTCCTGGCTGGCGGGCAGATCGGCCGAGCCGAGATGGATCTGCCGGCTCACGACGAGCTGCCCCTTGTCGAAGAGCTTGGTGTTCTCGATGGCCTCGATGGTGACGTCGACGGTGGAGCTGAACTGGTTGCGCGGTGAGATGAGGCGCACCAGGTCGGATCCCGGCGTCTGGGCGATGACATCGACCAGGCTGTTGAACTGCTCGGGCGTCACGCGAAGCTTCTCGACCCCTCGGCGCGCCACGTAGGTGGTGGCCGACGCGATGAACTTGGTCAGCTCGTCCTTGATGGTGGCGGGGTCCTGCGCGTAGATCGGCCCGGCGTAGATCAGTTCGTCCTTCTGGAACGTCACGTCGCCGCTGGTGGCCCGGTTGTACTCGGCGCTGACCTCGTTGAGCTTGCGCGCCTGCTCCTCGAGGCGGCTGTTGAGCGTCTGGAGCTGCCCCTGCAGATCCTGCACCTTCTGGTTCTGTTGCTCGATCTGCCGCTGTAACTGGTCCTTCTGCTCGCTGAGGAGCTGGTTCTGCTGCACGAAGCGGGCGTTCTCCTGCGAGAGGCCCTGGTTCCGCGCCTGCAGCTCCTGGTTCTGCTGCTTGAGGGCGCTGGCCTGCCCCTGGAGTTGCTTTTGCTGCTGCTGCAGGTCGGCGACCTCACCCTGGAGCTGCCCCACCTGACCGGTGAGCTGCTTCGTCTGCTGCTGCAGGGCGGTGGCCTGTTGCAGGGCCTGATCGCGCTGCTGCAAGGCTTGGTCGCGTGCCGACTCGGCCTGCGCCTGGGCCGTCTGCGCCTTCTCGAGCCCCGCCTGCGCCGCCTTGAGCTTCTGGTCCGCGTCGGTCAAACGCTTCTCCGTGTCGGAGAGCTTGCCTTGGAGCGCGTCGAGGCGCTGGTTGGCATCGTCGAGCTGGTTCCGCGCGGAGGCCACCTCCTGCTGCAGCCGCTGCGCGTCCTGCTTGGCCTGCGCAGCGTCGGCCTGCGCCTGGTCGCGCGCTTTTACGGCCTCGGCCTGCGCCAGCTGGGCCGTCTGCAGATCGGCCTGGGTGCTCGTCAGCTTGGCCTGCGCCTGGCTGAGCTGCGCGTTCACGTCCGTCATCTGCTGACTGAGCTGGTCCACCTGGTCCTGGAGCTGCGCGCGCTGCGCCTGCAGCTTGTCGCGTTCCTGGCGTGCCTGATCACGCTCCTGCAGGGCGGCGTCGCGCTGCGTCTGGGCGTCCTGGATCGTCTGCTGCGCCTGGGCCAACTCGTTCTTGAGGCTGTCGAGCTGATTGTTCAACTCGTTGACCTTGTCCTGCTGGACCTTCTCCTGCGCGCGCAGGCGCTGCAGCTCGTCGGCGGTGCGTTGCGCGTTGACGAGCGTCTGGGTGGCGTTCTGGAAGGCCAGCGCCAACACCGCCAGGGTCGTGAGCATGATGACGATGCCTACCACGACCCCGACGATCTGGCCGCTGCGCCGCGGTCGCGCGCCGAACAGGCTGAGGCGCCGCCGCCCGACCACCGTGCCGAGCCGGTCGCCCAGGTAGGCGATGATGCCGGCCAACGTCGCCAGCAGGAGCACCAGTCCCACCAGGTATGCCATTCAGCCGCCCCGGTTCGGGCTGGGGATCACCGGAGGACGTCGCATGTCCGCCCGCGCCTCAGATCTGGAAGTCGGCGCCGAGATAGTAGGTCCGGACGTCGGCGTCGCTCGCGAATTCCTGGGGCGTGCCGTCGAAGCGAACCCGACCGTCGAACATCAGGTAGACGCGGTCGGCGATGGCGAGAGTCTCGCGCACGCTGTGGTCGGTGAGCAGGACGCCCAGGCCGCGACGCTCGCGCAGCTCCGCGATCAACACCTGGATCTCCCGGATGGACTTGGGGTCGACGCCCGTGAAAGGCTCGTCGAGGAGGATGAAATCGGGCTCGATGGTGAGGCTGCGCGCGATCTCGAGCCGCCGCCGCTCCCCGCCGGAGAGCGTGTTGGCACGCCGACGCGCCAGCGGCCGGAGGTGGAACTCGTCGAGCAGCTCGTGGGCACGCCGCTCCTGCTCGCCCCGGCTCAGACCCTGGAACTCCAGGATGGCCAGCAGGTTGTCCTCGACGCTCAGCTTCCGGAAGGCGCTGGGCTCCTGCGCCAGGTAGCCGAGGCCCTGACGGGCACGGCGGTGCATCGGCCAGCGCGTCACGTCCTGGTCCCCCAGGCGGATGGAACCCGCGTTGGGCCGGACGAACCCGACCATCATGTAGAAGCTGGTGGTCTTGCCGGCGCCGTTGGGTCCCAGCAACGCGACGATCTCGCCGCGCCGGAGACGGATGTCCACGCCGTCGACGACCCTGCGGCCGCCGTAACGCTTGGTGAGGCCCGTGGCCCGGAGCTCGAGCCGCCCGGGGCTCTCACGTGCACCCTGCGGGGCACCCATCACAGCCGACATACCGCGCTATCGTACCACGCGGCCCCATGAGAGTCGGTTGAGTTTTGCGCGCTGTAGACGTGCCTCGGGCGCTTCGGCGCGCCGCTGACGGGCGGCGCGCCCTCCCGAATCGCCGGGCTCAGCCCTCCAGCGCCATCAGGAACGGCTCTTCGATGGCCGTACAGATCCAGCGCAGGAACCGCGCCGCGGCAGCGCCGTCGATGAGCCGGTGGTCGTAGGTGACCGACAACGGCATCATCAGCCGGGCGTCGAACTGCCCGGTCCCCTGGTTGTAGACCGGCTCGTGCGCCGAGCGCGACACCCCCAGGATGGCTACCTCGGGCGGGTTGACGATCGGCGTGAAGCCGGTCCCGCCGATGCCGCCGAGGTTCGACACGCTGAAGTTGCCCCCCTGCATGTCGTCGGGGGTGAGCTTGCGATTGCGTGCCTTCTCGGCGAGTTGACCGAGCTCCTGCGCGAGCTCGAGCACGTTCTTACCGTCGGCGTTCTTGATCACCGGAACCAGCAGGCCCGCCTCGGTGTCCACAGCGACGCCCACGTTGACGTAGCGCTTGTAGACGATCTCCTGGCTCGCGGTGTCGATGCTGGCGTTGAAGTCCGGGAAGCGCTTCAGCGCCGCCGCGACCACCTTGAGCAGCATGGCCGTCGGCGTCAGTTTCGCGCCCATGGCTTCGGCCTGCGGCTTGTAGCGCTGCCTCAGACGTTCGAACTCGGTGCTGTCGGCCTTGTCGAACTGCGTCACCATCGGTACGGTCGACCAGGCACCCGCCATGGTCCGCACCGTTGCCTTGCGGATGCCGCTCATCGCCTTGCGCTCGACTTCGCCCCAGCGGCTGAAGTCGGGGAGCTGCACCGGCGCCGCTACCGCAGCCGCAGCAGGCGCGCCGCCCTCGGCAGCCGTACGCACGTCGGTGGCAGAGATCCGTCCCAGGATCCCGCTGCCCTGGACCTGCTGGATGTCCACCCCGAGCTCGCGCGCCAGGCGTCGCACCGACGGGGCCGCCGGCACCAGGCCGGAACCGTCGGAAGCGGTCGCGGTCGAACGCGGGGCCGGCTGCCGCTTGACCGGCTGTGCCGCGGGAGGAGTCGACGGCGCCGAGGGTTCGTTGCTGGGCGCTTCCGACGGCGCCGGTTCGGGGGGCGCCTCCGAGGAGGGCGCCTCGGACTCAGGCGCCTCCGATGCGTGCGCCCCGGCTTCCGCAGGCTTGGCCGCCCCGGCGGCGTCGAGCGTGACGATCACCTGCCCGACCCTCGCCTCCTGGTTCTCCTTGACGTTGATCGATTGCACGACCCCGTCCGCCGACGACGGCACCTCGACCACGGCCTTGTCGGTCTCCAACTCGATCAACGGCTGGTCCCGCTTGACCTCGTCACCGACGCTGACCAGCACGCCCACGACGGTACCGGACTCGATACCTTCTCCCACCTCGGGCAGTTTGACTTCCGTTGCCACGCGCGCTTCCTTTCCAGATCCTCAGTCGACGTAGGGGTTCGGCTTGTCCGGATCGATGCCCAGCTCTTGAAGCGCCTTCGCGACCTCCGCAGGCTTCAGCGCACCTTCCTGTGCCAGCGCCTGGAGCGTCGCCAGCACGATCTGCTTGGCATCGACCTCGAAGAAGTCGCGGAGCTCCTCGCGGGCCTCGCTGCGGCCGAACCCGTCGGTTCCGAGCGCCACGATGCCCTTCGGAAGGTGACGCGCGAGCGCGTCGGGCAGGATCTTCATGTAGTCCGAGGCGGCTACGAACACGCCCTTGGCGCCACGGAGCTGGCGCGCGACGAACGGCTCGAGCGGCTCCTCGTCCGGGTGGAGCCGGTTGTGGCGCTCGACCTCGAGCGCTTCGACGTGCAGCGCTTTGTACGACGTCACGCTCCAGACGTCGGTGGCGACCTTGTAGTCCTCCTCCAGGATGCGTCGGGCCTCGAGCACCTCGTTCATGATGGAGCCGCTCCCGAAGAGTTGGGCGTGCAGCTTGCTGCGCTTGCGGCCCGTCGGGCGGAAGAGGTAGAGCCCCTTGATGACACCCTCCTCCAGCGCCTCGCGACTCAGGTGCTCGGGAGCCGCAGGTTGGGCGTAGTTCTCGTTGCCGACCGTCAGGTAGTAGAAGACGTCGTCCTGCTGCTGGTACATCCGGCGAAGGCCCTCGCGCACGATGACGGCGATCTCGTAGGCGAAGCTCGGGTCGTAGGCCAGCAGGTTGGGCACGGTGTAGGCGAGCACGTGGGAGTTCCCGTCCTGATGCTGCAGACCTTCACCGGCGAGGGTGGTGCGGCCCGCTGTCCCGCCGACCAGGAAGCCGCGCGCGCGGCTGTCGCCGGCAGCCCAGATCATGTCACCGATGCGCTGGAAGCCGAACATCGAATAATAGATGAAGAAGGGGACGGCGTTGACGCCGTAGTTCGAGTAGGCGGTCCCGGCGGCCAGGAACGACGCCATGGAGCCGGCCTCGGTGATGCCCTCCTCGAGGATCTGCCCGTCGTGCGATTCCTTGTAGTACAGCAGGTTCTCTCGGTCGACCGGCTCGTACAGCTGGCCGACGTTGGAATAGATGCCGATCTGCCGGAACAGCGCCTCCATGCCGAAGGTCCGCGCCTCATCGGGCACGATCGGCACCACCAGCTTGCCCCAGGTCTCGTCGCGCAACAGATTGCGCAGGACGCTGACGAAAGCCATCGTCGTCGACACCTCGCGACCCTCGGTGCCCTGCATGAACTCCTCGAAGGCGTCGGCGGACGGCGGGTCGAGAGACTCGGACTTCGGCGAGCGGTCGGGAAGGAATCCTCCCAGCTCCTCACGGCGCTCGAGCAGGTACGTCAGCTCGGGGCTGTCCTCCTCGGGCCGGAAGAACGGGTAGTGCGTGATCTCCTCGTCGCTGACCGGCAGCTCGAAGCGGTCGCGGAAGGCCTTCATCTGGTCCACGTCGAGCTTCTTCTGCTGGTGCGTGACGTTCTGCGCCTCACCGGCATCACCCATGCCGTAGCCCTTGACGGTGCGGAACAGGATGGCCGTCGGCGACCCCTGGTGCTGCACCGCCCGTTGGAACGCGGCGTAGATCTTCACGGGATCGTGCCCGCCGCGGTTGAGCTGGGCGATGTCGTCGTCGCTCCAGTCCTCGATGAGCTTCTTCAGCTCGGGGGTGTTGAAGAACCGGTCGCGCAGCTCCGGCGCTCCGAACGCCGCGTAGCGTTGCGACTCACCGTCGACCATCTCCTCGAAGCGCCGGGCCAGCGTGCCGTCGTGGTCGCGCGCCAGCAGCTCGTCCCACTTGCTGCCCCATGCCACCTTGATGACGTTCCAGCCTGCGCCCCGGAAGATGCCCTCGAGCTCCTGGATGATCTTGCCGTTGCCGTACACCGGGCCGTCGAGACGCTGCAGATTGCAGTTGACGACCCAGATGAGGTTGTCGAGCTTGTTGCGCGCCGCTACCCGGATCGCACCCAGCGTCTCCACCTCGTCGGTCTCGCCGTCGCCGACGAACGCCCAGACGCGCCCCTCGCCCTTGGGCAGCAGCCCGCGGTCCTCGAGGTAGCGCCGGAAGCGCGCCTGATAGATCGAGGCCAGCGGACCGATCCCCATCGAGACCGTCGGGAAGGACCAGTAGTCGGGCATCAGCCACGGGTGCGGGTAGGAGGACAGGCCCGGGTCGTCCTGCAGCTCGCGCCGGAAGTTGCGCATCGCCTCCACCGGGAAACGCCCCTCCAGGAAGGAGCGCGCGTAGAACCCGGGGCTGGCGTGGCCCTGGAAGTACACCAGGTCGGCGTCGGCGCCGGCCTTCGGACCGTGGAAGAAGTGGTTGAACCCCACCTCGTACAGGGTCGCGGCGGACGCGTAGGTGGCGATGTGGCCGCCGATGCCCGCGGAATACTTGTTGGCCCGGACCACCATGGCCATGGCGTTCCAGCGGATCAGGTTGGTGATCCGCTCCTCGATCTCCAGGTCGCCGGGGTACTCCGGCTGCTCGTCCACGCCGATGGTGTTGATGTACGGCGTGGTCGCGTTGTAGGGGATCGGCACGCCGTGCTTGTAGGCGTGCTGCTCCAGCTTCTGAAGGATGTCCTTGACGCGGTCGGCGCCGCCGCTGGCCAGCACGTAGTCGAGCGACTCGAGCCACTCGCGCAACTCGGTCTCGTTGAGCTGGCGGAGCTCGTCGGGTTCGAGCTGCGACCGGTCTAGGTTGAGGAGTTCGTCCAATACGTCCGTCATCGTCGTGATGTCCTCTCTCGAGGTGGCGCCCAGCGCGTGGCGCCGCACTGCATCGAGGCGGTGCATACGTGCACCGGCCCGAGGGCCGGCACAGGCTTCGGGCCCCCATTGTACGCTCCCATCGCATCGTCGCCCGATGGGGCAGGCTACGGCCCGGGCGGGCCGAGGCGCGCACCGCTAGGACAGCCGACGCAGGATGCCGCGCACCACCTGTTTCGCCCGTGCCGCCGCCAGGGGCGTGAAGGAGCGAAAATCCACCTGTGCGTCGTGGTCGGCGGTATCGCTGATGCTCCGGATGATGACGAACGGCACGCCCCACTTGGCGCACACCTGCGCCGTGGCGGCGCCCTCCATCTCTGCGCAATCGGCGTCGAACGTCTCGCGCAGCGCCGCGACGCGCGCCGGATCGGCGACGAAGACGTCGCCCGATGCCACCCTTCCGAGCACTGCACGGACACCCTCGAGATCGCCGGCGGCGGCCAGGGCCAGCTCCGCCAGGTGGGCATCCGCCGTCCAGCTCCACGCCTCCCCCGGCACCTGCCCCAGCCGGTAGCCCAGGGGGCGCACATCGAGATCGTGCTGCACCGCGTCCTTCGAGATCACCAGGTCACCGACCCGGAGTCCGGGTCGCACGGCCCCGGCAACGCCCGTGAAGAGCACGCGCGCCGCGCCGAGCGTGAGCACCGCCTGCGTCAGGGCGGCCGCGTTGACCTTGCCGACGCCACAGCGCGCCAGCGCCACCGCCCGGCCCTCGAGGCGGCCGAGGTGAACCACGAAGGGGCCGAGGCGCCCTTCTCGCCGCTCTTCCAGATCGGCGAGAAGGGCCTCCAGTTCCTCGTCCATGGCGCCGATGATGGCGGTGACGGGCTCGGCGTGAGAAGGCTCCACCACGGCGCTGCTAGGCGGGGCTGTTGTAGAAGACCAGACGACCGAGGAAGGCGCCGGCCACCACCCCGGGCACCGCCAGCCCCATCATCAGCCAGTCCATGGTGAGCACAGGTTCCACCAGCCGGGCGATCGACACGCCCACGACCAGCAGCACACCCGACACCAGGGTCATGAGCAGCGCCCGGCCGCCACCGCGCCGTTCCAGGTAGAGCAGCGAGAAGTAGCCGAACAGCACGAAGAATCCCGCGCCCGTGACGCTGTTCAACGTGGTCATGTCCTTGGCAGGAACGGCCGCCTGCAGCACGATGAAGAACACCGTCGCGATCATCAGGACGCCGGAGAAGCGCCCGGGCAAGCGCTGGCGCTGGCCTCCCGAGGCCTTCGGGCTGGCGCTCCCGGCCGCGGGCTTTCCGCCCTCCTTGCGTTCGCTGGTGCGACGACGACGTACGTTCTGGACGCGAGCGCGGCGGGCGGCTCTCTTCCGTTGCTTCTCCTTCTGAGCCTTCTTGTCCTGCTTGGCCTGCTCGCGCCGGATCTGTCTGTTCATGGGGCACAGCATAGCTGTCCCGGGCGCTCCCTCCCCGCCGTGGGGCCGACGCCCGGCTCGGGCCCGTGCTAGCCTCAGCTACCCGCATGAACGACGCTCTCCTACGCACCATCGCCGAGCGCTTCGGGACCCCCACCTACGTCTACGACCTCGCGCGCGTGCGACGCCAGTGGCGCGCGCTGCGCACGGCATTCCCCACCGCCCGGCTGCTGTACGCGGTCAAGGCCAACCCGAGCGGCGCGGTGCTGCGCGCTCTGGCGGACCTCGGCGCGGGCGCCGAGGTCATCACCCTCGGCGAGCTCGAGCGGGCGGTGCGCGCGGGCATCGCACCGGGCGACGTGCTGGTCGGCGGGCCCGGGCAGGACGCGGGCCTGGTCGGGCGCGCGTCCGAGCTCGGGGTGGGCCTCGCCAGCCTCGACTCCCGCGGCACGTGGCAGACCTGGCAGGCCGCGGGGAGCGATACTACGCGCTTCCTGGTGCGGGTCAACCCCGCGCTCGAGCCCGGCACCCACCAGCACCTGGCCACCGGTGCGGCGACCTCGAAGTTCGGCCTCCCGGTCGAGGCCGCGCTGGCGCTGGCGCGCGAGGTGCGCGCAGCCGGGCGGCTCGCCGGCTTCCACGTCCACGCCGGCTCGATGATCCGTGACCCCGGCGTCTACGACGAGGTCCAAGCGGTCCTCGTGCCGCTCTACCGGGCCCTGCCGGGGCTCGAGCTGGTCGATCTCGGTGGCGGCTTCGCGGTGCCGGATGCGCCGCTGGCGGCGTTCGGCGCGCGGGCAGGCGCTCTCGCCCGCGCGCTGGGGGCGGGCCTGGTGCTCGAGCCGGGACGCTCGCTGGTGGCCGAAGCCGGCACGCTCCTCACGCGCGTGCTCCACGTCAAGCCGGAGGGTCCCCGTCGGCACGTCATCGCGGACGCCGGCATGGCCGAGCTGCTGCGGCCTGCCCTCTACGGCGCGGAGCACCCGATCCGCGTGGTGGCGTCGCGCGACCGGACCGAGGGAGTCGCTGCAGCAGCGCCCGACGGTCCCCTCAGCGATCTGGACGGTCCGCTGTGCGAGAACGCCGACCGCCTGGGTCGCGCCCTTCCGTTGCCGCCCGTGGCATCCGGTGACCTGCTCGCCGTCGAACAAGCGGGCGCCTACGGCTTCGCGATGGCCTCGAACTACGCCTCCAGCCTGCGGCCCGCCGAGGTCGTCGTCGACGATGGCGGCGCGGAGCCCGCCGAGAGTGGCCGTGGGGCGCGCCGCGGCGGAGCGCCGGTGGTGCGACTGGTACGTCGCCGAGAGCGCCCCGAAGACCTCTGGCGCCTGGAGGTCGACACCGACACCCGATAACCGAACCGAAAGCGGCGGCGGCCGTCGCGCGCCACGCTCCGCGTGCCGAACTGTGGCCGGGCTCCAGGCGCGGGCGGCGCGGCCCGCCTACGCTTCGACACGTGAGCCAGCGTGCAAGCAAGCGTGTCGTCGTCATCGGTGCGGGCCTCGGAGGCCTGAGCGCCGCCGCCCGGCTTGCTGCCTCCGGACACCGGGTGACGGTGCTCGAGCGTCGCGACGCTCTCGGCGGGCGCGCCTACGTCTACCGTCAGGACGGTTTCACGTTCGACGGCGGGCCCACCATCATCACCGCCCCCCAGCTCATCGACGCCATCTTCGAGAAGGCCGGCCGGCGCCGCGAGGACTACCTGGAGCTGGTGCGCTGCGATCCCTACTACCGGATCTTCGACGACACCGGACGCCGGTTCGATTACAACGGCGACGAGGCCTTCGTGCTCTCCGAGATCGACAAGGTGGCGCCCGACGACAAAGAGGGCTACCGGACGTTCGTGCACAACGCCGGCAAGATCTACCGCAAGGGTTTCGAAGAGCTGGCCGACAAGCCGTTCGATACGGTCTGGGACATGCTGCGCGTCGCCCCCGACCTGATCCGGCTACAGTCGTACAAGAGCGTCTACCGCTACATCTCGCAGTTCGTCAAAGACCCCTTCCTGCGCCAGGTGTTCAGCTTCCATCCGCTACTGGTCGGGGGGAACCCCTTCGACACACCGTCGATCTACGCCATGATCCACTACCTCGAACGCGCATGGGGCGTCTGGTACGCCATGGGCGGCACCGGTGCGCTGGTCGACGGCCTGGCGCGGCTGGTCGACGATCTCGGGGGAAGCATCCACACGGATGCCGACGTGGCCGAGATCCTCGTGAAGCCCACCGCGCGGGGTCCGCGAGCGACCGGCGTGCGCCTGGCCGACGGCCGGGTGTTCGAGGCCGACGCGGTGGTGAGCAACGCCGACGTCGCCTTCACCTACCGCAACCTGGTGGACCCGCGCTACCGCCGCAAGTACACCGACCGGCGCCTGGAGCGCATGCGCTACGCCATGAGCCTGTTCGTGATCTACTTCGGCACCGATCGCCGCTACGCGGGCGGCCCGCTGGCGCACCACAACATCCTGTTGGGGGAGCGCTACCGGGGCCTCCTGAGGGACATCTTCCGCAACGACGGCCGGCTTCCGAAGGACTTCAGCCTCTACCTCCACATGCCGACGGCGACGGACCCGTCGCTGGCGCCTCCCGGTCACGAGAGCTTCTACGTGCTCTCGCCGGTCCCGAACCTCGCCTCCGGCATCGACTGGCGCACCCAGGCCCGGCCCTACCGGGATGCCATCATGCGCTTCCTCGAAGAGCGCTACCTGCCCGGGCTGTCGCAGCACCTCGTGACCGAGCGCTGGATCGACCCACTGCACTTCCAGGGAACGCTGAACGCCTTCCAGGGGTCGGCGTTCAGCTTCGAGCCGACCCTCACGCAATCAGCGTGGTTCCGGCCCCACAACCGCAGCGAGGACGTCCACGGCCTGTACTTCGTGGGGGCAGGGACCCATCCCGGGGCGGGCATCCCCGGCGTGCTCTCGAGCGCCAAGATCGTCGACGACCTGATCGCCGGGGCGCCGGCAACCGCCAGCGCGGTCTGGCCGCGGCCCGCGCCCGCCTGAGCCCGGGGTCGGCGCCGCACCATGCCACGGCACGCGAAGACCGCTACGCCCGTTGCTAGACTGACGCATGGAACCGCTCCAAAACGTTGAACGTCGCTTCTTGACCGACCGCTGGCAGGACTCCGGCGTGACCTACACCGTCACCAATCCGGCCACCGGAGAGGCCGTGGCCGAGGTCGCCGACTGCGGCGCCGAGGAGGGCCGCGCCGCCGCGCAGGTCGCCTGGGACGCCTTCCAGAGCTGGCGGCAGGTGAGCGCCTTCGAGCGCTCCGACGTGCTCATGCGCTGGCATGACGCCATGATGGCCGACCAGGAGCGCCTGGCGCGCACCATGAGCCGCGAGATGGGCAAGCCGCTCAAGGAGGCGCGCGGCGAGGTCGCCTACGCCGCGGGCTTCGTGCGCTGGTACGCCGAGGAGGCCAAGCGCGTCTACGGCGAGACGATCCCCTCGCACGCACCCAACAAGCGCCTGATGGCCATCCGGCAACCGGTCGGCCCGGTGTTCGGCGTCACCCCCTGGAACTTCCCGCTGGCGATGGTCACGCGCAAGGCGGCGCCCGCCCTGGCGGCCGGCTGCACCTTCGTGCTCAAGCCCGCCGAGCAGACGCCACTGTCGGCCCTGCTGCTGGGCGAGCTATGGGAGCGCGCCGGCGGCCCCGCCGGTACCCTGCAGGTACTGCCCGCCAACGACCCGGTGCCGGTCTCCGACGCGCTGATGGAGGACCCGCGCATCCGCAAGCTCACCTTCACCGGTTCGACCGAGGTCGGTCGCATCCTCTACGGCAAGTCCGCCCAGACCATCAAGAAGCTCTCGCTGGAGCTCGGCGGGCACGCTCCCTACCTGGTGTTCGACGACGCCGACCTGGAGCGCGCCGTCGAACAGGTCATCGCCTGCAAGTACCGCAACGCCGGCCAGACCTGCGTTTGCACCAACCGCATCTACGTGCACAAGGACATCCAGGACGCCTTCGTGGAGCGTTACGTGGCCGCCACCAACGAGCTGGTGGTGGGCGACCCGCTCCAGGACGCCACCGACATCGGCCCGCTGGTCGACGCCGCCGGCCTGAACAAGGTCCAGCAGCACGTCCAGGACGCGATCGCCAAGGGAGCCCGGATCGCCACCGGCGGGAGCGCCCTGGAAGGGCTCTACTTCGCCCCCACCGTGCTCCTCGGCGTCACCGCCGACATGCAGCTCATGCGGGAGGAGACCTTCGGACCGGTCAGCCCCATCCTCACGTTCGAGCACGACGAGGAGGCGGTGCGCGCCGCCAACGACACCCCCTACGGGCTCGCCGCCTACATCTACACCAACGACCTCAGCCGCGCCTTCCGGGTCTCCGAAGCCCTCGAGTACGGCATCGTCGGCGTCAACGATGGCGTCCCCAGCGTGCCCTACGCCCCGTTCGGCGGCGTCAAGCAATCCGGCCTCGGTCGCGAAGGCGGCCCCTGGGGCATCGACGAGTACCTGGAGACCAAGTTCATCTCCATGGCGCTCCCGCACGGCTCGGTTGCCGGCCGCGAACGGGCGTGACCAACGTGGTCGTCGCCGGGCAGGGCCTCGGGCGCCGCACATGCAGCGAGCTCGACGAGGGGCGCGCGAGCTCCGGTCCCATCCTCGAGCGGTCCCGCGCATCGCGGCGCCCGCGCACGACGCTGCAGAACAGGGCGTGATCGGAACCCGGCCTCGTCCTGCGCCTCACGGGCCTGCCCCCGAGCTGGACGCGAGGGACGTGCTCGACGTCGTGCTAGGCGCGTTGGCCGCCAACGATCGACCGCGCCCGGACCACGGCATCGGCGTGACCTACGCCTTCGCATCCGAGCGCATGCGCGCCGGCATCGGTGACATGGACGCCTTCGGGCGCGCCCTCCACAACACACTCAACGCTCCGCTGGTGGGTCACGTGTCGGCGGCCGTCGAGCACTTCGAACAACGCGTCGACGCGGCCCGCGCCGACGTTCGGGTGACGTGCAGCGAAGGCACCGACGTGCGTTTCACGCTCGCTCTCGTTCGGGCACGGCACGGTGCGCGCCGGGGTTGCTGGCTGTTGAGCGGTCTCGCCCGCGACGGCGTCGACCTGTAGCCAGGCATCTGCCCGGCATCGTCACGAGCGCACCACGGAGCGGCGTCAGCACACGTGCGGGGCGTCAGCCCACGTGCAGGTCGACCCGGAGGGGCTTGCTCTTCTTCTGATAGGTCAGCGTGGCGTTGAGGTGGTAGGGACCCGCCACAGCCCCCTCCTTCGGGGTGAGCGCCAGCAGCACCGTGAGGGTGTACTTGTCGGTGCTCTTGGAGAAGCTCTTCGGTCCCGCCACCGTGGTGTGGGTGGCCTGCACCTGCACCAGCTCGAGGCTCCACCCCGCGGGGACGCGGACCTGGTCGAGCGAGAACTTGGTGGTGATGACCGCCGACTCGGCGTTGTAGCCGTTGGGCACCCACAGGGCGCCCGTCACCTTGGTGGGATCGATGCCGAAATCGTCGAAGGTGTAGTGCGTCTCTACGTACACCGCGCTCCCCGGTTGCGCGACGATGGCGGCACTCTGGATCGGGTAGGGGGCGCCGGGTGAGGATCCCGTCGCCGCCGGTGCGCAACCCGAGAGAAGGAGGGCCGCCAGCAGCAGCGGGGAGAGTCGTCGGAGAAGCGTCATGCTGCCAACGCTAGCAGATCGGCCCATGAGAGGGGCTCCCGCAGGCGTTCCGGCCATCCCGCGTTGCCGACCCTCACGCACCGTCGGAGACGCGCGCCGTTGCCCGTCGGTGCACGGTTCCGGCCAGGCTCAGCGCCAGGATGCCCCCCAGTACCAGGGCGACCCCTCCCGCCTGGACCCAGGACAGGCGCTCGGCGAACAGCAGGCGGCCCCAGACGACGGTCAGCATCGGTTGCGCCAGCAGCGTCACCGAGGTCTCGAGCGCCGGCAGCCGGGGCAGGGCGGTCAAGATCAGCAGCCAGCCCACCACCTGCGGCCCGAGCGCCAGCAAGATCAGCCAGCCGTGGGCCGGCCAGGTGAAGGCCAGCGAGAAGCCGGGGTCGGTGAGGAGCCCCGTAGCGAGGGCTACCAGCGCGGCGCCCAGGGAGGCGTCGAAGAGCACTCCTGCGGGCAGACCGCGCCCGCGGTTCAGCGCCCGGAACAGCAGCAGGAACGAGGCGTAGACGCTGGCGTTGGCGAGCGCCCAGAGGGCGCCGATCACCGGCGCCCGACCGTAGGCGCCCTCCAGCCCGAGGCCCGAGGTGAGGGCCACACCGGCGAACACCAGCGGCACGGCCACCAGGGCGGTCCCGGTGGGACGCTCACGGAACAGCAACCAGGCGGCGACGCCCACGAACACGACCTGCGTGTTGCTCAGCACGGTGGCCGCGCCGGCACCGATGTCGGCGATGGCGTAGTTCCAGAACACGAAGGCCAGACCCATCAGCGTCCCGGCCGCCACGGTGGCCCCCCGGAGGGCGGGACCGCGCGGGTCGTGCCGTCGTGAGGCCAACGCGAGCACGAGCAGGACGGGCAGAGCGTACGCCGGCCGGAAGAACGCCATCGTCGAGGGCGAGAGGTCGGCGAGACGGACCAGGATGGCCGAGAAGGAGATGGTGACGGCGCCGAACAGCGCAAGGAGACGAACCATGGAGTCCACCAAGGATACCGTTGCGTACCGGACCTGGGAAGCGACGCGGCGACGCTGTAGCCCGGGGCCCCGGACGTCGCGCCCCACCCCCGTACAGTGTCGCCATGTCCGAGCAACCGACGCTCCACGGGATCCACCACCTGACGGCGGTGACCGCCCGGGCCCGGGACAATCTGGCTTTCTACCGCGACACGCTGGGCATGCGCCTGGTAAAGAAGACGGTGAACCAGGACGACGTCCGGGCCTACCACCTCTTCTACGCCGACGATCTGGGCTCGCCCGGCACCGACCTGACGTTCTTCGACTGGTCCATGGCGGCGCCGGAGCGCCGCGGCACGCACAGCATCGCCCGCACCGGCCTCCGGGTGGCCGGCGGCGCCGAGGCGCTCGGCTGGTGGGCGAGCCGGCTGCGCGCAGCGGGAGCTACCGTCGAGGAGCCGAGCGACGTCGACGGCCGCCCGACGCTCGCCTTCGCCGACCCCGAGGGCCAGCGCCTGGCCCTCATCGACGACGGCGGCACGGGCGAGGCCCACCCCTGGGAGGCGAGTCCCGTGCCGGCCGAGCGGCAGATCCGGGGGCTGGGGCCGGTCACCCTGAGCGTTCCCGATCCCCGTCCCACCGCCACCGTGCTGGTCGAAGTGCTGGGGATGGAGCTCGCCCGCAGCTACCAACTGGCCAGCGGTCACGAGGTGCTGGTCGCCGCCATGGGAGACGGCGGCCCGGGAGCGGAGGTCCACCTGGCGGTGCAACCCGATCTGCCGCCGGCGCGTCCCGGAGCCGGTGGCGTCCACCACGTCGCTTTCCGCACCACCGACGACGAGCGGCACCGGGCCTGGCTGGAGCGTCTGAACGCCTTTCGCATCCCCAACAGCGGCCAGGTGGACCGTTTCTACTTCCGGAGCCTGTACTTCCGCGAACCCAACGGGATCCTCTTCGAGATCGCCACCGACGGGCCGGGTTTCGGCGTCGACGAACCCCTCGGAGCGCTGGGCGAAGGCCTTGCGCTGCCGCCGTTCCTGGAACCACGCCGCGCCGACATCGAAGCGAACCTGAGGCCGCTGGCGTGAGGGCGGTCACCGCGACACGCACGGCAACACCTCGACGCCCACGGGGGGCGCTGCCCGAGTGGCACCGTCAAGGGACGCAGCCATGAGCGGTGCGGCCGGCGCGGACACCGACGGCATCCTCGGTGACTGGGTCCACACCGTTCACGAGCCGGCCCGCGGCCCCGCCCGCGGCGTGCTCTTCCTGCTTCACGGCACCGGTGGCGACGAGACCAGCCTGCTGGGCCTGGGTCAGGCCGTGGCCCCCGATCACCTTCTCGTCGGGGTGCGCGGGCGCTCGAGCGAGGAGGGCGTCACGCGCTACTTCCGCCGCTTCGACGCGCTCCGTTACGACCAGGAGCATCTCGCATCGGAGGCCGAGGCGCTCGCCCGGTTCGTCGAGACCGCTGCGGCACACTATGCCGCCAAGGACCTCCCGCGCGCCGCACTCGGCTACTCGAACGGCGCCAACATCGCACTGGCCGCCCAGCTCCTGGACCCCTCCGCGTTCGGCGCACTCGCGCTTCTGAGGGCCGTACAACCGTTCGAGCACCCGCCGACGCCGGACCTCCGTGGCACCGAGGTACTGGTGCTGCTTGGAAGGAACGATCCCTACCGAACGGCCGGGCACGGCCTTCCCGCGCTACTGGAGGGCGCCGGCGCCTCCGTGGAGGACGCCGTCCTGGATGCCGGCCACAACCTCACGCAGGAGGATGTGGCGCGCCTGGCGGCCTGGTTCGTGGCCCTCGAGGCCTGAGCGTCCCCCACCCCCGGGCCTTCGCCAGGACAGTCGACCCGTACGGCACGCGACGAAGGCGCTACCATGGTGTCGGTCGCGGCACACCGTGCCGGCGGCCGGAGGGGTGTGCGTGGCGTACTCGGTCGCCCGACTCGCGTGGCGCAACCTGTGGAGGCACCGCAGCCGCACGTTGCTGCTGCTCGTCGTCGTGGCCTACGCCACGCTCGCGATCATCCTCTTCTGGGGCTTCTATGACGGCTTCGTCGCCTCCCTGTTGAGCAGTCAGGGACGCTACGCCAGCGCTCCGGTGCTGATCACGAGCACGGCCTACCGTGCCGATCCCGATCCTCAGAACGCCCTACCCGAGCTCGCCTTCCGCTCCGAGGTCGCGCGCCAGCCCCGTGTTGGCGCCGTCGCGGCACGCCTCACCTTCCCGGGGCTGCTGCGCTCGCCCTACACCGCCCTGGGAGCACAGGTCCGTGGGGTGGAGCCGCAACAGGAAGCCAAGGTGAGCAACGTCCCCTCCGCCATCGGCACCGGCCGGATGGTTGCCGGGCCGGGTGAGATCGTGCTGGGCAGCGAACTGGCCCGGCAGCTCGATGTGCGCGTGGGCGAGCGCCTGGTCGTGGATGCCCAGTCGCTGGCCGGGCCACAGGCACTGGGACTGCGGGTGGTCGGTCTCGTGCGCTCGGGCATCAGCTTCGTGGACCGCTCGACGGTGATGATCGACATCGACGACGCCCGCCAGCTCACCGGCGTGACCACGGCCACCGGCCTGGCCCTCGACGTTCCCTACCGCTCCGAACGGCCCACTGCCGCGCTCCTCGACCGTAACGGCGTCCTTCCCCCTGGCGTGCGCGCGTACAGCGTTCAGGACATGCTGTCGGGCCTCATGAGCGGCATCGAGGCCAAGCGCCGCTCGATGATCCCGATGGCGCTGATCTTCTCGATCTTCGCAGCGGTCACGGTCCTCAGCACCGTAGTGGTGAGCGTGTTCGAGCGTACTCGCGAGTTCGGGGTAGCCGCCTCGCTGGGCCTCTACCAGGGCAGCCTCGCCTGGATGGTGACGTTCGAGGCGACCTTCACCGCCACGCTCGGTCTGATCGTCGGCGCGACGCTCGGTTACAGCATCGACTTCCTGCTGAGCCGGGTGAACCTGGTCGGGCCGGTCATCATGTCCTTCTACGGCAATATCCTCAAGGACGTCGCGCTGGGCGACGAGATCTACTTCGCCACGTCGGTCGCCTACCTCGGTTGGGCCTCCATCACCATCGTCCTGGCGGCGCTGTTCGCGGCGCTGGCCCCCGCCCGCCGGCTGCGACGGCTGCAGCCCGCCGAGGCCCTACGGGCGCCGTGAGCTTCGTCCAGGTCCTCGAGAAGCCGGGAGGCGCCCCGTGCTGAGCCTGGCGTGGCGCAACCTCTGGCGCCAGCGGCGGCGCAGCCTGACCACCGCCGCAGCGGTCGCCCTGGTGGTGCTGATCTCGATCCTCTTCTACAGCATGGGCGGCGCGCTCACCAACTCCTTCTACCAGGACGTCACGCAGCGCGCCGGGCACCTGCAGGTGCACGTCGCCGGCTACCGCGACCTCGTCGACCTCCGCGACCGGTTGCTTCGGCCCGCCAACGCGCTGCAGACCGCCATCGCCAAGGCGGCGCCCGGCGCCGTCGTCTTCGGTGTCCTGCAGGTGCCTGCGCTGGTCGGGAGCACGTCGCGCTCGCGTGGAACCGCCGTCCTCGGCGAGGACTGGCCGTCGGCGCTGGGTGCGGGCGGCAGCGGGCGGACGCTGGTCGCCGGCAGCTTCGTGCCGCCGGGCGACCGCAGCGACATCGTGCTCGGCGCCGCGCTCGCCGACGCTCTCCACGTCGGCATCGGCGACGACGTGTCGGTGTACGCCCCGGGCACAGAGGGGATCGGCGCCGCGCTCTACCGTGTGCGCGGCCTCGTCCACCTCGACGACCCCACATCCGAGGCCGGCACGGCCTACCTCTCCCTCGCAGCCGCCCAGGAGCTCGCCGCCCCGGACGCCGTCGGGCGCTTCGAGCTCCACTTCCCGTCTCTGCACGACATGCGCTCGGAGAGCGTCGTCAACGCCACCGCCGATCGCCTCGGGCAAGCGCTGGGTCCCGGGTACGCCGTCGAGACGTGGCGTGAGCTCGATCCCACGCTGCTGGGCCTGGTGAAGGTGATGAACCCTATCCTGTACGGCATGTCCCTGATCTTCTACGTCCTTGCGGGGCTGCTGGTCCTGAACACCGTCTACCTCAGCCTCATCGAACGTGTGCGCGAGTTCGGCCTAATCATCGCGCTCGGCGCCGAAGGGAGGCAGGTGCTACTCATGATCCTGAGCGAGAGCGTGTTGCTGTGCCTGACCGGAGCGGCCGTGGGGCTGGCCGCCGGGTTGGGCGCCGTGGCGGCCCTGGCGCCGGGCTTCACCCTGCCCGGATTCGAGGGCCTCTACGCTGCACTCGGGATCTCCCCCGTCCTGTACCCGAGCGTGAGCGCCGGCCAGGTCACATTCGCCCTGATCTTCGCGTTGGTAACGGCGATCGCGGCCGCACTCTGGCCAGCGCTGCTAGCCACCCGCATCGAGCCGGTGGAGGCCATGCGGCACACCGCGTGAACGTGGAGGCGGGTCCCCCCGGCGCTCCCGCGCAGGGGCGGCCGACGCGCCGCTCCTGGGTGCTCGCTTCGTTGGTCCTGGCGATGTTCATGGCGGCGATCGAGGGCACGATCGTCGCCACGGCCATGCCCAGCATCGCAGCCAGTCTCGGGGGGTTCGCGCTGTACAGCTGGGTCTTCTCGGCCTTTCTGCTGATGCAGGCGATCACGACCCCGATGTTCGGGAAGCTGGCCGACCTCTACGGCCGCAAGCCCGTCTTCGTCGGAGGCGTGATGGTGTTCCTGGTGGGCTCGGTGCTGTGTGGGCTCGCGCCGTCGATGGTCACGCTGGTGGCCTTCCGCTTCATCCAGGGGCTGGGCGCGGGCGCTGTCTACCCTACGGTCACGACGCTGGCCGGCGACCTTTTCGCGCTGCGCGAACGCGCCCGCGTGCAGGGCTACCTCTCCAGTGTCTGGGGCGTGTCCGCGGTGGTGGGGCCGCTGGTCGGCGGTCTGATCGTCCAGTACGCGCACTGGTCCTGGATCTTCTGGCTCAACGTGCCGTTCGGGCTGCTCGCCATCTTGGGCGTGACCCTGTTCCTGCACGAGGACGTGCAGATGCGCCGACATCGCATCGACGGCCTCGGCGCGGGCCTGTTCCTGGTGGCGATGGCCGCGCTCATGCTGGTGCTCACCGAGGCAGGACAGTGGAGCGCGACCCGCCTGAGCGTGCTGCTGGCCGTATCCCTGCTCGGTCTCGGGGCGTTCCTGTTCAACGAGCGACGCGCCTCCGAGCCGATGATCGACCTGGCGCAGTGGCGCGACCCGCTCATCGCCCGGTCCAATCTCGCCACCCTGACGTCCGGCGTGATGATGATAGGACTGATCACCTATCTGCCGACCTACGTGCAGGGCATCATGGGCCGCTCCCCGCTCATCGCCGGCTTCACCCTGACGAGCATGTCGATCGGCTGGCCCATCGCGTCGGTCCTGGCCGGGAGGCTGCTGGTTCCGCTCGGCGCACGCGCCACCGCCCGCATCGGTGGGGCCTCCGGCCTGCTCGCCGGCGTGCTGTTCATCCTGATGCGCCCGTCGCTGGGCCCGCTGTGGGCGAGCGTCTCGTCGCTGTTCATGGGGGTCGGCATGGGCTTCCTCTCGACCACCTTCATCGTCGCCATTCAGAGCAGCGTGGGCTGGGCCCGGCGCGGCGTCGCCACCGCTACGAACATGTTCATGCGCATCCTGGGCAACGCCATGGGAGCGGCGCTCCTGGGGGGAACGCTCAACCTCAGCCTGCGTCACAGCATCGCGCAGCATGGCCTAGAGGGCAAGGTGTCGGTGGACAGCGTCCAGAACCTGCTGGAGCGAGGCCCCGCGGCCGCCGGCGGCAGCCCCGTGATGGACGTGCTTCGCGGGAGCCTGTCGTTGGGCCTTCACCGGGTCTACCTGGTCGTCTTCCTGTTCACGCTCGCCACCGCCGTGCTGACCCTGCTGCTTCCCCGGCCGCACCTGGAGTAGCGGGCCATGGAAAGCTCCGTGGCCGGTCGCGGCCGCGGAGCTTTCCTGCGTTCCGGTGGAACGGGGCGCCTACTGCAGCGTCTTGAGGTACCCGAAGATGTCGCTGACCTCCTGCGCCGACGGCGGATGACCGAAGTCGGTCTTGAAGCCGTTGGCCTGCCAGCGCGGCATGGTCTGCTCCAAGGTGGCACCGACGTCGTCGACTCCGACGCGCACAGAGCGGTTGAACTGCGACACCGACCAGCCCCCGATGCCGGCGTCGGTGTACGTGAGGTTGGGGAAGTCGCCCTGGCCCTGGGCCGTGGCGCCGTGGCACATGGCGCAGTTCTGGTCGTAGAGCTGCTTGCCGTTCTTCACGTCCGGCGCGGGAGCGGGCGTCACCGTGACCGGGACATCGACGGTGCTGCTCTGGTAACCCAGCGTGACCGTCGTGGTACCGCTGTCGGCGTTCGGCAGCAGGATGTTCGGGAACGCAGGCTTGTAGTTGGGCCCGGAGAAGAAGGTGGCGACACCTTGGACTTCGCCCTCGCTACCCGCTTCCGTGACGGTGTGCGTCGGCTGGAAGGTCCAGTCGCCGGCCTCAGCGTCCGGCCCCTCGCTCTTGAGCGGGGTGCTCTGGCCGTTGGCCACCGACGACACCTCGGGGACCGCATAGCCCGACGCCGCCACCGTGATCGGCTTCGCCTGCAGGGTCAGCCCGGCTGCCACGGCAGTCCCCGCGACCACACCCCCCGCCAGCAAGATCCATCCTCGAATCTTCATGCCCTACCTCCTCGAGATTGCAAGACCGTAGCGCAACTCGGTATGCACGCAACCATAGCCCCACTGGGTATCGAGGGTCAACCGAGCGGAAGAAGGGAAGGTACTCACAACCAGCGCGGCCTGGACGGCCTAACCTCGTTGTGGGCAGGCCCTTCATGCATCATCTACGAAACGCACATCGTGCACTCTTCACCATGCTCCTGGCGCTCGCACCGCTGGCCCACGCTCTCGATGCCGCCGGGGTCGCGCCTGCGCTGGAAGCGCAGTTCGCTCCGACGGCCACCTATCTGGATTGCCCGTTCCACCAGGTGGCGCGCACCTGCGTGTTGATCCCGCGGACTTCGAGCAAGCGCAGCGCCTACGCCGATGTGCTGGCCTTCGTACGCGCCTTGCCTGGCGCCGGCTCGATCGACCGGCAAGGAGCGCCGTCTTCCCTCGCGTTCGTCGTGAGCAACACTTCGTATCAGCTGCGGCTCGACAGGAGCCGCGCGTCACCGGGCGCCATCGCCGCGACGCTGAGCTTCGCCTTCGACCGGCAGAGCGCCTTCAACGTGGCATGCCTCAGGACCGAAGCCCTGTTCGACGACGCGCGCCTGACCTCGCTCGCTCCCGCTGCCTACGCGGCCATGGCCACCGCCATCGCCTGCCACGGCGCCGATCCGGTCGACGCCCGTAGCCGCACCCCCCTCGTCATGGCCATCGACGGCCGCAATCTGGACGCCGTGCGAGCGCTGCTGCGCGGCGGCGCCGACCCGAACCACATCACGCAGCGCGGCTGGACGCCTCTGCTGTTCGCCGCACGCGACGGCACGCCCGCCATCGTCGACGCGCTCTTGCGAGCCGGCGCCGATCCCAGCTACATCGCACCCGACGGCGCTACGATCGGCACGCTGGAACCCTTCAATCCTCGCCTGGGAACCGCGTCGGGCACCCTCGCCGTCTCCGCCCTGGCGCCGAGGATCCCCGGCGTGCTCTCCGACGCCGGCACCCGCGCCGTGGCCACGATCTCCGGACCTGCAGCCGGCGGCACTCCCGGCACGAGCGCCGAGGGAGCCGAGGCCCCCGGAGCGGGAGCCCCGGGGCCGGCCGCCCCCGACCCGAGCACCCCCGACCCGAGCACCCCCGATGCCGCACCCTCCGGCGGCGCCTCGCGGCTCACCGTGATCGCCCTGGAGTTGCTGGCGCTGGTCACCGTCGCGAGCCTCGCCGTCTTCCGTTTCCGTCGCCATGAGCCCGGCGCGGGCTGGGAGTCGGAACCCGTCCCGATGACGGTGCCGCAACCCGACTTGCCGGCGATGCAGGTGCCCGTTCCGTTCCGACGACAACGGTCGCAGCGGCGGCTGGAGCCTGCTCCGGGCTCCGATGAACAGACCGTCGGATGACCCCGACGCGTTACCACGATGCCGTGTGCGGCCGTGATGCCGTCTGGGTCAGCGGATGCGCGGATCGAGCACGTCGCGCAGACCGTCGCCCAGCAGATTGAAGCCCAGGACGGCGAGACTGATCGCCACGCCGGGCGCGATCGCCATGATGGGATCGATGGCCAGGTAGAGCTGAGCTTCGCTGAGCATGGCGCCCCACTCGGGCGTCGGCGGTTGGACCCCGAGACCCAGGAACGACAGCGACGCCGCGATGAGGATCACCGTGCCGACGCGCAACGTGATGTACACCAGGATCGGTGCCAAGATGTTGGGCAGCACGTGCCGGAACATGATGCGCGCGGAGCTGGCCGCCAGCGCCTGGCTCGCTTCCACGTAGGCGCGCTCCTTGAGCGCCAGCGCCGACCCGCGGACCAGCCGCGCGAAGATCGGGATGCCGAAGATGGTCGTGGCGAGGATGACGTTGCGAAAACCGGGCCCGGCGATCGCGATGATGCCGATCGCCAGGAGCAGGCCCGGGAAGGCCAGCATGATGTCGATGACACGCCCCGAGAGGGTATCGAACCAGCCACTCAGGTAGCCGGCGAGCAGCCCCCACAGGCTGCCGATCAGCGCGCTGAAAGCCGTCGCCAGGACGCCGATGCTGAGCGAGTAGCGTGCCCCGACCAGCGTCCGGCTGAAGATATCGCGGCCGTAGTTGTCGGTGCCCAGCCAGTGCGTAGCCGAGAGCGGAGCGTTGAGGTGCAGGTAGTCGGCCTGGGCCGGGTCGTAGGGCGCCAGAAGGTGGCCGAAGATCGCCATCAGCACGAACACGGCCGTCAGCGCGAGGCCCGCCATGCCGCTGCGATGGCGCCGGAAGCGCCGCCACAGGTCGCGGCCCCGGCTCTCGCGGGCGGGAGCGGCGGACGCTGCGCTAGTCATAGCGGATCCTCGGGTCCAGTGCGCCATAGGTGACGTCAACCAGCAGGTTCACCAGCATGAACTCCAACGCGAAGAGCAGCAGCAGGACCTGGAGCACGGCGTAGTCGCGAAAGCCGATCGACTGGATCAGCAGCCAGCCCAGGCCCGTGAAGTTGAACACCGTCTCGATGACGACCGCCCCGCCGAGCAGGAAGCCGAACTGGAGCCCGGTCATGGTCACCACGGGGATCAGGGCGTTACGCAGCGCGTGCTTGTAGGTGACGGCGGCATAGCCGAGCCCCTTGGCACTGGCCGTGCGCACGAAGTCCTCGCCCGAGACCTCCAGGAAGCTCGAGCGCACGAAGCGCGCGATGGTGGCGAGCGGCGCCAGAGCAAGGCTCACCGAGGGCAGCACGAGCCCGCGCAGGCTCACGCTCCCGGTGACCGGGAACCAGTGAAGATCGACGGCGAACAGATAGATGAGCAGGATCCCGAGGAAGAACGATGGGATGCTGATGCCGGTGGCGGAGAGCCCCGTGATCACCAGGTCGAACCAGGAGTTGCGGCGCGTCGCCGCCATCACCCCCGACAACAAGCCGAAGACGAACGCGATGACGATGGCGCTCGTCGAAAGCAGAAGGGTGGGCATGAAGTGCTCGCGCACCACCTGAAGCACCGGCACCTGCTGGCGAAAGGAGAGCCCGAAATCGCCGTGGGCGGCATTCCGGAGGAAGTAAAGGTACTGGACCGGCAGGCTGTGGTTGAGTCCCAGGCGCACGCGCATCGCCTCGACGTCGGCGAGCGAGGCATCCTGTCCAGCCGCCAGGCGGGCAGGGTCACCTGGGATGGCATGGATGAAGAGAAAGACCGCGATCGAGACACCGATCAGCGTCGGGATGAGCTCGAGCAGTCGACGGATCAGATAGCGCCACATGATGAATAAGGTCAACGAGCGGGAGCCGGCCAGCCGTAGCGGGCCGGCTCTCCGCACGTCAGGAACTTACTGCAGGCTGGCCGCCCGGGCGTCCACCGTGCCGTCGGGCATGTAGAAGACGCCGTTCAACTTCGCGGAGATACCCGCGATGTTGTAGGGGCTGTACAGGAAGACCCAGGGAGCATCGTTCCAGATGGTCTTCTCGGCGGAGGCATAGGCCTGGTTGCGGATGTCCTGATTGGCCGTGCTGAGGCCGTCGGCGATCAGCTTGTTGACGTTGGGGTTGTCGTAGAACGCCAGGTTGTACAGATCGGGCGGCCAGGAGGCCTTGTCGAACAGCGGGCGCAGGCCCCAGTCGGCGTCACCGGTCGACGGGGACCAGCCGATGACGACTGCCTGGAGGGTGGTCTTGTCGAACGGCGCGAACACCGTGCTGGAGAACGTGCCGCTCTCCATCGGGTTGATCTTGGCGGTCACGCCCACCTTCGCGAACATCTGCTGCAGCACCTGATCGATCTGCTGGTAGCCGGTGCTGTTGAGCGAGTCGATGGTGAAGGTGAAGCCGTTGGGATAGCCGGCCTCGGCCAGCAGCTGCTTGGCCTTCTCGGGATTGTAGGCGTACGGCGTCTGCTTGGCGTAGCCCGTCACCTGCTCGGCGATCGGAGCCGTCAACGCGGTGCCGTAGCCCTTGGTGATGACGTCGACGATGGTCTTCTTGTCCACCGCGTAGTTCAGCGCCTGACGCACGCGCTGATCGTTGAACGGCTTGGCCTGCGTGTTCATCGCCATGTAGCGCACGTAGATGCTCGGCTGGGCGCTGACCGTCAGGTTGCTGTCGGCCTTGATGGGGTCGACGAGCTGCGGCGGGAGGTCCTCGATGAACTGCGCCTCGCCGCTCTGCAGCATAGCCACGCGCGTCGCGGCGTTGGGCACGAACAGGAACTGCAGGTTGGCGACCTGCGGCGCGTCACCCCAGTAGCTGGGGTTGGCCTTCAGGACCACCTTCTGGCCCGGCGTCCAGCTCACGAACTCGAAGGGACCGGTACCTACGGGGTGCTTCGCCACGTCCTTGCCGTACTTCTTGATGGCAGCAGGACTGACGATGCGCCCGGCAGGGTGCGCGAATGTGAAGAGCATCGCGCCGAAGGGCTTGGAGAGCGTGAACTTGACCTGGTACTCCGACACCACGTCGATCGACTTGATGACGTTGTACAGGCTCTCGCGCACGAAATGGTTGGCGGGATCGATGACCCAGTCGAAGTAGGTCTTTACGGCCTCGGCGTTGAACGGCGTGCCGTCCTGGAAGGTCACACCCTTGCGCAGATCGAACGTGAACACCGTCGCGTCCGAGCTGGCCGTCCAGGAGGTAGCCAGCTCGGGGACGAGCTTGCCGTCCTTGTCGAAGCCGACCAGGCCTTCGTAGATGGGGCGCTGGATGGAGAAATCGAGGTTGCCGTTGGTGTCCCCGGGGTTGAGTGTGATGGCGTTCCCGGACATCGCAACGCTGACCGTGCCGCTGGCGGCGAACGCAGCGCCGAACGACAGCGCGACCCCGGCTAAGAGGAGTAAGAGCGACTTTCTCATGTCACCTCCGAATGGGAGCTTCCTTCGCCCGACACCCGCAGCGGGCGTACAAGGCGGATTTCGGGCCTGGCGCGTAGTGTATCGTTTTCCACCATGCTCGATCAGCATTTTCGGGGAAGGCCGTCGCGGAGGGACGTTCGAGGCCTCAGGCCTGGGCCGGGCCTCGCGCCGGCGGAACCTGCTCGCTCTGGCCGCGGTGCAGACGCGCGCGCGCCAGGGCCCTGCGAGGATCGCCCGGCGGGAGCGCGCCGACCGCGGCTTCCCACAGCTGCACGTCGTCCTGAAGCCGGTCGGCGAGGTCGAAGAGGGCGTCCGGATCCGCAGCCTCGAGGACGGCCTGCCGGAGCTCCTCCTCCAGGATCCAGCGCTGCTCCTCGACGCCGAGCGCCTCGCTCTCGGGAAGGAGCGGCCCACGCAGCAGCGTGACAGCCTCGCGAACGCGCTTCTCCAGAAGGTGACGCCGCGCCTGCAGGATGTCGGCCGTGTACGCCACGGCGAACCGGTAGGGCGCGTCGCTGACCGGTAGCAGGGCCCGCAAGCGGGTGAGCGTGGCCCGCATACCGCTCGGTGACAGCCCGGCGGTGCCGTCGGGCGCCAGGAAGGCGTTGAGCTCCTCGCGCGTCATCCCGTCGGGGTGGAGCGCCAGCGCCAGCGCGGTCTCCGCCATGCGCGGCGCCAGCCCGATCTCCTTGCCGCCCAGGCGGCAGGAGACGCGCCCGAGGAACTCCAGCCGCAGCTCCGCGCGCACCGGTACGAGGGTGTCCCAGACGCCCTGGAAGACCGACGCGGGCCCGCTGAGCACGCGCAGCGCGCCGCCGTCGAGGCCCCGGAGCACTTCGACGACGTCGGGTGGGTAGCGGTGCCAGCCCGCGGGGTCGACCAGCAGGCCGTGGAGCGCCGCCGTCAGGCGCTGCTCGGCGGGGAGGGAACCGTCGATCACGACACCGAGCAGGTCGTCGACCGCGGTCGCGTCGCCCTTGACCGCGCCCACCATGCCCTGGGCAAGCGCCCCGAGCTGACGGGCATGCGCCGAGGCGTCGCCGCTGAGCTCCGCGGCGACGTCCGCGACCCGGGCCGCCTCCTCGTAGCGTCCGAACTCGTTGAGGCAGCGCACGAACTGGTAGCCGAAGCGCGTCCGGAACCGGCGTGGGCTGCCCTCGAAAGTGGCCCGCATCAGCTCGAGCGCCTCTTCCGGTCGACCGCTAGCCTGCTCGAACCAGGCGAGCGTGCCGCGGAAGGTCGCGGCGAGCTCGGGAAGGCTCCCTTCGATGGCGGCCTGCCCGTCCTCGAGCCCACGCCGCAGCCCTGCCAGGTCCCCGCTGAGGATGCGGGCCACGGCCAGGTTGTTGAACAGCGTCAGCCGGCGTGCGCCGTCTCGCAGCCCGTTCTGGTCGAACACCTGCAGGGCGTACTCCGCCCAGGAGCGGCCCCGTTGGAACTGCCCCAGGTGCACCAGGCGGTCGGCCAGGACGCCGGCGCTGCGTGCCACCTCGTACGGCGTGCCGGCCTGTTCCGCCAGGCGCACGCTCTCCTTGAGCACCTCCACCGCCCGTTGCGCGTCGGGATGCATGCGCCCGTACTGCCAGAGCGTCAGCGGCGTGCGCCGCGCCCGCATGGCAGCCTCCGCCAGCGGGAACCCGGCCTCGCGCGCCAGCGTGCCCGCGCGCCGTGCACGAAGCTCGGGCGCCGTGAACGCCTCCAGGTGGGCGTCGACCTCCTCGACCAGGGCGCGCCACTCGTTGGTCGCGAAGGAGGCCAGGAAACGCCACTCCAGCACGCGCTCGAGAGACCGGTAGGGCTGCGGCAGGCTCGACAGGAGCAGGTGCAGTCGGGGCAACGCGCCCTCGTCCTGGTAGGCGGGGCCCGCCGTGCGCAGCAGGTCCTCCACCATCTCGGGCGCGGCCCGCACGGCCAGCTCGAGAGCGTCGACCGGGCGACCCTCGCGCTGGAGCCCCAGCACCGCCAGTGGAACGTCGACGGCTTCGGCTCGGCGCTGCGGCAGCACCGGCCCGAGCGGCGTCGGGATCGGGAAGCGTGGGAGCTGGGCCCGTTCGTGGGTGACCGTCAGGAGGTCCGTGAACCGCCCTCCGGTCTCGCGTTGAACGGCGTCGAGCTCACCGGCAGAGAGGCCACCGGGAGCGATCATCGCTGCGTCCTCGCGGGTCACGGTGAGTTCGGGCACGCCCAGCACCAGGCACCGATCGAGCCCGTCCATCTCCGGCGGCACGTCCGTCTCGAACCCCAGCAGCACGCGGTAGCCGAAGTCGGCGAGCTGGACCAGCTCACCCGCGAAGGCGGGCGCGACATCGGCGCCGGACACGGCGATCCACAGCGGTTGAAGATCGTGGCGGTACTGGCGCAACGACTGCAGGTGTGCCCGGTAGGGCAAGGCGTGCGGCAGGAGCGACTCGCCGAGCTGCTGATTCAACGCGCTCGCCAGGGCGTTGCCCTGTGCCACCACGTCGTCGCGCGCGCGCCGGGACAACGTGACCCAGGCTAGCCGTTCCCGCTCACGGAGCGCGTCGATGAGGAAGGGAACGCCGTACGGCTCGCCGCCGAGCAACGCCACCGGCCGCTCGCTTGCGACGATGCGATCGAGCTGACGCTTCAGCCACACATCATGAGCATACCGGCATAGGCGCGAGCTCCCGCGCGACCACGCCTGGAGCTGCGGTCGACGGTCGCGCTCAATCGCCGGAGGCGGCCGCCCCCTCGAACGACGCCGTGGAGACGAACGGGCGCTGGCCCGCCGCCGACCGCTCGCGACGGATCGCGTCGACGGCCGACAGCAGACCCAACTCTCGAATCAGAACCTGGTCCCCGACGACATCGAACGACCACGTTCCATCCAGCCGTTGGAGGGCTTCTTCTCTCGTCATGCCTGCCTCCTCTTCTCGACCCGCACGGTAGGCCGGGGGGCGCTCCACCCCCGCTTCAGCCCGAGCCCGCGTGGTTGAAGCGGGGTTGAAGCGCCCCCACCCGTAGGCTCCAAGCAGCAAGAGGGTCAGAGACAGAGGAGACCCAAAGGGGAAACCAGCAAGAAGGAACCCAAGGAGGACCCGGTGCCCACGCTCAAGAAGATCATCCGCAGCACTATTCTCGCACTCGTCCTGCTCGGCTCGGCCGCCGGGGGCGTGACCATCGCTCACCAGAGCATGACGCTGGCCGACTCGGGGAGTCAGTCCGGAAGCTACGACGCGGGCTGAGCGTGCGGCACGGGGCGTAGCGCCCCATCGACCTGTTACGCGCCCTGCGGCCTTCGCTCGCGGGGCGCGTCGCCCCCTGGGGGAGGCGGGATCGCCACCGTCATGAAGTACGACCCCATCCACGTTCCCTACCCCCGCCTGCAGGACCTCCACTATCAGTTCCAGCCGATCGAATCGGCAGCGGCCGGCATCGTGCATTGGTACGAGGCGCTGGTGCGCTGGCGGCTTCCGGACGGCACGGTACGTGGACCCTTGGACGTCCTGCCCTACTGGCTTGCCCCCACCCGCAGCGAGGCCTTCACGCGCTTCACCGTGGCGCGCGCCGCGGAAGCGCTGCTCGCTTCGCCCGGGGCGCGCCTGAGCATCAACCTGAGTCCCGCCCAGGTGACGCAACCAGCTGCCGTGCACGCCCTCCGCAGCCTGAAACCCGAGCTGCAGCAGCGCCTCGTCGTCGAGCTCACCGAGCAGCAGATCCGCAATCTCGACGCCTACTGGCAGGGGCTCGAGGGCGTGCGCGACCATTGCGCGATCGTCCTTCTCGACGACGTGACCTTCGACGACCTCGACCACCGCTTCCGGAAGGGCGCACCGATCGACGGCGTCAAGCTCGATCGAAGCCTGCTGCCCGCACTCCTCGGAGGCACCTACCAGCAGCGCGCCATCGATCTGGTGGCGGACGCTCTCGACCGCTTCGGCATCGTGGTGGCGGAGGGCGTCGAGGATCCGACCGTCCGTCAGCAACTCAAGGACCTGGGCGTCACCCACCTTCAGGGGTTCGGCATCGGCACGCCGTCAACCAGCATCCCGCTCGACGCCGACGCGGCCGCGTTCGCCGGCACGTCGATGCGCATCGAACATCGGCGCCGAATCCCCGTGCCACCGGGCTCGCCGCCCAACGAGTAGGACGACCGAGGAACGTGGTGGGGGGCGACGAACCGAAGGAACGCCGGGCACGCGTGGCGTTCTCGGCGCGCAGCTTGCAGGAACGACTCGAGCGCACGACGGCCTGGGGCGAGCTCCGCGTCGTGCGCGAGCTGCCGGGAGGGAACCGCAACCCCGTCCTGCTGGTCGAACGTGCCGGCGAGACGCTCGTCGCCAAAGGGACGCGACGCAGCGCCGAGGCGCTGAGCTGGCTCGAGGCGGTGCACGTCCAGGCTCGCGAGATCGGGCTGGTGACCCCGGAACCGCTGCGCAGCCGGGCCGGGTACCTGGTCGAGGACGGAATCACCTTGGAACGCTTCATCGACGGCCGTCCCGCCGACGCCCGCAGCCTCGCCCGCCTGCGGACTCTCCTGCGCGGTTTCCACGACGCCACCCGAGGGACGACCCAGCGCCCCGGCTTCGCATCGAGCGCCGCCATGGTCGAACGTCGTAGCGCCGGCGACATCGAGCTCGACGGCATGCCCCACGACGTGGCCGACGCGTGCAGGGCCGCCTGGGCGCGTCTCGCCGGCGCTCCGCGCTCGGTCGTCCACGGGGACCTGCAGCGCGAGAACATCCTGGTGACGCCGGAAGGCAACGTGGCACTGGTCGATTGGGACGAGGCCCGCGTGGACGCGTCGATCCTCGATGAGGTGGCGTTGTCGATCGCGCTCGGCGGCCGCCCGCGCCCGGGCTGGGAGGCCGCGGAAGCGGCGTTACGCGCCTGGGAGGTTGCCTCGTGCTGGGACCACGAGCCCGCCTACGCGCGTCGGCTGGCCGCCGACCTACCTGACCTGCGCATCGGCGGCGACTCTTCTTCGGTCCCATGACGCGATCGCCCGCCCGGGGGGAGGCGATACCCCGGGCGGGCAACCAGCTAGGAGGAGGCGTCGGGTCAGTTGTTGGGAAGGCTGAAGCGGTAGCCGGGCTCGTGCATGCCCATACCGGGACCGCCACGGTTCCCCGTCTGCCAGCCCTGGCCTCCGCCACGCTGCGCCCGTGTGCTCATGGGGGTCGCGTTCCGGTTCCCGGTCGAGGGCCCGAACATGTTGCCGGCGCGCGGGCCGAGCTCACGCGTGAGCATGGCTGCGATGGCGTCGGGCGTGCGGCTCTTCATCACGTCGGCGCGTTGGGCATCGACCGTGCCCGCGGCAACCGCTGCGTCGATGCGCGAATCACGCTGGGCCACGAGCGTTGCGCTGGCGTCGGCCGTGGTCAAGCCGTGCTCGACGAGCAGATCGGCGACCGTTTTCCCGCTCTGGCGCTCGGCGACCAGGGCGTCCTCGCTGATCCCGAGCAAGGCGGCGAGATCGGCGTGGGTCGCAGCCTGTATTCCGGCCACCGGGCCGCGGTCGAAGTTCGCGGGGCCCTGCGGGCCGGCGGAGCGCTGAGCGTTTCGGGGACCGTAGGCAAGCGCCATCGAGGCGACGAGCGCCCCGGCGATCACGAGGCTGAGGGCGAGAGTGCGGTTCCGGGTCATGGTGGTCTCCTTCGGGGGCCGGGGTTCGGTTCGAGGGCCCCGATGTCTCCTGCAGCGTAGGACCTGCCGTGGGAAGGTTGGGGGGAGGCTGTGTGAACGAACCGCGAACGCCCGGACGGGCCGCCATGGACGGCATGAGGACGCTCTCGTCGTCATGTCATGGCGAACTCACGGCCGCCCCCTAGCCTCGTCATGTGGAGGCGAGTTCGATGGACCAGATCGATCGGCCCGAAGCTGAACAGCGCCTGCAGCGAAGACTCTTGCGCTATCTGGCGCCGGCGAAGCGGGTGCGCGAGAGTGCGCATCTCGCTCCGTCCGTGGTGCGGCGCCTGACGTCCGTCTTCGACCACGACGAGGCGCGCATCCGGCGTTTCCTGAACACGCCCGACGCCGAGCTCAAGAATCGCAGCCCGCTCGAGATCGCGCGCGTGCACGGTTTCGACGCCCTGGACCGTCTCGTGGACCAGCTGGAGTACGCCGCTCCCGCCTGAGGCTCGTCCAGCCGCCGTTCACGCCCGCCCGGCCGAACCCGCGCCGCCGAGGCGCGGGTCACGGTAGGCTGTGCGTCGATGGCATACGGGCTCATCCTCGTCCAGGTGGTCCTGGCCGCCGGCTTGATCGTGGTCGGTGGCATGGTCGAAGGCTACGGCTACGGTCTGTCGCTCGGCACGCGTTGGCCCTACACGCGCAACATCGTGGCTCTGGCGTTCGGGGGCGATCCCGAGGCCTGGCATCGGATCATCGCGACCCTGCTCGGCCTCAACGCGCTGGCCATCCTGGCGCTTCGTTCCGATGGCCTCGCCTGGACCGGCCTCGGGCTCATCGTGTTCACCGCGCTGCTCGGCATGGCGACGCTCTTCGTCCTGGCCGGCAAGGCGCCCTCGGCGCTGCAGGGTCTCCACGGTCTGCTCGCCTACTCGACGCTGTTCACCTACCTCCTGATGCTGACCCACGGCCCGGGGCTCGGGTTCTACCTCGAGACGGGGATTCCCCTCCACTCGTTCCTGCTGGTGATCTTCTTGGGTGGCATGGTGACGGGGCAACGGGGGTTCGGCAAGGCGATCGGCGTGTTCACCTGGCCGCGTTCGTTGGCGCAGTGGGTATGGGTGGTGCACGGCCTGGCCGTGCTGCTGTTCCTTCTGACCCTCGCCTACGAGACGCCGACCAACAACGTGGCCCTGCTGTTCCTCCTGGCGCAGGTCGGTCTCGGCTTCCTGACGTTCCAGGCGATCAACGCGTCGTCCGAACGGCCCGGCGTGCTGGTCCCGTTGCACCAGCTCTTCTCCGTGGGAATCGCGATTGCGCTGTTCTACCACCTGCAGGTCCCCGTGCCCTGGTTGGGCTGAGATCCGTCCCCCTACGGCTCGCCCTTCGGGTGGGCGAGGCAACGAGGGGCGTTCGTCCCGGCGTGGTCCCGGCGTGGTCCCGGCGCCGACCGCACGCTCCCCTGCCGGGCCCGACGCAGCGCGCTACGGGACAACCGGGCACCATCACGGTTTGCCGCTCTACAATCCAGCCACGGCAGGAGGCAACCATGGAGTTCCAGTCCTATGCGTACGGCACCAACGCCTGGCTCCGCGACCCCGACCTGAAGGCGGTCTTGCGCGGCGTCTGGCCGGCGATGGCCGAGCACGAGGAGGCGCTCGCCGCCTTCGGTGCCCTCGCCAACGGCGAGGCCTACGAGGTCGCCTACCACGTCGATCACGATGCGCAGCCGGTGCTGGTCAGTCACGACCTCGACGGCAACCGCATCGACCGCGTCCGCCTCAGCCCCGCGCAGCGCGCGTTGATGCCGAAGCTGGCGCCCATGATGCGGCCGCCGTTCGAGGGCGGGAGCTGGCACCACCACTTCGCGTTGGGCTACCTGCTGGCCGACCCCGGCCTGTATTGCATCCTCACCATCACGCTGCAGACGGCGTACGCGCTCCACAAGTACGCGCCCGAGCATGAGGACCTGAAGCAGGCGCTGCTCGGCCTGGACCTCTACGGCGCCACCTGGATGACGGAGAACCAGGGCGGCAGCGACCTCGGTTCCAACCGCACGGTGGCCCGCCGCGACGGTGACGGCTGGCGTCTCGAGGGTGGGGACAAGTACTTCGCGAGCGGCGCGGGCCTGACCGACGCCGCCGTCGTCACCGCGCGGCCGGAGGGGGCACCGGCCGGCCCCAAGGGGCTTGCGCTGTTCCTGGTTCCCCGGCTCGACGCGGCGGGCGCCCTCAACTTCCGCGTCCGGCGGCTCAAGGACAAGAGCGCCACGCGGGCCGTTCCCTCCGGCGAGGTCGAGCTCGAAGGCAGCCGTGCGGAGCGGATCGGGCGTGCCGACGAGGGCATCTACTACACGCTCGAGACGCTCACCGTCTCACGTCTCGCCAACTCCGTCGCCAGCATGGGTATCGCGCGCAAGGCGGCGCAGGAGGTCGAGGAGCGAGTGCGCAGGCGCCGCGCGTTCGGCCGGCCCCTGCTCGAGCACCCCCTCGTCCGGCGCGACCTCGTCGATATCGCGGTTCGCCAGGCGGGGGGCCTTGCTCTGGCGTTCCAGGCCGTCGACGCCTTCGATCGCGCCTGGCACGAACGCCCGCCGTACTCGGGCGACTACCACTACGCGCGCCTGCTCGGACACCTGGCGAAGAACCGCACCGCCGATCACGCCGCCGAGGTGACGCGGCTCGCCATGGAGCTGTTCGGCGGGCTCGGCTTCCTGGAGGAGTACGCCGTGGCGCGCTGGCACCGCGAGGCCCTGATCACGCCCATCTGGGAGGGGCCGAGCAACATCCAGGCCCTCGACCTGCTCGAGGTGATGGACAAGAAGGGCGCCCATCTCCCCTTCGCCGACGCCATGCGCGGGCTCCTAGGCGCCGCGGCGACGCCCGAAGCGCACCACGCCACGCAGGTTCTCGACGACGCCCTGGCATCGCTCACGGGCCTCGACGCGCTGCAGGCACAGTGGATCGGCAAGGACCTGCTGGCACGCCTGGCGGACGTCGCCCAGGTGGCGTTCCTGTACGCCCTCGATGCAGGGCGGAGCGGGCGCTACGCGAAGCTGGCCGCGCTCTACGCCGCTCGCTTCCTGCGGCACGAGCCCTACCCGGCCTGGGCGATGAACGACCCGGACGTACTCGCGGTCGCACCCGCCCCCGCCTGAACATCGGGCGGGTCAGGACGCCCCGACGACCTCGCTTCGCAACGGCCGGAGCTGGCGCTCCCAGCGCGCCAGCTCGTCGAGCATGGCGTCCGCCGCCTGCTCCATCGTCTCGTTGGCCCGGATCCGCCCGTCCTCATCGAGGAACTGCTTCACGAACGGGATCGACACGGCCTCGACCATCGGTGTCATCTTCAGGGTGGTGAGCACCTGCTTCAGCATCTGGGCGGCGCGCGTTCCGGCGGCCACGCCACCGTAGCTCACGATCCCGGCGGGTTTGTACGCCCACTCCCGGTGGAGGAAGTCGATCGCGTTCTTGAGCGGCGCTGTGAAGCCGAAGTTGTACTCGGGCGTCACGAACACGAACGCGTCTGCACGTTCGACGCGCGCGCTCCAGGCCTTGGTGTGCTGGTGTTGGTAGCGCTGCAGACGGGGGTGTTCAGGCTCGTCGTAGAAGGGCAGATCGACCTCGGCCAGGTCGACCCACTCGACCTCGAAGCCACCGTGCTCCACGGCGCGTTGATAGATCCATTCACCCACCGGCAGCCCCACACGGCCGGGACGCGTGCTCGCCACGACGACATGGAGCCTGGGAACGTAGTTCGTGGAATCGGGACGATCGGTCATGCGCTCTCCTTCGGTACCGGATCCCGTGACGCAGGGAGCTCGGGGGCCGCCGGATGCTGGGGCCCGTGGCGCCACCGTCCGACGGTATCGCCTTCCGTGGCATCGGCGGTATCGCCCCACACACGCTTCGTCTCGGGGCGCTCATGCCACGGACGCCCGGCTGGCCCGTCCGCACTCTGGTACCTTGGCACACGGTACCGGGGGGCATACCGCCGCACCCTCGAGTACGGCCCGCGACGTTCGAACCACCCTGGGGTTCGGGCGGGACCGCGAGGAGAGAGGCAACATGGGACGTCCCGGCATGGCAACGATCGACGGTGCACGCACCGAACCACGAACCCGCGGATCGTCCGCGGCCTCCCGCCACAGGGCGCTCGTCGGCGTGCCGCGCCCCAGGCGTCGATCTCGACTCGTCCGTATGGCCGTCGCGACGCTGGCGCTGGCGGGGCTGGTGCTCCCGGGAACCGCGGCCGCGCAGTCCGCGTGCACCACCACCATCGACTACCTGACGCTCTCGGAGTTCGATAGCGGCATGCAGCCGGTCATCCAGGCGTTCGAGAAGCAGCATCCGGGCGTCTGCGTGAAGATGGAGGGCTACTCCTTCGGTGACCTGTTCCAGACCACGCAGGTCAGGATGCGCGCGCACGACAGCGGCATCGATGTGCTGCTCGTCGACCAACCGGTGGTGGCCGCCTACACCGCACTCGGGTATCTTGCCCCCTTGGACGGAACCTTCACGGCTCAGCAACTCGCGAACACCTGGGTTCAACCCGCCCTCGACGCCGGCAGGGTGAACGGTCGGCTGATGGCGGCTCCGCAGGACAGCTCCATCCAGCTGCTGTACTACAACCGCACGCTCTTCCAGAACGCCGGCGTCACCCCGCCGGCCGGACTCGTGCCCGGCAAGACGGTGTCGTACGCCGACATCGCCACGCTGGCGGAGCGGCAGCGCTGGACCTGGGAGCAGGTCGTGGCGGCCGCCAAGCAGCTCACGATCCGCTCCGGCGGCGCGACCCGCGTGTGGGGCTTCACCTTCGGCCAGCCCGACGAGCTCTATCAGTTGCAGCCGCTGGGCCTGTCGCTGGGAGGGACCATCCTGAGCCCCGACGGCACGACGGTCACCGGCTACCTCAACGGCCCGGCGTGGCGGAAGGCCGCGACCTGGTACGGCGATCTCTTCAACGGCTCGCAGGTGAGTCCCAAGGGCGTCCCCTATCCGCAGACGGCCGACCTGTTCGCCGAAGGCAAGGTCGCGCTCTACGCCGGCGGCGCCTGGCAGCTCGGCAAGTTCAAGAGCTCCGGCGTCGATTTCGGCGTCGCGCCGTACCCCGCCTTCGCGGGCGGCACGGTCGCGACGCCTACCGGAGGCTGGTACCTCGGGGTGGCGGCCTACTCGAAGCACAAGGCAGAGGCGGCCGCGTTCATCCGCTTCCTGACCGCGGAAGAGGGGGCCGCGCTGTGGTTCACGTCGTACGGCCACTTTCCGCCGCAACAGAGCGTGCTCGACACGATCCGCTCCGGTAAAGCCTATACCGCCTTCCCCGACGACGCCTACCTGCTGGGGGTCTACCAGTCCCGCACCACCGCCGTGGTGCGCCCCAAGACCCCGGCCTACCTACAGCTCCACAACATCTTCGACAGCGCGTTCAGCGACATCCGCAACGGCGCGGACCCTCAGCAGGCGCTCGACGGCGCAGTACGGCAGATCGACCCCTACCTGAAGCGCTTCCAGTGAGGAGCGGAGGCTCGGGCGGTGGCCGCACCGGCTGATCGGCGGGGCCACCGCCCCCATCCCCGTCGGCACGAGGAGCGGGTCGCCTTCCTGTTCCTCCTGCCGGCCCTGGCGGGGCTCGCGCTCTTCCGGGTGGTCCCGATCCTGGAAGCCATCGGTGGCGCCTTCTACCGTGAGGTCTTCACCTCCCAAGGGCCCAGGACGGCCTTTGTGGGGCTCACCAACTTCGCCACCCTGGTCGGCGATCCGGTGTTCTGGACGTCGCTCTGGGTGACGCTGAAGCTCAACCTCGTCATCAACCCGATGCAGGTGGCGCTGGCCCTCGTACTGGCGTTGATGGTCGACCGCGCCTCGCGCGGCATGAAGCTCTACCGCCTCCTGGTGCTGGTGCCGATCGGAGTCTCGCTGCCGGTCGCCACCCTCCTGTGGCGCCTCATGCTCGATCCGAACGGTGGCTTCGTCAATGCTCTTCTCGCCCTGCTGGGGCTTCCCCAGCAGCCCTTCTACACCAGCGTGGGCCAGGCCCTCTGGAGCATCATCCTGATCGCCAACTGGAAGGGCGTGAGTTACTGGATGGTGTTCGTGCTGGCGGGCCTGCAGAGCATCCCCGCGGAACTCCAGGAGGCGGCTGCCATCGACGGCGCCGGCAGGCTGCAACGCTTCACGCGCGTCACCTTGCCGCTCCTGCGCAGACCGCTTCTGTTCGTACTCGTCGCCGATACCATCATCAACTTCGTGATGTTCGTGCCCATGTACCTCCTCACCCGCGGCGGGCCGTCGGGCGCCACCAACGTACTCATGTACCAGGCCTACAAGGTCGGGTTCGCTTTCGGTGACATGGGTCAGGCACTCGCCATCGTGACGGTGTTGCTGGCGCTGCTTGTCGGCGTGGTGGCATGGCAGTTCCGACTGTTCGACAGCGGAGCGGAGCGCTCGTGACGCGAGCGCTGCACTGGCTCTCGGGGGCAGCCCTGGCCGTGCTGTACGCAGCGGTCGCCGCGTTCTTCGTCGTGCCTCTGTGGTGGGCGCTGGTGGGTTCCGTGACGCCGCTCAACGACGTCTTCCGCTACCTGACGCCTTTCGACCTCCGCGCCCTGTGGCCCACGCACCCGACGCTCACCGCGTACGTCGCGCTGTTCAGGGACCACGCCTTCGGCCGCGTACTGTTCAACACGGCCTTCGTGGCGTTCGCGACGGTCGCCGCGGGGCTCGTGGTCAACGGTCTGGCAGGGTTCGCCTTCGCGGTGATGACCTTCCGCGGCAAGCGGCTCCTGTTCGCGGCGGTGCTGATCTCGGCCATGGTGCCCACCGAGGCACTCGCCATCCCGCTCTACCGGGTGGTGGGGTCGCTCGGTATGCTCGACAGCTACGGCGCTCTCATCGCGCCCGCGGTGAGCAACGGGATCGCCATCTTCCTGTTCCGGCAGTTCTTCGCCGAGGTGCCCCCCGAGATCAAGGAAGCGGCCAGGATCGACGGCGCCGGCTGGCTCACCATCCTGCTGCGGCTGTACGTGCCGCTGTCCGTCCCCGTGACGATCGCGGCGGGCCTGCTGCTGTTCGTCTTCCAATGGGAGTCGTTCCTGTGGCCGCTGATCGCCGTGCACTCGCAAGACGTCATGGTCCTCCAGATCGCCCTCGCCAACCTGCAACAGCAGCACAGCACGCAGTGGACGCAGATCTTCGCGGCCTCGTCGCTCGCGGCGCTGGTCCCGCTGCTGCTCCTGCTGCCGCTGCAGCGCTACTACGTGCAGGGGATCGTCGGCTCCGGCGTGAAGGGGTAGCCACGCCGAGCCCCCCCGTGAACGCTCAGTGTTGCAGCGTGGCGGCCGCGCGCTTCTGCTCGTAGCGGTCGGCCGCCGTGCGGGCCGGTAGCGCCAGCGCCGCTCGCAGCTGCTCGTCGGCGGCCTGGTCTTCCCCGAGGTCCCGCAGGGCTGCGGCGTACTCGACGCGGAGATTGACTTGCGTCGGGGCTGCGGCGATCGCCTTCTCGAGCAGCGGCACCACCCGATCCTGGCTCGCCCCGAACATCCACCCCACGCCACGCTGGCTGAGTTCCAGGTTCCACATCGCCAGGCCCACCAGCGCGTCCGCGTTGTCCGGCGCGAGGCTCAGCGCCCGGTCGAACAGGTCCTTCAGCTCTCCGACGAGTTGCAGGTTCTCGAACACGCTCGATCGGCGCGCCGATTCCCCCTTGGCGCGGGCGAGCTGGACGTAGGCTTCGGCGTCGTTCGGATCGAGCTCGGTGGCGCGCTCCGCCGCCTCGCGCGCATGACGCAACCAGGTGTCGTACTCACTTGCGTCCAGTGAGCCGTAGACGGCGTAGTCGGCGGCGGCGCGGGCGGCGAGCACCTGGCTCGCTGCGGTATCCACCGCGCTGGCCGCGCGGTAGGCCTCGGCGTAGCGGCCGTCGGCGATGGCCCGTTCCGGGTCCACCGCGCCTGCGGCCTGCGCGGCGACGGCCAGCGAAAGCAGCAGCCATACGAACACGGCGCGGCACGCACCGCACCACGCCGGAAGACGAACAGCCCGGATGACGTCGAACGTTCGCACGCGTCCCCCCTCCCTCGGACCACTCCCGTCCAGGGTCCATTGTGCTCCCGAAGTGGAGGCAGCCGCGTGTCCGATGTTGGGCATGTGCGCCGCAGCCGGCGCCGCGATCTCGCTCAGGGGTGGCTGGGGGCAGCCGCCGACGCGTAGCCGGCGTGCGTCTGGAACAGGAAGACGCCATAGAGCTTGCCGCCGACACGTTCGCGCTCGATCGTCAGCGTGCCGCCCTGGACGTCATAGACCACGCGCAGCGTGCTGCCTACGCTGGCCCAGGTGCGCGCGACGCGCAGCGTGCCGCGTGCAAGGTACTCGTAGAGACGGCCGTGCACGCCCATCTCGAAGTAGCCGAACATCGACTCGGGCACGCGGACGCAGTACGCCTGGGCCGTCGAAGGCGTATGGGCGTCGAGCAGCCCGTCGCATGCCACCGGGTTGCCTCCGAGCGTGCGCGCCGCCTGTTCGACCATCGTGCCGTAGCCCGTGCCCGTGTCCATGGGCTGGGCGGCGAACGCCGCCGCTCCCAGGACCAACACTGCGATGGTGAAGCCACGGACCACGAACGATGAAGTCATGAAATTCCTTCCACACGGCACCGCGATGAGTGCAAGTACCGTCCCAGCCGATACGCGAGGCCAAAGATACCAAAGCGCGGATGAGAAAGGTCTCTCATCGGCGCCGGGCGGCATGCGCTCGCCGCACGGTGGATCGCACATCCGAGGGGGGAGGTCGACGGCGTGACGGAGCTCAGCGCGCGAGCGCCAGGATCCGGAAGGCGCCGCGCGCCACCACGATGAAGACGACCGCGCCGATGACCAGATCGGGGATCCCGGAGCCGGTGAGGCCCACCAGGACACCCGCTGCGATGACCCCTGCGTTGATGATGACGTCGTTGCTCGTGAAGACGACGCTGGCGCGCATGTGGGCCTCGGCGCTCCTCGCGCGCGTCAGGAGCGCGAGGGTCCAGACGTTGGCAGCCAGCGCGAGGGCAGCCACCACGATCATGGTGACGTCATCCGGCCGCCCCCCGGAGCCCCCGGCGCGGCGCAGCACCTCGAGGAAGCCCAGTGCGGCCAGGGCAAGCTGCGCGTAGCCGCTCAGACGTGCGATGCGCTTCTTGGTCTGGATGGCCCCCTGCACGACGGCCAGGCTGAGGCCGTAGACGAAGGCGTCCGCCAGCATGTCCAGGCTATCGGCCAGCAGACCCATCGAGCGACCCAGCAGGCCGAAGACGGCCTCGAGCACGAAGAACAGGGCGTTGATGGCCAGCACCGTGCGAAGCACGCTCGACTGGACGGGTCGACCAACCTCGAAGTCGTCCGCCGGCTCCGAGCGCAGCAGGGTCGCGCCGAGCCGCAGCTCCGCCAGCGCCCTCGCGATGGCGTCGGGACTGCCGTCGTGGAAGACGGCGACCTCGCGGGCCGCGAGGTCGATGTCCAGCGCGCGCACCGGCGCAAGCCCCTCCAGCTTGGCGCGCACCAGCGCCTCCTCCGCAGCACAGTCCATCTGCGACACCCGGTAGACCGAGCGCTCGAGCTGCGCGCCGCCCGACGGCTCTCCGGCGCTCACCAGCCGCGACGCTCACGTAACGCCAGGATCTGGGCCACGTGATGCTCGCCGTGCCAGGCGTAGAGGCCCAAGGTCCAGCCGAGCGTGCGTTCGCTGCCGTTGCGGGGGTTGACGTAGGCGCGCGCGAAGGCCGCGTCGTCCATGCCGCGGAGCAGCTGGACCCAGCGGGCGTGCAGGGCGTCGAGCAGGGCCAGGGCCGGCTCCACCGCCCCGTGCACGCTGTCGGGGAGCGCCGCCCAGGCGGCCTGGTCGTACGCGGCCACCGCCGGCGTGTCCTCGGCGAGCGCCCATTTGAAGCGCAGGTAGGTGTGGAGGTGGCTTTCGGGCAGGTGGTGCACCACCTGCCGAACGCTCCAGCCACCCTCGCGGTAGGGCGTGTCGAGCTGCGCGTCGTCGAGGCCGGCGACGGCCAGCCGCAGTCTGGCGGGGGCCTCCACCACGGCCCCGATCCAGGCTGTGCGGGTCGCGGCATCGATCGTCTCGGGCGGGGCGTAGCGGCCGATGGGGTAGCGCGGGTCGTCCGTCATGAAGCCTCCGGCGCGAGTATAGCCGCGACGCCCCTAACCGCCCGCCATGGCCCCCACCACCACGAACGGCTCATCGCCGCGTGCGACGGCGTCGGGGAGCTCGGTCTCCATGCTGTCGTGAGAGAGATCGCGTCCGTCGGCGAAGAAGCGGACGAAGGCCCTTCGCCGGCGGCTGGCGTGCTCGAGGATGGTGCCGCGCAGCACCGGATGGTGCACCTCGAGCGCGTCCAGCACGGCCCCGATGGTCAACGGTGGGCGCACCTCGAGCGCGACCTCGCCGTGGACGTCGGCCAGGGTCCGGAGGTGCTCGGGCAGCACGACCCGCAGCCGCACGGCGGCTTCGGGATCACCGTGCATCGCGCTCTGCCGGGGCGTTCCGTCCACCGTCATGGCAGCGTCTGGACCTCGACCGACAGCACGGCCGGCAGGTCGCGCACGATCGGCGTCCAGTGGTCGCCGTCGTCGGCCGACGCATACACCTGTCCGCCGGTGGTCCCGAAGTAGACGCCGCAGGGCTCGAGCCGGTCGACCGACATGGCGTCGCGGAGCACGTTCACGTAACAGTTCTCCTGCGGCAGACCGTTCGTGAGCGCCTCCCATTCGTTGCCGCCGGTGCGGCTGCGGTACACCCGCAACTTGCCCTCGGGCGGGTAGTGCTCCGAGTCGCTCTTGATCGGCACGACGTAGATCGTCTCCGGCTCGTGGGCGTGCACCTGGACGGGGAAGCCGAAATCGCTCGGGAGGTTGCCGCTCACTTCCGTCCACGACCCGCCCCCGTCATCGCTGCGCATGACGTCCCAGTGCTTCTGCATGAAGAGCACGTCGGGACGCGACGGATGCAACGCGATCCGGTGCACACAGTGCCCGACGTCGGCCTCGGGATCAGGCAGGTTCCCTTCGGACCGGAGCCCGCGGTTCATGGCGTGCCAGGTGGCACCTCCGTCGTCGGTGCGGAACACGCCGGCGGCCGAGATGGCGATGAACATACGTTCGGGTCGGCTGGGATCGAGCACGATGGTGTGCAGGCACATCCCGCCCGCGCCCGGCTGCCACTGGGCGCCCGAGCCGTGTTGCCGCAACCCGGGGAGCTCGTGCCAGCTCGACCCGCCGTCGGTGGACCGGAACAGCGCCGCGTCTTCGACCCCGGCGTAGACCGTGTCGGCGTCGTCGAGCGCAGGTTCGAGGTGCCATACCCGCTTGAACTCCCACGGGTGCGCCGTGCCGTCGTACCACTGGTGCGTGCCCGGAACCCCCTGGTAGGCGAACTCGTTGCCGACCGGCGTCCAGGTCGCGCCGCCGTCGTCCGAACGCTGGATGAGTTGGCCGAACCAGCCGGTGTTCTGCGCCGCGTAGATGCGGTTCGGATCGACCGGCGACCCTTTGAGATGGTAGATCTCCCAGCCGGGGAAGAGCGGGCCCTGCACCTCCCACCGGTCGCGCTTGCCGTCCGCCTGCAGGATGAACGCACCCTTGCGTGTGCCGACCAACACCCGTACGCCGCTCATCATCGACTCCTCTCCGAGTCGGGCTCCCGCACGCGCCCATCGGTGCCTGGGATGGGAACGACACGATGCCCGCTCGAACGACCGATCGCGAACGTTTCCGTCAGTTTGAGGCCTGGCGCGTCCGCGCGCAAGCCTCCCGCGATGGCGAGTCCGCCCCTTCACCGGGACGTTCGCACTGGCACGCGCGACGACGAACGTCCTAGGCTAGCGGCAACCGTGGAACCTTCATCGCTACGTCCCATCGTCGACGTTGCACGCGAACTCGGTCTCGAACCCGGCAGCGTCACCCCCTACGGCCTCCACAAAGCCAAGATCGACCCAACCGCCGACGGCGCGCGCTCCGGTCGGCCCGGCAGGCTGGTGCTGGTCACCGCCATCATGCCCACCCCCCCAGGCGAAGGCAAGACCACCGTCAGCGTGGGTCTCACCGACGGCCTGCGGCGGCTCGGCGCGGCCGGCGCGGTATGCCTCCGGGAGCCCTCGCTGGGCCCGTTGTTCGGCGCCAAGGGAGGCGGCACCGGCGGCGGCAGGGCCAGGGTCGAGCCATCGGACGACATCAACCTGCACTTCACCGGCGATCTGCACGCCATCACCAGCGCCCACAACCTGCTGGCCGCGATGATCGACAGCGACCTCCACTTCGGCCAGGCCCGTGGGCTCGATCGCGCGCACGTCACGTGGCCACGCGTGCTCGACGTCGACGATCGGGCGCTCCGGAGCGTGCTGGTGGCGGCTGGTCGGCGCGCCGAGCGCAAGACCCGCTTCGACATCACCGCCGCCAGTGAGATCATGGCCGTGCTCGCGCTCGCCGAGTCGCTGCAGGACCTGCGCGTCCGTCTGGCCCGCACTGTGGTCGGCTGGCGCGAGAACGGCGAGCCCGTCACCGTCGAAGAGCTGGGCGCGACCGACGCCATGTTGGTGGTGCTGCGCGAGGCGTTGCGCCCCAACCTCGTGCAGACCGGCGAAGGCTCGCCCGCCATCGTCCACACCGGACCCTTCGGCAACATCGCGCACGGCTGCTCGAGCGTCCTGGGCACGCGTCTCGCGCTACGGCACGCCGACGTGGTGGTGACCGAGGCCGGCTTCGGTTTCGACCTTGGCGGTGAGAAGTTCCTGCACCTCAAGGCGCGCCAGGCAGGGTTGTGGCCGCACCTGGTGGTGATGGTCGCGACGGTACGGGCGTTGGCGTCCCACGGTGACGGCGATCTCGCGCGGGGCCTCAGGCACCTCGACCGGCAACTCGCCAGCGTGCGCGCCTTCGGGCTCCAGACCGTGGTCGCCGTCAATGTTTTCGAAGGGGACGCGGAGTCCGACCTCGCGATGCTCGAACGCCACGCCGCGAGCCTCGGCGTCCGCTGCGCGCGCATCACCGCCTTCGCGGACGGAGGTGCCGGCGCCGAAGACCTCGCCTCGGTCGTGCTGGAGGCGCTCCACGAGATGGGCGACGAACCCGGCGAGCCCCGTTTCCTCTACCGGGAGGACGCGCCGTTCCAGGCGAAGGTGAACGCCGTGGCGCGCACCGTCTACGGCGCGGGAGACGTCGTCCTGAGCGACGCGGCCTGTCGCGACCTCGAAGCGCTGGAAGGCGCGGGCCTGGATCGCCTTCCCGTGTGCATCGCCAAGACACACCTGTCGTTCTCGGACGACCCCAAGGCGGGGGGCCTGGTCGAGGGGATGACCCTCACGGTCAGCGAGGTGCGTCCGGCGGTGGGAGCTGGGTACCTGGTGGCGCTGATGGGTCGCATCATGACCATGCCGGGTCTGCCCCGGGACCCCGCGGCCCGCCACATGCGGGTGGACGAGAACGGAGCCGTGACCGGGTTGCGCTGAACGCCCCTCCCGTCCTGTCGCTGCACGCGCAAGGATCAGGGGCCTGTGTTGCGGAATCCGCATACACATCCTTGACTTCTTGCGGATTCCGGTAGATACTGCGAGCATTCACGCGGATTCGACCAACCTTGGGACGGGACAACATGGCAACGCCCTTCGAGGACCCCTTCGATGCCACCGATCTGGCCATCCTGGCTGCGCTCCAGAGCGACGGCAGGATGTCGTTCAGCGCCATCGCCCGGCGTCTCGGCCTGCCCGAGAGCACCGTTCGGCTGCGCACCCGCAAGATCCTGGCGTCGGGCGCCATCGCCATCGTCGCGACCGGTGACCCGCTCAAGCTCGGCATCCCCATCGATGCCGTGAGTCTGGTCCGCGTGGCCGCCCCCAGGGCCGGCGCCGTCGCCGACGCGCTCGAGGCGATGCCGGAGGTGCGTTACGTGGGCGTGAGCCTCGGCGGAACCACCATCGTGGTGGAGTCGCTGCACGCGGACGCCGACGCATTGCATCGGTTCCTCGCCCACAGGCTATCGGGGTTGGAGGGCGTGAAGGAGGTGGATAGCCACCAGATCATCGAGAATCGCAAGAGCGTGTGGGACTGGCAGTCCTGGCTGAGAGAGTGCACGCCCGTGGCTGCTTCGCAACCGTCTAGGGAGGACGCATGAAGAGAACCGTACTGGCGCTCGTCGCCGCCGTGGTGCTGGGCTGGGCCTTCGCTCAACCCAGTGGCACGCTCACCATCGCGCAGCAGCAGGATCCCCAGAGCTGGGATCCGATCGACACCTTCTACCTGGCGTGGGGCATGATCGGCTCGAACATCTTCGACGGCCTGGTGCACCGCGACCTGAACATGAAGATCGGGCCCGGCCTGGCCACGAGCTGGGAATGGACCGACGCCAGCAACACCCGGCTCCGCTTCCACCTCCGCCAGGGCGTGACCTTCCAGGACGGCGAGCCCTTCAACGCTGCGGCCGTGAAGTTCACGTTCGATCGGCTCCTCGGGCCGGAAGGCGCCAAGGGACCGCAGCAGGCCAACTACACCAGCATCGATCACGTCGAGGTTGTCGACGACTCGACGGTGGACTTCGTCATGAAGTCGCCCGACCCGGTGCTCATCACCAAGCTCGCCGGTTACGGCGCCATGATCGTGCCGCCCAAGTACGTCACGGACAATCCCCCCGAGACCTTCAACAAGATGCCGATCGGCACCGGCCCGTTCAAGGTGACCGAGTACGTGCCCGACGACCACCTCACCCTGGTCGCCAACCCCGACTACTGGGGCGGTGCGCCCAAGGTCGCGAAGGTGATCTTCCGCTTCATCCCGGAGCCCTCGACACGCGTGGCCGAGCTCCAGGCGGGGCGGGTCGACATCGTCCAGGGCATCCCCATCAGCCTGGCCGACACCGTCTCCAAGACTCAGGGCGTGAAGCTCGTGCCGGTCGGAAGCCCGACCGTGAACGCGCTGCGCTTCAACTTCTGCCTGGCCCCCACCGACAACATCAAGGTCCGCGAAGCGATCGCCCACGCCGTGGACTCCCAGGGGATCATCGACAGCATCCTGCAGGGATACGGCATCCCGATCGCCAGCTTCCAGTCGTCGATGTCGCTCGGCTACGACCCGAACATCACGTCGTACAGCTACGATCCGGAGCTCTCGAAGAAGCTGCTGAGCGAAGCGGGCGTCGCCTCCGGCACCCCCGTCGGGATCGACATCACGGCCACCGACGCGACCTTCCGTGAGGTCGCGCAGGTCATCGCCTCGGAGCTCGAAGCGGTCGGCCTGAAGCCCACCATCGCGAGCCACGAGACCAACACCTACTACAACGAGCTGGTCCCCAAGAACACCGTCGGGAACCTGTACTACAGCGGGTGGGGCGGCTGGACGCTCGACTTCGACAACACGGCGTACCTGCTGTACCACACCAAGCAATTCTGGAACCCCTGCTACAGCAATTCCAAGCTGGACGCCCTTCTCGAGCAGGAACGCGCCACCTATGACCAGAGCCAGCGCGAGCAGATCCTCCAGCAGATCGCGCAGATCGAACACGAGGACCTGATCGACCTTCCGCTCTACCAGTCCAAGAACCTGTGGGGCGTGGCCGACCGGGTCCAGGGCTTCGTGGCCCCGGCCGACGATCGCAACGACCTCACCAACGTGTCCGTCAGCAACTGACGGCCTGAAGAAGGAGGCGGACAGGCATGTTGCGTTACCTCATCCAACGCCTGTTCCAGTCGATCTTCGTCCTGATCGGCATCACCCTGTTCGTCTCCTTCACCATCCGCCTGAGTGGCGACCCGGCGGTGGCGATGTTCCAGGGCGCCAGCGCACCGACCACCGAGCAGCTCGCCACCATCCGCAAGGCGCTAGGCACCGACAAACCGTTCCTGACGCAGTACGCGTCGTTCCTGGCCGGCCTGGTCCGCGGCGACCTGGGCACCTCGTTCCGCAGCGGTCAGCCGGTCGCCGAAGCGGTAGCCCACCGCTTCCCCGCCACCCTGTCGCTGGCGTTCGCGGCGCTGGCGATCTCGCTGATCCTGGCCGTGCCCCTGGGGGTGCTAGCAGCCCGCCGCCACGGCACTCCGAGCGACCTCGCCATTCGCGTGTTCAGCCTGCTCGGCCTGTCGTTCCCCAACTTCTGGCTCGGGATCATGCTGATCCTCATCTTCGCGGTGCGACTCCGGTGGTTCCCGCCGTCGGGGTTCGCGGGGGCGGGTAGTCTGGTGCTCCCCAGCCTGACGCTCGGACTGATCCTGGCCAGCACCACCACCCGTCTGGTTCGGAGCTCGCTGCTGGACGTGCTGGGCGAGCAATATGTGACCACCGCGCGCGCCAAGGGCATCACCGAGCAGCGCGTGCTCTATCGCCACGCGCTGAGGACCGCGCTGATCCCTGTCGTCACCTTCATCGGCCTGCAGTTCGGCGCCCTGCTCGGCGGCGTCGTCATCGTCGAACAGGTGTTCGCCTGGCCGGGACTGGGCTCGCTGGCCCTCAACGCCATCTCCTTCCGGGACTATCCCATGCTGCAGGGCACCATCACGGTACTCGCCATCTTCATCGCCGCCATCAACCTCCTCGTCGACCTGAGCTACGCGCTGCTCGACCCCCGGATCCGGTACGCATGAAGAAGGCGCTGACCGACCCGAGCTTCCTGCTGGGAGCGGCGATCGTGCTGCTCATCGTGGCCTGCGCCGTGTTCGCGCCCGCCCTGGCCCCGCACCAGCCCACCGTCGCCGACCTTCGTGCACGCCTTGCAACCCCCTTCCAACCGGACTATCTCCTCGGAGCCGACGCGATCGGACGCGACATCCTGTCGCGCATCATCTTCGGGGCGCGCATCTCGCTGATCGTGGGGGTCGCGTCGGTGGCGGCCGCGTCGATCATCGGCACCGTTATCGGCCTGCTGGCCGGCTACTTCGGCGGCCTGCTGGACACCGTGCTCATGCGGCTCGCCGACATCCAGCTCGCCTTCCCCTTCATCCTGCTCGCCATCACCGTCATCGCCGTCATCGGACCCGGGCTGTGGAAGCTCGTGCTGGTGATGGCCTTCGCCCAGTGGGTGCAGTACGCGCGCATCGTGCGCGGCCAGGTGCTGTCGATCCGGGAGACCGACTACGTGCAGGCGGCCACCAGCCTGGGAGCCAGCCACGGCCGCATCCTGGTGCGGCACGTGCTGCTCAACGCACTCACGCCCGTCACCGTGCTGGCCACCCTCGGCATCGCCAACAACATCCTGCTCGAGGCCGGCCTCACGTTCCTCGGCCTCGGCGTCGACCCCACCATCCCTTCGTGGGGGGGCATGCTGGCCGACGGCCGCAACTACATCGAGCGGGCCTGGTGGGTGTCGACGTTCCCCGGCCTGGCGATCACGGTGACCGTGCTCGGCTTCAACCTGCTGGGAGACTGGCTCCGGGACACCCTCGATCCCAGGATGCAGGGGTGAGCGCGGCCCTCGATCCGCGCGCCACCCTCCTCGCCGACCTCGACGGGGACGGCTTCGCGGACGCGCTCGTGGGCGAAGCCTGGATCGGCACGGGCGGCGTCGTTGCTGGCGCCGATGCCGGCTTGGGCGCCGGGTCAGGCGTCACCGTGGACGCCGCCGTTGCGGCGGCCGCCGAGCTGCTGGGCGCGCTCGGGTCCCGCGCGCTGCGGCTGCAGGTGTCAACACGCGTCTGGGAGACCCCGCGGCCGGCGCTCTTCTTCGGCGTGTGCCCGCCCGGCGGGCCGCTCCCCGTCACCTCCTCCGGCCTCGCCGAGGACGCGACGCGGGCGCTGGCGCCTGGTGCGTGCGCGGTCCTTTCCGTTGACGGGTTGCTCCTGGCGGCCGAGGACGGTCCGTCCTTGGGGGCCACGGCGCGGGCGCTGGCACTCCTGTGGGCGCCCCCGCCCGGCGGGCAACCGCGCCCGTCACTGGACGGCGAACCCGGCGAGGTATCGGACGGCTCCCTCTCGCCCCTCTCCCTGGGTGGCGCGCTCGCCGGCGGCGGCCTCTACTCCGGCCCGACCGAGTTCCCTCAGCGCTTCGTCGGCGGATTCCGAAGCACGGCCGGCATCCCTGAGGCCCTGGAGGTGGCCGCGCGGCTGGCCACGGTCGCGCTCGAGCCCGCCGTTCCGATGACCGCAGACGCGTCGAACGCGCGCGTCCACGTCGGCATCGACCCCGCCCTCGAGGCGGGCCAGTGGGCAGTGCGCGTGGCCCGCGGCCACACCGTCGACGGGCTCGAGGTTGTCGGAGCCGATGCCGAAGCCGTCCGCGTCGCCTGCCACTATGTGGCGCGCGGCTTCCCACGCTTGCCCGACGGCTCCTCGCTCGACGAGCTCGAGCGCGACCTCCTACGGTTCCTGCGCCTGGAGACCCGCGCCGGGCGCCTCGCGGCCGCCGCCGTGGCCGGCACCCTTGCTAGCGCCACGGCCCGCAGCACGGGCGGGAGTCCGGCCGCCGCCGGGCCCGTTCGGGCATACGCGCTCCCCTACCCGGGGCACGATGCGCCCCTCCGGCTGGGCGCGCCGGTGCGCAACAGCGCGCGCGACGGGGAGGTCCGGCGCTGGAGCCACGACGCCCCCTGGGAGGGCGACCGTCTTCTGGACGCGGCAGCAGCGCTGCCGCTCCCCGACGGCCCCTTCGACCTCGAGGTCTACGCCTCGGAAGCGCTACCGCTGCGCCGGCAGCTGGCGCAGCAGCTCGCCGCCCGCCTGGCGTCCGCGGGACACGAGCCCGGCCGTGTGCATGTGCGCCACGCCTACAAACCCGCCCTCCACTGGCTCGTCGAGGAGATCGGCCCCGCACTGCCGTCGACGACCCGCGTCCTGGAGGTGCACGTGGGACGGCAGGAGGACCGCTACGGCGTGGCCGAGCGCTGGCTGCGTGAGCTGTATCCGGCCTCGGACCTGCTACAGCGCTTGCACCCCGGCGTCGAGACGCGGCTCCTGCTCGACGAAGACGCCGGCCCGCCTCGCTACCGGGTGCGCGCCCTCGACGCTTCCGGCGGCTTGCTGTACAAGGCCGTACTGACTCCACCGGTCACCCCGTCCCCCCGCCTTGCGGGTGAGCCGGCGCTCTCCACCACGGCAGCGGTGCGGGCCGTCGTCGGCGGCCGCGTGCTCGCCGAGACCCGCGTGCCCACCGACCGCGAGGAGGCCTGGTCGTTCCTCGCGCGCGAGGTGTTCCCTGAGCTTGCCCGGGAGGCGCAGGGGCGGGAGCCGCCTTTCCTGCACGAGATCGCCGTCATCCTGCACGTCAGCGAACCGGACGACCGGCTCGACCTCGACCACGAGACGGACAGCGTCCTGGAGGGACTCCACGAGGACATCTACTTCGGTCTCCTGGAGGCCTACGCAGCCGTCCGGCCGGAACACGGGCCGCGCCACCTCGCACCGGCCCGCATCCTGCCGTTCTGCCACGCCTCCCCGGGCGAGGCGACCCGCGTGCGAGTCGTGGCGCGCGGGCCAGGGAGCGAGGCGGTCACCGTGTGGCCGTCCGGCGGGCGTCCCCTCCGAGCCCTGCCCCTCGACGTGAACGTTCGTGGAAGCGAGCTGGTGGGGCAGGGCCGTGCACCCGCGACCCTCGTCCTCGCGGTCGACGGCGCTCCGGCCGACGCCGAGGCGGCCCTCGACCGCCTGGCGTGGGGCGCCGAGCGCGGGCTTGCGCCCATGCCCGGCGGCCTGGCGCTTGCGTTCCGTGCTGGCGGACGCGAGCGATGCGTCTCCCCCGCTGCCGTCGACGCGCCCGAGCGACCACGTCTCGCGCCGCCGCTCCCCGCCCGGCCCCTCCACCCGCACGAGGTCGTGCGCTACGCACGGCACCTCGCGGCCCGGCATCCCGGCGTGCACCTGCGGGTAGCTCACGAGAGCATCCTCGGGCAGCCGCTGGTGGCGCTGGAGACCGGCTACCCGGCGGGGCCCGACGTCTCGCGCGCGCGGCGCGCTCGCTGGACGCCGAGCGTGCTGATCTCCGCCCGGCAGCATGCGAACGAGCCGACGAGCACCCAGGCGGTGCTGGCGCTACTCACCGCCGAGCTGGAACGCCCCGATCTCATGCGCGCTCTGAATCTCGTCGTGCACCCGCTCGAGAATCCCGACGGGGCGCGGCTGCACGCCGCCCTGTGCAGCCTGGCCCCCAACCACATGCACCACGCCGCCCGCTACACCGCCTTCGGCGCGGACCTGCAGACCGACCCCGAGCTCGACGGCCGCCTCATCGGAGAGAGCGCGCAGAGACGCGATGCCTGGCGGCGCTGGCGCCCCCTCGTACACCTCAACAATCACGGCTACCCCGCTCACGAGTGGGTCAGGCCGCAGACGGGCTACGTGCCGGCGGGCTTCGCCAATTGGTCGTTGCCGGTGGGGCACCTCACCATCCTGACGGTCCGCCACGCGCCGACCACGTCAGCGGAGGCACTCGCCGACGCCCTGCGCGAACGCGTGGCCACGGCCCTCGACGCCGAGCCGACGGTTGCCGATCTCACGCGCAGCCAGGTCGCGCGCTCCGGGCGCTACCGCCCACTGGCCGCGACGCCCTTCCGCTTCGCGCGGGGGCTTCCGTTCTGGGAGACCGTCACCGCGCCGGAAAAGGTCGACGACGACGCCTTCGCCCCGGCCTTGACCGTCATCACCGAGGTTCCGGACGAGACGGTGGACGGGGCGCGCTGGCGCGCCTGCGGAATCGCGCATCGACGCATCGACGAGGCGGTGCTGGCCGTCCTCGCGGAGGCGCTCGCCTCCTCCGCCGGGCCCCCCGGCACGCCGGAGCGCCTGACGCTCGCTCCGCTCCTGGCGTGGGCGCGGAGTACGGCCGCCGTGCGCCAAGAGGAGGGCGGTCCCACCGACGAGGCATAGGCGGCACGCGCAGCGCGCTCCCGGCGGTGAGCGTCAGACGCCGGCCAGCATGCGCTCCTGTTGCAGCTCCGCACCGATGCTACGCGCCCATGCAGCCACCACGTCGAGGTCGCGGAAGTCGCCGAGGGGCGCCTTGACGTTCCGGACGATGAAGGCGTCGAAGGGATGGAGCCTGCTCCGGTCGAGCGCACCGTGGAACACTGCGATGTCGCGTGGACCGATGCGGTCGGCAACGCCCTCGAGCGCGCTGGGGAAGCGCCATCCCTTGAGCAGCTCCTCGGCCTCGCCTTCGCCGGTCGGGCCGCTCGAGAACAGCCACACCGGAACACGGGCGAGCTGGGCTTCGCCCTGCCGCAGCAGGTCGGCCGCCTCGCGACGCCACCGCCCCACATACACGGCGCTCCCCATCACGACCGCTGTGTAGGGGGCGAGATCCTTGACGTCCTTGCAACGCGCGACGTCGACCGTCAGACCCTCCTCGCGCAACGAGCTGGCGATGGCCTCGGCGATCGCCTCGGTGGAGCCGTACTTGCTCGCGTAGGTCACCAGCACATGGTGTCCCGTGGTGGGCCACGTCGTGTGATCCATCGTCCCCTCCTTCCGCTGCCACTTTGCGGGCTGGCGGGACGCCTGCCAAGAGGCAAACGCCCCCGACGCCGTCGGCCGCACGGCGGTCACGGCCGGTCGGCTGCGTCGCGGAACGGAACCGAGACCTTTGCCCCTGGGAAGAGCCGTTCCGAAGTGAAACGCTGGCATCGATGGAGCCCTCCCCCCCACGGCAGCGTCCGGCACCCTCGGCCACCCGGTCCGTCCTGCCTACGCCCGCACCGTCCTTGCGTCCCCGCCTGATCGGGTCCGGGCCCAGGGCGGCCTTCGCGACCGACCTCGTGCTCGTACACGCGCCCTCGATCTTCGACTTCCGTACCAAGACCCTCCTACAAGGTCCCTTCGCCGACGTGGTGCCGTCGACGGGCCAGTTCGAGATGTACCCGGTGGGGCTCACCAGCATCGCGGCGTACCTGGAGCGCAATCACTACAACGTTCGCATCGTCAACCTCGCCTACCGCATGCTGCGGGCCGCCGACTTCGACGCCGAAGCCCACCTGCGGCGGCTGCGGGCCCCGATCTACGGCATCGACCTGCACTGGCTGCCGCACGCGCAGGGCGCCCTGGCAGTGGCCGAGCTCATCAAGCGCCTCCATCCGGACGCAGCCGTCCTGATGGGCGGCCTCTCGGCCAGCTACTTCCACCGGGAGCTCGCCGAGAACCCCGCCGTCGACTACGTGCTGCGGGGCGACTCGACCGAGGAGCCCGCCCGCCAGCTCCTAGCGGCGCTGCGCGAGGGCACACCGCTGGATGCGGTGGAGAACCTGACCTACCGCGACGACGAGGGACGCGTCCACGTGAACCCGCTCTCGTTCGTGCCCGCCGATCTCGACGGCATCGATGTGCCCGCATACGCGTACGTGCTGCGCTCGGTGCTCAAGTACCGGGACCTGGCGGACGTCGTGCCCTACCTAGAGTGGATCCGGCACCCGACGACGATGGTGCTCAACTCTCGGGGCTGCACCCTCGATTGCGCCATCTGCGGCGGCTCGCGCAGCGCCTACGCCATCACCTCCAACCGGCGCCGTCCCGCCTACCGGTCACCCGAACGCCTGGTCGAGGACATGCGGACGATCAGCAGCTTCTCCCGGTCGCCCATCTTCATGGTCCACGATCCGCGCATCGGCGGAGCTCCCCGTGCGCGCCGCATCTTCGAGCTGCTGACCGACGCCGCGCTCCCCAACGAGCTCGTGTTCGAGCTGTTCTTCCCCGCGGGTGACGAGTTCTTCGATCTCGTCGAACGCTCCGCCGCGGCCTGGAGCCTCGAGATCACGCTCGAGTCGGCCGACGAGGACATCCGGCGTGTCAACGGCAAGTTCCCCTACCCCAACGAGGCACTGGAGAGCACCATAGAAGGGGCCCTGGCGCACGGTTGCCGCAAGCTCGATCTCTTCTTCATGGTGGGCCTCCCTCACCAGACGCCCGAGAACGCGCTGGAAACGGTGGCCTTCTGCGAACGGCTGGCCGAGCGTTTCGGCAACGACCGTCGCCTGCAGTTCTACGTCGCGCCGCTCGCCCCCTTCCTCGATCCGGGGAGTCGCGCCTTCGAGGACCCCTCGCTAGGCTACCGGCTCCGCTACGACAGCCTCGAGGAGTACCGGCGCGCCTTGCTCGAGCCCACCTGGGCCGACACCCTCTCCTTCGAGACGGAGGCGATGACGCGCGACGACATCGCCACCACCACCTACCGCGTGGCTCAGGGGCTCAACGAGCTGAAGCACGAGCGCGGCCTCATCGATGAAGCGACCTACCGCACGGTCCGGGATCACCTGGCGGCCGCCTCCGCAGCGCTCGCCGAGCTCCGCGAGGGCGCCCGCGCGAGCGGCGGCACGCCGCAAGCCGCCCGCAACCGTGCGCCCATCACCAAAGCCGATACCACCTCGCTGTGTGGCAGCGACGAGCTCCGCTGGGCCGGCGCCGAGGGCTTGCGCGTCACGCGCGCGGCCGTCACCCACCTGGCGCGGGCGTTCTTCGAAGAGATCCGGCGGGGGCTGGCACGCAGCCGGGGGCGCTACGACACCGACCTCTGGCAACCCGAACACTGTCCGGTCGACACCGAGCGACACGTCCGACCGCGGCCCGTCGACGAAGGCCACCCGCACGCCGCGGACGGCCCGGTGGCCGCCGCCCACCTGGTTCGACCCATCCTCCTGACGGCCGTCGAGGACGGCGCCGACTAACACCCCGGCGATCGCGCGCCGAGCGCCGGGCTCGGGTAGGCTGGATCGTCATGGCCCTCCCAACCGACGCGCGCGCCAGGACGCGCATCACCTGGGCGCTGTTCGCCACCCAGGCACTGGGTTCGGCGGGTGTCCTCGCGACGGCGACGGTCGCCTCCATCGCGGGCGCACAGATCAGCGGCCGCACGTCGCTGGCCGGGGTCCCGGCCGGCGTCTTCCAACTCGGGGCGGCCGTGTCGGCGCTCATCTGGTCGGTAGCGAGCGACCGCCTGGGGCGCCGGAACGGGCTCGCGTTGGGCCTGCTGGCGGGGGCGATCGGCGCCGGCGGCGCCACCCTGGCCGTGATCGTGCACAGCTTCCCGCTCCTTGTCGTGGCCATCGTCGCCATGGGCTCCGGTTCGGCGGCCGTGCGCCTGGGGCGCTTCGCCGCAGCCGAGGCGCACCCGCCCGCACGGCGTGGCCGCGCCGTGGCGTGGGTCGTGCTGGGGGGAACCGTTGGGGCGGTGCTGGGGCCGTCGCTGGTGGCGCCGACCGGCACGATCAGCCACGCCCTGACGGGGTCCTCCCTGGCCGGGCCCTACGCCGTCACTCTGTTCCTGTACGCGCTCGCCGCCCTCGCGTTGCTGGTCTTCCTGCGACCCGACCCCAAGACGCTGGGTGAGAGGATCGAGCGCGACCACCCGCATCCCGGCGGCACGGGCCCAGCGCGCCCCTGGCGATCGATACTGCGCGACCCGGGCATCATCGTCGCGATGGCGTCCGTCATCGTGGCGCATGCCGTGATGGTGATGATGATGGGCCTCACGTCCCTCCACATGGAGCTGGCTGGGATCGGCCTGGGCGGCATCTCCCTCGTGTTCAGCGTCCACAGCTTCGGCATGTACGCACCGTCGGTCGCCAGCGGCTGGCTGGCCGACCGCTTCGGACGGCACGCGACGGTGACCGCCGGGGCAGCCACGCTGGCCGTCGCTTGCGGCCTCGCCCCGATCTCCGACCACGTCCCGTCGCTGGTGCTCGCGCTCTTCCTCCTGGGGCTGGGATGGAACCTGTGCTTCGTGGCCGGCTCGGCCCTCCTCGCCGACCGCCTGGCGCCCGCCGAGAAGGGCCGTATGCAGGGCGTCAACGACCTGCTGATGAGCGGCATGGCGGCCGTGGCCAGTCTGGCCGGCGGGCTGCTGTTCGCGGTCGCCGGCTACCGCGGCATGGGGCTGGTCGGGATGCTCGTCTCGGTTCTTCTGCTCGCGCTGGTGCTGGGCATCGGACGGGCCTCGCAAACCGGGCCGATCGGCGTCGACAGAAGGGGCTAGGCCACCAGCAGCACGATCAGCGTGCGCGGCCCGTGCACGCCCTCGACGCGCTCGAGCTCGATGTCGGAGGTCGCGGAGGGGCCCGAGACCAGCGTGATCGGCGCGCCCTTGCGGGCCGCCTCGCTGCTTGCGGCCACCGCCTCCGCGACGGTCTGCACGATCTGCTCGCGCGCCAGCACGCACACGTGGACGTCGGGGAGCAGCGTGAGCAGGCGCCGCCCCTGCCGGGCGCCACCGTCGAACAGGATCGTCCCCGTCTCGGCGATCGCCAGGGCGCAGCCGGTGACCACAGCGTCACAGCCATCGATCGTGCCGACATCGAGCCGGACACCGTCGAGCCCGTCGGTCACCCAGCGCACGTTCGGGACCCGCCACGCTTCGGGAAGGTCGGCAGGCGCCGCGGCCGAGCGCACCCCGCAGGCGTCCAGCTCGGCCGCGATGGCCTCGGCCAAGCCGGCGGACGCGACCCGGCGGACCTCGACCCGGTACTCGCCAGCACGCTCGGCGAAGAGATCGACCAGGGCCTTGGGCCCGAGCTCGCCGCGGCGCCGGTAGCCGGCCGCGTCGTCCACGGCCGCCTCCTGGCTCGCGACCTCCTCCTCGTCCGCCGCTCCGTTCCGGCCCAGCGCCGCGCGCACGCGACGCAGCACGACGTCCCGGCTGCTCACGCGTCGTCCTCCCGGTCGCGCCACCACTCCCGGAAGGTCCTGCGCGCCACCGCCCGCAGGTCGCGAGTCCGGGTCCAACCGCCCAGGTAGCCCGGGAGTCGTTCGACGTAGCCGTCCTTGACGAAGGGGCGCTGGACGAGCCGGGCCCAGCGCTGCATCCAGCGATAGCGGTGCGGCTCTGCGAAGACGCCGGCCGCCAGCCGCATGGCACCGTCCTCGGTGTCGAGCGCGGCCAACCGGCCGCGGCGCACACGTCCGCGCTCCACGGCACGGAATCGCAGGTCGAGCAGAACGCTGGGGATGTCGATCTTGACCGGGCAGACCTCGTAGCAGGCGCCGCACAGGGTCGAGGCGAAGGGCAGCGTGTCGGCTTCGGGCGTGTCGACGAGCTGGGGCGAGAGGATGGAGCCGATCGGCCCCGGGTAGTGCGAGCCGTAGGCGTGCCCCCCGACCCGCGCGTAGACCGGGCAGATGTTGAGGCAGGCGCTGCAGCGGATGCACTGGAGGGTCTGGCGCCGGTCCTCCGACGCCAGCACGTCGCTGCGTCCGTTGTCCAGCAGCACCAGGTGGAACGCCTGCGGGCCGTCACCGGATCGCACGCCCGTCCAGAAGGAGGTGTAGGGGTTCATGCGCTCGGCGGTGCTGGATCGCGGCAGCGACTGCAGGAACACCTCCATGGCGCGCCAGCTGGGCACCACCTTCTCGATGCCCATCACGGTGATCAGCGTCTCCGGGAGGGTGGTACACATGCGCCCGTTGCCCTCGGACTCCACCACGCACACCGCGCCCGTCTCGGCCACCGCGAAGTTCGCCCCGCTGATCCCCACCGTGGCGGTGAGGAACTTGCCGCGCAGGAAGCGTCGGGCGGCAGCGGCCAGGTCGGCGGGCGCGTCCGAGAGCTCGTCGGGCTCCAGGCCCATCGACCGCAGGAACAGCCCGCGGATCTCGGCCCGGTTCTTGTGGATGGCGGGAACGAGGATATGCGACGAGGGTTCGTGCGCGAGCTGCACGATCAGCTCCGCGAGGTCGGTCTCGATGGCGTGGACGCCGATCGACGCCAGGGCGTCGTTGAGGCCGATCTCGTCCGTGGTGAGGGACTTGACCTTGATGGCCTCGCGCGCGCCCGTGGCTGTCACCAGCTCCTGGACGATGGCGTTGGCCTCGGCGGCGTCGCGCGCCCAGTGCACCTGGCCGCCGCGGGCGAGGACGTTCTGTTCCAGCCGCATCAGGTAGTGATCGAGGTGCGCCAGGGTCTGCGCCTTGATCGCACGGCCTGCCTCGCGGAGCTCCTCCCAGTCGGGCAGCTCATCGGTCGCAAGCCTGCGCTTCTCGCGGATCGCCGATGTCGCCTTGCCGAGGTTGCGACGCAACTGGGTGTCCTGCAACGCCTCACGCGCCGCCTCCGCGAACGGCCGGGACCGAGGCGTTCCGCCGCTCACGCCGGCCCCCAGGGGCGCGCCTCGGTCGAGGCCAGGATCTCCGCCACGTGCAGGGTCCGCACACCGGTCCGCTGACGGTGCAGCGCTCCCCCGATGTGCATGAGGCAGGAGTTGTCCGCCGCCGCGCACACCTCGGCGCCGGTGTCCAGAACGCGGGCCACCTTCGAGGCCAGCATCGCGCTCGAGGTGTCGGCGTTCTTCACGGAGAAGGTGCCGCCGAAGCCGCAGCATTCCGTCGCGTCCGCCAACGGCACCAGGTCGATGCCGCGCACCCGTCGCAGGAGCCGTTGGGGAGCGTCGCCGATGTGCAGCACCCGTTGCGAGTGACAGGTGGGGTGGAACGTCACGCGGTGCGGGAAGTAGGCGCCGACGTCCTCCACGCCGAGCTCCTCGACCAGGAACGAGGTGAGCTCGTGCACCCGCGGCACCAGCGCGTCGACGGCGTCGATCAACGCGGGGTCGCGCGCCAGCCGCGCCAGCCGCGGGTAGATCTCACGCACCTCGCCGACGCAGCTCGCCGATGGGGCCACCACGTGGTCATGGGCACCGAAGGCGCGTACGAAGTTTCGCACCAGTGGGATCGCTTCGCGCTGGTAGCCGGTGTTGACGTGCATCTGCCCGCAGCAGGTCTGTTCCTCGGGGAAGTGGAGCTCGTGACCCAGCCGCTCCAGCACCCGCACCGTGGCCTGCCCTGCCTGCGGGAACAGGGTGTCCACGTAGCAGGGGATGAAGAGTGCGAGGCGCATCAGACGCGCACCCCGAAAGGCGCGAGCATCCCGCGGCCCCCTCCACGGGACCGACCGGCGTAGGAGCACGGCATGGCGCCATTGTAGGCCCCGAACGACGTCGAACGACCCGCGCCGCACCGCGGCCTTGGCGGGGCTTCGACGCCCGCGCTCATCGTTCGGCCAGGCTGCTCTCGATCCGGCGATCGGGCACGAGCCACATCAGCGCCACCAGGACGTAGATGGCGTCCGCCAGCCAGCGCGCCCCGGCGAGCGAGCCCACGATGGCCGCGGCGTACAGGACCGGCGATAGCCGGCCCTTGAGGTCCGGGCCGAGCGCCCGGCGCAAGCGGGAGTCGGGACCGTTGGCGGCGATGAGCCGTTGTTGCAACAGGTAGTACGCCGCCGCCGCCAGGAGCAGGACCGCGCCGTAGGCGGTCGTCGGCGCCGGCGCGAAATGGTTCTCGCCCATCCAGGCGGTCACGAACGGGACCAGCGACAGCCAGAACAGCAGGTGCATGTTGGCCCACAACACCCTCCCATCGATACGCTCGACGGCCTGCAGCAGGTGATGGTGGTTGTTCCAGTAGATGCCGAGGTACGCGAAGCTCAGCACGTAGGTCAGAAGCGAGGGCACGACGCCCCCGAGGGCGCGCCAGCTGGCGCCCTCCGGCACGCTCAACTCCAGCACCATCACGGTGATGACGATCGCGATGACCCCGTCGCTGAACGCCTCCATCCTGGACTTCGTCATGGACCTCCCCGATCTCCGATGATGCCACCAGGATAGCGGCACGCCTCGCCAGGCAACGGAGAACCGGCACCTGCTACGCTCGGAGCGCGCTCCTCCAGGAGGTCCGTCTCCCGCCGGCCGGCGACGCCTTCCCGTTCACGCCGCCGCGATGGAACGCGTCCGCCGCGAGCGACCCGACCTGCCCAAGGCGGAGCTCCGCCACCACCACCAGCCCTTCCGGGCCTCCATCGCGTCGACCGAACGCCGCTACGACGGCGATCTCGCGCGCGTGAGACCCAGAACCAGCAGCAGCGCGAGCAACACCAACTGGGCCGCCTTCAGTGACAGGCCCCAGACCTCGTAGGGGGGCACGCGTTGCGGCGCCACGTTGAAGTAAGCGGCGATCGCGAACGCCTGGAAGGCGGCACCGATCACCCACAGCACCCGGCGGTCGAAGCTCATCAGTAGCACCGCGCCGAGCAGGAAGGCACCGCCCGCCAGCACGCCGAACACGACGAGCGGCGGTCCTTCCCCCGGCGCGCCCTCCACCACGCGCACCGCGCCAGCCCCGATCAGGCCGTACACCGCGGCGTTGGCCAGCGACAGGGCGGCCGCCACCCAGCGCAGCCACCTCCGTACACGATCCCGCGTGGCGCCCTCGAGTGCGCCCCTCGGCCACCCCAAGTGCAGGTTCGCCCTCATGCCGGCTCCCTTCCGAACACGCTGCCGACCCTCCCGGCCCGGCTGCAGGGCACGCGAACGCCTCCGGTGCCATCGCCGCACGATGCACGGCCTGAGGCATGCCGACAAGGGACAACCGCCCTCGAGGACGGCTGCCGCCGCGTCGCGGGCCGGCGCGATAGACTCGACACGTGGTTCACGTCGTCGGGGCCCAGCCCAGCCTGTTCGACCCGAGCCGAACGGTGGAGCGACGGCTCGCATCGGGTGTCACCGTCCGGGTGACGCTCGAGCCCCTCGACGACCGGCAGGTCCGGGTGGTGGCCTATCTGCGAAGGTCGCACGACGCCGCGCGCTGGGAACGGCGTGCCGGAGAAGAAGGCCGCACCTATCCGTTCGACGCGCTGGGGCTGGGCCTGCTCTTCGAGGAGATCTTCGCCTGAGGACGGCGGCCGCGGCCCCGCGAGCGACGATGTCCTCCTGGGAGCGTGGATCCGGCCCGGTGTTCTCCTTCACGACGACATCCCCCATGTTCGCCCTTCCCGGCGCCCGCAGGCGGCGAAGCAGCGTGCACGCATGCTTGACAACGATACTTTCAACCTATATACGTAGAGAGTAGTACATCTTGAAGGGGGAACCTCATGCCAACCCAACTCCTCGACCGCCCCGGCTTCGAAGAGGCCCTCGCCAACGCCCCGACCTCGGGTCCCGTCACCCTGGCCCTGGTAGACCTCGACCACTTCGCCGCCATCAACCAGAGCCACGGCACCGCGACCGGCGACACCGTCCTGCGCCGCGTGGAGCGCGCCCTGCTGGGGAGCCTCCCCGCCGAGACATCGGTCGCCCGCATCGGCGGCGACGAGTACGCCGCGATCTTCCCCGATCACACCGCTGAGAGCGCGCTCATCCTCATGGACGAGGTGCGCGCCCACCTGGCCCAGCCACGTCCCGACGAGACCCCCGCCGCGATCAGCCTCTCCGTCGGATTGGCCACCCATCCTGCCCACGTCGACGACCGCGCCGACCTCGTGCGCGCCGCTGACACGGCGCTGCTGCGCGCCAAGCGCGACGGACGCGGCCGCGTCGCCATCCACGTCGAGGAGCGGATGGTGCTCAAGAGCAACTACTACAGCAAGGCCAGCCTGGGCCGGCTCGCGAAGCTCTCCGCGGCCGAGGGCCGCACGGAAGCGAGCCTTTTGCGCGAGGCGCTCGACGACCTCATCGACCGCTACCGCGACCGCATCTGAAGCTTGCACCCCGGGAGCCCCGAGCGCTATACTTCAAGCATGATTGATTCAACATCCCTTGAACTAGCAGAGGGGCTCGCCCTCGGCTTCAAGGCGCTCGGGGACCCCACCCGGCTGCGGATCCTCGCCACCCTCACCGATGGCAGCCACTGCGTGTGCGAGATCCAGGAGGTCATCGACATCGCGCCCAACCTGCTCTCGCACCACCTCAAGGTGCTCCGCGAGGCGGGACTGATCGAAGGCTCGCGACGTGGCCGCTGGATCGACTACTGCCTGGTGCCGGCGGCACTGCGGCGCCTGCAGGGCTCCCTCCCGCCCGACCCCGCAGCCTTCGGCCTGACGATGGCCGACTGTGCCGACGCCTGCGCCCGCGAGGGAGTATCCGGATGAGGGCACGCATGGAGCACCGCCGGCCGCTGCCGCTCCCGCTCGCTCTCGGCGGAGCCGCGCTGGCGTGGTCGCTGCTCTACGCGGCCAACGGCCCGGTCTTCGACTGGCTCGTCTACCACGGCCTCGGCCTGTCCGAAGGCACGCGCCTCGCCGACGCCGTGCACTTCTTCCTGTTCGACAGCGTGAAGCTCGTGCTGCTGTTGGTCGCGATCATCTTCGCCGTGACCGTGCTGCGGAGCTTCTTCAGCGTCGAGCGGACGCGCGCCCTGCTGGGCGGCCGGCGAGAGGGGGCAGGCAACGCGCTGGCCGCCGGCCTCGGCGTCGTGACGCCCTTCTGCTCGTGCAGCGCCGTACCCGCCTTCATCGGCTTCGTCGCCGCCGGCGTCCCACTCGGTGTGACGCTGTCCTTCCTCATCGCCAGCCCCATGGTCAACGAGATCGCCCTCGTCATGCTCTTCGGCATGTTCGGTTGGACCGTCGCCGCGCTCTACCTCGCCAGCGGCCTGATCCTGGCCGTCGTCGCCGGCATGATCCTGGGTCGGCTCCACCTGGAGAAGTGGGTCGAACCGTTCGTCTTCGAGACCCGCCTCGGGGGGCAGGTCCTCGACCCCAGCCGCCAACTCACCTGGCCCGAGCGCGTGCAGATGGGCATCGAAGAGGTGAGGACCATCCTCGCCAAGATCTGGCCCTACCTGCTGGTCGGCATCGGGTTGGGCGCCGCCATCCACGGCTGGGTGCCACAGAGCTTCTTCCTCCACTACGCCGGCCCCGGCCAGCCCCTCGCCGTACCCGTGGCAGTCCTGCTGGGCATCCCGTTGTACTCCAACGCCGCTGGCATCCTGCCGCTGGTCGAAGCGCTCCACGCGAAGGGGCTCGCCATGGGTACCACCCTCGCGTTCATGATGGCGGTCGTCGCTCTGTCGCTTCCCGAGATGATCATCCTGCGGCGCGTGCTCAAGCCCCGGCTCATCGCCGTCTACGTGGCCGTGGTAGGTACGGGGATCCTCGCCACCGGCTTCCTCTTCAACGCCATCCTCTGACCTTCGGCGGCATGCCGCCGCCCATCCCACGAGCAGGAGGCTCACAGCATGACCATCAAAGTCCTCGGATCCGGTTGCCCCAACTGCAAGCGCCTCGAAGCCAACGTCCGCCTCGTCCTCGATGCCAGGGGCATCCAGGCGGACGTCGAGAAGGTCACCGACTACGCCGACATCCTCGCCTACGGCGTCAGCTCCACGCCCGCCCTCGTCATCGACGAGAAGGTCGTCCTGGCCGGCCGCGTCCCCTCCCCACAGCAACTCGAAGGCATCCTGATCCGACCGTGACGGCCACGACCCGCCCGGCCCGGTGAACCCCTCGCAGCGGTGCACGGCAGCCGACGACGGTTGCGCCGCGCGCCCGAGACCGGAACGATGGACGCGTCCATGAGCCGTCGGAACGCCGTCCCCTCGCGGCTCTCGGCGCGCGACCGCTTCCTCACCCTCTGGGTCTTCGCGGCCATGGCCGCCGGCATCGCGCTGGGCGCGCTCGTTCCCGGTATCGAGAGCGCCCTGCAACGCGTCCAGGTGGGCGCCACCAACGTGCCCATCGCCATCGGGCTCATCCTCATGATGTACCCGCCGCTGGCGAAGGTCCGCTACGAGCGCCTGCCCGCCGTCTTCGGCAACCTCCGCGTGCTGGCGCTGTCGCTGGTGCAGAACTGGATCGTGGGGCCCGTGCTGATGTTCGCGCTGGCCCTGCTCTTCCTCCGCGACCGACCCGAGTACATGGTCGGCCTCATCCTCATCGGGCTCGCCCGCTGCATCGCCATGGTCATCGTCTGGAACGACCTCGCCGCCGGCGACCGCGAGTACGCCGCCGGCCTGGTGGCCCTCAACAGTGTCTTCCAGGTCCTGTTCTACGGCGCCTACGCCTACCTCTTCGCGACCCTGCTCCCCGCCTGGCTCGGCCTGCAGGCGCACATCATCGCCGTCCCCATGGGAGAGGTGGCACGCGCCGTCCTACTGTACCTGGGCGTGCCCTTCGCGGCGGGCGTGCTCAGCCGCGTCGTGCTCATCCCCGCCAAGGGACGCAGCTGGTACGAGGAGCGCTTCGTTCCCATGATCGCCCCCATCACCATGATCGCGCTCCTGTTCACCATCGTGGTCATGTTCAGCCTCAAGGGCGGCCTCATCCTCACCATCCCCTTCGACGTGCTTCGCATCGCTGCTCCGCTCGCCCTCTACTTCGTGATCATGTTCCTGCTCAGCTTCTGGATGGGTCGGCGGTTCGGCGCCAACGGCGCGGTCACCACCACCCTCGCCTTCACCGCCGCCAGCAACAACTTCGAGCTCGCCATCGCCGTCGCCATCGCCGTGTTCGGCATCGGCTCGGCCGTAGCCTTCACCACCGTGATCGGCCCCCTCATCGAGGTTCCCGTCATGATCGCGCTCGTGAACGTCGCGTTCCGACTCCAACGACGCTGGTTCCCGGAACCGCGCGCAACGACCGATGCGCCGTCTCCCCTCTCCGAACGAGACACCGGCGCCGCGCCCACGCCACGGAGCTCGCCTTCGAACGCAGGAGGGAACGGGAAGGGAACGAAGTGACGCGCCTGCTCGTGCTCTGCACCCACAACAGCGCCCGCAGCCAGATGATGGAGGGCTGGATCCGAAGGCACGCCCGGGACGCCGGCCTCGATCTCGAGGTCTGGTCCGCGGGCACCGAGAGCACGCGCGTGAAGCCCGACGCTATCGCCGTCATGGCCGAGGCTGACATCGACCTCACCACCCACACCAGCAAGACCCTTCACGAGATCCCCGACCCCTGGGCGTTCGACCTCGTACTCACCGTCTGCGACGACGCCAACGAGGCCTGTCCCGCCTACCCTGCGCGGACCGTACGCCGGCACGTGAGCGTGCCCGACCCCAGCGGCCGGGACGTGGCCACCTGGCGACACACGCGGGACGCGCTGGAGCGCATGAGCCGGCTGCTCGTCGAGCACGCCGCCGCTGGCTCGGCGCCGACCGATGACGAGCTGGGGGCTACCCTGGCGGGGAACGGCTGAAAGCGATCTCCTCGCGCGATCGTCGGCGATGCGACGGACACGGGGCGTGGAGGTCAGCGGCGGACCCCATGTGCCGTGCCGGACACCCGCAACCCGCCTTCCACCTTGCGCACCCGACCCGGTCAGGCGTCTGCCGGCACCTCCCCGTCCTCGACCTCGGGCGTGAGCGCCGCACGATCCTGTTCGACGGCGCGCCTCAGGGCGTGGAGCGCCCCGGCGTAGAACCCGTCAGGTAGGGCGCGCGCGCAGATGCGTCGCAGGAACCCGAGCAAATGGCGATCGAGGAAGTCACGCTGGGCCAGCCGGAAGGGGGCGCGGTCCGCGCCCTCACCGGCAGCCAACGCCTCCATCTGCGCCAGCGCCGCCATGAACTCGAGCTCGACGGTGAGATGGTCGGGCGCCTCGCTCGGGGCTTCGCCCAGGTCCAGATCGAAGAACTCGTAGAAGCGAACGAGGTCCTCCAGCACACTCAGCCGACTCGCCTTGTCGTCGGCCTGGTAGGCGCTCTCGTAGAGCGGCACGGGCGGCTCCGGAACGCCGACCTCGAACGCGGCGATGTAGTCGGGCTCGAGCCCGCCCCGCACGTCCCGCAGCAGATCGTTCCCGGGGGGCGCAAGTCTGGCGGCCCGGTGGACCGCCGCTACTTCGACCGCAACGTCACCGCTCTGGATGCAGTCCCTCAGCGGCGCATCGGGGAATCCCAGCAGGCGCGCGTACCCGAGGTAGAGGAGCGCGCGCGGATCGGGGGGACCCGGAAGGGCGCCCCGACTCATCCGGCGATCTCCAGCTCGGTCCACGTCGGGCTGAACGACTTGATTCCGGCTCGTTCGGCACGCGCTCCGTGCCACAGGGCCAGCGACACTTGCCAACGTGCGCCCGGCCGCAGCGGCACGTGGTCGCGGCCGTTGCCGGGGTCGAGCGCGCGCGTCAACACCACCTCCCAGGTGCCGTCACGATAGGCGCCGGCGGCCTCGAGGACACCGTCGTCGACGCGCTGAGAGGTTCCGATGCCGGCGGCGGTCACCGCGAAGGGCCCGTGGCCGTCGGCGCGCCAGAGCCACATGTTGACCCATGCGTTCTCTGCCCCCATGAAGATCGAGGCGTCCCGAACGAACGGGAACATCACGGCGCAGGCGTCCGGGAACTCGTTGGCGCCCAGCGATCGCTCTGCGCTCACGGGGACGGCCCACGACACCCGCGCCGCGAGGACCTCGCCGTTGTGCACGAGCCGCAGCTCAGCGCGTACCAGATCGCCCCAGGTGAGATCCTGGAATGCGCCCTGCATCCAGGGGCTGGGTTGCATCGTGAGTGGCGCCCTCACGAGCTGCAACACCTGTGCGGGCGCCCCGCTCCACGCGGCGTCCGACGGGTCGAGCAGCGCCTTACGGTCGACGGTCACACGATTCGCCTGCATGTCAAGGCTCCGTCTCGGAGGGCGCGCGGGTGGGCGTGCCGCCCGGCGCGGCGAAGGCGCCGAACCAGGTGTCGTTGCTCGGAGCGGTCGGCAACGTGAACAGATCCTGGTAGCGGTCCACGGTGAGAAGCCGCATCAAGTCGGAAGCCTCGCCGCGACGCAGCTTGCCGAGCTCGCCCTCGAGCGTGTCCAGCGCCGCCCCCACGCCGTCGCCGAAGAGTTGCTCGAGGTAGCTCAGGGGGATGCGGCGTTCGCCGGTGGGCCTTCCGTCGGCATCGACGGCCTCGGGCGCCGTCGGCGGCACGTAGTAGACGTTCGGCTGGGTGCCGTGCCCGGGGAGCAACGGCAGCGCCACCTTCCAGGTGTGGATCAGGTCGTAGAGCGGGCTCTTCGGGTCGTCCACCAACCCCACGAAGCGCACCTGGCCGACGCACTGGGTGCTGCAGGCCGTAGGGATGCCCTCGTCGATCCGCGGGTAGCAGAAGATGCACTTCTGCGACACCTTGGCCACGTGGTTCCAGTAGATCTTCTTGTAGGGGCAAGCCTCCACGCAGAACCGGTAGCCGTGGCAGCGCTCCTGGTCGAGCAGCACGATGCCGTCCCGGTTGCGCTTGTACAGCGCATTGCGGGGGCAGGCTTCCACGCAGGCCGGGTGCGTGCAGTGGTTGCATAGCCGTGGCAGGTAGAAGAGGAACGTGTTCGGGTACTCGCCGGCGCCCTTGTCCTCGTCCCAGTTGACCCCCCAGAGCGGCTCCGTGTCGGGCGCGAAGCGAGCCTGTCCCGGCGCGAAGAGCGCCTCCTGGTCGTTGAAACGGTAGGTCGTGCCGTAGTCCTCGGCGGTGGGTAGGCGGCCGCGGACCCCCTGCCGGCCGTCGGGCGTCCACCCACCGTTGGGGGCCACGACGCCCCGTGGATAGCCGGCGCCGGGCCGGGTCTCCACGTTCATCCAGTACATCGCCTCCTGACCGGCATCGCGGGTCCACAGCGTCTTGCACGCCACCGTGCAGGTCTGGCAGCCGATGCACTTGTTCAGATCGAGGACCATCCCGAGCTGATGCTCGCTCTTCAGGAGATCGTCCTTGTTGAGCTTGGGGACGGGCATGCCTTCCTCCTCAGGCCTTCTCGACGTCGACGCGGGTGTCGCGGTTGGCCCCGGTCGGACCCCAGTAGTTGGGCTTGAACTGGAGGTGGCCGTAGCGCACCAACTGGGTCGGGTTGATGTGGATGGAGATCGGCGCCTGGAAGTTGCTGCGGCCCTCGAACTGCACCATCTCCCAGCCCTGGTAGAGCAGCGCCTGACCCGGGGTCACAGCGGGATGGAGCCGCGCCCGGACACGCGTCGAGCCGTTGTCGTTGAACACCCTCACCCAGTCATGGTCCTCGATGGTGCGTGTCCCGGCGTCGTCGGGGTTGAGGTACACGAACGGCTCGCCCCACTGCAGGCGCTGGAGCGTCAGGTCGATCGCCCAGCTCGAATGGATGGTGTGCCGGTAGTGGGGCGTGCTGAGTCGAAGAGGATGCTTGCTGAGCTCGAGCGGCGGTTTGAAGGTCGGCAGCGCCACCCCGAGTTCCTGATACCAGGGAGCGTCGATGTAGAACTGCTGCCGTCCGGTCAGCGTCGGCCACGGGCGCTTGCCCTTCACGTAGCGCTGGAACGGCGCGTAGGCCTTCCCCTCTTCCAGGTCGCTCGTCCAGTGCTCGCTCGCAGCCTTGAAACGGCGGGGGCGGGTGACGAGATCGTCGAAACGGTACCCCCTGGTCTCTTCGGAACCGTCCAGGATGGACTGCGCGGCGTCCTTGTCGAGCCGCAGCTTGCCGCCGTCGGTGAACTGGTCGTGAAGCGTGGCCAGGTCGCGGTGAATCGTGGCGCCGTCGATGATGTCGTCGTAGGCGGTAACACCGCGCTCCTTGGCACGCCGTTCGATCGTCTCGGCGAGCGCTCGGAAGGCCTGCCAGTCGGTCTTGGCCTCCGCGAAGGGGGCGACGACCGGCGTGAACGGGATCAGGAAGGACGTGAGGTCCGTAGAGCTGAGGTCGAACTTCTCGGCCCAGGTGGCGGCCGGCAGCACGTAATCGGCGTAGAGGTCGGTGGAGGACATGCGGAAGTCGAGCGCCACGATGAGCTCTAGCTTGGGGATCAGCTTGTCCAGAACACGCAAGTTGCCCTTCGCCTGGTTCAACCAGTTGGCCCGCCATGTGAACAGCGCCTTGGGCTCGCCCTCGAGCCCGTTGGGCCACAGCGGCATCCAGCCCTTCTCGACGGCCGTCTCCAGGTAAGGCTTGAGGTCGGGCCAGAGTGGATCGACATCCTGCATCTCGCTGTGCCAGTAGGTCCAGAGGGTCGTGTTCTGGAATCGCTGCGGGCCGGGGTAAGCCAGCGCCTTCCAACCCGCCACCGGCCAGATCTTCTCCTGCCCCACGTAGTGGTTGAACCCGCCCCCGGGCTTGCCCACGTTGCCGGTCAGCGCCGCCATCAGGATCATCGCCCGGTTCGCGAGGTCGTTGTGATACCACTGGTTGACGCCGTTCCCGTGGATGATCATCGCGGGTCGCGTGGTTGCGAACTCGCGGGCGAGCGTAGCGATGGTCTCGGCGTTCAACCCGCTCTGCCGCTGCGCCCACGCCGGCGTCTTGTCCGCCAGCTCGCGCTGCAACAACGTGAAGACCGTCGTGACGCGCACCGTCCCCGCGGCCGTCTGCACTTCCTGGTGGGCATCGAGCACGGGATCGAGATCACCGAGGGCGAGCCGGTCCTTCGGTACGGCCGTGAGACCGCGCTTGCTGTCCCACAGGAAGAAGCCGCCACCATCGTCGCCGTCGGCGTTCGCCATGCCCGGATCGAGGTCGACCGCCCGCAGGAAGCGGCCGTCGTCCTCACGCACCAGGAACGGGAGGTCGGTCTGTTCCTTGACGTAGGCGACGTCGTAGAGCCCCTCGCTCAGGATCACATGGTCCATCGCGAGCGCCACCGCGAGGTCGCTGCCCGGCCGTACCGGCACGAACTGATCGGCATGAACGCTCGTCGGGTTGTACTCGGTACCGATCATCACGACCTTGGCCCCTCCGCGGAGCCGCGCCTTCTGGAGCATCTGCGCGTCCGGGATGCGGGTGGCGTTGACGTTCGAGCCCCAGGCGATGATGTAGCGGCTGTTCGTCCAATCGGCGGACTCGGCGCTGTCCGTCTGAACGCCCCAGGTGATCGGCTCCCCGGGTGGAAGGTCGCAGTACCAGTCGTAGAAGGTGAAAGACACGCCGCCCAGGAGGTTCATCAGTCGCGACCCGGAGGCATAGGACACCGGGCTCATGGCCGGGATCGGCGTGAAGGCGTGCAGATACTCGGGCCCGTGTCGCTGGATGATGTCGAGCGTGCGGTCCGCGATCTCGGTGAGCGCCTGGTCCCAACTGAGCCGCTGCCACCGCCCCTCACCGCGCTCCCCGACGCGCTTCAGAGGGTACTTCACGCGTTGCCGCCCGTACTGGTAGTCCGACGCGCAGGCCCCCTTCTGGCAGCCGCGCGGGTTGTAGTCGGGCAGATCGGGCCCGATAGCGGGGTAGTCGGCAGCCTGCTCGTCGCGCCACACCACGCCGTTCTTCACCAGGACCTTCCAGCTGCAGCTGCCGGTGCAGTTGACCGAGTGCGTACTACGCCCAGCCGCTCCGAACGTCCATCGCTTGCGGTAAAGGTCCTCCCAGGCCGTGTAGTCGTAATCGGCGGGGTCCCAGGTCGGCTGCAAGCTCTCCTGGGCGCGCGCCTCCGGGAGCCATCGGAACCTCCCCAACACCAGGCTCCCTGTTCCCAGCACGATCCCCTTCAGGACCGTGCGTCGGCTGGGACCGCGATTCCATCGGCTCTGGGCCATAGGGCCTCCCGTCCCCGGCGAAACCGTGCGGCGGAACCCACGCACCGCCCCATGCGGCGCGAAGCCGCCCCCGCCGCACCATGAAACGAGGGACCGCATCGCGGTCCCTTTGCTCACTCGGCAGGTCGTCCGGTTACCCGGGCGGCCCCGGAGGGCTCTCCCCTCGGCCAGGGCGGCCCCTCGGAGGGTCTTCGGGTCACATCTGGCTCGGGCGCTGTCCGAATGCTAGCGGGAAGCCGCGAGACCCCGCTACGGACACATGTCCCCGCGCATCATCGAGCAACGCGCCAGATATCCAGGACGCCGCTCGTTCGATGCTGATTGGCGTTGCCCTCGGGGAGCGCGATGCGCCCGTCGATCGCGATCGGGCTGTTCCAGTGACCGGGGCCGCTCGCCAGCTCGGCAAGGAGCCGGCCGGTGTCGGGCTGAACCACGCGAAGCCCGCCCGCAGGATCGTAGACGTAGAGGAGCCCGCCGGCCAGCACCGGGCTGGTACCGGCATGGGCGTTGTGCCACACAGCTTGCAGACGCCCCTCCGACAACCGCCACGCTTCCGTTCCACCGTTGTCGGCCGCGATCAACCACGTCTCGCCCCCGTGGCGCCACACCGCCGGAGCCGTGAAGAGTTCGGCACCCGACGGAGTGGACACCGTCTGCAGCTCTCCACCCTGGTGCGGCACCTGCCCACGCATCGCGCTCCAGTCGAGCAATCGGATGCTGCCGTCCTTGCCTCCCTGCGCCACCAGACCATCTCCCAGCAGCACCGGCGCAGTGGAGCCGAGGTCCAGGTCACGCGCGTTGAGCTGATCGGTGTTCCTGGGCGTGAAGTTGCCCAGCAGCGTCCCCGCGTCTGGCGAGAGCTCGAGCGCGGCGTCACCCCAGAACGTATGACCGTCCCAAAGTGCGTTCCCCGTCGCGATGAAGAGGTCTCCGCTCGAGGGATCGACGACCGCTCCGGCCCGACCCCAGATGGCCGCGCCGCTCTGCGAGCACGACGACGGCGCGAACATTCCGGAGCGGTCGCTACACAGCGCGTTCCAGACGTTCTCGATGTGGCCGCCTCCGCTGTCCAGAACGGCGACGTGCCCCTGGTAGGGGGGCGCGTCGCCGATGTAGCCGCCCGTGGTCACGATCACCCGACCGTGCGAGAGGTTGAGCGAGGACGCGATCTTCTCACGGGTAGGAAGCTCCGTCACGGAGGTGCCCCATTGCACGCTACCGTCCGCCACCGCGAGTTTGCGCACGACGCCATCGGGCGATGCGGCATAGAGGTACCGACGGTCCGGGTCCGCCACCGGCGTCGCGGTCGTGATGCGGTCGGAGCCGGCCCAGCCCGCATATCCCGGGGGGGTGAACCGCCACAGGACCGTCCCACGGTTCGCATCGATGGCCAGCGTCTCACCGTAGATGGTCGTCACGAAGAAGGCGTCGTGCACAGCGCCCTCGATCTGCACGCCGTGCAGGTAGATGGGCGAGCCGTCGACGGTCCCCCCGAGCTGCACCTGCTGCCGCTTCAACGCGCCCAGGTCGCCCGCCGTGATCCCGGCAGCGGTCGGCCCATCGTTCGTGCGCGCGGCGTCCCATCCGAAGCGGGTCCAGTCCTGCCCCTGCAGCGCGCTCCGCTGGCAGGAAGCGGTCCCTGCGACCAGCAGGATGAACACGATGGCTGCGCTCAAGGACCGCGCAACGGCCTTGGTCTTCCTCTTCTCCATCGCAATCCGCCCCTTCCATCGCAGGCGCCTGCACTCGCGAACGCTGTAGAACCTGGCACGACGGTAGAGCGGCGCAACGCTCCCGGGCGTCCCCGAGGCGACAGCACCGGTCGGGCCGGAGCCACTCGCGAAGCCACGCGGCAGCCTCGCACGCGCCATCCCTTCCGATGCCAAGCGGAGAAAGAACGAAAGCTCTTGACCCCTACCCCCGGGCGGTGGATGGGCAACGCCCCGTGTCCCAGCTCCGCGCCACTGCACCATGACGCTGTCCTGCACGGAATCGGCCCCATCGGGATATTTGCCCCTGGGACCGTTTTCGAGCACGGACATACCCTGGACGGGTAGTGGCACCGATCAGCCCGGCGTGACCGGATGGACGGCCCCCGCGCGACGGATCCCAGGTGTAGCTTCCCTGGAACCTCCGCCCGCGAAGGCCGGGGCCGGAACGGGCGGACCGATCGGCGTTCGACCGCGGCCCCGCGCCAACCAACCACGAGCGCCCCGCCGGACGGGCCGAACGGGCACGAGGAGGGCGATGGACGCGCCTCGGGCAGAAAGGATGGGCGAGGAAGCATGGACGGATCCAAGAAGGACGGCCTCCTGAAGGTCACCGACACGCGGACGGACCGCACCTACGAGATCCCGATCAACGAGGGCGCTATCCCGGCGACCGCGTTGCGGCAGATCAAGACCTCGGACGACGACTTCGGATTGCTGTCCTACGATCCTGCCTTCCTGAACACGGCCAGTTGCCGCAGCGCGATCACCTACATCGACGGCGAGAAGGGCATCCTGCGCTACCGCGGCTACCCCATCGAGGAACTCGCGGTGGAGAGCTCCTTCCTGGAGGTCGCGCACCTGCTGCTCTACGGCGAGCTCCCTGACAAGGGCGAGCTCGAGGGCTGGGCACACGACATCACCCATCACACCTTCATCCACGAGAACATCAAGACGTTCATCGACGGCTTCCACCACGACGCCCACCCGATGGGCATGCTGGTCAGCACCCTCGGCGCGCTCTCGACGTTCTATCCGGACGCCAAGGACCTCTTCGACGCGGAGCAACGTCGGACGCAGATCATCCGGCTGATCGCCAAGATGCCGACGCTGGCGGCCTTCGCCTACCGGCACGCCACGGGCCTGCCGATCGCCTACCCCGACAACGACCTGAGCTACCCCGGCAACTTCCTCAACATGATGTGGAAGGCCACCGAGCTGAAGTATCGGCCCAATCCCGTGTTCGAGCACGCGCTCGACGTGCTCTTCATCCTCCACGCCGACCATGAGCAGAACTGCTCGGCCAGCACCATGCGCGTGGTGGGAAGCTCGCAGGCCGACCCGTACTCGGCAGCCGCAGCGGCCTCGGCCGCGCTCTACGGGCCGCTCCACGGCGGGGCCAACGAGAAGGTCCTGCGGATGCTGAACGACATCGGATCGGTCGAGAACGTCCCCGCCTACATCGAGCGCGTCAAACAGGGCGAATTCCGCCTGATGGGTTTCGGACACCGCGTCTACAAGAACTTCGACCCGCGCGCCAAGATCATCAAGAGCGTCGCTGACGAGGTCTTCGAAGTGACGGGGCGCAACCCGCTGCTCGACGTCGCCCTGGAGCTGGAGCGCATCGCGCTCGAGGACGAGTACTTCGTCTCGCACAAGCTCTACCCGAACGTCGACTTCTACTCGGGAATCATCTACCAGACGATGGGCTTCCCCGTCGAGATGTTCCCGGTCCTGTTCGCCATCGGCCGCATGCCCGGCTGGCTGGCTCAGTGGCAGGAGGGCCTGCTGGACTCCGAGCAGCGCATCTCTCGTCCTCGCCAGCTCTACGTCGGCGAAGGCGAACGGCACGTCGAGGTCGGTCGGGCGTCGTCGTTCGACTGAGCCCAGCGCACCACAACGCCACGATCCCGGCGACCGGAACTGCGGTCGCCGGGATCGTGCTCTGTCGTGGCGTGGCGCCGCACCGACCACCCCATGCCGTCAGGCGTCGTCCGCCGGACGCGGGGTCGTGCCCACGCAGGGAGCGGCGGCAGGGAGTGGCGGCAGGGAGTGGCGGCAGGGAGTGGCGGCAGGGAGTGGCGGCAGGCCCCGCGCGGCCGCGACCGCAGCTCGGCGACCGCCCGAACACCCGCACCCGAACACCCGCACCCGAACACCCGCACCTGAACACCCGCGGAGCGACGCCGACGCTATCCTCGACGCAGCCTTCGGAGGCGACGCACGCCGCTTCACGGGATCCGACCGCGAGTACGGGAAACCGAAGCGGTGAGGGACCGAAGCGACCGCAGAGCGACGCCACGAGCAACCGATGCCACGGAAGAGGTGATCCATGCCACGCGCCGTCCGTTTCAACGAGTACGGAGGGATCGACGTCTTGCAGGTGGTGGAGGTGGAGCGCCGGCCGCCACCCCCCGGCAGGGTGCTGGTGCGGGTGAAGGCGGCCGGCATCAACCCCGGTGAGGCCGCCATCCGCGAGGGCCGCATGGCGCACCGTTTCCCGGCGACGTTCCCGTCCGGCGAGGGGAGCGACCTCGCCGGCGATCGTCGAGGAGGTCGGTCAGGATGTCGACGCCTTCGCGGTGGGAGACGAGGTTCTCGGCTTCAGTCACGACCGCTCGAGCCACGCCGAGCTGGTGGCGGCCGAGGCCCAGAAGCTCGCGCCCAAACCGCCCGCAGTGTCCTGGGAGGCCGCCGGGGCGCTCTTCGTGGCGGGCACCACCGCCTACGCGGCCGTCCGCGCCGTGGACCCGCACCCCGGCGACACCGTGGTGCTGTCGGCCGCAGCCGGTGGGGTCGGGACGCTGGCGGTCCAGCTCGCACGCCGGGCGGGCGCGAAGGTGATCGCGCTGGCGAGCCCGCCCCATCACGCCTGGCTGGCCGACCACGGCGCTGTGCCAGTGACCTACGGCGACGGCGTGGCGGACCGCGTCCGAGAGGCGGCCGACGGCCGGGTCGATGCCTTCATCGACGCCTTCGGGGCAGACTACGTGGAACTCGCTCTCGAACTCGGCGTGGCGCCGGAGCGCATCGACACCATCGCGAACTTCGCGGCCGGGGAGAGGTACGGCGTCAAGACCGAGGGCACGGCGCGCGCCGCCCGCGCGGAGGTGCTCGCCGAGCTGGCCGCCATGATCGCCGCGGGCGACCTCGAGGTGCCGATCGCGCGGGTCTACCCCCTCGACGAGGTCCGCGACGCCTACCGTGAGCTCGAGCGCCGGCACACGCTGGGCAAGATCGTCCTGCGGCCCTGAGGGGCGCCGGCGGCTGGTCCCCCCGCTCCTTCGGAGCCCGCCTCGCCTTCGGGGCGCTCGGCCGCACTTGGGGCCCGCACCGGTCTCGCGGCATACACACGCTTCCACGAGGGCGCCTATCGTCGAGTCAGGAGCGGTCCGGCGCCGGGAACGGCCGGGCGCCGTTGCGATCCGCTCGACGTTGCGTTCCAGAGCGCCGGCCCCGACAAGCGCCGGTCGTCAGGGAGGCTCCCATGCACACAACGCGCATCCGATCCATCGCGTACGTCCTTCTGGTCCTCGCGCTCGGCACGCTGGGCGTCGTTGCGTTCGCCCAGGGGTCGAACGGCTCCGAAGAGAGCTCCGGCTCGTCGGACACGGGCTCGAGTTCGAGTGCTCAGGCCGGGACCGCCCCCAACCCCAACCCCTCGGGCGACGTCATCGCCCTCGCGCAGGCGTTCTTCGACGGCGAGATGCAGCAGGTCCTGGCTACCCCGCAGGGCCTGACGCTCTACTACTCCACCGACGACACCGCCGACACGTCGAACTGTAGCGGCTCCTGCCTCAACGACTGGAAACCGTACACGGTCGGCTCGGGGACGCCCACGGGACCCAGCAACTCGACGCTGTTCATGAGCACGCTGAGCGGGCCCAACGGCGGCAGCCAGCTCGCCATCAGCGGCCATCCCCTGTACACCTACGCCAAGGACCAGCACGTGGGCGACGCCAACGGCACCGGCACGTCGTGGCACGTGGCCACGCCGTGGATCGTGAACGAGACCTACTGAGCCGGCCCGCGCGCTCGAGCGCGCGCCGTCCTCAGCGCCGCCGCCGCGAGCCTGCGAAGAGGCCGCCCGTGAACCCTCCGATGCCGAGCATGAAACCGAAGTCGTACCAGCGCCCGATGTTCGGGTAGGCGTAGATCCGCACGCCGTCGACGAACAGGCTCACCACGAAGGTGATCGGCGCGATGACGCCCTGCCACAGCCCCAGCCAGAAACCGGGCATACCTTGGCCAACGGCTGGCGCCGGCTGCGAGGCGGTGCACGCCGCCAAGAGCAACGCCACCACCGCGGCTGTCACGAGCAGCCGCGCCCCGCGGCTCGCCGCGATCTTCGAGCTCCGCTTGAGCATCGTTCCCGCCCCTCCGAGCCCGTCGGCACGCTCCCGTTGCCGCCGTTCGCCGCACGGGCCCGGACCGATGCCCATACTGCTCAGACTAGCGGATGCGAGGTCGAGCCCTGCCGGACGAGGGTGCACGCAACGGCCACGGGCGAGCTCGGGTGCTGCGGCTCAGAACGCGAGGCCAGCGGACACCACGCCGAAGGCGGTGGTGAGCACCAGCACCAGGGCCACGGTCAAGGCCGGGATGCCGCGCAGGCGATGCTCGCCGGGCAGCGCGCGACGGGCCAGCAGGAACAGGAATCCGAGCACGACGGGGAGCAACAGCGCGTTCATCACCTGCACGCCGATGCTGAGGCGCACCAGGTTCACGCCGGACAGCACCAGGGCCGCGCTCCCGACGATGGCGATCAGGTAGATGCCGTAGAACCAGGGCGCCTCACCTGCGGGGTGGGCCAGCGAGTGCCGGTAGCCGGCGACCTCACCCAGCCCCCAAGCGACCGCCAGGGAGACCACCAGCGCTGCCACCAACGACGCACCGAGCATCCCCAGCGCGAACAGCACGGCGCCGTAGGTCGGGCCCAGCAACGGCGTCAGCGCGCCGGCGATCTCCGTCACCGTCCCCAGGGCCGAGCCGGCGGCTCCCGCGCCCCCGTGCAGGGTGGCCGCGGTGCTCACCAACACGGCCGCCATGATGACCTGGGTGAGTACCGCGCCGACGGCCGTGTCGATGCGCGCCGCCGGCAGATCGCGTTCCGTGAGCCCCTTCTCGACGACCGCTGACTGCTGGTAGAAGATCATCCAGGGCATGATCACGGCGCCGATGTTGGCGGCGATGAGATAGAGGTACGGGCCGTGGCTCCAGGGCAGGCGCTGCAGGTCCGCGAGGAACATGCCCGGCGAGGGATGCGCCTGCCACGCCACCAGCACGTACAGCAACTCCAGGCTCCCGACGGCGGCCGCTACGATCTCCACCCGCCGGTAGGTGCCCCGCGCAGCGATCACGGCCAGTCCGAGGACGGCGGTGCCGACGCTGAGGTAGGGGGACACGCCGAACACCTCGCCTGCACCGGCCATGCCCACGAACTCGGTACAGAGCGCCCCGACACCGGCCAGCGCCAGCGTCCCGACCGAGAACCATGCCCAGCGCTTGCCGAAGTACCGTCGGATGAGCTCGCCGTGGCCCTGACCGGTGACCGTGCCGAGGCGCACCGTCAACTCCTGGACGATGAACAGGATGGGCACGAGGGCCAGCTGCAGCCATAGCAGGTCGTACCCCCAGGTGGCGCCACTCTGCGCCGCCGTCACGATGCTGCCGGCGTCGGTGTCGGCCAGCATCACGACCAGGCCGGGACCCATGACCGCCAACAGTGCGGCGAGCCGTCCCGCTCGCCGCGGAGGCGGGGTGCGCCGCGGGGTGCGCCGCGTCGTCAGCGGCACGTGGGGCCTCGGGGCCGGTTCCTGCGGGCACCCTTCCGCCCGCCCTGCGCGAAGAACAATCCTGATCGCGGGGCTGGGGTATCCACGCCCCGAGCACAACACGCCCCTCGGGGCCGCCGCAGGGTCGAATGTCCCGGCGCGGCCGCGCTACGGCCGCGCTAGGGCCGCGCGTCCGCCGTCCCCGAGGCGCGTGCCGCCGGACCCGTCACAGGAACCGGTCGCAGGACCGGTCGCGGGACGCGACGTAGCAGCGTCCGTGGATCTTGCCGCAGGTCCCGCCGCAGGTCCTACTGCACCGCTGCCAGGGAAGAGTTGATCGACGTTCTTGGGGTCGACCGAGATCACCCGGATCCGGTCGGGCGGGGTCGCGGCCGTCGCGCGCAGGCCGGTCGCTTCGTCCACCGCGACGCGCAGCGTTCCACCCCCGAGCAAGGAGCGGCCGCGCAGCGCCGGGCCGGATCGGAACGCGGCCTTGGTACCGGCCGGATCGGGCGCCCCCGTCTTCAGATCGATGGGGCGGAAGACGATGCCTGCCGGCACCGGGAATCCGTTCGGATCGCTCGCGTGCCCCCGCAACGCTGCGCTCACGAAGCGGTTGAAGGCGAAGATGGGTTGCTGCGAGCTGGTCACCAGCTGGCTGCTACCGTCGGCCAATGTCATGTGCCTGGGCATGGGCGTGTCGTCATCGTTGCCGATCCACACGGTGGCGACCAGGCCTGGTGTCGCGCCCACGAACCAGATGTCGCGCTCCTTGTCGGTGGTACCGGTCTTCCCCGCGATCCAGCGCCCCGGCACGTTCGCGCGCCAGGACAGCGCCCAGTAGGGCTTTCGATCCTCGACCGTGCCGTGCATCATGTCCAGAGCGATGTAGGCGGTCTGCGGACTCCACACCCGCGTACGACGCGGGTGTGCCTGGTAGAGGACGTGGCCGCTGGCGTCGACCACCTTCCGAACGAAGTAGGGCGCGGTGTACACACCGCCGTTGGCGAAGGCGGCGATCGCCGCGGCATGTTGCAGGGGTGTGACCACGAAGCTGCCGAGCGCCATGCCCAGGTAGGGCTTCACGTCGTAGCCAAGCATCGTCGCCTTCGCCGCCACCGCCTGCGCCGTGGCCTCCTGCAGCGCCTTCACCGCCGGGATGTTGCGGCTCCTGTCGAGCGCCAGCCGCGCCGTCTCGTACCCCTCGTAGGACTTGTCCCACTCCTTGGGCGTGTAGTCGGCCTTGCCGTTGACCTTGAACGTGGTGGGGTCGTCGACCAGGATGCTGGCCTCGTTCAGCGCACCTTCCTGGATGCCGGTGGCATAGACGATGGGCTTGAACGACGATCCTGGTTGCCGGTAGGCCTGGATGGCGCGGTTGAAGTCCTGCTGCTTGCGGCCCGTCCCCAGCTTCTGGCCCACCATCGCCAGCACCCCGCCGCTCTTGGGATCGATGCCCACGATGGCCATCTGCGCGCCGCCGGGAACAGGAGTCTCGCGGCTGGCTGCCATCGCCGCCTTCTGCGCCTGCACGTCGAAGGTGGTGTAGACGTTCAGCCCGCCGCTGCCGAACACCACGCTCGCGCCGTAGCGCTTCACCAGCCAGTCACGGACCGCCAGCATGACGCCGCGGGAGAGACCGGTGTCGATGCTCGATGCCACCTTCACGGCCGAGCCGGTGCGCGTGGCCTTCACGACGTTACCGTGACCGTCGTAGGCGACCTGCCAGCCTCGGGGCTCGAGCCGGTAGTCCCACGCTCGCTGGGCGGCCGCTTCCGAGATCGTCCCGCGGCGCACCATCTTGTCGAGCACCGTCTTCATGCCGGCGCGCGCGGCGGTGAAGTCACCGTGCATGGCGTTCGGCGCCGGCACCAGGACCGCCAGGTAGAGACCCTGCGCCAGGTTGAGCTGGATCGGATCGAGGCCGAAGTAGGCCTGCGACGCCTCCCGGATGCCGTAGACGTTGCCGCCCCAGAACACCACGTTGACGTAGCGCTGCAGGATCTCGCGCTTGGTCAGGCGCTGCTCCAGCTGGACGGCGAGCAGGAACTCCTTGACCTTGCGGTTCAGCGAACGCTCGTCGGCTATGTCGCGCAGCACGGTGTTCTTCACGAGCTCGGTGGTGATGGTCGAGCCACCGCGCCTGGACCGTCCGATGATCTCCTGGTAGACGGCCTTGGCGATGCCGGACGGGCTGAAGCCGTACTCGTGGAAGAACTGGTCGTCCTCGGACGCCACCAGCGCCTCCAGGGCGGCAGGCGAGACCTGGCTCAGCGTGACCGGAACGCGGTTGACCGGTTCCTTGCTCTTGCCGATCGCAGGCACCAGGGTGCCGATACGCGTGCCGTCACGAGCGAACACGGTGGAGTTCGAGGTGTACTGGAGGGCCTCCACCGGCGCGAGCGACGGCAGGTTCTGCGCCCAGTGCAGCGCCGACGACCCGAGAAGGGCCGCCAGGGACAGCACTGCCGTGAGCGCCAGCAGCAGGAGCCCCTGGACGATCTTCACGTGCTCCATGCTACGGGGGGACGATGAGCCGCGATTAGGAAGCGTCGCGCTCGGCGCTGTTGCGCCACGAACGCGGCCCCCGGGCCCGCTAGAATCGGGCATCACGCCCTCGTCAGCGGCCGTCCCCACCACGGGTCTGCGACTGAGGAGCCCTGGAAGGCGGCACCCCGCCGTGACGATCCCCTCCCAGATCCGCCGAGCCCGACCCGATGAGAGCGGCGCTGTCGCCGCCCTCATCGAGGAGGCCGCCGCGGCCTACCGGGGCGTGATCCCGCCCGACTGCTGGCACGAACCCTACATGGCGCTCGGCGAACTCCTCCGGGAGATCGATGACGACGTGAGGTTCTGGGTGCTCGAGCAGGCCGGGCGCGTCGTCGCGGCGATGGGGTTGCAGCTCGTGGGCGATGTCGCCCTGATCCGACACGCCTACGTCCTCCCGGCGCAGCAGCGACGCGGGCACGGGACCGCCCTGCTCACCTACCTCCGGGAGCGCACGGAACGTCCGATGCTCGTCGGTACCTGGCGCGCCGCCGTCTGGGCCCTGCGCTTCTACCAGCGCCACGGCTTCTCGCTCCTGGCCGAAGCCGACGCAGAGCGCCTCCTGCGTCGCTACTGGACCGTTCCGCCACGCCAGCGGGAGGCCTCGGTGGTCCTGGCGGACGCGCGCTGGCTGGCGTTGCGCCGCGGGACCTAGCGCACACCGAACAGCGGACGGTACACGCCGACGGCGATCGCCAGCCCTACCACCGCGAACAGACCGAAGGCCACCACGTTCCCGATCGCGGCCTCGGGGTCTCCGGTCACCTGCATCACGATCGCCATGCCCGCGACGGCAGAGCCCAGGCACGCGATCCAGCCGACGACGGCGACCATCGCCTTGTACGCCCAGCCCCGCTGCTGCAGCAGACCGACGGCGACCGCCACCAGCACCGGGACGATCACGCCCAGGTCCATGAACTTCACCAGCCAGAACACGGCGGGGTCCGGCAGGCTCGCGCCCCCCGGCGACTGCGCCGCGAACGAAGCGATCAGTCCGGGCAGGTGCAGCCCGACGGCCAGGAAAGCCGCGATCACCAGCAAGAATCCCGCCACGAAGCGCGTGAAGCGGCGCGAGAACGCCGGCAGCCGTGCGGCGTCGAGGCCCGTCCAGGCGCTCACCAGGAGCGCCCCGGCGAGCACGAACAGGGCGAGGAACAGCAGGAAGAAGCGCTCGCTGCTGCCCGGGTAGCGCACAAAGTCCCCGCCCAGAGCGAGTTGGACCTCCGTGTACAGGACGTAGGCGGCCGGCCCGAGCGCCAGCACCGGCCCCGCCGGGTTCCGCCGCAGCGCCAGGACGCCCGCGACGATCGCGATCGGGGCCACGAGCAGCAGTCCTGCAACGTCCCCGCCCAGGATCTGGTTCACCGCCCCCGCCGACGCGTGGTAGCGGATCACGCCCACTCCCAGCGGGCCGAGCAGCGCCACCAACGCCGTACCCAGTCCCAGGACGATCGCGCCGATCCCGAAGGCGAATCCGGTGCCGCGTTCGGCCGTCAGGAGCCCATGCTCACGGGCCCTCGCATGTGTCCGGTCCGTGTCCATCCCCGTCGTCGCCATCGAACCTCCCGCCTTCCAGGTAGCCCCGCTGGCAGTGTGGGCGCCGGTGCCGACCGGCCCAAGGGCCGAACGTCCCGCACCCCCGCCGCCGGGGTCGCAGGCCGCGTCGGCATTTCTCCCACGAGAGCGGTCGATGCTGTCCAGGACACGGACGTCGACCGAATCCACGAGGCTGATCTCGAACACCGCGCGACGAGGAGGCGCCCCATGCACGTGAACCGCATCCCGAGTCCGGCTCGGCCGGTCCTGGCCGCGATCTCGGTCCTGACCCTGCTGCTCCCGCTCGCCGGGGCCCAGTCCGCGCCTACCGCGGCCGGTCCGCTCGACCCTGCGCCGGCGCGCGCGGAGCTGCGCTACGCCGCCGATCGTGTGCTGGAGGTTCATCCGGCCCTGACCCGGCCGGCCGCCAGAGCCGCCTTCGAACGCGCCCTCGCCGAGCAACAGGCCGGCCTCGGGGACCATCCCAGCGCCGACGCGGTCGCCGTGGCGCTGCAGCGCCTGCTCGCGTCGCTGGGCGACGCGCACACCACTGCGGCCCCCCAGGCAGCCGCCCAACGCGTGCTCCCGCTGGTGTTCTTCGCCACCTCGGACGCGTTGCTCGTCTCCCCGCTCGACGGCTCGGACCTGGATCTTCCCGATGTGGCCCGCGTGGTCCGGCTGGGAACCCTGACGCCTGACACCCTGCAGCAGCGCATGGCCGCGCTCGTCCCCGGGCCCGCCGGCTGGGTGCGCTATCGCAGCGCCCAGATGGTCGGGGCCGAACCGGTGCTCCGATGGCTCGGCCTGGTCGATGCGAGCGACGCCGACGGCGTCGAGATCACCGTGCGCGGCAGCGACGGGACCGCGACCCGAGCCCGCGTCCCGCTGGTCCCGATCGCCGCCGTGCGGGGTCGCACGGCGCCTCTCCAAGCGCGCCTGCAGCGCGCGGTAGGCCTCGGCGAGGACTGGGCACGCGGCAGCACCTACCTGTGGCGCATCGACGAGGCGTCGGGCACGGGCCTGTTCTGGTTGCTCTCGTGCGTCGATTCGCCCGCGTATCGTGACGCGGTAGACGCCTTCTTCCAGGCGGTGCACGATCGCGGCCTACGCCGCATCGTGCTCGATCTTCAGTTCGATGGCGGCGGCAACTCCAACGTAGCCACACCGTGGCTGCAACACCTGCCGGCGCGTGCCGTCCACAACTACGGCGAAATCGTCCGACCCTCGCAGGTTGTCGTCGACCAGCGAGGCACCACCCGTCAGGCCCTGATCGCAGGTGCATCGTCCACCGACGGCGAGCTGCTGGTGATGCAGGAGCCCGGCGCCCTCACGGCCGTGCCGCCCTCCCCGCCGATCTTCACGGGGTCGCTGATCGTGCTGACCAACGGCGCCACCTTCAGCTCGGCCGGGATGATCGCCACCATCCTGAGCGACAACGGGCTGGCGCGCGTGGCCGGCGAACCGATGGGTGCCGAGCCGGGCGGCTATGGCGACATCCTGTCGTTCCGCACGCCGGTGCTGGGCCTGCCGTTCACCGTGTCGTACAAGCGCTTCACCCGGCCAGCGATCAGCCGCGGTGATGCCCTGCCGCTGGACGTGCCGCTACCGCTCACCGCCAACGACGTCCTCACCGGACGTGACGTGCTCGCAGCCTGGCTGCGGAACCTCGAGCCGTAGGCCGACGTCAGGCGGCAGCAGTCGCAGCCGACGCGCGCCAGGTGTGAGCGCGCATCCTGCCGGTGACGCGGACACCGCGGCGTTCCGGCCGTCAGGGAACCCTGTCGCGTGCGGGTCCCGCCGGCCCGGGGTTGACGACCGGGGTTGACGACCGGGGTTGACAACGGGGCCCTCCGGTCCTACATTTAACGTCGTGCGAACTATCAACGCGGCACAAATGAATGACACCGAGGCGAAGGACCGCCTGATCGTGGAAGTCGTCGACGCCTTCACGGCCATCCGCGAGCAAGGCATGCGCGGCCTCCACCGGATCCGCCGCGACGTCGCCAGCATGGGACATCTCCAGGTGCTGGTGCGGCTGCAGGCCGACGGGCCCCAACGCGTGGGGGCTCTGGCGCGCTCCTTGGGCATGTCGGCCGCCAGCGCCACCGGCATGCTCCGGCGCATGGCCGAGCGCGGCCTGGTGCGGCGCGTTCGCGACCAGCGCGACCGGCGCGTGGTGCTCGTCGAGCTGGCCCCCGAGGGCAAGGTGATGCTGGAGAAGCTGAGCCGCAGTCGAGCGGGACTGCAGCGCAGCCTCGCTCGACTCGACGAGGACGAGCTGACGCAGCTGCGAAACGGCCTCAACGCGCTCAACAGGGCCACCCGTGAGCTGGCCGAGGAAGGCGACGGGGCCGACGATGCGGAGGAGCCCTCCGACCGACGCCGGGAGACGTCCGATGCTTCTGAAGCTGCTGAATAGGTTCACCCGCCCCTACCGCTGGGCGATCGCGGCCATCGTCGCGTTGCAGCTCGTAGGTACGCTCGCCTCCCTCACCCTGCCGAGCATCAACGCGGCCATCATCGACAACGGCGTCGTCACCGGGGACACCGGCTACATCGTGCGCGAGGGCGGCTGGATGCTGGCGGTCTCGCTGCTGCAGATCGTCTGCACGATCGGCGCCGTCTACCTCGGAGCGCGGACGGCCATGGCGTTCGGCCGCGACCTGCGCTCGGGCATCTTCCGCCACGTCGGGGCGTTCTCGAGCCGTGAGATGGCGCACTTCGGTGCGCCCTCGCTCCTCACCCGCAGCACCAACGACGTGCAGCAGGTCCAGATGATGCTGATGATGGCGTTCACGATGCTGATCGTCGCGCCCATCATGATGGTGGGCGGCGTGATCATGGCGCTACGCCAGGACGTGGGGCTGGCCTGGCTGGTGGCGGTGGCGGTGCCCGTGCTGGCCGGGCTGGTGGGCTTCGTCATCTCGCGCATGGTGCCCGGGTTCCGTAGCATGCAGAAGCGCATCGACCGCATCAACGAGGTCCTGCGCGAGCAGATCGGCGGCATCCGCGTGATCCGGGCTTTCGTGCGCGAGAGCGTCGAACGCGCCCGCTTCGATCGGGCCAACCGCGAGCTCACCGACGTCACGCTCTACGTCGGACGTTGGATGGCGTTGATGTTCCCGCTGGTGATGCTGGTGACCAACGTCTCCAGCGTCGCTGTGCTGTGGTTCGGGGGCCTGCGCGTCGCCTCCGGCGCGATGGAGATCGGCTCCATGACAGCCTTCCTGAGCTACCTCATGCAGATCCTGATGGCCGTAATGATGTCGACGTTCATGCTCGTGATCCTGCCGCGCGCGGCGGTGTCGGCCGACCGCATCGGCGAAACGCTCGCGACCGAGCCCACCGTGGTCCCCCCTGCCCACGGCGCCTCGCTGGCACCCGAGCGTGGCCACCTCCAGCTCAGCGCCGTTGGCTTCCAGTACCCGGGCGCCAGCCATCCCGTGCTCGCCGAGGTCGATCTCGACGCCGCGCCGGGGCAAACGGTGGCGATCATCGGGTCCACAGGGGCGGGCAAGACCACGCTGCTCAACCTCATCCCCCGCCTCTTCGACGCCACCGAGGGCCGCGTGCTCATCGACGGCATCGACGTCCGCGACTACGAGCCCGAGGCGCTGTGGTCGCGCATCGGGCTGGTGCCCCAGAAGGGCTACCTGTTCACCGGAACGGTGGCCAGCAACCTGCGCTTCGGCAAGCCCGACGCCAGCGAGGACGAGATGTGGCGCGCCCTCGAGATCGCGCAGGCTCGTGACTTCGTCGAGGCCATGGACGGCGGGCTCGAGGCGCCCATCGCCCAGGGCGGCACCAACGTTTCCGGCGGTCAGCGGCAGCGCCTCGCCATCGCGCGCGCCCTCATCCGCAACCCCGAGGTCTACCTCTTCGACGACTCCTTCTCGGCGCTCGACGTCGCGACCGACGCGCGTTTGCGCCGCGCCCTGGCACCCGTGACGCGCCACGCCACGGTGGTGATCGTGGCGCAGCGCGTGGCGACCATCATCGACGCCGACCAGATCGTCGTGCTCGAAGACGGCCGCGTGGTGGGGCGCGGGCGTCACGACGAATTGCTGGCCTCCTCCGAGACCTATCGCGAGATCGTCGAGTCGCAACGGCAGGCCGCCGCATGAGACGGCCGCCCGGCGACGGCCCATCGCCCGCGCAGCCCGGCGGTGCCCCGAAGGTCATGAAGTCCACCGAACGGGTGCGCGTCGGAGGCGGCCCCGGCCACGGGCCGCCGGGCATGGTCGGACAGAAGGCGCAGAATTTCGGGCCGTCTCTCCGCCGACTGGCGGACAGGCTGCGCCCGGAACGCGTGAGGGTGATCGCTGTGGTGCTGACCGCCATGGTCTCCGTAGCCCTCACCGCTATCGGCCCCCGCGTGCTGGGCCGTGCCACCGACCTGCTCTTCGCCGGCGTGATCGGCCAGCGCCTCCCTGCCGGCATGACCAAGGCGCAGGCCATCGCCGCCGCGCGCGCCGCCGGCCAGGGCAAGATGGCCGACCTGCTGTCGGGCATCGATCTGGTCCCCGGCCGCGGCGTCGACTTCACCGCGCTCGGGCACGTGCTGCTGCTGGTGCTGGCCATCTATCTCGGCTCGGTACTGCTGCAGTTCCTCCAAGGCTATGTGCTCAACGACGTGGTGCAGGCGACGGTGTATCGCATGCGCGAACAGGTCGAGGACAAGCTCAACCACCTGCCGCTCGCCTACTTCGACCGCCAGCCCCGCGGCGAGCTGCTGAGCCGGGTCACCAACGACATCGACAACGTGTCGCAAAGCCTGCAGCAGACGATGAGCCAGCTCCTGACCTCGCTACTCACCATCGTCTTCGTGGTGATCATGATGCTCGCCATCTCGCCGCTGCTGGCGCTGGTGGCTCTGGTCACCATCCCGCTCACCATGGTGCTGGCCGGGCTCATCATGCGCCGCTCGGGGAAGCAGTTCATCGCGCAGTGGAGGCGCACCGGCACCCTCAACGCGCAGGTCGAGGAGGCCTACACGGGACACGCACTGGTGAAGGTCTTCGGGCGCCAGAAGGACGTCCAGGAGGCGTTCGAGGTCGAGAACGAGGCTCTCTACCAGGCCAGCTTCCGGGCGCAGTTCCTGTCCGGCCTGATCATGCCCGTCACCATGTTCATCGGCAACCTCAACTACGGCGCCATCGCGGTGCTGGGGGGACTCAAGGTCGCCAGCGGGACCATCAGCCTGGGCGACGTGCAGGCCTTCATCCAGTACACGCGCCGCTTCACGCAGCCCGTGACGCAGGTCGCCTCGATGGTGAACCTGCTGCAGTCGGGCGTCGCCTCGGCGGAGCGGGTGTTCGAGCTGCTCGACGCCGAGGAGCAACGGCCCGAAGCGGCGGGCGCGACCCTGCCCGCCGTGCCGCGCGGGCACGTGCGCTTCGAGCACGTCGGCTTCCGCTACGACCCCGACCGCCCCCTCATCGAGGACCTGTCGTTGACCGCCGAGCCGGGCCAGACCGTGGCGATCGTGGGGCCCACGGGCGCGGGCAAGACCACGCTCGTCAACCTGTTGATGCGGTTCTACGAGCTCGACGCAGGGCGCATCACCATCGACGGCATCGACATCACCGAGGTGCGGCGCGACGACCTGCGCTCCCGTATCGGGATGGTCCTGCAGGACACCTGGCTGTTCCGTGGCACGATCCGCGACAACATCGCCTACGGCCGGCCCGATGCCAGCGAGGAGGAGATCCTGGCGGCCGCGCGAGCGGCCTTCGTCGATCGCTTCACGCACAGCCTTCCCGAAGGGTACGACACCATCATCGACGACGAGGGAGGCACCGTCAGCGCCGGCGAGAAGCAGCTCATCACCATCGCGCGGGCGTTCCTGGCCGACCCGCCCTTGCTGGTCCTCGACGAGGCCACCAGCTCCGTCGACACCCGCACCGAGCTCCTCGTCCAGGAGGCGATGAACGCGCTGCGCGGGAATCGCACGAGCTTCGTCATCGCCCACCGACTGTCCACCATCCGCGATGCCGACGTCATCCTCGTCATGGAGGACGGGCGCATCGTGGAGCAGGGCTCCCACGACGCGCTCATCGCCGCGGACGGCGCCTACGCGGCCCTGTACCAGGAGCAGTTCCGGGGTCCGGCGGAGCGCGCGGCCTGAGGCATTCGCAGTAGGGCGACCTCAGTCCCCCACCGGCATGTCCCGGCTGGCGACGACGTCGATCCCGGTCCCCAGCGCGTCCGTCAATACGACGGCGCCCAGGGCCACCGGCGCCGTCAGGGTGAGCGCGTGCAGCGCCCGACACAGCGGCAGGACCTGGGCCTTGGGTACGGCGTCGCGCGTCCGGACCGGCAGACGTGCCCAAAGCCCGCCCTCGACACGGATGGTCGTGGCCACCATGCGCCGGGGGTCGGTGTGCTCCTGCCGGGCGAACTCCAGGCCGCGCTTGCAGGAGTTGCCGCGTACCTCGACCTCGCCGCTCGCCTCCTCCTCGACCTCGAGCCGGCAGCCCAGCGGACAACCGATGCAGAGGTACTCGCTGCGCTCGCGGGCGGTGCTCATGTCTCTCCCTCCTCGCGCGGAACCACGTCGACCCGCAAGGTATCGCCGTGGAACGCCTCCAGGAATCGCGGCCGCACCTTGAGCATCACCGTTTCGCCCGGCACGACGTAGCGCAGCGGGCGCTGGTAGACGTCGCCCAGCCGCAACGTGCAGGGCTTGAGCGAGCGGCTCACGCGCAGGTAGACGACGTGCTCGCGGTCGGTGGTGATGGTGTGCGGCACGCAGGAGTGCACGTTCTCACCCGGCACCAGCCGCACGTTGTCGGGCGCGGCCGGCGCCCCCAGCGCGAAAGCGCCGGCGCTGCGGCCCGCCAGCAGCGACTCCTGGGTGACGAAATCGACCAGATCGTGGATGTGCACGACGTTGCCGCAGGCGAACACGCCGTCACGCGAGGTCTCCATGCCGCTCGTCACGACCGGACCGGTGGTGACCGGATCGAGCCGAAGACGTAGCCGGCGCGACAGCTCGTTCTCCGGGATCAGCCCGATCGAGAGCAGGAGCGTGTCACACGGCACCTCCCAGCCGCGCTCCGGCAGCGGCCTGAAGGCCTCGTCGACGGGCGCGACACGGACGCCCTCCACCCGCTCCCGGCCGTGGATGCGGGTCACCGTGGTCGACAGGTGGAGCGGGATGTCGAAGTCGTGGAGGCACTGCACCACGTTGCGCGACAGGCCGTTGACGTGCGGCAGGATCTCGAAGACCCCCAGCACCTCGGCTCCCTCCAGCACCAGCCGTCTGGCCATGATCAGGCCGATGTCGCCGGAGCCCAGAACCACGACGTGGCGCCCAGGCAGGTACCCCGCCTGGTTGACGAGCTTCTGCGCGAAGCCCGCGGTCATCACGCCGGCCGGCCGCTGCCCCGGGATGCGCACCGCGCCCCGGGTTCGCTCGCGCGCGCCCATCGCGAGCACCACGGACCGTGCGGCCACCTCGCGCACGCCGTGCTCGGGCGACATCAGCAAGGTACGACGCTCGCCGTCGACGTCGAGTACATACGCATCGGTCAGCACGTCGACGTCGTGCTCCAGCACCTGCTCCAGGAAGCGCTGCGCGTACTCGGGACCGGTGAGCTCTTCCTTGAAGTGGTGCAGGCCGAAACCGTTGTGGATGCACTGGTTGAGGATGCCGCCGGCCTCGGGCTCGCGGTCCACCATCAGCACCCGCTCCGCCCCCGCTTCGCGCGCACCCAGCGCCGCCGCCATGCCTGCCGGGCCACCACCCACCACCAGCACGTCGTACACCGGCCGCAGGTGGCGGGGACGCGCACTAATCATGGCCCACCTCCCCCACCGCCGGGTCGGCCCGCTCGCAAGCGATCCAGGAACCACCCCCACGCTTGGTGAGGGCGGGGATCGGCGTGCCTGTCGCCTCGGAGAGCAGCGACAGGCAACGCCAGGTGCAGAAGCCGCCCTGGCAGCGCCCCATCCCCACGCGGGTACGGAACTTCAAGCCGTCCAAGGTACGCGCACCGCGCGCCACCGCGTCCAGCACCTCCCCTTCGGTCACGTTCTCGCAGCGGCAGGCGATGCGGGCGTAGCGAGGATCGCTCGCGGCCAGCGCAGCCAGCGCCTCCAGCTCGAGATCGTCCACGTGTACCGGTGCGTCCACCCCCTCGACGAATGCGTCGCTCGGCTCGAGCACCAGCCCTTCGGCGGCCAGCAAGTCGGCCACCTTCTCGGCGATGGCCGGCGCCGCCGTCAGGCCGGGCGACTGGATGCCGGCCACGTTCAGGAAGCCCGGCACCCGCGTCGGGCCGATGAGGAAGTCTTCGTCTTCCAGCACGGCCCGCAGGCCCGCAAACTGCGCGATGCAGTCGCGCTCGCTGATGCCGGGCACCAGCCGGCGCGCGCCGGCGAACGCCTCCTCGGCCCCTCGATCCGTTGTGCTCAGGTCGTCCTTGTCGGTCATGTGCGCGGTGGGCCCGACCATCAGCGTGCCGTCGAAGGTGGGGATGACCAGGATCCCTTTCGAGTGCGTCGTCGGGCAGGGGAAGATGAGGCGCTTCACCATGCCGACCAGCCGCTTGTCGAGCAGGTACTCCTCGCCCTTGCGGGCCCGCACCGTGAACGGCTCGGCGCCCGCCATTTCCGCCACGCGGTCGGCGAAGAGGCCTGCGGCGTTCACCACGAAGCGACTCCGCACGGTGCGCGCAGGCGTGTGGAGGTACAGGCCCTCGGGATCCCGGTCGATGGCCTTCACCGGCTCCGCACATGCCAGCTCGACGCCGTTGCGCACGGCGCTCTCCGCCAGCGCGAAGCACGCCTCGTAGGGATTGACGACGGCGGCGGTGGGGGCGTGGAGCGCCTCCACGATCTCACCGGAGAGGTGCGGCTCTTCGTTGCGAACCCGTTCGGCAGGCCACAGCTCGAGCCCGGGCACGCCCTTGCCCTCCCCCTGCTCGAGCAGCCGCCGGAGCGTGCGGCGCTCGTCGTCGTCGAAGGCCACGGTCAGCTCCCCGATGCGACGGAAGCCGAACCCCAACGCCTCGGCCAGCGCGGGCCAGCGCTTGTTCCCCTCCCACTCCAGCCGGCCCTTGAGGGCGGCCGGATCGCTGTGGTGGCCGGCATGGATGATGCCGCTGTTGGCCTTGCTGGTCCCGAAGCCCACCTCTGCGGCACGCTCGAGCAGCAGCACCCGCAGGCGGTAGCGGCCGAGCTCGCGGGCGATGGCGCAGCCGATAACGCCTCCGCCGATGATGGTCACGTCGTACGAGAGCATGGCGACCCTTCCAGCCTGCAGAGGGCTCGGGTAAACGCCACCGTCATCATGGCACGCCCTCGCGCGGCCGTCAGGGACGGGCGTCCCGCCGGGTCACTCGGCTGCGGGTCGGCACGCCGAGCTTCACCGTCGCCTCGCCGGCGAGGCCCCTCCCCATGTCCTGCTCTGGCGGGGCCGGATCCTCTCGACGTTCGGTTCGACGCCGACAGTGATGGCCTTCGCCTGGGCGGGCGCTTTTCACGGCGGTCCGGAAGAGGACGGACTAGGCTGGAGGCGTAGTCATTGGGCACCACCAACCCGCGCCCTGGCCGGCAAGGGACTGCGGCGGTGGAGCCACCCTCCATCAGGACTTCAGGCCGAACGAACTCGCTCCCGCGAGGGCGGGTTCGGCCTGTCGACGCGCCGGCGGCCTGTCTTTCTCGAAGGGTCACCGAGCATCCCACGACTAGCACGGCGCGATCGACCCGCGGGCGCGTACGCTGAGGCCGTGGAGGTGGCGCGATGACCGCTCATGCACGGCCCAGCCCGCGAACTCTCGCCATCGTGGCCGACAGCACCTGCGACGTTACGGGCGCCGAAGCCAGCGACCTCGATGTCCTCCTCGTGCCGCTGCACGTGGAGTTCCAGGGCAAGACCTACCTCGACGGTATCGACATCACGACCGCGGACATCCTGGCCGGGATCGCGGCCGGCGCCGACCTGCCCAGCACCAGCCAGGTGACACCGGACGCCTTCCTCGAGATCTTCAAGGGGGCGGCGGACCGCGGCGCCGAGCAGGTGCTCTGTCTCACGCTGAGCTCGGAGCTCTCGGGCACCTACGCCTCGGCCTGCCGCGCGGCCGACGGAGCGCCGCTGCCGGTGACCGTCTTCGACACGCGCGCGACCACGGCGGGCCACGGCGATGTGGTCCGTAGAGCCGCGCAGCTCCGCAACGAAGGGGCGGACCTGACCACCGTCCTCGAGAGGATCGAGCCCATCCGGGACACGCTCAAGGCGCTGTTCGCCGTCACGAGCCTCGAGCACCTCCGCCGCGGCGGGCGCATCGGCCGCGCCAGCGCGCTGTTGGGCGGTCTGCTGCGCGTCACGCCGATCCTCACGCACGAAGGCGCCGGCGCCGAGCCGGTGACGACCGTGCGCGGCAAGGCCGCCGCCATCCGCGAGATCGTGCGGCACGTCCAGGCCTTCGTAAGGGAGCACGCCGGCACGCTCACCCTGACCTTCATGCACGTGCAGAACGTGGTGGACGTCGAGCGCCTGGCGCAAGCCCTACGCGACAGCGGCCTGACGTTCGCGGGCGGGGCCATCCGCGCCATCGGAACGTCCGTCGCGACGCACGTCGGCCCCGGCACGTTCGGCGTCTACATGCACACCGAACCCTGAGATCGGCGGCGCCCAGACGGCTCGCGAACGCGCAGCTATGCAGACACTCACGCCACGTTGCCGCCGAGCGGCGGCCGATAGGGAGGAAGTATGGATATCAGCGACTTCGTCACGATCGAGGACGTTCGCAAGGCATGTCGCGATCTCGGGATCAGCGACTGGACCGAACGGACCGGCACCCACGTCGATCCCGAGGAGGCCGAGGCGATCCGGCAGGTCATCGGAGCCGAGGCCTTGATGATCTCTCGCGACGCCTTCCAGCAGGGCCTCGAAGTCGAGTTGGAGCACGGCACGCAGTACCCTGACGCCAACGTCACCAACGACCATCCCATCCTGACGGGCCGGGTCGTGCTCGCTCACCTCAAGGAGATGCTCGACTACTACGCGCGTCTCGAGGTGGCCGAGCTCGAGGGCGACCTGCTCAAGGCATCGAGGGCCGGCGACGCGGCGAAGCTCGCACAAATCTACCCGCGTTGGGTCCAGTCGCGGGCGAAACTCAGTGCGTTGGAGATCACCGACTCCTGAGGAGCGTCGCCGGGCGCCCTCGTGGCGTCCGAGCGCGCCCGTGGAGGACTCCACGCCGGGGCGTTGCGCGGGGCATCAGGTGCGTTGCTCCTCCCGATGCCGGTAGACCGGCGCGTCGTTCGGCGGGAGCGGCGTGTCTCCGCGAATCAGGTCGGCCGCCTTCTCGGCGATCATCATCACCGGCGCGTAGATATTGCCGTTGGTGATGATCGGCATGACGGAGGCGTCCACCACCCGCAGGCCCTCGAGGCCGTGGACCTTCATGGACGAGGGGTCCACCACGGCCATCGCGTCGGTTCCCATCCTGGCGGTGCCGCAGGGGTGCAGCGCCGTCTCCGCGTCGCGTGCGACCCACTCGAGGATCTCCTCGTCGGTCTCGACCGACGGTCCCGGCGACAACTCGCCGGCGTTGTACGGCTCGAAGGCCGGCTGCGTGAGGATGTGGCGGGCCGTGCGCACCGCCTCCAGCCACTCGCGCTGATCGTTCGGCGTGGACAGGTAGTTGAAGCGCATCGAGGGCTTGACGCGCGGGTCGCCCGACACGATCTTCAGCTCGCCGCGCACGTCGGAGAACATGGGGCCGACATGCACCTGGTATCCATGCCCGGACACCGGCGAGCTGCCGTCGTAACGGATGGCGAGCGGCAGGAAGTGGAACATCAGGTTGGGCCAGTCCACCTCCTCGTTCGAGCGCACGAAGCCGCCGCCCTCGAAGTGATTGCTGGCGCCCGCACCGCTACGGAAGAACAGCCACTGGAAGCCCACCCATGGCCGCCGCCACCACTTCAACCAGGGTGCGACCGAGACCGGCTGTTTGGAGGCATACTGGATGTAGACCTCGAGATGGTCCTGCAGGTTCTGCCCCACGCCAGGAAGGTCGACCAGCGGAGCGATCCCCAGAGAGCGCAGGTGCTCCGCCGGGCCGACGCCCGAGAGCTGCAGGAGTTGCGGCGTGTTGATGGACCCGCCGCCGAGGATCACCTCGCCCGCCTCGACGCGCCGGAGCTGACCGCCGTGCTCGTACTCGACGCCGGTGGCACGCGCGCCGTCGAAGAGGACGCGCGTGACGAAGGCGCGCGTGCGGATCTCCAGGTTCGGCCGGCGGCGGACCGGATCGAGGTAGGCCTTCGACGCCGACCAACGCCGTCCGCGGTGGATGTTGCGGTCGAAGGGCGCGAAGCCCTCCTGCCGGTAGCCGTTGACGTCGTCGGTGAGCGGATAGCCGGCCTGCTGCACGGCCTCGAAGAAGGCGCCGAAGAGCGGGTTGGTGGCCGGGCCGCGTTCCAGGATCAGCGGCCCTTCCCCTCCGCGCCATTCGTCGGCGCCCGCCAGACACGTCTCCATCCGCTTGAAGTACGGAAGGCAGTGAGCGTAGTCCCAGCGCTCCATGCCCTCCGCCTTCGCCCAGCGGTCGTAATCCATCGGGTTGCCGCGCTGGAAGATCATGCCGTTGATGCTCGAGGAACCTCCAAGCACCTTGCCGCGCGCGTGGTACACGCGCCGCCCACCCATGTGCGGTTCCGGGTCGGACTCGTACCGCCAGTCGTAGCGTGGATTCCCGATCGGGAAGGGCAAAGCAGCCGGCATGTGGATGAACACGTCCCACGGCCAGTCCGCTCGGCCGGCCTCCAGGACGAGAACGCTCGTGGACGCATCCGCGCTCAGTCGGTTCGCGATCGCCGAGCCGGCCGAGCCTCCCCCCACGACCACCACGTCGTATCGCTCGTCGCCCATCGCTCGCTCCTTCCGGGAACCGGCGCCACCGGAGCCGATCCCGGCGTGCCGTGCCGCCCTGTGGTGGATGGTTCGGCCGAACCGTCAGGCGCGGGCCGAGCGCGCCGAACCTCCGTTCCAGACGATGGTACCAGGGGTCGACGGGGTGCGGCCGAGGGCCGCGTTCGTAATGGACCCAACGTACCGAGCGCCGGACCGCCCCTAGGATGCCGCGTGAAGGCGGCGCCGGAAGGCACGCGCGCCGTCCCACACGCATCTTGACTGCATTCGCTACGTCCCTCGTGAAGGGAGAGCTCGCATGTTGACTCGCATCTTCCACCGTCTCACACGCTCACCGTCGCTCCTGCTCGTGATCCTCGCTTCGTTCGCGTTGCCGCTGGCCTTCGCCCAGAGTTCGTCCGGGGGCAAGACGGAGCACTACACCATCACCGAGTCCGACTACACCTACAAGCCGGACCAGATGACCTGGCACGTCGGCGACACCGTGGTCCTGACCGTCAAGAACACCTCGCCGAAGGACGCGCACATGTTCATGATGGGCAAGAAGCCACTCAACATGGTCAAGAGCAGCTTCGGCAAGAGTTACCCCAAGGGCTGGGGCGACACCCTTCTGAGCAGCGACAGCCAGGTGAGCTTCAGCAACGCGCAGGGCGTGATGATGAAGAACCCGTCGCCCGGCGGTACGTCGCAGCCCGGCGCCGTGGCGCTCCAGCAGGCCAACAAGGTGAGCGGCGGGCAGGCCCACGTGACCATCACCTTCAAGGTCCCGGACAAGGTGGGGACCTGGCACTACGCCTGCTTCGAGCAGAAGGGGCAGCACTACACCTCGCACAACATGGTGGGCACCATCAACATCGTGAAGTGAACGGCTGAGGCCGCGCTGCGCACCGCAGCGCGGCACGAAGCGACCAAAGGACGGCTCGGACGCGGAGCGCTCCACGGTGGTGGGGTGCTCCGCGTCGGCTATCCTGCCCTCGACGGGCGCGCCTGTTCAGCGGGTCCGCGAAGGAGGGCCGAAGCGTGCGCACCATGAAGCTGGGAAGCAGCGACCTCGACGTCCCCGTCGTGGCGGTCGGCAGCATGCGCATCGACGCGCTGGACAAGCGTGAGGCCGAGCGCTTCGTCCACGCGGCCCTCGAGCAGGGGGCGAATTTCTTCGACCACGCCGACATCTACGGGGGTGGCGCCTGCGAGGAGATCTTCGCCGAGGCCCTCGGTATGGATCCGCGCGTGCGGGAGCAGGTCCTGCTACAGTCCAAATGCGGCATCCGGGAGGGCATGTTCGACTTCTCCAAGGAACACATCCTGGCGTCGGTCGACGGCATCCTGAAGCGCCTGCGCACCGACTACCTCGACGTGCTGCTGCTGCACCGGCCCGACGCCCTGATGGAGCCCGAAGAGGTCGCTGAGGCATTCGACGAGCTCGAGCGGGAGGGCAAGGTCCGCCACTTCGGCGTCAGCAACCAGCACCCCGGACAGATCGAGCTCCTGAAGAAGGCCGTGCGCCAGCCGCTGGTCGCGAACCAGCTCCAGCTCAGCATCACCAACGCCACCATGATCGAGAGTGGTTTCAACGTGAACATGCAGAACCATGCCGCGCTCGACCGAGACGGTTATGTCCTCGACTACTGCCGCCTCCACGACATCACCATCCAGCCGTGGTCCCCCTTCCAGTACGGCTTCTTCGAGGGCGTGTTCCTCGGGAGCGACGCCTACCCCGAGCTCAACGCGACGCTCGACCGCGTCGCCGAACGCCACGACGTCAGCACCACCACGCTCGCCATCGCCTGGTTGCTGCGCCACCCGGCACGCATGCAGCCCGTGGTCGGCACCACGAACGCCGATCGCCTGCGCGACTGCTGCCGTGCGGCAGACGTCCACCTAACGCGCGAGGACTGGTACGCCATCTACCGTGCGGCGGGCCGTCCACTGCCCTGACCGAGGACGGACCCGGAGCGCGCCGACAGCGGCGCCCGGGGCGGAAGGCCCTGGTGCGGCAGCGCGCAGAAGGCAAGGCTGCCGTCATGACCATCCTGCTCATCCTGAACGATCCCCCCTACGGAACCGAACGCAGCTACAACGGGCTTCGCCTCGCCCTCCAGCTCGCGAGGCAGGACGACGTGACCGTGCGTGTCTTCCTCATGGCCGACGCGGTCGGCTGCGCCCGCGCCGGACAGACGACGCCGGACGGCTACTACAACCTCGAGCGCATGCTGCGCGGCGTTCTCACGCGCGGCGGCGATGTGGGCGCATGCGGGACCTGCATGGACGCGCGCGGACTCGACGCGGCCGATCTCCTCGACGGCGTCGGCCGCAGCACCATGGACGAGCTGGCGCGGTGGGTGGTGGAAGCCGATCGCATCGTTACGTACTAGACCGGACCGCGGGGTCGACCGGCACCAGGCCGAGCCGGCCGGCCGCTGTTGCCGGCACCGACGAGGCGGCACCGGCACTCGTCGAAAGGTCATCCCTGTCGACGGGATGGTCGGATCGCCTGCTTCTACGTCCTGGATAGTGGGCTTACGACAGTGGGGTTACGACAGTTCCGCCGACAAGCGCGACAACCAGCAGCGTCACACGGCCTCATCGCCGAGGAGATAGGCGAGCACGTCTCCGGCCGAATATGAGGACCGTCCAGGGCCCAACATGCGCGCGACCGAGGAGAAATCGTCACCGCTCGTCAGCAGCGGCGGCTCGCTGGAACCACCCTTCCTGGGCTGGCCTGCGCCCACGTTGGCCAGGAGGGCATTGCACAGGCACTTCCTTCCCACCGTGTTGGCAGCGTCGCCGCCCTTCCTGACGTAATCCTCCACCGGCTCGGCTGCGCAGCGGTACCCGACACCCCCCTCTTCCGTCTGGTACACCTCCCGCAGGTAGCCCAGGTCGCATACGCGTCGCCGTGCGCCGTAGACTTCCTCGTCCGAGGCGCTACCCGGCAGCGCGACCACCTTGAAGGGAAAACCGGTTGGGGACGCACGCGGATCGGTACGTACCGTGACCCGACCAGCAGCAGCCTGCTCGAGGACCCGCTCCTTCAACGCGGTCGCGATTCCGGATTCGCGGCAGTAGGCGAACAGCGTTCCTACCTGGATACCGGCAGCCCCTTGCGCGAGGGCTTCCTGCAGTCCCTCATGGGAGCCGTACCCTCCCGCCAACCAGAAGGGAACGCCGAGGTCACGCATCTTGTCGAGATCGACGACATCGCGCTCGCCGTAGACCGGTTGTCCAGCCTCGTCGAAGATGCTCTTCCCACGTGGTGGCGCATTGTGCCCTCCCGCGGTGGGCCCCTCCACGACGAAACCCTCGACAGAACCCGTAGCCTTCTTCTGCAGAACGCCGGCCAGAGCGTGCGAAGCCACGATCGGAAGGAAATCCGGGCGCTTCAGCTCCCGGCGCCCCTCGGCACCGAACTCCGCTGGAACGAAGTCCACGGTTGGAGCGTCAGCGGAGGGGCGGTCACCCTGGTCCGGCCGGCTCGCATCGAGTCTGAGCGACACCGGCAAGTGTTGCGCCAGCCGATCCAGGGCGCCGGGAATCTCCCGCGGGATGCCGGCACCCATCAGCACGTAATCCACGCCGGCAAGCATCGACCCATAGAGCGAAGCCAGATTCGGCAATTGGATTTTCGTGAGCAGATTGACGCCGACCCTACCGGAATGTCCTTCCTTGGCCAGAAAGACTTCGACGTAGGCCCCGAGCATCGTGAGTGCCTGTTGCAGAGGTAGGCGGAGTCCTGCGACACTCGGCTTCGGTGACCGCTTGTAGCGTGCGCCGGGAGCGCGACCGTCGGGAAGGAAGTACTGGCGAAGCACCGATGCCACGAGATCCTGGGACGGGAATGCCGCCATGGCCCTACGGATGACACCTTCCGGATCGCCGTCTTGAAGGCGCCTGACCAGGACCGTGTCGATACCGGTCGCCGAAACGACACCGAGTTGCCCTCGTGACGACACCGCGCGAGCCAGACGCCAGTCGGAAACCGCCGCCCCCATGCCACCTTGGATCACCTTGGCTAGTGCCATCTAGGTTGCTATCGTACTCCACGTCAGGGTTTGCATGTCGTGTTCCGGGCCCTCATTGCCGCCTTGCGGTGAGCCTCGAACGAGCCCCCGAGATCCCGCCGCAGGAGGCGAACCGTCGTCGCGCTCCTGCGCGAGAATCTTGCACAACGACGAGGCGTCAGGACATTTGTCCCGGCAAGGATAAAAGTCCCTAGTGGCCGCCGTCACGAGGCGAGAGGATGGGCGCCAGCTGGCCATCCTAAGGCCATCTTGAGGTAGACCATGAGGACCGCCACCCGCACCCCCCTGCGACAGGTCGTCGATCACCTGTCCACCCGGAAGGAACTCCCCATGGCTAGCGACACTCCGTCGCCGCAGAACGACCGACCCTTGGAGCCCTCGAGCCCAGTGGTGCCCCTGGCCGAAGCCACGCTCCTCATCCTCGGCCTCGGCTGCCGCCATTGCGTCGAACGCATCACCCGCGCCTTGGAACGTGTCGATGGCGCATACGACGCCAGTCTGGACTACGACGCGCAACGCGCCACCGTCACCTATGACCCCACCCGCGCCAACCCGCGCCGCTTCATCGACGCCGTCATCTTCGAAGGCGCTGACCGCGGCCAGCACTTCGACGCCGAGATCCTCAACCTGCGGACCGTCGACCCGGAGGACCTCCACGGAAGCTGAACGCAGCCCCCGCGCACAGCCCGAACATGCCCCACGCTCACCGGCGGCCCGCACCGCCGCTCGCACCTCGCGCCGCGTACGCCACGTCCTCGGCCACGTTCTTGTTCACGCCCTCATCGAACGTCGATCCCCTGCCCCGCGTCCTACGCTGAGGCCATGGTAGAGATCGAGCTCATCTACTTCGACCACTGCCCCTCCTGGCGCACAGCCTGGGACGACCTCGGCAGCGTGCTCGTCGAGCTCGATCTGAATGCCAGCGTGCGCCTGCGCAACCTGGATCACCTCGAAGCGAACGAGCGCAACGGATTCGCGGGATCCCCCACCATCCGGATCGAAGGGCGCGACCTCGAAGGCTACGATGGGCCACCGGTCATGGCGTGTCGTCGCTACCTCGACAACGAGGGCAAGGGCTGGCCCGGCAAGGCCCTCCTGCGAGCTCGCCTGGGGGCCGTCGAGCAGTAGGTCCTTCGCGCCTGGGGAGCTCCGACCGCCATCACGCATCGCGGCAGGCGCACACCGGCTCCCCGCCGTCCACGCGTACCATGCTGCCCGTTCCCACCGTGGCGGGCAGGGTAGGAGGCACGAGGTGCGAGAACCACACTCGGAACTGGCTCGGTACGGAGCCGCCACCATCTACGAGGCGTCCGGCAAACAAGGCATGCTCGACCCGCTCATCCGGCCGGTCTGGCACGGCGCTCGCGTATGCGGTCCCGCCCGATGCATCCGGAGTAGCACCGGCGACAACCTCGCGCTCCACCTCGCCTTGACGACGGCCCGGCCCGGCGAGGTGCTGGTGGTTGCCACCGGGCGAGACCTCCTGCACGGCGCCTGGGGCGAGGTGATGACGGAAGCGGCTCTTGCGCGATCCGTGCGCGGGCTCGTAACGGACGGCGCGGTCCGGGACACGGCGGAGATCGAACGCCTCGGCTTCCCCGTCTTCGCCGCCGGCGCAGCCGTCGGTAGCTGCAGCAAGCTCGATCGCGGTTCGATCGACGAAGCGATCGACATCGGCGGCGTCACCATTCACTCAGGAGACGTCATCGTGGGCGACGCCGATGGCGTCGTGATCGTAACGGCGAATCGTCTTCACGACGTGGTCACAGCGGCGCGCGAACGCGACGCCTTCGAACGAGAGCTCATCGATCAGATCAGGGCCGGCAAGTCCACCTATGAGCTGCTCGGACTGGGCGGGACCTGAGGATCCGAGCAGGCAGACGCACCGCGATGCAGCGGACCTTCGCTGAAATGGCTTGGCAACGTTGCCAGGCGCATCTCCAGGATCGGTAGCGCTGCTGGTGCCGGCCAGGCCTCCGCCGCAGCTCTCGAGGACCGTGATGTGCGGCCAGGGCGGCCACGCCACCGGCGGGGCAGTACCATGGAAGTGCGCGCTCCCCGAGCCCGACGTGGCTTCACAATCCTCGTTGTCCCAACGGTGCCCGTCCCAGAGGCCGCCACGCAAAGGCGGGATGGGGAGCCTGGCGCGGCCGGAGGAGCACCATGTTCGAGCACATCCTGGTCCCGCTGGACGAGTCGCTGGCTGCCGAGTGCGTCTTGCCTCACGTCACGGCCATCGCCTTGCTCACGGGCGCACGGGTCTCGCTGCTGCGCGTGCTCGAGATCCCGACGACGGCCGGGCGTGTGCAGCCGACCGATCCGGTCGCGTGGCAACTGCACCAGGATGCTGCGGCCTCGTATCTGGCCGGCGTCGCCAAGCGCCTGGAGCAAAGAGGCCTCTCCGCGGACGTCCGGATTTTCGAGGGGAACCCGGCAACCTCCATCATCGAGCAGGTCCACAGGGAGGGTGTCGACCTCGTCGCGCTGGCCAGTCACGGGCGGACCGGAGTAACGGGGGCCGAGCTCGGTGCGGTGGCCCACAAGACCGCTCTCGGGGTTCACGTGTCTCTGCTCCTGGTTCGGGCGTTCATCGAAGGGCCGCGAGACGACGGTGACGCGCGATTCGAGAAGGTGCTCGTCCCGCTCGACGGCTCGCGACGGGCCGAATGCGTGCTCCCCATCGTCCATCGCATCGCCGACAAGCACGGCGCGGCGCTGCTCCTCGGTCACGTCGTGCGACCTCCCGAGGTACCCCATCGGCTCCCGCTCACCGAGGACGAACAAGCGATCGTCGACGGCCTTGGCAGTCTCGTTCGCCGACACGCCTCGGCGTACCTAAACGAACTGGGCCGAGATCTCGCGAACGCCGGCCGCCAAGTGCGCATTCACGTCCTCGCCGGTGACGATCCGGCCGCTGCGCTCGAGGAGCTCGCCGGTCAAGAAGACGTCGATCTGATCGTGATGAGCGCCCATGGCGCCACCGGCAGCGCGCGGCGCCCGTTCGGGGAGATCACGGAGAAGTTCCTCCTGTACGGCGGTCGGCCGATGCTGGTCGTGCAGGACCGTCCGCGCGAGGAGATCGAGGCCAGCCCCGCCCGTCTGGCGGCCCATGAGCAAGCCGGGCGCTCGTGACCGAAGGTCCCCCGGTACCACCTGTCGACATCGAGACGCTGACGCAGCAGGCCGAAGCGCTCGCCGCGATGCACAGGTTGGCGCCCTGTCGCGGGTCGCCACGCAACATGCATCGCCGCATCGACCTGGTCCGGGCGCGTGCTCGCTCGCTGTACGGGCGCTTGCCGCGTGATGAACAGCTGGTCACCAGCGGCCAGCGCTGGTTGCTGGACAACGACTATCTCGTGTTCCGTACCCTGCGGCAGGCGAGCGAAGACGTGTCCGATGCCTTCTACCGGGTACTGCCGTGCGTGAGACAAGGCGCCGAGACTCCCGTTCGCATCGTGGAACTGATCGAGGCGTTCCTGGACCGTCTCCGCGGGCGCATGCAGATCACCGTGCTCGAAGAATTCGTCGATGCCTACCAGCGCATCGCTCCCCTCACGCTGGCCGAGCTGTGGGCCCTGCCCTCCATGCTTCGTGTCGCTTCGCTCGAGCGCCTCGTCGAAACAGCGGACCGGGAGCTTCTCGCGCGTCACGAGATCGCAGGCGACGAGGGCACGATCGCCGCAATCGTGCAAGGTCTGCACGCGATCGACCAGCAGGACTGGACGGAGTTCGTCGAGTCACTCAGCGTCATCGAACGTTGCCTGCGCGGCGATCCCGCCGGCTTGTATGCCCAGATGGACCTCGCGACGCGCGATGCTTATCGCCGGATCGTCGAGGCCGTCGCACGGCGAAGCGGACGCTCCGAGGCTGACGTCGCTGCCGAGGCCGTGCGCATCGCCGGCGAGGCGGCCGACACCGAACACGTGGGTACGCTTCTGTACGGGCAGGGGCGCAGCATGCTCGAGAGGCGGCTCGGTGTCCGCGTGGGCCTCGGCGGGACCTTCCGCGGCTGGGCTCGCCGTAGTCGGGCGCCTTTCTACCTCACCGCCATCGGCACGATCGCCTGCCTCATCCTGGCGGGCGCCGCGCTCCTGGCAGCGTGGAACGGCGCGCGGGCGTCCCTCCCTCTGCTGCTCGTCGCCCTCTTCGCCCCTGCCGCCGCCGCGGCCGAGGTCCTGGTGCACTACGTGATCACGCACCTGCTCCCGCCGAGGATGCTCCCGAAATTGGACTTCTCGGACGGCGTGCCGGACACCGCCCGGACCCTCGTTGCGATCCCCACGCTGGTCTCCTCGGAACGCGACATTCAGTTCGTCTTCGCGCAGCTCGAACGCCACGCCGTCGGCAACCGGGACGCCAACATAGGCTTCGTGGTCCTGACGGACTTCGCGGACGCACCCGAGCGTGTCCTGCCGGAAGACGGCCCGCTGCTCGCGTCGCTCGACAGGCACCTCGAGATCCTCCGCGCGCGCCATCCCGACACGCGCTTCTACCTCATGCACCGTGAACGGCGCTGGAACCCGTCCGAGGGGTGTTGGATGGGGTGGGAGCGCAAGCGCGGCAAGCTGGGCGAGTTGAACGCCTGGCTCGATCGCGGCGAGCGCGGCAGTTACGTTCTCCCGGAAGGCGTTACGGGTGACGGCCCGGCCGGCTACGCCTTCGTCATCACGCTCGATACCGACACCGTGCTGCCGCCGGGCGCCGCCGCCCGCCTCGCCGGCACCCTGGCCCATCCTCTCGTGCGGCCTCGCTTCGGGGAAGATGGCTCGCTGGCACGGGGCTATACGGTCCTGCAACCTCGCGTCGACATCCTTCCCACGCATGGGGCGCGCAGCCCCTTCAGCCGCGTGTTCGCGGGCAGCGCCGGTGTCGACCTGTATGCCCGAGCGGTGTCGGATCCGTACATGGATCTGTTCGGTGACGGGATCTTCGTCGGGAAGGGCATCTACGACGTTGCTGCGGTCACACGGGTCGACCGCGGGAGGGTGCCCGAGAACAGCATCCTGAGTCACGACTTGTTCGAGGGTGGGTTGGGCCGGGCCGGCCTCGTAAGCGACGTCGTCGTGCTGGAGAGCTACCCCACCACATACCTCTCCTACGCGCGCCGCCTGCACCGATGGGTCCGGGGCGACTGGCAGTTGCTCCCCTGGCTGGGCCGTAGCGTTCCGGCGCCCGGCGCTGGCCGCGACGCCAATCCGCTGCCATGGCTGACGCGATGGTTGATCCTCCAGAACCTCATCCGCAGCCTGTCGGCGCCCTCTCTGGCGCTGTCGCTCGCTCTGGTCTGGACCCTGGTCCCCGGCCCGACGTGGGCATGGACGCTACTCGTTCTAGGCGTGTCCGTGGTTCCTTTCCTGTTGGGCCGCCTCGCTGGCCTGACGCGCTCGCTCCGACGCCAGGAACGGGGAACGTCGACCTGGGTCGGCGAAGCGCGCCGCTGGCTCGCCGACCTCGCTTTCCTCCCGGCCACCGCTGCCGTCTCCATCTCGGCGATCAGCCTCACGCTGTGGCGCCTGATCGTGTCGCGACGGCACCTGCTGTCATGGCACGACGCGGCTCGCACCGCTCGGGACATCGAGCTGCGCGACAGGCCCCTGGACACCTGGCGCGAGATGGCGATCGCGCCGCTGGCGGCCGTTGCCCTCGCCGCGCTGGTGGGCTGGAGTCGACCCGCTGCGCTGCCGTTCGCCGTGCCGCTCCTCCTGGCGTGGTTCGGCGCCCCCGCCCTCGCCTACCGATCGGGACGCACCGTCGAGCGTGCCGATCCGCCCCTGCAGAGCGAGCAGAAGCGTTGGCTCGCGACCATTGCGCGGCGCACCTGGTTCTACTTCGAACGGTTCGTGGGTCCCGGCGACCACTGGCTACCCCCGGACCACTTCCAGGAGGCGCCACGCGGCGTGATCGCGCACCGCACCTCCCCCACCAACATCGGACTGTTGTTGACGTCCACGCTCGCCGCGCACGATCTGGGCTTCCTCGACGCGCGAACGACCCTTCATCGGGTCGGCAACACCTTCGCGACGATGGCAACGCTCGAACGCTCGCGTGGCCACCTGCTCAACTGGTACGACACGCAGACGCTACAGGCGCTGCCTCCGAGGTACGTGTCGTTCGTGGACAGCGGCAACTTCCTTGCCTGTCTGGTGATCGTGAAGCACGGCTGCCTGGAGATCCCGGAACGGCGCCCCGTGGACCGCTCGCTGTTCGATGGCGTGCTCGTCTTGCTCGACCTGCTCGAAGAGAACACCCGCTCGCTTCCTTCCGACACGTCGGCGATCGACTCCGGTCTCGCCGACCTGCGAGCGAAGGTCGAGGCGCTGGACGAGGCACCGGAGCGCTGGTCCGACACGATCGACCGTCTCCTCGCCGAGGACCTGCCGGCCTTGGACGCGCTGGTGCTCGACCTGGTGCGCAAGACCGCACCCCACCTCGACCGCGATGTCCTCGAGGAGATCGCAACGTGGTCCGGACGCCTGCATGGCCACACCGAGAGCATGCGACGCGAACGCGACCTGTTCCTCCCCTGGTTGGCGCCCGGCACACGCAAGGCGGGGTTCGACGATCATGCGCCCGCTTGGCCGGCCTCGCCGACCTTCGTCGAGCTCGACGACATCTACGCACGCATCCTCCGGTCCGTGGGGGACGCGCCTCACCGCGAAGGGCACCAGGAGGCCGGAGACGATGCGCGCAGCGAGGACCTTCTGCGCCGCGCCGTGATCGCTGCCCAAGCAGCGCTTGCCGAGTTGCGCAGCGCCGCGCACAACGTCGCGGAAGAGGCCGAGCGCTACCTCCGCGAGGCCGACTTCGACATGCTCTACGACGCCCGACGCAAGGTCTTCCGCATCGGTTACGACGTGGACACGGGCCGGACGGACGAGCATGCGTACAACCTGCTGGCCTCCGAGGCGAGGATCGGCAGTTTCATCGCCATCGCGCTGGGGCGCGTACGCCAGGAACATTGGGTCCACCTGGGCCGCCCCTTCGCGCTCGCTGGCGGGCAGCCCGTGCTGCAGTCATGGAGCGGCACCATGTTCGAGTACCTGATGCCGTCGCTCATGATGCGCACGCCGCACGACAGCCTCCTGGGCCGCGCGAGCCGCTCCGCCGTGCAGCGCCAGATCGCCTTCGGCCTGGCGCACAACATCCCGTGGGGCGTGTCGGAGTCCGGATATGCGCGGACCGACGTACATGAGAACTATCAATACCGGGCATTCGGTGTACCCGACCTTGCCCTCTCCCGCACGGCAACGGATGCGCGCGTCATCGCTCCCTACGCAACCCTGATGGCGCTCCCCTTCGCACAGCAGGAGTCCCTGTTGAATCTCCAACGACTCGCCGAGGCAGCCGGCGTCGGACGCTACGGCTTCTACGAGGCCATCGACTACACGCCCGCACACCTTCCGCTGGGCCGACAGGACATGGTGGTTCGCTCGTTCATGGCGCATCACCACGGGATGTCCCTGCTCGGTCTCTGCGCCGTTCTCGACGGACCGAGGTTCATCGACCGCTTCCACGCCGACGTGCGAGTCCAGAGCAGCGAGATCCTCCTGTACGAAACAGCCGTCGGCGTGCCGGCGCTCCAGCAGGACCGGGGCGAGGAGGGACCCGCCACACGGCGGCCGGCCCTCGAGCCGGTACACGTGGCTCCGCGCCAGGTCCCGATACGGACGCGGGTGCCCCTGGTGAACGTCCTCTCCAACGGCCGTTACACGGTCTTCATCAGCAACGCTGGAGGCGGGGGTTCCCGCTGGGCAGGATTGGATCTCACCCGCTGGCGGGCCGACGCCACCCGGGACGCGTGCGGCACCTGGACGTACCTGCAAGACCTCGACTCGGGACGGCTCTGGTCCGCGACCCGGCAACCAACCGGCGCGGATGGCCAGCACGAGACGGTGTCCTTCCATCCACACGCCGCGGAGTTCACACGGGGTGTCAACGGAATCGTCACACGCCTCGACGTGACCGTCGCCTCCAACGAGGACGCCGAGGTCCGCCGCCTCACCATCACGAACCAGGGCGACGGGCCGCGCCGCCTGGCGATCACGAGCTACGGGGAAGTGGTGCTCGCTCCGCACGCCGCCGACCTCCGGCACCCTGCCTTCGGTGGCCTGTTCGTCGAGAGCCGCTGGCTCCCGGAGGTCCACGGTCTCCTGTTCCGCCGCAGGCCGCGCGACGAGAACGAACCCGCTCACCTGCTGCTGCACCGGCTGGTCGTCGAGGCCGGCCGACCCGAGAGCGTGGAGTACGAGAGTGATCGCTCCCGCTTCCTCGGCCGGCACGGCGGCGCGGAGCATCCCGCGGCCCTAAGGGCCGAGGCGCTGTCAGGAACCACCGGCGCGGTTCTCGATCCGGTGTACGCGCTTCGCGCGTCGTTCGTCATTCGTCCCGGCGCCACCGTTCGGCTCGCCTTCCTCACGCTGGCAGGCGACGCGGAGGCGACGTTGCTCGCGGCCGCGAAGCGCTTCGATCGCTGGGATTCGATCGAGGCGACGTTCCGCGAGGCCCGCGCACACCAGGTAACGGTCCTGGAGCAGCTCAAGCTCGAGGGAATGGACTGGTGGACCGTCGAACACCTCCGTTCCCACCTCTTCTACCCGAACCACTCGATGCGTGCCCCAGCGCGGGTGCTGCGCGAGAATCACGAAGGCCAGCAGGCTCTGTGGGGCTACGGGATCTCCGGCGACCACCCCATGTTGCTCGTCCGCGTACGCGAGCCCGAAGACCTCGACCTGGTGGGCCTGCTGCTGAAGGCGCACCGCTACTGGCGCGAACAGGGGTTCATGACGGAGTTGGTCCTTCTCAACGAGCGGGACGAGGGCTACCGGCAGACCATGCAGGGGCGCATCAGGGCTCTGGTGCAGGTCGGCGGCAACGACGCCTGGCTCGATCAACGTGCCGGCATCTTCGTGCTGGGAACGAGTCGAATGGACGACACGCGAAGGGACTTCCTCCTTACCGTGGCACAGGTGGTGATAGGCGCCGGCGTTCCCCTCGAGGGGGCGTTGGCCCTGGCCCGCGACCGGAGCGAGACCCGCCTGCCTGCGTTGATGGCAACCCGCAGCACCACGGACCCGGCCGAAGCGGTGGCACCGCTGCTGCCGTCGGAGGCCCTGGATTTCGACAACGCCCTCGGCGGATTCGTCGAGGAGGCCCGCGAATACCGGATCCTTCAAGACGGAACCCCGACACCGGCACCATGGATCAACGTGCTGGCCAATCCCGACTTCGGCTGCCTCGTGAGCGAAACGGGATCGAGCACCAGTTGGGCGGTCGACGGCGGAGAGAACCACCTCACGCCCTGGTCCAACGATCCAGTGGTCGATCCCAGTGGCGAGGTCCTCTACCTGCGCGACGAGGAGACCGCCGAGGTGTGGACACCGACGCCCCAGCCCATCCCCGGAGGCGCGCCGTACCACGTACACCACGCTGCCGGTTCCACCCGCTTCGACCACCGCAGCCACGACCTCGATCAGCACCTGCAGCTGTTCGTCGTGAACGACGCGCCAGTCAAGGTGGTACGGCTCCGACTCGAAAACCTCCTGCAGCGCCCGCGGCGGCTCACCGTCACCTACTACGCCGAATGGGTGCTAGGCAGTACCCGCGAGGGGACGCAGGCCTTCGTGATCCCGGAGTACGACGGCGAACTCGAGGCACTGCTGGCCCGCAACCCTTACAGCCCGGCCTTCCCTTCCCAGCTGGCCTTCCTGGTCGCCAGCCGTGTCCCGCACGGACTTACGACGGACCGGGAGGAGTTCCTCGGTCGGGAGGGGAGCGTGGGCCGACCGGCCGCACTGACGCGGGTTGGCCTTTCCGGGCGTGTCGAAGCGGGAAGGGATCCCTGCGCAGCCCTACAGATCCACGTCGACCTTCCCGCGAACGGCAGCGATGAGGTGTTCTTCCTGATCGGCGCAGGCGAAGATCGCGCCGCGGCCCGGGACCTGATCCGTCGGTACCGTGACCCCGCCCGACTCGACGCCGCCGGAACGGAGCTGCAGCGCGCGTGGGACGAACGCCTCGGCACTATCCGCGTGCGCACGCCTGATCCCGCGATGGACGCGATGCTCAACCGCTGGTTGCCCTACCAGACGATCGCCTGCCGGCTGTGGGGCCGCACGGCGTTCTACCAGGCCGGCGGCGCCATCGGCTTCCGCGACCAACTGCAGGACGCTATGGCCGTGCTGCACGCCGCCCCTGAGCTGGCACGGGCCCAGATGCTGCGGTCGGCTCGTCATCAGTTCGAAGAGGGCGACGTCCTTCACTGGTGGCATCCGGGTGGGACCCACGGCGTCCGGACTCGCATCTCCGACGACCTCGCCTGGCTGCCGTTCGTGATCGAACGCTATCTCGATCATACGGGCGACACCACTGTCCTGGACGAGAAAGCGCCGTTCCTGCGGGCCCCTCCGCTCGGACCCGAGGAACACGACCGCTACGACCGAGCCGCGGAGACCGAAGACGCGTTCAGCCTGTACGAACATGCCTGCCGAGCGCTGGACCGAGCCTGCACCGTGGGTCGGCACGGCCTACCGCTCATGGGCGGCGGCGACTGGAACGATGGCATGAACCGGGTCGGGATCGGCGGGGCCGGAGAGAGCGTATGGCTCGCCTGGTTTCTCATCGCGACTCTGCGGCGATTCGCACCCGTGTGCGATGACCGTGCCGACACGGCCCGCGCGGAGCGGTACCGACGCCAGGCAGACGCCTACCGCACGGCGGTGGAGGCGCATGCATGGGACGGCAACTGGTACCTGCGGGCCTTCTTCGATGATGGCACCCCGCTAGGTTCGCACGCGAACGACGAGGCCAGGATCGACTCCATCGCTCAGTCCTGGTCGGTGCTCTCAGGAGCCGGCGATCCTGCACGTTCGGCGCGAGCGATGGCGTCGGTGACCGAGCACCTGGTGCGTCCGGATGACGGCATCGTGCTGCTGCTCACCCCACCGTTCGACCACGGCTCGATGGATCCCGGCTACATCAAGGGCTACCTACCCGGCGTTCGCGAGAACGGCGGTCAGTACACGCACGCTGCGATCTGGAGCGCGTGGGCCTTCGCGGAGCTCGGCGACGGAGCCGGCGCTCACCGCCTGTTCGACCTGCTCAACCCTATTCGGCACGCCAACACACCCGAGGCCGCCCGACGCTACAAGGTCGAACCGTACGTGATCGCCGCGGACGTGTACGGCGTTGAGCCGCACGTCGGGCGCGGCGGGTGGAGTTGGTACACGGGCTCGGCTGGCTGGATGTACCGCCTGGGTATCGAGGCGATCCTCGGCCTACGGCGCCGCGCCGACGTCCTCGACATCCAACCGTGCATACCCCCCGACTGGGACGCGTTCGAGGTGGACTACCGATACGGCGCAAGCTCGTACAGGATTCGGGTGGAGAACCCCCACCATGTCGCCCGCGGCGTAGAGACGGTCACGGTCGACGGCCACACGCAGCCGACACGTTGCGTGCCCTTGCGTGACGATGCTCGTGTACATGCCGTGATCGTTCGGCTGGGCGATTCCGAAGCCACCGCACCCTAGTCCGGGGGCACGCTCCGAACGACCAAGGCGGGAGCGGGCGGCGTGAGCCGACCCCACGCGGCGCGTGAGCGGAATCCTACGAACCACGAGCGACCCTGCCCATGGGCCCTGGGAAGGGCGGCAGCCTCAGAAGGGCTGGGGTCCGTGCCTCTGGGCGCCACCGGGCGACCCCGCTAGGATGCCCTGTAGGGAGCCAGCATGGTACACGCGCGCGCAAGCGCGTCGGTGTGGCTCCAGGTCGATTCCGTGCAGCGCGGCGGCATTCCGCCCGACGGGCTCGGAGTGGCTCCTGCAGCGTCGTCGAGGGCGAGGAACGAGGAGCGATGGACCAGGCAGCGATCACGCTCAGTCAACAGATTGCAGACAAATTGAGGCCGCGCTACCAGCAGTTGCTGAACCAGCCGGGTACGGGCATCGACGCGTTCGGCGTCCTCTACCACGAGGCGGTGAAGCTCGTTGCGGAGGCCCGCCACATGACCGAAGCGAAGACGCAGTTCTTCTCCCGCGATGTGCTCCAGCGCATCATGAACCTGGTCATGCCATGAGGCCGGCTCTGCCCTCGGCCGCCGGCCAGGTCGACGACCACCGAACGAAGGTGGGCGCGGCCGGCGCACCGGGCCACGCGGGCCAGGACGGGTTTCCGTACCTCCCGGCTCGGCGCCTGACCGGGCGGCCGCGTTGGCGCACACGCGTCCGCGTTCGGGTCCAGCGCAGGAGACGGAATCTTGACCGTTGAGTTGGATCGGCCTGAACGGAACGAGACGGTGGAACCTCTCGACGGAGCCGGGAGGGGCGTTGCCGGCAAACCGGGGTGGGCCGACCGCACGCCCGACCCCTTCAGTCTGACGATCCGCCTCGAGCGTCGTGAGACCCTCTACCTGAACGGCGATCCCGCGCACTCGGTGTTCCGCGTCCGCGACGGCCTCATCCGGATCGCCCGCATGACCCCCGAGGGCCGCACGTTGACCGTGCGCCACCTCATCCCCGGAGACTTCTTCGGGGAGGAAGCCCTGACGGCGGGTGAACGGAACGAGGTCGCCGAAGCGCTGACGACGGTGAGCATCGACGCCATCGACCCCGAGCGGATCCAGGCCGGACATCTGATACCCATCACGCAGTCCCTATCGGACCAGATGCGAAGGTTGATGGATTACGAGTACCATCTGCAGACCGGAAACCTGCGCTCCCGCGTGGCGCACTACCTTCTTCTGCTCTCCAACACCCCCTTGGCAGGCACCGATGCCAGCGGCCGGGTGTGCGTGGCAGCCACGCACGAGCTCATCGCAGAGGGAACCGCGAGCACGCGCGAGAGCGTCTCCAAGATCATCACCGAACTCAAGGGGGAAGGGCTGATCCGCCCCTCCTACGGGAGCATCGTGTTGCTCGACCGGGACGGGTTGGCTGAGGCGGCGCTGGCCACCCACAAGAGGTGACGTACGGGGAGCCTCATGGACAAGACCACGATGTCCGCATCCGATTTCGCTGAGTGGAAAGGGCTCGTCCAGAAGTACCAGCAGCCCGACCTGAGAACCGATATCTGGCAGATCGCGAACTCGTTCGGGGGTCTGGTCCTGACGGTGGGCCTGATGGTCCTATCGCTAGGTGTGGCCTACGGGCTCACGCTTCTGCTGGCCATCCCCGCGGCCGGCTTCGTGGCGCGCATCTTCATCATCCAGCACGACTGCGGGCGCGGTTCCTTCTTCACGTCCAGACGGGCCAACGACCTCGTCGGCTCGATCAGTGGCGTGCTGACGATGGTGCCCTACCGGTTCTGGCGCAAGACCCACAAGATCCACCACGCACACCACGCCGAGCTCGAGGAGCGCGGGATCGACGACATCTGGACCATGACCGTGCAGGAGTATGCGGCGGCGCCCTGGTGGATGCGGGTCGTCTACCGCGTGTTCCGCCACCCCCTCTTCCTGTTCGCGATCGCGCCGCCCATCAACTCCATCGTTCTGCAGCGCTTCCCGTTGTAGGGCCGACTTTAGCTGGCGGACCGGGGAGTCGGCCTGCGTGGGACTGCACTCTCGCCGCCACGCACGGCAGCTCCTACTACGAACTCCCGCGCGTCCTGCAGTGGTTCACCGGCAATATCGGCTTCCACCACATCCACCACCTCAGCCCCCGCATCCCCACCTACAACCTCCAGAAGTGTCACGACGAGAACCCTACCTCCAGACGGTCTCCACCCTCACCCTCCCCGAAAGCCTCAAGACACCCGCCCTGACGCCGTGGGATGAGAAACAGCGCCGCCTCGTAACCTTCCGCGAAGCGCGTCTCTCGATGGATGCGTGGGGCATGGAACGGCGAACGGAAGATCTCGGGATCGGCGAACCAGGCACCAGGCAACACCGGTAGGGACGCGTCTGTCAGTCGGACTTCATTTCCCAGCCAAGCCCCGCTCCCTGGCCCACACGATGGCATCGGCCCGCGAATGGAGGTCCAGCTTCTCGTAGATGCGGGTGATGTAGTTGCGTACGGTCTGTTCCTTGATCGTCAGCTCGGCTGCGATGCTGCCATTGTCCCGTCCTGATGCCATGCGCTCCAGAACCTGCCGCTCACGGGTAGTGAGCATGGCCACCGCCGCACCACTCGCCTGGTCCCCGCGCGTCCTCCCCCGGATCTGAGCGATCTTCTCGAGCAGTGACCGGCTGAACCACGCAGTGTCGGTCATCACCTCCTGCACGGCGCGCATGAGCTCCTCTTCGCTCCGCTTGCGCTCGGTGATGTCCTCCATGTAGATGGTCAGACCTCCCTCGCCCATCGAATACGCCCGCGCCTGGAGCCAGGCGTTGAGCGAAGGCACGTGCGTCTCGAAGGTAACGGGATCGTGACTCGCCACGGCCTCTCGGTAGCGACGCGCGAGAGAGCTGTCCCGCGCCCCAGGAAAGATGTCCCACACCGACATGCCGATCAGGTCCTGCGGTACCTTCCCCGTCAGGTGCGCGATCACCTCCTCGCCCATCGGGTTCAGAAAGGTCAACCGATCGTCGCGATCGATCGCAGCGAAGCCGTCGGAGATGCTGCCCAGGATGGCCGCAACATGCGTCTGCTGGGCCACCACGGCATCGTGAGACGCCTGGAGCTCGGCGGTGCGCTCGGCCACGCGTGCCCCGAGATCCTGGGAGATGCGCTCCTGCCTGGCCAGCAGGTCCCGCACCTGGAACTGCCGTCTTCGCGCCCTGAGCGCAGCACGCACCACCGTGACGAGGCTCGAGGGATGGACGGGACGGAAGAGCACCGTCGTGGTGCCGCTGTCGACCAGCGCATCCGGGCCGACCCAGGGTGAATCGACCAGCAGGACGAGAGGCAGGTCCGACCAGGTAGGTTGTGTCTCATCCGCACGTTGCAGGATGTCCGTCGTCCGCCCAGTGAGGGCCTCCGCGGTCAGCACCACCGCACCGCATCCCTCGCCCAGCCTACGGCGAAGTTCCGCGGCGTCTTGGCAGGGCACGTTCAGCAGTCCCGCCTGTGACAGGACGTCGCCCATCAGGCTGGCGTCCCTGCCGACCGGGGCCAACACGAGGACGCGGTATTCGTGCGGGCTAGCGCTCATCCTTGCCGCTGTCGCGCGTACCCGGGTCGGCGCCGGGCGCCTCGTCGACAGGTTCCGGCTCCGACGCAGCGAAGGGCTGGTTCGGATCGAGAACCGGAGTCCCGCTCAACACGTTGCGGAAGCCAACGAGCGGGGCACCCACATGGATGCCAGTCGCATTCAAGCTGAGCTCGCGGATGGTCGTCTCATGAGCGCCGTGGCGCTTCTTGATGACGGAGATCGCTCGTCGCAGGCGACCCTCGGTTTCGAAATGGCGAAGGAGCAGCACGGTATCGGCCAGGTAGCTGATGTCGAGCGGCATGATCTCGTCGCTACCCAGCATCCCGCCCTGCGCCATGAGCAGCAGCGTCAACACCCCACGATTGCTCAGGTAGGCGATGAGCTCGTGCAACTGGGTGACGAGCAGGTCCTCCTGCATGGCGTTGAGGTATCCGGTCAGGCTGTCGATCACCACGAGCTTGGCCCCGTCCTCCTCGACGGCCTGGCGCACCATGTGGGCGAACTCTCCGGGGGACAGCTCGCCCGTGTTGATCCGCCGCAGGCGCACGAGACCGGCGTCGACCTGGGACCGGAGCCCCATGGACAGGCCTTCGGCTCGTCGCAGGAGACTCTCGGGACGCTCGTCGAAGAGGAAGATCGCCGACCTGTCGCCTCGCTCGGCAGAAGCGAACGCGTAGAGGCTTGCGATGGAACTCTTGCCGGTGCCGGTCGGCCCAAGGATGAGACACGCAGTACCTCCTTCGAGCCCACCGCCAAGCAGGGTATCGAGTTCCCCCACGCCGCTCTCCAACGCGCTAGCGCTGACACGGTCCGTCGAGCTCAACGTATCGAGGCGCGGATGCACCTCCAACCCACCCGTACGGATGCGGAAACTGTGGTAACCCGCTTCGTAGACCATGCCGCGTCCTTTGACCATCTCCAACTGCCGCCTGGTCGGACCGTACGCCGGCGACCACCGCTGGAGCGCGAGGATGCCGTGGACCAGGCTCTCGAGCTCCGACTCCCCCTCCGGCAAGAGGCCGGTCAGGAACAGGCTGGTGCACGGGAGATCGCTGAGGGCTTGTTTGAGCAGCAGGAGCTGCCTGCGATATCGGAGCGGGCTCGCGGTGAGCTGGCGGATCTGCTCGACCGGATCGAACACCAGCCGCTCCGGCTGGACTTCACCCACGGCCGCCAGGATGCTGTCGATCGTCTCCCCGAGCTCCACCTCGTCCGTGCGGAACACCGTCTGATCGGCCGACAGACGCTCAGCCGCCTGTCGGGCCGAGAATTCGTAGATCGGTACGCCGTCGAGCGACCAGCCATGGGAACGAGCGATCTCCCGAAGCTCCCGCTCGGTATGCGACAGCGTCACGTACAGCACCCGCTCACCCGATCGAACCCCCTCGATCAGGAACTGGAGTCCCAACGTGGTCTTCCCCGTACCAGGTGCACCCTTCACAAGGTAGATCCACTCGCGCGGAAGGCCACCATCGAGGATGGTGTCGAGGCCACGGACACCGGTCCCCGCTCGGTCGCTATGGGCGGGAACGGCGGGATCGCGATCAGTCATGCGGCCATCATAATCCCCGCGGCACTCCCGGTCGCGCGTCGGTCACCCGCACGGGGAGGTCCTGACCCCAACCCGAAGAGTACACCGACATCTGGTCGACCCCGAGCGAGGCTCCTATGTTGAGGTTCGCGCCGCACCCCTCTCGTCACACCTGCAGCGGGCGACGGAGGTAGAAGAGCAGGGCACGCTCCAGCCCATTGCGGACATGCGTTCTAGCGCGCCTCGGCGCGAGCGAGGAGACACATCATGCTGGTGGGGATCGCGGTCGTCTTGATCATCCTCTGGATCCTGGGGCTCGTTACGTCGACGACCCTCGGCGGAGTGATCTATATCCTCCTGATCGTTGCCGTAGTGCTACTGCTGGTGCGCGTCTTCCAGGGTCGGCGAGCCTGATGGACCCGGCAGCAGCTTCCCTGTGCACGAGTGTCGCGGACCGGCTGAGGCCCCTGTACCTGGCGGTTCAAAACGCGCGGTTGGATGGCGAAGATGCCTTCTGGGTCGTGTACGACGAGGCGGTCGTCCAGGTCTCGAGAGCGCGGAACGACAGCGAGATCAACACGAAGTCGCTGGCTCACGATGAATTGCAGGCGATCATGAATCTGGTCATGACCTAGGAACCCACGTGGGATGCGCGTCGGCCTTTCGGAGCCCACACAGGCTACGCATCGCATTATGGTGGACATCGTGAGCGAAGCTAGGAATGTACTGGTCATCGTGAACCCGGTGGCTGGAGGGGGCGGCCACGAGGCGTTGCGCCAGCTCGTCGACGCGAGACTCGCGCGAACGGACGCGACCTACGAGGTGCGCCTGACCGAGAAGAGCGGGGACGCCTTCGAATGGAGCCGCGACAGCACGGCCGACCTGGTGATCGCGGGCGGGGGCGATGGGACCGTCATGGAGGCGATGAGCGGACTGATCGCCAACGAGCGCGCCGTCCCGCTCGCGATCATCCCAGGAGGCACGGCCGATCTACTGGCCCGCGCATTCGGCATAGGTCCCGACCCGGAGACGGCCCTCGAGACGGCGATGACGGGCGTAGCGGTGGCGCTGGACGTCGGATACCTGCCGAAGCAGGATCGCTACTTCGCGTTGGTGGCGGGTGCGGGGTGGGACGCGCAACTCATCGGGGATGCGCCCCGTGCCAGCAAGGACAGGCTGGGACGGTTCGCGTATGTGGCGTCCGGCGTGAAGAACCTCTTCACGTTGAAGCGCTCACGGGTCGATCTCGAGATCGACGGGGTGCAGCGATCGTTCCACGCGCACACGGCCATGATCTTCAATGTCGGTGCGTTCCCCGACCTCGGTATCGATTTCGGTCGCGGCGTGAGCCCGCACGACGGCTTGCTCGACCTGGCCGTCGTGTCTGCCGCAAGCGCCGGCGGGCTGGCCCGGTTAGCGTACCAAGTGTTCTCCCGGCACGTGAGGAACGACCGCGGCATCACCACCTTCTCAGCGTCACATATCCGCATCACCGCCACACCCCCACTGGAGGTACAGATCGACGGCGAACCGCTCGGTCACACGCCGCTCGATGCCGAGGTCAGACCGGGGGCCGCAACGATCATCGTACCCATCGCCTACGCCGCGGCGAACGGTCTCGCAACGGCAGTCGAGACCCCCCGTTGCGCCGCGTCAATGACAGTCACGTGAGCTCGTGCACTGGCAGCGGTTGCCTGCCCGTTCCATCGCCTGCCGTCTCGTCGTCTCCGTGAAGGGCTCGGGGCTCGGGCCTGACAGGCCGTAGAAGGGCGTCTTCTCGAGGCAAGGCCGACACAATACTGTCGCGTTGGACAGGCGGTTGCCCTTGCCACGCCGCTTGTGATGCACTTCGAGCTCGTCGCTTCTCTTGCACCTCGACATGGCCGTTCTCCTGCCTACAGCTTGGGATGGGAGGTGCCTTCGCCTCCATCCCCCATTATCATCGGGGGCCGCCCTTCGGGCCCCTCACGTGACACGCCTCCCCTGCCCCGGACGTTCGGCACCTGGCTGACGTTCGTGCCAACGACCGGCGGCACGGTCACCGCCTACGTTGCAGCCACATCAGGACACCGCCTCGAACGAACACCCGTCGTCAGTCCTGAGGTCACGACCCCACCCCGGATAGCCACCACGCCTCTAGTCTGCCGTTCGTCGCGGGCCTAGCCTCGATAGCAAGAACCCTGGCGTCCGCCAATTGGGAAAGCGCGCCCCACCCGTGGGCGCTTGGGGAGCAGCCGCCCATCGGCCACGCATCACACGCCCAACGACGGCGCATCCAGGGAGCACAACCAGTGGGGAGGCGACGAGCATGGGGATCCCAGCGCACCGCGCACCGACGCAGCAGCTCGCTGAGCCTGGTACTCCGCCGACGGTCTGGCACGGTCTCGCGGCCGGTGCGACCGACCCGGCTCCCCATCGTCTGGTTCTCCTGCGACCCTCGTTGGCGATCAAGGTCCACTTCGGGCCCTGGTACTTCGACGAGGGAGAAGAGCTGGTAGGGACGCTGATCCGCCATCCCACCAACACCTCCCGGAAGACCGTCATCCAAACCACTCAGGGCACCTTCAACATCAACGAGGAGGACGTGGCCGACGTTTCGAAGGCCGAATCCCCCTAGAAGAGAACGTTCCGAAGCCTCGCCGTGTGAGGAGAGAATCGACATGCTCTTGACCATCGCGGTCGTCCTGATCATCCTGTGGCTCCTAGGGCTCATCACCTCGACCACCTTCGGAGGCGTCATCTATGTCCTCCTGGGCATCGGAGTACTCCTCCTGATCGTCCGCGCCTTCCAGGTCCGACGCGTATAGCCGGACGGGAAAGGCCCCATCCTCTGCGACCTCGAGCGGAGTCCTCCCACTCCGCTCGGGGTCGCCAAATGTCACGAGCTATACACGCAAGCCCCGGCATCGAACCGATCGAGTCGTCAGCGAGAGGCCCACGGCAACCATTCCGACGCGACCCCGAGCCCGTTAGTGTCGTAACCCCAGTGCTACCGGTCTAGCGGCATCTACCCGCCCCGACGCATGGGCACTAGCCTGACGAAGTAGGATCGCGAGCGCTCTATGGCACGGCCTTCTCGACCCCCGAGAAGGACCGCGAGCCACCAACTCTCTCGGATGGCAGTGCGCTCGCGCGGGGGGCTAACGGCGGCACGCCGACGGGGGAACGCCTCACACCACCTTCCCAAGACGACGACGGGGCACACCAACCGGCCCGCCCCGGCATGCGCAGGCTCCGGATTAGCAGTGAGGAGCACGGATCAGAATGCAAGAGCAGGTCTCGCTACAGACGGCCCTCAACGCCATGACCGACCAGATCGCCGTTCTGGGCGGCGACGGCATCATCGTGGCAACCAACAGCGTGTGGCAGACCGAACCCAACGTTGTGGCCGATCCACGGGACCTCGTCGGGCACCACGTCCGGGAGGCATTCCAGTCCGAGCATGGCGTCTCCTCGGGCGCCGTGGACGGGATCCTGGCAGGGATCGACGGGGTGCTCCAGGGCCAGTTGCCCCGCTTCGATTACGAGTACTTCGAAGCGCGCGCATCCCGCGTTCGCTGGTTCCTGCTGAACGCCACGCCCCTGGCCGACGGGCAACGGGGAGCTCTGGTCGCTCAGCGGGACATCACCCCGCAGAAGGAGCAGGAGGCCGACCTGCTGGACCGCGCCAACAACGATGCACTCACCGGGCTCGCCAGCCGACGCTACTTCCTGCTCGAAGCCGCGCACATGCTAGCGCTCGCCAGGCGGCACGACTGGAATCCCGCCCTTGTCTTCTTGGACATCGACGACTTCAAGGGTATCAACGACCAGCACGGCCACGCGGTGGGAGACGTGGTGCTGGGCCGCGTGGCCGCTCGGTTGCGACGATTGACACGCGAGAGCGACTTGCTGGCCCGCTTCGGAGGCGACGAGTTCGTCGTCCTGATGAACAACGTCACCGTGGCGGACAGCACGCGGATCGTGAGGAGCTACCGAAAGAGCCTCGCGCACCCACCGATCATCGACGGCATGCCCATCATCATCAAGGCCAGCTTCGGCGTTGCGCACTATCCCGTCGACGGCGTCACCATCGAGGCTCTGCTGGCGGTCGCCGACAAAGCCATGTACGCCGCCAAGGCTTCGAGCGTGCGGCGCAAGCGACGCGCCGGATCGGGAGCGATCCATGCTGCAGACGACAACCGCGTGTCAGCCTGACGTCTCGTGCCTTGCCGACAGGCATCGTGTCCTGCAAAGGCACGTGAGCGCATGCCAACGCACCGCCCTGCCCGCTGTCTGGGACAGAAGTCATTTTCTCGTAAGAGTGCGTGTGCTCTACTAGATCAGGGTTGGTCGGTAGCGACCCTGCACCCATTGTGAACGACGCCCTCGCCTGTACATCCCCATAACTTCACCGTTCGCTGCATGGGTCCGCGAGAGGCGCCTGGGGCCATGGCCCGAAGGAAAGCGCGAACGAACCGCAGTTCTCTGCGCGATGCCGGCGCTGAGGAAGCGACGTCTGGCGCCGAGGCCGCGCTCCCGGCCGCCGACCCATCCTCCGTGATCTTCACGGACGCCGCCCGCCAGAAGGGCGACAGCACCGACGTTCGGAACGCGAGCGAGCAGCACAGGCTCCGTGACGCCCTCGTAAGCTCCGCTGCCAAGGCGACCCTCCAGACCGCTGCACTTGAAGCGGCTGCGAACGCCATCGTCATCACCGACGCCGACGGCACCATGGAGTGGGTCAACCCCGCCTTCACCGCCATGACCGGCTACGAGCAGCACGAGGCGGTCGGGCACAAGCCCAGCCTGCTGAAGTCAGGGGCGCACGACGAGCGTTTCTACCGCGAGCTGTGGGAAACCATCTCGGCCGGGCACGTGTGGCGCGGCGTACTCACGAACCGCCGCAAGGACGGCAGCGTCTACCACGAAGAGCAGACCATCACGCCCGTGCGCGACGGCACAGCAACCGTCAGCCACTTCGTCGCGATCAAACAGGACGTCAGCGCGCGACGCGCCTCCGAACAGGCTCTCCAGGCCAGCGAAGACGCCTTCCGCAACCTGTTCGAGCGCAACCCCTTGCCGATGTACGTCTACGACGCCACCACGCTCGCTTTCCTCGCTGTCAACGACGCCATGGTGCAGCGCTACGGCTACAGCGAGGACGCGTTCCTCGCCATGAGGCTTGCCGACATCCGACCTCCCGGAGACGGGTCCAAGCTCCTGTCGTACCTCGAAGAGCGCCCCGACGACCGAGACGGCAACGAAGGGGTCTGGGTCCACACGCTCAAGGATGGCACCGCCATCGACGTCGACATCACCACGTACAGCCTGACGTTCCACGGAACCCAGGCGCGGCTGGTCGTCGCGCAAGACATCACCGAACGCGTCCATGCCCAGCGCAGGGCCGCCGAGCTCAACCGCCGGCTCGAGAGCCAGCTCTCGCGTTTCCGAGCCATCCACCACCTCGACACCGCCATCCTCCTCGACACTCCCATCAGCAGCGTCGTCGAGACCGTCCTGGACGCATTGACCAACGAACTCGACGTCGACGGGGTCGCGATCTTCCGGTTCGACCCGAGTCGGCGCAACCTTCAGCCCCTGGGCGTCCGGCATCTCCCCGACCCCGTACCGACCATCCCCATCGGATACGGCATGGCAGGCGAGGCCGCCCGCACGCACAAGCCCGTCATCGTCCGCGACGCCCGCATCGACACCGCGCACGACACCAGCTACCTCCGCCAGCTCGACATGCGCGGCTGCCTCGCCGTCCCGCTCACCAGCCTCGCGCGCCTCGAGGGGGTCCTCGAGCTCTTCACCCGGGACCCGCTCGACCTCGATCACGACGCGGAGGTCTTCGCCGAAGCCATCGCCCACCAGCTCAGCCTCGCCCTCCAGCGCGACAGCCTCATGGCCGACCTCCACGCCGCCAACCGGAGCCTCGACGAGGCCCTCGGCGCCAGCCGGGCCCTGATCAACTCGCTGCCCGCCAACATCGCGGTCCTCGACCACGAAGGCACCATCCTCGACGTCAACGAGCGATGGCGGGTGTACGGAGCCGACAACGGCAGCCGCGACCCCGACTACGGGGTCGGCAGCAACTACCTCGCCGTCTGCGAAGCAGCAGCCAAGGACGCTCCCGAAGCCATGACCATCCGGAACGGCATCCTCGAGGTGCTCAACGACGCCACGGAGAGCTTCTCCTTCGAGTACCCGTGTCCCGGCCCGGCCGGCACCCGATGGTATCGATTGTTGGCGAACGCCACCAGGAAGCAGCCTCCGGGAGACGTCGGCGCCGTCGTCATGCACATCGACGTCACCGAGCAGAGGGAAGCCCGCGACCGCCTCGTAGAGATCGCCTTCACAGACTCGCTCACCGGGCTCGACAACCGGAACGGCTTCGTCCGTGCGATCGACGCGTTCCTCCAGACCAACGGCTGGCCCGAACACGGCGTCGTGGCCTTCATGGACATCGACCACTTCCGAGGCGTCAACGACGCTCACGGCTTCGCTGGCGGGGACGCCGTTCTCCAGGCCGTGGCAGAGCGACTGCGCGACCATCTCGACCCCGAAGCCATCGTCGGTCGCGTGGACGGCGACACCTTCGCCGTCTTCATCCCCTTCGGTGATCCGCAGGGCATGCGCCCCGATGCCATCCGTGCATGGATGGACGAGGTGGGCTCCTCCCCGCCCTATCTCATCGAAGACGTGCCCATCCCGGTCTCGTTCCACATCGGCATGACCGACCTGGCGTCCGACGAGCGCCCGGCATCGGAACTCGTGAGAGAGGCAGAAGTGGCTCTCCACAGCATCGCCAAGGACCCCATCGTCCGTGACGCGCGATTCACACATGATCTCGACCGGCGGATCCGGAAACAGGCCCAACTCGCCCACGAACTCCGTGAAGCGCTCGACCACAACGAGTTCCAACTTCACTACCAACCCAAGGTCGACCTCACCACGGGCACCCTGCTCGCCGCCGAAGCACTCATCCGCTGGAACCACCCCCAACGCGGCCTCCTCCTCCCAGGGAGCTTCATCGACGCTGCCGAACAGAGCGGACTCATCACACCCATCGGAAACTGGGTGCTCAACGAGGCCTGCGCTGCCCTCCGACGATGGCAAGACCAGGGCCTGAACATGATCCGCGTCGCCGTCAACGTCTCCGTAGAACAGTTCCGCACTGGTACCCTCGTCGCCGAAGTCCGAGACGCCATCGAGCACCACGGCCTCTCCCCTACGAGCCTCACGCTCGAGATCACCGAGTCCGTGTTCGTCACCGAAGCGTCCGTCTTCCGCTCCCAACTCGACGCACTCCGCGACCTCGGCGTTCGCCTCGCGCTGGACGACTTCGGCAAGGGTTACAGCTCCCTCTCCTACCTCAAGCACTTCCACTTCGACGAACTCAAGATCGATTACGCTTTCATCAAGGACATGCTCACCGACGACTACAGCCACACCGTCGTCCAGACCAGTATCCAACTCGCCAACAGCCTGGGCGCCGTGGCCACCTCAGAGGGCATCGAGACCACCGCGCAACGAGAAGAACTCATCGTGCTCGGATGCCCCCAGGGGCAAGGCTTCCACTTCGGCATCCCGCTCCAAGAGGAGGACTTCCGGTGGCTACTCCACGAGCACGCGACCCTTCCCGTCCCCGAGGCACCATGACCTCTCCCCCACACACCTTCCCCAGACAACGCGGCGAACCATGACGACCTCAGACCACAGATCCAAGCGCGCCACCGGCCTGCCAGGCTTCGATAACGCCACCAACGGCGGCCTGCCCAGCGCCGGCGCCACCCTCCTCGTCGGGTCACCCGGCACCGGGAAGACCAACCTCGGCCTGCAGATCGCAGCGCAGGCCGCAGAACGGAACGAACCCACCGTCTTCATCTCCTTCGAAGAGACCACCGAGGGTCTCACCGCCAACGCCGCATCGTTCGATTGGGGCCACACCCTCGCCAACAACCCACACCTCCACCTCCTCGACGCCCGCCCCCCCACCAACGCAGCCTCCTCGGGCAGCTTCGACGTCGAGGCCCTCCTCAACGTGGTCCCCACCCTCACAGAACCGGACCAACCCATCTGGCTCGTGCTCGACGGCATCGACCAGCTGCTCGCCTACGAGCACGACACCAGCACGGCCGTCCAACAGATCCGCAACATCCAGGAGTGGAGCCTCAGGAACAACGTCACGACCATCGTGACGGGCAAACCGCCCAGCCCCCGGCTCGCCGGCACCGACTACGTCGAAGCGGCGAAGTACGCTCTCCCCACCGTCATCGAACTCACCGCCAAACTCGAGCGTCGCCACCTGATACGGCGGCTGCGCATCCTCAAGTACCGCGGATCCGCCCACACCACCAACGAGATCCCCATCATCCTCGACGGCGCCGGATTCCATCTCCCCTACCACGTTTACACGCCAACCCGACAGCAACCGGCCTCCTACCAACGCATGTCCACCGGGATCCCCCGCCTCGACGACATCCTCGGTGGTGGCGTCTACGTAGGTTCCACCACGCTGATCTCGGGAGCCCCAGGCACCGCGAAGACCAACCTCGCGCTCCACTTCGCCGCGGAAGCCGCGAAACGCGGCGAGCGCGCGCTGTTCGTCAGCTACGACGAACCCGCCGAGGTCATCATCCGCGATGCCACCTCCATCGGCCTCGATCTCCAGCCCTACGTCGACGACCACACCCTGACCTTCCACGCCGTCCCAGCCTGGACATCCATCCCTGAAGCACACGTCCTGGCGCTCCAGAACCTCATCCAAGAGATGCGCCCGAAGGTCCTCGTCATCGACCCCGTCTCCGCCCTGTTCAAGACGACCGAAAGCGACAACGCCTACCTGAGCATCCAACAGGTCCTCTACACCACGCGCGCCAACGGCGTCACCACCGTCCTCACATCGCTCCTCCAGCACGGCGCCAGCCGCGCTGACGAGACCGTCACCCTCACGTCGACCCTCGCCGACACCTGGATCGCACTGGACTACAGCATCATCGGGGGAGAACGCAACCGCGCCCTCTCCATCGTCAAGTCCCGCGGGACCCGCCATTCCAATCAGGTGCGCGAACTCCTGCTCTCGAGCGAGGGCATCGACCTTGCCGACGTCTACGACCTCGGGAGCGAAGTCCTCATGGGAACGGCACGCCTCTTCGCGGAGAACCAAGAGGCAGACCAGCAACGCAGAGCCCTGAGAGAACGCCGGCAGAAGCGCCGCGGCCTCGAAAGCCAACTCGAGGCAACCGAAGCAAGACTGCAAGAACTGACCGCAGAACAGTCGCGCCTCCAGGACTCGCTCAGGGCAGACGCGGACGATGACGCCGAAGCCGACCGACAGGCCGTGAGCCAGTTGGAAACCATCGTCCATGAGCGAAGACCAGGGCAGGGACGAGCAACTCGACCCGACGAGCATCCGGTCGAACCGAGCGACGGAACATGACGCTCCCACCTCCGAAGAACGGGGACCAAACCAACATGCTCACGTCCCCCCAACAGGGTCTGCGTCTCGTCCTCCTCATCACCGGAACCTCACCACGGTCCCAACGAGCACGGAACGGGCTCAGCGAAGGTCTTCGGGCTCTGGACGCCGGAGACCTCCATGTCGACGAGATCGACCTCCTCACGTACCCGCGAGCCGCCCTCGAGTTCGGCATCTATGCCTCGCCTGCCCTGCTCTGGGAACACCACGGACAAGCCATCGCCGTCCTCTACGGCGACCTGACCGACGAACACGCTCTCCTACAGTTCCTCAACGCAGTACCACCACCGTAGCCGCATACGCCGGAGCCATCCAGAACCTCGAAGAGACAGCGCACATCGGGATCAGGGGCGATGTGTTGGCCAGAGTCCTACCCGGCAACGTTCAACACGCTCACCTCGCCGGCTCGCGTCGGGATTGGCGGCAGGGGGACCCGGCACCAAACGCAACGGCGTCCACGGAACCCGCGCCACTCCACTCCCACAACGGCGGTTGACCCATCGTCAACCAGACGAATGTGTCGCGGCTACAGGCCGCCGTGGCGCCGAAGGGTACACTTCCGACCTGAGAAGTCGAGCCTGAACGGTACCGCCGGAACGGTTCTGCCCGAGCGGTTCTACCTGCAAGGTCCCACACGTCGTGATCGCAGCCGTCTCGGCTCGGTACCAATAGGCAGCCCGTGCGGAACGTCACACGACCCCGCCGAGCGAGTCGATATCGAACGGACGGCGCCAGCATCCGGAGGCAGCCGTGAACAACCGTCGTCCCCTCATCGCCGCAGCGCTCACCCTGACCCTCCTCATCGCAGGCTGCAGCCAGCAGCCTGCGCCCGCACCGAAGATCGCGTCGTTCTCCTCGAACTCGACGACGCTCACCGCAGCCGGCGCTTCCGTTACCCTGACCTGGAACGGCAGCGCCGTTACCGACTACGGCCTCACGGTCAGCCCCACCACCGGCGTGAAGATCAACGGCACAGCCTACTCGGGGGCCGTCGACCTGAAGACGGCCAGCGCCGCAACGGTCACGCTGCCGATCAACAGCACCAGCAGCAGCGCGACCTATACCTTCACCCTGACGGCCACAGGCGGAACCGGCACCACCCCCACCACCCAGACCGCCACGGTCAAGGTGGCCCCCGGCGTCGTGGTGTACTCCGGCAGCAGCTACGGCATCAACTCTCCCAATCTGGTGGCGGCGGACCCCTACGGCAACATCTGGATCACCAACAACGGCGACAGCGTGACGATGCTCCCCGCAGGCAACTACACCAACCCCACCATCTACTCCGGCGCCAGCTACGGCTTCAACGCTCCCTATGGGGTGGCGGCGGACCCCTACGGCAACATCTGGATCGCCAACAACAACGGCGACAGCGTGACGATGCTCCCCGCAGGCAACTACACCAACCCCACCATCTACTCCGGCGCCAGCTACGGCTTCAACGCTCCCTATGGGGTGGCGGTGGACGCCAACGGCAACATCTGGATCGCCAACTATCACGGGAGCAGCGTGACGGAGCTCCCCGCAGGCAACTTCACCAACCCCACCATCTACTCCGGCGCCAGCTACGGCTTCAACGCTCCCTATGGGGTGGCCGCGGACGCCAACGGCAACATCTGGATCGCCAACAACAACGGCAACAGCGTGACGATGCTCCCCGCAGGCAACTACACCAACCCCACCATCTACTCCGGCGCCAGCTACGGCTTCAACGCTCCCTTTGAGGTGGCGGTGGACGCCAACGGCAACATCTGGATCGCCAACTATCACGGGAGCAGCGTGACGGAGCTCCCCGCAGGCAACTTCACCAACCCCACCATCTACTCCGGCGCCAGCTACGGCTTCAACGCTCCCTATGGGGTGGCCGCGGACGCCAACGGCAACATCTGGATCACCAACAACCTCGGGACCAGCGTGACGGAGCTCCCCGCAGGCAACTACACCAACCCCACCGTCCACTCCGGCGCCAGCTACGGCTTCAACAACCCCACTGGGGTGGCGGCGGACGCCAACGGCAACATCTGGACCACCAACTACAACGGGAACAGCGTGACCGAGATCCGTTGAGGGCCTGGCCGGTGACGGCCCTCGCCTAGGTCGCCGGTGCGGCGCAAGCCCCGAGACTCCCGCACCAGTCCCAGAGCGCGTCCGCATCGGACCGGGCGCGCTCTCCCTGTGGAGGGAATGGGTCGGGATGCGGCCCCAGCCCTCGTTCGAACGGGTGGCCTGACACCCCAAACGGTTCCAGGGCGATCGGCATACCGGGAGGCCGGGCGCCATCCAGCACGAGGCGTCTCACCAGCTCCGCGCTCGAGCGCGGCAAGCCTGGCAACACGGAGCCAGTGTCCCCTTCAAGTTCAGAAGGAGTAGGCGAGCCCCAGCCGCAGTTGCGTGTTCCCTCGCCACCCTCCGAACTCGGTGCCGTCCGCACCGTAGAACACGTAGCCGTCCGTGTGCCCGACGACGCCGTCGGCGAACGTGTAGGAGAGCCTGGGTTGGAGGGATCCGCTTCCGTCGAGGTTCTGCATCCAACCGAGGTCGATCTGGGTGCGGGCGGTGGGCTGGTAACTGAGCATGGTCATGGTCTTGAAGCGGGCCTTCGGGTCTTCTCCAGCGTCCGGCTCGTCCACGTCGAGAACGCCCTGAACGATGGCCCGGGGCCCGCCCGGGAAGGCGTACTCCCCTCCAGCGACGGCCTGCCAAGAGGGGTTGCCGATCGCCGGATCGATGCCGTTGGGGTCGGCCGTGAACGTGTATGCCGCCTCACCCCGCAAGACGACGTCTTGCACCACGGCGGAGGCGTCGATTCCAACGACGTCGACGCGGTCATAGCGCGCGATGGGCTGCAGCACGAAGGTACCGGGTCGTGGGCCGGGCTTCAGGGTCGTCTGCACGGTGGGCAGACTTCGAAAACCGTGGAAGTAGGTCGCGCTCACGTCCAGCGCCTCCAGCTTCACGGTCGCACGAACGCCGAACTGGACGTTCCCGACCTCGGTCGCCGGGAGGACGTTCTGGATCGGCAGGCGGCCGACGATCGGGACCCCCGCCGCCTGCGGAGATGCTCGGGACGGTTGCCAGGCTTCGGAGGGAGCGGTCGACGGGATGAACACGGGGACGAGAACGGCCTCGATGGTGGCGACATCACCGGCGTAGTAGCTGCCGTGCAGCATCGGGACCGGGAGCTTGTCGCTCTCGGGCGGAACGCTGCGGTCCTGCGGGTTGACCATGTCGACCGGGTTGATGCCGACGGTCGTTCCCCACGAGACCGTCTGCTGCCCCAGCGAGAGCTCGAGGTCGCCGAGATAGAGGGTGGCGTACGCGTCACCCAGACGTACCTCGCTCGTCCCAGCGGCAGCATCGTAGCGGGCGAGGAGGGACGCGTTGAACGAGGCGTCCGGGAACAGGCCGGACCCGGTCTCCCCTTTCGCATCGAGCTCGAGCTGAGCGGCGGCGACGGGCAGGCTGCCGTCGGCCGCAACGCCGAAGCGCGCGCGGACCTCGCCGCCCAGTGTCACGCTCGCCTGGGCGAGGGCGGCGGCGTTCGAAACCAGCAGTATCGTGACGATCCATCCGATGACTCGCCGCACGTCAGCGCCTAAGGAAGCGTTCGCTGAAGACCTCGGGCGGGATGGTCGTGTCGACCTTGACATCGGTCTGCTCGATGACCGTGAAGCTGTCGACGTTCCCGGAGCTCAAACTCTCCATGCGTCGCTTGCCCGCAATGAGGTAGTCGCCAGCCGCGCGCACGTCGGAGACGGTGAGAACCTTGACGACCTCGCCGTCACGGTCGTACTCGATGCGCGTCGGGATGAGCGTGCTCTCGGGGACATGGACGACCAGCTCGGGGTAGCTCGACCCGGCGCCGGGCCTGCGTTCGCCGCGCACCACGTACGAAGGGCCGGCGCCGATCGATTCCAGCTTCCATGCGTAGTCGTTGAAGGTGATTCCGGTGATGTCCTCGTAGGAGAAGTCGGAGCCGAAGAAGGAGTCGCTCTGCTGCCCGGCGGCGATCCTGCGCACGCGGCCGAGCGCGGGCAGGTACACCATCGTCCCGTCGCTCCCGTCGGCATGCTTGATGATGAGGAAGCCGGAGCCAGCGATGTTGGCGGGAGCCGTGAACTTGATGAGGCGGTCGTCGCCCGCGGACCACATGCTCATGGTCCTGCTCAGGCTCTGGCCTCCACCCGCGGTGATGGTCATGGTGAGGGTCGACTCCACGGTGGCCGGCGTGGGCCGTTGATCGACCGCGCGCATGACCTCGGCTGCTGTCGCGTAGGCCTGGGCCGACACGGTGCCGGCGGCGCAAAGGACGAGCAGGGCCACAGCGCCGACCAGGGCGCGTATCGGAAGGCCGCGGAGCGAGGCCGCGGCCTTCGAGTGCGGTGCCCCGGGGGCGGTCGGGACGTGCCAACGACGAGTGGCGAGGGATCGTTCAGTCATGGCTTCAGTCCTCCGATGCAGGCCGCAGACGCGCGTGTGGGTTGCGGAACGCGACAAGGGTCACCGCGGGCAGCAGGGTCAGGGTCGACAGGCCCACGAGCGCCACGGTCACGACCATGAGCGCCCCGAGCGTCGAGACGGGCACGAAATCGGCGAAGATGAGGGCGCCGAAGCCGGCGCCGAGCGTCAGGGCCGTGAAGACGATCTGGCGGCCCGATGTGAACAGGGCGTGTTCGATGGCGGTCTCTGGATCCGCGCCCCGACGACGCTCCTCCATGTAGCGCACCGTCAGGTGGATGGCGTAGTCTCCGACCCCGATCGCGAGCGCTCCCATCAGCATGGTCGCAAGGTTGAGGGGGATGCCCAGCCAACCGAGGAGGCCGTACTGCAGCGCCACCGTGGACACGAGCGCGAGGATGGTCACCAAGGCGGCACGCACCGAACGCACGAGGCCGTCGATCAGGAGCACCAGCGCTATGGCCAACGTGAGGCTGATCCGGAAGTCGTGCCCCATGGCGCGCTCGATGTCGCGCTCCATGAGCGGTTCCCCAACGAATCGAACCCGGGCGAGGCCGCCGAAGCTTGTCTTCGCCAGTCCGGCGAGCTGGCGTTCCAGGCGGGCCGACTCGCCGGTCGACATGGAGCGCGTGATGAAGGTGACGATCGCCTGCCGACCGTCGAGCGTCATGAACCGGCTGAGGTCCTTGGGGTCGCCGGACGACTGGTAGAGCAGCAGCTCCTGCGCGACGGCCTGGCGGGTCGACGGCAGGGCGTTCCGACCGGCGAGCGTGACGTTCAACGCACGCATGATGTCGGCGATCGACTGGCTGCTGCCCACACCCGGCAACGCGGCACCCGCCTTCTGGAAGCGCTCCATGGCCTGGAGCACCTTCGGGTCCCCGATGTCGCCTTGGATCCAGGCCGTAATCGAGGACGAGCCGCCCAGCACCTTCTCGACCGCAGCGACGCTCGTGCGTGTCGGACCGTTCTTGGGGAAGAACGCCAGGACGGAGGTGTTGGCCTCGATCCGCGTGGCTCCCCAGAGGCTCACCACCAGCAGAAGCGCGGTACCCGCCACGATCCACCAGTGCCGATGCGTCACGAACGCGGCCACGGACTTCAGGCCCGCTCCGAGGGGACCGGGACGCTCGGGATCGTCCACGCGCTTCGGGGAGGGCAGGACGCTGAGCAGCGCCGGCAGCAGCACCAGGGAGGCCAGCAGGACGGAGAGGACACCCAGGGCGGCGATCAGACCGACACCGCGAACCATGGCCAGATCCGACAGCACGAACGTGCTCATGGCCGCGGAGATGGCGAGCCCCGAGACGAGGACGCCCAGCCCGGTCTCCGAGAGCATCCGGCGAACGGCCACGCGCTTCTCCGCACCGCGCGACAGCTCGTAGTAGTAGCGCCCCAGCAAGTGCAGGGAGAACGAGCTCCCCACGGCCATGACGGCGATCGGGCCGATGACCGTGAGCGCCATGAGCTTGCCGCCGAGGAGGTGGTACAGGCCCATGCCCCAAAGGACGCCGACGACGATCTGCGCGAAGGGCAGGAGCGTGCCGTGCAGCGTCCGGAAGTTGAGGAACAGCATCAGCACGATGAGGACGATGGCGATGGCCGCCAGGACCGGCAGGTCGCGACGGATGATGGCCTGCAGCTCCATGCTGGTGTACGCCTGGCCGGCGAGCGCGTACGAGGCCGGCCATTCCCCGCCGACCGTGCGGTCGACCGCCCTTGCGAAGGCCGCCGCGTCGATGCCGTCCCGGTACTCGACGACGAGGCTCGCCTCGCGGCCGTCCTTGCTCACGAGCGCGACGTTTCGGTACATGGGCGAGGTCTGCAGGTAGTCCCGGATCGCCTGAAGGTCCCTGGGCTTGGACGACGACCGGGGCACCAAGTCCGTCACGGAGAGGAAGCCGCCGTCGTCGGCCAGGCGCTTCGCCGTCGCCACCGACGTGACCCTCGTGACCCCTGGGATGAGCTCCAACTCGTGGGTCAACTTGCGGATGTCCTCGAGCGCGCCAGACGTGTAGATGTCTCCGTCGACCACGATGAGCAGCCGCCCCTGCTGACCGAACGTATCGCCGATCCTCCGCGTGAGGTCGGCCACAGAAGAGTGATCGGGATAGAGCGCATCGGTGGCGTTGTCCGTCTGGGTGTGGCTGGCGCTCACGGCCAGCGCGATCGTCAACAGCAGGAACACGACGATGACGAGGGGGGCGTGGTTCGCGGCCAGGTCGGCGAGGCGCCTCAAGTTCGGGCCCTCCTCGGCGGCGGCGATTCGTGGTCGTTCGATCGGGTCATGGCATCTCCGGCAACGAGAGTGGTGAGGGGCTGAGTGTGTACTTACTCAATTTCTTCGACGAACATAGGCGGCCAGAAGGAAGCCCCCCGCCGGGCGTCCGGCGCAAGGACCCGGAACCCACAGGGGAATGACCGGGGTACTATCCACCTCCCCCAGGGTCGAACGCGAGCGGCGGTACCTTGCCGGGAGCCCCGGAGGCGAGAGCGCCCCGGAACCAGGTGTCGAGCATCTCCGCGGTGAACGAAACGGCATGCCGGCGCCAGGGCTCCGGCTCCAGGTGGCGATTCGTGAGGAAGAACATCATCAGGGAGGAGAAGAAGAGCATCGCGCTCGTGCCGGTGGGCAGGTCTGACCGGAGCTCCCCCGCCGCGACGCGCCCGCGGAGGTAAGCCGCCATGGCCTCCACCAGCTCGCCGACTACGCCCCGGAACGCCTGACCGAGCTCCTCGTTGGACTGGGATTCCACCAGCAGCATCGTCACGAGGCTCTCCTGGTGCCTCATGGCCTCGATCCATCCGAGAACGATCTCTCCGAGAACCTCTCGTGCGGGCCGCTCCTCCGCCCCGGAAAGCAGGGCATGGACCTCCCCGACGAAGGTTCGGCTCTGGCCCGTGGCGGCTCGGAGCAGATCCGCCTTGGACGGGAAGTAGTGAAAGATCAGCCCCTCGGTCACGCCGACGTCCTCCGCGATGCTCTTGGTCGTCGTAGCTGCGTAACCCTGGAGCGCGAAGAGCCGCAGCGCCGAGTCCACGATCTGCTGACGCCGGGCCTCAGCCCGCTCGCGACGCGAGGGCGGATGCAGGGTCGAGTCTTTGGTCGATGTCGGCACGGTAACCTCACTCGTTGAGTGTTTCCTCAACGAGTGGACGATACGCCAGATCATCCGGCTTCGTCAAGCACGCGGCCGTGGGGCGTCTCAACCGGACCGCGCGGAACCACGCGCGACCCAACGACCGTGTCGACCTATGAACGCACACTGGTTGGAGTGGGTCTGGATGCGAACCACCCTCGAACGGTCCCCTCGCTTGACCCAGGTCATGGCCGGACCGGCCAAGGCTGCGGTATTCCACCAGGATGACCGCCGTAAAGGAAGACTCCCAGGTAGCATCGTTCGAGAACGTCCTCGATGCAAAACAATGCCGCCCCGATGCGTTCACTCCCGTCCCCCTGGCGCAAGGCGCCCACTTGAAAGCACTGCTGGTGTGCTTCCACCCCGGACAGCGGATCCCTGTACACGCACCCGGCATCGACCTTGCGATCCTTGTGCTCGAGGGGGAAGGCACACTCACATCGGAGGGAGACGCAATCTCCTTGAAGCCGGGCGCGATGGCCTTCGTCCCCGCCGGGCAATCGCGCGGGATCACAGCCAGAACCCTCATGACCGCCTACCAAGTCGTGAGCCCGCCCCCGACCGACGCGGACCACCGCGACGTAAGGGCCGGGTTGACGAACGACGTGTGAGGATGGGTGAACCGTACTCGGTTCGAAGGAGGCTCCGTTCTCACCGGAGGTGTGAACGCAGGCTGCGCACGAAACCACCATGCCGCGCCAGAACCACGAGCTCGCCGCCGGTGATGAGGCGACTCACCAAGCCTTTGACTACCTGCAGAAGAATCATCGCTCACCAGCGGTAGTGTCGATTGCCTAGTTTTTGCGGCCAGCGCAGCGTCTCCGCGAACATTCATCCGCCCATGGCGTTGGGCCATCCCATCCCAACAAGAATCGTGGGAACTCGCACCGGCCTCCGGCGCTCGCGCGCCGCCTCGAAGGTCGGGGCCGCCAACGTCAGGACTCCACGAACGGATTACGCACCAGCACGCCTTCGATCTCCTGACCGTCGTTCAAGTCCTCCGTGAGCAGCTCGCGGCAACCGCCGCGTTTGGCGGCGATCACGATGGCAGCGTCCCAGAGCGCCAGGGGGGTCCGGCGGGCGAGGTCGATGGCCTCTTCGACCAGGCTCGCGTCGACCGCGACGACGTCGGCCGCGCGGGCCAGCTCGCGCACCATGGCGTGAGCCTCGTCCGCGGGCAGGGGCGGCCGCAGCTTCCGGGTCGCCGTCCAGTAGAACTCCTCGAGCACCTGGGCGCTCACGACCAGATGCTGCGCCTCGCTCTCGAGAATGCCCAGAGCCGCCGCCCGCTTGCGCTGCTCGGACGCGTCCACAGCGTATACGAGGACGTTGGTGTCTAGGAACGAGGCCAACGAACGCGCCCCTCGTACAGCTCCTCGCGCGTCCAGTCGCGACCGCCCCCCTCGGCGCCGGCAACGCTCGCGCGTGCGTGTTCGACGAGACGGCGGCGGGCCCCGCGTCGCTCCTCTTCAGAGGTGTAGCTCTCGAGGAACTCTCGCACGACCGCGTTCACCGTGGTGCCGCGCTCAAGCGCGCGAATGCGCGCCCGCCGCAACAAATTCTCGTCGATGGAAAGCGTCACGTTCGCCACAGGTTCAGTGTAGCACGGACCCCGTGGTGAGCCGACCGACCGGGACTGACACGAACGTACTCGCGAACGTAATCGCCAGCCAAGAACGGCCATCATTCGTGGCACCGCCTGGATTCCCACCGCTCCTCATCTGACTGGAGGCACCACCAAGGGACACCAACCAGGGCGACCAATCGATCACCTGACGAAGAATGAGCGCTCTACCAGCGGTAGTGCCGATTAACTAGTTTTTACGTGCAGCACAGCGTTATTGCGACCATTCTTTCGGCTTTGGCATCGAACCGTCAACTCCCAACGCAAACGCGCGAGCGCTCAGACGACTATTCTCTCGTTTCAAAGCGTTGCAGGCGCCAGGTAGGGAGAGGGGGCACGGAGTTGCTGCACGCCGCACCGTAGGAGCCAGGCGAACGTCTGAATGGAACCGACGAACTGGCCCTGGCGTAGACCGTCTTCTCACGCGTCCTGCACTGGCAGAAGCAGGTACCGGATGGATTCCGATTCGAGCAGCGTTGGGCCTCCGAGACCCTCAGCGACGTCCAGGGACCTCACCCAGGGCGAACCGTTCACGGGCCCGCTCCAGCCGACCCTTCTCTGCGTCCACAACCCAGAAGTCCCGTTCGATCCTGACAAGTCCCGGACCGACAGAAGCGCTGCCCCGAGTCGTGGACATCGCGCCCGAACTAGATTGTGCCGACGCGCTAGGACGTGACCTCCTCGAGACTTCGAGGGAACCTCTCGGGACATCCGAAAGCTACGTTGCGGATGGGATCCCAACACCTTGACCGCCTCGCCGAACCGCACGGTCGGCCGAGACACCTGAGGAGGTTGCACATCATGAGGAGACTCCCCTTTTCGATGGTCGCCGCGATCCTTGCGGTCGCGATCGGCCTAGCCGCCTGCGGGACACAACTCGACGACGTCACGCTCCAGCCGCAGAACGCACCCGCCTTCATGCCCAGGATCTACGCCGACGGCGAGGAATGGGGCACCAAGGGCAACTCGACGCTGCCCGCGCCCAACGACAGCAACGAGCAGTCCTTCGACAAGCTGTTCAAGATCACCAACAGCAACAATCCCGCAGGACAGCTCCCCGTCTCCGAGGCCGGTCCACGAAACCCTCTCTACAACGGCGGCCGCTGGTCCGCCTACACCGCCCAGTGGACGCCGGCAGCCTTCGCGGAGCTCGGCACCGTACCCGTCCTGACCTCGTACGACGACGTCATGCAGCAACAGGCTCTGGGCCACCTCACGATCACGCAGGGCGACCCGAGCGGCGCCTACCCCTACTTCCAATGCCCGCTCCTTCCCGTCAAGCAGCGCTGAGCCCAGCAAGCAACCAACGGGTCCGGTTCGAGCGCATCGCCCTCTAACCAACGAACCCTTCGCATCGCGCCCACCTCGCCACCGGGGCCCGACCCGAACCCATCCACGCGCGGCGAGCCCGAAGCAGGCTCGCCGCGCACTCATCGCTCGACACCATGCCTGGAGTCGGCTACAACCCTTGGGCACCTCTCCCCTCGATCGTTGCTTCCCAAGTCAACCGATTCAGGCCTGACAAGGAGGCTCCACCCCCAAGGCTCCGTCCAGGGAGACGACCCAGCGCGAGACTCGAACCCGCGATCCATCTTGCGCAGTTGCGCTCTGCCCATGAACGCCATGGCCTCCCACCACGCGGCGCCGCACAGTTCGAGGCCCGCTCCCTACACATTGGAGGCATTCCACTGAACCCACCTCACCGCAGCGCCGCCAGGCTATCCGTTTACGGGATTCTCACGAGACCCTAATCTGTCCCCCCTAGGGTGGCGCCAGTACCGATCTGTCGGGGGGAGGTACCCACCGATGAGCCCCGCAAACCCCACAGATGGTCGTGGGAACAGCGCGCCGACCGCCTCGCGAATCCAGAACCCAACCGAGTTCCGCGGCCTCGAAGTCGTCGGGCTGCTGTTCCTCGATGCCGCAGGGCGCATCCTGGACGCCGACGTACGGGCGCGCCAGATCCTCGGCGCGCACCTGGAGCGCCTGCAGGGCCATGCGTTGGTCGAGGCGCTACCCCGCGCCGAGAACGCCCTGCGGATCTCGGCGAGCACGGGTCGCAACGTGCCCCTGGGCGAGGCGTTCGCAGCGCCGGTCGACGACTGCGTGGCGGTGGCGGTGCACCCCGCGCCCACGGGTTTCACGGTGCCCATCAGGCACCGTCAGGACCACCGGTACAACGCGATCTCGCAGCGCCTGCGCGAGCGCATCGTGACCAGCATCCCGACCGGCCTGGCGGTACTCGATGCCGCATCCCCCCGCCCCGTCGTCCGTTACGTCAACAACGCCTTCCAGACGTTGACCGGGTACGACCTCGAGAGTCTGGAAGCGCTCGGGGTAGGCGCCTTGGGGACGGACCTGCACGACCTGGACAGCGCCGTGAGCGTCGCCGCGGCCGGCGAGCACGTCAGACTCCAGACGCGCATCCAACGAACCACCGGCGCCCCCTTCTGGGCTGCGCTGAGTCTGTCCCCGGTGCGCGACGAGCACAACCGCACCACCCACGTCCTCCTGGTGCTCAAAGACGTCAACGAACGCGTGCAAGCCCAAGAGGTGCTGCAGGAGAGCGAACGGCGTTACCGCCTGCTGGCGGAGCGCTCGAGCGACATCGTGGCGCGGCACGACCCGGAAGGCAACCCGCTCTACGTCAGCCCCGCCCTTCAGCGCATCCTGGGGTACGACCCGGACGACTACGCCAACCTGAACCCCTGGCGGTTCGTCCACCCCGAGGACCGCGAGCGCCTCCAGGCCGAGCTCAGCGCCGTCGCGAAGGGCACACCAGCGTCCCCCAGCGCGCTGTTCCGCACCCGGCACGCCGACGGGCACTACGTTTGGCTCGCGATGAACGCCACCCTCGTTCGCAACGAGACCGGCGCCATCACCGAGATCGTCACGGTCAGCCGCGACGTCACCGAGCGCGTGACGGCACAGCAGGAGCTGGCCAGGAGCCAGGAGAGCTTCCACCGCTTGTTCGCAGACAACCCGGTGCCGATGTGGGTGCACGACGCGAACACCCTGGAGATCCTGGAGATGAACGGCGCCGCCCTCGATCTGCTGGGCTACACCCGCGACGAGCTCGTGAAGACGCCGACCACCGCGCTCGTGCCCGATGAGGACCGCGCGGCCTACCTCGCCACCGTGGAAGCCACCGCGAAGACCCGGGCACGGCGCTTCGGTGAGATCAACATCCGCCGCAAGGACGGAACGATCGTCGTCGCAGCGCTGGACAAGAGCCCGCTCACGTTCGAAGGGCACGAAGCTCGCCTGGTCGTGGCCCGCGACATGTCCGAAGCGCGGAACGCGCAGCGGGCTCTGGGCGCCAGCGAGCTACGCTTCCGGCGCTTGGTGGAGCGCAGCACCGACGTCATCGCCATCAGCAACAACCAAGGCTCCCTGACCTACATCAGTGACGGAGCCCAGGCCATCGTCGGGTGGGCACCGCACGAACTCATCGGCACTCCCTTCGCCAGACTCATCCATCCCGACGACCACGCTGCCAGCGAAAAATTCCGGCGCGACATCGACACCCACGGCACAGCCACGATCCCGCGGTACCGCTTCCGCCACAAGGACGGCACTTGGCGCTGGTTCGAAGCGATCGGCCACGACCTGCGCGACGAGCCCGCGGTGCGAGGGGTGGTCATCAACACCCGCGACATCACCGAGCGCGTCACGCACCTTCGCGAGATCGAGGCCACGCGTGAGGCCACCTTCCGCGCGCTCGGACTCGCGCTCGAGTACCGCGACCTCGAGACCAAAGGGCACACCGACCGCGTTGTCGCGATGAGCCAGCGCTTCGCACGCGCCCTCGGCCTCGACAACGACCTACTCCAGGCCATCACCTGGGGCGCGTACCTCCACGACCTCGGCAAGATCGCCATGCCCGACACCATCCTCCTCAAGCCCGGCCGCCTGACCGAGGAAGAGTTCACAGTGATCAAGCGCCACACCCTCATCGGCGAGGCCATGTGCCACGACATCCCGTTCCTCCCCGCAACTACGCGCGAACTCATCCGTAGCCACCACGAACGCTGGGACGGAGCCGGCTATCCCGACAAGCTGGCCGGTGAGGCCATCCCGCTGAAGGCGCGCATGTTCGCCATCGTCGACGTCTACGACGCCCTCACCAGCGAGCGGCCCTACAAGCGGGCGTGGAG
>CAVSGP010000008.1:0-81703 GCA_963727505.1 uncultured Trueperaceae bacterium | reverse complement strand
TGCCCTCGGAGATTGGCTGAATAGTTGCAGAACTACAGGCGATCGGGCCTGCTGGCCCGATCGCTCATGGAGCAGGAAGCGTCACCTTGACGGAGTCGTCGTCGAGGTAGACGGTGAAGGGCTTGTCGTACTGGGCACCCTTCAAGACGTAGAACAGTGTGACGTCGCCTCGAAGCTTGCCCGATGACCCTTTTATTTCTTGGTAATCGCCGAAGCCGATGTCGTAGCTGTAGCCATCCGACGAGTATCCAAGGTCCATGGGGAAGAAGTACGGCGCACCCGACTGTGGGGAAGCCTTGCACCAGAGCAAGACGGTGTTCTTGTCGAAATCGGGAGCCATGAAGCCGAGCTGGTTGCGTACCAAGTCCCGGATGTCCTGTGGTGTCGTGCCTTCTGCGGCTGAGTCATACAAGCTGGCGCACATGAGCGTGTAGCTGTCGCCCGAGAACTGGTCCTTGTTGAGCTGGAACAGTGAATGCCACTGTCTTGCGTCCACTTGTCGCCAGCGAAGGCATAGGTTCCGAGCAGTACTCCGGTCACGATAGTCAGTGCCACGGTCGTCTTGGTCATCAACATTTCTCCTCCCGACGGCCAATCTCCCATGCGGGTTCTTTCAGGCTTCTGATGTGTCCTTGACCGGTAGTCGGCCTCCTTGTTCCTCGGTAGCGCGCTGCAGGTTGAGCTCCAGCAGGCGCCTGAGGATCTCCTCGTCCTCGAGCGGCCACTCCCAGCCGTAGGCGGCCGCCACGGCCTCGTCGAGCTTCTCGTGGGCCACCAGCAGGGGGTAGGCGCGGTGGCTGCTGTCGCGGTGCTCCTTGAGCTCCTCGAGCTCGTTGTAGAGCTTGGTCATGGTGAGCTTCGGGTCACTCTCGAGGATCCCCCTGCGAATCTCATCGAGGTGCTTGGCCCACGAGGCTATTGCGACGGTTCTTCCCGGCCCGGCTGTGGGAAGGGGAAGGTTTCGAAGCAGACGGTGGGCGTATAGCGCGGGCGATCCTCTAGTGACACGTTCTGGCCTAGCGCCCAGAGCTGGTGAACCTTCGAATGGAGGACTCCAAACGAGTAGTCGTCTTCTAGGCAAACACAGCGAGGAGACTCGATGGCAGGGTGCCCGAGGGTAGCCACACGAAGACGCGGTGCTTCGAAGTCTTCGGAGTGGCGATGAAGCGGGCGAGTGGGGCTAGGGCCTCGCGCATGGCGGGTCTGGACTCGCCGAAGATCCACCAGCGATCGCGGCGGGCCTTTCGTGGGTTATCGGCCCTCCCTGGCTTGACCGCCTGTTCGATGTAGTCGAAGGGCACGACATATCGCCGAGCTTCGGACTCACTCATGTTGCCGAAGTCGACAATCCAGCGGTGGAGATCGCGGCCCAGGATGTCCTTCGCCACGACATAGCGCTTGAGAACGGCGTGGTTAGAAGCGCCGCTAGGGTTCGGCAGGTCCAGCCATGTCTGGGCCACCATCTCACCAACATCGAACTGCCCGGCCGGGGAGATTCCTTCGAATACGAGTTGAGACTTCCCCGGTAGACGCTGGGCAAGGCTCAGAGCCAGTGAAGCGGTGAGATTCGAGTTGATCCTGTCTACTGTTGCCCCCGAAAGCGTGCAGTCTCCGCTTCCGTGTACACCAAACCCGACGATGCTGACGCGAACCGATGCCCCTTCGAGCACCCATGGCTGGTCAGGCCATGCCATGAAGATGCCGGAACCCGAGGTAATACGGTCAAGGACAACTCGGTTTCGAGACTGGGTAATGCTGTTCGTGGCGATAAGCCCAGCTCTATGTGACGCTCCAGAGTCGATGCGGGCACGCGCCTTCTCGAACCAATAGCAGACATAGTCCACTGTCTTCGGAAGCCGATCGGTGAACAGTTGTCGGAGCCGCGTGACGTAGGCGGATCCCAACTCAATTCGCATGCGCTTGTTGCCGATGAATGGTGGGTTGCCGATGATGAAGTCGGCCTCCGGCCACGCGTACTCGCTGCCGTCGTCGTTCATCAGGGCGTCGTGCAGGACGATGTTGTCGAGTATCTCGAGGATGGGCGTCTGGAAGTTGCCGGGGCCGTTGGTGAGGCTCCACTGCAGGTAGCCGATCCAGACGACCATGCTGGTGAGCTCGACGGCGAAGACGCTGAGCTCGAGGCCGTAGAACTGCTTGGGGCCCACGAAGGTCATGCTGGGCGCGTTGACCTGCTGCGCCAGCACCGAGACCTCCTTCTCGAGCTCCTTGAGCTGCTACATGGCGACGTACAGGAAGTTGCCGGATCCGCAGGCGGGGTCGAGCACCCGCACGTTGTGCAGCTTCTGTAGGAAGGCGCCGACGAGCTCGGCGGCCTTCTTGTGGTGGCCGCGATCGAGGCGCCTCTCAACCTCCTCGCGGATCTCCGCCCACTCCCGCCGCAGTGGGTCGATCACGACGGGCTGGACGATGCGCAGGATGTCCTGGCGGCTGGTGTAGTGGGCGCCGAGCTGGCTGCGCTTCTGGGGGTCCAGGGAGCGCTCGAACAGGGTGCCGAAGATGGCGGGCTCGACCTCGCTCCAGTCCAGCCGGGCGGCCTCGTAGAGGATGCCGAGTTCCTCGCTGGTGAGCTCCAGGGCCTCGCCGTTCTGGAACAGCCCGCCGTTGAAGTACGGCACGTCGTGGAGCAGGACTTCTCCCCCGCTGGCCATGGCGTTGAACAGCATGGTGAGGTACTGCTGGGCACGCTTCGGGTTGCCCTTGGTCTTCTCGAGGATTTCGCTCACCAGGTGGTTGGGCAGCAGCTTGACGTCCTCGGCGAACAGTGCGAACACCAGCTGCATGAGGAAGTGCGCCACGCGCTGCGGGTCGTGGCCGCGATCGCGGAGCTTGAGGGCGATCGCGCCGATGCGGGCGGTGGCGTCCTCGGTGATGCGCTGACGCTGGTGCTGCGGGTTGAGCGCCTCCGGATCCGTGAAGGCCTTGTGCAGCAACTCCCGGTTCTCGCTGTCGAGCAGGTCGTCCAGGGTGAGCTTGTAGAGGCGCTTGTTGGTGCCGGTGAAGTTGGTGTGGATCTCGATGCGCTCGAGGTCCGAGACGATCAGCAGCGGCGGGTTGGCCAGGTCGTCGCGGTAGAGCAGCAGTTGCAGGTAGGCGTCGTCCAGGTTCTTGCGCTTGCCCTTGTACTCCCAGGCGAAGTAGCCCTTCTTCCAGACGTCGGCGTAGCCCTTGCCGCCGACGGCCTTGCTGACGTGCTTCTCGTAGGTGTACCAGTCGCCGTCTGGGTCGGCGTCGAGCGGCTTCTCGACGCCCAGCAGCTCGCACAGGTCCTCGAAGTGGGAGTGCGCTGCGGCGCTCTCCTTGACGCTCACGTGGCGCCACTTGTCGACGAAGGCCTCGGGGGTCACGGGCGTGCCCCAGGCCGGCCGATGGTCGGCGTCGAAGGCGTGGGTGGGGTGTCGGGGCCGATGCCACCATCCAGTGATGCCAGCCCGGCGCGCACCTCGCCTAGGGCGTAGTGGGGACGAACGGGGAAGCGCAGCAGCCGCACGCTGGCGGCGGCGCAGGCCTGCTCCAGGAAGGCGTCACGCGCCCGTCGATCGGTCCGCTTGTGGGAGCTGTCGTCGAGCTCTACCAGCGCGGCGATCGTCAGGTCCTCTGGGTGGCATAGCACGAAGTCAACGTGCTTGGCCAGCACCCGGTTCAGGGCGCGCTGCCTCTCCCCCGCCCCCGTGCCCGCCTTGACGCCCAGCACGTCCGCCAGGCGGACCTTACCGAAGACGCGGTAGCGGCCCTCGACGGCCTGCTCGAGGACCCCGAGGAAGGATCGCTCTGCGGCGGAGAACAGCGCCTTCCTGCCGTAGTACGGGAAGGTTAGCTTGGCCGCGGAACCGCTGCGCCGTTGCGGCGCCAGCCTGCTGAGAATGCCCACACCCACCATGAGCACTACGAGGACGATCAACAGCGGAGTCAGGCCCATGCTTCCCCCATGTCCGTCATTCTCGCCCCTCTTGCCGGCGTGTGCCGCGCCTCGTTGACGCGTACGTACACCGTGCGTACACTGTGCTTGCGGACAAGTTGGCCCAGGATGAGCCAGTCCGGCCCGCCCGAAGCCAACTTGGCCTCGGATCCCGGCCGCAGGAAGGACCGCGTGAGACCATGAGCACGCCCGTTGCCGCGCCGCGCAAGGACAAGAAGGCCAAGCGCACCGCCTCGGCCTCGCCGACCGAGCGCCTGGGTCTCCGTGTGCCGGTCGACGTCAAGGAGCGCATCGAGCAGGCCGCCGCCTACAGCGGCGTGAGCGTCACCGACTTCGTGCTGTCCGTGGCTTCGCAGGAGGCCACGCGCATCGTTGAGCAGCACACCCGCTTCGAGCTCGACGCTGAAGCCAGCCAGCGCTTCGTGGACGCCCTGAGTGGCCCAGGACGGCCCCGCAAGGAACTGGTGGACCTGTTCCGGAAGTGAGCTCCGAGGCTACCTACACCCTGCAGCTCCTGGATCCGCGCCGGCACGACCGGCGCGGCTTCGCGTGTGGCGAGGAGAGCCTCGACACCTACCTGCGCCGCTTCGCCGGGCAGGACAGCGATCGGCGAGCGGCCGTGGTGTACGTGCTGACCCCCGACGACCAGCCAGACCGGATCACCGGCTACGTCACCCTCGCCAACTCCGCAGTGGCCCTGCAAGCCGTGCCCGAAGCTGCCCGGAAGCATCTTCCCCGCTACCCCGACGTCCCCGCCACCCTGGTGGGGCGCCTAGCCGTAGACCGGGCCTTCCAGGGGCAGGGGCTGGGTGGCCAGCTGCTACGGGAGGCCCTCATCCTGGCCGTCAAGGCTTCCACCACGGTGGCCAGCGCGGCCGTGGTGGTGGACCCACTGCACGAGCAGGCGGCGGCCTTCTACCGGCGCTACAGCTTCGAGCCGTTGGGGGACGGCCAGCGCATGTTCATCCCCATGAAGGATGTCGTTGCCTCGCTGCGCCAGGCCGGCTTGATATAGGCGCTTCCAGCCGACTTCGGACTCCTGCTCGAGCCTCCGGCGACTAGATGGAGGACATCGTGGGCGGATTGCTGCGCGTGGTGGAACGCCGGAACCAGACCATGCAGGAATAGGGAGCGACGCCGATGAACGACGACGAGATCAGCTCCCAGCCGCCCTCCTGGGCCATCTTGTTGGCGATGTCTTGGAAGGTTCTTCCTTCCAGGCCCGTGACATCGGGTGGTGGCGGAGTCATTCCCTCTGGGATGCTGACGTGGCCTCTGTCGTCGTACCGGAGGACCAGCGCCCAGTACTCCTCCTGACGACCCTTGGTGTTGTTGGTCTGTGCCATGTTCTATCTCCTCTTCGCGCCATCGTAGGGGGCCTTCAACGCCAAGCGTACGATCGGCGTCCCCAAGGGCGTTGACCTGCGCACGGGTCATGGGCTTGAGCATGTTGCCAGCGCTGTCGACGAAAGAGATTCTGGCGTTGGTTGCGACAGGGTTCCAGTCGGCGTAGCCGGTGAAGGTGGACGACTGGCCAGGGAGCAATGCGGTGACCTCGGGGGTCGTGAGCCCCTGGGTGTAGATCTGGGTCCCACTCGGATCCGCTGGTGAACGACACCGTGATGTGCTGCTGAGGCGCCACCGCCTTGCAGACGGACGCGGCTCCACTGCTTCCCAGCCGGAGCGCTACGGCCAGCACGACGGCACCGATCAGCAAGACCCGGCCAAGACGACCACGATCTAGCCGGAGCTGCGGGACGGCGCATGCAGGCTTTCCGGCGGCTCAGTGCACCATATGTGGTGGTAGGTTCCCTGCTTGACGTGGCTGGCTCGACCGGCCCGCAGAGCTGGTTGGGATCAAGCCTCAAGGCCCCCATGCGGCTCGGCCGATGACGATCGAGCCTCCCCCCTCTCGCTACCGAGGGTAGCGCTGGTCGCTCCGCCCGGCTTCGGGAAGGGCCACAGGCACCCCGGGCTCGAACACCGCGCTGAGCTACTGGAACAGTGTGCTACTGGTCTACTGTTCCACTAAGCCAGGGGTCTACTGGACTACTGGACCAGTGTTGTAGTGGAACTCTGGCCTACTAGCACACTGTTCTAGTAGGCCGCTGCCCCAGTGTGCTAGTAGGCTACTGGTCCAGTGTTCCACTGGCGCAGGGGCCTACTGTTCCGCTCCACAAGTCTTCAAGTCCACAAGTGTCCAACTGCAAGACTCCACAAGTCCACAAGTCGGCTCCAGGGCGGCGCTCATGCAGCCCTGAACCCTTTCCCCCGGACACGAACTGGTCTACATCACCACGTCGAGCGAGCCTCCCGCCCTCTGGCGGAAGACAACGCCCGCAGCAATGAATGTCTTCGCTCAGACAGCCCGTGATGAGATCTCTCTGACGTGCCCTTGATCATTGGCTGTCAATTGGCTGTCAAATGCAAAGACAACGCCGCCAACTCAAGCGGACGAGCTGGCGGCGTTCGCGTCTGTGACGCTGTTCTCTGTGGTGGGCGGTATAGGATTTGAACCTACGACCCCTCGCGTGTGAAGCGAGTGCTCTCCCGCTGAGCTAACCGCCCGCGATGCGTTACGTAGTCTACTCGGCCGTCGGGGACCGGTCAACCGTGCCCGACCCGCGTCAGGCAGGCGGTAGCGGCGGTCCCGGAGCCGCGGCCCTGAGCGCCCCGCTCGGGCGCCTCGTGTGCCTCCGGGCACCCCGGACCGCAGGCGCACGAGGCGCACCATCCTCTACTTGACTTGATCCCTTTCGTCTCAAGTAGAGCCCGCCGCATGGTGGAGGCAAGAAGGAGGAAGACCATGACCCACACCGAGATGCGCGCCGCGATGGAACGCTACAAGGACTTCCGACGCACCGCCGACTACCACCGCCAGGGGCACCACCGCCCCGACCGCACCGAGATCGCCGAATCCACCCGCATGCAGGCCACCGGACCCAACCGCAACCCGACGCGCAGCGCCGGACCGGACCGCCCGGACCTCACGCCACGCTGGCTCTACCGCCTCCTGAAGGCGTGAGGGCAGAACACCACTCCACGACCTGCACACGCCGCCGCCAACCAGAGCCCCCGCGGCCGGCCGCATGCACTCTTCGTTCCGTGGGGTGAAGTTGCGGTCGGGGTCGGTCATGAGGCGCTGCACACCACGCAGAACGGGCCACACCGCCCACCTCGCGAGCGCCTAGAACACGCGGACCGGCGGCCACATGCCCCGGAACGCTCCGGGCACGGTTCGGCCGATGACGGCCATGACAGATGTCACCCCTGCACCATGACGCTGCTCACTACGGCGCCACCCGCGTAGCGCGCGACACTTACAGGCATGGAAACGCAACCGATGACCATGCCATCCGCCTTCTCGGCTCGACAGCGTGAGCTATCCGGGTTCACTGAGGCGCCCGGGCACGTCGTGGCCGAGCTGAAGGGCGTTCGCAAGAACTACGGCACGGTGCAGGCCCTGCGCGGCGTCGACCTGAAAGTCCGCTCCGGCGAGGTGCTGGCGCTTCTTGGCCCCAACGGCGCCGGCAAGACCACGGCCGTCGGGCTGCTGCTGGGGTTGCTCAAGCCCACCGCCGGCGACGTCCGGCTCTTCGGCGGAGACCCGCAGAGCACCGCCGCCAAGGTGCGCGTCGGCGCGATGCTGCAGATCTCCGGCGTGCCCGCGACCCTCAGGGTGCGCGAGCATCTGGAGCTGTTCGCGAGCTACTACCCGGCGCCGCTGCCGGTCGCCCGCGCCCTCGAGCTCGCCGACCTGGTGGAGGTCGCCGACCGGCCCTACGGCAAGCTCTCCGGTGGGCAGAAGCAGCGCGTGCACTTCGCGCTGGCTCTGGTCGGAAACCCCGACCTGCTGTTCCTCGACGAGCCCACCACCGGTCTCGACGTCGGCGCCCGCCGCGCCTTCTGGCAGCAGGTGCGCGACTTCATCGGCTCCGGCCGCACCGTCGTGCTCACCACGCACTACCTGGAGGAGGCCGACGCGCTGGCCGACCGCATCGTGGTCGTCGACCACGGCACCGTGATCGCGGAGGGGACCCCCGCGGAGATCAAGTCGCGCACCGCCGGCCGGCGCGTGCACGCCGTCACCGGCCTCGAACCCGAGCTGATCCGCTCCCTCGACGGCGTCGTCTCGGTGGAGCGCAACGGCGCCGCCGTCGAGATCCTCACCAGCCACGCCGAAGCCGTGGTGCTCGAGCTCCTGCAGCGCGACCCCGCCCTGCACGACCTGGAGGTCGGCGGCGCCGGCCTCGAGGACGCCTTCCTCGCCCTAACGCAGCGCCCCCAGGCCTGAGTGCCTACCCAGGAGGACCCCCGATGACCACCACCACGGCGAACCCCAGCCGCGCCGCCACCCGCAATCTGCCCCGCCTCTACCTGCTCGAGACCAAGTACGAGTTCCTCAAGCTCTGGCGCCTGCGCGCCTACAGCCTGTCCACGCTGGTGTTCCCGGTGATGTTCTACCTGATCTTCGGCAGCAGCTTCGGCGGCTTCAGCTCGCAGGGCATCCGGGTCGCCGCCTACCTGCTGGCCAGCTATGCCGCGGTCGGCGTGATCAACGCCGCCGTCTTCTCCTTCGGCGCCGGCGTCGCCGCAGAGCGCGGCCAGGGGTGGATGATGCTGAAGCGCGTCTCCCCCATGCCGGCGTCCGCCTACTTCACGGCCAAGACGCTGATGGCGGTGATGTTCTCGGCGCTGGTGCTGATCGCCCTCACGATTACCGCCTACCTGCTTCAGGGCGTGCAGCTGCCGGTCGTCACCTGGTTGCAGCTGCTCGGCACGCTGGCAGCCGGGGTGATCCCCTTCGCGGCGATGGGACTGGCCTTCGGCTACGCGCTCGGCCCCAACTCCGCCCCCACGGTCCTGAACCTCGTCAACTTGCCGATGACCTTCGTCTCCGGGCTCTACATCCCCATCACGCAGCTCCCGCCCTTCGTCCAGCACATCGCGCCCTACCTGCCGGCCTACCACTTCGGCCAGCTCGCCCTGGCAGCCATCGGCGCCCACCCCGTCGGCTCCGTGGGTCACCACCTGCTCGCCCTTGCCGCCTTCACAACACTGTTCCTGGTCGCCGCCGGCTACGCCTACCGCCGCGACGAGGGCCGTACCTACGGCTGAGCCCGTGCATCACGCCCACGACCGTCGCTCCGGTGCCCCCAGACCGGAGCGACGCCGTCGTGCGCCGATCGAGCGCGTAGGATGGGCGCCATGACGCGGCAGCGCCACGCCCCACGCTCCTCCGCGGTCTACCTGGTCTACCTGCTGTTCCTGTTCTTCCAGCCGCTGTTCGACCCGTCGACCGTAGCCAGCACCTGGATCGCCACCGGCGTGATGACCGTGGTGTTCCTCCCCGTCTACCTGTGGACGTTCCCGCGCTGCACCGCTCAACCCTACCTGTGGAGCCGCGAGCGCCGACGACCCGGCGCCGTGCTCGGCATCATCGCGATGGTCGCCATCGGCGTGGCCAGCATCCCCATCAACTCGGGTGCCACCACCTTCCTCGTCTACGCCGCCGCCGCCGGAGGAGCGCTGCGGCCGCGACGGCGTGCGCTCACGGCGGTGGCCCTGGTGATGGCCACGGTGCTGCTGGCCGCGTTCACCTCGCGCATCCCCTTCCCCTATCTGCTGGCGGCCTTCGCGCCGGCGTTGCTGCTCGTGCCGGTCATCGGGCTGTCGGTGCTGTTCCAGCGTGAACGCGTCCAGACCAACGCGCGCCTGGCGATGGCGCAGGACCAGATCGAGCACCTGGCAGCCATCGCCGAACGCGAGCGCATCGCGCGCGACCTGCACGACCTGCTGGGGCACACCCTGTCGACCATCACGCTGAAATCCGAGCTGGCCCACAAGCTTGCGCTCGACGACCCGGAGCGCGCCGCCGGCGAGATGCGGGACGTAGAACGCATCTCGCGCGAGGCCCTCGCTGAGGTGCGCAGTGCCGTCACCGGCTTCCGCGCGCGCGGCTTGCAGGGCGAGCTGGCCAACGTCAAGCTGGCGCTGGAGGCAGGTGAGGTCGCGTTCGACTACTACGCCGAACCGCTGGAGCTGACGCCGGAGCGCGAGAGCGCGCTGGCGCTCGCCCTGCGCGAGGCCGTCACCAACGTCCTGCGCCACGCCGGCGCCGAGCACTGCACGGTGCGGCTCCGCAGGCTCGGCGACCACGCCGAGCTGACGGTGGAGGACGACGGGGTGGGCGGTGCCGCGGTCGCCGACGGCGGCCTGGCCGGCATGCGCGCACGCCTGCAGGCGCTGGGAGGGACGCTGCAGGTGACCGACGATCGCGGTACGCGGCTGCGGGTGGCGCTGCCGCTCGAAGGCGCCCGTTCCCGCGCCGAAGCGCCGGCCGGGAAGCTCGGCGGTGGGGAGCTGCCCACGGCATGAGCGCCGGTAGGCTCGTCCCGTGATCCGCACCGTCCTGGCCGAGGACCAGGCCATGGTGCTCGGCGCCCTCGCGGCACTTCTCGAGCTCCAGGGCGACATCGAGGTCGCCGCCCAGGCGCCCGACGGTCGGGCCGCGCTGGACGCCGTGATCGAGCTGCGACCCGACGTGCTGGTGACCGACATCGAGATGCCGCACATGACCGGGCTCGAGCTCGCCGCCGCCGTACGCGAGCGCGCGCTGCCCACCCGCGTGATCATCCTCACCACCTTCGCGCGCTCGGGTTACCTGCGGCGCGCGCTCGACGCCGGCGCCAGCGGCTACCTACTCAAGGACGCCCCGGCGAGCGAGCTGGCCGACGCCATCCGGCGCGTCCATGCCGGCGGGCGCGCCATCGACCCGGCCCTGGCCGCCGAGGCATGGGGGGAGCCCGACCCGCTCACCGACCGCGAGCGGCAGGTGCTCAGGCTGGCCGGGCAGGGGCGCAGCGGCGCCGATATCGCCGCCGAGCTGGGCCTGTCCGAAGGAACGGTTCGCAACTACCTCTCCGAGGCCATCAGCAAGCTCGGCGCGGCCAACCGGGTGGAGGCGGCGCGCCTCGCGCGCGAGCGCGGCTGGCTGTAGGCGCGCGCCCGCGAAGCATGCGTCCCGCCTCCCGACCGTCCGTTTCCCGGCCGTCCGACTCCCGGCGCCTCCGCACGTGATCCTCGCGGGTGCGCGCGGCGCAACCCCGTCGCGCACGTCGTGCGCCGCGCACGGTCGGGTAGGCTGGACGCGGTGCGGCCAACGACCCGAATGGGGCCGGGAAGGAGACAGCCGTGGAGCTCACCCTCGTCGGCATCGACAAGCCGGAAGCGCTGAACTTCGTGCTCGGCCAGTCCCACTTCATCAAGACGGTGGAGGACATCCACGAGGCGCTGGTGACGGCGGTGCCCGGCATCCGCTTCGGGCTCGCCTTCTGCGAGGCCTCGGGTGCGCGTCTGGTGCGCCTCAGCGGCACCGACGACGAACTCGTCGCGCTGGCGAGCCGCAACGCACAGGCCATCGGTGCCGGCCACAGCTTCCTGCTGTTCCTGGGTGAGGGCTTCTACCCCATCAACGTGCTGAACACGCTCCAGGCGGTCCCGGAGGTGTGCCGCATCTTCTGCGCCACCGCCAACCCCAGCCAGGTGATCGTGGCCGAAAGCGAGCAGGGCCGCGGCATCCTCGGCGTCATCGACGGCGCGCCGCCGCTCGGCGTGGAGGACGACGAGGGCGTGGCCTGGCGCAAGGGCCTCCTGCGGCAGATCGGCTACAAGCTCTGACCGGGCTGGGCCGCGAACGACCCCGCCCGCTCCCGAACGGAGACACCATGAGGATCGGCATCGTCTCGGACATCCACGATCACGTCTGGAACCTGCGGGCGGCGCTGACCCACCTGAAGGACGTCGACACCCTGCTGGTGGCGGGCGACCTGTGCTCGCCCTTCGTCGTGCCCATCCTGGCCGAGGGCTACACGGGCGGCCGCATCCACGTCGTGTTCGGTAACAACGACGGCGACCGCTTCCGGATGGCGATGGTGGCTCGCGCCTTCGATCACGTTGAGCTGCACGGGGAGGTGTACGAAGGTCACCTCGACGGACAGGCGGTCGTCATGAACCACTTCCCGGCGATCGCCGAAGCCATGGACCCCGTCAGCATCCCCCTGATCGTGTACGGGCACGACCACCGCTACCGGGTCGAACGCACGGACGCCGGCTGGGTGCTCAACCCCGGAACACTTCTGGGGTACGACCCGCTGGCCGGCGCCGACGTCCCCGCCACCTTCCTGATCCTGGACACCGGGAACGACGAGGTGGAGAGTTATCAGGTGACCAGCGGCGAGCGAACGCTGGAGGTGACCCGCTACCAGCCCTGAGTGCGAGGCAGCGACGGGGCGCGCCCAGACAACGGGCGCGCTCAGAAATCGGGCGCGACCAGAGATCGGGCGGGACCGCCGAAGAGATCCCGCCCTCCGAAACCCGCGCCTCGGGATGGCTGAGCCTAGCGGTCGACGGTGATCTGTCCGAGACCGCCCTCGACGTTCAGGTCCACCCGGTCGCTGGCGGATGCGTAGCCCGGCGTCTCGTAGACGTCGCCGCTACGCGCGAAGGTGCCGTTGACGTGCACCGAGCCCAGACCGGCCTTGACCGTCACGCGGGCGGCCATCGACGACGGGATGGTCACGTGGGTCGCCCCCACGCCGGCCTTGAAGTCGGCCTGGTACACCCCGTGCGCCGGCAGCGTCGCGGTGACCTCGCCCACGCCCGCCTCCATGCGCAGGCTGGTGAGGTCGAGCGACCGCAGGTCGAGCCGCGCCTGCCCCACGCCGGTGTTGATGTCCAGCGCGATCGGCACGGAGCGCGTGAGCTGCAGGTCCCAGGTGCGCCGGTCGGCGCCGCCGCCCAGGTTCACGCCGGGACGTTGCTGACTGGTGAGTCGCAACACGGCCGTGTTCCCGCGGTGGCTGAGGTCGTCGGCGAGCGTCTCTCCGCGCCCCGTCTGGATGGTGCCCTGCACCAGCTCGCCACCCGACGTCAGGTCGGACAGGCGCAGGGTGCCGACGCTGGTGGAGATGGTCACTTCCGCCGCGTCGGCGCCCGCCAGGCTGTGCGTTACGGCGTGCGTCTCCGCCGGGCCGCCGCCGAAGACGCCGCGCGGGCCACCGGTGTCGTAGACGTAGAACAGCGCGCCGATTACGATCGCCGCGCCCCAGACCCACACGCGGTAGCGGCCTCGGGTGAGCATGTCGGCGCCGATGGCTATCAGCAGCACCGGCCACAGCGAGCCGAGCCGCAGCAGCGTGAACCAGTCGAACCAACCGAAGTTCGCCAGCAAGATGAGAACCCCCACGACGATCAGCACGATCGCCAGGCCGGCTCCTCTCGGACGTCTTTCTCTATCACGCGTCATCACAGACCCTCCTCGGCCAACGACTGTAGCGCTCCCGCCGGGGGCGCGCGTCCTCCTTTCGGAGGACGTGGCGTGGAGGGCGCCGCGCTAGCATGACCGCGTGGAGGGCGCCGCGTAGATGCGGGCCCACGATGGGAGGTAGGGCATGGCCGAGGAACGCAAGGAATTCGAGGTCCGCGATTTCGACACCGTGGAGCTCCGCTGGTTCGGCGACATGATCGTGACCCAGGGCGAGGGCGAGAGTCTCGTGGTGGAGGGCGATCCCGAGTTGCTGCAGAAACTGAGCGTGCGGGTCGAGGGGGGCTCGCTCATCCTCGAGATCGGACAGGACTGGCTCGAGCGCCTGGTGGAGGGGCTGCGGTTCATCGGTCGGCACCCGCTCACCTACCGCATCGGGGTCGACACCCTGCGGCGCATCGGCGTGTCGGGTCGCGGGAGCATCCACGCCGCGTCGCTCCGCGCCGACGACCTCACCCTGGCCATCAGCGGCCAGGGCAACGTGCACATCGACGACCTGCAGGCCGGCGCGCTACGCGTGAAGATCAACGGCCGCGGCGAGATCGAGGCGCGCGGCAAGGTCGACGACGCACGCATCGACATCGCCGGTTCCGGGGAGGTCGAGCTGCCGGAGCTCTCGGCGCAGCGCGCGGAGGTGCACATCAGCGGTCACGGCGACGCGGAATTGCGCGTCACCGACAGCCTCGATGTCAGCATCTCGGGCTACGGCCGGGTGCGCTACCACGGCGATCCCAAGCTGAAGCAGACGATCGCCGGCGGCGGCAACGTGCGGCGCATGGGCGACTGATCCGCGGAGCGCGGCCTCGCGACCCGCACTTGAAGCACATCCACGTCGAAGGGCGGCCGCGCGGCCGCCCTTCGACGTGGCATCGGGAGCGTCCCGGCTACTCCTTGGTGATGGGGTAGCCGGCGGCCTCCCAGGCCAGGATGCCGCCCCGCACGTCGCGGATGTCCTTCATGCCGGCCTTGGCGAGGATCTCGCTGGCCTGCTTGGAGCGGTTGCCGGAGTGGCAGTAGACGTACACGGGCTGGTCGGAAGGCACCTCGTCGAGGCGCGACTGCAGTTGCGACAGCGGCAGCAGCTTGGCGCCGGCGATGTGACCGGCGGCGTATTCGTACGGCTCGCGGACGTCGAGCACGATGCGGTTGGGCTCGCTGGCGGCGCGCAGGTCCTTCACGCTGACGGTCTTGTAGGTGTTGCCGCAGGCCGTGAGGGTGAGCACCAGCGCCAGCGCGGCCGCGAGCGGCCAGGCGCGGCGCGCCAGCGGGGGAAGGGACGATCGCTTCATGGGTTTCCTCCTACCGCGCGGCGCCTCTTCGGCCCGGCGGACGTTCGGGGAGATGGGGACGCATCGCTGGCTTCGGTCGCTCCGGTCGGAGGCTCGCCGTCCCCGGTCCCGGTCCCGCTCCCGCTCCCGCCCGGGAGGTCCGGGTCGGACGCGGACGCGCCGGCGGGGGCCACGGTGCTGGCGGGAGCCTCGAGCTCGGCACCGAGAGCCTCCAACGCGTGCGCCACGCTCAGGTGCGCCACGCGCTCGGGGCGGCGCCGGCTGAAGCCGGAGCGCGCCAGCCGGTCGCGCACCGGGCCCTTCACGCCGGCCAGATGGAGCGCCACGCCGGCGCCGTCCCAGGCGATCAGGCGCCGCTCGAGCGCCTCCAGCGCCACGGCATCGACGTCGTTCACCGCCGAGCAGTCGAGCACCACGGCGCGCACGGGCTCGCCAGCGTCGGCGGCGCGGCGCCGCAGGGCGTCGTCGAGCCAGCTCTCCAGGAACGCCATGTTGGCGAAGTAGAGCGAGGCGTCGGGGCGCGCCAGCAGCACGCCGCGGTAGCGCCGGGCATCCTCGAAGCGCAGCACGTTACGGAACACGCCGTCGCCCTGCAGCCAGCCCAGCTCCGCCACGTGGGGATAGGCGCTGCGCGCCACGAAGACCAACAGCGAGAACGCCACGCCGATCAGGATGCCGGCCTCCACCCCGATGAAGAGCGTGGCCGCGAAGGTGACGATCAGCGTCCAACCGTCGGCGGGACGCACCCGGAACAGCCGGACGGGCTCGCGCAGGTCGACCAGCCCGATCACCGCCACGAACACGATGGCGCCCAGCACCGCGCGCGGCAGGAACGTGAAGAGCGGGGTCAGCGCCAACAGCGTCAGCACCAGCAGCGCCGCGCGCACCACCGAGGCGAGCTGCGTGCGTGCGCCGGCCTCGTAGTTCACCGCCGAGCGGCCGAAGCCGCCCCCCAGCGGGTAGCCACGCACCACGCCCGACACCAGGTTGGCGAGGCCGAGCCCGATGAGCTCGCGGTTGGCGTCCACGGTGGTGCGCTCGCGCGCAGCGAGGGACCTGCCCACCGCGATCGCCTCCATGAACCCCACGAACGCGAGGGTGAGGGCGGCGGGGACGAGCGCGGGCAGGGTGCCCAGGTCGATGGCCGGCAGCGCGGGCAGCGGCAGGCCGCGCGGTACGCGTCCCACCACCGCCACCCCGCCGGCGTCGAGATGCGTCAGCCCCACCGCCACGGTACCCAGCACCACCGCGACCAGCGGCCCGGGGAGGGCGCGCACGCGCCAGCGCTTGAGAGCGAGTAGCAGCGCCACGGCTCCCGCGCCGATGACGAGGGTCGGCAGGTTGGTCTGGTGCAGGTGCGGCAGCAGGCCGCGCACCAGCCCCACCAGGCCGGCGCCGGCGTCCGCTTTCACGCCCAGCAGGTCCTTGAGCTGGTTGACGGCGATGATGATCGCCGCGCCCGAGGTGAAGCCGTTGATGACGGCGCTGGAGAGGAAGTTGGTGATGAAGCCGGCGCGCAGCAGGCCCAGCAGGAGCTGGAACAACCCCGCCATCAGCGCCAACGCCCCGGCCAGCACCACGAACGAGGCGCTGCCGGGAGTCGCGAGTTGCGACACGCCGGCCAGCGTGAGCAGCGCCGTCAGCGCCGACGGGCCGACCGCCAACTGACGCGAGGACCCGAACAGCACGTACGCCAGCACCGGGATGGCGGACGCGTACAGGCCCGCCACCGGCGGCATGCCCGCCAGCATGGCGTAGGCCATGCCCTGGGGGACCAGCATGACCGCCACCACGATGCCGGCGGTGACGTCGCCACCGAGGTCGCGGCGATCGTAACGCCGCAGCCAACCCCACGCCGGAAGCCAGCGCTCGAGCCCCGAAGGACGCGCAGCGCCGGCCTGCGACTGCGAGGCGGGCGACGGGCTCATGGCTCGAGAACGGAGCCTACGCCGTTCGGGAGGCGTCCTGTTCGGTGGCTTCGCCCGGCTTCCGCAGCGGCTTGCCGCGCGCCACCCAGAGGTAGGTGCCGCCCATCAGGTTGGCGACCTTCGTGAAGCCGGCACGGCCGGTCAGGTACTGCGCCGCCATCCCGGAGCGGTTGCCGCTGGCGCACACCAGCACCAGCGGCTCGCGCAGCTCGCCGATGCGACCGATCAGCTCGTCGAGGGGGATGTTGACGGCGCCGGGCACGTACCCGGCTCCGTACTCCCAGGCCTCGCGTACGTCCACGAGCTGGGCGCCGTCCTCGAGCCACTGCGCCAGGTCGTCGGGGTAGATCTCATCGAACATGTTGCGTACCTCCGGAGGTTGTGTGCTCACTCGGTCGTGCGGACGGGGTCGGGGGTTCGGGCTTCTCGCGCTGATAGGCGAGCCACGCCAGGTAGCTGCCCTCGAGCTCGACGACGTCCTCGAAACCTTCGCTGCGGAGCAGGCCGGCGACCACGGCGGAGCGCGCGCCGCTCTGGCAGTGGACGATCACGCGGCGATCGGGCGGCAGCGCATCGAGGTTCCATGCCACGCGCCCGGCGTGGAGCTGGACGGCGCCCGGGATATGCCCTTCGGCGTACTCGTTGGCAGTGCGCACGTCGAGCACATAGGGGTCCTCGAGCTGCTCGAGCTCGGCCGGGGACATGAGCGGCAGCGGCTGCAACGTCATCGGCTCGAGCGACGGCAGATAGCCGACCACGCGGTCGATGCCGACGAAGGCCAGGCGGTCGCGGTAGCGCTCCGCCGTGGTCGCGTCCGGCGCGAGCACCACGAGATCGCGCGTGTCGCTCTCGGGATCGAGGACGTAGGAAGCGTAGGTGGCGAAGCTCTTGCCGCCGGGCACGGTCAGCGCGCCGGGCACGGCGCCGAGCCACTGCTGGGCTTCGGGCCGGGTGTCGAGCAGGTGGAGGTCGACGCCCAAGCGGCGGCGCACCTCATCATGTTCGAAGCGGCGCACCGGCGCACGCTCGCCCAGCAATGCCGGGCCGGCGCGGTTGTGCCGCTTCATGCGCCCGAAGTAGCGGGGAGCGTCGGGCTGCCCGTCGAGCAGCGCCGCCACGAACCCCTCCTCGTCGTCGCGTTCGAGGTAGTCGCGCCACCACGCCGTCAGGCGCTCGTAGCCGACGGTGGTGCTCGCCACTGCGCCCAGAGCCTTGCCGCAGGCGCTCCCGGCGCCGTGGCCGGGCCATACCTGGACGAAGTCGGGGAGGGGCAGGAAGACGTCGCGCAGGCTGGCGAAGAGCTGCTTCGCGCCCGAGAAGCGGGTGTCGACGCCGCCCGCGGCCTCGTCGAGCAGGTCGGGCCGACCGACATCGCCGACGAACACGAAGTCGCCGCTCAACAGGTAACCGGGGCGCTCGGTCAGGCCGCCGTCGGTCACCAGGAAGGAGAGATGCTCGGGTGTGTGGCCGGGGGTATGCAGCGCTTCGATCTCGATGTTGCCGATGCGGATGGCGTCGCCGTTGCGAAGCCCGACGTGATCGAAGCCGTAGCTCCAGTCCTCGTCTCCCTCGGCCCTGGGGGCGCCCTCGTCGGAGAGGTAGAGGCGTGCGCCAGCCGCCTGCGCGAGCTCTCGCGAGCCCGACAGGTAGTCGGCGTGGATGTGCGTCTCCGTGACGGCGACGATCCGCAGCCCCTGGGCCGCGGCCTCGTCCAGGTACATGCGCACGTCCCGGCGCGGGTCCACCACGATGGCTTCCCCGCTGGCCTGGCACCCGATCAGGTAGCTACCCTGGGCCAGGTCCGTGTCGTAGAAGTGCTTGAAGAACATCCGTCTCCCTTCACGCCTTGCTGAGCTTGCTCGTTGCGACGGGGTTCACGTCGTGGGTGGGGGTGTCGCGGGTGGGGGTGTCGCGGGTAGGGGTGTCGCGGGTAGGGGTGGCGCCGCGCCCGGCCGGCAACAGCGTGCCGTGGGCCGCGGGGCATGGGTCAAGACTAATACCCCTCCGGGATATGGTCAACGGAACGCGCGACCTTATATGAGCCATGCGCATAGCAAGCACCTCCGCGCGCCGGTCGGGCGCACCGCCCGGGCGAACCGGTCGGGCGCACCGGGTCGGCCGCATTCGACAGCGTCATGGTAGCGGGAGCAGGGCGGGTCGGAGGGTCGCCGGAGAACAGAAGGGGCGCATCGCCGTGGCCCAGGCCGAAGGTCGCGTTCGACGGGCCTCGCGCCCACGGAGCTCCGAGGGGCCGGGGGGCTCGTGCGCGCCCTGGATCCAACGTAAAGCCTGGTTGAACGAACACAGGTCGAGCGACCGTGAGCCGGACGAGAACGGGCCACACGAACGCGAACCGGACAAACGCGAGCCGGACAAACGCGAGCCGGACGAGAACGGGCCGCACGATCCACGGTCGTGGTCGGCCGCGCAACAGGCAGCGGAACAGGGAGCGGAGAAGGCCGGGCGGCACGCCTCGAGGTCCACCCGTCGCTCCGCCCTGCCTGCCAAACCGAAAGCCCACCTGTACGTTCCGACCAGGGGGTGCGAACAACCCCCCGGCACCCTCCGGCCGCGTCGCACCGCGTGCCCCACGGCCTTTCTGGTGAACACCCGCACCTACTATGCGCTGGGTTCATAATAGGGCATGCCCGAACGCCCCGATGCGACCCACCTGCTCACCCTCCTCGCCGTCGCCGACGCCGGCAGCGAGAGCGAGGCGGCCCGCGAGCTCGGCATCAGCCAGTCCGCGGTCAGCCGGCGCCTGGCGGCGTTGCAGCGCACCGGAACCGCACCTCTGCTGCGCCGCGGCCCCCAGGGCGCGGCCTTGACCGCTCAGGGACGGGCGCTCCTGCCCCACGCCCGCGCTATCGACGCCGCCCTCCGCGGCGCGGCGGCCGCGCTGGCCAACCCCGAGCCGACGCCACTCACGCTGCGGCTGGGGCTCAGTCATCACCTGGTGCCGCGCTTGAGCGGCGCGCTCCTGCGAGAGGCGCGGCGCCTGGCCGGCCTCGGAACGCCGCTCGAGCCGGAGCTGCAGGAGGGTTACTCGACCCCGCTCGTCCAGGCCGTGAAGGCGGGCAGCCTCGACGCGGCCGTCACCCTCGGCGCGCCCCCGCCTCGCGACCCTGCGCTCACCGTCGAGCGGCTCGGCACCGAACGGATCTGCCTCGCCACCCTCCCCGATGACCCCGTGGCCCGCGAGGGGCTGGTCGATCCCGCCGCCCTGCGCGGCGAGACGCTGCTGCTGCCCTCGCGCTCCAGCAGCCTGAACGCCCACGTCCGCCAGGAGATGCGCGACGCCGGGCTCGAGCCCGGCCGCACCCTGGAGCTGAGCGGCCCGGCTGCGGTGCGTGCGGCCGTGCTGGCCGGTCAGGGCATCGGCGTGACGGTGTGGTCCTACGTCGGTCCGGAGAGCGAGGCGGGCTGGCTGGCGCGGGTGGCGGTCGAGCCCGGCGAGGACCGGGTGGACGTGTGGCTGGTGATGGGCGCGCGCCTCGAACCGGCCCGCCGCCGGGCGCTGCAGCGCCTGCTGCGCGGCGCGGCCACCGCCAGCGCCGCCTGAGCCGCGAGCCGCCGGGCCGTTACCCTAGACAGACACGCGCGTGGGCGCCTCGAGGTGCGCGCGCAACGCCCGCTCCCCGCCCCGGAACGAGTAGGCCTCGAAGCCCGCTTGCTGCATCACCTCCGCCGCCTGCGCGCTGCGGGTGCCGAACTGGCAGAACAGCACGTAGGTGGGCGCCTTGTCGAACTCGCGCAGGCGGCCGAGCAGGTCGGGAAGCGGCGCGTGGACGGCGCCGTCGGGATTCCAGGCGCGGCGGGCGCCCTCCAGGCGGCAGTCGAGCACGACCGCCCCGTCGGGAACCTCCTCGACGTAGAGGTAGGGGAGCATGAGGTCGGCCGGGGTGAGCGCACGTAGGGGTCGGCGCTCCGCCTGATCCACCAGCGCCGTCAGCCGCGCCGGGTCGAGGCCGACCTCCTGGCGCTCGACCTCGCCCGGACGGGTCGAGGTGACGGGATGGACTGGCGTGATGGCGCAGAACTCCCGCACCTGCGCCGACAGCGCGGCGGTACCGATGCGCTCGGCACCCCGGATGATCTCCAGCTTGTCGAGCCCCGCCAGCGGACGCAGCACCGGCCGCTCGGCGGCGCCGTCGATGGCGCGCAGGTTGCTCAGCGTCTGCGACGACACCTGCGCCAGCACCTCGCCGGTGACCAGGGCGTCCACCATCGACGGCTTGCGGCGCTCGCCGCGCTGCTTGGAGCGCAGGTCCAGGTCGCGCTCGATGCGGTCGGCGAGCGCGTCGCCGGTGCGCAGCATCTGCCGCTTGAGCACCACCTGCCAGTAGGTGGGCCTCGATGAGGCCTGCAGCTCCTCGACCACCGGCGCGAAATCGACGGCGTAGAAGTCCGGGCGGCTACCCATCGCCCAGTAGTCGGTGAACACCTTGGCGATCTGCAGCGTCAGGCGCTCGGACGCGCTCCCCCCCATGCGGCAGTGCAGAAAATCGACGTCCACGCCGCGCTTCATGACGTACCAGGCGGCGACCACCGAGTCGTACCCGCCGGAGAGCAGCACCAGCGCGCGACCGCCGGTCCCCAACGGCAACCCGCCCGGACCGGCCAGCCGCTCGCTGAAGAAGACGGCGCGACCGCCGGTGATCTCCACCGACACCGTCACCTCGGGGTCCGTCAGGTCGACGGTAGCGCCCTCGTTGAGCGCGGCACCGAGCCGCCGCTCCACGTCCATCGACCCGAAAGGGTGGCTGCCGGTACGCTTGCAGCGCACGGCGTAGCGGCGCCCCTTCACGCGCTCGGCGAAGAGATCGCGGCCCATGGCGACGATGGCGTCGAGGTCGGCGCGGCAATGGCCCTCGGCGGGCGAGAACGAGGCCACGCCGAACACGCGCGACAGCGCCTCGGCGGCGCGCGCCGCCACCGCGTCGGGCCGCTCGTCGCCCGGGTCGATGCGCACCATCAGGCGCCCGTAGAGCGCACGCACCCGGGCGCGCAGCCCCCAGCGCTTGACGGCGTCCCCGACGTTGGCCTTGAGCCGCCTGCGGAAGGCGTTGCGGGTGGTGGGAGCCTTGATCGTCATCTCGGGCGCGGGCCGCACCACGTACAGCAAACCCTCGGCCTCCATCGCGGAAGCGTGGCCGGGGGCCGCATCCAGTTCCCCGCCCAGACCCTCTTCGATGTCCTCCTCCATGGGCTCCACCTCCCTTCGGTCGTCGCTCGCGCCCGGACGGCGCAGCATTGGGCGCCCCCATGATGCCATGGGCCGTTGCCGGTTGCGGGTACACCCCGTTGTATGTACAATCTTCCTTTGGCGCCGAGGCGCCTCCGGAGGACGCCTGCGCATGGCGGGCGCCACCCGGTCGCCTGGGCCCGGGACCGACACGTGAACTGGCTTCTCCGACTCGACCGCACCTCCAGACTCGTTCTGCTCAGCGTACTCCTCGGGGTCGTGGGCGCTCTGGGCGCTCGACTCTTCGAGTGGATGATCGACTGGGTGTCGCACTACCTCATCGCCGGCCTGGCGCACAACCCCATCCTCTCGGCCGGCGCCGCCGCCGGCCTGGCGGGCCCCCCACAGCAGCACTACCTCAACTGGCTGATCCCGGTATCCACCACCCTGGGTGGTCTCGTCGTCGGCTTCCTGGTCTACACGTTCGCGCCGGAGTCGGAGGGGCACGGTACCGACGCGGCCGTCAAGGCCTACCATCGTCTCGACGGCTTCGTGCGCGCCCGCGTGCCGATCCTCAAGACCGTCGCCAGCGCCATCACCATCGGATCGGGCGGCGCGGCGGGCCGTGAAGGCCCGACCGCGCAGATCGCGGCCGGCTTCGGCTCGGTGATGGGAACGCTCCTCAGGCTCCCTGCCGAGGAGCGCCGCTACCTGCTGCTGGTCGGCATGGCGGCCGGTCTGTCGGCGGTCTTCAAGAGCCCGCTCGGCACCGCCATCTTCGCCGTGGAGATCCTGTACCGGGAGATGGCCTTCGAGGGCGGCGCGCTGGTCTACACGCTGATCGGCGCCGCCACCGCCTACGCCGTTACCGGCAGCTTCAGCGGCTGGACGCCGCTGTTCGCGCTGCCCGCCCCGCTCGACTTCACCGGCGTACGCGAGCTCATCTGGTTCGCGATCCTCGGCGTCGCCGCCGGCCTGGTGGCTACCCTCATCCCCTGGGTCTTCTATCGCCTGCGCGACTGGTTCCGCGCCCTGCCCGTCCCCAACCACGTCAAGCCCGCCATCGGCGGCCTGATGCTCGGCTTGCTGGGCATGGCGCTGCCGCAGCTGCTGGGCGGGGGCTACGGCTACATGCAGCTCGCCATCGACGGCAAGCTGGCGTTGTGGCTGATGGTGTTGCTGGCCTTCGGCAAGATCGTAGCGATGTCGTTCACCATCAGCTCCGGCGGTTCGGGCGGAGTCTTCGGCCCCACCCTGTTCGTCGGCGCCATGCTGGGCGGTGCGCTGGCGAGCTTCCTTCACTACCTGACGCCGTCGGGTCCGAGCCCGGAGGCGCTCGCCGTGGTCGGAATGGCCGCCATCTTCGCCGGCGCCGCCCGGGTGCCGCTCGCGACCCTCATCATGGTCGCCGAGATGACGGGCGGCTACCGCCTGATCGTTCCGACCATGTTGACCGTGGCCCTCAGTTACGTCATCCAGGACACGCTCACGCGGCGCGCCAAGTACCCCACCCTGTACGAGTGGCAGGTCGCGCATCCCGGCGACAGCCCGGTCCATCAGCAGGAGTACTACCAGGCGGTGCTCAAGCTGCTGCGGCAACGGGTGGTCACGCTCGACCCCACCATCCTCGATCGTGAGTTCGTCGACCGGCTGTCGCGCGGAGAGCCGGTGCCGATGGTGGGCCGCCACGAGTTCGTCTACATGACCGAGGTGCCGCCAGGCTGCCCCGTCACCAACAAGAAGCTGCGCGAGCTACGACTCCCCTCCGACGTCCTCATCGCCGGCGTGATGCACAACGAGCAGGCCTCGATCCCCGACGGCAACACCATGCTGGAGGAGGGCGACCGCCTGACCGTAGTGGCCACCCAGGAGTCGATGGAGGCGTTCAAGGAGATGATCGACGCCCCCGAGGGGCGGCCCACGCCGGTGCGGGCCGGCGGGGACGACTGACGCGCTTCAACCCCGGTAGGGCCGGCACACCTTCCCCGCGATCACCGGATGCCGCGCGCCCGTCGCTGCGGGCAGCACGTTCGGCTCCCCGTGGAACGCCATGAACGCCATCACCGCCATCGCCAGCGTCTCGCGGTCCTTGTCCTGGTAGCCGGCCTCCCGGAAGGTACGGACCCGCACCGGCAGGCGCCGGCGCAGTCCCTCGACCAGGACCGGGTTGCGGGCGCCGCCGCCCGCGATCAGCACCTCATCGAGGCCTCCGGGCAGCACGTGGCGTTCGTACGCCTGCGCGATCGACGCCACGGTGAACGCGTTCAGGGTCGCGACCACGTCGGCGGGGGCCGCGCCCTCGAGACCGCCGCGCTCCATGGCGCGCGGAAGCGTGAACAGCTCGCGGCCGGTGGTCTTGGGTGGCGGGAGCTCGAAGTAGGGCTCGGAGAGCAGCCGCTGCAGGGCGTCGCCCAGAACGCGCCCCGAGGCCGCCACCCGCCCCTGATCGTCGAACGGCTCGTCGAACAGCAACTCCATCGCCTCGTCCATCAGGCAATTGCCGGGACCGGTGTCGAACGCCTGCACCGCCGCCGGGTCGCCGTCGGCCGGCAGCACGGTGACGTTGCCGATGCCGCCGATGTTCTGCACGGCGATCCGCTCCCCTGGCCGGTGGTAGAGCTGTAGGTCGGCGAAGGGCACCATCGGCGCCCCCTGACCGCCCGCCGCCAGGTCCGCCTGCCGGAAGTCCGACACCGTCACGACCGAGCAACGCTCGGTCACGACACTCGCCTCCCCCAGCTGCAGGGTGCTCACCACGTGCCAGCCCCGTTCCTCGTCGGCTCGGGGGATGTGGTACACGGTCTGGCCCGAGAGGCCCACCAGGTCGAGCGGGTGGCGCGCGGCGGCCGAAGCCGCCGCGTCGGCGTAGGCCCGCCCCACCTCCTGGTGGAGCTCGGTCAACAGGATCACGTCGGAGCGCGCCGGATCGATGGCGCGCTGCAAGCGCTCGCGCAGGGCATCGTCGTAGGGGTGGGAAGCGCGCGCCAGCACCTCCCAGTCGAGCCGGCCGCCGCGCCGCGCCAGGCGTACGGTGACCGTGTCCACCCCGTCCAGCGAGGTGCCCGACATGAGGCCGAGCACCGTCATCGCTGCCAGATCGCCGGGAACGGCCGCACCCTGTTCGGAATCCGTCATCGCAGCGCCTCCTCGTCGAACGCGCCGGCCACCAGGCCGTGCACGCGCCTGCGCAGGTCGTCGATCCCGGCACCCGCCTCGCGGGTCGGGTGCACGCGGTTGGTGAGGAGGGCGGCCGTCCAGCCCTGACGCGGCTCCACCACCAGGCTGGTGCCGGTGAAGCCGGTGTGCCCGAACGCCGCCTCCGTCGTCTCCGGCCCGAAGAACCCATCGGGCTCGCCCAGGCGCCACAGCAGGCCGCGACGAGCGCCCTCGCCGCCGGAGCGATCGCGCAGGGCCGACCGGAGCGTGCCCTCCGAGGCGAACGGCGCCTGGAGCCGCAGCCAGGCCAGGCCGAAGGCGAGCACGTCGGAAGCCGGGGCGAACAGGCCGGCGTGCCCGGAGATACCCTCCAACGCCCAGGCGTTCTCGTCGTGGACGACGCCCTGCAGGACACCACCGCGCAGGCCGTCGTCCTCGGTGGCGGCGACGGGGAGGCCGGGGTCGAGCGGGCCGTAGCCGGTGCGGTCCATGCCGAGCGGCTCGAAGACTTCGCGCGCCAGCAGCGCATCGATCCGCTCCCCGGCGACGCGCTCGATGACGGCCGTCAGGACGATGACCCCGAGATCGGAGTAGCGGAAGCGGTCGGCGGGCCCTTCGAGCGGCGTCTGCAACACGCTGGCCAGGGCCATGCGGCGCCCTGTGACCTGCGCGAACAGCGCCCGCCACGCCGGCAGGCCCGACACGTGGGTGGCGAGCGCTTCGAGGCGAACGTCGCCGAGCGAGGGTTCCTGGAACCAGCCGGCGTTGCTGAAGAACTTCCGGACCGGGTCGTCCAGGGTCAGCGCACCGGCGTCGAGGAGGTGCAACAGGGCGCTCAGGCAGCCGACGACCTTGGTGAGCGAGGCGAGGTCGTAGCGGGTGTCGCGCGTCACGCGCTCCCCCCCGTAGCGCCGTACGCCGGCGACGACGGGGTCCCAGACGTGGTCGGCGCCGCCGACCAGGAGCACGCCTCCCGGCACCGTCCCGTCCGCGACCGCCGCCTCGAGGGCGGCTGCCACGGCGTCCCGGCCCCGGGCCTCGGCCGCTGCTGCATGGTTCATGGCCGCAACGCTAGCACGATTGAATCGACTGGTCTGGGAATGGTACACTAGGCGCGTCGCAATTGTTCCGTCGGCAGCCGTGGCTTGCGTGGGGGACGGGCTTCCCTGCCACCATCGCAGAAGGAGGTTGGTATGCGAATCCGTATCGGTCTGCTCGTAGCAGCGCTCGTCGCCGCCATGAGCCTGGCGTATGCGCAACAGGGAACGCTCGAGATCGCCGTCGACCAATCGCCGGTCGGTCTCGACCCCGACATCGTCACGGCCTTCTCGTCCTTCGCCGTGGTCGACCAGATCTACGAGGGGCTGCTGGAGGTCAACAGCAAGCTCCAGCTCGAGCCCGCGCTGGCGACGTCGTGGTCGGTGTCGCCCGACGGCCTGAGCTACACGTTCGAGCTGCGCCAGGGCGTCAAGTTCCACAACGGCCGCGCAGATGACGTCGGCCGACGTCGTCTACTCCTACGACCGCATCATGGACCCCAACACCGGCTCGCCGCAGGCCAGCCGCTTCAGCGAGGTGTCCAAGATCGAGGCCACGGGACCGTACGAGGTGCGCTTCACGCTGAAGGAGCCGTTCGCTCCCTTCCTCGCCAACCTCACCAACCTCTACGTCGTGCCCAAGGAGGTCGTCGAGGCCAACGGCAACCTGCAGAAGGTGGCGGTCGGCACCGGCCCCTTCGAGCTCGACAAGGTCGTCCCCGACACCTACGTGCTGCTCAAGGCGAACCCCGACTACTACCGGCCGGGCGAGCCCAAGGTGGCCGAGCTCAAGTTCAACATCGTGCCCGAGGCGTCCACCCGGGCCGCGGGGCTGCGCACCGGCACCTACCAGCTCCTCCCCACGGTCGACCCCGTCACCGCGCAGACGCTCAAGAACGCCGGCGGCGTCACCGTGATGGGCACGCAAGATCTTGCCTACTCGCTGCTCGGCCTCAACGTCAGCCGCAAGCCCTTCGACGACCCGCGCGTGCGTGAGGCCATCAACTACGCGGTGAACCGCTCCGACATCGTGCAGGCCGTCTACCTCGGCAACGCCGTGCCGGGCGGCCCACTCAGCCCGGCGCTGAAGGACTGGGCCGTGCCGGTCTCGCAGTTCCCCTGCTACCAGCCCAGCGTGGCGAAGGCCAAGCAGTTGCTGGCCGACGCCGGCTACCCCAACGGCTTCAAGACCACCATCATCACCTTCGGCACCATCAAGGAGGTGTCCGACACCGCCCAGGTGCTCCAGGCGCAGCTCGCGCAGGTCGGCATCGACGCCAAGGTCGATGTGGAGGAGTTCGGCAAGTTCGTCCAGGACTGGAAGAACTCGAACTTCGACATGTTCGTGAGCCTGAACGGCGGCTCCACCGACCCCGACGGCTACCTCTACCGCACGTTCCACACCGGCGGCTCGACCAACATCTTCAAGTTCAGCGACCCGTCGGTCGACACCCTGCTCGACCAGGGCCGCACCACCGCCGACAAGGGCCAGCGCCAGGCGATCTACGACAACCTCCAGAAGCAGCTCGCCTGCACCGGACCCATCGTCCACATCGCCTACGGGACGCTCTTCACGGGCCTGCGCGACAACGTCCAGGGCTTCCAGCAGATGCCCACGCGCGGCCTGCGCTACCTGCGCGAGGTGAGCCTGCCGTAGCGCCGCCGTTCCCGTCGCGCTCGAAGCGGCCCTTCGGGCTAGCCTGGGGTGGGGGCGTGTGCGCCCCCACCCCTCTCGCGCCCCCGAGCGCTCAAGGTTCGCGCATGACACCCGTGCCCGCATGATCGGTTACATCGCCCGCCGCCTCATCGACCTCGCCTTCGTGCTACTCGGCGTCTCGATCCTGGTGTTCCTGATGGTGCGCTTCATCCCCGGGGACGCCGTCGAGATCATGCTGGGGGCCAACACCGACATCACGCCCGACCGGGTCGCCGCGCTGCGCCACAGCCTGGGCCTCGACCTGCCCATCCACGCGCAATATTGGCGCTGGTTGACGGGCGTGCTGCACGGCGACCTGGGTACCAGCATCTGGACCGGGCGGCCGGTGAGCGCCGAGATCCTGGCGCGCGCGCCCGCCACCCTCGAGATCACGGGACTGGCGCTGCTGCTGGCGCTGGTGCTCTCCTTCCCACTCGGGGTCCTGTCGGCCCGCGCGCGCGGAAGCGCCAGCGACCTGGTGGTTCGGGTGCTGTCGATCGTGGGATTGACGCTGCCGACCTTCTGGGTCGGCGTGCTGATGCTGCTCGTCTTCTCGCTCTATCTGCCGGGTTGGCCGGCGATCGGGTACGTCCCGTTCGGCCAGGATCCGCTCGGCAACCTGGCGCGCATGGCGCTGCCGGTGGTGGCCGTGTCGCTACCGATGATCGCGGGGCTGACGCGCATCCTGCGCTCGAGCCTGCTCGACGTGCTCAACAGCGACTACGTCCGCACGGCGCGCTCCAAGGGCCTGGCGGAACGGCCGGTGCTCTACAAGCACGCCCTGCGCAACGCCATGATCCCGGTCGTCACGGTGATCGGCGTGCAGCTCGGATACCTGCTGTCGGGCGTGGTGGTCATCGAGCAGGTGTTCGCCATCCCCGGCATCGGACGTCTGATCATCGGCGCCATCAACCAGCGCAACTACCCGCTCATCCAGGGCATCGTCCTCGCCATCACCGCGGTGTTCGTGGTGGTCAACCTGCTCGTCGACCTGGCCTACGCCTGGATCGACCCGCGGGTGGAGTACGGGTGATGGCGCCCGTGCGTCACTTCCTGGCGCGGTTGTGGCGCAACCGCGTCGGCATGCTGGGCTTCGTGCTGGCTGTCCTGGTCGCGCTGGCCGCTTCCGTCGGACCCTGGGTCGTCGGCATCGACCCTCTGCACCAGAGCGTGTTGGAGCGCTTCGAGGGACCCAGCCTCCACCACTTGCTCGGCACGGACAACTTCGGCCGGGACACCCTGGCGCGCATCCTCTTCGGCTACCGCACCTCCATCGCGGTGTCGTTCGGTGCCGTGGCCCTGTCGACGTTGCTGGGCTCCACCATCGGCCTTGTCGCCGCGTACCTCGGCGGCTGGGTCGACCGCCTGCTGATGCGCCTCATGGACGTGCTGCTGGCATTCCCCATCATCCTGCTGGCCATCGCGGTGCTGGCCGTGCTGGGTCCGGGCGGCACCAACACGGCGCTGGCGATCGGCATCGTCTACACGCCGATCTTCGCGCGGCTCGCCCGTGGGCCCGCACTGACAGTGCTGTCGTGGGACTACGTCGCCGCGGCCCGCGCGGTGGGAGCGGGAGGTGGGCGCATCATCATGCGCCACGTGCTGCCCAACATCCTTGCGCCCATCCTGGTGCAGACCACGCTCTCGCTCTCCACCGCCATCCTGGTCGAGGCCAGCCTGAGCTTCCTCGGCCTCGGCACGCAGCCGCCCACCCCCTCGCTGGGCCTGATGCTCTCGCAGAGCCGCGACTACATGCTCCTCTCGCCCTGGGTGTCGATCGTCTCGGGACTCGCCATCCTGCTGGCCTCGCTGGGCTTCAATCTCTTCGGCGACGGCATGCGGGACCTCCTGGACCCGACCTTGCGCGGGAGGGACGTGTAGGCCCCACGCACAAGCATGCCGCGCATGCGGGACCTCCTGGACCCCACCCTGCGCGGGACGAGACGTGATAGGACAGCCCACGCACAAGCATGCCGCGCATGCGGGACCTGCTGGACCCCACCCTGCGCGGGCGAGACGTGTGACCCGCACGCAGCGCCGAGAAGCGCCGCTCGACCGGGTAGCCTGGGCGTGCCCGCGGCACACCGCGCGAGGAAGGAAGCCCCATGGCTGTCTTCGACCTGCCCCTGGAGGAACTCGAACGCTACCTCCCGCCCCTCACCGCACCCGATGACTTCGATGCCTTCTGGAAAGCAACCCTCGACGACGCCGAAGCACGCGCCTGGGAGCCGCGCTTCGAACCGTTCGACGCCGGTCTGGCAACCATCGACGCCTTCGACGTCACCTTCGCCGGCTTCGCGGGCCAGCCGGTGCGCGGCTGGCTGCTCTTGCCGAAGCTCCGCGACGGGCCGCTACCGGGCATGGTGGAGTTCATCGGCTACGGAGGCGGTCGCGGCTTCCCCGCCGACTGGTTGCTGTGGCCCAGCGCCGGCTTCGCCACGCTGGTGATGGACACCCGCGGCCAGGGGAGCGCCTGGCTGGAGGGAGCCACGGCCGATCCCATGGACGACCCCAACGCCACCGGGCCGCACCATCCCGGCTTCATGACGGCGGGCATCCTCGACCCGGAGACCTACTACTTCCGTCGCCTGTACACCGACGCGGTCCGGGCGCTGGGCACCCTGCGCGCCCATCCGGCGGTCGACCCGGCACGCGTGGCGGCCACCGGCCGGAGCCAGGGCGGCGGCCTCACGCTGGCGCTGGCGGGCCTGGTGCCCGACCTGCCGCTGGCGTTGCCGGACGTGCCCTTCCTGTGCCACTTCGAGCGCGCCGCCACCATCACCGACGCTGCGCCCTACGCCGAGATCGCCGGCTACTGCAAGGTCCACAAGGGCAAGGTGGGCGCCGTCTTCGCGACCCTGGCCTACTTCGACGGCATGAACTTCGCGGCCCGGGCCTCGGCGCGCGCCCTGTTCTCGGCGGGCCTGATGGACCTCATCTCACCGCCGTCGACGGTGTACGCCACCTACAACCACTACGCCGGACCCAAGACCCTGCGCCTGTACCGCTTCAACGGGCACGAGGGCGGCGAGACGCTCCACGTGCTGGAGCAGCTCCGCTTCGTGCGGGAGGGTCTGGCGCACGGCTGAGTAGGCTCGCGGCCGCGCGCCAGACCCGGCGGTATCGAAGCGTTATCGCGCGCCCTGCGCTGCTACCCACGCCAGGCGGGCCGCCGCACGGACAGGTTCGTCCGTGAGCACGCGGACTTCCGTACCCGCCGGCAGCGCGCCCCGGAACCTCGCCTCGAGCGCGCCTCCGACCTTGGCCACCCCCCCTGCCAGAGCCACCGGGCGCGGCTCGCCGCAGCGCTGGAGCAGGAGGCGGGCGAGGCGCGCGAGCTCCTCTCCGGCCCACGTCAGAATCGCGCGCGCCTCGCCGTCCCCGTCGGCCGCCGCCTGCACGACGAGCGGCACCAGCGCCGCCACGGCGCCGCGACCGCCGCCGTAGACGTAGGCGCGCACCCTGTCCCAGTCGGCACCCCCGATCGCGCCGTAGAGCCGGTGCGCGAGAGGTGTGTCCGGCGTGCTGCCACGGGCGTCGGTCTGGCGCAGCACGGCGCGGAGCGCCGCGCGCCCGATCGAGAAGCCCCCTCCATCGTCGTCCAGGAGGTAGCCGTGGCCACCCGCGCGAAGCCGCTGACCGCCCGCGCGGGCGACGGCGATCGCACCGGTGCCGGCGTACACCAGCACACCGTCGTCCCCCGCGAAGGCCGCCCTGAGGGCCAGCTCGATGTCGTCGAGCACGGTCACCGCCGCTTCGGCAAGGCCGATCCCGGCGGCCAGCTCGCGACGCAGCCAGGTGGCTTCTGCGCCTGCCTGCGCCAGGCCCGTGACGCCGGCCACCACCGCCGTCGGCGGCTCGGCCGAGGCGGCGGCCACCGCCGCCGCCAGCTCGCTCAACCGGGCGCCGGCATCGCTGCGCCCGGCGTCGTCGTAGAGGTGCCCGGCGAGTGCTGGCAACCGCCCCTCCGCCACCGCCCCGGCGGGGCCCTCGAGCCGCCAGCGCGTGCTCGAGCCGCCCGCGTCGATGCCGAGGCCGAGCGGGCCGCCCTGACGCGTCCCTTGGCTCGCCGCCGGCGCGTCGTTCCCTGCCGGACGCGCGTCGCTCGGAGGCGCCGCCCGCGCCGGACTCGCTCCGAGCGCTGGACCATGCGGCGCCACCCGCGACGCCACCTGCGACGTCCCTGCAGGCCATGCAGCAGGTGCAGGACGGTACAGCAGGTCGCCGTCCAACGCCTCCAGGTAGGCGTGGTGCTGCTCCGCCCAGAGCCCGGCCGCATCCGCGAACGACACCCGCCCCTCCGCCACCGCACGGAAACTGTCGTCGCCCAACAGGGCATCGACCAGCAAGCCCTCCACCGGCTCGTGCCAGGGCCGCCCCGCGTCCGGCGCCTGCGCCCACGGCATGGCGTCCGACCGCCGCCAGCTCACCTTCCCGGCCGCGAACAGCGCGCGCAGCACGGCGGCGCCGAGCTCGAGCGGCCGCAGCGCGGCGGGGTCGGAGAGGTGGAGCTGCACCCCTTGGCACGCCAGCCCCATGAGCTTGCCGCTGTCCGGGCGGAACGCCACCGGCCGCGCCCACACGCCCCCCAGCCCGAGGGCGTTCAGTTCCCGGGCCAGCGCGTGCCCGTCGACGTCCGGACCGCCCACCAGCTCGAAGGGGAGCGGCGTGCCACGGCCCTCGGAGAGCCCGGTGCCCTCGAGGGCGACCAGCCCCGGGTACAACGCCACGGAAGCCGCCGAGGGCAGACCGGGCGATGGGGGCACGAAGGGCCCGGGATCCGGCTGGCCGCGGCGCCACCCCTCGACCGCGATCACGCGCAGCGGCGCGCCGCCGAGCCGGCGCGCATGGCGGCGGGCGAGCTCGCCCAGCGTGAGGCCGTGCTGGAGAGGAACGTCGAGATACGCCAGGAACGAACGGCGCGCGCTGTCGAGCGCGGGACCGTCGACCCGCGGGCCGAGCAACGACGGCCGGTCGCACACCAGCACCTCGGTGCCCGTCTCGCGAGCGGCTTCGAGCAGCAGGGCCACGCTGGTGGCGTACGTGTAGCAACGCACGCCAACGTCCCGCAGGTCCACCACGACCGCGTCGAGGCGGCGCAGCAGCTCGGGGTCGGGTCGCCGTCGCGGCCCGTAGAGGCTGTGGACGGGGAGACCGGTGCGGGCGTCACGCCCGTCCGGGACGGCGGTGGCATCCTCCTCGAAGCCGCTCGCCCCATGCTCGGGGGTCAGCAACGCCGTCAGGCCGCCGCCCAGAGCCTCTCCCAGCGCGTCCACGCTGGGCCGGTGTTCGGAGGTGAGCGAGGCATGGTTGGCGAGCAGCGCCACCCGGCGCCCCCGCAACCAGACCTCGGGGTCGGTCACCAGGCGGTCGATCCCGAGCGCGACGATCGGCGCCATGGAGCTCAGCCCTTCAGCGCGCCCGACGTCAGGCCGGAGATGAACTGCCGCGACATCAGGAGGTAGACGACAAGCAGGGGAAGGCTGGACATCAGCATGCCGGCGAACACCAGGCTCCAGTTCGTCAGGTGCTGACCGAAGAAGATCTGCATGCCCAGCGGCACCGTCTTCCAGGTGTTGCTCTGCAGGAACAGCAGCGGGAAGAAGAAGTCGTTCCACCAGGGCACGACGTTGACGATCGTCACGGTGGCGACGGCGGGGCGCACCAGCGGCAGCATGATGCTCCAGAAAGTGCGGTACTCGCTGCAGCCGTCGATGCGCGCGGCGTCCTCCAGATCGCTGGGGAGCGTTCGGAAGAAGGTGCTCAGCAGGAACACCGACATCGGCATGCCGCTCGCGGCGTACGTGAGGATCAGCGAGAACGGCGTGTCGAGCAGACTCAGGTGCTTCATCAGCAGATAGAGCGGGAGGATGCCGAGCCGGATCGGTACCATGATTCCGGCAAGGAAGAACAGGAAGATCAGGCCCCGCACCGGGAAGCGGTAGCGGGCGATGGCGTAGGCGGCGGGCGCCGCGCAGGCCAGCAGCACCGCCAGCGAGCCTCCGGTCACCAGGACGCTGTTGCGCAGGTAGAGGCCGAAGTGGGCACGGCGCCAGACCTCGCGGAAGGTCTCCAGGCCCACGTGCGACGGCAGCCCGAAGGGGCTCCGGAAGATCTCGGGTGTCGTCTTGAAGGCGTCGAGCACCATCAGCGCGATGGGGTAGAGGAAGCCCAGCGCCAGCAGCACGAGCACCAGGTAGATCAGCAGGCGGGAGAGCACGCGCGCTGTTGGCGGGCGCGACCGGGCCGTAGGGGCGCGGGGAAGCATGTCAATACTCCGTCTGGCTGCGCTGGGTGAAGCGCACGCCGAAGGCCGAGGCGGCACCGATGATGATCAGCATCAGCACGCCGATGGCCGAGGCCAGGCCGATCTGCCCGGGCTCGCCGCCGGTGGTGGGGTCCCCGAAGGCGGTCCGGTAGAAGAGGGTCGCCAGCAGGTCGGTGGCGTAGTTCGGCGACCCCGACGCACCCTGCATGACGAACACGAGCTCGAAGGCGTTGAAGTCCCAGATGAAGGTGAGGATCGACATCATGGCGAGGCTGGGGAGCAACAACGGCAAGGTGATGAAGCGGAAGCCCTGCCAGTCGTTGGCGCCGTCCACCAGTCCGGCCTCGTAGAACTCGCGCGGGATGCCCTGGATGGCGGCCATGAAGACCAGCACCGGGAAGCCCAGCCAGTGCCAGGAGTTGACCAGGATCACGGTGACGAGGGCCGTGCCGCGTTGCCCCAACCACGGCTGCACCCACTCGCCCAGGCCCACCAGCCTGAGGCCGTGTGCCACGGGGCCCCAGGTGGGGTTGAGCAGCAGCAGCCAGAGGAAGCCCACGACCACCATCGACATCGTGTAGGGAAGAAAATATGCCGCCTGGAAGAAGGCGAAGCCGCGCCACTTGCGGCTCAGCAGCACGGCCAGGAACAGCCCCAGGGTGGACTGGATCAGGAAGGTCAACAAGAAGAACAGGGCGTTGTGACTCAACGCGCCCCAGAAGCGCACGTTGTACGGCCACTGCGTCAGGACCTTGGTGAAGTTGGCGAAGCCCGAGAAGGCGCCGCGCAGCAGGCCGTGCCAGTCCGACAGGCTGTACGACAGCGACGTGAGCAGCGGGTAGGCCATGAACAGCCCGTAGAGGAGCAACCCCGGCGCCAGGAACACCACCAGGTGACCGTGGCGACGGAACCACACCCGCGCGCCCGTCATCGGGCAGCGCCCGTCGCCCGGGCGGGCCGGAGCGGGCCTGCCGGCACGGCTGCTCCATCAGGAGGGTGGGGTCGGGCCGAAGCCCGACCCCACCACGCGGGGGACACGATGCGCGCGTCCACCCGGGCTATTGGAAGGTGTACCAGGTCGCCACCCCGCGCTGGATGTTGGCGGCCGCCTGGTCGACGGTCTCGCTACCGGCCAGCACGGCCTGCATCTCGTTTTGCAACAGCGTCGAGCCCGAGGGCTGACCGTAGCGGAAGAGCGTGAGCATCAGGTAGGGCGTGCCTTCGCTGTGCATCCGGTCGGCCATCTGCGCCAGTACCGGATCGGTCGGGAGGACACCGGGTACCGCCGAGATCTGCTTCAGGGTGTCGGTGAACATCTGACCGTACGCCTTGCTCGCCAGGAAGTTGATGAACTGCACGTCGGCGTCCTGGTGCTTGCTGGCCGTGTTGATGCCGTACGAGCCGTCGACGTAGAAGGTCTCGCAGGTCTGGCCCTGATCGTTGGGGATCAGGAACGAGCCGACGTTGAAGTCGGGAGCGAGCTGGGCGAGCGTGCCGAGCTCGTAGCTGCCGCCGATGAGCATGCCGGCCTGGCCGTAGGCGAACAGCGACTGCATGTCGGAGTAGGCCACGCCCTGGTAGTTGCTCGCCAGGTAGGGCTCGAGGTCGACCATGCGCTGTAGCGCGCCCTTGAAGGCGGGGTCCTCGAAGGTGGACGTGCCGGCCGCCATCTTGTCGTAGAAGGCGTTGCAGCCGTAGAACGCCGGGGCCACGCCGCCGAACAGCGTCTCGACCGTCCATGGGTCCTTGGTGCCGTTGGCGAGCGCGTCGATCCCGGACGCCTTGATCTTCTGCGCGACGTCGAGGAACTCCTGCCAGGTCTTGGGTTCGCTGAGGCCGAGCTTGGCGAAGACGTCCTTGTTGTACAGGACCTGGATGGTCTGGAGCGCGAATGGCACCCCGTAGACCTTGCCGTCGGCGCGGTCGGTGGCGGCCTTGAGCACGTTGGGGTCGAAGTTGGCGAGCGCCGGCACCTTGTCGCCCAGGGGAACCAGCAAGCCGGCCTCCGCCAGTGGTTCTATGCCGCCGTAGGCGCGCAGGTGGGCGATGTCCGGGCCGCCGCCGCCTTGCATGGCGGTCGACAGGATGGTGTTGTATTCGGTGTTCTTGTAGGGCGTGAACGTGACGTCGATGTTGGGGTGATCCTTCTGGAACGCGGCGATGAAGCTGTTGTAGGCGTCGACGTCCTCCGTACGCCAGCTCCAGAACGACAGCGATTGCGCTGCCGCGCTGCCAAGCAGGACCAGGCCGAGCAGAACGGCCAGGAGACGCATGCCACCGATCCTCTTCATACCTTTCCTCCGATCGATCCTCCCCCGCCGGCATCGCGGTCGGGAGAGCGCTCGAGGGCGCCGTCGGGGACAGCACGCCGCCGGTTCGTTCGGGAGGAGCGGACGTCGCCCGGCCGACTCCGGCGGCTTGGCCGCTTGCACCTCGCGCGGCACCCTCGTTGGACGAGTCAAGTATAGAGGCCCGGCGCGGATTGGTACAATAGTGGCATGGTCACGGTCGTAGCCCCGTGGCGGCCGAGCGTCCCATGACGTTCGCGCCCGCCATCGACAAGGCCCTGCCGACGCCGGCGTACCTGCAGCTCCGCCAGGCGCTGGAGCAGGCCATCGAGGACGGCTCGCTCAGCCCCGGGCAGGCGCTGCCCAGCGAACGCGAGCTGGCGCAGCAACTCGGGCTGTCGCGCATGACCGTGCGCCGCGCGTTCGAGGAACTCGAGCGCCGAGACCTGGTGGAGCAGCGCCAGGGTTCGGGCACGTACGTCCGGGGCCACCCCCTGGAACAGGTGCTCGATCGCGTGCTGGGCTTCACCGACGAGGCCCGCGGCCTCGGGTTCCATCCCACCGCACGTCTGCTCGCGTCCTCCGAGGTCCCCGCCGACCGTGACGCCGCCGCCGCCCTGCTCGTGCCGGCGGGCGCACCGCTGCTCCGCATCGAGCGCCTTCGCGGCGCCGACGACGCACCGCTCGCCCTGCAGGCGGCGAACCTGGCCCCGCATGTCGCGGCGCTGTCGCTCGAGGAGCTGGAGCGCACCGGCAGCCTCTACCGCTGCCTGGAAGCGCAGTTCGGGATCCGTCCGGCACGAGCGCGGCAGGCCGTAGGCGCGCGCCTTCCGACGGCCAAGGAGTGCCGGTTGCTGCAGATCGGCCGCGACGTCCCGGTGCTCGAGCTCGAGCGCACCACGTACGACGGCAACGGCCGGCCCTTCGAGTTCGTGCGCAGTGCGTATCGTGGCGACATGTACCGCATGGTGCTGCACCTGCGGGCGGGCGAGCCATGACCACGGAGGGCCGCGACCCCAACTACCGGGACCTCGACGTCTGGTCCCTCGGCCGCATCGTCGATGCCGTCGTCGATGGCGGCCAGCGCGCGGTCGATGCCGCGTGGAACGCACGCGACGCGCTGGAGCGGGCGGCGATCGGCGTCGAGGCGCGCCTGTCGCGTGGCGGTCGGCTCGTGTACGCGGGCGCCGGAACCTCGGGCCGCATCGCCCTGCAGGACGCCGCGGAGTTGCCGCCCACCTTCGGCTTCGAGCGCACCGTGGTGCTCATGGCCGGCGGCGGCAGCGCCGGCGCCGTGGCCGTCGAGAACGCCGAGGACGACACGGACGCGGCCGCCCGCGACGTCGCGGGCGCCGGCCTGGGGCCGGACGACGCGGTCCTCGGCATCGCGGCCAGCGGCCGCACGCCCTACACCCTCAGCGTGATCCACGCCGCCCGCGAACGCGGCGCGTTCACCGTCGGCATCGCCAACAACGCCGGCACACCGCTGCTCGCCGCGGCCGAGGTCGGCGTCCTGCTGGATACCGGACCGGAGGTGCTGGCCGGCTCCACCCGGCTGGCGGCAGGCACGGCGCAGAAGATCGCCCTCAACGCGCTGTCCACGGCCGTGCTCGTGCGCTCGGGCGGCGCCTACCGGAACCTGATGGTCGGCATGCGCCCCACCAACGCCAAGCTCCGGCGAAGGGCGGTGGAGGTGGTGTGCGCGGCCACCGGCGCGCCGCGCGAGGCTGCCGAACGTTCCCTGGCCGCCGCCGCCTGGGGGATCCGCGAGGCCATCGTGATGCTGGAGGCGGGCGTCGACCCGGAGGTGGCCCGCACACTTCTCGCGCGCCACCGCGACCGCGTGCGCGACGCACTGGACGATCGACGGGAGGACCCGTGAGTCACTTCGAACGCGAGATCGCCGAGCAACCCGCCGTCCTGGCGCGCATCCTGCAGGACCCGTCCGTTGCCGAGCTGGCGGGCGAGCTGCGCGGCCGCGACGTGCCGCTGGTCGCCACGCTGGCGCGTGGCTCGTCGGACAACGCCGTCACCTTCTTCGCCTATCTGGCGGGCCGCAGCCTGGGGTTGCCGGTGGCGAGCGTGCCGCCCTCGCTGCTCACCCTCTACGGCGCCCGCCTGCGGCTCGAGGGCGCGCTCGGCATCGGCGTCAGCCAGTCCGGCGAGAGCACCGACGTGGTGGAAGGTCTGGCCGCGCTGCAGGAGGCCGGCGCGCTCACGCTGGCCGTGACCAACCAGCCGGGCAGCCATCTGGCGACGCAGGCCGACCACGCGCTGGCACAGCACGCCGGCGAGGAACAGGCGGTGGCGGCGAGCAAGACCTTCACCAGCCAGATGATGGTGCTGGCGCGACTGGTGGCGGAGTGGGCGGCCGACGACGATCTGCGCGCTGCGCTCGACGCCGTCCCGCCCGCGCTGGAGACCCTGCTGGCCGACGTGGACGCCTTGGAGCGGGCGGCGCTGCGACTGACGCACGCCGATGGGCTCTACGTGCTGGGGCGCGGCCTGTCGTTCGCGGCCGCGCTGGAGACCGCCCTCAAGCTCAAGGAGACGGCCTACATCGACGCCCAGGCGTACTCCAGCGCCGAGTTCCAGCATGGCCCCATCGCGGTGGTGGACGCCGGCGACCCGCTGCTGCTGCTGGCGACCGAGGACGCCAGCCTGAGTGGAAACGAGGCGGTCGCCTCGCGGCTGCGCGAGGTCGGCGCCGACCTGACGGTGCTGGCGGGCGCACCCTCGCTGTTGCGCCTCGCATCCGCGTCGGCGGCGCTGCCCGAAGGGCTGCACGAGGTCACGGCGAGCTTCGTGCTGGTCGTGGCCGGCCAGCTCCTCGCCGAACGCCTGGCGCGCTCGCGCGGGATCGATCCGGACGCGCCCCGCCACCTGCGCAAGGTCACCCGCACCCGCTAGCCGTCGGCGGCGGGCCCCGGCTGCCCTACTCCCGGGCGCGTCGGGCGCCCGAAACGGTGAGTATCTTCAGCGCCCGGGCGCGAAACGCATCTCGAGGGCGGGCTCGATGGGGCCGGCGTCGGGCGATCCGCCGGCCGCGTACCGCGGGATCAGGAGCAGCGCGAACCCCTTCCGGAAGGGCTCGATGGCGTACACCAGCACCCCGCTGCGGCGCTCGCCGGGCGCCAGCGCGCCGCTTGCGAGCGGCGCGTCGCCGCTGATGGTCGCCGCGTCGGCCGGCGGCACCGGTTCGACGTAGCGCGAGTCGGGGTCGTTCGACCCGAGCACGAAGCGCACGTCCTGCTCGACACCCTGGTAGCTCAACGGCAGCGTCGCGCCGCCGCGGTCCCCCACGGTCACGTGCACCACCAGGTAGTCGACCAGCATGTTGGGGCGCGCCCGGAAGCTGAGGCGGACGTTCCCGGGCAGGCTGTCCTGGCGGACCCAGCGCGCGCCTTGGAGCCACAGACGGTAGTCGCCGGAATCGAGCGGGCCCGGCGCCCGCCCGACCACCATGCCGGCCGGCATGGGAACGTTGGCGGCGGCGCCCCTGGGGTGGTGGAGCAGCTTCGAACCACCCCACAGCAGCAGCATCGCGCCGCCGAAGACCAACAGGTTGAGCAGGAAGAGGCGGGCGGTCCGCCGTGCAGGCGACGGGCGGGGGTGAGGAGTGTGGCCGTCCAGGGGCATGGCGCCCCATCATAGTGCCGGCGCTCACGAGGTTCGTCGGCGTCCGACGTCGATAAGCCCGTCGACCAGGGTCCGGCACCGTGCTGCCCGCCGCCGTGCTGCGCCTGCTGCTGGGAGGCCGTGTAGACGGTCGACGCACGCCCCTCCGGCCGTTGTCCCTCCCGTTGGGCCACCTGCCACCCGCGCGAAAGGCTAACGTACGCGTACGGGTCGGACCCGGCGGGAGGACACGCATGAAGCATGATGGTCACAACATCAAGGCAGAGTCGTTCGCGGCCTCGGGGATCGCGGACGCGGTCGTCGTCCACTGGAACCTCGGCACCCCGGAGCTCTACACCGCGGCCCTGAACCGTGGCGAGGCGCAACTGGCCCACATGGGGCCGCTGGTGGTGGATACCGGGCGCTACACGGGCCGCTCGCCGAAGGACAAGTACATCGTGCGCGACGCCACCACCGCGGACACGGTGGCGTGGGGGCCGATCAACCAGCCGATGGAGCCCGAGCAGTTCGAGGCCCTGCGCAGCGCTGCGCTCGACACCACCCGCGGGCTCGAGCTCTTCGTCGCCGACGTCTTCGTGGGCGCCCACCCCGACTTCCGCGTACCGGTGCGCGTCATCACCGAGTACGCCTGGCACAGCCTGTTCATCCGCAACCTGTTCGTGCGCCCCACCCTGCGGGCACGCGAGCGCTTCGAGCCGGTCTACACCATCCTCGACCTGCCAAGCCTGCGCGCCGACCCGGCGACCATGGGCACGCGCAACGAGACGGTCATCGCCATGAACCTAAGCGAGAAGCTGGTGATCGTCGGCTCCACCGAGTACGCCGGCGAGATGAAGAAGGCGGCCTTCTCGATGATGAACTTCGAGTTGCCGGCGCGCGGCGTGCTGCCCATGCACTGCTCGGCCAACGTCGGTCCTGACAACGAGGTGGCCCTGTTCTTCGGGCTCTCGGGCACCGGGAAGACGACCCTCTCCTCGACCAGCGACCGCACCCTCATCGGCGACGACGAGCACGGCTGGTCGGACCAGGGCGTGTTCAACTTCGAGGGCGGCTGCTACGCGAAGATCGAACACCTGTCGTCGGAAGCCGAGCCGGAGATCTACCAGACCACGAGGCGCTTCGGCACCATCCTGGAGAACGTCATCGTCGATCCGGACACCCGCAAGGTCAACCTCGACGACACCAGCAAGACGGAGAACACGCGCGCGGCCTACCCCATCTCCCACATCCCGAGCGCCAGTCGCGTCGGCTTCGGAGGGCATCCCACCCACGTCGTGTTCCTGTCGGCCGATGCCTTCGGGGTGCTGCCGCCGATCTCCCGACTCACTCCGGAGCAGGCGATGTACTACTTCCTCTCGGGCTACACCGCCAAACTGGCCGGCACGGAGCGCGGGGTGGACGAGCCCCAGGCGACGTTCTCGATCTGCTTCGGGGGGCCTTTCATGCCCCGACCTGCCGTCGTGTACGCCGAGCTCCTGGCCGAGAAGGTACGCGAAGCGGGCGCGTCGGTATGGCTGGTCAACACCGGTTGGACGGGCGGGGCGTACGGCCAGGGGCATCGCATGCCGATCAGCTACACGCGCGCCATGGTCGAGGCGGCGGTGAGCTCGCGGCTCGACCACGCCGAGTTCGACGAGGAGCCGCTCTTCGGCCTTGCGGTGCCCAGGAGCGTTCCCGGCGTGACCTCGGACGTGCTCATGCCCAGCGGCACCTGGCCCGACAAGGACGCCTACGCCCAGCAGGCACGCAAGCTGGCGGGGATGTTCCGCGACAACTTCCGCCAGTTCGGGGACCAGGTTTCCGAGGAGGTCGTCCGGGCCGGCCCGCAGGTCTGACCCCCCGCCGCCCGCCCGCTCTCCATCATGGTCGCGCTGATCGCCGGCAATCCGCTGCTGCTCCTGTTCATCGTCGCCGCGCTGGGTTACCCGTTGGGGCGCATACGAGTGGCCGGCTTCAACCTCGGCGTCGCCGCCGTGTTGTTCGTGGGGCTGGGGGTGGGCGCGATCGACCCCAGCCTGCGGCTGCCAGATCTCGTCTATCAGCTCGGCCTGGTGATCTTCGTGTACACGGTGGGGCTGGCCAGCGGGCCCGGCTTCTTCGCGTCGTTCGGACGCCGCGGGTTGCGCGACAACCTGCTGGTGCTGGCCGCGCTACTCTTCGCCGCCGGCCTGACCACGGCGCTCGCACTCGGACTCGGGATCCCGGGACCGTTCGCGGCCGGCCTGTTCGCTGGAGGGCTCACCAACACGCCCGCACTCGCCAGCCTGGTGGAGACGCTACAGCAGAGCGGGCGGGCAGCGCTCGACAACCAGCCCGTGGTGGCGTACTCGATCAGCTACCCGGTGGGTGTCGTGGGGGTCATCCTGGCGATCTTCATCGCGCAGCGGATCTGGCGCATCGACTACCGCAAGGAGGCGCGGGCGCTGCGCGACCTGGGTGCCTCGGGCGAGCGGCTGGACGCGGCGACGGTGCGCATCACCCGCCCCGACATGGCCGAGCGGAGCGTCCAGGGGTGGCTGGAACGCGAGCGCTGGCACGTGCTCTTCGCGCGCTTCCGGCGCGGCGACGAGCTCGACCTGGTGCACGGCGACACCGTGCTGCGCCCCGGCGACGACGTCACCCTGGTGGGCGCCGCCGAGGACCTGCAGGCCGTGATGCCGGCGCTGGGCGAGCCCAGCCCGGAGCACCTCGAGTTCGACCGGGCGCGCCTGGACGTGCGACGCATCTTCGTGTCCCGCCCGGAGGTGGCAGGTAGGGCCCTGCGCGACCTGGGCCTGCTGGAACGCTTCGGTGCTCTGGTGACGCGCGTGCGGCGGGGCGACAGCGACCTGCTCCCCTCGGGGGGCATGCGGCTGGAGCTCGGCGACCGTGTCCGCGTCGTCACCCGCCGCGACCGCATGGACGCGGTCGGGCGCTTCTTCGGCGATTCCTACCGCTCGCTGTCCGAGATCGACGTGCTGCCCTTCGGCCTCGGCATCGCGCTGGGGTTGGCGCTCGGCCTGGTGCCGCTGCCGCTGCCCGGCGGCCTCACCTTCCGACTGGGCTTCGCGGGCGGCCCGCTGGTCGTGGCGCTGGCGCTGTCCGCCCTGCGGCGCACCGGGCCCATCGTTTGGCAGCCGCCCTACAGCGCCAACCTGACGCTGCGCCAGCTCGGGCTGGTGCTGTTCCTCGCCGGGATCGGCACCCGCAGCGGCGACGCCTTCGCGACCACGCTCGCCAGCGGCGGCGGCCTGAGGCTGTTCCTGGGCGGTGCGCTCGTCACCTGCGCCAGCGCCCTGCTGACGCTGGTGGTGGGAAGCCGGCTGTTGCGTATCCCCATGAGCCTGCTGATCGGCATGCTGTCGGGGCAGCAGACCCAACCGGCCGTGCTGGGCTTCGCCAACGAGCAGACCGGCAACGACCTGCCCAACGTCGGCTACGCCACCGTGTTCCCGCTGGCCACCATCGTCAAGATCCTGCTGGCGCAAGTGCTGCTGCTGGCGCTGCCGCACTGAAATCGCCGCGTCCGCTCCGCGGACAAAGCTTGACTCGGACCCACAGCTCCATGTTTCGAGCGCGCGAGCGGAGCGCACGACGGCGACCCCGCGCCAAATCCGAGCGCCATCTCCGCGTTTGTCTGCTAGCATGGAGGCAGCTCGGGTTGCCGCCGGAGCACTGGTATGGACGACATCCGGACCCTGCTGAGGCGCGAAGAGAGCTACGCGATCCACGCGCTCATCTACGCCGCCGAGAACCCTGGCGCAAGCGCCGCGAAGATGGCCAAGGATCTCCAGATGCCTCCTGCCTTCCTGGCCAAGGTATTGCGCAAGCTGTCCGCCGCGCGCTTCCTGGAGAGCAAGCCGGGGCGCAACGGGGGCGTCACGCTGCGCGTGGACGTCGAGCGGCTATCGTTGCTCGACGTGATCGAAGCCATGTCGGGGTCGGTGGTGGTCGACACCTGCCAGACCCAGGCGCGTTGCGCCACCCAGCAGCGAAAGGGCTTCTGCCGCCTCAACGTGGCGTGGTTGAGCACCAGCCTCGCCATCCGCGAGACGCTCGACCGCGTGCACCTGGCGCAACTCATCGACAGCCGGCAGACCACCTGAGCCCCGTCACACGAGCAGGCGCCGTAGGTCCTCCATGGCCTCTTCCATGGCGCGCTCGCCGCTTGCGATCGCCTCGGCGGTGCCCGAGCCGTCGAACATGGGGGCGGCGTCGCCGAGCTCGGGCTCGAGCCGGAGGAGTCGCACCGGTGACGCCAGGTCGTAGTAGGCCGACGCCAGCCGCATCAGGTTGTTGACCGCAGCCACGTGCGTCGCCAGCACCGCCCCCAGCGCCCCGCCGGCGCGCTCCGGCGCGCGACTCGCGAACCCCAGCGCCACCACCGCCACCGACCCCCACCCCAACGCCTCCAGCACCGGCAGGGGCTCGGAGAGGGCGCCGTCCACCAGCTCCCGACCCTGCCAGAGGACCGGCGGGAAGAGCAGCGGGACGCTGAGGCTGGCGCGGACCGCGTCGGCAACGAGGCCCTCCTCGAGGCGCACGCGCTCGCCGCTGGCAAGGTCGGTGGCGACGATCACGAGAGGGATGCGGGCGTCCTCGAAGCGCGCCTCCCCGAACGCCCTGCGTACGCGCTCCTCGAGCGCCCCGCCCTCGCTCAGCGCGAAGCCGCCGCCACGCGCCAGCCGCGGCAACGCCAGCCGCAGCGCCGCGCGTTGCCGGGCGCCGCGCATCACGGCCGGCACCCACAGCCGCCGCAGCACCGCCTCGGTGGTCTCGGCCTCCCAGCCTAGCGCCAGCGCGGCCGCCACCGCCGCGCCGGTGGAGCTGCCGACGACGCCGTCGACCGCTACGCCGGCGCGCTTCAACGCGCGGTGGGCGCCCACCGCCGCGGCGCACGCCGCACCGCCGGCGCCCACCACCAGCGTGACGCCGGCGGCACCTGCTGCGGACCTGTCGTTGTGGGGGGTCGGCGATCGATCCAGCCGAGACATGTTGCGCTCAGCGTAGCATTTGCGCCGTCGCAGACGCGCCCGGAGAGCTAGCGAGCGCGCGGCGTCACGAGCCCGAAGTACCCCGCCGCCTCGCCGGTCGGGCCCCGTAACAGGCCGATCGACAGCTCCACCGGCAGGGCGCCGCCGCGACGCGCGAGCAGCGCCCACGATGCGCGGCGGGCGACGCGACCGCTGCGCAGTACGCGCCCGAACAGCTCGGTCAGCGCCCCCTCTCCGCCGGACGCTGCCAGGTCACCCAGGTAGATGCCGCGCAGCACCGCCTCGTCGAAGCCGGCCAGGCGCGCCAACTCGGGTGAGGCGCGCGTCAGCTCACCACGAAGATCGGTCTCGAAGTAGGCGACGGGGAGGGCGTCGAGGAGGGCCTCGCGGGCGGCCAGCACACCGTGGAGCTGTGCCTCGGCCCGCCCCACGGCGGCCGCTTGACACTGCGCCTCGTCGTGCAGCCGCGCCCGGTCGAGGGCCTGGCCCGCACGTGCGGCGATGCGCCGCAGCGCCCGCAGGCGCGGCTCGAGGTCGGCCCCCTGACGGTGGTCGTCGGCCACCAGCACGCCCACCACGCCGCCCGAGCCGCGCAGCGGCAGCACGGTCGGCCAGCTCGGCCGCATCAGCGGCGAAACCGCCGCCGGACCGGTCGGCCGCAGCCGTTGCGGAAGCGGCCCGCCCCCCTGCAGCACGATCTCGTGGCCGCCCAAGAAGGCGTCCTCGAGAAGCGGCGCGGAGCCGTCCAGCAGCACGCGCTGCGTCGATTCGGGGCCAAGCTCGAGCCCCAGCCAGGCGCCCGCCTGCAGCGCCCGGCCGTCCGCCGACGGTAGCCACACCACCGCCCGCTCGAGTCCGGCGACCTGCTGCGCCGCGGTGAGGGCAAGGTCGAGCACCGCGGTGTCGGGCGCCTGCCGCGCGATGGCCGCGTCGAGCCGGTCCAGCCACGCCAGCTCCTCCTCGGCGCCCTCGGCGCGTTCGCGTGCCCGCGCGTCCCGGACCGCGATCGCCGCCAGCTCCGCGAAGCGCTGCAGGGCGTCCACCTCGTCGGTTACGAAGGGCCTGTGGTCGGCGCGCGGGCGCGCGACCAGCAGCACCCCGAAGGTGCGGCCGCCGAGCCGCAACGGCACCGCCACGGCGGCGCCCGCCCAGGCCTCGCCTCCGTTCGCATCCCCGCCGTCGGCGGGGAACGCCTCCGCCGGCACCACCGAGGAGGTCGCCCAGGCCTCGCCCGCCAGCCCCTCCTCGCGCCGCAGCGGCGGCTCCTCCAGGGCCTCGAAGCCGCCGACGGCGGTGCGCCGGCGCAACACGTCGGCGGCCGGGTCGTGCAGGTAGAGCGCGGCGTGCGGCGCCTCGAGCGCGCTTGCGGCGCTGGTCAGCACGATGTCGAGCAGCAGTCCTAGCGTCTCGCCCCTGCCGATGGCGCGGAGCGCCTCGTGGAGCGCCTCGAGCAGCGCCTCGTGGCGCCGGGCCTGGGCCTCCACCTCCTCCGAGGCAGCTTCGGCCCTGTGCAGCCGAGCGCTGTCGACGAGCGCCAGCAGCGTCCCGCCATGCCGCCCGCTGGCCTCGGTCAGCGGCGTGAGCCACGCCTCGAAGCGTCGGGAACCGCCGGCGCGTGGCAGCTCGATCTCCTGCACGGCGCTCCGGCGCCGGGACAGCGCGGCCAGCACCCCGGGGAGGTCGCGGAAGAGGGCTTCGGCGGGCGTGCCCAGCAGGTCCCCGTCGCGATGGAACAACCGCGTGGCCGCCGCGTTGGCGTAACGCACGCGCGACGCTCCGTCGAGAAGCAGCACGGGCTGCTCGAGGTGGTCCACCAACGCGCCCCGATGCAAGCCCACCGCGGCAGCGCCGGGAACGGGCCCCTCGCCCTCCTCGTCGCCGGCGTGCGTCCGCACCTCGCCGAACAGGCCGTGCGCGACAGCCAGGGCCGCCGGTGCCAGCAGGAACGCCGCCGGCGGCAGCAGCGCCAACGCCGCGGGGAGCGCGGAGGGCGCGAACGCCGCAACCAGCCCGACCGCCGCGGCGGCGGCGACCGGCAGCGCCACACCGGCCAGCGTCCAGGCGTGCGGGGGGCGCCGCGACGCCGGGGCGCGCACCACGGCCAGCGCCAGGAAGGCCACTGCGGCCGCCACCAGGACCGCGTCGTAGGCGCCCACAAGGTTGCCGTAGAGACTCGCCTCGCCGACCCACAGCGAACCGCCGAGGGCGGCGCGCTCGCCTTCGGCTCGCCACAGCCCCAGGCCGCCGACCGGGCCGAAGGCGAGCGCGGCGGCCGCCAGCGAAGGGACGGCCAGCCCCCACAGCAGCGCGTCCCCGTGCTCGAGCAGCCGCGTGGCACGAACGGCGAAGGCCAGGAGAGCCCACGGCACCAGCACGCCGGCGGCCGCCTGCAGCCGCAGACCCGCTTCGCCAGTGGCCCCGCTCCCCGCTGCCACCCACAACGCGAGCGCCCCCGCCCAACACGCGCCGAGCGCGGCAAGCAGGGCCAACGCCCGCCCGCCGCGCACGTCGCGACGGCGGACCCACGCCACCCAGGCCAGCACCAGCAGCGCGAGGCCGCTGAGGACGAGCGAGGGGACGAAGGGGCTACGGACCAGCGACATGCGCGTCATCTCCTGTTGCGTGCGGTGGCCGACCGATCTGGACGGCTTGTGCGAGGCGCTCCTTGCATTCTACGGAGCGGCCGCCCTTCTGGCCGCGGCGCGTGTCGTACCGCCTCGCGGGCCTCGGCCGGGGCGAGCGTACTCAACAATTTCACGAAACCCTGGTCCAACTTTCATCTGAAATTTGGTAAACCACTTGGGTGACGGCGAAAAACTCGGCCGGCAGCGCGCGGCCACGGTCCCGTGGGGGCCACGCCGGCGCCGCCGGCACCCGAAGCCTCCGCCGACACCGCCTCTAGGCGCAACGACGACCGCAGAGTCGGGAGGTTCAACTTGGTCGACGTTCGGAACGTAACCAAATCATACGGCGCGGTGCGGGCTCTGCAAGACGTGAGCTTCCGGATCGAGGCGGGCACCATCGTGGGCCTGCTCGGCCCCAACGGCGCCGGCAAGTCCACCCTCATGAAGGTCCTGACCGGCTACCTGCAGCCCGACAGCGGACAGGTCAGCATCGAGGACTTCGACGTGCTCCTGGAGCGCCGCCAGGCGCAGGAGCGCATCGGCTACCTGCCCGAGAACGCGCCCCTCTACCCCGAGCTGACGGTACAGGAGTACCTGCTGATGATGGCCGACGTGCGGCGCATCCCCCGCGCGCAGCAGACGAAGTCGCTCTCCGACGCCATCCGGGCGACCGGGCTGGGACCCATGCTCACCCGTCCCATCCAACAACTCTCCAAGGGCTACCGCCAGCGGGTGGGGATCGCGCAGGCCATCCTGCACCGGCCCAAGTTGCTCATCCTCGACGAGCCTACCGTCGGGCTCGACCCGACCCAGCTCGCCGAGATCCGGCAGCTCGTGCGGACCCTGGCCAAGACCAGCACCGTGCTCTTCTCCAGCCACATCCTGCCCGAGGTGGAGGCACTGTGCGACCGCGCCGTGATGATCATGGGCGGCGTGATTCGCGCCGACGCGCAGCTCTCCGAGCTGTCCCGGAGCGGCACGGCACGGCTGGTGCTAGGGGGCACGGCCGCCGACCCGTCGGTGAGCGACGCGCTTCGCGGCCTGCCCGGCGCGAGCGGCGTCCAGCCGGGCACCGTCGGCGACGGCCGGGTGGCATACGTGGTGCACGCGGAGGACGACCGCGACCTGTGTCCCGCCATCTTCGAGCTCGCCAAGCGGCACAACTGGCCGCTGCAGGAGCTGCACCGCGAGACCCGCACGTTGGAGACGGTGTTCAACGAACTGGCCCGCGACAGCGCGCCCACGCCGTCGCCCACGACGTCGCCCACGACGTCCCCCGCCTAGGGAGGTAGAGACTTGCGACAGACCGTCGCCATCGCCAAGAAGGAGCTCTCGAGCGCCTTCGGGTCGCCCCTGGCGCTCATCTTCATGGGCACCTTCCTGCTGGTCACCTTCTTCGTGTTCTTCTGGGTGGCCACCTTCTTCGCGCGCGGCATCGCCGACGTGCGCCCGCTCTTCACCTGGATGCCGCTCCTGCTGGTGTTCCTCGTCGCCGCCTTGACGATGCGGCAGTGGAGCGAAGAGCAGCGCTCCGGCACCCTCGAGATGCTGCTCACCCTGCCGGTCGACGCCTGGCGGCTGGTGCTCGGCAAGTTCCTGGCCGTGATGACGCTCGTGACGGTGGCGCTGGCGCTCACCGTCAGCCTGCCGATCACCGTGGCGCTGCTGGGCAACCTCGACTGGGGGCCCGTCATCGGCGGCTACGTCGCCGCCCTGCTGATGGCCGCCGCCTACGCCGCCATCGGCCTGTTCGTGTCCTCGCGCAGCGACAACCAGATCGTGTCGCTCATCGTGACGCTGCTGATCGGCGGAGCGTTCTACCTGATCGGCACCAACGCCGTGCTCGACTTCGTGCCCAACGGCGTCGCCGCCGTCTTCCGAGAGCTCTCCACCACCACCCACTTCCAGTCCATCGAGCGCGGCGTTCTCGACCTGCGCGACCTCGCCTTCTACCTCTCCCTCGCCGGGCTGTTCCTGGCGCTCAACGTGCTGTCGCTCGACGCCAAGCGCTGGAGCGGCACCGCCATGACCCGCCCCTACCGCAACGCCCGGCTGTTGGGCGTGGGCCTGGTCGCGCTCAACCTGATCCTGCTCAATGGTTGGATGCTGCCGCTCTCCAGTCTGCGCGTCGACATGACGCAGAGCCACCGCTACAGCCTGTCGGCCACCACGCACGACCTGCTCGACTCGCTGCAGCAACCGCTGCTCATTCGCGCCTACATCAGCAAGGACACCCACCCGCTCCTCAAGCCTCTCATCCCGCAGGTAGCGGACATGCTACACGAGTACCAGGTCGCCTCACACGGGCGCGTCAAGGCCGAGGTGGTCGATCCCTCCACCAACCCCAAGATCGAACAGACCGCCAACCAGGACTACGGCATCCAGCCGCATCCCTTCCAGGTGGCGAACCGCTACCAGTCGTCGGTCGTGAACGCCTACTTCGCGATCCTGGTGCGCTACGGCGACCAGACCCAGGTGCTCAAGCTCAGCGACCTCATCAACGTGACCTCCAACCCGACCGGCGGCACGCCCAACGTCGAGCTCAACAACCTCGAGTACAACCTCACGCGCGCCATCAAGAAGGACGTGGCCGGCTTCAGCGACGTCGACACGGTGCTGGCCTCGCTCAAGCAGCCTGCCAAGCTGACGCTGCTGGCGACACCGAAGTCGCTCCCGCAGAACCTGCAGGACGCCCCCGGCATCGTCAAGAAGGTGGCAGACTCCATCGAGAGCGGCGCCAAGGGCCAGTTCGCCTTCCAGCAGGTGGACCCCCGCTCCGCCAACGCCCCCTACACGCCCCAGCAGCTGCAGCAGCAATACGGCATCCAGCCCATCCCGGCCGGCCTGCTCTCCAACGACACCTACTACCTGCAGATGCTGCTCACCGTGAACGGCAAGAGCCAGGTGGTGGTACCGTCCGGGAGCTTCAGCCAGAAGACCGTGAAGGACGCCGTCACCGCGGCGCTGAAGCGTTCCACCTCCGGCTTCCTGAAGGTGGTCGGGCTGTGGACGCCCCCGCCCGCAGGCCGCAGCCCCTACGCCCGGCAGCAACAACAGATCTACAAGACGCAGCTCATCCAGAAGCAGCTCCAGAAGGACTACAAGGTGGAGAACGTGTCGCTGTCGAACGGTACCGTTCCCAACGACGTCGACACCCTGCTGCTGCTGTCACCCCAGGGCATGAACGCCAAGCAGCGCTTCGCCGTCGACCAGTTCCTGATGCGCGGCGGCTCGGTGGTGGTGGCGGGCGGCAACTACGCTCTCACCCAGCAGCCCTACTCCGGCCAGCTCGCGCTGAAGAAGGTGCAGGGCGGCCTGGCCGACATGCTGAAGAGCTACGGCGTCACCGTGGGCGACTCGGTGGTGATGGACACGCAGAACACGCAGTTCCCGGTGGTGGTGCCGCACAACGTCGGCGGCGTGCCGGTGCAGGAGGTGCAGGCCGTCGACTACCCCTTCTTCGTCGACGTGCGCCCGAGCAGCATGGACCGGTCCTCGCCCATCACCTCCAGCCTGCCGGCGGTGACGGTGCCGTGGGCGTCGCCACTGACCGTGCAGAAGGGATCGAGCGGCGCGCGCAAGGTGGACGTGCTGCTGTCGTCGAGCCCCAACGCCTGGACCTCGCAGAGCACCAACATCATCCCGGACTTCCAGAGCTACCCGAAGCACGGCTTCCCGGTGGGCAAGACGCAGAAGGCCTACCCGCTGGCGGTCGCCGTGCGCGGCTCGTTCACGAGCTACTTCAAGGGCAAGAAGGACCCGCTGCAGGGTAGCGGCAGTAGTGGGAACAGCGGCTCGAACGCTTCGAGCTCCAGCGGCTCGAGCTCTGCGGGCTCGAGCTCTGCGGCCTCGAGCTCCAGCTCGTCCGGCCAGGTCGGCGTCATCGCCTCGTCGCCGGACAACGCCCGCCTGGTCGTGATCGGCTCCGGCGAGATCGTAAACGACACCGTGCTGAACCTCGCTTCGCGCCTCAGCCAGAACCTCTCGGGGGAGGACCTGAAGCTCCTGCAGAACGCCGTCGACTGGTCGACCGAGGACGCCAGCCTGCTCGGCATCCGCGCCAGCGGCGCCACCACGCGCGTGCTCGAGCACCTGACGCAAGCGCAGGAGACCGGCTGGGAGGTCGGCAACTACGTCTTCGCGCTGCTCGCGCTGGTGCTGATCGCCGGCATCTGGCAGTGGCGCAAGCGCAGGCGCTCGCCCATCTTGGGCGTCGGCGGGACCGCCCCCACGAACCGCGCCCTGGGAGGTCAGTCGTGAGCGCCGCCAGCAGGACCCTGCGCGCGCCCGCCGCAACCCGGCGCGGCAACCTGGGGCTGGCCGTCCTTGCCCTGGTGCAGCTCGGGCTACTCGCGCTGGTGCTGCTCACCGTGGCACGGCCGCCCAAGACCAGCTCCGGACCGCTGCTGGGCAAGGACGTCACCGTCGCGAACATCGACGCCTTCACGGTGACCGGCTCGGACGGCAAGAGCGTCACCCTCAAGCGCGACGGCACCAACTGGGTGCTTCCTGACCAGGGCGGGTACCCGGCGCAGGGAACCCGCGTGAAGAGCTTCCTGCAGCAGCTCGTGGGCCTGCAACGCAGCGGCCTGGTGGCCACCACCGCGGACGCCTACAAGCGCCTGAAGGTGACCAAGGACACCTACCAGAAGAAGGTCGATCTGACGCTCAAGAGCGGCGGCAGCGAGACCCTCCTCATCGGCTCGGAGCCGAGTTACGGCAGCACCCACGTCCGCCTCGCCAGCGCCAAGGGCGTCTACGTCACGCACGCGCTGCACGCCAGCGACGCACGCAGCGATCCCTCCGGCTACGTCGACACCACCGTGCTCAGCCTCGACCCGGCCAACCTCACGCGCATGGAGGTCCGCAACGCCAACGGGGACTTCGTGTTCACGCACGCCAAGAGCGGCTGGTCCATGCAGGGCCTTCCCAGCGGCAAGCAGCTCGACGCGCACGCCGTGAGCACCCTCGCCGGCAGCCTCTCCAGGCTGCAACTCGACGAGCCGCTCGGCAAGACCGTCAAGCCCGCCTACGCGTTCGACAAGCCTCTGGCGGTGGTGACCCTGACGACCGTGAAGCCCGCGAAGAGCGCCGATGCGAGCGGGACCAGCTCGAGCGGGACCAGCTCGAGCGGCACGAACTCGGCCAGCACCAGCTCGGCCGGCGCCGCTGCGAGCGCCGCCCAACCGGCAGCCAAGCCCGTCACCACCACGACCACCATCACGGTGGGCGCCAAGGACAAGAAGGGCTTCTACCCGATCCGGATCTCCGACTCCCCCTACGTCGTACAGGTCTCGAGCTCGGCGCTCGGCGACGTGGTCGGCAAGAAGCAGGCCGACTTCATCGCCAAGCCGGCGTCGAACGGTGGGAGCTCCGGGGCGGCCGGGGCCGGCTCGACCGGCGCCATCCAGCGGCTGACAGCGCCGCCGTCCGGTTCGTCCGGCGGGCCGGCCGGGGGCGGGACCGCCAGACCGTAGGTTCGCGGGGAGGACCGGGGCGGGACCGCGCACGTCAACCCGCGCACGTCAACCTACGCCGAGCGGGCGTCGCCACCGGGCGGCGCCCGCTGCCATGCGATAGGGCACGGGGGGGGTCGCGCGGACCCCTGGTCGCAACGTTAAGCCTCGCTTTCGGAGGGGCGGGAGGCGGGCGCCGCCACATGACGCCACGGCCGATCCCCCGACGTTTCGGCCGCCTGGCGCCGGACCCCGCCGCGCACCCGCAGCCGCAGCCGCAGCCGCAGCCGGAAGCCGAAGCCGAAGCCGAAAGCCAGTCTGTACATCGGACCCCAGGCGTCGCGGACACCCTCCAGCCGGCCGCCGTCACCGCCAGCACAGCTCACGGGCCGCCAAAGCCGCCCTCGGAACACGCGCCGGCCCGCAGCCGACGGGACGACGCCCCTCCCCGTCGTACAATGCCAGCGCCGAAACCCTGACCCAGCGCCCGTGAAGGCACCCAACGCGTGCACGCACAGGAGGTACCCGTGGCCTACCAACCCGCTCCCGACCGCTACCAACGGATGCAGTACCGACAGACGGGCAGCAGCGGCCTACGCCTGCCGGCGGTGTCGCTCGGCCTCTGGCACAACTTCGGCGAGGACCGCTCCATCGAGACGCAGCGCGCGATCCTGCGCCGCGCGTTCGATCTGGGCGTCACCCACTTCGACCTCGCGAACAACTACGGCCCACCTCCGGGGAGCGCGGAGACGCACTTCGGGCGCCTCCTGGCCGAGGACTTCGCGCCCTACCGCGACGAGCTCGTCATCTCCACCAAGGCGGGTTACCTGATGTGGCCGGGCCCGTACGGTGAGTGGGGGTCGCGCAAGTACCTGACCGCCAGTCTGGACCAGAGCCTGGAGCGGATGGGACTGGACTACGTCGACATCTTCTACTCCCACCGCTTCGACCCCAACACCCCGCTGGAAGAGACCATGGGGACACTGGCCTCGGCCGTCCACCAGGGCAAGGCGCTCTACGTCGGGATCTCGTCGTACTCGGCGGCCAAGACGCGCGAGGCGGTCGGCCTGCTGCGCGAGATGGGCGTCCCCTGCCTGATCCACCAGCCCTCCTACTCGATGCTCAACCGCTGGGTCGAGCCCGAGCTGCTGCCGACGCTGGAGGACGAGGGCGTGGGCTGCATCGCCTTCTCGCCCCTGGCGCAGGGTCTGCTCACCGACAAGTACCTCGGCGGCGTACCCGACGACGCCCGCGTGAAGCGCGCCGAGAGCTTCCGGGAGGACTTCCTACGCGAGGAGAACCTCCACAAGGTGCGCGCGCTCAACGACATCGCCGAGCGCCGCGGCCAGACGCTGGCACAGATGGCGCTCGCCTGGGTGCTGCGCGACCCGCGCGTCACCTCGGTGCTGATCGGGGCCAGCAGCGTCCGCCAGCTCGAGGAGAACGTGGCGGCGCTGGACCACCTGCAATTCACCGACGACGAACTCGCCGAGATCGACCGCTACGCCACCGACGCCGGCATCAACATCTGGGCGCAGTCGAGCCAGGCGGGCTGACACCGGCGCGCGCCAGTCCCGTGCGGCACCGCCGACACACGCCCGCCCCGGAGTCGTCTCCGGGGCGGGCGTCGTGCGTAGGGGACGGGGGCGGCGCCGGGCGTGACCCGCGCCGCCTTACTTCTCGGCGGAGAGCGCGAAGCCGCGCATGAACTGCTCCTGAAGCAGCATGAACACGATCAGCGGCGGGATCAGCGCGAGGATGGCCCCGGCCATCACCAGTCCCCACTCCGTGTCCTGCCCCGTGCTGATGATCAGGTTGAGGCCCACCTGGACCACCTGCCGATCGGCGCGCCGGATGATGACCAGCGGCCACAGGTACTGGTTCCAGACGTAGACGAACTGGATCACGGCCAGCGCGCCGATGGTGTTGGTGCTCATCGGCACCAGGATGCTCAGCAGGAAGCGCAACGGGCCGGCGCCGTCGATCTTGGCGGCGTCGGCCAGACTCACCGGGATCGACATGAAATGCTGCCGGAATAGGAACACGCCGGTCGCGGAGGCCAGGAACGGCACGATGATGGCCCAGTAGGAGTTCGACCAGTTGAAGCCGTAGGCCGTGGGCGCCAGCGGATGCGTGATCCAGGAGAGCAGCGCCACCCAGGTCGGCGGCGCCTGCTTCGACACCAGGTCGAACAGCCCCACGATGAGCACCTGCGTGGGCATCATCAGCGTCAGCAGGATGAAGCCGAACACGATGGGCTTGAAGGGGATCCGGAAGTACACCAGCGCCATCCCCGCCATCAGCGACAGGATCGTCTTGCCCAGGGTCACGGCGAACGCGATGATCAGCGAGTTGCGCATGTAGATGCCGAGATCGGCGGTCACCCAGGCGGTCTTCACGTTGTGCCACAGCTCCAGGCCCGGCACCATACTCGGCGAAAGCACCTGTGCCGTGGTCTGCGTCGCCTTGATGAAGGCGAACAGGATCGGGCCCGTCACGAGCAGGCAGCTCAGGATCAACAGGATGTGGATGAGCCAACGCGTGCGGGGGCGTCGACCCTTGCGGGTGGGCGTCCCGGTGCTCACCGTTCGCGCCGCCATCTCAGCCCCCTCCGTAGTGAACGTTGCGCCCGCCGTAACGGAACTGCAACACCGTGATGACGGCGACGAGCAGGAGCAGGACCACGCCCTGTGCGCCGGCGAAGCCGAGGCTGCCGGTGCCGCCGAAGCCGTCCTGGTACAGGCGGTAGATCATGGTCGTTGTCAGGCCGGCGTTGTCCAGGTGCAACGCACTCGGACCCACGGGGCCGCCCTTCGTGAGGATATCGATGAGGCCGAAGACCTCGAAGAACGAGTAGGCCAGGTTGGTGAACACCAGGAAGAACGTCATCGGCGAGAGCAGCGGCAGCGTCACCGCCCGGAAGCGCTGCCAGGCGTTGGCACCGTCGATGGCGGCCGCCTCCGACAGCTCCCCGGGGATGTTCTGCAGCGCCGCGAGATAGAACACGACGTTGTAGCCGAGCTGTTTCCAGATCGCTGCGCCGACCACCAGGCCGAACGCCAGCAGCGGGTTGTCGAGCCAGCGCGGCGCGATACCGATCACGCGGGAGAGGACCTGGTTGACCTCGCCCACCTGCGGGTTGAACAGGAACGAGAAGATGGTGCCGGCGATGGCCGGCGACAGCGCGAAGGGCCAGATGAGCAGCAGCCGGTAGAAGCGCGAGCCCGTCACCTTCTGGTTGGCGAGCATCGCGAAGGCCAGGCTGACGATCAGGCCCAGGATCACCACGGAGGCGCTGAAGACCACGCTCTGCAGCACCACCTGGCGGTACATCGGCGCCAGCAGGCCTGAGAAGAGCTGCCGGAAGTTCTCCAACCCGATGAACCGGCGCGTCCCCAGGATCAGGTTGCTGCGGTACATGCTGAGGACGAACGACTGGAGGGCGGGATAGTAAAGGAAGATCACCAGGATGACGACCGTGGGCAGCAACAGCAGCCAGGCCGTCGTCCAGCTCTTAAATACGGGCGTTCCCTCGTTCATGCTGGGCTCCTGCGGCGCCGCCGGCGTGCCGAGCCCGCGCCGCTCGTGGACGTCATGGAGGGCCGGCGGCGGGTCTCCCCGCCGCCGGCATCGATGCGATTACTGGAAGTTGCTGTTGTACTGCTGCAGGGCCTGGTTGGCCAGCTTCTCGGCCTGGCCCATGGCCGAATCGACCGAGGCGCCGTTGAGGACCTTCTGGATGCCCTCTTCGATGATGGTCCGCACCTGCGGGAACGGGCCCATCAGGGCGCCGGCCGTGGCGGGCGAGGCCTTGGTGTCGAGGAGCTGCTTGAACGCGACGGCGTAGTTGGGGTTGTCGCGGAACCAGCCTTCCTTGTCGAGCTGGTTGACCGAGCTGATGCGCACCGGGAAGTAGCCGGTGAGCTTGTGCCAGCTGATCATGTTCTGGGTGTCGGTCATGTACAGCGCGAAGTTGCGGGCGGCCTGCTGCACGTCCTGCGGCACGCCCTTGGCGATCCACAGCGAAGCGCCGCCGATGACGACGCCCTCACGGGGCGCGTTGTCGGCGATGGGCAGCGCGGCCGTGGCGGCACCCCAGCCACCGTCCTGGCCGGCCTTGCTGATGGCGTTCACCTCGGAGGTCGAGTCGATGTGGAACATGGCCTGGCCCTGGTTGAAGATGGCCTCGCTACCGTTCCAGTCCTCGAGCTTGCCGGTGTAGGTGTAGTAGCCCTTGTCGTTGAGTTCCTTGATCCAGCTGACGATGTTCAGCGACGGCTGGCTCGTCAGCAGCACCTGGGTCGCGCGGCCGCCGCGGCCGTTGTCGTTGTTGACCAGGGGCGCGTTCTGCTCGGCCATCCACTGCTCGAAGAACCAGCTGTGCAGGGCGAAGGTGATGCAGCTGTCCTGCGTGTCACCGGCGGCGCGCAGCGCGGCGCAGTCGTTGATCACGTCGCTGTAGGTCTTGGGCGGGTTGTTGGGATCGAGGCCCGCCTTCTGCATCATGGCCTTGTTGACGAACATCACCGCGTTCGAGGAGTTGAACGGGATGGAGTTCACCGTACCGTCGATGGTGTAGTAGTCGAGCACCGGCTTGATGTAATCGCTGGTGTCGAAGCTGCCGGGGATATCGCCGACCGGGATGAACAGGCCGGAGTCCTTGGCCTGCTGGCTGCCGACCTCGAAGAGCTGCACCAGCGCCGGCGGGTTGCCCTGCCGGGCGCCGAGCACCGCGGCGTTGAGGACGTCGCGGTAGGACGCCTTGGGCGTGACCACGATCTCGTAGTTCGGGTTCTGCTTGTTCCACTCCGCGGCGCGGTCCTTGATCCACTGGAGCCGCTCCGTGCTGAACGCTTCGAAGAAATCGATCTTCGTCTGCGCCAGCGCGGTGCTGCCGAGCAGTGCGAGCAGCGAGAACAGGATGACGATACGCTTCATGGTTCCCCTTTCCCTTCCTGTGAAGTCGGCGTCAACGTAGCACCCGTCCGTCATGGCTTCGTCTGACGGCAACGCGTTACGTGCCGACTCGCTTCCTCCGGTGGCGCCGCGTGCTTCTGGCGGCCGAAGGCGACCGGTACGGGTGGGGCGTCGAGCCTCCCTTGGCGGCTCCGAGGGAAGCGCCACGTGCGCTCCCCGTTCCCCTATCCGCTGGTCGCGTGTCCAGGGTTCAAGTCTACCCCGCTGCGTCTGGAGCGTCCATGGTCCTTTCGCTACCGGTTGCGAAGCGGGCCCATCCCACCGTCACCGGAGGACGTGCAGGAGGTCGGGCAGGAAGTTGACGAACCACGGCACGTAGGTGACCAGCAGCAGCACGATGACCATGGCCGGCCACAGATAGAGCATCGCCCGGCTGGCGCGCTCGATGCGGATGTTGCCGATGGCGCACCCCACGAACAGCGCCGTGCCGACCGGCGGCGTGGTGAGCCCCAGGCCGAGGTTCATGAGCAACACGATCCCGAAGTGCACCGGGTTCATGTTGATGGGAGGCGCCGTGACGATGGGCAGCAGCACCGGCGTGAGGATCAGGATGAGCGGCGCCATGTCCATGATCGCGCCCAGCAGCAGCAGGAGGATGTTGATGAACAGCAGCAGCAGGATCCGGTCGTGCGTCAGCGACAGCAGCCCGGACGCCAGCAGCGAGGGGATGCGCAGGTAGGCCATGAGCCAGGCGAAGGCGCTGGCGGTGGAGATCAGGAAGATGACGATCGAGATGGTCCGCACCGACTGCAGCAGCGCGTCCCACAGCTTGCGGGGGGTGAGCTCGCGGTACACGAAGGCGCCCACCAGGAACGCCGTGACGGTGCCGATGGCGGCGGCCTCGGTGGCGGTGAAGAAGCCGAAGGCGATGCCGCCGACGATGATGAAGCCCACCCCGAGGGCGGGGATGGCCTCGAGCGAGATGCGCGCGCTCTGCCTCAGCGGCGGCCTCGCCTCGGAGGGGTAGCCGCGTCGCAGGGCGATCACATAGCTGGCCACCATCAACCCCAGGCCGATCATGATGCCAGGGATGTAGCCGCCCAGGAAGAGAGCGCCGATCGACACGCCGCCGGCCGCCAGCGAGTAGATCACGGCGTTGTGGCTGGGCGGGATGATGAGGCCCTGGGTGGAGCTGGCGACGGTGATCCCGACCGCGAAGTCGGTGTCGTAGCCCTTCTTCTTCATCATCGGGATGAGGATCGAGCCGTTGGCGCTCACGTCTCCCACGGCCGAGCCGGAGGCGCCGCCGAACAGCATCGACGCCACCACGTTGACCATCGCCAGGCCGCCGCGGATGGGACCCACCAGGACCCGCGCGAAGTCGACCAAGCGGGCAGCGATGCCGCCCTCGGCCATGAGCTGGCCGGCCATGATGAAGAACGGGATCGCGAGGAGCGGGGTGGAGTTGACGCCGTTGGCCATGCGCTGCGCGACGATCAGCGGCGGGATGCCGAGCATCAGCACCGTCACCAGGCTGGCGATGCCCAGCCCGAAGGCGATCGGCACGCCCAGCACCAGCAGCACGCCGAACGTTCCCAGTAGCGCCCCGATGGGACCGAAGAGCCTGTCGAACCCGAAGAGGGCGACCACGCCCACCACCAGCGCCGCCACGATGGCGATGAATGCCAGGCGGACCAGCGGGTTCCGGCCGGTGGTCCGCTCCTCTGCCTCGTCGTAGGACGACCGCGGCGGCAGAAGGATGTTCTTCGCCGAAAAGAACAGCATCAGCGCGCCGCCGACCGGGATGCCGAGGTACATCCAGCCGATCGGCCACTTGGTGGCCGAGAACGTCTGCATCATGGTGCGCATCGACAGCTCCCAGCCGTACCAGACCAGGTAGGCGCCGAAAGCGGCGGCCAGCAGCCACACCAGCCGGACCAGCGGGTCCCGCAGGCGGGGGTCGACCTGGCGGTGGAGGATGTCCATGGCCAGGTGCTCGCCGGTGCGCACGGCCAGCGCGCTGCCGACCATGGCGAGCCACACCATCAGGATGAGGCTGACCTCCTCGGTCCAGCGCGGCACCGGCAGCCCCGGAACGTAGCGCGTCAGCACCTGCCAGGAGATGGCGAACACGATGCCGACCAGCAGGCCGACCACGACCGCGCGCACGATGCCGACGACGACGTCCTCGATGCGCTGATAGAGGTGGCGCGGAGGGGGGGCTCCCCCCTCCGCGCCGGCCTGTTGGGTCACGAGGTCGCGACCCCCTCTACTTGGTGTCGACGATGCGCTGGATGAGGTCGCCGTACTGCGAGCCGTACTTGTCGTAGACCGGCTTCATGGCGGCCTGGAACTCGGCGGTGTCGACCGTGATGATCTCGCTGCCGGCCTTCACGACCTCGTCGCGGCTGGTGTTGGAGAGCTGCGCCCACAGCGCCATCTCCACGGGCACGCTGGCCAGCGCGGCCTCGCGAACCAGGCTCTGGTCCTCGGGGCTGAGCTTGTCCCAGGTGGACTTGCTGATCATCACGACCTCGGGCACGCGGGCGTGACCGTCGAGCGTGAAGTAGGGGGCCACCTCGTAGTGGCGGACGCCCTGCGGACCGTAGGAGGGGAAGTTGTTCTCGGCGCCGTCGATGACACCGGTCTGCAGCGAGCTGTAGACCTCACCGAAGGCCATCGGAACGGGCTCCGCGCCCAGCGCCTTCATCATGTCGAGCACGACCTCGCTCTGCTGCGTGCGGATGCGCATCCCCTTGAGATCGGCCACGCTCTTGATGGGACCGGCGGACTTGGTGGTGTAGAAGTTGCGGCTGCCGGAGTCGTAGTAGGCGAGCCCCACGAGGTTCGCCTGCTTCAGGCCGTCGAGCAGCTCGCGCCCGATCGGGCCCTGCACGACCTTCCACATGTGGGCGGCGTTGCGGAAGATGTAGGGCATGCTGTAGACGCCCATGGGCGCGTAGAACTCGCCGACCGGGCTGGTCGAGGTACGCACGACGTCGATGACGCCGAGCTGGACCTGCTCGATGGTGGAGCGCTCGTCGCCGAGCTGACCGCCGGCGAAGACCTCCATCTTGATGCGCCCGTTGGTGGCGGCATCGAGATAGTTGGCCATGAACTTGAGCCCTTGGACGGTCGGGTAGTCCTCGGGCTGGTTGTCGGCCGCCTTGAGCGTGATCTGCTGGGCGGTCGCCACCCCCATCATCAAGGTGGCCAGGACGAACAGGGACGTCACGAAGCGTCGCATGCATCTCCCTTCTCCGGTACACGACCGGACCCCACCCGCGCGGAGATCCTCCGGAACGCGGTCGCCCTCTCGTCTCGCAAACCCCTCCCGTACTACACGTGAACGTTAACGTTCGCGGACGAACGCAAGCTCGTGGGTCCACGCGAGCCGAGGGCGTGGTGTGGACATCTCTTGAACGCTAGCACGGCCCCTGAGAGGTGTCAACGACACGATGTCCCGCCTGCGTCGACGTTTCCGCGAAGTCCCCGCCACAGCGGCGCCACGGCGCCGTAGGGTCTGGTATCGTTAACGTCGAACGAGGACGGAGCGGACCTTTCGGACATGGCACGTGTCACCATCCAGGACGTAGCGCGCGAGGCCGGCGTGTCCGCGATGACCGTGTCGCGCGTACTCAACGAGCAGCCGGGCGTGAGCGAGCGGCGGCGGACGCAGGTGCGCGCCGCGATCGGCAAGCTCGGCTATCGCCGCAACAGCCTCGCCCGCGGTCTCAAGGCCAGCCGTTCCCACACGCTCGGCCTGCTCGTCCCCGACATCACCAACCCCTACTTCCCCGAGATCGTCCGCGGCGCCGAGGACGTGGCGCTGGAGGCGGGTTACGGGGTGTTCCTGAGCAACGCCGTCGAGGATCAGCGGCGCGAGGCCACGCTCCTGCGCCTGATGGAGGAGCGGCGCGTGGACGGCGTCATCGTGGTGAGCCCGCGGTTGCCCGAGCGGCAACTCCATGCCCTGTTGCGCAGCCACCGGGCGGCCGTCGTCGTCAACCGCACGGCGCCGCCCGAGGTCGCCGGCGCCGTGCGCCTCGATCACGTCAGCGGCGTCATGCAGGCCATCGACCACCTACTGGCGCTGGGGCGCCGCCGCATCGGCGTCCTCGCCGGGCCCGACGGCTCCTTCGCCGCCCGCGAGCGCCTGGAAGGCATCCGTGCCGGGCTCGAGGCGCGCGGCATGCCGCTGGCCCCCGACCGGATGGTCAAGACGGCGCCCTACATCGATGAAGGGGCCGACGCGGCCGCCCGCCTGTTCGAGATGGCGGGACCCCTCGACGCGCTGCTGTGCTACAACGACCTCGTCGCGGCGGGCGCCCTGCAGGCGTGCGCGGCGGCGGGGCTGCGGGTGCCGCAGGACGTCGCGGTCGTCGGCTTCGACGACATCGCCTTCGCCCGCATGTTCACGCCGCCGCTGACCACCCTCCACGTCCCCAAGTACGATCTCGGCGTCAACGCGATGCGCATCCTGCTGGACCGCATCGCCGGCCGCAACGTGCACGCCGAGGTGGTGCTCAGGCCCACCCTGGTGGTGCGCGGCAGCACCGTGGCTGCTGGCACACGACCGTCACCCTCCACGCCGCGAGCTGAGGAGGTTCGCCCATGACCCGACCCGCCGCCCTTCCCACCGATCGGTTGGTGAGAAACGACGCGCAGCTCTACCCGGGCTCCCGCGCCGACATCGACCTCGATGGCGCCCGCGCCGTGCTGGTGCTCGAGCGCGGCGCCTACGGCAAGCGCCTGCTGGTCGCCGCCCCGCCGGCTTCGGCCGTGCTGGAGCGCTTCGAGGGCGCCCCCGCCGGCACCGTCGACGGCCTGGCGCTGCTGCGCTGCCCGCTCAACGACGCCAACGCCGCCGCCCTCCGCGCGACCCTGCCCGACCTGGCGCCGCGTCCGCTCGGGCTCGCCACCTCGGCGGGCTTCGGCGATCGCCTCGGCATCGCCACCCCGGGCCACGTGCGCTCGCTCGGCAGTGCCGGCGCGGCCGGCGGGCTGGTGGCGCCCATCTTCGCGCAGCAATCGATCCGCGAGATGACGCGCACCCGGCGCTCGCCCACCGAGGTGCTGCGCGACGCCACCTTCGGCGCCTTCGAGGCCGGCTGGCGTGGCCCGCTGGGCGCCGACGCCGATCACCTCAAGCTCCCCGAGCACATCGACGCCTGCGTCGACGCCGGCTTCTCCTTCTTCACCGTCGACCCCGGCGACCACGTCGACGACGACGCCGACGGCGCGGACGCCGCCGATCTGGAGCGGCGCCTGGCGGCCCTGCCCTGGGAGGGGCTCGAGACCACCCGCGAAGCCATGGAGAAGGCGTACGTCGGCCGCACCGTCGAGCTCGAGGACGAACGCATCACCCTCGAGCGCGAGCAGGTCCTGCGCGCCGCGGCCAAGTACGGCGCCGCGCTGGCGCACGTGGCGCGCATGTACCGCCACCTCGCCGCGCGCAAGGAGAGCTTCGACTTCGAAGTCTCCGTCGACGAGACCGGGACCCCCACCTCGCCGGCCGAGCACGCCTTCATCGCGCTCGAGCTGAAGCGCCTGGGCGTCGTCTGGGTGAGCCTCGCCCCACGCTTCCCCGGCCGCTTCGAGAAGGGCGTGGACTACATCGGTGACGTCGACGCGCTCACCGTCGAGCTGAAGCGCCACGCCGCCATCGCCCGCGCGCTGGGGCCCTACAAGCTGAGCCTGCACTCCGGTTCGGACAAGTTCTCCGTCTACGGGCCGTTCACGAGGGCCACCGGCGGCCTGGCCCACCTCAAGACGGCGGGCACCTCCTACCTGGAGGCGCTGCGGGTGATCGCCGGCGTGGCCCCCGCGCTGTTCCGGGAGATCCTCGCGTTCGCGCGGGTGCGCTATCCCACCGACCGAGCCAGCTACCACATCTCCGCGCAACTCGAGAAGGTCCCGGAGGAGGGCGCGCTGAGCGACGGCGACCTGCCCGGGCTACTCGACCAGTTCGACGCCCGGCAGGTGCTGCACGTCACCTTCGGCTCCGCCCTGGAAGCCTACGGGGACGCGCTGCAGCGCGAGCTGCGCGCGCACGAGGACGAGCACTACGCCGCGCTCGACCGCCACTTCGTGAAGCACGTGCGGCCCTTCGCGGAGGCCGCGCGATGAGCGCCCGCCCCGTCCCGACGCCCGACACGCAGAGCCGCCTGGCCGGCGCGGTGGCCGTGGTCACCGGCGGCAGCGGCGGGCTCGGAGCAGGCCTCTCGGAGACCCTGGCCGGCGCCGGCGCGCGCGTCGTGGTGATGAGCCGCCACCTCGAGACCGCCGAGCCCGTGGCCGCGCGCATCCGCGAGCACGGCGGCGAGGCGCAGGCCGTGGTCGGCGACGTCGTCGACGTGGCCTCCCTGCAGCGCGCCCGCGAGCGCGTGCACGAGATCTACGGCCCCGTCGACATCCTCGTCAACGGCGCCGGGGGCAACGACCCGCACGCCACCGCCACGGACGAGCGGAGCTTCTTCGACCTCGATCCCGACGCCCTGCGCAAGGTGTTCGATCTCAACCTGATGGGCACGCTGCAGGCCTGCCAGGTGTTCGGGCGCGACATGGCCGATCGCGGCCAGGGCGTCATCGTCAACGTGTCGTCGATGGCGGCCGAGCGCCCCCTCACCCGTGTCGTGGGCTACGCCGCGGCCAAGGCCGCGGTCAACAACCTCACGCGCTGGTTGGCCGTGCACCTCGCCCAGACCTACGGGCCCGGCATCCGCGTCAACGCGCTGGCGCCCGGCTTCTTCCTGACGCAGCAGAACCAGTACCTGATGGTCGACGCCGAGTCGGGGGACCTCACCCCCCGCGGCGCCACCGTGGTGGGCCACACACCCATGGCGCGCCTGGGCGCCGCCAGCGACCTCGCCAGCACCCTGCTGTGGCTGGTCGATCCCGCCAGCGGCTTCGTCACCGGCGCGGTCATCCCGGTCGACGGCGGCTTCTCCGCGTTCAGCGGGGTCTGAGCGGTCGATGCGACGTTGCGCCCGACCCCCGCTCCAAGGAGCCCGGCCGTGACCGCGCCAGGGCTGCCCGCCGGCGTCCTCGGCGAGGGCCACGTCGACCGCGCGATCGAGGAGAACGCCGTTGCCGAGCTGCTCCAACGCGGCCTGGCCGACGTCCCGCTCGACGGCAAGCGCGTGCTCGTCATCATCCCCGACGGCACCCGCAGCGCGCCGCTGCCCATGCTCTACCGCCGGCTCTACGAGCTGCTGGGCGAGCGCGTGGCGCAGCTCGACTACCTCATCGCGCTGGGCACCCACCCACCCATGTCGGACGCCGCCATCGCCCGGCTGGTGGGCATGGACGAAGGCGAGCGCGCGCGGCGCACGCCCCGGAGCCGGGTGTTCAACCACGCCTGGCAGGACGCGAGCGCCCTCACCGACCTCGGCACCATCTCCGAGAGCACCATGAACGAGCTGACCGGCGGCCTCGTCACCCGGCCGACGCCGGTCCGGCTCAACCGCATGATCCTCGACTACGACCATCTGCTCATCGTCGGTCCGGTGTTCCCCCACGAGGTGGCCGGCTTCTCCGGCGGCGCCAAGTACCTCTTCCCCGGCATCGCCGGACCCGACATCATCGACAACACCCACTGGCTGGGCGCCCTCGCCACCAGCCACGCCACCATCGGCGTCAAGGACACGGCCGTGAGGCGGGTGCTGCACCGCGCTGCCGCCTTCGTCACCGACGCCCGGCCCGTGACGCTGGCCGCGCTGGTGATGGAGGGCAAGACCCTGCACGGCCTCTACCTGGGCGACCTGCAGGGCGCCTGGGAGGCCGCCGCCGACCTGTCGGCCGAGCTCAACATCGTCTGGAAGCGCCGGCCCTACCGCTCGGTGCTGTCGATGCCATCACCCATGTACGACGAGCTGTGGACGGCCGCCAAGGCCATGTACAAGACCGAGCCGGTGGTGGCCGACGGCGGCGAGGTCATCATCTTCGCGCCCGAGCTCGAGGAGATCAGCACCGTCCACGGGCACCTCATCCGGCAGGTCGGCTACCACGTGCGCGACTACTTCACCGCGCAGTGGGAACGATTCGAGGAACTTCCCTGGGCCATCCTGGCGCACTCCACCCACGTCAAGGGGGGCGGCACCTTCGAGGGCGGCGTCGAGCGCCCGCGCATCCGGGTCACGCTCGCCACCGGCATCCCCGAGGAGGTGTGCCGCGCCATCGATCTCGGTTACCGCGACCCCGCCAGCATCGATCCCGAGGCGTGGCGCGACCGCGAGGAGGAGGGGCGGCTGCTCGTGGAGAACGCCGGCGAGCACCTCTTCCGGCTCCGGAAGGGTTGAGCGGTGGCCGTGGCGATCGTGGTGATGGGCGTCTCGGGCTCGGGTAAGTCCACCATCGGGCGGCGCATCGCCTCCCGCCTGGGCTTCGCCTTCGCTGACGCCGACCGCTACCACCCGGAGGCGAACATCGCCAAGATGGCGGCCGGCGTGCCACTCAACGACGAGGACCGCCAGCCCTGGCTGGAGCGCCTGCGGCAACTCATCGAGGAGCACGCGGCCGAGGGACGCTCGCTCGTGCTCGCATGCTCCGCCTTGAAGGAGAGTTACCGGCGCTCGCTGAAGGGGGCCGAGCCGGCGGCGCACGTCCACTTCGTATACCTGCGGGGCGACTTCGACACCATCCTGACGCGCATGCGCCGCCGCAAGGGCCACTACATGAAGGCGTCGATGCTTCAGAGCCAGTTCCGCGACCTGCAGGAGCCCGAGGACGCCGTCGTGGTGAGCGTGGAGCACAGCGTGCCGGCCTCCGTGCAACGGGCGCTGGCCGGGCTGGCGCGGCGCGGGGTGCGTGGGGAGCGCACCAGGGGAGCGGGCCAGGGGAAGCCCACCAACGGAAAGCACAGCGACGGAAAGCACAGCGACGAAGAACACCGCGAGGCGAAGCAAGACGAGGAGGGGAAGACATGAGCACCACATCCACGGCGCGGTCGGCGGCCGCCGACCGCTGTTTCAGCCCCGAGCCCGAGCAGCGCGCGCTCGCCCGTGCCCTGTTCGAGGGGGTGAAGGACCTCCCCATCGTGGGACCGCACGGACACGTCGACCCCCGCATGCTGGCCGAGGACGCGCCGCTGCCCGACCCCGCGCAGCTCTTCATCGTGCCCGACCACTACGTCTTCCGCATGCTCTACAGCCAGGGCGTGCCGATGGAGGACCTGGGGGTCCCCAGCCGCGACGGCAGTCCGGTCGAGCGCGACCCGCGCGCCATCTGGCAGCGTTTCGCCGACCACTTCCACCTGTTCCGCGGCACCCCCACGGGGCTGTGGCTGGCGCTCGAGTTCGAGCAGCTCTTCGGGATCGACGAGAAGCTGGGCGCCGACAACGCCCAGCGCATCTACGACGCCGTCCAGGCCAAGCTCCAGCAGCCCGCCTACCGCCCGCGCGCGCTGTTCGAACGCTTCAACATCCACACGCTGGCCACCACCGACGCGGCCACCGACACGCTGGAGCACCACCGGGCGATGCGCGAACAGGGCTTCACGAAGGTGCGCCCCACCTTCCGGCCCGACGCCGTGCTCAACCTCGACGCCGAGGGCTGGCGTGCCAACATCGATCGCCTGGCCGAGGTCTCGGGGCTCGAGGTGAGCGATTACCCGAGCTTCCTGCGTGCGCTCGAGCAACGCCGCGCGTTCTTCAAGGAGCTCGGTGCGGCCGCCACCGACCACGCCTCGAAGACCGCCGACGTGGCGCCGCTCTCCGAGCTGGAGGCGAGCGCCGTGTTCGAGCGCGCCCTGGCCGGCACGCCGCACGGGGACGACGCGCCGCGCTTCACCGCCCACATGCTCTTCGAGATGGCCCGCATGAGCGCCGAGGACGGGCTCGTGATGCAGCTCCACGTGGGCAGCCTGCGCAACCACAACAGCCGCGTGTTCCGGCGCTTCGGCCTCGACAAGGGCGCCGACATCCCGCTGGCCACCGAGTGGACGCGCGCCCTGCAGCCGCTCATGAACGCCTACGGCAACGACCCGCGCTACCGCCTGGTGGTCTATACCCTGGACGAGAGCAGCTACAGCCGCGAGCTGGCTCCCATGGCCGGGCACTACCCGGCGCTCACGCTGGGCGCGCCCTGGTGGTTCTTCGATAGCGTCAAGGGCATGGAGCGCTACCTCGACGCGGTGATGGAGACAGCGGGCGCGTACAACCTGGCCGGCTTCAACGACGACACCCGCGCCTTCGCCAGCATCCCGGCGCGCCACGAGGTATGGCGCCGCGTGACGAGCAACTGGCTGGCCGGGCGATGGGTGCGCGGGCTCATCGACGAGGAGGACGCCCACGCGCTGGCGCGGGCGCTGGCCTACGAGCAGGTGCTGCGCACCTACCGGCTGGAGGCGACGGGCTAGTTTCTTCGCAGCGACGCCCGCCGTTGCCGGCCCGGCCCACGTAGAGCGGGCCCCGCCTTCCATGCGCGGGGCCCGCTCTACTCGAAGCTCGTTGGGTTCACTGGGGTCGAGGGGCGCCGGGGTCCGTAGGCCCCGGCGCCGTGCGGCGATCCTGGCTCAGCGGCGACCCATGCGGCCGTAGGGCATCGCGCCGTCGTCGCCCTGCCAGGCCGGGCCATAACCACCCGCACCGTACCCGCCCGCACCGTACCCACCGGGGCTGCCGGCGGGGCCGACGGCACGACCGGACTGGCGGCCGTAGGCCTGCGCGCCGCGAGCCGGCCCGTAGGCGAAGCCAGCGTTGGGGCCGACCTCGCGCTGGAGCTGGGCGGTCACGGCGGCCTCGCTGCGCGTCTTCATGAGGGCGCCCTGCGCGTCGGTGAGCTCACCGTTCGCGACGGCCTCGTCGATCGCCTGGTTGCGGCTGTCGATCAACGCGGCGCGGAAGGCATCTGCGTTCTGGCCGAGCTCGACGGCGATGTCCTGCAGCGTCTTGCCGCTCTGGTGGAGCGCGATCAGCTCCTCGGGGGTGATCCCGAGCAGGGCTGCCGCCTCGTCGTGCACCGTCCCCGCGAAGACCGTACCGGCCTGGACCGGGCCGGCACCGGTTCTGGCGGCCCCAGGCGAGCCGGCGGAGTTCTGGAAGCGAGGCCCGTAGGCGAAGGCGAGCGAGAGGGCGAGGACGGCGGCTGCGGTAATGGCGATGGTCCGTTTCATGGTCTTCTCCGTTCGGTATCTGCCTGGGGGAGATCCCAGGGACACCGTCAGCCTAGGAGGAAGCCATGGAAGGTTGGGGGAAGGGTGTGTGAAGGCTCCGCGAAGGCCGCGTCGCCCGCGTCCGGCGGCCGCATCGACCCCATGCGCGCCCGGCCATCATCACGGCTCGACGGTCCGCGGGCGACCCTAGGCGGCGGACCCTAGGCCGGGAGATCGAGCCCCAGCGCCGTGAACTCCTTGCGCGTCGTCGGCAGGTCGCGATGCACCACCCCGTGGATGCCGAGCCCTCGCGCCACCTCCACGAACATGGGGCGGTCGTCGAGGAAGACCACCTCGTGTGGCTCGACCTGCGCCAGGTCGAGGGCGATGCGGAAGATGTCGACATCGGGCTTGCGCACGTGCACGAAGCCGGAGCACACGAAGGCGTCGATCAGCCCCTGCAGGTCGAAGTCGCGCGCCCGGTACTCGCTCAGCTCGCGCCCCTCGTTGCTGACGGCCAGTACCTGCAACCCGTGGCGCTGCTTGAGCCGGCGTTCGTACGTGATCATGTCGTCGAAGGGACGGGACTGCGCGCGCATGAAGCCACGGAAGTCGCCGGGCGTGAAGGCGCGCGTCTCGTAGAACACGACGCGGTGCAGGTACTCGTCGAGCAACAGCTTGCCCGCCTCGTAGGTATCGAAGGTGAGGTGGTGGCGCTCGTTGAGCTCTTCCAGGTCCAGCCCGAAGGTCTCGGCCGCCCGGGCGCGGGCGCGACGGTCCCAGCCGTTGGTCAGCAGGACCCCGCCGATGTCGGTGAAGAGGGCTCGGATGGCGTTCGGCACGGAAGGCCTCCCCTTGGCGCGCGGCGCGCCGGCTGCCGGCCTCGCGCCGGGGGCGTCGTCACGCGCGACCCCGCAGGGTATCGCCCCGACGCGGCGGCGTCGTGTAACGACGGGACGGCCAACGGTCCGCTGCGTGACCCCGGCACCGCGCCCTTGCCGATAGGCTCGGGCCAGCGAGAGGCGCCGCCGACGCCACCCACCGGCCCCCACGGGCGGGCCCGCCCGGCGGCGCGCAGCGCGGAGGCCGGCCGGCGGCCGGCACCGCGCGCAGGGCACGGCCGGCGCCCGTCCGACCGGAAGGAGGCTCCACACGATGCCATCCCTGACAGGCTCCGCCGCTTGGACGCGGCTCGAGAAGCACCACGCCGAGGTCGAGGACCTCCGCATGCGCGACCTCTTCGCGCGCGACCCGCAACGCTTCCAGCGCTTCCACCTGCGGTGTGATGACATCCTGTTCGACTTCTCCAAGAACCGCATCACCGAGGAGACGATGCGGCTCCTGTACGCGCTGGCGCGTGACACCGGGCTCGAGGACCGGACGCGGGCGATGTTCGCGGGCGAGAAGATCAACACCAGCGAGGACCGCGCGGTGCTCCACGTCGCCCTGCGCAACCGCAGCGGCCGCCCCATCGAGGTCGACGGCAAGGACGTCATGCCCGACGTCAACCGGGTGCTCGACAAGATGAAGGGCTTCTGCCATGCCGTTCACGGCGGCGATTGGCGCGGCTACTCCGGGGAGCGTATCAGCGACGTGGTCAACATCGGCATCGGCGGCTCCCACCTGGGCCCGCAGATGGTCACGCGCGCGCTGACGCCGTATCACGTCGACGGGATGCAGGTGCACTTCGTCTCGAACATCGACGGCACCAACATGAGCGAGGTGCTGCAGCGCGTGCGCCCCGAGTCGACGCTGTTCCTGGTGGCCTCCAAGACCTTCACCACGCAGGAGACGATGACCAACGCCCACACCGCGCGCGACTGGCTCCTCGAGAGCGCGCCCGACGCGAGCGCGGTGGCGAAGCACTTCGTGGCGCTGTCGACCAACCGTGAGGGCGTGGAGGGCTTCGGCATCGATCCCGAGAACATGTTCGAGTTCTGGGACTGGGTCGGCGGCCGCTACTCGTTGTGGTCGGCGATCGGCCTGTCGATCGCGCTGGCGGTCGGCTTCGAGACCTTCGAGGAACTGCTCGAGGGCGCGCACGCCGTCGACGAGCACTTCCGCACGACCCCGCTGGAGCGCAACATCCCCGCCACGATGGGGATGCTGGGCGTCTGGTACAACAACTTCTTCGGCGCGCAGACGCACGCCATCCTGCCCTACGACGAGACGCTGGAGTTCTTCCCCACCTACTTCCAGCAAGGGGACATGGAGTCCAACGGCAAGAGCGTCACGAGGTCCGGCGAGCGCGTCGACTACTCCACCGGCCCCGTGGTGTGGGGGCAGCCCGGCACCAACGGGCAGCACGCCTTCTACCAGCTCCTCCACCAGGGCACCAAGCTCGTGCCCGCCGACTTCCTGGCTCCCGCCAGGAGCCACCACCCGGTGGGGCGGCACCACGCCATCCTGCTCGCCAACTTCTTCGCGCAGACCGAGGCGCTGATGCGCGGCCGCACGCGTGAGGAGACGCGCGCCGAGTTGGAGGCAGACGGCACCCCGTCGGAGCGGCTCGACATCCTGGCCGCGGCCAAGACCTTCGAAGGCAACCGCCCCACCAACTCGTTGCTGTTCGAGAAGCTCACGCCCGAGACGCTGGGGAAGCTCATCGCGCTGTACGAGCACAAGATCTTCACGCAGGGCGTCGTCTGGGGCATCGACAGCTTCGACCAGATGGGGGTCGAGCTCGGCAAGCAGCTCGCCAAGGCGGTGCTGCCCGAGCTCGACGGTGACGCACCCGTGACGAGCCACGACAGCTCGACCAACGGGCTGATCGACGCGTTCAAGGAGCTGCGCGGCCGCTGACCGGCGTGGGCTGACCCGCGCCTGCCGGCACGCGGTCCGGGCCGCTCCGACGCAGGTTCAGGAGGGCGGCGCCGCGGCCGCGGCATCGGCGGCATGCCGTGCGCGGCCGCGCACGGCCGCCGTCAGGATGTCGACGCAGGCCTCCTCGGAGAGCTGGGCGGTGTCGAGCACGAGCTGGAAGCGCGCCCGGTCGCCGGGGTCCAGCTCGTACAGGCGCCGCAGGTAGGCGCGGCGCGCGGCGTCGGTGCGCTCGAGGGCACGCCGGGCCGCACCCTCGCTCACGCCGTCCCGTTCCACCACCGCCTGCACGCGCGCCTCCAGGCTCGCCTCCAGGCGCACCCGGAGCACGTCCGCGGCGTCGGCCAGCGCGGCGGTCGCGCCGTGACCGACGATCACGGCGCCGCCGCGACGGGCAAGCTCGAGCAGCGCGTCGTGCGTGTGCCGGACGTAGTCGCGCTCGGCCAGCGCCGCCTGGTTGCCGGTGGCGCCCTGGATGCCAAAGAGCGTCGAGCTGGCGCTGAGCTCGGCGAGCAGGTGACCGACGCCGCTTCCGCCTCGGCGCTCCTGCGCCTCCTCGGCGAAGCTGCGCTCGAGCTTCTCCGCCACCTCCGCCTCCAGCTCGGGCGGGATGGCACGATCCACGAAGGGCACACCCAAGCGCTCGGCCAGGCTCTTGCCGATGCGGCTCTCGCCCGACCCCGACGCGGCCGAGATCGCGACGAGGGGACCTGCGGCACCCTGTGGCGCGGCCTCGCGGCCCTTCACGCTCCGGGCTGCGGCGCTCCCGGCGCCGGTGCTCGCCGGCCCGGCCGGCCGCAGGGAGGCCTGCGCCGGGTGGGTCGCCTCCGCAACGGGCGCGTCCTCGTGCACGTAGCGCTTACCGCGGAACCAGGAGGCGAACGCAGCGACGACCATCATGATCATCGCGAAGGTGAAGGTGACGTGCATGCCGTCCATGAACGGCACCGAGATGAGATGCGGGAAGAACACCTTGCCGGTGAGGTAGGCGGCCTTGTCGGCCGGTAGGTTGGGCAGCACCGGGCCCAGCAGCGACTGCATGGGGTTGTAGCCCAGGAAGGCGGCGAACAGGCTGCCGACGGGCGGCAGGTCGGCGACGCGGCGCGCCACCTGCGACGGCACGTCCTGCGCGGTGAGGCCCTGGAACATCGTGCTGGGGAGCGTCGAGGCGAGGCCTGCGACCATCAGCGAGAAGAACAACCCGATCGACAGGTTCATGCCCGCGTTCTGGAAGGTGGCGCGCATGCCCGACGCCACCCCGCGCTCGTTGGCGGGCACCGCGTTCATGATGCCTGCGGTGTTGGGAGCCGAGAAGAGTCCCATGGCGAGCCCGTTGGCCAGCAGCAGCAACGCGAACCACAGGTAGTGGAAGTCCGCCGGCAGCAGCAGCATCAGCCCGAAGGTGACCGCGGCGGCCGCCATGCCGCCGGTGGCGAAGGGTCGGGCCCCGAAGCGATCGGAGAGCCACCCCGAGACCGGCCCGGCGATCAGGAAGCCGATCGTCATGGGCAACATGTAGATGGCGGCCCACAACGGCGTGGACTCGTAGGTGTAGCCGTGCAGCGGGAGCCAGATGCCCTGAAGCCAGATGATCAGCATGAACATCAGGCCGCCGCGGCCGATGGCCGCCAGCAGGCCGGCGAAGTTGCCGAAGGAGAAGGCGCGGATGCGGAACAGCCCGAGGCGGAACATGGGGTCGGCCACGCGCGTCTCGATCACCATGAACAGCCCCAGAACGAGGATTCCGCCGATGATCGAGCCGATCACGAAGGGGTTGGTCCAGCCGGTTGGGTGACCCCCGTAGGGCTGGATGCCGTAGGTGATGCCCACCAGGATCGCGATGAGCCCCAGCCCGAAGGTGAGGTTCCCCCACCAGTCGATCTTCGCGCGCTTGGACACGCCGATCTCGCGGAGCCGGAAGTATGCCCACACCGTGCCTGCGATCCCCACCGGGACGGACACCAGGAACACCAGGTGCCAGTCGAGCACGGACAGCAGGCCGCCGATCACCAGCCCGATGAACGATCCGGAGATGCCGGCCACCGTGTTGATGCCGAGCGCCATGCCGCGCTGGTCGGCGGGGAAGGCGTCGGTGAGGATGGCCGCGCTGTTCGCCATCAGGAGCGCGCCGCCCACCCCTTGCACCACCCGCAGCCCGATCAACGTGAGGGCGGCCGAGGGACCCGTCCAGAACACCAGCGACAGCAGGATCGAGCCCACCGTGAACACCAGGAACCCCAGGTTGTACATGCGAACGCGCCCGTACATGTCCCCGACCCGCCCGAAGCTCACCACCAGCACGGCGGTGACCACCATGTAACCCATCAGCAACCACAACAGGTAGCTGACGTTCTGCGGCTGCAACGGGTTGATTTCGATGCCGCGGAAGATCGCCGGCATGGAGATCAGCACGATCGAGGAGTTGATCGTCGCCATCAGGATGCCGAGCGTGGTGTTGGACAGGGCGACCCATTTGTAGCGGTCGGGACGGCCGCCGCCCCCACCGGACCTGTCGCGTGGTGTTCGTCGTTGCGTTCTTCAATGCCATGACCCGCTCCACCCCCGGTCGGCGCTCCGCGCCAGGGGAGTGATAGTACCGGATGGAAGCGATTACTCCGTGCAGCGCAGGCGACCGGCCCGCCCGGCGGCTCCGACCGACGGCGGCCAGCGACGGCCCCCAGCGACGGGCCGTGGGCCCCGGACGGCCGCTATCATCGAAGGGATGCGGCGCGACGGCACGCACGTGCCCCCCGAGCACGCGCCGCCGCGTCCGTTCCACCGGAGGTATGCCATGGCCGACGATCCCGTTCTCGACGCCCTTCGCCGGAACCTCGCGTTCCTCCTGGAGGAGACGTTCGCGTCGCCGGCGCGGCCCGGCGGCAACGCCTACCTCGACCGGCAGTCGGGCTGGGAGCCGACGCTGGCTTCGCTCTCCGCCGAGGCGGCGTCACGACCGGCGCAGCCCGGCGGGACGAGCATCGCCGGGCACGTCGAGCACGCCCGCCTGTACCTGGAAGCGCTGCTGCGCTTCGCTGACGGGCGGCCCGAGAAGGTCGACTGGGACGCCACCTGGGGCGTTCGTGAGGTCACGCCGGTGGCGTGGGAAGCGCTCAAGGCGTCCTTCGAGGAGACCTCGGCCAGGGCGGTGCGGGCCTTCGAGGACCGCGACACCTGGGACGACCACGCCATAGGCGCGGCGATGGCCGTGCTCGCCCACTCCGCGTACCACCTCGGGGCGGTACGGCAGCGGATCGCCGCGACCGCGGACCTGGGTGGCGCGCCAGCTCAGTAGGTCTGGCCCCAGAACCCGCACGCGGCCGGGCCGGGCGGAGCCAGCGTCGGCGCGTTCGCCAACGTCCACACCTTGCCGCTGCTGTCGAACCGCGGCCAACCGGACTTCGCACCCGCCGCCGCGGGATCCCCGCCACGCACGAACGCCCCCCAGGCCGCCATCATGGCGTCCGAGAGGCGGCGCTCGGCCGGCAGGAACGCCATCTTGCCTCCCGCCGTGCCGAAGACGAAGGGAAGCTCCGCCCCGTGGCAGGCGTCCTTGCTGCACTGGCCGATGTCGGCCCAGAGGTTGAACGAAGAGCGGTGATCGAAGTGGTAGAGGTAGGCGGGCGCCCGTGCGGCGCGTGCCACGGCGCGCGTCGGGCACACGAAGAGCCCGTCCCCCGCGGCACGGATCACCTGCTGCGTGTTGTCGCCGAAGAGCGACGGCGGGTAGCGCCAGGCAAGCGCGCCGGCACGGCCCTCGCCCACGATGAGCTTCGCCAGCGCGTCGTAGCCGAGAACACCGATGGGCGCGTCGTTGGCGAAGAACACCGTGCCCTCGCTGCCGTTCGTACCGAGCAAGAGCGGCTTGGTCACGCCGCCGTCAAGGGCGGCGCGCAGCGGCTGGCCCACCACCAGCCGCCCGTCCACCACCGGCGCCCAGGGGAGGAAGGCCGCGAGACCTTGCCGCAACACGGCATTCACCTGCCCGCTGTGGTCCTGTGCCTGCAGGATCGTCTTCAGCGGTAGGTGCTGCAGGCACGCCAGCGTGTCGCTCGTCAGCTTGCAGCCCACGCGCAGCAGGAACAAGTCGGCGCTCAGGCGGGCCTGCCCCATCGTGCGATAGGGCAACCCGAAGGGGTCACTCTCCAGGATGACGGCGCGGAACAGACCGGCACTGGTCGGCATGGAGAGGAACTGGAGCCCCGCGGACATGGCGCCTGCGCTCTCGCCCGCCAGCGTTACGCGGGTCGGGTCGCCGCCGAACGCGCCGATGTTGCGCTGCACCCAGCGCAGCGCGAGTTGCTGATCCAGCAGCCCCAGGTTGGGCGTCACACCCGGCGCGCCCGCCAGGAACCCGAGGACGCCGATCCGGTAGTTGAAGGTGACGACGACGATGCCCTGCGTCGCGGCCATCCGGGCGCCGTCGTAGAGAGCGGGTCCGCCCGGGTAGAGCCGCTGCGAGGAGGCACCGTGCACGAATCCGCCGCCGTGGACGAACACGAGGACGGGCAACGACCCTCCGGGACCCGACGCGCTGGATGGCGCTACCCCACGGGCGTTCGGCGCGTGCTCGGCGCGCATCTCCCGGAGGGCCCGCTCGAAGCGCGCCGCCAGGTCCGAATCGGACGCAGCGACGCTCGCCGGAACCCACACGTTCAACGAGAGGCAGTCCTCGCTGACCGCGAGGCCGGTGACCTGATCGCCGGTCTGCGGGCACACCGGGCCGAAGGCCGTGGCGTCGCGGACACCCGACCACCTGGCGGCGGGCCGCGGCGGGAGGAAGCGATGGGCGCCCGAGGTCGGGGCCGCGAACGGAATGCCGAGGAAGGCGTCGACGGGCGTGCCGTCGACCGTCTCGCGCGCGCCGCAGAGGCTACCTGCGGGCGTTGCGGCGATCGGGCCCTTGCACGAAGAGGGTACGGCCTGGGCCGCCGCGGTGCCGGAGCCCAGGACCGCGAACATCAGGGCCGCGCCCAGCAACAGAGCGTAGAAGGGAAGGCAGGAAGGACGGTCCGGCATGGTGCTCGCTCCCGTTCGGCGGGGCGCGGCGCCCTCGCTCCGTCCCGCTCAGGTCATTCTAGGCACCACACCCGTTGCTGCTGCACCGTTCAGAACACGATTCTGCGCAACGATTCCGGGCGATGGCCTTAGGCAACAATCCTAGGCAACGGTCGCCGCCTTCACCGCCTCGAGCGCCTTCTGGAGGCGCGCCTTGACCTGCGTCGGGAGGTCGGCCAGTTCCCCGGCGCTGACGCCCTGGACCAGCGAGAATAGCGCCTCGGGGTCGAGCATGCTGACGGTAACGCCGTCCTCGGCCTGGCGCAGCACCACGTTGCAGGGCAGCAGCAGCCCGATCTCGCGATCGGTCTTCAGCGCCTGGTGCGCCAGCGCCGGATTGCAGGCGCCGAGGATCTCGTAGCGCTCCATGTCGGCGTCGAGCTTCTGCTTCAGCGTGGCCTGAACGTCGATCGTGGTCAGGACACCGAACCCCTGTTCCTTCAGCGCGGCGACGACGCGCTCCTTCACGTCGTCGTAGCTGCCGGAGACAGTCGCGGTCATTCCGTAGTGGGCCATGGGTCTCTCCTCCTGGGTCGGGAGTGCGGTCGGTAGGGCGTTCGTACACCCCCTAGGGGTATGGGAGAGGCTAGCATCCGTTGCTGTTGGGGGCATGTGTCGTGGGTGCTGCTCTTGTAACCAAACGTCGACGCAAGTTACCGATCCCTACGCTCAGAATGTAACCCTACGTCGCCCCGTCAGGGCTCGCGGCTAGGCCTCATGCCTGGAGCCGAGTAGCTGAGTTCGTGGGGTGGCCCCTGACAAGACTCGCAGGCTCAAAGCCACCGCTCCACGGCTCCAATCTGCTCAAACGTACGTCAGCTCATGAGCTTCGCGGGACGACTCCAGGAAAACCCGTGCCAACGAGATGTGGTCGGCAACGCCGAAGCATGGGGCACCGTTCGAGGAACCGGAATCTGTCGCTCTGGGTGGTCTCTCTGGACGCTGCCTCGGGTCACATGAGGCGCAGTCCGAGTCCTTGTTGCCGCACCGATGGAGGGGGCCCCTCGAACTGTGTCGGCCTGCTTGCTGGTCAAGAGGCTCTTGGGGCGTCTTCTTACCGAGGAGTACGTCTCTGGCTGTGGAGAACTTCCGTCTGGATACCCATGGCGTCCGATGTGCGATGCCCGAAGCCGTTCCCATGGGGCCGACGGTCACATGGAGCGCGACGGCCTCATCGGCGTATAGTCGCTGTGACCACAACACGGACGATGCTTGCTGGCTTCCTTTGGAGGGGACATCATGATGCGTCGTATCGGATGGTTGGCCGCGACCGGGCTCTTGGCGCTCTCGTTGCAGGGGTGCGGCACGGCTCCTTCCTCGGGCAACACGGCCCCCTCGAGCAACACCGCTCCTGTCATCACGAGCTTCACGGGCACGTCGATCACTGGCGGGGCGGCCTATCACTGGACCGTCAGCGATGCCGACAGCGACACCCTCACGTGCGCCCTCGACGCGAACAACGACGGCACAGCGGACGTGTACGTACCTGATCGCGGTACGAACACGTCGCAGGGCTACGCGTTCTCTTCGCCTGGCAGCTACACCAGCAAACTCACGGTCAGCGACGGTCACGGCCATAGCACCTCCGGCACCACCCCAACGATCGCTGCCGGCACCTCCGCCACCCCCGCCACCTGGGCCACACAGTTCGGCACCAGCGTCAGCGACATCGGTTACGGCATCACCAGCGACGCCAACGGCAACACCACCATCACGGGAGCCACGACCGGCGCGCTGCCCGGCCACACCAGCGCAGGCGGAGACGACATCGTGATCGCCAAGGACTTGCCATGAAGGGCGGCCAGCCGTTGGCGCAAGGTGCGCCTCTGCTGCGCTGTCCGTCACAGGGCTGTCCGCCACAGGGCTAAGGGTCCGGCAGGAGGCGGCCTGCCACGCCGAGCAGCGGCAGGGCCCTGTCACCGGAGGCCAGCAACTTGTCGGCCTCCCGCTGCTTCATGACGATCCGCTCGGGCGGATGGGACGTCCCCTTCATCGGGACCCGCACCCTGCCTGGTCCAGATCTCTGCGATCGGATCAGGTCGCCAACGGGTACGGAAACTCCGTGACCAAGCTCCCAAGCACTGCGACGGCCTGCGTTCGCGCGCGCTCCTACCAGGACAAGGGCCGAGCCTGAGAGAGTGGCGCCGGCCAGATTCGGACGTCACAAGTCTGACGTACGTATGCCTTCGAAACCCCAGATCTGGCCTAGGCTTGGGCCGATGTCGGCGGTTCCCGCGCGCACATACGCCCGCGACACATCGTCCTGGACACGCCACCACGAACCCAGGTATCCGCATCTGTGCAGGCGCTCGGCCTGGGGGCGCTCGGCCCGTGGGTGCTCACATTGATCGACCTGCTGTCGATCGGCCTGCTGTCGACGGCCTTCGTCCTGGCGTTCCCGCCCACCCTGATGGCGCGGAGCGGCGACCGCTGACCGGGCAACGGCACCGACGCCTTACCCTGGACCACCCCGGCTCCGAATGAGAATCGACAGCACCCCGCCGTAGAGTGGAGCATGGAGCAAGTGCGGCGCCTCTCCGACGGATCCGCGCAACTGGCCGACGAACGGTTCCGTTGGATCTTCACGCGCATGCAGCGGGCCGCACTCCCGATCCACCTCGCACTGGCCGCCCTCTTCATCGGGCTGGGCCTGACGGTGATGGTGTGGGTCAACTTCGGCAGCATGGCGCTGCACGGGACCGTCTGGGCATTGCTCCGGAACGGCCACGAGCGCGGGGCGTTCCTCCTGGCCGTGACGAACCTCGTCCTGTTGTTCGTCACCGCCACACTGCTCCTGGGCTGGACGAGCGGCTTCCACTACTACCTGCTCGTCCTGCCGATGCTGTTCGTGCTCCACCCCAGCTGGTCACAGCGAGCCAAGGCCGTTGCGTGCACGTCGACCGTCGGCGCCTACGGCCTGCTGGCCCTCCACGCCTACCTCAACGGCACCCTGGCCGCGCCGGTGGCGCCCGGCGTGGACGTGCTCGGCGTGTTCAACGCCATCAGTTTCGCCGCCACCCTGTCGGTGCTGGCAGTCATCGTGGGCAGGGCCACCGGCGACGCCGAGGCCGGCCTGCTCCACGCTAGCGTGATCCTGGAGGAACTCTCCAACCGCGACCCCCTCACCGGCCTGTTCAACCGGCGCGCCATCGAGGCCCTGTTGCAGGCAGCGCAGGTTCGCAGGCAACACCTCGGCGAGCGCTACGCCGTCGTCATGGTCGACATCGACCGCTTCAAGCGCATCAACGATTCCTACGGGCACGCCTGCGGCGACGCCGTCCTGGGAACCGTCGCTGGCGCGCTAGAAGGAGCCGTGCGCGACACCGACTACGTCGCCCGCTGGGGTGGCGAGGAGTTCCTGGTCCTGTTCCCCAACAGCACGCGGGCCGGAGCGCACTACGCCGCTCTCAAGATGCTGGACGCGGTCCGCGAGTGCGGCACCGACTGCGCGACCGGGAACGGGATCGGCGTCACCGCCACCTTCGGCGTCGCCGGCAGCGCTCCGTCCCGCAGTGCGGTGGCCGTCGTGCGGGCCGCCGACGAGGCGCTCTACGCCGGCAAGCGCTCGGGCAGGAACTGCGTCGTGAGCGAACCTCACGACGATGCCGAGATGGGCGTCGAGGCCGCGGCCCCAGCTAGCCCCAGCTAGCCTGCCGCCGATCGTCGCTAGACCGCCAGCAGGGTCGCGGCCAGCGCAGTGACGGTCAACACCACGGTGTACGGCAGCGCCATCCACACCATGCGGCCGTAGCCCAGCCGGATCAGCGGCGCAAGGCCCGAGGTCAGCAGGAACAGGAACGCGACCTGACCGTTGGGGGTGGCGACGCTCGGGATGTTGGTGGCGGTGTTGATCGCGACCGCCAGGTTGTTGAACTGCCCCGTCGAGATGAGCCCCCCTTCCAGCGCGGACTTGATGCCCGTCACGTAGACCGTGGCCACGAAGACGTTGTCGCTGATCGCCGAGAGCACGCCGCTGAGCCCGAACATGGCCCCGATCTGGGCGCGGCCGCTCATGGCCATCACGGTGTCGAGCAGCGGCTGGAACAAGTGCTGCTCCTGGATCACGGCCACTACCGCGAAGAACACGACCAGCAGTGCCGTGAACGGCAACGCCTCGTGGAAGGCGTGACCGAGGCGGCCCTCGTCGGTGACGCCGTTGAAGGCCGTGGCGAGGATGATCACCGCCAGCCCGATCAGGCCCACCTCGGCGACGTGGAACGCCAGCGCTACGATCAGGAACACCGCCACCAGCCCTTGCACGATGATCCGCAACGTGCCCGAGGCGTCGCGGCGCGTCACCTCGCGGAGCTCGAAGGCCTCCATGATGTCTCGGACCGACGCCGGCAGTTCCTCCCCGTAGCCGAACCACTTCAGCCTCTCCAGCAGAACGCAGGTGAGCAGGCCTACCACCAGCACGGGCATCGAGATGGGCGCCAGCCGCATGAAGAATTCCCCGAAATTCCACCCGGCCACGTTCGCGATCAGGAGGTTCTGCGGTTCGCCCACCAGCGTCGTCACCCCGCCCAGCGCCGTGCCGACCGCCGCGTGCATCATCAGGCTGCGCAGGAACGCGCGGAAGCGCCCCAGGTCGCCGTGTCGGAACTCATGGACGAGCGTGTCGTCGTGGTGGTCGTGCTCGTCGTCGAAACCCTTGCCCGAGGCCACCTTGTGGTAGACGCCGTAGAAGGCGATCGCCACCGAGATGATCACGGCCGTCACCGTCAACGCATCGAGGAACGCCGACAGGAAGGCGGCGGCGAACGTGAACCCGAGCGACAGCAACACCTTGGAACGGACGCCGACCAGCAGCTTGGTGAACACATAGAGCAGCACGTCGCGCAGGAAGTAGATGCCGGCCACCATGAAGATCAACAGCAGGAGGACGGGAAGATCGGCGACGATCTCCCGATAGACGGCCTCGGCGCTCGTCATCCCGATCGCCACGGCCTCGAGGGCGAGAAGCCCGCCGGCCTGGAGCGGGTAGCACCGCAGCGCCATGACGAGCGTGAAGATGAACT
>CAVSGP010000007.1:0-7862 GCA_963727505.1 uncultured Trueperaceae bacterium | reverse complement strand
CCAGGTCCTGGTGCTGGCCCAGCCCATGCAGATGCGCGGCACCATGATGATGGGCGGCGGCTGAGGAAGCCTAGGAGGCGTCGCCGACCCGGGTACGGCTGTCCACCGCCCGCGACGACCGCCCGCAACGACCGCCCGCAACGAACGCCAGCGGTGCCCGCGTGAGGCGGGCGACCAATGCTCCGTCCGCTGCCCGTAAGAATGAACGCGGACTCACCCAAGCCGCCGGGGCGCGAGCAGTCGCCCGCGACCGCGAGCGGACCCAACCCAGCACCAGGATCGGGAGGACCATCCATGCCCACACGTCGAGCCAGCGCCCGTTGGGAAGGCACCCTGCAGGAAGGTACCGGCACCATGAAGTTGGACAGCGGCGCATTCGAGGGCCGCTACAGCTTCAGCTCGAGGTTCGAGGAAGGCACCGGGAGCAATCCGGAGGAGCTCATCGCCGCGGCGCACGCCGGCTGCTTCAGCATGGCGCTGTCGGGCGGGCTGGGGCGCGCGGGCTTCACGCCCGAGTACGTCTCCACCAAGGCCGCGGTGAGCGTCGAGAAGCAGGAATCCGGCTTCAAGATCACCAAGAGCCACCTGACGTGCGAGGCGAAGGTCCCGGGCATGAGCAAGGAAGCGTTCCTCGAGGCGGCGCAGGCGGCCAAGGCCGGTTGCCCGGTGTCGGGCGCGCTGACCGGCGTCACCATCACGCTCGAGGCGACGCTGGTCGACTGACGCAGCCCAGTACGGGCGTCCCGCTTGCCGGCGAGTGTCGGATGGAGCTGGCCGGATGGCCCCTCCGTGGAGCGGCGGCAGGCGATCGGAGCACAACGCGGACCGCTAGCGGCGGGCGCCCCACTCCCGCCGCGCCGAAGCGTAGAGCGCCGCCGCCGGACCCAGCCCCACCAGGGTGGCCAGCAGCGCCAGCGCGACGGCCAGGAATACCGGGGTGTATCCGAGAGCCCCGATGAGCACCCCGCCGAGCAGCGGGAACAGCAACCGCGGTGCAGTCAGCGTGCCGACCAGCCCGCTGTAGGTGGGCCGCACGGCGTCGGGCGCGATATCGACCAGCACGTTGCTGAACGACAGGTTCCGGCTGTTGACGGCGGCGCCCACCAACAGGAACACCAGCGCGTATCGCGCCGGCGCCCACGCCGCCAGCGCCAGCGCCGTGGGCGGCAGCGCCACTCCCAGCGCGAGGCAGGCGCGCAGCACCGACGGGCTGCCGTAGCGATCGGCGAGCCAGCCCCAGGCCACGTTCGAGACGGCGCCTCCCACCACCTGCAGGATGATGAAGGTCCCCACCGCTTCGGGCCCGATGTGCAGGCGCGTCTGCGCCAGCGTGACGTAGAAGGGCAGCAGCATGAGGTGGAGGCCGGCCAGGTTCTCCACCACCACCAGACTTCGCAGCGCCCGGTCGTCGCGCCACAGCCTCCGCAGGTCCGCCAGGTAGGCGGTGAGCGGCGGGCGGCGGCGCACCTCGCCCGGCGGCTCCCGCAAGCTCAGGAAGCCGAGGCCGGCGACCGCCAGCGCGACGCCCGCCCCCACGAAGAGCAACGCGTAGTTGCTCGGGAAGCCCAGCGAGGGACGGGCCAGGATGGCGCGCGCCAGGAAGCCCGCCCCGAGTGCAGCCAGCCCCCCGAGGAACTGCCGGCCGGCGTAGAAGCGGCCGCGGTTGCCGGGCCGCACGCTCTTGCCCACCACGTCCACGAAGGCGACGCCGCCCAGGCTGCCGCCCACCGCGAACGCCACCAGTAGCACGAAGAGGGTGACCAGCAGCAGCTGGTGGGCGCGTCCGGCCCACAGCAGCGTCAGCCCGCCCAGCACCAGCCACGCCAGCGCGCGGCTGTACACCGCCACCAGCAGGAACGGCTTCTTGCGCGCCACCGCCTCCACCCAGCGCGAGAACAGCAGTTGCGGCACCACCTCGCCGGCCAGCAACAGGCTGGTCATCAGCCCGACCAGCACCGGCGAATCGGACAGCAGCGCCACGTAGGCGGGCAGCGCCGTGGAGGGCTCGGCCAGGGCTGTTCCCACGGCGAAGAACACCCCGTGCCATACCAGCGCGCCGAAGTTCCAACGCTCCGAGGAGCGCTGCGTGGTCAAGTGGCGGCCCCCGGCTCGTGCTCCAGCTCGTCCACCAGCGATCCCACGTAGTCCACCGCGTGCGTCAGCGTCGCTGGGTCCGCCATGTCGATGCCGGCATCGGTGAAGAGCTCGAGCGGCGGCGCTCCCCCGCCGGCCTTCAGGAACGCCAACCAGCGCTGCACGGCGGCTTCGCCCTCGTCCTGGACCCGCGCGAACATGGCCACGGCCGCCGATAGGCCCGCCGCATAGGTGTAGGGGTACATCCCCATGTAGTAGTGGGCCTCGTGCATCCAGATGGTGCGGTCCTCGTCCACCAGCTCCACGCTGTCGCCCCAGAAGTCCTCCAGAATGGCCAGCTCCTGCTCGTCGAGCAGGTCCGCGGTAACGGCCTCTCCAGTCTCGGCCAGGGCGTAGATCCGGCGCTGGAGCTGCGCCTTCTGCAGGTGCACCACGAAGTTCCGGTAGAAGGTGGCCATGTGCGCCTTGATGACGCGCCGGCGGTAGGCGGGATCGTCGGACGCGGCCAGCAGGTGGTCGGCCAGCAGCAGCTCGTTGAACGTCGAGGGCGCTTCGACGGCGAACAGGCTGGGTCGGCTACGGGCGAGGGGCTGGTTCTCCATGGCGAGCTGTCCCTGGACGGCGTGGCCGAGCTCGTGCGTGAGGATGAAGGCGCCGCGCAACCCGCCGGTCCAGCTCGCGAAGACGTAGGGGTGGACACCGTAGACCGAACTGCAGAAGGCGCCGCCACGCCGGCCGGCGTTGTCGGCGCGGTCCACCCAGTGCTCGGCGAAGGCGCGTTCGATCACGCCCCGGTAGGCGCCGCCCATCCGTGAGGTCGAGGAGAGGATCGCTTGGCGTGCCTGCTCGAAGCTCATGGCGCCTTCGCCCCCGGGCCAGCCCGCGTCGATGTCCGCGATGCGTACACGCTCCACGCCCATCACGCGCTGCTGAAGGCGGGCGTAGCGACGCATGTGCGGGGCCAGCTCACTCGAGAACGTCTCGACGATGGTCTCGAACGCCGAGCGCGTGATCTCCTGGTGGTGCAGCTCCTGATCGATGGCCGAGGGGAAGCCGCGCACCTGGGCTTCGACGACGCCGTTGCGGACGAACGTCGCCAACGTGGTCGCGAGCGTGTGGCGGTAGGGGGTGAAGCCCTGCGCGATGCTGGTGTAGGCCTCGCGCCGCAACTGCGTGTCGGGCGACGGCGAGAAGGTGAACATCTGACGGCCCATCGTCACGGCGTAACTGCGGCCCTGGCCGTCGGTGGCGGGTTCGAAGCGCACGTCGGCGCCGGTGGTGCGCTGGTAGAGCGTGAACGGCGCCTCGAACGCTTCGCCGAACGATGCCAGCACCGCCTCCGTCTCGGGCGCGAGGCGGTAGGGCTTGTCGCGCAGGGTGCGGTCCAGGAAGCGCTCGAACGGCGCGAGGCCGGGCTCGGAGCGGAGCCAGGAGGCCACGGTGCCCTCCTCGAGCGCCAGGATCTCGTCGCTCAGGAAGGTGCGCTCGCGTTCTACCTCGCTGGCGAGCTGGTGGACGCGCGAGGCGTCGGCCTGGCACTCCGGGTCGCCCTGGTCGACCGAGAAGCGCAGCATGGCGTAGGCGGCGACGCGGCGGAGCCGGATCTGCAGTCGCTCGTCGGCCTCGAGGGCGGTCCGCAGATCCCCGGGGCTCGCGCCGACGCGACCGCGGAACGCGCCGAGAGACGGCAGGTCGGCGCGGACGGACCGGTAAGAGGCGAGCCATGCGTCCCGGTCGGTGAAGAGATCGGTCAGGTTCCAGGTTTCGTCGCTAGGGACGTCGCTTCGTGGAGGCTGGTCGGACATGGTGCAGCCTACCGCTTGACGGGCTGGCTAGCTCCCCTGCATCCCGGCAGCGCGCCAGCGTGACGCCCAACGGCTCAGCGACGAACCGTGAGGCTACCGTTCACCGTCTCGAGGGTCAGCATGGCCGTACCGTTCCCCGAGGTGCTCGCCCGGAAGCTCCGCGTGTCCGGGTAGGACAGGTCGTAGCCGTCCAGGGACACGTTGATGCCGCCGTGCGTGATGTGTCCGTCGATGACGAGGGCGGCTCGGGTCGCCAGGCCGGTGACGGTGACCGAGCCGTTGACGCTCTGCGCCCGGCTCTGGCTGCCCGCGGGCAAGTCGACGTCGCTCAGCTCGACGCTGCCGTTGGTGGTGCGGGCGTGCACCTCCGCCCGGGCGTCCTGGACGCCGACACGACCGTTGTTGCTGCTCAGCAGCAAGGGTGCGGCGCCGGTGCTGTTGGTGGTGACGTTGCCGTTGGTCGTCGAGGCGTCGATGCGGTCCATCCGGCCGGACACGGCGATGTTGCCGTTGGTGGTGCGCAGCTTCAGGGCCGCCGGTCCCGGCAGCCGCACCTGGAAACTGGCCTCGCAGTTGAAGCAGAGGAACGAGCGGTTGCGGCCCTCGAGCCGGAGGGTGTCGCCTTCTACCGACACGCGGTAGGCGACGGCGCCGCGATGCTCGACCGTCACGCCGCTCGCCGAAGGGTCGACGGTGACGACGATGCTGCCGTTGACCGTGCTGGCGTCGACGTTGCGAACGCCGCGGAGGTCGAGGTCGCGCCGGTCGGTGGCGGCGAGGGCGGTGCCGAGCAGGAGCGCGGCCAGGAGCGTGAGGGTGGCTCGAGCCGGGGTGCCTCGTACGAAGGGGGTCGATCGGGTTCGGTGCATGCGTGACGCCTCCAAGGCCGAAGGTAGCGCCGCGCGCCGATTCGCGCCTCTGTCGAAAGGAGGAGGCGGAGCCCGACGCCGGTCGTAGGTGTTGCGCCCCAGGACGAGGGCGTCGACGGCGTCGAAGAAGGCCCGGTAGCCGTAATCCTCGCCCGGCCGTTCGACCATCTTCAGCCATTCGAGCGAACCACCCGGACCGGCGATGAAGCCGTCGAGGCTGGTCGCGAGGAACGCGGAGCAGCGAGGACGCTGCGCGTAGCGGTCGGCCATGGTTCCGGCCAGTCTAGCGGTGCCGGGCCAGGGCCATGAGCGTGCGACCAGGTCCCCGCCCTAGCGCTCGTTCTGGTGTCCGTTCTGGTGTCCGCCCTGGTGCCCCCAGATCTGGCCTGAGACGCTCACCGTATGATCGGCCCGTGACCGACCCCGACCGGCCGAAGGCGCACGTGGGCGAGAACGAACGCTACTGGGACGGCATGGCCGACGGCTGGGTAGCGTCGGGCGAACGGCGCTGGGCGCTCGCGGAGCCGGTCTGGGGGAACTGGGGCATCTCCGAAACGGAGCTCGGGCTGTTGCCTCCCGACATGACGCGCATGCGGGCCGTCGAGCTCGGATGCGGAACGGGCTACGTGTCGGCGTGGATGGCGCGCCGGGGCGCGTCGGGCACCGGCATCGATGCTTCGCAGCGTCAGCTCGCCACGGCGCGGCGGCTGGCGCAAGCGCACGGCGTGCACCTGGAGCTCGTGCACGGGGACGCCGAGGCCACGCCCTTCGACGGCGGCAGCTTCGACTTCGCGATCAGCGAGTACGGCGCGGCCACCTGGTGTGACCCGTACCGCTGGATCCCCGAAGCGCATCGCCTGTTGCGGCCCGGCGGGCGCCTGGTGTTCCTCGGCATGCACCCGGTCGCTCTGCTGTGTTCGCCCGCCAACGGCTCCGGACCGCTCGCGACGGCGCTGGAGCGCCCCTACTTCGGGCTGCACCGGGTCGACTGGACGGGGGTCGAACAGGATCCCGGCGGCATCGAGTTCAACCTGCCGATCGCCGCCTGGTTCGCGCTCTTCCGGCGGGTGGGGTTCATCGTCGAGGACTTCCTGGAGCCCCGGCCGCCGGAAGGGGCCGATGCCGTGTCGTCGCACGCCACGGCGGCGTGGGCTCGGGCGTGGCCGGCCGAGCAGGTGTGGAAGTTGCGCAAGGCAGGCTAGCCGGCGGGTCGTCGCGGCGACGGAGGGGTCCTCATGGGATCGCGCCTTCGCTCTGCCGGGCTCCACTGCCCGCGGAGACCTACGCCTGGGGCCGCGTCCGTCGACGCGGCCCCAGGCGTAGCTTGCGCGGGCGAGTGTGCCGTCCTCAGGGAGCGAGCTGTGCAACGAACGCGTCGGTGCCTCCGAGTGCCGCGCTGCCCAGCTTGCCGCCCGTGAAGCCGCCGACGATGACGTTGCCGCTGGCGTCGACGGCCACGGCCTTGCCAGCGTCGTCGGCGCTGGTGCCGAACTGGCTCGTCCAGCCACGGTTGCCGCTCGCGTCGACCTTGGCGACGAAGGCGTCCTGCTTGCCGGCGTTGGTGCCGGCCAGGGAGCCCATCGCGTAGCCGGTGACGTAGGCGTTGCCGCTGCCGTCGATGGCGACGCCGTTGCCTTCCTCGTCGCTGCTGGTGCCGAACTGTGTCAGCCAGGCGCGGGTGCCGCTGCTGCCGTACTCGGCCAGGAACACGTCGAAGCCGCCGGCGTTGGTGTGGCCGCCCAGCCCACTGGAGGTCCCGCCGGTGACGTAGGCGTTGCCGCTACTGTCGACCGCAAGCCCCATGGCGTCGTCGTCGCCGCTGCCGCCGAACTGCTTGGCCCACAGCGTGCTGCCGCTGCTGTCGTACTTGACCAGGAAGGCATCGTCCCCGCCGGCGTTGCTGCCCATGATGGCGCCCGTGGTAGAGCCGGCCACGTAGCTGTTACCGGAGCCGTCGACGCCGACGGCCAGGCCGTCGTCCATGGCGGAGGTCCCGTGCTGGACCAGCCACTGGCGGGTTCCGCTGCTGTCGAACTTGGCGAGGAAGTAGTCGTCCTGGCCCGCTGCGATGTTACCGCCGGGCATGGTGCCGCTGGTGATGCCGACAACGAAGACGTTGCCGGAGCCGTCGACGGCCACGGCAGTCCCAAAGTCGCTGGAGGAGCTCCCGAACTCCCTCACCCAGAGCACCTTGCCGCTGCTGTCGAGCTTGGCGAGGAACGCGTCGGTGCCGCCGGCGTTGGACTGACCGCTGAAGGTGCCGCTGGTGTAGCCGGTCACGTAGCTGTTGCCGCTGGCGTCCACCGCCGCGGCCTGCGCGACATCATTGGCCGCGCTTCCGAACTCGGTGGTCCACGACGTGGCGCCGCTGCTGTCGACCTGAGCGAGGAAGGCGTCGTTGCTGCCGAGGTTGGTCTGGCCGGTGAACGTGCCGGCGGTGTCTCCCGCGACGTAGCTGTTGCCGCTGGCGTCGGTACCGACGCCGAAGGCGGTGTCGAACTGGGCGGTGCCGAGCTGCGAGATCCAGGTCGGCGGGGTCGAGGTGGCGCCCGAGCCGCCGGGCGCGGCGGTCGTGTTGCATGCCGTCAGGGCGAGGAGCAGCAGGGCGAAGGGAAGGATCAGGAAGGCGGTGCGACGTGGCATGGGAACCCCCGGGGTCCAGGAATGATAGGACGCGTACGTCCGTCGAAGAATGGCTCGTGGACGCTACCACCCGGCGCTCGCTGCAATGGGAAGGGAGGCGACGTCGGGCCCGCGATCGCTGGCCCGCCTTGGCGCACAACGCCGTCTCCCGATATGGTGAACGGAACACCAGCTCGAGACCGGTCGCCCGCCACCATCGCGTCACGGCGGGCCGTTGTCGACCCGGCTGCGGTGTCGGCGCGCAGTTGCCGCGCACCGCGCTTCCACCACGAAGGATCGAGGTCCCCCGACAGATGAGCTCGCAACTCACCCACGCCTTCGCCCACGACTTCCTGGGCCGTTCCCCGCTCTGGTACAAGCGGGCCATCCTGGCCTTCCTGGTCGCCAACCCCGTCCTCTTCTTCCTGGGCGGTCCGCACGGCGCCTTCCTCGCCGGCTGGGCCCTGGTGGC
>CAVSGP010000006.1:0-232123 GCA_963727505.1 uncultured Trueperaceae bacterium | reverse complement strand
ACATACTCCCACCCAGCGCCTTCCGCGCGCCCAATCGGGAGAACACCTCCTCATGCACTTCGTGCATGCGACCAATGGCGACATATCGGGCCGCTTCCTGCAAGATAGACACCCTGTGAGAGTGAAACACCTTCGCGTCAGAAGCGTATGCCACCCTCCAGCCAGCCAGTAGCAGCATCGCCGCAGCAACAGTATCCTCGCCAATGTCCGCCGATGCCTGGAAGCCGCCAACGCCCAGAAGTGCAGTAGTCCGGTAAGCAGCGAAGGAGTCGGAGTTGAAGGCGCAGCGAATCCCTAGCTTGGACGCGTCTGACAAAGACACAACTCTGCTCTTGCTAGGGTAATTGCAGCAGCCGCGCATGCGCCTCGATAGCCGTGGCGCCAGGCCGTGGAAGTTGCCTACCAAATGCAATCGCAACGAGTGGATTGTCAAACGAGCGAAGCAGATTCTCAAGGCTGTCAGGAGCCGCCAGAATCGCATCTTGCGTCAAGAACACGACGAACTCCACTTGAGGGTACCTGTCGATCCCCATCTGCCTCGTGAGGGCATGGTGGAAGTCGGAGTTCTCAATCCCTACGACCTCAAAACCGTGCTCCTCGGCGATCTCACGTGTTCCATCGCTAGAACCCGAGTCGATGACGAACGGATGACGGGGAATGACTGACTGTCTCCAGAATGACTTCATCCATTGCAACCAGAGTTCACCAGCGTTCAGGGTAGGTACTACCAGAGCCACATTCTCGGCTTCATCGAGACCGGTGACCTAGGTTGGCCCGTAGCTCGAGTCAAACCGTTGACCGCCCCGGGAGCCCTATGGCCCGAATCGTTGTTAGAAGAGATCATTATGGCCCCGTGGGGCTGCGCTTTGCGGCAACGCCGGTGTGCGGCTAGCGGCCATCTTCCGCGCAAGTCCCCGCGCTCTGCCAGGACCGCGTGCGATCAATCGATCACACGCGTCTCTCGCAAGGGAGATTCGCTCCAAACCGTCGGAGATGGCATCTGTGCTCAACAGACCTAACACTGGGCACCGTCATCGAGCACCTTTGGGAGATCGCTAACGTTGCCTGTAAGAACTGGCTCTCCCGAAGCCGTCGCCTCCAGCGGAGGGAGACCAATGCCTTCGTACAACGATACGTAGGCAAGTGCATAGGCTTTCTTTCGAGAAGCGTCGGCAGCGGTGTGCCGTCAACGTGTCCAAGGGAAACCTTCTGCGGAGAACAAGAATGAATTGGAGGCTCTCTGAATACAGCCTCCTTGCCCCGTGCACCCATGATGGCAAGCACGATATCGTCTGGGAGTTTCACTTACTTGAGTGAGCTTGCAGAAGCCGAAGGAGGTGCGTTCGTAGCTCCAGAGAGCCCACAGCCCGAACGTAGCGCTGCCCAGCAAGGACTCGACAGAGCCTGTGGGCGGCGACCGAACGCCGCGGCGAAGCACTTAGAGTCGACGGGGTTGTGAACTGTCGAAGCCATTGAAGGTGGAATACTAAGAACTTGGATGATGCGAATCATTGCGACATCCGATACGGCGATTACGTGCTCGACAGCCTTGGCGACTCTTTCAAGCAGGAACCGATGCCACCCAGCGAACTCCGGGGGCAGCCACTCGGGATGGTCGAAAGGGACTAGGTGGTGAATTGTCACAACCTGCGCGTCGACGCTCATCGGGCCAGTGTCGCCAAGGCACAATGGGGTCCTGCCCTTCAGTCGGCTAGGGAGTATCAATTGTTCCGACGCATAGCCAAGCAGGCCCGAGAAGTACCTCGCAGGCGAAATCCCTTCTACCTGCCCTTCGCACCACCTCGCCAACCCAGAGAGATATCGCTGAACCACCGTGAAGGTCCCATTGTGGAGCACACGTTCGTAAGTTATCAAGTCCACCCGCCGAATTCTACTATCACCGGACAAGGGTTGACTTCCTAGCTAGTGTTGACTTTGCGCCCCACATAGTCACCGGCAACATCCATTTGTGATCTGACCCCGCAGATTTGGGGCAGTTAGGGTGTGGGTCGAAGGAAGCCTCGCCAGCTTCTCCCCGTTCTTGTTCCAGCCTACACGCCCTCGACCTCATGAAAACCATCCAGGCGCAGACGGCAGCCGTCACCCCTCACTCCTTCGCACCATTGACCACCACGCAGATACACCCACGGTTTTTGAACCCGGGGCGAGCCCGCCAAAACGAGGTCACTCCCCGTTTCGCCGCCCCGCCGGCGCGCAACACGGCATACTGGAGGGGTGCTTGCTGCCAGGACCACGAAGCGTATCGCATTCCTGCTCGGCTTCGGGTTTGCCTTCCTCCCATCGCTCGGTCCCTTCGCCGCTGTACTGTTCGTCCTGACGGCCCGCCTGCGCGTTCGTCGCACCGACGTACCCTGGTTCGCCTCGGCGCTCGTTCCGCCGGCGTCCTAGCAGCTCATCGGGGTCTCTCCGGCGCGCTCTTCGGGCTCCTCCAGGTCCTCGGACCGTGGGCCGTGTACCGGGCCTTCGCTGAGCTCAGGCATCCGTACTTCGACAGACTCCCTAAGCGCGTCGTCTTGCAGGGCCTCTTCGTTGGCTTCGTCTTTGTCGTCGCATTCGGGTTCAGCAGCGTGAGGCTCAACCTCTCCTATCCCACCGTCACCCAGGCGATCACGTGGGGGGGGAACCCCGCGCTCTTCGCCCATATGGTGCTCGTCGTCGGCAGCTTGATCGCCTTGCTGGCGACCGACGGCTGGCTCCGTGTTGCCGCACTGAGCCTTTCGGGCGTAGGCATACTGGCCGCCGGAAGCCGCGAATCCGCCTACGGGCTGCTACTGGTCCTCGCCTACCTCCTCGTGCGCTCCGTGCGCCGCCGCAAGGGGCGAGAGGCCGCGGCGTTCATCATCCTCGGCAGTGTGGTCGTCATGCTGCTGGGCTTCGGCCAGATGGTCGGCATCGGGCGGATCGGTTTCCTTGTTGCTCCCGCGTCCGCGACACCAGGGAGCAACCTCGTGCGCGGTTCGGAGCTCCCGTCTGGGGACTGGTGGGACACCCGCAACGTAGCGGTTCAAACGAGTCGCGCGGCCATCAACGGACACACGATGACGGTCTATCGCGTCACGAAGCGGGGCGCAGAGCCAACTGGTTCCGCTTGCAGCAGTTGGTCCCGCTGCGAAGCCGGGCAACCTACACTGTCAGCGCCTGGATGCTCGATCGAGGGCCCCCAGCAGGCCGGGCTCCAGGGCTGGGCCCAGCTCAGCGAACGGCACGGTATTCGCGCTCACAACACGGCTAGTCGACCACTCGCTGGCGGCATCGCTGCGACGGACCGGGGACCCTCGACGAGCTACGGCGTAGCTCAGGTCACTGGGGCCTGGAAGCGTGTCTACGCAACCTTCACCTACCTCGGGTCCAACCTCCCTCGACTGGTCGGTCGGGCTCGCTCCCGACGCCCGGACTTGCAGCCTCCACCGCGTCCTTCGCCGGCTTCCAGCTCGAGCGAGGACGGCTAACGCCCTACCAACCCGGTCAGGCGACCCGAGGCCTGGCGTTCACCACCGGCCGCCTCGCCCTGTGGCGGATCGCGTTGAAGGCATCTGGCCAACATCCCTGGCTGGGGTGGGGCGCTCGGACCTTTCCCGCAGTCCTACAGCGTGCCGAGCCGTCTACACTCGCTATCGATGGTGACGTTCCGGCCCACGCACACGATCTCTTCCTCGAGGTGCTGTTCGAGCGCGGCGTGGTGGGCCTGCTGGGCCTGCTTGTGCTGCTCTACGCCCTGGTGCACCGATCGGTTCGGCTTCGCGACCTGGGATTGATCGCAGTGTTCGCTGCGGTGCTACTTGCCAACTGCTTCGATTACACGTTGTTCTTCGGAGGCGTGATTTACCCCCTCGCCGCCGTCGCCGGCTGGCGCTCGGAGCAAGCCAGTGCGGAGCGTGTGGCTGCCGATTCCTTGTCCCGCCAAGTCCTGGTGCGTCTGGTACTTATGGCCACCGACCTCGCCCTTACCTGGGTAGCTTTCAGACTGGCGCTCTGGTCGCTGCCCTTGCTCGGGCTCGCAATCGACCGTACGGCTACCGGCACAGTCGACCTTGCTCGCTACGCGCTCTTCCTCTGGCCCGCCATGGCTTGGCGCGAGGGCCTGTACCCGGGCTACGGCCACACGGAGCCCGACGAGCTGCGTCGCCAGGTGTGGAGTGCCACCTATGCAGGAATCACCTTGCTCGCGGCCAGCGTGGTGTTTGGCGGGGACCTGGGGCTGGCACCGGCCACCGTGATATCGACCACCCTCGTGACCTTCGTCCTTCTCCCAATCGGGCGAGGGGGCGCGAAGCGGCTGCTTCGTGCACTCGGTCTTTGGGGACGTCCCGTCGTGATCCTCGGCGAAGGCCGCGTGACCGCGCCATCTCGCACGATCACTGCGGTTCCGCTCGCTGGACGGCCTCCGCCCCATCGCCATTTTCGGGGACCGCGGCGCCTCGGATGAGTCAACGGAGGAGGGCCCAGTCCCCTACCTGGGCCCTCTCTCCGCTGCGAACGTCTTCGCTCGTCGGGAGGGGGTCCACCACGCGATCGTGGCGGTCGATCTGGCTGGCCACCCGCTCCACCTTCCCAAACTGGATCCCTCCGAGGACGCCTTCACCATCGTCCAATACGTGCCCGAGCTACCAGGCCTCCCCGTCCTCGGCGTCCGCGCCAGTTCGCTCGACAATATCCTCGCCCTCGAGGTCCGCAACGAGCTCGCCTCGCCCGTCAACCGCTTCGCCAAACGCGCACTCGACGTCACGGCCACCGTGGTCGGCGGCGTGCTCATCAGCCCGATCCTGCTGGGCCTCGCCGCGGCGGTAGCCCTGGACTCCCGGGGGCCGGTGTTCTTCGGCCACACCCGCATCGGCCGCAACGGCCGCAAGATCAGGGTCTGGAAGTTCCGCACCATGGTCCGCGACGCCCAGGAGGCGCTCGAGCGTCATCTCCAGGAGAATCCCGAGCTCCGCGCCGAATGGGAGGCGACCCACAAGCTCAAGAACGACCCGCGCGTGACGCGCGTGGGACGCACCCTACGGCGTTTCAGCCTCGACGAGCTCCCGCAGCTCTGGAACGTGCTCAAGGGTGAGATGAGCCTGGTGGGGCCGCGCCCTATCGTCGACGCCGAGGTGCCGAAGTACCGCGACGCCTTCGACCTGTACACCATGGTCCGGCCGGGCATGACGGGTTACTGGCAGATCTCCGGGCGTTCCGACACCGACTACGATCAGCGCGTCGAGCTCGACGGCTTCTACGTGCGCAACTGGTCGGTGTGGCTCGATATCGTCGTGCTCATCAAGACGGTATCGGCGGTGCTCAAGCGCGACGGCGCGTACTGACGCGGCGCACGCCTCGCACGCCGGGGCGCGGAAAGCCCGTGGGCGACCGCAGCATCAAGTGACCCCATGCCAACTCTGACCGGAATCGTGTCGGATGCTGCAGTACACTGACCCTCGTGAGCAGCCACGCCCCTGCAGCCCCGCACTCACGCCAGCGCCGCGCGCTCGGCCTGGTGAGCACGGTGACGCGGCCGCTGTACTGGCTGTACGAGCAGCGCCTGCTGCGGATGGTGAAGGGCTCGCCCTTCCTCCCTCGCCACATCGGCATCATCATGGACGGCAACCGGCGCTTCGCTCGGGCCGCCGGCGTGGACCTGGAGGCCGGGCACGACTTCGGCGCCACCAAGGCGCGCGAAGTGCTCGACTGGTGCCTCGAGCTTGGCATCCGGCACGTCACGCTGTGGGGCTTCAGCACCGAGAACCGCGGGCGCAAGCCCGAAGAGGTGGCGCACCTGCACAGGATCTTCGGCCAGCAGGCCAAGGAGCTGCTCACCGACGAGCGCATCCACGCCAACCGGGTGCGCGTGCGCGTCATCGGCGACATCGAGGACTTCCCCGAAGAGGCCAAGGACGCGCTGCGCGCCATGGAAGAGGCCACCGGCGACTACGACGGCATGCAGGTGAACGTCGCCCTCGGTTACGGCGGCCGTGAGGAGATCGTGGCGGCGGTGCGCAACCTGCTCGCCGAGAAGGCAGCGGCCGGTGAAGGCCTGGCCGAGGCCGCCGGCGATCTCAGCGCCGAGGCGATCGGCCGGCACCTCTACACCGCCGGATCCCCCGATCCCGACTTCGTCATCCGCACCTCGGGCGAGGTTCGTCTGTCGGGGTTCCTGCTGTGGCAGAGCGCCTACAGCGAGTTCTACTTCTGCGACGCCTTCTGGCCGGAGTTCCGCCGGCTCGACTTCCTGCGCGCGGTGCGCAGCTTCCAGGCGCGCGAGCGCCGCTTCGGGCGCTAGACGGCACACAACGGTAGACTGGGCCCACTAGGCATCCCGCGATCCCGCGCGCCGCGCACTCCGGTTCGGCGCGCGCACTGTCTGCAGAGGGGGCACGCTTGAAACCGTTCGTCGCCGTCATCATGGCCGGGGGCAAGGGCCAGCGCTTCTGGCCTCTCTCCACCCCGGAGCGCCCCAAGCAGTTCCTCGACCTGAGCCACACAGGCCGCACCCTGATCCAGGCCACCTACGACCGGGTCCTGAAGCTCGCCGGCGACCCCGACCACGTGCTCGTGGCGACCGGGCGACGCTACGTGAACCTGGTGCGCGAGCAGCTCCCGAACGTGCCGGCCGTCAACCTGCTCATCGAGCCCGAGGGGCGCGACTCGGCGCCGGCCGTGGCGCTGGCCGCGCTCACCGTGCACGCGCGCTACGGCGACGTCATCATGGGGCTGTTCTCGTCGGACCACGAGATCGGTGACAACGAGGCGTTCGCAGCAACGCTCCGGAACGCGATCGACCTGGCCGAGGAACGCGACGGGCTCGTCACCATCGGCATCCAACCCAGCCGTTCCGCGACCGGCTACGGCTACATCGAGAAGGGCGACCCCACGGGCGGCGGCTTCCAGGTGAAGCGCTTCGTGGAGAAGCCCAACCTCCGGACCGCAGAGGCCTACGTGGGCTCCGGGGACTACCTCTGGAACGCCGGCATCTTCGTGTGGTCGACCGGCGCCATCCTCGAAGAGCTCGACCAACACGCGCCCGAGCTCATGCAGCCCCTGCGCCGCGCCTTCCACGAGAGCGAGATCGGAACGGTGTTCCCTACGCTCACAAAGATCTCCATCGACTTCGCGGTGATGGAGCGGACCGACCGCGCCTACGTCGTGCCCGGCGACTTCACCTGGGACGACATCGGCGACTGGGTGGCGCTCGAGCGCCTGCTCCGCCAACACACCGACGAGAAGGATGTGCAGGCCGCCGACACCAACACCGTGGTCGGCCGCCACGTGGGCATGGACGCCTCGGGCAACATCATCTACACCGAGGACCCCGACGACGTGGTCGTCACCCTCGGCGTCGAGGACCTGGTGGTCGTCAAGCGCGGCAACACCGTCCTGCTGGTGCGCAAGGACCGGGTCCAGGACATCAAGACGCTCCTGCAGGACGAGCGCCTGGCGGAGCTGATCGAGGGCTGACGCTCTAGAACAGCCCGTCCACCGCCACCGCGTCCTTCGGCTCCACGTAGGCCGTCTCCATCTGGGCGAGCTGGAGCCGCCCCGAGATGTCGTCGTTGACCGCGTGCCAGCTGGTGTAGAAGTCGAGCACCCAGATCCCCGACTCGCGGGTGCCGTTGCCGGAGCCCTTCACGCCGCCGAAGGGCATGTGCGCCTCGGCGCCCACGGTGGTGTTGTTGATCGACGTCATGCCGGCCTCGATGCCGTCCTTGAAGGCGTACGCCCAGTCGCGCCCGTTGGTGTAGATGGCGCTCGACAGGCCGTAGTCGACGGCATTGGCCGTGCGCAGCGCCTCCTCGATGCCGTCGACCTTCACCAGGTTGATGGTGGGGCCGAAGATCTCCTCCTGGAACTGCCGCATGCCGGGCTTCACGTCTTCCCACACCGTCGGCCAGCCGTAGAGGGCGGCTTCCGGGTCGCCCACGAACCCCTCCGGCCGGCTCTCCGCGGTGACGCGACCGTCGCCGTGGAGCAGCGTGGCGCCGTCCTCGCGGCCCCACAGGTAGTGCTCCTCCCAGCGCTCGAAGAAGCGCTCGTTGATGAAGGGGCCGTACAGCACGTCGGGGTGCTTGTTGGGGTCGCCGATCTTCAGCGCACCAACGCGCTCCAGGAAGCGCTCCTTGAAGGCGTCGTAGATGGGTGCGTCGACGATGATGTTGCCGGCCGAGGTGCAGCGCTGTCCGCCGGTGCCGAACGCCGAGAAGATGGCGCCCTCCACGGCGTTGTCGAGGTCGGCGTCGCGCATGATGACGAGCGGGTTCTTGCCGCCGAGCTCGAGCGTCGGGTGCAGCAGGTTGCGGCCCGCCACCTCGCCGATGTGGCGTCCGACCCTGGTGCTGCCGGTGAACGCGAACTTGTGGACCAGGCCTTCGTCCATCATGTCGACCAGGTACTCGCCGGCCGCGTCCTTGCCGTGCCCGAACACCACGTTGAGCACGCCGGCGGGCACGCCCGCCTCCTCGATGAGCCGGGCGAAGGCGTAGGCGACGGCGGGCGCATCCTCGCTCGGCTTCCACACGATGGTATTGCCGGTGAGCAGCGCCGGGATGATCTTCCAGCTCGGCACCGCGATCGGGAAGTTCCCGGCGGTCACCATCGCCACCACGCCCAGCGGGCGCCGGTAGGTCATGAGCTCCTTGTTGGGCATCTCCGAGGGGACCGTCTGGCCGTAGAGGCGCCGGCCCTCGGACTGGAAGAAGTGGCAGGTGTCGATGGCCTCCTGCACGCTCCCGCGCGCCTCCTTCAGGGTCTTGCCCATCTCGCGCGTGACCAGGCGACTGAGCGCTTCCTTCTCCCGCTCCAGCGCCCGGCCGATCGAGCCGATCAGCTCGCCGCGGACCGGCGCCGGCGTCTTGGACCAGACCTTGAAGGCGCGTCCGGCGGCCTCGCAGGCCGCGCGCACCTGCTCCTTCGTCGCCTCCGGGAACACGCCGACGATGTCGGCCAGCTCGCTCGAGTTCCGCGACGCGAAGGTGGTCTCGCTGCCGACCGAGCGGCCGTCGATCAGGTGACCGACCGCCGCCTTCTTTGGCTCTCTGGGGGCCGTGACTTCGGCCATGGGGTTCCTCCCTCCGGGAGGCCGGTCGCCCGCGGTATCCATCGATAAACCGCGTCAGGGACGGCTCTCCCGCGATGCCTTGATGGTACCACGCCGGGCCCGGAAGGCCCGACACCGTCGGCCCCGCACGCGACAACCGAGGCGGGACGCCCTCAGTACCCCAGGCGCTTGTCCACCACGTTCCGCAGCGGCTCGCCCGCCCGGTAGCGCGCCAGGTTCTCGAGCGCCAGCGCCATGGCCCGCTCGCCGTAGCGCGGCGTCGCGCCGGCGTAATGGCCGGTGACGAGCAGGTTCGGCAACCCCCACAGCGGCGAGGACGGAGGCAAGGGCTCGGTCTCGAACACGTCCAGGACCGCGCCGCGCAGACGCCCGTCTGCCAGCGCCGCGGCCAGAGCATCCTCGTCCACGGTGCCGCCGCGCCCGATGTTCACCAGCACCGCGCCGCGCTTCATGGCCGCGATGCGCCGGGCGTCGAGCAGCCCCCGGGTCTCGTCGGTCAGCGGCACGGTGAGCACCACCGCGTCGGCCCGGGCGAGCTCCGCGTCGAGCCCCTCGGGGCCCACCATGCGCTCGACGCCCGCCACGCCCTTGTCGGGGTGGCGCCGGACGCCGGTGACGTGCATCCCGAAGGCCCTGCCGAGCTCGGCGACCCGGGCGCCGATGGCGCCCACGCCGATCACAAGCAGGTTCTTGTCATGGAGCTCGAAGGTACCGACGTCATTGAAGCCGTGCCAGCGTCGTTCGCGCTGCGCGAGCACCGCCGCCGGTAGCTCGCGCGCCAGCGCCAGCAACCCGGCGAAGACGTGCTCGCCGATCTGCACGGCATGGATCCCCACTGCGCTGGTCAGCGTGAAGGCAGCGTCGGCCAGCTCCGGGTGACGGAGCAGCCAGTCCGCGCCCGCCGCCCACTGCTGGAACCATGCCAGCTTCGGCATCGACGTGAGCAGCTCGCGCGGTGGGAAGCCGATGATGATCTCGATCTCGCCGGCGTGGCGGCGCACCACGTCGCGGTCGCGCGTGACGAGGACCTCGTACTCGGGCGCGTCGGCCCGCAGCCGCGCCTCCACGCCCTCCGGTAGACGTTCGGGTTCGATGGCCAGGAGCAGGACGGGCATGGCGCAAGGATAGCCCGGTGTGCGCGGGCGTCGCCGTCGCGGACGTCGCGGTCGCGGAATGATCCCGCGCCCCTCAATCCTCGACGATCTCGGCCTCCAGGCTCGGCAGCACGACCGTGAAGGTGGTGCCCTGCCGAGGCGCCGAGCGCACCGCCACGCTGCCACCGTGCCCCTCGACGATGGTGCGCACCACCGCCAGGCCGATGCCGCTGCCGCCAGCGGCCCGGCGACGCGTGTAGTAGCGGTCGAACACACGCCGCTGCACCTCCACGTCCAGACCAGGCCCGTCGTCGTGCACGGCGAGCCGGACCCGCTCACCCTCCCCCGTCACCGCTACCCGCACGCCCGCCGGCCCGCTGGCGGCCTGCAACGCGTTGCGCACCAGGTTGCGCACCACCTGGGCCAGCCGTTGCGGGCTGGCCAGCACGCGGGTGTCTCCCTCGTCCTCGAGCGCGACGCCTGGGTACTCGTGAGCCACGCGCCGCGCCAGCTCGCCGAGCTCGACCGCCTCCAGCTCGACGGGCCATTCGAGCTCTCCGCGCGCCAGAGACAGCAGATCCTGCGAGGTGTAGAGCAGCTCCCGGGCCGCGTCGCGCGCGGCCAGCACGTGCGGGTCGGGGTCCTGTTCGGAGAGCGCGTCGAGCTGCCCGGCCACCACCGAGAGCGGCGCGGCCAGCTCGTGCGCCACCTCGGCCAGAGCGTCACGTTCCGCCTGTTGGCGCTCACGGATCGCCTCCAGCGCCCGTCGCAACGCGTCGTACACCCGCCCGACCTCATCGTCGCGGTCGGTCACGGCCGTCAGGTGCGGGTCGCGCGGGTCGAGCTCGTCGGCCTGCACCGCGAGCTGCCGGAGCGGCCGCAACGTTCGCCCCAGGATCAGGAGTCCCGCCAGCATGGCTGCGGCGGCGATGAGCGCACCCGAGGTCACGAGGCTGACACGCAGCGTGCGGCGCGCCGCCAGGGCATCGGTGATGTCCATCCCCAACCGCACGGTGCCGAGGGTGGTGCCGCCGCCGAGCTGCCAGGGCGCCGACGCCACCATCAGCGTGCGCCCGCCCACCTTCACGATGGTGGGCGTGACCTCCAGCGGCAGCGCCTGGGGACCGCCGCTCGGGATCGCCACCTGCCCGGAGCGCGTAACGAACTGCAGCGTCATCGCCTGCCCCGGCGTGTCGAGGAACTGCTCGCCCACGGCCGCCTGGCTCAGCAGCGTCTGCACGCGGCTCAGCTCGCGCTGGAGGAGCTGCCCGAGCTCGCGGTCCTGGATCTGCGCGAAGACGGTGCCCGCCAGGCCGGCGAAGGCCAGCAACGCCAGCAGCAGCGCCGACGCCAGCAGCAGGCTCAATCGGAAGCGCAGCACGGCGTCCTAGCCCGCCGCCCTCAGAACGTGCGGCTCCAGCCGGCGGGCCACCGGCACCCGCTTCACCACCGGCGTCTCGTCTGCGTCATCGCGACCTCCGCTCGCCTGGGGCGGCGTACCCGTCCAGCCTACCCCGCCCCCGCCCTGGCGGGCCGCGCCGCCCTCATCGCTGGGACGCGCGACCTCCTCACCCCATGCGCCGGAACGCGGCATCACGCTGGCGGAGGCTGCCCGCATGGGGCATCCGACCCTGGCGCGCTGTCTCCGCCCCGCGCGATGCTGCGACGATAGCGGGCGGCACCGCGCGCATCGCTCACCTCCAGGAGTCGACCACGATGAACCCTGACGAACCCCGCACGCACGCTAACCAGAACCGCCGCGGAGGATCGCGGCGCTGGCCGGGATTGCTGGCCCTCGGCACGGTCCTCGCCCTGGCCGCCACCGGCACCTGGGCCGCCTCCGCAAGCACCTCCGCCCTGCCGGACGCGGCGGCGCGGCAAGCGCCACCGCTCGTGGCCCAGGAACCACCGGAACCGGACTTCCAGCGTGCCACCAACCTTTACAGCGCCAGTTGCGTCGCCTGCCACGGCCCGTACGGGTCGGGAGCCGCCATGCCCGGGCTTGGCATCCCTCCCCTCGACGCGCAAGGGACCGCCTGGCAGAAGAGCGCCATCGACCTGCAGTTCATCGTCAAGGGCGGGAAGGGCAGCATGCCCGGGGTGGGCGGCTCCTGGAACCAGCAGGACATGCGCGACGTGCTGGCACTCATGCGCTCCTGGTGGACGCCCGAACAGCAGAAGCAGTACGACGCCCACTCCAGTACGTCCAAACCCTGACGCCGGCCGGCCAGGAAGCACCAGCGACCGACGCCGCGAGGAACGCGGCCGCCACCCTTACCATGAGAACGTTGCCAACCGCGCCGACGCGCACGCCGGGACCGGAGAGGACGCCTGTATGAACGCCGTTCGCAAGCTCGCCCGCGGAGCCGGGCACGTCGCCGTCGTCGACGTCGAAGAGCCGACGGCCGGACCCGGCCAGGTGGTCGTGGAGGTGGCCGCCGCCGGGATCTGCGGCACCGACCTCCACATCGTCGACGACGAGTTCGCCACCGAGCCGCCTGTGACGATGGGGCACGAGCTCGCCGGCATCGTAGCCGAGGTCGGCGCCGGCGTGACGGGCTGGTCCGTGGGCGACCGCGTGACGTCCGAGACCTACTTCTCCACCTGCGGCCGCTGCATCCATTGCCGGCGCGGGAGGCCCAATCTCTGCAGCGCGCGGCGTTCCATCGGCTCCAAGGAGAACGGCGCCTTCGCCCCCTACCTACTGGTGCCGGCGACCAACCTGCACCGCGTGCCCGATGCCCTCCCGCTGGAGCACGCCGCCCTCACCGAACCACTGGCTTGCACCGTGCACGGCGTCACCGATACCGCGGGGGTCCGGGCCGGCGACCGCGTCGCCATCACCGGCCCGGGACCGATCGGGCTGCTGGCACTGCAGCTGACGGTGGCCGCCGGCGCCCGGGCCGTCATGCTCGGCACCGGCGCCGACCGCGACCGGCTGGCGTTGGCGCGCGAGCTGGGTGCCGCGGCCGCCATCGACGTCGAGCAGGAGAGCGACGTGCCACAGGCGGTGAACGACGCCCTGCAGGCCGATGGAGCCGACGTCGCGATCGAGTGCTCCGGCGCCGAGCCGGCCGCCGCCACGCTGCTGCAGGTGGTGGCCCGCGGCGGGCGCTTCGCCCAGATGGGGCTCTACGGCCGCCGGATCGCCCTCGATCAGGACGTGGTCTGCTACAAGGAACTCACGGTGACCGGCACCAACGCCTCGGTCCCGACCGCCTGGCCGCGGGCGCTGCGCCTGCTGGCCGACGGCGCCGTCCGGGCCGACCGCCTCATCACGCACCGCTTCGACCTGAACGCCTGGGACGAGGCGCTCGCGGTGGTGCGCTCGAAGCGGGGCGCGAAGGTGCTGCTCCGACCCGGGGGCGCCGCGGGGTCGTCGCGATGAGCGCAGGAGCCGACGCGCCGGCCCCCGAGCGAGCGGCCGACGGGCCCGCCACTTTCGACCTCATCACCCTGGGGCGCTCCTCGATCGATCTGTACAGCAACGACATCGGCGCCCCGTTCGAAGCGATCACCAGCTTCGCCGCCTACGTGGGGGGCAGCCCCACCAACATCGCCGTCGGCGCCCGGCGCCTCGGCCTGAAGGTGGCGCTGCTGACCGCGGTCGGCCGCGACAAGGTCGGCGACTTCGTCCGGCACTTCCTGGACCATGAGGGGGTAGACACGCGCTACATCCCCGTCAAGGACGGTAAGCGCACCAGCGCCGTGCTGCTCGGCATCGAACGCGACCGCTTTCCGCTGGTGTACTACCGCGACAACTGCGCCGACATGGCCCTCACGATCGACGACGTGCAGCGAGCGCCGGTGGCCGAGGCCGGCGCGCTGGAGATCTCCGCCACGGCGCTCGCCGCGGAACCGAGCCGCAGCGCCGCGTTCTTCGCGGCCGAGCAGGCGCGGCGCGCCGGGCGCACCGTGTACCTCGACCTCGACTTCCGCGCCGACCAGTGGCACGACCCGCGCGCGTTCGGCCTGGCCGTGCGCGCGCTGCTGCCGCTCGTCACGGTGGCGTTCGGCACCGAGGAGGAGATCAACGCCGCCATGCTCGTCGATCCCGGCGACATCACCATCCTGGAGCAGCAGATCTCGGCGCCGGTGATCCGCGGGGACGTGGAGGCCAACATCGCGGCCATGCTGGCGCGCCGTCCCGGTCCGGAGGCGCTGCTGGCGAAGCGCGGCGCCGAGGGCTGCACCGTCCATCTCGAGGACGGCACCGTCACCGCCGTGCCCGGCTTCGAGGTCGAGGTGATGAACGTGCTCGGCGCGGGCGACGCTTTCGCTGCCGGCGTCATCTACGGCCGCGCCCGTGGCTGGGACTGGGTGAGGAGCGCACGCATGGGCAACGCCTGCGGCGCCATCGTCGTCACCCGCCATGGCTGCGCCAACTTCATGGCCTACGAGGAAGAGGCGCTCACGTTCGTGGCGGAACACGGAGGGTTCTAGCCCGCCGCCTGCGCGCCGGCCCGGCCGCCGCGCTCCTCAGCCTTTGACCGCCCCCATGGTGAGGCCCGACACGATGTAGCGCTGGATGGCCAGCGTCAGGATCACGACCGGCAGCGTGATCAGCACCGCGGCCGCCCCGAGGCCACCGAAGTTGATCTGCCCGTAGCTGATGAAGTTGAACACCGCCACCGGCACCGGCTTGGTGTTCGGCCCCGACAGCACCAGGCTGAACAGGAACTGGTTCCAGCTGAAGATGAACGACAGGATGCTCGCTGCCACGATGCCCGGAGCCGAGAGCGGCAGCACGATGCGCGTGAAGGTCCCGAAGCGGCTGGCGCCGTCGACGTAGGCCGCCTCCTCGAGGTCCCGCGGCACCTCCTCGAAGAAGCTGATCATGATCCAGATGATCAGCGGCATCCCCACGATCAGGTGCGTGGCCGTCAGAGCGACGTAGGTATCGATCAGGTGCAGGGCACGGAAGGCCATGTACCAGGGCACCAGGTAGGTGATGTAGGGCGTCAGCCGCGCCATCAGGATGGCGAACGCCAGGCCGTTCTGCTTGTAGCGCGCGATCGAGTAGGCCGCCGGCAATCCGAGGACCAGACCGACGCTGGTCGCGAGCGTCGCGATCACCAGGGAGTGCCAGGTATAGGCCAGGAAGTTGTTCTGCCGGATGACGTTGACGTAGTTCTGCAGCGTGGGCTTGAAGAACCACACGGGTACCGGGCTGGTGTTGTCGACCTGGCTGCGCAGACTGGTCAGAATCATCCAGTAGAACGGGAACAGCATGATCGCGAGCACCACGGCCATCAGCAGGTAGATGAGGATCTGACGCAAGCGGCGACGGCGGCGATCGCCGGCCGGCGTGGCCTGCGCGCGCCTGGGGGCGCCCGGATCCAGAGCACTCATGCCGGTCTCCTACGCGTCATGTTGAGAAGGATCGAGACGCCGAGCACCGCCACCAGCAGGAAGATCAGCAGCGACGCGGCGTAGCCCGCCCGGAAGAACTCGAAACCGGTCTTGAAGGCGAACACGTTCAGCGTCTCCGAGGCGATCCCCGGCCCTCCCTGGGTGATGACGTAGATGATGTCGAAGGTCTTGAGCGCGTCGATGCTCCGCAGGATGAGCGCGATGACCGCCGCGGAGCGGATCGACGGCAGGGTGATGAAGCGGAACGCCTGGACCGGGCCGGCGCCGTCGATGATGGCGGCCTCATAGAGCTCCGTGGGTACGCCCTGCAGCGCCGCCAGCAGGATCAGCGCCACCATGGGCGTCCACTCCCAGATGTCGACCAGCGTGAGCGAGGGGATGGCGAGTTGGGCGCTGGCGACCCACAGCGAGCGCGGCAGGCCGAGGCTCTCGAGAAAATAGTTCATGACGCCGAGGCTGGGGTTGAACATCAGCGCCCAGATCAGCGCGATGGCGACGGGCGTGGCCACCATCGGCAGCAGGATGACGGTGCGGACCAGGCCCTTGCCGCGGAAGTCGCGGTTGAAGAGCACGGCGATGCCCAGGCCCAGCACCAGCTCCAGGGGCACGGCCACGAGCGTGAAATAGAAGGTGTTCTTCAGCCCGCTCCAGAAGCGGTGGTCGTTCAGGGCGCGCACGAAGTTGCCCAGCCCGATGTACTTGGGGGTGCCGCCGATGTACCAGTCGTGAACGGAGATATATGCGTTCGCCAGAACCGGCCCGACGAAAAGGATCACGATGGCGATCACCGCCGGCAGCGGGAACAACCACTGCGCGTTGCGATCGAAGAAGCGGGAGGCGCGCTCGGTCATGGACAGGTCCCTCGCTCGTACGCAGGGCTCGCGCGGCTGCCGCCGGATCCCCTCGGGGATCCGGCGGCAGCCGTCCGCGCGGAGGCTACGCTACTGGTTCGACAGGATCTGGTCGATCGACTTCGCGGCCTGATCCAGGGCGGGGCCGACCGGCTTGCCCTCGAGCGCTGCCACGATCGCCTGACCGTACGCATCGCGGACCTCGGGCACCGGCTTCACCGGCGGGTTCCAGTTGGGATCGCCGACCGCGAAGCTCTTCTGCGAGGAGTCGATCCAGTCCGCCGGAGCGGTCTTCATGAACTCCTCGTTCTGCCACGCCGAGGTGCGCGCCGCCGGGACGCCGGCCAGGATGGCCTTCTCCTGGTTGGCCTTGGAGAGCGCCCACTGGACGAAGTACCAGGCCGCGCCCGGGTTCTTGGAGGCGTGGTTGACGCTGAGACCCCACACCAGCACCACCGGGTGCAGTCCGGCCGGACCCGCCGGAAGCGGCGCGTAGCCGGTGTTGTTGCGCACCACGTCGATCGCCTGCTGCGGGTCCTCCATGATCGAGCGGAAGACGTTGGCGTCGAAGATCATGGCCGCCTGGCCCTGCGCGTAGATGCTGGTCACTTCCGGCCACGACATGTTCGACTCTCCGGGAGGGCCGTAGTTGCGCAGAAGATCGGCGTAGAACGCCAGCGCCTGCTTGCTCTGGTAGCTGTTCAGCGCCGAGGTGCCATCGTCGTTGAGCCAGGTGCCGCCGAACGACATCAGGAAGTTCACGATCTGCGAGGTGGCGCTGGCCGCCTTGCCGCGCATCGCGAAGCCGGCCACCCGACCCTGCTTCAACAGGGCCGCGTCGGCCAGCAGCTCGGCCATGTCTTGCGGCGGCCGCTGGATCCCGGCCTGCTGGAACAGGTCCTTGCGGTAGAACAGCAGGCTGGTCTCGTTCTGCAGCGGCAGACCGAAGACCTTGCCGCCGTTCTTGAAGGTGTTGAGCGCACCACCGAAGAAGTCGTTCAGGTCGATGTTGGGGTCGGTCATGGTGGGGTCGGCCAGGAAGTCATCGACGTAGCGGACCCAGCCGGCTTCGAGATACTGCGCGCCCACCTGTCCCGGCATGATCATGTAGCCGTCGAGGGTGTCGGCCCCGCTGCTCGCCTCGAGCAGGCGGCGCTGACGGAACTGATCCTCGGGGAAGGTCTCGAAGGTCACCTGGATACCCGTTTGCTGCTCGAACTCGGGCAGCAGCGGCTGGATGAACGTGGTGAAGGGGTGCTGGTTCATCAGGAAGCGGATCTTCGTGCCGGAGAACTGCTTCCAGTCGAACTGTTGTGCGCTCGCGACACCCACGGTGGCTAGCACCAGGGCCGCGATCGCCAGGAACGCTACGACTCTACGCTTCACGCCCAACCTCCTAAGATGCGCGGGCGCCGGACGAGTGGCGAGCGTCCACCGGAGGCCACCGCCATCGCGGGCAGCGGCGGGTCCGGCGCCGCGCTGAGAGAAGCTACCCCGCGAGCCTATTGATTGGCCGGAACGAGCGTCAAGGGACAAGACGGAAACCGGGTCGCCGCCGAACCCGGGACACCCTGCCGCGCAGGCGTACGATGGACCCCATCTCGAGGCGGCCCGAGCAGGGACCCGGATACAGCGTCCGGCGAAGGAGCGAGGGATGGACCGGTGAACGACCCGCGGAAGGAGCGATCGCGATGATCCCTCATGGCGTCATGCCGCACCCGTGGTGGCAGCTCTGGCAGATCGGCGATTTCCTGATCATGCTGGCGGTGGTCGTGTTCTTCGTGCGCTTCATGCGACGCTCCGACGCACAGGCGAACTCGGAGGAGGCGCCTGAGCGCGACGAGGAGGAGCGCCCGGCGCAGAGCCGCCCCGCGGCGAGCACCTCGCAGCCGGGGGACGACGCGAACGACGGAGACCGGCGACCATGAACGTCGCCGCCATCGGCCTCCGCGGCCCCTGGAAGCACAGCATGGCGACACCCCCTACGTCGACACGTTCCGGGATGACGCGTGGCGACGCTAGACGCGCCGCCACGTTCGTCCTGGTCGCTGGTCGCAGCCGGGCCTAGGGCGCCTCGCCCTGGCTCATCGGCACCCCGACCATGTTGCCCCACTCGGTCCAGGAGCCGTCGTAGTTGCGAACGTTGGGGTAGCCCAGCAGGTACTTCAGCACGAACCAGGTGTGGCTGCTCCGCTCCGCGATGCGGCAGTAGGCCACCACGTCCTTGTCGGGCGTTACGCCGCTCGAGCCGTAGAGCTCCTTCAGCGCGTCGGCATCCTTGAACGTGCCGTCCTCGTCGACCGCCTTCGCCCACGGGATGTTCTGCGCGCCGGGCACGTGCCCGCCCCGCAACGCGCCCTCCTGCGGGTACTCCGGCATGTGGAGCTTCTCGCCCGTGTACTCCTGCGGGCTGCGAACGTCGACCAGGGCGCCGTTGCCGTCCTTCACCGCCACGATCTGACGCAGCACGTCGGAGGCGAAGGCCCGGATGGAGGCGTCGCGGTAGGGGACCTGGTAGCGTCCTCGTTTCGGCTTGGGGACGTCCCCGGCCAGGTCGCGGCCCTCGGCCGTCCACTTCTGGCGCCCACCGTCCATGAGCCGCACGTCCGCGTGCCCGTTGTACTTCAGGAACCAGAAGGCGTACGCCGCCCACCAGTTCGACTTGTCGCCGTAGATCACGACGGTGGTGTCGTTGCTCACGCCCTTGGCCTTCATCAGGGAAGCGAACCCGTCGGCGTCGATGAAGTCGCGCACGTCGGGACGCTGCAGCTCGGTGTGCCAGTCGAGCTTCACGGCGCCCGGCACGTGGCCCTGTTCGTACAGGAGGACGTCCTCGTCGACCTCCAGCACGCGGACGCCCTCGTCCGCCCGGTGCTCCTCGACCCATTGCGTGCTCACCAACACCTCGGGATGCGCGTACTCGCTCATCGCGACCTCCTCCACGTCTGCCACAGGATGCGCGCGCCGGCGCGCGGCCGCCCGACGCGATCATGGCGTGCCCCCGACGTCCGCGCTCCGGCACCGTTGTCGAGGACTCCATCTTGCCTGCTTCGGGAGCGCGGGCGCGGTCGTCCTGGAGACGCGATCCCCGTGCCCGTACCCGGTTCATGCATCACGATACTTGACTCCTTCCATCCACTATCCTAGGGACAAGGCTCGCCCCCCTTGCGTCGCCCTCCCAACGTCGTCCGCGCCGGTCGCCCACGAGCACGGCATTTACCGCAGGGACTGGACCGGGCGCTGCTAGACTCAGGAGGCACATGCGGCTCTCCGCCACCGACATCTACGCCTTCCAGGCGCTGGGGTTCCTGGGCACCCAGCCGCGCGGTCGCTGGGTCTCCAGCGAGGGCATCAGCGGTGCGACCGGCGTCGCGCGCCCCTACCTCCTCCGGATCCTGTCGGTGCTCCACGGCCGCGGCCTGGTGGCCTCCAAGAAGGGCGTCGGGGGCGGCTACGCACTGGCACGACCGGCAGGCGAGATCAGCCTGCGCGACGTCCTGCGCGCCGTCGACGGGCCGGTCGCCCCGTTGGCCTGCGTCAGCCTCAACTGGCGCGTGGCCTGCGCCGAGGAGGCCCGCTGCCACGCCCGCAGCGCCGTCTGGGAGCGTGTCCGGGAGCGCCTGCTGGAGGTGCTGGCCGACGTCAGCGTCGAGGACCTGGTCACGGACTTCCGCCAGGGCGTGATCTACGATGCCTGCCTCGATCATCTCCTCAGCCCGCGGCTCGCCGCGACCGGCGGCACCGACCCGACCGAGGCGATCTGAGCGGGGTGCTCCCCTGCTGGCGGCCTATACCCCTGCAAGCCTGGAGGACCGACGTCTCGTCGACGTCGCGTTCATCGAGGTGTGGATGGCGCGCGAGGCCTTCCTCGCGCGCCTCGGGCAGGCGGACGGATAGGGTCCCGCACGCGCCGCGAACGGCTACGCCGTCAGGCCAGGACCTTCTGCAGCGCTCCCACGTAGTCCCCCTTGCGACGCGCGCCCACGATCGCCTGCTGCAGCTCGCCGTCCTTGAGGACCAGTACGGTGGGGATGCTCTGGACGCGGAACTGCAAGGCCGTCTTGGGGTTCTCGTCGACGTTCAGCTTGGCGACCAGGACCTTGTCGCCGAGCTCGCCGGCGATCTCCTCCACGATCGGGCCCACCATGCGGCAGGGCCCGCACCAGGGCGCCCAGAAGTCGACCAGGGCCACTCCGGACTTGGTGGCGCGCTTGAACGAGGTATCGGTCAGCTTGATCGGGTGCTTCGCCATGGCTCGCATCTTATACCCCTGGGTGGTATTTGGCGGTAATTCACCCGCGCCCCGCGCACGAGCAGGCCGCAGTACGCTGGGCGCGGTACGGCTCGGAGGGGAGCGCATCAGCGTGGAGCGAGGCAACATCGGCCTGTGGGGCACGGTCGCCATCGGTGTCGGCGGCATGGTGGGGGGCGGCATCTTCGCGGTGCTGGGGCTGTCGGTCGAGCTGGCGGGCGGCGGCGCTCCGCTGGCGTTCCTGCTCGCGGGGCTGGTGGCGTTGCTGACGGCGAACAGCTACGTGCACCTCACGCTGGCCTTCCCCAACCGCGGCGGCACCGTCACCTTCCTCAACGAAGCGTTCGGCACCGGCATGCTCAGCGGCGGGCTCAACGTCATGCTGTGGCTCAGCTACCTGGTGATGCTGGCGCTCTACGCGCAGGCGTTCGGCAGCTACGGCTCGAGCTTCGCGACCGGCCCCGCCCACGAGGCCGTACGGCACCTGCTGCTCAGCGCGGTGGTGGTGATCATCACCGCTCTCAACATGTTCGGGGCCGACGTGGTGGGACGGGCCGAGACCGTCATCGTCGGGCTGAAGGTAGCGATCCTGCTCGTCTTCGTCGGCGCGGGGGCGCTCGCCATCCACGCCAGCCGCCTTGCGCCGACGACCTGGTCCTCTCCCCTGGCGCTCGCGGCCGGCGGCATGCTCATCTTCCTGGCGTACGAGGGCTTCGAGCTCATCGCCAACGCCGCCGAGGACGTACGCGACCCCGAGAAGACCTTGCCCCTCGCCTATCACCTGGCGGTGGGCTTCGTGGTGGCCCTGTACGTGGCGGTGGCGCTCGTCGCGGTGGGCGCGGTGCCGGCGGCCACCCTGGTCGACGCCAAGGATTACGCCCTGGCCGTGGCCGCGCGGCCCTCGTTGGGCGAAGCGGGGTTCGCCCTCATCGCGGTGGCGGCGATGCTGTCCACGGCGTCGGCGATCAACGCCTCGCTCTACGGCGCGGCACGCGTCAGCTTCGTCATCGCCAGCTCCGGCGAGCTGCCGGAGGAGCTCGAGCACAAAGTATGGAACCGGCCGATCGAAGGGCTCCTGATCACCGGAGGCGCCACCCTGGTCCTCGCGAACCTGGTCCCGCTGGCCAGCATCGCGGCCGTCGGCAGCGCGGGCTTCCTGCTGATCTTCACCTTCGTCAACGTCGCCAGCGCCCGCCTGGCCCGTCGCACGGGCGCACGCCGGAGCGTCTCGTGGCTGGCGGCCACGGCGTCGGCGGCCGCGTTGCTGACGCTGCTGGCGCAGGTCATCCGCGAGCACCCTGCGCAGCTCTGGTTCGTGGCCGGGCTCTCGATCCTGGCGTTCGGAGGGGAGCGGCTCTACCGGACCGTCGCCCGGCGCCGGCCGCCGCGCTGAGCACCGCCCGGCCCCCCGGGGCGCCGGGCGAACCCTCCGCCTCCGAGCCCCCTGAGCGCACCGACACCGCGGCGCGGGTGGCGGCAGCGCGGGTGGCGGCAGCGCGGGTGGCGACTGCGCCGCGGGCGACTGCGTGGCGGGCGGGGATGCGGGCGTCCACGCAGTCCGGGTGGACGAGAGCGATGTGGACGCGGCCCTCGCTGTGGGTTTCGCTCAGCACCACGGCCCCGTGCGGAACGAGACGTTCGGCGCCCGGGTCGAGCGCTGCGCCCGCCCTTTCAGCCGCCGCCCATGACAGGCGCAGCATTGGCGCATTCTCCACGGTGGTGATGAGGACGCGCGGCTCGCGGCCCGCGTCCGGCATGCGACGGTTCGCCCGGTCGACGAGCCGGCCTCCCAACCCGGGGAGGCCGGCGTAGAGCTGCACGGAGGAGGCGTGCACGCCCTCGGCCAGGACGTTGCCGGCAGCGGCCAGCATCAGCAGCGCGGCGACGGCCAGGAACGCGAACGTTCGATGCTTGCGCGGTCGTGTCATACCGTGACCTCCCATCGCGGCCCGGCGCCCTCGTTGCGGCGCCCGGCGGCGGATGGCGTTCACGCTAGGAGGCCCGCACGTGAGGACCTGCGGAGCACGCTGAGCGTGCCCGCATCCTCACCTGGACCCATCGAGACCGATGCCGTGCCCGACTAGGCAGACCCGTCTCACGCACGTCCCATGCGAGGACTTCATGAACCTGGGGTTGGGATCGTCGAGGCCGTCGGGGCCCGCTAGAGCACCATGTACCCGCGGTTGCGCACCGTGCGGATGATCTCCTTGTGGCCGAGCTTGCCGAGCTTGCGTCGCAGGTTGTAGACGAACACCTCGACGGTGTTGGACTCCGGCGTGTCCACGCCGTAGAGGGCGCGCTCGATGTCCTCGCGCGAGAAGAGCCGGCCACGGTGGCGCACCAGCAGCCTCAGAAGCTCGAACTCGCGCTCTGGCAACACCACCCTGTCCTCTCCGCAGCGGCAGCTGAGCGCGTCGGGGTCGAGCTCCAGCTCACCGTGACGGAGGACGCCGGTCGCCTGCCGCTCGCGCAGGCGCACGTGGACGCGGGCCAGCAGCTCCTGCACGCTGAAGGGTTTGGCGAGGTAGTCGCTGGCGCCTGCGTAGAGGCCCTCGACGCGGCTGTCGACGTCGGCTCGAGCCGTGAGCATGAGGATGGCCGCGTCCCCGTCCTCCCGCAGGCGCTCGGCAACTTCGATGCCGTCCACGTCCGGGAGGTTCAGATCGAGCACGACCAGGTCGAAGGGACCCTCCTGGGCGCGCACCAGCGCCTCGCGCCCGAGCCCGACCGCTTCGGCGCGATAGCCTGCGTGCCCGAGCTGTTCGACGACGAGATGGGCGAGCGCGGAGTCGTCTTCCACGACGAGGATCCGCGCGCGGGACGCGCCCGCGGAAGACTCAGGGTCCATCGGTGCTGTCGCTGGATGAGGAATCGCCGGTGTCGACGGAGACGCCCGTGTCCGGGGAGCTCCCGTCACCGACCGAGATGGAGGTGTCGCCCGAGCCCGACGAATCGCCGGAGCCCGCGTCGCTCCCGCCGCTCGTGTCACTCCCCTCGGACCCGCCCTCCGAAGAGCCCGCCCTCGACGAGCCCGAGCCTGCGGCCTGGTGCACCACGCGCAATGCGATGTCGTTCTTGCCGAGCAACGAGCTAAGGCTCTCACGGGTACCGTCGGCGAGGTCGACGAGCAGCGCACCACCGGCTCCGTGTACGCCATCGAAGCTCTGGACCGAGCCGTCCGGCGCGACCAGCACCATCACGAAGGCGCTCGCCGAAGACCCCATGCGGAGCATCAGGAAGCCGTTCTTGACCACCCCGTACCCGACGAGCTGGTGGCCCCCAGCGTCGGTGACGACCACCTCGGTCCCGTCGGCCGGCTGCAACGCCGCCGCATGGGCGACGAGCAGGGCCGCGGCGAGGGCGACCGTCCAACGGGTCAGTTTCTTCATGAAGTGCTTCCATCCTCCCTACACGGTGTCCTCATTGTGCAACCCGGAAGGGCCCTCGGGCTAGCCCTGGAACACGTCCCGGTCGACCGACGGCCTTCTCTCGCCTCCCGGGATGGCGCGGAATCCCGCATGAGGCCAGGTGGGGCGGCCGCTGGGGCGCGCCCCACCCGAAGGGGGGAGTGGTTGAGACCATCACAGGCCATGGTGGTCGCATGGCACGGGTCTCCGAAGGAGTTCGGGCCAGGCCGGCCCCGGTCGGGGTCGGCCTGTACGTCAGTCGCGAACGCTGTTCCCGCCGCTCTCGCGGGACTCGTCCTGAGCGCTCCCGGCGGGCGCGTTGCTGGCCTCGACGTTGGCGTGGCTATGCAACTCGAAAGCGAGGGCGTTCCGTGAGGCGAAGGCGTGTGCGGGAAGGACGCCGTCGCTGGCCACGATGTGGAGCGACCCGTCGACGGGGACCACCGCCTGCACCCAGGTGGTCTTGCCGTTCGCGTCCGAGACGAGGAGCGAAACGAATCCGGTCGCGGCGTCGGTCAGCTCGACCTCCATCGTGCCGTCATGGACGCTCCCGGCTCCCACGAGGGCACCCTGGTCGTTGATGACCCGGACCGTACCCTGTTGCGGCAGTCCGCTCGCCCAGGCACCGGCGAGCAGCATGGCAGCGGTGACGAAGACGAACATGGCTGTGCGCTTCATGCGTAACCTCCTGAACGTCAGCATGCCCGCGGGCGCTGAAGCGCCCCTGAACCCTGGCTGAAGCGAAGCTGAACCCGCCGCCGCGAACAACACCCCGCTTGAGTCCGAGACGCCCCGGAGCTACAATCGAGCGAGCCTTTAAGCCGGCCCCGTGAGGCCGGGAAGGAGCCCGACGTGCACCGAAGGACCCAACGACCCGCAGCGCTTCACGCCACCGCCCCGTGCGGTGGCGTTGTTTCGTGCCCGCCCGGCTCGTGCCCGCCCGGCTCGTGCCCACTTGGCGGCGATCCGCCAGGACCCGGCCGGGGCCGGCGAGGAAGGATCGGAGCGAGATGAAACTGAAGGCCCGACTCATGAACGACGAGGAGGTCGGTCGCGCGCTGCGGCGCATCGCGCACGAGATCGTCGAGCGCAACAAGGGCGCGGAGAACCTCGCGCTGGTGGGCATCCACACGCGCGGCGTGCCGATCGCCGAGCGCCTCGCGAGCCTGATCGCCTCGTTCGAGGGCATCACGCCCGAGGTCGGCAAGCTCGACATCACGCTCTACCGCGACGACCTCACCGAGATCGCGCTGCAACCGGTGGTCAAGAAGACCGAGGTGCCCTTCGACGTGCACGGCAAACGCATCGTGCTGTGCGACGACGTTCTCTTCACCGGCCGCACCGCTCGCGCCGCCCTCGACGCCCTCATCGACATGGGGCGGCCCGCCGTCATCCAATACGCGGTGCTCGTCGATCGCGGCCACCGCGAGCTGCCGATTCGCGCGGACTACGTGGGCAAGAATGTCCCCACCAGCCACCACGAGGTCGTGAAGGTGAAGATCGCCTCCGTCGACGAAGACGACGCCGTCGAACTCCACGAGGTGGAGCCGTGACGGCGACGGTCCAGATCGACCTCCCCGAGAAGACCTCCGCGCGCAAGCGCAACCTCCTCGACTTCGCCGACTGGTCGGCGGACGAGGTGAGCGCACTCTTCGACACCGCCGACGTCATGGCGCAGGTGCTGACGCGCACCATCAAGAAGGTGCCCGCCCTGCAGGGGTTCACGGTGGGAACGCTGTTCTTCGAGGACAGCACCCGCACCCGGCTGAGCTTCGAGCGGGCCGCCCGGGCGCAGAGCGCGGACGTCATCAGCTTCGCCGCGGGCGGCTCGAGCCTCTCCAAAGGCGAGAGCCTGAAGGACACGCTGCGCACCATCGACCAGATGCAGGCCGACCTGTACGTCGTCCGTCACCCGGTGGCCGGCGTGCCCCACCAGCTCGCCCGCTGGACCGAGGCAGCCATCGTCAATGCCGGTGACGGCCGCCGCGCCCACCCCACGCAGGCGCTGCTCGACGCCTACACCTTCCGCAACCGCTTCGAAGGCTTCGACGGCTTCGCCGGCAAACGCCTCGTGATCGTGGGCGACGTGCTCCACTCGCGCGTGGCCCGCTCGAACGTGGAGCTGTGGCGCAAGCTCGGTGGTGAGGTGGTCCTTTGCGGTCCCGCGCCCCTGCTGCCGCCCCAGATGGCGCCCGGCGTACGCCACAGCCACCGCCTGGCCGACGCCGTCGAGGGCGCCGATGCGGTGATGGCGCTGCGCCTGCAGCGCGAGCGCATGGCTTCAGGACTCTTGCCCTCGCTGGCGGAGTACGTGGCCCGCTACCAGCTCACCGAGGAGGTCCTGCGCATGGCGCACGCCGACGCCCTGGTCATGCACCCGGGGCCCATCAACCGCGACGTGGAGATCGCCAGCGACGTCGCCGACGGCCCGCGCAGCGCGATCGAGGCCCAGGTGGCGAGCGGCGTGCCGATCCGCATGGCGGTGCTGTACACGCTATTGGTGGGCAAGCGATGAGCGCTCGGGTGATGGAACGGTTCGTCATCACCGGTGCACGCCTCCTCGACGGCGACGGCGATCACGGCGTGGGCGACCTGCTGGTCGAGGACGGCGCGATCAAGGCGATCGGCGAGGGCGCGGGCGCCGAGGCCGGCGCGGCAACGGTCGTCGACGCCGGCGGCGCGCTCCTCACGCCAGCCTTCCTCGACCTGCACGCCCACCTGCGCGAGCCCGGCCAGGAGGTCAAGGAGGATCTGGCGAGCGGCCTCGCCGCGGCGGCGGCCGGAGGTTTCGGCACGGTGGTGAGCATGGCGAACACCACGCCGACGGTCGACGAGCCCGGGTTGGTGGCGGAGCTTGTCGAGAAGGCGGCCAGGCTGCCGGGGGCCCGGCTACGGCCGGGTGCCGCGCTCAGCCACGGCCTGCGCGGAGACACGCTCACCGACTTCGCGGCGCTCCAGGCCGCGGGCGCGGTGATGATCACCGACGACGGCATCCCGGTGGCCAACGGCCGGCTCATGCGCAGCGCCTGCGAGTACGCCGCCGAGCTCGGCCTGGTCATCCAGACCCACTCCGAGGACCCCAGCCTGCGCGGGGACGGCGTGATGCACGAGGGTGAGGTCAGTCAGCAGCTCGGCCTGCCCGGCAACCCCGACGCCGCCGAGGCGGTCATGGTGTTCCGCGATTGCGAGGTAGCCCGCCTCACCGGGGCGCGCGTGCACATCGCGCACGTGACCTCGAAGCGCGCCATGCAGGTCGTCGAGCACTTCAAGGCGCTGGGGGCGCCGGTCACCTGCGAGGTGACGCCTCACCACCTGACCCTCACCGACGCCGCCCTGCTGGGCTTCGACCCGGTGTTCAAGGTGGCGCCTCCGCTACGCAGCGAGGCGGACGTGGCCTACCTGCGGGAGGCGCTGCGGCGCGGCGTGGTCGACAGCATCGGCACCGATCACGCTCCGCACACCCGTGCCGAGAAGGAGCGTGATCTGATGAGCGCGCCCTTCGGGTTGCCCAACATCGAGGTGGCCTTCCCGGTGCTCTACACGCGCCTGGTCCGGTCCGGCGAGCTCGAGCTCGCGGACCTGTTGCGGCTCCTCCAGGACGGTCCGGCCGCCGTCATGGGCTGGGATCGGCCACGCCTGCAGGTCGGTGCGCCTGCCGACCTGGTGCTGCTCGACCTCGAGACCGAGCGCCCGGTCGACCCGCGGCACTTCCGGAGCAAGGCCAGGTTCAGCCCCTGGACGGGCGAACGCCTGCACGGCTGGCCAACGCTGACGGTCGTCGGCGGCGCCGTCGCATTCCGCCGCGAGGTGGCGGTCGGCTGAGCAGGAGCGCTAGCCTGGTAGGCCGTTGCCAAGCATCGAACAGCGTTTCCGCGTGGGGGCGGCTAGAATACAGCCGTGACGCCGAGCTTCGATGCCGCTCTCTACGCGGGCTGGCACAGCCCTCCGCCTCCGCCTCGCGGCCTGGACGGATATCCTCGCCGTGAGCTGGGCAAGGGGGAACTGCTGTACCGTGCCGGCGACCGTGCCGACACGGTGTATCGCGTGGTGCACGGCCTGGTGAAGCTCGCCATCGACGTTCCTTCCGGCAAGGAGCGCATCATCGGCGTGGCCGGCCCCGGCGACCTCATCGGCGCCCTGGCGCCCGGTGGCGCCGCCCTGCGCGAGAGTGCCGAGGCGCTCGGCGCCAGCGTCGTGGTCACGGTGGTCCCCCGCGAGGAGGCCGCCGCCTTCGAGCCCGCCCTGTTCCGTGCCACCGGCGATCAGCTCACCCGCATGACGGACGCTCTCGAAGACGGCGAGCTCCCGGTCGGCGCACGCCTGGCGCGCGCACTGCTGCGGCTGGGGGAGCGTTTCGGCCAGCAGTCCGAGGGCGGCGTGGTACGCATCACCCTCCCGCTCACGCACGAGAACCTCGCCGCCATGGTCGGTGCGGCCCGCGAGACCACCACGGCCACGCTCGGCGAGTTGCGTCACCTCGGCCTGCTCGAGGGCACGCGCGGGACCTACCGGTTCCGGCGCGAGCCGCTGGTCGAGTTCGCGCAGCGCATCGCCCTGACCTAGGAGCGCATCGCACCCGGCCGGCACGCTGTCGGCACGAACACGCGGTTGCGGGCTCAGCCTGCTCTGGCTGCCAACAGTCGCGGCAGGTCGTCGCTCAGCTTGACGATCTCTCCCTGACCGTAGATGTAGCGGATATGCGAGTCGCGCCCGACGACCTCGACGACCGCTGTGTGGTCGCTCGGCTCGCCGCCGGTGCTGTAGCCGATCATGAAGGCCTTGGCGGCCGCGGCGATCTGATCGGCGGAGCCGGTGAGCCCGACGAAGTTCGGGTCGAACTGCTTCACCCACTTGTCCAGCACGGCGGGCGTGTCGTGGCTCGGGTCGACGGTGATCATCGCCACCTGCACGTCGCCGGGCGCGCCGGCGTCGCGGTAGGCCTTGGCGAGCTTCTGCATGGTGAGCGGGCAGGTGTCGGCGCAGCGGGTGTAGCCGAAGTAGACGAGCAACACCTTTCCCTGGAAGTCCGCCAGCGATACCGGCTCGCCCGCACCGTCGACGAGATGGACGTCGGCAACGTCGGGCGGGTTGTTCTCGAGGGCCTGACCGGCGAGCGGAGGCGAGGGGTGTAGCAAGATCCCGAGACCGTACGCCACGACTCCCGCCACCACCAGTACCAGCGCCCACAGCAGGCTGCGCTTCATCCGCGTCATGCGGGCCAGCATAGCCCGCGCGACGGCCCGGTGGGGCGGGCGCCAACGCCGTTCAGTCCTCCCCGACGACCTCGAAGAACGCGGTCACCACGGCGGGGTCGAAGTGCCGGCCGGACTCGGCGCGGATGTAAGAGAGCGCCCGCTCGCGCGGCCACGCCGGCCGGTAGGGGCGATCGCTGGTGAGGGCATCGAAGACGTCGACCACGGCGAAGATGCGGGCCGGCAGGGGGATGTCCTCGCCCGAGAGGCCGCGCGGGTAGCCGCCGCCGTCCCAGCGCTCGTGATGGCAGTAGGGGATGTCGAGCGCGGGCCGGAGGAAGTCGATGGGCGAGAGCAGCTCGTAGGCGTAGATCGTGTGCCGCTTCATGAGCTCGTACTCCTCGTCGGTGAGCTCCTCGCCCTTGAGCAGGATGTGGTCCGGGATGCCCATCTTGCCGATGTCGTGCAGCAGTGCGCCGCGCTGCAGGTGCACCAGCTCCACCTGCGCCATCCCCAGGCTCTTCGCCAACCGAACCGCCATGTCGGTGACCCGCTTGCTGTGGCCCGCCGTCTCCTCGTCCTTGAGGTCGAGGGCGAAGGCCCAACCCTCGATGGTGCGGTCGTAGGCGCGTTGCAGCTCGACGTTGCTGCGCTCCAGCGAACGCAGGAGCTGCGAGTTCTCGATGGCGATCGCGCCCTGGTCGGCGTAGGTCTCGAGGAACTCGAGCCACTCGTCACCGGGCTCGAGCCGCTCGCGCGCGTACAGCTCGATGACCCCCTGGAGCTGCCCCTTGGCCAGCATCGGCACCGCCAGGTAGCTGCTGAAGCCGGTCTGCAGCGGCGGCTCGACCGCCCCGCCGGCCTCCTCGCTCGCCGCCATGTCCGGCAGGTAGACCGTGCGCTGCTCCAGCGCAGCGCGTCCCGCCGGCCCCACGCCCAGGGGCGTGCGGTGCTCCATGTCGAACTCGCCCTCGAAGCCGCGCCCCACGAACGGGCTCAGCTCCCCGGCGGAGGCGTCGAACAGCAGCACCGCCACGGCATCGATCCCCAGATCGCCCACCAACTGGTCCATGAAGATGTCGAGCACCAGCCGCACATCGACGCTGTTGGTGATCGCCATGTCGATGCGCCGCAGCGATTGCAGGTGGGCAAGGCGCCGCCTGAGCTCCGCGTTGAGATCCGAGATCTTCTCCATCGCCCGCACCCGGTCGGTGATCTCACGGAAGTTCAGCACGATGGCGCCGACGTCGGCGTCACGCTCCAGGTTGGTGACGGTGCCCTCGAGCCAGCGCCAGGCGCCGGCGACGTCCCGGAGCCGGAAGCGCACCGACTCGCTGGCGCCCGCCTTCGCCTCGACCAGGTCGAGTGCGTCGAGGAAGGCGTCACGGTCATCGTCGTGAACGAGGTCGACACGGTCTTCCCCGACGATCTCGTCGGGGGCGTAGCCGAGCAACCGCAGTGCGGCGCCGCTCGCCATGCGCACGCGCCGGTCGGACTCGATCAGCACGACACCTTCCATGCTCTTGTCGAACAGTGCGCGGTAGTAGGCCTCGCTCTCGCGAAGCCGCGTCTCGGCCTCGACCCGCTCGGTGACGTCACGGACGTTGAGCACCAGCCCTTCCACGTCGGGGTCGTCGAGCCGGTTGGCACCGACGGCCTCCAGCCAGCGCCAGCCCCGGGCGGTACGCAGGCGGAAGGTCGCCGATTGCACATCGCCCTCTTGCGCCAGCCTCTCCAACGCCTCCTCGGTGGCGCGCCGATCGCGCGGGTGCACCCCGGCAAGCAGGTCGATGCCCCGCCCCGACGCCGGGTCGAACCCCAGCCGGGCGGCCGAAGGCGACAGGTACTGGAGCTGCGCGTCGGCGTCGAGAAGCATGATGACGTCGTTGCTGTTCTGGATGAGCGCGCGGAAGCGCCGCTCGCTCCGCGCCAGGGTGCGTTCCGCCGTGCGCTTCAGGGTCACGTCGCTCAACAGCGCCAGCGCGCGGCCGTCGGACAGCGGCTTGAGCACCAGCTCGGCGGGCACGCGCCCGCCGTCGAGGCGTTGCAGCTCCACCTCCGCCCGCAACGCGTCGCCGGCTGTGGCCCCCGCCAGCAGGACGGGCGTGAGGGCGTCGCCGGGCAGGAGCAGGCTCGTCATGGCGAGCCCCTCGAGTCGGGACGTGCCCGCCCCCAGCAGCACGCGGGCGCGCGGGTTGAAGTCGCTGATGCGCCGCTCCGCGTCGAGGAGCAACACCGCGTCCGAGCCCAACTCGAGCAGCGCACCGGCCAGAGCGTCGCCGTTGCCGCCGGCGGCGAGCGCGCCCGGCTCCTCCTGCGCCATCACCAGCAGCCGCTTGCCGCCCCCGCCCACCAGGGGCCTGGCATCGACCCGCACGGACAACACCGAGCCGTCGCCCCGGCGGTGCATGGCCGGCCCGCTCACGGCCGCCGCCAGCACATGCGGATCGGCGGTCGCGGCGGTGAGCCGCGGCGCGCCGGCCACCCACATCTCCGGTAGCGAGCGGGCCAGGAAAGCACTGCGTTCCAGGCGGTAGCGTTCGAGTGCCGCAACGTTGACGTCGATCAGCCGCAGGCTCGGCACATCCACGAGCCACATCGGTTGGGGGTGGTGTCGGAAAAGGACGTCGACGCTCAACGCGCCCGGCTCGTTGGCCGATTCGGCACACACGGGGGTCCGGCCTCCTCGAGAACTCGGGCGGCCGCCGGCCGTTCCCCCATCACCATCACCACGCGGTCGCCGCCCCACAGGATACGCGCCGCGTGCGGGGCCGGCCTGCCGACAATTCCACTCGACCCGCAGGCCGCCGGCCCCGCCGGTCGACGGCCTCCGGTTCAGTCGCCGGCGGCCTCGCTCCCTCCGGAGACGCGCGCCTGCATGGCATCGAGCTGCGCCGCCACGAGCTGAGCCACGTCGAGGACCTCCGGCGCACCCTCGCTCTCGGCGCTCTCGCTGCTGGAGAGCATCACCTTGCAGAAGGGGCAGGCGGCCGCCACGACCTCGGCGCCGGTCGCCTTGGCCTGGCTGAAGCGCAGCTCGGACACGCGCATGCGCCCCTCCTCCTCTTCCTTCCAGAACTGGGCGCCGCCGGCCCCGCAGCACAACGCGTCGTTACGGTTCTTCTCCATCTCGCGCAGCTCGCCGCCGCCCGCCGTCAAGACGTTGCGTGGCGCGTCGTAGACGCCGTTGTGGCGCCCCAGGTAGCAGGGATCGTGGTAGGTGACGCTGGCGTCGAGCTCCACGGGCGGCAGCCGCCCCTCAGCGACCAGGCGCTCGATGAGCTGGGTGTGGTGCACCACCCGATAGTCGCCGCCGAGCTGCGGGTAGTCGTTGAACAGGGCATTGAAGCAGTGCGGGCAGGTGGTCAGCACCAGCTTCTGGCTCCCCTCGTCCAGCGCCTCCGAGGCCAGCGCCTCGTTGAGCACCGCGACGTTCTCGGTGGCGAGCTGATAGTAGAGGTACTCGTTGCCCGCGCGCCGGGCGGGATCGCCGGTGCACTTCTCGCCCTTCCCCAGGACCGCGTAGTTCACGCCCGCTTGCTCGAGGATGCGCACCATGGCGCGGGTGGTCTTCTGCGCCGCGGGGTCGTAGGAGCCGGCGCAGCCGACCCAGAACAGCACCTCGAAGTCCGGCTTGTGCTCGACCGTGGGGACCTCCAGCCCCTCGGCCCAGTCCATGCGCTTGTCCTGGCCGAGACCCCAGGGGTTGCCGGTGCGCTCCATGCCGCGGAAGGCGGTCTGCAGCTCCGAGGGGAACTCGCCCTGCATGAGCACCTGGTCGCGCCGGATATCGACGATATCGATCATCTGCTCGCACCCGACCGGGCACACTTCCATGCACGCACCGCAGGTGGTGCAGGCCCACAACGCCTCGGGGGGGATGGCGAACTCGATCAGCGGGCGCGGGCTGGCCTCGCCCCGCGCGAACGCCTCCCCCACGAGGTTGAGCTCGTAGCGCTTGTTGATCTCCAGGGCGGCCGGGTTGAGCGCCTTGCCGGTCTGGTTGGCCGGGCACACGTTGGCGCAGCGGTTGCACTGGATGCAGGCGTAGGGGTCGAGGAGCTGCGGGAAACGCAGGTGCTCGAGGCTAGCGACGCCGAACTGCTCCAGCGACTCGTCCTCGAAGTCGATGGGCTCGAGCGCGCCGCTCGACACGCGCCCGCCACCCTCGCTGCGCCTCTCGAAGGCGAAGTTGAACGGCGCGGCGATGAGGTGCAGGTGCTTGGAACGCGGGAAGTACGGCAGGAACGCCAGGATCATGCCGAGCGCCGCCCACCAGCCGACATGCCAACCCCAGATGCGCCCGGGCCCGAACCCCACCGCCGACGCCACCGCGCTCGCGACGGGCTGAAAGGCGTCAGGGTGCCCTTCGGAAGCGAGCAGGAAGCTCTCGCCGAAGAGCCGGAAGCCCACATGCAGCACGATGAACACGCCGACGATGAGACTGTCGCGCTGGATGCCGCCGAGCCGCACCTTGTCGTGCAGCAGCGTGGAGTCGCCCATCTCCAGGCGCGGGTCGCGGGTCCAGAAGCGGCGCACCAGCATGTAGACCATGCCGACCAGGATCAGCACCGTGAGCACGTCCGCGAGCAAGCGGTACACGTCGCCCACCACGCCCAGCCGGATCCCCTCGGTCCAGGCGTGCGGCAGGTAGCCGTTGAGCAAGTCGATCAGATTGACGAACAGGTAGAGCACGAAGCCGTAGAAGATGAAGCTGTGGAAGAAGCTCACCCACGGCCGCGCCCGGAACACGGTGCGCTGCGACAGCACCCGCATCAGGCCGTCGCCCAGCCGGACGGGCAGCCGGTCGAGCCGGGGGTAGGCACCCTCCGGTCCGCGCCGCACCACGCGGATCACCCGCGCGAACCCCAGGACCGCGAAATACAACGACACGAGCGTCAGAACGAGGAAGACGAGTTTCTCCGGGGTACTCAGCACGTGGCTCCCTCCAGCGACCTGCCTCGAACGGTGTCCCTCCAGCGGGCGACGCCTGCGCTCCAGTCTAATCGCCCGGCGAAACGGTCTCGCCGGGCGACGTCGGGGACGGTACACCTCGCGGCGCGCGGGGCGCCGAGGCGTCAGGCGTCGGCGAGCGCGGTGCCCAGGTAGAGCCGGCCGATCTGCGGGTTGCCGAGGACCTCGTCGTGCGAACCTTCCAGGCGCACCTGCCCGCTCTCCAACACGATGCCGCGGGTGGCGATGGCGAGTCCGGCCCGCACGTTCTGCTCGACCAGCAGGATGGTCCGGCCACCCTCATGCATACGCGCCACGGTCTCGAACACCGTCTTCATGGTCTTCGGGTCGAGACCCATCGAGGGTTCGTCGAGCAGGATCATCCGGGGGTCGAGCATCAGCGAGCGCGCGAACTCCACCAGCCGCTGCTGGCCACCGGAGAGGTTGCCCGCCTTCTCGCCGGCACGCTCACGCACGATCGGGAACATCGCTTCGACCTCACGCATGCGCTCCTCGACGCGGGCGGGATCGGGGATGGTGAAGCCGCCCAGGCGGACGTTCTCGCGGACCGTCATGTCCGGGAAGAGACTGTGGTTCTGCGGCACCTGGACGATGCCGAGCCCCAGGGCCTTGCGCGGGTTGAGCCCGGTGACGGCGCGTCCCTGGAAGAGCATCTCGCCGCGCCGCGGCTTGAGGAGGCCGCTCACCACCTTCAGCACCGTCGACTTACCCGCACCGTTGGGCCCGACGATGCACGTGACCGAGCCCTCCTCCACGTTGAGGTCGAGAGACTTGAGTACGTCACTGCCGTCGTAGCCGGCCGTTACATTGCGCATCTCCAGAAGCATGCTCACGCCCCCAGGTAGGCTTCGAGGACCTGTGGATCGCTGCGGACGGTCTCGGGGTCGCCATCGGCGATGGTCTCGCCGTGGTTCATGACGACCACGCGGTCGCACAGGCCCATCACGAACTCCATGTTGTGCTCCACCATCAGGAAGGTCACCCCGCGCTCGTGGAGCTCGCGGATCCGCTCGGTCAGGTAGCGGATCATGGTCGGGTTGACGCCTCCGGCCGGCTCGTCGAGCAGGATCACCTCGGGCTCGGCCACCAGTACGTAGGCGAACTCGAGCAGCTTCTTCTGGCCGTAGGAGAGGTTGCGCGCGGGCACGTCCTTGAGGCGGGTGAGGCCCACGAAGCCGAGCAGCTCCAGCGCCCGTTCGTGCTCCGTCGACGAGCTCCAGCGCCCGAACAGCGAGCGCCAGCCCTGCCGCTGGGCCGCCACGTGCATGTTCTCCAGCACCGAAAGGCGCGGGAAGATGCGGGTGAGCTGGAAGGTGCGCGCGATACCGAGCTGGAACACCCGGTCGGGGGTGGCGTTGGTGATGGGCTTGCCGTCGAAGGCGATCTCGCCCGCGTCCACCGTCTCGTAGCCCGTCATGACGTTGAACAGCGTGGTCTTGCCCGAGCCGTTGGGTCCGATGAGGCCGGTCAGGCTTCCCTTCTCGACCGTGATCGAGCAGCCGTCGAGCGCCTGCACGCCGCCGAACGACTTGGACACCCCGGTCGCTGCCAGCAGACTCATGCTCGACCCCCTGGCTCCGCGTCGCCGTCCCCGATCAAGGCGGCCGCCGACAATCCGTCGCCCGACGGGCCGTCGGCGGCGTCCCCACGCCGCACCGGCCCCGCCAGCGCCTCGGTCCGCGTGAAGCGCGCGCGCAGAGCCGGGATGATCCCCTGGGGCAGGAGCAGGATGATGAGCAGGAACAGCGCCCCGTAGATCATCAGGTAGTAACCGGGCTTGCTGAACCAGATGGTGAAGTACTGCTGGGCCGGCTCCAGGATGAGCGCACCGAGCACGGGCCCTGCCAGCGTGCCGAGCCCGCCCAGGAAGGCCATCAGGGCCACCATCAGGTCGATCAGCGGATCGAAGGCGAAGGCCGGGAAGATCGACTCGACGAAGTAGGCGTGGAGCCCCCCCACCACGCCGAAGAAGAAGGCGGCGATGACGAAAGCCGTGAGCTTGAAAGCGCCGGTACGCACGCCGAGGCCGCGGGCGCGGTCCTCGTCGTCGCGGATCGCGAGCAGCCCGAGTCCGTACTTGGAGTTGCGGATCCACCACGACACGCCCAATGCCAGCAGCAGCACGGCCAGCCCCACGTAGTAGAAGGGCAGGTCGTAGAAGGTGCCACTCCAGGCGGTGGGGATCGGCAGGCTCATGCCCCGCGAGCCGTTGGTGATGCTGCGGAGGTTGAAGGCCATGAGCTGCATGATGAAGAACATCGCGATGGTCAGGATCACGAACGTGTGCTTCCGCGTCCTGAGCGCCACCCAGCCCATCGGGACGGCGAGCACCGCGGCGATGAGCCCGGCGAGCGGGAGCAGCAGGAAGGGCAGGAAGCCGCCGGGCACATGCCAGTCCTGGCACAGGATGGCGACGGCGTAGGAGCCGATCCCGAAGAAGGCGGCGTGGCCGATGGAGATGTAGCCGCTGTACCCCGAGAAGGCGTTCCAGGCGGTGACGGCGGCGGCGAACATGACGGTCAGCACCGCCACCGTGTCGACGGCGGGGTTGGGGAACAGCAGCGGGAAGGCCACCGCGAAGACCAGCAGCGCGAGCAGCAGGACGGGGCGCAGCGTCTTCATTGCTGCCTACCCGCCATGCGCCCGAACAGCCCCTGCGGCCGGACCACCAGCACCAGCACCAGCGCCATGTAGAACACCGTGCTGGCCCATACCGGCGACCACACCACCGAGGTGACGTCCTCGATGACGAGCATCCCGAAGCCCGCCACGACGGCGCCACGGAGACTGCCCATGCCGCCCAGGATGATGATGGCCAGCAGCCGCGAGATCAGGTCGTACTGACTGTTGGGGTTGAACGCCGAGGTCGCGCCGTAGGCCATGCCGCCGGCGGCGGCCAGGGCCACACCGATGCCGAAGGTGATCGCCGAGACGCGCTCGACGTCGATGCCGATGAGCTGCGCGGCGGTGCGGTTCTGCATGGAAGCGCGCAGTCCGGCGCCGAACTTGGTGCGGTTCAGGAGCAGGTAGAGGCCGATGACCAGCACGACGCTCAACAGAAAATCGAAGATGTAGATCCACGCCAGGTAGAAGCTGCCGATCTTGACAGAGTGGTCGACGTACCAGGCATGCATCTGCACCAGGTTGGTCGAAAAGACCAGCGACAGCGCCCCCTGGATGAGCAGTGCGATGGCGAACGTGATGAGGATGGACAGCGTGGTGCGCTCCCAGCGGATGGGGCGCACGAACGCCGCTTCCAGCGCCACCCCGAAGGCGAACATCACCGGCATGGTGATGAGCAGCCCGAGGAAGAGGTCGATGTGGAGGTGCTGTTGCAGGACGTAGCTGAGATAGGCGCCCAGGATCACGAGCGCTCCCTGGCCGACGTTGATGATGTCCATCACGCCGAAGATCAGCGTCAGCCCCAGCGCCATGAGGACGTAGATCCCGCCGGACAGCACGCCCGTGATGATGGCGTCGATGATTATGCGCATGGCTCGACTCCCGAGTCGGTCCCGCCGCGGTGACCGCCCACCCGCCTGTGCGGGCGGGGGACCTGCGCCGGGGGGAGGGACGGCGCCTGCGCGCCGCCCCTCCGGAACCCGTAGGTCCTCACCTCAATTCCAGGCCGGCTTGGGGTACTCGAACGGCGCCGCGGCTGCGCTGTCCGGATAGACCGGCAGGTAGTGGTCGTTCTGCCACTGGAACAGGTAGGCCTTGGCCGCGGTGTTCTCGCCCACGTCGTTGAAGGTCACGTCACCGAGGATGCTCTTGAAGGTGTCACCGGAGTGCAGCTCGGCGATGATCTTGGCGTTGTCGAGGCTGCCGACCTTCTCGACCGCCGCCTGCAGCACCTGGCCGGCCGCGTATCCCTCGGCGGCATCGCCGTTGATGTCGGCGGCCTTGCCTCCGAACTTGGCGATGAACGCCTTCACGAACGCTGCGTTTCCGGGATTCTCGGCACCCGGGTACCAGGTGTTGGGCACCAGGATGCCCTCGGCGTTCTGCGCACCGCCGACGGCCTGGATGAACTGCGAGCCCAGGTCGGGCCCCGCCGTCGCGATGAGCCCCTGCGGGTTGTAGTGTTGCTGCCGGAAGCGCTGCACGAAGGCAACGATGTCGGGCATGAAGGTCCCGGCCACCACGAGATCGGCCTTCGACTGGATGATCTTGTCGGCGATGGGGTTGAAGTCGGTGGTCTCCGACGGATAGGTCTGGTACGACACCGTCTTCAGCCCGGCGGCCTCGAACAGCTTGCGCGAGCGCTCGATCTGCGGCTGCGTGAAGGGGTCGTCGTTGGTGGCGTAGGCCACCGTCTTGGGGCGCTCGGAGGCGGGCAACGAGAGGACGTACTGCGTGAAGCTGTCCAGGTCGTTGATCACCGGCAGTGCCACGTCGAAGACGTTCTTCAGCCCGCGGTTGAACACCGACGGCGCGCCGCCCGCGCCTTCCACCATGGCGTAGCCGTAGCGGTTGGCCACCACCGACGCGGGCTTGGTGAGCAGCGTCGAGAACGGCCCCAGCACGAGCGGCACCTTGTCCACCGTGATGAGCTTCTGGTAGTTGGTCTGCACCTGGTCGGGGCTGGAGTTGTCGTTGACGATGTCGAGCTGCACCTGGCGCCCGAGCAGCCCCCCGTTGGCGTTGACCTGGTCGGCCCACAGCTTGTAGCCCTGCTGGAACCCCTGCCCGTCGGCAGAGAAGTCTCCGGAGAGCGAGAGCGAGATACCGATCTTGATGGGGCCCTGCGCAGCCGCGACGCCGAGCGCTGCGAGCAGCGCGGCCGCGACGACGAGCGCCGTGATCCTCTTGTGCATGTCTGCCTCCATGGGCAAGCACGTGATGCCAAGGTGTTCTGGGCGGCACGTCGGGCGGACCCCACGTACGCTCGGCGCGCCCGGTCAGGTTGGAGCGCCCACCTCCTCGATCCGCATGGAGGACCGCACCGCGAAGCGGTGGGCGGCTGCCATGCCGGGAGCGAACACCTCCAGAGAGGACACACCGGACCAGGGCCGCGGAGCGGCCTGCAAGGGACGGGCGCGCGCAACCAGGCGGCGCCCGGGCGCTTGAGCGCGCCTCGGGTCCCGGAAATGACAACATGTTCGATAACTATTCGTGGTGTGGTGGTCATACCACCGGGGGATCGGACTGCAACGTGCCACGCGAGCGGCTCCTTGGACCATGGACAGCTTCGCCAGGTGAAGCGGTGCCCGGGCCGCCCGAGCGTAGCGGCGAGAGTACCGGAATCTAGTTGTGGACGCCGCTCAAACTAGCACACCGGCGGGGGGCTGTCAAACCCGTGCGAACCGCCGCGTTCCTTGACAGGGGCGCGAGCAACATGCTACCTTCACGGCATTCCCGAGAGGTATGACCACCATACTTCTTGCAAGACATTACATATTATGTATGCGCTTGCATCCCGGCGGGCGCTCCAGCGAAGCGGGCGCGCGCACTAGCTTGCAGGCGCCCGAGTTCTTGTCGTAACGCGCCGAGGGCCGGCCCCGGCGGAGGAGACAGCGGATGGCCTACCACCCCTACAAAGACCACGCGACCTGGAAGATGCTCATCGGCGGCGCGTTCGTCGACGGTGACGGCACCTCAGCCCTGGAGGTCGTGAACCCCGCGACCGGCGAGGTGCTCGGCGAGGCCCCCTCCGCCAGCGAAGCCGACGTCGACCACGCGGTGGCATCGGCCCGCGACGCCTACCGTACCTGGCGCTGGGTCAGCCCCGAGAAGCGGGGCGCGATGCTCTTCGAGATCGCCCGCCTGATCCACGAGCACCACGACGAGCTCGTCGACCTCGAGACGTGGGAGAACGGCAAGCCGCGCGTGCAGTCGGCGCGCGACGTCACCAACGCCGAACGCACCTTCCGCTTCTACGCCGGCGCCTCCGACAAGTTCTACGGCCAGAGCGTCTACGACAGCCCGACGGAGATGCGCAAGATCGTCTACGAGCCCTACGGGGTGGTCGCCGTCATCATCCCCTGGAACTGGCCCCCCATGCACACCGCCGACTTCGCGGCGCTGGCGCTCGCCACCGGCAACACCGTTGTCCTCAAGCCCGCGCCCGAGACGCCCCTGTCATCGCTGCGCATCGCCGAGCTGGCGGCCGACGTCCTGCCGCCGGGCGTGCTCAACGTGGTCACGGGCGGCGTCGAGACCGGCGTGCAGCTCGTGGCGCACCGCGGCATCGACTTCATCGCCTTCACCGGCTCCGACCTCACCGGCGAGAAGATCCTGGCCGCCGCGGCGAAGCGCATCCTGCCCACCATGATGGAGCTCGGCGGCAAGAACGCCTCCATCATCTTCCCCGACGCGGATCTCGACAAGGCCGTGGAGGGCATGGTGCGCAGCGCCTTCTTCAACAGCGGGCAAGCGTGCTCGGGCAGCGAGCGGGTGCTGGTGCACGAGTCGATCTACCCGTCCTTCATGGAGCGCTTCACCTCCGCCGTGGCCGGCCTCTACGTGGGCGAGGGCTTCGACGAACGCTCCATCGTGGGGCCGATGGTCAGCAAGCGCCAGCAGGAGAAGGTGCAGGGCGCCCTCGAGCGCGCCGCCGCCGCCGGGGCCTGCATCCCCGCACACGCCGACCTGCCGTCGGACGCGCGCCTGAAGGGCGGCTTCTGGATCGCGCCCACGGTGGTGACGGAGGCAGCGGCCGACGCCGAGATCATGACGTCCGAGGTCTTCGGTCCCGTCGCCGGCGTCCTGCCGTTCGCCGACGAGGATCAGGCCGTTGCCATCGTCAACGCCGTCGACTACGGACTCACCAGCGGGGTCTGGACCCGCGACCTGGGGGTCGCCCACCGCATGGCCACCCGCATCGAGGCCGGGGTCGTGTCGGTCAACCGCGTCAACACCGGTGAGCTGGGGCTACCCTTCGGCGGCTACAAGCGCAGCGGCGTGGGTCGCAAGAAGGACTTCCTCGAAGCGATGCGCAACTTCAGCCGCGTGAAGGCGATCCAGATGGTGTTGCCGGAGTAGCCCTCACTTGCGGGCCCAGTAGTCCTCCGACGCACGCGTCTCGGCCATCTCCTCCTTGGTCTCGAACCCGGGCGCCAGCGAGGCGTCCCCGAGATCCAGCACCTCGTGGTGCCCGATGTTGAGCAGCCTGAGGAAGCTCTGCTGGCCGAGCGTCAGGCCGATGAAGTAGCCCAGCTCCACCAGTTCGGGCTCGCTGAAGTGCCGGTGAAGCCGTGCCCAGTCCTCGTCGCTCAGGTCGGAGTGCCAGGCGATGGCCTGGGCCAGCGACAGCGCGGCCTTCTGACGGTCGTCGTAGCGGCCTGCGCTCTCGAACTCCATCAGCGCGCGGTAGTCCTCTTCCTCGAGACCGTCCCTGGCCGCCGTCATGGAGCGCTGGTTGCCGCAGTACTCGCACTTCACCGACCGCGACACGTACACCCTGCACAGCTCCTTGATGGCGTGGTCGCACACGCCGTGCTTGAACACGTCGCGCCAGCTGTTCGCGAACGACCAGAACACCGCGGGCACGTGGGCGCGCACCGCGGAGCTCTCGGGCCGGGGCGTGCCCTCGCGGGCGCAGCGCTGTAGCTCCTCGAGCATCTTCGGGTCCTCGAGCGTCTTGGGATCCACGTAGCTGATGCGTTGCTTCTCCATGGCGTCACTCCTTCCGGCGCGCTGCTCGCGCCTGCCCCGGAACATCTCGGTCGTGCCCCATTCCTAGCGCGCTCCCTGCCACGCAGCCGTTCAGCGCGCGACCTCGCGGGCCGCCTCCGCCGGCAACACGCCGAGGATGACGCGCAGCGCCGCGATGCCCTCCTCGGCGCCGGTCTCGGGCGCCTCCCCCGACCGTGCGCAGCGCCCGAAGGCTTCCAGTTCGTCGACCAGCATGTCGCGCACCGCGAACGGCACCCGCCGGGAGCCGCCGTCCATCTCCAGCGTCAGGGTGGTCCCCGCGTCCATGCGCTCGGCCTCCGGCCACAGCGCCATCGCGGTGCGCAGCTCCAGGTTGGCGCGCGTGCCGTAGAGCCGGATGCGATAGGTCTTGGGCGAGACGTAACTACAGGCGATGACCGAGCGGGCGCCCGAGCCGTGCTCCAGCACCGCAACGGCCACGTCGTCGATATCGGCGTCCGCGGCCACGTGCCCCAACGAGCCCCGGACCCGCACCGCCGGGCCCAGCCATGCCTGCAGGGTGTCGGCGTGGTGAACACCGAGTTGCGTCATGGGGCCGCCCGGCAGCGTCGCCCGCTGGGAGCGCCAGTTGCCGGGCGCGAACGCGCCGGGCAGCGAGAAGTTGGCCTCGGCGAGCACCACCGTGCCGAGCGCGCCCGAGCGCACCATCCGGTGCGCGGCGCGCGACGCACCCAGCCGCCGGAAGGCGTGGCCCACCTGCAGCGTCACGCCGGCGCGCTCGCAAGCCGCCGCCATGGCGCGGGCGGCCGCCTCGTCGGGGGCGATCGGCTTCTCGACGAACACGTGCACGCCGCGCGCGGCGGCGGCCAGCGTGATGGCCTCGTGGCTGGCGTTGGGGGTCGCCACGACCACCGCCTCGACCCGCGGGTCGTCCAGCAGCGCCTCCAGCGTGGCCGCGGCGTTGCACCCGAGCTCCCGAGCCGCCGCCTCCGCGCGCCTCGGCCGTGCGCGCGTAGCAGCTGATGAGCTTCACGCCCTCGGCGCGCCGCAGTGCCGCGCCGAGCCGCACGCCCCAGCGCCCCACCCCGACCAGGCCGACGCCCAGCGGGCCCCCGCGTCGCCGCGGTCCGAGCCGCTCGGGCGCGCGGCGGAGCTCATGCCGTCGTCACCACCGGCTCGAACGGGACCTGTGCAGCGACTCGGCCCCGGCTCCGGTGACGACCGTGAGCGCGCCGAGCTGCAGCCCCATGCGCTCGTCGGGAGTGATCGGGTTGGGCTGGATCACGATGGCCATGCCGGCCTCGAACCGGCGCCCGGCAGGCGCGGGACGAGCATCGTCCCAGGGCCAGTAACGGCAGCACGAGCGGTCGACGAGCGGTGGATGGATGTCGACCCCGTAGCCGTGGATGAGGTCGTCGTAGATGGCGTAGCCGCGCTCGCCGATGACCGATGCGGCGCGGATGACGTCGCCCTCGCTGGCGCCCGGACGGATCACCTCGGCCATACGCTGGTAGGCCTCCCGAGCGGTGTCGAACATGCGCTGCCACGGCGGGGTGGGCTCGGCCCCCACGAACACCGGCCGGTGGATCTGGCCGGAGTAGCCCCACCAGGAGGCGCTGATCTCGGTGATGATGACGTCCCCGTGCTCGATGCGCCGGTCCGAGGGATTCTGTGCCGGCAGGCAGCCGTTGGGTGCGTCCATCGGCATGGAGCGCAGGAACGCGATGTGGGGCTGGCCCCCGTCGGCGCGGTAGGCGTGCTCGATGATGTCGAGCAGGGCGTACTCCGGCATCCCGGGCCGGACCTCGGCCTGCAGGGCGCGGATGGTGCGGTCGGTGAAGCTCGCCGCCTTGCGCAGCCAGGCGATCTCCTCGCCCGACTTGACGGCGCGGAGCGCCGCGAAGGCGCGGGTGACGTCGACGACGCTCAGTCCCGGCAGAGCCTCGCGCAGCGTCCGGAGGTGCGCGTAGGGCATGCCCATGCCGAAGGTGGCGTTGACGCCGACCAGCCCGAGGCGTGCACTCCCGAGGCCCTGTTCGCGCAGGCGGGCGGCCACCGTGGCGGCGGGGTCATAGCCGCCCCAGGCGATGTCCGGCACGTCGCTGACCTGCCTGGCGTTGGGGACGTGGTTGGTCAGCCCGGTGTAGAGGGCGGCCGGCAGACCCTCGTCGCGCGGCGCGATCAGGTAGCAGTGGTGCAGGTCGAGGTGGTTGGAGAGCCAGAAGACGTTGGCCTCGTTGTGGCGGTTCACCCCCGAGTTCCCGAACAGGAGCAGGGCGTCCAGCTCGTGTTCGTCCATGAGGTCGCGCGCGATGCCCCAGCGCCGCGCCATCTCGCCATTGGTGAACCGGTCAACCACGTAGCCGCTCCGCCATCCAGTCCCCGGCCAGGGGGCGGTACTTGTAGGGCAGGTTGTTGCAGACGTGGTTGCCGTCGGGATACATGACCAGCTGCGCGTTGGGGGCCTCGGCCGCCACCCGCTCCGCCTGCTGGTAGGGCACCAGCCGGTCCAGCTTGCCGAAGATCACCAGGAAGGGTTGCGCGATCCTTTCCGCCACCCCCTCCAGGCTGAGTCGGCTGGCGACCGCCTGGGCCGCCTCCAGGCTGTCGGTGCCCGAATGGTGGAGGAAGGTCTCGCGCGAGATGGCGGGACGCTCGGCGAAGAACTCGCCGAAGTTGTAGGGCCCGCCGATGGCGCATACGGCCTTGATGCGCGGCTCGAAAGCGGCCGTGCGCGGGGCGTAGTACCCGCCCAGCGATACGCCGGCCACGCCGACGCGCTCGAGGTCGAGGTCGCCGCGGCCGGCGAGATGGTCGAGCATCGCCGCCGGGCCGACCTCGTAGTTCGGGTGGATCACGGTGTGGTAGCCGGTCTCGCCCTGGCCGGGCCCGTCGAGCGACAGCGTCGCCATACCGCGCGCCAGGAACACGTTCTCCCAGTTGAAGAACTCCTCCTTGGTGGAGTCGAGGCCGGGCAGGAGCAGCACCAGCGGCGGCCGCGGGATGCCGGCCGGCCGCCGCAAGTTGCCGACGATCCTGCCGCCCTCGAACGGCACCTCGAGACGCTCGGCACTGGGGTCGAGCAGGCGGTGCGCCTGGCGCAACGCGTTCACCGCGCGGTCCGCGGCCGCGCGGTACTTCGCCATGTCGACCATCCACACGAACTTGGCGAAGTGGTAGCTCAGCGCGGCGCGCACCCAGGCTTCCCCGGCCGACAGCGTGCGCCCCCGCTCCTCGGCCTGCTCGGCGAGCTCGGCGTGCGTGTCGCCGTTGGCGCTCCAGGCGTCGAGCCAGTCGTCCCAGCGCTCCAGACCCGCGGTGACCCGCACGAAGTCGTTGTAGTCGACGCCCTGCGATGTGAAGCGCGGGGCCCAGTTGAGAACGGCGGACTCGATCTTCTTGTCAGGCACGCTGCACGACCTCCTCGAGACTGGTTCCTAGATCCCGGAGCATGACCATGGCCGCGTTGCGACCCGGCCCGGCGGACACCGACCCTCCGGGATGCGTGGTGGCGCCGGTCTGGTAGAGCCCCTCGATCGGCGTACGGTGGTCCGCCCAGCCGGGCGCGGGGCGCAGCGCGCCGGACTGCGCCGGCGAGGCGTCGCCGCCGTGGCAGGAGCCGTGCCAGTTGTGCTCGTTGAAGCGCTCCAGCCCCAGCGGGCTCTCGATCACCCGTGCGAGGATGGTGTCCTCGGTGAGGTTGGGGGCGTAGCGCCGGAGCTGTGCCAGGTTGGCCTCCGACACCTCCTCCTCGAGGGCGTCCCAGCGTTCGGCGCCCTCGGCGAGCTCGTAGGGCTGGAACCCGACCACCTTCAGGGTGTGCCTGCCTTCCGGCGCGCGCGAGGGGTCGGCTACGGTCTGGCACAGCACCAGCAGCACGGGGTCGTCGTCGGCCACGGTGCCGCGGCGGAACTCGGGCGCGACGCGCAGCATGCGCGCCACCGAGCCCGGCGTACCGCTGGCCGAGGCGGTCAGGGTGCCGCCCTCCACCGCGAACTGCGGCGGCTCGGTGGTGGCGTAGTGGGTGACGAACATCGACACCCCCGCCTTCCAGGTGCGCACGCCGTAGAGGAAGTCCTCGCCCCAGGCCGCGGCCGGAGCCATGCCGACCAGGTGCTTGATGTGGATGGTCGAGAGCACGGCCCTCGTCGCGCGGTGCTCCTCGCCGTCCTCGGTCTGAACGCCGATGCAGCGCCCGTGCTCGAGCAGCAGCCGGCGCACTCGACGGTCGGTCAGGATGACCCCGCCCCGATCCTCGATGAGCCGCGCCAGCGCCGCGGGCAGCGAGCCCGAGCCGCCCCTGGGAAGGGTCCAGCTGTGCTTCTGACGGCCGTAGATCAGGGAGTACGCCAGCCGGCCGGTGCCGGGCCGTTCGGGCGGCTGCATCGTCATGAAGGCCATCCACAGCATGAACGCACGGACCCGTTCGCTCTCGTAGGTGTCCTCGATGATGTCCCAGGCGCTCATGGCCTGGCGTCGCAGCCAGCGGTTGCCGTGCGGGTGCTCGGCCAGCCGTTCGGCCAGCGACGGCCCCCAGCCGATGGGGGTGTAGCGGTGGCGCCCGAACAACGGGGCCACCTCCTCGTACTCGGCCAGCGCCCGCAGGTAGGCGGCCGCGTCGCGCTCGGAGAAGCGCGCCAGCTCCGCGGCCGTGCGTTCCGGGTCGCGCCACTGCGTGATCGAGGTGCCGTCCGGGAAGGGAACGTGCACCACCGGGTCGGGGTGGAGGTAGGTGAGCCCGTAGCGCTCGAGGTCCAGCTCGTCGTCACGCAGCAGCGGGCTGCTCTGCAGCAACGTGTGCGCCGTCGAGCAGGCGTCGTGGCGGAAGCCGGGCAGGGTGAGTGCCTCGGTGTTGGTGTCGCCCCCTACCTCGTGACGCGACTCCAGCACCAGGCATCGGAACCCCGCCTTGGCGAGGTAGGCCGCCGTGACCAGACTGTTATGCCCGGCCCCGGCGACGACGACGTCGAAAGCCTCGCTCATGCCGGCACCCTCCGCGTCATGGAGCGATGGACTCGCACGCTCATCGCCCTGCCGTGACGGTGGCCGACAGTCCGAACAGGCGCTCGGCGTTGCCGCCCAGCAGCTCCCGCTCCTGCGCTTCGGGAAGCTGCAGGGCACGCACCTCTTCGACCGACCGGGCGGTGCCCATGTCGAAGGGCCGGTCGGTCCCGAGCAGCACGCGCTCGGGACCGACGTAATCGACGAGCGAACGGAGCAGCTCGCCGTCGAAGGTGACGGTGTCGTAATAGAAGCGCCGGAGCGAGTCGTCGAAGGAGCCCTCGAGTCGCGCTCGCGCCTGCGGTTGGAAGGAGGCCGCGTGGCGCAGCCGGCCACGCAGCGCCAGCAGCGCTCCGCCGCCGTGTGCGAGCAGCACCCGGAGCTCCGGATGGCGTTCCATCACGCCCGCCATCACCATGTGCGCGGCGGTGACCGCGGTCTCCATGGGGTTGGCGACGGTGTTCCACATGTAGTAGTCCTCGAACACCGGCAGCCCGAAGCCCTTGGTGGTCGGATGGACGAACACCAGCGCTCCGAGGCGCTCGGCGGCCTCCCAGAAGGGCAGGAAGCGGTCGTCGCCGAGGTAGGCGCCCTGCACGCTGGCGCTGGTCTCGACGCCGAGCATCCCCGGCAGGCCCATGACGCGCTCCAGCTCTTCGGCGGCGCGTTCCGGGTCCTGCAGCGGCACGGCGCCGAGCCCGCTCACCCGCCCCGGATGGGCCCGGGCCGCGCGGGACAGCGCCTCGTTCTGCAGCCCGCATACCGCCAGCGCTTCGTCCACCGCGAGGCTCGAAGGGGAGCAAGTTGACCCACGGCGAGAGCACCACGTGGTCGACGCCTTCGCTTGCCGCCTCCTCCAGCATCTGATCGACCCGTACGAACTCACGGACGGCGGAACGGATCCTCTTGCCGCGGTAGGCCACCACCTGCGCGCCGTCCTCCCACGTGACCGACGGTCGCCAGGGCTCGTCGCCACCCGCCCCTCGCAGCATCTCAGGGACGATGGCGTGGCAATGGACGTCTACGTTCACATCGAACTCCTCACGCCGGGGGCGACCAGCACCAGCGCACCCACCACGACCAGCGCCGAGCCCAGCACCACGGCGCGGGTCACCTGCTCCAGGTGGCGGCCCGCCAGCAGCGGGGCCAGGGCGATGACGGTGGGCACGGAGAGCAGGCCGAGGCTGAGCACCACCGTAACGGGGTTGAGCGACAGGGCGTACCAGCGGGTCCAGGTCGCGAACCCCACCAGTACGCCGGCGACGATCTTCCAGCTCATGGCCCGCGCCGGCACGCCGCGCCACGGGGCGCGGCGGCGGACGGCGAGGATCCCCCCGTAGGCCAGCGTTGCGGCGAGCAACCCGAGCGTGACCCCCACCATGGGCGCGTCCATGGCGTCCAGCCCGCGCCGGATGAACAGCGGGCTGATCGACCAGCACAGAGCCGCGCCGAGCCCGAAGCGCGACGACGCCAGCGCCCGCCTCCAGCCACCGGTCGACCCGTCGGCGCCGGCCGACCCGGCGGCCGCGGCCGCACGCGCCAAGCGGCGCGCCCGGTCGAGCTGCACCACGTAGACGCCCGCGACGATGGTGGTCATGCCCGCCACGGCCGCCAGGCTCGGAACCTCGCGCAGGACGACGAGCGCCAGGGCCGTGCCGAAGAGCGGCACCGACGCCAGCAGCGGGCTGGTGCGGGCCGCCCCCAGCAGCTTCTGGCTGCGGTTCAGGAGCGTCCAGCCGCCCACGAAGTGGACGAGGCCCGCCAGGCCGAAGTACAGCACGGCGGCGGCCGGGATCTGCCCCAGCGTCACGCCGCGCAGCCCGAGCACCAGCACCACCAGCACCAACGAGCTCACCAGGAGCTGGAGGAAGGTGGACTCCAGCACGTCCATGTCGACGAGCGTGCCGCGGTTCACGGCCTGGAACACGCCGTAGGCAACACCTGCCACGGCCGCCCACAGCACGCCCGTCACCGCACCCACCTCCGGAGAGGGGGCCGCATCCCCGCGGCGGAGGGGCGCCGCGGGCGGCGTCGCCGGCCGCTCCGGCGGGGGCGACGTACCCGCTTCCCGCGCTCAGGCATCCCGGACGGTGCCGCCGAGGTAGAGATCGGCGATCTCGGGATGTTCGAGGACCTCCCGGGCCGGGCCCTCGAGGCGCACGCGCCCGCCCTCCAGCACCACCCCGTAATCGGCCGAACCCAGGCCCAGCCGGACGTTCTGCTCCACCAACAGGATGGTGCGGCCGCGGTCGCGCATCCCGGCGATGAGGTCCCACACCTGTTTCAGGCTCTTTCGGTCCAAGCCCAGCGAGGGCTCGTCGAGCAGCACCAGGCTGGGATCGAGCATGAGGCTGCGCGCGAACTCGACGGCGCGCCGCTGCCCGCCCGACAGGTTGCCCGCCTTGTCCGAGGCGCGGTCGTGCACCAGCGGGATGAGATCCTCGACCTCCCGGTAGCGCTTGCGTACCAGCCCCGGCTTGCCTCGCAGGATGTAGGCGCCCATCAGCACGTTGTCCTTGACCGTGAGGCTGGGGAACAGGGCGTTCTGCTGCGGCACCTGCACCACCCCGCGTGCCAGGATCTGGCTGGGCGACAGGGTCGCGAGCGACTCCGAGCCGTTGAGGCGGATCGACCCCTCGATCACGCGGCACACGCCGCTCACCGTCTTGAGCAGCGTCGACTTGCCCGCGCCGTTCGGACCCACCACGCAGGTGATGGCGCCGGACTCGATCGCCAGATCGACGCCCTGCAGGACACGAGCCCCGTTGTAGCCCGACACCACGCCCGTCATCTCGAGAACGGCCGCCATCAGGCCCTCGCCTCCTCGAGCTCGGCCTCGCGGTTCCAGTCCTCGCCCAGGTAGGCGTCGAGCACTACTGGGTTGCTCTGGATCTCGTCGGGGCTCCCCTTCGCGATGACGCTGCCGCGCGCCATCACCAGCATCGAATCGCACAGGTCGAGGACCATCGGCATGTTGTGCTCCACGATCACGAAGGTGAGGCCCTGCTTGTTGAGCGCACGGATGGTGTCGGAGATGCGCTCGATCAGGCCGGGGTTGATGCCGCCTGCCGGCTCGTCGAGCAGGATCAGGCGGGGCTCGAGCATGAGGAGCTGCGCCAGCTCGACCAGCTTCTTCTGCCCGAAGGAGAGCTGCCACGCGGGCTGCTGCCCGAAGTCCGCCAGCCCCACGAAGTCGAGCAGCTCCATCCCCCGCCGGGCCTCGGGTCCGCTGACGGCGTCGGCCGGCAGCAGGTTCCACTGGAAGCTCTTCAGCGGCGCCACCACGTTCTCCATCACGGTCAGCTTGGGGAAGAGCCGGGTGCTCTGGAAGGTGCGCCCCAGCCCGCGGTACGCCCGGTCCCAGGGTTGCAGCGCATCGATCCGCTCGCCGTCCAGCCGGATGGAGCCCTCGTTGGCGCGCATCATCCCGCTGACGAGGTTGAACACCGTGGTCTTGCCCGACCCGTTGGGGCCGATGAGGCCGGTCAGGCTGCCCTCGGCGACGCTGAACGAGCAGTCGTCCACGGCGGTGATGCCACCGAAGCGCTTCACCAACCCATCGATCTCGAGCAGCGGACGGGTGCGGTCGCTGCGACCGGCCCATCGACCCTGCGCGGCGGCCGCCGGTGGGGCGCTCAGCTCCACCACCTTCGGCACGCTCTGCCTGCGTTCGAACGCGACAGTGGTGCCACGTCGGCGATCCACCCAGCCGCGCACGGTGGGGAGGAGTCCCCGCGGCAGGAACATCACGACCGCCATGAGCACCAGCCCGAACACGAACAGGTGGACACCCTGAGCGGCCACGATGCCGTTGGTGACCTCGTTCATGGGCACCACCAGGAACGCGCCCAGGACCGGCCCCCAGATGCTCCCCAAACCCCCGATGAGGGTCGCGAGGACGATCTGTACGCTGACCAGGATCGCGAACATGCCTCGCGGATCGATGAACGTCAGGAAGTAGGCGTACACGCCGCCGGCCACGCCGATGAGCACGCCGCTGGCGATGGTGGCCAGGATCTTGTAGACGCTGGTCCGCACGCCGATGGCCGCCGCCTTGTCCTCGTCCTCACGGATCGCCACAAGCCCCATGCCGAACTTGGTACGGCGGATCCACCACGTCATCAGGACCGACAGCAGCATGAGGCCGAACAGTGCGTAGTAGAACGGCATGTTGCCGATGCCGAGCCCCCATGGGGGGAGCGGAAGCGTGATGCCATCGGAACCGCCGGTGAACCCGGGGGCGTTCAGACCGATGGCCTGCATGAGGAACAGGAAGGCGATGGTGATGATGACGTAGGCGTGTTCGCGGGTGCGCATGATGGTCGAGCCGAGCAGCGCCGCCACCAGCGCCGCCACGATGCCGCCGAGCGGCGCCAGGAGGAACGGCGAGACATGCACGACGCGCGTCAGCAGTCCGACGGTATATGCGCCCAGCCCCAGGAAGGCGCTCTGCCCCAGCGACACGTAGCCGGTGAAGCCGGCGATGACGTTCCAGCCCGTCGCCATCACACCGAGCAAGAAGATGAGGATGAGCACGGTCTGCTGGTACTGATCGCCTGGCCGCACCAGCGGGTAGGCGACGAGGGCCAGACCCGCCACCGCAAACAGCGCGTTACGCCAGGTGAGGACGGATCGGCGTGCCGCCGCCGGCTTCGGGGAGCCGGTCATGCCACCACGTCCTTCCGGACCCGGGCGCCCATCAATCCCTCCGGCCGCACCATGAGCACCACCAGGATGACGAGGTAGAAGACCACCACCGCCCACTGCGTGGAGATGTAGGTGGCCGTCAGGGTCTCGGCGGCGCCCAGGATCAGCGCCCCCACCACGGCGCCGGGAAGGCTCCCCATGCCACCCAGCACGATGATGCCGAGGGTGCGGGAGATCCACACGTACTGGGAGGCCGGGAAGATCGGGTACATGATGGCCATCACGGACCCGCCCACGCCGGCCGTGGCGGCGCCTATGGCGAACGTCAGGGCGGCCACCGTGCCGATGTCGATGCCAACGAGATGGGCGCCTTCCGGGTTCTCCGAAGCGCTGCGGATCGCCCGTCCGACCCAGGTGCGCGTCAGCAACAGATAGAGCAGCAACAGGACCACCACGGAAGCGATGCAGCCGAAGACCTGGGCCTTGGGTAGCACCAGCACCCCGAGGTGGAACGATTGGTTGAAATAGGGGGGCGTGACGGAAAAGAAGCGGTTCCCCCACGTCATGCCCATGGCGCCTTCGAGCGCGATGGCCAGGCCGAAGGTCAACACCACCGACATCGAGACCGGTCCAGAGCGCACCCTCGCGATGAGCCCCTTGTAGACCAACCAGCCCAGAGCGAACATCAACGGGGTCGTGACCACGGTGAGCAGCAACGGATCGATGCCGAGGCGCGACCACAGCTCGTAGGTGAACAATCCGGCGAGCACCAGGAACGCCGGATGCGCGACGTTGACAATTCCCATCACCCCGAACACCAGGGTGAGACCGGACGCGAACAGGGCGTAGACCCCCCCGATGAGCAGCCCCAGGAGGATCGTCTGGACCAACAGTGTCATGCGTCTCCTCGACGGCCGGAGGTCGGCGCGCGGATGCCGGCGCCGAGCGCCGGGAGAACTCTAGGGCGGGGCGGGACCCCCCGGAAGGGGTCCCGCCCACGCCTCGAGGTGGGGCTTACTGCCATCCAGGCTTCGGGAAGGTGATCGTCGGCGAGGTGGCGACGTCACGCGGCAACACGATCTCCGCCTTGCCCTTCTGCCACTGCGCCAGCAGGAACGCCGATTGCGGCGCGCCGGTCTCGTCCCAGGAGAGGTTGCCGAGAATCGTGTCGACACTGTTGGCGTGCAGCCAGTCCTTGAGCTTGGCCTGATCCAGCGATCCCACGGCCTCGACCGCCTTCTGCATCACCTGCGCCGTGGCGAAGGCGTCGGCCGCGTCCTCGGCCGGGATCTGCCCAGCGCCGAACATCTGTTGATAGGTGTCGACGAACTTCTTGTTCATGTTGGTGGGGAGCTGCGCATTCCAGCTCACGGCGTAGAAGATGCCCTCGGTGTTGGCCATCCCGATGCCGCTGGAGAACTGCTCGCTCTCGGAGGGCGCCGAGGTCTCGAACAACACCTTGGGGCTGTACCCCAGCTTCTGGAACGAGCGGATGATGCTCACGCCGTCCTGGAAGACGGCGCCTTCGGCAACCAGCTCGGCGCCGCTGTTCTTGATGGCGCTGGCGATGGTGTCGAAGTTCGAGGTATCGGGCGGATATGTGGTCTGGTAGACGGTCTTGATGCCCGCAGCTTCGAGCTGCGTGCGGATGCCTTCGATCACGGGCTTGGTGAACGGATCGTCCTGCGTGGGGTAGGCCGCCGTCTTGGGCCGCTGGTCCGCCGGCAGCGACAACACCCACTTCACGAACTGGTCACCCTGGTGGTTGGCCGTTGCCTGCTGCGCGAAGAACAGGTACTGGAAGCCGCGGTCGAACATCTTCGGCGCGCCGCCGGCCGGTTCGACGTAGAGCATGCGATACTTCTCGGCCACCGCCGACGCGGGCAGATTCAGCAGCGACGAGAACGTGCCGAGCACGAGGTCGACCTTGTCCTGTGTGATCAGACGGTTGTAGTCCGAAACGATGGTGTTCTGGTCGCTGGCGTCGTCCTTGATGTCGAGCTGCACCTGGCGACCGAGGAGGCCACCGTTGTCGTTCACGATCTTGGCCCAGACCTGGTACCCCTTCTGGGCAGCTCCGCCCGGTTGCGAGAACATACCGGTCAGGGGAAGCGAGATCCCGATCTTGATGGGACCTTGGGCCATCGCCAAGCCCGTCACGGCGAACAGCGCAGCCGCGACCACGAGTACGAATCTCTTGAACATCTCTCAACCTCCTACGTCTTCCGGTCTTCCTTCGTCGATGTCGAACAGGAGTACGCGTCCTATCCGTGCTCCGTGCCCCTCCACATGCTGATGGGTCAGGAGAATCCGCTCACCTCCCTCCAGGATTGGGCCTAGCACGATCGGCTCGACCCCAGCTACCTGGGATTGAGCGTCAGAAGCTTCATCTCGCTCATCTCCTGGATGGCGTAGCGCAGTCCCTCGCGCCCCGCCCCGGACTGCTTGACGCCGCCATAGGGCATGTGGTCGACGCGGAACGTCGATACGTCGTTGATGTTCAGGCCGCCCACCTCGATGCGGTCGAAGGCCTCGCGGATGACGCGCCAGTCGTTGGTGAACAGACCCGCCTGCAAGCCGAAGTCGCTGGCGTCGACGGCGTCGATCGCCTCGTGCACGTCGGCGTAGCGGTACAGCCCGATCATGGGCGCGAAGACCTCCTGGTTGCATACCTTCATCGCCGGCGTGACGTCCTCCAGCACCGTCGGCGGCCACAGATTGCCCTGGCGGGCACCACCGGCGAGCAGGCGGGCGCCGCCCTCGGTGGCCTCACGCACCCACGCCTCGATCCGCTCGGCGGCGTCGGCATCGATGACGGGGCCGACGTCGGTCGCCTCGTCGAGGGGGTCGCCCAGCTTCAACGCTTCCACCTGCGGCACGAGCGCGTCCCGGAATGCGTCGTATACGTCCTCGTGCACGTACACGCGCTGCACCGATACGCACGACTGGCCCGAGTACTGGAACCCTCCCCAGACCACGCGCTCCGCTGCGTACGCCACGTCGGCATCGGCGTGCACGATGACGCCGGCGTTCCCGCCGAGCTCCAGCGTGACGCGCTTGCGTCCGGCCCGGCTCTTGAGCGACCAGCCCACCGCGGGGCTGCCCGTGAACGTCAGCAGCCGGATACGCTCGTCCTCGACGAGCGGCGCGGCGTCGGCCGTGCGGCTGGGCACGACGCTGAAGGCGCCGTCCGGGAAACCGGATCCCTGCACGATGTCGGCGAGCTTCAGCGCGCTCAGCGGCGTCTGGCTGGCGGGGCGCAGCACGATGGCGTCACCGGCGGCCAGCGCCGGCGCGACCTTGTGCGCCACCAGGTTCAGCGGGTAGTTGAAGGGGCTGATGCCCGCCACCGGGCCCAGCGGGACATGGCGTACCTGTGCCTCGCGTCCCTCCAGACCGGGGATCCAGTCGAGCGGCACGATCTCACCGTAGATGCGCTTGGCCTCCTCGGCCGCGACCTTGAAGGTGAACACCGCCCGGTCGACCTCGCCACGCGCCGCCGCGACCGGCTTGCCGGCCTCCAGGGCGATGGTCTGCGCGAGGTCCTCGCGGCGCTCCCGGATACCGGCGCTGATCGCCTCCAGCGCCTCCGAGCGCTTCCACACCGGCATGTGCCGGGTAGTCTCGAACGCCGCCGTGGCCTGCGCGATGGCCGCCTCGATCTGCTCCGGGCCGGCCCGGTGCACCACGGCCGCCAGGCTGCCGTCGAAGGGGCTGAGCACCTCCAGCCGGTCGCCGGTACGCACCCACTGGCCGGCGACGTAGCAACCGAACTCGCCCAGCCTGGGTTGCCCCCCGGCGGCGGCTTCCCGGCGTTCTCCCGAATCGCGGCGCAGCCTCTCGGCGGCCATCGACTCAGCTCCCCCCGGAGAGGCGCGCGAGCACCTCGAAGACGATGGCGAAGTCCTGCTTGTCGAGCCCCAGCCCGCGGGCGGCGGTCAGCAGTTCGTTGGTCGCGGCCGTGGTGGGGAGCATCACGTTGACCTCCTGGCCCAGCTCGAGGGCGAGGTTCATGTCCTTCTGCATCATGTTGACGTCGAACCAGGCCTCCTCCGGCATCTGGAGGACGAAGGGGCCGCGGTACTTGACCATCGGGGACGCGATGACGCTGTTGAGCAGCACCTCGGCGGCCGTCTCCCGCTTGATCCCGCTACGCTCGGCCAGCAACAGGCCCTCGCTGAAGGCCAGCATCTGCACGGCCAGGCTCAGGTTGGTGGCGATCTTCATGGTGACCGCCAGGCCGTTGGCGCCGACGTGGGTCGCCTTCGGGCCCACGTCCAGCAGGATGGGCTCTACCTTCTCGAAGTCGCTGCGCTCGCCGCCCACCATGAAGGTGAGCTTGCCCTGCTCGAGCGTCTCCACGCTGCCGGACACCGGCGCGTCGAGCATGGTGGCGCCACGCTCCTTGACCTGCGCGGCGAGTCCCTGGCTATAGGCCGGGCTGACCGTGCTCATGTCGATGTAGATCTTGCCCGGAGCGAGCCCAGCGAGCACGCCGTCCTCGCCCTGTGTCACGGCCTCCAGGGCGGTCGTGTTGGTCACCATGGTGAACACGACGTCGGATGCCTCGGCGACCGCCCGGGGAGTGTCGCCCCAGGCCACGCCGGCGTCCTCCAGCCAGCGCGCCTTCGAACGCGTACGGTTGTAACCCGTGACGGTGTGCCCCGCGTCCAGCAGTCGCTTGGCCACGCGGCCGCCCATCACCCCGAGGCCCACGAATCCTATTCTTGCCATGTCAGGTTCTCCTCCACGCGGTGCGAGACCATGCGGCACGCGCACTCGCTTGCCCGTGCGACGGCGCGAGCGGTGGCCCCTGCCCCTCCGGACACGCGAACACGCGCTCGATAACTATTAGTGGTGTGGTGGTCATACCACCGGACGGTAAGAATCGCTTCGGGCGCCTGGACCACCCCTTTGGTTGCGCCGGCGCCCCGCTCCTCGGCGGGGGATCGGCTCGGCTCGCAAGGAATCGCAAGACCTACAGAATCAAGTTGTGGACGCGGCCAACGTTAGCACAACAGAGGGGGTGTGTCAAACCCCTCGAGCCCTCGAAAATTCTTGACAGAGCGCTCGGAGGCGTGCTAGGTTCGCACCATTCCAAAAGAGGTATTACCACCATACCTCCTGCAAGAGATTGCATCTTATGCATGGGTTTACAATATGACGGATGTGCTTCAACACCGCAAGCTCTACGAACAGGTCGTGGAGAGGATTCGCCAATTGATCCTCTCTGGCGAGTTGACCAGTGGGGACCAGCTGCCCAACGAGCGTAGCCTGGGGGAGCGCTACGGCGTCAGCCGGACCGTCATCCGCGAGGCCATGAAGACGCTCATCCAGAACGGCCTGGTCGAGGTACGCCGCGGCCAGGGCACGTTCGTCGTCGACGGCACCGTCAACGCGCTGAAGCAGTCGCTGCGGCTCATGATGGGGTTCGCGTCCGAGGAACGGGCCGAGGAGATGGTCGAAGTTCGGGAGCTGCTCGAGCCCGAGATCGCCGCCCGCGCCGCGCTCCGCCGGACCGCTGCCGATCTCGAGGTCCTGCGCGCCGCCGTCCACGACATGGACGACGCGCTGGACGACGCCAAGACCTTCATCGAGGCGGACAACCGCTTCCACATCGCGCTCGCCGTCGCTACCCAGAACCACTTCGTCCCCCGCCTGCTCGATTCGGTGGTGGACCTTCTGCAGGAGCTGCGTGGGCACATCTTCCAGGTGAGCGGAGGCCCGATGCGCGGCCAGCGCCACCACCGCACCCTCCTCGTCGCCATCGAGGCCGGGGACGCGGACGCCGCCAGGAGCGCGATGCTGGCCCACCTCGCACAGGTGCGCGAGGACAGCCGGCTGGCGCTCGAGAAGACGAAACGGAAAGCCGACGATCGCGAAGACGAGCTGGACGGTGACGCCGCCTGAGCCGCCAACCGCGGCCCCGACCGGGTACCGCTCCACGGGGAAGGAGCACTGCGTGACGGGTCGATCCACAGCGAACAAGCCGACGAATCCCAAGGCGGGCGGGAAGGCACCGGGGGCCGGAGTATCCGCCGATGCCGACCCCCCGCGCCACCTCTTCACCTACCGCCAGATGATGCGCATCCGCGTGTTCGAGGAGCACGCCAACGACCTCTACCTCACCGCCAAGATGCCCGGCCTCACGCACATGTATGCCGGCGAGGAGGCCGTCGCCGTCGGCGTATGCGACGCCCTGACCCGCGAGGACTACATCACCAGCACCCACCGCGGTCACGGCCACTGCATCGCCAAGGGCGCCCGGCTCGACCTGATGTTCGCCGAGCTGCTGGGCAAGGCCGCCGGCTACAACCGCGGCAAGGGCGGCAGCATGCACATCGCCGACCAGGAGAACGGCAACCTCGGCGCCAACGCCATCGTCGGCGGCTCGGCAGGCATCGCCACCGGCGCGGCGCTGTCGGCCAGGTTGCAGGGCACCGACCGGGTGGCGGTGTGCTTCTTCGGGGAGGGCGCGCTCGGCCAGGGCCTGCTCTACGAGGTCATGAACATGGCACAGCTCTGGAAGCTCCCCGTCATCTACGTCTGCGAGAACAACCTCTACAACGAATACACCCACTTCGAGGAGACCACCGCCGGCGCCATCCTCGACCGGCCGCGCGCCTTCGGCATCCACACCGCCGAAGTCGACGGCCAGGACGTCACCGCCGTGAGCACCGTGGCCCACGAGCTGGTCGAGCGCGCCCGCAAAGGCGACGGACCCTCGTTCCTGCTGGCGCACACCTACCGCTACTACGGGCACCACGTCGGCGACATCCAGCGCGACTACTACCGCTCCAAGGACGAGGAGTCGCACTGGAAGAGCGAACGCGACCCCCTCACCCTGTACGCCACCTGGCTGCAGGAGCAGGGGATCGCCACCGCCGCGGAGCTCGAAACGGTGGAGACCGAGGTCCGCGCCGAAGCCGACGAAGCGGTGTCGTTCGGACTCGACGCCCCCTACCCCGACGAGAGCGAGGTCACGCTGCATGTCTACGCCTAGCCGAACGCTCTCCGAGGAGAGTCAGGCGCGCACCATCACCTTCTCCCAGGCCGTGAACGAGGCGCTCGCCGAGGAGATGCGCCGCGACCCCAGCGTCTTCATCCTGGGCGAAGACGTGGCCGAGGCCGGCACCCCCTTCAAGGTGCTCTCGGGGCTCGTCGAGGAGTTCGGTCCCGAACGCGTCCGCGACACCCCCATCAGCGAGGCCGGCTTCACCGGCCTGGCCGTCGGCGCCGCCATGACCGGCATGCGCCCGGTGGTCGACCTCATGTTCGGCGACTTCCTGACGCTGGTGATGGATCAGCTCGTGAACCAGGCCGCCAAGACCCACTACATGTCCGGCGGCAAGCTCAAGGTGCCGATGGTCCTCCGGACCACCCTCGGCGCCACCAGGCGCAGCGCCGCCCAGCACAGCCAGAGCCTCCACGCCTGGGTGAGCCACGTCCCCGGCCTGAAGGTGGCGCTGCCCGCCACGCCCTACGACGCCAAGGGCCTCATGAAGGCCGCCATCCGCGACGACAACCCCGTCGTCATCATCGAGGACAAGCTCAGCTTCCAGGACAAGGGGCCCGTCCCCGAGGGTGACGTCTTCATCCCGCTCGGGCAGGCCGACATCAAGCGCCAGGGCACCGACATCACCTTCGTTGCCACCAGCAGCATGGTCCTGGTCGCACTGCAGGCGGCCGAACAACTCGAGGCCCACGGCATCTCCGCCGAGGTCGTCGACCCGCGCTCGCTCGCCCCGCTCGACGCAGACACCCTCATCGACTCGGCCCGCAAGACAGGCCGGGTCGTGGTGGTCGACGAAGGGCACCGCAGCTACGGCGCGAGTGCCGAGCTCGCCGCCGTCATCGCCGACGGCGCGTTCTACTACCTCGATGCGCCGGTTCGCCGGCTCGGGGCGATGGACGTGCCCGTGCCCTTCTCCCCCGTCCTCGAGGACGTCACCGTCCCCACCCCGAAGCAGCTCACCGCGCTCGCGCGCGAGATGTGCCTGCCCGGCTGATTCGCCGGGAGCGCAACAGACCCCTTACGAGGGAGGCGGATTCCTGATGGCCATTCACACACACGGCGTCATGGCGGTCGACTGGGAGGAGCGCATCAACTTCGAGCGCCTCCGCACGGAACGACTGGCACGCATCAAGAAGGTACTGGCAGAGTCCGAGGCCGGAGCGCTGCTGTGCTTCGACATGAACAACGTCCGCTACATCACCAGCACCCACATCGGCACCTGGGCGCAGGACAAGGTGGCGCGCTTCACGCTGCTGCCGCAGGGCGACGAACCCATCCTGTGGGACTTCGGCTCGGCGGCCAAGCACCACCAGCTCTACGCCCCGTGGCTCGACGGCGAGAAGCGCTCGCGCCCCGGCGTCTCCATGCTGCGCGGCACCATCAGTCCCGAGATGGGCCGCGCCGAGAAGGTGGCGCGCTGGATCAAGGACGAGCTCGACCAGCGCGGCCTCGCCGGCGACCCCGTCGCCATCGACATCGTCGAGCCGCCGGTGCTGTTCGCCCTGCAGAAGGCGGGCATCACCGTCATCGACGGTCAGCAGCTCATGCTGGAGGCGCGCAAGATCAAGACCGTCGACGAGATCAGCCTGCTCACGCACGCCGCGGGCATGGTCGACGCCGCCTACGACCATCTCTACGAGCACCTCCGCCCGGGTGTCCGCGAGAACGAACTGGTCGGACTCGTCAGCGACTTCCTGTATCGGAACGGAAGCGAGATGGTCGAGGGCGTCAACGCCATCAGCGGCGAGCGCTGCAACCCCCACCCGCACGTGGCGTCCGACCGCATGCTGCGCCCCGGCGATCCCGCCTACTTCGACATCCTGCAGAGCTACATGGGCTACCGCACCTGCTACTACCGCACCTTCGCCGTCGGCAGCGCCAGCCAGGCGCAGGTCGACGCCTACGCCAAGTGCCGCGACCTGCTCGACCACGCCATCAGCCTCATCAAGCCCGGCGTCACCACCGCCGAGGTGGTGTCGATCTGGCCCAAGGCCCAGGAGTTCGGCTTCCCCAACGAAGAGCTCGCCTTCGCCCTGCAGTACGGCCACGGTCTCGGCCTCAACATCTGGGAGAAGCCCATCTTCAGCCGCCTGTTCTCCTTCGACCACCCCGAGGTCATCGAAGAAGGCATGGTGTTCGCGCTCGAGACCTTCTGGCCCGCCAGCGATGGCTGGTCCGCCGCCCGCATCGAGGAGGAGCTGGTGGTGACCAAGGACGGCTGCGAGATCATCAGCCGCTTCCCCGCCGAGGACCTCATGGTCGCCGGGCCCAAGTACTACACCGCCCTCGGAGACCTCCCCGGCATCCGGGAGACCGAGTCGAACTACAACAACGGCCGCATCTTCCCCGAAGGCAAGCCCGGCGTGCCCGGCACGCCGGTCGTCGCCGACACCGGTGCCGTCGGGCCGGACGGCAAGCACTGATGCGCGCCAGGCGCCCCGCTTAGACCCGAGAGGAGAGCCGTGGCCAAGGACGTCATCATGCCGGTCCTGGGGATGAACCAGGACACCGCCGTACTCCTCAACTGGCTCAAGCAGGAGGGCGAGCAGGTCCACGAGGGCGAGCCCATCATGGAGGTCGAGACCGACAAGGCCACCATGGAGCTCGACGCGCCCGCCAGCGGCACGCTCGCGCGCGTCACCGCGGCCGCCGGTGACGAGGTGAAGGTGGGGAGCGTCATCGCGGTGATCCTCGCGGAAGGGGAGGCTGCGGATACCTCCGCGCGCTCCCCAAAGCCGGACGCCGCCACACCGGACGCCGCCACGCCCGAGCGGGCCCCGGCCGGGACCCCGCGACCGGGGGCCAACGGCCCCCTGGAGCCCGGAACGGGGGCGCCCACCACGGGGGCGCCCACCACGGGCGCGCCCACCACCACCCGCACCCCAGCGATGGCCGGCACGCAACGAACTTCTCCCTCTGCCGCCAGCGACCGCCCCGGCCCGTACCGCCTCACCCCGGCGTCCCCGAAGGCGCGGCGTCTGGCGTCGGAGCGCGGACTGGACGTGACCGTGCTGGAGGGGAGCGGGCCGGAGGGCGCCGTGCTGGCCGCCGACGTGCTGCGCGAGGCGGAGCGGGGTATCCGCCCCTCCCCGACCTCCGCCGGCGTTCCGCGCGCACCCGGAAGCTGGACCGAGTTCGTCCGCGAGGTCGACGCCGCGCCGCTGCTGGCCGTCGTGGCCTGGGCGCAAAGCCGGACGCCGACAGGCGGGGCGGGCGAAACCGCGGGGGTCGACGTCGGCGACCTGCTGGCGCGGTTCCTGGCCGCCGTGTGGGCGCGCAACCCGCTGGTCGAAACCCACGCAGGCACCCCGCACGGCCTGCGATACCGCCGCGTGGCAGACGGCACCCTGAGCGACGCACACCTCGAAGACGCCGCATCGGCCGGCCTGACCGCCGTCGTGAGCGCAAGGGAGGCTGCTGCCGCGCGGGATGCCGGGCCGGCGGAGACGGGATCCGTTCCCGCGCTCTCGCTGCTCGACCTCACCCGCGCTCGCACCGAGCTGTCCGGCGAGAGCGCGCCGCACGAGGGCGTCGTGAGCCTGGTCGCTGGAAGGCTGGCCGAACGCGTCCTCGCCGTCAACGGCGCTCCGGAGGTCCGTACCGCGCTGACCCTGCGCCTGGCGTTCGACCGTTCCCGCGTCGAGCTCGGCGCGGCGGCGGCGTGGGCCGACCGGCTGCTGGAGCTGGTGGAGGATCCCTCGGCGCTGGCACTGCTCTACTGAGGCCGCTGCGGGTGTCGCGGCACCCGTCGCGGCGCCCGACGCGCGGCCCAATGTGCTCGAGGCTCTGCCTGGTGAGCTCCTTCGATCAGCACATCCATGGAGAGTGCTCATCTAGAGACGCCCTGTCGCACCGGGGGTCGAATCTTGAAGTGAGGGAACACTCACAATTCAGGCACTTCGGCAGGGAGTGATTCCTCGATCCTTCGAGCCGCGCCCCCGAGGATGCTAGCATGCCGAAAACGTGCGTTCTGGAGGCAACATATGATGCGACCGAAACTACTCGCCTACGCTTCCCTTCTCGGATTGGCCCTGGTCTTGGCCGGCTGTTCGACGTCGAGCAAAGTGTCCATCAGCGTGACATCCAACACCGACGGCCAACGCATCGTCGGGAGCCGCAGCCTGACGCTCGCCGGCACCCTCAGCGGCGGTCCCGCCACGGCCGTGAGCGTGAAGCTCAACGGCGCGGCCGTCAGCGGCACGACCCACACCAGCAGTAGCTTCAGTGCACCGCTCACGCTGGCCGACGGCAGCAACAGCATCGTGGTCACCGCCACCTCGGGGGCCGGTACCTCGACCATCACGCTCACCCTGGTCTACCCCTTCCTCAGCTTTACCGACTTCCAGAACGCTTCGGTGGTCATCGGACAACCCGACATGTCCACCAACACCGCAGCCGGCTCGGCGACCGCGACGTCGGTGGGGGACCCCTACGGCAACCCGGCACTCGTCAACGGCGTGCTGTACCTCCCTGACTATGGCTTCGACCGGGTGCTCGGCTTCTCGAGCGGCATCCCGACCAGCAACGGCGCCAGTGCCGACTTCGTGCTCGGCCAGGCCAACCTGACCTCGTCCGCCACCAGCTCGACCGCCGATGGCATGGACGGGGCACAGACCGTGATGAGCGCGGGCGGTAAACTGCTCGTGGACGAATACAGTAACAACCGCGTGCTCATCTGGAACACGGTGCCGACCACTACCCAGGCGCCGGCGGACCTCGTCGTCGGCCAGACCGCCTTCGGCAACAGCGGTAACGCATGCAGCGCCACGGGCCTCTACGACCCGGAGAGCATCTTCACGGTGAACGGCAAGCTCATCGTCGCCGACAGCGACAACAACCGGGTGCTCATCTACAACAGCATCCCCACCAGCAACGGCGCCACCCCCGACCTCGTGCTCGGTCAGAGCAGCTTCACCAGCTGCTACGCGAACGCCGGCGCCGGCAGCGATAGCACCAACGCCACCGCCGCGACGCTGGACTACCCGAGCGATGTCTGGTCGGACGGCACCCGCCTCATCGTGGCTGATCAGGCCAACAACCGGGTCCTGATCTGGAACACCTTCCCCACCAGCAACTCCCAGCCCGCCGACGTGGTCGTGGGTCAGCCCGACATGACCAGCAACGCTTCCGCTGCCGGCGCAGCCGGGATGTACACTCCATACTTCCTCGCGAGCAACGGCAACCAGCTCTTCGTCGCCGATGCGGACAACAACCGCGTGCTGATCTTCGACGGCATCCCCACGACGAACGGCGCCAGCGCCGCTCACGTGCTCGGCCAGAGTGACTTCACGCACGTCACCGAGAACGACGACGGCCAGACAAACACGGCCGGCACCCCCACCGCGCGCACGCTCTACTACCCGGCAGGGTTCCTCCTGACCGACCAGGCGTTGATCGTCGCCGACGAAACCAACTACCGCTACCTCGTCTTCAAACCCTGAGCCACACGCGCGCTCGTGCTTGCGGGCCGGCCCTCGTGGCCGGCCCGCTCCATTGTCAGGAACGGTGCCCGCAACCTCCCGAACGCCGGCCGACCTCAAGCCGGCCGGCCAGACGTCGCGATGGTCGACCGAAACCGTCCTTCGATCCATTCGACCCGCTTCAGCACCGCCGGCCCCCGCCGCCCGGCGCTACCTGCTCCGATTCAGAGGGCGCCGGCTGCCTTCATCAACGCCCCGTCAGGATCGTCGGCAACCCGGTTGACGTCGTCCAGGATCATCGTCGCCCTGGTGCCCAAGGTATACGCCGGCCAATCAGGAAGACCCCTGGCACTGGGATTCCCGGCGCGAGCGAAGTTCACCCAGGCCGAACTCACCTTGTCCGCCAGCGCGAACGCTGCGGCGTCTCCCCCGGTCGCTTGCGGGACCAACCCAACGTTGTCGAACACGTACGGCAGTTCGGAGCAGTGGTACGCCATGCCAATCCCGCCCATCACCGGTGACTCCTTGGTGAACATGTAGCTGTAGACCGGAGCTCCGCCCTGTCGCGCCTTCGCGTCCGCCCAGAGGATCGTTCCCGGCCGGAACAGCGTGTCCAGGAAGTAGGCGTCCGCGAGCGTCTTGTTCGGATAGGCCGCGAGGAACGCCTTCGCCACCGCATCCGCTTTGTCACCGAAGCGCTTCGCCAACATCTCGCGAACCTTCTGGTTGCTCCAATCATCCTTGTTGTCAGCGAAGAGGTCCCCCGGATCCTTCGTGACGATCGTCTGGAACTCGTTCAGGACGTTGCCGATCAGAAGCGGGATGTCCTTCGCCTGAGGAGCCCAAGCATCGCCGATCGGGATGACAGGGAAGTAATCCCCATCCAGCACCGGAGTCCAACGCGAGCTCCCCGCCCCAGCATCGGCGACCTGCGTCAAGGCCTTCGTCCCTGCAGCGAGGAGCTCGCCGTAGGAGATAGCCCGCAACCGATCGACCTGATCACCGGTCAGCCCGAGATTCTGCAGTGTGTACTTCGCCACCAGGTGCGCAGAAGCCTGATCGGCGAACAGAGTGCCCCAGACGCCGCTCTCAACGATGCCCTTCTCGAACAGCCCCTCGGCCGCCGGGTCGCCCATGAGCGCCGCGACCTTCGCGCCGCCGCCCGACTGCCCGCAGATCGTCACGCTGTCGGGATCGCCGCCGAACGCCGCGACGTTGTCGTGCACCCACTGAAGCGCAGCAACCAGATCCATGATGCCCACATTGCCGGAGTACCTGTAGGCAGGACCGTAGGCGGACAGGTCGAGGAAGCCCAGTACGTTGAGCCGGTGATTCAGGGAGATGACGACCACGTCCCCCCGCTTGCTGAGGTTGTGGCCGTCGTACACGACCTGCTCGATGCCCGAGCCGTTCGTGAACCCACCGCCATGGATCCACACCATGACTGGGCGCTTGACGCCGTCGTTGATGCCGGGCGTCCATACGTTCAGGAACAGGCAATCCTCGCTCTCCGGCAGGTAGCGATGCGGATTGAACAACTCCCCGTTGGCCACCGACGTCATCGGTGGGACCGGGCAGTTCTGCCCGTAGTGCACGGCGGGCTTGATCCCATCCCAAGGCGTCACTGGTTCGGGCGGCATGAAGCGCTCGGCTTGCGCGTACTGAACACCGCGGAAGTCATAGATGCCCTCGTAGCGAGCCCCCATCAACCTGCCGGCGTCGGTGTCGACGACCGTCTCGTCCGCGGAGATCACGTGCTCACTCGGCGGCTGCGATGCCGTGGGAGACGCCTGCGCCGATACGACAGGCGCGAGGGCTGCCACCGCGAGCGCCGAGACCACAATCTGGACGGGAAGACGGCTGACAGCTGGGCGTCGATTCCGAGTTCCGAACGGTCGCAACACTTCGGGTCCCCCTTCTGCATCGGCGAGATGGTCTCTCCGTCAGGAGAACCACGGGGCCACCGACACGCCAGCACGTGCCCGTCCGCCTGACGCTCTCCCTGAAAACCCATTGAGAACACGCAGGTGACGAGCACACCCCCTCCCCAAACCGACTTGCTGGCGTCAGGCAACGCAAGGCCACCATCCACCTGGCCCGGCACGACGGTAAGAGGCAGATGTCCTCCAGAGCGCTCACGCTGTGTAGGACAACCACGTCGAACGCTTCCCAACCCGCCTCGAATCGTCCGGACACCGCTTCACATTGCCTCGGGCCATGCGGTCGCCGTCTCCGCCGGGCGCCCGCGCGCACGTCATCGCCTACAGCCCCCGGTGAGCCCCAACCCGTGACAGCGACGCGATCCAGGGGTATAGTAGACGCACCACGGAAAGGAGGTGGTCCTAATACATACGAGTAAAGAGACCAGTGGAGGTACCCGTCGAGGGTAACTCAGGACCGCCTTCTTGAGTTCAGAAGGAACCTCAGGGTTCCCTCGAGATTCTGGCGGGTTACCGGCGCGCTCCCCGGCTCAGGCTGGGGAGCGCGTTTCCGTCGTTCGGGACGCCAGGGTACAGCGCGCCCTCGCGTCGACGTCGGCTCAGACCGGTCCCGCGGACGCAGCCAGTAGCATGACCTCGTGCCGGAGCTCGGGCTCGGACGCCCTGCCCGCCCCGGCGTCCGGCGCGACCAGGTAGCGCCGCACCGCCTCGTCGGCACCCTCGAGCAACGCCCGCAGCGCCGTCTCGTTCTCCGGTGAGGTGTCGGCCCGCCGCAGCCACGAGGCCAGCGGCTTGACGCGCCAGAAGCGCTCGAGCAGGTAGGGCTCGAGCCCCGCCTCCCCCAGCCAGCGCATCCAGGTGGACACCCGGTAGGCCTCCACGTGGCTCGGGTCGCGCAGGCGCTCGACCTCGTTCATCGCCTCGCCCAGCCGCGGGTCCTCCGGCGCCACGTTGTCCACCAGCAGGAACACCCCGCCGGGCGCCAGCACGCGCCGCGCCGCGGCCAGGAAGGCACGCGGGTCGCCGAAGTGGTGCGCCGCGATGCGGCAGCTCACGATCTCGAACGCACCGTCTGCGAAGGGCAGTGCCTCGGCGGCGGCGACCACGAAGTCCAACGCCGCACCCGGCACCGCCTCACGAAGGTGCGTCTCGGCGGCGGCGAGCATCTCGGGCGTCAGGTCGGAGACGGTGACATGCGCGCCGGCCGCGGCCAGGGCCCGCGCCGTGTGCCCGCCGCCGGTGGCGACGTCGAGCGCACGGCACCCCGTGAGGTCGCCCAGGCGCGAGCGCGCCGCCTCCACCAGGCGCGGGAGCTCGTCCCCCCGGGCGTGCGTCACGCTGTTCACGTAGGCTTGCGCCGACGCGGCGAAGCGCGTTCGCGCGCGCTGCTGCGTTCGCGCCACAGCTCCATCGGTCACCGCAGCGGCGGCCGCGCCGGCACCAGCACGCGCCCCGGATTCGGCGTCCGCGCCGCCCTTCGCCATGCGCTCGCTCAGCGCTCGCCCAGCGCCCGCCAGGCGCTCGGCAGCAACCCTACGGCCAGCAGCATCTTGACCGCGTCCCCGATCAGGAACGGCACCAGTCCCAGGGCCAGCGTCTGCGCCCAGCTCCCGCCCAGCACGCCGTGCAGCCACAGCAGACCCGGCACATAGATGGCGAGCTCGGCCAACAGCATGGCGCCGACGGTGCGGCCGTAGCTCCGGTCCCATCCGCGCTGAGCCAGCCAGCCCAGCAGCGCCGAAGCCAGCACGAAGCCGATCAGGTAGCCGCCGGTCGGTCCCATCAGGTGGGCGAGGCCCCCCTGCCAGCCGGTGAACAGTGGCAGGCCGAGCGTTCCCAGCGCCACATAGGCCGCCGTGGTGAGGGCGCCGAGGCCGAGGCCGTACGCGGTGCCCAGGAGCAGCACGCCGAGCGTCTGGCCGGTGAAGGGCACCGGACCGAGCTGCAGGCGCACCTGCGCCAGCGCGGCCAGGAAGGCCACGCCGACCACGACCTGCAGGGCGGCCCGCAAGGCGCTGCGGTCTCGCCGGTCGGGAAGGATCCGCTGGATGAGCGTCGTCGAGAGCGCTCGGCTTGCCATGGTTCAACCTCCACGAGCCGCGGGGGTGGTGCTCCCGCGTCGCCGCCGAGTATACAAGGGGCCAACGCGAACGCCGGGAGCCCGCGCCTCTGTACTGGCCCTCTGTACTGGCCCCCTATACCGGCCCTCTATACTGAAACCGTGCCCATCGACCCCAGCGAGATCCGTGTGTCCGACTGGGTGGTCACCGTCGACACGGTGTTCCCGAACCAGGTCAACCCGCTCGGTACCCTCTTCGGCGGGGTGGTGCTTCAGTGGATGGACATCAACGCCAGCGTCGCCTGCGTGCGTTTCTGCCGTCAGGCATCGGTGACGGCCTCGACGGAGCCGGTCGACTTCCGCAACCCCATCTACGTCGGCGAGATCGTCGAGCTCAAGAGCCGCGTCGCCTGGACGGGGAGGACCAGCATGATCGTGCGCAGCGAGGTGCACGGCGAGAACCCCATCACCGGCGAGCGCCGGCTGTGCACCATCGGCCACCTCAACTTCGTGGCCATCGGCGAGGACGGCCGGCCCACCCCCGTGCCACAGCTCCGGGTGGAGACCGCGCTGGAGAAGCGCCACTGGGAGACCGGTGAGCGCGTCCGGCAGGACATCCTGCGGCGACGCGAACGCAAGGGGGACGCCGAAGCGAGCACGGCCTGAAGACCGCTCGACCGCTCGGGAACGCGTGGACGACGTGACCTGCGCCCCGGACCGCCGCTGCTATGGTGGGTCGGTCGGGAGCGGTTCGGCCCCGCGCCCCGACGAGGAGGCAGCATGACCGACAACATCACCACGGGCAGCAACGACACGCTCCAGCAGCGTGCGATCAACGCCATCCGAGCGCTCGTCATCGACGCCACCCAGGCGGCGGGCGACGGCCACCCGGGCATGCCGATGGGCATGGCCCCGGTCGGCTACCTGCTGTACCGGTACGCGATGAAGCACAATCCGAGGAATCCAGCCTGGCCCGACCGCGACCGCTACGTCCAGTCGGCGGGTCACGGCTCGATGCTCCAGTACAGCCTCCTGCACCTGACGGGCTACGACCTCTCCATGGCCGAGCTCGAGCACTACCGCCAGTGGGGCAGCAAGACGCCCGGCCACCCGGAGTACGGCCACACCCCCGGCGTCGAGACGACCACCGGCCCGCTCGGGCAGGGCATCAGCACGGCCGTCGGCATGGCGCTGGCGGAGGCCCACCTGGCCGCGCGCTTCAACCAACCCGGCTTCGACGTGATCGACCATCACACCTACGTCATCGCATCCGACGGCGACATCATGGAGGGCGTGTCCAGCGAGGCGTCTTCCTTCGCCGGCCACCACGGTCTCGGCAAGCTGATCGTGCTCTACGACGACAACGACATCTCCATCGACGGCTCCACCGACATCACGTTCTCGGAGGACGTCCTGGAGCGCTACCGGGCCTACGGCTGGCATGTTGCCTCCGTCGACGACGCCAACGACGTGGCGGCCTTGCAGGCAGCCGTATCCGAGGCCCGGCGGGAGGTGCTGCGCCCCAGCTTCATCCGCGTGCGCAGCATCATCGGCTACGGCGCACCCCACAAGCAGGGAACGTCCGCCGTGCACGGCTCCGTCCTCGGCGACGAGGAAGCGAAGGCTGCCAAGGAGAACCTCGGCATCGATTGGGAGCCGTTCACCGTGCCCGACGACGTCGCGGAGGACTACCGGGCCGTCCAGGAGGAGGGGCAGCGCGCCGAGCAGGCATGGCAGGCGCTCATGGAGCGCTACCGGCAGGCGCACCCCGACCTCGCCGCCGAGCTCGAACGGACCCTGTCCGGCGACCTTCCGGAGGGCTTCGACGCCGACCTGCCGACCTTCGAACCGGGCACCCAGCTAGCGACCCGCAAGGCCTCGCAGCAGGCGATCAACGCCCTGGCGCCCCGGGTACCCGAGCTGATCGGCGGATCGGCCGACCTGGCCGGGTCCAACCACACCGACATCGTGGGCGCCGCCTCCATCGCACGTGGTTCGTACGGCGGCCGCATCCTGCACTTCGGCATCCGCGAGCACGGCATGGCGGCCATCGCCAACGGGCTCAGCCTGCACGGCGGCGTGCGCCCCTTCGTGGCCACGTTCCTGATCTTCTCCGACTACCTGCGCCCGGCCCTGCGCCTGTCGGCCCTCATGGGCCAGCCGGTGCTCTACGTGTTCACCCACGACAGTATCGGCCTCGGCGGCGACGGCCCTACCCATCAGCCGATCGCCCAGCTCATGGCGCTGCGCGCGATCCCCAACGTCACCGTGATCCGCCCGGCCGACCCGAACGAGACGGCGCAGGCGTGGGCGACCGCCATGCAGCACCGCACCGGGCCCGTCGCGTTCGCCTTCACCCGCCAGAACGTGCCCGTGCTCGACGTGCCCGCAGGCAGCGTAGCCAAGGGTGGCTACGTACTCTCGCAGGAGGACGGCGACGGCGATCCCGACGCCCTCCTGATCGCCACCGGCTCCGAGGTGGCGCTCTGCCTGGAGGCGCAGCAGACGCTGGCCGAGGAGGGCGTGCGCGCGCGCGTCATCAGCCTGCCGAGCTGGGAGCTGTTCGAAGCGCAGGACGCCGCCTACCGGGAGGCGGTCCTGCCGGCTTCCGTGAAGGCGCGCGTCACCGTGGAGGCCGGCGCCTCCCTCGGCTGGGAGCGCTACGCCGGCGACGCCGGCGTCATCCTGGGCGTCGACCGCTTCGGGCGGTCCGCGCCCGGCGCACGTGTGATGAAGGAGTACGGCTTCACGGCACAACACGTGGTCGACGCCGCCCGCGAGAGCCTGACCCGCACGCGCCGCGCCTGATCGCACGCGCCGGGGAGCGCAGCCGGTAGGCGCTCCCCGGCGGACGGATCACACCCACAGCAGGGCATGTCGTGCGATGGGACACACGCGCCGTGTGCGCCCGGCGGTGGCCCGTATAGTGGTTGGGAACGCGCCGTGACGCACGGCGCCAAGGTCACATCGACACCCCAGCGGAGGTCCCATGAAGCGCGTCAGCACCGTACTCGTCGCCCTCGTTCTCGCCGCGTTCTCGGGTGCACTGGCCCAGTCGCTGCGCTCCCTGCTGCCGCCCGACACCGTGGCAGCCATCGGAGTGCAGGGGCTCAGCGGCCAGCAGGCCAAGATCCAGCCGTTCCTCGACGAGTTCGAGCGGCTTGGAGTCGCGAAGGCCTTCCAGGACGCGTTCGCGTCCGCCGAGAAGCAGGCCGAACAGTCGGCGAACCTACCCAACCTGAGCCAGATGCCCGCGGAGCTGAAGGGGCTCGGCGCGCTGGACCTCCTCGGCAACGAGGCCTACCTCGCGATCGCCCTTCGCCAGGGCAACCCGCTCCCGGCCGTGGTCTTCGTGGCCCACGCGGACGCCAAGGCGCAGCAGGCGGCCGCCAAGCTGCTCGCCAAGGAGGCCGGCCAGCCCGGCGTCCAGAAGCTCACCGAGGGCAAGATCGACTTCTACGTCTCCACGGTCGACGACGGTAACGGCGCCACCACGCAGGTCGCCTACGCCCAGGACGGCGCCCTCGTGGCCTTGTCGAACAACCCCGACGCCCTTCGCGGCGTGCTCCGCCGCCAGCAGGGCGCCAGCGAGCCGTCCTTCACCGACAGCGCGGGCTACAAGGCGACCCTCGGCACCCTCAGGGGCGGGAACATCATGACCTACGTCGACCTCGCTCCCGTCGCCTCCATGGTGCAGCCCCTCCTGGCCGCCCAGGGCATGGACGCCCTGGCGCAGCGCGTCGCCAACGCGCTCACCACCATCGGCACCAGCGGCGGCGTCACCGTGATCACGGCGGACGGCGTCGAGACGCACAGCCTGCGGCTGCTGGGCCCGTCCGACAAGGACCCGGCCCTGTACGCCCTGCTGTCCTCGTCCAGCCCGGCCTCGACCGACCCACTGGGGCTCGCCCCCGCCGACACCCTCAGCGTCAGCAGCAGCGCGCTCGACCTGGGCGCCTGGTGGGACTACCTCGGCGGCCTCGTCGCCAGCGAACCGCAGCTCGGCGTGACGGATCTGAACCAGTTCGTCCAGGGCATGGTCGGCATCGACCTCAAGGCCGACCTCTTCGCCTGGTCGGGCGGCAACGTGGGCATCATCGCGACCCCCTCGCCGGCACCGCAACAGGCCGGCATGCCCAGCACCGACGTGCTGGGGTCCACCGTGTTCGTGTTGAAGAGCAGCGACGATGCGGCGGCGACCAAGGGCCTGAGCGACCTGTTCACCAAGCTCGACACGCGGCTCGCCAGCTTCACCAACCCGTCGGGCAACAGCGCACCGGCCCCGGCCGACACCCACCAGGTCGGCAACGTGACCGTCACCACCGTCACCCTCGCCCCGACCGTGAAGATCTCGTACGCGGTATCGAACGGCCAGGCCTTCATCGGCACCAGCAACAAGGCGCTCGACGACGTGCTGCAGGCCGCGCAGAGCACCGGCACCCTGCCCGCGACCCTCGCCAGCATGCGCTCGATGGTGGCCTCGGACGCCCACAGCTTCACTCTGACCGACGCCAAGGCCAGCATGCAGAACAGCAGCGCGTCGCTGGTGACCGGGATCCAGACCTTCGCGGGCATGAGCGGCTCGCAGAATCTCGACATCGCCAAGGTGCAGGCCGCCACGGACGCCTTGCAGAAGTTCATCGACTTCGTGGCAGGCCACCTCGGCGGCAGCTACAGCGACCAGCAGACCTCCGGCGGCACCATCACCGGGCAAGGCTTGACCCAGGTGAGCTGGTAGGCGCGTCGGCGCTCAGCGGATCCCGCACGAGGGTCCGCACCCGATGATCGGCACGTGAAGGTTCGGACCTTCAGGTCCGGACCGGAGGGTTCCCCCGTTCGATCGGAGCCTCACGGCCACCCCGGCACTGCGCCGGGGTGGCCGTACGCCTGGAGGGAGCCAGCCGGCCGCGTGGGGTTCGGCACGGTCGCGCTCCTACGGGTCCCGATCGGTTCCTCCCTGCCCGGCGTGCGCCAGCAGCCTACGCCACAGGGCGTCGACCTGGTCGCGCAACGCTTCGGGCGAAGCGTTGTTGTCCACCACGAAGTCGGCGCGCGCCACCTTGTCGGACAGCGGCATCTGCGCCGCGTCGCGAGCGCGGACCTCGGCGGCGTCGAGGCCGCTGCGCGCCCGCACCCGCTCCACCCTCGCCTCCAGTGCCGCGTCCACCACGAGGACTGCGTCCAGGCCGAGCTCGAGCCCGTTCTCGTAGAGCAGCGGGATGTCGAACACGATCACCGGCGGCGCCGGATCGGCGTCCTCGAGGGCCGCAGCGCGCTCGGCCGAGGCGCGACGTACCCAGGGGTGCACGATGGCATTCAGCCGGCTCCGCGCCGAGGGATCGGCGAACACCCGGCGCGCCGTGGCGGCGCGGTCGAGCCTCCCGCCTCGCACCAGCTCGGAGCCGAGGTCGCGGGCGATGCCCTCGAGCACCTTCGGGTCCTGCGTGGCCTCGCGGGCCAGCGCGTCGGCATCGATGACCGCCGCCCCCCGCTCCCGCAGCAGGCGTGCAACGCTCGACTTGCCGGAACCGATGTTCCCCGTCAGACCAACGCGCAGGCTCACCGGCGGCCCCCGGCCGCGCGTGCTGTAATTGGAGCCATGCGCTGGCTGCGCCGCTCGTCGCCCCCGGAGCGCATCGCCATGCCCCAGTCTACGCCGCTCCCCCATCGCGGCTTCCTGGTGGGGGGCGCTGTTCGTGACGCCCTGGCGGGCCGCGAGCCGCGCGACGTCGACTGGCTGGTGGAGCGGCCCGAGGACGAGGCGCGGCGCGCGGCGGAGGCCCTGGCGGCCACCGGCATCGACGCCAGCGCCTTCGCCCTCGACGCCGAACGCGGCCACTGGCGCGTGGTGGCCGGCGCGCTCACCTGCGACTACGCACCGCTGACGGTCGGCCTCGAGGCCGACCTGCGGCGCCGGGACTTCACCGTCAACGCGGTCGCCGCCGGGCTCGACGGCCGTGTCCACGACCCGCTCGGCGGCGTGCGCGACCTGCGCGCGCGGCGGTTGCGCATGACCTCCGAGGCCTCGCTGGCCGACGACCCGCTGCGCCTGCTGCGCGGCGTGCGGCTCGCCGTCACGCTCGAGCTGACGCTCGAGCCCGCGACGCGCGACGCGGTGCGGCGCCTGGCGCGGCGACAGGCCGAGGGCACGCACCCGCTTCCTGCGTGGGAACGCATCCGCGACGAGCTCGACCTGCTTCTCCTCCACCCGGCCGCCGCCCGCGGCCTGGCGCTGGCCGACGAGCTCGGCCTGCTCGACGTGCTGCTGCCCGAGCTCGCCGCCTGCCGCGGCGTCGAGCAGGGCGGTTTCCACCATCTCGACGTGCTACGGCATGCGCTGGAGGCGCTGAACCAGCTCGTGCAGGGCTTCCCCGAAGCGGATGCCGCCCTGCGCTGGGCCACGCTCCTGCACGACATCGGCAAGCCCGCCACCCGCGGGCCCGGCGAGGACGGGCGCATCCACTTCTACGGGCACGCGCGGCTCGGGCAGCGGCTGGCCCAGACGGCGCTGGCGCGGCTGCATCAACCCCGCGCCCTCGCCGACCGCGTCGGGTCGCTGGTGCGCTACCACATGCTTCCGCTACCCCGGGGCGAGCGTGAGGCGCGGCGCTTCGTGCACCGCCGCGGGACGCTCCTGCCCGACCTCCTGAAGCTGATGATCGCCGACCGCGAGGCCGCCCGCGGTCCTCTCGCCAGCGAGGGCCGCCGGCAGGCGTACAGGCTGGCGCTGGCCCGCGTGCTCGCCATCCTGGACGAGCCAACGGCGGCGGCGCCGCTGCTCGACGGCGAGACGGTGATGCGCCTGCTCGGCATCCCGCCCGGCCCGCGGGTGGGCGAGGCCCTGCGGCTCCTGCGCGAGGCCGAAGCGGTCGGCGACATCGCCACGACCGAGGACGCCGAGGCGCTGCTGCGCCACTACGCCGAAGCGCAGGGGTGGGGACCGTGACGAGCCCCTTGCGCCGCGCCCTGCTCTTCCTGCCCAGCCTGGCGCTCGGCGTCCTGGGCGGCGTCTGGCTGCTGCTGCGCCCGTGGCCCTACGCCGCGCGCATCGGTCTCGGCGAGCAGATCCTCGCCGGCATGTTCACCGCCCTCCTGCTTCTGGGCGCCGCCTGGTTGCTGGAACGGACCCTGCCGTCGTTCCGTTACGCCAGCCGGCTGCTGGAGAGCGCGCTCCGCTCGGTGGCGCTCCCGGCGTGGACGGCGCTGCTGCTGGCCGCCGCCACCGCCGGCGCGGAGGAGCTGTTCTTCCGGGGTGCGTTGATGCCGCTGCTGGGGCTGGTGGCACAGGCGCTGCTGTTCGGGCTGTTCCACCCGGTGCCGCGCCGCGCCTGGGCCTACCCGGCGTTCGCCGCGGTCGCGGGCCTGACGTTCGGCGCGCTCACCCTGACAACCGGCAGCCTGGTGCCGGCGGTGGTGGCACACTTCGGCATCAACCTCCAGGGGCTGTGGGAGGTGCGTCGGCGCGACGAAGAGCCGCCGGTGCGCGTCGCCAGGGAGAGCGCGGCCGGCGAGGGCGCGTCCGCCGACACCGCAGATGCGGCTCCCGAGGGGACGAGCGAGCGCATCGGACCCCCGTGAGCGCCGCTCAGTCGAGCGACCGGCGGATGCGCTCCACCGCCTCGCGCAAGCGCTCGGGCTCCTGCACCAGGGCGAAACGCACGTAACCCTCGCCACGCTCCCCGAAGGCGCGCCCGGGCGCCAGCGCGACGCCGGCGCCCCTCACCAGCTCGAGGCAGAAGGCGAAGGAGTCGCTGCGGCCGGCGGGCAGGCGTGTCCAAACGTACATGCTGGCCCGCGGCGCGGGCGTCTCCCAGCCGGAGGCGTTCAAGGCTTCGACCAGCGCGTCGCGACGCTGCCGGAAGCGCTCGGCGTCGGCACGGCGGTGCTCGCGCGGTTGCTCGAGCGCGGCGATCGCGGCGCGCTGCGCGCCGAGGTACTGGTTGAAGTCGATGGCGCCCTTGACGCGGGCGAGCGCGGCGATGGCATCCTCGTGCCCCACGGCCCAGCCCATCCGCAGCCCGGCCAGGTGGAAGCTCTTGGAGCACGAGTAGAGCTCGATGCCGGTCGCCAGCCCGCCCGGCCGCGCCAGCAGCGAAGGCGCCTGGTAGTCGCCGAACACCGTATCGACGTAGGGGAAGTCGTGCACCAGCAACATCCCGCGCTCCGCCGCGAAGCGGATGGCGTGGTCGAAGAACGCCGCGTCCGCCACGCCGGCCGTGGGGTTGTTGGGGTAGCTGAGCACCATCGCACGCGCCTTCGCGGCGGCCTCTCCGGGCACGGCCGCGAGGTCGGGCAGGAACCCGTTCTCCTCCAGCAGCGGCATCGCCACGCGCTCCACGCCGGCCAGTGCGGCGGCGCCGAAGTACGAGGGATACGCCGGATCGGGCATCAGAACGGTGTCGCCGGGATCCGCGACGGCCAGAAGCAGGTGGGCGAGCCCCTCCTGCGACCCGATCAGGGGAAGCACGTGGAGATCGGGATCGAGGGCGGGCGCGGCGGGGTAGCGGCGCGCGTACCAGCGGACCACCGCCTCGCGCAGCGGCCGCGTGCACGCCTGGAGACAGTAGCCATAGGCCGACGGGTCGTCCGCCGTGCGGCGCAGTGCGTCGACGGCGCTTCGGGGCGGCGGCAGGTCGGAGGAGCCGATCGAGAGGTCGATGACGTCCCTGCCCGCCGCGCGGGCCTCGGCCTTGGCGGCGTCCATGGTGGCGAACATACTGGCGGGCATCGCCCGCGCCCGCGTCGAGGCCCAGCGACCGAGCGGCGCCGCACTCACCGCGTCTCCTCGCTCGGAGCGCGTTCCAGCTCGGCCTCGAACGTCGTCCGGCCCTCGCCCACCTCGGTCCGCGGCAACGCGCCGGCCTCCAGGTCGGCGTCCGCCAGGGCGTCCAGGGCGCGGTAGAAGGCGCGGCCGCGCTCGGCGACGGCGTGGGCAGGGCCGAAGCGCTCGAGCCCTTCGAAGAGCAGGTCCTCGGCCGCCGCGTAGCGGCCCTCGTCCGCAACGTACTCGAAGACCCGCCAGTGGCTGGCCTCGGGGAGATGCAGCGCGGCCAGCGCTTCCCGCAGACCGGCGACACGCTCGCCCAGGTCCTCCTCGTCCAGGCCGGCCCGAGCCGACTCCAGGAAGAGGTCGAGCGACTTCAGGCGCGCGGCCGCCGCGGCATCTTCTTCCCCGCCGCTCTCTTCGATCAGCGTGGCGTCGACCTCCAGCAGCCTGGCCAGCACGTAGCCGCGTTCGCGATGGAAGCGCGCGGGCGCGCCCAGGATGGCCAGCAGTTGCTCCGAGGAGAGTCGCGCCACCAGCGCCCGGCCGGACCCGGTGAGCTCCTGGTAGGCGCTGGTCAGCTCCTGCTCCGCCATCTGCTCCGCGCCCGGGCTTCGGCCGGTGAGCACGCGGGCGATCGCCTCGCCCACCTGGTCGAGCATGCGCAGGATGAAGTCGTCGCGGATCGGCATGCCCCAGCCTACAGCGGCGCGTCCCGCGATCTTCTGAGCGGCACGGGAACGGCAAGCGACGGCACCGGGGTCGAGTCGGAGTCCCGAACGCGCGCTCGCGACCGCCAACGGGATCCGGCCGCCCCGCGCCGGCCGGTAGACTACGCCATGCCACGCCTGCTGCGGGGACTCGTGCTGGCGGCGCTGCTGGCGGCCGGTACCCCTGCCATCGCCGGCTGTCCGGTCGGCACCGGCATCACCGCCATCGCCGCCGTCCAGGGTGACGGCCCGTCCTCGCCCCTGGCCGGAAGGGACGTCACCGTGCAGGGCGTCGTGACCGCCGCCTTCCCCGGCGCCGACGGTCTGGAGGGCTTCTTCCTACAGGACGCGGTCGGTGACGGCGACCCCGCGACGTCCGACGGGCTCTTCGTGAGGATCGCCGGCGGCGCGCGTTCGCCCGGTCCCGGCGACGCGGTCCGGGTCGCCGGCAACGTGCGGGAGACGGGCGGCATGACGCAGCTCAGCTCGGTCTCGCGGCTGGAGCGCTGCGGCAGCGCCGCGCTCCCGCCACCAAGGATCGTGCGCCTGCCGGTCGACGGACCCGCCGCCTGGGAGGCGCTCGAAGGCATGCTGGTGACGCTCCCGGGGCCGCTGGTCGTCACCGACGTGTACCCGCTGGCGCGCGACGGGGAGCTCGGGCTGGCCGCCGCGAGGCTGTTCGCAGCCACGCAAGGCTCGGGCACGGCCGCATCGACTCCGGGAGGCATCGTGCTGGACGACGGCAGCCGGCGACGCGACCCGACGCCGGTCCCCTACCTGCTCCGGACCGGGCGTCCACCGCGCGTGGGAGACAGCGTCCGCGACGTCACGGCGGTGGTGAATGCGGCGGGGATCGACCGCTACCGGCTCGAGCCGGTGACCGCGCCGCGGCTCGTCGCCACCAACCCCCGCCCCGCGGCCCCACCGCCCGTCGGGGGCACCCTGCGGATCGCCACCTTCAACGTCCACAACTACTTCACCACCCTCGGCCAGCGCGGCGCGCGCAGCCCCGGCCAGCGCGCGCTGCAGCGCGCCAAGCTGGTCGCCGCCCTGGCCGGCCTGGACGCCGACGCGATCGCCTTGCAGGAGGTCGAGAACGACGGCATGCGCAGCGAGAACGCCCTCCTGGCGGCGCTCAACGCGCGCCTCGGCGGCAACGTGTATGCCGCGGTCGCCGACCCGGCCCGCGGCGTGGGTGGCGACCGGATCAAGCAGGCGGTGCTCTACCGGCCGTCGGCGCTCGAGCTCGTGGCGAGCGCCAGCGATCCCCGTCCGCTGTTCGAACGCGCGCCGGTGGCCGCGACCTTCCGGCAGCGCGGCGGCGGTGTGTTCACGCTGGTGGCGCTGCACCTCAAGTCGAAGGGGGGCTGTCCCGCGGCCGGAGACATCGACCGCGGCTCGGGCTGCTGGAACCTGCGCCGCAGCGCACAGGCGCAGGCGGTCCTCGAATTCGTCGCCCACCTGCAGCGCACCACCGGGGACCGGGACGTGCTGCTGGCAGGCGACCTCAACAGCTACGCCGCCGAGCCGCCACTGCGGCTGTTCGAGGGCGCCGGCTTCGTCGACGCTGCGCACACCTTGCCCGCGCGCGACCGCTACAGCTACGTCTACGCCGGCCGTTCCGGGACGCTCGACTACCTGCTGGCGAGCCCCGCGCTGGCGCCGCAGCTCGCAGGGTCCGCCATCTGGCACATCGACGCCGACGAGTCCGCCCTGGTCGGCGCCTTCGGGCACGCGCCGGCGTTCGTGCCGGCGCCACGGACGCCCTACCGGGCGTCGGATCACGATCCCGTGGTGGTGGGGTTGGCGTTGTCGAACGAGAAGGGCTCGGGCGTCACTTCGCCGCACTGACGGGCGGGCTCGGCGCGGGAAGCAACGACGTCCCGGTGGCGGCCCTTCAGGACCGGGCGCTCAGTTCGGCCGGCGCTGCTTGGGCGCTGCTTCGGGCGTGACCGAGAGCCAGCCCTCGCTGCTCGAGACCGTGCGGGCCCGGCGCTCCTCGTTCACCGTCTGCTTGACGCGCTTGGCCTCGCGGCGCAGGATCTCCTGTTCGGCCGCGATCAGCTTCACCACGTCACGGTGGCTGGAGGTCCCGGCGAACAGCGCGCGTTCGTAGCGCGTCACCATCGCCTCCAGCTCGGTGTCCGAGCAGCGCTTCATGGGGCGAGACCCTTCCTTCATGGTAGAAGCCTAGCAGCGGCCGACTAACGGCCTTCTTACCTCGCCGGCGACGCGCAGGGCGGACGGGCGCGCAGGGCGGACGGGCGCGCAGGACCGAAGGGTGTGCAGGGCGGACGGGCGCCCAGGGTGAACAGGCGGGGAGGGTGCTCGGCGCGCCCGGTTCAGGCCTCGCCGTCGTGCGGGCGCCGCGCATCGGTGTCCTCTTCGGAGCCATCCGCGTCGGAGCCATCCGCAACCGAGCCACCGGCGACCACCTCACCCTCGGCACCGGCGTCGGCGCCCTCGCCTTCCTGCGTGGAGCGCTCCTGTGCTTGGCGCTGGTTGCGGCCGTACCACAACAGCCCGCCCCCGACGACCAGGAACAGCAAGCCGGTGCCGTTGCGGTGCAGGATCAGCAGCAGCACCGCCAGGATGATGGCGCCCGATCCCAGCGAGGAGGCGCGGAAGCGGCCCATCAGGCGGCCGTACGGTGGCGGCGCGTGCCGGCACCGGAAGTCGCGTGTACGTGGGGTGGAACTCGCATCGTGGCCCCACCCTAGCAGCCGCGCCCGGCCGCCGCCGTCAGCCGGTCGGGAAGATGCCGGTCAGCAGGTAGCCCAGGAGGTACCCGAAGGCGGCGACGCCCAGTCCGACCACGAACATGTCGAAGCCGCTGCGCAACCAGGGCCGGCCGGTGAACACGCTCCGCGCCGCGCCCACCACGAAGTGCATCGCCATGGCGAGGGCGAACGCGCTCCAGGCGGCCACCGCCCCACCTCCGAAGAAGAACGGCACGATCGGCACCAGCGCCCCGAACACCGTCGCCAGCCCCGTCGTCGCGCCCTCCACCAGTGGGGGATCGGCCTCCTCGCTGATCTTGAGCTTCTCGCGCGCCAGCTCGCGCAACGCCACCTCGGGGTCGGCCATGACGCGGCGCGCAGCACTGCGCGCCTCGTCCTCGGTGAGCCCCTTCTCCTCGTAGAGGCCTGCGAGGTAGTCCTCCTCACGCCTGGGGAAGAGCATCAGCTCGGCGCGCTGGGTGTTGATCTCGTTGGCGTCGACCTCGCGCTGGCTCTGGGAGGCCAGATAGCCGCTCGCCGCCATCGACAGCGAAGACGCCAGCAGCCCCGAGAAGCCACTCAGCAACACCACGTCGCGCTGGATGGCGGCGCCCAGCATGCCGGCGATGAGTCCGAAATTGGCGGTCAGTCCGTCGTTGAAGCCGTAGACGAGGTTCCGCAGGCGACCGCCGGAGTCGACATGGTGCCAGGGATCGCCCGAGGTGCCGCTGAGGCGCGCGAGCACGCTGGCATGGTGGGCCGACTCACGTGCCAGCCGCTGCACCCACGGCTCGTCGACGCCGTCCTGCGCCTCCTGCAGGAAGCGCGCGACCTCGGCCCCCTCCTCGTTGGTGGCCAGCGCCAGCACCAGCCGCGGCCCAAGCATCCGGGAACCGAGCAGCAGCATACGCGTGCGCGCCGAGGGCGCGAACCGTGGGACCTCGCCCAGCAGCGACGCGAACACCTGCTGGTGCGCGCGCTCGTCCTGTGCCAGGCGCTCGAGCGTCGCGCGCGTCTCGCCGTCCTTCATGCGTCGGGCCAAGTGGTCGTAGAGGAAGGCAGAATCCCCCTCGTCCTGCCAGTGCTCCAGCAGGCGCTCGCGGCCCAGGCGCGTTCCGTCGCGTGGCGGCTCCTCAGGCATCGCCGGCACCGTCCCTCTCCCGCCCATGGATGCGGCCGCATCGGCCGCTCCGCTTCTATGCCGGCCCGCCGTGGGTCGGGGCGGCGAGCCTCGAGCCAGCTTAGTGCGTATGGACCCTCTTCGGCCCCGACCGTGGACTTCCAGGGGACGCAGCGCGGCCCCGCGAGCGCGACCTGCGGTGACCTGGGCAGGCCCCCGGGGAGCGTCGGGGCGCCAAACTGAGGCATGCCTACGCGGCCACGACCCGAGACCGCGGCGCTCCTCGCCGCCTTGGACCGCTACCGGAACTCGCTCGCCGACGCCCCTGTGAGGAGCGTGCTCCTGGAGTACAGCCACCTTCCGGGCCCGCGCGCCAACCTGGAGCTGGCCGCGGCGTTCGCCGAGGAGGTCGCCGGCCGCGCGGCGCAGGAGCCAGCGCCCTGGTGGGATCTGTGCAGCAGCCTGGCGGCGTTGTCGGCCCACCGCGCACCGGTGAATGATCCCGGCGAGTTCGTGGCGTTCTGCGGCACCCTGGGCGCCGCTGCGGTGGCGTGCCTCGTCGAAGACCGCACGGCGGCCGCCCTCGACATCGCGCGCGGCGCAGCGGCCGATCCGCGCTGGCGCCTGCATGAGGCCGCGGCGATGGGGTTGCAGCGCCTGCTGCTGGCGCGCCGCGAGACGACCCTGACGGCGCTCGAGAGTTGGGTGCAGGAAGGTCGCCCGCTGGAGCTCCGCGCGGTGGCGGCGGCCCTCGCCGAACCGGCGGTCCTGGCGATCGGCGAGATCGCCGACGCAGCCGTCACGCTGCACCGCGAGATCGTGACGCGCCTGTTCGCGTCCGGCAACCGCACCTCGAACGCGGTCCGTACGCTGCGGCAGGCGCTGGGCTACACCCTGAGCGTGGTCATCGTCGCCAGACCGGAGTCCGGCTTCGCGCTGCTGGAGGAGCTGCTCGCGAGTGGCGACGGGGACGGGCTCTGGATCGCGCGCGAGAACTTGCGCAAGGCGAGGCTGACACGCCACTTCCCCGAGCGCACGAAGGCGCTCCAACTGCGTTCGGAACGCGTGCAGGGGTAGCCGAGACCGCGCGAACGGCGCGTCGGGGCGTCCGAAGATCGGCGAAGCCGGAGCGGAAACGGGAAGCCGGGGTCAGCGCGTGCCGAGCAGCACCTCGACGCTGGCGTCGTCGAAGCGGCGCGCCTCGCAACCGTCGGTATCCCGGCAGGCCATGAGGTAGCGGAAACGGCGCCCGCCCGAGCCGGGCACCTCGGAGCGCATCAGATGCAGGTGTTCGCGCGGCGAGCTTGTGTGGCACAGGTCGCAGCACACGTGTGCAACATCGCTCCCGGCGCGTTCCACCGGCGTCATGCGCAGCCGCTCGGTCCCGGCGGCGTCCATCACACGCAGATCGCCGCTCCCGTCACGCTCCAGCCTGTAGGCGTGGTCGCGGGGGACCAACCGCGCCGGCGTCGCCGGGAAGAACTCCTGCACGATCTCCAGCGCGGTGTAGGTGTGCTTTGGCTCTTCGCTCACCTCGAGCGAAGTATACCGCCGGAGGTGCCCTCAGGCAGCGCGTCGCGCCGGCGACCGGGCACCGCTGCGCCTGCGCGTGCCGAGGGTCAAGACGGCGAGTGCGACCACCACCGCCGCCGCCAGCGCCGCGCCGGCGACCACGGGCTCCGGGCGCTGCGCCACCGCGATCCCTACGAAAGCCCAGACCAGCACCAGGGCGTAGGCGATGTCGCGCTCGCGGAGCAGCATCACGATCCCGAGCAGGGTGGCGACCGCCAGCATGATCACGGCCCAGGCCACGTCGGAGAGCCCCCAGCCGCCCCACTGCGCGTGGAGCAGGGCGTCGCTGACGTTGGCGATGGTAGCGACGCTGATCCATCCCAGGTAGATGCTGAAGGGCAGGCGGACCAGCCAGGTCTCGGCCGGTCCGGCGCCGCGACCGACACGCAGGCCGCGGTAGATGGCGATGAGCGTGAGCAGCAGGGCCAGCATGACCGGTACCGTCCAGTAGATGCGGAGCGTCTGCCAGAGCACCAGCCACACGCTGTTCAGCACGCCGGACAGCACGAACCACCAGGCCACCGAGCGCACCCGGTCGTCGCGCAGCAGCGGCGGCACGGCTTGCGCCACGGCGTACGCCGCCAGACCGAGGTAGATCACACTCCAGATCGAGAACACGTACCCCGCGGGCACGAACAACGCCGGGTAGAGCGCGGAGACCTCCTGCGTGGTCCTCCCGCCGATCGGTAGGAGGACCGCCAGTGCGTTCACGGCCACGGTACCCATGTACGCCAGGAGGACCGCCACCTGTGCCAGACCGAACCGTCCCATCCTCACCCTCCTCTCGCGCCGCTGCCCACTCGCGGGCGCGTCGCGCTACCCCTGGTCCAGCGACCCGAGCAGCGTGGCCATCTCCAGAGCGGCCATGGCCGCCTCGAAGCCCTTGTTGCCGGCCTTGCTCCCGGCGCGCTCCAATGCCTGCTCGAGCGTGTCCGTGGTGAGCACGCCGAAGACGATCGGCACGCCGGTGTCGAGCGCCGCGCGCGACACGCCACCGGAGACCATGGAGCAGACCACGTCGTAGTGGCTGGTGGCACCGCGGATGACCGCCCCCACGGTGAGCACCGCGGCGTAGCGACCGGTCTCGGCCATATGCTTGGCGGTCAAGGGGATCTCCGCGGCTCCAGGCACCCACGCCACGTCGACCGAGGCGTCGTCGACGCCATGACGCCTCAGGCCGTCACGGGCCCCCTCCAGCAACCTGCGGGTGACGAGATCGTTGAAGCGACTGGCGACGATGCCGAAGCGCAGGCCGGAAGCCTGGAAGGTCCCCTCGTAAACACTCATGGACCAAGCGTAGCAGGACGCGCTCGGCCGTGACTGTCGGCGAGCACGGCATCACGCCGGCCGCTGGTCAGGGCAGGAACACATCCAGGGCTATGTCGGTGACGCTCGGCTGCACCGCGTACACCGGCTTGTCTCCGGGGAAGCGCACAGTGAAGACGTTCCACCCCGGCTTGAGCTGCAGCGTGGTGCCGCCTCCGGTCAGGACCGCGGCGCGATCGACGTAGAGCAGGCTGAAGAAGCCGACGGGCTTCTCCAGGCTAGGCACCCCGATGAACCAGGGGTCGGTGACGCGGTCGAACACGCCGTTACCGTTCTTGTCGACGTACATGTTGATGCGCCCGACCGCGAAGTTCACCTGGTCGCCGGCGTTGGTGTCGACCGGGGTGACGGTGTACTCGTTCTGCAGGCCGGGCAGCAAAACGGAACCGCTGAGGAAGGGACGGAGCTGGTCCTGGGGGATGGGCTTCGCGATGAGCTTGAAGGTCCCGCCGACGGGCGCCACGCTGGCGACCTCGAGACCCCACACGTTGTTGTTGTCGACCACATGGATGGCAACCCTCGTGCCGTCCGGAAGCGTCTGCTCACTCTTCACGATGCCGCTCAGTTCGGCACTCTGTTGGGCGAACGCCGCCGACGCCAGCACCAGCACGAGCGAGAACACGAGTCGTCTCATGGCATTCTCCAAATCAGCACAGCTTAGCATGGCGCCTTGCGAGCGGGCGCCCGCGTTCTCGGGCCCGCGCGAGCCGGCGCCCGTCCTGGGCGCGAACGGCGGGCTCTGCTGTGACCGGATAGTCATAACACATGGGGGCATGAGAACCGGCACCCGGGATCTTGGGCCTTCCTTCAGGTGGGATACCCGTCCGGATGCGCCTGCGCCCAGGCCCAGGCCGAGGCCACGATGGCCTGCAGGTCCGTATGCTGCGGCTGCCAGCCGAGCTCGCGGCGGATGCGCTGGGCGTCGGCGACCAGCGCCGGCGGATCGCCGGCGCGGCGCGGCGCGGCCCGGTCGTCGATGGGGCGTCCCGTGACGCGACGGCACACCTCGATGACCTCGCGCACCGAGAAGCCGTTGCCGTTCCCGAGGTTGTAGGCGCGCGCCTCGCCCGGCGCCAGCGTCTCCACCGCCAGCACGTGCGCCTCGGCCAGGTCGAGCACGTGGATGTAGTCGCGCACGGCGGTGCCGTCGGGCGTGGGGTAGTCCTCGCCGAACACCGCGATGCGCTCGCGCCGACCGGCCGCTACCTGGAGCACCAGCGGGATGAGGTGCGTCTCGGGACGGTGGTCCTCCCCCAGTCGAGGACTGGCGCCGGCGGCGTTGAAGTACCGGAGCGAGGCGTAGCCCAGTCCGGCGGTGCGTTGCAGCCAGTGGAGCATGCGCTCGATGAGGGCCTTCGATTCGCCATAGACGCTCTCCGGGCGAACCTCCGCCTCCTCGGGGATGGGTACGCTCTCGGGCGTACCGAACAGCGCTGCGGTGGACGACAGCACGAAGCGCCGCACGTCGCGGGCCAGCATGGCCTCGAGCAGCGCCAAACTACCGGCGGTGTTGTTGCGGAAGTACGCGAGTGGGCGCTCCATCGACTCGCCCACCAGCGAGACCGCGGCGAAGTGCAGCACCGCCTCCACGCCGTGCTCCTCGAGGGCGGCGCCCACCCGCTCGGGGTCGGCGACATCCCCCTCCACGAAGGCGGCTCCCCTCGGGACGGCGTCCCGGTGCCCGGTCGAGAGGTTGTCGAGGACGACCACGCGATGGCCGCGCTCGAGCAGCCGCTCCGCCGTGATGCTGCCGATGTAGCCGGCGCCGCCGGTCACCAGGAGGTTCATGCCGGTAGTGTACCCGCGGTCGACCCGCGGGCGGGCGTCCGGCGCTCGGTCGAGGGCCGTTCAGAACAGGCTCGGCAGGTGTCCGGTTGTCGTTCGGCGGCGGTGGCCGGCGCGACCTCGAGCCTTATGATGGCAGCAGCATTCCAGGAGGTTCGCATGGCGGTTCCATCCAAACCCGCACCTTCCAGCACTTCGGCCGTGGACAGCGGCCTGATCTGGTTCGAAGGCAGCCTGGTCGCCCCCGAGGAAGCCAAGGTCTCGGTCCTCACGCACGCGATGCACTATGGCACCAGCGTGTTCGAGGGGATCCGCGCCTACGAGACCGAGCGCGGCGCCGCAGTCTTCCGGCTTCCCGAGCACACCAAGCGCTTCCTCGATTCGGCCAAGATCATCGGCATGCGCTCGCCCGTGACCGCCGACGAGATCAACAACGCCATCCTGGAGACGATCCGGGCGAACCAGCGGAAGTCCTGCTACATCCGTCCGCTGCTCTGGTACGGCGCCGAGTCGCTGGGCGTGAACCCCGGCCGCAACCGCGTGCACTTCATGGTGGCCACCATGCCCTGGGGAACCTACCTCGGTGACGAGGGCGTGCAGAAGGGCGTGGCGCTCATGACGAGCTCGTGGCGCCGCAGCTCCGGCGACATCATGCCCACCAAGGCGAAGGCGGGCGGCAACTACGTCAACTCCGTGTTGGCCAACCAGGAAGCCAGGGCCAACGGCTACGACGAGGCGTTATTGCTCGACGAGCAGGGCTTCGTGGCGGAGGGCTCGGGCGAGAACCTGTTCATGGTCCGTGACGGCATCCTCTACCCCATCGCGCACTCCGTCAATCTGCGCGGCATCACCCGCGACAGCGTCATCCGCATCGCTCAGTGGATGGGCACCGAGGTGCAGAACACCATGGCGACGCGCGACGAGCTGTACACGGCCGACGAGGTGTTCATGGTCGGCACCGCGGCCGAGGTGACGCCGGTGGCCTCGATCGATCGCCGCCCCATCGGCGACGGGGTGGCCGGCGAGTTCGCACTCACCATGCGCAAGACCTACCTCGACGTGGTCCAGGGCCGCATCGGGGAGTTCGACGCCTGGCTCACCTACGTGGACTGAACAGGAGCTCCGCTCGCCTCAACGGCGCCGCCCCGCAGGTCCGTCCTGCGGGGCGTTCCCATGAGCAGGAGTCCCATGCGCCAGGGCTGGGGGCGGGCGCAGCGGAGGCGGGCGGCCGGGTCCGGTTGCCCGCCTCACCCGCCCGCGCGTCGGAGCTGGTCCTCGAGCGAGACGCGCCAGTCGGGGAGCAGTCCGTCGCACGCCAGCGCGCGGCGCAGACCGTCGACATCGTCGCGATCGCGGAAGTACACGCGGTTGAGCTCCATGACCGAGAGCGGGCGCGGTGGGCGCTCGACCACCTCGATCGCCGACCCCGGCTCGAGCATGCCCGTGGCCAGCACGCGCATCAGGTAGCCGGTGTAGCCCGTCTGCGACATCCACGCCGTGAGACGCTGCTCGCCGTTGTGCGCGGCGGGAATCCAGCAGGGCACGCGTGGCTCGGTGACCTGCAGCCGGACGCCGCCGACCTGCCAGACCTCGCCCAGCACGACGTCCTCCTCCAGCCGACCTGCGACCCTGGCGTTCTCGCCGAAAGCGGGCGTCGGCAGCGCACGCCCCAGCCGCTCCTGCCAGTAGGCGTAACGCTCGTCGGCGTAGACGCACACGGCCCGGTCGGGACCGCCGTGGTTCTTGGTGTCCGCCTGCTGGTCGCCCTCCAACCCCAGCGCGCCCAGCCGCACCGCTCCATGCGCGGGCGTCTTGCCGATGGCGGTGGAAGCTTCGCGACCCGCCATCTCCCTGGTCTCGATCCGGCCGGCATAGAGCGCGACGATGGTAGCCATGCCCCGCAGTATGCCAGTCGGAGAGGGTGGCCGACCCCGTAAGATGGCGGCATGGAGGTTCCCTACCGACCCCGCCGCATCCGCTTCGTCGGGCTGAAGGAAGCGAAGGGTTGGCGGCTCAAGGTCTACAACATCCTGCACCACAGCAAGGAGCCGCTCGACGCGCTGTTGGAAGCCGCTCGCGACACCGCACTCGCGTCGCTGCCTCAGCCGGCGACCACCCCCGATCGCTACGGCGTCGGGTTCATCTCCGTGCATCAGGGCTCGAGCTACGACTTCGTGACGGTCGCCCATTGGGCGTACGAGACCGAGTTGCGCTCGCAGACCTACATGCGGCCGTCGAGCGGCAGCTTCCTGCTCGAGCCGGTGTCCGGCTCCGAGCTCTCTGCCGACATCTGGGATCTTCGCCTGCTGGCCTTCGAACGCGACGCCTGGGTCGAGACCGTGCTGCGCACGGTTCATGCCGACCTGGACGCGTACTTGAGCCGCACGCTGGAGGAGGAAGCCTAGGCCCCGGCCGCGGCGACGGCGCGTGACGCTCCTCGCCCTGGGCCTCGTGCTCGCCGCCGCCCTGCTGCACGCGAGCTGGAACTTGCTCGCCAAACGCGCGCAGGGAGGCGCCGAGTTCGTCTGGCTCTTCGCCACTCTCACGCTGGTGGCCTACGCCCCTGCGGTAGTCGCCTACCTCTTGCTGGCGCACCCGACGCTGCGGCCCATGGCGGTGCTCTTCGCGCTCGTGAGCAGCGTCCTCCACGTCGCTTACTTCGTCACGCTCCAGCGCGGGTATCGGGTGGGCGACCTGTCGCTGGTCTATCCGCTTGCCCGCGGCAGCGGACCCGCACTAGCAGCGCTGCTGGCGATCTCCGTTCTGGGGGAGCGGCCCGGCACCCTCGGGATCGCCGGGGGAATCCTGATCGTGTTGAGCGTGTTCGTGCTCACGGGCAGCGGCGCGCGCGGCGCGCCGAGCGGGGGCGGCCGCCCTGCGCTCGTCTACGGCCTCACGACCGGCCTGTTCATCGGCGGTTACACGGTCTGGGACGGATATGCCGTCGCCCACCTGGGCGCGTCACCGCTCCTGTACAGCTACCTCTCGGAGGCCGGCCGTGCGCTGCTGCTGGCCCCCGTCGCATGGCGGGGCCGGGCGGCGGTGGCGCAGGCCTGGCGCGACAGTCGCGGAGCGGCCTGGGGCATCGCCGTACTGAGTCCGCTGGCGTACATCCTGGTCCTCACCGCCATGACCTTCACGCCTATCAGCCTGGTGGCGCCTGCACGCGAGATCAGCATCCTGGTGGGCACGCTGATGGGAACGCGCCTGCTCGCCGAGGGACAGGGATCCCGGCGCATGGCGGGGGCGTTCGGCATGGTCCTGGGAGTGACACTGCTGGCGCTGTCGTGAGTCGTGAGCGCCGTCCTGAGCGCCCGCGTACGCGCCGGCGCAGCCGCCGGCAAGCGTCGAAGCGTCGACGATGTCACGGTGTCGCGCCCTCACCCCTGCCTAGAATCGACCATGGAAGCGTCGGAGCTGCTGTTCGAGTTCGAGGATCGCCACGCCGACCACCTGGTGTACGAGGGGCCCTACCGCCTGTTGGCCGACGACGCCCTGGACCGGGCCTACGCCGACCTCGCACGTCTCTTCGAGGAATGGCGGCAACGCATCTACCGCTTCGACAACGACCTTGGGGCGTCGGCCGTGCTCTACCGACCCATGAGCCGCAGGCGTATGAGCTGGGACCTGATGATCGCGCGCTTCCGGGGACGCGATCCCTTCGCGTTCGTCACCACCGGGTCGATGCGTCGTGACCTCCGCTGGCGCGAGGTACAACGCATCCTCGACCGCGTCCGCACCGACGGACATCGCAGCGACTGAAATCGCAGCGACTGGAATCGCAGCGACTGGAATCGCACCGACCGCACCCGCGACGATCGCGACCGAAGCGACGCACGCGCGTCGGTGACGGCCTCACTTGCCCCGGTAAGAGAACCGAAAGCGACCGAGCCCTACCCTGCGGTCATGAGGTCCTTGCCCACCGTCCTCCGTACGCTGGCCGGGATGCCACTGCCAGGGAGCGAACGCGCTCCCGAGCGCCCGCGCCCCCACAACGGGCCGGGCCGGATCGCGGGGCGCGCCCCCGCGAGGGCCACCGCGACACGCGCTTCTGCGGAGCTCGATGTCGCGCGGGTCGAGGCCATGCTGCGCCGCTTCCACGGCGAGCCCGCCCGCATCGAGAACCCCTTCGCCGCCTTCCCCACGCGCTCGTTCTGGTTGGAGCGCTTGATGAGAGGCGACCGCTGAGCGCTCCCTGAGCACTCCCTGCGGCCGTACCCCTCGTGGAAGGGCCCGCAGCCTTCGAGGCTGCGGGCCCTTCCGTTCCGTCCCGGCGGTGCCCCTCTCCCGGTCGGACGGGAGCCGAGGCGTTGCCGAACGGTCAAGGATCAGACGACCGGGCGTCCTCCGACGTCACGTGCCCCGCGCATCGGCTCGGGACCGGAGACCGACCGTGGCGCGAGCGCGTCGGCGAGCCGGTACAGCGCCGTCGCGGCCCTGCGGCGGGCCAGAACCAGGCCGCCGAGGGTACCTGCCTGGTGCCGTGCGTTGCGTGCGGCCCGGGCATCGTCGGCCTGGCGCCGGAAGTCCTTCATGCGTTCGCGTGCGGCGACGGTTGCGCCGAAATACCATCCGTTCATGCTGCCCTCCTCAGGGCGTCGCTGCCTTCTGGAGCCGTGCCGCACGCGTTGCTGGCCGTGCGGCGGGCTAGCGGTTGGCCCAGTGTCGCGTGATGCGGGGCCGGCGTTCGCCGTCGGCATATCCGGCACGGCGCAGACGCTCGGCCGTGGGCTCGCGCCGGAGCTGGCCGGCGCGGGCGCGGATTCGTTGCAGAAGCATGAAGCTGTTCATCGAAACCTCCTCGTTTCCTTCATGGGGTGATGGCGGACTGGGGCCAAAAAAAGCCTCGGCGAAGGGCTCGCCGAGGGCCGACATCGGGTGTCGGACGGGAGTCTGCTAGGCAGACCCTCGGTCCCGCGGGGGACCCTCCTCGAGCGAGCGGCGCACACCGGCGCCCCGGCCGGCCACCTCGGTGCCCTTACGGGCGACGTCGGCGGGGGGACGCAGGTCGACAGCGCAACGAGCGAGCCCCGAAACGTGCACGCAGGTGTTCTGGATCATCGACCTCACCTCCCTGATGACATGGGCTGGGGCCCTGGGGGCCGCCGCATGGGGAACTTCATCCCCGGGCAGGGAGTCTAGCACGGAGTTGCAGCCTATGCAATAGGCTATGCGGCGCTCTCCGCTGGCTGCCGCCGAAAGCACGCACCCTTGTGCTGGACAGGCCTATCGGCCGTTCGCGCGACCCTCAGGCAGGGTCGCCGGCGTCGAGGAGCGTCGCGGTCTCGTCGTCCGGTATCGGCTCTTCGGCGAGCTGGCGCAGCTTGGCGCGCCGCTCGGGCGAACGTAGCGGCTGCTGGTCGATCCTCTCGGTGAGCGCCATCATCAGCTCGTAGCTCTGGCCGACGTGGGCGCTACGCACGATCTCGATGTCGGCTGGGAGCTGTTCGAGCAGGCGCGGCGCCAGCATCAGGACGGACAGCCGCTCGCCCCGAAGCAGCGCCAGCGTCAGGTCGCTTCGACGGCGTCCATCACCGAAACTCACCCGCACGCCGGCCGGAACGGCGGCCCGCAGGACTGCGGTGCGCGCCTCGAGAACGCGGTCGTCGGGATCTATGCTCATGCCGTCATTGTACGGGGCGAGTCGTCCGAACGCGTGTGCACACACGGCACCTGCCCGGCGAGGGCACCCCTAGTAGGCGCGCGCGAAGATCACCTTGCGGGCGTAGCCGCTCTCGCGGCCGGTGTGCACGCAGGTCGTCCCCTCGGCGCTGGGCCCTTCCAGCGGGATGCAGCGCACGGTGGCCTTGGTCTCCTCCTGGATGATCCGCTCGCTCTCGGGGTCGCCACAGTGCGTGGCGTACACGAAGCCGTGCTCCACCATCTCCTTGAGCTCCTCGTAGCTGTGCGCCTCGAAGGTGTGCTCCTCGCGGAAGGCACGTGCGCGCTCGTACAGGGCGGCCTGGAACTTCGGCAGCTCTTCGGCCACCGTGTCGGGCAGCGCCTCCAGCCGGACGCTCCGCTTCTCGCCCGAGAGCCGGTCGGCCAGGATGCCGCTGCCCTGCCCCACGTCGCGCGGTCCCAGCTCGATGCGCAGCGGGACGCCCTTCTGCTCCCAGTCGTTGAACTTCCAGCCCGGGCTCATGCCCTCCCGGTCGTCGACCTTGACACGCACGCCGAGCGCTCGGAGCGCGTCGGCGAGGTGGCGTACCTCGGCCATGACCAGCTCACGCGCATCCGGATCGTTGGCGCGGAAGATGGGCACGATCACCACCTGGTGCGGGGCCAGCCTGGGTGGCAGGACGAGCCCGCGATCGTCGCCGTGCGTCATGATGAGCGCGCCGATGAAGCGCGTGCTGAAGCCCCACGAGGTGGTGTGGGCGTAGGCCTGCTCGTTGTTCACGTCGTTGAAGGTGATGTCGAAGGCGCGCGAGAAGTTCTCGCCCATGTAGTGGCTTGTGCCGGTCTGCAGGGCGCGCATGTCGCGCATCATGGCCTCGATGGTGAGCGTCATGCGAGCTCCCGCGAAGCGCTCCCCCTCGGTCTTCTCGCCCCGAACCACCGGAACCGCACCGTACTCCTCGGCGAAGGTGGCGTAGATGTCGAGCATGCGGCGCGTCTCCTCCAGCGCCTCCTCGGCGTTGGCGTGCGCGGTGTGCCCCTCCTGCCACAGGAACTCGGAGGTCCGCAGGAAGGGGCGCGTGCGCATCTCCCAGCGAACGACGTTGCACCACTGGTTGTACAGCAGCGGGAGGTCCCGGTAGGACTGCACCCACTTGCTGTACAGCTCCCCGATGATCGTCTCCGATGTGGGGCGGATGGCCAGCGGCTCCTCGAGCTCCTTGCCGCCGGCGTGCGTCACGACGGCGAGCTCCGGCGAGAAGCCCTCGACGTGCTGAGCCTCGCGCTCGAAGAAGCTCACCGGGATGAGCAGCGGGAAGTACAGGTTCTCGTGACCCGAGGCCTTGAACATCGCGTCCAGATCGTGCTGGATATGTTCCCACAGGGCGTAGCCGTACGGTCTGATAACGAAGCTGCCCCGCACGGGGCTCTGATCGACGAGATCCGCCCGGTAGACGATCTCGTTGTACCAGGCGCTGAAGTCTTCCGACTGGGGCGTGAGGGCCTGCGTCTTGGCCATAGCGCCCCAGCTTACCAGGGCCGGGCGTCGCCCGCTCAGGTCACCAGGACGGGGACGTCACACTCGACCAGCACCTGTTCGAGGATGCCGCCCACGACGTCCTCCAACCAGCGGTTGTAGGTGTAGCTCCCCATGAACACCGCGTCGCAGCCCTGACCCTGCACCGCCTCCCGGATGGCCTCCCCCACCGGTCCATGCGCCGAGATGTAGGTGGCCTCGATGTCGAAACGCCCCAGGTAGCTGCGGGCACGGTCCAGCGGGCTGCCGCCGCGTCCGTGCTCGGCGACGGTGAGCACCACCGGTCTCAGGCCGCGCTTGACGGCCGAGTAGGCGAGCGCGAAGAGCGCCTCGTCGGCCTTGATCCCGGCGTCGTAGGCGAGCAACGGCCGCTGCAGGCCGGACGGAAGGTGCTGCACTGCCAACAGTGGGCGCGGGCAGCGTCGCAGCAGGCCGCGGAGTTCCGGGATCAAACGCCGCTCCCCGCTCTCCTCATCGACCATCGCGCCGACCACCAGATCGAGGTACGCGGCGCGCTCGCGCACCTCGCGGACGGCGTCGCGTTCGGTCACGGCGAACTGCCCCTCGACGCCGGCGGCTTCGCAGGCCGTCTCGAAATGGCGGCGCTCGGCCTCCAACCCCTCGGTCGAAACGACGTCCGATCCCAGGCGCAGGGCATACAGGGTGGCACCCTCGAACCGGGCCACGTTGAGGGCGGTCTGCAGGGCGGCCTCGTCGAGCGGCCGCCCCTGCTGCAACACCAGCATCTCCCGCACCAGGCAGATGGCCTCCCGGCGCCGTTCCGGCGTCTCCCGCGACGCCTCCAGGAGCTCGTCGGCACGCTCGTCGGGGTGCAGGCTGCGGCTCGGCGCCAGGCCGGCCGCCACCGCCGTGGAGGGGAGGCGCCAGCCGAACGCCTGCTCGAGACGAGCGCGATGCTCCGCCAGGAACAGGTAGAGGTCGGTCTCGGTGCGCCCCTCGAAGCCCTCGAGCAGGCCGTGCACACGGATCGCCTCCACCACCGGCAGGTACACCGCGTCGTACCAGTGCGTCACCGCCTCCTCGAAGGTGACCGGACGGTCGAGATCGATGCCCATGAAGTAGCGGTGCACCCGGATGTGCTCGGCCAGCGCCTGGTATTGACCGGCAGCGGTGACCGTCAGGTCGGCGTCCGGACGCAGCTCGTCGAGGCGGGTCTCCTCCAGGAAGGAGGCGTACTCGGTCTTGACGATCAGGTCCTCGGGGTCGTCTTCGGGCGAGAGGGGAACGCGGGCGTGAACCGGCGTCACCACGGCCTGGATGGTGGGCGCCCCCAGCTGACGCGCCACCGATACCCGGTGGTTGCCGTCCTTGACGAAGTAGGCGTCGCCCAGCCGATACACCTCGATGGGCGGCACCCCGGCCATGCCGGTCATGGCGAGCTTCACGCCGACCCAGCGGTCGCGGTCGCTGTCCATCCGCGGCAGGAAGCCGCGGTTGAAGTCCTGGTAGCGGTCGACGCTTCCCACGATGGCGTCGAGCGGCACGTCCTCGAGGTGTCTCGCGGCGCTCTCCACGGCATGCAGACGCCGGCGCACCTCCTCGTAGGGGAGCAGCTCCCGGGTTTGACCGGAGAACAGCGACAGCACGGCCTGCACGTCGGCGCGACGCCGTGCACGGAGGAAGTCGGTGACGGCGGAGGCGGCTCCGGCCCGGCTGTCGACCATGCCCCCATTGTGCCACCACGACCACGGGACGCCCTCACTGCGGGCGACGACCCCGGCCGGTTGCGCGCCACCGGCCGGGCAGGGCGCATCGGCTCGCGCGCCGCCCACCTGCCCGTGGATCGAAGGTCACCCGCGCCGTCTGCTAGACTCGTTGCCATGAACCGGCGAATGACGGGATGCCGCCCTGGATCCGACTGAGCGGGTGCGCTCGGAAGGGTCATGGGCGCCGTCTGGACGGCGCCCTTCTTTCTTGGCACACGGGCGTTTCCCGGCCGAACCTCGGAGGACCACATGGAGACAGTCGAGACCCCTGCGGACGCACGCCCCGAACGGCAGAGCGAGGCCGAGGAGAAACGTCGAGGCGGCAGCTTCTACGCCACCACCCCGATCTTCTACGTCAACGCCGCTCCGCACATCGGCCACGCCTACACCACCACGCTGGTCGACGTCGTCACGCGCTTCCATCGGCTGCTGGGCGACGACACCTTCTTCCTCACCGGCACCGACGAGCACGGCGAGAAGGTGGCCAAGGCCGCGGAGAAGGCGGGCAAGACCCCGCAGCAGTACGTCGACGACGTGGCGGCGCAGTTCCGCGCGACCTGGGATCGACTCGGCATCCAGTACGACGAGTTCATCCGGACCACCGAGGAGCGCCACCAGAAGGTCGTGCGCGACGTCCTGCAACGCGTCTACGACAACGGCGACATCTTCTACGGCGAGTACTCCGGCCTCTACTGCGTCGGCGCCGAGCGCTTCGTGACCGAGAAGGAGATCGTCGACGGCAAGTGCCCGGAGTCCGACGAGCCCCCCGAGTACCGGACCGAGGCGAACTACTTCTTCCGCATGGAGAAGTACCGGCCGTGGCTGCGCGAGACGCTCGAGGAGAACCCCGAGCTGATCCGCCCCGAGCGCTACCGCAACGAAGTGCTCGCCATGCTGCGCGAGCCGATCGGCGACCTCTCCATCAGCCGGCCGCGCAAGCGCGTGCCCTGGGGCATCCCGCTGCCATGGGACGACGAGCACGTCACCTACGTGTGGTTCGACGCCCTCATCAACTACTACTCGGCGCTCGCCTCCAGGGGTCTGGAGGAACGCTACTGGCCGCACGTGGAGCACTTCATCGCCAAGGACATCGTCAAGCCCCACGGCCTGTTCTGGCCGATCATGCTCAAGGCGGCGGGCATCCCGCTGTACCACCACCTCAACGTGCACGGCTACTGGCTCGTCAACGAACGCAAGATGAGCAAGTCGCTGGGCAACGTCATCCGGCCGCTCGACCTGCAACGGAAGTACGGCAACGACGCCTTCCGCTACTACCTGCTGCGCGACATGAACTTCGGTCTCGACGCCAGCTTCAGCGAAGCGGGCATCGCCGAGCGCATCAACTCCGACCTGGCCAACGACCTGGGCAACCTGCTCAACCGCACCCTCGGCATGCTGGCACGCTACCGCGACGGGGTGGTCCCTGCCGCGGGCGCCCTCGAGCCCTTGGACGAGGAACTCAAGGCCAGCTTCACCGGCCTGCCGGCGCTGGTGCGGCAGCGCTTCGACGACCTCCAGTTCGACCGCGCGCTGGAGGCCGTGATGGAAGCGGTGCGCAAGGCCAACAAGTACATCAGCGAGACCACCCCCTGGGAACTCGCCAAGGACCCCGCTCAGGCGGGGCGCCTCGACACCGTGCTCAACACCTGCGTGGAGGCGCTGCGCTGCGCCAGCATCCTGCTCGAGCCGGTGATCCCGGGCAAGGCACGCGAGCTGCGCAAGCAGCTCGGCATCAAGCGCGTCCCCTTCGAACTCGACAGCGCGGCGCAGTGGGGGCTGGTGCCCGCCGGCACGCAGTCCTCTCCCGGCGAACCGCTGTTCCCACGCATCGATCTGGAGGCCCTCGAGAAGGCCATGGCCGAGCCCGAGTCCGAGCCGCTGGAGCACAAAGCGGAGATCTCCATCCACGACTTCGGGCAGGTCGAGCTCCGGGTCGTCACCGTCGAGAAGGCCGAGCCCCACCCCAACGCCGACAAGCTGCTGGTGCTCACCGTCCGCATGGGCCCGGAGACCCGCACCGTGGTTTCGGGCATCCGGGAGCACTACGCGCCCGGCGACCTCGTCGGCAAGAAGCTCATCCTGGTGGCCAACCTCAAGCCGGTGACACTACGCGGCGTGCGCTCCGAGGGGATGATCCTGGCCGCGGAGGACGAGGCGGGGAACCTCAGCGTGGCCACGCTGGAGGCCGACCTTCCCGACGGCAGCGAAGTGCGCTGAGCGCGTCGCGCCCGCCCCCGGCGCTGAGCCCGTCGCGCCGGACGGCCGCCGTGCTAGACTCCCACGCAAACCCTTCCGTCGCGAAGGTCCACTCCCTCCGCCCTGCACGCAGCAGGTCCCAGGTATCCACGTCGATGTCAGGAGGTCCCATGAGACGCGCCATCACGTTGCTCGCTGCGGTTCTGACCACCGTCGCCCTCGCACAGGGGGGTTCGATCAAGGTCGGCATCCTGCTCCCGTTCACCGGTCAGTACGACTGGGTGGGAGCGAACGTCCAGCCCGTGGCCCAGATGATCGCCGACGAGGTGAACCAGTCCGGCGGCATCGGCGGGCGTGACATCGTCTTCAGTCAGGGCGACACCGAGGGCACCGTGGACGCCGGCTTCACCGCCGCACAGAAGCTCATCAACGTCGACAACGCCGTCGCCTTGCTGGGTCCGACCTCGCTGTCGTTCTCGGGCTCCAAGCAGCTCATCCAGGACACCGGCGTGCCGATGGTCTCCCCCACGGCCGGCACGACCGAGCTCGACAGGGCGGGCACGAAGGTCTTCTTCCGAACCGTTCCGTCGGACTCGCTGGGCGGGCGGGCCATCGCTCGCGCGGCCACCGACGCAAAGTACCTGGCGCGTGCGCAGGCCTTCACGTCGCCGGTGCTGATGGTCGCCAAGTCGCCGGCCATGGTGTCGTTCGAGAGCCCGCTGCAGACTTCGTTCGAGAAGTACGGCATGCCCGCGAAGGCGACGCTCGAGTACGCGCCGGGCAAGCCGAGCTACCGCTCCGAGGTGCAGGACGCCCTCTCGCACAATCCCGACGTGATCGTGCTGGTGGGCACCCCCGAGGACTCGGTGCGCATCATGCAGGCGGCCTTCCAGGCCGGCTACCAGGGCACCTGGTTCGTGACCCAGGACCAGACCAACGCCGACTTCATCAAGCTCGCGACGCCGCAGCTCGCCAACGGCATCTACGGCCTGGAGGAGGTCGCCTCCCCGGAATCGGCCGCCCGTAACGACGCCTTCAAGCAGCGCTTCAAGGCTTACAGCGGCAAGGACGTGCAGATCTTCGGCACCAACACCTACGACGCGATGAACGTGCTGGCGCTGGCCATGCTGCGCGCCCAGATCAAGGACGGCGCCGTCAACCGCACCACGGTGACGCAGAACATCCGCGCGGTCGCCGACCCCGGCGACGGCAAGGTCCAGGTCACCGACTACACGTCCGGCAAGAAGGCGTTGGAGGCCGGCAAGGAGATCAACTACCAGGGTCTGGTGGGGCCGATCGACTTCGATGCCTACGGCAACATCACCGCGCCCTTCGCCATCCGACAGGTCAAGGACGGCGCCTGGACGGATGTCACCATCCTCCCGGCCAGCGCGCTCCAGTAACGCGTCCCACACCCAGGCGGGGGCCCCGGCGATGGCCGGGGCTCTTGCCTGGCGCCTGATCGCGCCCGCATGACCGCCTTCCTCCAGACCCTCATCTTCGGGGTCGCCACCGGAGCCGTGATCAGCCTCAGTGCCGTGGGCCTGTCGCTGTCCTACGGCGTGACCCGCTTCATCAACTTCTCCTACGGCGAGTTCCTCACGCTCGGCGCCTACTTCGCGGTCCTGGGCGTGGCGTTGGGGCTCTCGCTGCCGCTGGCGATCGTTGTCGCCATGGTGGCGGTCGGCGTCGCCGGCGTCGCGCTCGCTCGGGTCTTCTTCGACCCGCTCATGAGCCGCGGCTTCCTGCCGCTGCTCGTCACCAGCGTGGGCCTGGCATTCGTGCTGCAGAACGTGGTCAGGATGTTCGCCGGCTCCAATCCCATCCGCTTCCCGTTGCCGCTGATGCGCCCGTGGCACGTCGGCGCCCTGTTCGTGCCGAAGGTGCCTGTTCTGGTGGTGGTCGTGGCGCTGCTGGCGATGATCGGCGTGCACCTGCTGCTCACGCTCACCCGCATCGGCAAGATGATGCGCGCTACCAGCGACAACCCCGCCCTGGCCCGGGCCTCGGGCATCTCCACGGCGCGCGTGCTGGCCGCGACCTGGTTCCTGAGCTCCGCCATCGGCGGCCTCGGCGGCGTGCTGCTGGCCATGACGCAGATCGCCGTTCAGCCGGTCATGGGTTGGAGCTTCCTGCTGGTCGTGTTCTCGGCGGTGCTGCTGGGCGGCATCGGCAACCCCTACGGCGCCATGCTGGGATCGCTGGTGGTGGGGCTGGGGATCGAGCTCGGCACCACCTACCTCTCGCCCGACTACGGCCACGCCTTCGCCTTCCTGATCCTGGTGCTGGTGCTGCTGCTGAGGCCGCGCGGCATCCTGCGGGGGGCCTTCTGATGGCGCTGCTGCCCTTCCTGGTGGGGCTGCTGACACTGGCGCTGATCTACGGTCTGCTGGCGCTCGGCCTCAATCTGCAGTACGGCGTCACCGGGCTGCTGAACTTCGGGCACGTGGCCTTCTTCGCGATCGGCGCCTTCACCAGTGCGCTCCTGACGCTGCCTCCCAAGGGCAGCGCCGCCTACCTGCAGGCCGGCGCCCACTACCAGATCGGCCTGGGCTGGCCGGTGCCGGTGGGCTTCCTGCTCGCCGGCGTGGCGGGGGGGCTGCTGGCGCTGTTGATCGGCGTCACCAGCGTGCGGCTGTCGTCGCACTACCTGGCGATCGCCACCTTCGCCATGGCCGAGATCGTGCGCAGCGTGCTCACCAACGAGGACTGGCTGACCCGTGGCGAGTTCGGCATCTCGAACGTGCCGCAACCGCTAAAGGACACCGTCATCCCGGCGTCGGTCTACCCGTACGCCTACCTGGCCGCGACGGCGGTGGTGGTCGCGGTGCTGCTGGCGCTGACGGTGCGCCTCACCGAGTCCCCCTACGGGCGCGCGCTGCGCTCGGTGCGCGACGATGAGGTCGCCGCGCGCTCACTGGGCAAGCGCACGCCGGCGCTGAAGCTGGGCGCGTTCGCCGTGGGCGGCGCCCTGGCGGGCTTCGCCGGAAGCCTGTGGACGCACTCGCTGGGTGTGGTGCACGTGGGCCAGTTCGTGCCGATCGTGACCTTCCAGGTGTGGCTGGCGGTGCTGATGGGCGGCTCCGGCAATGCCTATGGCGCCCTGCTGGGCTCGCTCGCCCTGATGGCCATCACCCAGGGCACCCGCTTCCTGGGCGACATCCCGTTGCTGTCCGGGCTCACGCGGCGCAACCCCAGCTTCGTGCCGTCGCTGCGCTTCGTGCTCATCGGGCTGCTACTCATCGGCGTGGTGCGCTTCTTCCCGCGCGGGATGCTGCCCGAACGGCCACGGCGCCCGCGGCGGCGGGCGGGGCTGCGCGGGCGCCACGCCCCGACCAGCGCCGACTCCGACGGAGCCAACGCCACAGGCGGCGAAGAGACGGGCGACGCACCGCCCGGGAAGGGTACCCTGTGAGTGCGGGCGCAGGGACGCCGACGCGCACGCGCCAAGCGGGTGTCGGGCCCGCGGGCGCCGGGTCCGCGGGCGCCGATGCGCTGCTGTCGGTCGAGGGCCTGCAGAAGCACTTCGGCGGCCTGATGGCGGTCGCCGGCGCCAGCTTCGCGGTCCGGCAGGGCTCCATCACCGGCCTGATCGGTCCCAACGGCGCGGGCAAGTCGACGCTGTTCGACCTCGTGACCGGCGTGACGCGGCCCGATCGGGGCACGGTGCGCATGGCCGGCCGGCCGCTCACCGGGCGCGCTCCCGACTTCATCGCCCGCGCCGGCGTGGCGCGCACCTTCCAGACGCCGCGCATCTTCCCCGACATGTCGACCTGGGAGAACCTGCTGGCCGGCGGCACGCGCCATCCCGGCGAGACCCTGCTGGGCGGGCTGGTGCTCGGGCGTGCGGCCCGGACGCGTGAGCGGGTGCTGCAGGCGCGCGCCTCGGAGTTGCTCGCCTTCCTCGGCCTCGAGCGCGTGGCCGGACGGGCGGCACGCGAGCTCTCCGGCGGGCAACGCAAGCTGCTCTCCCTGGGACGCGCGTTGATGACGGAGCCACGCCTGCTGATGCTCGACGAGCCCGCCGCGGGCGTGAACCAGACGCTCACGCGCACCCTGATGGCGCGCATCCGCGACGTCCATGCCGGGGGCGTGACGGTGCTGGTGGTGGAGCACGACATGGACCTCATCATGCAGTTGTGCGACCGCGTGGTCGTGATGCACCAGGGAAGCGTCCTCGCCGAGGGCACGCCCGAGGAGGTGCAGCGCGACGAGCGCGTGCTCGAAGCCTACCTGGGGGGCGCGGCGTGAGCGCCAGCGGCCGGCCGCTACTCGAGGTGGATGCCCTGGATGCGGGCTACGACGCGCTGCAGATCCTCTTCGGGGTGTCGCTGAGCGTTCTGGAGGGCGAGCAGCTGCTGGTGTTCGGCCCCAACGGTGCCGGCAAGAGCACGTTGATGAAGGCGCTGGTGGGGCTGGCCAGCGTGACCGGAGGCGAAGCGCGGCTGGCAGGGCACCGCGTCACCGGGCTCCCCACCGAGGCGGTCGTTCGACGTGGCATCGGCTACGTCCCGCAGATCAGCAACGTCTTCGGGTCGATGTCTGTCGAGGAGAACCTGGAGATGGGTGGGGCGCAGCTCGGCCGCGGCGCCGCGAAGCGCATCCGCGAGCTCTTCGAGCTGTTCCCGCTACTGAGCGAGCGGCGCCGACAGCAGGCGCGGACGCTCTCGGGCGGGCAGCGCCAGGTGCTGGCCATGGCACGCGCGCTCATGCCCGAGCCCGATCTGCTGCTGCTCGACGAGCCGTCGGCCGGGCTCTCGCCCGGCATGGTGCGCTTCATCTTCGAGACCGTCACGGACATCTGCCGGACCGGGACTTCGGTACTGATGGTCGAGCAGAACGCCCGGCAGGCCCTGGAGCACGTCGACCGGGGCGTGGTGCTGGAGAACGGCAGCGTGCGCTTCGAGGGACCCGCCCGGGAGCTCCTGAGGCGCGAAGACATCGGAGCGCTCTACCTGGGAGTGCACAAGGACCGTTGAGCGCGAGCGCTGCCGTGTGCCGCCCTCAGCCGAGCGCCGCCAGCACGCACTTGAGGTGGGCGTAGGCGTACCTGCCGCCGAGCGCCTCGAACAGAGGCTTGAGCCGGGACCGGGCGTCGTCCGGCAGCGCCTCGTAGGCACGCTCCACCTCATCGATCTGCTCGCGCGGCAGCCCGGTCGCCTCCTCCACGGTGAGGTCGCCGCGCCTCACCAGCTCGGCGAGGTGCCCCTCCACCGTGCGGACCTTGAGGTTGCGCATGCTCGCGACCGCTTCCGGGACGTACCCCTGCAACAGCAGCTCGCGTGTGTGTTCGACGGTATCGAGATCGTCGGTGGAGGCCGGGGGATCGCCGGCGCCATCCGCTTCCGTGCCCATCTCCTGCTGCGCGCCAGCGAAGAGCGGAGTCACGGCGCCGTCCGCAGGACCGTCCGCCGCGGGCCCGTCGCCCGCGACCTCCCGCACCACCTCGAGGAAGGCCGCGCCGTAGCGCTCCAGCTTGGTCGCCCCGACTCCGGACAGTCCGGCGAGTGCCGCCCTGGAGCGGGGCCTGGCCTCTGCCATGAGGCGCAGCGTGGCGTCGTGGAAGATGACGTAGGGGGGCACGCCCTGCTCGTCTGCCAGGCGCTTACGCAGCCCGCGCAGGGCCTCGAACAGCGTGAGTTCGACGCCGGAGAGCTCCGCGCCGACGCGCGAAGGCCCGCGGGAGCGCCCACGTGAGCGTCCGCCGACGGGTGCATGGCTGCGCCGCAGCGTCAACGGCTCGTCCCCCTTCAACAGGCGGGCGCTGCGGGGCGTGAGCTTGAGCGAGCCGTGCCCTTCGGCGTCGGTGCCGAGAGCGCCCGCCGCAACGAGCTGCCGGAGCACCGCCCGCCACTGGCGCTCGCTCAGGTCGCCGCCCACCCCGAAGGTGGGTAGCGAATCGTGCCCGAGCCGCTGCACGCGCGGCGTGGCCTTGCCCAGCAGCACGTCCACCAGGTGACCGGCCCCGAAGCGCTGGCCGGTCCGCGCCACCGCCGACAACGCCTTCTGCGCAACGACGGTGCCGTCGAAGGTGTCGGGCGGCGCGAGGCACGTGTCGCAGTTGCCGCAGGGCTCGGTGAGCTCCTCCCCGAAGGCCGCCAGCAATACCTGGCGCCGGCATCGCGCCGTCTCGCAGTAGCCCAGCAGGGCATCGAGCCGCCGCCCCTCGACCCGCTTGAAGGCCTCGTCCCCGTCGGAGCCGGCAAGCATCCGGCGCAGCAACACGACGTCGCCCAGGCCGTAGGTCATGAAGGCGTCGGCCGGTAGCCCGTCCCGACCGGCGCGGCCGGTCTCCTGGTAGTAACCCTCCAGGCTCTTGGGGACGTCGAGGTGGGCGACGAAGCGCACGTCGGGCTTGTCGATCCCCATGCCGAAGGCGATGGTCGCGACCACCACCACCCCGTCCTCGCGAAGGAAGCGCTCCTGGTGCGTTCGGCGGGTCTCGCTGTCGAGACCGGCGTGATAGGGCACGGCGTCGATCCCACGTTTGGCCAGCCAGGCGGCGGTGCCGTCGACGCTCTTGCGCGACAGGCAATACACGATGCCGGCATCGCCCTCGTGACCCTGGCGGTAGAAGTCGAGGAACTGCTGGCGCGCGTTCTCCTTGTCGACGACCGTATAGCGGATGTTGGGTCGGTCGAAGCTGGAGACGAAGCGCCGCGCCCGGCCGAGGTGGAGCTTGTCGAGGATCTCCCGGCGCGTCACGTCGTCGGCGGTCGCGGTGAGGGCGATGCGTGGGACGTCCGGGTAGCGTTCGGCGAGCGCGCCCAGCCCGATGTACTCGGGGCGGAAGTCGTGCCCCCACTGCGACACGCAGTGGGCCTCGTCGATGGCGAAGAGCGCCACCTTGCTGCGATCGATGAGCGCCAGGAAGCGCTCGGTCAGCAGCCGTTCGGGCGCCACGTAGATCAGGTCGAGGCGCCCCTCGACGAGGTCGCGCTCGACCGCCAGCGCCTCGGCCGCCTCGAGGCTGGAGTTGAGGGCCGCGGCACGCACCCCGGCCAGGCGCAACGCCCCGACCTGATCGTGCATGAGGGCGATCAGCGGGGACACCACCACCCCCACGCCGGACCGCAGCATGGCCGGGATCTGGTAGCACAACGACTTGCCGCCCCCGGTGGGCATGAGCACCAGGGCGTCGCCGCCCTCCAACACGTGCCCGATGATCCCTTCCTGGGCACCGCGGAAGGCGTCGAAGCCGAAGCGCTCGCGCAGCACGCGCCGCGCCGCCTCGAGGTCGGGCGCCGGCACGCGGTGGGGGTCGGAGACGCCGGCTATCCGTCCACCCACTCCCCGGCGCGCATGACGGGCTCGAGCCGGCCGTCGGCGGTCTCGCCATCGACGTCCATCTCGGCCGAGCCGATCATGAAGTCGACGTGGGCGAGCGAGTCGTTGAGGCCCGCGCCGCGTGCTTGCTCCTCGCTCATCGCGGCGCCCCCCTCGACGGTCGTCGGGTAGGCGCGGCCCAGCGCGATGTGGCTGGCGGCGTTCTCGTCGAACAGGGTCTCGAAGAACAGCACCCCGGTGCGCGCGATGGGGCTGGAGGCCGGTACCAGCGCGACCTCGCCCAGCCGCCGAGCACCCTCGTCGGTGTCGAGGATGCGGTCCAGCGCCGCCTGACCGGTGCCGGCATGCGCCTCCACGACCGCGCCCTTCTCGAAGCGCAGCGTGAAGTCGTCGATGACCGAGCCGCCGTTGGCCAGCGGCATGCTGGCCTTGACGACGCCGTCGACGCGCTCGCGGTGGGGTGCTGTGAAGATCTCCTCGGTGGGCATGTTGGGCGTGAAGCGCGTGCCGCCGGGAGTGACGGCGCTCCCACCCTCCCAGGTGTGGCCGTCCGCGAGACCGACGCGCAGGTCGGTGCCGGGGCCGCGGAAGCGCACGGCCGCGTAGCGGCGACCGTTCAACCGCTCGCCCCAGCCCTTGATCCGGCCGTTGTGCTGCTCCCACGCCGCCACCGGGTCCGGCTCTGTCACCCGGCTGGCGGCGAAGATCGCGTCCCACAGGCTCTCGACAGCCTGTACGTCCTCGACCCCGGGGAAGGCCTTGCGGGCCCAGGCCAGCCCGCCATAGGCGGCCACGCTCCAGGCGATGCCGTCGTTCATCGCGATCTGCTGATAGGCGCGGTTGGCACGCTGCCAGGCGCGGGCGTAGGTGGCCCAGCGCTCCGGCTCGGTGCCGGCCAGCAGGTCCGGGTCGTCGCTGAGGATGGCGAGGGAGGCGAAACCCTGCTGCGCCATCGCCAGGTAGCCGTCGGCGCGCCACGTCGGCACGCGCTCGAAGCTGTCGTCGGGGGCGTGCAGGAAGCGCGCGCGTGTCACCGCGTCGTCGGACCAGGACACGTCGACCAGAGGCGCGCCCAACCGGTAGGCCGTCTCGACGACCTTCCGTACCAGCGGGGCCGCCTCGGTCTGCGCCCGCAGCATCAGGCCCTGACCGGGTTGCAGATTCACGCCCACCTTCACGAGCAGGTCGGCGTAGGTGTTCAGGCGCGCCTCGAAGGCCGCGTCGTCGGAGGGTGCCGGAGCTTCGGGGTTGGTCATCTTGGAGCTCATCGTGGAGCGATGCTACCAGGCCGCTCGGCCGCGCGACTCCCGCGATAGGTGCCGACCCTCCCGCTGCGACGCACCAGCAGCACGTCGCCGCGGTAACGCAAGAAGCAGGTGACGACCTCCACGGGCGCGGAGGGCCGGGCTTCGGAAGCGGCCTCCGTCATGGCCCCGATTCTGGGCGCAGGACGCGGGCCGGGACGTTCCCACTACACCCGGCGGGCGTCCCTCGCCTACAATGACGTCGAGGCCGGCGACCCCCAGGGGTTCGCGGCGGCCTCCACAACTCGACATCCTTCGGGGCAGGGTGCAATTCCCGACCGGCGGTGAGGACGGTGCGCAGCCACGCTGCGCCCGGCCGAGTCCGCGAAGCCTTCGCCGAATGGCGGGCCCGAACCGGTGCGACTCCGGTACCGACGGTGAAAGTCCGGATGAGAGAAGGAGGTGAGCTGCGCCGCGGCGATTGCCGGGCGCGGGCTCGGATGGTTGGAAGCGAATACGACATCGACGAGAGGCGGGCGGGCTCTGCCGTCCCGCCGGAGGCGGCGGAGGATGCACGCCATATGCGGCGCGCGCTGGCCCTGGCCGAGCGCGGACGCGGGCGTGTGTCGCCCAACCCCCTGGTGGGCTGCGTGCTGGTCCGGGAGGGCGAGGTCGTGGGCGAGGGCTGGCACCGCCGTGCCGGCGAGCCGCACGCCGAGGTGGAGGCGCTGACGGCGGCGGGCGAGCGCGCCCGCGGTGCGACGGCCTTCGTCACCCTCGAGCCCTGCAACCACACCGGCCGCACCCCACCCTGCACCGAGGCCCTGATCCACGCCGGCGTGCGGCGCGTGGTGGTCGCGGCGCTCGATCCGAACCCCGTCACGGACGGCGCCGGCGTGCGCCGGCTGCGGGAGGCGGGGTTGGAGGTCGAGGTAGGGATCGGCCGGGAGCGGGCCGAGGCTCAGAACGAGGTGTTCCGCGTCGCGCAGCTCGAGCGCCGGCCCTTCGTGCTCTACAAGACGGCCATGACGCTCGACGGCAAGATCGCCACGCGGACCGGGCGCTCCCGCTGGATCACGGGGGAGGCCGCGCGCCAGCGCGTACAGCGCTGGCGGAGCGAGCTCGACGGCGTGGCGGTCGGCATCAACACCGTGCTGCTCGACGACCCGCTGCTCACCAGCCGCGTCGACGGGGGGCGGACCCCGGTCAAGGTGGTGTTCGACTCGGTGGCGCGCACGCCGGTGACGGCGCGGCTGTTCGAGCCGGACGCTGCCGGCGTGCCGGCCCGGGTGGTGCTGTTCGTCACCCGCAAGGCGTCGCCGGAGCGCCTATCGGCGCTGCGCGAGCGGGGCGCCGACATCATCGCTACCGACGAAACGCAGGGGCGCACCGACGTGCGCGCCGCCCTGCCCGCGCTCCTCGAGCTCGGCGTGACCAGCCTGCTTCTTGAAGGCGGAGGCACGCTGGCCTGGGCGTTCTTCGAGGCGCAGGCCGTCGACCGTGTGGCCTGGTTCATCGGCCCCAAGCTGCTCGGCGGAGCCGGCGCCAGCCCCCTCGGCGGCATCGGCGTCGCCCGCATGGAGGACGCCCTGACGTTGTCCGATGTCGCCACCGAGACGCTCGACGGCGACCTGCTGGTGACCGGCCGGGTGCGCTACCCGCAGCCCGCGGCGGTCGACACCGATGGAACGAAGGAGGCCTGAGATGTTCACGGGCATCATCGAAGAAGTAGGCGTGGTGCGCGCCGCCGTCGACGGCGGCGGCGACCTGCGCGTCGGCATCGAAGCGGACCGGGTCCTGGAGGACCTTCGCATCGGCGACTCGATCGCGGTGTCCGGTTGCTGCCTCACCGCGATCCGCGTCGAGGACGGGGTTTTCGAGGTGGAGCTCTCCAAAGAGAGCGTCGCCAGGACGGCGCCCCGCTGGACGCCGGGAAGCCGCGTCAACCTGGAACGCGCCCTGAGGTCCGACGGTCGTTTCGGCGGGCACGTGGTGAGCGGGCACGTGGAGGGCATGGGCGAGGTGCTGGCCAAGCGCAGCGAGCCGGGTGCGTTCGTGCTGAGCGTGCGAGCGCCGGAGCGACTGGCGCGCTACCTCATCCCCAAGGGCTCGATCACGGTGGACGGGGTGAGCCTGACGGTCGTCGACGTGGGCGGGCCCGCCGGCAGCGACGGGGCGCTGGCGGCGACCGATTTCACGCTGTGGCTGATCCCGCACACGCTGGAGGTGACCACGCTGGGCGAGCTCGAGCCGGGCAGCCGCGTCAACCTGGAGGCCGACGTGCTGGCGCGCCACGTCGAACGCCTGCTGGCGTTCGCCGACGACGGCGCCGTCGATGACCGTGCCGCGGGCGGTGACGGCACGCGCGTTGACGCCACGCGCGCGGCCGGGCGGGCCAGGGTCGAGGCCACCGCCGGTGGGGAGGGCTGACATGGAACGCGAACCCCGTACCGAGCTGGCTCCCGTCGAGGAGCTGATCGAGGAGCTCCGCGCCGGACGGCCGGTGATCCTGGTCGACGACGAGGACCGCGAGAACGAGGGGGACCTCATCATCGCGGCCGAGCGGGTGACGGCCGACAACCTCGCCTTCGTCATCCGCTACACCGGAGGCGTAGTGTGCCTGGCACTGACCGACCAGCAGGCCGACCGACTCGATCTGCCGCCGATGGTGGCCCACAACACGGCGAGCCGCGGCACGGCCTTCACCGTCTCGATCGAGGCCAAGGAGGGCGTCACCACGGGCATCAGCGCCAAGGACCGCGCCACCACCATCCAGGCGGCGATCCGCAACGGCGTCGGCGCCAACGACCTGGCGCGCCCGGGTCACGTGTTCCCGCTGCGGGCGCGCCCGGGCGGCGTGCTCAGGCGCGCGGGCCACACCGAGGCCGCCGTCGACCTGTGCGTGCTGGCCGGGATGAAGCCGGCGGCCGCGCTTTCGGAGCTGATGCACGACGATGGCTCGATGATGCGGCTGCCCGCTATCCGTGACTTCGCAGCGGAGCACGGCCTGAAGGTAGGTGCCATCACAGACCTCATCGCCTACCGGCTGCGCAAGGGGGTGTTCGTGCGGCGGGTCGACAGCGCCCGCCTGCCCACGCCCTGGGCCGAGTTCACGGTGGTGGGCTACAAGGACGAGCTCAACGACAACGAGCACGTCGCCATGGTCCTGGGCGACGTGTCGACCGACGAGCCGGCGCTGGTGCGCATGCACTCGGAGTGCCTGACCGGCGACGCCCTGCACAGCCTGCGCTGCGACTGCGGCTCACAGCGCGACGCCGCGCTCAAAGCGATCGCCGACGCCGGCCGGGGGGTGCTGGTCTACCTCCGCCAGGAGGGGCGCGGCATCGGCCTGCTCAACAAGATCCGCGCCTACCGCCTACAGGACGAGGGAGCCGACACGGTCGAGGCCAACGAGCGGCTCGGCTTCGCCGCCGACCTTCGGGATTACGGCATCGGCGCGCAGATCCTCGCCGACCTGGGGGTCCGGAAGTTGCGGCTGTTGACCAACAACCCCCGCAAGGTGGCAGCGCTGCAAGGCTACGGCATGGAGATCGTCGAGCGGGTGCCGCTCCACGCCGGCCAGAACCCCTACAACGAGCGCTACCTCGACACCAAGATCGCGAAGTTGGGCCACCTGGCGGACTGACGTCCGGCCCCGCTTACCTGTCGGACTTCTGGGGACGCGCCGGGGCCCGGCGTGTGCTTCACTGGGGGCGGAGGAGACATCCGTGTCCCCGGGCCGGGCCTCGCGTGGGCATCGCGGCACGCGGCCCGCCCCTGAACCTCGCACCCGGGACGGGGGTTGATCCATGATGCCGTTCGACGACCGCCGCGACGCCGGCAGGGAGCTCGCCCGGCAACTCGGCGCCTACGCCGGTCGCGCCGACGTCATCGTGCTGGGGCTGCCTCGCGGCGGCGTGCCGGTGGCGGCCGAGGTCGCCCGCGCGCTGCGCGCCCCCCTCGACGTGCTGGTGGTCCGCAAGCTCGGCGTCCCGGGCCACGAGGAGCTGGCGATGGGCGCGCTTGCCAGCGGGGGCGCGCGCGTGTTGAACGCTTCCATCGTGCGCGACCTGGGCCTCGATGACGACGCCATCGAGCGCGTCGAGCGCGAGGAGCGCGCCGAACTGGCCCGCCGCGAGCGCCTGTTCCGCGGTGAGCGCCCCACTCCCGATCTCCGAGGCAAGACCGTCGTACTGGTCGACGACGGCATCGCGACCGGCGCCACCATGCGCTCGGCGGTCGCTGCGCTCCGCAACGGTCCGCCCGCGCGGGTGGTGGTCGCGACGCCGGTGGCCGCGCCCGAAGCGGCGGAGGCACTGCGCCGCGAGGCCGACGAGGTGGTCTGCCTGGGCACACCCGACGACTTCCTGGCCGTCGGTCGCTGGTACCGCGACTTCCCGCAGACCTCCGACGCCGAGGTGCGGGAGTCGCTGGCTGCGGCCGCGGACCGTGAGCGGGCCGAGCGCGAGCGCGCGGACCCCTAGGCGCGGGGCCTCCTAGGCCGAAAGGTGACGGTCCGGCCGCAGCGCACCGTTCTCCACCAGGGCGGACAGGCGCAACACCTCGTGGCGCCGCCCCGAGAACACCGGCGTGCGGTAGCCCACGCGCTGCAGGGTCTCACGCAGGTAACGATCGGTCGCGAGCACGTCGACGTAGGGGCCGACCGTGGCCGCCATGATCAGGTCGGTCAGGTCGCTGGGCCGCGGGTCCCGGTCCCGGTCGAGCGAGCGGAACGCCACCATGCGCACGAGCAGCTGTACGAAGGGGAGCGCCCGGGCCATCGCGGGGGTGATCCCCAGGCCGGCCGCCAGCGTGGCGCGAAGGCGTTGGCAGCGGTCGAAGAAGCCTCCCGACAGCGGCTCCTCGAGCAGGTCACGGAGCGAGCGCAGGTCCGCCGGCGTCTCCCAGTCGGCCCGCGTGTGCAGAAGGTCGCGCCGGTCGAGCCCGGCGCCGGAACCCCGGCCTTCGGAGCGCGCGTCGAGGCGCCGCGCCTGTCGCGCCACCACCTCCTGCCAGGGCCGCACCCACAGGCCGTCGGAGAACTCGGCGTAGAGGTCCTTCAGGACCGGCAGCAAGTAGCCGCCACGGGTCTCCAGGACGTGGAAGGAGCTCGGCGGGATGCGTGGCCGCAGGCGCGGGGGACGCGCTCGCGCCGCGTGCAGCACCCGGTACAACTCACCGAAGGGCTCGTGGCCCTTCTGCCCCAGGAGATACTTGGCGACGCGTGAGGCGTAGTTCTGGTCGAGGTAGACGAGCATGCGCCTCCTGGCCCGGTGTTCGAAGGCGCCGCGTGCGACGCCGCTTCCGCTGTTCCAACCGTGGCCGGCCGGCGAGCCTCAGCCCGTGCCCCTCTCCGAGCCGCCCCCAGGCGCGTTCGCGTCGGTGCTCGCGTCGGTGCTCGCGTCGGTGCTCGCGTAAGTGCTCGGGGCCGCGTGGAAGCGCTCGCCGCTGCCCGCGCGCCGCACGAGCCCGTCGGCGGGCGCGAAGCGCTTGCCGTAGCGGCCCTCGAGCGCGCCCAGGCGCTCCACCAGCGCCGCGGCGCCGACGGCATCGGCGTGGAAGAAGGGACCGCCCAGGAATGGCGGGTAGGCGAACCCGAAGACCGCGCCGACGTCGCCGTCGACCGGCGAGCGCAGCACGCCCTCGTCCAGGCAGCGCACCGCCTCGTCCAGCATCGCCAGCGACAGCCGCTCGACCACGTCGGCCTGGGGCACCGAGCGGCGCGCGCCGAGCCCCGCCGCGGCGTACACGCCTCGGTCGACCTCGTGGGTGCGCTTGCCGCGCTGGATACGGTAGAAGCCCTTGCCGACCTTGCGCCCCCGGTAGCCAGCGGCGACCAGCCGCTGCAGGATGTCGTCGGCAGGCACCTCCCTGCCGGCGAAGGCGCCTTGCAGCACCACCTGGATCTTGGCGCCCACGTCGATGCCGAGCTCGTCGAGCAGCTCGAACGGGCCCATCGGGAAGCCGAAGTGGCGCATGGCGGCGTCGATCAGCGTGACATCGGCGCCCTCCTGGAGGAAGGCCATGGCCTCGGCCATGTAGCGCGACAGCACCCGCGTGGTGTAGAAGCCCGGTCCGTCACCGACCGTGATGACCGTCTTGCCCTGGTCGAGTCCGACCTGCACCGCCGTGGACGCCGCCCAGTCGGCGGTGGCGTCGGTGACGACGACCTCCAAGAGCGGCATGCGCGGTACGGGCGAGAAGTAGTGCATCCCCACCACGGCCTCCGGATGCGCCGCGGCCTCCGCCAGCCGCGCGATGGGGATCGCCGAGGTGTTGCTGGCATAGACGGGGGGCGCCGCGGGATCCGAGACGGTGGCGGCCTCGACCGCGCGCAGCACCTCACGCTTGAGCTCGACGTCCTCCAGCACCGCCTCGATGGTGAGCTGGACGCCTGCCAGCGCGGCATCGTCGTCCACCAGCACCACCCGCTCGACCGCCTGGTCGCGCTCGAAGGGAGTGACCCCCTTGCCCACGCGCCGCGACAAGCCGCGGTAGATGCTGCCCTTGCCCTTCGCCGCCAGCTCCAGCGCGCGGTCCTTGAGGAGCACGCGCAGGCCGCGCTGCGCGCTGACCTGGGCGATGCCCGCACCCATCAGGCCCGCCCCGATCACCGCGAGGCGCTCGACCGGCCTCGGCGCGGCGATCTCCCGGAAGGGATTCTTGCGGGCGGCAGACTGCGCGAAGAACAGGTGGATGAGGGCGCGCGCCTCGGGCGTGAACAGCAACTCGGAGAACGCGCGGGCCTCGGCCTCCAAGCCCGCCGCGGGGCCGCGCTCGACGCCGGCACGGATCGCCCCGAGGATGCGCGGCGGCGCCGGGAAGTGGCCGCCGGACGCCTTCGCCACGCTGCGCTGCGCGCTGCGCCAGACCAGGGGGCGCGCCAGAGCGGTCTCCTGCAGCCGCTCTACCGGCCGGCGCCGGCGCGTCGGCCGCGTCCACGTGCCGCCTGCGAGCCCGCGGGCCGCCTGCAGCGCAGCGGCGAGAAGCCCCTCGCGCGGCGCGGTCGCGTCCACGAGGCCCATGCGTCGCGCGCGACGCGCGTACACGCTGCGGCCGGTCAGCGCCATGTCGAGCGCAACCGGCAGGCCGACGCGGCGTGGCAGACGCTGCGTGCCGCCCAGACCGGGCAGCAGCCCCAGGCGCACCTCCGGTAGCGCGAAGCGCGTGTCGGCGTGATCGCTGGCGAGGATGGCGCGACAGGCCAGCGCAAGCTCGAGCCCGCCCCCCATGCAGGCGCCATGGACCGCAGCGACCACCGGCGTCCGGGCGGCCTCGAGACGCGCCAGCAGGGCGTGCCCCTTGCCGATGATCGCGCGCACCTCGTCGGGACCGGCGAAGCGCAGGAACTCCCGGATGTCGGCGCCGGCCAGGAAGGAGCCGGGCGCGCGGCTGGCGATCACGCCCGCCCGCACCCCGTCGTCACGCTCGATCTCGTCGAGGACCTCCCCGAAACGCTCGAGCAGCGCGGTGCTCAGCGTGTTGACAGGGGCGCCCTCGGGGTCCAGCCAGACGATCGCCACGTCGCCGCGACGTTCGAGCTCGACGCGGCTCACGACGCCATCCCCGGACGCGCGCACGGACTCATGCGTCCCCCCGTTCCAGCAACATGGCGTGGCCCTGCCCGCCGGCGGCGCAAGCGGTCACCAGGGCCATGCGGCCGCCCTCGTGCTCGAGCCGGTGCACGGCGGTGTTGACCAGCCGCGAGCCGGTGGCGCCGAAAGGGTGCCCCAGCGAGACCGACCCGCCCCACGGGTTGATGCGGTCCAGATCGATGTTCGCCACGCGCGCCTCGCGGCCGAGCTTGTCACGCGCGAAGGCATCGGATTCGAGCGCCGCCAGCACGGCCAGCACCTGGCCGGCGAACGCCTCGTGGATCTCGATGACGTCCAGGTCGGCCCAGCTCAGGCCGTTGCGCTCCAGCAGCCTGGGCACGGCGTAGGCGGGGCCGAGCAGCAGCTCGTCGCCGGGATCCTGCGCGACGAACGTGAAGTCGCGTACGCGCGCGCGCACCGGCCGCCCCTCGGCCCGCGCGCGCTCCTCGCTCATCAGGAGCGTCACGGCCGCGCCGTCGGTCAACGGGCTGCTGTTGCCCGCGGTGACCGTACCGAAGGGCTTGACGAAGGCGGGCTTCAGCGCGGCCAGGCGATCGGCGGAGGTGTCCTCGCGGATCCCGTCGTCGTGCACCAGCGCGTCGAAGCGCACCGGCGCCGTGACCGGCGTGATCTCCGTGGCCAGCCAGCCCTCGCGCCGGGCGCGCGCGGCGCCCTGGTGGGAGCGCAGGGCGTAGGCGTCCTGGTCCTCGCGCGTCACCCCGAAGGCCGCGGCGAGACGATCGGCGCTGCGGCCCATGGTCTCGCCGGTGCTGTACTCGGCGATCGCGGGCGGCCGGGGCATCAGCTCGGCGAGCTTGAGCCCGGCGAAGAAGCGGCGCCAGTCGAGCGGGCCGCGGTACTTGCGGGTCTCGAAGAAACGGCGGCGCACCTCGCGCGTGAAGCCGATGGGCACGTCACCCAGCATCTCCACGCCGCCGGCCAGCACGGCGTCCGCCTGTCCGGTGGCGATCAGCGTGGCGGCGTCCGCGATGGCGCGGTTGGCGGAGATGCAGGCCACCGTGACGGTGTGGGCGGGCGTGCGCTCGCTCACCCCGGCCGCCAGCGCGGCGTCGCGCGCCACGTTGCTGGTGGCCGGATTCTGCACCACCGATCCAAGGATGACGGCGTCGAGCCCGGTCGCGTCGAGCGCGGCGCGCTCCATCATGCCGGCGATCGCCATGCGCGCCAGGTCGTAGGCGATCAGCCGGGCGTAGCCGCCGCCTGCGCGCAGGAAGGGGAGTCGGCTCCCCTCCACCACCGCCACGTTTCTTGGACTCGGTACAAACATTGCCCCACTCTACCCTTCCGTGGTCGCTGGCCGGCGAGCCTCGCCGGCCACGTAGACACACGGCCCCCGCCGTGGCGGACGGAAGAGCCCTCGGCCCGGACCGCCACCGCACACCCCCATCCGCAGCACGCGGCTCAGCGGGCCTCGGCGTCCTCCTGCATCAACCCGAAGAGGTTCCCCTCGGTATCGCGGCAGTACGCCATATGCCCCACGCCGGGGACCGGCTGGCGCCCCCGCTCCACCGTGCCGCCAGCCGCCTTCACGCGCTCCAGCGCTGCGTCCAGATCGTCCACGGAAGCGGTGTTGACGACGCCTTGGACGAGATCGTTGGCGCGGAGGATGCCGCCGTCGATGCCCGGCGTCTCCCCGGTGCCCGTGCCCACCAGCAAGTACTCCACCGGGCCCTCCCAGCCCGTGACCGTCCAGCCGAGCGCCTCCCGGTAGAACCTCCCCGCGCGCTCCATGTCCTGCGCCGGGATCTCGAAGTGGATGACCCGTCCCATGGTGGCTCCCTCCTACCGGTCGTCAGATCGGCGGCGCCGGCAACCGCTCCAGCTCACCCTGCAGGTCGGTCGTGGCCCGCGGACCGTCGGCGTCGAGCAGCACGTCGATCTCGCTGCGCACGCCGAAGTGCGGGAAGTACACGCCGGGCTCGATGGTGATGCCCAGGCCGGGGACCAGGCGCCGTCGCTCGCGCGTCTCGAAGTCATCGAGGTGCGCCGCGTCGCCGTGGGTGTGCCGCGAGCCAAGGCTGTGTCCGGTGCGGTGGATGAAGACGTCGTCGCCGTAGCCACGCGCCGCCAGCAGGTCACGCGCCACCCGGTCGATGGAGCCTCCCTCGGGCGGACGCCCGGCCGCGTAGGCCTCCGCGATGGCGCGGAAGGCCGCGTCGCGGGCCTCGACGACGGCGGCGAACGCCTTCGTGAGCTCCGCGGTGGGCTCGCCGCACACCCCCATCCAGGTGACGTCGGCGTAGGGCGCGCCTTCCTCGTCGAGCCTGGCCCACAGATCGATCAGCACGACGTCACCGGCTCGCACCACGGCGTCCTGGCCGGGCCGCGGCACGTAGTGCGGATCGCCGGCGTGAGCCCCGAAGCTCACGTTCGGCGGGTGGTCGAACACCATCCCGCGCGCCTCGAAGAACTCCGCGATGAGCCGCTGGACCTCGGTCTCGTGCACCTCGGCGCCGAGCGCGAGGCGCTCGCCCAGGAACCCGAACGCGCGGTCCTTGGCCGCCAGCACCGCCTCGGCGGCCTCCAGGTGAGCCTCGATCTGGCGGGGCGTCCAGACCTCGAGGGCCTGCGCGATCTCGCCGGAGGAACGAACGTCGACGCCCAGCGACCGCACCATCTCCACGGTGCCGGCATCGACGGTGCCGATGTAGGGATTGTCGCCGCCGGGAGAGTACTCCATCGCCACCCGCGTGCGCCCCGCCAACAACGCGCGCAGGGCGCGCTCCAGGCTGTCGCGGCTGCTGTAGGCTCGCACCTCGAAGGGCAGCGGCGGGACGGAACCGCGCTCGATGGCGTGCACCAGCAACACCGGCTCGCCCTCTACGGGCACCAGCAGGAACACCCGTCTGGAGGCGACGCCGCCGTCCAGAAGCGGCGCGATGCGCGCGCGAGCGGTGGGGTTCGCGCCACGGAAGTCGTAGAGGAGCCAGGCGTCCAGGCCGGCCTCCAGGAGGGCGGCCTGCGCCGTCTCGATCCAGTCCATGGGCCAGTCTACGCGAGGGGAAGCACGCCCTGGCAGCGCCCGCCCTCGCGCTCGCAGCCAGGCCGAGCCGCCCGGCTGGGCGGCGCCTCCCTGGCACGTCCAGCGTCCCGATCAGTACACGAACTCGTCGATGTGGTAGAGCGCCACCCGCGCTTCCGGTACGGCGCGTCGCGCCGCGGCGCGCAAGCGCTCGTACTGTAGGGCACGCTCGGCAGCCGAAAGCGGCCGCAGGCCATCGGCGGCCGCGCGCGCCGCGTAGGCCGAGCCGGGTTGCATGACGAAGGGCGAAAGGTAAACCAGGTCGCCGGCCTCGAGCGGCAGGCGGCTCAACAGGGCCGCGGTCTCGCGCTCGTGCACCTCGGCGAAGCGCGCGCCACCGGCACCGACCATGACGATGACCGAGACCGCCAGACCCGCCTGCTTGAGGGTAGCGATGAAGGCGGCCGCCTCGTCGGCGCCGCCCGGCTTGTTGAGGTAGGCCAGCAGCGCATCGGAGCCGGTCTCCAGGCCGATCGCCACGCGCTCGAGCCCCTGCGCAGCGAGGTCGCGCCAGGCGCTGGCAGGCTTGCGCTCGCCCCCGAAGACATCGACGAAGCTGCTCAGCTTCCGACCCGGGAAGGCGGCGCGCACGATCTTCATGAGCGGCTCGAGACGCGCGTTGGACAGCACCAGGGCGTTGCCGTCGCCGAAGAAGACACTCCGGCGAGCCTCGGCCGCGCGCCCCAGCAGCGCCCGGACCGCGTCGACGTGTTCGGCGAAGGCCTCCGGCTCGCGGACCTGGAAGGGGCGATCCTGGTAGAAGGTGCAGAACGTGCAGCGGTTCCACGAGCAGCCATAGGTGGCCTGCAGCACCACCGAGCCGTACTGGTCGGGCGGAAGGATGCTGACGGGCCGGTAGGCGGCCAGGAAGCGCCGGCGCTCGCCCAGCAGGCGCTCGGGCGTCCAGGCGAGGATCTGCTCCAGGCGGCCGGCGAGCGCGCGTGCTTCGTCGTCTTCGAGGCTGCGGAGCCGAGCCCCGTCCGAGCGCCGCAGCCCGCCCCTGGCGAGCGCTTCGCGCGCTGCCGCCGCCGCCTCGGCGGCCCGTCGGAAATGGCTCGCCGCGTCGTCTTCTTCCACGCGCCAACGCCGGCGCACGCCGTCGACCGTGTGGCGGCCGAACACCTCCGAGGCCAGCGAGCGCTTGAAGGTCCGCCCCTCGGTCATCCAGCTCTGCGGCCGCCCCTCCAGGTCGAAGCTCACCACCTCGCGCCGGTGACGGCTCAGCGTGGTGGCACCCTCCTGCAGCGAGACCAGGAAGGCGCCCTCTTTGGTATCGGCGCCAGGGCCGGCTCCACGGCCGGTTCCACGGCCGGTTTCAGGACCGGTTTCGGGACCAGCTTCTGGATTAGTTTCGGGACCGACGCTCACCGCTCCATGCTAGCGCCGGGGCCCCCGTTGCCGGGTCGGGCGTGCCGGGGGCGCGACCGCGCGCCGGAACCGCGCGCCCCCCACCACACCTCTCGGGGACCGCTCAGGCCGGCGTGTCGGCGCCCCCGTGGGCGGCCGGGTGCGCGGCCGGGTGCGCAGCCGGGTGGGCGGCCGCGAAGGCGTCGCGCAGGAGCGCCAGGTCGAGCTCGTCGGTGGCCTTCACCACCCGATGTGCCGCGGCCAGGCGGGCGGCGTCGCCCACGCCGACCGTGGCCATCGAAGCACCGCGGAGCGCAGCCACGCCCGCCTCGGCGTCCTCGATGCCCAGGCAGTCCTCGTCGGGCAGGCCGAGCGCTTCGGCCGCGCGCTGGAAGACCTCCGGGTCGGGCTTTCCGCGAACGACCCGGCCGGCGTCGACCACCACGTCGAAGACGTCCTCGAGTCCGAGGCTGCGGATCACCGCCGGCGCGTTGCGGCTGGCCGACGCCACCGCGAGCTTGAGCCCCGCCTCCCGGGCTTCGCGCAGCAGGGCGCCCACGCCGGGCAGCATGTCGGCCGGGGAGATCCCCTCGATGAGCTCCTGGTAGTGACGGTTCTTGTCGTCGGCCAGGCGCGCCTTCTCCTCGTCGCCGTAGCTCCGGCCGCCGCGCTCGAGGATCCGCTCCAGCGAATCCATGCGACCGACGCCGCGCAGCGCCTCGTTGGCCTCGCGGTCGAAGGGGATGCCGAGGTCGTCGGCCAGCGCCTGCCAGGCGCGGTAGTGGTACTCGGCGGTGTCGGTGATGACGCCGTCCAGATCGAACAGCACCGCCTTGAACTGGGGCGTGTTGGGGCGCGCCGCCTGTCCGCCGGGCCCGAGCTCCAGTACGTCAGACCGGTGGGCCACGCTCAGGGGCCCGCCCTCGACGAGGTGGTAGAGCGTCCGCTCGCGCTGCACCGCGACCTCGAGGGTGGCACCGCGGAACGCCACCCGGAAGCGCAACCCCTCCCATGCCGCGGGCAGGCGCGGCTCGAAGCTCAGGCGCCCGCCGCGCACCCTCATGCCCGCGAAGCCGGCCACCACCGCCAGCCAGGTCCCACCCATGGCGGCGGTGTGCACACCGTCCTTGACGTTCCGATTGATGTCGTCGAGGTCCATGCGGGCGGTGCGCCCGAAGTAGTCGTACGCCTTGTCGACCTGGCCCAGCCGCGCGGCCACGAGGCCGTGCACGCACGGCGACAGCGACGAGTCGTGGGTGGTGAGCGGCTCGTAGTAGGCGAAGTCGCGGCGCGCCTCGGCCCGGCTGAAGTGCTCCTCGCGCAGGAAGAGCCCGAGCACCACATCGGCCTGCTTCAGCACCTGCCGGCGGTAGATGTCGAGCGGGTGGTAGTGGAGCAGCAGGGGACGCTTGCCGTCCGGGATGGTCGTGGGGTCCCACGGCTCCTTGTCGAGGAAACCGTCGTCCTGCGGGTGCACGCCCAGCTCGCGGTCGAAGGGCAGCTCCATGCGGTCCGCCGCCAGGCCCCAGCGCTCGAGCTCGCCGGCGTCGAGCGCCAGGGTGCGGACGAGCTCGGCGTAGCGCGACGGCGCCTCGCGCTCGAGCCGCTCGGCGACCCGTACCGCGAAACGCAGATGCCCTTGCGCCATCAGATTGGTGTAGAGGTTGTTGTCCACCAGGGCCGTGTACTCGTCGGGGCCGGTGACGGTGTGCAGGCAGAAGCGTCCGCCGCGACGCGCCACGAAGGTGCCGCGCGACAGCCAGAAGCGGGCTGTCTCGAACAACATCGCCGCACCCCCCTGCCACAGCAGGTCGACGTCGTCGGTGGCCTCCAGGTAGCGCTCCAGGGCGTAGGCGATGTCGGCGTTGATGTGGAGCTGGGCGGTTCCGGCCGGGAAGTAGGCCGACGCCTCCTCGCCGTCGATCGTGCGCCAGGGGTAGAGGGCGCCGGCGTGGGAGAGCTCGGCCGCGCGGGCGCGGGCGGCGTCCAAGCCGTGGATGCGGTGCTCGAGCATGGAACGGGCCACCTCGGGCCGGGTGTACAGGAAGAACGGGAGCACGTACACCTCGGCGTCCCAGAACAGGTGCCCCTCGTAGCCGGGGCCGGTCAGCCCCTTGGCAGCGATCGAGCTGCGGCCGTCCCTGCCGGTGCCCTGCAACAGCTGCAGAGAGCCGAAGCGCAGGCTCTGCTGCAGGGCGTCGTCCCCTTCGACCTCGATGTCGCTGCCGCGCCAGAACGACGCCAGCGCCCCGCGCTGCTCCGCCTCGAGCGCTTCGAACCCGGCCGTCCGCGCCTCCCGTGCGGCGGCGGCGCAACGCTCGAACAGCTGGCCGACCTCGACCTCGCGCGAATCGACGTAGGCGAGGCTCTTCTCCAGCGTGACGGCCTCGCCCCGGCCCGCGCGGACGCGGTAGGTGAGCGTCAGCCGGTGGTCCTCCTCGAGCGCGCGGCGCTCCAGGATCTCCCCGCCGGTCACCCGATGGTCGGCCGCGCACCCGAGCTCCATGCCGCTCAGGGGCGCGCGCTGGCGCAGTGCCAGCAGCTCGCCCTCGAGCTCGGACGCGACGCTGACCAGGACGCGCCCGGCCACCCCTCCGACGCGGTGGTCGCTCTCGTCGACGGTGTTCTCCACCCGCCCGTCGACGCTGGAGCGCAGCTCGAGCTCGAGCTCGGTGTCGAGCGGCGTCACGCGGTAGCGCAGGGCGGCGACGGGCCTCCGCGTCAAGGACACCAGCCGTTCGATGCGCACCGACACTCGCTGCCCGCGGGGCGAGACCCAGGTGAGCGAGCGCTCGAGCACACCCCGGCGGAAGTCCAGCACACGTTCGTACGCCTCCACGCGCCCGTCGCTCATGGAGAAGCGCTCACCGTCGACCCGCAGCTCGATGCCCAGGGCGTCCGTGACGTTGAGAAGGGTCTGGCGCTTGCGGGCCAGCCCGTAGGCGTCCTCGGGGTAGTGGATCGGTCCCGACTCGAAGAAGCCGTTGAGGTAGGTCCCGCGGACCGAGCTGCCGACGGCGGGGTCGAGCCCCTCCTCGAAAGCGCCCCGCATCCCCAGGTAGCCGTTGCCGAGTGCGAACACCGTCTCGCTGCGCGCGCAGGCGGCCGGGTCGAAGGCGGTCTCGCGGACGGCCCAGGGCTCGACGGGATAGTGCGAAGTCGTCTGCGCGTCCTGCATCACGTCCTCCAGGGGGAGCGGGCCAGCTCTCCGAAAGCGGCGCCGCCCCGGGCCTAGGCTAACCGAAGGTCGGCCTGCGCCCACCCTTGAAGACCTCGCGCACCTCTCGGTAGGCCCGGGCGTCGTGCAGCGGGTCTGCACCCAGCACCAGCAGGTCGGCGCGCGCGCCGGGTCGCAGCGACCCCACCTCTCCGTCGAGGTCGAGCGCGGCCGCCGCCTGTCCGGTCGCCGCCTGCAGCACGGCCGCCAACGGCAGCCCGATCTCGGCCAGTAGCTCCAGCTCGCGCGGCAGGTTGCCGTGCGGGTTGAGCGGGGTGCCGGCGTCGGTGCCTGCGGCGATCCGAACGCCGGCACGGTAGGCCTCGAGTGCGTTGGCACGGTGACGCTCGGCGATGGGGCGGGTCTTCGCAACGGCCCACTCCGGCACCCGTCCTTCTCCCGAGAGGATCCCGTCGGGCGCCGCCAGCGTCGGCACCAGCCAGACCGGGCGCGGCCCCGCCGTCATGAGGCCGAGGGCCTCCTCGTCCCAGTTGTCGAAGGCACCGTGCTCGAGGGTGTCGATGCCGGCGCGCAGCGCGTTCTTGATGCCGGCGAGGCCCTGGGCGTGGGTGGCGGTACGCTTGCCCGCCTTGTGTGCCTCCTCGATGCCGGCGCGCAGCTCCGCCTCGGTGAGCGCTTCCGCGCCCGCCGTGACGCCGGGGGTGAGCACGCCGCCGGTGGCCATGAACTTGAGCACCCGGGCACCGGCCTGGAGCTGACCGCGCGCCGCCCGGCGAACCGCGTCGGGCCCGTCGGCCTCGATGCCGAAAGCGTGGGCATGGCCGCCCGTCATGGTGATGTTGCGTCCGCACGCCACCACCATCGGCCCCTCGATACGACCGTCCTCGACGGCCCGCGCGAGGTCGATCGCGAGCGTGCCGGGGCCGCCGAGGTCCCGCACGGTGGTGATGCCGGCGCGCAGGTGCGCCCGCAGGTGTTCCAGCGCCCGGACCACGGTATCCGTCGTGCGCTCTGCCTGGAGCCGTGCACTGGGGTCGGTTCCGCCGTCGAGGCTCAGGTGGATGTGGGCGTCGACGAGACCGGGAACCACCCAGCCGTCGAGCTCCACCACATCGGCGCCCGCGGCCGGCGCGCGGTCCTCGAGGGTGACGATGCGCCCGTCGGTAACGTGCAACCAGCCCTCGCGGGCGGCGGCCTCGACCGGGTCGATGAACGTGCCATGGAAGACGACGGCATGGGAATCGGGCATGGGGATCCTTTCGGGGGCAGGGGGCTCAGCGGGAGCCGCGGAGCTGGGGGTCGAGCGCGTCGCGCAGACCATCGCCGAGCAGGTTGAAGCCCATCACGGCGAGGAAGATGGCGATCCCCGGGAAGGTGCTCACCGAAGGGTTCGAGAAGATGTAGTTGCGCCCCTGCCCTAGCATGGCCCCCCACTCCGGCGTCGGAGGTTGGACCCCCAGACCCAGGAAGCCCAGCCCGGCTGCCGTCAGGATGGTCCCCCCCATCGACAGCGTGGCCTGCACGATGACGGGCGCCAAGGCGTTGGGGAGCACGTGCCGCCACAACACCCGCTGATCGGCCGCACCCAGGGCGCGACTGGCCTCGACGTAGCTGATCTCGCGGATGGTCAGTACCGAGCTCCTCACCAGCCTCGCGAAACGCGGGATGGTGCTGATGCCGACCGCCACGATCACGTTGGTGAGGCCCACGCCCAGCAGCGACACCAGCGTGAGCGCGAGCAGGAAGCTGGTGAACGCCAGCATCAGGTCCATCACGCGCTGGATGATCATGTCCGTGGCGCCCCGGTAGAAGCCGGAGACGATGCCGAGCGGCACCCCTACCACGATGCCCACCGCCACCGCGAAGGCGCCGATGAAGAGCGTCAACCGGCCGCCGTAGAGGATGCGGGCCAGCAGGTCGCGGCCGAGCTGATCGGTGCCCAGCAGGTGCGTTCGGGAGGGGTGCTGCAGCACGTCGCCGAGGGACTGCCTGGCCGGATCGTAGGGCGTCAGCAACGGCGCGAAGATCGCCGCCAGGACGAGCACCAGCAGGATGACGACGCCGGCGACGGCCGACGGGTTCCTGCGCAAGCGCTTGAGGGTCTCTCCGCCGAAGACGCGTCGTAGCAGGTCGCTGGAGCGGGCAGCCGGAACCGGGCTAGCCATAGCGCACCCGCGGGTCGATGCGCTCGTACAGCAGGTCGACCGCCAGGTTGACCAGCGCGAACATCAGCGCGAAGACGATGACCAGCCCCTGCACCATGGGGTAGTCGCGGGCGAAGATGGAATCGACCAGCAGCCGTCCCATCCCCGGCCACCCGAACACGGTCTCGGTGAGGATGGCGCCCCCGAGCAACTCGCCGAACTGCAGCCCGATGATGGTCACGATCGGGGGCAGCGCGTTGCGCAGGGCGTGGCGCCAGAGCACGCTGCGCGCGTGCGTCCCCTTGGCACGCGCCGTGCGCACGTAGTCCTGGCGGAGCACCTCCAGCATGCTGGAGCGCGTGATGCGCGCGATGAACGCCACCGAGAAGGCGGCCAGCGTGAACGCCGGCAGGATGATCGAGAGAGGGCCCGAAGCGCCCGCTGCAGGCAGCCACCGGAGCTGGATCGAGAACAGGATGATGAGCATCAGGCCCAGCCAGTACACGGGCATGCTGATCCCGAAGAGCACCAGCGCCGACACCGCCAGGTCGACGAGGCTGCCGGCGCGGGCCGCGGCCAGGGCTCCGAGCGGCAGACCCACCGCTACCGCGACCGCCAGGCTCACCACCGCCAGCAAGGCCGTGTAGGGGAGGCGCGCCAGGATCTCCCCGGTGACGGGGTCCGAGGTACGGGCGCTGATGCCCAGATCTCCGTGGGCGAGGTGGTTCAGGAAGATGCCGGCCTGCGTCCACAGCGGCTGGTCGAGGCCCAGCTGGGTGCGGATGCGCGCGACGTCCTGATCGCTCGCCAGCACCCCCGCGATGACGCGCGCCGGGTCCCCCGGCAGGATGCGCACCATCAGGAAGATCGTGATGGCCACGAACAGGATCGTGACCATCACTCCGATGAGACGCTGCAGCAGGTAGCCGAGTGAACCGCTCATGAAGGCTGCAGGACCGCCGTGCCCAAGGCTCCTCCCCTAGTTCGCGGGGTGCGCGTAGAGCGCGTAGAACTTCTCGTTGGGCAGGCCCGTGATGCCGGCCAGGTTGGCCTGGTAGGCCATCGGGAAGCTCTGCACCCACAGGAAGATCCAGGGGGCGTCGTCCCAGATGATCTGAGAGGCCTGTTGGTAGAGCTGCTCCCGCTTCTGCACGTCGATCTCGCTGCTCGCCTGGTCCAGCAGCTTCTGGACGTCCTGGTTGCAGTAGAACGAGGTCGCCAGGCCGTTGGGCGGGCTCTGGCCGCAGTCGAACTGCTGCATCTGCTGCGACGCGTCCATGAAGGAGGGCGCCCAGCCCAGCAGGTGGAGCTCGGTGGTGTTCTCGGCCTGCGGCTTGGTGATGGTGCCGACGTAGGTAGGCCAATCCATGGTGCGCACGTCCACCTTGAAGCCGATGTCCCGGATGTAGTTGGCGATCGCCTGGGAGGCCGGGAAGTCCTGCACGTAGCGGCCGGTCGGGGAGATCATGTGGAGCGTGATCTGCGAGGGATCGACGTTCGCCTGCTTCAACAGCGCCTTGGCCTTCTCCGGATCGTAGGGGTAGGCGCCGATCTTCTTGTAGCCGAAGAGGCTGGGCGCCATGGGGGCGTCCATCGGCTCGGCGGCGCCGAACAGCACGCCCTTGATGATGGCCTGCTTGTCGACCGCGTAGTTGAGCGCCTCACGCACCAGCTTGTTGTCCAACACCTTCTTGCTGGTGTTGATGGCGATGAAGATGGTGCGGTCGCTGGGCCCCAAGAGCACCTTCACGCGGGGGTTGTTCTGCAGGGCGGGCAGGTCGGAGGTGGGCGGCAGGATGATGAGGTCGACCTGGCCGGCGAGCAGCAGGCTCTCGCGGGTGGTGGCTTCCGGGACCACCTGGAAGACCACCTTGTCGTAGTAGGGCTTCTCGCCCCAGTAGCCGTCGTAGCGGCTCACCACGACGTTGCTGCCCTTCTGCCGCGAGGCGTAGGTGTAGGGCCCGGTGCCCACCGGGTGAACGATGTTCTCGTAGCTGTTGCCGTCCTTGTCGACCGTAGCCGGTGACAGCATGCCCACCGTGGTCTGGGACAGGGCGCCCACCAGCGCGGGCGACGGCGCCTTGAGGTTGAGCCGGACCGTGTTGGCGTCCACCACGTCGACGGAGTCGATCACGGTGAGCTGGCCGCGCCGCGGGACCCGGACCTTGGGATCGAGAAGGCGATCGAGGTTCCACTTGACCGCGCTCGCGTCGAACGGCGTGCCGTCCTGGAAGGTGACGCCCTGCCGTAGATGGAACGTCAGCGTCTTGCCGTCGGCCGAGGTGCTCCAGCTCGTGGCGAGGTCGGGCACGAGCTTGCCCGTCCCGTCGATGGTGACGAGGGGCTGCACCACGTAGTCGAGCACGTTGTCGACGGTGGTGGTCGTGCCTTGTGCCGGATCGAGGGAGTCGGGGTCGACCCCGATGGCGATCCGGAAGGTCTGCTGGGCCAGGGCCGCGCCTGCGAGCAGGGCGAACACGAGGACCACGAAGGCTGTCAACGAGCGTCTCCGCATGAACATGCACCTCCATCACGGGGTGAAGCGAACATAACCCGGCTCCATGACGGGCCGCAAGAGCATGTCGACGCGGAAGCGCTCGTGAATACGATTGCAAGATCGGCACCGGGCCGCGCCCTCGGGAGCGACCGGCCACGATGCCTGCCGTGCGCGCCGGGTAAGCTGGAAGAGCCATGAACGCCGCATCCTTCCCCCGGTGGCTGACGGGGCATGCTCCCCGGCGGCCCGCGTCCGCTCGCGCGGTGCAGGCGTGACGGGCTCCTCGCGCCGTCGACGCGCGCGGCGTCCGCTGGCGCCCTCCCCCGGCATGGTCGGGAGCTCACCCGGGAGCGTCATCTACACGGGTCCGGCGCGCGACGCGCCGGTCACCTTCGAGCTCATCAGCTACGACGAGGGGCGCTTCGAGGAGCTGCGCGAGCTCACCCTGGAGCAGGCCCTGCAGCGCGTACGCCAGGACCCGGGGGTGCGCTGGCTCAACGTCAATGGCGTCCACCGCACGGAGTTCATCGAACAGATCGGCGCGGCGCTCGACCTGCACCCGCTCACCATGGAGGACATCGTCAGCCTCGGACAGCGCCCCAAGATCGAGGACTACGAGCGCTACCTCTACATGGCGCTGCGCATGCTCGCCTACCGGTCCCACGACGTCGAGGACGGGCAGGGCGAGCTGGACAACGAGCAGCTCAGCCTGATCCTGCTCGACCGCGTGGTGGTGACGTTCCAGGAACGCCCCGGTGACGTGTTCGAGCCGCTTCGCGAGCGCCTCCGGCAGGGCAAGGGACGGCTCCGCAAGCTCGGGGCCGACTACCTCGCCTACGCGCTACTCGACATCGTGATCGATCGCTACTTCACGGTGGTCGAGAACTACGGGGACGCCATCGAGGACCTCGAGGCCGAGATCCTGGCGAACCCCACCACCGAGGTCCTGCAGCGCGTCAACCACCTCAAGCGTGAGACGCTGATGGTGCGCAAGGCGGTGTGGCCGCTGCGCGAGGTGATCGCCGGACTCGAGCGCGAGGAGGGCGACCTGATGTCGCCCACCGCCATCACCTACCTGCGCGACGCCCACGATCACGCGATCCAGGTCATCGACACCGTCGAGAGTCTGCGCGACATGCTCACCAACCTGCACGATATGTACTTGTCGGCGCTCAGTTACCGCATGAACGACGTGATGAAGGTGCTGACCATCATCGCCACCATCTTCATCCCGCTCAGCTTCCTCGTCGGCGTCTACGGCATGAACTTCAAGGACATGCCCGAGCTCTCGTTGCCGTGGGCCTACCCCGCCCTGTGGGGCCTGATGCTGGTGATCGCCCTCGGCATGCTGGCGATCTTCCGGCGTCGAGGCTGGTTCTAGGGTCGCGGCGCCCCGCCACGGTTGGTTCTAGGGCGCAGCTGGTTCTAGGGTCGCGGGCCCCGCTCACGCCCCGCTGACGTCGCGCAGGGCGAGGATCAACGGGCGCAGACGCTCCGCCTTGAGCCTGAGCGCCGCCCGGTTCACCACGAAGCGGGCGCTCGACCGGAGGATGACGTCGACCTCTTCCAGGTCGTTGGCCTCCAAGGTAGCACCCGTCTGCACCACGTCGACGACCGCATCGGCCAGACCGGAGAGGCAGGCCAGCTCCACGTTCCCGGCGAGGCGCACGACCTCGGCCGAGCTCCCCATCCGCCGCAGGTATTCGGCGGTCACGCGAGGGTACTTGCTGGCCACCCTGGCGACGGCGCCCGAGGCGCCCCGCGGCCGGATCAGCGACAGCCGGCAACCCGCGAAGCACAGGTCCACCGGCTCGTAGAGCGCGCTCCCGGCCTCGGTCAGGACGTCCTTCCCGACCACTCCGGCGTCGGCCACCCCCAGGTCGACGTAGGTGGGGACGTCGGCATTGCGCATGACGATGAGCTCCGCGTCGCCGGCATCGAAGCGCAGCGCGCGGTCGTCGGCCGGCAGCTCGAGCCGCAGCCCCGCTGCCCGCAGCACGTTGAGGGCCTCCTGCATCACGCGCCCCTTGGGAAGCGCCAGCGTCAGCGAGGGAGCGTCAGCCACCGCGTCAACCACCGTGGCCCTCCTCGCCGTGGCCGTCCTCGCCGTGGCCGTCCTCGCCGTGGCCGTCCACAGCGTGGCTCTCCCCGCCGGGAGCGTCGAGCAGGCGCCGTAGCGCACCGAGCTCGTCGTCCGCAGCGACGCCTACGATCTCGAGGGCGCCGTCGTGCAGCAGGTAGGGGACGCCGAAGGCCCGAGCCTCGGCCAGCGCCTCGGCGTGCGCCGCGGCGGACGCGCGCAGCACGGCCACACCTGCCGAGCGCAGCCGCCGCGCACCGGCATCGTCGGTGGCCAGCACCCGAGGCGGGATCTCCTGCTCGGGAGCGGGGAGTGCGCTGAGCAACCGTTCCAGGCCGATCGAGAACCCGGCGGCGTGGGGCAGCAGTGCGCCGTCATAACGACCGCCGCCCAACAGCGGTTGGCCGAAGTCGAAGGTGTAGGCGCGGAACGTCACGCCCGTGTAATAGGCGAGGCGGCGCGCCATCCCGAGATCGAGCAGCAACTCGCTGTCGTCCTCGAACTGCTCCACCACGCCCTCCAGCCGATCGATCTCGGCCCGCGCCTCGGGCCACGGCGCCAGCCGCCGGGCCTCGTCGAGCACGTCATCGCTGCCGTACAGGTCGGGAACCTCCAGCAGCGCGTGAGCGACCGGGCCGTCGAGCGCAAGCTCGGACAGCAGCACCCCGATGTCGCTGCGGTCCTTGCGATCGATGGCGTCGGCCAGGGGCTCCCGGCGCCGCTCGGGTACGGCCGCAAGGTCGAACAGAGCGCGAACGAACCCCGGGTTGCCGATCTCGACGCGCGGTGCCAGCCCGACGGCGCGAACGGACTCACGCGCCAGGTGGATGAGCTCCGCGTCGGCCCGCGCGTGGCTCACCCCCACCAGCTCGATGCCGATCTGGGTGAACTCCCGGGTTCGCGCCAGCTCCGGATGGATGGCCTGCCATACGGTGCCGCTGTAGCGAAGACGCAGCGCCTGCCCCTGCCCCGCCGCCGTGCCGGGGAAGGTGGCCCGCACCAGGTGCGCGAGCGCTGGCGTGAAGTCCGAGCGCAGGGCCAGGACGCCGCTATCGCGGTCCGAGAGCTTGAACGACTGCTCGGCGCGGGGGTGCGCCGGATCGTAGCGCTCGAGCGACGGGGCCTCCACGCGCAGGTAGCCCCACCGGCGGTAGAGATCGTGAAGGCGCTCGAGCGTGCGGGCGCGGACCCCCGCCAGTTCGGGGGGCACGAAACGGGTTCCGTCGGGAGGGGCTCCAGTCATGGCGCAAGCTTCCTCGCGGTCAGTGGCGGTTCATCCGCGGTAGGCACGGAGCGGGTCGGGCCCGTCGTCGTCGGATTCCGGCCCCGGCGCGCCGCGCGGACCCGGGCCCCGGCTTCCGTCGCCGGGGAAGCTGGCCACGAGGGCAAGGACGCCGATGAGCAGCTCCACGACCAGGAACACGAAGTTCAGAGGGGACAGAACGCCGTCGATCACGATGCTGGCCAGTCGCCCCGCAGCCTCGCCGGTGATCAGGAGGCCCGGCAGGCGCAGGTAGACAGGGGGCGCCGAGCGCGCCGAAGCGGCCCACAGCATGACCGCGCCCATCACCACGAAGAAGGCGCCGAACAGGGCCCGCGCCTCGCTGAGCCCGCGCGGGTCGACCACGTCCAGGCCCACGATGCGCACCAGCAGCAGGGGGTTCAGCAGGCCCAGCAACCCCCACGCCAAGGTGAGGCCGGCAGAGAGGAAGGCGAGTTGCTTGCGACCGCGCATGACGCCGCCATGCTACCACCGAGGCCGTTCAGCGGCGGTTCGCGCCCTCCACCGGCGCCAGATTGTCGCGATGGATCACCTCGTCGAAGTCCTTGACGCCCAGGATCGCTGCGATCTCGGAAGTGTGGCGCCCCTGGATGCGCGCCAGCGCGTCGCTGGCGAAGTTGCTGAGTCCGACGCCCAGCACCTCGCCGCCATGGGTCACGGAGACGGCGTCGCCGAAATCGAAGCGGCCCCGCACCGCCACCACGCCGCGCGGGAGCAGGCTGCGCCCGCGCTCCAGGGCCGCGGCCGCGCCGTCGTCGACCTCGACTGTTCCGCGCGCCGGCTGCTGCGCGATCCACGCCTTGCGAGCCGGCGTTCGCGCCCGGGCGAGGAAGCGCGTGCCCCGCACCGTGCCGCCTGCCAGCGCCTCCAGCCCTGCGCCGCCGCCACCGATGATGAGGGTCTCGATCCCCGCTTCGGTGGCGATCCGCGCGGCTCGAAGCTTGGTGGCCATGCCGCCCGTTCCCCGCGGGTCTCCGCTCCGTCCCGCGAGCGCCTCGACCTCCACGACGTCGCGTACCACGTCGATCCGACGCGCGTCCGGCTGCCGGCGCGGGTCCGCCTCGTGGAGGCCGTCCACATCGGTGAGGATGATCAAGGCATCGGCGTCCACCAGGTAGGAGACCCAGGCCGACAGGGTGTCGTTGTCGCCGAGCTTCAGCTCGCTGGTGGCGACGCTGTCGTTCTCGTTGACGACCGGCACCGCCCCCAGGCGTAGGGATGCCTCCAGCGCGTGCTTGGCGTTGACGTACCGCTCCCGGTCGCGCACATCGCCCGCAGACAGCAGCAGCTGCGCCACCGGCCGTGGCGCCAGCGCCCTCGACCAGTCGAGCATGAGCAGCGTTTGACCCACGGCGGCGGCCGCCTGCTTGTCGGGAAGCGTCAGCGGCAGGTCGAGGCCCAGGCGCTCGCGACCTGCCGCGCCGGCGCCCGACGAGACCAGCACGAAGCGCGCCCCATGCTCGTCGGCCAGCACGCTGGCGCCCCGGGCGATGGCCCACATCAGGGGCGGTGCGATGCGGCCGCTGTGGTCCGTGAGGGAACTCGTGCCGACCTTGACGACGAAGCGCCGGAGGCGCTGCTCCACTCTCACTCCTCCATGAGGTAGACCCGGAACGCATCGGGGACCAGCGCGGCATCGAGCCAGTAACGCCCGTCCTCGTAACCTGCGGCGCCTTCGCGCAGGAGCCGCTTGAGCGACGCCTGCACCTTGCCCTGGACCCGGCGGAGGAAGGCATTCTGCCAGTCCTCGCCGGGCTCGAGCCTCTGCATGAAGGCGCGGTGGAACGCGGGCAGCTCGTCGAGCGGGATGCAACTCTCCAGCGCCTGCCAGTCCACCTTCCCCCCACGAACGGGCGCGCACGGTGTCGGCGTCATGATCCCCATGCTAAGGCTTGGAGCCGCCGCAAAACCGGGAGGGGGGCCGGAGCGCGACGGGGCGCATGCTAGACTCCGACACCTGAAGCCCCGTGCGGGGACGCGCCAGCCGGCATCGACGCCGGGCCGAGGAGGAAGCATGCGAGTAGCGATCGTGGGTGCCACCGGCGCCGTCGGGACCGAATTCCTGGGGATCCTCGACGAGCGGCGGTTCCCGCTCACGGCGCTGGCGCTGTACGCCTCCCCCCGGTCGGCGGGGCGGAGCCTCCCCTTCCGCGATACGGAGCTGCCCGTGTTGCCCTTACCCGAGGACGGCAACCTCGACGCCGACGTGGTCTTCTCGTCGGCGGGCGGTCAGGTCTCCAAGCAGCACGCCTGGCGCTGGGCTGAGCACGGCGCGGTCGTCATCGACAACACCAGCGCCTGGCGGATGGACGAACGCGTCCCCCTGGTGGTGCCGGAGGCCAACGGCGAGGCGGCACTGAACCATCGCGGCATCATCGCCAACCCCAACTGCTCGACCATCATCGCGCTGATGGCGCTGGCGCCGCTGCACCGCGCCTTCGGCCTGGAGCGGGCCACCATCGCCACCTATCAGGCCGTCTCCGGCGCCGGCGCGGCCGGCATCGAAGAGTTGCGCGAGCAGACGCGAGCGGTGCTCGGCGGAAGCGACCCGAGACCCAGGAAGTTCCAGCACAGGATCGCGTTCAACCTCTTCAGCCACGACAGCGACGTCGGCGAGGACGGCTACAACGTCGAGGAACGCAAGCTGGTCCTGGAGACCCGCAAGATCCTTGCGGAGCCGGACCTTCGCCTCAGCGCGACCTGTGTGCGAGTGCCGGTCTTCCGCGCCCACAGCGAGGCCATCCACGCCGAGTTCCGGCGGCCCGTTTCGGCCGACGAGGTACGCGAGACGCTCGCCGCAGCACCCGGCGTGCGGGTGGTGGACGACCGCGCCCGCAACACCTTCCCCATGCCGCTCGATGCCTCGGGCGGCGACGAGGTGCTGGTAGGCCGCATCCGGGCCGACGCGAGCCTGGATGGCGCCGTGGCGCTCTTCGTTGCGGGCGACCAGATCCGCAAGGGCGCGGCGCTCAACGCCGTGCAGATCGCCGAGCACCTCATCGCGCAGGGGGCGCTCGACGCGCTCCCCTCCGCCTGAGCGCTGCCTCGCTGACCGGCAGGGCACGACGGCCCCGCCCGCCGGCCGCCAGGCCGGAGCAGGAGCGGTAGACTGCGGCGACAGCCACGACGCGCACCGAGACCGACCCGACCGCGGAGCGGTCCCATGAGGGAGCAGTATGAACCTTGCCATCGTGACCGACTCGACCGCCGATCTGCAGGAGGACGAGCTGGAACGCTTGGGCATCCTCCGCGTTCCGCTCTACGTGCGGTTCAAGGGCGAGACCTATCGGGACTGGCTCGACATCCAGCCATCGACGATCATCGCCGGCGTCACCGACGGCGCCGCCCTCCCCACCACCAGCCAGCCGAGCCCGGAAGACTACGCCGCCACCTACCGTGCGGCCGTCGAGAACGGGGCGGACACCATCCTCGTCGTCACGCTGACCTCCGAGCTGTCGGGCACCTACCAGTCGGCCGTGGCAGCGAGGGAGGCGGTCGACGCGCCGGTAACGGTCTTCGACAGCCGCGTGGCGAGCCTCGGGCACGGCGCCATGGCGCGCACCGCCGCGCGCCTGCGCGACCGCGGAGCCTCGCTCGAGGAGATCCTGGCCGGGCTCGAGCACATGCGCGACAACACCTTCATCGTCTTCACCGTCGCGTCATTCGATTACCTGCAGAAGGGCGGACGCATCGGCCGCGCGAGCGCGCTGGTGGGCAGCCTGCTCAACATCAAGCCCCTCCTCACCCTGGAGCAGGGGCTGTTGGAGCCCCTGACCCGCGTTCGCGGCATGCGCAAGGCGTTGCAGGAGATGGTCGATCGTTTCCGCACCTTCGTCGACGAGCATCCCGGCGGGCGCATCACCGTCGACTACATCCACATCCAGGACGAGGAAGCGGTGGAGCGCCTGCGCGCAGCCGTGGAGTCCGCCGGCATCGACGCGACCTTCCAAGGCGTCTACCAGATCGGGGCCGTGCTCACCAGCCATGTCGGGCCGGGCACGTTCGGGCTGATCGCGCGGAGCGAGCCGGCTTAGGGCCCGGCCGTTCGGAACCGCGTCACGACATCGGGCTCCTGCACGCTGCCGCGCTCAGGAGCCCGATGCACCGGCCGCTCGGGACCGGGAGACGTCGTCGACGCTTCCTACGCCAGGTGGATCAGAACTTCAACGTTCCCGTGGCATTGCCGAGGGTGACGTCCATCTCGCTGACGCCCGTCAACGCCTGGTCGACCGTCACGCCGGCGTTGGCGGTGACGTCGTTGGGGCTGGTGCCCTTACCGATGATGTCCATCAATGTGCCGACCTGGCTCTGCGAGAAGCTCACGACGATGAGCTTACCGACGTCGCTCAGGTCCGAACCGGCGGCGACCGTATAGGTGCAGCCGTCGGCGGCCGTGGCGCCACAGGTGTCGCGCGTCAGCACGAGGATCTGCGACTTCGTGCCGGAATCGTAGCTCCAGTTGAACGAGGGCGTCCCGGAACCGTCCGTGACGGTCAGGCCCAAGGTGACCTGCGTGACGTTCAAGGTCGAGGGCAGGGTGGTGCTGTCGCCCGGCTTGATCGTGACGCTGGTGGCCGCGATGTCGGAGGTGAAGCCGTTGGGGTTGGCCCAGCTCGGCTTGCTGCTCAGGTCCTGGTCCGGGAAATGCGTCGTCGTACTCCCCGAGAAGCTGGTCGAACCCGTGGCCTGCTGGGCGAGCCCGGCAGTACCCACGTTGTTGAGGGCGATGGTCTGGTTGTCCAGACCGAGCGGATTGTTGAGCGTCTGGTCGGGGATGAGCGCACTGCACGCGCTCACCAGCAACCCGAGTGCTCCCACGATGATGACGGTTCGGAAGGTTCTCATACGGGACGGCCTCCTCGTTAGGGCAAAGCTGACGTGTCAACGTCGTGCCGACCGCGCGAGTGTAGCAGGATTCCGGCCACCTTCATGGGGCCGCGCTCACGACGGGTCGCCGGCCGCCGTCTTCTGGGCAGGTGCCGCGCCCGGTGGGGACGGGGTCGGCGAACGGCGCTAGCGTGGCCCCGATGCTCGCCCACGCTCTCTCCGCAACCGTCGTTGGCGTCGACGCGCTGGAGGTCCGGGTCGAGGTGTTCGTCAGCGGCGGTCTGCCGTCGTTCACGGTGGTCGGACTGCCGGGCGCCGCGGTGCAGGAGTCGCGGGAGCGCGTGCGCGCGGCCCTGAAGCACCTCGGGGCCGCCCTGCCGCCCAGCCGCATCACGGTCAACCTGGCGCCCGCTGACGTGCGCAAGGAGGGGCCCGCCTTCGACCTGCCGATCGCGCTGGCCCTGCTCGCCGCCGAGCGCCGCCTGCCGGCGCGCGCCCTCGAACGCGCGCTGGCCTTCGGGGAGCTGGCGCTCGACGGCACCATCCGGCCGGTCCGCGGCGCCATCAACATCGGCCTGCTGGCAGCGGAGCGCGGGCACCACACGGTCCTGGCGCCGCCGTTGAACGCCGCCGAGGTCGCGGCCGTGAGGGGCCTGCGCGTGCTGGCGCCCCACACGCTGGCCGAGGCCGTCGATCACCTGCGCGGTCGCCTCGCGCTGGCGCCGTGCGCCCCGGGCCCGCCGGCGCCGGCACCCCCCGTGCCCGACCTGGGCGACGTTCGCGGTCAGGCGGGCGGCCGACGGGCATTGGAGATCGCCGCGGCCGGCGCGCACAACCTGCTCCTCACCGGCCCTCCGGGCGCGGGCAAGACCATGCTGGCGCGCCGGCTGGCCGGGGTCCTCCCGCCGCTCACCGAGGACGAGGCGATCGAGGTGACCCGCATCCACTCGAGCGCGGGGCTGCTGGCCGGACACGGCCTGATCCGCCACCCTCCGATGCGCAGCCCGCACCACAGCAGCTCGCAGGGCGGCGTGATCGGCGGCGGCTCCCCGCCGCGTCCCGGCGAGGCCAGCCTCGCCCATCGTGGCGTGCTCTTCCTGGACGAACTGCCCGAGTTCGACCGGCGCACCCTCGAAGCCCTGCGGCAGCCCCTCGAGGAGGGGCGCGTGAGCATCTCGCGGGTCGGCGGAAGCGTCACCTTCCCCGCTCGTTTCCTGCTGGTGGCGGCGCGAAACCCCTGCGCCTGCGGGTACGACGGCGACCCGCACGAGCCCTGCCATTGCACTCCGGGCGAGCGCCAGCGCTACCGGCGCCGCATCTCCGGCCCGCTGCTCGACCGCTTCGACCTGCGCGTCCGGATCCCTCGCCTGACGCCGAACGAGGTGCTGGCCCGGGCGTCGGGCGAGCCCTCGGAGGCGGTGGCCCGACGCGTGCTGGCCGCCCGCCGGCGCATGCTCGAGCGTCAGGCCACCCTCAACACCGTCCTCGGCGGGGCCGAGCTGCGCCAGGCGGCGGCGCTTTCGGCGGGCGGGCGGCGCCTGGCCCGCGAGCTGATCGATCGGTTGCGCTTGACGGGACGTGGCTACGAACGGGTGCTGCGCGTTGCGCGCACGCTGGCCGACCTCGCAGGAGAGACGGTCGTGGGCGAGCCGCACCTGGCAGAGGCCGCCGCCTACCGTGATGGCTGACGGTTACGGGTGACAGTGGCGGCTGACGGTGGCGGCTGACGGTTGCGGCCGAGCCTGCGACCGGCGGCCCCGCGACGGCGGGTCCCGCGGCCGGCGCAGCGGCCCGTTCGTTGCTGGCCCCACGGTGTGGCGGCTCCCCTGTATCATGCGTGCGGCGGCGGCGCCGATCGGTCGCTCCGGACCGGGGACCCGGCCGCGCCGCGCGCTACACCACCGCCCCGTCGCGAACAGGCATCGCGCACGCGCCTGCCGGGCGACGCCGGGCATCGATGAAGGCACTATGGCTGACGTGATCCTCCGACCCCCCACCGCAGCGCTCGCGGCCACCGCCGCGGCCCTGTTCACCGCTACCTATCTCCTGTCCGCGTTGCTGGAGTACCCGTTGCCGTGGCTCGGGACGCTGGGTACCCTTGCGGCCCTGGCCGTGCTCGGCGCCTCGCAGGTCCTCCTGGTGGGCATGCTGTACCGCCGCGTGCGCCGGAGCGAAGACGTCTACTCGGTGTTCTTCCACCGCGCGACGCTGGTTGGCCTGGCCGTCTTCGTCGTTTTCACGGCGGCGGTCCTGGTGCCGGAGGGCATCGCCTTGGTGCACCACGAGCTGAGCAGCGCAGCGGCAGCGGCGCCATGGTCGGGCGTGCGCTCGTGATCCGCGCGATCGCCTTCGACTGGGGCGGCGTCTTCACCGAGGGCACCTTCGACAGCAGCGCCGTGACGGCGCTGGCTGCGCTTCACAGCGTGCCCGAGTCCCGCCTGAAGGAGCCCTACCTCGAGCTGATGGGGACGTTCGAGGACGGCGCGTTCGACCTACCCGAGTTCCAGCGCCGGCTGGAGGCGCGTACCGGCCTCCACACCGACGAGACCACCTTCCGGAGCACCTTCCTGGGCGCCGTGCGCTGGCGCGAACCGATGCTGGCCCTGCTCGCTACCCTTTCGCCCACGTACACCGTCGGCGTGTTGTCCAACAACGTGCCGGAGCTGTGCGACCTCGTGCGCGACGACCCGCGCATGCAACGGGTGGAACGCTGGGTGTTCTCCAACGAGATCGGAGTGCGCAAACCGCACCGGGAGGCCTTCGACGCGTTGCAGGGCGCCCTCGGACTCCCACCGGAAGAGACCGTCTTCATCGACGACAACGCGCGCAACATCGATGCTTGCAACGATCTCGGTTTCACCGGCCTGCTCGTCGACGACCTTCCCGGCTTCGCGGCGCGCTGGCGGCGGGCCCTGCCCGACACCCCCCTCCCACCCGGCTTCGCGTGAGCACGGAGCGGCAGGACGACCGCCAAGCGGTGCGCCTGCTGCAGGGGTACGTGTGGCATCCCCGCGACGACGAGGTGGACCTCGGCGCCTTCCTGCCCGCCACCCTCGGTCCGGACGTGCACGTCCTGATCGACCCCATCCCCGCCGCCCCCTTCACCTTCTTCGACGACGGCACCCTGAGCGCGACGCAGCAGTTCTACCAGTTCACCGTGCTGACCTTCCGCGACGACGAGGAGGAGGACGTCTCGGGCCTGGTACCGTGGTTGGCCGAGACCCTCCAGAAGAGACTCGAGGCCACGCCCGCGGGCGTGGGCTGGCAGATCTTCGAGGACACGCGCGAGCTCGGGTGACGCCCCGTCGGGGCGCCCTGGTATGCTCGCCGGCACCGTGACCCGTGCCTGGCGCGTCTTCGCCGTATTCGCAGCCGCCCACTTCCTGTCCTACTTCTTCCGATCGGCCAATGCCGTCATCGCCGACGACCTGACGACGGGCATGGGTCTCTCGCCGGCGCAGCTCGGTCTCATGAGCAGTCTGTTCTTCGGCTTCTTCGCCCTCGCCCAACTCCCCTTCGGCAGCGCCCTCGACCGCTACGGCGCCCGGATCACCACCAGCGCCCTGATGCTGACCGGCGTGGTGGGCGCGCTGGTGTTCGCCGCGGCGCCGAACGTGGTCTGGCTGGGCGTGGGCCGGGCGCTGCTCGGGCTCGGCACGGCCGGCATCCTGATGGGCGGCCTCAAGGCGCTCTCGCAGATCCATCCGCCGCGCAGGTTCGCCGCGGTCGCGGGCATGCTCACGGCCACCGGCTCGTCGGGCGCCCTGGTGGCGACCGCGCCGCTGGCGCTGCTGAACCGCGCGGTGGGCTGGCGCGCCATCTTCGCCGGCGGGGCCGTGGTGCTTCTCCTCAGCGCCGTCGCCATCGCAACCGTCGTCCGCACACCTCGGACGGAGTCTCACTCGCAGGCGTCCCCGGGCGGCTTCGGCGACATCTTCGGCAGCGCGGCGTTCTGGCGGCTGGCGTTCCTGGGCTTCGCCGTGATGGGCACGACCTTCGCCTACCAGAGCCTCTGGGCAGGCCCCTACCTGACCGAGGCCGCCGGCTTGAGCGCCGTGGCAGCGGGCAACGTGCTGCTCTGGCTCGGCATCGGCCTGGTGCTCGGCTTCTTCGTCTCGGGCTGGCTCGCCCAGCGCTTCGGGCCCGCCAGGGTGGTGGCGACCGCAACGCTCGTGATGGTGCTGGTGCAGGCCGCGCTCGCCCTGGTCGCGGGCCGAGTGGCGGCGCCCGCGGCGCTGGGCGCGCTGCTGTTCCTGCTGGCGGGCAGCGGGTCGTTCGCGCTGCTGCTCTACGCCCAGGCCAACGTGCTGTTTCCGGCCGGGCTCACCGGCAGGGCGGTGACCGCGATCAACCTCTTCATGTTCCTGGGCGGCTTCGTCCTGCAGTGGGGCATCGGCAACGTGGTGAACGCGCTCGCCCCCGCCGGCGGGCACGCCTCGGCCGGGGCCTACGCGACTTCTCTCGCGCTCAGCGCAACGCTCTGCGCCGCGGCGCTGCTGGTGTACTTGCCGACGCTGCGGCGACCCGGCGTGTCCCCGCCTGAGTCCGTCTAGGCACTGGGCGCCAGCGCCACGCCACCCTCGACCACGTGGAGGTCGCGCTGCGGGAAGGGGATCGAGATATCTTCGGCGTCGAAGCGCTCCTTCACGGCCCGCGTCAGGTCGAGCTTGGTGGCGAAGTAGTCGCCGGCACCCGTCCAATAGCGCAGCAGCAGGTTGACCGAGCTGTCGCCGAGCGACTCGACGGCGACCAGCGGGGCGGGATCCTCGAGCGCGCGTTCCTCGCCGGCGACGAGTTCCTGCAACACCGCCATGGCCTTGGCCACGTCGTCGCCGTAACCGATGCCGACGATGAGGTCGTTGCGCCGCCGTCCCGCCTGCGAGTAGTTGCTGACCTGCTTGCCCCACACGCTGCTGTTAGGCAAGAACAGTGGCACGCCGTCGAAGCTGGTGAGCCGGGTGACGAAGAGCCCCATGTCGTCGACGACGCCCCCGGTGCCGGCGATGTCGATCGCGTCCCCGACCCGGAAGGGCCTGAGCGCCAACAGCAGAACGCCGGCCGCGACGTTGGACAGGGCGCCCTGCAACGCCAGGCCGATGGCCAGGCCGGCCGCGCCGATCAGGGCGACCAGGCTGGTGGTCTGAACGCCGAAGCGTCCGAGCACCGCGATCACCGTGAAGACCAGCACAGCCCAGCGCGCAACACGCCCCAGCACGGTGACGACGGTCTCGTCCAGTCGACCGCTGCGTGAGGCGGCCCGGCGGACGACGGCCCCGGCCCAGCCTGCGAGAATCCAACCGACGACCAGGATGACGATGGCGGCGACCAGATCGAGGCCCAGGCGGGCAGCGACGGCGGCGAGCGACGTGACGGAAGCGTTCATGGAAGGGTCCTCCCTCGAGGTGGGAACGAGTGCCCCCGGGGCCGCCCGCCGGGCCAGCGAGCAGGTACGGCGGCGCCGGGTCGATCCCATCGACCGTAACGTTCGCAGGCGCCGATCTCCGTGCCTCAGGACGCAGTCGGCCGGTCCGATCCGGAGAGGGGTTGCGCTCGACCTTCCGATGCTCTAGAATCAGCGTCATACTTAATTCGGTGAAATAAATAAAACCATGGACCGCAACGAAGACAGCGCCGCCGCGGTATTCCGCGTCATCCGTGAACAGGGACCGATCAACCGGTCCGCGATCGCACGGCGTACCCACCTGAGTCCGTCGGCCGTCACCATGCTCACCAAGCATCTCGTCGACGTCGGCATCGTGGTCGAGGAGGACAACCCCAGCCCGGGCAAGACCGAGCGGCTGGGACGGCCGCCCATCCTGCTGCGGCTCGAGCCCGGCTACGCGGCCATCGCCGGCGCCAAGCTGGACGACGGCGAGCTCAGCGCGGTGCTGACCGATCTGGGCGGCCGCGTGCTGGCACGGCGCACGCACCGGCTCTCGACGCGCCACCCCGAACGCGTCGTCGCCGCAACCGTTCGCCTCCTGGGCGAACTCGCCGAGAAGGCGACGATATCGGCCGACACGATCGCCGGGCTGGGCCTCGGCATGTCGGGCCTGGTCGACGACGAACGAGGTTCGTGCATCCGCTCGGTGGTGCTCGACTGGGCCGATGTCCCGATCGGAGCGATGCTCGAGCAGGCACTCGGGCTCCCCGTGGCCGTGGAGAACGACGCCAACACCCTGGCCATCGGCGAACAGATGTTCGGTCGGGCGCGCGGTCTGGGCGACTTCGCGGTAGTGAGCCTCGGCAAGGGCATCGGCGCCGGCCTGGTGGTCGGCGGAAGGCTCTATCGCGGGAGGTTCGGCGCCGCCGGCGAGGTGGGCCACTGCACGGTGCGCGAAGGCGGCCCACCCTGCGCCTGCGGGAAGCAGGGCTGTCTGGAAGCCGTGGCCTCGGTCCCAGGGACGCTCGCGCGGGCTGCCGAGGCGGGTCTCGACGTGAAGCGCCTCGAGGAACTCGGGGCGCTGGCCCGTGAAGGCGAACCGCGCGCCGTCCACATCCTCGAGGACATCGGCGACGCCATCGGGCTGGCCCTGTCCCACCTGGTGAACCTCTTCAATCCCGAGATCCTGATCCTCACGGGCTCGGGCGTCGCCATCGGCGAACCACTTCGAGACGCGATCGCGACCAGCCTGGAACGCCATGCCTTCCCGACCCTTCCGAGGCTGCCTGAACTGGTAGTCCAGCGCGAGAGCCGCGACATGTGGGCTCGAGGAGCGGCCAGCCTCGCAACCCAGTCGTACTTCGAACAGAGGAGGTGGGAGTTCGACCGAACGTAGTGAGCCCGTCAAACCCCGTTCCCACACTTGGAGGTAACGATGACGCGATTCCTTTGCCGGGGCCCCAGACCCTTCACGCTCGTCGCAATGATCGTCGTGGCGGCATTCCTTGCGATCGCCAGCGCGCAGACGACCACGATCCACGTGCTCTACCCCGGCGGTGACCAGCCCCAGGCCCAAGAGACCGTCAAGACGCTCGTCGCCGGCTTCGAGCAGGCCCATCCCGACATCAAGGTCGTGTTCCAGAGCGTCGGCTGGGACTCCGCCTACCAGAAGATCGCCACCGACCTCCTGGCAGGCAACGCACCCGACGTCATCTACATCGGTGGCCGCTGGATCGCCCCGTTCTCGCAGCTCGGCGGCCTGCTGCCGCTCGACAGCTATGTCAACCAGGCCAAGCGTGATTCGTTCCCCTCCGGCGTGCTGACGGGCAACGAGTTCAACGGCAAGCTGATGGGGCTCCCGGTCGCCTTCTCCACCAAGGCCCTGTACTACCGGACCGACCTGATCCCGCAGCCTCCGAAGACCTGGGACGAGCTTCTGGCCGACGCCAAGAAGGTCACCCAGGAGCACCCCGGCATGTTCGGTATCGGCATCTCCGGCGCCGCCCACGTGTCCACCACCAGCCAGTTCTTCAGCTTCCTGTACCAGGCCGGTGGCTCGGTGTTCGACGACCAGGGCAACGTCAGCCTCGATACGCCCGCCGGCGTCAAGGCGCTCACGTTCTACACCGACCTGTACAAGACCGACCATGTGGCGCCGAACCCCGTCGAGTACAACCGCGAGCAGCTTCCGGTGCTGTTCAAGCAAGGCAAGATCGCCATGATGATCACCGGCCCGTGGGGCAAGGGCATCATGGGGCTCGACCCGAACAACGCCGACGCTCCCTACGCCACGGCAACCCTGCCGTGCGACGTCCGCTGTGGCGGTATCCAGGTGGGCGACTCGATCGTCATCGCCAAGAACACGCAGCACCCCAAGGAGGCCTACGCCTTCGTCGACTACTGGACGTCGCTCGAGGCTCACACCACCTTCGACCTGAACGGCGGGCTCGTCCCCATGGTCCAGGGCGAGCAGACCAATGCGGCCTTCGAGGGCGCGTTCTGGAAGCCCTACCTGGCGATGATCTCCCAGGGCTTCCCGCAACCCCAGCCGCTGGCATGGGAGCCGTTCCAGACCATCATCACCGACATGATCCAGAACGTCCTGCTCGGCAAGCAGACCCCCGAGCAGGCGCTCCAGATCGCCACCAAGGCCATCCAGGACAAGAAGCTCGAGCCGGCAGCGGCGTCGAGCCAGTAGGTTCCTGAGGAAGGGGCGGCCTTCAAGGCCGCCCCTTCCCCCCCTCATGTCCACTCCGAGATCACCTCACGACCGCCCCCGAGCGCGCAGCTCGCTCGGGCCCTCGTTGCTGAGGCGAACGCTGAGCCCGGACGCCTCGCCCCTCCCCTATCTCATCCCCACGATTCTCTTCCTCGCCCTGTTCCTCGCCTACCCGATCATCAAGGTCATGGTCGAGTCGCTCTATCGCGACATCCTCATCCGACCCGATCTCGGACGCACCTTCATCGGGTTCGGCAACTACGCTGCCCTCCTGAGCAACACCGAAGTGCTCAGGGCATTGCGGATCACGGCGCTGTGGACGCTCCTGTCGGTCGGCGGGAAGACTCTCTTCGGATTCGCCGCCGCCATGCTCCTGCAGCACCCCTTCCGCGGGCGGCGCATCTACCTGACCCTGCTGATGGTGCCTTGGGTGACGCCGGTCGTGATCGCGGCGATCGCCTGGCGCTGGGTCCTCGACGGTCAGTTCGGCCAGCTCAACGGGCTGCTGTCAGCGCTCGGCGTGATTCCTCACCCAATCTCCTGGCTCGGCCAGCAGGGCACCGCCTTCGTAGCCACCGCAGCGGTGGACATGTGGGTGGGCATCCCGTTCATGGCGATGGTCCTGATGGCGGGATTGCAGTCTGTCCCCAACGAACTCTACGAGGCCGCCCATATCGACGGCGCGACGGCCGCGCAGGTGTTCAGGCACATCACGTTGCCGATGGTCCGCCCGATCCTGCTGGTGGCGACACTGCTCTCCAGCGTATGGACCTTCAACTCCTTCCAGGTGATCTGGCCCCTCACGCGCGGCGGCCCCGCAGGTGCCACCACCACCCTGGTGGTGCGCACCTTCACGACCGCGTTCGGCTCGTTCGACTTCGGTCAGGCCGCGGCCCTCGCGACCTTCGTGTTCTTGCTGCTCACGGCGCTGTCCTTCGGGTACTGGCGCCTCCTCCAGAGGGGAGCGTGACCACCGTGCGCACCGCCCGCCTCGCGCTTCTGGGCAAGCACCTGGCGCTGATCGTGCTGTTGCTCGTGATGCTGTTCCCGGTCTACGTCATGCTGAAGACCTCGGTCACGGCGTTCAACGACCTCTTCAGCTGGCCGCCGAGCTGGTGGCCGCAACACTGGTCTCTACACAACTACGTCGAGGTCCTGACCGGGGGCTACCAGTTCGGTCGGGCCTACCTGAACAGCGCCATCATCGCCGCGGCCACGTCGGGTATCGCCATCGTCCTGGGCTTCCTGGCGGCCTACGGCCTCTCCCGGTTCCGTTTCCGCGGCAGGCAGGCGCTCCTGTTCACCGCGCTCGCCACGCAGATGTTCTCGCCCGTCGTCATGATCGTGTCGCTCTACCAGATGATGCGGGGCTACCACTTGCTCAACACCTACCTGTCCGTCATCCTGGCGGAGAGCGCGCTCGCCATCCCCATCGCGCTCTGGCTCCTGCACGGCTACCTCGAGAGCATCCCCCCCGACCTCGAGGAGGCGGCCATGATCGACGGCTGCTCGCGACTCAGCAGCCTGCGCCACGTGGTATTGCCGCTCGCCGCACCAGGGATCGCCATGGCCGGCATCTACACCTTCATCTTCGCCTGGAACGCCCTCATCTTCCCGCTCGTGTTCCTCAACAACGCCCAGCTCTACCCCATCCCGCTCGCGATGTCGCGCTTCGTGGGGCAGAACATCGTCTACTGGAACCTGCTGATGGCGGGGGGGATCCTCGCCACCGTTCCCGTCGCCCTACTGTTCAGCTCCGTCCAGGGCGTGTTCGTCCGTGGCATCACCGCGGGCGCCCTGAAGGGCTGACCGCCCCTCACCAGCCAGGAGAGTCCATGCCCACCCCCTCTGACGCACCCCTCCAGATCGCCATCCTGGGCGCCGGCAACCGCGGCGCCGACGTCTACGGTGAGCTCATCGCTCGCCACGCCGGTCAGGCCCGGATCGCCGCCGTCGCCGACGCCAGCCCCGAGCGGCTGCGACGCGTGGGTCGCCATTTCGGCCTGGCCAACGACGCCCTGTTCGACACCGCGGACGACCTCCTCGAGAAGGTCGGCCCCCTCGACGGCGTCGTCGTCGCCACGCCCGATCGGCACCACGTCGCACCCACCGTTGCCGCCCTCGACCGGGGCATCCACGTCCTGCTCGAGAAGCCCATCGCGCCAGACCTCGACGGCGTGCGCGCGATCCAGGCCGCCGCCGCCCAGCCCGGAGCGGGAACGGTCACGGTCGCGCACGTGCTGCGCTACACGGGTTTCTTCCGGACGCTCAAGGAGCTTCTGAGCCAGGGGCGGATCGGCCGAACCGTCGCCATCCAGCACACGGAGAACATCGGCTACTACCACTTCGCGCACAGCTACGTCCGGGGCAACTGGCGCCGCGAGGCCGACAGCAGCCCGATGCTGCTGGCCAAGGCCTGCCACGACCTGGACATCCTGCGCTGGCTGGTGGGCGAGCCTTGCGAGGCCCTCACGTCGATCGGCGGCCTGGCGCACTTCCGCCCCGAGAACGCCCCCGACGGCGCGACCGACCGCTGCATGGACGGCTGCGCGGTCGAGCGCAGCTGCCCCTACTCCGCCATCCGGATCTACCTCGAGCGCTTCGAGGGCGTGGCCGACTGGCCCAACAGCGTGGTCGCGCCCGAGGGAGGCGCGGGCGCCCTCCTCGACGCCCTGCGCACCGGGCCCTACGGCCGCTGCGTGTACCGCAGCGACAACGACGTCGCCGACCACCAGCTGGTGCAGCTCGCCTTCGCCAACGGGGTCGCGGTCTCCCTCACGGTCCAGGCCTTCAGCGCCGCGATCACGCGGACCCTCCACGTCATGGGCACACACGGGGAGATCCGTGGCGACCTCGACGAGGGTTGGCTCGAGCTCCACGACTTCGCCCACGACCGCCGCGAACGCATCACCGTCGGCGGCGCCGGCGCGCGTCACGCCGGCGGCGACGACGCCCTCGTGGTGGACTATCTGCAGCGGCTGAGGCGGCGCAACGAGGGCCAGCCGATCGACGCCGCGCCCAGCGAGCTCGCGGCCTCGATCGAGAGTCATGTCATGGCGTTCGCCGCCGAGCGCTCGCGAGCCGAGGCGCGGCGCGTGAGGCTGGACGAGCTCGCCGAGGCCTGAGCGGGGCCCCTTCGTCGCAGCGGGTGCTGCTACAGCGGCATGTTGCCGTGCTTCTTGAACGGCAGCGTCTGCTCCTTGCCCTCCAGCATGCCCAGGTGCCGGATGAGGTGGCGACGCGTGTCCTTGGGGTCGATGACGTCGTCGATGTAGCCGTGGCCGGCGGCCACGTAGGGATTGTCGAAGCGCTGGCGGTACTCGACGATACGCTGGCTGCGCACGCCCGCGGGATCCGTCGCGCCCTGGATCTCGCGGCGGTAGATGATGCTCGCCGCGCCCTCAGCCCCCATCACCGCCACCGCCGAGGTCGGCCACGCCAGGACCACGTCCGAACCCATGTCCCGGGAGTTCATGGCCAGGTAAGCACCCCCGTAGCTCTTGCGCACGATCACCGTGATCTTGGGCACGGTGGCCTCGGCGTAAGCGTAGAGCATCTTGGCGCCGTGCCGGATGATGCCCGCGTGCTCCTGTGCCACACCCGGCATGAAGCCGGTGACGTCGACGAAGGTGATCAGTGGGATGTTGAAGGCGTCGCACGTGCGGATGAAACGCGCCGCCTTGTCGCTGGCGTCGATGTTGAGCGTGCCGGCCAGGTGTCGGGGATTGTTCGCCACGATCCCCACCGAACGCCCGCCGAGGTGGGCGAATCCCACGATGATGTTGCGAGCGAAGTCGGGCTGGATCTCCAGGAAGCGCTGGTCGTCGACCAGGGCATGCACCACCTCGATCATGGGGTAGGGCCGGCGCTGGTCCGGGTGCACGATGGAGAGCAACTCGGGCGTCTCGCGCTCCTCGGGATCGCGGGTGGGCCGGCGCGGCGGCGCCTCCCTGGCCGACTGCGGCAGGTACGCCAGCAGCTCGCGCAGCTTCGCGAGGACCATCGCGTCGTCCTCCGCCTCGAGGTGGGCCACGCCCGACTTGCGGTTGTGCACCTCGGCGCCGCCCAGCCCCTCGAAGCTGACGTCTTCCTTGGTGACCTGCTTGATCACCTCGGGTCCCGTGATGAACATGTAGGAGCTGCCCTTGGCCATCACCACGAAGTCGGTGAGGGCGGGGCTGTAGACCGCGCCGCCGGCGCAAGGGCCGAGGATGGCGGAGAGCTGCGGCACCACGCCGGAGTAGACGGCGTTGCGGTAGAAGACCTCGCCGTAGCCGGAGAGCGAGTCGACCCCCTCCTGGATGCGGGCGCCCGCCGAGTCGTTCAGCCCGATGATGGGCGCGCCCGTCTTCACCGCCAGGTCCATCACGGTCGCGATCTTGGCGCCGTGCATCTTCCCAAGGCTGCCGCCCAGCACGGTGAAGTCCTGACTGAACACGAACACGGTGCGACCGTCGATGGCGCCGTAGCCGGTGACCACGCCCTCGCCGGGGGCCTCGATGCCGTCCATCAGCTCGCCGCCCCGGTGCTTCACGAACACGCCGAGCTCGACGAAGCTCCCCTCGTCGAGGAGTGCCTCGATGCGCTCGCGGGCGGTCAGCTTGCCCGCCTCGTGCTGCTTGCGGACGCGCTCCTCGCCGCCCCCTGTAACGACGCGCTTGCGCCGCTCCTCCATCTCGGCCGTGAGCTCGTTCATCCAAGCCAAGGTATCGTCGGACACGGAATCAGCCTCCGCCCTCTGGCATGCACCCAGGATACCGTGCCCCGCGACCCGCGCGGCCCACGATTGCGGGGCCGCGGTGGCGCGGGCACGCTGTATCGGCGCGGCGTTCGCTCAGGGGGTGCCCGTGGCTCCGGCAGTCGGCGGTGCGGGTTGCTGCGTCACTGCCCGCTGCTCGTCCGGGTACATGTAGCCCTGGCGGCGGGCCAGGTCCTCCCGGTAGCGGCTGTCGCTGGCATGGTCGATCACCTGCTGGAGCCCCCCGGCCTGGCGCTTCAGATCGGTCACCTGGCTCTCCAGGTGGGCCACCGCCCGCTGCTCGACCACGAAGCGCCACGTCTCGACGCCCAGCAGGAACAGGGCGTGGAGGCTGCCTACCAGGGCCAGCGCCGTGATCACGCGGTGGGCCCCGCGCGCCGCGGCGGTGCGCCGTCGGCGGGAGCGCTTCTCGGGCTCGGCCGCCGTATCGGCCGGTCCGTCGAGCAGGTGCCTGGGCGCGGTGCTCACTCCTGCACCTCTTGCAGGGCGAGCGCCTCGCGCAGGAACCGGGCGGCGTCCTCGGGCGGCGTCGGGTTCACGTAGAAGCCGCTCCCCCAGTCGAAGCCCGCCTGCTGTGTGAGCCGCGGGAGCACCTCGATGTGCCAGTGGAAGCTGCGGTCGCCGGCGGTCGGGAGCGTATGCACCAGGAGATTGTACGGCGGGTGATCGAGGGCGTCGTTGAGGGCGCGAATCACCGTCTGGAGCAGGTCGGCCAGGAGCGGCAAGGTGTTGGCGGCCACCCCGGTGTAGGCGCTACCGTGCTCGCGCGGCAGGATCCAGGTCTCGAACGGGGTCTTGGCGGCGAAGGGCGCGATGGCGACGAACCCTTCGTTGTGGGTGATGACCCGCGCGCGTTCTGCCAGCTCGCGCTCGAGTACGTCGCAGAAGAGGCAACTGCCGTGCTCGCCGTAGTAGCTGCGGGCCGCCTCCACCTCCTCCTCGACCCAGCGGCTGCTCACCGGAACGGCCAGGAGCTGCGCGTGCGGGTGCTCGAACAGGGCGCCCGCGGCACGACCGACGTTGCGGGTGATCTGCACGTGGCGGATCCCCGGTTTGGCGGCCAGCAGCGCCAGGCGCTCGCGGTAGAGCCGCAGCACGTCGACCAGGTGAGCGCGCGGCATGGTGTCGAGCGCCATGCTGGCGTCAGGGTGCTCGACGATGACCTCCTGGGAACCGCTCGACGCGGCCTGCCGGAACAGGGCGTCGCCCTCCTCCCGGAAGCTGCGGGGCTCGACCAGCGCCGAGGGATGAGCGATGACCCGCATACGCCACTCGGGACCGTCGGGCGACGTGCTGCTCGGCCGGACCGCCGCGATCTCCGGGCCGGTCTGGCGCTCGTTTCCCGGCGACAGCGGCGAGCGCTCGGGCAGCGGGAGCACGCTGCCGAAGTCCGACGCCACGAGGCCCCGCTCCGGGGAGATGAGAACCCAGGCGCGGCCGAACGGATCCTTGCGAAACATCGGCATGCCGACTAAGTCTAGCAGCGCCGACTGGGACGGCGTCGTGAGAAGCTTTATCCCCCACCACCGCTTCCCGGCCCGCATCCCGGACGTTGTGAAGACCCCCACCGCCCCCTGCCATAGCACTGGATATCCTTGCCGAGCCGGAGCGCGCCCGCGTTCCGTCGCGAAGGGCGAACGGTCTGTGTTGGCTCGATTGACAGACGCGAAGCTGCTGATCCTGGACGACGAGCACGCGAACCTCGCGCTGCTGGGGCGTATTCTGAAGCGCGCCGGTTACGAGCACGTGACGGCTACCGACGACCCCGAGGAGGCCGTCGAGCTGTTCGAGACGCTCCAACCCGACCTGGTGTGCACCGACCTCCACATGCCGCGCATGAACGGCCTCGAGGTGATCGAGGCGCTCGGCCGGCGGATCCCGCCCGACAGCTTCCTGCCCATCCTGGTGCTGACCGCCGACCTGTCGCAGGAGGCCGAGGAGGAAGCCCTCTCGCGCGGCGCCAAGGACTTCATCACCAAACCGTTCCGCTCCAGCCAGATCGAGTTGCGTGTGGGCAACCTGCTGAAGACGCGGCAACTGCACCTCGAGCTGCGGGATCACGCCGGCCGGCTCGAGCAGATGGTGATGGAGCGCACCATCGAGCTGGAGGCTGCCCGCATGGACGTGCTCGAGCGGCTGGCCCAGGCCGCGGAGTACCGCGACGCCACCACCGGCCAGCACACCCAGCGCGTGGGCCAACTCTCGGGGCTGCTGGCGCGCGAGCTGCGGCTCGACCGCGAGACCGCGGAGCTCGTCGAGCGCGCCGCACCGCTCCACGATGTCGGCAAGATCGGCGTTTCCGACACCATCCTTCTCAAGCCCGGCAGCCTCACCGACGAGGAGCGCGCCGCCATGCAACAGCACGTGGACGTCGGCGTGCGCCTGCTGGCGCGCGGGCGCTCTAAGCTCATCAACATGGCCGAACAGATCGCGCTGACGCATCACGAGCGCTGGGACGGCAGCGGCTACCCGCGCGCGCTCAGCGGCGACGCCATTCCGCTTCCCGGGCAGATCGTGGCCGTGGCCGACGTGTTCGACACGCTGATCAGCGAGCGCCCGTACAAGCTGGCGTGGCCGCTGGAGAAGGCGGTGGCGGAGATGCAGCGGCAGTCCGGGCGCTGGTTCGCGCCCCGCCTGGTGAGCGCCCTCATGCGGGTTCTCGCCGACGAGCCCGATCTCGTCCAGGAGCTGGCGGCCCGCGCCGGGAGCGACGCCGCTCGCTAGCGCTCCGGGTCATACTGGCGCCATGCCCGGCCTCTTCGACCCTCTCGTTCTGCGCGGGCTCAGCCTGCCCAACCGCATCGCCGTCTCGCCCATGTGCCAGTACAGCGCCGAGGACGGCTTCGCCAACGATTGGCACCTGGTGCACCTGGGTGCCCGCGCCGTCGGCGGCGCCGGCCTGGTACTCACGGAGGCCACCGCCGTCGAGGCGCGTGGGCGCATCTCGCCGCGCGACCTGGGGCTGTGGCGCGACGAGCACGTCGACGCCCTGAAGCGTGTCACGCGCTTCGTCCACGACGCCGGTTCCCGGATCGGCGTGCAGCTCGCCCACGCCGGGCGCAAGGCGAGCACCTGGCACCCGTGGGCCGAGCAGCGCGGCGCGGTCGGCGAGGACGAGGGGGGCTGGACGGTGGTGGGACCCACCGCCGAGCCGTTCGCCCCGCACTACCCGGTACCCGAGACGCTCGCGTCCGAGGACCTGCCGGGTATCGTCACCGCCTTCGAGACGGCGGCCGGGCGCGCCCTCGACGCGGGCTTCGACGTCGTGGAGATCCACGGCGCGCACGGCTACCTGCTGCACAGCTTCCTCACGCCCCTGGTGAACGCGCGCGGCGACGCCTACGGCGGCGACTTCGAGGGGCGCACGCGGCTGCTGCGGGAGGTCACCGCGGCCGTGCGGCGCGTGTGGCCCGAGGACCGCGCGCTGTTCGTGCGCCTGTCGTCCAGCGACTGGCTGGACGGGGGCTGGACCGGGGACGACACGGTCCGCCTGGCGCGGATCCTGGCCGAGCTCGGAGCCGATCTCGTGGACTGCTCCAGTGGCGGCGCAGTACCGGGTGTGGAGGTGCCGGTGGCACCGAACTACCAGGTCCCGTTCGCCCACCGCGTGCGTACCGAGGCGGGCGTGGCCTCCGGCGCGGTGGGGCTCATCACCCGTCCGGAGCAGGCGCAGGCCATCGTGGAACGGGGCGAGGCGGACCTGGTGCTGCTGGGGCGTGAGATGCTCCGCGACCCCTCCTGGCCGCAGCACGCGGCAGGCGCGCTGGACCTGGACGCGCGTCCTCTCTACCCGCCGCAGTACCTGCGGGCGTCCTGAGGGGCCGCCGGCTCCACGACCTTCGGCGTCACTCCAGCGGGAACGCTTCGAGCGCCTCCTGCTCCTCGCGCTCGGCGTCGGGCAGCAGCGGGCGGCTCAGGAGATCGTTCACGACGTCGAAGCGCGCGAACACGACGCTCCCGATCACCACCATCAGCACCACGTACAGCGAGGTCGCCCCGAGGAGCGCCTGGCGCGTGCCCTCCGGCAGGGCGGCTGCCTCTGCGGCGAGGCTCGCGATCACCAGCGAGAACTCGCCGCGCGGCAGTAGCATCAGGCCGTGCCCGACTGCGGCGCGCCGGCTGAGCCCGCTGGCACGCCCGCCCAGGAAGCCGGTGATCAGGCCGGCGACGACCGTGACGGCCACCAGCAGCAGCGCCAGCGGCAACTCCCGCAGGGCGGTCGCCAGCTCGACATGCAGCCCCACCACCAGGAAGAAGCTGGCGGCCGCCACGTCGTACCAGGAGCGGAGCGCGCTCTCGACCCGCGGCCGGTGCCCGGACTCGGCCACCGCCATGCCCAGCAGGAACGCGGCCACCGCGGCCGGGAACCCCAGCGCCAGGGCGCCTGCCGCCACCAGCGCCAACATCGCCAGGGAGAGCAGCGCCAGCGCCTCCCCTTCGAGGTCCAGCAGGCGCGCCAGCAGTCGTTTCCCGTAGCGTGCCAGCAGGCCGTAAAGGGCAAGGAACAGCACGGCGCCGGCGAAGGACCAGCCGCCACCGCCGGCGGTGAGGAGTCCCAGTCCCACCAGCACGACCACCATCGCCAGGTCCTCGAACACCAGCACGCCCAGCGTGCGCTCCGCCTCGGGGTAGGCCAGCAGATCGCTGTCGGCCAGCAATCGGGCGATCACGCCGGAGCTGGAGACGTACACCACGCCCCCCAGGAACAGGCCGGCCAGCCAGCCGAACCCCAGCAGGACGGCCACGCCGAACCCGACGGCGAAGTTCGCCAGATCGACGGCGCCAGCCAGCAGCGTCGGGCCGGTCCCCTCGAGCAACCGCCCGAGGGAGAACTCCAGGCCCAGGTAGAACAGCAGGAGAAGCAGACCCAGCTCGCCCAGCAACGCGGTGGTGGGTCCGATGCGGTACACCGGGACGACCCCGTGCGGTCCCAGCAGGATACCGAGCAGGATGTAGCCCACCACGGGCGACACCCCCAGCCGGCGGCTGAGTTCGCCGGCGAGGTAGAGCCCGAGGGCGAGGAGGCCGAGCTCGAGCAGCGGCGTCAAGGTCCTGGCTCCGAGGCCGGCGCGTCAGCCGGCGATGAGGGCGCGGGCGGCGTCCGTCTGGGCGGGAGATCCGATCAGCAGGAGGGTATCGCCGGGCTCGAACACCGTTTCGACCCCGGGGTTGGCGAGGGCGCGTCCTTCGCGCAGGATGGCGATGACGCTCGCTCCGGTGCGCTGGCGCATCTGCGAGGCGCCCAGCGCCCGACCGGCCAGCGGAGACGCCTCGCCGAGCGGGACCCAGTCGATCTCGAGGGCGCCCAGGATGAGATCGAGGTCCTCGACGCTCGGCGCCTGGACCACCGGCCGCCCGAGCAGGTTGGCGAGCTGCTGCGCCTCGTCGGCGTCCACCCGGACCACGTCACGGGGACGATCGCCGTGCTCCAGGAAGTGGTGGAGCTGCCGTTCGCCATCGGGCCGCACCACCACCGCCACGTTTCCGCCCGCCCTGAGGCCCATGACGTACTTCTTGCCGACGCCGGGGAGCGTGACCTCGCGGACTTCGATGCCGTTCGCTGAAGCCGGGTCCTCCATACCCGAAGGATAGCGCAGCCGTCGTCAGGCCGGACCCTCCGGTGCCGCCGCGGGCTCGTCGAAGAACTCGTCGCGCTTCAGCCGCACCTCGCGCAGGAAGAACGTGGCCACCAGCGCCAGCACCCCGAACACCAGCGCGATCGTGAAGAGCTCCCGCGTCCCGCTCGCGAGCGCATGGTGCACGGCGTCGAGGAACTGCTTGTAGAGCTTGTCGCCCGCCGCGCCGAAGGCGTCGAAGCGCGAGCGGATGGCCTGCTGCGCCTGCGCCGAGAGGAGCTGCTGCGGGTCGAGGCTGCCCGGCTGCACGCCCCCTGCCGCCATCGCCTGCTTGAGCTGACCGGGCATGTCCCGGGCGAGGCTGGCGTCCACCGAGCGGGCCAGCACCGTACCCAGGATGGGCGCGGCGATGACGCCGGCGAGCGAGCGCACGAACTGCTGGGTGGCGCTGACCGCGCCCATCATCCGGTAGGGGAACACGTTGAGCACCACCGTGTTGAGCTGTGGCAAGATCGTGCCCAGCCCGAGCCCGAACACGATCATGTTGCGCACCACGCCCACCCAGGTGGTAGTGAGACTCATCTGGGTGAACAGCACCAGCCCGGTGACCAGCAGCAGCGCGCCCACCACGGTCAGCACCTTGTAACGCCCGGTGCGGGTGACGATCTGACCGCCGACCATGGAGGCGACCACCAGGCTGAGCATCATCGGCGTGAGGATGTAGCCGGAGCTGGCCGCCGAGTACTCCAGCGCACCCTGAACGAACAGCGGCAGGAAGATGAGGGCGCCGAACATCGCCATGGTGATGAACAGCGCGATGACGAGCGTGGTGTTGAAGATCCCGTTGCGGAACAGTGCGGGCTCCAGGATGGGGTTCTCGGCCCGGCCCTCGTTGATCGCGAAGAGCACCAGGAACGCCAGCCCCAGAGCGAACAGGCCCATCAGCTCGGGGCTCGTCCAGGCGAGACGACCGCCCGCCCATGTGAACCCGAGCAGGATCGGGACCAGCCCCACCACCAGGAGCACGCTGCCGCGCCAGTCGAGCTTGACGCGAGCATCGACACGCACGCTCGGCAGGGCGAACAGGACGCCAGCGATGGCCAGCGCCGCCACCGGCAGGTTGATGTAGAAGATCCAGCGCCACCCGATGGTGTCGGTGATCCAGCCGCCCAAGGTAGGGCCGATGACGCTGGCCAGCCCGAAGACGGCGCCGATGACGCCCATCCACTGGCCGCGCTCACGCGGGTTGAAGATGTCGCCGATGGTGGCGCGCGGCATGGTCAGCATGGCGCCCGCGCCGATCCCCTGGACGCCGCGGAAGAGGATGAGCTCGAGCATGGTCTGCGACTGCCCCGAGAGGATCGAGCCGACGGCGAAGACGCTCAGCCCGAAGATGAAGAACGGCTTGCGCCCGTACATGTCCGAGAGCTTGCCGTAGAGCGGTACCGTCACCGCCGAAGCCATCATGTAGGCCGTGACCAGCCAGGCATAGATGTTGAAGCCGTGCAACTCGCTGACGATGGTGGGGATCGCCGTGGACACCACGGTCTGGTCGAGCGACGAGAAGAACATGGTGAGCAGCACGGCGCCCAGCGCCCACCAGCGCTTGCGGCCCGTGATGCGGTTGCTCGACTGCGCCTCGGCGCGGGGGCGCGCCGCCCGCCGCCGCTGCGTCGGTTCGGTCTCCAAAGGGGTCTCCTCCAGGGCGGCGCCACATGGGCACCGTGGGCCGGATCGGCCCGGGCATGCGCTGTGGACTCAGCCGGTCGAGCCTACGAACGCTGTTCGATGACCTCGTTGAGGGTGGACAGATGCTCGACCGCGGCCCGCAGCGCCTCGGCAGGCACGTGGGCGTAGGTCTTGCCGAGCGTCCTGCGGATGAGGTCGCGGATGGCGTCCGCCGTCCTCTCACCCTCGGGGGTGACGGCGAGGATGAAGCGGCGATGGTCCGCCGGATCCACCGAGCGCTCAAGATACCCCTTCGCCTCGAGACGTTCCAGGACCCGGCTGACACTCGCCGGAGGCATGTTCAGATACGTGGCCACGCCCCCCGGGTGCACCTCGCCGCCCTGCACGACGCGCAGGACCAGGTAGTCCTTCGTCGCGATGCCGTAGGCGGGCCCCAGCGCCTCGTCGAAGGTGCGGTAGAGGTGGCGTGACAGCCGCAACACCGCCCTCGCCAGGTCGATGTAGTCCGTCGAGCCGCTGGCCTGTTTCATATGGAATAGTTTACGGCTCCTGGACAGCCCCCGCCAGGGCAGCCCGCACGTCGCTAGGCAGGCGCGAACGAACTAGGCGGGCGCGAACAGCGAGGGCTGGGCGTCACCCGCGTCGTCCATCGGCAGCGCCGAGACCTCCCGGTACTCCAGGCCGAGGTTGCCGAGCTGGTTGAGCGCGGGCGCCGTCACGGCCGGCGCCGCCAGGATGCCGCGCACCCGCTGCGAACCGAGCCGGCGCACGCTCTGGACGTAGCGGCTGAGCTGATGCACCGCCTCCTGATTGGCCTTGGAGCGCTTGAGCTCGACGACCACCAGGGCGCCGTCGGCGTCGCGCGCGAACAGATCGATCCCGCCGACGTCGGTCGGCAGCTCGCGGTGGAGCACCTCCAGACCCGGCTCGATGACCTCCGGGTGGCGCGCCAGCGCCTGCTGCATCTCGGCCTCGCTCCCCATCAGCACGAAGCCTCCAGACTCCCGCAGCTCCAACGCCTGCACCAGTGCCGGCGCCAGGAAGGCGATCCGCACCATCTCGCCGGGGTTGAAGCGCTCGGCCCGCATCACCGCCACCCCGTCCTCGACACCCACGAAGATGTCGTCGGTCTGCGGCTGCCAGTTCACGGGCTTGACGCTGCGGTGGCCGTGCACCTGCACGCTCCCGTCCTGCTTCACGATCACGAGGTAGTCGCCGGCCTCGGCGACGCTCGCCGCACGACCGCTGTAGAGGACCTCGCATTCGCTCACCACCTGCACGAGGCAGTCCCCCGTCCGTAGGTGCTCGTCGAGGAACGCGGCCAGCTCGTCGGGGGCGGGATGAGCCCGTTGTGCGCGGATCACGGCGGCGAGTCTACCACCGGCCTCGAGACGCCCGGCCGGGCGTCGCCCGGGGCACCGGCACGGCCCGCCCCGTCCGCGGTAGACTGCCGCCCATGGCCCGCCTGGGAGCACACGTGTCGGTCGCCGGGGGAACGCACAACGCCTTCGAGCGGGGTCGCGACATCGGCTGCGACGCCCTCCAGATCTTCGTGAAGAACGCCAGCCGCTGGCGCGGCCGTGTGCTGGCCGACGACGAAGTAGCGTCGTTCCGCGAGCAGCACGCCGACACCGGCTGGCCGGTGGTGGCGCACGCCAGCTACCTGATCAATCTGGCCAGCCCCGACGACGAGCTGAGCGAGAAGTCCCTGACCGCGCTCAGCGACGAGCTCGAACGCTGCGACCGGCTGGGCGTTCCCGGCCTGGTGCTCCACCCCGGTGCCCACGTGGGCGAGGGGGTGGAGGCCGGGGTCGAGCGGGTGGCGCGCGCGCTCGACCGCGTGTTCGCCCTCCGTCCCGAGCTGGAAGCGCGGGTGCTGCTCGAGAACACCGCCGGCCAGGGCAGCACCCTGGGCGCCGACTTCGAGGAGCTCGGTGCGATCCTCGCCCGCGTCGACGACCCCGAGCGCCTGGGCATCTGCTTCGACTCCTGCCACGCCTTCGCCGCGGGGTACGACCTTCGCGACGAGGAGGGTTACGGCGCGACGATGGAGGCGCTCGACCGCGCCGTGGGTCTGGCGCGCCTGCGCGCGGTCCACCTCAACGACGCCGTCCACCCGCTGGGCAGCCGCAAGGACCGGCACGCCTCCATCCTCGAGGGCGAGATCGGCCGCGACTTCTTCGCCGTCATCACGCAAGACGCGCGCTTCGCCTCGTTGCCGATGATCCTGGAGACGCCGCTGGGCGACGACGGCAAGGGCCACGAGCGGGACCTGAAGACGTTGCGCAACCTGTAAGGGGCCCGCAGGCCTCAGCTCATCCTCGGCCCGGCACCGAGATAGGCCGCCCGGACGCGCTCGTCACGCTCCAGACGATCGGCGGGCGCCCCCGTGACCACTTCGCCGGCTTCCAGCAGGTAGCCGTAGTCCGCGAGCTTGAGCGCGGCGCGCGCGTTCTGTTCGATCAGCAGCACCGTGACCCCCTCGTCACGCAGCGCCGTGATCACCCGCAGGATCTCCTGCACGATCAGCGGCGCGAGCCCGAGGCTGGGCTCGTCGAGCAACAGCAGCCGAGGACCGCTCATCATCGCCCTTCCCAGCGCCAGCATCTGCTGCTCACCCCCCGACAGCGTGCCCGCACGCTGCCGGCGCCGCTCGGCCAGACGGGGGAAGATGTCGTACACGCGGGCCAGGTCGCGGCGCACGAGCGCGGCATGGTTCGCACGCAGGAAGGCTCCCAGTCGCAGGTTGTCCTGCACCGACAGCGCGCCGAACAGCTCGCGTCGCTCGGGTACCAGCGTGAGGCCCCGTCCCACCAGCACCTCGGGCGGCATGCGGGTCACGTCCGCGCCGTCGAACATCACCCGGCCCCCCCGCTTGGGGACGACGCCTGTGACCGCGTGCACCAGGCTGGTCTTGCCCGCGCCGTTGGCGCCGATCACGGTCACGACCTCCCCGGCGCGCACCGCCAGCGACACGCCGACGAGCGCCTGCACGCCGCCGTAGGCGACCTCGAGCCCGTCGACGCGCAGCAGCGCGTCGGCGCTCCGCGGGGAAGCGGCACTCACGGCCTTCCTCCCCGGGCACCCGCGAACGGGCGCCGCGCTCCGACGCACCGGGGGCCCGCCGGCCGGCTCATGCCGCGTCCAACCCCAGATAGGCCGCGATGACGTCGGGATCCTGCCGGACCTGCTCCGGCGGGCCCTCGGTCAACATCTGGCCGTAGTTCATCACCACGATGCGGTCGGCCACACCCATCACCAGGTCCATATCGTGCTCGACCAGGAGGATCGCGAGCCCCTCGTCACGGAGCGCGCCGAGCAGCCCTGCGAGCTCGCGCTTCTCGGCGTAGCGCAGTCCCGCGGCGGGCTCGTCGAGCAGCAGCACCGCGGGGCGCATCGCCAACGAACGTGCCACCTCCAGCAACCGCTGCTTTCCCACCGGTAGCGACGGCGCACGGACGTCGAGCTCCGTCAGCCCGACCCGCTCGAGCGCTCCCCGCGCCTCGCGCTCGGCCCGCGCCTCGTCGGCGCGCCCCAGCCCCAGCACGCCGGCCCATACGCCGCCGCGGGTGTGGATATAGCACCCCGCCATGACGTTCTCGAGCACGCTCATGTCGAACAGGGCGGTGTTCTGGAAGGTCCGGGTCAGGCCGCGCCGCGCCATGCGCTGCGCCGGCAGGCCGGTCACATCGTCACCTCCGAGCAGCACCCGCCCCTCGCTGGGCGGCAGCAACCCGCTGATGACGTTGAAGGCGGTGGTCTTGCCGGCGCCGTTGGGACCGATCAGGCCCAGGATCTCGCCGCTGCGCAGCTGGAAGCCCAGGCCGTCGACGGCCTGGAGGCCGCCGAAGCTGCGGCCGAGCTCACGCGCCTCCAGGAGGGCGCCGGATCGCGGTTGCGGTCGCTCGGGCGGCGCAGGCTCGGACCACGCAGGCTCGGGCGGCGCAGGCTCGGGCGGCGCAGGCTCGGGCGGCACGGGGCCGGACGGCGCCGCTGCGGCGTTCGGCACGGAGCGGAAGCGCACCCGCCACAAGCGTGCCAGCAGGGGCTCGAGCCCGCGCGGGCTCGCCAGCATGAGCCCGACGAGGATGGCGCCGTAGGCGATCACCTGGACCAGCCCCGCCTGCCCGCTGGCGTTGGGGATGACGTTCTGCAGCACGTCGTCGAGCAGCGTCACCACGGCTGCGCCCAGCACCCCACCGAGCGGATGGGCGCCGCCGATCATGGCCATGGTCAGCAGCCGGATCGACGCGCCCAGGTCGAAGGCGCTGGGGCTTATGTAGGCGATGAAATAGGCGAAAAGCGCGCCGCCGAGGCCGGCCAGGGCGGCGGCCAGCACGAACACCTGCAGCTTCAGGCGACCGACCTCCATGCCGATGCTGGCGGCCGCGACCTCGCTCGAGCGCATGGCGCGCACCGCGCGGCCGGCACGGCTGCGGATCAGCGACGCCAGGGCGACCACCGCCAACACCGCGAAGACGAGTGTCAGGTAGTAGAAGCGGCTCGGATCGATGAAGTCGAGTCCGAACAGGCGCAGCACCGGAACGTTCGTGAAGCCGTTGGGCCCGCCCGTGAGCGATGCCAGCTGGGTGAACAGGATGGTGGCGATGATGCCCCAGGCCAGCGTCGCCAGCGCAAGATAGTGACCCGATAGCCGCAGGATGGGGAGTCCCACGAGGTAACCCGCCGCCGCAGCGAGCAGCGTGCCGAGCAGCAGGCTGAGCCAGGGGTCGACCCCGTAGCTGCCAGCCAGGACGACGGCGCCGTAGGCACCGATGCCGTAGAAGGCCCCCTGCCCGAGGCTCACCAGCCCGGCGTAGCCGGTCAGCAGGATGAGGCCGCTGGCCACACCACCGTAGATGGCGATGAAGCACAGCAGGTTGGAATAGAAGGGCGGCAGCAGCCAGGGCAGCGCGATCAGCAGCGCCGCGCCCGCCAGCCCGGCGGCCACGCTCCGAGGTCTCACGTCGCCGCTCCGCGCCGCACGGCGATCACCCTCAGGAGCAGGATCGGGATGATCAGGGCATACACGATGGCCTCGCCGTAGGCCGAGGTGGTGTAAGCGGCGAAGGCTTCCAGCACGCCGATCGCCAGCCCGCCCAGCACGGCGCCCGGGTAGCCCGACAGCCCGCCGATCACGGCGCCGACGAACCCCTTCAAGCCGAGTCCGAGACCCATGTCGTAGGTGGCATAGGTGATGGGTGCGATGAGGACCCCCGCCAGTGCGGAGATGCCCGCGCTGATGGCGAACGCCACCAGCCCCGCGCGCTCCGGCGATATGCCCACCAGGCGCGCACCCAGGCGGTTCATGGCCGCCGCACGCAGCGCCTTGCCGAACAGCGTGCGCTCGAAGAACAGCCACAGCAGCGCCAGCACCACCAGCGTCGCGGCCAGCACGAACAGGCTCTGGTAGCTGACCCGGACCCCGCCCGCGGCGATCTGGCCGCCGTGGATGCTGGGGAAGCTGAACGAGCCGGGCCCCCAGAACAGCAGCCCGAGCCCCTGCAGGCCGAGGTAGAGACCGGTGGTGATGATCAGGAACACCACCTCGCCGGCGGCCGCGGCCGGCTGGATGGTGAGGCGGTAGAGCGCCGCGCCCACGAAGGCCACGGCGACGGTGGCCACCAGCACGGCCAGCAACGGCGGCAGGTGGAAGGGCCCGGCCACGTGCACCAGCCAGCTCAGGCCGAACGCGCCCAGGGGCGGCAGCCACAGGAGCGACCACCGCCTCCGTAGCAGCAACACCAGCAAGGCCCAGGCAGCACCCGCCAGGATCGCCAGCGTGATGCCGCCCGTGGCCTCACCCGTCGTGAGCCCCACCGCGGTGAGCGCGCCGAGCATGACGAACTCACCCTGCGCGATGTTGATCACGCGCGTGACGTTGTAGATCAGCACGAGCCCGAGGCCGAGCAGCGCGTAGATCGCGCCGTTGGTCAGGCCGGTCACGAACAGGAAGAGCGCGGTGCTCATCGTCATGCCGTTTGCATCCACCCCTTCCCGGGCCGCTCGGCCGGGCCGCAACGCTCAGGTGCTAAGGAACGAGCTGGTAGGCGCCGTCCTGCACCGTGACCATGATGGCCGACGAGGTGTCCAGACCGCTGTGGTCGGTCGCCGAGAAGTTGAAGGTGCCGTCGACCGCGGGGAAGTCGTGAAGGTTCTCGATGGCGTCCCGGAGCGCGCTGCGGAAGGCCTTGACGTCGTTCGGCGAGGTCGACGCCAACACCTGCTTGCTGGCTGCCTCGAGGATCAGGCCGGCGTCCCAGGCGTGGCCGGCGAAGGAGCTGGGAACCGAGCCGTAGGCGTCCCGGTAGGTCTTCACGAAGTCCTGCACCACCGATGCGAACGGCAGCGAGGCGGGCAGCTTGTCGTGCACGATCACCGGCAGCACCGACAGGCGGGTGCCGTTGAGGCTGGCGCCGCCCAGGCGCAGGAAGGTCTCGTTGGTCATGCCGTAACTCTGGTAGATGAGCCCCTGGTAGCCGGCGTCCTGGAGCGCCTTCTCGGCCACGTTTCCGGCCGGCGGGATGGCCCAGATGAGCACGGCGTCGGGATGGGCCGCGACCAGCTTCGTCGCCTGCGAACTCAGGTTGGTATCGCTGCGCGCGAACGACTCGGTCGCGACGATGTCGACGTTGTCGGAGGGCGCCGCCGCCTGCAGCGCGGCGAGGCCGCCCTGGCCGTAGGCGTCGTTGAAACCGATGAAGCCGAGGGTCTTCACGCCCTGGGCGACCATGTCCTTCACCTCGGCGGTGACCATGGTGGCGTCGATCGGCGGCGTCTTGAACACCCAGTGGCGCTCGGAGGCGGGCTGCACGATGGATGCCGACGCCGCGATGGAGATGTTGGGTACCTCGGCGCGCTGCAGCGTGTCGATGACCGCCAGCGATTCGGGGCTGGTGGTGCAGCAGATGACCGCCAGCGCGCCCGACTCGGTGATCAGCTTGCGGACGTCCAGCACAGCCTTGGAGGGATCGCTGGCGGTATCGAGCAGGACGATCTTCAGGTTGTGGCCCATCAAGCCGCCGGCGTCGTTGACCTGCTTCTCGAAGAGCTTGAGGGCGTCGGCCTCGCCCGAACCGAGCGAGGAGGCGGGGCCCGTCTGGGCGATGGCCGCTCCGATCACGATGTCCTGCGCCAGTGCCGCGCCGCCGAGGCCCGCCAGGGCCGCCGTCAGGAGGGTCAAGATCGTAAGTCTCGCGCGTGTCATGCCAACCACCTCGTCAATCAGGTCCCGTGTGCCTCGCGGCACGCTTCGAACCGCCAGCCTCGGACGCGCAGGGCCGCTCCCTGTGCGCCGAACCGCAGCGTCTCCTACCGTGCGTGGATGGGGCGGGCCTTCAACTTGGGCTCGTCCACATTCACCCCCTCGAAGGGCGTGCCCTCCTCGAACCAGGAAGGCGGCGCCGGCTGGCCCCAGAGGGTTTGCCGTCGCGGATCGTCGAGTGTCCAGCGGATGGGCTCGAAGTCCGGATCGACCGTGAGGTAGTCCCCCGTGAAGAGCTCGATGCGGTGGCCGTCGGGATCGCGGAGGTAGAGGAAGAAGGCGTTGGAGATGCCGTGGCGGCCCGGGCCCCGCTCCATCGACGACAACCAGCCGGTGGAGGCGAGCACGTCGCAGGCGTGCAGGATGTCCATCTCGCCGCGGGTCCACACCCCCACGTGGTGCAGGCGAGGACCGCGGCCGTTGGTGAGCGCCAGGTCGTGGACGTTGCCCTTGCGGTGCATCCACGCAGCCCACAACTCGCTCTCCCGGCCCGGCTCCGGCTCGGTCTCGGTGTACTCGGTGGTGCGGAAACCCAGGCGCCGGGTGTAGAAGTCGTAGGTGGCCTGCAGGTCGGCCGCGAAGAGGTTGAAGTGGTCGATGCGCTGCACGGCGGCCCCGTGGTAGGCGCCATAGGCCTGCAGCATGCGGGGCTGCTGCGGCTGGCTGGCGTAGAACGCCAGCGGCACGCCGAAGGGGTCGCGCACGTGGAGCGTACGGCCCTGACCGTAGGCGTTCACCCACCCCGCGCGCCAGCCATGTTCCTCGAAGAAGGCGTGGGCGGCGTCCAGGTCGGCCTCCGAGCGCAACCGGTAGCCGAGCCGGTAGCACAACGGCTCGGCGCCGCCACGGAGGACCAGCGAGTGGTGACTGCGCTCCTCCAGGCCGCGCAGGTAGAGCGCGTCCTCCGTGCGCTCGGTCTCCACGAACCCGAGGGCGTCGACGTAGAAGGCGCGCGAACGATCCAGGTCGCCCGCGCCGAGCTCCACATGGCTCAGGCGCACGATGTCGAAGGGTGGGGTCCCCGCTTCGCGGATCGGCATCGGGTCCTTCCTCCCCTCCCCTAGTCCGCCGGCTGCGCCGGCGCGGACGGCTCGCCCGCAGGGTCGTCCGAACGCTGCAGGAAGCGCAGCACCCGGTCGACGTAGGGCTGCTTGTCGTAGCTCTGGTAGAGGGCGCACTGGGTACGCACGGGGTCGCCGAAGAAGAACTTCTCGTAGAGGTTCTGGCGTCCTCCGAAGGCGGAGATCGTCATGTCCCATGCAAGGCGGTAGAGCTTGATGCGCGTCTCGCTGTCGGCGTTGCGCGCCTGCAGGAACTTGCCGATGCTGTCCGCCATCGGCCCGTTCCGGTCGCGCTCGGTCGGGATCATGATGAGGCCGCTGGCAGACAGCAGTTGCAGGATCTCCACCATGCGCGGGTAGACCTGCGGGAAGTAGTTGCGGGCCGCGTTCACCGCGTCCTTACCCGGCGTCATGGTGCCGTAGGCGTCGAGGAAGGCCGTCTCCTCCGCCTGGGTGCGCAGCGCCTTCATGATCTCGAGGACGATGATGAGCTCGGCCACCTTCTGCTGCACGTGCTGGAACTGCTCGCTGCCGATCATGTCGACGATCGCCTGCGCCGCGCCCAGGAACGCTTCGGTCTTGGCGATCTTGACGCCGAGCACCTGGTGGGCCATGTGGTACACGGCGCCGGTGGTGGCGTAGGCGCGGTTGGCGAGCTTGACGTCGCCGACGATGAAGACGCGGTCCCAGGGCACCAGCACGTCGTCGAAGTAGACCATCGCGTCCATCTCGTCGAAGCGTGAGCCCAACGGATGGTCCTCGTGGCTGCGCCCGAGGTCGAGCGGCTCCCGACACTGGAAGCTCAACCCCGGCGCGGAGCAGGGCACCGCGAAGGCCAGGGCGTAGCGCGTCATCTCCTCCTGCTCCTTGAGCACCGTCGACGGGAAGATGAGGATCTCGTCGGCGATCGGCAGCGTCGCCATCATGCGGGCCCCGCGCACCACGATGCCCTCGTCGACCTCCTTCACCAGACCCAGCGCGATGTAGGGGTCGCTGAGCTGATCGGCGCGCTTCTCCCGGTTCACCTGCGGGTTGGTCAGCGCGTGGGTGAGGCAGAGGTCGTGCTCGCGCACGTACTCGTAGTAGCGGCGCATGTTGGCCCCGAAACGGGGATCGCACTGCTCGAAGTAGGCGGCCGCCCGCGCCGCCGCCATCAGGTTGACGTTGAGGTAGTCCGGGCTGCGCCCGATGAAGCCGAGGCTGGCGTCGGCCCAGACCTTGTGCATGCGCGCGCGCCGCCGAAGATCGTCCTTGGACTGCGGCTCGAGGAAGCTCATGCCCACGCGCTCACCGCTCGACGGGCTCTCGTAGGTGAGCACGTCGACCAGGTCGGGGCGGTGTTGCAGGTCGTAGAGGTGGGCGATCGACCTGGCGACGTTGGCGGTGGCGGGGTGGGTGGTCGGGTCGTCGACCTTCTCGCCGTCCACCCAGATGTTGGGCGGGTTGCGCTTGAGCCCTTCCAGGAACTGCCGGCCGGTGCGTACGGGCATCCTTGCGTCCCCTCTCAGGCGCCCAGCTTGGGGATGCGATGGTCCCCCAGGGCGACGGAAACGTTCTTGGTCTCCATGTAGAAGTCGAAGCTGTAGTCTCCACCGTCGCGGCCGATGCCGCTCATCTTGGCGCCGCCGAAGGGTGTCGGCAGGTGCCGCACGTTCTGCGAGTTCACCCACACCATGCCTGCCTCGACGTCGCGCGCGAAGCGGTGCGCGCGAGCGGCGTCGCGCGTCCAAAGGTAGGCCGCAAGGCCGTAGGGCACGCCGTTGGCGAGCTCGAGCGCCTGCGCCTCACTTGCGAAGGGGATGGCCGTCAGGACCGGCCCGAAGATCTCCTCCTGAGCGATGCGCATCTCCGGGCGCGCCCCGGTGAACAGGGTGGGCGCCACGTAGCCCCCTTCGAGCCCCGCGGCGGGACCGCCGCCGGCCGCGACGGTGGCCCCCTCCCGGCGGGCCACGTCCATGTAGCCCAGCACCTTGGCCAGGTGCTCGGGGTGGATGAGCGGCCCCATCTCCGTTTCGGGGTCGAAAGGATCGCCGACGCGGATGCGTCCAGCGCGCTCGGCGATGCGGGCGGTGAAGTCGTCGTAGATGCCGGCCTCGACGAGCACCCGGCTGGAGGACGTGCAGCGCTCGCCGTTGAGGCTGTAGATCATGAAGACCACCGCGTCGAGCGCGCGCTCCAGGTCGGCGTCCGCGAAGACCACAACCGGGTTCTTGCCGCCCAGCTCGAAGTGCACGCGCTTCAAGGTGGGGGCGCCCTGCGCCATGATGCGGCTACCGGTGACCGACTCGCCGACGAAAGCGACCGCCTTGATGAGCGGGTGCTCGGTGAGTGCCCGCCCGGCGGTCTCGCCGTCGCCGTGCACAACGTTCACGACGCCCGCGGGCAGGCCCGCCTCGCGCATCAACTCGGCCAGCCGTGTGGCGCTGAGCGGACTCCACTCCGCCGGCTTGTGCACCACGGTGCACCCGGCAGCCAGGGCGGGCGCGATCTTCCAGGTCGAGAGCATGAAGGGGGTGTTCCAGGGGGTGATGACCCCGACCGGGCCGATGGGCTGACGCAGCGTGTAGTTGAGGTGCTCGTCGGACGGCAGGCTGAGGCCGTTGCCCGCCTGCTCGGCGCGGTCGGCGAAGAACCGGAAGTTCCGAGCGCCGCGCCGAGCCGCCTGGCTCATGAATCGCCAGGGCTGCCCGGTGTCGATCACCTCGAGCAGGGTGATCTCCTCGGCGTGCTCCTCGATGAGGTCGGCCACGCGATGGAGCAGCGCGCGCCGCTCGGCGGCGCTCACCCGGCGCCAGGAGCGGAACGCCTCCGCCGCCGCCCGGGCGGCGCGGTCGACGTCGGCCGCCTCGCCGGCGGCGACCGTCGCCAGGTGGGCGTCGTCGATGGGCGAGCGCGTCTCGAAGGCGCCGCCGCCCTGGCTGTCCACCCAGGCGTCGCCCACGAGGTGGCGGACATGGCCGTCCCAGCGCCGACGGACGACGTCCAGCGCCTGGGCGCGGCGCCCGGCCGCGGGGGTGTCGGGGACCCCATCCCCGATCCGCCCGACGCTCATGCCTCCTCCTCCCCGGCGGCCGGCGCGGCGCCACGCGCCGCGTTGTCGACCACCTTCTCCTCGGCGACGATGGTGTTCTCTAGGACGCCGATCTTCTCGACCTCGCACCGCACCTGGTCACGGGCCCGGACGTGGCTGATCCCCTTGGGCGTACCCGTGAGCAGCACGTCGTCCTCCTGCAGGGTCATGAACTCGGTCACGTAGGCGATGATCTCGGCCACCGAGTACAGCATGTCGGCGGTGGTGCCTTGCTGCCGGACCTCGCCGTTGACCGTGGTGGTCAGCGCCAGGGCCTGCGGGTCCGGCACGTCCTCGGCATCGACCAGCCAGGGGCCGAGCGGCAGGAAGGTGTCGAAGTTCTTGGGCTTCACCGGAGGCCGGAAGTGGTTGATGACGAAGTCGCGGACCACGAAGTCGTTGGCGATCGTGTAGCCCTTGACGACGTCGAGCGCGTCGGCCTCGCGCACGCGGCGGCAGGAGCGGCCGATCACCACGGCCAGTTCGTTCTCGTAATGCATGTAGGCGATGCCGCGGGGCCGCACCACCGCTCCACGGTGGCCCACCAGGGCGTTACGGAATTTCGGGAACAGCGCCGGCTGCTCGGGACGCTCGAGCTCGAGCTCGCGGGCGTGGTCGCCGTAGTTGAGTGCCAGCGCCAGGATGGTGCCGGGATCGACGGGCGGCAGCCAGGTGACGCCGTCCTCGGCGAAGGCACGGCCGGAAGCCGTCACGACGACCGGTCGGCCGGCCGCGTCCAGGTCGACGCGCGCGTGCTCGAGCCGGCCGTCGGCGATGACGCGGGCGTGCCTCACGCCGACGTCTCCGCCTCGACGAGCCCGTAGCGGTGGAGCGTGCTCCTCAGGCGGGTCTCGTTCTCCGGAAGCATGGGGCCCAGCGGCAGGCGCCAGCGCGCTTCGATCAGCCCCATCAGCGACAGCGCCGTCTTGAGAGGGACCGGATTGATCTCGATGAACAGGACGTCGTTGAGTTCGAGCATCCGGAAGTGCAGGTCGCGCGCCTCGTCCCACTTGCCGGCGGCCGCCAGCTCGTAGAGCTGCGCGATCTCGCGCGGAGCCAGCACGCCCGTGGCACTGATGTGCCCGCTGCCGCCCAGCGTCAGCATGGGGTAGGTCAGCGTCTCGGCGCCGCAGTACACGGCGAAGTCGCGTCCGGCGTGGACGAAGGTGTAGGACACGTCGTCGAGGTTCTTGGTGGCGTGCTTGACGCCCACCAGGTTGGGGCAGGCCTCGCGCAGGCGGCCGATGGTCGCGGGCTCGATGTTCACCGCCGTGCGACCCGGGATGTTGTACAGGATGACCGGCGTGTCGGGCACGGCGTCGGCCACGGTCTTGAAGTAGGCGAAGAGGTTGTTCTGGTTGGGGCGCACGTAGTACGGCGCGATCACCAGCACCCCGTCGACACCCCGAAGCGCGGCGTAGCGCGTCAGCTCGAGCGTCTCGTCGATGTTGTTGGTGCCGGTGCCCGGGACGAACGGCACGCGCCCACCGATGGTCTCGTGCACCAGATCGATCACGCGCTTGCGCTCGCTCAGCGACAGCGACGACGGTTCGCCGGTGGTGCCGGTGCAGCTCAGGCCGTGACTGCCGTGGTCGATCTGGAACTCGACGAGGCGCGCCAGCGCGGCCTCGTCGATGGCCGCATCCGCCCCGCTGAAGGGGGTCGGGAGCGGGACGATGGAACCCTTGGGTACGAGCATCCGAAGCCTCCTGCCGAACGTTCCGAAGAGCGATGATGCGTTCTCGCGACGCCGTCGACCGCCGAAAGCCGGCGCGGGAGCCGACGTTGGGAGCCGGTAGCGTGCCGGAAGGTCTCGAAGCCCGCCGCCGTAGCGGGAAGCCGTGGCGGGGGACCGCGGCTGCACACGGCGCGCTCGATCACGCGCCCGCCGTGCCGGCACTCCGCGACGAAACGCGAAGCACTCGACCCCGCGAGCCGAAGCCCGGAGCCGACCGGTCGAGGCGGGGTCGGCGCAACCGTGTCCCGGCGCAACCGTGCCCTGCAGCAACCTCCTCGTGACACCTTGCCTTGCCAGGAGTATAGGGAGCGCGTCCGCCCCCGACAATCATCGGGACCTACGAACGCGCGTGGATTGTTTGTACGAAGCTACAGTGCTCGGGCCAATAGCGTTCGAACCAACAGCATTCGAACCAGCGGCCTTCGTGCCAACGCCGGCGCAACGCGACCGGACGCGCTGCGCGGCTCAGCGCAACGGCACGTCCTCCAGCGCCGCCAGCAACCGGATGGTGGCAGCGGTGCCCCGCCGCAGCGTCTCGATCCGGTAGAACTCGTTAGGCGCATGCTGTTGGTTGTCGAACTCGGCGAAGGCGAAGTACAGACACCACATGCCGAGGGCCGACTGGAACGCCTCCGCCGCCGGGACGGTGGCCCCCATCCACATCGGGAAGGGACGCTTGCCGTACACGGCCTCCATGCTGCGCGCCGCGGCCTCGAGCGCGGGATGCTCCAGCGGCATGGCGTAGGCACGGGCCATGCCGGGAAGGCGCGTGATGTTCACGGTGACGCCCTCCGGGGCGCGGTCGTGCACGAAGGTCTCGATGGCGCCGAGGATGCGCTCCGGGTGCTGCCCGGGAACGAGCCGGCAACTGATCTTGGCGCGCGCCTCGCTCGGCAGCACGGTCTTGATGCCATCGCCCTGGTAGCCACCGCCCATGCCGGTGACGTCGAGCGTGGGCCGCACCCACATGCGCTCCTGCGGAGAGTAGCCAGCCTCCCCCGTCCACGCCCGCAGACCGAGGGCAGCGCGCTCCTGCGCCTCGTCGAAGGGGATGGACCGGATCGCGTCGCGGATCGCCTGCGAAGGTTCCGCCACGCCGTCGTAGAAGCCGGGGACGGCCACGCGACCGTTGTGATCGTGCAGCCGCGCCAGGATGTGCGCCAGGGCCAGCGGCGTGTTCGGGACGGCACCGCCATAGGCGCCCGAGTGCAAGTCGACCGCGGCGCCCTGCACCACCACCTCGCAGGCGCAGTTGCCCCGCGAGGCGACGGTGAGCGACGGGTCGTCGGGGCCGAACATCGCGCCGTCGGCGCTGATCGCCAGATCGCCGGCCAGGAGCTCCTTGTGCTCGCGCAAGAAGGTGGGGAGGTGGGGGCTGAGCGACACCTCCTCGCCCTCGAGCACGAACGTGACGTTCACAGGAGGGGCGCCCGCCGTCTCCGACCAGGCCTCCACCGCCTGGATGGGCACCAGCACGCTGCCCTTGCTGGCGCTGGCGCCGCGACCGAACACCTTGCCTTCCCGCACCTCCGGCTCGAAGGGCGGGGTCTCCCACAGCTCCAGGTTGTCGGGCGGTTGCACGTCGTAGTGTCCGTAGATCACCACCGTCGGCTTGCTCGGGTCGACCTGCCAGCGGCCGACCACGACCGGGTGTCCCGGGGTGTCGATGGCGCGGACTTCGGGCACGCCCGCCCGTTGCAGCCGGGCCGCGGCCCACACCGCGGCCGCGCCGATGTCCTGCTCACGCTCGGGATCGGTGCTGACGCTCGGGATCGTGACGAAGTCCATCAGATCCTGCGTGTAGTCCTCGATGCGCTCCTCGGCGAACGCCAGCGCTGTGGTGATTGCGTCATCCATGACGGCCCTCCTGCCGGCGCCTCTGCGGCCCTGCCCGCGCCCGCCCTCCGCCTGGCGCCGGCCGGGTGGTCCTCCGGCCGTGGCGACCGCCGATCCCCGAACCTGCGGCGCCGACGGTCTCTAGGATTGCACGCCGCCCGGCCGAGACGCGAATCATGCTGCGCCGCTACTCGTAGCGCAGCGCCTCGATCGGGCTCAGGTTGGCGGCGCGGCTGGCCGGCCAGACGCCGAACAACACGCCCGTCGCCACGCTCACGAACAACCCCAGCAGCACGGTGAACGGCGACAGCACCACCTTGTCGAGGAAGGGGACCAGCGCCACCGCCAGGTAGAGCACGCCGATGGCGGCCGCCAACCCTACCAGGCCGCCCACCAGCGTCAGCACGACCGCCTCGATCAGGAACTGTTGGAGGATGACGCCCTTCTTCGCGCCCAGCGCCTTGCGCAGGCCGATCTCACGGGTCCGCTCGGTCACCGACACCAGCATGATGTTCAAGATGCCGATGCCGCCGACCAGCAGGCTGATGGCGCCGATGCCGCCCAGCACTGCCTGCAGGATGGTGGTGATGGTGTTGAACAGCGTCAGGGCGCCCTGGATGGTCTGGATCCGGAAGGTGTCGGGGCCGCGGCGCCGGGTGAGGATGGCGTCGACCTGCGCCTCGATATCGCCGATCGGCCGTTCCAGACCCACCGTCACCGGCAGGAACGGGTACTCGCCGCGCGTCAGCGACGGGTGGTTGAGGTAGAGCGTCTGCAACGGCACGTCGGCCGCCACGGTCGCCGCGAAGGTGAAGGCGCCCGTGAGCGTCTCCTTGACCCCGATCACGGTGTAGAAGGTGCGCGAGGTGCCCACCGTGACGGAGACCTGCCGGCCGACCGGATTGGGATCGTCCGGGAAGAGCGATTCCTTGGCGTCGGCGGACAGCACCATCACGGGAGCCGCCCTGCGGTCCTCTTCCTCGGTGAAGTAGCGCCCGCGGGCCAGCTTGATGGTGCGGTCGACCTGGGGCGCGTTGGCCGTCACGCCGTTCACGGTGAGCGGCGCCTCCTCCGTACCGGCGCGCGCCACGCCGCGGACGTTGCGCTGGCGCAGGATGCTGACCGGCAACCTGGCGAGCGCGTCGATGTCGGCGTCGGTGAAGCTCGTCGAGCGTGGGTTGTCCTCGTTGGGCGTGATGAACAGCGCCTGGTTGCCGAAGTCCTGGAGCTGCGAGGTGATGCCGGCGGTCGCGATCGCCCCCAGGCTGATGGTGGTCGTCACCGCGAACACGCCGATCATGACGCCCATCAGGGTCAGCAGCGACCGCAGGCGGTTGCCGGCCAGCGCCTCGAGCGCGGAGCGGACGTTCTCGAGAAGCATCATCGCCGCTCCTAGGGGGCCGCGACCGGACCGCGCGGCGGCGTCGACGACACCACGCGCTCGCTCGACTCCACCACCCCGTCGCGGATGTGGACGATGCGCTCGGTGTGTTGCGCCACCTCCGCCTCGTGCGTGACCATCAGCACGGTGCGCCCCTCGCGGTGGATGGCATCGAAGAGCGCCAGGATCTCCTCGCCGGTGCGGCTATCGAGGTTTCCGGTGGGCTCGTCGGCGAGCAGGATGTCGGGTTCGGTCACCAGTGCCCGGGCGATGGCCACGCGCTGACGCTGGCCGCCCGAGAGCTCGTTGGAGCGGTGATCGAGCCGGTCGCCGAGGCCGATGCGTTCCAGCGCCGCCGCGGCGCGCTCGATGCGCTCGCGCGGCCGCACGCCGCGGTACATCAGCGGCAGCGCCACGTTGCGCAGCGCCGTTGCACGCGGAAGCAGGTTGAACGACTGGAAGATGAACCCGATGCGGCGGTTGCGGACCTGCGCCAGCGCGTCCTCGCTCATGCGGGCCACCTCCAGGCCGGCCAGCATGTAGCTGCCGGAGGTCGGCGCGTCGAGGCATCCGAGGATCTGCAGGAGGGTCGACTTGCCGCTGCCCGAGGGCCCCATGATGGCGATGAACTCGCCGCGCTCGACCGCAAGGTCGAGGCCGCGAAGCGCCCGCACCTCCAGCCCGCCCTCCATGATGTAGACCTTGTGCAGCCCCTGCGCCTCGATGACCGGGCCCCCGTGCGAAGGCGGATCCCCGTCCCTGGACGGGGCGCCGTCCTTGAGTCGGGCGCTGTCGTTGGGCCGGGCGCCGTCGGCCGCCGGGGCGCCGGCGGAGCGAGATGTCATCCCCCGCCCCCCGTGGCCTCGAAGCCGACCGCGTCGCCGTCGGCGAGCTTATCCACGTTGGTAGCGGCGACGCGGTCCCCGTCGCTGAGAGCGCCGTCGGCCACTGCTGCCAGGGTCTCGTTGCGGTCGAGCACCTCGACCGCAACGCGCTGGGCCACGCCCCGCGCCTGCCCGCGCCGGTCACCGGTCTCGCGCACTCGGAAGACGTAGCTGGCGCCGTCCGCGGTCTCGATGGCCTCGAGCGGAAGGACCAGCGCGTCAGGGATGCGGCGCACGACCACGCGGGCGGTCACGGTGTAGCCGGGGCGCACGGCCGCTCGCGGCAGGCTGGCGCCCTCGGCCGGTGCGAAGGCGATCTCGGCGCGGAGCTGAGCGCTGCCGCCGCCGCGCGCCGCCACCGGATCGACGCGCGTCACCACGCCCGGCAGGGCAAGGTCGGGGGCGGCGTCCGGGGTGACGGTGACCGCCTGGCCCGCCGTCAGGTCGACGGCCCGGTTCTCGTCGAAATCGGCCAGAACGCTGACGCTGCTGTCGTCCACCATCGCGATGCCAAGCGGGGCACCGGGCGTGACGAGATCGCCGGCCTTCAAGGGCACGGAGGACACCACCCCCGCGAAGGGCGCCCGCAGCGTGGCCTCGACACGTTGCTGCTCGAGGTTGGCGAGGGCGGTCTCGAGTTTCGACATGGACGCTTCGCCGCTCTTGCGCTGCGCCTGCGCCAGCGCGTCGTAACCCTCGAGCCGCGCCTTCGCGGTGGCGAGCGCCTGCGCCGCCTGGCGCTCCTGACGATCGGCCTGCTCGGCCGCCGTGCGCGCCGCGTCCCGCTCGGTCGTGGAGGCTCCGCCGACGGCGAACAAGCGCTCGCTCGAGGCGAGGTTCGTGCGGGCGTCGATCAGGGTCTGGCGCGCCGTCGCGAGCTGATTCTCCGCGGCCGTGACGGCGGCCTGGGCGTCGAGGCGATCGATCGTCTGCTGGGCGAGCACGCGCTCCAGGTCGGCGCGCGCCGAGGCGAGGGCCGACCGACTGCTGGCGAGATCACGCTCCAGCGCCCGCGTGTCGAGCCGCGCCAGGGGGGCGCCGGACTCGACCCGGTCGCCCTCGTTCACCAACACCTCTGCGACGGTGCCGCTACCGGAGAACACCAGCGTTCGGCTCCGCGCCGCGCTGACCACGCCCGTGCCGCTGACCTCGCGCACGAACGTCTGGCGCTTCACGCTCTCCAGGTACACCCGCTGCGGAGCCGTCCCGCTGGGGCGCAGAACCAACACGGTCACCAGCACGCCGACCGCCACCAGCGCGGCCGAGAACCATAACCACCGCCGCCGACGGACGCGCCGGCGCGGCACCGAGGCATGGACCACGGCACCTCCCAAGGTCGCCCGGACCGCGGTCCGTCAGCGAGCGACGGGATCGCGAAGGGCTCTAGCGACAGTCTACGGCCGCAGCGCGTACGATTTCCGTAACGCCCGCCGCGGCGAGCGGCCGCTCGGAACCGTGCCCCGGCGGCCCGGCCGGGCACCGCCTCGAGCGCGACCGGCGCTCGGCTCGCCAGAGCGCGCAACGACCCGGCGCGGCGCCGCCGCTACTCGGTCAGTTCCATGTCGTGGACGTGGGCGTAGCGCCCCTCGAAGTAGAGCAGTGGGCGCCCTTCGGCCGACGTCAGCGCCTCGACCTCTCCCAGGAAGAAGCTGTGATCCCCCGCGTCGGCGATGTCGTAGGTCCGGCACACGAGCTGGCCGAGCGCGCCACGCACGACCGGGAAACCTTGCAGATGTTCGAAGGGATCGGCAACGGCCTGGCCCGGCCGGCCTGCGAAGTGGTCGGAGAGTGCCTCCTGCTCGGCGCGCAGGATGCTGACCCCGAAGCGCTCGCTCTCGCTGAGGGTGGCATGTGCCTGCGCGCGTTTGTCGATACACACAGCAATGAGCGGAGGCATCAGCGATACCGACATGAACGCGTTGACGGTGATCCCGTAGGTCCGGTCGCCGGACCGCATGCTCACCACCGTGATTCCGGTGGCGAAGCGCCCTAGCGCGCGGCGGAACTCTCGGGGGTCGATCATCGCGTCCTCTCCTCGCTCACCGACGAGCATACGTGACGGGGGTACCGGGACGAAGCGGGTCGGATGTGCCACGAGTGTAGGCAGCGCTCCCCGGGGGGTCAAGTGTCGGGAGCCACAGGCTCGATCGAGTATATTGGAGCCCTCGACAAGTTCCGGGGAGGCGCCGCCAGGCAGACGCCCCACCCGCCCGCCGCAGGCGTACGCGAAGGAGAGGCATCGCCATGGCGACCTTGCAGGCGTTGCTCGACGACCCGTCGCTCGCCCTCAGCGTTCACGTACCGCCCCCGGAGGGAGAGTCGGGTGAGGTCGCCTTCGAGGTGGTCCGCTCGGCCGACCTGGCCGAAGACCAGCCGTGGCTGTCGGGCGTCGACCTTCGCTGGACCGAGGCGGCATACGAACGCAAGAGGCCCCGCCCGGATCCCCTCTTCGTGCCTCCCCCAGCCGCGCTGGTCTACGCCCTGACGCCGCAGCGGCGCGAGGTACCGGAGGCGCTCTTGAAGCGCGCGAGCACGGCCGGCATCACCCTGTTGTCGCTGCCCCCGACGGTCAACGTCGCGCGCCTGGAGGCAGGCGCGCTCCGGGTGCTGGTGGGCGAGGCTGGCGCGGCTGCAAGTGCCGCCGCCAGCGCCCAGCGCTACCTGTTGCGCGCCCTGCAGAGCCCCAAACCGGAACGCGAGCTGCTCGACCGGCTGCAGCGCATCACCGGCGAGAGCGCCGTGCTGTTCACACCGTGGGGCGCCGCGCTCGCCCGGGCAGGTGACCTGCGCTGGCAGGGGTCGGCCGAGCAGGCGTCGCAGCTCCGCGAGGGCCGGATGCGCCTGGGGGGGCGCGAGGCACGCGTCTTCAGAGTCGTCGCCGACGGCCGGCTGCGCTTCACGCTGCTTTCGAGCGGGAACGCCCGGTCGAGCCTGCCCTGGCTCGAGCTCACCCGCACCCTCCTCGCCGTGACCGCCCTCACGCGGGCGGCGGAGGCCAGGAGGGAGGACGCCCAACGCAGCGCGCTTCTCGCCGAGTGGCTGGCGGGACCGCACGCGGCCGACGCACTCGCCCCACGGCTGCGCGTCGCGGGCCTCGACCTCGACAACCCCTACGCCGTGGCGGTCGCGGAGCTCGGCCCGCGCCCGGCATCGGCCCGCGCCCGTGAGGGCCGCCACCTCCGGCTCGAGCGCCTCCGCAGCGCTGGGGACGAGCTCTTCCGCTCGCTGGGCCTGGGAGCACTGTCCGAGACGCGATCCGAGCACGTCCTCTGGGTGGTGTCCGGCGGGGCGCCCGCCGGGCATGGAGAGGGGCTCTTGCAGGCGCTCCGAACGGCGGAGCCCGACAACGGCCCGGTACGGCTCGGCTTCAGCCAGCCACACCGCGACCTCGGCGGCGTGCACGACGCCTACCGGCAGGCCACGCTGGCCGCCCAGGCGGTGGTCGGGTCCGCCGGCCTGGGCCACTTCGACAGCTTCGACCCTGTCTACTGGGTGCTGACGCAGCAGCCGGAAGCGAACCTCCGGGCCTTCCGCGACCGCCTGATCGGACCGATCAAGGACGCCGACGACGGCAAGCTGTGGCGCACGCTGGTGGCCTACCTCGGCAACCCCGACGACCTGCGGACGCTGGCCGAACGACTCCACATCCACGTCAACACCTTGCGCTACCGCCTCAAGCGTATCGAGGCGCTCATCGGTCAATCGCTGCAGCGACCGGAGACCCTGGCCACGCTGCACCTGGCCGAGCAGGTCGACGCCTTGTTGGAGCGCGGCGCGCCGTGAACGCGGGGCCGCCCCACCCCCGTCGGGCGGCCCGGCGGGCCACGGAAGGAGCTGGGCTATAGTGTGCGCGAACGTTCGTTCGAGTCCATGGAGGCACCCGTGAACGACACGGCCCCAACGCGATCCAGCGCCCGGGGTGAGGAGGTTTGCGCCGCCCCGGAGCGCACGGTAGTCCTGGGCGCGGGCACCATGGGTCGCGGCATCGCCCAGCTCCTGGCCCAGGCCGGCAGTCACGTCGCGCTGTGCGACGCCAACGCCTCGGTGCTCGAGGACGCCCGCCGCAGTTTGCGGGGCGTCTTCACCATGCTTGCGGACAAGGGCCGGCTCGACGCGTCCCCCGACGCCGTGTTCGCGCGCCTTTCGTTCGCGGCCGAGCCGCCGGCGGACGAGGGCGTCACGTGGGTGTTCGAGGCCGTCTACGAGGACCTGGAGGTGAAGCGCTCGCTGTTCGAGCGCGCCGCCCGCGACTACCCGCGAGCCTCGCTCGCGACCAACACCTCGACGCTGTCGGTCACAGCCATCGCAGCCGGATGCTCGCGGCCGGAGGACGTGGTCGGCATGCACTTCTTCAACCCGGCGCCGCTGATGCCCCTGGTGGAGGTGGTGCCGGGCGTGCGCACCGACCCCGAGCTCGTCGAAGCCGCGACCACGTTGGCCCGGGCGCTGGGGCGCACGCCGGTGGTGGCGCAGGACCGCCCCGGCTTCATCGTGAACCGCGTGGCGCGACCCTTCTACGGCGAGGCGTTGCGCCTGGCAGGCGAGGGCGTGAGCGTCGAGGCCATCGACCGGGCCGCCAAGGGCGCCGGCTTCCCCATGGGCCCCTTCGAGCTGCTCGATCTCATCGGGATCGACGTCAACTTCGCCGCGACCCAGAGCGTCTACCAGGCCTTCTTCCAGGAACCCCGCTACCGGCCCCACCCCTTGCAGGCGGCCATGGTCCAGGCCGGGCGGCTCGGCCGCAAGAGCGGGCGCGGCTTCTACCGCTACGAAGGCGATTACGGTGGTCCGCCGTCCGCGGTGCCGCCGACCCGGCACCACGCGAACGCGCCACGCGTAGCGGTGCTGGGTCAGGGCGCGGTCGCCCGGACCCTGCGGGAGCGGCTTGCGGTCGCCGAGCAACCGGTCGACGCCGCACTGGTGCTCGACGCACGCCTCGACCTTGCCGACAAAGCCCTCCCCGACGAGCTCGCCGGTCTGCCGGTGGCCACCCTGTGCTGGGCGCACTCCGCCAGCCGCGCGCTGGAGCGTTGCGGCCGGTCGCTGGTGGGCTTCAGCCTGGCGCCGCCGCTCGCCGAGCCGCCGCTGGTCGAGCTGATGGCGCCCGAGGGCGCAGACGCCGCCGCGCTCGAGCCCGCCCGCAACGTCCTGGAAGCGAACGGCCTCGCCACCCTCACGCTGCCCGACCGGGCAGGAGGCGTGATCTTCCGGCTGGTCGCGCTGCTCGCCAACGAGGCTGCCAGCGCCCTAGCCGAAGGGCTGGCCGACGCGTCCGCCATCGACACCGCCATGCGGCTCGGCACCCGCTACCCGCACGGCCCGCTGGCCTGGGCCTCCGAGCTCGGTCTGGCGGACCTGCACACCGCCCTGCGCGGCCTGCAGCAGGAGACCGGCGCCGAACGCTTCGCCCCGCAACCTCTCCTCACGCGCCTGGCCGCGGTGGGCGCCGAGCGCTTCCCCGAGCGCGCCGGGGTCGGTACGTGAGCTTCGCCCGCCTGCTCGCCTTCGAGGCGCTCCCCGCCGAGGCCGGTCGGGCCCGCTTGCGCGCCACGGTCGGGCCCGACCACGTCAACATGCACGGCAGCGCACACGGCGGGTTCCTCTACAGCCTCGCCGACGAGGCCTTCGCGATCGCTTCCAATTCCCGCGAGGCGGACGCCGTTGCCCTGTCGGTGAGCATGGACTATTTCCGCGCGGTCTTCCCCGGCGACGTGCTCGAGGCCCGCGCCAGCGAGGAGCATCTGGGCCGGAGGGTCGCCACCTACCGTGTCGAGGTGCTGCGCGAAGGCGTCGACGGCGAGCGCGACGAGCCGGTGGCACTGTTCACCGGCACCGTCTACCGTCGTCCCCGGGACCCGGCAGGTACCTGACGTGCCGGTCCACCCCGGCGGGCGAAGGTCACAGGCGCACACGTCGCGGCGGCCCCGCCGCCGCGTCTGGAGGTGAGCATGTTCAACCCGGAGCTGGAAACGTTGCCCCGCGATCGCCTGCGCGCCCTGCAGGACGAACGCGTACGACACCTCGCGAGCTACGTCTACGAGCGGGTGCCGTTCTACCGGCAGCGCATGGACGAGGTCGGCGTCACGCCGGGCGCCATCCGCGGCGTCGAGGACCTGGCGACGTTGCCGCTCACCCGCAAGGACGACCTGCGCGAGAACTACCCCATGGGGATGTTCGCCGTGCCGCAGCACGAGCTGGCTCGCATCCACGCCTCCAGCGGCACCACCGGCAAGCCCACCATCGTCGGCTATACGCACTCCGACATCGAGATCTTCGCCGAGGTCAACGCCCGCAGCATGGCGGCCGGCGGGGCACGGCCGGGGATGCTGTTCCACAACGCCTACGGCTACGGGCTGTTCACCGGCGGCCTCGGCTTGCACTACGGCGCCGAACGCCTGGGCCTGACGGTGGTGCCCGTATCGGGCGGCATGACCGAGCGCCAGGTGATGCTCATCCTCGACCTCCAGCCCAAGGTCATCGCCTGCACGCCGTCGTACGCGCAGACCCTGTCCGAGGCCTTCCAGAGCCGCGGCATCGCTCCGGACGAGATCAGCCTGGAGATCGGCATCCTCGGCGCCGAGCCCTGGACCGAGACCATCCGCCAGGACGTGGAGCAGGGGCTGGGCATCCAGGCCACCAACATCTACGGTCTCTCCGAGATCATCGGTCCCGGCGTCGCCAACGAGGCGGTCGAGGAGAAGGACGGCAGCTACATCTGGGAGGATCATTTCTACCCGGAGATCGTCGACCCCACCACCGGCGAGCCCGTGCCCGACGGTCAGGACGGCGTTCTGGCGATCACGACGCTCACGAAGGAGGCACTGCCGCTGCTGCGCTATTGGACCGGAGACATCACCAGCCTCACGCGCGAGCCCGGAGTGAGCGGCCGCACCCACGCCCGCATCGGCATGATCCGCGGCCGCGCCGACGACATGCTGGTGATCCGCGGCGTCAACGTCTATCCCACCCAGATCGAAGCCGCGTTGGTCGACATCGCGGAGGCGTCGCCGCACTACCAGCTGGTAGTCCGCCGCGTGAAGACGCTGGACGAGCTCGAGCTCCGCCTGGAGCTCACCGAGCCCGCCTTCCAGCGCATCGGCCAGGGGGTGCTCGACGACGGCACCTTGCAGGTCGACAAGGACGTGCACACCTTGCGCGAGCGCATCCAGCACAAGATCCGCGAGAACGTCGGCATCACCGTTCGGGTCAGTCTGCTGGCACCCGGCTCGGCGCCGCGCTCGGCCGGCGGGAAGCTGCGTCGCATCGTCGACGAGCGGAGCCTGTGACGCGATGAAGGCCATCCCGGACGGCTACCAGGCCACCTTCGAGGTCACCGTGACCGAGGCCATGACCGTCGACTTCGAGCAGGACGACCCCCGCCTCGGCCGGCTCCACCCCGTCTACGCCACCTACTGGCTGACGAAGCACGCCGAGCTGGTGAGCCGCAAGATCATCCTCCCCTTCCTCGAAGCGGGGGAGGAGGGGATCGGCCACGAGGTGAGCATCCGCCACCTGGCCTCCGCGCTCCCCGGCATGCGGGTGCAGCTCAGGGCGCGGTTCGTCCGCCGGGAGGGAAGCCGCGTCTACGCCGCGGTGCACGCCGTCAACGAGCTGGGAGACGTCGTCGGAGACGGCGCGACAACGCAGGTCGTGCTGCCGCGCGAGAAGCTCGAACGCGGCCTCGCAGGCCTGCGCGAACGCTGGCAGGCCGCCCTGGCGAGCGCACCGCGAACGGCCGCACCGCGAAGAGGAGGACCATGATCAAGCTCATCGCGCTCTACCGGCGCCCCGACGATCTCGAGGCGTTCCTGGAACACTACCGCGAGGTCCACACGCCCCTGACCCTCGCGCTGCCGGGTCTGCAGAAGCTGGTGTTGAACCACGTCACCGGCGACGCCTTCGGCGGCGAGCCGGAGTTCGTGCTGATGGCGGAGATGCACTTCGCCGACCGCGACGCCTTCAAGACGGCCATGCGCTCCGACGAGAACCGGCGCCTGGCCGACGACCTGCGGGCCTTCGCCGGCGGCGTCGCCACCGTGCTGATCACCGAGTCCGAGGAGGTGACCTGAGGCGTGGAGGGTCCCGAGAACGACGCCCCCGAGACACGCACCTTCGAGAACCTGATCGTCGAGCGGCTCGACGGCGGGGTCGGCCTGATCCGCATCCACCGGCCGGAGCGGCGCAACGCGCTGAACCAGGCGACCCTGCAGGAGCTCCGTGAGGTCGCCACCGCCTTCGACGCCGACGGAAGCGTCGGCTGCATCGTGCTGACCGGCGACGAGCGCGCCTTCGCCGCCGGCGCCGACATCACCGAGATGGACGGCAAGGGCGTGGGCGACATGCTCTCGAGCTACCGGTTCCAACAGTGGGAGGGGCTGCGGACGCTCGCCACGCCCATGGTGGCCGCCGTCTCCGGCTACGCGCTGGGGGGAGGGCTCGAGCTCGCGATGCTGTGCGACATGATCGTGGCCAGCGACACCGCCAGGCTCGGCCAACCGGAGATCAACCTCGGCATCATCCCGGGCGCCGGCGGCACCCAGCGCCTCACCCGGCAGCTCGGCAAGGCGCTGGCGATGGAGGTGGTGCTGGCCGGCCGCCTGCTCACGGCCGAGGAGGCGCTGGCCCACGGCCTGGTCAACCGCGTGACCCCCGTCGAGGACACCCTGCACGCCGCCGTCGAGCTGGCACGCAAGGTGGCGTCGCGCGCCCCGCTGGCCGTGCGCGTGGCGAAGAGCGCCATCCTGCGCGCCCAGGACGCGTCGCTGGAGCAGGGCCTGGCGTTCGAGCGCCACAGCTTCTACCTGCTCTTCGGCACCGAGGACCAGAAGGAGGGGGTACGCGCCTTCCTGGACAAGCGCGAGCCCCGCTGGTCGGGACGCTGAGCCCGTCACACCCGACGCGCGCGATCCCGCGCCCCTGCTCGAGCCGGTCGCCGAGGCCCTCGGCACGCCGCCCGAGCCCGCCCCCTGACCCGCCGGCGCGCGGTCCGCGCGCCCGCGACAAGAACACGAGGTGACGATGCTCCCCACCACCGAAGCCTTCCTGCAAAGGGCCAAGAAGCTCTACATCGGCGGCGACTTCGTCGGCGCCGACGACACCTTCCCCACCGTCAACCCCGCCAACGGCGTGCCCCTGGCCGACGTGCCCTTCGCAGGCGGCGCCGAGGTCGACGCCGCCGTGCGCTCGGGCCGTGCCGCCTTCGACGGCTGGCGGCGCCTGCCGCCGCTGGAACGCTCCCGCTGGCTGACCCGCGTGGCCGACGCCATCGAGGAGCACGCCGACGAGCTCGCCGAGATCGAGACGCTCGACAACGGCAAGCCGCTGAAGGAGTCGCGACGCGGCGACATCCCGCTGGCGGCCAACCACTTCCGGTACTTCGCGGGGCTGGCGCCCACCATCGGCGGGCGCACGGTACCGGTGTCGGCGCGGCGCGTGTTCAACTACACGCTGCGCGAACCGGTGGGCGTGGTCGGCGCCATCGTGCCCTGGAACTTCCCGCTGCTGATCGCCTCGTGGAAACTGGCGCCGGCGCTGGCAGCCGGCTGCACCGTGGTGCTCAAACCCGCCGAGCAGACGCCGCTGACGGCGCTGCGCTTCGCGGAGATCCTCGACGACATCGGCTTCCCCAAGGGCGTGCTCAACGTGGTCACGGGCGACGGCCGCACCGGCAAGGCGCTCGTCGAGCACCCCGACGTGGACAAGATCACCTTCACCGGCTCCACCGCGGTGGGCAAGCAGATCATGGCGGAGGCGTCCAAGCGGCTGGCCCGGGTGTCGCTCGAGCTCGGTGGCAAGTCGGCCAGCATCGTGTTCGACGACGCAGACCTGAAGACCGCGGTGTTCGGGCTGGGGCTGGGCATCTTCTACAACCAGGGCCAGCTCTGCACCGCCGGCAGCCGCATGCTGGTGCAGCGCGGCGTGCTCGACGAGGTGGTCGAGCGATTGGGGCAGCAGGCGCGTCAGGTGCGCCTCGGGCCGGGCCTCGATGAGGGCACCACCATGGGCCCGCTCATCAGCGAGGAGCAGCGCACGCGCGTGCTCGGCTACATCGAGCAGGGAAAGGCGTCGGGCAGCACGCTGGTGGCCGGCGGCGCGGCGCACGACCCCGGCTACTTCCTGGAGCCCACCCTGTTCGTCACCGAGAACACGCAGCAGGCCATCGTGCAGGAGGAGATCTTCGGGCCGGTGGGCGTCATCATCCCCTTCGACGACGAAGACGAGGCCATCCACATCGCCAACGACTCCCGCTACGGCCTGGCCGGGGGCCTCTTCACGCGGGACCTGGCGCGCGCTCACCGCGTGGCCGCGGAGGTGCGTACCGGCACGCTGTGGATCAACACCTACAACGTCTTCGACGCCGCCTCGCCGTTCGGTGGCTACAAGGAGTCGGGCTTCGGTCGGGAGATGGGGGAGGAGGCCATCGAGCTCTACACCGAGGTGAAGTCGGTCTGGGTCAGCACGCGCTGACGGCGGGCGCGATCCTGAGCCGAATCGGCCCCGGGTGCCGTGCGACGCTACGTAGCCACCGTGTCGCGACCGGCCGGCGACCGGGACGCTCGCCTCCAGCGCGCTGACGGCGGGCGCGGTAGAGTCGCGCTCATGGCCGGCAGTGGCTTGCGAGCCGCCTCCAGCGCCGTCGGCGCGGCCGCACGCAAGGCCCTCACCAGCTGGGACTTCTGGCGCCGCCTGCTGCAGCTCAACGTTGGCCTGCTGGTGGTGGGGCTCGGGATCGCCCTGATGCTGGACGCCGGCATCGGGCTGGGCCCTTGGACGGTGTTCCACCAGGGCCTGAGCTTCGTCACCGGTCTCAGCATCGGCCGCGTGATGCAGGGCGTGGGCCTGGTTGTGGTGCTCTGAGCTGGCTGCTCACCGGCACCCGCCCGGGCCTCGGCACCGCCCTGAACATGGTCCTGGTCGGCCCCTGGGTCGACCTCTTCCGATCGCTGCCGCTCGAACGCTCACCCGCGAGCTACCTGCTGGGGGGCGCCGTGTTCCTCGCCGGCCTCGTGCTGCAGGGGATCGGCACCGGGCTGTACATCTCCGCGCGGCTTCGGCGCGGGGCCGCGCGATGGGCTGGTGCTGGGGCTCGCGCGGCTGCTGTCGGTCAGCGTGCGCGTGACCCGCACCGGGCTCGAGCTGCTGGTACTCGCGAGCGGTTGGCTGATGGGCGGGCAGGTCGGGCTCGGCACGGTGCTGTTCGCCTTGGGGATCGGACCGTTGATGCAGTTCTTCCTGCGGGTATTCGCGCGCAGCACGGATTCGGACCCCAGGAGCCCACGAGCGCGCTGAGAGCGGCGGTCGAGGCCTCACCCCGGCCGAACGCCCCCCGGGCGCAGCTCACGCAGATGGCGGACCAGGGCGAGCGCATCGGAGAAGTAGTGGGTCTCCTTGGTCGCCACGTCCGTCAGAGCCGCACGGAAGGCCGGAGGGCGACCGTGCTCCCTCTCGCTCCAGATACGAAGCACGTAGGTGTGGCTTCCGTGGTGTGTTGTCACATCGTTCGCTCCGAGGAGGGGTTGGGCCGGCATGCCGGCCCAACCTTGTCGAAGGGTTCTTGGCAATCAGGGCAGGCAGCCCGTGGTGGACGTGCTGTCGACGCTGATGTAGGTGAGGTTGGAGGTCGTGGGCTGGGCGTTCACATCCCAGCAGATCGCCTTGTCCGGGCTGTTCTGGAACGTGCTGTTGCTGATCTGGACGCCGGGAACCCGGGTGAAGACCTCACCGGAGCCCGAACTATCGGCCTCGTCGACGACAACGTAGTTGAGGACGTTGTTGGCAGTGAAGAAGTCGATCCCGTTCCAGGTGCTACCGGCGACCCCGGTCGTGAAGGTGATCATCGTCGAGGAGGACCCCCCGTCGGCCGTCAACGTGCCCGTGCCGACATCGATGGTGACGCCGGGATCGACCTGGATCGTGGTGGCCGGATCGATCGTAAGGGCAGCATCGATGGTGGGCAACCCGTCGATGTAGTACTGCGCTCCCAGGTGGTGCCAGGTCTGAGTGTGGGTGAGCGAGTTCCCGAACACCTCGACCCGGTTGTCGGTGTTGTTGACGTACTGGCTGTTCGGATCGAGCGCGCCGGCGCCGTCCGTCGTCACGCTGACGGGGAAGCTCGCGTTGTTGCTGTAGGTGTTGGCCTGGAGGGTGAGGTCGGTGAGGACGGTTCCCGCGTCGAAGGCCACGCCCTCGGCCGCGCTCTGGTCGACGACGGCATGCTCGAGCGTGAACGGCACGCCGCTGAAGACGTTGATGGCGGCATTCAAGGCAGCACCGGTACCGCCGGCGTCGCGAACCGTCGCATACTCGATGTCACCTGCCGAACCCGTATTGAGGTTGATGCCGCCCCAGGTGTCGGCCGGATTGCCGGCACCGACGAAGTTGATCCTGTCGGTCGACGTCCCGACGGCCGTCAGCTCGACCGTCCCACTGCTCGAGTTGTTGACGTCGATGTAGCTGCCGTTGGTGAACTCGAGGGTCGTTCCGGCTGCGATCGCGAGGGACGCGTCCACCGACACGAACCAGTCGACCCGGTAGGGAGCGGCCAGATGCGCCCACTGCTGCGCCAGGCCCACGCTCCCGCCGAAGACCTCGACGGCGTTCTTGGCGTTGTTCGTGTAGACGCTGTTGGCGTCGAGGGCCCCGACGGCGTTCGCGGGCAGGCTGACGGGGAAGTCCGCCAGGTTGTCGTAGGTGTTGGCCTGCAGTGTGAGGTCACCGGCCGACGTGCCGGCGTCGAACGCCAGGCCGATCCCCATGCCGTCGTCGATGGTGCTGTGCTTCATGGTGAACGGGAGGCCGGATGCCACGAAGATGCCGTCTCCGTTGCCGTAGCTCTGATCACCGGTGTCACGGATCTCGACGTACTCCAGGTGGTTCTTGGCGTTGTTCGTGTAGAAGTTGACCCCCGCCCATTCGCCGGGCGAATCGTTGACGCCGCGGAGAACGATGCCGTTCCCCGACCCGGAGGTGCCGACGGCAGTGAGCGAGCCCGTCGGCTGGCTGTTGGCATTGGTCACGATGTCCATCTCGGTGTCCTGCGCGAACTCGATGGTGACGCCAGGCAAGAGGGTCAATGCCGCCGACACCTGGACGTCGGAGGTCGCCTCGTAACAGCCGGCCGTCAGCGTCGTCGGCGTATCGATGCTGCTGGCGAGGGTCGTCGGGGAGACGCAGGCCCCGGTGCCACCCGAACCTGTTTGTTGGACGGGCGGACAGGCTGTGAGCACCGCCACGATGGGAGCGATGGCGAGCAGAAGAACCGTGAACCTCATCTTCATGGTCGCTCCTTTCGTCCGTGGACGACGGAAGCCTAGCGAAGCGAGCGTTATTGGAGCGTTACCGACACGAGCGCGATCGACGGAGCGCGCTTCCCCCGGAGGACCGGACGATCGGCGCGACCACTCGACCGGTGTGTCAGCGGCCCGCTTCGCCGCCCTTGGCGGAGCTATCATGACCCGCAGCGAAGACCGACCAGCCGCGGTATCGGGGGCGGCTCGGGGCCGACCGGGGCCGGTCGCCTTCAAGGGGGATCGGCTCTTCGCATGGAGGCTTCGGTGGCAACGCTGCATCTTCTGGGAACGGGCGCGGCCTTCTCGGCCGCGGATCGCACGACGACCATGCTGGCCGTTTCCGGCCCGCGTTCGGTGGTCGTGATCGACTGCGGCGGCGACGTGGTGCGCTGGCTGCTCGCCCACGAGATCGACCTCGATCGCGTGTCCGCCCTGATCGTGACCCACGAGCACGCCGACCACGTCTCGGGCTTCCCGCTGATGATGGAACGGCTGTGGCTGGCGGGTCGGTCGCGCCCGCTCGACGTCTACGGCATCGCGCCCGCCATCGGGCAGGTCCGGAAGCTCCACGACGCCTTCGATACCTCCAACTGGCCGGGCTATCCCGAGGTGCGCTACCACGAGGTCGCTCTCGATGAGGGCGCAGCCGTGCTGGTCGACGACGACTGGGAGATCACGGCGGCCCCGGGGTGCCACGCGGTTCCCGTGACGGGGCTACGCATCCGCGATCGCGCCGGTGGCGGGGTGGTGACCTACTCGTCCGACACCGAGCCGTGCGAGGCGATCGAGCGGCTGGCCCATGAGGCCGATCTGCTGGTGCACGAGGCAACGGGCGAGGGCCCTGGGCACTCCAGCGCGACCGACGCCGCCAAGCTGGCGGCGCGCGCCGGCGCCAAGCGCTTGCGCCTGGTCCACATCGCGCCCAACCGCGCCCTGGGCAACTCCACGCTCGATGAAGCCCGCAAGTACTTCCCCGACATCACGCTGGGCGCGGACGGCGACGCCGTCACGTTCTGACCTCGACGAGGGCGGCACGGGAAGCGTGCGCAGGGACGAGGCGCACGGGGACAGGCGCGCAGGTGGGGAGGCGCGCACTCTGAGATTGCAGGAGCAAAAAAAGAAGCGCTCTGCCCGAGCGCCTATAAAGTCAAGATACCCCGGTATTCGCTATTCGTCAAGGCGTTGCGCCTGAACGCCCTCCCACACCCCCGAAACGGGCAAAATGGGCTGCGTGGGGAGCCCGCAGGCGTTCAATCGATCGGTCCGGTCAGGCCCTGACCGGCGCGGAAGTCTCGGTAGAGCTGCAGCGCACCCAGGGCCGTGCGCGCCGTATCGGACAGGTCGTAGCCGGCGAGCGCGGCCTCCGGCGCGAGGTAGGCGAAGCCCTGCCCCTCGGTGAGCCGAAGCCGTCCGAGGGGTTCCTCGATGACCGCCAGGAACAGGTGGAAGTCCGCCTCACGCGCCCGCAGCACCAGGAAGGGATGGTAGCGCGCCGGCCGGTAGCCGATCTCCTCGTCGAGCTCGCGCAGCATGGCCGTCTCGGGATCCTCGCCGGGCTCGATCCCACCTCCGAACAGCGACCACTTGCCGGCGTCCTTCACACCGGGAACGTCATCGCGGTGCTGCAGCAGAACGGTGCCATCGGGGTTCCACAGCACAGCGCCGGCGATGGGACGCCGCCCCGCCTGAAGGCGCGACTCGCCGCCGCTCACAGCGCCTCCAGGTAGGTGTAGCCCACCAGCTCGGCGTCGTAGAGCTCCAACAACTCGGCGCGCTCCTCCTCGCTGAGCGTCCCCGCCGCGGCCCGTTCCCCGGCGAGCCGGGCCATGGCACCGTGCAGCAGCGGCGTCTCGTAGCCCATGTTCTCGATGACGCGACGCGCCTTCTGGCCGTTGACGAAGCGTTCGAGCCGGTAATCCTCCCCCTCCAGCCGGATGTGGGCCTCGCTGACGCGCCCGAACAGATTGTGCGCGTTGGCCAGCACGTCCTGGTAGGCGCCGGTCAGGAAAGCGGCCAGGTAGTAGGGCTCGCCCCGGCGCAACTCGTGAACGGGCAGGGTGCTCTTCACATCGCGAAGGTCGATGAAGCGGTCGATCTTGCCATCGGAGTCGCAACTGATGTCGACCAGCGTGGCGTTGCGGGTGGGGCGCTCGGCGAGCCGGTGCAGCGGCATGATCGGGAAGAGCTGGTGGATCGCCCAGTGGTCGGGGAGGCTCTGGAAGACGCTGAAGTTGACGACGTACTTGTCGGCGAGGTGCCGCGGCAGGGCCTCGAACTCGTCGGGTACGTACTCCAGGTTCTCCACGACCTTCGCCACGCGCACCATGATGCGGTTGAAGAGCTGCTCGAAGTGCGCGCGCTCCAGCAGGCTGAGGTAGCCCAGGTCGAAGAGGCTGTGCATGGTGTCCTTGTTGCTGACCGCCTCGTTGTAGACCTCTCGATAGGTCTTGACGGTGACGTCCTCCAACGAATCGCGCATGTCGCGGATCAGGGAGTGCACCTCGCCTTCGAGCTCCGGCAGCTCGAGGGTATCCCGCGTCGGCCCGATGGCATCGATGACCGGCAGCACCAGCACGGCATGGTGCGCGGTCAGGGCGCGCCCGGACTCGGTCACCAGCGTGGGCTGCGGCACTTCCCACTCCTGGCAGGCCTCCATGACGGTGTAGACGACCGTGTCGGCGTACTCGCGCAGACCGTAGTTGGCCGAGACGTAGAAGGTGGTCTTGCTGCCGTCGTAGTCGACCGCCAGTCCGCCCCCCACGTCGAGGTACTTGGCGCCTACCCCCATCTCGGCCAGCTCGACGTAGGCCTGCGCGGCCTCGCGCACCGCCACGCGGATGCGCCGGATGTCGGTGAGCTGGCTGCCGACGTGGCAGTGGAGAAGCTCCAGCGCGTCGCCCAGGCCCTCCTCCTTGAGCCGGCGCGCAACGTTGAGCAGCTCCGCGGACGTGAGGCCGAACTTGGCGTCGTCGCCGCCCGAGGCCTCCCACTGGCCGCTGCCGCGAGCGTGTAGCTTGAAGCGCGCGCCCAGCACCGGCCGCACGCCCATCTCCCGGCTGATACGCAAGACGCGCTCGAGCTCGGAGTACTTCTCGAGCGTGATGATCACGTTGCGACCGAGCTTGCGCCCCCACAGCGCCAGCCGGATGAAGTCGTCATCCTTGAAGCCGTTGCAGCACAACAGCGCCTCGGGGTGCCCCTCCTGTGCCAGCGCCAGCGCCAGCTCCGCCTTGCTGCCTGCCTCCAGGCCGGTCCGGTAGTTCTCTCCGTAGGTCGCGACGGTCTCCACCACCACCCGGCGCTGATTGACCTTGATCGGGAACACGCCCTGGTAACGGCCCTCGTACCCGGCCTCGGCGATGGCGTCGGCGAACGCGGTGTTGATGCGATCGATACGATCCTCGAGCACATCCGGGAAGCGCAGGATCACGGGCAGCGCGTGCCCGGAGGTGCGAAGGTCGTCCACGATGCGTTTGAGGGACACCGAACCCGACTCGCGTACCGAGACGGTGAGCTCGCCCTGGTCGGAGATGTCGAAGTAGCCGTTGGACCAGGTGCGGACCCCGTACAGCTCGACGGCGTCCGTCACCTTGAAGATCGGCTCGGTGGGCTTGGCAGGCTTGCTGGGGTGGTTCAATCGGGCCCTCCCGGCGCACGCGGGCGGCGCAGGACCCTGCGCCGCGCGGCCGCGGCCGCGCCCTCGCCGCTCGCCCTCGCGATCGTCGCGGCGCCTTGCAGGCGCGCCTCGTCGCGAGCTCGAACGAGCGTCGAGCGCGCGTACTCTAGCACGTCCGGGGTGTGCTCGAAAGGCGTATCGACACGGGAGCCGCAGCGCCCGGAAGTCCCATCCGCTGCAGCGCCAGCCCCGCCGGAGGCCCGTCGACGGGCCTCCGGGCCGGCTCTGATAGCATCGTTGAGCATGCCGACCCCCGCCGAACTGGGATTCTCGATGCCCCCCGAGTGGACGCCGCACGCCGCCACCTGGACCAGTTGGCCTTTCGACGACGTTCTCTGGGAAGGTCAGCTGGACGGCGTCCGTCGCGACATGGGGGGGCTGGTCGCCACCGTGGCCCGCTTCGAGCCGGTGATCGTGAACGTCCGCGACGAGGAGGCCGAGGCCGACGCTCGTCGGCGCCTCCGAGCGCTGGGAGCGCCCCTCGAGCGCATCACCTTCCACCGGTTGCCGCTCAACGACGCCTGGTTCCGCGACAACGGCCCCATCTTCGTGGTGGACGCCCGCGGCACGGTGGCGCTCACCGACTGGCGCTTCAACGCCTGGGGGGGCAAGTACGCGCCCTGGGACGACGACGATCGCGCCCCCCGAGCGGTGGCGCGTCGCCTCGGCATGCGTCGGTTCGAGGTGCCCTACGTGATGGAGGGGGGCTCGCTGGAGGTGAACGGCGAGGGCGTCTGCCTGACCACGCGCTCCTGCCTTCTCTCGCGCGAGCGCAACCCGGCGCTCGGCGAGCGCGACGTGGAAGGCGTACTCCACCGCAGCCTGGGCGTGAAGCACGTGGTGTGGCTGGAGGGCTCGTTGGAGGGCGACCACACCGACGGCCACATCGACACCCTGGTGCGCTTCACCGACGACCGGACGATCGTATGCGCCCTTGAGCCGGACCCGGCGGACCCCAACCACGCACCGACAAGACACAACCTGGAAGCGCTGCGGGCGCTGCGCGCCTCCGACGGCGCTCCCTACGAGGTCGTGCCGCTGCCCCTCCCGCGGCGGCGCATGGAGCTCGCAGGCACCCGGCTGCCACCCAGCTACGCCAACTTCTACATCGGCAACGGCTTCGTGGCGGTCCCCCTCTATGATGACGAGAACGACGCGGGCGCGCTGGCGACGCTGCGCCCGTTGTTCCCGGGGCGCGAGGTGATCGGCCTTCCGAGCGCCCATCTCATCACGGGCGGGGGCGCCTTCCACTGTGTGACCCAGCAACAGCCGGACGGCGAGGTGGCGGTCCCGTGAGGCCGTGGACGGCCAGGAACGAGCGGAGGCGCGCATGAACGACGCGGGCATGAACGACGCGGGCATGAACGAGGCAGGCATGAACGAGGCAGGCAACGACACGAGCCGGGCCCGGCACGCCAACGTGCGGCTGGCCGTGGTGCAGATGAGCTGCTCCGAGCGGCTCCACGACAACCTGGACAAGGCCGAGCGCCTGGTGCGGGAGGCGGCCGCCCACGGCGCGCAGATCGTGCTTCTCCAGGAACTTTTCGAGAGCCTCTACTTCCCCCAGATGGAGCGCGACGAGCTGTTCGCCCTGGCCCATCCGGCCGACGATCACCCCTTCCTGGAGCGTTTCGGCGGGCTGGCCGCCGAGCTCGGGGTGGTGCTGCCGGTCTCCTTCTTCGAACACGCCGGGCAGGCCCACTTCAACAGCCTCGCGATGCACGACGCCGACGGGCGCCGGCTGGGCGTGTACCGCAAGAGCCACATCCCGGACGGCCCGGGCTACGAGGAGAAGTTCTACTTCAACCCCGGCGACAGCGGCTTCAAGGCCTGGCGCACCCGCTTCGGGACGATCGGCGTCGGCATCTGCTGGGACCAGTGGTTCCCCGAGGCCGCGCGCGCCATGGCGCTCAAGGGCGCCGACCTGCTGCTCTACCCCACCGCCATCGGCAGCGAGCCCGCCGATGCCGGCGACCTCGACACGCAACCGCTGTGGCGCCGCGCCATGCTCGGTCACGCCGTGAGCAACTGCACCTACCTGGCGGCCGCCAACCGCGTGGGAGTGGAGGGCATGACCACCTTCTACGGGAGCTCGTTCATCAGCGACTACCGGGGCGAGCTGCTGACGGAGGCAGGTCGCAGCGAGGAGACGGTGATCTACGCCGATCTCGACTTCGCCGCCGCGCGCAGTTTCCGGGCCGGCTTCGGGTTCTTCCGCGATCGCCGTCCGGACCTGTACGGCGTCCTGACGACGCTCGACGGGCACGAGGACGCACCCTAGCCGAACCGCGCCAGAGAGCCGTCAGAGACCCGTCAGAGAACTATCAGAGCGCCGTCAGGGAGCTGGCGCTAGGGTGATCGCATGACAGCCCCGTCGGCCCTCTCGCCCACCGCAGTTCGTACGGTCAAGTACGCCGTCATCGCCGCGGCCCGGCGGCCTACGTGGTCGGCTTCCCGTTCCTCACCCAACACATCGGCAGCACCGTGGCGGTCGTGAGCTTCGCCATCGTGATGGGTTCGGCCTGGCTGTGCGGCACGCGTGCCGGCGTCGTCCTGGCGATCCTGACGACGGCTGCCAACACGCTGCTCTACTGGCAGTTCCTGGCCATGGCGCCCACCGTCGGCAACGTCGTGGTCCCGCTCATGGTCGCGCTCGGCCTGGGAGGGCTGATCGGCTACCTGCGGGATCTGCGCCGCAAGTTGGAGCATCAGAACGCCACCATCCAGGCGCAGGCGGATCGAGACGTCCTCACGGGACTCCTGAACCGGAGCTCGCTCAGCCGGCAGCTCGCGGAGCTGCTCGAGCTCTCCGACGTCGACGCCGACGTCATCGGCGTCATGTTCGTCGACCTGGACCGCTTCAAGGCCATCAACGACACGCTCGGGCACGAAGCCGGCGACGAGATCCTGAAGTCCGTGGCCCGGCGGCTGACCGAGCACACCCGCGGCGGCGACCTGGTGGGCCGGCTCGGCGGCGACGAGTTCGTCGCCGCCCTGAAGGGGATCAAGAGCCCCGAGGACGCCATGACGGTCGCGCAGCACGTGCTCGGCGCGCTGAACGAGCCGCACGCCGTCGGGACCGGGTCGGTCCGGATGCGCGCCAGTATCGGCATCAGCTTCTTCCCGCGGGACGGCCGAACGGTGGAGGAGCTCGTCGGTCGCGCCGACAGCGCCATGTACCGCGTCAAGTGGCAGGGCAAGAACGGCGTGCGCTTCTTCGGCGAGGGCGGCCGCGAGGAAGCGCAGCGGATGCGCCTGCGCCGCGATCTGGGCGCCGCGCTCGAGGGCGACGCGTTCACCCTGGTCTACCAGCCCATCGTCGACCTCGATACCGGCCGCACCGCCGCGCTCGAAGCGCTCCTGCGCTGGCGCCACGAGGACCTCGGCGCCGTGCCGCCGACCACGATCGTGGAGCTCGCCGAGGAGCTCGGGCTGACGGGGACCCTTGGCCGCTGGGTGCTGGCGTCGGCATGTCGAGACGCTGCGGCCTGGACGGCGACGGACGGCAGCGGGGAGCCTCCCCGGGTCAGCGTCAACATCTCGCCCTCCCACGCGGCCCAACCCGGATTCGCCGAGGACGTCCTGGCGGCGCTCCACGGCGCGGGACTCGCCCCTGAACTTCTGGAGATCGAGCTCACCGAGGAAGCGCTGCTCGGGCACCGGGACGCGGCCCTGGGGCACCTCGCGCGCCTGCGCTCCCTGGGCGTGCGCATCGCCATCGACGACTTCGGCGTCGGCTACTCCTCGCTGGCCTACCTGCGCGAGATCCCGGCGGACATCCTCAAGCTCGACCGCGTCTTCATCCGGGCCCTCGACACGCTCCCCCTCGACGGCGCCTACGACGTCGTCGCCGCCGTGGTGTCGCTGGGGCACGCCCTGGGCAAGACGGTCGTCGCCGAAGGAGTGGAGACGCGCGGCCAGCTCGACAGCATCCGCCGCATCGGCTGCGACCAGGCCCAGGGCTACTTCATCGCCCGCCCCGCGCCGCTGGAAGCCCTGGAGCTGCCGCGGCCCGGCGACCTGGTGGCGTCGGGCACGCTCCGGCTCAGCGCCTGATCGAGCTCAGACCTCCACCACCACCACCCCCTCCGGCGCCCGATGGCCGCGGTAGAGCGCGCCGATCACGCCGGCATAGGCGTGCAGAACGGTATCGCGCCGGACGCTCAGCTTGGGGGTGACGTGCCCGCTCTCCATGGTCAGCTCGTCGAGGAGCAGCGCGAAGCGCTTCACCGTCGACCAGTGCGGCATGTCGCGGTTGGCGGCCGCGACGAGGTCGCGGTAGCGGCCCTGCACATCGGGCGCGGCGAGCGCCGAGGCATCGAGCGGACGCTCGATCGCCTCCTCGAGCGCGGAGCCCGCCACGAACAAGAGGGCGGTGCAGAACTTCTCGCCGTCCCCGACGACCAGAGCGGTGTCGACGAGCGGGCTCGCCTCGAGTTGCTGCTCGATCGGCCGCGGCATCACGTACTTGCCGGTCGAGAGCTTGAACAGGTGCTTGATGCGCCCGGTGATGCGCACGAACCCCGCGTCTTCGACGGCGCCGAGATCGCCGGTGTGGAACCAGCCGTCGGCGTCGATCACCTCGGCGGTGAGGTCGTCCCGCAGGTAGTAGCCCTTCATGATGTGCGGGCCGCGCGCCAGCACCTCACCCTCGTCGGACACGCCTACCTCCGTGCCCGCCAGCGGCACGCCTACGGTCCCGGGCCGGTTGATCCCGGGACGGTTGAAGGCGACAACGGGGCTGGTCTCCGTCAGACCGTAGCCCTGTAGCACGTCGATCCCGGCAGCACCGAAGACGGTGGCGAGCTCGGCGCGCAGCGCCGCGCCGCCCACGATGACGGTCCTCAACCGCCCGCCCAGCGCCTCCCGCCAGCGCCGGTAGACGAGCCGGTCGGCCAGGGCGTGCGCCAGCGCCGCCGGGCCGGTCGGCGGCTGCTCGACGTCGAACGCGCGCGCCCGGGCCAGGGCCCAGGCGAACAACCCGCCGCGCACGCCACCCAGGGCCGCACCCGCCGCCTGGATGCGCTCGTAGGCCTTCTCCAACACCCGCGGGACGGAGGCGAAGAAGGTGGGGCGCAGCTCGACGAGGTCCTCGCCGACCCGGGAGGGATCGCCGAAGTAGACACTCGAGCCGTACCACATCACCCCGTACTGCAGCGTGCGAGCGAAGATGTGCGTCAGCGGCAGGAAGGACAGCACCACCTCCGCCTCGCCCGGATGGTAGGTGGGGAGTCCGGTGAAGGCGGCCACGACGTTGGACGAGATGTTCTGATGCGTGAGCATCACGCCTTTCGGCAGCCCCGTGGTGCCGGAGGTGTAGATGAGCGTGGCCACGTCCTGGGCGTCGAGGGCGTCGCGCAGCGCCCGACCGGCGCCGGGCGCGGCGGCAAGCACGCCCGCCCCGTTCGCTTCCAGGGCGGCGTAGCTCATCACCCGGACACGCTCCGGCAGGGCGCCTCGGCCGGGCCCGAAGGGCGCCTCGCCCTCCCACAACGCCACCAGCGTCAGCGCTTCGGCGGAAGGCACCACGCCGCTCAAGCGCTCGAGCAGCTCCGGGTTCGAGACGAGCAGCGCGCGGGCGCCGGACTCCCCGAGGATGTGGCGCACCGCCCCTTCGGCGTGCGTCAGGTAGATCGGGACCGTGACCAGCCCGGCCAGCAAACACGCCATGTCTCCGACCACGAAGGAGACGTCGCTGTGGGTGAAGAAGGCCACCCGATCGCCGCGCTCGAGCCCCTGCGCGCGCAGCCCGAGCGCCAGTGCCTCGGCGCGCTGCCGGAACGCTTCGGTGGAGAGCGGTTGCCATCCGGCCTCCACGCGCTGGTTCAGCGCGCGCGCGTTCGGGCGCTTCTCGGCAGCCTCGTCGAGCAGCGAGGGGAGGGTGCGGCCCAGAACGACCCGACCGGAATCGGGCGGAGGCGTGACGACGCGAACGGCCACGCTCCCATGCTAGCGAAGGCGCGCCGCTCGTACCGCGGCCGCCGTGCTCGCAACGACAATGGCGGCTGCGGCGCCGCGACGCGGCGGGCGGCATGCGGACGCGAACGGACGCGTGTGAACGCCGCGCCGCGACCGGCGTTCACACGTGTCGAGGCCGGGCGCGGGCCGTACGGCGCTCCGCCGCCGCCTGCGGTACCATCGACCGTCATGAGAGAGGAACCGTCATGAAGGGACTCATCCTCGCTGCGGGCCTGGGGACGCGCCTGCGGCCGATCACCAGCCTCCGCCCCAAGCCGACGATCAGCGTGGCGAACAAACCGCTCATCCACTACGCCGTGGACAACCTCGTCGAGGCCGGCGTGACCGATATCGGTGTGGTCGTCAGCTACCTGACGGTCGAGAGCATCAAGGAGACGCTGGCCGGGTACCGCGGCGCGCGCTTCACGTACATCCTGCAGAACCCGCCGCAGGGGCTGGCGCACGCCGTGAAGGTCGCGCGGGAGTTCCTCGCCGACGATCCGTTCGTGATGTACCTCTCCGACAACCTCTTCGAGCACGGCATCGCCAGCTTCGTGCGTGCCTTCGACCCCGACCAGAGCACGAACGCCGTGTGCGCGCTGGTGCCGGTGTCGCTGGAGGCCGCCCGCTCGCTCGGGGTGGCGGTGGTGGAGAACGGGCGCATCACGCGCCTGGTGGAGAAGCCCCAGGACCCGCCCAGCACGCTGGCCATCGCCGGCGTCTACGTCTTCGACAAGCACATCCACGACATGATCGAAGACCTCGAGCCCGGGGCCAAGGGCGAGTATCAGATCACCGACGCCATCCAGATGCTCATCAGCGCGGGCTACACCGTGTCCCCGGTCGAGGTGGAGGGCTGGTGGAAGGACACCGGCAATCCCGACGACATCCTCGACGCCAATCGGCTCCAGCTCATGCGCCTGAAGGGGTCCGTGCGCGGCGAGGTCGAGAACGCCAAGCTGGTGGGTGAGGTGGTCGTCGAGGAGGGCGCGGTCGTCCGTGACACGACCATCTTCGGCCCGGCGATCATCGGGCGCGGTGCCCACGTCGAGAACGCCTACCTGGGACCCTTCACCTCGATCGGAGACGGCGTCCACGTCGTGAACGCCGAGATCGAGTACGCCGTGGTCGGCGCCCGCTCGATCATCCAGGGCGTGGGCCCTCGCATCCAGGGCAGCCTCATCGGCGAGGACGTCCGCGTCGAGGGGCACGACGGACGCCCCAGCACGCACCGGCTCATCGTCGGCGACGAGAGCCGCATCTTGTTGCAGGAGCTGTGACGAGACCGGCCTGAGCCGACCGCACGTTGCGTTGAAACCTTCCGGCCGCCTCGTTCGCGAGGCGGCCGCGGTCGTGTTCGGGCTCCCGGCCCTCGTTCGACCCGCGATCGAAGTGCGATGCGCCCGGTCGGGCCGCGGGACGTTCGGCGGCGTTCGTCTGATGACCTCGGCGTACATCCTTTCTTTTACACTCAGCACGTTCCCGCCCCCCTCTTTGCATCGCATAATGGGTCTTTCTGTGCTCATCGTCACGCGCAATGTGACATTACATCCTGCAACTTCTTGCTTGACACCGTGCAAATTTGCACCTATGCTTGGCCAAGTCCGGCCGCGTTTCCCCACCCAGGGGTCGCCGGTCGGACGACGGCCGGGCCGAGCGCCCGCCGAGAAGAGCCCGATCGCGTGCCGCGCTCGCACGCCTCTTGCGACCCAATGCGTCGCGTGACACCCGATCCGGCCCCGCGCGGTAGCGCACCACCCATGGAGGTGACGATGAAGTCCCGCACCCCGACAGCCACGCCGCCCGCTGCCGGTCCCGTCGAAGGCGCGGCCCCGGCCGCGCCCGGAACGCCGGCCGCAGCCGCGTCGGCGCCCTTCCGGATCGACGACGCCCACGGCGGCCGCACCCGCCCCGCCCAGCGCCGCAACGCCCAGCGATCGCCGCGTCCGCAGGCTCGCGCCCGCACCAGCGCGCGTACGCACGCCGCGTGGCTCCGCCGCACCGTCCCCGTCGTTGGCGCCCTCCTCATCGCGGGCCTTGCCGGCGCTCAGTCCGCCGACGCCACCGCCAAGGTCACCGTCGCGGTCGACACCCTCTGGGTCCTGATCGCCGGCGCGCTGGTGTTCTTCATGCAGGCCGGCTTCGCCCTGGTCGAGGCGGGATTGCAGAGCGCCAAGAACGTCGTCAACATCCTGATGAAGAACGCCTCGGACTTCATGGTGGCGTCGATCGCCTTCTGGGCCTTCGGGTTCGCCTTCATGTTCGGCAACGGCACCGGGTTGCTGGGGCTCCACGGCTGGTTCCTGAGCGGCCCCGACCTCAGCCCACTGACCGGCAGCGCCTACAAGGGCATCTTCGAATCGCTGTCGTGGACCGGCGTCCCGCTCTTCGCCAAGTTCTTCTTCCAGCTCGTGTTCGCCGGCACAGCCGCGACCATCGTTTCGGGGGCGATCGGGGGCCGGGTGAAGTTCCCGGCCTACCTGATCTTCTCGGTCGTGATGACCACCTTCATCTACAGCATCCTCGGCCACTGGGTCTGGGGTGGCGGCTGGCTCGCCCAGCTGGGTTTCCTCGACTTCGCCGGCTCGACGGTGGTGCACGCCGTCGGCGGGTTCGCCGCGCTCGGCGCCGCCGCGGTGCTGGGACCGCGCATCGGGCGTTACCAGAACGGCAGGGTCACCGCCATGCCGGGCCACAACATGACCTTCGTCGCGCTGGGCGTGTTCATCCTGTGGCTCGGCTGGTTCGGGTTCAACCCCGGCTCCACCATGGGCATCGTCGGCGACCCCGGCCTGGTCGCCCGGATCTTCCTGACGACCAACATCGCCGCGGCCGCCGCCGGTGTGGCCTCGATGGTCGTGTCGTGGATGCGCTTCGGCAAGCCCGACTTCTCGATGACCATGAACGGCCTCCTCGCCGGTCTCGTCGCCATCACAGCACCCTGCGCCTTCGTCAGCCCCCCCGCGGCCATCGCCATCGGGCTCGTGGCCGGCGTGATCGTGGTGCTGGCCATCCCGGTGGTCGACGCTCTGGGCGTCGACGACCCCGTCGGTGCCGTCTCGGTCCACGGCGTTGCCGGCATCTGGGGCACCGTCTCCCTGGGCCTGTTCGGCCTTCCGACGCTCGGCGCCAACGGCCTCTTCGCCGGTGGCGGTGTGCACTTCGTGCTCATCCAGATCCTCGGAACCGTCGTCATCAGCGCCCTGGCGTTCGGCTCGGTCGCGCTGCTGTGGACGGTCCTCAAGGCCACCGTCGGCATCCGCGTCGGCCCCCACGAGGAGATCGGCGGCCTCGACGTCGCCGAGCACGGCGCCGAAGCCTACGTGCCCGCGGACGCGCTCCGCGAGCCCGTGATCGTCGGAGCGGGCGACTGAGGCCTCGGGGCCTCGAAGGAGCGTGCAGATGAAGCTGATCACCGCTTTCGTCCGGCCGGAGCGCCTCAACGCGGTCAAGGAGGCCCTCTTCAAGGCAGGCGTTCAGGGGATCACCCTGAACCGGGTGAGCGGCCACGGAGGGCAGGCCGCCATCCACGAGCAGTACCGCGGAAGCACCTTCCTGGTGGAGTTCCACGAGAAGGTCCAGTTGACCATCGCAGTGTCCGACGCCTTCGTGGCGCCGACGATCGACGCCATCACGCGCTCGGCCCGCACGGGCGAGGTGGGGGACGGGAAGATCTTCGTCCAGCCCCTGGACAAGGTGGTCCGCATCCGCACCGGAGAGGAGGACGCCGAGGCCTTGACGCCGATCGGGGCTCCCCTGGCCGCCTCGATCTGACCCACGCCCCCGATCGGGGGCGATCCCAAGGCCTCGCACGAACGGCGCGCCCGGATGACCTGGGCGCGCCGTTCACGCTGTATCGTTCATATGACCGCGTTCGGGCGACACTGATGCCACCCAACGGCCCGTCACGGGCCTTACGTGCCACGAATACTTGCACAACGTCCATCTTTCTTTTGACGCCCCGCGCCGCTCGTGCTAGCCTCATGCATCGCGCGGCCCTGGATCTTCCAGGCCGCCGGGAGGTTCGCATGCGCCGCCACAACCCATCGAGACGTCGTTCGGCCCCGGCTGCTCCGCGACGCCGCGGCAGGCTCGCGGGCGGTCTGGCGATGCTGGCGATGCTGGTGCACGGAGCGCTGGCCGCCGATCCGCCGGCGGCCACGGGTCTGGCCGCCGCTCCGGCAGCTGCGGGCCCTCCCGCCGGCGACCTCGCCTGGATGATGGCGTCGACGGCGCTGGTCCTGCTGATGGTGGTGGGGCTGGCCCTCTTCTACGGCGGCCTGGTGCGCCGTAAGAACGTGCTCAACACCATGATGATGAGCTTCGTCGCGCTCGGCGTGGTCGGGCTCACCTTCGCTTCGGTCGGCTACTCGCTGGCCTTCGCGCCGGGCTCCGCCTGGCTCGGAGGCCTGGACCACGCCTTCCTGCGCGGCCTTGGTACCTCCGGCACGTCCGGCGCCTCCGGCAACGTCGGCCTTCCGGCGCTGCTGGGATTCGCCTTCCAGGCCACCTTCGCGATGATCAGTGCCGCCCTGATCTCGGGCGCCGTCGTCGAACGCATGCGCTTCGGCGCGTACATGCTCGTCATCGCGCTGTGGAGCGTCGTCGTCTACGCGCCGCTCGCCAAATGGGTGTGGGGCGGGGGCTTCCTGCAGCAGCTCGGCGCTCTCGACTTCGCCGGCGGCACCGTCGTGCACATCAATGCCGGCGTCGCCGCGGTGGTGCTCGCCCTGATGCTGGGGCGCCGCAGCGACTACGGCCGCAAGGCGATGCTTCCCCACCAGGTCCCCTACACGCTTCTCGGGGCCGGACTGCTGTGGTTCGGCTGGTTCGGCTTCAACGCCGGCAGCGCCCAGGCGGCCAACGCTACCGCCGTGCTGGCGTTCGTGAACACCCTGCTGGCGCCGGCGGCCACCCTGGTGGTGTGGGCGCTGCTCGACATGGCGCGCGGCGGACGCGTCACCGCCGTGGGCATCGCCACCGGCATGGTGGTGGGCCTGGTGGCGATCACCCCGGCCGCCGGCTTCGTAGGGCCGGCCGCCGCGCTGGCGATCGGCTCGTTGGCCGCCCTGCCCAGCTACCTGCTCATGCTGTGGCGCGCGCGCAGCCGGCTCGACGACGCCCTCGACGTCTTCGCGGCACACGGGATGGGCGGGATCAGCGGCGCGCTGCTCACCGGTCTGTTCGCAAGCCGGGCGTGGGGCGCCCCCGTCGACGGTTCGCTGGCGCAACTCAGCGTCCAGGCGCTGGCGGTGGCATGCGCGCTGGGCTTCAGCGCCGTCGGCACGCTGGCGGTGGCCGGTCTGGTCGGCCTGTTGACGCCGCTGCGCGCCGACAGCGACACCGAGGCGCAGGGGCTCGACGTCGGCATGCATGGCGAGGAGGCCTACACCGACGGCGAGGGCGCGCTGCTCCTGCCGGTGGCGCGGCTCGAGCCCCGCGCCCCGGCCGTGCCCAATGCCGCCCGGAGCGAGGCATGAAGCTCGTCACCGCCGTCGTGCGCAAGGAGCGCCTCAACGACGTCCTGGCCGCCCTCTTCGAGGCATCGATCTACGGCGTCACCGTGACCCCGGTGCGGGGGCACGGCGGCGAGCGCGAGGCGGTGCAGACCTACCGTGGCATGAGCGTCAAGATGGAGCTGATCGAGAAGGTCCGGCTCGACATCGGCGTCACCGAAGCGTTCGTCGACCCGGCCGTGGACGCCATCCTGCGCGGCGCGCGCACCGGCGAGGTCGGCGACGGCAAGATCTTCGTGCTCCCGGTCGACCGCGTGGTGCGCATCCGCACCGGCGAGACCAACGGCGCCGCCGTGACCCCACAGGCGCAGCCCAGCTAGGTCCTCCAAGGGACGGGCCCTCAGGAGCCGAGAGCGCGAAGCAGCCAGCCTCCGCGCGCCGGTACCCTGGCCTTGCCCTTCCCGAGCTCGAGCTCGGAACCCTCCATCAGGTCGCGGAAGCGCCCCTCCAGGCCCGCTGCGGAGGGCACCGGAGCGTCGACGGCGCCGGCGTTCAGCGCCACCACCACGCGCTCGTCCTCGAACTGGCGCGCGAACACCAGCACGGGCCCCACGGCCGCCAGCACCACGGTGTCGCCGCGACGCAGCGCCGCCTGCTCGCGGCGCGTCGAGCTCAGTCGCCGCAGCCAGCCGAGCAGCGCCTGGTCCCAGGCGCCCTCGTCCGACCACGGCATGGTGTTGCGGCAACCGGGGTCGTGGCCGCCCTGCAGCCCGATCTCATCGCCGTAGTAGATGCAGGGCGCGCCCGGAAGGGTGAACAACAACAAGTAGGCCAGCCGCAGCGCGGCCCGGTCGCCGCGCAGGATGGTGAGGGCGCGGGGCGTGTCGTGCGAGTCGAGCAGGTTCATCTGGGCATGCACGATGGCGGGCGGGTAGCGCTCGTGCAGCCCCGTCACGACCTCGGCGAAGGCAGGCGCGTCGAGCTGCGTGACACGCTTGAGGCCGCTGCGTGCGACCTCGGTGTCGGCGAGACCGCCCCCTACGAAGCCGTAGATGGCACGGGCAAGAGGGTAGTTCATGACCGCGTCGAACTGATCTCCCGCCAGCCAGCGCTCGGCGTCTCCCCAGATCTCCCCCACCAGGTAGCACGCCGGATCGACCGCCCGGCAGCGCCGACGGAACTCGCGCCAGAAGGCGTCGTCGTCGATCTCGTTGGGAACGTCGAGACGCCAGCCGTCGGTCCCGAAAGCGAGCCAGCGCTCGCCGACCTCCCACAGGAACTCCCTCACCGCGGGCGTGGCGGTGTTGAGCTTGGGCAACGCAGGCAGGTTCCACCACGCGTCGTAGCCCGGCTCGCCGCCGCCGTAGGGGTTGAGCGGGAAGCGGTGGACGCGGAACCAGTCGAGGTACGCGCTCTGCTCGCCGTTCTCGAGGATGTCGCTGAACTGCAGGAAGCCGCGCGAGGCGTGGTTGAACACGCCGTCGAGCACCACCCGCATGCCGCGGTCGTGAGCGGCGTCGAGGAGCTCGCGCAGGGCGGCGTCGCCCCCCAGCATGGGATCCACGTGGTGGTAGTCATGGGTGTGGTAGCGGTGGTTCGAGGCGGACTGGAAGACCGGGTTGAGGTAGAGGGCGGTGACGCCCAGCGCCTCGAGGTGACCCAGGTGCTCGACAACGCCCAGCAGGTCGCCGCCCTTGTAGCCGTGCACGCTGGGTGGGTCGCCCCAGGGCTCGAGCCCGGCGGGTTTCGCCACCCGGTCGCTCTTCGCGAACCGGTCGGGGAAGATCTGGTAGAAGACGGCGTCCTGTGCCCAGTCCGGCACGTCGATCGGGCCCTGGTGCATGTCGCTCATTCTACGAATTGGGTCGGCGCCAGCAGCGCTAAACGGCGTGCCCGTCCTAGGTCGACGCCCCGTGCGGTCCCGCGACCGGCGCCAGGAGGCGCGTCCAGGAGAGGACGTATGGCCCTTGAGAGGCCCCTCGCGCACCCCTAGACTCGGGGCGAGGCAAGCCCACGGCGGTAGCGGTGCGCGTGCGACGGGGGTCGGACGCGCCGACCGCGGTCGGGGAGGGAGGCGGGCATGCCGAGCTTCGCGCAGTTCACGTATCTGCTGGAGCACGTGCGCTCCTGGCCCATCCCCGACCTCGGCGACCTGATGGTGGAGATCCGTCGCGACGGCGAGCTTGCCGACGAGGAGCGCAAGGCCCTGCTCGAGCGGCTCTACGGGGTGTTGTGGCAACGCGCACAGGAGGAGATCGAGCGCGGCAAGGCCGGGCCGGCAACGCCCATCGACCCCTGAGGAGCGGCTAGCGCCTCACTCTGGCCTGAGCAACGGGAACAGGATGACGTCGCGGATGCTGGGGGTGTCGGCGAGCAACATCGCCAACCGGTCGACGCCCAGGCCCAATCCGCCGGTCGGCGGCATGCCGTACTCGAGCGCTGTCAGGAAGTCCTCGTCGAGCATCTGGGCCTCCTCGTCGCCGGAGTCCCGCAGCGCCTGCTGGCGCTCGAAACGACGGCGCTGATCGAGCGGGTCGTTGAGCTCGCTGAAGGCGTTGCCGAGCTCCATCCCCGCCGCCACCGGCTCGAAGCGCTCCACCAAACCCGGGCGGTCGCGGTGCCGCTTGGCGAGCGGGCTGATCGCCTCCGGGTGATCCATCACGAACACCGGTCCCACCAGATAGGGCTCCACGTAGAGGTCGTAGAGCTTGTCGTAGATGTGGTTGATGGGCTGCTCGGCGAGCGCCGGCTCGCCCGGCGCCGGCGCGTGCGCCGCCCGCACCCAGTCCCGAAGGCGCTCCTCATCGAGCGGATCGAAGTCGAGCGCGGCGCGCTCCCGTAGCGACCCGGTGTAGTCCACGCGGGGCCAGGGCGGCGTGAAGTCGAGCGTTCGCCCCTGGTAGTCGAGCTCCATCGAGCCCGTCAGCTCCCTGACCAGGCCGCTGTACATCGTCTCCACCAGCTCCAGGATGTCGAGATAGTCGCGGCCCGCCCAGTAGAGCTCGAGCATCGTGTACTCGGGGTTGTGCTTGAAGCTGATGCCCTCGTTGCGGAAGTTGCGCCCGATCTCGTAGACGGCTTCGAATCCCCCGATGATCAGCCGCTTGAGGTAGAGCTCCAGGGAGATGCGCAGGTGGAAGTCGTAGTCCAGCGCGTTGTGGTGCGTGACGAAGGGGCGCGCCTCGGCGCCGCCCGGCACCGCCTGCAGCACCGGCGTCTCGACCTCCAGGAAACCGAGTTCGTCGAGGTAGCGCCGCATGTAGGCGATGGCCTTGCTGCGCAACACGAACGCCCGCTTCACCTCCGGGTTCACCATCAGGTCGAGGTAGCGCTGCCGGTAGCGCGCCTCCTTGTCGGTGAGGCCGTGGTACTTGTCGGGCAGCGGACGCAGGCTCTTCACCAGCGGCCGGAAGGCCCGCACCTCGACCGTGAGCTCGCCGGTCTGGGTCACGAACAGGGGGCCCGTGACCTCGAGCCAGTCGCCCAGGTCGATCTTCTTCACGGCGTTGTAGTTCTCCAGCGCGTCGCGCTGGAAGTACGCCTGCACGGTGCCGCTCGGGTCCTGCAGCGTCACGAACGCGACCTTGCCCATGTTGCGCACCGTCATGGCGCGACCCGCCAGGGTCACGACCTCGTCGGGGAAGGCCTCGCCGGCCTCGGCGCCGTCGTGCGCGGCGTGCAGGTCGGCGGCGCGGTGGCTCGCACGGTAACGGTAGGGGTACGCTTCGAAGCCCCGCTCTTCGAGGCTCTCCAAGTTCCGGAGGCGTTGCTGGCGTTGCTCCTGGAGCGACTTCTGCGACATGACCCCTGATTGTACGGGGTGGCGGGCCCCCGAAGAGCAAGCGCCGAGGCCCGCGGCACGCCGTTCAGCCGGGCAACACCAGGTCGAGGTCGGTGACGGACCGCTTCAGCCCCACGACCCCCGAGCCGAGCCCGACGCCGCCCGAGATCCGATCAGTTGATCGACATCAGCGTGTACTTGGTCGACTTGTTGTTGATGGTGACCTTGAAGGTTTCCCCCGGCTTGCGCCCCAGCACCGCCTTGCCTAGCGGCGACTCGTCCGAGACCTTGGGGATGTCCCCCTCCAGCACACCGGCCTCGACCGGTGACACCACCTGGATCTCGAAGGCCTCCTTCGACGCGCTGTCCTGCAGGGTCACGACCGCGCCCAGCTCGACGCTGTCCATCTTGTGCGCCTCGATGATCTCGGCGCGATCGAGCTGGTCTTCGAGGTTGTCGATGCGCTCCTCGATGCGGCCCTTCTCGCGCTTGGCTTCCTCGAGCCCCGAGTCGTCGTAGTCGTCCGATGAGCCCGTGAGCTCCCGGAGGATGCGCGTGGCTTCCTCCAGGCGCTCGCGCTCCTGCTCGAGCGTGGCCTGTAGGCGCTCGTACCCCTCCTGTGTGACGCGAACTCTAGCCACCGTGAACCTCCGTGTTACCCGATGCCCATCTGAGGATTGGGCTTGCCCTCACGCGGAAAGCAAGCCTAAGCATTCGTTGGCTGTGTCAACCATTCTAGCCCGCCACCCGCCGTGCACAACGTACGGCCCCAGCAACCCGTTTCGGGGGCGCCGTTATCGCCACGGATGCACGTCGGCCCGCGGAGCCCGGCTGGCCGCTGCCAGTGTACGGCATCGCGCCCGTGGAACGCGTGCATCGAGCCACGCACGGCGCACGGGGCCGGGGATCCGACCTCGCGACTCGAGGGCGGCCGGGGGGAGCAGCCCTCGGGCCGCACGAAGAACGCGGCAGGAGGCGTCGCCTCCTGCCGCGTGTCGGGCTCGCAGCCCGGTCCACCACCGGCGCCGGGGCGCCCGCGGTGGTCTTACTGGCCCGTCGCCGCCTGGCGCGCGGCGCTCAGCCACTGGTCGACCTCGGACTGGTGGTTCTGGATCCAGTCCTTGGCCATCGCCTGGATCTGCTGGTCGGTGTCCTTGCCGCCGTTGATCTCGTTGGTCATCTGCGAGATGTCGTTCAGCGGGATGGTGACCTCCTCGAGCAACTTCTTGGCCGCCGGATTGTTGTCGGCGAACTTCTTGTTCGCCACCGCGCGGATGTCGTTGGCGACGAAGCCCATCTTGATGGGGTCGGTGACCGCCCCCTTGATGTTCGACTGCGTCATGAACTTCTCGAACGGCTTCTGGCTCTCCGTAGGCGCGTTGTAGGGCACGTTGATCCACACCACGTCCTTGCCGGGCTCCAGCTTGTAGACGGTGAAGTTCGGGGTCCAGGTGTAGTACAGGATCGGCTGGCCGTTCTGGTAGCGGGCCAGGGCGTCGGCGAACGAGGCGGCGTAGCCCGCGCTGATCACGTTGATGTCGTTGTGCAGGTTGTAGGCGTCCATGACGTGGCTGATCACCTCATGGCAGCCCCAGCCCGGAGGGCAGCCCACCAGGTCGGCCTTGCCGTCGCCGTTGGCGTCGAACGCCTTGCGGACCTCGGGACGCTTGAAGTCGTTGAGCGACGTGATGTTGTACTTCTCGGCCGACTTCTTGTCGACCAGGAAGCCCTGGATCGCCCCGTGCTGGACGATGGTCCCCAGGATCTCGGCGTTCTGGTCGAAGTTGCTGGGCAACTGCGCGTTGTGCAGGGGGAACCAGCCGTTGGCCCAGAAGTCGACATCGCCCTGCGCCACCGACTGGTAGAAGATCGGGTTGGAGAGCGCCTTGGCGGGTTTCACGTCGTAGCCCAGGTCGCCCAGCAGGCTGGCGAAGATCGCCTCCAGCGGCTTGGCGGAGCTCCAGGTAGCGACCCCGGGTTGGACGCTGACGCCCTTGCCGGGAAGCGCTGCATCCTGAGCCATCACCGAACCGGCGAGTGACAGGACGAGCGCCAGCAAGACCATACGCATGACAGATCTCTTCATCTCGTGCCTCCTTCAGACAGAGTTCTTCGTTACGGTCGAATTGCGTGAACGGTCCGCAGCCCCGTTCGCATCGACGGGAAGCGGCTTTCACAGACGTGCGCCCCCAGTGTAATGGCTCGCGCGACGAGGCCCGATAGCCAGCCTACAAAGCCCCCGGGCGGGGCGCCAGCGCGGGCGGGCGCCGGCGCGGGCGGGAGAGCACCGCCGCTCAGCCGCGCCCGCGCTGCTCCCCCAGGCCCTGCGTGATGCGGTCGAGCACCATCGCCAGCAGCACGATGGAGAGGCCGCCGATGCCGGCCAGCCCGGTCTTGAGCGCGTTCAGGCCTTCGAACACGGGCAGCCCCAGGCCGCCGGCGCCGATCAGGGCGGCGATGACGACCATGGACAGCGACAGCATGATGGTCTGGTTGAGCCCGGCCATGATGGTCGGCAGCGCCAGCGGGAGCTGTACCTTGAACAGGATCTCGCGCGGGCTCGAGCCGAAGGCCGTCGCTGCCTCCACCACATCCACCTGTACCTGGCGGATGCCGAGGTTGGTCAGGCGGATGAGCGGCGGCATCGAGAACACGATGGTGGCGATGACGCCGGCCACCGTGCCGATGCTGAACAGCATCACCACCGGCACCAGGTAGACGAACGCGGGGGTGGTCTGCATCACATCCAGGATCGGCCGCAAGAACGCGGCGAAGCCATCGCTGCGTGAGGCCAGGATCCCCAACGGAACGCCCACGATCACGCAGAACACCACCGCACTGATCACCATCGCCAGCGTCGTCATGGTGTCACCCCACAGCCCGAGGAAGCCCACGAAGCCGAGCGCGACCAACGCGAACACGCCGATGCGCCAGCCCGCAGCCCACCAGGCCAGCAGGAAGATAGCGAGGAGCATCGGCAGCGGCGGCACACCGTGCAATCCCATGTTGATGCCGTTGAGAAGCCATTCCACGGGCATCTTGATGGCCTGGAAGAACGGGCGGTGGTTGGTGTAGAGCCAGTCGACGGCTGCGGCGATCCACTGCCGCAGCGGGATGGTGTGGTTGTCGAAGAGCTGGTAGCCGAACAGTTCGGAGAGCATCTAGCGCACCCCCGCGACGGCGCCGGCCTCGGCCTCGGGGGCCGCCACCTCCAGCGAACCCAGATCCTGGTTGCCACGCTTCTCGAGGATGCCCTCCACCAGCTCGCGTTCGGTGACCACGCCGCGCACCCGGCCGTCGCCATCGAGCACCATCGCCGGAAGCGCCACGTAGGTGCGCCCCCGCAGCAGCTTGCGCAGCGTCACGTCCGGAGCGCAGGTGAGCACCATGTCGCGCCGACGCGTGTCGGGCGGCTCCTCCTCGAGGACCTCCAGCAGCGGCCTGGCCGGCACCGCCTCGCCGGCGACCCTCATCTCCGTGAACACCTCGTCGTCGTCCACGCCGATGAGCACGTCCTCCTGCGCCTTGTGGCGCAAGAAGCGCACCTCGCCCTCGCGGTGATCGAGCACGAAGCGGTCGTGCGCGAGCGGAAGCGCCACCGTCTGGGCGGTGATCACCCCGGTAGGGTCGGCGTGCTCGACGAAATCGGCCACGTACTCGGTGCGCGGATTGACGATGATGTCCTCGGGGGTGCCCAACTGCACCACCTGGCCCGACTCCATGATCGCGATGCGGTCGCCCAACCGCAACGCCTCGTTCAGGTCGTGGGTGATGAACAGGATGGTGCGCTGGAGCTGCCGCTCGATCTTGAGCAGCTCGTCTTGCATCTGCATCTTGATGAGCGGGTCGAGCGCGCTGAAGGGCTCGTCCATGAGCAGCACGTTGGCCTCGGTGGCCAGCGCCCGGGCCAGTCCCACGCGCTGCTGCATGCCGCCGGAGAGCTCCGAGGGATACGAGGTCTCGTAGCCCCCGAGCCCCACCAAACCGATCATCTCCTCGCCGATCTCCCGCGCACGCTCGCGCTTGCGGCGCTGGATCTCGAGCCCGTAGGTGACGTTGTCGAGGATGGTGCGATGCGGGAACAGCGAGAAGCGCTGGAAGACCATGCTCATGCGGATCTTCCTGAGCTGCCGCAGACTAGCCGGGTCGAGGGAGGCGATGTCCACCTCGCCTTCGTCCTCGGTCTGCAGGTAGACGTGCCCGGCGGTCGGCTCGATGAGGCGGTTGATGCACCGCAGGAGCGTCGACTTGCCGCTGCCGGAGAGCCCCATGATGACGAAGAACTCGCCGGGCTCGAGGGAGAAACTGACGTTGTTGACGCCCACCGTGTGGCCGGTCTCGGCCCGGATGTCGTCCTTGCTGCGCCCCTGCTCGAGGAGCTGCAAGGCAGCGTCCGGGTCCGGACCGAAGATCTTGGTGACGCCTTCGGCTCGAATCACGTGTGTAACCAACCCTTTCAGGACAAGGCGAAGGCCTTCTCGTTTCGGTTGCAGGCACGAGCGCCCTGCAGCACACCTCCCTCTCGGGAGGGCGTGCCCAGGGAACGCCCGCGGGACCATGGGACCCTAGCACAGGCCCCCGCAGGGGCCCGTGTGCCGGGCTTCGGCGTGCTCAGCCCTCGATGATCAGCCCCTTGGGCGTCATCACGTACTCCACGCGACCGAGGATGTAGTCGAGAAGGATGGCCAGCAGGGCCGCGCCCAGCGCGCCCAGCAGCACCCAGGGCTGGATCGCCTGGTTGAGCCCCGACGCGATCGGGTTGCCGAAGCCGCCCGAGCCCACGTAGGCGCCCAGCGCCGCGGTCCCGACGTTGATGACGACGCTGGTACGCACGCCGGCCAGGATGATGCGGCTGGCGTTGGGAACCTCGATCTTCCACAGGATCTGGCTGGGCGTCATTCCCATCCCCTTGGCCGCATCGATCATGGAGGGGTCGATCCCCTCCAGGCCGACGATGGTGTTGCGCACCACCGGCAGCAGGCCGTAGAGGATGAGCGCCACGATGGCCGGCCAGAAGCCGAACCCGATGATGGGCGCCATGATGGCCACGATGCCCAGGGTGGGGACGGTCTGGCCGGAGTTGACGATGTCGGACACCAGCGGCAGGAACTCCCGGAACTCCGCGCGCGTGACCATGATGCCCAGCAGCAGGCCGATCGCCACGGTGATGATCGACGAGATCACCACCAGCGTGAGGTGCTGCCCGGCCATGCTGATCACGGTGTTGGAATTGTAGAGCAGGTCGGGACTCCTCGGGAAGATGCCGTGCAGCATCCAGTCCCAGAAGGGCTCATGGCCGTAGAACGACCAGATGACGAGGAAGATCCCCGCGGCCCGCACCAGCGGCCTCACCAGCTTCTCGTCCCTATGGGCGTAGCGCAGGCCGAGCAGTCCCTCGACCAGCACCATGAACAGGGCGAACCAGCCAAGGCTGACCCGTGCCGGCACCCCCGCCACGTCGCCGGTGGCCGACGGGTTGGGGCTGTCGCTGACGACGGCGGGAAGGAGGCCGAAGGTGAGCAGCCGCAGGTCGTCGCTTCCCTTGATATCCAGGAAGGTGCTGGCGTTGAACTTGAACACCGGCAGCCACAGGTCGGGCACGACCGTGGCGTTCGTGACGCCCGCGGCTCGGAGTTGCGGGTCGTGGATGGGCTCGCGCACCGTCAACAGCACGAACAGCAGCACGGCGAACGCCAACCACACCAGCGTCGCCGGTGTGAGGAAGCGGCGCAGCCCGCTCACGACGCCTGCTCGCCTTCCACCCAGCCCTGTTCGGCCAGCTCCTGCAGGGCACGCAGCGTGATATTGCCCACCAGAACGCCCTTCTCGTCGACGACAGGGGTGATGCGGAAGCCGCGGGCGACCATGGCCGACAGCGCTTCACGCGCCGTGGCGATCTGCCGCACGCCGATCTCGCGGTAGTCCCCCTCGTTCATGGCGTCGAGCAGCGAGTCGGGGTTCTCGCGCAGGCCCTCGCGGTCGACCCATCCGCGCAGGACGCCGTCCTCATCCACCACGAAGGCGCTCATCACGCCCGCCTTCTCGATGGCCCGCTTGGCGTCATCGGCGCTCGCGCGCAGGTTGACCACCGGTGTGTCCTTGCCCATCAGCTCGCGCACCCGCAAAAGACCGAGGCGCTTGAGCTGCCGGTCGGCGCCGACGAAGTCGCGCACGAAGCGGTTCCTGGGCTTGGCCAGCAGGGTGTCGGGGGTGTCGTACTGCACCAGCGAGCCCTCGCGCAGGATGGCGACGCGGTCGCCCATCTTGATCGCTTCGTCGATGTCGTGCGTGACGAAGATGATCGTCTTGCTGATGCGCTTCTGGATCTCCAGGAACTCGTCCTGGAGCACCTCGCGCGTGATCGGGTCGATCGCGCCGAAGGGCTCGTCCATCAGCATGATGGGGGGGTCGGCGCTGAGCGCACGCGCCACCCCGACGCGTTGCTGCTGGCCGCCCGAGAGTTGCCGCGGGTACTTGTCGCGGTTGACGTCCGGGTCGAGGCCGACCAGCTCGAGCAGCTCGTCGGCGCGCTTGCGGATGCGGTCCTCCTCCCAGCTGAGGAGCCGCGGGACCACGGCGATATTCTCGAGCACGGTCATGTGCGGGAAGAGGCCGATCTGCTGGATGGCGTAGCCGATCTTGCGCCTGAGCTCCTCGGCCGGGAAGTCGCGGTTGTCGCGGCCATCGACGACGATCTTGCCTTCGGTGATCGACAGCAGCCGGTTCACCATGCGCATGGAGGTGGTCTTGCCGCAACCGGACGGTCCGATCAGGACGGTGATCTCACCATCGTGGATGGTGAGCGACAGCCCGTTCACGGCCCGGAAGCCGTCCGGGAATTGCTTGACGACGTTCTGGAACTCGATCACGGGTTCCTCCTAGATGTTCTGGACATGGCGGATGCCGGGCGAGGTAAGGAGCCCCTCGACGAAGCGCAACAGCGCGTCGAGGACCATCGCCAGCGCGATGGCGGGCAGGACGCCCAGCAGGATCTGGTCGATCGAGGTGTTGACGATGCCCTGGATGACGAAGTCACCGAGCCCACCGGCGCCGATGACGGTAGCGACGGTGCCGATCCCGACCAGGGCCACGCCGGCGTTGCGGACGCCGGCCATGATCACGGGGAAGGCCAGCGGCAGCTCGATCTGGAAGAAGATCTGCGCCGGCGTCATCCCCATGCCGCGCCCGGAGTCGATGATGGCGTTGTCGACGTTCTCCAGGCCGGCGTACGTGTTGCGCACCAGCGGCAACAGCGAGTACAGCGTCAGCGCGACCAGTGCCGGCGCCACCCCGATACCCGACACCCCGAGGTTGCGCACCGTCAGTGCACCGAGGCTGGGGACGGCACCCAGGAACTGGTCGGTGCCGGCCGCCCGCACCATCATGATCACGAAGGTGACCACCGCACCGGCGTAGGAGACGAGGTAGCCGTAACGGAGCATGGTGCGGAAGCCGCCCGCGCGCTTGAACAGCCAGCGCCGGGCCATCCACAGCGCCAGCCCGACCACGACCAACCACCCGATGCCGGCGTCGATGCCGCTGAAACTACCCCCGCCGAAGCCGATGCGCGCGCCGCGGTAGACGAAGCTCACGAAGATGCCGGTGAACAGCACCAAGGGCACCGCGGCGACGACGGCTGTGACGATGAGGGCCAGCGTGCGCAGACGCCCGGGCAGGCGCGAGGCGAGGAAACGGTACGCCAGGCCCACGCCGATCGCGACCAGCGCCGAGACGCCGAAGAAGGCGGCGACCGGCACGAAGCGGGCGTCGCCCAGGCGGGCCAGCGGCACCAGCAGAACGCCGAAGAGCGCCAGGCTGGGGATGGTCTGGATGATGCCGACGGCGTAGAGGATGACGTTGGCGACGCGCTCGTCGCGCGAGGCCCACAGGCCCAGGCCGACGCCGACCACGAAGCCCACCACCAGCGAAACGATGACGAACATCAGGTGCTCGACGAACTTCTGCTGCAGCAGGGCGCCGTTGGTGTGGAACTCCACCATGATCGAGTAGACGTCGAACGCGCCGGTCGCCAGTAGGATGCCGATGAGGACCAGGCCGCCCCACGCCGCGACGGCGCGGATCCAGCGCTGCACGCCCGCGCGCTCCAGGTCGTGCAGCCCCCCGAAGAGCGTCATGTAGCCGCCGGCCAACCCCAGCGCGAGGCCGCCGGTGGGCAGCACGCGCGGGTTGCGCACGAAGGCGTTCTCGCCGAGGAACTGCTTGGCGTTCGCCAGCAGGTGCTCGCCCGCCATCGCGGGAAGCACCAGGGTCAGCAGGAGCAGCAAGTTGCCCACGCCCACCAGCAGCCAGCCGCGCATGCCGACGTCCTTGCGGAACGCGACGACGAACGGTAGCAGTGCCAGCGCGAAAAGCAGGACGTAGCGGTAGTCGCCTTGGAGCTGCAGCAGGTTGAAGGGCACCCCAGCCGCGAGACGGTTGGGTTTGAGCGACACGATCGGCAGGAAGAAGAACCCGAGCCCTGCCACGGCGCTGCCCAACATGGCGATGCGATTCGGAATGGCGCTCACCTCCAGGATGCGCGGCTCCCCCGTCCCCCGGGGGCGCCTCTACGCCGGGACCTCCGCCCGCTCCGCCAGCGCCCGCGACCTTCGCGCGGTCCGAGGGAGCGTCACGGTCGAGGACATGGCAAGGTGTCGGCGCGCGTTTCGCGTGAACAGAAGTTCGCGTGAACAGAAGATAGAAAAGCGGCGAGGGGCCTTTTCGGCCCCTCGCCTCGCGCTCGGCTCCCTACTTGATGAATCCGTTCTGCTTCAGGAAGTCCTTGGCGACCTGGTCGGCGTTCTGGCCGTCGACCTCGACCTTGGCGTTGAGGTTCTGGAGCTCTTCGGTGGTGAACTTGGCCCAGATGGGGTTCAGGATGCCGACGATCTCCGGGTACTTGCGGATGACCTCGCCGCGGAACACCGGGGTGGGCGCAAACACCGGCTGCGCGCCTTTGGGGTCCTTCAGGACCACGAAGTTGTAGGCCTTGAGGGCGCCATCGGTGCCGTACGCCATGGCGATGTTGACGCCGTTGGAGCCGTTGTTCAGCGCCTGCTCCGTCTGCGCCGGCGTAGCGCCGGCGATGATGATCATCTGGCTCTCCTTGAACTTGAACCCGTAGGTCTTCTCGAACGCGGCCACGCCGTCGGGGCGCTGCGCGAACTCGTCACCCGTGGAGAGCTTCACCTGGCCGCCGTCGTTGATGTACTTGGCGAGGTCGGCCACGGTGACGAGGTTGTGCTCCTTGGCGAACGCCGCGGTCACGGCGAAGGCGTAGGTGTTGTTGGCGGGCGCCGGCTCGAGCCACACCAGATCGTTCAGGGCAGCGTCGAGCGAGCTCACGATGGAGTACGACTGGTAGGCGTTGCCCGACGCACCGGCCGGGATCGAGTCCTGCGCCCACTTGGTGTCGCGGTACCAGTTGCTGATCGCGGTCCCGGTGTAGTTGGGGTAGACGTCGATCTCACCGTTGGTCAGCGCCTTGCGCACGACCGCGGTGCCGCCCAGGTTGGTCTGGTCGGTGACCTGGTAGCCGTTGCCGCGGAGGGCTTCGACGATGATCTTGCCGAGCACGATCTGCTCGGTGAACTGCTTGGAGCCGACGCGGATGGGTGAATCGTTCTTGTACTGCTGCGCGAAGGCGAGGCCTCCGACGAGCATGGCTGCGAGTAGCGTGATGATGGTCAGTCGTTTCACAGGTACCTCCAGAGTGACGGGCACGTAGAACGGAAAGAGTGAGTCTCCCGGAAAATGGGCGGACGAACTGGCGCTTGGGTCAAGCTGACCGTCGGTAAGTGTATCACATTTCTCACTGCAGCCGCAGAATCCATGAGTGTAGGGCACTCAATTCCGTGTCCAGGCGGGGGATTTCCGGCGCGTGGGAACGACCTCGCAGAAGCCTGCCGCCGGCCCTCGTAGACTGGGCCATGCGCCGCCGCCTGCTCCTCGTGTCCCTGGCTGTGGGCTGCGGACTGCTGTTCGGGGCGCTGTCCGTTCCCCACCACAGCGTCGCCGACGCCAGCCTGGCCGCCATCTTCGACCCCTACGCGGCGGCGCCGCTGAAGCCCTACGGCAGCTTCCGCGAGGCGGTGCGTTCCGGCGACGCGCTGGCGCTACAGCGCCTCGCCGCCGGCTCGGACGGCTTCCTCGCCTACCGCGCGGCGCTCGAGCTGGCGCGCTGGAAGACCATCGACGCCGCCACCCGGCTCGCCTACTACCGGCGTGCGCTGCGCCTGCGCATCGACGACCCGCTGGCGCGTGACGAGGATCACGCGCTCCACCTGGAGGCGGGGACGACGGCCGAGCAGGCCGGCGCCCGGGACGCGGCGATCGCCTACTACCGCCAGGCGCTCCCCCTGAAGGGGGCGCTCGCGGGGTTGAAGCGGCTCGAGCCCGACCCCCAGGCGCTGGCCCGCGACCTGCTGGACGCCCGCCTCTACCAGGACGCGCTCGACGCACTGAGCAACATCCAGGACGCACCGATCCGCGCGCGGGCCGAGCTCAACCTCGACCACTACGACAAGGCGTTGACCGCCTACCGGCAGTGGGTGGCCGAAGCACCCGGTGACGCCACCGCCCGAGGCGGGCTCGCCTGGACGCTCTTCTACCTCGGCCAGAACGACGAGGCCGCCCGCATCTTCGCCGCGATCCCCGGCGCCAACGCCCTGTATGGCCGCGCGCTCATCGCCCAGCGCCGCGGCGACATCGACACCGCCGTGGCGCTGCTGGAGCGCACGCAGCGCGCCGACGACCTGTGGCGCGCCACCACCCTGCTCGAGGACCAGCAGCGTTACGGCGACGCCATCCCGATCTACCTGCGGCTTGCGCGCGGCGCCAGCCCCTACGCCGACGACGCCGCCTACCGTGCCTACGTGCTGGCCGAGCGACTGGGGCAGGCCGACACGGCACGGACCGCCGCAGCACTCGTGCCCGACAACAGCTTCTTCGCGCTGGAGCTGGGCCGGACCCTCGACGTGCCCACGCCGGCGCCCTCGGGGACGGTGTTCACTGACCCCGCAGCGATCACAGCCGCCTCTCGGGCCACCTCTCGGGCCGCCTCTCGGGCCACCCCACAGGCCACCCCACAGGCCACCACCGCGCCCGGCGGCGCGAGCCCGGCCACGGGCCCCCTGCTGGGCTCCGCGCTCGGACAGGGCGACCCCGCGGCCGCCCTGCAGCTCGCCCGAGCGCTGGTGGGCGTGCACGACACCCCCGCGGCGGTGGGCGAGCTGCTGTTCGAGCTACGTGGGCTCGGCGCAACCACCGACGCCACCTCGCCGCCGAGCCTGGACCAGGAGGCCCGCATCGTGTCGGTGGCGCAGATGTTGCAGAGCCTCGACGAGTACCGCCAGAGCGTCTACGCCGCGCGTGAGCTCATCGCGCTGGGCAGCCGCTCGGTCGAGGTGTGGCGGCTCGCCTACCCGACCGCCTACGCCCCGACGGTGGAGCGACAGGCCGCGGCGGCCGGCATCTCGCCCGCACTGGTGTGGTCGGTCATGCGCAAGGAATCCGCCTTCAGCCCGGTGGCGGTGTCGCGCTCCGACGCCATGGGCCTGATGCAGGTCACGCCTCCCACCTGGGACTGGCTCGGACAGTTGCAGGGGGACGCGCCCGCGGCCGATCCCTTCGACGCGACCGCCAACATCCGCTACGGGAGCTACTACCTGGGCTTCCTGATGCGCCAGTTCCACGGTGACCTGGCGCTGGCGGTGTCGTCGTACAACCGCGGGCAGGGCTACATCGGACGCCTGTTCGACGGGCCCGACGTGAAGCGCAACATGAACGACCTCTACCGAGCCATCGACTCCATGGAGACGCGCGAGTACATGCAGAGCGTGCTGGTCAACGTCGCGGTGTACCGGGCGCTGTACCCGGGACGGTTCCCGGCACCTGGGTCGTAAGCGGATCGCGCACACGTGCGTGCCGGCCCCTCCCTCACAGCCCCGCCCTCACAGCCCCGCCCCCCGCACACGCGCACGCCCCGAGCGCGCACGGAGCACGTTCGGGGCGTGGGTAACGAGGGGACGTTGGAACAGCGGCCGCTGTCAGGGCCTCAGTGGACGATGCAGCCGTTCGCGTCGGTGAGGACCACGGCCTCGTCGTTGAGGTGGGTGTCGATGCCCACGGCGTCGTCGCCCATCTCGCCTTCGAGGAAGTAGAGCTTCTGACCGTTGGCGACGTCGACCTTGATGTCGTCCTGATCGGGCTTCTCGCCCTTCTCGTTGTCCGAGCGGCCCTGGCGCTCGATGTCGACGGTGATGGTGCCGTCGGAGTTCTTCTGGGTGTTGACGACGAAGCCGTCCAGCGCCGCCTTGGCGCGCGAGGAGAGCTGCTGCGGCATCGGCGCGATCTGGTAAGACACCTGCCAGTACTGCGTGTCCTTGAGCTTGCGGCACTGCGAGGACGTGCTCGAGTTGCTGTTCGAGTTGCTCTGCGCGAAAGCGGCCGAGCCGACCAGGCTCGCGATCAGGGCGGCCGCGAGGAGCGGCGCGAAGGCGAGCCGAAGGCGGCGTGAGGCGGCCGGAAGTGAGGCGGGGGCGTGGCGTTCGTTCACGGTAGGTCTCCTATGCTTGTCGGCGCCGAAGGGCCGACCGGGGATCGGGGTTCCGGAGCGCTCGGGTCCCTGGCACGGCGCGGCGCAAGCGCGATCGCGGTGCGTTCCATGGGGCGCCGGGCGCGGCGCGGACTGAGGTCGGTCAGGGGCCTGTGGAGCTCGGTGCCGTCGCGCCGAACGAGCCGAGGCCGGACGAAGAGGTGGAGGCGCTGGACGTGGACGCGGACGTGACGAGCCCGACGTGGACGAGCCCGACGGGCCGCCGTTCGATGCGCCACCCAGCGCGGTCCCGCCACCCGTCGACGGGGCGTTGCCGGAGCCGGTACCGCCGGCGGGCGAGCCGCCGAGCGTCGACAGGCCGCCCATGCCTCCGAGGTTGTTGAGGGCCTTGCTGGACCCGCCGACCGGTACCGCGGTCGCCGCCAGCAAGCCGACGACGGCAGCGAGCAGCACCGCGTACGACACGGCGGGCACGGCGTAGCCGCGATGCGGCCGCTGCGCCAGCCAGCGATCGACGCCGGGGAGCCGCGCGGCGGTGGGCGAGAGCGCCAGCGCGAAGGCAGCGCAGGCAAGCCCCACGTCACGCACGAACACGCTGTCGATGGAGCCGGTCATGGCGAGCGCGCCGAGGATGGCGAGCAGGATGAGCCCCCCGAGCCAGGCCGTCACGCGGTGGAACATGCCGACGAACAGCAGGGCGCCGGTCACCAGCAGGGCGGTGGCGTGGAGGAACATCAGGGGTGCCTGTACGGGATCGAACAGCTTGGGAACGAACACGGCCCAGGAGCTGGGGTCGTGGAGCTCCGCCGCGCCGAACCAGACCAGCACGCCGCCGAGTCCCAGCCTCAACAGCAGGAGGCCGGCTCGATCGCCGGGATGGAGGACGGCGCGGCTACGGGGCCCCGTGTCCTGCTCGCGCGCGGTCACCGCGCGCACCACGGATGTGGGAGAGTGGCTTCGTGGGCAGGCATGCGAGGAGTATGCCGGACCCTCGTTAACGGACGGTTAGACCTGGGTGGGTGAACTGCGATGGAACGCGCTCCCGATACCTTGCAGCGCCGCTACCGATCCCGGTGAAGCCCCAGCAGCACGAACGCGCGGCGCACGATGTCGTGGATGAAGACGTCGTCCGGGTCGCGCCGCTCGAGCAGCAGCGGCAGCTCGGCGGCCGCCAGCCAGCGCGCCGCGGTGTGCTTGCCGCGCTCGAGCCGCGGAGCCTCCAGATCCCCCTGAACCGTCACCAGCAGGTCGATCTCACGCTTGGCCTCGCCGCCGGCCTCCCAGTCGAGGATCTCGACCACCTCGGCCACGGCCTGTAGCCGCCAGCCCGTCTCCTCCGCGATCTCGCGCCGCAAGGCCTCCACCACGCCCTCCCCCGGCTCGGCGTGACCGCCGACCACGTCCCAGCAGCCGGGGTAGAGCGCGCGGCTGTCGCTTCGCCGCTGCACGAAGATGCGGCCCCTGCCGTCGTGCACCAGGGCGCCGACCACCAGGCGCCGGCCGTCCGCCTGCGCGCCTTCGGCGAAGGCGCGCAGCTGCGCAGGGACCGGCACCTGCCCTACCAGGATGCGGTCGGCCGGGGGACCGCCGGGAGCGGCTTCAGTCCCCTCCATGTACGCATCACTCGCGCGCGTAGGGCTGCCCGTCGGCCGCGGGGGGCACGACCCGGCCCACCAGCCCTGCTACCGCGATGATCGTCGCCAGGTAGGGGAACATCGCGAGGAAATCGGACGGGATCGGGGCGTTCAGAGCCGACAGAGTGAACTGCAGGGCGTCGAAGAACCCGAAGAGGAGGGCCGCGCCGAGAGCCCCGAGGGGGCGCCATCGCCCGAAGATCATCGCCGCGAGGGCGATGTAGCCCAGGCCCGCGGTCATGTTGTGGGCGAACTGGCCGGTGGATCCGATGGTGAAGGAGGCGCCGCCGATACCCGCGACGATGCCGCCGAGGATGACGTTGCGGTAGCGTACCCGCTGGACCTTGATCCCCACCGTCTCGGCCGCCCGGGGGTGCTCGCCGACCGCGCGTACCCTGAGGCCCCAACGCGTCTGGAAGAGCGCGACCTGCACGATCACCAGGATGATGATGGCGAGGTAGACCATGATGTTCTGGTTGAAAAGCAGCGGCCCGACGATCGGGATCCTGTCGAGGAGCGGGATGGGGATCGGCCCGAAGACCGCCGGGCTGTTGAGCGTCATCTGGTTGGGCACGAGCAGGCTCAACAGGAAGAACGTCGTCAGGCCCAGGGCGAAGGCATCGATGACGACGCCCACGATGATCTGGTCCGCCCGGTAGGTGATGGTGAAGACGGCGAGGAGCAGCCCCACCAGCCCCCCGGAGAGCGCGCCGCACAGCAACCCGAGCCACAGGTTCCCGGTGGCGCTTCCGACCACCGCCCCGACGAAGGCGGCGATGAGGAACTGTCCCTCGATGGCGATGTTGATGACGCCCGAACGCTCACACAGCAGCCCGGAGAGGGCCCCGAGCGTGAGGGGCACCGCCTCGATGAGCGAGGTCATGAGCAGGCCTTCGACGTCGACCGTCTCTCCCTTCCCCGCCCAGGCGAGGAACGCGACGCCCGTCAGCGCCAGGCCGATGCCAAGGAGCAGGTACGTCTGCCGATTCCCCTTCCAGAGGTACTGCACCACGCCCAGCAGGGCGGAGACGATCCCGAGCACGAGGAGCGTGGCGAACACCGGGAGGTGGAGGGCCGGCAGCGGCAGGGCAGGCGGGGCGTTGAGCTCGAAGATCGTCGTCGAGCCGGGCGACACCGTGCGCGCGAACACCAGCAGGTCGAGCGCCGCGAGCACCCACAGGGCGATCGCCAGGCCCCGCCGATGAACGGCGGCCAGGTCCTTGCGCAGCTCGCGGTTCTCGAGCGCCGTGGACGGGGAGTCGCTCATCCGGACCAGCCTCCGAAGACCCTACCGGCTCCTTGCACGCGGATCCGGAAGATGGTGCGGATGACGCCGGGCGCCGCCACGAACAGAACCAGCACCGCCTGCAGCACCTGCACGAGCTGAAGCGGGATGTTCGCGTTCAGCTGCATCGTCCGGCCGCCGGCCGCGAAGGCCCCGAACAGCAACGCCGACAGCCCGACGCCGTAGGGATTGCCCTGACCGAGGATCGCGACCGTGATGCCGTCGAAGCCGATGGTGCCTCCGTAGCCCGCGGCCATCTGGTGGTCGACGCCGAGCACCATGAAGGTGCCGGCGAGCCCTACGATCGCTCCCGCCAACGTCATCGCGAGCACGTACTGCCGGCTGATGTTCACACCGGCGACGCGCGCCGCCTCGCGGTTGGCCCCGAGCATCCGGAACTTGAACCCGAGCGTGCTTCGCTGCAGGAGCCACGCGACCGCCACCATGCTGACCACCGCCAGCAGGATGCCGAGGTTCACGCGCAAGGACGGTCCGGCGATGTGGGGCAGCTGCGCCGTGGCCGCAACGGCCTTGGACACGGGCTGGTAGCGCGGCGGCTTCTGGAACAGCGCCGTGGTGAGCAGGTACGTCAGGAGGTTCAGCGCGACGTAGTTGAGCATCATCGACGTGATGACCTCGTGCGCACCCGTGCGCGCCTTGAGGAGGCCGGGGATGAAGCCCCAGGCCGCGCCGAACGCCGCGCCCACGACGATGGCGAGAGGCACGTGTAGGTAGATGGGAAGACCCGGCATGAGGAAACCGGCCAGGGTCCCCCCGAGGGCGCCGAGGATGAGCTGGCCCTGACCTCCGATGTCGAACAGCCCCGCCCGGAACGCGAGCGCGATGCCCAGACCCGACATCATCAGCGGGGTCGTCGAGACCAGCGTCTCCGACAACGGATAGAAGGCGCTCGAGATCTTCGCGCCGTCTCCGCTCGCGATCGCCTGCACGATGCCGCGCGGGCTCCCGATCGAGCCGATGAAGAGCGCCGAGTAGGCGGTGGCGATGGCGTGCCAGCTCCGTGCGAGGGCGGCGCCCGGCGCCCGGGCGACATGGCCCCAGGCGGCCATGGCATCCGGGGTCGCGAAGATGATGATGATCGCCCCGATGACGAGCGCGCTCACGAAGGCGAGGAAAGTGACCATCACCACGTTGCCGCTCAGGAAGAAGCGGCCGACCCTCGCGAGGACGGAGGACCCTGCACGCGGATCGGCCCCGGGCCGAACGGGATCGTCGCTCATCGCGCGCCCCCGGCCATGATCTCCTCCGGTCGGCCGCCGGCCATCAGCAACCCGACCTGGTCCCTCGTTACGTCGGACTGCTCGTAGGGCCCGACAAGCTTGCCCCGGTACATGATCACGATACGGTCGGCGAGCTGCATGGCCTCGTCGAGCTCCGCGGAGATCAGCAGCACGGCCGCGCCCGCGTCCCGTGCCGCCACCAGCCGACGGTGCACGTACTCGATCGAGGCGACGTCGAGGCCACGCGTGGGCTGCGACACGATGATCAGACGGATGTCCCGCGAGAGCTCACGAGCGACGATGACCTTCTGCTGGTTGCCCCCGGACAGCGTCGCAGCGGTGGTGTGGATGCTGCTAGCTCGGATATCGAACTCCTTCAAGCGCTCCTCGGCACTGGAATGGATGCGGGCCCAGTCGAGGGCGCCTCGGCGCGAGTACGGCGCATCATCGAAGACGTCCAGGATCAAATTCTCGGCGATCGAGAAGCTACCCACCAGACCGTCGCGCAGGCGGTCCTCCGGCACGTGGCCCACACCCGACCGGAGAACGTCCTTCGGCGAAGCCCCGGTCACGTCCTTGCCGGCGATGCGGACCGTGCCGGCGACCACCGTGGCCAACCCCGTGAGCGCCTCGGCGAGCTCGGTCTGGCCGTTGCCCTGCACGCCGGCGACCGACAGGATCTCACCGGCGCGCACCCGGAAGGACACCCCGTCCACGGCGACCTGGCCCGCATCGTCGAGCGCCACCAGGTCCTCCACCTCGAGCACCGGCTCTCCGGGTTTCGCCGGCTCCTTGCTCACCTGCAGCTCGACACCGCGACCGACCATCATCGAGGCGAGCCGCGACTCGTCGGTCTCGCTCGGGCGCGTCGATCCGATCACCTTCCCCAGACGGATGACGGTGATCCGGTCGGCCACCGCCAGCACCTCCTTGAGCTTGTGGGTGATGAAGAGGATCGTCTTCCCCGACTCGCGGAGGGAGCGAACGACCCGGAACAGGTCGTCGATCTCCTGCGGCGTGAGCACCGCGGTGGGTTCGTCGAGGATGAGCACCTGCGCTTCGCGCGCCAACGCCTTGACGATCTCGACACGCTGCTGCTGTCCGACCGAGAGATCGCCGACGAGCGCGTCGGGATCGACCTCCAAACGGAAGCGCGCCGACAGCTCCCGGATCTCCGACCGGGCCCGTTTCCGGTCGAGGAAGCCGCCGCGGCGCGTGCGCTCGAAACCGAGCATGACGTTCTCAGCGACCGTGAACACCGGGATGAGCATGAAGTTCTGATGCACCATACCGATGCCTGCCCGGATGGCATCGCCGGGGTCCCCGAATTGGACGGGCTGCCCATCGATGAGGATGGTGCCCTCGTCCGGCCGGTACAGACCGTCGAGGACGTTCATGAGCGTTGTCTTGCCGGCACCGTTCTCGCCGAGGAGGGCGTGCACTTCGCCCCCCTCGGCGGTCAGATCGATGCGTTCGTTGGCGACGAGGTCGCCGAACCGCTTGGTTATGCCGCGTAGCTCAAGGCGCATTGCGTTCGGAAAGCGCGGCTACGACCGTCGTCACGGAATGGGATAGGACTTCGGGTCGACGGAGATCGAGCCGTCGATGATGCCCTGCTTGATGGTCTGGAGCTCCGTCTTCACCGAATCCGGGATCTTGCTCTCGAAGTCGTGGAAGGGGGCCAGGCCCGTGCCGCCGTTCTCGAGCGTTCCGACGTAGTTGCCGCCCTTGAAGCTACCGTCCAGGACCTCCCCGACAGCCGCCTCGACCGAGTTGGCGATCCCCTTGGTAACGCTGGTCAGGAAGAGGCTGCAGTACTGGGGAGCGGACACGCAGCCGTCGGTGTCGACCCATTCCATGTACACGGGGCTGTCCGGGGAGGCGCTGTCGTGCTGCTGCACAGCGGCGGCCGAGCCCAGACCCACCGAGCCCGCGACCGGGAAGATGATGTCGGCGCCCTGGTTCATCAGGGCCTCGGTCACCGTCTTGCCCTTCGCCTGGTTGGTGAAGTCGTTGGTGAAGGTGCCTGACGCCTTCTCGGGATCCCAACCGAGCACCTTGACCGACTTGCCCTTCTGCTGGTCGTAGTAACGGACGCCGGCGGTGAAGCCGTCCATGTAGATGGTGACGGTCGGGATCTTCATGCCACCGAAGGTCGCCACAGCGCCCGACTTCGACATCGCCGCAGCCAGGTACCCGCCGAGGAAGGCCGCCTGGTTGGTGTTGTAGATCAGCCCGAGGACGTTCGGGATCGCAGGATCGTACGTGTAGTCCACGATGGCGAACTTCTGGTCCGGATGGGCCGCCGCCGCCGCCTTGGTCGCGTCGCCCATGAGGAAGCCGACCGTGACGATGAGGTTGGCGTTCTTCTGGATGAAGGCCTGGATGTTGGGGGCGTAGTCGCTCTGGTTCGTCGACGACAGGTACTGGGCCTTGATGCCGTAGGCCGCTTCCGCCTTCTTGAGGCCCTCCCATGCCGAGGCGTTGAACGACCGGTCGTCGATACCGCCGGTGTCGGTAACGACTCCCGCAAGCAAGTTCGAAGCCGATGGCGTGCTGGTGCCTCCGCTACCTTGCGCGAACACCGAAGTCGCGCCGAAGATCAGCAGGACCGCAACGACGAGTGTCAGGCCGGGAACCTTTTTCATGCCTTCCTCCTCAAAATCCAGCCCTCTCCCCCGGTAACCCCGTGCTCTTCGGTTCTTGGCGGGAAGCCAGTGAACTGGCCAGGCTGATCGATCACATAGACATCCTACAATGGCGGCGCTCAGGGACGGCCTCCCCGAGGGGCCGCGTACACACAAGACTCAATCCGACGGGCGCCCGAAAGGGACACGCCCGGGGAGGATTCTCCGGCGTCCGGCGACCACGGTCGGCACGGAGTACCGCCCGCGGCGTCCCGACGCAACATCGCACCGGCGCCGCAGATCCCGGTCCTCGTGCCACGCTTCCCCGACCGCTGCCGTTGCCTTCGCCGGCCAATCGTCCTATACTCCGAACCGCATCACGTCATGAAGGAACAGGGGCGGGCGAGCCAAGGCCGGTCGTGCCCGTGGTGGGAACGCCCTTGCGGTCGTCGGCGCCGCGTGCGGGCAGGTCCCGCCCGCAAAGGCAACGACGCAGGCTGTCGCTGCATTCCCTGTGTTCAGCGTTCCGCCGCACCGCAAACCTTAGGGGCACCCGAGCGAGGAAGCCCGCAGGGCCGGGGCGCGCGCGGGTGGAGGAGAGTCATGCGACACGTCGTTCGCCGTCTTCGTGGAGTCCTCTTCGTCTCGATCGTCGCGAGCTGCACCGTTCTGAGCGGCTGCTCGTCCTCCGCACCCGGCGGCGGTGGCGGTGGAGGTGGAGGGCCCGATCCGGTCGCCGCCTCGCTCAACAAGCTCGGGGTCGATACCAGCCCGACGAAGCGTAAGTCACCGACCGGCAACGACCTTCCGGCCGGCTTCGCGCCCCTCGGCACCAGCGCGGCGTACGGCGACCCACCGGACTTCTCGAACCAGAGCGCCGCCCACGCCACCGACGCGGTCCTGCTGGTAGGGCCGACGCTTCCTTCGGACAGCCAGAAGCTCTATCCATCCAACCTGATGAAGATCACGGGCGCCACGGTCACGAGCAACACACCCGACTACGGTACGGCGTCCGCCTTGCAGAGCTTCGACGCGTCCACCTACCCGTGGGCGGTCCCGAGCAACGCGTCGGGCATCAACAACGACGTGCAATCGCTTCGATCGGTCACGACCGGCGACCTGGACGGCGACGGTCTGCAGGAGCTCGTCGCCGCCTGGGTCGTGCCGCCCATCAGCGCGGGCGCCGACCCCACCCTCAAGATCGACGTCATCCAGGACAGCAAGGAAAGTTACGCCCACAGCACCACCACCGTGGCCGACGCCCTGGGCATCACCGACGTGTCGGTCGTCACCGGCGACTTCAACGGCGACGGTACGTCGCAGATCGCGATCGCCGCGGCCTATGCCGACCACGCAGAGCTGCTCTTCCTGAACGCCACGTCGACCGGTTACGCGGTCGACACCTCGGCCACCAAGACGTTCTCCCCGGCGATCAGCGGATCGTCGATCTACTTCCGCCTCGCCGCGGGCAACCTCGACTACGATCGCGCGGACGAGCTCGCGCTGGTCGTCGACGAGTTCGCCAGTAGCTCCAGCGGGACGGCGACCTACCACATCTTCGACGATGCCTCGACGGGCTTCAAGGAGCTCAAGAGCGGCACCGTGCAGGGCTCAAATGGCGGCGTGCACGTCGCGCTCGCCGGCGACATCAGCCTGGGCGACATCGACGGCGACGGCGTGGACGAGGTCATCATGGGGGGCCCGACGAACTTCGACACCCAGTGCAGCGGCCACGGGCAGATCGTCACGGCGCTCGACGACGCCGCGCACAGTTTCGCGTCGCTCGGAGCGATCTTCGAGCCGAACGCGGCGTTCACCGGCTGCTCCAATTACGCCAACAACCCGTGGAAGGTGTACTTCACCTTCGTCAACACCCTCGACCTGACCGGCGACGGCGTCGACACCATCGTCGCCAACCAGTTCCTGTACGAGTACGCGCCCTCTTGCGCCACCGGCCTGTGCCCGAAGAAGGACAGCACCCAGGCGGTGATGACGCTGCCCGACGCCAGCTTCATCGCCAACTCGAGCAGCGACGCGGGCGTCACCCTGAGCCCCACGCACGCCGCCGTGGCGGTCGGTGACGTCACCGCCGATGGGCGGCAGAACCTGCTGGTGTACGTGCAGTGGCACCCGGAGGTGCAGGTGTGGGGGCAGTCGCAGGTCAGCGCCGTCGGGGATGACGGCTGGGCGCAGCTGTCGTCGATCCCGACGGACAACTACAACTACCAGGCCAACGTCCGGCCGATCCTCGTGCCGACGCAGACCGAGCCCAGCGGACCCGTCCTGAAGTACTCCGACAGCAGCTACAAGCTGGTGTTCACCCAGCCCATCGTCATCGCGGCCCTGGCCGCCGCGCCCTGCCAGGAGAGCATCGATCAGAACGTGAGCGCGTGTGTGACGACCTTCGGGCAGGGCACCAGCTCGGGTGGCGGCTCCAGCGTCAGCGTGAGCGTGACCGCGGGCGTTACGGTGGGCGTCGAGGAGGAGGCGGCCGTGCCCTTCGTCGGGACTTTCAAGGCCCAGGAGAAGGAGTCGATCTCCGCCACCGCCACCGCGACGGTATCGAACTCCTACGACGTCACCAAGACCGTCACGTACGCGACCGGAAGCATGCAGGACGGCGTGATCTTCACCACCGTCCCGTACGACCAGTACACCTACACCATCGTCTCCGCCGCCGATCCCAACCTCGTGGGCAAGCTCGTCGTGGTCTCGCTCCCGCGCACGCCGATCACACTGATCGCGGAACGCGGCTTCTACAACGCCGCGGTGCCCGACGGCGCGCTCAAGATCGACTCGCGGGTGTTCCAGCACACCATCGGCGACGTCTCGACCTACCCGACGTCGGCGCAAGAGGCGAGCCTGCTCAGCCAGTACGGTGGCATCGACAACGGACCCAAGACGGTCGGGGAAGGTACCGGCAGCACGCAACTGAGCATCGCCGTGAGCAACGAGATCAGCGCGACCGGCACCCTCGCCATGGACTACAGCTACGACTTCGAGACGTCCGGCGAAGGCTTCGTCTTCGGCTTCAACGTGGGCTACGGCGTGTCGGCCGGCCTCACGGTCACGAGCGGCACGTCGACGACGTACACCGGCACCGTCGGCAGCATCTCCCCGACGGACTTCAACGCCAACTACTACAACTTCGGGCTCTTCACCTACGTGCAGCCCATCGACGGGCAGAAGATCGAGGTCGTGAACTACTGGACCACGCCGCACTGATCCCGAGCGTGGGTGGGGGGAGGGCGCGCCGCTCGATGAGCGGAACGTCACCCCCCGCTCACGCCCGCCAGCTCCCCTTCACGAGCCCTTCACCGCGACGGGCGCGCGTTCGCCCGACGACGGCCGACCGGCGCACCGGCCCCCTAGGCTTCACCCGAGCTCCCAGCCGGGGGCTCGGAAAGGGAGGTCCGATGCTCCGCTGGACCCTGCTGTTTCTCGTCATCGCCCTCGTGGCCGGATTCTTCGGATTCGGTGGGATCGCGGCGGGCGCCGCGTCCGTCGCCAGGATCCTGTTCTTCGTCTTCCTCGTCGTCTTCGTGCTGTCGTTGCTGGGCAGTCTGTTCCGGAGCCTGTGACCGGGCCCCGGCCCCGGAGGCCCTCATGCGAAGGTTGACCCTCATCGGCCTGGTGCTCATCGTGCTGGGAGTGCTCGGCTTCGTCTTCCCGCGCATCACCTACACGCGCCAGCGAACCGCCCTCGACCTCGGGCCCGTCTCCGTCCAGGCGCAGCAGCGCAGGACCGTCACGATCCCCGACATCGCGTCGGGTGCGGCGGTCCTGGCCGGCGTGGGGCTCGCCGTCGCCGGATCCCGGCGCCGCTGAAGGCTCGGCCCTCGGCGAGGGCGGCAAGCAGCTCATGGCGGTCGGCGATTACGGCTTCAGCCGGCGCTTCGCCTGGATCGAGGACCGCTTCGGCGTTTCCTGGCAGTTGAACCTGGCGTGAGCCGGCAGCCGGAACGAACCTCGGCCCGCACGAAGCAACGGCCCCCACCTTCTATCAATGAGCGTGCTACGGGACGACCTCCCGGAAGCTCCGCAACCGTTACACGCCCCGTCCAGACGCCGCGCGACGCCAGAGCCTGCGGGCCTCTCTGCGGGCCACGCGGCGGGCCCGGCATCGCTCGTGCGCTCGGTCACCGAACGACCATTCGGTCGGCGTGTCATGCCGGGATCCACCGGGGCGAACGTCCCCGCCTTCAAGAGGTGGTCCGCGATGATCGATGCGCCGTTCCCGTACACCCGGAGGTGGCAAGCGCGCTATCGGCGCCTCCATCCTGCTCTCCGCCCGGGGTTCATCGCCTTCGTCAATGCCGCCCCCGTGAGGCAATCCGCAGGGTCCGCTAGCGCCATCGAGTGGCCTCGACGGTCTGCTAAAGTGCTTCGATGCACCTTCGCTCTCCGCCGTCCATGAGGGGATTGTTCGCTCAGCTGCCGGGCCGCGCCGTCCGGCTCGATCGCGTCGCAGCAACCGAATGAGCGCGCCATCCTCCGGCACGGCCCGGCGTATGGCATTCCTGAAGGTGGGGACCATCCCCCTGGCGTCGGAATTCGTGCTGGCGCAGCTCCAACAACGCTTCCCCGAGTACGAGGTCGACGTGATCGATCTCTCCACGCTGGTGCGTTCCCGCCCGGACCTCCTCGCCGTCAACGCCGGCGCGACCCTGGGCGCCTACGGCTGGGACATCTTGCGAGGGAAACGCAAGGTGCGCCAGAGCTTCCTTCGTACGCACTACCTCTACGGCCGCATCAAGCGCCTGGCCCGCGAGTGGATCCGTCCCGGCGAACACGCCTTCTCCTTCCAGATGCAGTCGTTGTTCGACACGAGCGTGCCGGGCGTTCCCCATCTCATCTATACCGATCACACCAACCAGAGCAACCTGGAGTACGCATCGGGTGTGGAACGGAGCCTCTATCCCCCCCGTTGGCAGGCCCTGGAGGCCGCCATCTACCACAACGCAGCCCGTGTGTTCGTGCGGAGCCATAACGTGCTCCAGACCCTCGTCACCCACTACGGCCTCGCGCCGGAGCGCGTGCACTGCGTGTATGCGGGGAGCAACGCGAAGTTGGAGTTGCGCCCCGCGTCGGGTGACCGCCACGACCGCAAGCGCATCCTGTTCGTCGGCTTGGACTGGGAGCGCAAGGGGGGCCCCACCCTTCTGGAAGCCTTCCGCCGGATCCGCCACCGTCACCCCGACGCCACGTTGACCCTCGTCGGCGCCTCACCCGCCCTCGATGAGCCCAACGTAGACCGGGTCGGACCCGTCTCCATCGATCGCGTGCACGAGTACTACGAGCAGGCCAGCGTCTTCTGCATGCCCACCTGGCAGGAGCCCTTCGGGATCGTATTCGTCGAGGCCATGTCGCACGGCCTCCCGATCCTCTCCACGCGCGTCGGCGCCCTGCCCGACATGGTCGAAGACGGGCACAACGGTTACCTGATCGACCCCGGCGACGCCGCCACGCTGGCAGGCCACCTCGACGAGCTGCTTTCAGACCCACAGCGCCGCCGCGATCTTGGCGAGAACGGCCGCACGCTCGCCCAAGATCGCTACAACTGGGATCGCGTCGGCCAACGCATGGAAGGCCACATCCGACAGCTCCTCACGGACGGTCCGTCCGGTCCCGATCGCTCTGCGCAGCTGTAGGCGTGGCGCGGCCCTGCGCCGCCGCCCGAGCCCATCGCGGCCTCGAACGTGGGCGCGTGATTTCGACGTCGCTCCTACATGCTGCCCCCCGTCCCGGAAGCCCACTGCTCGCCAACGGAACGCGCTGTAACGGCACCCGGTGTCCGGAACCCGGCGTCCACTTCTACGGGCCCTGTGTCCGGTCCGGACGCGCCCGCCCGCGTGGGCTTCCGGGCCATGGCATAGAGACCGACCGAACGTTCGTTCGGTATGCCATACTGGCCCATACCGGGACGAACGTCCCCGGCCCAGGAGGTGGTCAGAGATGGTCGATGCGCTGTTCCCGTACACCCGGAGCATCGGGCGTGGGGAGTACGCGGTCCGGCTGCTCGCGTGCCTGATCGTGTCGGTGCCGGTCCTGCTGTGGCGCTGGCAGGTGATCCGGGCGGGGCAAGCGGGGCAGGCGCTGCTCTTCCTGGCGGTGCTCGTCCTGGTCCTGGTCGTCATCCAGGCGCAGATGATCGGACGCCTGCGCAACATCGAGGCTTCCATCCTGTTCTCGGGCCTGGTCTTCATCCCCTATCTCAATGCCGCCGTCGCGCTCGCGCTGCTCGTGCCCCCGACCCGCGTCCCGGGCACGGCCCACACCGGCCCCGCCGGCCCCCCGGCCTGAGCGCTCGCACCTTCCGCACGGCACACCTTCCGTACGCCGCAGCACGCTGCCGATCGCTCGCGCCGGAGCTCGCTCCCGGTGCGTCCGTCGGGTCCCTCACCGCATGACAGCCACCGCATGACAGCGAAGTGGCCCCCGCCGGAAGGCAAGGGCCACTTCGCTTCGTGCCACGAAGGCACCGGTCTTCGATTGGAGCGGGAGACGGGATTCGAACCCGCGACATCTACCTTGGCAAGGTAGTGCTCTACCAGCTGAGCTACTCCCGCATGGCAAGAGGTCTAAGGCCGGAGCCTTAGACCTTCTGCCCGAGAATATAATCTCCCCGCGCTGACCTACTTTCGCAGGGGGCTGCCCCCCAACTATCATCGGCGCTGGCGTGCTTAACTTCCGAGTTCGGAATGGGATCGGGTGGGTCCACGCCGCTAGAAGCACGAAGAGAAAAAATAGTGACAGGGAACAGGAGCGATTGCGAGCCGAGCTCTGCTTCCTCAGGATGAGTCCGCAAAAGGTTAAGTCCTCGACCGATTAGTACTGGTCAGCTAAACACGTTGCCGTGCTTACACTCCCAGCCTATCAACCCGGTGGTCTTCCGGGGGTCTTACTCCCACAAGGGGATGGGAAAGCTCATCTTGGAGTCGGCTTCGCGCTTAGATGCCTTCAGCGCTTATCCGTTCCACACATAGCTACTTAGCATGTGCCGCGGGTGCGACAGCTAAGACACTAGAGGTGTGTCCATTCCGGTCCTCTCGTACTAGGAACAGCTCTCCTCAACTTTCCTACGCCCACAGCGGATAGAGACCGAACTGTCTCACGACGTTCTGAACCCAGCTCGCGTGCCATTTTAACCGGCGAACAGCCGGACCCTTGGGACCTTCTCCAGCCCCAGGATATGACGAGCCGACATCGAGGTGCCAAACACCGCCGCCGATGTGAACTCTCGGGCGGTATCAGCCTGTTATCCCCGGGGTAACTTTTATCCGTTGATCGATGGCCCTTCCACGAGGTACCACCGGTTCACTAGGGCCGACTTTCGTCCCTGCTCGACGTGTATGTCTCGCAGTCAAGCTCCCATATACCCTTACGCTCTATGCACGATTTCCGACCGTGCTGAGGGAACCTTTGCGCGCCTCCGTTACACTTTAGGAGGCGACCGCCCCAGTCAAACTACCCACCTAACGCTGTCCCTCGCCCGGATCACGGGCGTAGGTTAGGCGTGCGAACCGATCAGGGTGGTATTTCACCGTTGACTCCACCGAGCCTAGCGGCCCGGCTTCACAGTCTCCCACCTATCCTACACAGACCAGTCCAAACGTCAACATCAAGCTGTAGTAAAGCTCCACGGGGTCTTTTCGTCCTGCTGCGGGTAGGCCGCATCTATACGGCCAGTTCAATTTCACCGAGTCTCTGGTTGAGACAGCGCTCCAGTCGTTACACCATTCGTGCAGGTCAGAACTTACCTGACAAGGAATTTCGCTACCTTAGGACCGTTATAGTTACGGCCGCCGTTCACTGGGGCTTCAGTTCGGCGCTTGCACGCCTCCCCTTAACCTTCCAGCACCGGGCAGGTGTCACACCCTATACATCCCCTTCAAGGGTTAGCAGAGTGCTGTGCTTGTGGTAAACAGTCGCTAGAGCCAATTCACTGCGCCCGCCTCGGGCAGTCACGAATGACAACCCTACACGCGGGACCCCTTCTCCCGAAGTTACGGGGCTATTTTGCAGAGTTCCTTAACCAGAGTTCTCTCGCGCGCCTTAGTGCTCTTACACTCGCCCACCTGTGTCGGTTTTGGTACGGGTGCTTCCGCTTCAACGTTTAGAGGTTTTTCTTGGCACCGTGGATTCGACCAGTTATCAGCCCCGTAGGGCCTTCCCGACCAACGTCACTGTATTCGAGGGCGGATTTGCCTATCCCTCGCAGCTTCGCAGGCCGCCGGGCTCAGCCATGGCTCCGGTTGGCCTATCCTAATGCGTCACCCCATCACTCCACGGAAGCAGGGCAGGAATATTGACCTGCTGTCCATCGACTACGCCTTTCGGCCTCGCCTTAGGTCCCGCCTAACCCTGAGGGGACGACCCTTGCTCAGGAAACCTTGGGCTTTCGGCGGAAGGGATTCTCACCCTTCTTATCGTTACTCATTCCTGCATTCGCACTTCCGATACCTCCACGGCTCCTTGCGGTACCGCTTCAACGGCCTACGGAACGCTCCCCTACCCAGCACAGCCATAGGCTGCACTGCCGTAGTTTCGGTGCATGGCTTAGCCCCGATCATCTTCGGCGCAGAGACGCTCGACTAGTGAGCTATTACGCACTCTTTAAAGGAATGGCTGCTTCTGAGCCAACCTCCTAGCTGTCCTAGCGTCTCCACATCCTTCTCCACTCAGCCATGACTTGGGGACCTTAACTGACGGTCTGGGTTGTTTCCCTCTTGTCTACGAAAGTTAGCTCACGCAGACTGACTCCCGGGGTATGGACCAGTAGCCTTCAGAGTTTGACAGGGTTTGGTAAGCTGGTAAGCCCCCTAGCCCAATCAGTGCTTTACAGCCACTGGTAAACCCCCGAGGCTAGCCCTAAAGCTATTTCGGGGAGAACCAGCTATCTCCGGATTCGGTTAGCTTTTCACTCCTAACCACAGCTCATCCCAAGAGTTTTAAACCTCAACGGGTTCGGACCTCCACCTCCTGTTACGGAGGCTTCATCCTGGCCATGGCTAGCTCATCCGGTTTCGGGTCTACTGACAGCGCCTGAACGCCCTATTCAGACTCGCTTTCGCTACGCCTCCGCCTATCGGCTTAAACTTGGCACTGCCAGTAAGTCGCAGGATCATGCTTCAAGAGGCACGCCACCACCCGTTCGGGCCCTAGGGGCCCGCATAGGGCTGTGACTGCTTGTAAGCACACGGTTTCAGGTACTATTTCACTCCCCTCACGGGGTGCTTTTCACCTTTCCCTCACGGTACTGGTTCACTATCGGTCAGCCGGAATATTTAGCCTTACGGGGTGGTCCCCGTGGATTCACGCGAGATTCCACGTGGCTCGCGCTACTCAGGTGCCAGCTAAGCTTCCGCGCCTTTCGCCTACAGGGCTTTCACCTTCTGTGGCCCGCCTTTCCAGTGCGGTTCGACTAGACGCTCGAGTCCATGATGCTGGTCCTACAACCCCGCCTCCCGTGGGAGGCGGTTTAGGCTATTCCCTCTTCGCTCGCCGCTACTAGGGGAATCGAGGTTTCTTTTCTTTCCTCCAGGTACTTAGATGTTTCAGTTCCCTGGGTTCCCTCCACACGACCTATGTGTTCAGTCGCGGGTAACGGGGGTTCGCCCCGCTGGGTTTCCCCATTCGGAAATCTCCGGATCAACGCTTGCTTCCAGCTCCCCGAAGCTTATCGCAGGTAGCCACGTCCTTCATCGGTTCGGCTGCCAAGGCATCCACCGTGTGCCCTTAGTAACTTAACCTTTTGGTTGACTAAAGGATGGATGAGTGAGCA
>CAVSGP010000005.1:0-294073 GCA_963727505.1 uncultured Trueperaceae bacterium | reverse complement strand
AAACCACGCGCCCACACAGCAAAAGAACGAACAGCACTGCGATCCACGACATCCCCTCCGTTTTCTCTACGCAAACGACGCCTTGCAGACCTGCGGACTGACTCCAGCCGAATGCGATTGCCCGCATCGAAGGCACGATGAAGCTCCCCTCGAAGCCCGTCGATGTACGCGTCGATGTCGGACTTCGTCTCGAGCGTCGCCTTCGAAGCAGCTTCGCAGGCCGGAAGACCTTGATGGGTCGAACCTCCGTTTGGCCAGCATTCTATGCGAGCGCATTGATGCGGTCGATAATGGCTTTCTCGACCTGGTATCTCACCTGTTCTACGCGCGCCTTGCGGGCAACTGCCGCGTCGATCGACCCCACCTTGGAGATCTCCTCCTTCAAGGTTTCGATCGGTTCCAGGAGTCGCTGACGATCCGGCTCAGGCAAACTCTCCTTTGTCGCCAGGGTCGCGACTTGGTCACAGGCCCTCTGCCAGGCTTGGAGCGCATCTTCCTTGTAGTGCTCACGCAACGTCTCCACTTTGCCGACCACGGGTTTGAGAAGCCCGGCCAGGCTCGGGATATCGTTCGCTGGGTCGTCCTTTTCGGAGGATTCCCGGACCTTGTCGACGTTCTCCTTTAGTTCGGGGTCGTCAACGTATTCGAGTTCGGGGGCAAGCGCCTCGAGCGTCCCACGCGCTTCATCGAAGTGATCGATTTGGTCCGATAGAAGGCCTCGACAACGGCCGACTCGTCAACCATGTCTTCGAAGGCATCCTTGTTGTCTTGAGTTCTTCAAAGAACGTCGCAGCACCGGACGCGGCAAGGAGCCGGCTCAAGAGACCCTCGTGGGCCTCCAGTATGTCCTTGAATGGATAGGCACCCTGCTGAGCCCGCGATAGATTCCGCCGCAGGCTCTCGATCTTCATGTCGAGGACCTGCCGGTATCGCTCGTAAAGCTTCTGCGCTTCTGACGGCACTGTCGGCAAGCCAAGAGCGCCTTGCGCCAGTTGGCGCGCAACGCGCAAAGCGTCCTGATCGACAACCCGGGGAACTCGAACCGTGTAGCTGTCCAACCCCTGTTTGGACGTCATCTTGCCGATCAGGCCCGGCTCATTCAGGTCTACGGACGCTTGGGCACGCTTCAGCTCTGCTTGACCACGAGCAAGCAGCTCTGCCAGAACACCATCAACGTCCCGCTTGGCCCATCCGTACGGGCTTCCTCCGAAGTGATCCTCAAGCATCCGAAGCGTCACCGTCTGATGTCGCGCCTGTTGTTCCGTCAGCCAGTGGTGCATCTCCTGCTGAGCTCGCGCATTTGGATCTTGGCCGTCGAGCATCTGAGCGGTCGTTTCGTCGCGAAGTGCGCGTCGATGTCCTCGTCGCTGTCAAACGAGCTCTGAACGTAGCCGAGCTTGGTGAAGGTGTTCTCGACCAGGGCCCGAAGGCTGCCCTCCAGCACATCCTTTGCACTGCCCGCATTGAGGTCCAGCTTCGCGCCCTTCACGAACACGTCCGCATGAACGACGAGGTTCCTCAGCGTATCGACGACGCGCTGACGTCGCATGCGATTCTCGTCCGCCCGCGCCTGGAGGATTGCCTTCACGGAGGCGCTCGACACGTTTCCGGTCTTCTGTGTGAGGTAGCGATCCGTCTTGACGAACTGAATCAAGTCATCGAACGCACCGCGCTGATCCGGTAAGCGCACGATGGCTGTCGTGCCGTTCCCAGAACGCATGAGCGCAACGCTGTCGTTGCGAAGGTCTCCGTACTCGTCCCCGTCCGGGGTGACGATGTGAAGGGTCAGGTCGTCCGTTTGACCCCCGTACACGACCCGTCCAGCTTGCGGTTGAAGCCGTAGTCGTGTCGCTTGTCGTACCGATACTTGCGAGTGTCGTAGATCTCGCCCCATACGATCTTCTGGAGCTCGTTCGGAACCTCGCCCGGGTTGACGGTGAAGTTCTTGATCTCGCGGCCGACGTCCTGCTCCTCGTCGGTGAGGAATTCGAACACGTCGCCGTTGCGCTGGATCAGCGTTTCCCGCTCGAGGCGGGCGAGGGACGCTTCGATCCGCTTCTGCAGGTTCACGCGGTCTTCATCGATTTGTGCCAGCTCGAGGGTCGCGAGGTTCTCTGCCGTCCCCTTGATCTCCTTGACGTACTTGATCATGAAGAGCGTCTTGAGAAGATCGAGGTCTTCGGCCTCCAGTCGGGCATTGTCGACTGCTTGCGTGATCACCGTCTTGACAGAGGCGTCAAGGAATCCTTCCACCGCTTGATAGAAGAGGTGGAACGGCGCCAGCGATCCAAGCGGTCTGTCGTTTAGTAGTTGCGCCGCAATCTGGAACGCATCCAGCATGGAGCGCTCGCCCTGTGCGAGATGCTTCCCCGAGGCTCCGTGGATGCGAATCTGCGTGAATACCTTCTGCAGCAATGTGAACTGGTAAGGAACAAATGGATAGCTCTTTGAGAAGTCGTCGCCGTTCCGGTACCCCGGCATGTCCGCTGTGCCCGCCGAGAAACGGATCTGATTGCGAAGCACCTGGTCCTTCTCCTCGAAGAGCTTGTGCAACGCTTGATTGGCCTCTTCGGTCTTATCGAGCAGGCGGAGCTTGATGACTTCGTCGGTGTTTGCCGACGAAAGACTCAACCTCGTCTTGAACCGACCCTGGATCTTGGAAAAATCGTTCCCTTTGACACGATTCTGAGTGATCGAGTCGATGTCTTCCTGCGAGGTCACGACGATCCAGGCTCGCCCGTCGCATTGGGTCCCGAGGTCCTCTGCGATCGTCTGTAGGTTCAGCATGAGGTCGGTGTTTTCGCCGATGTACTGACCCACTTCATCGACCATGAACACCACGCGATATTGTGCGGGTCTGCTGTCGAGGTACTCCTTTACGATCTTGGCGAAGCCCTCCACGCTAAGCGTGTAGGCTTCTCCGAACCGGTCGAAGAAGTTGTGTGCCGCCTCGGCCGTCATATCTAGGACCTCTTGCAGGCACTGCGTGATCTGGTCTTCCCGGAAGTCCCAGTTCTCTCTGTCTTCGACCCACGACGCCCCCTGAACCCGCTGGTAGGCCTCCTTGAACGCCTCGTATCTTCCCTGCTTCGCGAGCCGCCGCTCAAAATCGGCGATCTCGGGTGACGCCCCGAAGTAGCCAAGGTGATCGTCGAACACTCGCATGAAGACCTTCACGATGGCTTCCTTGTCGCTCTTGCTCGACGCCTCTGCTTTCGAGTCGATGTTGAAGAGGATGACGTCGTTGGGCGCGTTGCCCGCTCGCTCCATGCGGCCGAAGAGCATGGCATCCGATGCCTTCGGCTCGAAGTACCCAAGCGCGTTCTGACCGTCTACTGCGCGGTTCTCGAGGAGGTAGGCCAGGATCTTCAACAAGTGGGACTTGCCCGAGCCGAAGAAGCCCGAGATCCAGACACCCGTCTTGTCGGTTGGGGTGTCCATGGAGTCCGTGTAGCGCTGATAGAACTCGGTGAAGTACTTGCGCAACTCGCGCGTGAGCACGTATTCCACGAGCTCTTGGCGGACGTCCTTCTCGGTGAGCTGCCCCACCTTGATGACGCCGTTGATGTCACGCTTGATATCGTTTTCAAACAGACGAAGCGGGCTCACCCCAAACCTCCTATGGCACCGTATCCAGCAGCGGGAATGCGCGGGAGTAGTTGTCGTCCTTCAGCATGTTGAATAGACGAAGCTCTTGCCCGTCATACGACCCTGGAAAGAACATGACGAGCGGAGCCTGGTCAATCACAGAGTGAAGGTTGTTGAGCACCGTGTGGGAGCGCACAAGCGGATAAGCGGCGCCTACGCCGGTAAGGAACACGATGTCAGGGTTCGTCCCTGCAAGCCGAGACTGGATCAGCTTGATGAGATTCTCTGGCCGCACGATCCGGCGCAGGGCCTTCTCTGCCGTAGCAGAACCCTTCTTCGCCTCCAGCTCGAAGGTCTGCTCGAGCAGACCGCGTTCCTCAAGCAGGTCCAGGATCAGTAGGTAGAGATTGAACTCGATCACGTTCAGGCGATACTCCGCGCCCTCAAGCCTTGCCTTGAGGCGCGGAACGTAGGCGCCAACAATCGGCTCATCCTTCGGGTCGTATGCGAAGATGTAGAACCCGATCTCGTTCCCGATTCCCTTGTTCGCGAGGAATTCGGGATTCGAGAGCGCCGCCGGAAGGGCCCGGAGCCGTGCGTCGAGGTCAGCCTGCTTCATGCGCTGCCCCCTTCGAGGAGGAGGGGCAAGAAGGACTCGCGCCCTGCAGCAATGAGCTCAGTCCGGAGTTCAGCAGGGACGAGTTGTGGTCGAATCTCGTAGGTCCGGCGGTCGACCGGACGCAGGACGCCGGCTGCGGAGCACACGTTGAGCATGTTGCTGCGGGCCTTCTGAACGGTTTGCTCGCTCCACGACCCAACATCGGGGACTTGCATGCGCTTCTGTTCAAAGAAGTCGTTGATCTCGGAAGAAGAGACAACGGTGGCCAGCCGGCTCATCTCGGCCAACACCACCTCGGCAATGAACTCTCGCAACAAGCGGTGATGCAGAAGGATCAGATAGAAGTTCGTCAGGCGCCGCACGTCTAGGTTGCCCCCAGATAGAAACGCTAACAGCGTCTTGGGGGCGCCCGAAAGGCGTTCCTTCACAGCTCGTAGGATGGTCTGCCTGCTCCTAGCTGCGCGGAGTTGGAAGATGTCCTCCTCCTTCACCAGGCGCTCGATCTCCGCCTGAGATGTGCCGGATAGGAGGAAATCTGCAACGAGCGCAACCTCGCGCAGAAGGAAGCCTTGGTTCGTTCGCGCCGCGTAGGCCTGGTCTACCTCCGGATGGGGTTCGGACAGCGCAGCGGCTATAGGGTCACCTGTCATTGAAGCTCAGCCCTCCTCCAACGCTCCCATCCGAAGATGGCGCACACGAAACACCCCCGCACATGTACGGCATCGCTTGTTCTTGCCGTGGACGGTCTTTGATCATCCTTCTCCGAGTGTCGCCTCGTCTCGCGTCTTCCTTCAGGCGGAATACTCCCAGGGTACAGCCATAGGATCACGGGCTCCTTGCACCCAATGCTGAACCAGAGCCAGCCTCCCTTCTTCGAGGTTCGCTGGCCATCCTGGACTCCTTCAAACGAAACAACCCCTCACTTCTGTGAGGCGGCTGGCGAGGCGCGCCGGCTCTGGCCCCTACTTGACTCATCCATAGTGTTGCCAGGTAAACCGAACGCTCCGGGTCTCACTACGAAGGCCGCCAAGATCGACCTTACATCCCTTGGGTGGGGGTCTTATCGAATAGCCTGCCTCACACCTTCGAGGCGTGGCCGGATTGCGCGCTCGAGCCGGGTCATCGCATCGACGGCCTCTTCGATGACGGTCGGCCACTTCTCCTCATCCACATAGCCGCCAGCGGGAACATCCCAGGCGATCCGGCAGGCCTGTTTTCCCTCGAGCCGCTGCCAAGATAGTCCGTGACCGACCTCCTCCTCTATCGCCTCAGCATGCTGGTGGAGTCGATCGAAAATCGCGAGGTTCTTCGCCGCATCGCTGGTGTCGATGTAGAGCTCAACCCGCATCACGTGTTGGTTGGCGACATAGCTGTACACGACGCCGCCAATGCCGGCGCCAGCAGCGATCCACCCGCCTTTGCTCGGACTGACATTGGCATGGAGCGGCGACACCTGATTCGCACGATCCAGAAGTTCCTCCCAGAATCGAACCCGCACGGTCTCGAGCTCCGCAATTTCCCGCTTCTTCATCCCTACTTGTCGGGACTCATCACTCGGACCGACGATTAGCGTGAACAGCGGCGCCGCCGGAGACTCGCCGATACGGATCGCCTCGACCTTGACCAAGAAGAAGGCTCCAGATGACGCCTCGTTCAACCACGAGATCGCCCGGACGTGCTCGGGCCTCGGCTCTTCAACTACCCATACCGCCGTGGAGCCCTCGAACGCCGTCATGTACGTGAGCAGCTTTCCGAGATGGTCGTGGTCGCTCTTGCCGTATTGGTTCTCGATGATGATCGGATCGCCGCTGGCATCCGTCGCGACGATGTCTGCGTTGAAGGGACCTGCGGCCTGCTCGCGCTCCGCGCTTCCTATCTGTAGGCCCAAAGCCTCCGCCAACACATCGATGTTGTCCGTCACCCACCGGGTGAAGTCGTGGGCCTCATGGGGCCACACCGATTGCAGCGCCACTCTCTCGATACGACCGATGTCCATCATTCCCCCTCGATGTAGTCGTGGTCGACGCGCTTCAATTCGTATCGAGCGACCGAGCTCACCCCCACGTCGAACTCGATCATCAAGTCCGCGAGGCGCATACCGTCGATCAACACGATGTTGCCGAGCTGGCTGGCGGTCTTGATCGCGCTCTCGGTGAAGCCGCTGGTCGTCAGGAACACGCCCCGTGTCGCCTTGTGGTAGGCGAGGCTTCCGGCGAAGGTGCGGATCTCGGGGCTCCCGACAGGCGTCTGTTTCTGCCATCGCTTGGCCTGAACATAGATGTTGTCTACACCGAGGCGGTCCTGCTTGATGATGCCGTCGATGCCGTTGTCGCCGCTTCCGCCGATCGCCTGGCCCGCATCGTGGACGCTGCCGCCGTAGCCCATGGCCACCAGCAGGTCGACGACGATGCGTTCGAACTGCTCCGGCGAGGTGGCACGCATGGCGTCGAGAAGCTCCTCCGCGACATTGCTCTTGAGCGTTTGGTAGACGTTCTCGAGCACTTCCTCCGGGGTGGCGTCCGAATCGTAGGCAGCCGGCCGCGCCGCCAGCTTGTCGCTGGCCGCCTTCCCACCGTTGCCCGCAGCGGACTTGCCAACGAACTCCTGGAAGGACTCGAACTCCTTCAAGACATCGTTGTTGATGATGTCGTTGTTCTCGAGCGCCGCGCGCCCAGCGTCGGTGATGGCGACCACGCCACGCTTCGGCTGTGAGACAAGGCCAGCCTTCGCCAAGTAGGTCTTGGCCCACCCGATCCGGTTCTGATAGACGGGCTGCTTTCCGCTGGGAAGCAGGTGCGTCCTCTCTGCCTGCGTGAGGTCGAACTCCTTGGCGAGCGCTTCGTAGAGGTCGCGCACCCGATGTTCGTTGCCATCCGAGAGCGCGGCCAGGAGCGGGCGCATGAAGCTCTGATAGTCGGGTATTGGCATGTGGGGCCCCTGAACAGAGTGTATGCCTTAGTACCTCTGACTCGTCGAACCGACTCGAGTCCGGCGCCGAGGTGCTAAGTCTTCGTCCAAGCCAAGTCCATCGGACTCCACGTGCCGGCCGAAACGATCCCCTTGAGAACTGGATCAAGGAAGGCCGCGGCAGATTGGTGCCCTTCACCCAAGTCGGGCGAGATACCGACAGCTCCCGCCATTGCCCGAAACGGGGGCGCCCACCCGGCAGGCGGACCGGGAAGTTCGGTGGGCTTGGCGTGCGTACCACGCTCGGCGAACGTATCCTCGATCGCCCTCCGCAACGCTGCGGCATCCACAGGCAACGACTCAGCGATCAGCACCAGATCGACCAGGTCCTTGGTGCGGCTGCTCTTCCGGCTCGCGCCGAACGTTCGCGTGTACGCATGCAGCTTCTCCGCGATCTGGAGCTCGACGGGAATGGCGCCGATCTCGGCGGACCCGACACCCGCGAACGCCAGATCGTTCGGGAGCGCCACACGCCCCACAGGCTCGTTTCCCTTCTGCTTGAAGCCCACGTCCAGGACGAACCGCTCGAACAAGCGCCCCGCCAAACTCGCGAGAACGTTGAACCGCACGCTTCCGCCGAGTTGGTCCGGCGTTCGCTGCGTCCGCTCGATCTCGAAGACGAAGTAGTCGCCTGCATCATGCTGCGACGCATCCAGCAGGGCCTCATGCGCCTCGTCGGCGTCGGCCTGCCACTCGATGTCCACATCCATCGTCGTTCTCGACCGGTCGCCCATCCGCAAGTCGAGCGCATACGCGCCTTTCAACAGCCACCGGCCGGAGGCGACAGCCTCGAGGCGCACCAGGAGGCGGTCGAAAGCGACGCGCTTCCTCAATCGCATCAGCCTGGCTCCATCACCGTCCGCGTCGTGCTTCAGGCGTTGCTCCAGAGCAGCGCGAAACGCCGCCGCCGAGGCATACTTCATTTGCTTGGCGCCCCCAGGATTCGATCCACCTGCTTCCTCACCCGCGTTGACCGCCCGCTTGTTGCGCGGCGCAGTCGATCAGGCGTCGTCAGCCCACGCTCGATCGCCTGCTGGATGGCAAGCTCGATCTGTTCAGGTTGGGAGCCCGCGGCGAGCGCATCGACGATGCTGCGTTCCGGCGTTGTCACCATGACGGCGCCGAGTTGTCGCACCTCCGTCGGGCCAGGCGGATTCTCGACGGCGTGTAGCTGTACCCCCTGCCGCCGCCGGTGCCCCCTCTTGGATCGCGGGAGGGTGAGATGAACCGCTCGCGGGATGATGTCGGACAGACCGTACAGCTCGAGCGCGCTCTCGTGGGACACCACCGCGCCGTCATCACGCAGTGGAAGCCAGGAGGCTACGACCTCTTCGTGCGGGCTCGACGGGAAGTTGCGCAGTCGGTAGAGCCCCGATCGAACGCGCTCGTAACGGCCACCTGGCCGGGCATGGTAGCTGAGCGTGCTGTCATCCATGCCCGCGTCGAGCGCTTGCTGCGTCGTGAAGTAACCGGCTTGCCCCTCGGCAAGCTGGTAGAGCCCGTCATGGTCAATTCCGTCAGACATTTCCTTGAATATATCCCGGATTTGTCTGACGATATGGCGATAACCGCAAGAGATTGGAGGCTACCCCGAGGGGGCCAGACGCAACCCCACCCTAGGTGCGCCGGGGTACTTCGCTGGGGCAGCCCCGAAGCGCCCGATCACCTTCCCTCATTGCCTCGGACCCGCCAAACCGAGTGACGAGGGGTCAAGAAACGACCACGCCATTTCGCACACGGTTCGCACACATTCCCCTTCGCACGTGTGCGAGAATTCAGACGCAATGGAAAAACCCCGTCCTGGACGGGGTTTTGGTGGAGCTGAGGGGATTCGAACCCCTGACCTTCTGAATGCCATTCAGACGCGCTCCCAACTGCGCCACAGCCCCATGGGATGGATTGTCGCCCGCCGAGACAGGCAAGAAGAAGGATAGTCGGCGGGTAGTCGAGGTGTCAAGAACGCGCGGAAGCCGCGCGTTCGATCACTTCGTCTTGGACTTCTTGCTGCCGCTCGTGCTCTTGCCCGAGCTCTTGCCGCCCGCTTCGGCGGCGGTCTCGCCCTTGGCGGCGGCGTTCTTCAGCTCCTCGCGCGCAGCGCGGGCAGCGGCGCGGTCCACTTCCTGACGGGCCGTGTCGGTGCGCAGACGCGCCTTCTTGCCGCGGAGATTCCGCAGGTAGTAGAGCTTCGCGCGCCGGGTGCGGCCGCGCCGCACCACCACGATCTGGTCGATCAGCGGCGAGTGGATCGGGAAGACGCGCTCGACGCCCTCGCCGAACGACACCTTGCGAACCGTCACGCTCGAGCGCGCGCCCTTGCCGTTCTTCTTGGCGATGACGACGCCTTCGAATGCCTGGATGCGGCTACGGTTGCCTTCGACGACCTTGTAGTCGACGCGGATCGTGTCGCCACTGTCGAAGTCCGGCACGTTGTCGCGCATGAAGGGCTGCTCGATCGAGCGCAGGATGGCGCCTTTGTTGTACTTCATCGTCGTCTCCCGCAGGGTTGGGGTCTCGTCCTAGGATCGCTCGGGTTGCCAACCGCTGATCTGCCTCCGCTTGCGCGGATGGGCGGCCCACGAGCGCACAGCCTGACAATCTTAGCCCAACCGCGCCCCCCGATGCAACTGGCGTCACCCCGGCCCATGCACCGGCCATCCCCGCCAAGGCGATCGGGAACACCATGGAGGCCGGGCGGCCCCGGCGCCACTCGGCGCGCAGGGCCGCCCGGCCGGCGCTGGGTCCGCTTCGCCACCCGTCGCTCAGATGCGAGGGTCCTCGTCACCGGGCTCGATAGGCGTGGAAGCGTCCTGACCGTTCGCGTCCTGGCCCTCGGCGTCCGCGGCTTCCACACCCGCTTCCGAGGCCCGCGCGTCTCCCGCCTCCGTGCTCTCCGCGACCGACCCGTGTGTCGTCCCACCCGCGGCCTCGGTGCTCGATGGAACCATCGTGCTCTCAGGCGTCGTCGGCGACCCGGCGGTCCCGGTCACTGCCTCGTGCTCGAGCCCGTTGCGCCGGTAGAGCAGGTACACCCCCACCCCCACCAGCGCCAGCGGCAGCACCCAGTTGCCGCCCACCGAGAGCCCCAGCACGGCCAGCACCACGAACGCGATGGCCGGGTAGATGGCCCAGGGCTTGGGATCCTCCGGCAGCCGCGTGAGCAGCAGGAAGGTGGCCGCCAGACCGATGAACAGCACCGAGCCCGACTCGTAGCGCGGCGCGAGCTCGTCGAGAGCCGCCACCACCGCCAGCGACAGCAGCGTGCCGGCCGGGATGACCGCCCACCAGCGCTCGCGGTCGGTGTAGTAGATGGCCGCGAAGCCGGCGCCGATGAGCCCCAGGAAGAAGAAGCCCGAGAGCGCCCCGGACACCGCGGCGGCAGCCGCCAGCCCGAACAGAACGAAGGCGCCCACCAGCGAGCCGGTGCGGTGCTTGCGCTGGTAGTGCCGCAGCGCCAGGCCACCCAGGAACGCGAAGAACAGCGCGCCCACCAGGTGGCTCATGCCCTGGAAGATGCCGAAGTTGGAGAGCAACGCAAGCCCTCCCAGGATGACCAGGATCCACCCGATCGTGGTGTTGCGGTCCTTGCCCGTCGAAGCTTCCATCACGATTGTCCTCCGACCCCGATGCTAGCCGCGGGCCCGGCACGCCGCATCTGCGGAAAGGTGGGGACCCTGCTCCTACCAAAGGTGGAGGCCGCGCGCGGGGCCCGGCGGTAAGCTGGCGGCACCGCAGGGAGATTCCCGTGACCGACGCCTCCAACCCCAGCACACCCGACTCCGGCGCCTCAGAACCCGGCCCTCAGACCCCGGCCCCATCCGCGTGCTGCTGGTCGACGACCACACCGTGGTGCGCCAGGGGCTGCGCATGGTGCTCTCGCTCGAGCCCGACCTGGAGGTCGTCGGCGAGGCCGCCAACGGCCGCGAGGCGATCGAGCGCGTGGCCGCGCTCGCCCCCCAGGTCGTCCTGATGGACCTGCTGATGCCCGTCATGAACGGCGTCGAGGCCACCCGCGCCATCAAGGCCGAGCACCCCGAGGTCGAGGTGGTCGCGCTCACGAGCGTGCTGGAGGACCGCCTCGTCATCGACGCGGTCGAGGCCGGCGCCGCCGCCTACCTGCTCAAGGAGACCGGCCCGGAGGCGCTGTTCGAGGCCGTGCGCGCCGCCTCGCGCGGCGAGGTGCGCTTCGACCCCAAGGTGCAGAAGCGCCTGGTGCGCGAGGTACGCACGCCCGAGATGCGCGAGGTGCTGACCCCGCGCGAGACCGAGACCCTGCGGCTCGTCGCCAAGGGCCTCACCAACCGCGACATCGCCGGCCGCCTGGGGGTCTCGGAGGTCACCGTGAAGACCCACGTCTCCAGCGTGCTCTCCAAGCTCGACCTGCAGAGCCGCACCCAGGCCGCCCTCTTCGCCCTCAAGGAGGGCCTGGCCGGGCTCGAGTAGCGGCGCCATGAGCGACCCCGAGCGCGTCCCCCCGCCGCACCCCACCGACCAACCCCAGCACGATCCCTCCCACAGCGACCCGCCGGGCCCCGATCCCGCCGGCACCGGATCCGCCACCGGCGCCAGCGCCTTCGAGACCGTCCCGCTGATCCACCGCCTGCAGACGCGCCTGGCGCTGCTGATCCTGGCGGTGGTGGCGGTGCTGGCGGGCGCCACCGCCATCCAGCTCACCCGCGCCTTCGAGCAGGCGCGTGTCGGGGTGGTGCAGCTCAGCCAGCCGGCGCCCGGAACCGAGCCGGGCACCGCACCCGAAACGACCGGCACCACCACCGGCACCACGACCGGCACGCCGGCCCCCCAGCCGCTCGACCTGCGCGGCATCGTGCGCTCGACCCTCATCAACCTCTTCGCCATCTTCCTGTTCACGCTGGTGGGCGCCACCCTCTTCAGCCGCCGCCTGCTCACCGAGCCGATCACCGAGCTGATGCGCGCCACCCGCGAGCTGGCCGCCGGCGAGCGGGGCGTCACGCTGCCCGTCACCTCCAAGAGCGAGCTGGGGCTGCTGGCCGAGGCCTTCAACAACATGTCCACGGAGCTGGCCGAGGCCCTCGACCTGCTGGAGCGCCGCGTGCGCGAGCGCACCGCCGACCTCAGCGCGCTGCTCGAGCTCTCCAACAGCACCGCCCTCACCCTCGAGCTCGGGCCGCTCCTGGCGCAGATCCTGGAACGCCTGGAGGCCGCCGTGGCCTGCACCGGCGCCACCGTCTACGAGCCCGTGCCGGGCGCCGGCGTGCGCCGCGTCGCCGGCCGCGGCGCCGAGCCCGGCGCCGACCCGGCCCTGCTGACGCGCGCCCTGGCCGCCCGCGACCCACTGGAAGCGAGCGCGGGCGGCGCCCCGCTGCTGGCCGTGCCGCTGGTGGTGCGCGACGCGACGGTAGGCGTGCTGCTGGTGACCCGCGCCCCCGCCAGTGCTCGCGCCGCCGCCCACGTCCCCGCCGGCGACCGCACCGCTGCGAACACCGGCGACGACAACTCCCACGACAACCGCAACGACAACCGCAACGACGCGGGCGGTGACGACGCTGCCGACAGCACCGAGCGCCGCCAGCTCACCGTCGCGTTCGCCAACCAGATCGGGGTGGCGCTGGAGAACGCCCACCTCTACCAACGCGTGCAGGAGCGCGCCGCCCTGGAGGAGCGGCAGCACCTCGCGCGCGAGCTGCACGACTCCGTCAGCCAGGCCCTCTACGCCATCCTGCTCGGCACCCACACCGCCCAGCGCAAGCTCGACACCTCGCCCGACGACGCCCGGCAGGCGCTCGACTACGTCGAGAACCTCGCCCAGGCCGGCATCAAGGAGATGCGGGCGCTGATCTTCGTGCTGCGCCCGGAGTCGCTCGAGAACGAGGGGCTGATCGGCGTGCTCCGCAAGCAGCTCGACGTGCTGGAGACGCGCCACGGCATCGACACCACCCTCGATGCGGCGCTCGAGCCCGCCGCCCCCTTCGCCACCAAGCAGGCGCTCTACCGCATCGCCCAGGAGGCGCTGCACAACGTCGTCAAGCACGCCCGCGCATCGCACGTGCGCGTGGCGCTGACCGGCGGCGACGGCCACGTGCGGCTCACCGTCGCCGACGACGGCGTCGGCTTCGACCCGCACGCAGGCGGGCCGGGCAACGGACCCACGGGCGCCGACCACCTGGGGCTGCGCTCCATGCAGGAGCGCGCCCGCCAGATCCTCGGCACCCTGTCGTTGACCAGCGGCGAGGGGGAGGGCACCACCCTCATGGTCGACGCGCCCTGCGACGCCCCCCTCAGCGCCGCAGGCGACACGACCAAGGACACGACCAAGGACGCACCCGCGGACGACACGACCGACGACACGACCGACGACACGACGGCGGGGGGAGCCGGCCATGGCACGGCGTAACTCCTCGGCCACCGTCGGCGTGGTGCTGATCGCCGCCGGCGTGCTGGCGGTAGTGGTGCGCAACCCGGCGCTGGGCGCGCTGCCCGGCCTGCTGCGGCTGGTGCTGCTGTTCGCCATCGGCGGCGCCGCCTGGTGGGCCACGCGCGGCCGCCTGCCGATCGGCGCGCGCATCGCGCTGTTCGCCGTGATCGGGGCGTTCGCCATCCCCAGCGCCGGCCGCTTCGCGGGCGTCGCGGCGCTGGGATACCCGGCGCTGGCCTTCGGTCTGGTCTACGTCGCCAGCCGGCGCAGCTGGTGGGCGCTGCTGCCGGCCGGGGTGCTGGGCTCGGTGGCGCTGGTGGTGGGCTCCGAAGCGCTCTTCCCGGGCTGGAACCCGGCGCCGCTGCTGTTCCTGGGCTTCGCGGCCACCTTCACCACCCTCTACCTGCTGCCCAAGGGACAGGGCGGCCAGCGCTGGGCCCTGGCGCCGGCCCTGCTCTGGATCGCGCTGACGGTGCTCGTCAACGAGCCCTCCGGCAACGGGCCGCACTGGCTGCTGCCGGCGGTGCTCATCGGCGCCGGCGTGTTCCTGCTGTCGTGGTGGCGCGGCCGGCGCTGAGCGCTAGCCAGGCACGCCGTCGTCTTCGGCCAGCAGCTCCTCGAGCAGGTAGGCGAGCCGCGTCTGGGCGTTCTCCTGCGAGCCGTAGATGCTGCGCACCTGCTGGCCGTGGCGGTCGAACGCCAGCCAGTGCGGCGTGCCCTCGGCGCCCCAGGCCTCGGCCAGACTGCCGTCGACGTCCAGCGCCACCGGGATCTCCAGGCGCGCGAAGCTCTCGGCGAAATGCGTCAGCGTGGGCACCACCTCGTCGCGGGGGTAAGCGCGGTGCCCGAAGGCGGTGTGCACCATCACGAGCTGCAGCGCCTCGCCGTGCTCGGCCGCCAGGCGCTTGAGGAACGGCACCCCACGCGAGATGCAACCCGGGCACTCCAGGTTGAAGAGCATGACCAGCCCGGGCTTCCCCCACGCCTCCGGCGCCGGGACCGGGCCACGCCATACGAAATCGTCGGGCCACACGCTTTTAGCGGCCACGGTTTCAGCGGCCACGGTTTCAGTGGACGCGGTATCAGCGGACGCGGTCTCAGCGGACATGCCTCCAGGGTAGGTCCGGCGGCGCCCGGTCCTTCGCTCGCGCGCGACACGAACCGCGCCCGGTCCTTCGCTCGCGCGCGACACGGGCCGCGCTCGCCCTCGACCCGCAAGCGCCACGCCATGGGCGCCACGGCATGGGCACCACACCACGGGCGCCACAATCATGGGCACCACGCCATGGCACCTCCGACGCGACCCGCACCCTGCGCGACCGCGGGCGCGACCCTCCCGGACGTATCCTTGGCCTCAAGCGCACCACGGCGCACGAGCGCCCACCGCACCAGCAGCCGGCGCAGCAGCGGCCACCGCACCAGCGCCCACCGCACCAGCGGCCGGCGCGCCCCCGAACCGCACCCACAGGGCCCGGACGCACAGGACCCGAACCCCAGGACCCGCATCCGCGGGGCACGAACCCTCGAGGAGGAAGCCATGGACATCGCCATCCTCGGCACCGGCAACGTTGGCTCGACGCTGGGGCCCGCCTGGGCCCGCGCCGGCCACACCATCATCTACGGCAGCCGCACCCCCGACTCGGCGAGCGTCCGGGAGCTGGTGGAGCGCAGCGGCGCGGGCGCTCGCGCGCTGCTGCCCGCCCAGGCCGCGGCGCAAGCCGACACGCTGCTGCTCGCCACGCCCTGGCGGGTGGCGCGCGACTACCTGATCGGCCTCGGCGACCTGAGCGGCAAGGTGCTGCTCGACGCCACCAACGCCATCCAGGAACGTCCCAAGGGCGCGGGCTCGACCGCCGAGCTGCTGGCCCGCGCGCTGCCCGGCACGCACGTGGTGAAGGCGTTCAACTGCATCGGCACCACCGGCATGGAGGACCCGCACTTCGGCGGTCACGCGGTCAGCCTCTTCCTGGCCGGCGACGACCCGGACGCCAAGGCGCGCGCCGCCAAGCTGGCGAGCGACCTCGGCTTCGAGCCGGTCGATTGCGGCGCACTGGGCGCCGCCGAGCAGCTCGAGCACCTCGCCCGGTTGTGGGTGCACCTCGCCTACGGGCTCGAGCACGGCCCCGACATCGCCTTCGCGCTGCTGAGCCGCTGAGTCCCCAGGCCACTGAGCCGCCAAGCCCCTGCGGGCCGCACCCGACCATCGGGCACAGACTCCGGGCACAACCACCGCGCACAACCACCCCAGCCTCACCAGGCGCACCCCGCACGTCCCGCTCCGGCTGCCTCTTGCATAATGGAAGCCTGACGCGGCGCCGGGAGGTCGCGCGGAGGGGAACGAGCTACCGATGGGCGACACCGTGCCGCCGTCCGACCTGGAGGCGTTGCTCGCGATTCCGGACGACGAGCGTCGCCTGGAAGCGACGCTGGCTGCCGCCTGGTCGGCCGTCGACGGCGACGGCCGCCGTTTCCGCGCCCTGGCCGAGCAAGCGGCGGACCTGGCGGAGTTCCTGCACGACCGCCAGGCGCGCCTCACCACCCGGGCCATGCTGGCGCACGCCTGCTACCGCGACACCGAGTACGACCTCGCCCGCACCTACGCCCTGGAGGCGCTGCAGGCCGCCCACATCGACGCCGGCCACGACGCCAGGCACTGGGACGAGGCGCTGGAGGCGCTGCCGCGTCGCTCGCGCGAGGCGCTAGCGAAGGCAGCCACCGCGCTGGCGATCTCGAGCTTCCGGCTCGGCGACTTCCCCGCCTCGCTGCTCTACGCCAACCTCGAGGCGTACCTGCGGCACGTGCTGGGCGACACCATCGGCGAGGCGCTGGCCCGCCACGGGCTGGGCTGGGGCTACGACAAGGTGGGGCTCTTCCAGCAGGCTCTCGAGCACCACACCCACGCCCTCGCCGTGCTCGAGCCGATCGCGCCCGAACTCACCGCCAGCCCCTTGAACGGCGTCGCCGAGACCTACCTCAACCTCGGCCACCTCGACCGCGCCATCGAGTACTCCGAGCGAGCGCTGGAGGTCATGGGGGACGCCCCGGAACGCCAGCGTGAGCGCTCGACCGCCCTTCGGGCCATCGGCATCGCCATGCAGCGCAAGCGCGACTACGCTGCCGCCGAGCGCTTCTTCCGGGGCAGCATCGAGGCGTCCGACGCGTATGGCACCAGCCTCAACCTGCTCAGCCTGGGCGACATGTACCTGGAGCTGGGCCGGCCCGACGACGCCCTCGAAGCCTTCCGGCGCTGCCTCGACGAGCTCGGGCCCGCCGCCCAGAAGCGCTCCCGCTCGCAGGCGCTCCTCGGCAGCGGCGAGGCGGAGCTGGCGCGCGGCCGCCCCCAGCAGGCCCTTCGCGCGCTGCACACTGCGCTCGGCACGGCCGAGGAGGTCGGCTCGCCGGTCGAGATCTACCGCGCCCACCACGGCCTCGCCCGCGCGCTGCGCGAGACCGGCGACGGCGACGCGGCGCTCGACCACTACGAGGCCTATCACCGCCACCGCGAGCAGGTGCTGCGCGAAGCCTCGGACGTGCGCACCGAGGTGCTGACGCTGCAGTTCGACGTGGAGCGCATGCGCAAGGACCGCGAGATCGACCGCCTCACCAACGTCGAGCTGGCGCGCGCCTACCGCGAGCTGCGTGAGCTCAATCAGCAGCTCGAGCGCCAGGCCGGCGAGCTGGAACGGCTCAGCAACCTCGACGGCCTCACCGGGCTGCACAACCGGCGCGCCCTCGATGCCCGCCTGGAGACCGAGCTGGCGCGCTCGAAACGCAACGGGACCTCTCTGTCGCTGTTGATGCTCGACATCGACAACTTCAAGGAGGTCAACGACCGCTTCTCGCACACCGTCGGCGACGAGGTGCTCAAGCACCTGGCGGGACTCATGTGCTCCCACCTGCGCAACGTCGACCTGTGCGCGCGTTTCGGCGGCGAGGAGTTCGCGGTGGTGATGCCCGACACGGACGCCACCGGCGCCGCGGAGGTGGCCGAGAAGCTGCGCGAGGCGGTCGAGGCGGAGAGTTGGGACGGCCTGCGCCACGGCATCCAGCTCACCGTCAGCCTGGGCGTGGCCAGCCTCCGCCCGCAGGAGGACGCCGGCACCCTGCTGGCCCGGGCCGACGCCATGCTGTACCGCGCCAAACGCATGGGCAAGAACTGCGTCCAGAGCTGACGACGGCGACGGCGCGGGCGACCCCCGCTTGGTACAGTGGCCGGCGGAGCGCACCTCGGGGGAACGCCCTGCCACGCGGCCGCGTGCCGTCTCGGGTGGGCGCCGCCGCGGCCTCCGCGGGAAGGGGTCCTGTCATCGCTCGAGCCGTCGCCCTCTCGGTGATCCTGGGTGCCCTCGGCATCCTGGCGACCTTCTGGTGGCTCGGCGAGAGCGTCACCTCGGTCGCGGCGGTGCCGGCATGGGCGCTGCTGGTGGGCGCCGCACTGACCGTCGTGAACTACCTGTTCGGCGCGCTGCGCCTGACGCTGCTCACCAGCCTGACGGGGCAACCGGTGGGCTTCGCGCGCTCGTTGCGCGCCTATGCGCTGGGCCTGCTGAGCGCCGCCGTCACGCCGGGCGGCAGCGGCCAGGCGCCCGCAGTGGTGCTGTCGCTGGTTCGCGACGGGGTCCCGGCCTCGCGCGCGTGGTCGGTGAACGTGTATGTGTGGGTGGTCGACCTCTTCTTCCTGACCTGGTCCGTGCCGATCGGCCTGGTGGTGCTGGGGCACTCCACCGACCTGCTCGGCAAGACCTCCCCGGTGCTGCTGGCGCTGCTGCTCGGCGTGGTGTTCCTGTCGCTGAACTACGTGCTGGCGTTCCGGTTGCACTGGGTCAAGGCCATCGTCGGGCCGGTCATGCGGATCGCCTGGCTGCGGCGCTGGCGCGACAGCGCGCTCGACTTCCTCGACCGCGTGGCGGGCGCCACCGGTCAGCTCTCGCGGCGCGGCATCGGCCTGCAGGCGGTCCTCCATCTCCTGACGGCGGGGCTCTACCTGGCGACGTACCTGGCGTTCTACGTCATCGTGGCGGGCCTCGGCGGCAGACCGCCGCTGCTGCCGACCCTGGCTGCGGTGCAGCTCCCCATGGTCATCGCCTTCCTGTTCCCCACGCCCGGCGGCGCGGGCCTGCTGGAGATCGCCGCCGCCTCGCTGTTCGCCGCCGAGGGCGGCATCGGCCAGGTGGGTGCGGCCATCCTCGCCTGGCGCCTGCTCACCTACTACAGCCGCTACGCCATCGGACCCGCCATCGGGGGCACGGTGCTGTTCCGCTCGCGAAAGCGCGGCGGCGGGCCCGACCGGGGCGGGGACAACCAGGGCAGAGCGAACCAGGACGGGTCGGAACAGGCCGGGTCGAACCGGGACGGGCCGGACCAGGACGGGGCGGACGACGCCGGGCCGGAACAGGCCGGGTCGAACCAGGACGGGCTGGACCACGCCGCTCCAGACCACGCCTCTCCAAACCACGCTGCTCCAAACCACGCCGCTCCAGACCCCGCCGCTCCAAACCCGGCCGGGCCGGCGGACGGCGCGCGCCACGACGCGGTCGAACGCGATGAGGCCGGACGCGATGAGGCCGAGACGCCGGCCAGTTCGGGCGGTCGCGGCGCCCGCTGAACCCGCCTCGGAGCCGTCTCAGCCCTCCCTCACGCGAACCTCACCGCAATCCAACGGCTTCTGCACGCCGACGCAATCGCTCCTTCAAACCTGCGAAGCACACTGCACGTGGTTCCGGGCAGAGGGCCCGGGCCCGGCCGTTCTCGGCCGAAACCTTCGCAGCAACCCTCTCAGCGCGTGCTCCGGCGCGCGCACCAAGGAGTCGTCATGAAGCGTGCCCTTCTCATCCCCCTCGGGCTGATCGCCCTGCTCTCCGTCGCCTTCGCCTCGGCAGCCCCCGCCACCTTCGTGTTCAACACCAGTGGCTTCGACTTCACCGACTACACGCTGACCACCGGCTACATCGGCCTCAGCATGAACGGCGACCAGGTCCAGGTGAACCTCGCCAGCGGCGCCCCGGTCGGCTCGCTGCCCAGCATCACGCTGTGGGTGCCCGGCCCGACGACCAACGCGCTGGGCGGCACGGTCTACCCCACGCTCGCCAACATCGCCGACATCAGCACCACCAGCAACGGCGGCCAGGCCACCGGCTTCACCGTCACCCACGGCTCCGCCTCACTGAGCGACGTCGTCGCCGCCTACGCCAAGAACCTCGAAGCGCTCGGCTTCAAGGGAACGCAGGACGCCTCCACGAGCCCCAACATCGCGATCTACACCTTCACCATGAACGGCACCCAGCTCCGCGCCGTGTTCCACCAGATGGGCCCCAACGTCACCGCCCACCTGACCGGCGGCTCGGCGGCCTGAACGACCTGCCTGAAGGCCCTGCCTGAACGACCTGCCTGAACGCGCCGATCGAGCGCGCAGCCCGACCCGAACCCGACCCCCTCTCTCCCCCCTGGCGGGCCTCCCAGGCCCCACGCAGCGCCCGGCGATCCACGCCGGGCGCTGTCTGTTCGTGTACGCCCGCCAGCACGTCCGCCAGCACGGAACGACGCCCGTCACGTCGATGGGCCATACTGGCGTGATGGCCCGCGATCCCCGCCTCTCGACGCCGCTGTCGACGCCGCTGTCGACGCCGCTGCGTCCTGCCCCGGGCTCCCGCCCGGGAGGCGGCCGCACCCGGCGGACCGGCGCGGAGACGGACCGGTGAGCCCCAGCCTGCCGCTGGCCTTCGTCGCCGGGCTACTGTCGTTCCTGTCGCCCTGCGTGTTGCCGCTGGTGCCGAGCTACCTGGCTTTCGTAGGCGGAAGCGTGGGTGGCAGCGTCGGCGGAAGTGTGGGTGGACGCGCGGGGAGCGTCGGTGTGCCTTCGGGTGCCGGGAGCGCCGGCATCGCCGGCGGCCGCCGTGTGCTGCTGCTCCAGAGCCTGCTGTTCATCGCCGGCTTCACGCTGGTGTTCATCGTCATGGGGGCCTCGGCCAGCATGTTGGGCGCGGTACTGCGCCAGCACCGTGACGTGCTCACCATCGTCGCCGGCGTCGTCGTGGCGCTCTTCGGCCTGGTGATGCTGGGCGTGCTGAAGATCCCGCTGCTCTACCGTGACGTCCGTCCCCGCTACCGCGGCGAGGCGACCCGGCCGTGGGGGGCACTGCTGCTGGGCATGGCGTTCGCCGCCGGCTGGTCGCCCTGCATCGGGCCCATCCTGGGCGGCATCCTCACGCTGGCGGGCGCTTCGGGCACGCTGGCGCAGGGCGTCGCGTTGCTGGCGGTCTACGCCCTGGGCCTGGCCGTGCCCTTCCTGGCCGCCGCGCTGGCGCTCGAGCCCTTCCTGCACTTCTCCCGACGCTTCCGCAGCTATCTGCCCTGGGTCGAGCGCGCCGCCGGCGTGCTGCTGCTCGCCGCCGGGCTGCTGATGGTCACCGGCACCTACACCCAGCTCAACACCTATCTCTCGCAGGTGACGCCGGGATGGCTGCAGTCGCGGCTGTGAGCGGGGAAGTGAGCGAGACGGGGAGCGCCACGGCCCGAAGCGCAACGTCGCGCGAGGCGGCGCTGGCCCTACACCTCGATGGCATCGCCAAGCGCTTCGGGCGCGAGCTGGTGCTGCGCGACCTGCGTCTGGAGATGGCGGCCGGCAGGATCGCGGTGCTCAAGGGCAGCAACGGCGCCGGCAAGACCACCCTGCTGCGCGTGCTGGCCACCCGCCTGCGCCCCACCCGGGGGCGCGGCTGGGTGTTCGGCTACGACCTGCAGCGCCAGGGCGACGAGGTGCGTCGCCGCATCGGGCTGGTGAGCGTGCTGGGGGGCAACTACCCGGTCCTGACGGCGCGCGAGAACCTGCAGCTGGCCGCCACCCTGAGCGGCCTGCCGGCCGTCGACCTCGACGCCGCGCTGGCGACCGTCGGGCTGACAGACGTGGCCGACACGCTGGTGCGCACCTACTCCAGCGGCATGAAGAAGCGCCTGGGGCTGGCGCGGCTGCTGCTGCTCGACCCGCCGCTGTGGCTGATGGACGAGCCCTACGCCGCCCTCGACGAGGACGGCAAGGCCCTGCTCGACGACGTGCTGGCGGCCGCGCGCAGCCGCGGCCGCACGGTGGTGATGGCCTCGCACGAGCTCGAGCGCAGCACGCGCTTCGCCGACGCGGTGCTCGAGCTCGCCGGCGGCAGCCTGCGCCGGAGCGGGGCGTGATCGCGACGGCGGCCGCGACGGCAGCCGCGACGGCAGCCGCAACCGCGCCCGCAGCAGCAGGCTGCGACGGCGCCCCCACCGCAGCGCGCGCTGCCGCGAGCCGACGCCCTCCGGAGCCCGGCCCCGTGAGCGGCATCAACACCGACCTCGCCGCCGTCCTCGCCATCGCGCGCAAGGACCTGCTGCAGGAGGTACGCAGCCGGGCGGTGACGGTCGCGACGCTGTTCTTCTCGGCCGTCACGCTGGTCATGATGGCCTTCGCCATGGGGCAGGACGCCGAGCTGCTCAAGCGCAGCGCGCCCGGCGTGCTGTGGGTGGCGCTGGCCTTCGCCGGCGTCATCACCGCCGCCCAGAGCTACCAGTCCGACCTCGAGGAGGGCGCCTTCGACCAGCTCCTGCTCTACCCGGTGCCGCGCGCCGCGGTCTTCCTGGGCAAGCTGCTGGCCAACTGGCTCTACATGCTGGCACTGGGACTGCTGATGACGCCGGTGACGCTGGTGCTCTACGGCGCTCCGGCGGGGCCGGGCGCCTGGCTGCTGCCCGCCACCCTGACGCTGGGGACGCTGGGCTTCGCGGTGGTGGCTACCTTCTACGCCGCCCTCACCGCCAACCTGCAGGCGCGCGAGGCGCTGCTGCCGGTGCTGATGTTCCCGGTGGTGGTGCCGGTGCTGCTCGGCGCGGTGCGCTCCACCGAGGCCCTCATCGGCCTGCAGAACGCCGTCCTGGCGGGCGGTTGGCTGCAGCTCCTGGCGGGCTTCGACCTCGTGTACTTCGTCACCTGCACAGCCATCTTTCATCTTGTCGTGGAGGAGTGAAGGAAGGGGAGGCATCGGTCAACGCTGCAACCGGACCCCGGGACGGTGGCACCGTAGACTGGGGCTCGGGTCCCGAGGGACCCGAGCTGAAGGAGCGACGATGAGCCAACGGCACGAGGCGCTCGCGCGGCCACGGTGGCTGCGCATGCTGGGCCTCAGCACCCTGATCCTGTTCGGCGTCGGAGCCTACCTGGCGCTGGCGGTCAGCCCTCCCGACGTCAACCAGGGGCAGCTGATCCGCATGATGTACGCGCACGTCTCGGTGGCGTGGGTGTGCTTCGTCGCCGTCATCGTGACGGCGCTCTACGGCATGGCCTTCCTGTGGAGGGGGCGCCCGGTCGACGACGCCCGCGCCGTCGCCAACGCCGAGATCGCCACCTTCTTCGCCGCGCTCACGCTCGTCAGCGGCATGACCTACAGCAAGCCCACCCTCAACACCTGGTGGACCTGGGACGCCAAGCTCACGCTCACCGCGCTGATGTTCGCGTTGCTGGTGGGCTACTTCGTGGTGCGCGGCCTCATCGACGATCCCACGCGCCGGGGGCGCGTCAGCGCGGTCATCGGCATCGTCGTGGCGGTCAGCCTGCCGTTCAACTACCTGGCGGCCGCCTGGTTCCGCACCCTCCACCCCACCCTGAGCGTGGCCGTCACCGGCGTGACCATGGCGCCGATCATGCTGTTCGTGCTGCTGTTCAACGTCGGGGTGGCGGCTCTCGTCTACCTCACCTTCGTGTCGGAACGGGTACGCATCGCCCGGCTCGAGCACGCGCGCATGGAGGCGCGCGAGCAGCGCGAAGGGGACGGCGCCACCGGGGAGGTCGTCCGTGTCTGAGCTCGCGCACCACTGGCGCTGGGTCGCCGCCGGCTGGCTGGAGGTCGTGCTCGCCTACGCGGCATACGCCTTCTACCTGGCGCGCCGCGCCCGCCGCGCCGCGGATTCCGAGGACGAACGTTGAAGAAGATCGTCTACGCCATTCTGGGCGTCGCCGTGCTGGGCGTCGCCGGTTTCATGATCTACAAGGCGCTGAACAACTCGCTGGTGTACTTCGTGCTGCCCAACGAGTACGCCAAGGACCCCTCGGGGTTCGCCGGCCGGACCATCCGCCTGGGCGGGCTGGTCGAGCCCGGCACCGTGCACTTCAACGACAGCACACTGCAACTCCACTTCATCATCACCGACAGCATCCAGTCCTATCCTGTCGAGTACCAGGGCGCCCCGCCCGACCTCTTCAAGGCCAACCAGGGCGTGGTGGTCGAGGGGCGCTTCCAGAAGGGCACCTTCGTGAGCGACCAGCTGCTGGTGAAGCACAGCGCCAACTACAAGCCGCCCCAGCCGGGGCAGCCCATCGACGTCAACATGCTCAAGAAGACGCTCCAGTAGAGCTTCTGGGTCACGGGAGAGGCTCCTATGTACCACCTTCAACTCGGTCACCTGGGTAGCGCCAGCGTCTTCCTGGCGTTCGGCCTGGCGCTCTACTCCGCCGTCGTCGGCATGATCGGGGCGCGTCGCCGCGACGCCCGACTGCAGACCTCGGCGCGGCTCGCCACGGTCGCCACCTTCCTGGTCACCGCCACCGCCATCGCGGTCATGGAGGCCGCCCTCGTCACCAACGACTTCAGCGTGCTGTACGTGGCCGAGCACTCGCGAATCGCCTCGCCGCTGTGGGTCAAGATCGTCACCTTGTGGGCGGCGCTGGAGGGCTCCATTTTGCTGTGGGGCTTCCTGCTGACGGGCTACACCGCGGTGCTGGCGTTCACGGCGCCGCTGAGCCCGCTCAGGCCGTGGGCGCTGGCCATCCTCTCCAGCGTGCAGGTGTTCTTCCTGGGCGTGGTGGCGTTCCTCGTCAACCCCTTCCAGACGCTGTCCAACCCGCCCATGGACGGGCCCGGCCCGAACGCGCTGCTGCAGAACCACTGGATGATGGCCGTCCACCCGGTGCTGATGTACCTGGGCTTCGTGGGCCTGACGGTGCCGTTCGCCTACGCCATGGCCGCCCTCATCACGCGCCGGCCGGGCTCCGAGTGGATGGTGCAGACCCGCCGCTGGACGCTCACCGGCTGGGGCTTCCTGGGCGCCGCCATCGTGGCCGGCGGCTGGTGGAGCTACGAGGTGCTGGGCTGGGGCGGCTACTGGGCCTGGGACCCGGTGGAGAACGTCAGCTTCATGCCGTGGCTCACCGCCACCGCCTTCATCCACGGGGTGCAGGTGCAGGAGCGCCGGCGCATGCTCAAGAGCTGGAACGTCATGCTCATCGCGCTGACCTTCTGCCTCTCCATCCTCGGCACCTTCCTGACCCGCTCGGGCGTGGTGTCCTCGGTGCACGCCTTCGCCGCGGGTCCCGTCGGCCCCGCCTTCCTGGCGTTCTTCGTGCTGGTGACGTTGTTCGCCTTCGGGCTCATCGCGCTGCGCTGGGACGACGTGCGCGACCGCGCCGAGCTCGACGCCGTCGTGAGCCGCGAGGGTGGCTATCTGGGCGGCAACATCCTGTTCCTGGCGCTGGCCTTCACGGTGCTGCTGGGCACGCTCTTCCCCCTCATCGTGGAGGCCGTGAGCGGCCAGCGAGTCACCGTCGGGCCGCCGTTCTTCGACCAGGTGACGCTGCCGCTGTGGATGCTGGTGCTGCTGCTCATGGGCATCGGCCCGCTGCTGCCCTGGCGCCGCGCCGAGGGCAGCTCGCTGAGGCGCAACCTGGCTTGGTTGGCGGGCGGCTTCGCGGTCGCCGGCGGGGTGGCGCTCGCGCTCGGCATGCGCGAGATCTACCCCACCCTGACCGTGGCGCTGGCCGGCTACAACCTGGTCAGCCTGGGGCTGTTGCTGTCGCAGGCGCTGGTGCCGCGGCTGCGCCTGTCGGGCCGCGCGCCGCTGGCGGTGGTGTGGAGCTACGCCCACGAGAGCCGCCGGCGCACGGGCAGCATGGTGGCGCATCTCGCGCTCGTGATCGTGGCGCTCGGCATCGCCTTCAGCTCCGGCTACCGGGTCGACCAGCAGGTCCGCATCGACTTCAACAAGTCCGCCACCTTCCAGGGCTACACCCTCACCCCGGTCGACCGCTTCATGGAGCGCACCGCCTCGCGCATCAGCTCCGGCGCGGTGGTGCAGGTCTCGAAGAACGGGCACGTCATCACCACGCTGCGGCCCCGGACCAACATCTTCGGCTCAGGTCAGCAGCCGGTGACCAAACCGGCCGTGATGTACACCTTCAGCCACGACCTGTACCTCAACCTCGACAACACCATCGGCCCGAACACCACCTACGTGGTGCTGCGGGCGGTGTACAGCCCGCTGGTGTCCTGGATCTGGTTCGGTGGCCTGCTGCTGGTGTTCGGCACCGTCATCAGCCTGCTGCCGGCACGGCGTCGCCTGGCCGAGCGCGCCGCTGCGGCGGCCGAGGAGACGGCCCAGGCATGAGGCGGCTGATCGTCGTGGTGGCGGTGGTGGCGGTGCTCACGGGCCTGTTCCTCTACGGCCTGTTCCGCGGCCCGCCCAACCGCGACGTGCCGTCCAACCTCATCGGGAAGCCCGCGCCGGAGTTCACGCTGCCGCTGTACGAGCGCTTCCAGCAGAGCTACGGCGCCAACTTCTCCCTCGCCGCCCACAAGGGCACGCCCATGGTCATCAACTTCTGGGCGTCGTGGTGCACTCCCTGCTTCGAGGAGGCGCCGCTGCTCGAGCAGTACTACCAGGAGTACCGGGACAAGGGCGTTCTGTTCGTGGGCGTGCAGACGCAGGACCGCGGCAAGTACGACGCCGGCCGCCAGTTCATCGACCGCTTCGGCTACACCTTCCCGGTGGGCATGGACAACGACAGCTCCATCGGCGTGGAGTACGCCCTGTTCGGCGTGCCGGAGACCTACTTCGTCGACCGCTCGGGGACCGTGGTGTTCAAGCGGGTCGGCCCGGTCACGCCCGCGGTGATGGACAAGGAGCTGGGGGCGATCCTGCAGTGACGCGCGCAATGCCCCGCGCAGTGCCCCGCACAGTGCGCCGCCCAGTGCGCCGCCCAGCGACGCCCGCGGCGCGCCGACGCCACCTACCGCTCCTGCGGGTGCTGGCCGTCGCCGCACTGCTGGTCCCGGGCGCGGCCTGGGCCCAGTCCGGGACGCCGGCCCCCGGCACGCCGGCGGCGAACCCCAGCACGAGCCCCGCCACGAGCCCGACCGCGCCCGCAGCCACGGCTGCACCCGCCGCCGGCACACCTGCCACCGGCACGCCCCCCACCGGCACGCCCACCGCCGGCTCTGGCGTGGAGATCAGCGACCGCGCCTACGCCATCGCACGACAACTCCGCTGCCCGGTGTGCACGGCGGAGTCCGTCGCGGATTCGAACGCCGAGATCGCGGGCGAGATGCGCCGCCTCATCCAGCAGCAGCTCGACGCCGGCAAGAGCCAGGAGCAGATCGTGAGCTACTTCCGCCAGCGCTACGGCGACTGGATCCTCCTCGACCCGCCCAAGACGGGGCTGCATCTGGTGGTGTGGCTGCTACCGCTGCTCGCCCTGCTGGGCGGCGCCGCCGCGCTGGCGCTGCTGGTGCGGCGCTGGCGTAAGGCGGCCGAGACCACCCCCGACGCGCCCGACGAGGACCTCCAGCGCGTCCGCGCGGCGCTGCGCGCCCGCGAGGAGGACGCCTGATGGCCACCATCGTCCTGGTGGTGGTGCTGGCGCTGGTGGCGTTCGCGTACGTGGCCGTGCCGCTGCTGGTCCCCGGCCAGGCCGACCCGCTGCCCGACGAGCGCGACCCCGTCGGCCAGGACCTCGAGGAGGAGCGCGACGCGCTGTTCCGCGCCATCACCGAGCTGGAGGCGCGCAAGGACCTGCCCGAGCAGAGGCGCGCCGAGCTGCGCGCCCGCTACGAGGCCAAGGCGGCGCACGTGCTGCGCGCGATCGACGAGCGCGAAGCGGTGCTGGCCGGCCGGCCGGCACGCCGCCGCGAGCGCGCCCGCCGCGTCCCCTACGGCGCGGTGGCGCTGCTGGCGCTGGTGGCGATCGCCGCCGCGGTGCTTCCCAGCTCGGTGCTGCCGCGCGTGGGCCCGAACGCCAACGTCACCACCACCGACGTCAACGCCGCCAAGCAGATCGAGGCGCTCCAACGCGCCGCCAACAACGATCCCACCGCCAAGAACCTGATCGCGCTGGGCGACGCCTACTGGAACAACCAGGAGACCGACAAGGCCATCGCCGCGTACAAGAACGTCGTCGCGACCATCACGCCGGTGCCGGTGGAGGCCTACAAGCGCCTGGCCGCCGCCTACCTGCCGACCGACCTGGGCCAGGCGCAGGACTACCTGCAGAAGGCGCTGTCGGTCTCCCCCGACGACCCGCAGACGCTCTATGCGCTGGGCCAGGTGGCGTTCGCCCGCGACGAGCTGGCCGCGGCGAAGAGCGCCTTCCAGCGCTACCTGGCCATCCCTGGCAACGCCAACGACAGCCAGGCCCGCAACCAGATCGCCCTCATCGACGCCGTGAAGCCGCTGGTCGAGAAGGTCAAGGCGGATCCCAGCGAAGCCAACCTCATGGCCCTGGCCGACGCCTACTGGCAGCAGGGCGACCAGAACCGCGCGGTGGACGCCTACGTGCGCGTGCTCACCGGCCCCAACGCCGACAACACCACCGCGCTGGAGCGCACCGGTCAGGTGCTGTTCATGAAGGGTCGGAGCAGCGACGCCATCACCCTGCTGCGCCGCGCCGCGCAGGACCTGGGCGGGCCCGAGAAGCTGGACGCGCCCTCGCTGCTGATGCTCGGCAACGCCTACTTCACCCAACAGCAGTACCAGAACGCCATCGACACCTGGAACCACTACGTCCAGAAGGTGGGCGGCCCGGACAAGGCGGGCCGCGTGCCCGACCTGATCGCCAGCGCCAAGGCGCGCCAGCAGGGGGACACCACGGCGGCGGCCCCCGCCCTTCCGGGGGCGCCCACCCCCGACGGCGCGCAGCTCTTCGAGGCCAACTGCGCCACCTGCCACGGCGCCTCCGGGCAGGGGGGCTCCGGCCCCGCGCTGGCGGGCAACCCCCGCGCAACCAACGTCCCCAATGTCCGGGACGCCGTGAGCTTCGGCCGCGGCATGATGCCGGGCTTCCAGGGGCGCCTCGGCAGCGACCAGATCGATGCCCTGGTGACCTTCGTCACCGGCACGCTGGCGGGCGGCGGCACGGGGAAGCCGTGAGCGAGCGGAAGCCGGCCGGCGGCCCCGGAACCGGGGCGCGCGAGGACGCGCCCCGGCCGGACGGCGCCGGCCAGGAGGCCGGGTCGGCGGTGGGGACGGAAGGCCGCGACAACGCGCCCGCCGCGCCCGCCCCGCCCGACGAGGCCGACGAGGCCCGCCGCCGCCTCATCCGCTGGGCCTGGCGCCTGCCGGTGCTGCTGGCGGTCGGTGGCGGCGCGGTGGGGCTGTACGAGGCCATCCGCATCCACTTCGAGAAGGACGCGGCGGCGGCGCATCCCGTCTTCGAGCCGCGCCCCGCCACCGCGGTCGCCGGCCTCCAGGCCTTCGCGCAGCCCTGGGACGCCGTCCCCTTCGAGCTGCCCGGCGACCGCCCCATCCCCGCCATCGCGCTGCGGCTGCCCGGCCCGATCCCCGGCGGGCTCGAGGTCCCCACCGCCGAAGGCGCCACGGCGTACCTCGCCGGCTTCAGCCGGGTGTGCACCCACCTGGGCTGCACCGTCTACCTCAACCGGGACCTGGGCGGCATCGACTTCGCGTTCAACTACCGCACGACCCATCCCGACCTGACCTGCCCCTGCCACCTGAGCATCTTCGATCCCACGCGCTCCGGCGAGGCGGTGAGCGGGCCGGCGGTGCGGCCTCTGCCGCGGGTGCAGCTCGAGCTCCGCGGGGACGCGGTGACGGCCGTCGGGCTCGAGCGCACCTGAGCCCATCGGTAACCCGCCCCACCCGGAAGGCCCGCCTCGGAGTCGTATCGTGACCGCATCGGCCGGTGCGACCGCACGCCGCCGCGCACCGACCCACGGGAGGACCATCATGAGCATCCTCAAGCGACTGCAGGACTTCGGGCAGTCCGTGTACATGGACGAGATCCGCCGCAGCTGGCTCAGCGACGGCACGCTCCAGACCCTCATCGACGACGACGGTCTGCGAGGCGTCACCTCGAACCCGGCCATCTTCCAGAAGGCGATCGGCCAGTCCAGCGACTACGACGACGCCGTCGCGGACCTGGCACGCCGCGGCGTGAGCGTCGAGGCCTCCTACGAGGAGCTGGTGGTCAGCGACATCCAGAACGCCTGCGACCTGTTCCGGCCCCTCTACGACGGCTCGGACGGCCGCTACGGCTACGTCTCGCTCGAGGTCTCCCCGCACCTCGCTCACGACACCGACGGCACCATCGCCGAGGCGCGCCACCTGTGGCAGCGCCTGGAGCGCCCCAACGCCTTCATCAAGGTGCCCGGCACCGCCGCGGGGCTGCCAGCGATCCGGCAGCTCATCGGCGAGGGCATCAACGTCAACGTCACGCTGCTGTTCGGGTTGGGCCGCTACCGCGAGGTGATCGACGCCTACCTCGCCGGTCTGGAGGAGCGCGTGAAGTCCGGCGAGCCGGTGGCGCGCGTCGCCTCGGTGGCCAGCTTCTTCCTGAGCCGCATCGACGTGATGGTCGACCCCATGCTGGAGAAGGTCATGCAGCAGGGTGGGCCGCGCGCGGACGCGGCGAAGGCGCTGCACGGCGAGATCGCCGTCGCCAGCGCCAAGCAGGCCTACGCCATCTTCGAGGAGGCGTTCTCGAGCGACCGCTTCCGCGCGCTCGAGCGGCAAGGGGCCCGCAAGCAGCGGTTGCTGTGGGCGTCGACCAGCACCAAGAACCCCGACTACTCCGACGTCAAGTACGTCGAGCCGCTCGTCGGTCCCGACACCATCAACACCATGCCGGGCGAGACGCTCGACGCCTACCGCGACCACGGCGAGCCTGCCGACCGGGTCCGCGACGACGCCGACGCCTACGGCAGGAAGCTCGAACAGCTCGGCGAGCTGGGCATCGGCCTCGACGAGGTCACGCAGGCCCTCGAGGACGAGGGCGTCGACAAGTTCATCAAGCCGTTCGACAAGCTGATGGGCACGTTGGAAGAGGAGCTGCGCAAGGCGCCGGCCTGAGGCGCCGGCGCCACGCCTGCGCCGGCCGCCCGACGGCCGCACAGCAACGCCGCCGCGCGCCCGGTCGGGCGCGCGGCGGCGTCATGTTGTGGCTCGTCAGTCCCCGGAGGCTGGGCTCGCCGAAGAGGGCCCGTCCCGCCCGTCCCCGGTGTCGTCCGAGGGCGCGCCCTCACTCGAGGGCGCGCCCCCTCGCGTACGGCGCTCCAGCACGACCCCGTAGCCGACCACGGTGATGAGCATGAAGGAGAACCACTGGATGGCGTAGCTCAGGTGCGGGCCGTTCGTCAGTACGGGCGGGTGAGGCGTGACCGGCAGCTCGCCCGTCTGCGGAGGCGATTGCGAGGCGAGCTGGAGATAGGCACCGATCAGCGGGACGCTGAACTGCTGCTGCAGCCGCGCCGGATTGGCGTAGAAGGTCTTCTTGAGCGGGCCGGTGGCCGGGTCCTGGGGGCTGATGGTCTTGAACAACCCCGAAGGCTCCGGGTCGGGGCGGCGCAACAGGCCGGTCAGCGTGACCTCGCCCGACGGCGGCGCCGCGGCGGGCACCGGCGGGTCGTTGTCGGTGTAGGGCACCCAGCCGCGGTCCACCAGCAGCACCTTGCCGCCCGCCAGCATGAGCGGCGTCAGCACGTGGAAGCCGGGGTGGCCCCCTTCGCTGCGCGAGCGCAGCAGCACCTCGTTGGCGGCGTCGTAGCGTCCCGACACGCTGACGTGGCGGTAGGCGACGGCCGTGGGCGCGTTGAGGGCGGCGCCGATGTCGTAGCGCGCCAGCGCCTGCGTCAGCGGCTGTGCCGGCGCGTGGATGCGCGCTTCGATGGTGCGGTTGCGCTCCAGGCGTTGATGCAGCCGGCGAACCTGCCATAGGCCTAGGTTCGCCATCACGGCGGCCGCGACGATCACCGTCAGCGTGCCGAACAGCCAGCGCGGGCGGCGCAGGAAGCGGAAGTCGCGAGGGCCGCCCACGAGGGCCTTCAGAAGATGATCCGGTCGAGCGCCATGCTGAGGAAGACCAGCGCCAGGTAGGTCATGGAGTACTTGTACAGCGGCAGCGCCGTGACCTTGTCGATGGGCGAGCCGGCGCGCGCGATCTGGAACAGCCGCAGCACCCGCAGCGCCAGCACCACGTTGAGTCCCAGCGCCGCGAGGAAGTACGCGGGGCTGAACGCGTGCAGGAAGAAGGGGGCGATGGTGAGCACCATGGTGAGCACGGCGTACATCGCCATCTGCATCACCGTGGCGCGCTCGCCGATGACGGCGGGGGCCATCGGCACGCCGACCTTGTGGTACTCGTCCTTGATCATCAACGCCAGCGCCCAGAAGTGCACCGGCGTCCACATGAACACCAGCGCGAACAGCACCCACGCCAGCAGGCTGAGGTGACCGGTGACCGCCGCCCAGCCGACCAGCGGTGGGATGGCACCGGCGGCGCCGCCGATGACGATGTTCTGCCACGTGCTGCGCTTGAGCCACATGGTGTAGACGATCACGTAGAAGGCGATGCCCGCCCAGGACAGCAACGCCGCCAGCACGTTGGTGGACAGCGCGATGGCCAGGAACGAGGCCAGCGTCAACGCCACCCCGAAGACGAGGGCGTTGCGCGTGGGCACCACCTGCGTCACCGTCGGCCGCTTGGCGGTGCGGCGCATGCGCTCGTCGATGTCACGGTCGTAGACCATGTTGAACACGCCGGCGGCGCCGGCGGACATGTAGCCGCCCAGCATCACGCCGATCAGCGGGATCCAGCCGGGGAAGCCGCGCGCGGCGATGAACATGGCACCGACGGTCGTCAGCAGCAGCAGGCTGATCACCTTCGGCTTGGTGAGGGTGATGTAGTCGCGCACGGTGGCGCGCGCCGGGGGCGCGGTTTCGGGTTGCAGGGTGTCGGGTTGCAGGGTGTCGGGTTGCAGGGTGTCGGCCATGGCTACGCCTTCTCCATCGCGGCGCGCTGCTGAGCGGCGCCCTCGCGGGCCGCCGCCTGCCCGCCGAGCATCTCGAGCGAAAGGGTGGTGAGCAACGAGAAGGCCAACACGGCCATCGTGAGGTGGAGGAGCTGCAGCGCCATCGGCGCCAGGAACGCCAGGTTGGCCGTTCCGACGGCGAGCTGCGCCACATAGACGCCCAGCAGCACCTGCGCGGTGCGGCGCGCCGAGGGCGTGGGCTTGAGCCACCAGCTCAGGCCGAGCCCCACGAACAGGTAGGTACCGACCGTGATGGCGATGAGGGGATGCAGGATACGCAGCCGGATGAGCGTGTGGGAGGCGGGGTTGAAGTCCGCCGCGAAGCCCTGCTGGAGCGAGGTCGACGGGAACATGGTGTTGCCCATGGCAGCGATGCCCCCGGAGAAGATCAGCACCAGCATGCCGACCAGGCCGAGTCCGAGGACCGTGGCCAGCGCACCCTGACGGCCCAGACGCAGCGGCCAGTTGGGGCGTCGGGGGCGCGAGAACACCACCATGCCGGTGAGCGTGCCGATGAGCAGCAGCGAGTTCACCAGATGGACGGCGACGAGCACGCCGCGGGCGAGGCTCTGGTTGTCGCCGGTGAGCCCGAACACCACGGTGACGGCGCCGAGGAGCGCTTCCATGATGAGGAAGTAGAAGGCCACGTAGGTGAAGGTGCTGAAGCCCGGCGCTTCCTTGCGCATCCGGATGGCCCGCACCAGCAACCACACGCCGAGCACCAACACCGTCAGCGCCAGCAGCCGGTGGGTGAACTCGATCAGCGTGTGCACATTGGCGTTCAACGGTACGACCTCGCCGTTGCAGGTCGGCCAGTGCCCCCCGCAGCCGGCGCCGGAGCCCGAGGCCCGGACGAACGCACCCTGTAGGATCACGAGAGCGTTGCCGACCAGCGCGAACCAGGCCAGGAGATGAGTGGAAGGTCGCCTCGCTTCGGCCATGCGTTTCCTCTCTCCCACGTAGGGCGCCGCGCAGCGCGCAACCGTCACCAGGGGAACGTCGGGACATCTGTCCCGGGCGCACCCATGCTAACGCCTCGCGAGCTTCCGTGCGACCGGTCCGCCCGCGGGCGGCCCAAGATCAACGATGTCGCGATGTTAGCACCCGAGATCTTCGCGCGGGGGCGACGGCCGCGACCGCGCCGGGGCGCCGCACGACGTTCGTCGCGCGGGGGCGCCGCACGACGTTCGTCGCGCGGCGCGGTACAATCCCGACGTGCTGGACATCGAACGCAGGCCCCCGGACATCGACGCCCGCCCGCCGTCGCGCCGCAGGAGCTTCGGTTCATGAAGCTTCTTGCGGTCTTCGCCCATCCCGATGACGAGCTCGGTTGTGTCGGCACGCTGGCCCGCCACGCCGCGCGCGGCGACGACGTGATGCTGGCCTGGACCACCCACGGCGAGCTCGCCAGCCAGTTCCGCGACACCTCCGCTGAGGAGGTGCGCCGCGTCCGCCACGAACACGGCGCCTACGTGGCCGAAGCGGTGGGCGCCGCGCACACCTTCTTCGACATGGGCGATTCCCGCATGACGGGCGGCCGTGACGAGGGGCTGGCGCTGGCTGCGCTCTACGCCCGCTTCCGGCCCGACGCCGTCATCAGCTGGAGCGACGACAGCCCTCACCCCGACCACCGCATGACCGCCAAGATCGCCTTCGACGCCATCACCCTGGCGCGCATCCCCAAGATCCTGGCCGACACCGGCGAGACGCTGGAGGCGCACCGCACCCCGATCCGGCTCTACCAGTACCCCACCCTGGGCTCGGGCCGGCCCCAGGTGCATGTCGACATCAGCGATGAGGTGGAGCTGGTCAAGCGCTTGTTCCACTTCTACGCCGACTTCTACCGCTGGCCCTACAAGGCCGACGACTTCCTCGCCGCCCGCCGAGCGGCCGGGCGCGAGGCCGGCGTGGACCTGGCGGAGCGCTTCGAGCTGCGGCGGCCGGCGGCCCCCGCACGTGCCTACCTGCCCTGAGCTCGCCGATGCCGCCGCGATGCCGCCGCGCGGCCCGTCCGAGGGGTATATGTTCCGTGCTGCACACCTCCTTCTCACAGTGAGCCGTCATCATGGGCAGCAATGGACGTAACCGGGCGACGCTCCACCCGCGATCCCAGGCTTGCGTTCGAAGGCGGCATCGCATTGACCGCCCGCTCCGCCTCACGGCCCCACAGCCACCGCCACGTAGGATCCGCAGTGCGAAGGCAGCAGAAGGCCGGATGGTACACTCGGCGGACCCTGGACACGCACAACACCGCAAGACTTGTCGGAGGACACGTTGATTAGCATCTGGAACAACAGAACCGGCGCCTGGGGGAAGCTTCTGCTGGCCTCCCTGATCGTCGGCCTGGGCCTCGCCACCGCGTTCGCCCAGAGTTCGACGTCGAGCTCGCCAGCCGCCTCACCGAAGACGCAGGCGCAGGCCCCCACGCAGTCCGGTCCTCCGGACGTGCCCACCCTGCTGAGCGACGGGCAGTTCTACATGAACCACGGCGACTGCGCCCTGGCGCAGTACTTCTTCCAGGAGGCCCTCAAGACCGACGCCAACAACGTCGAGGCGCTGGTCGGCAAGGGCCGCTCGCTGTCGTGCCAGCAAGCCTACCCACAGGCGATCGATGCCTTCCAGGCGGCTCTCAAGCAGGACCCGAAGAACGTGCTGGCCATGGTGCACCTGGCGCTCACCTACCGCGACGAGTACCAGGGCGACCCCAAGAGCTATCCGAACCGCCTGAGCGACGCCCTGGACACCGTCAAGCAGGCCGAGGCGATCGCGCCGCAGGACCCCAAGGTGCTCAACACCAAGGGCGTGGTGCTCTACGACCTGGGCAACCTCAAGGAGGCGCGGACGGTGCTCGAGCAGGCCGTGTCGCAGGCCTCCGGCACCGACGGCAAGGGCCTCTCCGAAGCGGAGCGCTCGACCCTCGAGGTCAACCTCGGCCGCGTCTACCGCGACCAGGGCGACCTGCAACTGGCGCAACAGGCCTTCCGGCGTGCGGTGGTGCTCGACCCCACCAGCAGCTCGGCACACAACAACCTCGGCAACATCGCCTACCGCCTCAAGGACTGCAGCACCGCCGAGTACGAGCTCTCGCAGGCGGTGAGCCTCGACCCGCAGTCGCTGTCGTCGATGTCGCAGCTCGGCATCACGATGTTCGAGTGCGGTGACGTCAAGGACAGCGTCGCCAAGTTGGAAGCCGCCCTCAAGCTCAACGGCGCCGTGTTCGTGCCCCCGCTGTACACCTACCTGGCGCGTGCCTACCTCAAGACCGGCAAGGTCGACGAGGCCGTCAAGCGCGCCCAGCAGGGCGCCCTGCTCCCGCCGGAGAGCGCGGACGCCTACTACTGGCTGGGACAGGCCTACCAGGCGCGCGGCGCCAGCGGCGATTCCGAGAACGCCCGCCAGGCCTATCAGCACGCACTGCAGATCAATCCCAACGACCAGGCCGCCAAGGACGCGCTCAGCTCGCTGCCCTGAACGCTACGAGAGCCTCGAACCCGCGCGGGCGGTCCGGTCTTCCGGGCCGCCCGTTCGCGTGGCGGGCCCGCCGCCCGAGCCCGGGCGGCACTTCCCGGCCGCCTACGTCGGGCAGGGTGGCCCTGCACGAGGACGCTCCTGTATACTGCGGAGGTTTGGTCGGCGGCAGCGGGATGTCCGCCGCACCAACGGCAGGATGGGGAGCGCCCCCGGCCTCCCGATTCCTACCTCAACATCCCGCCCTGGAGGAATCAGATGTCGTACCTCGGAATGAAACAACTGCTGGAAGCCGGCGTGCACTTCGGGCACGAGACGAAGCGCTGGAACCCGAAGATGAAGCGCTACATCTTCGCGGAGCGCAACGGCATCTTCATCATCGATCTGCAGAAGACGCTGGTGGAGAGCGAGAAGTCGTTCAACTTCCTGCGCGACATGGCCGGCCGCGGCAACACCATCCTGTTCGTCGGCACCAAGAAGCAGGCGCAGGAGATCCTGGCCGCGGAGGCCAAGCGCTGCGGCATGCCGTTCATCAACGAGCGCTGGCTCGGCGGCTTGCTGACCAACTTCAAGACCATCCGTACGCGCGTCGAGCGCCTCAAGGACCTGCAGGGGATGTTCGACGACGAGTCGATCCTGCGCTTCACCAAGAAGGAACAGATCTCCATGGGCAAGGAGCTGCAGCGCTTGCAGCGCTACCTGGGCGGGATCCGTGACATGACGCGCTTGCCCGACGCGCTCTTCGTGATCGACCCCACCAAGGAAGCGATCGCCGTCAAGGAGGCCAACAAGCTCGACATCCCGGTCGTGGCCCTGGCCGATACCGACAGCGATCCCGACGTGCTGGACTACATCATCCCCGGCAACGACGACGCCATCCGCTCCATCCAGCTGGTCACCGCACGCCTGTCCGACGTCATCGTCGAGGTCAAGGGCGGTGCCGACGAGCCCGTCGAGCGCCCGCTCGAGGAGGCCGCCACGCAAGTCCAGCGTGAGACCCTGCCGACCCCGATGTCCTCGCCGGAGCGCACCATCAAGGCCGCGGCGGCGATGGCGGAGGACGAGGTGGGCGCGGCCGCCCCCGCGGCCGCGAAGCCCGCGACCGAGGCGAAGGCCGAGAAGCCCGCTGCCGAGGGCCGCTGCCGAGCAACCTGCGGCCGAAGCGGAACCGGCCAAGACGGAACCGGCCCAAGCGGAACCGGCCGAGGCGGAACGAGGCCAAGGCGGACAAGGCCAAGGCGGACAAGGCCAAGGCGGAACCGGCCGAGGCCGCTGCTGCCGACGCCAAGGCTCCCGAAGCCAAGGCTCCCGAAGCCGAGGCTCCCGAAGCCGAAGCCCCCGAAGCGGAAGCGGCCGAGACGGAGGACTCCGAAGACGAGGCCTATGACGAGGCCCCCGAGGAGGCCAAGCCGCGGCGCCGGGCCAAGGCCGCCGCCAAGAACGATGCGGACGAGGACGATGCGGACGAGGCCCAGGAGGAGCAGGCCGGAGCCGCGAGCGAAGAGGAAGCCGAAGACAAGCGCTGAGCAAAGCGCACGACACGGAGGAACGACGAAGATGGCAGTGAGCACCGAAGCGATCAAGCAGCTCCGCGCCCTCACCGGGGCGGGCATGATGGATGTCAAGAAGGCCCTCGACGAAACCGAGGGCAACATCGAGCAGGCGGCCGCGCTGCTCCGCGAACGCGGCATCGCCAAGGCGGCCAAGAAGGCCGACCGCGTCGCCAGCGAGGGCTTCATCGGCACCTACGTCCACCACAACGGCAAGATCGGCGTGATGGTCGAGCTGAACTGCGAGACGGATTTCGTCGCGCTCAACGACTCCTTCCAGGAGCTCGCGCGCAACATCGCGATGCACGTGGCGATGAACGACCCGAAGTACGTCAGCCGCGAACAGGTGCCCCAGGAGCTCGCCGAAGCGGAGCGCACGGCCTTCGCCAAGCAGGCGGCGGCCGAAGGCAAACCCGCGAACGTCGTCGAGAAGATCTCCGAAGGGCGGCTGAACAAGTTCTTCGCCGAGATCTGCCTGCTCGAGCAGCCCTACATCAAGGACGACAAGAAGACGGTCGACACCCTGATCAAGGAAACCATCGCGACCATCGGCGAGAACATCCAGGTGGGGCGCTTCACGCGCATCGCCATCGGGGAGTAGCAGATGAGGCGCGCCCTGTTGAAGCTGTCCGGTGAGTTCCTCGCCGGCGAGAGCGGAACCGGGGTCTCGCCCGAAGCTACCGATTCCCTAGCAGGAGAGATCGCCGCGGCCCTCGGCCGCGGCGTTCCTCTGGCGATCGTGGTCGGCGGCGGCAACTTCTGGCGCGGCCAGCAGCACGGCCGCGCGATGGACCCGGCCACCGCCGACTACGTCGGCATGCTCGGGACGGTCATGAACGCCATGGCCCTGCAGGATGCGCTGGAACGGCGGGGGGTCGACACCCGCGTCATGACCGCCATCACCATGCAGGAGGTGGCGGAGCCCTACATCCGGCGGCGCGCGCTGCGCCACCTGGAGAAGGGACGCGTCGTCATCTTCGCCGGCGGTACCGGCAACCCTTTCTTCACCACCGACACGGCCGCCGCGCTGCGCGCCCTGGAGATGGACGCCGACCGCGTGCTCATGGCCAAGAACAAGGTCGACGGCGTCTACGACGACGATCCCAACATCAACGCCAGCGCCCGGCGCTTCCGCTCGCTGTCCTACATGGACGTTCTGAACAAGGGCCTCAAGGTCATGGACGACACCGCCATCACGCTCTGCATGGGGCGCAACATGCCGATCACGGTGTTCGATATCTTCACCGAGGGTCACCTCGACCGGCTGCTCGCCGGCGACGATGAGGTCGGCACCTTCATCGGCACCGGCGCCGAGACCCGCTACTTCGACTGACGCAACCTGCATCCTCTCGCTGACAGCGCCCTGCCGATCCCGCCGTCCCCCGGGTGAAATCGCGCCCCACGCGGTAGACTGGGCGCCAGACGAAGCGAACGGCAGGAGGTACCGCTGATGAAGAGCGTCCTGAAGGAAACGCGGGAACGCATGGAGAAGTCCCTTGAGGCCTTCGAGTCGAACGTCGCGACCGTGCGGACCGGCCGCGCCAACCCCGCCATCCTCAATCGCGTGATGGTCGAGTACTACGGCAGCAGCGTGCCGCTTGCCCAGCTCGCCTCCATCTCCAGCCCCGATCCACGCACCCTGCTCATCACGCCGTTCGACAAGTCTGCGACCAAGGAGATCGAGCGCGCGATCCAGGAGAGCGACCTCGGCTTCAACCCGAACAACCAGGGCGACGCCATCTTCATCAGCGTGCCGGCACTCAACGACGAGCGCCGGCGCGACCTGGTGCGCGCCGTCCACAACATGGCCGAGGAGGCGCGCGTCGCGCTCCGCAACATCCGCCGCGACAGCAACGACAGCCTCAAGAGCATGCAGAAGGAGAACGACATCACCGAGGACGATCTGCGCCACGGGGAGGCCGAGGTGCAGAAGCTGACCGACGAGTTCACGGCGGACGTCGACAACCGCGTGAAGGGCAAGGAAGAGGACATCCTCGCCGTGTGACGGACTTCGGGGTGGCGAGTGGCTGGGAGGTCGGGCCCATGGGCGACGTGCGCGCGAGGGACGGCGTGAAGTGGTCGTGAACGGGGGGGCGGCGAACGCGTGAACGAGCGCGTCGAGGGCACGGGCCGCGAACGCCTGGCACTGACGGCCGTCGAGGAGACCCCGCCGCGTCGCAGGGAGGGCGTCCACGTGGCCCGCATCGCCAGCGCCTTCGCCGCCTTCCTGGCTGCCCTGATCGTGTTCTGGGTGGGGCTGCCGCTACTGGCGCCCCTCTACCTGGTACTGACGCTCATCGCGGTGCAGGAGTTCGCGTCGATGGTAGCGCTGCGAGGCATCCGCGTACGCAAGCGCAGCCTGTGGGTAGCCGCCGTCCTGACCCTACCCGCCTCCCTGCCCGCCACCTACCCCGGCATGCAGCCCCTCGTCGCCGGCGTGAGCTGGCGCGAGCTGCTGCTCGGGCTGTTCGCGCTCTACCTCATCGGGGTGGAGATGGTGGCGCCGCGCCACGACTCGGTCAACACCATCGTCTACTCGCTGTTCGCCTACCTGTACATCCCCTGGCTGTTCGGCTACATCGTCACCCTGCGCTACACCCCTGACGGCGTTCTGGGCCTGTGGTACCTGACCCTCCCGATGCTGGCCATCGTGGCCTCCGACGTCGGCGCCTACGCCATCGGGTCCTGGCTGGGACGGCGCAAACTCGCGCCCCTCATCAGCCCCAACAAGACCGTGGAGGGCTCGCTCGGCGGCCTGATCCTATCGGTAGGGGTGGTGGCCGCCGCCACCTTCGCGCTGGAGCGGGTGGCGCACCTCCACGTCGACCTCTACGACGGGCTGCTCTTCAGCCTGCTGGTCGGCAGCGCCGCGCAGCTCGGCGACCTCTTCGAGTCGCTCGTCAAGCGCTGGGTGGGGGTGAAGGACGCCGGTATCTTCCTGCCCGGCCAGGGCGGGGTCCTCGACCGCATCGACAGCTCCCTGTTCGCAGTGCCCGTGACCTACTACTTCGTCACGCTGGTGATCCTGCGCTGAGGGCCCGCACGTCCGCGCGACAGCGCGACCGGACTTCGTGCCCGAGCGGTCTCGTACGCTAAGCTTGGCAACGGCGCAGGATGCGCCTGGCGTGGCCGACTCGTGCCTACGGCACGGCGGCGCGCTGGATCAAAGGAGTCGACGACGTGACAGCCCCTCGTGAGGACCCCGCGCCGAGCCCCGGGACGAACGACGACCACCCGCGGCGCGTGCAACCCAACTTCATCACCGACATCATCGACCGCGACCTCGAGAGCGGGCGCCCTCGGGGCGTTGTCACGCGTTTCCCCCCGGAGCCGAACGGCTACGCCCACATCGGGCACGCCTTCGCCAGCTTCCTGGACTTCGGGCTCGCCGCCGACTACGGGGGCGTCTGCAACCTGCGCTTCGACGACACCAACCCCGAGGTCGAGGAGATGCGCTACGTCACCTCGATCGAGGAGGACATGCGCTGGCTGGGTTGGCATTGGGAGACCACGCGCTTCGCCTCGGACTACTTCGAGCGGCTCTACGCGCTGGCCGAGACGCTGATCACCATGGGGGACGCTTACGTCGACAGCCTGCCGACGGACGAGATCCAGCGCATGCGCGGCAGCGTCGAGCAGCCCGGCACCCCGAGCCCCTTCCGCGAGCGCTCGGTGGAGCAGAACCTCGACCTGTTCCGGCGGATGCGCGCCGGCGAGTTCGAGACCGGCGCCCACGTGCTGCGCGCCAGGATCGACCTGGCATCCCCGAACATGAAGCTGCGCGACCCGCTGCTCTACCGCATCGTGCACGCGCATCACTACCGCACCGGCGACGGCTGGTGCATCTACCCCTTCTACGACTTCCAGCACCCGCTCTCCGACGCCATCGAAGGCGTGACGCACAGCCTGTGCTCGCTCGAGTTCCTCGACAACCGGGAGCTCTACGACTGGCTGGTGTCGCGCCTGTTCCCGGGCGAGGAGCGCCCCCATCAGTACGAGTTCGGCCGGCGCAACCTGGAGTACACGGTGGTCAGCAAGCGCCGCCTCATCCGGCTGGTGAACGAGGGTCATGTCGTGGGCTGGGACGACCCGCGCATGCCCACCCTGGCGGGCCTGCGGCGGCGCGGCGTGCGGCCCGGGGCCATCCGCGACTTCGCGGCGCGCATCGGTGTCTCGCGCACCAACCGCACGGTCGACGTGGCGCTGCTGGAGCACTCCGTGCGCGACGATCTCAACACCAGCGCGCCGCGCGTGATGGCCGTGACCGACCCCCTGCCGGTGGTGCTCACCAACGTCACGGCCGACGAGACCCTGACCGCCCCCTACTGGCCGCCGGACGTACCCAAGCACGGGGAGCGCCCGGTCCCCTTCGGCCCCCGGCTCCTCATCGACCGCGAGGACTTCGCCGAGGACCCGCCCAAGGGCTTCCGGCGGCTGGCACCCGGGCGCGCGGTGCGACTGCGCCACGCCTACGTCATCCGTTGCGATGAGGTGGTGAAGGACGCCGACGGCAGCGTGCGCGAGCTGCGCTGCAGCCTGCTGGAAGGCACCCTGGGACGCAATCCCGACGGGGTGAAGGTCGGCGCCGCCATCCATTGGCTGTCGGCCGACCACGCCCTGCCGGCCGAGTTCCGGCTCTACGACCGGCTCTTCACCGTGCCGGAACCGGGAGCCGACGGCAGCGACTTCCTCGAACACCTCAACCCCGCCTCGCTGGTGGTGCGGCACGGCTTCGTGGAGCCGAGCCTGGCCGGCGACGACGCCGACACGCGCTACCAGTTCGAGCGCCTCGGTTACTTCTGGCGCGACCCCGAGGAGGGACGCCGGGAGGCGCTGGTCTTCAACCGCATCATCACGCTCAAGGACTCCTGGGCGCGCCGCGAGAAGGCGCGTCGCGACCTGGGCCGAGACGCGCCAGCCCAGCAGGGCGCAGCCTCCCGGCCCGGCGACCGTGCGGCCGACGGTGCGACGAACCCGGACGGTTCGACGGACGGTTCGACCGACGGTTCGACGGACGGTTCGGCGAGCGGCGACGGGACGTGGCGGCGCGCCAGCGCGTCGGTGGAGGCCGGCGCGGCTACCGAGGAGGGCGCAGGGGCGTCGCCCGACGCGGGCGAGCGTGCGGGGGGCCGTGCGGGCGACCGTGCGAACGACCGTACAGGGGGCCGTGCGGGCGACCGTGCAGGCGAGAAGGCCGGCCGTGATGCCGGAAGTGACGCCGGAAGTGCGCAGCCCGATCCGCTGGCGGGGCTCGAGCCCCGCCAGCGCGAGACCTTCGAGCGCTACCGCCGCGAGCTGGGCCTGGCCGTCGACGACGCCGCCCTCATCGCCGGGCGGGACGAGCTGGCCGGCTTCTTCGAGGCCGCCGTCGCCGAACAGCCCGACCCGATGGCGATCGCCAACTGGGTGGTGAACGATCTGGTGCGCGCGCTCAAGGACCGGCCGCTGGCCGAGCTGGGCGTCACGCCCGAGCGCCTGGCGCACCTGGTGAGGCTGGTCGAGCGCGGCACGGTGACGCTACCCGTGGCACGCGAGCTGTTCGAGGAGGTCGTCCGCACCGGCACCGACCCGGAGATGCTGGTGCATGAGCGCGGCCTCGAGCGCCTCGACGACGAGGACGCCGTGCGCGAGATCATCGCGAGCGTGCTGGCCGACCATCCGGCTGAGGTCGCCAGTTACCGCGGCGGCAAGGAGGGTCTGCGGGGCTTCTTCGTGGGCCAGGTGATGCGTCGCACGCAGGGGCGCGCCGAGCCGACCGTGGTGCAGCGGCTGGTGGCGGAGGCGCTCGCGGGCGGCTAGAGCCGCACGGCCCGGCCGCCGACCGCCACCGAGCGCAGCGCCAGCTCGCCGTCGAGCGTCAGCAGGTCGGCGCGCTTGCCCACGGCCAGCTCCCCGCGATCGTCCAGCCCCAGGTAGCGCGCGGCCACACCCGAGGCCAGGGCGCTGGCCCGAACGACGGAGAGCCCGGAAGCCACGGCGTTGCGGAAGGCGGCGTCGAGGGTGAGCACGCTGCCTGCCAGCGAGCCGCTCGGGAGCCGCGCCGCCCCACCCTTCACCAGCACACGCTGCCCACCCAGCTCGGTCTCCCCCTCCGGCATGCCGCAGGCGCGGATGGCGTCGGTGATGAGGTGGAGACGGCCGCTCATGGCCGCCGCGGCCGCCCGGAAGCTGGCGGCGTGCACATGATGCAGATCGAGGATCAGCTCGGCGAAGGCGTCCTCGTCGGCCAGTGCCGCTCCGACCGTGCCCGGCGCCCGGCTCCCCAGCGCGGTCATGGCGTTGAACAGGTGCGTGAAGCCCACGGTGCCGCCCTCGGCGCGCACCGCTTCGATGAGCGCGCGCGCCTCGTCGTAGCCCGCATCGGTGTGTCCGATACTCACCCGCACGCCGGCCCGCGCCAGCGTCGTCGCGGCCCGCAGCGCGCCCTCCACCTCGGGCGCGAGCGTCACCACCCGCACCACGCCCGCTGCCAGCACCGCGTCGATGCGATCGGGGTCGGGGGTGAGCGTCATGGGGGGCTGCGCGCCGAGCCTCTGCGGACTGATGAACGGCCCCTCCAGATGCGCTCCCACGATGGAAGGGAGCGGGCCGCCGTCGGGCGCCGTGGGATCGTCCATGACCGTGCGCACGCCGTGCAACGCCCGCAGCACGTCGGGCCACGGGTTGGTGATGGTGGTGGGCAGCAGCGTGGTGGTGCCGTGTCGCAGATGGAACGCGGCGAGCGTGCGCACGCCGTCGGGTCCGTCCATGGTGTCGCCGCCGCCGCCGCCGTGCACGTGCCCGTCGACGAAGCCGGGCAGGATCAGAGGAGCGTCGCCGCGACGGACTGCGCCCAGCAGCGTCGCCATGGCCGCTCCGGTCGTGGCCGGCCTCTGCGCGTCGATCGCTTCGATGCGCTCGCCGTACGCCAGAGTGCCCGCCGCCAGCCCCGTCGGAAGCGCCAGGATGCCCTGCAGTCGTTCGCTCATGCCCGAGTCTATCCCCGCTCCATCCGGCGCCGCCGAGCCACGAAGCTTCGGCCCGGCGCTCGCGCGCCGGGCCGCACGCCCTTGGCGTCGGGGTCCGCCGGGGTAGGCGAGCGCCCGCCCCGCACCGGCCTCAGTCCAGCGTGAAGCCGATCTTGATGGTGACCTGGTAGTGAACGACCCGGCCGTCCTCGATGTGGCCGCGGGTGTCGACCACCTCGAACCAGCGCATGTCGTGGATCGTCTCGGCCGCCTTGGCGACAGCGTTCTTGATGGCGTCTTCGAGGCTCTTCTCGGAGGACCCGGTCAGCTCGATCTTCTTGTAGACGTGCTCGCTCATGGCACCTCCCATCCGGGGCCCGCACCCGCAGGGGCCGGTCCCCACGGCATTCTAGCTCCCACAACGAAGAACGGGCCCGGTGCACGCACCGGGCCCGTGGAGGTTCGAGCGACCTGTCAGAAGCGTTCGCGGCGACCCCCTGCGCTGGGCTGCGGGCTGCCGGCGGCCGTCACGACGACGTTCTGCGCCTGCGGCCCCTTACGGCCCTGCTCGATGTCGAAGCTGACGGCGTCACCCTCGCCCAGCGAACGGAAACCGTCGCCCTGGATGGCCGAGAAGTGGACGAACACGTCCTCCCCGCCCCCATCCTGCTCGATGAAGCCGTAGCCCTTCTCGTTGCTGAACCACTTCACCTTGCCTGTCGCCATGATCTTCCCTACCGGTCCGCTCACCCTGGAAGGCGCGGACCCGAAAAGTTCATCCCGGCGGACGGTCGCAGCGCGCACGCGCCCTGGGGCCGACCGGGCGGGATGCCGGCGAAGGGCGTGACGGACGCCCTTTCCGGACGAGAGCAGTCTAGGGCCTGCGAGGCCCCTTGGCAAGAGCGCGCGCCGCCTGCGGCGCACCGGCGGGCACGCGGCAGAACAGGCAGTCGGGCAGGCAGCTGGGCAGGCGGCCGGGCAGGCAGGCGGGCGCCTCAGGCCACCGGGCGCGCCTGCAACGCCACGCGCAGGGTGAAGGCCTCGTCGCCCACGTCCACCCAGCAGCGGCGCACGTCGGCGTGGCACACGCCCGACTCCGAGCGGAGCTCGAGCACCGAGCCCGCGGCCGTGCCGCCGAGGAAGGTGGCGAGCTTGCCCGCCGGGACCTCCGTGCGCCACACCCACCCGTCCTCCGCAGTGCCGATGAGAACGCCCTCCATGCCGCCCAAGGTTGCCGGTCGTTCGGTGAGATCCATGGAGCGAGTGTGCCAGAACCGCGCGGCGGCGTGGTCGGTAACTAGGCAAAACCCTAGAACGCCTGGACGGATACCATGGCCCGTGCCCCGGGTCATCGGCTCGCTCAACGAGACACCCCTGCACGCCGCACTCAAGCAACGGCTGGCGCCTCCGGGCAGCCGCTTCGAGGTCGACGTCGACGGTTACGTCGTGGACATCGTGGCCGATGACCTGCTGATCGAGATCCAGACCCGCAACGTTGCCGGCATGCGCTCCAAGCTGGCGGCCCTGCTTCCCAACCACCGCCTGCGGCTGGTGCTCCCCGTCGCCGAGCGCAAGTGGATCGTGCGCTGTTACGAGGACGGCAGCCGTAGCCGGCGCCGCTCGCCCAAGCGCGGCCGTGCCGAGGACATCTTCCGCGAGCTGGTCAGCATCCCCGACCTGCTCTCGCACCCCAACTTCGAGGTGGAAATGGCGCTGACCGAGCAGGAGGAGTTGCGGCGCCACCAGCCCGGCAAGGCATGGCGCCGGCGCGGCTGGGTGGTGGTGGGGCGCGAGCTGCTCGCCATTCACGAACGCCGGCGCCTCGAGCGACCGAGCGATCTGTTGGCGTTCCTGCCCGACGCGCTGCCCGAACCCTTCGGCACGGCAGACCTGGCGACGCTCGGCAAGCTGCCCCGGCGCACGGCCCAGGAGGCCGCCTACTGCCTTCGCGCGCTCGAGCTCATCGAGCCGGTGGGCAAACAGGGCAACGCGGTGCTCTACCGCACCGCCTCCCCGCCCGGGACGCCCGGCTAGGCACCGGCGACCTCGAAGGCCGCCAGCACGGCCTCCGGCACACGCACGGGCCGGCCGCGCTCGGCGTCCACCCAGACCCACTCGGTGTCGGCCTCGGCCAGCAACGCGCCGTCTGCGGCGCGCCGGATGTCGGTGTGCCGCACCGCCCGCCGTCCGTCCAAGCGGCGCACCTCGGTGGTCACGGCCAGCGTGTCGCCGGGCAGGGCGGGCCGGCGGTAGCGGATCTCGTGGCGGCGCACCACCGGCAGCGCTCCCAGGGCCATGTAGGCCTCCAGCGGGAAGCCGCGGGCGGCGGAGTGCGCGCGGGCGGCCTCCTCGGCGTAGCGCAGGTAGGCCGCGTTGTTGACGTGCTCGAGCTCGTCCAGATCTGCGTCCTGCACCTGGAGCTCGAGGGTGAGTCGCGACGGGGAGGCCCCGCTCACGCGCGCTCCCCCTCCAAGGCGCGGGCGAACGCCTCGCGCAGGGCGGCGTCGCCGACGGGAACGACCGTGCCCTCGCGCAGATAGACGAGCTGTGCGCGCGGGCGCTCCCCGAGGGCGCGCTCCACGGCGTGGACGTAGAGCGCGAGCTGGAAGGCGTAGCGTTCCGGGCGTACGGTCCTGTCGGTCTTGTAGTCCTCCACGACCCACTCCCCGTCCACCCGATACAGCCGGTCGATGACCCCCTGCCACACGGTGCCGCCGTACGGCACCGCCACCGGCAGCTCGGCTCGGTCGTGCTGGCGCGCAGCCAGCGCCGGCAGCGCACCCCCCAACAGCGAGCGGTAGCGCCGCAGCAGAGCCAGCACCTCGTCGAGCAGCACCCGCCGCTCGTCGGGCGCGAAGGCGAACATCACCTCCTGCGCCACCAGGTTGGCGCGGGTGGCTGCCTCGTCCGGGTCCCAGCCCTGGCCGATGGCGTAGTGCACCAGCGTGCCGACCACGGGGCCGCGCCCCGGCAGCACCGAGGCGACGTCGGGGTCGGAGGGGGGCAGCGGCTCGGCGGCCGGCTCGGACGCCGGCTCAGACGCCAGCTCAGACAACGGATCAGACAACGGATCAGACAACGGATCGGTGGCCGGATCGGGCGCGGCCTTCCGGTCGACCTCGCGCTTCAGACGGGAGGGGCTGTACACCGCCGGGTAGCGGTGCGGCGGGAAGCGGCGCGTCAGCCACGGCGCGGCCGGCAGCCCGGCGGCTGGGGCCTCCTCGCCGGCGCGCTGCAGCGGCTCGAGCTCGGCGGCGGCGTGGGTGTGGACCGTCACGCCCAACGCGTCGTCACGAGCGTCACCGGGCGCCCTGCCGTCGGGTGAGTTGCCGTCGGGCGCCCTGCCGTCGGGTCCGAAGCCGATCGCCGCCAGCGCCGCGGCCCAACCCTGAGGGTCGCCCGCCTTGACGCTGCCGGTCAGGACGAGGGTGTCGCGCGCGCGGCTGGCCGCGACGTAGAGCAGCCGGTAGCTCTCCTGCTCGTCGCGCTCCTGCGCGCGGCGGCGGGCCTCCTCGTAGCCTTCGCTACCCGCCAGCAGCGGGCGGCCGTCGCGCGGATCGAGGTAGAGCGCATCGGAGCGCGCCACGAGCATGCGGCCGGCATCGAACACTGCGGCCAGGGGGAACTCGAGGCCCTTGGAACGGTGCACCGTGAGCAGCCGCACGCCGGCGCCGCTCTGCGGGACATCGCCGGCCTCGGCCTGGCGGCTGAGCAGCTCGAGCCGGTCGAGCAGCACCTCGAGGTCGCGCGGGGTGCTCGCCGCGACCTCGAACAGCAGCGCATCGACGTTCTGGCGGGCGCGCTCGTCGAGGAACTCGACGTAGCGACGGCCGTCCACCAGGGGATCGCGCACGAGCCGCTTGACGGCCTCCAGGGGCGCCAGCCGCGCGATGGCTTGCAGCGCCTCGATGCGCTCGGCGACCGCCGGGGCGACCTCGCGCAGCGCCTGCAGGGGGCGCTCGGCGCGCATCACGGCGTCGACCCGCGGCAGCTCGAGCTGAGCGAAGGGGCCCCGCAGGAAGGCGGGCAGGCTCACCCCCTCGGGCCGGATACCGACGCGCAGGGCGTGGTACAGATCGCGGATCTCGCTGCGCTCGTAGTAGCCGCGGCCCTGGAGCATCACGCAGGGCACGCCGGCGCCGCGCAAAGCCTCCTCGGCCACCGCCAGCCCTCCGTAGCTGCGGGCCAGCACAGCCATGTCGCCGTAGGCGGTGCCGGCGGCGTGGTGACGTTGCAGCGCCTCGGCCAGAACGGCGCCCTCGCGGGCGCGCAGGAGGGCCATGCGGTCGTCTCCCACCACCCAGTGCAGCGCCACCCGCCCTTCCTTCTCCGCCTGGCCGCCGGCGGCATGCACCGGGGGTGCCTCGCGCGGCCCGAACCCCAGCGAGCGGCGGGCCAGCCCGTCGGTGAGGCGGTTGAGGAACGCCGTCACGACGCGCGCGTGACGGCGGGTGTCGGTCAGCGGCGGCTGCACCTCGCCGGTGCGCTCGGCGTCGTCCAGCGCCGTGCGGAACACCTCGACGTCGGCATTGCGGAACCCGTAGATCGACTGCTTGGGGTCGCCGACCACCTCGACCTGCACGCCCGCCTCCTCCAGCCGCCGGAAGAAGGCGCCCTGCACCGGGTTGACGTCCTGGAACTCGTCGACGAGCGCCACCGGGAAACGCGCCACGACGCGGGCGCGCGCCTGCGGCACGTCGAGGGCCTTGAGCGCCCGGCGCTCGACCTCCCCGGGCGCCACCAGCGCCCCCGACAGCCGCGCCAGGTAGCGCTCGTAGGCGACGCGGAACAGCGCCAGCAGGGCGCGGTCCTGCGGCTGGGGCCCGGGCGCCAGATCGGGCGCCAGCGAGCGCTTGCCGAACAGCGCCAGCAGCAGCTCGCCGGCCCGCTCGCCCAGCGCGGCGGCGTCGGCGTGGCGGGGGTGGCCGGGGTCGGCAGCGAGGAGCTGCAGGCTGCGCACCTCCTCTTCGAACATGGCGGCGGCCTCCCACTCGCCCAGCACGCCGAAGTCGGGGTCGAGCCCGAGCACCGGCGCCGATAGCCGCAGGGTCGCGATCATGAAGCCGTGGATGGTGCTGATCACGGCGCCGTCGAGCTCCCTCCGGGCCCGCCGGAACGGGGCCAGCTCGCCCGACGGGCGGAAGACCGACCCCAGGTAGCCGCCCGCCGTCAGCACCTCCTCGATGCCGGCGCCCACGCGCTGCCGCAGCTCGTCGGCGGCCGCCCGGGTGAAGGTGACGCCGGCGATGCGCCGCAGCGGCCGGCCGCCGTCGACGAGCTGCAGGTAGCGCGCCACCAGACTGGTGGTCTTGCCGGTGCCGGCCGACGCCACGCGGACCCTCACGACGCCCGGCCCTCGCGGCACACGTCGAAGATGGGGCAGCTACGGCAGTGGAACCCGGGCTGGGGTGTCACCTCGCCGCGCTCGAAGCGTTCGAGGGCGGCCGAAGCCCGGCGGGCGCGCGTCTCGATCTGACGCCAGCGGTAGGTGATACCGCGCTCGAACACGTCGATCGGTTCGCCCAGCAGCGGCCACACCCGCACGTCGACGCGCTTGACACGGCCGCGGTAGCGCTCGAGCAGGTGCCCGGCCGCCCACAGCTCGGTCCAGCGATCCTTCACGTAGCGCTCCGCCTCGGCCGCGTCGGCCACCGCATCGGGCGCGACGAAGCGCACCAGCGTGGCGTGCCCGCCCTCGCGGACGGCGGCGTCGAGGCGGGCCTGGACGGTCGCACCCGCCTGAGCGCTGGTGTCCGAGGGCAGGCGCACGCCGAAGGTCAGCGCCGACAGCGCGGCGCCCTGCCGCTCGATCCAGGCCGCGGCGTCCGGGTAAGCGGCCGCCAGGGCCGCGCGCCGCTCGGGCGTCAGGGTCCGGTCGCGGCACAGATCGCGCCTGAGCGTCTCCCACCAGGGCGACGCGTCCGGGCTCCGCTCCTGCAGCCGGCGCTCGCCCCAGTAGCGCAACGAGCAGGTGTCGAAGCGGTGGAGCGCCTCGACGGTCGACGCGCCCAGCTCCACCGCGCCCAGCTCGGCCCGGTAGCGGGTGTCGGCGGGGAGCTCGAGCGAGCTGCCGGCGGGCACCTCCGGCAGCGGCGGAGCCTTCTCACCCACCAGGCGGGGTTCCGCCACCAGCGGGCCGCCCTGGTCGGCCTCGGGAGCCGTCACCACCAGCACGTCGGCCCGCGCCAGCAGCTCCTCGAGCACGGCGGCGTCGCGGCCCTGGAAGCGGTGCGGCAGCCCCAGGCGTTCGTTGCTCGCGTCCAACGCCGCACGGTCGTCCTCGGGCACGAAGTAGTCCTCGCGCTCGCCGGCGCCGTAGGCGCCCTCCACGGCGCCCAGCAGGTAGGCCTTGCGGAAGTGGCGTCCGCTCGCCAGCGTCGACGTGAGGAGCGCCACCCCCCCGGGCCGTTCGCGGGGCAGCCGCCCCTGACGCAACAGCGCCGCCCACCAGGCTCGGAAGCCGGGTCCCTCGGCGAGCTGCGACGCCTCCTGGGCGGCGCGCAGCGCCGCTTCCCGGAAGGCCTCCAGCCCGCCGTCGGCCCCCTCCGGCGCCCTCAACAGCACCGCCGGCAGCACCGAAGCCAGCATGTGCCGCGCCCACGCCAGCGGCTCGCCCTGCGCCTCCAGGGTGGCCAGCCAGTCGCGGTAGCGTTCGTGCACACCGAGCCGTTCGGCCAGCGCCAGGATGGCGTCGCCGCCTGCCACGCCGGCGTCCAGGGCGGCGTCGGCCAGCTCCGCCAGCTCCGGCACCGCAAGCAGGCCCGCGGGCGTGGGGTGGTCGGGTAGCTCGAGCAGCTCGACCAGCACCCGCCCCGCCGGCGCGTCCGCCAGCGAGATCGGCGTCTCGTCGATCAGCGGAACGCCGTACTCGTCGGCGAGCGCGTCGAGCGCCCGCACCCGTTCGGGAGGCGCGATGAGCGCCAGCTCGAGCGGGTCGTACCCGCCCTCGGCCAGGTCGCGCTTGAGCGAACGCAGCACCCAGCGGGCCTCGGCGACAGGGTTGGGAGCGCGGTAGCGCTCGACGGTGCGCTGCGGTGCACCGGGCGCGGGCGCCACGTCCGCCCACGCCAGACCTGCGGGCGCCTCGGGCAGCGCGATGTGGACCTCGCGATGCCGCCCCAGGGCCCGGAACAGCCGCAGCTCGAGCGGGCCCAGCTCCCGGAAGCCGTCGACGATGATGAGGTCCGCCTCGCACGCCTCGGGCGCGGTCTCGGCCAGCCGCCGGGCGCCCGCGCGGAAGTCGTCGTAGTCCCAGGCGTCGTCGGAAGCGCGCTTGCGGCGCTCGTAGGCGGCGAAGACACGCGCCAGCCTGCGGCGCTCGGGGTCGTCGTCGCCTAGACCCCCGTCGCCCAGACCCCCGTCGCTTAGGCCCCCGTCGCCGAGGCCCCCGTCGCCGGTCACGCCGTCCGGCCCCACGGCGTAGCGCTTGGCCTCGGCGATGGCCTGCGCGAAGAGCCGCGCTTCGCCGGGCGCCGGCACCGCCCCGGCGACCTCCGCCAGAGCCTCCCCCACCAGCACCAGGCGGCCGCTGCCGATGACGAGCGGGTGCAACGCGCGGGCGCGCGCCAGCATCCGGTAGTAGACCTGTTGCAGCGTCAGGAACTCGAGACCGAGGAGCGCGGCGCCGGCGGCTGCGCCACGCTGGGTCGCACCCGAGGCTGGGGCCGAGCCCTCCAGCGTCGCCCGCCGGTAGACGGCATCGCGTTGCGCCGGCAGGCCCACCCACCACACGCGCTGCCCCGCCGCGCACGCCTCGCGAGCGCGCGCCAGCAAGGCGTGGGTGCGGCCCGATCCCGGCGGCCCGACGAGCAGCGACAGTGCCACCCGGTCATGCTATCAGCGCCGCTTCGGCACCGGCGTCGCCGCCCCAGGCGTTGCTCAGCGCGCCTCGACGCCCTCGAAGAAGACCCCTTCGATGAGCTTCACCACCGCGGGCACCCGCTCCGGACTGGCCGACAACCCGGAGAAGGCCAGCCCCAGCAACAGCCAGGTCGTCTGGGCGGGGTCGAGCGGACGCAGCTCGCCGCTGTCGACGCCCTGCTCCAGGATCGCCTCGATGGGCCCGAGGAAGCGCTGGCGGTAGGCCCGATGCATCTGCTCGCGCGACGCTGGGTGCAGGCTGACGGCGTCCTGCTCCGCGAGCCGGATGAAACGCTGGCTGCCACGCATGTGCGTGAGGATGTTGGTCAGTACCGCGCGCACCTGGTCGCGCGCGCTCCCGCCGCCGGCACGGGCCCGGTCGACCAGCACCCCCACCCGCTCGATGTGGTGCAGCAGGATCGCCAGGAAGAGCGTCTCCTTGTCCTCGAAGTGGTAGTACAGCCCCGCCTTGGACACCCCCACCGCCTCGGCGATCTGGCGCATCGACAGCCCGTGGTAACCGTGCGTGATGAAGAGACCGGCCGCCTCGTCGAGGATCCGGTCCTTGACGTTCTCGCCGGCTCCGGGATGGGTCACCACGGCCTCACGAGAGGGCGGCCCACGGTCCGCGGACCGGCGTCGTCCGGTCGGCACGGGGCGCGTGTCACGCCCGCCCTCACCCCATCCCGGGGACCAGCGGCCGCCACCAAGGGATGGCGATGACCATCAGGACCATCGCGACGGTGTAGAAGATCGCCGCCGGACGGGCGCTGTTCAGTTTGCGCGCGCGCGCGGCCCCCACATGGATGAGGGCGATGGCGATGACCATCAGGGGCAGGTGCTCGACCAGGAAGAAGCGGGTCTGGTCGTTCTGCATGGCGGCGCTGAAGTTCGCGAACGCGCCGGTCGTGATAGGGCTGAACACGAAGTACAGCAGCAGGCCCACGAGGAGCTGCACGTCGACGGAGATGGTGAACACCCGCCCGAGCGAGTTCTGTTGGCCGGTCCAGGCCCCGCGCGTGAAGGCGCCTCGCAGGGCCATGGCCACCGCGATGACGCCGACGATGACGATCACCCAACGTAGGAGGTTGTGGAGGTCCAGCAGGAATGTGTACATGATCGCGTCGATCCTCTCGCTGTCGAAGCGCACAGGCAGGGCCGCACCCTGCGCTGCCGCGGTTGTCCTGCTCCATTCTGCCTCAGTTCGCGGCCCCTTCGCTCCCCTCCGGGCCCGACGCCTGTTCCTGGCGCCGCCCCTTGAGGCCGAACGACGGCACCAGCATCACGGCCATCACCACCGCCAGCACGGTGAGCGCCTGGGGGAATCCGCCGACCGAGGAGGCCGCCACCGCTCCCACCAGGGCGCCCCCGACGAGCTGTCCCATGCTGGTGAACACCGTCAACAGGCCCTGCGAAGCCCCCCGGTCGGCCTCGCCCGCCTCGCGCAGCAGGATGTAGCGCAGCGGCGCGCCCAGGAGCGCCGACAGCCCCAGGCCGGTGAGGACGGAGGCCACGATGAAGCCGGCCAGGCTCGTGGAGGCGGCGCCGAATACGAAGAGCCCCGCGGCGGTCAGCGCGAGCCCAGCGACCACCACGATCCTCGAGCCCAGCGCGTCGAGGACGCGGCCGGCCGTCGGCGATCCGATCGCCAGGGCCAGCACCAGCGGCAGCAGCATGAAGCTGGCGGTGGCCTCCCCTACCCCCAGCGAGGACACGGCCAGCGACGGCAGAAAGACCATGGCCGCCTCGCTGAGGCCGGCGCCGGCGGCGAACAGGCCGACCAGCTTCACCTGCCTGGACTCCAGCAGGCGCGGCCGCAGCACGGCGTCGGCCGCGCGCCGCTCGACCGACCAGAACAGCGGGAGCAGCACGAGCGCCAGCAGCAGGTAGGGGCCCACCTTCCAGCTCAACAGGCTGGGCAACAGGGCCGCGCTGTCGAGGCGGCTGAGCCCGAGCGCCAGTCCCGCCAGCATCAGGCTCAGCACGCTCACACCGGTCCAGTCGAAGGGGGGGCTGTCGGCGGCCCGCACGTCGGGCACGAGCCGCTGGCTGGCGACGATGAGCCAGGCGGCCACCGGCAGATTGATGAGGAACAGCCAGTGCCAGCTCAACTGCAACAGCAGGCCGCCCAGCAGCGGGCCCACCAGGAACGCCAGACCGAACACGGCGCCGATGATGCCCAGCGCCCGTCCGCGCTTCTCGGCCGGGAAGGTGTCGCCGATGACGGCGCTGGCGACCGGGAAGATGCCGCCGGCCCCGGTGGCCTGGATGGCCCGGCCCACCAGCAGCACCGTGAGGCTCGGCGAGAGCGCCACGACCAACGAGCCGACGCCGAAGAGCGCCACGTCGAGGGTGTAGACACGGCGCCGCCCGAAGCGGTCGGAGAGCTTCGCCATCAGCGGCGTGGCCATCAGGTTGAACAGCACGTAGATGCTGAAGACCCAGGCGATGGCGGCGTTCCCGACGCCGAAACCACGTTGGATCGCCGGCAGCGCCGGCCCCACGATGGCGATGTCGAGCGCGCCCATGAGCACGCCCACGAAAAGCACGGCCAGAAGCCGATTACGGGCCTTCTCTTCCATGTCCACTCCCTCCCAGGGTGGCTTCCGGTCGCGGAGCGCACCTCCGCCAGGCGTGGCCGCCACAACCGCGACGAGTGACCGACCGGTCGGTCAGCCAGAGGGCCAGCATGCCGCGTCGCCCTCTCGCTGTCAAGCTCAGCGGCTACCCGGAGGACGGGGGGATCGGCAGCGGCGCCAGTCCGATGGCGTCGAGCTCGCGCTCGAACGCCGCCACCTCGGCAACCGGCAGGCGGCAGGCACCGGCCTCGCACACGTAGGCGCTGGCACGCCCCTCGAGCCGCTCACGGCCCTGCGCCAGCGGGCAGCGCCGCGCCAACGCATCGTCCGGCCCGCTCACCAGCAGCGCCGCCACCGAAGGGTCCGCCCGCCGGCGCCAGGCGGCCGCCAGCGCGGCGGTGTCGGCGGCGCGCGGATCGCCCACCAGCACCACCTCACGCGGCGGCTCGGCCAGGATGCGGTGGACCGCCAGCGCCGATGCGAAGGCCTGGGGATGCCGCTGCATGGGGCCCTCCAGGGGTCGGACGGCACGCTCGGCCGCCTCCTCCAGCGCACCGTCCCCCGTCAGGCGGGCCAACCGCGCCAGCAGCTCGGCGGCGGCGGCGTTGTCGGACGGGACGGCGGCGTCGGCCAGGGAGCGCGGGCGCACCAGCAGACGCTCGCCGCGACGCGAGGTCGAGTAGAAGCCGCCGTCCTCCGCCTCGAAGTCGCGGCGCACGACGGCGGCGAGGTCGAGCGCCAGCTCGAGCAGCGGCGCGTCCAAGGTGATGCGGTGGAGCGCCAGCAGGCCCAGCCCAAGGTAGGCGTAGTCCTCCAGCAGCCCCTCGACGTGCGCAGTGCCACCCCGCCAGACGTGCAGCAGACGTCCGCCCTGCCACAGGTGCGTCCGAACGAAGCGCACCACGTCGCGCGCCATTCCCAGCGCACGCTCCGACCCGAGCAGGCGGGCGGCGTCGGCCAGGCCAACGAGCGCCAGGCCGTTCCAGGAGGCGAGCGCCTTGTCGTCCAACGAGGGACGCGGCCGGCCCTCGCGGGCGGCCGTCAGGGCGCGCCGGCCGCGTTCCAGGCGCGCACCGGCCTCTGCCACATCGAGCTTGAGGGCGGCGGCCGCCGCCGGCAGCGGCTGGGCGACGCGCAGCACGTTCCGCCCCTCGAAGGGGCCCGGCGTGCGCACGCCGAAGTGGCGCAGGGCCACGGACGCATCGGCGCCGCAGGCGGCCTCGACCTCCTCCTCGGTCCAGGTGTAATAGCGCCCTTCCTCCCCCTCGCTGTCGGCGTCCAGCGAGCTGGACAGGGCGCCTTCGGGGGAGCGTAGCTCGCGTGCCAGCCAACTCACGATGCCTTCGGCCACCGCCGCGTAGCGCGCCCGTCCGGTGCGGCGGTAGCCCTCGGCGTAGAGCTGGAGGAGCTGGGCGTTGTCGTAGAGCATCTTCTCGAAGTGGGGAACGTCCCAGCGGGCGTCCACGCTGTAGCGCGCGAAGCCGCCACCGAGCTGGTCGTGGATGCCGCCGTCCGCCATGGCGTCGAGGGTGGTCGTGGCCATGGCGAGAGCGTGCTCCTCGGGCCGGCCCAGCAGGAAGCGCAGGGCGCCGTGCGGCGGGAACTTGGGTGCGCCGCCGAAGCCGCCTCGCTCGGCGTCGAAGGTAGCGGCCAGCGCGCTCAGGGCGTGTCCGGCCGCGGCTTCGGGGTCGGTCGGCGCCCCGCCCGTTCCGTCGGACGCTTCCGACGAGGGACCCAAGGGAGCCTCGAGCACCCGCAGCTGCTCATGCAGCCCGCGGGCGGCCTCCTCGACCTCCCCGCGCCGCTCCCGCCAGGCCCCGCTGATCCCCTCCAAGACCTGCCGGAAGGACGGCTGTCCCCAACGCGGCTGCGGCGGGAAGTACGTGCCGCCGAAGAAGGGAGCGCCGTCGGGCGTGACGATCACGGTGAGAGGCCACCCTCCACCGCCGGTCATCGCCTGCACGGCGTTCATGTACACGGCATCGACGTCGGGGCGTTCCTCGCGATCGACCTTGACGCACACGAAGCGCTCGTTCATGAACGCCGCCACCCGCTCGTCCTCGAACGATTCATGGGCCATGACGTGACACCAGTGGCAAGCGGCGTAGCCGATCGAGAGCAGCACCGGCAGGTCGCGCTGGCGCGCCAGCTCGAACGCCTCCTCGCCCCAGGGGCGCCACTCGACCGGGTTCTCGCTGTGCTGGAGAAGGTAGGGGCTGGTGGCGTCCGCCAGGCGGTTGGACATGGCGTCACCGTAGCAGGTCCCCAAAATTAGGGGCGGCTCCTCCCCTGCGAGACGACGCATCCCGCCCAGGAATCTCCCGGGCGGGACGTACGACCAAGTTCAAGGGGAGGAACCGGTATCGCGCTGGATGAAGACGCAACAGGAAGTAGGAGGCTTAGCAGCAGGGAATCCAACGCCTTGAAAGGACCATACGCCCTGCGGCCTTACAGCGTTCTTACTCGGTGGCGACGCGGAGCACACGCCCGTAGACTGGCCGCATGGCCGCCGATGCTCCGCGCACGAGCTATCGCAGGGGAACCCTGCGACCCACCGAACTGGACGACGATCCGCTGCGCCAGCTCGAGCGCTGGCTGCGTCAGGCCGCCGACGCCGGCATGCCGGAACCCAACGCCATGAGCCTGGCCACGGTCGACCACGGCGGTCGGGTGTCGTCGCGCATGCTGCTGCTCAAAGGCATCGTGGACGGCGGGTTGGAGTTCTACAGCAACTACGGCAGCCGCAAGGGGCGCGACCTGGAGGCCCATCCCCAGGCCGCTGCCTGCTTCTGGTGGGACCGTCTGGAGCGCCAGGTACGCGTCGAGGGCGCCGTCGCGAGACTGCCCGAAGCGGTCAGCGACGGTTACTTCGCCAGTCGTCCCTACGGCTCCCAGATCGCCGCCTGGGCCTCGCAGCAGAGCCGCCCGGTGGCCGACCGCGCCGAGCTCGAGCGCGCCTTCGAGGCCATGGCGGCGCGCTATCCCGAGGGCAGGGTGCCGCGCCCCCCGACGTGGGGCGGCTACCACCTGTCCCCCGAGCGCATCGAGTTCTGGCAGGGGCGTGAGAACCGCCTCCACGACCGCTTCGTGTACCGGACCGCAGGGGGCGGTTGGAGGGTCGAGCGGCTCTTCCCGTGACCGGCCAGTCGGCGCTCGCCGGGCGCGGCGAGCGCCGAGCTCCACGCCAGCACGACGCAAGCGAGGCGGCGCGCCGCCCGGATGGGCCTGCGCGCCGCCTCGACGCGTGCTGGATCGGGAGCGGGAGCTAGTTGCCCGACCCGCTCGAGCTGCTGCCGCCGCTGGAACCGCCGGACGTGCCGCCACTACCCGCGCCACCGGCCGGAGCCGAGCCGCCGCCGGAGGGCGTGGAGCCCGAAGGCTGGGGCGGCGCCGGGAGGCGGTCGGGGAAGGTCTTCACGCCCGAGCTCTTGACCAGCGCCTGCACCTGCTGGTTGGCGTGCTCCTGGCGGAGCTTCGACGCGACGTCGCTCTTGACCTGATCGAACGGCTTGGTGGTGGCCTGGGTGTGCTTGCTCACCAGGATCACGTGGTAGCCGTACTGCGTCTTGACCGGGCCCACGACCTTGCCGACCTGGGCCTTGAAGGCGGCATCGGCGAAGGCCTGGACCATCTGGTTCTTGCCGAAGCAGCCGAGATCGCCGCCCTTGGGGGCGCTCGGGCCGGTGCTCTTGTCCTTGGCCTCCTGCGCGAAGTCGGCGCCACCGGCCAGGTCCTTCATCACCGCCTGGGCGTCGGCCTCGGTCTTCACCAGGATGTGGCTGGCGCAGACCTGCTCGGGCGTCGTGTAGTCCGACTTGTGCGCCTGATAGTAGCCCTTGAGCTGGGCGTCGGTCAGCTTGACGCCGTCCTTCAGCTTCTGCATCTCCTGGTTGATGAGGTCGGACTCGCCGATCAACTTGACGAGCTGGGCCTTGTCCTTGAAGCCTGCCTGGTCGAGCAGATCCTGCAATTTCTTGCCCTTGGGGACGTTCCCCTCGACCTGCGACAGCACGGAGTCGACGTGCTTCTGGTCGATCGTGAGGCCGTCGGACTTGGCCTTGCCGAGCAGCACCATCTCGCTCGCCCGCTGCTGCAGGTACTTGGGCTGGTACACCGCCAGCTGCTGACGGAGCTGCGGCGTCATCGGCATGCGCTGCTGGGCGGCCAGACTGCGGATGGCGATGTCAAAACGAGCCTCGAAGTCGCTCAAGGTCTCGGTCTGGTCGCCGAGCTGGATCACGACCGGGTCCTTGCCGGAGGCGCTGGTCGCGGTCGTGCTCTGGGACGTGCTCTGGTTGGTGCTCTGGGCGCTCGCGAGCCCCGCCACCACGGCAAGAGCCAGCAGTGACGGCAACAAGCGGCGGAGCCGCGTGGGGAATCGAGTCATGGCCGCAAGCCTACCACCCCACCCCGGTCGATCGGCGTGGGGCCGAAACACGTTGGCAAGGGGTCGCCCCGGCTCGCGGCCCGCGAAGCCGCGCCCTCAGGCAGCGGCTTCCTTGCTGCGACGCGCGCCCTCGCGCTCGGCGTCGCCCGAGGGGTCCCCGGAGGTCTCGCCCTCGGCCTGCGCCTCGAGCTGCCGGTAGAGCTCCTGCTGCTCGGCCGTCGGCTTCTTGGGTACCACCACCCGGACCTCGGCCATCTCGTCGCCACGACCGCCGTCCTTGCGGGGCCAGCCCTGCCCCCGCAGGCGCAACACCCGCCCGCTCTTGGTGCCTCCAGGCAGGGTCATCTCGACCTCACCGTCGAGGGTGGGCACGCGCACGCTGCCGCCCAGGGCGGCACGGTAGTCGGGCACCTCCACGCGCACCCGGACGTCGTCGCCCTGGACCGTGAACACCGGATGGCGGGCGTGCCGCACGATCAAGATGAGATCGCCACCACCAGGCGCCTGGCCGCGCAGGCGCAGCCGCGCGCCCCGGTGCACGCCCCGCGGCAGCGTGACGGTGAGCGCCTTGCCGTCCACCCGGAAGGTGGTCTCGCCGCCGCGGTAGGCCTCCTCGAGGCCGACCTCCAGCTCCGCCTCCACGCCCCGCGGCGCCCGGCGGGCCTGCGCACCTCGCATCTGCGTGGCACCGAAGCCACCCTGCGCGAACACGTCGCCGAAACCGCTCTCGGTGGTGAAGCCGCGGCCCCCCGTCATGCCGCCGAACAGCGACTGGAAGAAGTCGCTGAAGCCGGCGTACTCTTCGGCCGACACGGTGCGGAACCCACCGCCACCCTGCTGGGCGAACGGCGGAACGTCTCCGGTCGTTCCGTACTGGTCGTAGATCTTGCGCTTCTCGGGGTCGGAGAGCGCCGTGTAGGCCTCGTTGACCTCCTTGAAGCGGTCCTCGGCGCCGGCGTCGCCGGGATTGCGGTCGGGGTGATGCTTGGCGGCGAGCTTGCGAAAGGCAGCCTTGATGTCCTGCTGCGACGCATCGCGCGGGACATCCAGGATCTCGTAGTAGTCCTTGTAGCCTGCCACGTCGAATCACCTCCCGCGCCGGGCGCGCGCCGCGGCCCGGCCGGGGCCTAGCCTTGCTCCGGGTCCTTGTACACCACCACGCGCGCCGGGCGCACCAACCGGTCGCCGCGCTTGAAGCCCGCCTGGAACACGTCGGCGATGGTGCCGGGCTCGGCGCCCTCGGTGAGCGGCACCGCCGTCAGCGCCTCGTGCTGGTTCGGGTCGAAGGGCTCGCCGGGCTCGCCGATGGGCCGGATGTCGAGGTTCTCGAGGTTGCGCTCGAGCGACTCCTTGACCGCCCGCACCCCCGGCACGATGGTGGCCGGATCGTCGGTGGTCTCGGCCGCCTGCAGCGCCCGCCCCAGGTCGTCGAACACGCTCAGCACCGCCAGCACCGCACTGTCGAGACCCGCCTCGCGGGCACGCTCGACGTCGTCGGAGACGCGGCGGCGGAAGGTCTCGAGCTCGGCACGGCTGCGGAGGAAGCGGTCGCGATACTCGGCCGCCTCCCGCTGCGCCTCGCCGAGCTGCTCTTGCGTCCGGGTCAGTTCCCTGCGCAGGATGTCCACCTCCTGGTCGGCCGCCGCGGCCGCCGTGGCGGGTTCCCCGCCGTTGCCGTCGGGGGCGACATCCACGCGCACCTCCGCGGCACTCGTCTCGTCGCCCGGCCCGCCCTCGTCGACGGCGCCGACCCTGCTGTCGTCATGGTTCTTCGGATCGCTCATAGCATCGTCCTAGGGGTCAGCGCGCGACGCGCTCGAGGCGGCGCCGCGCGCTGCGTGTCGCTCGCCCCGGCTCAGCCGGCCGGCTTGAAGTCCGCGTCGATGACTTCCTCGTCCTCGGCGTCGCCGCCGGAGGCCTCGGATGACGCGCCGGGCTCTCCGTCCTGCGGGCCACTCTGCTGTGCAGCGGTCGCCTGCTGGAAGGCCTGCAGGGCCTCGGCCAGCGTCTTGGTCGCGGCGTCGAGGGCGTCCTTGGCCGCGCTCTGATCGAGCGCCTGCTGCGCCTGCTGGATCACGTCCTCCACCGGCTTCTTCTGCTCCTCGGTGGCTCCTTCGGCCTCGTCGACCGCCTTGCGCGCTTGCAGCCGCAGGCTGTCGAGCTGGTTGCGCGACTCGGCGAGCTCGCGGGCCTGACGGTCCTCGTCGGCGTGCGACTTGGCGTCGGCCACCATCTTCTCCACCTCGTCGTCACCGAGGGTGGTGGTGTTCTGGATGGTGATGTTGGCGGCCTTGCCGCTCGACTTCTCCTTCGCCGTGACGTGCAGCACGCCGTTGGCGTCGATGTCGTAGGTGATCTCGATCTGCGGCATGCCCGAGGGCATGGGCGGCAGACCGTCGAGCTTGAAGCGGCCGAGCGACTTGTTGTCGTTCGCCATCGAACGCTCGCCCTGCAACACGTGCACCTCGACACCGGTCTGGTTGTGGTCGGCGGTGGTGAAGGTCTCGGTCTTGCGGACCGGCACCGTGGTGTTGCGCTCGATCAACTTGGTGAACACGCCGCCCTTGGTCTCCACCCCCAGGCTGAGGGGGGTGACGTCGAGCAGGACGATGTCCTCCACGTCGCCGGTGAGCACGCCGGCCTGGATGGCCGCACCCAGCGCCACGACCTCGTCCGGGTTGACGCTCTGGTTGGGCTCCTTGCCCAGCAGCTCCTTGACGATGCGCTTGACGGCCGGCACGCGGGTGGAGCCGCCGACCAGGATGATCTCGTTGATCTCGCCCTTGCCCACCTTGGCGTCGGCCAGCGCCTGCTCGACCGGGTGACGCAAACGCTGCAGCAGCGGGCCCACCAGCTCCTCGAACTTGCTGCGGGTGAGCTTCTGCTCGAGGTACAGCGGCGCGTTCGAGGCCGGATCCATGGCGATGAAGGGCAGGCTGATGGTGGTCTCGGGCAGCCCGGAGAGCTCGATCTTGGCCTTCTCGCCCGCCTCGATGAGACGCTGGAGCGCCTGCTTGTCCTTGCGCAGGTCGACGTTGTACTCCTTCTTGAACTCCTCCGCCATCCAGTCGACGATGGCGTGGTCCATGTCGGAGCCGCCGAGATGGGTGTCGCCACTGGTCGACCGCACCTCGAACACCCCGTCGCCGACCTCCAGCACCGACACGTCGAAGGTGCCGCCGCCCAGGTCGAAGACCAGGATCGTCTCGTTGCCCTTCTTCTCCATGCCGTAGGCGAGCGCCGCCGCCGTGGGCTCGTTGACGATGCGCAGCACGTCGAGCCCGGCGATCTTGCCGGCGTTCTGCGTGGCCTCGCGCTGCGAGTTGTTGAAGTAGGCGGGAACGGTGATGACCGCCTTGTTGATCTTCTCGCCCACGCGCTCGCTGGCGTCGTCGACCATCTTGCGCAGAACCATGGCCGACACCTCTTCGGAGGTGTACTTCTTGTCGCCGACGACGAAGCGCACGCCGCCGTCGTCACCGCGCACCACCTCGTAGGGAGCACGCTCGGCCTCGTGTTTGATCTCGTCCCAGGTGCGGCCGATGAAGCGCTTCACCTCGAACAACGTGCCCTTGGGGTTGAGCACGGCCTGCCGCTTGGCGACCTGCCCGACCAGGCGGTTCTCGTCTTTGAATGCCACCACAGACGGGGTGGTGCGATTGCCCTCGCTGTTGACCAGCACGGTCGGCTCGCCGCTCTCCATGATGGCGATGACGCTGTTGGTGGTGCCGAGGTCGATGCCTACTGCTTTTGCCATGATTGGAACTCCTCTTGCCTCGGGATTGCTCTCAGGTCGAACCTACATCGTGCGTCACAAAACCTGAGTATAGTCGACGCAAACCTCACTGCTAGCGAGTATAGCCAGGCAGCGCCCCATTGTCAACAGATATGAGTGCGGTCGTATCAAGTTTCCGCGAGGCGCGGGCGTCCGCGGAGGGCCGGCGCGGCCGACTTCACCCGCTGCCGGCCTCCTCCAGCCTCGGATCGATGCGCAGTCTCGCACGTGCCGGGGACAACCCCCGGCCGCTTCCGACCGCCGCGGTACAGTGGCGTCAGCACCCGGTCCAGGAGGTCCCATGCTCTACATCGCCCTCGCCCACGACGGTTCCGACCCCGAGGCGGCAGCGCGCCGCCAACGCGTCCGCGCCACCCACCTCGAGGGCATCCGGCCCGCAGTGGACTCCGGCATGCTCCAGCTCGGCGGCGCCATCCTCGACGACGCCGGCACCATGATCGGCTCCGTGCTGCTCCTGGAAGCCGAGAGCGCCGACGCCGCCCGCGACTTCATCGACAACGACATCTACAGCCGCGAGGGTGTCTGGCAGGACGTCGAGATCTACCCCTTCCAGCGCGCGGTCTAGGACGTCATGGACCCCACCCATCCCGACATCGCGATCCTCGGCGGGGGCATCGTCGGCCTCGCCACCGCGCTCTCGCTGCAGGACCGCCACCCGCAACTCCAGCTCACCGTGCTCGAGAAGGAGTCGCAGGTCGGCCGGCACCAGACCGGTCACAACTCCGGCGTGGTGCACTCCGGCATCTACTACCGGCCCGGATCCCTGAAGGCTCGTCTGTGCGTGGACGGCGTCGGCCTGCTGCGCGCCTTCTGCGAGCAACACGACATCCCCTTCGATGCGGTCGGGAAGGTGATCGTGGCGACGCGCACCGACGAGCTGCCGCGCCTCGACGACCTCCTGGCGCGGGGCACCGAGAACGGCGTGCCCGGCCTGCACATGCTCGACGAGCAGGAGCTGCGCGAGATCGAGCCGCACGCGACCGGCCTGCGGGCCATCCATTCCCCCTCGACCGCCATCACCGACTACGGCGCGGTGACGCGCGCGATGCGCGGCGAGTTCGAGCGGCGGGGCGGCCAGGTGCTGACGGGCGCTGCCGTTCACGGCATCCGCGCCGACGCCGACAGCGTCCATCTCGATACGGGTGCGGGCGATGTCGACGCCGCCCACCTGATCACCTGCGCGGGACTCTACGCCGACCGCGTGGCGGGCATGGCGGGCGTCGACCTCGACGTGCGCATCATCCCCTTCCGCGGCGAGTACATGGTGCTGGCCCCGGAGCGCCGCGCGCTGGTGCGCGGCCTCATCTACCCGGTGCCCGATCCGGCGCTGCCCTTCCTCGGCGTGCACCTCACCCGCACCGTGGCGGGCGAGGTGGAGGCAGGCCCGAACGCCGTGCTGGCCTTCGACCGTGAGGGCTACAGCGTGCTCGACGTGAGCCTGCGCGACACCGCCGATAGCCTCACCTTCCCCGGGCTGTGGCGCATGGCGCGCTCGTTCCTGGGCATCGGGCTGTACGAGTACTACCGCTCGTTCTCGAAGGTGGCCTTCGTGCGCGCCATCCAGCGCCTGTTGCCGGAGATCGACGTGGCCGACGTGCGGCGCGGCGGGGCAGGGGTGCGCGCCCAGGCGATGGGCCGCGACGGCAAGCTGCTCGACGACTTCGTCATCCGCGAGAGCCACCGCGCCATCCACGTCCTGAACGCACCCTCACCGGCCGCGACCGCCTCGCTGGCGATCGGCAGGCACCTCTCCGACCTGGCCGACGAACGCTTCGCGCTCTGAAGCTCCCTCACCGGTCCCCGCCCCAGGGGGACGCTGGCGCCGGCGCAACGTGACCGCCAGGGCAAGGCTCACGAGCGCCAGCGCCAGCGAGGCCACGATGAATCCGGGCCGCAGCGCGATCGCCGCAGCCCGGAAATCCTGCCCGCGCATGCCCGCCCCGGCCAGGACCCCGACCACCGTTCCGGGCAGACCGCCCAGCGCGGTGGCCGCCGCGAACGGCACGAACGGCAGGCCCAGGGCACCGGCCGCGCCGTTGACCAGGTCACCCGGTACGAAGCTCAGGCGGCTCACCAGCACGGTCTCGAAGGTCCCGTGCCGCAGCCGTCCCATCCACCCCGTCGCCGCGTCCAGGCTCCCGTCCGCTGCACCTGCGGGGCGCAGGCCCCGCCACTGGCGCACCAGCAGGTAGCCTATCGAGGCCGAGGCCAGCGCCGCGACGTGCGCCACCGCTATGCCCCACAAGGGACCGAAGAGGAAGCCGCAGAACGCGGTCAGCACCGTCACCGGAAGCAGCAGCAGGGGACGCACGAGGTAGATGCCGGCGAGCAGCAGCAGGCCCCCGGGCGACAGCCGGACGGTCCGTAGCGCCGTCTCCAGCACGCCCACGACACCCCCCGGATGGCGCGCGGCTGCCGCCAGGAACGCCGTCAGCAGCGCCAGCCATAGCAGCAGCGCGACCCCCTTGCGGACGGCCGGCGAACGCGGCATGCGCCAGTCTACGGTGTCCCTCCGGGACGTGCTGCCGGGTGCGGAGCGCCCGCTCGGCCTAGAATGACGCACGCATGGGCAGGTCTCCTAACGACCCCGCGGAGAGCGACCGCCGCCCCCTCCGCCTCGAGGAGGTGACGGCGGCGGTGCTGTGCGGAGGCCGTTCCTCGCGCTTCGGCGCCGACAAGGCGCTGCACGTGATCGGCGGGCGCACGCTGCTCGACCGCGTGCTGGCCAGCCTGGCGCCCGCCCAGGAACGGCTGCTGGTGGGAAGGCCGTACCCGATCGACGGAGCCCGCTTCGTCCCGGACCTGCGGCAGGGCCAGGGACCGCTGGGCGGCCTCGAGACGGCACTGGAAGCGGCCGCCAGCGCCTGGCTGGCGCTCGCCGCCTGCGACCTCCCCTGCCTCACCACCGGCTTCTGGCGCTTGCTCTGCAGCCACGCCCGGGACGGCCGGGCGGTCGTGGTGCGCGACCCGCAGGGGCGGCTCGAGCCCCTCGCCACCCTCTACCCGCGCTCCGCGCTCACCGAGGCCCGCGCACGGCTCGACGGCGGGCTGCTCGACATGCAGGGGCTGCTACACGCGCTCCCCCTGGTCGAGGTCGACCGCCGCGAGGTCGAAGCGGCCTGCGGGCGCTCGGTGCTGAGCAACGTCAACCGGCCGGACGACCTGCGGCGAGGAGCCGATCCGTGCGCACCCTGATGCCCATCGAGAGCGGACGTCACTACCGCGACACCGCCTTCCGCGACCTCGAGCAGACGCACTCCATCGAGGGCTCGACCTTCGTGGGCTGCACCTTCGACGACGCCCATCTGCGCGAGATCGCGTTCCGGGACTGCCGCTTCCTGGCCTCCTCGTTCGTCGCCTGCGACCTGAGCCTGGTCGACGTCGGCGGCAGCGCCTTCCGCGACGTCAGTTTCGATGCTTGCAACCTCACGGGGGTGAACTGGGCGCGCGCGACCGCCACCCTCCACGACCCACTGGAGGTCGACTTCCGGGACTGCATCCTCGACTTCGCGATCTTCCAGGGCTGCGCCCTGGAAGGCCGCCGCATCCATCACTGCGTGGCCCACGAGTGCGACTTCCGCCAGGCCGTGCTCGTCGACGCCGTGTGTCGGGGCACCGACTTCGCCGGCGCCAACTTCGAGGGCGCGGACCTCAGCGGCGCCGACCTGCGCAAGGCGCGCAACTACGCCATCGACGTGCGCAGCACCCGCGTGCGGGGCGCGCACTTCTCCCTGCCGGACGCCACTGCCTTGCTGCAGGGCCTGGAGATCGAGCTGGACTGATGGTTCAGGTCGGCACCGCGTCGAGGGCGACCTCGACGCGCGCGCCCACGGCGGGACGGCCGAACGCCTCGGCGGCGCTGCCGCCGCGCAGGAACAGCTCCATGAAGCGCACGCTGCCGCCGCCCACCAGCGGCCAGCCACTGCTGCCGGGCGCGAACGCAAGCGTGCCAGCCGGCACCGAGAAGCTCCCGCCACTCACGAAGGCGATGCGCTCGGCCTCCCCGACACGTACGCGGACGCGCGTGCCGGGCGCGAAGGGGCCGGGGGCCGCCCACGTCGTCTTGAGATTGCCGAAACCGTCGATGTACGCCACCCGCCCCTCGGGCACGTCCGGCACCGCATCGGCACGAAGCGGTTCGTGCAGAGCGTGCGCCTCGCCGCGCGCCAGCGCCGCCACCGCGTCCGGGAAGACGTCGCGCGAACGGAACTGCGAGCCGGCCGCCCCGGCCTGCGCGTAGTGGAGCTCGACGCCCGCCTGCTTGAAGAACGAGAAGGCGTGTCCGGCGTGCACTCCCACCACGCAGCTGCCGCCGGGCAGGCGCGCGGCCACCAGCCGCTCGCCGGCGTTGTCGGCACGCGGCCGCTCGTCGTCGCGCCGCGGCGCCACGTTGTGGAACACCACCGTCCCCGGCGGGGCCTCGTTGAGCGCGAGCTGCGCGCTGACGAAGCCGGCGGCCAGGGTGGCGAAGGGAGGGACGGCCGTCAGCACCAGCTCCGCTTCGGGGAGCCTGCGTTTGAGACGTTGCGCGACCTCGGCGAACGCCAGGTCGCCCACACCGAAGTCCGCGACGAGGTGGAGGAGCATCCCGTAGGTTATGGCCCGCCGGCGGGGCCCGCGTCAAGTCCGGCACCCCCCGCGGAAGGCCCGCCGTGCACGCGCTCGCCCGCCACCCGGACCTCTTCGACGCTCTCCTCGCCCGCCAGCGTGATCAGCGCGGCCAGCGCCGCGGAGGCGTCCTGGGCGTGCGCAAGGACCTCGGCCAGGGTCGAGCCCGGCCGCGGACGCAGCACCAGCAGGTCGGCCTCGCGCCCGGCCGCGAAGTCCCCCACCACGCCGCCCAGCCCGAGCGCCCTGGCGCCGGCGCCGGTGGCCAGGTAGAGCAGCCTCGCGGGGTCGAGCGCCCCGCCGTCGGCGCGCAACATCTGGACCTGGTGGGCGGCCAGCGCCTCCTTGAGCAGGCCGAAGCCGGTGCCCGCCCCGACGTCGGTGCCGAGCGCCAGCCGCACGCCGGCGTCGAGATGTCGGCGCAGGGGGAACAGCCCGCTGCCGAGCGAGACGTTGCTGGTGGGGCAGTGCACCACGCTGGCGCGCGCGGCGGCCAGGCGCCCCAGCTCCCCCTCGTCGGGGTGCACGTCGTGCGCGAAGAGCGAACGCTCCCCCACCAGGCCGAAGCGCTCGTAGGTCGCCAGGTAGTCGTCGGCCCAGGGGAAGAGCGCCTTCACCGCCTCGATCTCCTCCACGCTCTCGTTGAGGTGGGTGGTGAACAGCAGGTCGGGACCCGTGCCGAGCAGCTCCCCGCACGCCTCCAGCAACGCCTCGCTCGACGACAGCGCGAAGCGCGGGGTGACCGCGTAACGCAGCCGGCCGCGGCCGTGCCAGCGGCGGGCCAGCCCGAGCCCGTCAGCCAGCGCCCGCTCCGGGGTGGTGTGGAGCGCCTGGCGCAGGTTGCGGTCCGCCACGGTCAGCCCGGCCGCGACGCGCAGCCCGGAGCGCTCCGCGGCCTGGAAGAAGCGCTCCATGGCGGGCGCGAAGTGTGCGCCGAACACCAGGGCCGTGGTGGTGCCGCTGGCGGCCAGCAGCCGCAGGAAGGCGTCGGCGCGGGCGGCGGCGTAGTCGGGATCGGCGTAGCGCTCTTCCTCGGGCAGCGTGCGGCGCTCGAGCCAGTCGAGCAGCCGCATGCCCACCGCGCCCACGACCGGCACCTGCGGGTAGTGCACGTGGGCGTCCACCAGGCCGGGCAGGATCACCGCGCCGCGGCGGTCGTCGACCGGAGCGCCGGGGTAGCGCCTGCGCAGCGCCGCGTAGTCCCCGCTCGCCAGCACGCGGCCGTCGTGCAGCGCCAGCGCGCCGTCGCCGAAGGCCTCCAGCGCTCCACCGTCCCGGAACGGGTCGCGCGGGACGTGCATCACGGTCCCCCGCAGCAACGCCGGAGCGCTCATCTCAGCTCTCGACGGCGAACGGCACGATGCGCCCCGCGAGCACGTCCACCAGGCCACGGTCGGTGAGGCGGAGCTCCGGGATCACCGGCAGCCCCAGGAAGGACAGCGCCATGAACGGCGATGGCAGCGTCGCGCCCAGCGTCACGGCGGCCTCGTCCAGGGCCCGCATGCTCCTGCGGACGTCGGCCAGTGGGGCGTCGGTAACGAGCCCGGCGATCTCCAGCTGCAGCTCGGCCAGCACCCGGCCGCCCTCCACCGCCACGAAGCCGCCGCCCAACTCCTGCAGCCGCGCGGCCGCCATCAGGATGGCCTCGTCATCGACGCCGACCGCCAACAGGTTGTGGTGATCGTGCCCCACGGTGGACGCCAGGGCGCCCCGCTGCAGTCCGAAGCCCGACACCAGGCCGAGGGCCACGGCGCCGTGGCGGCCGTGCCGCTCCACACATACGAGCTTGAGCAGGTCGCGCGACGGGTCGGCCACCACGGCGCCGCCCTCCACCGACGGGCGCAACTCGACAGTGCCGGTGAGGATCTGGTTGGGGAGCGCGCGGATCACGCGCACCGGCCCGCCCGGATCTTCCAGGCGAAGGTCCGCCAGCTCGAGCCGTGGGAGCCGCACGGTGCCCAGCACCGCGTCGTTCGAGCCGGCCTCGGGGGCACCCCCGCTCGCACCGTCGGGTTCCAGACGCCCGTCCACGGCGACGCGCCGCCCGCCCTTGTAGACCGCGTGCGCCCGGAACGCCGCGAGGTCGTCGATCACGACCAGGTCGGCCAGGTAGCCGGGGGCCACGGCGCCGCGGCGCCGCAGACCGTAGTGGCGGGCAACGTTGTAGCTGGCGCAGCGCACGGCGTAGACCGGGTCGGCGCCGGCCTGGATGGCGCGGCGCACCAGGCAGTCCACCCCGCCCTCTTCGAGCAGGTCGTGCGGCAGCCGATCGTCGGTCACGAAGCCGATGCGGTCGGCATGTTCCGGGCGCACCAGCGGCAGCAGGGCGTCGAGGTCGCGTGTCACGGAGCCCTCGCGCACCATCAGGAACACGCCGGCAGCGAGCTTCTCCCGGCCCTCCTCCAGCGTGGTGCTCTCGTGGTCCGAACTGATGCCGCTGGCCAGGTAGGCCTGCAGAATGCGACCGCCGAGCGCGGGCGCGTGCCCCTCGGCCGTCTTGCGCGCGGCCTCGGCCAGCGCCACCTTGCCCAGCTCGACCTCGTCGCCCGCCACCACCGCCGGGAAGCTCATCATCTCGGCCACGCCGACGACCTGGGGGTGCTCCAGCAGATCTTCGATCTCCTGAAGGCCCAGCGCCGCCCCCGCCGTCTCCATGGTGGTGGAGGGGACCGAGCTGGGCACCGTCACCCAGACGTCCATCGGCAGGTCGCGGGAGCGCTCGAGCAACCACTGCACTCCCGGTACCCCGGCGACGTTGGCGAGCTCGTGCGGATCGCACACCACCCCCGTGACGCCGCGTGGCACCACCCCCTCGGCGTAGGCCGAGGGGGTCACCAGCGACGACTCGATGTGCACGTGGCCGTCGATCAGTCCCGGCGTCAGGTAGGCGCCGTGCAGGTCGACCGTGGTCTCGGCGGCAGGGGCCTCGTCGGCGCTCCCGACCGTGGCGATGAGCCGACCGGCGATGGCAACACAGACCCGACGGATGCGCCCGTCGAAGACGTTGAGCAGGCGCGCGTCCTTGAGCAGCAGCGTTGCCGGCCGCCTACCGGCCGCCACATCGACGGCATAACGGATCTCGTCGGTCGTGATCGCGTGGCTGTCTTGCGGCTTCGATCGGCTGAAAGGCATGGGCACCGTCCTGATCGGCCGGAGGTCAGATTGGGCGACTATACCGCCGGGTCAGCCGCTCGCCCGCAACCGCCGATGAGGGAACGAGCCCTGGACGCCGCCCAGGAACACTGTCCTATACGCCATCCTACACGCTGTTGTCAGAATCTTGTAAGAACCCCGCCCCTATGCTCCGGCATGGGCCCGCCCAGCCGTACCGTGTTGGTCGCGGACGATGACCCCGGTCACCTCCGTTTGCTGGAACTCGTCCTGGGCGCCTACAAATTCGACGTCATCAGCGTCGAGAACGGGCACGACGCCCTCACCTATCTGCAATCGCACACACCCGACATGATGATCCTCGACGTGAACATGCCGTTCATGACGGGCCTCGACGTGTGCGCGCGGGCCCGCCGCCTGAGACGCCTGCAGGGCGTGCCGGTCATCATCATGACGGCGCTGAGCGACGACGCCACCCGCCGACGCGCCGAGGATGCCGGCGCCGACCTGTTCCTCAACAAGCCACTCACCGGCACCGACCTGCGCGGCGCTATCAGCTCCTTGCTCGCGGCCAGCTAACCCCGGCGCGCCGGACTCAGGAGAGCGGCGATTCCGTGGCGCCGTCGGTCGACACGTAGTACGGGCTGGTGCCGGCGGCGTGATCCGTGCTGTCGCGCACGGCGGTGATCTCGGGAACGTGCTGCGTCAGGATGCGCTCGACCCCGCCCTTGAGCGTGAGGTCGGCCGCCCCGCAGCCCTGGCACCCCCCGCCGAACGAGATGTAGGCGACCCCATCCTCCACACCCTCCAGGCTGACGTTGCCACTGTGCGCGGCCACCCCGGGGTTGATGACGGTGTCGATGACCTCCTGCACCTTCTGGGCCAGGGGGTCGCTCCAGCTCGGGCTCGGGAAGAACACCCGGAAGCCGCTCTGCATGACGCCCTCGACGAAGTCGACAGTGGCGCCGGAGAGCCGATCCGAGGTGAGGGGATCCAGGTAGACCTCGAAGTCGTCGACGCGGAACACGGCGTCCGTCTCCTCGCGGTCGCTGGGCTTGACCAGCCACAGCCGCTGCGACGTACGGTCGCCGGCGATGCGCAGCGCGCTTACCTCCTGGTCCTTCTGGATCTCGAGGAAGTGCGCAACGCGCGTGCGGGCGGTATCGGTGAAGGTCAGCATGCCACCTCCGAGTATAGGAGCCTCGCCGGCGCGGTGCGCCGCTCCACCCTACGCCGGGCCCTCCAGAGCCGGCGACTCCAGGGCCGGGTCCTCCAGAGCCGGCGACTCCAGAGCCGGCGACTCCAGAGCTCCCGAGGGCCCCGGCCCGTCGCGTCCTCCACGACGAACAACCGCCCCGGCCTTCGTGGCCGGGGCGGTGCGTGTGCGGGGTTCGCGGAGCGGTTCGCGGGGGTGCGGGCTCAGAGCACCTGCATGACGTAGTGGTCGGTGGCGCGCTCCAGCCCGTCGAGGTTGGCGACGTACACGCCGCGGGTGCCCTCCAGGGCGCCCTCGGCCCGCAGCTCGCCGAGGATGCGGGTGATGGTCACGCGGCTCGAGCCGGTGAGGTCCGCCAGGTCCTCGTGCGTCAGCGCCAGCGGCAGCTTCACGCCGCCGTCGATGCCGCCGCCTTCGAGATGCTCGCCGACACGGTCGCTGGGCTGCCCGAACTGCCGCGCCAGCCGCAGGAACGCGCGGGTGACGCGCGCACCGACCGGCATCTCGGCCTCGTCGAGCATCTCGCGGGAACGTCGGAGCTGCCGCGCCAGGCTCCGCAGCACGTAATCGCGCAGGCTGCGATCGTTCATCGCCTGCTGCGGGTCGATGGGGGTGAGGCAAGCGTCGTGCACCGCGGTCACCGTCTCGGCGTGCAGGCCGCCGTCCAACGCGCTCAAGCCGAGCACGTCCCCGGCGCCGTACAGATCGGCGATGCGATCGCGCCCCAGGCTGGTGGGCACCACCGCCTTCAGCACCCCGAAGTTCACCACGTACAGGCTGCTCGCCTCCCGATTCGCCTCGAACAACACCTGACCCGGCTCCAACGTACGAGTCGGCAGGGCCAACCCGCGGGGGACGATATCCGGTGCTTCGCAGTTCGACGGCGTCTCGAGCGATTCGAAAGTGTCGAGCATCATGATCCTTTCAACTTCTCGAACGGTTCGTTGTCACATGTGGAAAAACGCGTCCATGCTTGAGGACGCGGAGAGAGCGAACCAACTACAGAAACTATAGCAGTACAGGGGGTGCCTTGTCTACCCCTCCGGGGCCGGTTCTCAAGCCTTCTCTCACGTGCTGCACGGTATTCCTCCCTCGTTTTCGTGCCCCGTGCGGGTTCGGTCGCACCCGGTCGGGGTCGGGGGAACGGGCCCGACTCCGGCGGGCCGGCGGACGCGCGCGACGTGCCCGCCGTTGACAGCGCCCACATCTTCACCTTACCATTTAAGGTAACGTGAAGGAAGACCTCTCTCCTACGCAACGCAAGGTGTACGAGCGCCTGCGCGACCACCACCGACGCACCGGCACCATGCCGGAGCTGTCGGCGTTCGCTCGCTCGATGGGCGTCCACTACGTCTCGCTCAAGCAGCACCTTGAAGCCCTCGATCGCAAGGGCTTCCTGGTGTTCGAGAGCCGCGGCCGCGGCCGCTCCCCCCACCTGGCACTGCCCGCGGGCGCCACCGGCGTGCCGGTCCTCGGTGGCATCCCCGCCGGCGCGCTCAGCGAGGCGCTGGCCGAGGCCGAGGGCTACCTCCCGCTGAGCGGCCTGCAAGATGGCAGCTTCGCGCTGCGCGTCGAGGGCGATTCCATGGCCGACCTCATCCAGGACGGCGACGTGGTGCTGTTCGACAAGCGCCCGCCGCAGCGCAGCGGTGAGATCTGCGCCGTGCGCGTCGAGGGGAGCGACGTCACCCTCAAGTACCTCGACCGGCTCGATCCGGGGCGCTACGCCTTGCGCCCCCACAACCCGCGCTACCCCACCGTCGAGGTGGCCGCCGAGGACCTCGTCATCGACGGCGTCTACCGGGGCCTGCTGCGCGGCGCCCTGGTCGACGCGCTGCTCGAACAACCCAGCTAGCTCAACCTCCACCCAGAACCTCCAGCCAGAACCTCCAGCCAGAACCTCCACCGAGCCCCTCCAGAGGGGCCGTCGGCGCCCGGCCCGACCCTCGGGACAATCGCCTTTGACGGCCGGCAAGGGCGTGGCTACTGTCGAGACAGCGCGCGACCTGCGCAGTCGGCACCGGAACCGTCCTGGGCGGGGGACCTCGGTTTCAGATCCCACCCGTCCCAGCGACCACCCGGAGGGGGTGACGGCGCCGTCACGGTTGGCACGATCTGCGCCACAACACCCCGATCGTCGACCCACGACGGACGGGCTACCGGCGTCGGGACGCGTGCCAACCGAGGGAGGTGGATCGGTTGAGAAGGATCACGCTCGTTCTCGCCACGCTCGTGCTGACCGGCCTGGTCAGCGCCCAGACCCTCGACGTCTGGGTGTGGGACATCAACAAGGCGGCGCTGGAGAGCACCGTCGCCAGCTTCCAGCAGATGCACCCCGGCGTCCAGGTGAACGTCGAGGACCTCGGCAACCAGAACGTCTACGATCGCGGCCTGGCCGGCTGCGCCGCCGGCGGGCTCGACATGCCCGACGTGTACCTGGTCGAGAACAACGAGGCCCAGGTGTTCTGGGCGCAGTTCCCCGATTGCTTCACCGACCTGCGCACGCTCGGCGCCGACAGCCTCAAGCCGGACTTCCCAGCCTTCAAGTGGGCGGAGCTCACCCAGGACGGCGCCGTCTACGCCATCCCTTACGACTCCGGCCCCACGGCGATCTTCTACCGCCGTGACCTCTACCAGCAGGCCGGCATCGACCCCGCCTCCATCAACACCTGGGACGACTTCGCCACCGAGGGCAAGAAGCTCGTCACCCTCTTCAACGGCGACGTCAAGATGGGGACCATCGCCAAGGGCACGGACGACGAGTGGTTCCGCATGCTCGCCAACCAGGCAGGCTGCTTCTACTTCGACAACGCCGGCAACAACGTCACGGTCAACCAGCCCGGCTGCGTCACCGCCATGTCCACGATGAAGCAGTTGTGGGACGCCGGCATCCTGTGGCCCGGCGACTGGGGCAACCAGATCCAGTTCTTCCAGCAGAGCAAGGAAGCGTCCGCCTTCTTCGGCTCCTGGTACGCCGGCACCATCGAGTCCGAGGCGCCCGACCAGAGCGGCAAGTGGGGCGTCTACATCACCCCGGCGCTGACGCCGGGCGGCGTGCGCGCCTCCAACCTCGGCGGCTCCGCGCTGGCCATCCCGAGCTCGTCGAAGAACCCCAAGCTGGCCTACGACTTCGTCACCAACGCGCTGGCCAACAAGGACAACCAGATCAACATCCTGTTCAACTACGGCCTGACGCCCTCCCTGCTGTCCGTCATGAACGACCCGCGGCTCGACCAGGGCGTGCCCTACTTCGACAACCAACCGATCTGGAAGACCATCATCGGCACCCTGGGCGACGTCCCGCCCGTGGTGGGGACGCAGTTCTTCCAGGAAGCGCGCAACGTCATGATCGCCGTCGTCAACGACTACCTCGACGGCAAGTACCCCGACGCCAAGACCGCGCTCGATACCGCGGCCCGGCAGATCTCGCAGGCCACGGGCCTGCCGGTCGCGAAGTAACCGGACGGGGTCCGGCGCGCGTACCACGCGCGCGCCGGACCCACCGGCCCCGTCGAGCCCGCCGACCATGAACGCAGCGTCCATGTCCACGCGCCCGCCAGCGACCCACGCCTCGCTCCCGTCACGCCAGCGGAGCGCCCCGTGAGCCTCGGCAGCGGCCGCGCGGCCGCACCCCCCGGGGCAACGCACCGTTCGCGGCGCCGCCGCAGTCCCCTCACGCCCTATCTGTTCCTCAGCCCGTTCTTCGCGCTGTTCGCGATGTTCTGGATCTACCCGATCGCGTACTCGTTCTATCTTTCGTTCGTCAACACCCGGCGGCGCCCCTGGACCTTCAGCTGGTCGTTCAACTGGGACCGGCTCATCCACGACCCCTTCTTCTGGAAGGCGCTCGGCAACACCCTGACCATCCTGGTGGTGCAGGTGCCGGTGATGCTCGTGCTGGCCGTGGCGTTGGCGATCGCCTTCAACAGCGACCTGCTACGCCTCAAGGGCTTCTTCCGGTTCGCCTTCTTCGCACCGCTCGTGCTCGGGGCGGTACCGTACTCCGCCGTCTTCCGCCTGATCTTCAACACCCAGTTCGGCGTGCTCAACTACGGCCTGCACGTCCTAGGGCTGTCGGCGGTGAACTGGCTGTCGCAGGGGACACCGGCACTCATCACGGTGATGATCGCCATCACCTGGCGCTGGACCGGCTACAACGCCATCATCCTGCTGTCGGGCCTGCAATCGATCCCGCTGTCGCTCTACGAAGCAGCCAGGATCGACGGGGCCAGCGGCTGGCAGCAGTTCCTGCGGATCACGCTGCCACTGCTCAGGCCGGTGCTGCTGTTCTGCTTCGTGCTCTCGACCATCGGCACGCTGCAACTCTTCACCGAGCCCTGGCTGATCACCAGCACCGGGCCGGGCGGCGCCACCGAGACGCTCATCACCTACCTGTACAAGCAGGGCTTCCGCTCCTTCAACTTCGGCTACGCCTCGGCCATCGCCTACACCGTGGCGCTGATCGCGGCCGTCTTCTCGTTCATCCAGATCCGCGTGGTCGGGGGGCGGGAACCGTGAGGCGCCAGCGGCTCGTCCAGGCGATCGCGCTCAACGCCGGCATGCTGGTGCTGGCACTCGCCTTCCTGATGCCCATCGTGTGGATGATCGTGGCCGCCACCAAGGCCAACCACGAGATCCTGTCGGTCCCGCCCAGCCTGGCGCCGGGTACCAGTCTGGCGGCCAACTGGAAGGACCTCAACAGCGATCTGCCGTTCCTGCGCAACGTCTTCAACTCCGTCGCCATCGCCTCGATCTTCACGCTGTTCGCCACCATGATCTCGGCCATGGGCGGGTATGCCTTCGCCAAGTTCTCCTTCCGCGGCCGCGCCGCACTGTTCATGGTGGTGGTCGCCGCGCTCACCATCCCGTTCGAGGTGCGCGCCATCCCGCAGTACCTGCTCATCGCGCGCGACCTGCGCCTGTCCAACACCTGGATCGCCGTCATCCTGCCGTGGCTCGCCTACCCGCTCGGCATCTTCTTCATGCGCCAGAACATGCTTTCGGTGCCCAGCGAGCTGTTGGAGGCCGCTCGCATCGACGGCGCCGGGGAGGCGCGCATCTTCCTGCAGGTGGTGCTGCCGATCATGCGACCGGCCCTGGCCGCCGTCGCGATCGTGGTGTTCCTGTTCCAGTGGAACGACTTCTTCTGGCCGTTGCTCATCCTGACGCAGAAGCAGGCCTACACCATCCCGGTGGCGCTGGGCACCCTGGTGGGTCTCACCCGCGTGTCCTGGGGCGGCATCATGGTCGGCACCGCCATCGCCACGGTGCCCTTCCTGGTGCTGTTCCTGTTCCTGCAACGCTTCTTCGTAGCGGGCATCACCGCGGGCGCGGTCAAGGACTGACCGGCCCCACCCGCTGGATCGAGGACCCCATGCCCGAGTTGCCGTCATCCGCCCTCGGCGTCTGCTACTACCCCGAGCACTGGCCCGAGGAGGGCTGGGAGCGCGAGGCCCGGCGCATGGCCGATCTCGGCCTGCGCTGGGTGCGCGTCGGCGAGTTCGCCTGGAGCCGGCTCGAGCCCGAGCCCGGCCGCCTCGCCTTCGGCTGGCTCGACCGCGCCATCGACACCCTCGCCGACGCGGGCCTGCAGGTGGTGCTCGGCACCCCCACCGCCACGCCGCCCAAGTGGCTGGTCGATCGCCATCCGGAGATCCTCCCGGTAGGCCGCGACGGCCGCGTGCGCGGCTTCGGCTCGCGCCGCCACGTGTGCTTCAGCAGCTCCGCCTACCGGAGCGAGACACGCCGCATGGTGACCCTGCTGGCCGGGCGCTACGGCGCGCACCCCGGCGTCGGCGCCTGGCAGACCGACAACGAGTACGGCTGCCACGACACCGTGCGCTGCTACTGCCCGCGCTGCCGCAGCGCCTTCCAGGACTGGTTGCGTGAGCGCTACGGCAGCGTAGACGCCCTCAACGAGGCGTGGTGGACCGTCTTCTGGAGCCAGGAAGTCCGCCACTTCGACGAGGTGGAGTTGCCGGGCCAGGCGGTCACCGAAGCGAACCCCAGCCACAGCCTCGACTTCTACCGCTTCGCCTCCGATCAAGTGGCCCGCTACAACCGCCTGCAGGTCGAACTCCTGCGGGAGCACTCGGACCGTCGAATCCTCCACAACACCATGGGGTTCTTCGGCGACTACGATGCCTTCGCGCTGGCCGCCGACCTCGACCTCCTGGCCTGGGACGCCTACCCGCTCGGCATGCTCGAGGAGAGCCCGCTGCCGGCAGCCGTGAAGGAGCGCTACCTGCGGGTCGGCCACCCCGACCTGATCGGCTTCAACCACGACCTCCTGCACGGCCTCAAGGACCGGCCTTTCTGGGTGATGGAGATGCAACCGGGCGCGGTGAACTGGGCGAAGACGAACCCGCTTCCGGCCGACGGGGCCGTGCGACTGTGGGCGCACCAGGCGTTCGCGCACGGCGCCGAGGTCGTGTCGTACTTCCGGTGGCGCGCCGCCCTCGGCGCGCAGGAGCTGATGCATGCCGGGCTCGAGCTCCACGACGGCCGCCCGGCACCCGCCAGTACCGAGGTCCGCCGCGTGGCCACGGAGCTGGCGCCGATCTCCGGCACGCCCCCCCGGGTGGCGCTGCTGCTGGACTACGAGGACCTGTGGGCCACCGAGCTCCAGCCCCACGCCGAAGGCTGGAGCTACTGGGGCCTGCAACTCGCCTTCTACGGCGCGCTGCGCGCCCTCGGCGTCGACGTGGCGATCACCCACCCGGATCGCGATCTGGCGGCGTTCTCGCTCGTGGTCGCGCCCTCGCTTCACCTCATGGACGAGGCGCGCGCGCAGCGCCTGCAGCGCTACGTCGAGGCGGGCGGCCTCCTCCTGCTCGGGCCCCGCAGCGGCGCCAAGACACGCAGCAACGTCGCCCAGGCGCCCGCCCCCGGCCCGTTGCGGAGCCTCAGCGGGGTGCGCATCGACCGCGTCGACGCACTACGGCCAGGCGTGACCGGCGAGGTCGAGCTCGACGGTGCGGTCCTCGGTTTCACGACCTGGGCCGATCTGCTCGAGGTGGAGGACACTTCCGAGCCCGGGGCAGCCCAGGTGCTCGCGCGTTACCGCGAGCCGGCCTACGGCGGCGCCGCGGCGCTGACCCGCCGCGCCGTCGGCAAGGGGGCGTGCCTCACCCTCGGGGCCTGGGGCGAACCCGGCCTGCTGAGCGCCGTGCTCGAGCCACTGCTGGCCGATGCCGGCGTCGCCACCACGCTCCTGCCCGAGGCCGTGCGTCGCAGCCGCGTCGGCCGCGGCGCGCTGCTCAACTTCGGCGCCGACGACGCCACCGTCGACGGCGTACGGGTGCCCGGTCATGGGGTGGCGTTCCTCGACCCGCCGGTTTGAGGCGCGGCGGCCTGACCGCTTCCCGCCCGGCAGCGCTGCCCCGGTCAGCGCTCCCGCCCGGCAGCGCTGCCCCGCCCCGCCGCTTCCCGCCCGACATCGCTGCCACCGACACCGGCTGCTAGACTCGTCTGGGTGGCGCTCGGTGTACGCCCGCTCCGCCCGCCCCGCGTCCTTCCGAAAGGAGGGGTCCGTGCCTTTCGACCCCACCGAGCATCCCCACCGCCGCTTCAACCCCCTCACCGGCGACTGGGTGCTGGTCTCGCCGCACCGCCTGCAGCGGCCCTGGCAGGGCCACACCGAGCGGCCGCGCGAGAACCGCAAGCCGCGCCACGACCCGGCCTGCTATCTGTGCCCCGGGAACGAGCGCGCCGGCGGCGCCAGGAACCCCGACTACGAGGAGACCTTCGTCTTCACCAACGACTATGCGGCGCTGCTGCCGGAGGCGCCGCGCGCACCGGAACCCGAGGCGCCGCTGATGCGCGTGCGGGGGGTGCGCGGCACCTGCGAGGTGATCTGCTTCTCGCCCCGCCACGACCTCACGCTGGCGGAGTTCGACGTGCCCGGCATCCGGCGCGTGGTGGAGCTGTGGGCCGAGCGGACCGAGGCGCTCGGACGCGACTGGCGCTGGGTGCAGGTGTTCGAGAACAAGGGATCGCAGATGGGGGCCAGCAACCCCCACCCGCACGGTCAGGTGTGGGCGCTCGACGTCGTCCCGTCCGAACCCACGAGGGAAGACGCCCGCCAGCGCGCCTACCTTGCCGAGCGCGGCACGCCCCTGCTGCTCGACTACGCCGCGCTCGAGGACGAGCGACGCGAGCGCGTGGTGGTCGAGAACGAGCACTGGCTGGCCGTCGTCCCCTTCTGGGCGGTGTGGCCCTTCGAGCTGCTGGTGCTGCCGCGCCGGCGACGCGTGCCGCGCATGCCCGACCTGACGGGCGAGGAGCGGGACGCGCTGGCGGCGCTGCTCAAGCCGATGCTGGTCAAGCTCGACAACCTGTTCGAGACGTCGTTCCCCTACTCCTTCGGCTGGCACGGCGCCCCCTACGGCGAGGACGAGCGGGGGCACTGGCAACTCCACGCCCACCTCTACCCGCCGCTCTTGCGCTCGGCCGAGGTGCGCAAGTTCATGGTCGGCTTCGAGATGCTCGGCGAGCCGCAGCGCGACCTCACCGCCGAGCAGGCGGCCGGGCGCCTGCGCGCTCTGTCCGAAGGCCGCGACCGGGAGCCGGCGTGAGCACGGGCGGACCGCGCGCGATCGAGGCGGCCTTCGAAGCGCGCTTCTCAGAGGCGCCGACCGCCGTGGTGCGTGCGCCCGGGCGCGTCAACCTCATCGGTGAGCACACCGACTACAACGACGGCTTCGTGCTGCCCATGGCGATCGACCGCGACATCCGCATCGCGTTGCGGCCGCGCGTCGACGACACGGTGCGGGTCTACGCCGTCGACATCGAGCAGGAGGCGAGCTTCTCGCTCGGCGCGCTCGAGCGTGCCGACGGCTGGCAGGAGTACCTCAAGGGAGTGGCCTGGGCGCTCGCCGAGGACGGCGTCACGCTGTCCGGCTTCGACGGCGTGCTGGCCGGCGACGTCCCGCGCGGCGCGGGGCTCTCCTCCTCGGCGGCGCTCGAGCTCGCCGCCTGCCGCGCCTTCCAGGCGAGCTCCGGCTTTCCGTGGCAGCCCACGGCCATGGCGCGCCTGTGCCAGCGCGCCGAGAACGGCTGGGTGGGCGTGAACTCCGGCATCATGGACCCGCTCATCTCCGCGCTCGGCCGCGAGGGCCACGCCCTGCTGCTCGACTGCCGCACGCTGGAGGGCGAAGCCGTGCCGCTGCCGGCGGGACACGTGGTGGTGGTGCTCGACACCGGCACGAGGCGCGGCCTGGTGGGCTCGGCCTACAACGAGCGGCGCGCCCAGTGCGAGGAGGCCGCGCTGCACTTCGGGGTACCCGCCCTGCGCGACGTCACGCCGGAAGCCTTCGAGGCGGGCGCCGCCGGGCTGGAGGAGCTGCCCCGCAAGCGCGCGCGGCACGTCATCGGCGAGAACGCTCGCACGCTGGCCGCGGCCGAGGCCATGCGCCGCGGCGACGCGGCGACGCTCGGCCGGCTCATGAACGCTTCGCACGCCAGCCTGCAAGAGGACTTCGAGGTGTCGTCCCCCGCGCTCGACGCCATCGTCGCCTGCGCCCGGGGCCACCCCGCCTGCCTCGGCGCCCGCATGACCGGCGCGGGCTTCGGCGGCTGCGCCGTGGCTCTCGTCGAGGAGGGCGCGGTCGACGCCTTCGTGCGCGCCGTCACCGGCTGCTACGACACGCCCGAGCGCCGCTCCGCGGTCTACGTGTGCCGCCCCGCCGACGGCGCCAGCCGCTTGCGCTGAGCAGGTCCCGCCACAACCAGCTTGCTCCAACCCGGTGGCGTTGAGCGGCGGTCCTCTTGGCTAGACCTGCGGCGGCCCCGGCGCCCGGTCAGCCGTCGGGCGGGCCGGCGCGGATCACGCCGGCGCTCACCAGCGCGTCGATCTCCCCGGCGCTCATGCCCAGGTCGCCCCGCAACACGGTGCGGCTGTGCTCGCCCAGGCGCGGCGGGACCGGGCTGGCGCCCGCCTCCGGCATCAGGCCGAGCGGCTCGCCGTCCGGCCCGCGGGCGTGCCACAGCGGGCTCCCCACCATGCGAAGTCTTCCGATGCCGGGGTGCTCGCCCTGCACCAGCAGGCCGCGGGCGACGGTCTGCGGGTCGGCCAGCGCCTCCGGCAGCGTCGCCACCGGGGTGGCGGGCACGCCGGCGCGGCGGAGCGCCTCCAGCCAGGCGTCCCGGGAACGGTCCTTCAGGCGTTCGGCCAGCACGGGCACCAGCGCGTCGCGCGCCTGCACGCGGCCGGCGTTGCTGGCGTAGCGGGCGTCGTGCGCCAGCTCGGGGAGCTCGAGCGCCTCGCACAGCCGGCGGAACTGCTCGTCGTTGCCCACCGCGATCATGAGCGCGCCGTCGGCGGCCTGGAACGCCTGGTAGGGCACGATGCTGGGGTGGGCACTGCCCAGCCGCCGGGGGGCCTCACCGGTGGCCAGCGCACTCTGCGCCTGGTTGACCAGGCTCGCCAGCGCAACGTCGAACAGCGCGATGTCGAGATGGGCACCGCGCCCGCTCCGGCCCCGCGCGACCAGCGCCGCCAGCACCGCCGTCGCGGCGTGCGAGCCGGTGAGCACGTCGATCCAGGCCACGCCCAGCTTGACCGGCGGGCGACCCTCCTCGCCGGTCAGCTCCATGAGGCCGCTGAGCGCCTGCAGAGCGGCGTCGTATCCGGGTTCGGGCGCGCGCGGGCCGTCCTGTCCGAAACCCGTGATCGAGGCGTACACCAGGCCGGGGTTCCGGTCGACGAGCGAAGCGTAGTCGAGGCCGTAGCGGGCGAGATCACCCACCTTGAAGTTCTCCACCACGACGTCGGCGCGCTCTGCCAGGCGCCGCACCGCGTCGCGGCCGCGGGGGTCCTTCAGGTCGACCGCAACGCTCTCCTTGCCCCGGTTGACCGAAAGGAAGTAGGCGCTCTCCCGACCCACGAAGGGCGGTCCCCAACCGCGGGTATCGTCGCCGCGGGGCGACTCCACCTTGACCACGCGCGCACCCAGATCGGCGAGGAGCTGCGTACAGTAGGGACCCGCCAGGACGCGGCTGAGATCGAGCACGAAGAGGCCGTCGAGCACCGTGGGAGCAGTCTATCCCGCACCCGGGCAGCGGCGTTTCGGCACCAGGCGCCGTGCGACAACGACCGGCGGGCAGTCCCCGCTCAGGGCGCGACGCCGGGTGCCAGCGTCACGTCGTGGGGGCGCCCCAGCAGCTCGAGGAGACGGTCGGGACGGTCGGTGATGAGGCCGTCGACGCCCATGGCCATGAGGCGCTGCATGTCGGTCTTGCCGTCGATGGTCCAGACGTGCACCAGCACCCCCCGGTCGTGCGCCGCGCTCACGAAGTGGGGCGTGACCACCGTCAGCCCGGCCTGGCTCTCGGGCACCTGCAGCGCGTCGGTCGGCGGCGTGAAGACGTGCGCCAGGCGGGCGCGCGCCAGCGCGTAGAACACCTCGATCTCGGTGGGGTCGCCCGCCGTGGCCACCGAGGGGCAGTCCTTGCGGAAGGCGCGGATGGCGGTCGCGTGGAAGGAGACCACCATCACCGTGCTCTGGCGATCGTTCGAGCGGATCAGCCGGCACAGGTCGCCCGCCACCCGCACGTCGTCGGGCTTGATCTCGATGTTGATGGGCTTGCCGGGGAAGGCGTCGAAGACCGCCTGCAGGGTCGGGATGCGGATGCCCTGACCGCGGTAGGGGAAGGTCTGCCCCTGCCGGTCGGGCGACCAGCGGTAGCCGGCGTCCAGCGCCTGCAGCTCGGCCAGCGTCATCAGTTTTACGTCGCCGTGGCCGTCGGTGGTCCGGTCGACGGTGTCGTCGTGGATGACCACGATACGGTGGTCGGCGCTCTCGTGGATGTCGAGCTCGAGCACGTCGGCGCCGAGCGCCGCGGCGTGGCGGAACGCATACAGGGTGTCCCCCGGCCACAGTCCGTCACCGCCCTGGTGCGCCAGCACCGTCACCCCCCTGGGCAGAGCGTCGAGGTAGGCCGCGCGCGGGCGCGGCTTCACCACCAGCGCCAGCACGCCGTACGCGGCCGCCAGCACCACCACGATCACGATCCCTACTCGAACGACGCGCATCGTCCCCCCTCGGGCTGCATCCCGCCCAGTCTACCGGCTCCGGCTTCGGCGCTACCGACGCGGCGCCCGGAACCGGAGTATCCTCACCCGCGGGCGTCGCCTCGCGTCCCCGACGGCGGCCCGGCAACGGAACCCCGCCATCCTCAAGGAGTCACGCCGACCATGCTCGCGACCATCGCATCCTTCATCACCCACGCCATCTCCAGTCTCGGGTACCTCGGTGTCGCGGGGCTCATGGCCATCGAGAGCGCCTGCATCCCGCTCCCTTCCGAGGTGATCCTGCCGTTCTCCGGCTACCTCGTCGCCACCGGCCGCTTCTCCCTGTGGCTTGTCGCGCTGGCCGGCGCCACGGGATCGGTGGTGGGCTCGATGGCCGCCTACGCCCTGGGCGCTTGGGGCGGCCGGCCCTTGCTGGAGCGCTACGGGTCGTACGTGCTGGTCTCGATCGATGACCTCGACCGCGCGGACCGCTGGTTCGAGCGGCACGGCGACCTCACCATCCTGGTCGGCCGGATGCTCCCCGTGGTGCGCACCTACATCGGTTTCCCGGGCGGCATGACGCGCATGAACCTGTGGCGCTTCAACGCCTACACGTTCGTCGGCTCGTTCGTGTGGTCGCTCGCGCTCGCCTGGATCGGCGAGCTGCTGGGGGAGCACTGGCACACGCTCGGTGGCTGGTTCCACCGATTCGACGTGGTCATCGTCGCACTGGTCGTGGCCGCTGCGGGGTGGTACGTCTACCGACACCTGCGCTCGTGACCTCGTGCGAGGTCACGCATGCGAAGGGCCCCGGTCGGCAGACCGGGGCCCTTCGCTCAGCGCGCGACGCGCGTCAGTCCAGGAAGTCGCGCAGCTTGCGGGTGCGGCTCTCGTGGTACTTGAGCTTGCGCAGCGCCTTGTTCTCGATCTGCCTTATACGCTCGCGGGTCACGCCGAAGTGGCTGCCCACCTCCTCGAGCGTGTGCTCGCGACCGTCGACCAGCCCCTTGCGCAGTTTCAGGACCATCGCCTCGCGCTCGTTGAGCTTGCCCAGGGCCTCCTCCAGCTCCTCGCTGAGGATGATCTTGCTGGCCTGATCCACCGGCGACTCGACGTTCTCGTCGGGGATGAAGTCACCGTAGAAGCTGTCTTCCTCGTCGCCGATGGGCGTCTCGAGGCTGAAGGGCTCACGGGTGAGCTTGAACGCCTCCTCGACCTTCTCGGCGGTCCATTCGGGGCCCATGGCGTCGGCGATCTCCTCGAAGGAGGGCTCGCGGCTCAGCTCCTGCTGCAGCCTGCGCGCGGCGCGCGTGAGCTTGTTGATGGTCTCGACCATGTGCACCGGGATGCGGATGGTACGCGACTGGTCCGCGATGGCACGGTTGATCGCCTGCCGGATCCACCAGGTGGCGTAGGTGGAGAACTTGTAGCGCCGGCGGTACTCGAACTTCTCGACCGCGCGGATGAGGCCCTGGTTGCCCTCCTGGATGAGGTCCAAGAAGCTCATGCCGCGGCCGTTGTACTTCTTGGCGATGGAGACCACGAGCCGCAGGTTGGCCTCGATGAGGTGCTTACGCGCCAGCTCGCCGTCCTCCACGACGCGCTTCAGCCGGCGGAAGCCACGCTCGTCGAGGCTCTCCCCCTGCTCCTCGAGCGTCTTCTTGGCCTCTTCGCCCTGCTCGATGCGGCGTGCCAGATCGATCTCCTCCTCCAGGGTCAGCAGCTTGACGCGGCCGATCTCCTGCAGGTACTGGCGGACCGGATCGTTGGTCTTGACGCGGGCATCGGCCATCGCTTCGGCGCGCGCCTCGAGCTCCTGGCGTTCGTCGCTCTCGTCGAGCTCTTCGTCGTCCTCGACATCGTCCTCATCGATGATCTCGTCCTCGGCGAGGTCGGAGATCGCGACGCCCTTGCCCTCGAGCACCTCGATGAGGTCTTCGAAGTTCTGCTCCTCGACCTCGAGCCCGAGGCCCGCGACGGCCTTGCGGAAGGCGTCGCTGATCTCTTCGGTATCGAGCGACCCGGCTTCCTGGCCGCGCGCGATGAGCTTCGTGACCGGCTCCGCCTGCAACCAGGCGGCAGCGGGCGCGGCGGCGGCCGCCGTCCCACCGGACGCCCCGCTCGCATCGTCGGCGCCCGCGGCCTTCGCGGCGGCCGCGCTCGCCTTGCCCTTGCCGTCGGTCCCGGCGGACTCGGTCTTCGAGTTCCTGGCTTTCGCCGTCTTGCCCTTCGCAGCCGGGGCCTTTGCCGGGGCCTTTGCGGAAGCTCTTGCGGAAGCCTTTGCAGGGGCCGTGGCGGCGGCCTGGGCCGCCGTGGTGTCGTCCTTGGTCTGTTCCTTCACGCCGTCCTTCGCTGCGCCCTTGCTCGTGGCGCCGTTCCCACTCGCTGCGGTCTTCGAGGTGGACTTGGAGGAGCTCTTGCTCGAGCTCTTGCTCGAGCTCTTGCTGCTCTTCGGCCGATCCTTCACCGCCGACCCCTTGGAGGTCGTGGCGCTCTTGGCGCGGCTGCCCTTGGAGGCTCCGTCCGCGGTCTGTGCGCGCTTGGCGGCCGGTCCGTCGGACGTACCTGCCGCCGTAGCAGCGTTCGCGCTCCCGGCCGAGGCGCCCTTGCCTGCGGCGCCGGCGCCACGCGTCCGCGTCTGTCCGCCCTTCGAGGCGGTCGCGGACACGACGGCCGCTTCCGTCTTCTTCGCCTTGGCCATCGTCCCTCCCCGTTTGGTCTTGGCTCGTGCTGTCATGGAATCGGCGTCATGGAATTCGCGTCATGGAATCCGGTGTCGATGGAATCGTCGCTGGAATCGGGCATCGCTGCGCGGGGCGCTCCCGCTCCCGGCGTTCCCGTGCCCGGGAAGGCAGCGCGACCCGCAAGCAGCTAGTGTAGCACGCCTTCCGGCGTGCACTTGTCCCGCTGGACGACGCGGCCCGCACGGGGCGCGGCCCTCACGCCTGATAGCTCCCCGAGGTGGCGATGCCGTGCCCGGTCCAGTCGAAGTGGCTGAACTCGCCGCGCGGGCGGTCGACCCGCTCGAAGGTGTGCGCCCCGAAGTAGTCGCGCTGCGCCTGGATGAGGTTGGCCGGCAGGCGGCCGCGGCGGTAGCCGTCGTAGAAGGCGAGTGCCGCCGAGAACGCCGGCATGGCGATGCCCAGCTTCGCGCCCTCTCCCACCACGCGCCGCCAGGCGTCCTGCGCGCCCACCACGGCGTCCCGGAAGTAGGGGGCGAGCAGCAGATTGGGGAGCTTCGGATCGGCGGCGTAGGCGTCGCGGATGTCGCGCAGGAAGCGCGAGCGGATGATGCAGCCGCCGCGCCACAGCATGGCCACCTTGCCGAGGTCGAGCGACCAATCGTGCTCGGCTGCCGCAGCGGACAGCAGCATGAAGCCCTGCGCGTAGCTCGCGATCTTGGCCGCGTACAGGGCGCGACCCACGTCCGCCACGAAGGCGTCGCGGTCGCCCTCGAAGGCCGCGTCCGGTCCGCTCAGGTGCTCGGACGCCACCTCCCGCTCCTCCTTCAGCGCCGACAGCGAGCGCGCGAACACCGCCTCGGTCACCAGCGTGACCGGGATGCCCTGGTGCAGCGCGGTCACCGCGGTCCAACGGCCCGTGCCCTTCTGGCCCGCCGCGTCCAGGATCACGTCGAGAACGAGCTTCCCGTCGTCGTCGTAGGTACCCAGGATGTCGCGGGTGATCTCGATCAGGTAGGAGTCGAGGTCGCCCTCGTTCCATCCCGCGAACACCCGCTGGAGCTCCTGAGGCGTCAGGCCGACGCCGTGCCGGAGCAGGTCGTACGCCTCGGCGATGAGCTGCATGTCGCCGTACTCGATGCCGTTGTGCACCATCTTCACGAAGTGACCGGCACCGTCCTCGCCCAGCCAGTCGCAGCAGGGCTCGCCGTCGACCTGCGCCGCGATGGCCTGCAGGATCGTCCTCACCGGCTCCCAGGCCTGTGCCGGGCCGCCGGGCATGATCGAGGGGCCGTGGCGGGCGCCCTCCTCGCCGCCGGAGACGCCGGCGCCGAGGTAGTGCAGGCCCTTCTCGCGCAGCGCGCGCTCGCGCCGGATGGTGTCCTCGAAGAAGGAGTTCCCGCCGTCGATGACGATGTCGCCCTCCTGGAGCAGGGGCGTCAGCTCGTCGAGGACGGCGTCCACCGCCCGGCCGGCCTGCACCATCAGCATGACGCGGCGGGGTCGCTTCAGGGCGCCCACCATCTCTTCGAGGCTCCCCGTGCCCACGATGGCGCGGTCCCTGGCGGGGCCCGCCAGGAAGTCGTCCGTCTTCTGCCGGGTGCGGTTGTACACGGCCACGCGGAAACCGTGCTCCTCCATGTTGAGTACGAGGTTCTGCCCCATCACGGCAAGGCCGATGAGGCCGATGTCGGCAGCTTGGTCGGTCATGGAACGCCTGCCTTTCGAAGGGCGCCGCACCGCGGCACCCGCGCTCCATCCTACCGAGCGCATACCGTCATGACAGGTACGGCCTCAGTCGAGCAGCAGCAGGGGGGTTGGATCCTGCATGTCGGGGATCGGCGTGCGGTCGCGCTCCTTGCGCTCCAGCAGGCGCTCTGCCCGCTGGCGCGTCATCGGCTTGGCGAAGTGGAAGCCCTGGGCGTAGTCCACCCCGAGCTGCTGGAGGAAGCGTCGCTGTGCCTCGGTCTCGACGCCCTCCGCCACGATCGTCTTACGCAGTTTGTGGGCCATCGCCACGATCGCCTCGACGATCGGGACGGCGCTCACGTGATCGATGCCGGGGGCGTTGTGGAGCGCCATCACGAACGATTGGTCGATCTTCAGGCTGGCGATGGGAAGGTGCTGCAGGTACGCCAGCGAGGAGTAGCCGGTGCCGAAGTCGTCCAAGGCGGTCCGCACGCCCATGCGGCCGAGCCGCGTGACGGTGTTCATGGCCAGCTCGTACTCTTTGGCGAGCACGCTCTCGGTGATCTCGATCTCGAGCAGCGACGGGTCGATGCCGCTGTCAGCAAGGGCGCCCTGAACGGTGGCGAGGAACCCGAACTGCCGGAACTGCAGCGTGGACACGTTCACCGCCATGCGCACCGGCCTCAGGCCCGCCTTCTGCCAGGCCCGCGACTGGAAGCAGGCCTCGCGCAGGATCCAGTGACCGAGCTTGCCGATGTAGCCCGCCTCCTCCGCCACCGGGATGAACTCGCCCGGCGACACCTTGCCGAGTTTCGGGTTGGACCAGCGCAGCAGCGCTTCGAAAGCCACCAGCCGGCCCGAATCCAGCTCGACCTGCGGCTGGTAGACCAGCTCGAACTCCTGGTTCGTGATGGCATCACGCAGCTCGCGCTCGAGCTCGAGCCGGCGGCTGACGCGCGAGCGCATCTCCATGGAGGAGAAGTGGAAGGAGTTCTTGCCACCGTCCTTGACCTCGTACATGGCCGTGTCGGCGCTGCGGGTGAGCGCCTCGACGTTATCGCCGTCGCGCGGGAAGAGACTGACGCCGACGCTGGCCGAGATGCGCAGCTCGCGGTCGTCGATCGACAGCGGGGCGCTCAGCACGCGCACCATGTTTCGTGCCACCAGGCTGGCGTCCTTGGCATCGTGTAGGTGCAGCAGGGCCACGGTGAACTCGTCACCGCCCAGGCGCCCCACCAGATCGTCGTCGCGCACGCTGTCGCGCAGCGCCCGCCCGACCTTCTTGAGCAGCGCGTCGCCGACCTCGTGACCGTAGGTGTCGTTGACGAACTTGAAGCGGTCGAGGTCGACGAACAGGAACGCCACCAGGGTGCCCTCCTCGCGCGCCTGCTCCAACACCTCGGTGAGCTTCTCGTGGAAACCCGCCCGGTTGAGCAGGCCCGTGAGGGGGTCGAGCTGAGCCAGCTCGAAGGCGCTGCGATGGTGCTCCATCTGGTCGCGCGCGTTGCGCAGGTAGCCGAACCCGAGGCCCGCGCCACCGAAGGCGAGCGCCTTGAACAGATCGTCGCCGCCCGCCACGGCAGGGAGGGTGAAGGCCCCGCCTTGCATGATCGAGATCAGCCCCTCGCTCAGCACCAGGCCGATCAGGCCGTTGAGGAGCCCGCCGGGGGTCCCCCACAACCAGGCGGTGACGGCGACCAACGCCAGACCCACCAGGCGGGTGTGGTCCCCGATGTGACCATAGAGGTACGGGAAGTCCACGATGTATGCACTCCAGAAGACGGGGGGAGCGACCAGGAAGAGCAGGCGTCGCATCGTTCCCGAAGTGTAGGAACCCGGCGTGCACGGAACTCTTACACGCAGGCTAGGATCGGCGGCGTGCGACACTGGACTCGACCATGGCCGCGCCGGCCGACCGCGACATCCACCTGCTGTTCATCGGCGACATCGTCGGCGATGCGGGGCTCGATCTGCTGGCCGTGGCGTTGCCCCGCCTCCGGCAACGGCTGCACCCCCACTTCGTTGTCGCCAACGCCGAGAACGCCTCGCTCACGGGGGAGAACGCGGTGGCCGGCGCGGGCATGACGCGCCACGACGTGGAGCGCTTGCGCGCGCTCGGCGTAGACGCCATCACCGGCGGCAACCACTCCTGGGACAGTGCCGAGACCATCGCCGCCTTGGCGGAGCCCGAGGTGGCGCGACCGCTCAACATCCACGGCGAGGCGCCCGGTCGCGGGGCGGTCGTGGTGGCGCGGGCGGGGGTCCGGCTGGGCGTGGTCAGCCTGGTCAGCGCGACCGCCATGCCCGGCGTGCAGGCGCCCTACGACGCCCTCGTGCGACAGCTCGAGCGTTGGCGCGCGGAGCCGGTCGATCTGGTGCTCGTCGACTTCCACGGCGAATCGGTCAGCGAGAAGCAGATCTTCGCCTGGTCGGTGGCCGGGCGCGTCGCCGCGGTGCTGGGCACACACACCCACGTGCCCACGCTCGACGACCGCGTGTTGCCGGGCGGCACCGCCTACGTCAGCGACGTGGGGATGACCGGACCTGGTGGCGGCATGCAGGGTTACGCCCCCGAGGTCTTCGTCGACGCCCTGCGCCACCGCCGCCCGGTCCGGGGGCGGGGCGGCTTCGCGCAGGGACCGGCGGAGCTCGGGGCGGTACTGGTCCGGGCGCGCGGCGGCCGGGCCGTGGAGATCGAGCGCGTGGGGCCGACCCCGTGAGAACGCCTGCCCGGTGCGAAGGTTCGCGGCGGTGCGCTATGCTCTGGCGCGGACGCGCCGGAGCGGCCCGCGGATGACATGCGCCGGCCGTGGCCCAGCGGCGCCCCAAGGAGACGGAACCGTGTGGATGTGGACGCTGGACGCCAAGCTCATCAACGTCGCGCTGGTAGAGAGCATCGAGCTGCTGGAGGTCTTCCCCGAAGGCACCGAGCTCGATGGCGCGGAGGACGACACGCTCGAGCCGGACTACCTCGAGCTGGTTGCGGTCCTGCCGTCCGGTCGCGAGGCCGTGCTGTTCGACAGCGAGAGCGCCGAGGAGGCGCAGCAGGCCTACGAGACGGTGGCCGCCTTCGTCGCCCGCGGCGGCATCATCGACGGACTCCAGCCGCGCGAGCCGGTGTCGGTAGCGATGCTCCTGGAGCGCGCCCGCCCTTCCAAGAACTGACCCAGCTGCCCGCCTGAGGGCTCCCCGAGCCGATGCGACATCTGCCTCGCCGTGCTTCACGAAGCGGTGCTAGGGTGTCGCCATCCACAACGGAGGGGGGATGGGTAGGATGCGGGTGTACCTGTTCGGCCCGCTCAGGGTCGCTGTCGATGCGCGGCCCCTCCCGCTCTCCGCTCCGCCGCGCACCGGTCCGTTGCTGGCCTACCTGGCGCTGCACCCGACGCCGCAGGACCGGCGCACGGTTGCGGGGGCGCTGTGGCCCGACAGCGATCCCGACCAGGCGCGCACCAACCTTCGGCGCCACCTCCACTACCTCAAGCAGGCGCTGCCCGATCCTACAGCCGGGACGTGGGTCCTCACCGACGGCTCGCGCGTCGGGCTCATGCGCGACGCCAACCTGTGGGTCGACGCATGCGCGTTCGAGGAAGCGGCCGCCCGCGGGGACCTCGAGCGCGCCGCCGCCCTCTACGCCGACCACCTCCTGACGGACCAAGACGACGAGTGGCTGCTCGTCGAGCGCGAACGCCTGCGGGCCGTGCTGCTCGGCGTGCTGCTGGAGCTGGCCGAACGCTATCTGGGGGCCGGTCGCGGTCCGGAAGCGCTGGCGGTGCTGGACCGGCTTCTGCGGGAGGATCCCCTGCGGGAGGACGCCGTGCGGCTGGCGATGCGCGTGCGCTACAGCGCCGGCGATCGGGCGGGGGCGCTGGCCGTCTACGACCGGTTCTCCGACCTGCTGGCCACCGAGCTCCGCGTGGAACCCATGCAGCAGACGCGCGCCCTGTTCGAGGCGCTGGTTCGCGAGCTGGACCCGCCGAGCGAGGCGGCACCCGCCCGCGCCGGCGCTCCGCCGCAACTCCCCTTCGCGGGACGCGCGCGCGAGCTCGCGGCGCTGGGCGACCGCTGGGACCGCGCTCGCGCCGGCCGCGGCGGTCTGGTGCTGCTGGCGGGGCCCGCCGGGATCGGCAAGAGCAGGCTGCTGCGGCGGCTCGCTCAGCGCGCGGAGACGGACGAGGGCCGGGCCCTGGCGGGGGGCACCTCCGAACCGGAAGCGAGCCCGTACCAGGCGGTAGCGGAGGCGCTACGCCCCGTCTTCAACCTGCTGGTCGCCGCCGGCGACAGGAGCGCTCCGTGGCGACGGGTGCTCGCGGGGGCGCTGCCGGCGGCGACACCGACGATGCCAGCCGGACCGCCGCTCCCGGAGCTGCCGCCCGACCGGGAGCGCGCCCGTCTCTTCCATGCCGTCAGTCGCGCGCTTCTCGACCTGGCGGGCACACGTCCCCTGCTGCTGGCGTTGGAGGATCTGCAGGGCGCCGGCGAAGCGAGCGTGGCGCTGCTCGAGCACCTCGCGCAGCGCGCCCGCGACGCCCCCCTCTTGATCGTCGCGACCTACCGCGACGACCGGCTCGGGCCGGGCCACCCGCTCCGTGCCCTGCGACGCCGGCTGGAGGAGGCCGGCTCCCTCGATGCGATCGCACTCGCCGGGCTCGACACGGAGGCCATCGCGACACTCCTGGCCCGGCTCGAGCCTGCGGCGGTAGCACCCGAGGAGGTGGCCGCGCTGGAAGCGGCCAGCGCCGGTAACCCGCTGCTGATCTCGGAGCTCCTCCACGAGGCGGCCACCGACGCCGGCGGTGTCGACACCGGCGGCGTCGACACCACGACCCCGCCCGCGCCCTGCGCCCCCATGCTTCCGCGCACCGGACCCGACTGGTCCGAGTTGGTCCCAGACGGCGTGCGCCGCCGGGTCACCGCGCGCCTCGAGCACCTCACCCCCGAAGCGCGCACCTTCGCGGGGGCAGCGGCAGTGGTGGGCGAGAGCTTCCGCCTCGAAACGGTGCGCGACGTGCTGGCCTTAGACGAGCGCGAGGCCCTCGACGCCCTCGACCTCTTGCTCGACGCCCGCCTGCTGCGCGAACGGCGCGCAGGCTCCTTCACCTTCGGCCATCAGCTCATGCGCGAGGCCATCTACCGGAGCGTCGACCCCTCCGCCCGCGCCCGCTACCACCGCCGCGCTGCGCATGCGCTGGAGCGCGTCGGCATGTCGGACGCGAGCGCTGCGACCCTGGCCAGGCACTACGACCTCGGGGGTGAGCCCGACCGGGCCGCCCGGCACGGCCTTCGGGCGGCCCGCGAGGCTCTGGAGGCCGGGGCCGGCGAGGAGGCGCGAAGCCTGGCCTCCTGGTCGTTGACGCTGGCGCGCGAGCCGCGGCTGCGGATCGAGCTCCACCGGCTGGCCGAGGACGCCGCACGCCGGCGCGGGGACCGCGAACAACAGCGCCTCCAGCTCGACGCCATGAGCGCCCTGGCAGAAGCACTCGGCGACGAACAGGCCTCCTTCGATGCCGACGTAAGGCGGGTGGCGCTGCTGCGCGAGCTGGGCCGGCGCGCCGCCGAAGCGGAGCTCCTGGAGCGCCTGGCGGACCGCGCAACCGCCGACGGCCGTCCCGCGTGGCGGGCGCACGCGGCGCTGCTGCGGGCCGGCTACGATCTGGCGCTCGGCGACCCGTCGGCCGCCGAGGAGCGCCTGAGCGAAGCCGCGGCGCTCGCCGAGCAGATCCACGACCGGCGCCTGAGCCTCGCCGCCGCCTGTCTCGGTGTCCACGTTGCACTCGCGGCCGGCCGGCCCGAGCAGGTCCACCAGCACCTCGACGCGGCCCAGCAAGCCGGCGCAGCCGACGAGCCCGAGCTCGTGGCGGAGGCCTTGCGCGCCGCCCTGCAGGCCGCCATCGGCGAGGAAGCCTTCGAAGACGCCTTCGAGCTCACCGCCCGCGTGCTCCGCCTTGCCCTCGACACGGGCGACCGCAGCCTGGAGGCCGACGCTCACCAGTACCGCGCCGTGAGCGCCGCCCGCTTGACGCGCCTGGCGGAGGCGAAGGCGCACTACCGTGTCGCCGAGAGACTCTACCGGGAACTCGAGAGGCCCCAGGGCCTGGCCGCGGTCTCGCTCAACCGCGGCGTGCTCGACCTGCGGCTGGGCGATCACGCCGCAGCCGCCGAGCGGCTGGAGCGCGCCGCGCAGCTCTTCGCGCGGCTCGGCGACCGGCGCGGCGAGACGCTGTGCGTGCTGAACGGCTCCTCGGCCCTGCTGTACGGACGCCGCCACGAGGACGCACGCCGCGCGGCACTGCGCGCGCTGGCGCTGGCGCGGGGGGCCGGAAACGACCTCCTGGCGGCCTCCGCCCTCAGCAACCTCGGCGACGCCGAGCGCCACCTGGGGGCGCGCGACGACGCCATCGAACACCTGTGCCAGGCGCTGGCCATCGAGCGACGCCTGGGACGTGACGCGAGCTCCGCCAACGCGCTGTGCGAGCTGGCGCTGGCCTATCTCGAGGAGGGTCGCCTGGAGCAGGCGTCGGCCGCTGCCGACGAGCTCCTGGCGCTCCTCGAGAAGCGCGACGACGAGCTGCTCCACCCGCAACAGGTCGCGTGGGTCGCGGCGCGCGTCCGTCACGGCCAGGGCGAAGAAGCGGCGGCGCGGGCGCTGGCGAGGCGCGCCAGCGAGCGCCTGCGCACGATGGCCGACGCGATCGACGGAGAGACGGCGCGGGCCGCCTTCCTGGACATGGAGTTCAACCGCGAGATCGCGGAGGCGGCGGACGGCGCGCCCTGGCCGTGACGTACCCCGGAGCACCGCGGGCGCGCGACTAGACGCTACCTAGACGCAGCCCCGGCATGCTGGCCATGGGAGTCGCAGACTGGGAGGGCGGACGTGGACGATGCCGGCAGACGCAAGCAGTGGGTCTTCGTCGTGCGGGTGTGGCTCGAGCCCGCGTCGTCCGGCCCGCCCGCCCTGCGCGGCTCGGTACGCGACGTCGCCAGCGGTGCCGCCGCGTACTTCACCTCCCCCAGGGACCTGGCGGACTTCATCGCCCTGCGCGGCAGCGTCGCAGACGACGGGGGCGAGACCTGAGCGGCCACCGCGCGACCTTCGGAAGCGGAGCCACGAGACCGCGTCCGCTCAGACCACCTGGAGGGGCCACGCGCCGCGCGCCGTCACCTCGCCCACCACGCACGCCGCCGGGAACCGTTCGCCCACGGCCGCGAGCAGCTCCGTGGCACGCTCCGGGGCGACGCTGAGCAGCAGGCCGCCGCTCGTCTGCGGGTCCACCGCCGCCAGCCACCGCACCGGGTCCACGCTCTCGCGGCCGCTCACCCGCTGCTGCACATAACGGCCGTTGGTGGTGTGCGCCTTGGTGAGGATGCCGCGCCTGAGCGTGTCCTCGGCGCCGGGCAGCAACGGCAACGCGCCGGTGTCGATGCGCAGCGTCACGGCCGAGCCTTCGGCCACGTGCAACGCGTGCCCCAGCACGCCGAAGCCGGTCACGTCGGTGGCGGCGTGGACGGCGCGGTGGAGTCCGTCGTCCAGGTCGAGGCGGTTGACCTGCCGCATCGATGCGATGGCCGGCGCCATGGCATCGGGAGCGATCTCGTCGTTCTTGAGCGCGCCCGAGAGCGTGCCGGTGCCGACCGCCTTCGTGAGGATCAGCACGTCGCCGGCGCGCGCCCCGCTGTTGCTCCAGAGCCGGTCCGGGTGGGCCAGTCCGGTCACGCTGAAGCCCAGCTTGAGGGTGTCGTCCTCGATGGAGTGGCCGCCCACCAGGAAAGCGCCGGCGTCGTTGATGACGGCCGTCGCCCCGGCCATCAGGGTGCCCAGCACCTCGTCGGGCAGGATGCCGAGGGGATAGGCCAGGATCGTGAGGGCCGTGGTCGGCGTGCCCCCCATGGCGAACACGTCGGAGAGCGCGTTGGCTGCCGCCACCGCACCGAAGTCGGCGGGGTCGTCGAGGATCGGGGTGAAGAAGTCCAGCGTCTGGATCATCGCCACGTCGTCCGAGACGCGCCACACCGCGGCGTCATCCAGCATGTCGTTACCGACCAGCAGGTCGGGGTGGCTCTGCCGCGGCAAGGAGCGCAACAGGTCGCTCAGGGTACCGGCCGCGATCTTAGCGGCACAGCCGCCCTTCTTCACCGTGTGGGTCAGGCGGATCGGCGCGACGGCCGGTTCTGGTTCCATGCTCGCTCCTCTGAGGCTTCGACGGCTCACGCGGGACCGCTCCGCAGGAAGTCGGCCACCGCCACGGCGTCACCCCGGAAGGCGACGGGCCGCTCGTGGCGCAGGGTCGCCTTCCGGTAGAGGCGGTCGTAGTAGTGCTCGAGCAACGTCTGCACCCACCAGCGATGGACGTCGGGCTCGAACCAGGCGTCCGCCTGCTCGGCGGCGTGCAGCGCCGCCACCACGCCGTCGGTGCGACCGCCGCCGAGGCGCTTGCGGATGCGCCGGGTGTCGTGCTCGAGCCGCTCGCGCGCGGCCCGCACGCCGTGGCGCCGCGCCATGGCCAGGACGTACTCCTCGACGATGGCCGTGACCCGCTCCGCCATGGGGGTCTCGAGCACCACCAGCGGCGCGTCTCGCATCGCCCCCATCAGGTCGTCCGGAAGCGTGCGACGACCGACGTAGCGCGACTCATCCTCCACCACCAACCGCTCGGCCGGGCTGAGCAGGAGCTCGGTGGCGAGCGCGTTCTCGAAGGTCTGCTGGCTGGGTTGCGGCACGTCCTCGGCCCCGAAGGCGCTGCCGCGGTGACGCGCCGCGCCCTCCAGATCGAGCACCTGCAGACCGTCGTCGACCGGCAGGGCACGCAGCAGACGCGTCTTGCCGGAGCCCGTGAGCCCCGTCAGGACCACCAGGCCCTTGCGGCTCAACGAACGGGGCAACGCCTCCATCACGTGACGGCGCAGCGCCTTGTAGCCGCCCGCCACGCGCGCCACGTCGCCACGATCGATGAACGACAGCGCCAGCTCGCTGCGCAGGCCGCCGCGCCAGCACGCCACCGCGCTCGGGCCCTGCGCGCACACGTCTCGCCAGGCCTCGATGCGGCCGGGCAGATGCGGACCGGCCAGCTCGTAACCCAGCGCGACGGCGGCTTCCTGGCCGGCCTCCTTGTAGCGGATGCCGACCTCGCGCCGCTCCTCGTCGCTCATCAGCGGCAGGGCGTGGCTGCCGGGCATGGCGCCGCGCGCCACCTCGACGGGGGCGCGCACGTCGATCAACGTCCGTGCCGCCACGCCCGCGCCTTCTGGATAGAGCTCGTCAGGACCTAGGAACATCGGGCTCCAGGATAGTGGACGGCCCGACGCCGCGGAAGCACCCGCGCGACGCCGCCTTGGGCCCGCGCGCTGGAGCTCGGGGGCGGCACCCTGGCGATGGCGGCGTCGGCACCTCGGCCGCCTTCCTGAAGGAGTTCGCGGCCTACCCCTGGGCCCACCTGGACATCGCCGGCATGGTGCTGGCCGAGCGCGCCGATGGGTACCGGCCGGAGGGCGCGACGGGCTTCGGGGTGCGCCTGCTGGTGGAGACGCTGCGGAACTGGTGACGTCGGGCACAGGCTAGACGCAGGCTAGACGGTGCCCTGCCATCCTGTATGCGTGGGGGATCGTGCCCGCGTCCTGCCTCGTGCCCCGATCGGTTCGGACGGCGCCGCGGACCACCCCTCCGGAGGTGCGCATGTCCGACCAGCCACGCTCGTCCCGCTCCCACACCGCCATCCGCTCGCCACTGGCCATCGCGAGCCTCGCAGTCCTCGCGGTCCTGACGCTCCTGACGGGCTGCGGCGGGCCAGCGGCGCCGTCGGTCATCACCGTGCAAGGGCGGGTGATCGACTTCTCCGGCCCCATCGCCAACGCCAACGTCCTCCTCGACGGTAAGGTCACGAGCACCGCAACCGACGGGACATTCACGGTAGCGGACGTCCACGCGCCCTACGACGTCACCCTGAGCTTCGCGGGCGACTCCGAGGTCTGGGTCTACGAGGGCCTGACGAGGGCCGACCCGACCGTCCAGGTCTTGTGGTTCCCGGCCGGCCACCAGGCGACCGTCGCCGGCACGATCGGCACCGCTCCGTTCCAGTCGAACGAGACCGGCGCCATGTTCCCGGGCGGCTCCGAGCTCGCGTTCGGTGGCGCGGGCGGCTCCACCGGCAGCTCGACCATCGGGCCCGGCACGGTCCAGTGGAGCACGACCGATCCACTGCACACCACGCTCTACGGGATCCGCGCCATCGTCGACGGAAGTGGCAACCCGACCAGCTACACGGGCTACGGCTCTACCGACGTCACCTTGCATGACGGTGACGCGCTCACGGGCGTCACCATCCCCGCCAGCTCCGTATCGACAGGGGCCCTGAGTGGGAGCCTGACGGCGCCATCGGGCTACACGCTCGCCGACGGCCGTGCGGTGATCCGATTCGGACCGGCCTCGGCCGGCGCGCTCCTGGGGCTCCAGCTTGCGAGCGTCAACCCGTCCGGCTCGTTCTCGAACACCATGGTGCCGATCGCCACCGGCATCAGTCACGGACTGGCCGCGACGGCGACCGACGGTGCGGGCGACTCCACCACAGCATGGGACGCAGTGACGGCACCGAACCCGTCGGCCTCCCTCATCCTGCCCAACGTCGCGATGCCCACCGCGCCCGCCTCCGGAGCAACGAACGTGGCTCCCGGCGCCACCTTCAGCTGGACGGCGCTGACGGGATCGGTCTATCTGTTGACGCTCGACCCGGCCGGGCCCGGGACCCAGCTCCACATCGTAACGACCGATACCTCGACGACCCTCCCGGATCTCACCGCCATCAACAGAGCACTCCCGAATAGCGCGGGTTACTCCTTCTGGGTCCAAGCCGTAGGACCCTACGCGTCGATGGACGCCGTGGCCGGTCCGGCGGGGATGGCGGGTCCCTTGTTGGAGCTCGAAGGCATCTTCGGCGGAGGGTCCGGACCGATCTCGATCGCAGGGCCGGACATGCCGAGCTGGTCCACCTTGTCCAAGGACTCGACGTTCACGACCGCTCCCTGAACCTGGTCGTGCGCGGGGCGCCCCTGGCCGATCTCCCGGCGCGGGTCGGGCGAAGCGGTCCCTCCATCGTCCACGATCCGGGCCCGGCCGCGAAGATGCGGCCGGGCCCGAACAAGCATGTCGAGATCGCCTGGCGCGTGCGGAGAAGGCAGGATCAGTCGCGCCCGAAGCCCTCCAGCGCGGCCGGCTTGTTGCCCAGCACCTCGTCGATGGCCTCCATGACGTCGGAAGTGATCTTTTCGGCCGCGTCGACGGCCTTCATGTTCTCGCGCACCTGTTCCGCCCGCGAGGCGCCGGTGATGACGGTGCTCACGTTCGGGTTCTTGAGCGCCCAGGCCAAGGCCAGCTGCGCCCGGCTGATACCGAGGTCGTCGGCGATGGGCTTGAGCTTCTTGACGGCTTCCCGCTCGCGCTTCCCCTGCTCGGACTCCAGGCGCTGCCGCAGCCACTCGTAGCCCTCCAGGGCGAAGCGCGTGCCCTCCTGGAAGCCGTCGTCGTACTTGCCGGTGAGGATGCCGCTGGCCAGCGGGCTCCACACCGTGAGGCCGAGCCCGAAGGCATCGTAGAGCCGCGCATACTCTCGCTCGACGCGCTCGCGGTGGAGCATGTTGTACTGCGGTTGCTCCATGGTGGGGCCGACCAGGTGCTCGCGGCGCGCCACCTCGTGCGCCTCGCGGATCTCCTCGGCGGTCCACTCGCTGGTGCCCCAGTAGAAGGTCATGCCCTGGTCGATGAGATGGTTCATCGCCCGCACGGTCTCCTCGATGGGGGTGAAGCGATCGGGGCGATGACAGAAGACCAGGTCGACGTAGTCGGTCTGGAGGCGCTTCAAGGCGGCGGCGGTGCCCTCGACGACGTGCTTGCGGCTCAGACCGCGGTCGTTCGGCCCGGGGCCGCCCCAGAAGATCTTGGTGGACAGCACCAGGTCGGAGCGCTTCCAGCCCGCCCGCTTGATGACGTTGCCCATCATCGTCTCGGCCTTGCCGGCCGAGTAGGCCTCGGCGTTGTCGAAGAAGTTGACGCCCGCGTCGTAAGCGGCCGTCATCATCTCCAGGGCAGTGTCTTCGCCGATCTGGTCGCCGAACGTGACCCAGGCGCCGAACGATAGCGCCGACACGCGTAGGCCGGAGGAACCGAGAGAACGATACTGCATGGACAACCGCCTCCTTCGAATTCAGCGGCGACGCGTCGAGGCGTCGCGGCAGAGCTTGCGCGGTGTCGAGCCTACCCGAGCGCCTGCAGCCGCGCGTGCGTCACGGGCGACACGAACGTCGGCGAGGGGCGGGCGCCCCTCGCCGACTCCGGGACCCGCCGTTAGGCTGGTCCTATGAGCGCGCCCGACGTCCCGCGGGCACGACCCGGAGCCCCCGCCCCTGGGGACCCGGCATCGCCCTGGGCCGAGACCGCCAGCGACGTCGCGCGGGCCCTGGGCGTGGAACGGACGCGCGGGCTCGACGCCGACGAGGTCGCCAGGCGGCTCGAGCGCTTCGGTCCCAACACGCTGCGCGAGGCGCCGCGGCGCAGCGCCTGGCAGGTGCTGGTGGCGCAGTTCCGCAGCCTGCTGGTGGCGCTGCTGGCCGTAGCGGCTCTGCTGTCGGCGCTGTTCGGACAGTGGGTGGAGGCGCTGGCCGTCGTGGTGGTGCTGGTGTTGAACGCCGCCATCGGCTTCATGACGGAGCTGCGCGCCGTGCGTTCGATGGAAGCGTTGCGCAGTCTCGGTCGCGTACACGCCACCGTCCGGCGCGACGGTGGCCTCGACACCGTGGAAGCCGACGCGCTGGTTCCCGGGGATATCGTGCTGGTCGAGGGCGGCGACGTGGTCACCGCCGACGTTCGACTGCTGCAGGCGTCCAAGCTGCAGGCCAACGAGTCGACGCTCACCGGCGAGTCCCTGCCTGCGGGCAAGCGAGCGGAGCCGGTGGCGGAAGACGCTCCGCTGGCCGAGCGCGCCTGCATGCTCTACAAGGGCACCTCGATCAGTCGCGGGTCGGGCGAGGGCGTGGTCGTCGCCACCGGCATGGAGACGGAGCTGGGCCGCATCTCGCAGCTCGTGGCCGAGGCCGAGGACGAGACGACGCCGCTGGAGCGGCGCCTGGACCGCCTCGGCCAACGGCTGGTGTGGGTGACGCTGGGCGTCGCGGCGGTCATCGCGGTCACCGGCATCGTCGCCGGGAAGCCTTGGCTGCTGATCCTGGAGACCGCCATCGCGCTGGCCGTGGCGACGGTGCCCGAGGGCCTGCCCATCATCGCCACCATCACGCTGGCCCGCGGCATGCGCCGGATGGCGGAGCGCAACGCCCTGGTCAACCGTCTCTCGGCCGTCGAGACGCTGGGCGCGACCAGCGTGATCTTCAGCGACAAGACCGGCACCCTGACCGAGAACCGTATGGCGGTCGCCGGCCTGTGGCTGGCCGAGGGACGGGCACAGCCCTCCGAGCAGGGGGGCGGCTTCACGCTCGATGGGGCTCCGGCCGAGCTGGATCGCCTGCCGCACCTGCGCGAAGCCCTCGAGGTGGCGGCCCTGTGCAACAACGCCGCGCTCGGCGGCGGGAGCGGGCAGGGGGTGGGGGACCCGCTCGAGGTGGCCCTGCTGGTTGCGGCGGCAAGCGCAGGCGTGACGCGCGACGCGCTGCTGCGGGACCAGCCCGAGGTCCGCGAGGTGGCGTTCGACCCCGACACCAAGATGATGGGCACGCTGCACGAAGCCGCGCCCGGCGAGGCGCGGGCGCGCTACCGCGTCGCCGTGAAGGGCGCGCCCGAGAGCGTGCTGGAGGCCTGTACGAGGGTGGCCCACGACGGCGGCGCGAGAACGCTGGAGCCCGACGAGCGCGCTGCGTGGCAGGAGCGCAACCGCGAGCTGGCGCGCAGCGGGCTGCGCGTGCTGGCGCTGGCAGGCCGGCCCGAGGACCGGGAGGACGCCGAGCTCTACCGGGACCTCACCCTCCTGGCGCTGGTGGGCCTGGAGGACCCACCACGGCAGGACGTGCGGGGCGCCATCGACGGCTGCCGCCGGGCGGGCATCCGGGTGGTGATGGTGACCGGGGACCAGGCGGTGACCGCGGCGAGCATCGGGGAGGCGGTGGGCCTGACCGACGGCCACCCCAAGGTCCTGGCGGGCCGCGATATGGCCCGGCTGCTCGGGGGCGAGGCCACGACCGCGGGGACCGCCGACGACGACGCGCTGTTCGGCGCCGACATCCTGGCGCGGGTCAGCCCGGAGCAGAAGCTCGAGCTCATCCGCCGGTACCAGGCGCGCGGCGCCATCGTGGCGATGACGGGCGACGGCGTCAACGACGCGCCGGCCCTCAAGAAGGCCGACATCGGCGTGGCGATGGGGCTGCGCGGAACGGAGGTCGCGCGCGAGGCGGCGGACATGGTCCTCAAGGACGACGCCTTCGGGACCATCGTCGAGGCCGTCAAGCAGGGGCGCATCATCTTCGACAACATCCGCGCCTTCGTGCTCTACCTGCTGTCGTGCAACCTGAGCGAGATCCTGGTCATCGGCGCGGCTTCGGCGCTGGGCGCACCGCTGCCCCTGCTGCCGCTCCAGATCCTGTTCCTCAATCTCGTCACCGACGTGTTCCCCGCCCTCGCACTGGGAGCCGGAGAGGGTGCTCCCGACATCCTCGCCCGGCCGCCGCGCGACCCGGCGGAGCCGGTGCTCGCCGCCCGCCACTGGCGCAGCGTGTCTGGATACGCGCTGCTCATCACGGCGGCGGTGCTGGGCGCGTTCGCGCTGGCGTTGGGGCCGCTCGGACTGAGCCGCACCGAGGCAGTGACGGTCTCGTTCCTGACGCTCGCCTTCGCCCAGCTCTGGCACGTGTTCGACATGCGCGAGCCGGGCAGCCCCCTGCTGTCCAACGAGGTCACCCGCAATCCCTGGGTGTGGGGCGCGCTGGCGCTGTGCGCGGCCCTGCTGCTGGCGGCGGTCGCGCTGCCCGGCGCGCGCGACGTGCTGCAGATCGCGTGGCTCGACGCGCGCTCCTGGGCCCTGGTGGCGGCCGCCAGCCTGACGCCCACGCTGGTCGGGCAGGCGGGCAAGGCGCTGGGCCTGGGACGCGTCGCCTGAACGTCGTGCCGTGGCTGCGACGCGTGCGCACGGTCGTCCACGAACCACGAGGCCCCCGGGACATCATCTTCCCGGGGGCCTTCATCTCCTCCGTCCGGCGCGACCGTGAGCCGCGCCGCACCGGTGTTCGCTCAGCGGTCCAGTCGAGGCGTGCCCTTCACGCCTTGCCGGGGCGCACGAAACCCACCGCTTTGCCGGTGAGATCGACGTGCTCGACCTTCCAGCCCGCCGACAACCAGGCGAGCGCCTGGGCGTGCGAGCTGGTGTTCGCCCACCAGGCTCGGTGCGCGAAGGCCGACCTGGGCAGCGGCTTGCCGAGGACCTTGCTGATCTCATCGAAGCGCAGTCGGACCTCCTTGCGCTCCCGGCCCACACCTTCGAGGTGCTCCTGCAACGGGGCGTACCGGCTCTTCGGCGAGAGGCTCGGCTCGGCCTTTTGGCCGTTGCGGTCACGGTCCAACCACACCCCCACCATGCGGTAGAACTCTGCGACGCGCTCGTGCGGTACCAGTACCTTCACTTCTGCCTGGGACATCCAACGTCTCCTAGATCCACGGTGTCTTTGTGTACTGCTAAGGGGGTGGATCGTTACCACTCTAGCGAACCGCACGTCGCTTCACAAGGAAGCACGCACACCGGCTCGATCTCGCGGAAACGGCCTGTGTCGCGCCTCATCCGACGCTCGGCCTTCGCCTGCACCGGTGTCCGGTACCACGGCGAACCAGGGAAAACGTGGCCGACGGGGGTACCGCTACTCCACTGCGACCGGCGCGCCCCACGCCTCGAAGGCGGCGTCGTGGCTCATCAGGATGACCTGGCGCTCGCGCGCCACGCGCTCCAGCGCGACCCGGAGGCGCTCGCGCCGGGCGGCGTCGCAGTGCAGGAAGGGGTCGTCGAGCACCAGCGGCAAACGGACGTCGTCCGCGACATGGTCGGCGATGGCGAGCCGCAGGGCCAGCGCGAGCTGGTCCTGGGCTCCCTGGCTGAGCCGTTCGGGGGGGAGATCCCTGCCGTCGGGCTCGAGCACGCGGACGGCGAAGTCGTCGAGCAACCGCACGCTCCGACCCTCCCGCTCCGTGACCGCCGCCAGGTGCCGTGACGCCAGGTTCTCCAGGCGCTCCCGGTAACTGCCCTGGAAGTCGCGGACCGATGCCCGCAGCTCCGTATGCGCGGTGGCGAGGGCCTCGATCTCCCCCATCAGCTCGCGGCGTGCGGCGAGCAGCGCCAAGCGCTCCTCCTCGGCCTTCACCAGGTTCACCACGGGCTTGGCCTGCAGCGCCGCCAGCTCGCGGGTGCGTTCGTACACCTCGGCCTCCGCGGCCTGCCGGGCGGAGCGCTCGAAGCCCACCCGGTCCTCCAGTGCCTCCAGCCGGTCGAGCAGGCGCGGCCGGTCGATCGGATCGTCCGCCGGCGGCAATTCGGAGCCGTCGGCCACCAACACGTCGATCGCCTGCCGCTCCTCCTCGGCCTCAGCCTCCCGGCCGGCCACCCGCTCGCGCAGGGCTTCGACCGACTCGCAGTCGGCCGCGTCGAGCACGGACGCGAGGGCATCGGAGGAACGCTCGGCTTCCTGGATCGCCTGGTCGCGCTCCCGCCAGCGCCGGAGCAGCTCGTCGGCGTCGCCGCCACTCCCATCCAGCAGGTCCTGGAGCGGTCCCACGTGTTCCTCGCGGGTGGCCTCCGCCGCCTGCAGCTCGACCCGCAACCGCGTCGCGGTGGCCTCCCGCTCCTCCAGCACCGTCTCCGCCACCGCCACTTCGCGCCGCAACCGTTCGCGATCGGCGCGGAAGGCGCGCCGCGCCTCGTCGCGCCCCTGGGCCGCCTGGAGGACGTCGTCCCAGGACGCTCCGCCGGCTCCCTCCAGGAAGGCGCACAGCTCGGCCACGCTCTGTGCGCGCCCGCCACGCGCCTCAGCGAACGCCGCCAGGCGCGGCCAGGGCGCGGGCATATCGAGCGGCGAGCGTCCCTTCACGGCCTCGGGCGCCACCCCGAAGGTGCGGATGCTCAGCTCGCTGTGGACCTCCTCCCGCTGGAGCAGCGTCCGCTGGGCATCGCGGAACGCGTCGAAGGCCGATCCCGGTTCGGGGTATGCCTCCTGGTACGGCTGCATGCGCCGCTGGAAGGCGCGAAGCTGCTCCCTTGCCGCCTCCATCTCGTTCTCCAGCTGCAGCACGTCGCGCCGCGTCGGCACCGGCTGCCTCTGCCAGGCGTCGTAGCGCGCCATCAGCCGCTCGAGCTCGACCCGGTTGCGGCCCCGGAAGCGCCGCGCTTGCGGGCCGGCGAGCGACGGGGACCGCAGCAGCGCCCCGATGAGGATCGCGACCAGCAAGCCGAGGCCTGCCGAGACGCCTCCGCCGAGCCCCTGCCGCGCGACCCAGAACACGGCCACACCCAGCATCAGGCCGGCGCTCACCTGTGCCGCGATCGCTCGGGTGCGCCGGGAGGGTGCCGCCAGTGCGGCGCGCAGAGCGTCGGCCTCGAGCTCGTTGGGAAGTTCAGGATCGGGCACCAGCAGGCGGCGGCGCTCCGCCCGCGCCTCCCGCACGCCGGCCTCCAGTCCCTCGACGGAGCGGACGCGCGCCTCCGCCTCGTAGTCGTAGCGTCGCAGCAACGCCCGGTCCTGCTCGGGCGCAAGCGCCAGCATGGCGTAGGCACGAAGCGCGGAGCGCGCACCCGAGACGCCCTCGTCGCGCCGCAGGAACGCCCGCCAGTCGGTCACCGCCTGCTCGGCACCCGCCCGTAGCTCACGCACGGCCTCAACCGTGAGCCCCTCGTCGTCGTCCTGGAAGGGAGCGCGCGTGACGTGGCGTTCGAGCTCGCGGGAGCGTTCCGACACCGTGCGCTGCGCCGTTTCGCGCGTGTGCTCCGCGGTCTGGAGCGCAACACGGGCCTCGACAAGGGCCCGCTCGGCAGCCATCAGCGCCGCCAGCCGCGCCTCGCCGTCCTCCGGCGCGTCGGCCAGGTCCGGCCATACCGCACCCACGTGCGCGTGTGCATGCGCGGCCTCGGCCTGTAGGGCCTCCGCCCGTGCGAGCGTCTGGGCCGCGGCCCGGTGCGCCTCGAGCCGCTCGTCGAAGGCGCGGCGCCGCGCCAGGTAGCCCCGCAAGCCCTCGGCTTCGCGCTCCAGGCGGGCAGCCTCGTCCTGGTGCTGGCTACGTCGCGCCTCGGCGTCCGCCAGCGCCCGCGCCGTCCCCTGGGCACCGTCGGCCGCCTCGCGCCCGACCTCCAGGCTCCGTTCGATCTCGGCGAGGCGGGCATCGCAGCGCTCCAGCTCGCCGTCATCCCCGCCGTCGGGAAGCCCCCAGGCATGGCCGTTGCGGGTCCGCGCCGCGATCTCCTCCTCCAACCGGCCGAGGGCTCGTTCGACGCCGCCCCGACCCGAACCCACCAGCAGGCGCTGCACCTCGGCACTGAGCCGCTCGGGACGCGGTAGCGGCTGGTTGACGCAGAAGCTCTGCACGAAGGCGTCGCGCTCGGCGAGGCCGACCACGCGCGCCAGCACCTCGCCGAGGCCCGTCTCTCCGGCAGCCTCGATCGGTTCCCAGGCGACCGTCTCCCCGACCCCCGCGTCTGCTGACGGCTCGGGGCCGCCGTCCGATCCAGGTTCCGGCTCGCTCGCCTCGCGCAGCAGCACTGCGGCCCCGCTCGTCAGGTCGCGTTCCAAGCGGTAGCGGACGCCGTCGATGCCCACGAACACCAGGCGCCCGGTGGCGCTCGCCCGATCCGTGGCCCCAGCCACCTCACGGGGCCCGAACAGGACGTCGGTCAGGCCCCGCACCGCCCTCGACTTGCCCCACTCGTTGGGGCGCACGAGCGTGCCTAGGCCTTCGGGGAAGCGCAGCGTCCGCGCTTCGAGGGTGTCCGTGGCGGGGAGCTCGAGCCGCTCCCACAGCACCCCGACCGGATGCGGGCCGGCACGTGCCGAGCCGGCACCGCCGGAGCGCGCCCGCGACCGACCGCGTCGGCTCACGCCGCGCCCCCCGCGCCATTCGCGCCGGGCCCACCGGAACGCCCTCGCGCGGGAACGACCGCGTGGCGCTCGCCACCCGGCGGCGGCCCGTCGCTCAGGGCCGCGATGCCCCAGCGCAGGCTGCGCGCCAGGCGCTCGCGCCCGGCCTCGCTGTCGCCTTCCATGCGCTCGAGCATACGGGCCACGAAGGCGCCTCGCACGCTGGCCTCCTGGCCCCAACGCTGCAGCAACTCCGGCGCCAGACCGGCGATCTCGTCGCGCACCTCGAGATGGAAGAACGCCTCGCCGTGCCGCTCCTCCAGCGCGGAGGCGTCGAGATCGGGCAGCCACAGCGCGCCCACGAGGCGCACGCGCTGGATCGCATCGGAGTCCGCCCGCTCGGCGATGAATGCGTCCACGTCGGCGATGTCGTCGACCGGGGTCAGATCCAGGCGGGCGTCGACGACCGGCTGCACCGGCACGGCCACGCCCTGCACCTCCATGCCCTCGCCCGTCCATTCGGCCAGTGTCAGGGTGCCGCAACCGCCGTCGCCGAAGCCCATGGCCTCGGGCGACCCGGGGTAGACGGCGGGCCCCGCCGGGAAACGGTGCTGAAGGGGGTGGTGGAGCGAGCCCATGGCAACGTAGTGGTAGCGAGCGGCTGCGAGCCCCTCCTCGTCGAGCACGAGGTTGCGGGTTCCGCCGGCGGCGCCGAGCGTCCCGTGGAAGGCGGCGATGTGCACGCCCGGTTGCTCCAGCCGCGGGAAATCGCGCACCGGCAGGTCGGTCGCGGTCACCCCGCCGGTGTACGCCATCCCGTAGAGGTGGACGGTCTCGCCGTCAAGCTCCAGCGTCGCCACATGGGCGGGCCAGGGTTCGGTGACGAGAAGACCGGGCCAGCGCTCGCGGTGGCGCCGGTAGACGCTGGCGCCGTAGGTGATCTCGTCGTGGTTGCCGGGCACGGTGACCGGCAGCACGCCCCCGTCCTCGAGCCGGCGTAGCTGGGCGAGGGCGGACTCGACGCAGGCCTCGTCGGGATCGAAGGTGTCGAAAAGGTCCCCTGCCACGATCGCCAGGTGCACGCCCTCGGCCAGGGCCACATCGACGGCTCGCTCCAGCACGCCATCCCTGCGCCGACGGCGCTCGGCGGCCCGCTCTTCGGGCCAACCGGACGGCCGCCAGCCAAGGTGAAGGTCGGCGAGATGGAGCAGGCGCATGGGACCTCCCGCATCCCTCGAACGGCGCCACGAAGGTGGCGCGCTACGAGCCGTTTCCGCACTCTAACGGTAGCAGGTCGCCTGCGGCCGCGGAGAGGAATCCTCCCCTTGCCCGGCTCATTCCACCAGGTTCGTTGCGGCACACGGGACCTTCTCATCCCGATCGACGAGCACCTCTCATGACGCGGCCCTATCCTGCCGGGGTCGCGGCCTCCGGTCGTGCGAACGCCGCCCACGCTGCCGCGGACCTCCGCGGCGCCCGCGCCGATTCCCGGCGCGCTCCTCCGAGCGGTGACCCGCCCGGGCGTCCAACCCCCCCCGGGACTCCGGCGCCTTCCCTGGCGCGCCGTCGAGGCCGCCCCCCCTCTCCAGGCCCGTGGCCTCCAGCCACGGGCCTTTCCGCGCACCCCTGTTCGTGCCCGCGTCTTCGTGCGCACCCGTTCGTACGCGCCCGTTCGTACGCACCTGTTCGTGCGCGCCTGCCCATCCCCACCGCCGCAGCGTGAAGGCCCCGCCAGGGAGGGTTTAGGCTGGACTCATCTGCCGTTCGTAGAGTCTGGACAAGAGAACTGCGTGGGGCCCGTCCCGCTTTCGCCCCGTCCGGGGCTCCCCGCCGGACCCTCGCTCGCTCCTACCCAACGCTCCGGCGCCCGTCCCCGGGCGACCCTTCATCCAGGCGAGCCCTTCATCGCAGGAGAGGTTGACCCCCATGAGCCATGCACCCCACTCCTCCCGCACCCCACAACGGCGCCGCGGCCTGGCGGCCCTCGTCGTCGCGCTCGCGTTCCTGGGCGGCGGCGCGGCCCTGGCGGCCAGCAGCATCGTTCCATCTAGCTTCAGCACACAGTCCGGTAGCGTGTGGCAGTTCATCGTCGATCATTCGGCGCGTAAGCTGAACCCGACGTGCTACCGAGGCAACGCCAAGGGCAGCGAGAGCTTCAGCTGCCTGAAGGCGGCCCTGCAAACGACCGGGATCGACAAGACTCTTCGTGAGGCAGGCCCGGTGACGCTCTTCGCCCCGACCGACGAAGGCTTCGCGGAGCTGGCCACGCTGATGGGACCGTCGGCGTTCCGCAAGCTCATGGCGGAACCCGACAAACTCACAGAGATGCTCCACTCCATGATGGTGAAGGGCCGCTACACGAGCGCAGACCTGAAGGCCCGTTCGGTGCCGGCGACCGGCCGGTTGACGCTTACGACGCTCGCCGGCACGCAGTTGCTGCTCACCTTCGGGCGCTTCTCCACGAGCGCGGGTCGCGTCGAGGTGCGCGTCGGACCGACCGCAACGCGGCTTGCCTGGATGCCCTATCTCGTCGGGCAGTCGACGGTGCTCAACAACGGTGCGCTCATCCCGATGGACATGGTGTTCCTGCCGGCCAGCCTGCGCTGAGCGGACGAGCCGGACCGCGCCGGCGGGCGGAGCGACCCGTCCGCCGGCGCGGCATTGTCTCACCCGGCATTGTCTCAACCGGCGTGGTCTCAACCGGCGTGGTCGCGCGCGGCGCTCACCCGCTTCCTTCGCCGTCGACCGCGTGCCGCTCGTCGCCGGCGGCCTCCTCGGTCGACCGGCGTCTGCAGCCGCGCGCCGACCGTGGAGGCCGCGCGCTTGACGGCGTTGCGATAGCGCCGCTCGATGCCGCTGTCGAAGCGACTGAGGGGCCCCGCCAGGGCGATGGCGGCGACCATCCGCCCGGGCTCTTCGAACACCGGTGCCGCCACCGAGAACGCCCCGTCCTCGAAGTCTCCGATGGCCACGCACACGCCCTGACGGCGGGCTCGGTCGACGTCGATGCGCAGCAGCTCCGGATCGGTCTCGCTGAGCTCGGTATAGGCGGGCATGGGCTCGCGGACCAGCCAGGCCATCAGATCGCGCGATCCGTAGGCGAGGAAGAGCTTGCCGGCGCTCCCGGCGTTCAGCCTGGTGCGCTCCCCTACCGGCGACACGACGCGCACCGTCTTGGACGACTCGCGCACGTCGGCGATCACCGCGTCGAGCCCGTCACGCACCACCAGGTGGATGCTCTCGCCGGTCTCCTCGCGAAGCTCGTCGAGCACCATCGCCGCCACACCGACCACGGGTTGCAGGCGCGCGGCCAGGTGGCCCAGGCGCATCGCGCCGTACCCCAGACGGTAGGTCTTGTCGGCGCTCTTCGCGACCAGCCCGTGGCCCTCCAGCGTGGCCAGGATCTTCAGCACCTGGCTGACGCTGGTCCCGGAGCGCTCGGCGAGGGCCTGCAGCCCGAGGTCCGGTCGTCGCCCGACCAGCGCCAGGATGCCGAGCGCGCGGTCGAGCGCCCGGATGCGGTAGCGGCCGGAAGCGCCCGCGACCTCGACCGAGCGGGGCGCGGCCTGAGGTTCGTGCTCGGAGGCGTTCCCCCCGCCGGTTTCGCTGTCTGGGACTGCGCTCATGCGCCATTCTACGCTTCCAATCATTTCTCTTCAAGACAGACCCTTTCTGCCTGAGAAATGCCACGCCGGTCCACGCGCGATCGGACCCGCGCCTCAGCGACCCCCGTGTGGGCATGGACGTCGCTGCCGGCGGCCTTCGGTCCCACCTCCTCCGGCCAAACGTCCGTTGACGCGACAGCAGCCGAGGGGGATGCTGGCGGCAGCCGCCGCCTGAGCCCCGGCTGCGGCGAAGGGGGCTGTCACGTGACGAACCTGACCCTCTCCTCCGGCTGGACGCTGGAGTTGGCGCGCGCCTGCGATGCCGCCCCGGCCGGCCTGATGGGCCGTACGCTGCCGGCCGCCGTTCCGGGCTGCGTCCACACCGATCTCCTGATGCAGGGGATCATCGCGGATCCCCTGATCGAGCGCAACGAGGACCTCGTGCAGTGGATCGGCACCTGCGACTGGCGCTACCGCTGCCGCTTCACGGCGCCGCCGGAGCTCCTGGCGCACGACCGCGTGGACCTCCACTTCGATGGGCTCGACACCGTCGCGACGGTGGAGGTCAACGGTCGGGTCGTGGGGCGGGCCGAGAACATGCACCGGCCCCACCGCTTCGACGCCAAGGCCGTGCTGCACCCGGGCTCCAACGAGGTCGTGGTGACCTTCACCTCGGCGCTTGCCTACGCCCGCGCCCAGGCCGAGCGCCTGGGCGAGCGCCCGCGGGCCTATCCCCTTCCGTTCAACTTCATCCGGAAGATGGCGTGCAACTTCGGCTGGGACTGGGGCCCGACGCTGGTGACGGCAGGGATCTGGAAGCCCGTCCGGCTCGAGGGCTGGTCGCGCGCCCGGATCCGCGAGCTCGGCACGCTCGTGCGCGTCGGCGCGGGGGACGACGCTCCGCCCGGCGACCCCGCTGCACCCGTCGCCGGCAACGTCGAGCTGCGCGTGGAGCTCGAGCGGTCCGGAGAACCACGACCTCTCCTGCTGTCCGTGCGCCTCGCCCGGCCCGACAGCGAGGCGGGCGACGCCCGCGCCAGCGTGAGCGTCGGCGCCGACGAGACCGACGCCACCCTCCGACTCGACGCCCCGTCGGTACGGCGCTGGTGGCCCCGCGGCTACGGCGACCCGTCCCTGTACGACCTCGAGCTGACCCTGGAGGGCCAGGACGGTTCCGCGCTCGAGGAGCGGGCCCTGCGAATCGGCTTCCGAAGCGTCACCCTCGACACCCGACCGGACGAGGCCGGCGCGGCGTTCACGCTGGTCGTGAACGAGCGTGAGGTCTTCGCCAAGGGCGCCAACTGGATCCCCGACGACCCCTTCCCTGAACGCATCGGGGTCGAGCGCCTGCGGACCCGGCTGCAACAGGCGGCCGACGCGAACATGAACATGGTGCGGGTCTGGGGGGGCGGCCTCTACGAGAGCGACACCTTCTACGAGATCTGCGATGAGCTCGGCCTGATGGTCTGGCAGGACTTCGCCTTCGCCTGCGCGGCCTATCCGGAGGAGGAACCCTTCGCCTCGGAGGTGGCCGCCGAGGCCCGCGCCAACGTCCTGCGGCTCGCATCGCATCCCAGCCTGGTGCTCTGGAACGGCAACAACGAGAACCTGTGGGGGCATGAGGACTGGGGCTGGGAGGCGGCGCTGGGCGGGCGCAGCTGGGGCCGGGGCTTCTACCTCGACATGCTCCCGCGCCTGCTGGCCGAGCTCGACCCCACCCGCCCCTACTGGCCGGGGAGCCCCTGGTCCGGCCGCGAGGACCTGCCACCGAACGCCGACGGCGCAGGATGCAGACACATCTGGGACGCCTGGAACGAGAAGGACTACACCGTCTACCGGACGTACCGGCCGCGCTTCGTCGCCGAGTTCGGCCACCAGGCGCCGCCGACCTACGCCACCATCCGCCGGGCGATCTCCGACCGGCCCCTCACGCCCGATGGGCCCGGCATGCTCCACCACCAGAAGGCGGTCGGCGGCAACGACAAGCTCGAGGCCCGCCTCGCCGAGCACTTCCCGGTGCCCCGCGCCTTCGATACCTGGCACTTCGCCACCCAGCTCAACCAGGCGCGGGCGCTCGATGTCGGCATCCGCCACTTCCGCTCGCTGGCCCCGCTGTGCATGGGGACGCTGGTGTGGCAGCTCAACGACTGCTGGCCGTCGACGAGCTGGGCGGCGGTCGACGTCGACGGGCGCCTCAAACCGTTGTGGTTCGCGTTGCGGCGCGTCTTCGCCGCCCGCCTGCTAACGCTCGAGGCGCGCCATGGAGACATCACGCTCGTGCTTCACAACGACAGTGACGCCGACTGGCGAGGCGAGGTACGGATCCGGCGACTGCGCTTCGACGGCACCGAGCTCGCGGCCGCCACGCTCCCCCTCGTGGCGACGCCCCGCGGCCCTGCCGTGGTGGCTGCGCTCCCGAACGCGCTGACCACGCCCGGGGACCGGGCCGAGGAGCTGCTCGTGGCCGAGTCGGACGACCTGCGGGCGCTCCACTTCTTCGCGCGCGACCGGGACCTGCGCTACCCGCCGGCGCGCCTACGCACGACGCTCGAGAGGCGAGGGGACGCCGTGAAGCTACGCGTCGAGGCCCAGTCGCTGTTGCGGGACCTCACCGTGCTCCCCGACCGGCTCCACCCCGATGCCACGGTCGACGACGGGCTGATCACGCTGCTTCCGGGCGAGGCGCACGTCTTCACCCTGCACACTCCGCTGGACGTCGACGCTAGGGTGCTCTCGGGTCCTCCCGTGCTGAGCTGCGCCAACGACGTCGTGCTCGCGCCGCGCCGGGCCCCGCACGTGTCGTGATGCTCAAGGCGAGGCGCCCGATCCCAGGTAGGCGTCGCAAGGCCCGTTGACGTTCACCGCCTCCGGCGGAATCCAGCCAGCGCCCGAGCCCGGGCGACTGCCGCTTCCGGCGTCCACGCGCAGCCAGCCGGACGGGTCGCGGCCGGTCACCGCAACGTAGCCATCGGCGGGAAGGGTGACCAGCAGGGGTGCGCTCGGGTCGGGTGAGGAGCGGACCGGCGTCGCCGCCATCGCCATCTCGAAGCACACGCCGGCAGCCGGCGACACCCGGACCGGTAAGTCGCTGCAGGCGCCCTCGAGCCGGACGGGCGCGTCGGGCGGCAGCCAACGCAGCCGGAAGGGGCCCACGTTCGCCGCTTGCGCCGTTCCCGGGGAGAACGCCAGCCAGCCGCGGGCGTCGCGCGCCACCACCGCCACCGGATCACCGGGCTGCACCGTTCCGAACACCCGTGCCATCATCGAAGCGCGGTCGTAGGCAGTGGCGCCGCTGTGTACCCAGCCCGTACAGGGCCAAGGTGGCGGTTGGCTCGTCCCCCCTGCTACGTCGTCCGATGGGCCGCTCCGGGGCGCCGGGGTGCCCACCATGACCCTGCCGGCGGAAGCCGGCGCCGATTGCGTGTCCGTCGAGCGCGAGCCGCAGCCCGACAACGCCAGAACTGCCCCTAACAGACACCCGCCCAGCAGGCCCCAGCCCGGCACATGGGTCCGCCCTCGCTTCGGCCACAGGGTCACGCCGAGCCTCCGCTCCGGGTGCCGGCATGGACGCCGGCCACCGCACCCCCCATGCTTGCGCCCGGCACTCGCGGGCGCAAGCCGTCAGGCGACGGGAGCGGCGGGATCGCTCAGCTCAACGCGACTCGCCCCCGCCGCGGCCGAACCACCCCACTGGATGGACGTCGAGGTTGAGGTAGAGGTGCTTCTCCTCCTGATACTCGCGCAGGCCGGTGAGGCCGAGCTCGCGCCCGACACCGGACTCCTTCATGCCGCCCCAGGGAGCCTGCGGGTAGTAGGGGTGGAAGTCGTTGAGCCACACCGTGCCGAAGCGCAGCGCCCGGGCGAGGCGCACGCCCTTCACCACGTCCCGCGTCCACACCGCGGCCGCCAGCCCGGTACGGGTGTCGTTGGCGGCAGCGACGGCGTCGTCCTCGTCACGGAAGCGTTCGATGGTGAGCACCGGCCCGAAGATCTCTTCGTGGGCGATACGCATGTCCCTGTGTACGTCGGTCAGGACGGTGGGCTGCATGAAGGCGCCCTGGCTGAAGCGTTCGCCTCCAGGCCGCTGGCCACCGAGGCGCAGGGTGGCCCCCTCTTCGAGCGCCAGCGCGAGCATCCGTTCCACCTTGGCGCGATGCTGCTCGGACACCAGTGGGCCCATCTCGGTGCCGTCCTCCCAGCCGAAGCCGAGGCGGATGCGGGCCGCGCGCTCCAGGATCGCGTCCACGAAGCGGTCGTACAGACCCTCCTGCACCAGGAGGCGCGAACCCGCCGAGCAGACCTGGCCGGCGTGGTAGAAGACCGCGTTCAGGGCGTGGTCGAGCGCGGCGTCGAAGTCGGCGTCGTCGAAGACGATGTTGGGGTTCTTGCCGCCCAGCTCCAGGGCGACGCGCTTGGCCGTGTCCGCTGCCGCCCGGGAGATCGCGCGGCCGGTCACGATGCCGCCGGTGAACGACACCAGGTCCACGTCCGCATGCGCCACCAACGGCGCGCCCACGGCCGGGCCGGAGCCGAGCACCACGTTGGCGACGTCGCCTGGGACGCCGGCCTCGTGCAGCAGTTCGACGGCGCGCACCGTGCTGAGCGGCGTCAGCTCGCTGGGCTTGATCACCAGCGTGCACCCTGCAGCCAGCGCCGGCGCCAGCTTCCACGACGCCTGCAGCAGCGGGTAGTTCCAAGGCGTGATCAGGGCCGCCACACCGACCGGCTCGTGCAGCGTCAGACTGAGCGCATCGGCTTGCACGGGGTTCACCTCACCGCCGCGGGTGGCGACAAGCGACGCGAAGTAGCGGAAGGCGTCCGCCACCTGCACCATATCGTCGCGGCTCTCGGGGAGCGTCTTGCCGGTATCCCAGGTCTCCAGACGCGCCAGCTCCTCGGCGTGGCCCTCGATCAGGGCGGCGACGCGGTGTAGCACGCGGGCGCGCTCCTGGACATGCAAGCGCGGCCAGGGGCCGTCGTCGAACGCCCTGCGGGCGGCGGCAACGGCGGCGTCCACGTCCTCGGCCGATCCCTCGGGGACCACCGCCAGCACCCGCCCCAGGGCCGGCTCCAGGATGTCGCGGGTACCGCCCTCGGCCGCCGGCACGCTGCGACCGCCGATGCGTTGCTGCAAACGGAGCGGCTCGCCGGGTGGCGCCGACGACGGGGCGTCGCCGGCCGGATTCGAATGTGCGTTCCAGGACTGCGAGGCGTCACTCACGCTCTCCAGCTCCCTTCCGGGGGTGGACCGCTCGAGCACACGCCGGTTGGCGACGCGAACGGCCCTCGATCGTGGGGTCGGCACGGCCGCTCCGGTACTTCCCGGCGGCCGCTGGCAGACCCAACCTACCACCGGCGCTCGAACGCTTCGGGGTCGCGCATGCGTTGGGATGGGGCGGGACGGAAGGCCGCGCGGGAACGGGGCCAACCAGGCGTTCAGGCGCCCGCGAGCACCACCTCGACCGCCTCGGCCACGGTGCGCTCTCTCTCTAGATCGGGTCCGAAGAGCGCCTGGAAGGCCACGGCGTTGAAGAACAAGCGCGCCACGGACTCGGCCTGCGCTGCATCCAGGGCAGGACCGTCGGCAGCGCGGATGCGCTCGGCCAGAGCGCCGATGGCGCGTTCCAGGACGTCCTCCCAGTGACGCCGCAGCTCGTCGCGCTGCAAGACCTCACGGACCACGATTCGCACCATCGGACCACTGCGATGAGCGAGGTCGTACAGGCGCTCGCCAGCGACGCGCAGCAGGGTACGGCGGTCGTCGGCATCGACGTCTGCCACTAGGTCGGCGAAGCGCGGCAGGAACGGGCGCTCGTCGATGAGGGCTTGCAGCAGGCCACGCTTGGTCCGGAAGTAGTAGAAGATCAGCGCGCTCGTGAGGCCCGCCCGAGCGGCGATGGCACTGGTGGGGGTGGCGTCGAAGCCGTTCTCGGCGAAGAGCGTCTCGGCAGCGTCGAGGATCTTGCAGCGCGCCTCCGCCTGCTGCCGGTCCACCCTCGGCCGGCCCACGCGCTTGCGCCCTGCGCCGTCCGGGGACTTGCGGTCGGCCGAGGTGTCGCCGCCGTTCGCGCCGAACGGTGGGGCCGCCGCGCTCATGGCGCGCCGCCTCGCGATCGCCGCACCACGGCGCGGGGGTTTCGAAGCATTGCTCGATCGTGTTCCATGGTTTCGTGTCCAGTCTACGGAACCGGGCGGGCCCGCGTTCGGGCCCGCCCGGATCTTCCGACCGTTGTCGGTTCGGTCTGCCGGAGATTCCGAAGCGAACGCTCGCTCAGGCGCGCTCCGGCACTCTCCTTGGCTCGCCTGCGCTACCCATGGCCCAGAAAGCGAGAACGAAGACGATGATCCCCAGGATCCAAGCGTTCCAGGCGGCAGCGGCCGCCACTGCGAAGCCGAGCACCCAGGGTGCGATGAACGTCCATGCCCCCAAGATGGCCTGCAGCCACAGCACACCGCGCGACTCCGGGCGACCGAGCGTCCAGAGGGCCACGATGAAGACCAGTGCGCCGAAGATCCACGCGTTCCAGGCACCGGCAGCGGCCCCCGTGAAGGCCAGGATCCAGGGCGAGAAGAACAGCCACACACCTGCCAGTAGGTTGAGCCAGTCTTGCCAGCGATTCCATGCACGCATAAGGAGGCTCCTTTCGGTTCCAGTTCCAGTATCTACGTCTGATCAGCTCTTTCCCTGACCAGGTAGTTAAATAATGTGACAACCCCCGGTCGTTGTCAAGGACCCAGGTCACGTACCAGACTTCGAGCGACCGGCCGCACTCCGGGCCGCGCCCGCCGCAACCTCGTGTAATCGGGGTGACTGGCCACCGGCCCGACGCCGGGTTCCCGTTCTATGCTCGGAGCACCGACAACCGCGGGAGGCCTACCTTGCGTCTTGCCAACTCTCGGAGCCCGCTCCGTCGCGAACACGTCACAGCGTGGCGACGGCGCACCGGAGCGACCCTCGTCGCCCTTGCGATCGCGCTGGCGATCACCTGGGCCATGGGCGCGCGCAGCCCTGCCCAGGCGCCTGAGAACGCGGCGGGGAGCGACGGCGCCGCCACGACCGACCCCTTCGCCGCGGTGGTCACTCCCGCTCACTCCGGTGGCGCGTCGACCGGTGGCGGAGCCGGGACGGACGTCACCAGCACGCTCGATCCGGTATCCGGCGCGCCGTCGGACTCATCTGCTCCGACGCCGACGGCCGTGACGCGCCGCGCCACGCCGACCGGCCCCGCCATGGCGCGGCGACTCGATGTTCGCAACGGCACCGTGACGCTCACGGGCACGCTACTCCTGCCTGCCGGTCCGGGCCCCTTCCCGGCCGTGGTGCTGCTCCCCGGGCGCGGCAACAGCGGACGCGAACATGCCGCCTCCGACGCCCGTCTCTTCGCCTCCCACGGCATCGCCGCATACGCCTACGACAAGCGTGGAACGGGCTCCTCGTCCGGCGACTGGCGCCGCTCACTGAACCCGATCGACGAGGTGGGCGACGCGGTCGCCGCCGTCGCGGCGGTGCGCCGACAACCCGGTGTCGATCCCTCGCGGGTCGGCGTCTGGGGCGTTGGCCAGGGCGCCTGGCTGGCCCCCTTCGTGGGGGAGCACGCCGACGTCGCGTTCCTCATCCTCCTCAACACCTCCGCTTCCCCCCTCGGTCAGGAGGAGGTCTGGCGGGCGGGAGACGCTGTGCGTGCCAAGGGCTACTCCCCCGTCGCCGCGGACGCCGCCATGCGGGGCGTGCGGCTGCTGGTGAGCGCCCGTCCGGTGCTGGCAGCACTCCTGCCACACAGCCAGCTCGGCTTCCTGAAGGACGACCCCTCCAGCACGCCCGCCGACGCGCTGAAGCAGGCGAGGGCACCGACCCTGCTGGTGTACGACGACCTCGATCCCACGGCCCCCGGCGTGAAGCCCACCGTCGCGCTCCTGAAGGCCGCCCAGAACCGCGATCAACCTCTCGACCACGTCACCGTGCTGGCACGGACCGACCAAGGGGCGGAAGGTGCCGGAGCCGGCGGCGATCCCGGTAGCGCGCTCGCCAATGCCCGTCGCGCCGCCGACCCCACCTACCGCTCGGTGGTCGTCGGGTGGACGACCACCGTCGTCCGCAGCCTGGCGCCGGTCGCCGGCGGCGCCTTCGCCAGCGGGCCCGCGGCCGCCGCCCCGCTGGCGGTGGCCTCGGCGACACCCGGGCTCCTGGCTCGGACAGGCGCCGCGATGCCGCCGGCGCCGCCCGCGGGCCAGACCGTCGACCCTGGTCCCGCCAGCGACCCGTCGCTGCTCCTGCCCGGCAGCAGCGACCGGCCGGCACCGTGGTACGCCAGCCCCTGGGTCCAGCTCGGCGCCGCGGTGTTCTTCCTGATCGCGTTCGGCGAGGGCCTGCTGCTGAGCGTGCTGCCGCGCCGACGGCGCCGTGCCGACGGCCACGGAGATGTCCTGGGTGGGCGCGCCCGCCGGTCCGAGAGCAACCCTCGACGGAACCGCGCGGCCGGCCTTCTCCGCCTCACGCAAGCGCTCGTCAGCCTGGTGGACCTGGCGTTGCTCGCAGGGATGACGGTCGCGATCGCTTTCCTCCTCGGGCTCTACCAACCCGACGGGCTGTCCCTGCAACCGCTGGCCGCAGGCCTGCGCGTCCTGTCGGCGCTCAGCGGCGGGCTGGCGGTCGCCCTGGCCGTGCTCATCTTGCTGGCGCACCGCAGCGCCCGCGCTCCGCGCACGACCGTGGCCGTGGTGGTCGCGGTCGCGGCGGCGCTGTTCCTGCCCTTCCTGGTGTACTGGCACGTGCCGTTCCTGGCCGGCTGAGCGCCCACGACCTTCGCTAGGCCGGAACCAGCAGCACCTTCAGCGCCTCCCCTCGGGCGCCGGCCACCCGGAAGGCTTCTTCGGCCTCCGTCAGCGCGAAGCGGTGCGTGATCATCCGACCCGGGTCGACCCGCCCCTCGGCCAGCAAACGGATGGCGTCGCGCACGTCCGAGGACACGTACATCAGGCTGCCCTGGAGGCGGAGCTCGCGGTCCTGGACCAGGCCAGCCTGCACCCGCGGATCCGTGCCGTAGACGCCGGCCACCACGATCGTGCCGCCCTTGGCCGCGGCGTCGACCGATGCTCGCAAGGCGGACTCGTTGCCCACGCACTCGAACACCACATCGCAGCTCCCCTCGGAAAGCGACGGCTCCGCGCGGAGGCCGAGGGCCGCGGCGACGTTGCGCCTTGGCTCGAGCGGGTCGGCCACGGTGACGGTCGCAGCTCCGTAGGCGAGCGCGGCTACGCCGGTGAGCAGCCCGATGGTCCCCGCCCCCACCACGCCGACGCGAAGCGACGCCAGCGGCCCGGGAAGGCGTGCGGCGTGCACCGCCACCGCCATCGGCTCCACCAACGCGCCCCCCTCGACCGACAGCCCGTCGGGCAAGGGGTGCAACCGCCCGGCGGCGACCACGAAGGTCTCCGCCATACCACCGGGAGCCTGGAAGCCGAGAACGCGGAGGTTCTCGCAGATGTTGTAGCGACCCTCGCGGCACGTGCGGCAGTGGCCGCAGGGCAGCGAGGGCTCGAGCGCCACCCGGACGCCGATCAGCGCCCGGTCGGCGGCCACCCCGACGGCCTCGACCGTACCGACCAGTTCGTGGCCCGGCCACACGGGGTAGCTCACGAAGGGGTGCTCGCCGCGGAGGGCGTGGAGGTCGGAACCGCAGATGCCGATGGCCTCGACGCGGACCCGGGCCTCCTCCGGAGCCGGCGCGGCCGGCTCGACCTCGACCAGGCGGATCTCGCCGACGCGTGGGATCTCGACTTGCAGCACGCTGCACCGTCCTCTCGTCAGGGCGCGGCGTCCGGACTGCGAGCGCGGGTCGCTCAGGTGGCGGATCGCTCAGGCGACGGGGCGGCGACGTTCCGGACCCCGCTCCCGGCGCTGGCCCATCGCCACCCACAAGGCGGCCAGGGCGACCACCGCGCCAGCGAACCAGGCCACCATGCGCGCCGCCGGCTCGGCCATGAGCCCGAGCAGCCACGGCGACGCGAACGTCAGTACACCGACCATCGCCAGGATCAACTCGGCGGCCCGCGCCGCCTTCGCCATCATCGTCCAAAGCGCAGCCGCCACGATCGCGGCCCCGAGTACGTACGACATCCAGGATGCAACCGCCACCTCGGTGTATCCGAGCAGCCACGGCGAGAAGAAGAGCCACGCGCCCGCCACCAGGCTCACCACTACCATCCAACGTCGTGTGAAGCGCATGCCGACGCTCCTTCCGGTCCCCGAGGAACCAGCGAGGTGAAGGGAAAGGTTGTGACAGGGGACCTGCATCCAATCTAGCGCTGCCAGACATCACCGTCGCGGGCGTTGGGCACAACGCCGAGCGTCCAAAGGGGGGGCTCCCGCGAACGGGCCGGTCAGGGCGCGGCGAACAGGAACGCCAGGCCGAGAACCACGTACACCGCCACCAGCAGCATGCCCTCGAACCAGGTGGTCTCGCCGTCGCTGGCGATGGCGTTGACGGTGAAGCTGACGCCGGCGATGGCGATGAGCTCGAGGGGATTGGCGAAGACCAGGTCCATGGGGCGGCCCATCAGGAACGACACCAGCACCAGCAGCGGCGCCACCAGCAGGGCCACCTGGATGCTCGAGCCCACGGTGATGGAGAGCACCAGCCCCATCCTGTCCTGCCGGGCGAAGTACACCGCGGAGATGTACTCGGCCGCGTTCCCGACCACGGCCAGCACGGTGATGCCCAGGAAGAAGGGCGTGAGGTGGAGCCCGGCAGCCGTGGCGTCGAGCGCACCCGACACCAGCTCGGCCTCGAGCGCCGTCACGGCGGTGGCGCCGAGGAGCACGCCCAGCGCCGCCCACAGCGTCCAGGTCGCGGCACGCTCCTCCTCGTGCCGGGCGAACACGTCGCGGTGCGTCACCAACGTGTACACGAGGTTCCCCACGTAGACGAGCACCAGCACCACGGCAACGCCCAGGCTGAGCCGCTCGTCGAGCGCCGCCACGTTCGGAACGCCCGCCCCGCGCTCGGTGATGTCGAACAGTGCCGGAACCAGCAGCCCCAGCACCGATATCACCAGCAGGCTGGACAGAAGCCCCGCCCGCTCCCGGCTGAAGGTCTGCCGTTCCCGCCCCCAGCTCCCGATGAGCACCGCCAGGCCGAAGCCCAGCAAACAGTTGCCGATGATGGAGCCGGTGATCTGCGCCTTCACCACGTCGGTGTGGCCCGCCTGCAGCACGAACAGCGCCAGCACCAGCTCGGCGGTGTTGCCGAAGGTGACATTGAGCAGACCGCCCACGGCCGGCCCCGTCAGGCGCGCGAGCTGCTCGGTGGCGCGGCGGATCCACTCGGCCAACGGCACGATCGCCACGATGCCGAGCCCGAACACCACCAGCTCGGGAAGGTGCAGCAGGTACTTCGCCGCCACCGACACCGGCGCCAGAAGGAGCAGCCAGGTGAAGATCACGCTGCGCTCCCAGCGCATCCCAGAGCAACGCGCCTTGCCGGCGCGGCGACGGTCGAGCAGTTTCCTGCCGAGTCGATCGGGGTCACCGCCAGCGCCCTTCCATGGATCGCATGGTAACGGGGCGCGACGCGCCAGGTAGAGGCGATCGGCACCGGCGCCAACGCCGGTGGATCGCTCTGCCGACCCGGCCCGCGTCCATCACACCGGACCTGCGTTCCGCGCCGTACGCTTCGGGCACCGGCTGCGCATCGACGTGCCGGCTGGGGGCGCACAGGAGAACCGGATGACCGACGAGCGTCCCGCAGGCATCCTGGTGGCGGCAGGAGCCGATCGTCACGATCGCGAACGCAGCGTCTTCGGCGTGATGCCGTTCACCGTGAAGGCGACCGCTGCCGACACCGGCGGCGGCTGCCTCATCATCGAGCAGGCGAACGCCTTCCTCGGCGGTCCCCCTCGCCACGTGCACCCGTCCCAGGACGAGTGGTTCTACGTCGTCGAGGGCCGCTACGCGGTGGAGGTGGACGGTCGCCTGCACCGGCTCGGGCCCGGCGACAGCGTCCTCGCGCCTCGAGCGGTCCCGCACGGCTGGGCCCACCTGGGGCCGGGCGCCGGCAGGATGATCATCGCCTTCACGCCCGCAGGTGCCATGGAGGCGTTCTTCGAGGAGGCCAGCACGCTGCCTGGCATGGGCTCGCCCGAGGCGATGGCCGACCTGTTCGCGCGCCACGACATGCGCGTCGTGGGCCGGCCGCTCGACGTCGAGCACCTCTGAGCGGAGGCCACGGCCCGAGCCACGCGCGCTACCGTGGTCCCGCGAGCGCGGTGCGCGCTGCTCCTGCTGCGTGGGCGCAGCCACGGCCCGCCCCGGCGCACGGCCACCGGCACCAGCCGCCGACGGTGGCCCCTTTCTCCCCGCGTCAGCCCGCTCGGAGGAGGCCGGCCGGGGGCACCGATGGTTGACCGGGGCCACGCGCCGCAGCCCGCGCCGCGACCGCGCGTACCACCCTCTCGGCGTCGCGCCCAGCGCCCTGCACCATGGCCGAGGAGGCTGCGTACAGGAAGTGCAGGCCCACGAAGTACAGGCCGGGCACGCCGGTTTCGGGGCCGTGCCGGTGCGTCAGCGCGTGCTCGTCGGGCAACGGCGCTTCGATCCAGTCGAAGCCGGCCCGGTAGCCCGTACACCACACGACGTTGGCCACATCGAGGACACGTCCGTCGGCGACCACGGGCCGGCCGTCGCGCACGCCGATCGTACGCGGCACGCGTTGCACGCCCGCCCTCTTCAGATCACGGCCGCTGGAGCGGACCAGCGGACCGCCCTTCCCGACGAACCCGGGCCGGGCCTTGCGACCGATGGGCGTCTCGACCGTCAGCAGGTGATGGAAGAGTGCGCGTACCACCAGGGGGATCAAGACGCGCCGCGCCGCCACCGTGTCGATGTCGAAGGGGATCTGGCCGGTCGGGCGCCCGGACAGCCAGGTCCGGTGCCCGGAGGCGACGTCGAGGGCGATCTCGGCGCCCGAGTTGCCTGCGCCCACCACCAGCACGTCGCCTTCCCGTAGCTGGTCGGGGTTGCGGTAGTCGCGGGAGTGGAGCTGCCGGATCCCGGGATCGAGGTCGGCGGCGAACGGCGGCGCGGACGGCCGCTGGAAGTTGGCCATGGCCACGACCACCTGGCGGGCATCGATCACTCCTTCGGTGGTCTGGACGCGCAGCCCGGCGGCCGATGGGGCGACGCGCTCGACCCGCACACCGGTCCGCACCGGCAACGCGAAGTGTCTGGCGTACGCTTCGAGGAACTCCGCCATCTCGTCCTTCGTGGGGTAGTGGTGGGCGGGCGCCGGGAAGCGCATCCCCGGCAGCCCGTCGTAGCGAGCAGGCGTGAAGAGCCGCAGCGAATCCCAGCGGCGACGCCAGCTGTCCCCGACCCGCTCGTTCGCCTCCAGGATCACGAACTCCAGCCCCCTGCGCGCCAGGTGATAGCCGGTTGCCAGGCCCGCCTGGCCGGCGCCGATCACGACCGTGTCGATCGTCTCGTGCTTGCGCGTGAAGGTCATGCGCTCTCCCCCTTGGTGCGTTCTTCCGCTCCGAACGTAGGGCGGGCGTCGGGAGCCGGCACCGTCACGGAGACTCGAGACTGCGGCGGCAGGGCCCCTCCCCGGGTCGTGCCGGACACTCTCTCGGCCGCGCCTTGCCGAGACAGGGCGCGGCGCAGGATGCGCGGGCGCATCAGGCTCGGCCCCGGCTCGACGAGGCACATGACCTCGAAGAGGGCGCGCGCCACGACCGGATCCCGGTGCGCGGTCCGCGTCACGCGGTCGCTGTACGCTCCGAGCAAACGCCAGCGGAGCGAACGGCGCCCTCGCACGTCCGGGTGACGCAGGTCCTGGTCCACCGCCTGCGTCCAGCACCCCCCCACGAGCCCTCGGGTGGCACGGAAGAACGCCGGCCCGATCCTGCGGGTGCCTACAGCGTCGAGCGCGCGCCCCAGCGCCAGCCCTTCCAGCGCCGCCACGCTCATCCCCTGCGCGTAGAGGGGATTGAGCGGGCAGAGCGCGTCGCCGATCACCACGAAGCTTTCCGGGAAGCGCCGCAGCCGGTCGTAGCGACGCCGGGTGTTGGCGGGGTAAGCGCCCGTGACGGCGTCTCCGATCGGTTCGGCATCGTCGATCAGGTCGGCCACATCGCCACACCACAGCGAACGGGCGTACGCTCGGAAGCCCTCCAGGTCGCCCGGCGCCTGCTCGCCGAGGATCCCCGCGAGGACCACCTGCCAGCGGTCGCCCTCGACCGCGAGCGCCACGGCGCCGCGACGGCCTCCCGGCGGCATCGCGACCATCACGACTCGGGGCCGGGGGCCCGCCGCAGGGTCTCGCCGGAACAGCCGTGTGGTGTAGCGCACGTCCACCTGCACGCGCTCCTCGGTGGGGGGCCGGAATCCGAACTCCCGGAGCCATCGCGGCGCACGGGAGCCGCGACCCGTGGCATCGACCACCAGATCGGCCGCCACCCGCTCCCCGGCATCGTCCGTCCGGGCGCGGCGGACCAGCGCGCCGTCGACGCTGCGCCCGCCGCTGATGGCGCTCAGCCCCAGCACCTCATGGCCGCCGCGAAGGTGAACGTTCGGGAGGGACCGCACGCGCTCGCGCACGAGCCCCTCGACCAGCGGCCGGGTGGCCCCCACCAGGCGGAAGGCCGGGCTCCTCCCTGCCAGGGCCAGCCGGCCGCCGTCCACGTGGATGGCGAAGTCCGCTGCCGCGTCGAGCAGCTGAGCATCGGCCAGCCGAAGTCGCTCCTCGAGTCCCGGGATGAGGGCGTTCAACGCCCCCAACCCCGCGGGCAACAACAGGTGCAGGTGACGCCCCTGTGGCACCCCCTTGCGGGGCTCGTCCACGCGGGCGAGGACGTCGCGCTCCACCACGGTGACGCGCGCGGCTCGCTCGGCCAGCGCGGCGGCCGCACAGAGACCGGCCATGCCCCCACCCAGCACCAGGGCGTGCTCGAGACGGTTCCCTCGCTTCCTTTCCCACTCCACGATGCGTTCCATCGACGCGCCTCCTCGGCGAGCGCCGACCGCCGGCCGGCCCCGCTCGGGGTCACGCTAGGGCCCGACGGCGCGGTGCCGCATCGGTGGAACCACGCAGGGCCCCGAGCCGATATGGGGGTTTCCCGTAACGTCGGTTCAGGCGAGGCCGTTCTCGAAGGCGTAGGCCGTCGCCGCGGACCGAGAGGACACGTCCAGCTTGTCGAAGATGTTGCTGAGATGCCGTTCGACGGTGCGCCCGCTGACGCCCAGTCGTCCCGCGATCGCCTTGTTGGAGTGGCCCACCGCCACCAACCGGAGCACCTCCAGCTCTCGCGCGGTGAGGCCGGCGCGCGAGCCCGGCGTCCCCTCCAGTCGCTCCAGATCGACGACCGCGCCCAGCTGCCGGTAGGCCTCGCGGGCGGCCTCGAGCTCGAGGGCCGCCGTCTCGGCGTCCTGCAGGTCCGCGCAGGCACGGGCCACCAGCTCCCGCGTGCGGGCGGCCTCGTAGGGCGCCTCCAGGGCGTGCCATCCACGCCAGGCGTGGCGTAGCGCTTCCAGGGCCGCCGGCGCGTCGCCCGAGGCCAACGCGACCGCGCCGCGCCCGTACGCCGCGACCGTCGTCAACGCGCTCCCCTCGTAGGCCTTCGCCGTGCTCTCGAGCTCGTCGAGTGCCACCCTCGCCGCATCCAGTTCGTCGGCGGCGAGCAGCGCCTCGATCAGCGCGGGGAGGATGCGCACCCGCCGGGTTCGATCCCGATGCTCGCGCAACGCCCGACGAAGCCCTGCGACGGCCGTACCGCGCCTCCCCTGCGCAAGCCTCAAGAGACCCAGACCAGGCTGGGGATCCCGCCCGAGTCGGGCGGCCTCGTGATAGGCGCGCTCGGCCTCGGCGAAGGTTCCGCGCAATCGGTGGATCTCGCCCTGCTGATAGACCGCCTCGGCCACCCCGTCGGCCTCGGAGCCGCGTTCGCACCGTTCCACGGCCAGCCGCGCCTCCTCGAGAGCCTCCGGCCACGCCCCGCGCAGCTGCGCGATCTCCGCCCTGTACACCATGCACTTGCCCGCGAACGGGACGAGATCCGGCTGACGGCCGCACCAGGCCGCCAGCGCCTCGGTCCACTCCTGGGCGCGACGCAGGGCGTACACGTTGTGACACGCGGAGATCACGGAGCAGTAGATGATCCCGGTCATGACCGGCATGGTCGCCTGGGTGACGACGGCGACCATCGCCTCGTCGACCAACGCCAGCCCTTCGGCCAGCCGTGTCTGACGCAAGCGTGCGATGCCCTGAGCATGGAGCGCGAAGGCGTGCAGGTCGGCGTCGCCGAAGCGCTCGCCGACCTCCGCAGCTTCGGCCGCGGTGGCGAAGGCCGTGTCGAGATCGCTCGCTCCCAGGAGTCGCTGAACGTCAGCGAGCATCAGATACCCCTGCTCGACGCACGCGCGCCCATGGCGGTCGACGAAGCGGCGAGCGCGCCGGAGCCACCCGGACCCCGGCCCGACCTCGCCCAGTGCCAGGAGCCGGAAGCCGCACCAGAACGCGCAACGGGCCGCCGCCGGCAGGTCGCCGGCGTCCAGGAAGCGACGGTGCGCGCGGTCGAGCGCATCGACCAGGTCGTTCGGCCGGCCGACGAGCTCCGAGGCGAACGCCAGGCGCCACAGGTCCTCGCCCGCTAGGTCGAGGGTGCGGTCGGCCTCCGATAGGCAGCGGTAGGCTTCCCCCCACTGCTGGCGACCGTACGCCGTGCGGCCGCGTTCGAGAAGGCTCTCGGCGTCCATGCTCGGCTCCGTCTCCCGGTCAAGCGTCGGACCCATTGTACGGGTCGGTTCGTTCGGGTCGGTGCCGGCGCGGCAACGACGCGGGATGGGCGCGGGCCGGCGTGGTCCCGGGAGCCGACGCCGTTGGCGGGGGCACGAACGGGCCGGCGCCTCGGGCGGTCCACGGCCGCTTGACCCTCACGTTCCGTGAGGGTCTAGGCTACGCTTCGGAAAGGAGGCGTGACGCCATGCGCCGTACCGACCCGTCGAACCCGCGGCACAACGAGACGCAGCGAGCCCCTCGACCCGACGTTCACTACACCGTCGGCGACGTCGCCCGGCTCGCCGGAGTGAGCGTGCGCACGCTGCACCACTACGACGCCATCGCGATCTTGACGCCGGCGTACAGGGGCGACAACGGTTACCGCGCCTACGGGCCGCAAGCCCTCGAGCGCCTGCAGCGCATCCTGGCGTACCGCGAGCTGGGCTTCGAGCTGGCCACCATCGGCGCGCTGCTCGACGACCCCGCCACCGACCGCATCGAGCACCTGCGCCGCCAGGCGACGCTGCTCGACGCCCGCATGGAGCGCCTGGAGGCGATGCGCTCCAGCCTACAGAAGACGATGGAGGCCCACCAGATGGGGATCGACCTGGATCCGAAGGAGATGCTCGAGGTGTTCGGCGATTTCGATCCGACCGAACACGCCGCCGAGGCCGAGGAACGCTGGGGCGGCAGCGAGGCCTACCGGCAGAGCCGGGCGCGCACCCGGCGCTACGGCAAGGCCGAATGGTTGGCCGTCCGCCAGGAGGCAGAGGCCATCGAGCAGCGCTTCGCCGACGAACAAGCCGCCGGCGTGCCGGCGGACGCCGCCGCGGCCATGGACGCCGCCGAGGCCCACCGGCAGCACATCACCCGCTGGTACTACGGCTGCAGCCCGGTCATGCATGTCGGCCTGGCCGATCTGTACGAGGCAGACCCCCGCTTCGCGAAGCACTACGACGACCGTTCCAAGGGGCTGGCGAGCTACGTGGCGGCGGCCATCCGGGCGAACGCCCGGCGGTGCTGAGCCGTCTTCAGCGCTGCACGTAGGTCTCCGGCAGCACCGTCTCCACCAGGATCCGGTGCAGGTCCTGGAAGTGCTCGAATGCGACCGAGTGGCCGCCGTCCTCGAAGGTGTAGAGGCGCTTGATGGGGGCGTCCAGCTGCTCGAACCAGACGCGGGCAAGGTCACGCCGGGCGGCCAGCTCGTGGCCGCCGTCGAAGACGTAGAGCGGTACCTCGAGGCGCGGCACGTCACGGCGGAAGTCGACCTGCTGGAGCTGGGGGTAGAGCACCGAGAACATGTCGAGCAGGCCGCGCAAGACGTTGACCTTGTCGATCAGGTCGTACTCGCTGCCACCCACGCCCATGAAGCCGAGGTGGGCGTCGCGACCCCGCTCGCGGTAGGCGGCCGGCGGGGTGTAGTCGCCGGCGAGCGCGTCGTAGAGGCCCATCACCGTGCCGTAGGCGTAGACGCTGTCGTAGGGCGGCTCGCCGTACGCCTGCATGCGCCGGGTCAGCGCTTCGTCGCCGGTGGCCGCGGCATGGGCAAGGACGTCACGGTAGAGGCGGCGGTCGGTCTCGCGCTGACTGACCATCTGACCGCTGCCGAGCACGGCGTGGTAGAGCTCGGGCCGGCGCTGGGCGGCCAGCACCGCCAGGGTGCTGCCCCAGGACTCGCCGAGCAGGTAGATGCGCTCCTCTCCGAAGCGCGCACGAAGGATCTCGGTGAGCTCGATCAGGTCGGACACGGCACGGTCCGGCGTGAGCGTGGCGGTCGGCTCGAGCGCCGGGTAGGACTTGCCGGTGCCACGCTGATCCCACGACACGACCACGAAGTCCTGCACAAGGTCCGCGAGCAGCACCCGCGCGTACGGCAGATCGCTCTGCCCCGGGCCGCCCGCCAGGTAGAGCAGCACCGGGGCGTCGCGGCTGACGCCGCGGACCAGGATCCACTGCTCCTGCCCGCCGAGAATGACCGGCTCGAGTGCCGCTACGCTCCCAGGCAACGGGGCGCCGTCGGCCCCCACGATCGCAGGCGTGGACGCGGGCCGTGCCAGCAGGAAGGCCAGAACCAACACCCCCGCTCCGGCGAGCGCGCTCGCGCTCCAGCCGATCGCGCGGCGCACCGGGCGGCCACGACCCGTGTGGTGACCGCTTCGCCGCCACGCCAGGGCGACCCCCAGGTTCGCACCTAGCAGCATCGGCACCAGCACCAGAACGCCGAGCACCCCGCGCCCCAGCAGGAAGGCCAGCGCCCCGTAGGGGGTGCCAAGGTGGATGCCGTCCACGGTGGGCCCGACCGCGGACAGCCGCGCCAGCTCGAAGGCAGCGAAGAACGCCAGCGGCGCGCTCAGCATCGCCCACCGCGAGCGCATGCCTGCGCCGGCCACGAACCCCAGCACGAGCGCCACGCCGAGCAAAGCCAGCGCCTGCGAAGACGTCACAGGCCCTCGCGGCAGCCAGACGCCGACACCCCAGCCCGTCAGCGCCGGCACCACCAGGGCTGCGAGCGCCGTCACGGCCCGCCGGCCCCTCACAGGCACCGCGTTCACGCGCGCCCGACCGGCGGCCCGTCCCTCTGTCCCGTTCCTCTTCCGTGAACGTCGTGCCATCGTGACTCCCGTTCTCCCGCCTTCGAGGGTGCGGGGGTCGGCGTGCGGCACACCAGAGACATCCGCCCCCCGCCCGACGGCGTGCGGCCCCTATCCTGGGATCCGGGCCGCGGCACGCGGCGAGGGAGGCGGACATGAGCGACGACGCGGTCATCCGCGGTGGCGTGATCGAGGGCTTCTACGGCCGCCCCTGGAGCGAGGCTCAGCGCCTGGCGCTGTTCGCGCGGATGCGCGCGTGGCGACTCGGCACCTACCTCTTTGCACCCAAGGACGACCTCAAGCACCGCCTGCTCTGGCGCGAACCGTACGACGCCACCGAGCGAACGGAGCTGGCGAGGCTGGTGGAGGGAGCCGCCGCTGAGGGTGTGACCTTCGCCTACGCCCTGGCTCCCGGCCTCGACCTGCGCTTCACCGACGACGCGGACGCGGCGGCGCTGCAGGGCAAGGTGGCGCAGGCGCTCGCCCTGGGCGTGCACACCGTTGCGCTGCTGTTCGACGACGTGCCGCGCACGCTCCGCGACGCGGACGCCATCCGCTTCGGCAGCCTGGCCGCCGCCCAGGCCGACGCCGCCAACCGGATCCATGCGCAGCTCCAGGCGGCGGGCGGCGGGACGTTGCTGTTCTGCCCCACCGACTACTGCGGCGCCATGGCGCGCCCCGGCGTGGGCGAGAGCCCCTACCTGGGTGAGCTCGGCGAGCGCCTCGACCCCGACATCGAGGTCTTCTGGACCGGTCCGGACGTCGTCTCCGAGACGATCGACGCCGCAGGCGTGCGCGAGGTGGCACGCACGCTGCGACGCAAGCCGCTGCTGTGGGACAACCTCCACGCCAACGACTACGACCTGGGAAGCGTCTACCTCGGCCCCTACCAGGGACGCCCCGCGGCCCTGCGCGACGAGGTCGCGGGCATCCTCCTCAATCCCAACGGCGAGCTCGCCGCCGACACCGTCCCGCTCGCGACCCTCGCCGCCTACCTGCACGACGACGCCTTCGAACCCCGTGCCGCCTTCCTGGAGGCCATCGGTGACTGGGCGAGCGCGCTCGAGCCACTCGGCCACGAACCCCCCACCCCCGACGACCTGGCCTTCCTGGCCGACTTCCTGTACCTGCCGTTCGAGCACGGTCCGGCGGCACGCGCATTCCTCGACGACGTGGGCACCCTGCTGGCGACCCCGCCCGCCGACTGGGGCGCGACCTTCGACGCCGTGGCGGGGACCGTGGCGCGGCTCGCCGACCTCGCCGGCCGGCTGTCGTGGTTGCGCGATCGGGAGCTGGTGGTGAGCCTCCGCCCCTACGTGCAGGACGTGCTGGCCGAGGCTGTGCGCGCCGCGCGGCGCCTGGCGGCCCGTCGCGAGGGGCGCGCGCCCGAGCCTCCGCGCGACGGCGTCGACAACACCTACGGGCGCGGTTTCGCCGGCACGCTGCGGCGCATGCTGCCCGAGCCGGCACCGCCCATCCGCGGCGCGGCGAGCCGGCGGGACGTCCACCGGTGAGCGAGGCGGCTCGGGACCACCACGTCCGCGCCTTCCAGCCGGACGACGTCGTCGGCCTCTACCAGGTGTGCCTGGCGACGGGCGACGCAGGCGCGGACGCCAGCGCACTCCACGACGACCCGGAGCTGCTCGGCCACCTGTACGTAGGCCCGTACGCCGCGCTCGAACCCGAGCACGTGCTCGTGCTCGAGGAGGCGGGTGGCCCGTTGGCGGTCGGCGGCGTCGTGGACGGCAGCGTCGTGGACGGCGGCGTCGTGGACGGCGGCACCGGGGTCGGCAGCGTGGCTGCGAGCCTGCGTGCCAGCGTGGCCGGCTACGCCGTCGCCGCTCTCGACACGCTCGCCTTCCACGCCCTCGTCCGCACACGCTGGCTGCCGCCACTGCAGCACCGCTATCCCGACCCGGACGGCGACCCGGCGGTCTGGACGCCCGATCACCGCCTGATGCACCTGCTGCACCATCCCGACGAGGCTTTCCCGCGCATCCTGCCCGAGGCGTTCCGGTCCTATCCGTCGCATCTGCACGTCGATCTGCTCCCCACCGCCCAGGGTCGCGGCCACGGCAGGGAGCTGATGGAACGCCTGCTCGAGGCCCTTCGACGGGACGGCTCCGCGGGCGTGCACCTGGGGGTGGCGGTGGCCAACGCGCGGGCCATCGGCTTCTACGAGCACCTCGGCTTCATCCCTCTCGGCGAAGGACAGGACGGTCGCGCCGTGTGGATGGGCAAGCGGCTGCGCTGAGCCCGGTCGGCCGGTATCGTGAGCCATGGCGTCCCGCGGGCGCCGTCCCCTCCGGAGCGCCCGAAGATGCCTCCGGGCACAGAGGAGCCTCACCGTGGCCGAGCACCACCTCGACGACAGCGTCGTCCACGCCTTCTGGGACCGCGACTACCCCGCACGGCTGGAGATCGCCTCGGGGGACACCGTCACCTTCGTATGCAAGGACGCCAGCGACGCCCAGGTGACGCCGGCGTCGAACGCGAACGCCTACGCGACCTTCGACGCCTCACGGGCGCACGCCTTGACCGGGCCGGTCTTCGTGGCGGGCGCGGAGCCAGGCGACACGCTCGAGGTCGAGATCCTCGAGCTGAAGCATCACGGCTGGGGCTGGACCGCGTTCAAACCTCGCGGCATCGGACTCATCCCCGACGAGTTCGACGCCCCCTACCTGCAGCACTGGACGCTGGACGGCGACACCTGCCGCTTCCGCGACTCCGACGCCGTGAGGGTCCCCTTCGAACCGTTCTGCGGGGTGATGGGCGTGGCGCCGGCCGATGCCGGCCGGCTGATCACCGCACCCCCGCGCGCCAACGCCGGCAACATCGACATCCGCGGGCTCACCGTGGGCGCCACCGGCTATTTCCCGGTGCTGGCGCCGGGCGCGCTCTTCTCCACCGGTGACTGCCACGCCGCGCAGGGTGACGGCGAGGTGTGCGGGACGGGCATCGAAGCGCCGATGACGGTGACCCTGCGCTTCCACGTGCGCAAGGACCTGGCCGTACGCGAGCTGCAGTTCACAACGCCCAGCCCCCTCACCCGCGCCGACAGCGCCGGTTATTTCGCCACCACGGCACACGGCCCCGACCTCTACGAGAACGCCCGCACGGCGGTCCGCGACATGGTGGCCTGGCTGGCGGAGAACCACGGCCTGACGCGCGAGAAGGCGTACGTGCTGTGCAGCGTGGCGGCCGACCTGAAGATCAGCGAGGTGGTCGACGCCCCCAACTGGATCGTGTCGTGCTACCTGCCGTTGAGCGTGCTGGCTGCCCGCCGTTCCAGCTCCAGCAGGTAGCGCTTGCGCCAGAGGCCGCCGCCGTAGCCCACCAGCTTCCCGTCGGCGCCGATGACGCGGTGGCAGGGGACGACGATGGCCACCCGGTTGTCGCCGTTGGCCCGGGCCACGGCGCGCACCGCCTTGGGCGCGCCGATACGAGCTGCCTGCTCGCCGTAGCTCCGGGTGGAGCCGTAGGGCACGGTGCGGAGCTCCTGCCAGACGCGCTCCTGGAACTCCGTGCCGTGCGTGAGCAGCGGCGTCTCGAAGGCGCGCAGCTCGCCTAGGAAGTACGCCTCGAGCTCCCGCTCGAGCTCCCGCCCCACGTCGTTCGGGCCCGGCACGAAGGCGCCGTCGAGCCGCTTCGCGAGACGCTTGAGCTGCGTCTCCAGCATCGGACGGTCGGCGAACTCGAGCAGGCACACGGCGTCGTCGGTGGTGCCGAGCAGCATGGGGCCGAGAGGCGTCGCTACCCGCGAGACGTGCACGAGCTGCGCGTCGCGGCTCGCCGTGGCGGTGCGGCCGGTGACGGCACGGAGCGCCTCCTGGAAGCCGCTGAGCGAGTCGAAGCCGTTGTCGAAGGCGGCGTGGACGACCGGCGCCCCGTCGGCGAGCTCGCGGATGGCCTTGGCCAACCGGCGGCCACGCTGGTAGGCGTGGAAGGTCATGCCGTGATGCTTCTTGAACCAGCGCCGGACCCAGCCGGGGTCGAGCCCGCGCTGGCGCAGGTCGCCGTCGCGCAGCCGGCGGCCGGGGTCGGCCTCCAGTTCTTCGAGCAGACGCTGGATTGCGTCGGGCGTCGCGCCTGCCGGCTCCAACGGGTGGCAGCGCTGACAGGGGCGGTAGCCGCTGGAGAGCGCTTCGCGTGCGGTGCCGAAGAACTCGACGTTCTCGGGCTTGGGTTTGCGGGCCGGGCAGGAGGGGCGGCAGAAGATACCGGTGGTGCGCACGGCCGCGAAGAACACGCCATCGAGGGAGGCGTCGCGGTCCAACATGGCCCGCAGCATCGCGTCGCGCGGGGGGAGCTCGGCCGCCTGGCGCCCCGGGAAGGCGGGGACGGGCAAGTCCAGCACGCTCTGGGTCATGGCCGCACTCTACGCGTGCGGCGACCCGGGAGCCACCGGAGAATAGGCGCCGAACTCGACCGGCACGATCTCACGCCAATTGGCCCGCGTGGTCGGTGGGCGCGCCGGGGACCGGGCTTCGTCGACGCCTGCGGGCTGCCTCCGTGCGCGGCAGACGCTGCCATGCCCTTGACCGAGACAGTTTGATAGACTACTCTATCGTTCATGTCACCCACCTCGGCGCCCGTACCGGCCCGCGAGCAGGCGAGCGGCGTTCACGGCACCGACACCATCCTCCGCGCCGCCGCCGAGCTCGCCCGCGAGCACGGCGACGCCTTCACCATGGAGCAGCTCGAGCGCTCCACGGGCCTGTCGCGGGCCACGCTCTACCGCCGCGTGGGCAGCAAGCGGGCGGTGCTGGAGCGGCTCGCCGCGAAGGGTGAGGTGCCGGCGCCGGAGCGGAAGAGCGCGCGAACGCGCATCCTCGCCGCAGCCCGCCGAGTGGTGGCCGAGCGTGGCGTCGCCGCCGCCACCATGGAGCGCGTCGCCGAGGAGGCGGGGGTGGGCGTCGCCACCGTGTACCGGCACTTCGGAGGGCGGGAGAAGCTGCTCGAGGCGTTCATGCGGGCCACGGCCGGGCGAGCTCGCGTACACCACCTCGTCGAGCACGCCGACGGCGACCTGCGCACCGACCTGACCGCGATCGCACGGGGGGCGCTCACGGTCTTCGCCGACAACCGCGACCTGATGCGGATCCTCCTCGGTGGCACGGCCGAGGAGCTCGACGTGTTGCGCGTCCTCAAGGGTTCCTCCGACCGCACCCTGGACCGACTCGCCACGCTGTTCGAGCGCGAGGCCGGCTGCGGTCGACTGACGCTATCGACCCCACCGCGCCGGCTCGCGCTCGCCTTCGTGGGAACGCTGCTCGCCTTCGCCGTGATCGGCCCCGAGCACTACGGCATGGCCGCGGACGAACCGGACGCGCTGGCCGCCCTCGCCGTGCACCTGTTCCTCGACGGGGCGGCGACCTAGCATGGCCTACGACGGTACGCCGACCCCGCCCGGGAACAGTGTGCCGCGCGTGGTCGAGCTCGGCGCCCTCGGCGCCGGCGACCTGGCACGCGCCGGCGGCAAGGGCGCCAACCTGGGCGAGCTGACGCGCGCCGGGTTCCCGGTCCCGCCGGGATTCTGCGTCACGACCGAGGCGTACCGGGCGTTCCTGACCGAGGCTCCCGAGGCGGGCGCCGCGCTCGACGAGCTGGCGGCGCTCGAACCGAACGACGCCGGCGGCGCGCGCGCCGTGGGCGAGCGCCTGCGAAACGCCCTGGAGGCCACCCCGGTGCCCGACGATCTCGCGCGCGAGATCGCGGCTGCCTGGCGCCGCGCGGGCGCCGAGCACGCCTACGCCGTGCGCTCGAGCGCCACGGCCGAGGACCTGCCGGGCGCGTCGTTCGCGGGCCAACAGGACACCTACCTCAACGTTCGTGGAGAGGACGCGCTGCTCGACGCGGTGCGTCGTTGCTGGGCATCGCTGTTCACCGAGCGGGCCATCCTCTATCGCGCGCGCAACGGCTTCGACCACCGCGAGGTCGCGCTGGCCGTGATCGTGCAACGGATGGTCGACGCCGATGTCGCCGGCATCCTGTTCACCGCCGATCCGGCCTCCGGCGACCGGCGTACCACCGTCATCGACGCCGGCTTCGGGCTGGGCGAGGCGCTGGTGTCCGGCGTCGTCTCGGCCGACCGCTTCCGCGTCGACCGCCGCGACAACACGATCGTGGAGCGCCACGTCGCCGACAAGAGCCTCAAGATCGCGCCGGCGGCCGGGGGAGGGGTCGAGCGGCGGGCCCTGCAGGACGGGGAGAGCGGAGCCCCGTCACTCGACGATGCCCGGGTCCTGGAGTTGGCGGAACTCGGCGAGCGCATCGAGTCGCACTTCGGAACGCCCCAGGACGTCGAGTGGGCCTACGCCGACGGCGCGCTCTACGCCTTGCAGGCCAGGCCCATCACCTCGCTCTACCCGCTGCCCGAACCGCGCCCGACCGATGGCGGCCTGCACCTCTACTTCAGCTTCGCCCACGCCCAGGGCCTGCTCCAGCCGATGTCGCCGATGGGTCTGTCGCTGTGGCGGCTGATGCTGCCCTTCGGAAGGCCGGGCGACGGGGAGAACCCCTACCTGGCGATCGCCGGCGACCGCATGTACCTCGACCTGTCACCGACGCTGCGCAACCCGCTCGGTCGGCGCGCCATCCCCACGGTATTGGCCAACGCCGACCCACTCGCGCCCGACGCCCTGCGCATCCTCGCTTCGAAACCGTCGTTCCAACGGCATGGCGAGCGCACGAGTTGGGGCGCGATGCGCCGGACCTTCGCGCCGGTGGCGTACGGGGCACTGGCGTGGTTGACGTGGCGGCCGCTCGACGCGGCGCCGAAGACGGCCAGGCGGAGCGTCGAGGCCTTCCTGGAGCGCGCCGATGCCCGGCTCGAGGCCGCTCCGGCGGGGCTCGATCGCCTGCGGTCCGCGCGGCACGTGCTCACCACGGTGTTCATGGAGGGTGCCTGGAAACTGCCGCCCTTCATCGCCGGCGGCATCGTGGGTCATCACCTGCTGAAGCGCTGGGCGCCGGCCGGACACGCGGAGGACGTGGCGGCAGTGGCGCGCGGCCTGTCGCACAACGTCACCACCGAGATGGACCTGCGGGTCGGCGACCTGGCGGACGCCGCCCGCGGCCACCCCGAGCTGGTGGCGGAGCTCACCCGCTCGGATGCGAGTGCCGACGAGCGGCTCGAACGCGCCGCCGGCCTCCCGGGCGGCGACGCCTTCGGCTCGGCGTTCGCCGCCTTCCTGGACGACTACGGCATGCGCGGGCCCGCGGAGATCGACATCGCCCGGCCGCGCTGGCGCGACGATGCCGCCTCCTTGCTGGGCATGGTGAGCGCGAACCTCCTGCACGAGCAGGGCGGCAGCCACCGCGCGCATCACGCCGCCCTCGCCCGGACCGGGGACGAGGCCGTCACCCGGCTGGCGCGCGCCTCCCGCCGCGGGCCCTGGGGCTGGCTGCGTGGGCCGGTGGTGGCGCGCCTGGCGCGTGCGGCGCGCATCCTGCCAGGGCTACGTGAGCACCCCAAGTTCCTGCTGGTGCAGACCCTCGAACGCGTGCGCCCGATCCTGCTCGCGGCAGGGGCCTCGCTCGTGCGGGCCGGCAGGCTGGAACACGCCGACGACGTGTGGTGGCTGACGTTCCCGGAGCTCGAGGCCGCGCTGGCAGGGGATCCCCCGGGCCCGGGCTCGGCATCGGCCCATGCTCCCCCGCCAGCCGCCGGCGACCTTCGATCCACGGTCGAGCAACGCAAACGCGACCAGGAGCGCTACGCCCGCCTGGTCCCGCCGCGGCTCGTGACCAGCGACGGGCTCGTGCCCACGTTGAAGCACCACTCAGGCGACCTGCCACCGGGCGCCCTGGCGGGAAGCGCGGTGTCGCCAGGCGTAGTGGAGGGACGCGCGCGCGTGGTGCTCGACCCCGCCCACGCCGCCCTGCAACCGGGCGAGATCCTGGTGGCACCCTTTACCGACCCGGGCTGGACACCGCTGTTCACGCAGGCCGCCGGCCTGGTGATGGAGGTGGGCGGCCTCATGACCCACGGTTCGGTCGTGGCGCGCGAGTACGGCCTGCCCGCCGTCGTCGGTGTGGAGGGCGCCACGACGCGCATCGTCACCGGCCAGCGGGTGCGCGTCCACGGCGACGAAGGCTACGTCGAGCTGCTCGAGGACGGCGACGCCGAGGTCTGACAGGGTGGCGCGTGTCGACAGCGCCTTCGGGGTGGTCCGGCGGGCAAGCGACGAAAACGTCGCCATGCCTGCAGCGCTCGATGTTAGACGAGCATGAAGCCCATGCACCCCTCATCCTCACACCACATCCCCTCCACGACGATATCGAAACGGCTGTCATCATGAAGTTTGACAACTGTCCAGCTTGCGGTTGACACCCCCCAACCCCTCCCCTATGCTCCGGCTGTCGGGCCCGGGTCCGCATCGCGGCGCCCGCTCCCCACACCAACACGAGTCTCCCGCGCATGCGCGCGTTCGGAACCGAGGTTCCCATGAAGCAACCTTCCAAGCACGATCCAGATCCCGCCAGCCTACGGCGTGTTCTCCGCCCCGGCCCCAGGCCGTGGTTCCGGCGGCCGCCGGCAACCGGCCAGGACCCCGCGCAACGTGTGGACAACGGCAAGATGGAAGCGGCCCAGGCGCCGGGAGCGCCGCTCGATTTCGAGCGCCTCGTGACCCGCTACGTCCGGCTGTCCAAGCTCCGGGACCGGGCCCTGGCCGAAACCCACGTCGGCGAAGACGCCCTCTCGGTCGGTGACACGTTGAAGGCGACACAGCACTTCGCCTCCAGCGAGCACTACCAACGGCGCGCTCGCGAGCTGGAATCCGCCATCGAGCACGAGCTCGAACGGCTGGCGCTGGGACACGCGCGCGGCCTCGAGCAGGCGGCCGAAGCCCTGAGGGCCGCTCGACAGCGCCTCTACGGCTCCCCCGACACGCACACGCGGCCCGAGTTCGCCTAGGAGCTCCCGAACGAGCACGACCAACCCCGGCACGGTCGCCGAGCACGGCGGAGAACCCGACGCCCTTCCCATCACCAAGCTCAAGTCGGGGCCGCTCGGGGGCGACCAGCAAGGCGGCTGACGGCCGAAGGCGAAGCGCCATGTGGCGCTTGCCACACCCTCATCGACGGCACTCGGGGCAGCCGTCGGAATTGCGACCTGCACGCGACGCCGTAACGCCCGTCGACCCCCGGCGTTTAGATTTCTCATCGTTCACGTCCGGCGCGGGCCTAGCTTCGTATCGGCGAGAGCGATCTCGTCCCCGGAAGCGATGAGACCCGTTCCGAACATCTCGGGCGCCTGGAGCGGGTGGAGCGAGTGGCGCGAACGGCCGGGGCGACCCTTCCCTTCCCATACGTCGTGACCCCGATCCCCGAACGAACGTGACGTTCGTGCACCTGGCCGGTCGGAGTGGTGGACGATGGGAGCATGGCGGATGCGAACACAGGGCAGGACCTCCAGGCATGAAACGCTCTCGAGGCGGCGGGCGTTCGTGGCGCTGATCGCCGCTCTGGTGCTCACGCTGGTGGGCGGCTGCACTACCGCGCCCGGCGCTGCCGGCAGCGGCTCGGGCGGCTCGACCACCACGGCGGTCCAGGTCTTCTTCTACCCCTGGTACGGCAACCCCGCGAACGACGCCGGCAAGCCCGGCACCAACGGTGCCGGCTGGCGCCACTGGCAACAGAACAACCACACCCCGCCGGACGACATCGGCAGCAACTTCTACCCGGAGCTCGGACCCTACAGCAGCACCAACGCGACCACGCTCGGACAGCAGATGCAGTGGATGGCGGACGCCGGCATCGGCGTGGCCATCGTGAGCTGGTGGGGCCAGGGTTCGTGGGAGGACCAGGACATGCCGGCGGTTCTGAGCGCGGCCGCGGCCCACGGCGTGAAAGTGGCGTTCCACATCGAGCCGTACAGCGGCCGCACGCCCTCCTCGGTCGTCGCCGACATCGCCTACCTCTACGACCACTACGGTTCGTCGCCGGCGTTCTACCGGGTGTCGCTCCCCACCAGCTACGGCCCCAGCACCGCGCCGCGCGGTGTGTTCTACCTCTTCGACGTGCTGGCGTCGGGCACGCTTGCCCAATGGAGGAGCGCCATGGACGGGCTCCACGGCAGCGCCAACGACGCCTTCGTACTGGGCCAGCGAGTCTCGCCCAATCCCATCGACGACGCGCACTTCGACGGCGTGTACACCTACGACGCCTACGCGGTCGATCCCAGCTCGTTCCTCAACTACGCGCCGGTCATCGCCAACAGCGGCGGCATCTTCGCACCGAGCGTAGGCCCCGGCTACGACGAGCGCCGCGCCATCGCGGGGAGCAACCGGTACGTGTCGCGCGGCAGCGGTCAGCGCTACGACACGTTCTGGCAGGATGCCATCGACTCGGGCGCGCCCTGGATCACCATCACCTCGTTCAACGAGTGGCACGAAGGGACCCAGATCGAGCCGGCCGTGAGCAAGACCATCTCCGGCTACAGCTACAGCGACTACGTGGGCGCCTACGGCGCCACGGAGGCCAACGCGCCGATGGCGTACCTGGACCGGACCCGGCACTGGGTGGATGTCTTCCTCGGTCAGGCACCGCCACCCACAACACCCTCGGTGAGCATCTCGATCGCGCCGGCCAGCGCCAGCCTCACGACCGGCGGCGGCACCGACTTCACCGCGACGGTCAGCAACGCCACGGACACCAGCGTGACCTGGTCGACGGACGGGGGCAGCGTGAGCGGCACGGGCGCGACCGTGACCTACACGGCGCCGGGAGCGGCCGGCACCTACCACGTCAGCGCGACCAGCCACGCCGATAGCTCCAAGAGCGCGACCGCCACGGTGATCGTGAGCGCGCCCTCGGGCGGTGGCGGCACCGTCACCATCGCGGCGGCCGGCGACATCGCCTGCGATCCCGGCGACGGCAACTACAACGGGGGCGCAGGCTCGAGCAGCGCCTGCCACATGAAGGCCACCTCGGATCTGCTGGTGTCCATCGCGCCCGACCGGGTACTGACACTGGGCGACAACCAGTACGAAGACGGCGTGCTGAGCGCCTTCCAGGCCTCCTACGATCCCACCTGGGGACGGCTGAAGAGCATCACCGAGCCGTCGCCCGGCAACCACGAGTATCACACCAGCGGCGCCAGCGGTTACTTCGGCTACTTCGGCTCGGCGGCGGGGGACCCGTCCAAGGGCTACTACAGCTACGACCTCGGCGCCTGGCACCTCATATCGCTCAATTCCAACTGCAGCGATGCCGGCGGTTGCGGTGCGGGCTCGCCCCAGGAGCAGTGGCTGCAGGCAGACCTGGCGGCCCACCCGGCGGCCTGCACGCTGGCCTACTGGCACCACCCGCGCTACAGCTCGGGCAACCACGGCAGCAACAGCTCGGTGACGGCCCTCTGGCAGGCGCTGGTCGACGGCGGCGCCGACGTCGTGCTGTCCGGGCACGATCACGACTACGAGCGCTTCGCGCCGCAAGATGCGCACGGCGCCCTCGATGCGGCCCATGGCGTGGTGCAGTTCGTGGTGGGGACGGGCGGCAAGACGCACTACTCGATCGGCACCCCCATCGCCAACAGCCTGGCGCACAACGACAACACCTACGGGGTGCTCGAGCTCACCCTGAAGGCGACGAGCTACGACTGGCAATTCGTGCCTGAGGCGGGCAAGAGCTACGGCGACGCCGGCAGCGCCAGCTGCCACTGAGGCGCCGCGCCGGCAGCCCACGCGCCCCATCACGCTCTTGAATCGGGGGTTGACGGCTCCCGGTTCGGGGCGTAACGTTGGTTTTAGATCGATTTAATGAATTGCCAGCCGTTGACCGCCCGGTGCGCCCTATCGTGCTTCATTGGATCGATCTAACACTGTCCCCCACAGGGTATGGGCGCATGCGAAGGCGGGCCAAGAAGGTGTTCGAGGCGACTCCATGAGGCACATCCGACGAATCCCGAAGTCTGCAGCCAGGATCCTGGCGTCCTTGCTCCTGGTGGCGGCGGTGGCCGGCGCCGCCAGCGCTCAGTCGATCGACCAGATCACGAAGAAGGGCGAGGTCACCATTGGGGTGGTGACGGGCGTCCCTCCGTTCGGCTCCATCGACCCCAAAGGCAACACCGTGGGCTACGACGTCGACGTCGCCAACCTCCTGGCCCAGGACCTCGGCGTCAAGGCCAAGATCGTCCCGCTCACGCCCCCCGCGCGCATCCCGGCCCTGATCTCGGGCAAGGTCGACATCCTGGTTGCGACCCTCGCCCCCACCCCCGAGCGCGCCAAGAGCGTCATGTTCACCATGCCGTACAGCGCCTTCCAGCAGGTCATCCTGGCTCCCACGGCGGCGCAGGAGTCGAGCCTGAAGGACATGGCGGGTAAGAGCATCGGCGTGCCGCGCGGCAGCCCGCAGGACGTGGAGCTAACCCGGCTCGCCGTCAAGGGCACGAAGATCGTCCGCTTCCAGGACGACGCCACGGCCGCGCAGGCGCTCTTCAGCGGGCAAGTCGACGCTATCGCAATTCCCAACATCACCGCCAACGACATACTCACGAAGCGCAACCAAGGCGACAACTACGAGATCAAGTTCGCGTTCTCGACGCAGCCCAACTCGATCGCGGTGCGCAGCGATGCCTTCCAGTTGCATCAATGGATCAACGACTTCCTCTACAACATCAAGCTGAACGGCAAGCTCAACGCCATCAGCGAGAAGTGGATCGGCACTCCGCTTCCCGACCTGCCAGTCTTCTAGGCACGGGTCGCACCCTGGTGTGGGCGCCCTCGCGCGCCCACACCTGCCCCTCTGAGGCGCCGCGCACAACGCGCCCGAGCTACGGAGCCAGACGGTGTATCAGTTCAACTTCGCCCCGGTCATCCACTATTTTCCCAAGCTGCTCGCGGGCGCCCTTCTCACGCTCACGATCTCATCTGTCGCCATCGCGCTGGGCTTCGCATTGGGTGTGACCTGCGCAGCCCTGCGAAACAGCGGGCCCAGGCCGGTGCGCACGCTGATCTCCATCTATGTCGAGGCCGTGCGGAACACCCCCTTCCTGGTCCAGCTCTTCATCGTCTACTTCGCCCTGCCCACCGTTGGCATTAGGCTCACCGCGGTCGAAGCCGGTCTGGTGGCGATGGTGGCGAACCTCGGTGCGTACGCTGCCGAGATCGTGCGAGCCGGCATGGAAGCGGTCCATCGCCTCCAGCTCGAGGCTGGTGCGGCGCTCGGCATGAGCCGACTGCAGATCCTTCGCCACGTGGTGCTGCCCCCCGCTATCGAGGCGGTCTACCCCTCGCTGACGAGCCAGTTCATTCTGATGATGCTGGCCTCCAGTCTGCTCTCCGCAATTTCTGTGGGGGAGTTGACCGGCGTGGCGCAGCTCCTCGACTCGCTCACCTTCCGCAGCTTCGAGATCTACGCGGTCGTGGGTGTGCTCTACGTGCTGATCACACTGCTGATGAAGGCCGCCTTCCAGGCCATCGGCTATGCCTCGTTCAAGCGCTGGCGCCGACTCCGCACGAGACCCGCGCTGAGCTTCGCGCCACTGAAGCCGTTCCGGCGACTGTGGACGAGCGGAGGGGACGCCTGATGTTCGGACAGTTCGGCTGGCACGCCCTTACGCTGTTGCTGCTCGCTGCCCGCTGGACGGTTCTGCTGTCCGCGCTGGCGTTCGCGGTCGGAGGGGTCGCGGGGTTCGCGGTGGCGCTCCTGCGCACCGACCGCTCGCCCGTCCTCCGCGGCGTCACGGCAGCGTACATCGAGGTCATACAGGGCACCCCGGTCTTGATCCTGCTGTTCGTGGCCTACTTCGGTGTCGCGCTCATTGGTATCGACGTGCCTCCGCTTCTGGCCGCCTCCATCGCCTTGACCATCTTCAGCTCGGCCTACCTTGGCGAGATCTGGCGCGGGTGCATCGACTCCATCCCGCGCGCCCAGTGGGAGGCCTCCGAGTCACTTGCGATGACCCGTTGGCAGCAACTTCGGCACATCATCCTGCCCCAAGCCTTCCGCATCTCGCTGCCGCCCACGGTCGGCTTCTTGGTTCAACTCATCAAGAACACCTCGGTCGCCTCGCTGATCAGCATGGTCGAGCTGACCCGGGAGGGCCAGCTCATCGCCAACGCGACCTTTCGTCCGCTGTCGACGTTCATTGCGGTCGCCTTGATCTACTTCGTGCTCTGCTTCCCGCTCTCCAAGTTCAGCCAGAATCTGGAAAGAAGGCTCCATGTCGGTCGTCAAAGCTGAAAATGTCTCCAAGCGCTTCGGCGAGCTCACCGTCCTCTCGGACGTTACCTTCGACGTGCCCAAGGGCCGTGTGGTGGTCATCATCGGCCGAAGCGGGTCGGGCAAGAGCACGATGCTTCGCTGCATCAATGGCCTGGAGGAGATCAACGGCGGCAAGCTCGAGGTGCTCGGTCACGCCATGCCGCTGGAACCGAAGGAGCTGCGCGCATTGCGGGTCGAGGTTGGCATGGTGTTCCAGAGTTACAACCTGTTCCCTCACATGTCCGTGGAGGAGAACGTCATGATTGCACCGCGCATCGTCAAGGGCTCCAACCGCGCCGAGGCCCGCCAGACCGCCCACCACGTGCTCGACCAGGTCGGTCTGGGCGACAAGCGCGACGCCATGCCCGAGCAGCTCTCCGGCGGTCAACAGCAGCGCGTTGCGATCGCGCGCTCGCTGGCGATGCAGCCACAGCTCATGCTCTTCGACGAGGTCACGTCCGCGCTGGACCCCGAGCTGACGGGTGAGGTGCTGCGCGTCATTGGCAGTCTGGCCCGCGAGGGCATGACCATGGTGCTGGTGACACATGAGATGGGGTTCGCCAAGAACGTCGCCAACGAAGTGCTGTTCATGCACAGGGGCGAGATCTGGGAGTCGGGTCCGCCCGAGCAGCTTTTCAGCGAGGCCGAGACACCGGAGCTGCAGCAGTTCCTGAACGCGGGTGAGCTGCGAGAGTGAGCGTGCGCCGCAAGCGGGTCACCCTCGACGATCTGGCGCGACACGCCGGCGTCTCGCGCTCCACCGTGTCGCTCGTGCTGCGCGGCAGCTCTCTGCCGGCGCCCGCCACTCGCGAGCGCGTGCTCGAGGCTGTGACAGCGCTCGGCTACGTCTACAACAGGGGTGCAGCCTCGCTGCGCCTCAACCAGACGCTGCTGGTGGGCGTGGTGATCGGCGACATCACCAACCCCTTCTTCGCCGATATGGTTGCCGGCGCCCAGCGCGTGCTGGACGAAGCGGGTCGGGTGCTGCTGTTGGTCAATACGGGCGAGTCCCCCGAAGCCCAGAAGCGCTACTTGTCGCGGCTTCGCGAGCACGGCGTCGACGGGCTCATCCTGAGCGCTGCCGCCGGCACCGAAGCGGTCTTCCTCGACACCGTGCGGCAGGCGGGAACGCCGATCATAGAAGTCCTTCGGCGTGTCGCGGGCAGCGATGGCGACTTCGTGGGAATCGACTTCGACGGCGCCACCGTGACGGCCACGGAGCACCTGATCGACCTCGGTCACGAGCGCATCGCCTTCATCGGCGGTGACCTCCCGCACTCCGCCACACGACAGCGCCACGCTGGCTTCAAGCGCACCATGGAGCGCCACGGGCTGAACGCCGAGCGCCTCGTAGACTGCCCGGTCACGCGCGGGGCTGGCTACCAGGCGATCCGCGACCTGCTGGCCGAACCGGAGCCGCCCACCGCTGCGGTGGCCTACAACGACCGGGTCGGCCTGGGGATCATCGCTGGCCTCACCGACGACGACCTTACGGTAGGCCGCGACTTCGCGCTGGTGGGCTTCGACGACCTCGAGCAGGCGGTACTGTCACGGCCCGCGCTTACCTCCGTCGCCACACGGCCGCAGACCGTTGGACAGGAGGCGGCTCGCCTGCTGATCGCCCGCCTGGAGCACCCCGATGACCCCCCCGAGACCCGCTACGTCCCCACGCAACTGATCGTCCGCGACAGTTGCGGCGCCAAGCTGAAGAGGTTTGCCACCGATGGATCCAGCGACCGATAAGCCCGAGCTTCTCCTCATCACCCGCCTGACGTCCGAGGCCAGCATGGAAGCACTCGAACAGCGCTTCACCTGCCACCACCTGTGGCAGGTCGACCAGGCCGAGCACGACGCCTTCCTTGCCCGTGTCTCATCGAGAGTGCGCGGCGCCGTGACCAACGGCGCCGTCGGCATGAGCGGGGCGCTCATGCGGCGCCTTTCAAACTTGGAGATTGTAGCCGTGTTTGGTGTGGGGGTCGACGCCGTCGACCTGGAGGCCGCGCGCCAGCGAGGCGTGCAGGTCACCAACACCCCCGACGTGCTGACCGACGACGTCGCCGACCTGGCGGTGGCGCTGCTACTGGCGGCCTCGCGCCGGGTGTGCGCACTCGACCGCTTCGTGCGCGCCGGTGCCTGGGAGAAGGGAAAGGACCTGGTGGCACCGCACAGCCTGCGAGGCAAGACCGTGGGCATCTATGGTCTCGGGCGCATCGGTCGGACGGTAGCGGAGCGCATCGCCCCCTTCGGCGTGAACCTCCGCTACTATCAGCCCCGGCCCGTCAACGGCACTGAGGTTCCTCGGGCGGGATCCCTTGGCGCGCTGGCGGAACAGAGCGACTACCTGGTGGTGTGCGCCGCGGCCAACGAACAGACACGCGGGGCCATTGACGCCGGCGTGCTCGAGGCGCTCGGCCCCTCCGGCGTGCTCGTCAACGTCGCCCGCGGCTCCATCGTCGACGAGCCGGCTCTCATCGCAGCACTGCGCTCCGGGATGCTCGGCGGCGCCGCGCTCGACGTGTTCGACGACGAACCGCACGTGCCACAGCCGCTCCTGCAGCTCGACACCGTCACCCTCACGCCGCACGTCGCGAGCATGACCGTGGAGACGCGTGACGCCATGGGGAAACTGGTCCTGGAAAACCTGGCGGCGCACTTCGCAGGGGAAGCGCCTCCCACTGCAGTTGGATAGGCAGCGCGTCCTTCACGCGGGGGTGGGAGCGTACTGTCAGGGTTGCCAACCGTAGTCCCGGGGCCGGCGCTGCACCACAGCGGCGGCGTAGCGAACGGCCGCGCCAACCGCGTCCGCGTTCGTGGCGCCGCGCGCCAGCGCTGCGACGTACGCCGCGTTGAAGCAGTCGCCCGCCCCGACACTATCGGCGACGGCCACGCGCGGCGGCGTCCGGGTCGCGATCTCACCATGCTCCAGCCAGCTCGCGCCCTCGCCTCCGCGCTTGACGGTCACGCGCGCGCCGTAGCGCTGCAGGTGGTCGACGGCGTCCTCGAGGCGCGACGTCGCCGCCCAGCCCAGGGCTTCGGCTCCGTTGGGCAGCACGCGGTCGATCGACGGCAACAGCCCATCGAGCTCTTGCCGCACGGCGTCCGTGAACCCTCCGCTGGGCCAGCCGCTGTCGAACAGCACCCGGTGCCCGGCCTCCCGCGCGCGACGCAGTAGCGCCACCGCCCCCCCGTGCCGCAGCGGCGGCAGCAGGAAGTAGCCGCATACCAGCACCATCCCCGGCTCGGAGCTCTCCAGTTCCCGTGCGACGCCTTCCAGGTCCAGCTGCGCCAGGTGCCCCAGGTAGGTGAAGAAGGTGCGTTCGCCGTCGGGATGTGTCACGCCCACCGAGTACGCCGTGGCGGCAGGCACGATCTCGAGTTGTGCGCCGGCGGGCCCCAGCTCGTCGCGCACGCGTGCGCCGAAGGCGTCGTCGCCGATGCGGGCGTGCAACCGGAAAGGCGCGCCCAGCGCCTGCAGCGCCATCGCCGCCACCCCGGCCGCCCCGCCGACCCGCACCTCCTGACCCTCCACGATGCGCTCGGTACCGGGCTGGGGCCAGGGCTCCACCGGACCCATCACGATGTCCAGATTGACGTTGCCGACCAGGTGGACGGGGAGCCCCGCAGGCGCCGCGGCGTCATGACCCATGGCGCCAGCGTCGACGTCGCCGCGGTCGCTCACTCCTCCCGCGTCACCTTCTCCGAACGCAGCGGCACCCCTGGTGTGATCCCCCGCGCCTCGGCCAGCGCCACCGCAAGCCGCTGCGCGGTCACCGCCATCGGCAGCACGGCGGCGAGCTCGTCCGACGGCGGCAGCGCTACGGACACGACCGCGGACGCCTTCGCCAGCACTCCGCCGGCATCGAGCAGCACCGTGGGGCTGCCCGCCTCCGACAGCTCCGACGCGAAGTTCCGGACCAGATCGCCCGGCCCCCCCTGGGCGGCCAGCGCCACCACACCCAGGCGCCTGTCCGCCGCCTCCTTGGGACCGTGGCGGAACTGCGCGGCTTCGAGGGCAGCGCACGGCACGCGCGTGAGCTCCATCAACAGCAGCGCCACGTACTCGGCCAGGCCGTGCAGAGGACCGCGGCCCGTGACGAACACGGCGTCGACGCCCTGCAGCGTCGCGCGTGCCGCGTCCAGCGCCTCCAGCGGCGCGAGCGCCGGGGCCAGCGTGTCCGACAGGCCGCGCACGTCCACATTCACGCCCAGGCGACCGGCCAGCCCGTAGAGCGCCGCCAGGGTGGTCGTGAACGACCGGGTGGCGGCGTAGGCGCGCTCCGGACCGCCCGGGATGACGGCGGCGCCGAAGCGCCCCAGCGGGCTGGCCGCGTCCAGGGTCAGGGCGTGCACGCCGTCCCGGTCGCGCGCCAGCATCCTCTCGATCTCGACCGAAGCGCCCGACTGGCTGATCAGGAGCAGCGGCCGCACCGGCAACGCCGCGCCGTAGTGCAGCAGCTCCGAGGTCGGTAGCGCCCAGGCGCGAAGACCCTTCTCCCGGAGCAGCTCAGCCAAAATCATGCCGGCATGGAGCGACGCGCCCATGCCCGTCACCAGCAGCTCCCCCGACGCTCGCACGTCCGCCGCCAGCGCGTCGAGCTGCCAGGCCAGGGCGCCGTCGCGCAGCGCCATGGCGACGGCCTCCTGCTGGCCGGCGATCTCGCGCCGCAACGCGGCGCTCAGTTCCATCTCCCGGGCTCGTCGATCCACGGTCACCCCTTCACGCTACCGGCCGTGAGGCCGGCGATGAGGTAGCGCTGCAACGCGAACGCCAGGATGAGCGGCGGCAGCGCCGCGACGATCCCCCCTGCCGCCATCAGACCGTAGTCGACGGCATGGCGCGAGGTGAACTCGCTGATGGCCACCGGCAGCGTCTTGGCCGCCACCGACGACGTGAAGATCAGCGCGTAGAGGAACTCGTCCCAGGCGAGGATCACCCCGAACAGCACGGCGGTGATGACGCCCGGAAGCGACAGCGGCAGCGTCACGCGCCGAAGCGCTCCCACCCGGGTCGCGCCGTCGATCATCGCGGACTCCTCCAGCTCCACCGGGATCGAGTCGAAGAAGCCCTTCAGGATCCACGTCAGGAAAGGCGTCAGGAACGAGGTGTAGACGAGCGCCAGGCCGATCACGGTGTTGAGCATCCCGAGGCGGCTGAGGATCAGGTAGATGGGCAGCAGGATCGCCACGGGCGGCGTCATATAGGTCGCCAGCATCAGGTAGAGCAGCCCCGTGCGGCTACGGCTCGGAAAGCGCGACAGCGCGTAGGCACCGAGCATCCCGGCGACCAGGCTGATGGATGTGGCGATGCCGGCGACGAACGCGCTGTTGCGCAGCGCGAAGCGGAACTCGCGCCCGTCGGCACCGAAGAAGATCGTCTGATAGCGCTCCCAGGTCGCATGCGGCGGGATCCAGTGCAGCGGCCGCTGCAAGAGGTCGGTGAGCGGCGCGATGCTGGAGATGAGCAACCACACGAACGGCGCCAGGATGAACGCCGCCAGCAAGACGGCCCCGAGGTAGGTCAGTACCGCTTCCAGCCCGGCGCGGCGCCTGCGGGCGCCGCGAGCACGGCCGGCGGCGCCCGTGCTCGCCCGGCTCATCCCGCCACCCCGCGCGACTGCAGCAGCCGGATGTACATCCCCACGAACACCATGATCAGCGCCACGGTCAGGAAGGCGTCGGCGGCGGCCGTGCCGAGCTTCAGGAAGCTGAACGCCTCCTGGTAGACCATGAACGACAGCGTCTTGGTGGAACTGGCCGGCCCACCACCGGTCATCACATAGATGATGTCGAACACCTTCAACGCCTCCACCGTGCGCAGCACCAGCGCCACCAGCAGCGCCGGACGGATGCCTGGCAGGGTGATGAAGCGCATGCGCTGGAAGCCACTGGCGCCGTCGACGCGCGCAGCGTCGTGGAGCTCGACCGGAATGGTCTGCAGCGCCGCCAGCACCAGCAGCGCGACCAGCGTGAAGTTCTTCCACACGTCGGCCACGATGATCATGTTCATGGCCAGGCCGGGGGTGCCGAGCCAGCTGCGATAGCCGGGCAGCACGTGGAGCTGCGTGAGCAGCGCGTTGAGCGCGCCGTACTCGGGATTGTAGATCCAGCGCCACATCACCGCGTTGACCACCGTCGGCAGGGCCAGCGGCAGGATCAGCAGAGCGCGCAGGAAGCGCTGCCCCAGGAAGGCGCGGTTGAGGAACAGCGCCACGGCCACGCCCAGGACCAGCTCCAATCCGATCGAGCCGACCGTGAAGTGCAGCGTGTGCCCGATAGCGGCGCGAAATTCCTGCGTCTGGAAGGCATGAAGATAGTTGGCAAGACCCAGGAAGGTACGGGTCTTGCCGAGAAGCGGTGCGTTGAAGAACCCCAGGTAGAAGGTGCGGAAGAACGGATAGCCGACGACGCCGCCGACCACCACCAGGGCGGGGAGCAGCAACATCCACGGCAACGCCGCCCGACGCAACCCCCAGCTCCTACGAGCGGGGGGGCGCCGGGGGCGAGCCATGCCTTCAGGGTCGTCGGCCACAGGTTCGTACTCTCCGGGTCCTGGAGGCGCGCGTCCGTTCGACGCGCGGCCTCACTCGAGGTGGTTCTGCGTGACCTGCTTGGCGGTGTTGTCGAGAGCCTCCTGCGGCGACGCCTGGTTCAGGAGCGCGCGGTGGATGTCGGTCTGCAGCCAGGTGCTGAACTGAGGGTACTGGATGAGCAGCGGACGCGGGTACATGGCGGCCAGCGACTGCTTGGCGGCCGCGATCAGCGACTCCTGACCCTGGGCCACGGCCGGGTTGTCGTACGACGCCTTCCAGATCGGCAGCGACAGCTTGGCGTATTTCTCCTGCACCGACTGGCTGGTCAGGTACTCGATGTACTGGTAGGCCTGGTCGGGGTGCGTCGAGCCCGTGGTGATGCCCAGCCCCATGGAGCCGTTGACGGCCGAGACCTGCGAGTGGGTGCCGTCACCGGGTGCCGGGACGACGTCGACCTGCCCCGCCACCTGCGACTCCTTGGGGTCGTTGGCGAGGTTGTACATGTAGGTCCAGTTCAACGCGAAGGCCGCCTGGCCCGACGAGAAGATGCGGCGCACGTCCTCTTCCAGCGACTCGGTGGAGGCCGGGTTGGAGAGCCCCTTATCGAGGGACTGCTTCATGAACTGCAGCGCCTGCAGGCCGCCGTCGGAATTGAACACCGGCTGCCCCATGGCGAAGAAGCTGCCGCCGTAGGCCGAAAGCAGGGTGGTGTAGTCGCAGATGATGGCCTCGGCCTGGCCCCAGCTCCACACGATGGGGTACTGCACGATGCCCGCGTCCTTGATCTTCTGGGCCTGGTCGAGCAACTCCTGCCAGGTGGTCGGCGGCGCCATGATGCCCGCCTTCTGGAGCATGTCCTTGTTGTAGAACAGGTACTTGGTGTCGAGGATCCACGGGATGCCGTAGTAGTGGTTGTCGTACGTGACGGTCGTCCAGGCACCCGGAACGACCTGGTCGATCATCGACTGCGACAGGCGATCGGTGATGTCCACGAGGACGTTGTTCTTCGCGAACTCGGCGGGCCAGATGACGTCGAAGAGCACCACGTCGTAGCCGCCGCCGCCGGCCGCGGCCGCGGTGATGATCTTGTTGTGCAACGCCTCGTAGGAGACGAACTCGATATCGACCTTGACGCCGGGGTGTTGCTGCTCGAAGTCGGCGGTCATGCTGCGGACGTCGGAGTCGCTGTAGGCCGCCTGCTGCATGAACAGCGCTCGCAGCGTGACGTCCTGAGCGACGGCCATCCCGATGAGACCGGCCAGCAGTAGCGCCAGCACGATACGGATACGTTGCATACCTACTCCTTCGGTGATCGCGCGGCGCGCATCCGTGGCGCGAACGCCTCCGGTGCGCATGTCGCGAAGGTGCGGTCGAACGTATCGGGCCCCCCGGCTGCCCTCTCTGCTCGACCTCAATGCTGACAGCCCGCTTTCGCCCCGCGCGGCGTGGGCCTCCGGCCCCCGCCGCGTGCGCGAGCACTCCGCCTCGCCGATCACCTCCCTCATACCCCTCGACGACACTCTACGCGGCCGGTCAGGTAGGCGGACCACGCCTCCGGCCGGAACGAGCGTGCAACGCGCGTCACGCCCCCACCGGTCGCGCGATCACGGCCCACCGGGGTCGCTCGCGGGACGATGGCGATGCCTACCGAGACAGCACGCGCATCGACGACCGTTCGTGCACTCGCCCCAGTGATAGACCGGGGCGACCGTCGTGACCAAGGGACATTCGGCTTCCCGCCCGGTTTCGAGCCGCGCAGGGGACGCCCGTCCCTGTGCGCGCGCCGGGCGCGGGGCTACGGTCGGAAGCGAGCGTCGGCGGCCCTGGATCGCTCGCACCGGGGCGCCCGACGATCCCGCGCCAACGCTGCGCTGTGAAGGAGCCCGACGTGACGCGATCCCTACGCCCGTCCCTCATCCTGGTGGGCCTTGCCCTGCTAACGAGCTCGGTCCTGGCGCAGTCCCCGCGTGACGTGGAGGTGCGCTTCACGAGCGCCGGCGCCACCCTCGCCGGTACCCTCACGCTGCCGCCGGGACCCGGCCCCCATCCGGCCGTGATCCTCATCAGCGGCAGCGGTCCGCAGGACCGCGACGGCGCCATCCCCGGCATCGACGGCTACCGGCCGTTCGCCGAGATCGCCTCCGCCCTCTCGAACGCAGGCATCGCCGTGCTGCGTTACGACGACCGCGGCGCGGGCGCCTCTACCGGCGTCAACCTCACGGCCACCACCGGCGACCTCGCCGACGACACACAGGCCGCGCTGCGCTTCGTGCAACGCCGCCCCGACATCGATCCGCTGCAGGTCGGCCTGGTCGGGCACAGTGAAGGCGCGCTGATCGCGCCCATGCTCGCCTCACGCGACCCCGGCGTGGCCTTCTTCGTGGCGCTGGCGCCGCCCATGGCCGAGCCCATCGAGGGGCTCGTGACGCAGGAACGGCGCATGCTGGAGGCAGCCGGCACGCCTCCGGGGCAGCTGGCCGGGACCGTCGCGACGACGCGCAGGATGCTCGAGCTCAACGTCGCATCGGATTGGGGGGCGCTCGAGGCCTTGCTACGCTCCACCGCGAAAGCGCAGCTCGAAGCGATGCCCGCGGAGCGGCGTGCCGCCTTCGGCGATGACGCCAACGCGGCACTGGACGCGCTCGTGGCGCCCGCCATGGCCCAGCAACGAACCTGGATGCACTGGTTCGTGACCCACGATCCCGCACCGTACTGGCGCGCCGTTCGGGTGCCGGCACTGGCCATCTTCGGCGATCACGACGTGCAGGTCGACCTGGGTCAGCACCGCGGCGCGCTGGAAGGCCTCCAAGCCTCGGCCGGGCTCGAGCAGGTGGACATCACCACCATCGCCGGCGCCAACCACCTGTTCCTGAAGGCCAGGACCGGCGGCGTCCAGGAGTACGGGGAGCTCGACCCGAAGCTCATGCCCGAGCTGCTCGACGCCCTCCGGGGTTGGACCCTCGAGCACGTGTCGCTGCCTTCGTCCAGCTAGGGCGCAGCCAACCCCTCCATCTCCGTTCAACGTCTCCGTTCCGGGGCCGCGTCGTATGCGGCGCGGCCCCGGAACGCGCAGCTCGGTGCGCCGGCACCGCGGAGAGCCGTGCGGGAGAGCCGTGCGGACGCCCCGCCGGTGCTACCGTGGGCCATCCACAACCGAAGGGGGTGGCGACGCTGGACTCCTGCTCCTACGTGTTCCTGTTCGTTGCGCTGTTCGATGCCCCGCCGGTCGTCCTCGGCGACCGGAGGTGACAGCGCCGGCGGGCCGGACGCCTGGCCGGTGCCGGGTGTGCCGGCGCGCCGGACCGGGGCCGATGGGGCCCCGGGAGGGAGGAAGCATGCACGGACGCTCGTACGCACGCCACGCGCGCCGCTGGTGGGGGATCCTCGTCGCCCCGGCGGTTCTCATCGGTCTCTCGGCCTGTTCGACGGGCGGGGGCGGGGGTGGCGCGACGGTCTGCAGCACCACCGGACAGGGAACGCTCGAGGTGACCGTCACCCCGGCGGGCGGCGTCACGCCGGATGTACGGATCGCCGGCCCGGGGGGCTACCAGGTGACGCTGCACGCCAGCCAGACGCTTCCCAACCTGGCCGCGGGAACGTACGTGGTGGAGACGATGCGGGTAGCGCAGACGGCGGCCGGGGGTGCGCTCGTGGGCGCAGCCTACGGCGCCAACAGCCAGCCTGTGGTGAGTGCCTGCGTCCGTGACGGCCAGACCGCCACGATCACCCGCAGCTACGTCAAGCAGTCGGGATCCGAACGGCTGTGGGCCGGCAACGAGATTGGCGGGGCGGTGGTCGGCTTCGCGGCGACGGCCCTGTCGGCCGGCGGCACGCAGGCGGCCGCCGCTGTCGTCGACCTGACGGGCTCGACGCTCAACACCACCTACGGGTTCCAGATCGCCTTCGGGCCGCACGGGGATTTGTGGGTGTCCGATCCCGTGGGCGGACCGAACGTCGCCGGCCAGCTCCTGGTGTTCGACCAGGCCAGGCTTGCGAGCTCCGGCAGCCCCACGCCCGACGTCATCGTCCGTGCCGCTGCCTTCGACGGCCCGGGCCAGCTCGCCTTCGACGACACCGGCGACCTCTACGTCCTGAACCGCAAGGCCGACCAGATCCTCGAGTACACCGCAGCGCAGGTGCGGCAGCTCCTGCTCGACGGCGGCACGGTGACGACGGCGCCGGCGTACAGCTACACGGGAACCGTGCTGGTCGACCCCGTGGCGATGGCCTTCGATGCGTCCGGCGACCTGTGGGTGGTGGTCGACGACGCGGCGGTGGCGCCCCTCGACGTCCAGCTCGTGCGCTACGACGCCACGAGCCTCGGCAGCGGAGGGGCGATCACGCCCGGCTACCGGATCCGTGGCACGAGCGGCGCGGAGATCATCGGCTACACCGGGCTCGCGTTCGACGCCACCGGCAACCTGTGGGTGGTGGGCGGCGGCACCTACCGCTATGCCCAGGGCGACCTGGGCGGTTCGGGTACGACAACGTCGGTAACCCCGACCACCATCTCCGACTCCGCCATGGGCGGTGGGCCCGCTGCTGACGCCAACGCCATCGACGCCGCCGGGAACGTGTGGGTCTCGGGAGACCAGGGGCGGCTCGGCCGGTATCTCCTGGCGTCGAGCGCCGTGCAGGCGAGCTGGCTCACCTCGTCCGACGTCACCTATCCGATGGGGATCGCCTTCTACCCGTCGCCGCTGGCGGGAACGCTGCCACTGCGTTAGGGGTCCAGGCCCACACCACGCTCCCGGCACGGCTCCGAACCGCTCCTATCCCGCGAGCTCCACCACCGTCGCCTCGCCTTGCCCAACGCCCACACACAGCGTGGCCAGGCCGTAGCGCATGGGCTGACCGGCGCGACGGCGCCGCCGCATCTCGTGCAGCAACGTCGTGAGGATGCGCGCGCCGGAACAGCCCAGCGGGTGACCCAGGGCGATGGCGCCGCCGTTGACGTTGGTGATCGCCTCGCTCAGGCCGAGCTCGCGCGTCACGGCCAGCGCCTGCACCGCGAACGCCTCGTTGAGTTCCACCAGGTCGAGGTCCTCGACGCTCAAACCGCTCCGCTCCAGCGCCTTGCGGGCCGCTCCGACCGGACCCAGCCCCATCACCCTGGGGTCGATGCCGGCCGCACCGGAGGCCAGCCAGCGCGCGATCGGTTCCACGCCCAGCTCCGCGGCGGTCTCCGCCGCCATCAGCACCAGCGCCGCCGCGCCGTCGTTCAGGCCGCTGGCGTTGCCCGCCGTGACGGTCCCGCCCTCTCGGAAGGCGGGGCGCAGCTTGCCGAGCGCCTCCAGATCGGTGTCGACGACGTAGCGGTCGCCTTCCCGCCGGTAGCGCGGATGCTCGTCCACGTCGACGATCCGTGGCTCGCCGCGCCGGCGCGGGATGGTGACGGGCACGATCTCGTCGTCGAAGCGGCCGCCGTCGATGGCGTCGACCGCGCGCCGGTGGCTCTCCAGGGCGAAAGCGTCCTGCTCCTCGCGGGTGATCTCGCCGCCGGCCACCGACCCCTCGAGGCTCCGCTCGTAGATGTTCTCGGCGGTCTCGCCCATCGCCTCCAGCGGGTACAGGGCCTCCAGCGCCGGGTTGGGATAGCGCCAGCCGAGCGTGGTGTCCCAGGCGGTGACGTTCCCCGACGGTCCGAAGGCGCGGGCGTTCTTCGGGAGCGAGTAGGGGGCGCGCGTCATGCTCTCCACGCCACCGGCCACGAACACGTCGCCCTCGCCCAGGGCGATGGCGCGCGCCGCCTGATTGACGGCGTTGAGGCCGCTGGCGCAGAGACGGTTGAGGGTCACGCCGGCCACCGTGTCGGGCAAACCAGCCAGCAGCAGCGCCATGCGCGCCACGTTGCGGTTGTCTTCGCCGGCCTGGTTGGCGCAGCCCAGGTAGACCTCCTCGACGGCGCCCGTCGGCACGCCGGCCCGGACCACCGCCTCCTTGATCGCGATGGCCGCCAGGTCGTCGGGTCGCACGTCGGAGAGGGCGCCGCGGATGCGCCCGATGGGCGTGCGCACGGCGCTGACGATCACCACTTCACGGCGGCCGCTGGGAGTGCTCATGTCCCTCTCCTCATACCCCACCGAGGCCCCTCATGGCCACCGCCGAGCGGCTCCGTGCCAGCGCTTGGCAACGGCCCCGCGCACGGGTCACGATGGCTCCACCTATTCAGGAGGTGGCCATGTCGGTACCTGTCCTCCCGTTCGGTCCCGCCCTGCGAGCGATAACGGCGCGCCCGTGAACCCGTTCTTCGCGTCCGCCCGCGAGCTCGCGGCGCTCTACCGTTCCGGCGAGACCACGCCGCTCGCCGTCACGGAGGCGCTCCTCGAACGGATCGCCTCGCTCGAGCCCTACCTCAACGCCTTCGCCGTCGTGCTCGCCGACGGCGCACGAGCCCAGGCGGAGCGCGCGACCCGGGCCCTTGCCGCAGGCGAGGACCGCGGCCCGCTCCACGGCGTCCCGGTGCTCGTGAAGGACCTCATGGCGGTGGAGGGCGCCCCCACCGGCTTCGGCTCGCGCGTCGGCCGCGTAGAGCGCGCCGAGCGCGACGCCGCGGTCGTCGCCCGCCTGCGGGAAGCTGGCGCCGTGCTGCTCGGCAAGACCAACCTTCTGGAGTACGCCTACGGCGCGGTCCATCCCGAGGTCGGCCCCACCCGCAACCCCCACGATCTGCAGCGCACCGCCGGGGGCTCCTCGGGCGGCAGCGCGGCGGCCGTCGCCGCGGGGCTCGCGCCGCTCGCGATCGGCACCGATACCGGCGGCTCGATCCGCATCCCGGCCTCGTACTGCGGCGTATTCGGCCACAAGCCGAGCTACGGCCGCGTTCCCGTGGAGGGCGTCTTCCCCCTGTCCTGGACGCTCGACCACGTCGGGGCCCTGGCACGATCGGCGGCCGACGTCGCCGATCTGTTGGCCGTGATGGCCGGCGCCCCGGGCACGGCCCCCGGACGCGCGACGCATCGCGTCGCCGGCGTGCCCGGGAGCCCGGATCCGGACCGCCTGCGCGGCCTCCGCATCGGCGTGCCCCGCGCCTACGTGGACGCCGTGGAGCTCGAGCCGCCCGTGCGTGCCGCCCTGGACGCGGCCGAGCGGGCACTCGTCCGGGCCGGCGCCGTCGTGGTCGACGCGCCGCTGGGTGAGCTGGAACACGCCAACGAAGCCCTTCTCGACATCCTCTACCCCGAAGCAAGTGTGCTACACCAACAGTACATGCGTGACGACCCATCGGGCTATGCCCCCGCCACACGGGCCCAGCTCGACCTAGGGTTCACCGTGCCCGCCGTCCGCTACCTGCGTGCGCTCGAGACGCGACACTCGCTCATCGCCGACTTCGACGGTCTGCTCGCGCGCCTCGACGGCCTGCTCATGCCGGCGGTCAACACCGTTGCTCCGGCCGAGGATCCGGTCGTGAGTGGCGAGGAGGGCGCCACAGAGATGCACTTCAGCGGGCCCTTCAACGTCGTCGGCGCCCCCGCCATCGCTGTTCCATTCAACGCCGCCGAGGGACTGCCGGTCGGCCTGCAGCTCGCCGGGGCGCGAGGCGAGGATGCGGCGCTGCTGGGACTCGCCGATGCGCTGGCCGCCCTGGCGCCCATAACGGCGGCGGCGCCTCCTCCCTTCGGGCCGGACGCAGGCGCCCGCTAGCCGAGGCCGTCCACAACTGCATCTCCATGCAATTGACGGCATCAAATCACCGTGTTATGGTCCGCCATCACAGTTCGCAGGACGGCGATCGGGAGCGGGAGCGGCCGACCTGTAGCTGGACAACCCTAGGGAGGTAGGCATGAAACGGCTCACAACGTTCGCCCTGGCCCTTCTGGCCATCCTGGTGCTCGGCACCACCTTCGCCCAGCAGCGTGGGGGACAGCTCGTCTTCGGTCGCTACGCCGACTCGCTCTTCCTCGACCCCGTCCTGAACGATGCCAACCTCGACATCTGGGTCCTCACCAACCTCTACGACCCGCTCCTGCAGCCGACTGCCGATGGCAAGGACGTGAAGCCCGATCTGGCCACCGACTGGAGCTTCTCGAGCGACGGGATGACACTCACGCTGACCATGCGCGACGGCGCCAAGTTCGCCGACGGTAGTCCCATCACCGCCCAGGACGCCAAGTGGTCACTCGACCGCGCCCGCAACCCCGACAACGGCATCTGGAACTTCACGCTCGCCGGCATCGATTCCATCGATACCAGCGGCAATCAGGTGATCATCCACCTCAAGCACCCCGACCCGACGATCATCCCGGCTCTGGCCATGTTCAACGCCGCCGTCATGCCCGAGAAGCTGTTCGAGGCGGCCAAGGGCTCGACGGACGCCGAGAAGGCCAAGGCCTTCGCCGAGCACCCCATCGGCTCCGGTCCGTTCGTGCTCTCCGAGTGGAAGCGCGGCTCCTCGATGGTGCTCAAGGCAAACCCCTACTACTGGGAGAAGGGCGCCGACGGCAAGGCGCTGCCCTACCTCGACAGCATCCGCTTCGAGATCGTGCCGGACGACGCCACGCGCATCCTCAAGCTGCAGTCGCGCGAGCTCGACGCCGCCGAGTTCATCCCGCTCTCGCGCGTCGGTGAGCTCCAGAACGACCCCAACATCGACATGAAGCTGTTCCCCTCCACACAGGTCAACAGCGTTCTCATGAACAACCGGCCCGAGCTGCCCGACGGTACGCCCAACCCGCTGTCGAGCCTCCAGGTGCGGCAGGCGATCAACTACGCCACCAACAAGAAGGCGCTGATCCAGGTCGTCAACTTCGGCATCGGCAGTCCCATGCAGTCGTACATGTCGACCACCACGCCGTACTACGTGGCCACCCGCGGCTACGCCTACGACATCGAGAAGGCCAAGTCGCTGCTCGCGCAGGCCGGCTATCCCAACGGCTTCACGGTCTCCGCGCTTGCGACCGCCGGCAGCCAGAACGACCTGGCGCTGCTGACGGCGCTGCAGAGCATGTGGGGCGAGGCCGGCATCAAGCTCAAGATCGAGCAGCTCGACGCCGCCACCAAGACCGACCGCTACCGCAACAACAACTTCCAGATGCGCACCGCCGGCTGGACCAACGACATCAACGACCCCAGCGAGATCACCAGCTACTTCGGGGTGTACAAGAACGTGCAGTCCCTGCACACCGGCTTCCAGAACGACCGCATCGACCAGCTCTTCGCGCAGTCGCAGGAGGAGCTCGACACCACCAAGCGCGCGGCCGACTACAAGGAGATCCAGCAGATCTACATGGACGCCGCGCCCATCGTGTTCCTGTACGAGACGCCCTACCCGGTGGCGATCCGCAAGACCACCCAGGGACTGACGCAGATCCCGCTCGGCAACTACATCTTCAAGACCGCCTACAAGACGAACTGACTTCGATGCTCCCTGGACCGCTCGCGCGAAGCGAGCGGTCCAGGCCTCCACGGCAGCGTCCCCACGCCACCGTGCACGGCCCTCGGAGGTCGCCGACGTGAACCGCTGGCAGTACGTCCTCACCCGGATCCTGCAGATGATCCCGACCCTCCTGGTGATCATGATCCTGGTGTTCGCCATGGTCCGGCTGCTGCCGGGCGACCCCGCCGTCGCCATCCTGGGCGACCGCGTCACCGACGAGGCCGTCGCTCGCGTGCACAAGGAGCTCGGGCTCGACAAGCCCCTTCCCGTTCAATTCTGGTACTTCCTCGAACGCATGGCGCGAGGTGATCTCGGCACCAGCGTCAACCTCAAGGTGCCCGTCATCCAGCTCATCGCCGACCGATTGCCGGTCACGCTCTTCCTGACCCTCTACGCCGGGATCCTGGCCGCCGTGCTATCGGTGCCGGCCGCCGTGCTCTCGGCCCTCCGGCGCGGCACCTGGGTCGACAACCTGATCCGGGCGATCTTCCAGGTCGGCCTATCGCTTCCCGTCTTCTATCTCTCCCTGCAGCTGTTGGGCCTGTTCGGTGCCAGACTTCACTGGTTCCCAGTCGGGGGCATCGGCCCAACGCTGCGATCGGACTTCTACTACCTGTTCCTGCCGGCGCTGTCGCTCGGCTTCTATCTCGCAGCCATCCTGATGCGCAACCTTCGCTCGTCCATCCTCGAGGTGGTCGACGCCGAGTACGTCGACTTCGCGCGCGCCAAGGGCATCCGGCCAAGGCTGGTGCTGGTCAAGCACATCTTGCGTAACGCCCTCATCAGCACGGTGACCCTCTTCGGGTTGTCGGTCGGGCAGCTCATGGGCGGGGCCGTCATCACCGAGACGGTGTTCGCGATCCCCGGCGTGGGGCGGCTGATGGTCACCGCCATCTTCGGCCGCGACTACGCGGTCGTGCAGGGACTCACCCTGGCCTTCGCCGTGGTGATCATGTTGGTGTTCCTGTTGACCGATCTCGCCTACAGCTTCCTCGACCCTCGCACGAAGGTGGCCTGACATGGCAGCTCCCTCGGCCGCGACCGCCGCCGCCCATACCCGCCGACGCATCTGGCGCGCCCGGCCCAAACCGACGCTCCTGATCGGGCTCACCATCGTCACCGCCATGCTGGTCATGGCGCTCTTCCCCCAACTCATCGCACGCTACGACCCCACCCAGTTCGACTACGGCGCGATCCTCAAGGGGCCCAGCGCCCAGCACTGGTTCGGCACCGACAACTTCGGCCGCGACGTCTTCTCGCGGGTGGTCTTCGGCGCCCGGACCGACCTCCAGATTGCGCTGTTCTGCACGCTGTTCCCCTTCCTGTTCGGGACGGTGGCCGGCGCCATCACCGGCTATGTCGGGCGCTGGCTCGACGCCGGCTTCGGCCGGCTGGTGGACATCGTGATGGTGTTCCCGTTCCTGATCCTGGTCATCGCCATCGTGGCCATGCTGGGGCCGGGACTGCGCAACATGTACCTGGCGGTCAGCGTGGTGGGCTGGGTCTACTATGCGAGGCTGGTGCGCGGCGAGACGCTGGTCCAGAAGCAGACCGAGTACGTGCAGGCCGCCCGCGTGATGGGCTACTCCCCGGGCCGCATCGTGTTCCGCCACATCTTCCCGAACGCCGTGACCCCCGCCATCGTCTACTGGATGACCGACATGAGCCTGGGGATCCTGCTGGGAGCGTCGCTGGGCTACCTCGGGCTGGGAGCCCAGCCGCCCACCGCCGAATGGGGGGTGATGGTCGCCGACGGCAAGAACTTCATGGTGACCGCCCCCTGGATCTCCACCTTCCCAGGACTGGTGCTGACGCTCGCCGGGGTGGGCTTCAGCCTGGTCGGCGACGGACTCGCCGACGTCCTGAGGCCGGCGCGATGAGCTTCGCTGCTCCCTCCGCCGAGGCGCCGTCCGGGATGTCGCTGCTCAGCGTGCGCCACCTCGACACCACCTTCCACACCGCGCGTGGGGCCCTGAACGCTGTTCGGGACGTGAGTTTCGACGTCGGCGAGGGGGAGGTCCTGGGCATCGTGGGCGAGTCCGGCTCGGGCAAGAGCGTCACGCTGCGCTCCATCCTGCGCCTGCTCAGGCCGCCCACCCGGGTCTCGGGCGAGGTGCGCTGGAACGGCGAGAACCTGCTCGAGGTGAGTTCCCGGCGCATGCGCCAGGTCACCGGCGGAGAGATCAGCATGATCTTCCAGGAGCCGATGACCGCCCTCAACCCCGTCCTGACCGTCGGCGAACAGATCCTGGAGAGCCTGCGCGCCCACGAGGGCTTGCGGGGCAACGCCGCCCGCGCTCGCGCCTCGGAGCTGCTCGACCTGGTTGGCATCCCGTCGCCACGCGAACGACTCGAGGCGTTCCCGCACGAGTTCAGCGGCGGCATGCGCCAGCGCGCCATGATCGCCATCGCGCTCGCCTCCTCCCCCCGGCTGCTACTGGCCGACGAACCCACCACCGCCCTCGACGTCACCATCCAGGACCAGATCCTCAAGCTGCTACTGCGCCTGCGCGAACAGCTCGGCATGAGCGTCATCCTGGTCACGCACGATCTCGGGGTGGTGGCGCAGACCTGCGACCGGGTGGCCGTGATGTACGCCGGCCGGCTGGTCGAGACGGCACCCGTGCGCGCCCTGTTCACCCACCCCAGGCACGCCTATACGCTGGGTCTGCGGCTGTCGCTCCCCAGCGGCGGGGCCAACCGCCAGCCCCTCAAGCCCATCCCGGGTGCACCGCCCGACCTCTCCGCGCTTCCCCCCGGCTGTCCCTTCGCACCCCGATGCGGCTTCGTCACCGATGCCTGCCGGGCCGAGGAACCCCGACGCCAGCGCGTGGCCGAGGACCACACCAGCGCCTGCATCCACCACGCCGAGCTGCCGGCCCCGTCGGAGGTGACGGCATGACCGCGGGCCAGGGTCCCGAACGGGCCCGGCCGGCGACCGAGGAGGAACACCGCTCCATGGCGTTCGAAGTGGACGGTCTGATCAAGACCTTCCCGGTGCAGCAAACCCTGTTCGACCGCATCAAGCGCGCCCCCCGGCTGGCCGTGCGGGCGCTCGACGGCGTCACCCTGCGCGTCGAACCGGGGGAGACGCTCGGCATCGTAGGCGAGTCCGGCTGCGGCAAGTCGACGCTGGCGCGCTGTCTGGTACGGCTCCACGAGCCCGACGCCGGCTCGGTCCGCTACCACGGCACCGACGTCCTCGCCCTGCAAGGCGAGCGCCTACGGCGCTACCATCGCAAGGTCCAGATGATCTTCCAGGATCCCTACTCCAGCCTCAACCCGCGCATGAGCGTGGGCCAGATCCTGCGGGAAGCGCTCGGCGTGCACGCCATGCGGCCGGCCAAGGCCATCCCCGGGCGCATGCGCGAGCTGCTCGACATGGTGGGTCTGCCCGCCGACGCCGCCGATCGCATGCCGCACGAGTTCTCGGGCGGCCAACGGCAACGCATCGGCATCGCTCGGGCGCTCGCACTCGAGCCGGAGACCCTCGTCGCCGACGAGCTGGTCTCCGCACTCGACGTCAGCGTCCAGGCGCAGGTCATCAACCTACTGCTCGAGCTGCAGGAGCGCCTGCACCTGACGGTGCTGTTCGTCGCGCACGATCTGCGATTGGTGCGCCACATCTCGCACCGGGTCGCGGTCATGTACCTGGGCCGGGTTGTGGAGGTCGGCGAGACCGAGGCACTGTTCCGGGACCCTCGGCATCCCTACACACGCGCGCTGCTCTCCGCTGCGCCCTCGCTCGATCCCGAACTCACAACCACCACCGACGCAGTGCGCGGCGAGCTGCCGAGCCCGCTGCACGTTCCCGGCGGGTGCGCCTTCCACCCCCGCTGCTCCCGGGCCTTCGAGGGCTGCGACGTGCACGTCCCGGAGCTGGTCGCGCGCGATGGACGCGAGTGCGCCTGCCATCTGTTCGCGCCGGATCGGGCCGGGGCGGACGCGTTCGCGCCGCATGGGCCGACAGGTCCGAAAGGGCCCGCGAACGAGCTCGAAGGCCCTGCCGGAGCGCGCCCATGACCCGGCCCAAGCCCCCTGACATGTCGGCGCTGGACGCCGCCGCCCAGGACACGCAGCACGGCGGCGACACCCCGGCCCGGACACGTGACCGGGACGTGGAGCTTGCGGGCGAGGGCACCGGCACCGCGGGCCCCTGGCGCCTGGCGCTGGATCGCGATCTGCCCCTGCCGGTCCGCGTCCAGCTCCGGGGCCAGATCGAGTACGGCATCGCCACGGGCGAGATCCCGCGCGGCAGCAAGCTCCCCTCGGTGCGGGAACTGGCGCGCCAGCTCCGCCTGGCGCCGGTCACCGTATCCCAGGTCTACCGGGAGCTTCGCGACCAGGGGCTCCTGGAGAGCCAGCAGGGGCGCGGCACCTTCGTGCCTGAACGCCTCCCACCGCAGCAGGCCCCCGAGACCATGGTGGCGCTCGGCCGCGCCGTCGACGCCTTCTTCGCATCGGCCGAGGCGCTCGGGTTCTCGCGCAGCGCCGCCGCCGAGGCGGCCACGATGCGCGCCCAGCGTCCCGCAGCCAGCGAACGTGTCGTGCGCGTCCTGTTCGTGGGTATCTTCCCCGACGCCACGGTGGCCTACGTGGAGGCGATCCGCCGCCACCTCCCGCCGGGCGACGTTCTGGAGTGGACCACCTTCGATGCGGGCACGATCCCGGTGCCTGGGTCCAGCGACGCGGCGCCCGACGTTTACGTCACGCTGGCCAACCGCGAGGCCGAGCTGCGCGCCCTGGTGGGCGACGACGTCCCCGTCCTGAGCCTCACCTTCCACCCCTCGAGGGAGACGCGCACGCGCCTTGCAGCGGTGCCCTCCGACGCCGGCGTGATGGTCGTCGCCAGCATCCCGGAGTTCCTCCCCACGCTGCGTCGCAACGTCACGCGCTTCTGTCCGCACGTGAGCAAGATCGAGGCGGTGCCGCTCGAGCCCGAGGCCCTGAGTCTGGCCCTGCGCCGCTGCACCGTCATGGTCTACGCGACCGGCACGCGGGACGCGCTCGCGCTCGTCCCCCCCAACGTCGACGCCTTCGAGTTCCGTTACGAACCCGAGGTCGGTTCCATCGGGCGACTCCTGCTCCCCACGCTCGACAGCGTGCGGCAGGCGCGCGCTGCAAAGGAGTGAGGCGTGTGATCCACGCGATGAATTGGATGCAGGTCGAAAGGCAACTGGAGCGAGACGACCGGGCCGTGGTCCCGATGGGAAGCACCGAGCAGCACGGCTACCTCAGCCTGGCGGTCGACAACATCCTGTCCGAGCGGGTGGCGCGGGAGGCGGCGGCGCCGCTCGGAGTGCCTGTCTTCCCCACCCTCAACTACGGCGTGACGCCCTACTTCCTGTCCTATCCGGGCTCGGTGAGCCTGCGCCTGGATACCTACCGGCGCATCGTCGAGGACATCCTGGAGAGCCTCGCCGACACAGGCTTCAAGCGCGTGCTGTTCGTCAACGGTCACGGCGGCAACAGCGCCGCGGGTTCGGTGGCGCAGGAGTGGATGAACGCGCACCCGGGCGTGCGCGTGAAGTGGCACAACTGGTGGAACGCACCGGCCACCTTCGCTGCCGTCCACGCCATCGACGAGGCCGCCTCCCACGCCTCCTGGATGGAGAACTTCGCCTGGACGCGGCTCGAAGGCGTGAGCATGCCCGAGGGCGCCAAGCCCATGACCGACATGACGCGCATGCGTCTGCTCACCGCACCCGAAGTCCGCACGATGCTGGGCGACGGCAACATGGGCGGCGCCTACCAGAAGCCCGACGAGGCGATGGAGCGCGTGTGGCGCGCCGGGGTCGAGGAGACGCGCGCCGCTCTGGAGGGGCCGTGGGCGTGACCCCGGACGGGGCGGCCGCCCCGCGCCTGCGGGTGCTCGTGTGGGGCGCCGGCGCGATCGGCGGCGTGGTGGGCGCCCACCTTGCGCGCGCCGGCCACGACATCACCTTCGTGGACGCCAACCCGGCTCACGTCGAGGCGGCGCGGCGCGACGGCCTGCGCATCGTCGGCCCCATCGACACCTTCACGGTCCACGCGCCCATCGTCACGCCCGACGCCGTCGCGGGGACATGGGACTGGGTGCTGCTGGCGGTCAAGGCTTTGGATACCGAGCGCGCCGCGACGCAGCTCGCGCCGCACGTGTCCGGGGACGGCTGCGTGGTTTCGATGCAGAACGGCCTGAACGAGATCGTCCTCGAGGAGGCCGTCGGCGAGGCGAGAACCCTGGGGGCGTTCGTCAACTTCGGCGCGGACGTGCTCGAGCCCGGCATCGTGCAGTTCTCGGGGCGCGGTGCGGTGGTGCTCGGAGAGCTCGACGGTCGCTCCAGCGAACGCCTGCAGCGGCTGGCGGCGGTGCTGCGGGACTTCGAGCCCGGCACCGAGACCAGCGACAACATCTGGGGCTACCTGTGGGGGAAGATGGGCTACGGCGCGATGCTCTTCGCCGAGGCGCTGACCGACGCCAGCATCGTCGATACCCTGGACGACCCATCGATGCGACCGGTGCTGGCGGCGCTGGCCCGCGAGGTCATGGCGGTGGCCGCCGCGCACGGTGCCCGCCCGGTCGGCTTCAACGGGTTCGACCCGGCTGCCTTCGGCCCGGGCGGAGACCCGGCCGCGGCTCGCACCTCGTTCGACGCCATGGTGGCCTTCAATCGGCGCTCGGCCAAGACGCACTCCGGCGTCTGGCGCGACCTCGCCGTCCATCACCGCAAGACCGAGACCGACGCCCAGTTCACGCCCATCCTGCGCATCGCCGTGGAGCACGGGGTCGCTGTCCCGCGCCTGCGGAGGCTGGTGGCCCTGATGCACGAGGTCGAGAGCGGCCAGCGTGCGCGCGCCTGGGAGAACCTCGCCGCCATCGCCGAGGACCGGCCGGAAGGGGATCCCCATGCAGCTGCGCTTTGACGGCAAGACCGCGCTGGTGACCGGTGCGGCCCACGGCTTCGGGCGCGCCATCGCGCTCGGCCTGGCCGGCCTCGGGGCGTCGGTCTTCGCCAGCGACGTGGCCGCCACCGAGCTCGCCGAGACCGAACGGCTGGCGAAGGACGCCGGGCGGCCGCTGGAGGCGGCGACCGTCGACGTCTCCGCCCGCGAGGCCGTGGACGCATGGGTCGGGCACGCGCTCGACGCCAGCGGTCGGCTGGACATCCTCGTCAACGATGCCGGCGGCGTGCTGGGCCAGATCGGCAGGCCCCTCGAGGAGGTCCCGGACGAGGACTGGCGGCGCATCGTCGCCGTCAACCTGGATGGCGCCTTCTACACGAGCCGCGCCGTCGCGCCGTCGATGAAGGCAGCGCGCTCCGGGCGCATCGTGAACATCTCCAGCGGGGCGGGGCTGGGCGTGAGCCTCACCGGCATCCAGGCGTACGCCGCCGCCAAGGCCGGCCAGATCGGCCTCACCCGCCAGCTCGCCCACGAGCTCGGACGGTGGGGCATCACGGTGAACTCCGTTGCGCCCGGCTTCGTGCTGTCCAACTCGACCACCGAGAAGCAGTGGGCGTCGTACGGCGAGGAGGGCCAGAGCAGGCTGCTGGAAGGCATCGCGCTGAAGCGCCTGGGAACGCCCGAAGACATCGTGAACGCCGTGCTCTTCTTCGCCAGCGACCACGCCGGCTGGATCACCGGACAGACCCTCTCCGTCGACGGGGGGCGCTGAATGGCGCCGGAACGGGGGACCCCTCCGGACGCCCGGGACGCAGCAGCGCCCAGCGGCGACACCGTCCTCGCCCTGCTGGCCGAAGGCTACGACCGCTCCTTGGAGCTGCTTGGCGCCTTCGTGGCCATCCCATCGGTGAGCACCGACCCGGCCCTCGCCGGCGAGGTGCGGCGCGCGTCCCGGTGGGTGGCCGAGCGGCTCGAGGCGATCCCCGAGCTGGCGGTCGAGGTGTGGGACACGCCCCGGCACCCTGCCGTCTACGCCCGCTGGGACGCTGCCGGCGAGGGCGCGCCGACGGTGCTCGTCTACGGCCACATGGACGTGCAGCCGCCCGATCCGCTGGGAGCGTGGCGCTCGCCCCCCTTCGAGCTCACAGAGCGGGACGGCAGGCTCTACGGCCGCGGCGTCAGCGACGACAAGGCGTCGATGCTCATCCCCATCCTGGTGGCGGAGGCGTTCTCGCGTGCCGGGGAACGCCCACCCGTGAACCTGCGCTTCCTGTTCGAGAGCGAGGAGGAGATCGGCAGCCCCAGCCTGGGCCCGCTGGTGCGCGAGCGTGCCGCCGATCTGGCGTGCGACGTAGTGCTGTCGGCCGACGGCGGGATGTGGCGCCCCGACGTGGCCACGCTTGTGACCGGCGCGCGCGGCATGACCACGCTGGAGGTGACGGTGCGCGGGCCCGGCAAGGACCTGCACTCGGGGCGCCACGGCGGCGGGGTGGCCAACCCCCTGCACGCCGCGGCCGAGCTGGTAGCGAGCCTCCACGACGGGGGCCGGATAGCGGTGGCGGGCTTCTACGACGGCGCCGAACCGCCCGACGAAGCGGCGCTCGCGGCTCTCGAGAGCCTGCCGTTCGACGAGGCCGCCTACCTCGCCGAGGTGGGAGCGCCCGCTCCCTTCGGCGAGCCCGGTTACGGCACGCTGGCGCGCCAGTGGTACCGCCCCACGCTCGAGATCAACGGGCTGTACGGCGGCTACCAGGGACCGGGCAGCAAGACCGTGCTCCCGAGCGAAGCGACCTTCAAGATCAGCTGCCGGCTGGTGGCTGGGCAGGATCCGGACGCCGTCGGGGCCGCGGTGCGCGGGCATCTCGAGGAACGCTGCCCGGCTGGCGTCACGCTGGAGATCGAGGGGCCCGGCGAGGGCGCTCCGGCGTACCGCGTTGCGCCCGACCACTGGGCGGTGCGGGCGGCGGCCGACACGCTCGAGTGCGTGTTCGGCGCGAAGCCTGCGCTGGTGGGCATGGGCGGCAGCGTGCCGATCACGGCGACCTTCCGCGATGCGCTCGCTGCGGACACCGTGTTCTTCTCGTTCAGCACGGGGGACGAGGACATCCACGCACCCAACGAGTTCTACCGGCCGGAGCGCTTCCGTCTCGGCCTCGAGGCCTGGGCGCGCCTGTGGCGCGCCCTACCGGACACCTGGAGGAAGGCATGAGCTCGCTCGAGCGACTGCGAAGCCAGGTCGCCGAGATCAACGACCTGCTGTGCGCCGTCAACCTGCTCACCTGGGACGCCCGCACGCAGATGCCGCCGCAGGGCGCCGCGGCACGCGGCAAGCAGCTCGCCACCCTCTCGAAGGTGACCCGCGAGCGCCTGCTGTCCAGGGAGCTCGTTGGCGCCCTGCAGGAGGCGCGCGCCGAGGCGCTGAGTCCGGAGGAGGCCGACGAGCTCGATCAGCTCACGGCCGCGCTGGAGCTGCTCGACCGCCTGCCGGACGACCTGGTCGGGGCGCTGGCGGAACACCGTTCGGTGGCGCAGTCCGCGTGGCAGCGCGCTCGTGCCGACGCCGACATGGACGCCTTCACGCCTGCCTTGGAGCGCATGCTGGAGCTCCAGCAGCGCATGGCCGAGGCGATCGGCTACGAGGCGCACCCCTACGACGCCCTCGTCGGCCTGTACGAGCCGGGTATGACCGCCGCCCGACTCCAGGGGCTGTTCGGCGCCCTTCGCGGCGGCATCTTGCCCCTGCTGGAAGGGATCCGCGCGAGCGGTACGGGTACCGACCGGCGCTTCCTGCAGCGGGACTACCCGGAGAGCGCACAGCGCGACGCGGCGCTGCACTTCGCCCGGCTCATCGGGTACGACCTGGAACGCGGGCGGCTCGACGTGTCGGCTCACCCCTTCGAGATCTCCTTCACCCGCGACGACGTACGCATCACCACGCGCTTCCGGCGCGACTACCTGCCCATGAGCCTGTTCGGCACGTTGCACGAGGCCGGACACGCGCTCTACGAGCAGGGCGTCGACCCCGCCTACGTACGCAGCGCCTTCACCACCGACGTGCCCGGGCTCTACGCCGTTGCCGGCACGAGCTACGGCGCCCACGAGAGCCAGTCCCGCCTGTGGGAGAACCTGGTGGGCCGCAGCCGCCCCTTCTGGCACGCCCACTTCGGCGCGCTGCAGTCGTTCTTCCCCGAGCAGCTCGAAGGCGTCGACGCCGAGGCCTTCTACCGGGCCGTCAACCACGTCGAGCCCAGCCTCATCCGGGTCGAGGCGGACGAGGTGACCTACAACCTGCACATCATGCTGCGCGTGGAGATCGAGATGGGCCTGCTCGACGGGTCGTTGAGCGTCCGGGACCTCCCAGGCGCCTGGAACGACGCCGTCGAGGCAACGCTCGGGCTCGACGTACCCGACGACGCGCAGGGCTGCCTCCAGGACATCCACTGGTCGACGGGGCTGTTCGGCAGCTTCCCGACCTACACCATCGGCAACGTCATGAGCGCGCAGTGGTTGGACGCGGCGCGGACGCAGGACCCGGGGATCGCAGCGGCGCTGGAGCGCGGGGAGACCGGCCCCCTGCGTGCCTGGCTTCAGGAGAACGTCTACCGGCACGGCCGGCGCTTCGCGGCGGACGCACTGCTCGAGCATGCCACCGGCCGCGGGCTCACCCCGGAGCCCTATCTCGCTTACCTCGACGGGAAGTATCGGGAGCTGTACCACCTATGAGCAGGGAACCGCAGGAACCGGATCGCAAGGGCGCACGCGAGAGACGTCTCCCGTGAGTGCCACAGCCGCCCGGCTGCTCGCGCCCGCCCTCTCGGAGGGCGGCGTGAGCTGCATGCTCTGCGACCGGGGCGTGGCCCGAGCGACCGCGCCCGTCTGGCACGTCCGGCTCGGTGGGGACTTCGTCGGGGTGGCTCGCACCGTGTCCGCCCCCGATGGCGACCTCGCCGCGGTGCGTGCCGGCGTCGGAGCGCTGCGGCAGGGGGAGGTCCTCGTCGTGGCCGCCGCCGGCCTCGAGGCCGCCCTGTGGGGCGACCGTCTGACAGCGATCGCACAGGAGCGCGGCGCCGCCGGCGTGGTCATCGACGGCTTCGTCCGGGACATCCGTGCGGTGACGGCCAGCGGACTGCCCCTTCGCGCCCGCGGCACCCTGCCGGCCCGCGGCGAGCCGACCTCGAACGGAGCAGCGGACGTCGCGGTGGAAGTCGGAGGCGTCCAGGTGACGCCAGGCGACCTGATCCTCGCCGACGCCGACGGCGTCGTGATCGTCGCCGCCGCACGCACGGAGGAAGTGGAGTCCCGGGCACTCGCCTGGCTGCGCGCGGAGCGCGCGTCGGGCAACGAAAGGATGAACGAATGAGCGAAACGACGACAGCCACGCTTCATGGGAAGGTCGCCCTGGTAACGGGGGCATCGAGCGGAATCGGAGCCGCCACCGCCCGCGCGCTGGCCCGCGAGGGCGCCAGCCTGGCGTTGAGCGCACGCCGGGCGGACCGGCTCGAGACCCTGGCCAACGAGCTGCGCGGGGGCGGCACCGAGGTCTTCGTGCATGCCGGCGACCTCGCCACGCCTGAGGGGGCACAGCAGTCGGTCGATGCCACCGTGGAGGCGCTCGGCGGCCTCGACGTGCTGGTCAACAACGCCGGCGTCATGTTCCTGGGACCGATCGAGGAGACCGATCCTGCGGACTGGAAACGCATGATCGACATCAACCTGCTCGGCCTGATGGTCGCGAGCCGCGCCGCGATCGCCCCGATGCGCTCGCGGGGAGGAGGCCATATCGTCAACATCTCGTCGGTCTCCGGGCGCTTCGCCGGACCCACCCAGGGCGGCTACAACGCCACGAAGTGGGGCGTGAACGGCTTCAGTGAGGCCCTGCGCCGGGAGGTCAACGGCGACGGCATCAAGGTGACCCTCATCGAGCCGGGCGTGGTCGCGACCGAGTTGACCGACCACATCCCGCACGCGGCCACCAAGGAGCGCTACGAGACGGCCATCGCGGGCATGGAACAGCTCCAGAGCGAGGACATCGCCGACGCCATCCGCTACGTGGTGACGCGGCCGAAGCGCGTGAGCATCAACGAGGTGCTGATCCGGCCGCTCGAGCAGGGCTGAACGGGAGGCGGACCATGGCTTCGCTCCGTCCTCCCGACGACCTCGCGCCCGGCTCGCGCTGGTCCGGGCTACTGGCGCCGCTCGACGAGGCGCCCCTCGTGCCGTGCCACGTCCTCCAGGGTCGAGCCGCCGGCCCCACCTTGCTGGTGACCGCCGGCATCCACGGCGCCGAGTACGCCTCGATCGCGGCGGCCCAGCGCCTGGCCGCCCTCGATCCCACCGCGCTGACGGGACGGCTCGTGATCGTACCGATCGTCAACACCAGCGCGTACGTCGCGCGCAGCATCTACGTGAACCCCCTGGACGGCAAGAACCTCAACCGCGTGTTCCCGGGCCGCGCCGATGGCAGCGCCAGCGAGCGTCTGGCGCACTGGCTCGTCCAAGAGCTCATGACGAGCGCCGACGCCTACCTGGACCTGCACGGCGGCGACCTCATCGAAGCGCTCACGCCATTCGCCATCCACTGGCGAGACGACGGGGCCAGCGCCGCCATGGCCAACGCGTTCGGACTGCCCTTCCGGATCGAGGAGGCCGGAGCCGGCATGACCTTCGCCGCCGCCCACGACCTGGGCATCCCGGCCGTGCTGGCGGAGGCCGGCGGGCAGGGGCTGTGGCCCGACAGCGCCGTGGGCATGCTCGAGGAGGGCGCGCGACGCGTCCTGGCGCACCTCGGCATGCGCAAGGGAGACGTTCCGGCCGGCGAGCCGAGCCGGGTCATCGACACCTTCGCCTGGTCGCGCAGCGACCACGCCGGTTGCTGGTACCCCGCCGTCACGGTCGGCGAGCGCGTGCATCCCGGTCAGGCGCTGGGGATCGTCACCGACCTGCTGGGCGAGACGCTCCAGGAGGCACACAGCACTGTCGACGGCATCGCGCTGTTCGCAGTGACCAGCCTCGCCATCAACGCGGGCGACCCGCTGGTGGGGGTCGGCGTCCCAGCGGCCTGAGGGCGGGGCCCGACCCTACTGACCCAGGATCAAGGCGAACATCAGCGGCGCCACGATGGTGGCGTCGGACTCCACGATGAACTTCGGCGTATCCACCGAGAGCTTGCCCCAGGTGATCTTCTCGTTGGGCACGGCGCCGGAGTAAGAGCCATAGCTGGTGGTGGAGTCGCTGATCTGGCAGAAGTAGCCCCACATCGGCACGCCCTGGCGCTGCAGGTCCTGGTGCAGCATCGGTACCACGCAGATGGGGAAGTCGCCGGCGATGCCGCCGCCGATCTGGAAGAACCCGATGCTGCGCTGCTCGGCCGTACGCGTGTAGAAGTCGGCCAGGTAGGTCATGGCCTCGATACCGCCCTTGACGGTGTTGGCGCTGCCGATCTCGCCGGTGATGACGTGGGCGGCGAACATGTTCCCGGTCGTGGAGTCCTCCCAGCCGGGCGTCACGATCGGGAGGTCCTTCTCGGCCGCGGCCATCAGCCAGGAGTCGCGCGGGTCGATCTGGTAATGCTCCTCCAGCACGCCGCTCAACAGCAGTCGATAGAGGAACTGGTGCGGGAAGTAGCGCTCGCCCGCCGCGTCCGCCCGCATCCACTCGGCGAGCAGCGCCCCCTCCAGGCGGCGCATCGCCTCCTCCTCGGGGATGCAGGTGTCGGTGACGCGGTTCATGTGCCGGGCGAGGAGGTCCTTCTCCTGCAGTGGCGTCAGGTCGCGGTAGTGCGGGACGCGCTCGTAATAGTCGTGGGCGATGAGGTTGAAGACGTCCTCCTCGAGGTTGGCCCCCGTGGTGCTGATGGCGTGCACCTTGTCCTGACGGATCATCTCCGCGAGCGACAGTCCCAGCTCGCCGGTGCTCATGGCCCCGGCCAGGGTGACCATCATGGCCCCGCCGGCGTCGAGGTGGCGCACGTAGGCATCGGCCGCGTCGATCACCGTCGCGGCGTTGAAGTGGCGGTAGTGGCGCCGCAGGAAGGCGCTGACCGCCCCGTCGGCGTGAGGGGTGGGGTTGGCTGCGCTCATGCCGTTCATCCTAATGCTCTGCTCGCCCACGCCCCTGGCGCAGCAGCGCGATCGGCGGCTGCCACGGCAGGGCGGCGGCCATCGGGGCGCTCCCAGCCGCACCGTATTGGGAACCGGTACGGCCCATCGTTCAGCCCTCGCCGTTCACCCCCTCGATCATGGCTGCGACCGTCCTGACCGTCCGCCAGTTGCGCCCCGTGCTGGTGGTGCCCAGAGCACGGTCGAAGTAGGCGTTGGTGAGCCGGGTGCGGGCCATCCCGTTGGGGAGATGGAGGTAGATCTCGCGCCCCTGCACGGCGAAGGCGTCGGGCGCCGAACGCTCGGGATCGAGGCCGGCGACCGCGGCCGGATCGGGCTCGCTCGCCAGGAACAGCACGTGCAGGGCCTTCGCGTCCGCATCGTCGGCCGCACGGTCGGCGAGGAACGGGTTGCCGGCGAGGACCGCGCGGAGCTCCGGTGCCGAGCGCACCACCGCCGGCACGGGGAACCCGAAGCGCGCCTCGGCCCGGCGCTCGAAGTCCGCGGCCAGCTCCCGGGCGACCGCCTCCTCGGCCCGGAAGACGACGTTGCCGCTCTGGATGTAGGTGCGCACGTCACGCGCGCCCAGCTCGGCGAAGAACGCGCGCAACTCGCTCATCGGCAGCTTGTGCTTGCCGCCGACGTTGATGCCGCGCAGGAAGGCGGCCCACTCGACCGGAGCATCGACCATGCCCCATCGTGCACCGGCGGGCGCCGGGGCGGGCGGCACGGCGGCGGCTCCGGCCCGGTGCAACCCACGCGCGACATGACATTTGTACTTTACATGTCGGGCCGGCTGGACTATGGTCGCTTCGGAGCGGCAGACCTCGCTCCCGGGGAGGGGAACCGTTGCAGAACACCGTCAAAGAGCTCAGACGACGCCGCGGCTGGTCCCAGGCGGACCTCGCGCAGCGTCTGGGGCTCTCGCGCCAAGCGGTCAACGCCCTCGAGACGGGCCGGAGCGATCCCAGCCTGCAGACCGCGTTGCGCCTCGCCTGGCTGTTCGACAGCCACGTCGAGGACCTGTTCCTGATCGACCTGGAGGAGAAGATGACGCTACTCGATGAAGCCTGGGAGTATCAGGACCGCACCGCCACCGCGATCGACGAGGTCGGCGTGATGGACGAGATGGGGCGGCAGGGCTGGGAGCTGACCGGCTTCGGCCCGCTGGTGCTGCACTTCCGCCGCCCGGAGAAGTCGGAACTGCGCGAACCGTGGCGCTACCTGCGCATCACCGAGGTGCTCAGCACGCGTCAGCGCGAGCGCAACGAGCAGGAGGGCTGGACCTACTGCGGCAGCTGGATGGGTACCCTCCACTACTTCAAGCGTCGGGAGGCCTCGGCGGCCTGAGGGTCCGCCGGCTGGCGCCCTGCGGTCAGCCGGTCAGGTCCTGGCGCCGTAAGGCCGCCACCGCGACGGCTAGCAGGACCGCCGTGTACAGGGCGATGAGGAGGCCCGCCGTCAGGCGGCCGTCCCCGCCTCCGGCGAGCAACGTCCGGCTCAGCGACGACGGCAGGTAGGCGCCGACCCGCGGTAGCAGCTGGCCCACGATCGGCTCGACCAGCAGCGCCAGCAACAGCACCCCACCGACGGGCACCGCCACGGCGCGGGTCCCCACCGCCAGCCCCAGCGAGAGCGCCACGTACGGCAGCGCGCCGTACGCCATGGCCAGCACCACCAGGGCGAGGCCGTCGAGGGTGAGGTTGCTGGCGAGAAGCGCGGCCTCGAGGTGGCCGAGCGACAGCAGGAGGCCGACCGCCACGGAGACCAGCGCGACCAGCAGCAGTGCCGGGAGGGTCGCCAGGAAGCGCGCCAGCAGCAGTGGCCCGCGGGCCACCCCGCGCGACAGCCACAGCGGCAGCGTCCGCCACTGATACTCCTGGGCCAGGGCAGCCCCGGCGATGGCGGCCAGCACCTGGACCGCCAGGATGCCGAAGGGCACGGCGAGCTCGAGCGCGCTCGGCCGCTCGCCCGCCTCGGGCGGCGCCGAAAGGGCGATGGCGACGGCGAGGAGCACCAGTGCCACTCCGACCCCGCCCAGCAGCAGCCACAGCGGCGGCCTGCGGAAGAGCTTGGTGAGCTCGGCCGAGGTCAGTGCGATCACGCCTCCACCCCCGTCCGTGCGCCCTCCTCGGGGGCGGTGAGCTGCAAGAAGAGCGTCTCCAGGTCGGGCCGGCCGCTCGTCACTTCGCTCGGCACATGGCCAACGCCCACCAGGAACGCGACCAGGCGTTGCGGATCGACCCCCTCGACCTCGAGGTAGGAGCCGTTCGCGCCGAGGCGAGTGACGCCCTCCAGCTCCTCCAGGCGTCGCGCCGCGGCCGCCGGGTCGTCGACCCGCACCCGAACCATGGTGGCGTCGGGCAGCAGCGAGGCCACCGTGCCGCGGGTCACCAGGCGCCCCCGGTCGAGCACGGCGACCTCGTCGCACACCTGTTCGATCTCGTGCAACAGGTGGCTGCTCAGGAAGACGGTGACGCCTTCGGCCGCAACCTCCCGCAGCAGGTTCTTGACCTCGCGGCGGGCCGCCGCGTCCATGCCGCTGGTGGGCTCGTCCAGGATGAGCAGGTCGGGCTCCTCGATCAGGGCCATGGCCAGTCCGAGGCGCTGCTTCATGCCCGTCGAGAACGTGCCCGCCCGCCGGTGCGCGGCGTCGCCCAGGCCCACGCGCCGCAGGGCGGCGTCGATGGCGGCGCGTCCGTCGTGCCCCGGCACCAGGCCCGCCAGCAACGCCAGGTTGCGCCGGGCGCTGAACGACGGGATCAGCGCGGGGGCGCCCACCAGGGCCCCGACCCGTCGCAGCGCAGTGGGATCCCCCGGCCGCACGCGCCGGCCGAGTACCTCCACGCGGCCGCGCGTGGGGTGCACGAGGCCCAGCAGCATCCCGATGGTCGTGGTCTTGCCGGCGCCGTTCGGCCCCAGGAAGCCGAAGACGGTGCCGCGCGGCACCTCGAGCGTGAGGCCGTCGACGGCGATCACCTCGCCGAAGCTCTTGGTCAGGCCTTCGACGCGCAGGGCCGGACCCGGTGCCGGCGACACCGACTTCCCGCTCGCTGCTCGATCCACGATCGGCGTGCCGCTGGGCATGCCGGCCTCCCTCCACCCCCGTCCCGACACCGTAGCGGGGAGGGCGGCAGACGCGCGAGGGACGGGCGTCCCCGTTGCGCCCACAGGGTCGTTGCCGGCAGGGTCGGTTCCGGCAGGGTCGGCTCCGGCAGGCTGCTCTGCGGGATGCTCAGCCGCGGGGGGCGAGCACGTCCTTGAAGAACGCCGCCGTCTCGCGGTGCGCCCGCGCCGTCACCTCCGGGTTCGGCGCGAACGTGACCTCGCCGCCCTTCCCTTCGTGGGCATGCGGATCGTTCACCGTGACGGCGGGTCCCGGGCGGTCGAAGGCGTGAGTGGCGCCCTCGTAGACGATCACGCGCACGTGCCTCCGGTCCTCCTCCGGCAGTGCGGCCACCAGGTCCGGGCAGCCGGAGGGACGATCGTAGGTGTCCTCCGCCCCGGCCTGCAGCAGCACCGGCGCGCCCGTGAGCCCCGAGAACTCGTACCCCGGGCGGTGGTTGTAGGCCCAGCACACCGGGTAGAAGGGCGCGTGCGCCGCGAAGCGCTCGCCCCCCTCGCCGACGATCTCCCGCACGTAGCGGCGGGTGGCGGTCAGCATCGACACCCCGCCACCCCACGAGAAGCCGGTGATGCCGACCCGGTCCCCGTCGATCTCGGGGCGGCCCGCCAGGTAGCGCAGCGCGCCGAAGGCGTCGGGCAAGGTCTCGGCGGTGTGCTCCGGCCGTGACAGCGCGCCCGCCAGGCTGCGTGGGCTCCACATGTCGATCTCCAGCGTGGCGATCCCCGCGGCGTTCAGGGTCTCCGCCATGGCGGCGCCGCGGCCGTCGACGCCGAACGAGCCGTGCACGATCACCACGGCCGGGAGCGGGCCGGGAACGTCCTGCGGAATGCGGAGCTGCCCGGCCACCATCAAGGGCTCGGCGTGGAGGGTCGGGAAGGTCGCGTACCAGACCCGCGGCTTTGGCGGCGAGACGCCGGGACCCGCTCCGGGCGCGCTCATGCTTCGGCCTCCGGGGGCGCCGCGGCAGCGCCGGACGAAGCGGGTCCGCCCGTCACGGCCGCCGGGTTCGTCACCACCACCGGGAACGGCTCGGTGACGCTGCCGGCGTAGAGAGACACGTGGGGGAACGGGAGCTCGATCCCGAGCTCGTCGAAGCCGGCCTTCACCTCACGGGTGATGCGGTTCCGGAGCTCGAGCCAGTTCTCGCGCTTGGCCCAGACCGAGAGCTGGTAGTTGATCGACGACGCTCCGAAGCCCATGGCGATCAGCAGCGGTGCCGGGTCCTCGAGGCACAACGGGTCGCGATCGGCGATGTCGAGCAGCGCCTGTTCGACCTTGGCCAGGTCCTCCTTGTACGCCACCCCCACCTGCATGTCGAAACGTCGGATCGGCAACCGGTTGTAGTTGGTGATCGGGGTGGTGACCATGGTCTGGTTGGGGATGCGCACCATCAAGTTGTCGAAGGTACGCAGGCGAGTGGACAGCAGGTCGACCGACAGCACCTCGCCGATGGTGCCGCTGACGTTGATCACGTCACCGATGGCGATGGAGCGCTCCAGCATCAGGAAGAGCCCCGAGATCATGTTCGAGGCCGACGTCTGCGAAGCGAACCCGACCGCCACCGTGAGGATGCCAGCGGCGCCGAGCAGCACGTCGAAGCGGAAGCCCGCCTCCCTCAGCGCGGACGCCAGGAACAGCGCCAGGACGACGTAGCTCGCCAGCCGCCTGAGGAGCACCCGCTCCTGGGCGCCCATGTGGCGCGTGGCGCGGGTGACGGTGACGGCGGTAAGGCGCGCCAGGGCGAACCCCAGCACCACGTAGACTCCGGCCCGGACGGCGGCCGCCACCTGCTCGGGGGACACCTGGAGATGTAGCGTCGATGTGAGCCAGCCCATCTTCCCTCCCTCCTCACACGCCCAGCAGTCGCCCGAAGGCGTTCAGCGAGAAGCGTGACGGCGTCACGACGCGGGGATCGGCGATGCGCTCGGTCTCCACCCCCGGTACGTTCGGTCCGGCGCCCACCGATGCCTCGGCCAGGCCACTCCCTTGCTTGCGCTCGAGCGTGACCTGGTCGGTCCACAGACCGCTGCGCTCGGATGCGTAGAGCACCAGGCCGGCCACCGGCACCTTGAGCTTTTCGAGCACCAGCGCCTCGCGCGCTCCGTTGACGACGGCCACCTTGGTGATGGCCCGGTGCGGGCGGCGCGGCAGTTCCTCGAGCTCGAGCCTCGCCGCCGTGCGGATGGCGTAGGCCAGTTCCCCCTCCAGCGTGTTGGGGCCGAACCAGGTATCGGAGAGGCGGAGGCTGGGCTCGTCGAGGAGCGGCACGGCCCCGCCGGCACGCGCGATGACCCACACCGGCGTCGTGACGTAGAGCTCGAGCCGCACTCCACCCGGCACCACCACCGGGGTATCGGGGCGCACCACCACGTCGCGGTCGGCCAGTGCCGGCCGCAGCTCGAGGACCGGACGCGCCGAGGTCAACCCCACCCGGGTGAGTGCCGCCTCGGCCGGCACCTCGCCGTCCTGCGCCTCGGCGCCGAGAACCATCTCCTCGGCCATGGCGTCGACGCTCGACAGGCTCCACAGCCGCCACTCCTGTGCCATCGCCCGCACCCACAGGCGGTAGGGACCGACGTGCCAGTGGCGAAGCTCCCCCGGCGTCAGCTCCATCTCGCCCCACCATGGACTGCCTAGCGCCGGCTCACTCATGCCTACCGACATACCACGCTCATCGCCGGCCCGGCGCGCCCCAGACTCGCCCTCACGGTCGTCTCCGGCCCGATCCGGGTAGCGGGCGGGGATTATCCTGGCCGTGGATGGCGTCCTCGGGCCTACCCTCCTCCCGCACCCCCTCCTGGGCCCTCGGCCTGCGGCGCTACCCGGTCACGCTGACACTGCTCCTCGTGCTCGTCGTGGTCGGCCTGCTGACCGGCAGCGCCTGGCACGCGGTGCCGCGCTACGTGATCCACGATGCCGGATTCCGGCCGACCGACGGGCTCTCCCTGGATCTGCGGCGCCTGCTCAGCGCTCCCTGGTTCACCATCGACCCCTGGAGCCTGCTGCAGGCGCTGGTCCTCACCGGCCTCGGGGTGGGCCTGCTCGAGCGCCGAGCGGGCAGCTGGTGGGCGGCCCTCGCCTTCCTGGGACTGCACGTGCTGTCGTTCCTGACGCTGGCGCTGTTCTACGTGCTGCTTCCCACCGCCGGGCTGATACGCAACGCTCGCGACATCGGCGCCTCCGCGGGCTACTTCGGGGCGCTGGCGGCGGTGCTGGCGATGACGCCGCGCTGGCGCTGGCTGGTGCCCGCCTTCGCGCTCGTCACGCTGGTCATCTGGCTGGACACGGCCGCCGCCCACGATGTGCTGGGCCGCGACGTCAACGCGGGCGCAGAGCATCTGATGACGGTGCTCTACGGCGGCACCGCGGGATGGCTCGCCGGTGTTCGCGGGCGCCGCCGCGACTCCGGCGGGAGCGCGCGGTGAGGCGCTGGGACACCCACGTCGACGCGGGCTGGTGGGTGCGTCTGGTGGTGCTCCTGGTGTTCGCGGTCGGCCTGGTGGACGTATGGTCGGCCGCCAAGGCGACGGTACCCGAGCGGCTCGACCTGCTTCGCGGCGTGGTGCCGTTCGAGTACCGCGCCGCCAGTCGCCTCGCCGCCGGCCTGTCGGGCTTCGCGCTGCTGGTGCTGGCACGCGGCCTGGCGCGCCGCCAGCGCAACGCCTGGTGGCTGAGCGTGGCCGTTCTGAGCCTGGGAACGCTCGCGAACCTGCTCAAGGGACTCGAGCTCGAAGCCGCCGCCGTCAGCCTGGTCATGCTGGCGCTGCTGCTGCTGGGCCGCCACCAGTTCGTGGCGCGCCACGACCGCCCGACCGCACGCATGGCGCTGCGCGTGCTGGTGCTGGCCGTGTTCGTGACGCTGCTCTACGGCACGCTCGGCTACGACGCGCTCGACCACGAGTTCCACCTGCGCCTGAGCCTGCCACAGGCCCTGTCGGCCACCGTCTCGATGTTCACCTTCGGCGCCCCTCCCCTTCCCCACACCCGGCTGGCGCGGTTCTTCCTCGACAGCATCTACCTGCTGGCGGCGGGCAGCCTCGGCACCGCCATGGTGATGGCGTTGAGGCCGGTCGTGGAGCGTGGGCGCGCCGACGAGACCGAGCGGCGGGCGGCGCGGGCGCTGGTGGAGGCGCACGGGCGCTCCAGCCTGGCCCACATCGCTTTGCTCGGCGAGAAGCAGTACCTCTTCACGCCCGGCGGCTCGGTCGTCGCCTACAAGCCGGTCGGCAACGTAGGGCTGGCGCTGGGCGATCCCATCGGCCCGGACGACGACGTCGCCGCGGCGGTGGCGGCGTTCGCCCGCTTCTGTCGTGAACGCGCCTGGCAGCCCGTGTTCTACCAGACGCGGCCCGAAACCCGGGGGCACTACCGGGACGCCGGCCTGCAGACCACCCTCATCGGCCAGGAGGCCATCGTCGACCTGGACGCCTTCACCGTGTCTGGCGGTCGCAACAAGAACCTGCGTGCCGGCGTGAACCGGATGGAGCGCGAAGGCTACCGGATGGCGTGGCACGAGCCGCCGCAACCGCCCGAGCGCATGCACGCCCTGGCCGCGGTCTCCACGGCGTGGCTGCGGAGCCGGCGTACCGCGGAGAAGGACTTCTCCCTGGGGCGCTTCGACGAGGCGTACGTCGCGGCATGCCCCGTCGCCATCGTCGAGGATGCCGAGGGGCGCGTCCTGGCGTTCGTGAACCTGATCCCCGAGTACGGCCGTGGTGGGCTGGCGGTCGACCTCATGCGATTCGTGGACGGCGCGCCCTCCGAGACCATGTTGTTCCTCTTCGTGCGGCTCCTGGAGCACCTGCGCGACCGGGGGCTGGCACGTGCCGATCTGGGTCTGTCGGCGTTGAGCGGGCTCGACGCCTCGGCTCGCGCTCCCCTCACCGAACGCGCTCTCGCCACCGTGTTCGAGCGCGGTAACGCGCTGTACAACTTCAAGGGCCTGCACGTGTTCAAGAGCAAGTTCCATCCCTCCTGGGAAGCACGCTACCTGGCGCACCCTGCGGGTCTCGGCGTCCTGCGGGCGCTGGAGGCGGTGGCCATCGCCGACTCACCGGTGGGGGTGTGGGGCGAGCTGCGTTTGGCGCTCGCCCAGCGCCTGCGCTCGGCGCGGCCCGAGCGCGACGCCACGGCCACCGAAGGCTAGGCGGACGGCGCCGCCGCGCATACCGCGGCTCGCGCGGCCCGTTCCCGGAGAGTGCGCATGCGGGGGCGCTCGGGCCCGCACGCGAGCGGTGTGTTGTACCGGGGAGGGACAAAAGGCCCACTCCGCCGGAGCTACCGTGAAGCAACGGACAAGCAAGGAGGGACCCATGAAGGGGACCGTTACCGTCGACGAATCGTTGTGCAAGGGGTGCGGGCTCTGCACCGGGGTGTGCCCCAAGGGTCTGCTCGCGCTCACCACGCGCTTCAGCGCGCACGGTTACCACCCGGTGGAGCTGACCGACCCCGACGGCCTGTGCACCGGTTGTGAGCTGTGCTCCGTGATCTGCCCCGAAGCCGCCTTCACCGTCTACCGCGAGCGGGCGGCCGCCTGATGGCCCGGCAGCTGCTCAAGGGCAACGTCGCCTTCGCCGAGGCGGCGATCCGCGCCGGCTGTGAGGCCTACTTCGGCTACCCCATCACGCCGCAGACCGAGGCGCTCGAGCACATGGCCAGGCGCATGCCCGAGCTGGGCCGCACCTTCGTGCAGGCCGAGAGCGAGGTGGCCGCCATCAACATGGTCTACGGCGCCGCCACCGCCGGCGTGCGGGTCATGACCTCGTCGTCCAGCCCCGGCGTCAGCCTGATGATGGAGGGCCTGTCCTACATCGCCGGCTCGCGCGTCCCGGTGGTCCTCGTCGACATCATGCGCGGCGGGCCCGGCCTCGGCAACATCGCCCCGGCGCAGAGCGACTACAACCAGATGGTCAAGGGCGGCCCCCACGGCGACATGCACATGATCGTGCTGGCGCCTGCCACGGTACAGGAGCTCATCGACCTCACGGTCCTGGCCTTCGACCTGTCCGAGCGCTATCGGTGCGTCACCGTGGTCCTGGCCGACGGCAGCCTCGGCCAGATGATGGAGCCCGCCGAGCTGCCGCCGATGACCGAGCCCCGCCCCATCGAGCAGCGCCCGGACTGGGCGTTGACCGGCGCCAGCGGCCGGGAGCCCCACGCCCTCACCTCCATCTACCTCGACCCCGAGGAGGAAGAGGCCTACAACCAGGAGCTGCAGGCCAGCTACCGCGAGATCGAGCGGAACGAGGTGCGCTTCGACGAGACGTACCTCGAGGACGCCCGCATCGCGGTCGTCGCCTTCGGCACCGCCGGCCGGCTGTCGCTCACGGCCATCGAAGCTGCCCGCGCCGAGGGCGTGAAGGTCGGTCTGTTGCGGCCGGTCACGCTCTTCCCCTTCCCCGAGGAGCGCCTGCGGCGCCTCGCCGAGGAGGTCGACGCCATCCTGGTGGTCGAGATGAACGCCGGGCAGATGCTGACCGACGTCCGGCGCGCCACCCGCGAGCGCGTGCCGATCCACTTCTTCGGGCGCACCGGCGGCGTGGTACCGATGCCCGTCGAGGTCCTGGGCGCCATCCGGGACCTGCAGCGAGAGCTCCATCCCGAGGAGGCGGTGGCATGAGCGTTCAGGCACCCAGCCGCACGCTGGCGCCGGTGGTGACCTACCCCGAAGCGCTGGCACCGACGTCCACCCACTACTGCCCGGGCTGCACCCACGGCATCGCCCACCGCCTGGTCGCCGAGGTGATCGACGAGCTGGGCCTGCGCGAGACGACCATCGGGGTGGCGTCGGTCGGTTGCTCGGTGTTCGCCTACAACTACTTCGCGCTCGACTTCGCGCAGGCGCCCCACGGCCGCGCGCCCGCGATGGCCACGGGCATCAAGCGCACCAGCCCGGGCAAGACCGTGTTCACCTACCAGGGCGACGGCGATCTCGCCTCCATCGGCGCGGCCGAGATCCTGCACGCCGCCGCACGCGGCGAGCAGATCACCGTGATCTTCATCAACAACGCCATCTACGGCATGACCGGCGGCCAGATGGCGCCCACCACGCTGGCCGGCCAGCGCACCACCTCCTCGCCGCTGGGCCGCAACGTCGCCACCCAGGGCTACCCGCTGAAGATGAGCGAGCTGCTCGCGCAGGTCGACGGCGCTGCCTACGTGGCGCGTCAGAGCCTCCACGACGTGGTGCACATCCGGCGCGCCAAGAAGGCCATCCGCAAGGCCTTCGAGGTGCAGCAGCAGGGCCTCGGCTTCACCATGGTCGAGCTGCTCTCGAGCTGCCCCACCAACTGGGGCCTCGGCGCCCAGGAGGCTCTCGACTACATCCGCGATTCCATGGTGCCCGTCTACCCGCTGGGCGAGTTCCGGGCACCGGGCAAGGCCGGACCGGGCGGCAACGGCGAGCCGGCCGCGAAGGAAGGCCGCTGATGCAGACCGAGATCGTCATCTCCGGCTTCGGCGGACAGGGCGCGCTGTTCGCGGGCCAGCTGCTGGCCTACGCAGCGCTCGACGCCGGCCTGCACACCACCTGGTTCCCCTCCTACGGCCCCGAGATGCGCGGTGGCACCGCGCACTGCACGACCATCGTTTCCGACGCGCCCATCGGCTCGCCGGTGGTGCGCAACCCGCGCGCCGCCATCGTGTTGAACTTGCCGTCGCTGGAACGCTACGAGCCCCTGGTCAAGACGGGCGGGGTGCTGGTGGTGAACAGCTCCATCGTGGACAAGCGGCCCGGCCGCACCGACCTCACGGCTCTGCTGGTACCGGGCGACGACACCGCGCAGGCGCTCGGCGAGAAGCGGGTCACCAACCTGGTGCTGGTCGGCGCGCTGCTGGCGCGGCTGCCGGTGCTGGACCTGAAACAGGTGCAGGCCACGCTCGAGCACGTCATCCCCGAGCGCCGACGCGACCTTCTGGGGGTGAACCTGCGGGCACTCGAGCGGGGAGCGGCACTGGCTGCGGTCGAGCAGGCGCAACCGGTGTAGGCGGGCTGGCGCCCCTCCGCGGCAGCCCGCGCCGAACGGGAGCGCCCCGGCAACGCGTGGTCCGCTGCCGGGGCCCGCACCCTACCTGCCGCGCTCACTCGACCTGGACGCGCAGCTCCTCGCCCAGGGTGGCCACCAGGTCGGTCGTCCGGTAGATGTCCAAGGGGATGTGGATGTCGGTCGCCTTCTCGACATTGACCCAGATCGTCGCAGCACCGGCCGGGACGGCATAGGTCAGGGTATTGGTGGTGGCGGTGTTGACTTTCGCCGCGTATAGATGCGGCGAAGGGCGCTGGGAGCCGAGCAGGCAGGTGGTGCCGTCTGCAGCGACGTAGTCGATCTCGACATCGGCACCGCCAGTGTAGGTGGTCCCCATGATCGTGCCGTTGTACGCGGCGTGCGACGTCCAGCGCAGCGTGATCGTGCGGGCGGCTCCACTCGGGTTCTGGATCGTTGCGATGATGTTGGGGTAGATGTCCGAATACGTGCCGCCGTAGGTACCCGCCACGGCACTGCCCCTACCCGCGTCGCCCTTCAACAAGGACGTGATGGTGAAGTCCGCGCCCGAACCGGAGATGGCGAAGGCATCGCTGGCCGTGGCGACGGGAGCGGTGGGATAGCTACCACTCGCGACCCACGCGTGGGTGCCGCTGACATCGTAATAGTCCAGGGCATGCAACCAGTCCCACATGAAGCAGCCCGGCGCGGCCGGAACCTTCGCGGACGTCGGCGGCCCCTCGCCAGATACGGGCTGCGCCACGGTCACCTGTTCATGCATGCCCGAGGTCGCGTCATCGAGGTAGACGGAGGCCATGGGATCGCCGCTGGTCCACCCCAGCACAAGCTGGCTCGACAGCCCCAGCGCCACTACCCCGTAGGTGCTCAGGTGCGCCAGCGACGCGCTGGCAGTGTGCTTGGCGCTGTCGAGCGTGGTGTACAGGCCCTTCCAGGCGCCGCTCGAGGCGGTCTCGATGCGCACGTCCGCCTCGGTAGTGCCCGTGGGCAAGCTCAGCGCGCTGGTGTCGACCGTCAGCGTGGCGGGAACGGCGAAGACCGTACCCGACGGCGTCAGCTCGTAGGCCAGCACCGCCCCGGAAGGGGCCTTCGTCGCCGGCGCGATGCCAAGGGTGACGGTCTGAGTGAGCGCGCCCTTGGGAACCTTCAAGGTCACCACGCCGTCGGCCGACGTGAGCGTGCCGCCCGCGGGACCGATGCTCGCCGTCGCGGGCGCCGCCGGCGGGCTTGTCGGAGGCGTCGTCGACGTCGTGGAGGTGCCGCCCCCGCACGCCACCAGCAGCAACGGCCCCAAGAGACCTACCAGGACCAGACCGATCGCTCGAGCCCTCGTTCGCATGGCCCTACCTCCTTCGTCGCGAAGGAGTGTAGGCAACCGACCGTTACTGGAGCGTTACGGCACCCCCACCGCTCCACCGCGCACGTCTTCCAGCTCGGTCCGGGAAGGGTGTCTACGCCTCCGGGTCACGCAGCTCGACGGTGCGCTTGCCGAGCAGGTTCAAGCGGGTGCGCCGCAGCACCGAAGCCTCGGCCACTCTTCCGTCCGGGAAACGGAAGCGCAGCGCGTCCTCGGGGCACTGCACGATGCACGCCGCGCAGCAGATGCAGGCTTCGGGTTCCCGGATGACGACCTTGCGGCGTCGGCCGTCCATACCCAGCACCCCGCGCGGGCACACCTGCACGCAAACTGCAGCGCCGCTGCATCGCTCGTCCAACAGCTCGATCTCGGCGCGACCGACCTCGGACAGGGCGCTGGCGTACCAGGGGGTCGCGCCTTCGAAGTCGAGCCCCAGCAAGCCGACCGTCATCAGCGGCGCCGCCGCGATCCAGGCCAGCTCGGCTCCGCCGATCGCTCGCTGCAGCAGCACAGCGCTCGCCCCGACCGCCGCGCCTAGCACCCCGAACGCGCCGAACAACGGCCAGCGCCATCGGCCCGTCGGTCGCAGCCACGGCGTCGCGGCGTACAACGCCGCGACCGCCACCCCCACACCTACCGCCGCCGACTCGAGCACCTTCATCCAGGCGAAGCTGCTTACGCTCGCGGGACCTCCCGCCTTCAGCCTAGCGCTCCCCCGCCCCGCGAGTGCCCGCCGGCGGCATGACGTCGCGGTGCACTCATCGCTCGCATGGAACGCGGGCCTATAGTGGCGCCAACCGAAACGTCCGTGGGGGTCGTGCCGGCTGCATCCGGCCGCGCGTATACCTCGCAGGGGAGGAGCGCGAGCTATGCCTTTCATGAGCAGCCGACCGAAGCGTTCCGTTCGTCCGCCCAGAAAGAAGGGTTGGGACGCGTCCACCTGGGCCACCAGCGTGCCGCTGGCGCACACCGAGAACTTCCAGGAGGTGTTCAGGGCCGCGTGGGAGAACCGCGACGCCGCCGGCTACGCCTGGCGCATCCTGCAAGACGGCGTGTGCGACGGGTGTGCCCTGGGCACCAGCGGCATGAGCGATTGGACCATCGACGGGGTGCACCTGTGCAACGTGCGGCTGCGCCTGCTGCGCCTCAACACCATGGGTCCGCTCGACCCGAGCCGCCTGGCCGACGTGTCGAAGCTCAAGGGGCTGCGTTCGCGGGAGCTGCGCGCGCTGGGGCGGCTCCCCCACCCGATGATCCGCCGCCGCGGCGAGCCCGGCTTCACGCGCATCGCCTGGCACGATGCGATCGACCTCGTCGCCGAGCGCCTGCGCGCCACCGAGCCGGATCGTGCCTACCTCTACCTGACCAGCCGCGGCATCCCCAACGAGACCTACTACGTTGCACAGAAGGCGATGCGCGCGCTCGGCACCAACAACGTCGACAACGCTGCCCGCGTGTGCCACTCCCCCAGCACGGTGGGGCTCAAGGCGGGCCTGGGCGTCGCCGCCACGACCGTTTCCTACACCGACCTGATCGGCACCGACGTGGTGACCTTCCTCGGCTCCAACGTCTCCAAGAACCAGCCCGTGGTGATGAAGTACCTCTACCACGCCAAGAGGGCGGGTACGAAGGTGGTGACCGTCAACCCCTACGTCGAGCCGGGCATGGACCGCTACTGGGTGCCTTCAGACGTGGAGAGCGCGCTCTTCGGCACCCGCATCAGCGACCACTTCTTCCGCATCGCGCCGGGCGGCGATCAGGCCTTCCTGCGTGGCACGCTCAAGGCGATGATCCGGGCGGGAAGCGTCGATCGCGCCTTCATCGACGAGCACACCGAGGGCTTCGAGGAGCTGGTCGCGGTGCTCGACGGCCTCTCCTGGGAGGCGCTGGAGAGCGCCAGCGGGGTCTCGCGCGCCGCCATGGAGAGCTACGCGGAGCTCCTCGGCCAGGCGCGCCGCGCGGTGTTCGTGTGGGGCATGGGCATCACCCAGCACGCCTTCGGCGAGGAGAACGTGCGCGCCATCATCGACGTGGCCCTCTCCAAGGGCTTCGTGGGGCGCGAGGGCTGCGGCCTCATGCCGATCCGCGGCCACTCCGGCGTGCAGGGCGGTGCCGAGATGGGCGCCTACGCCACGGTCCTGCCGGGCGGCCGCCCCGCCGACACCGAGCACGCCGCCGAGCTCTCTGCGCTGTACGGTTTCGAGGTGCCGACCGGCAAGGGGCTCACCACTCCCGAGATGTTGGAGGCGGCGCGACGCGGCGAGATCGACGTGCTGATGGCGGTCGGCGGCAACTTTCGCGAGGTCATGCCGGGACCGACCGGGGTCGACGACGCGCTCGACCGGATCGGCCTGCGCGTACACCTCGACATCGTGCCGAGCAGCCAGATGCTGCAGGACCCCGCCGACACCGTTCTGCTGCTGCCCGCCACCACCCGCTACGAGATGCCCGGCGGGGTGACCGAGACCTCCACCGAGCGCCGCATCGTCTTCAGTCCCGAGATCCCGGGTCCGCGCATCGCCGAGGCCCGTCCCGAATGGGAGGTGCTCTCCGAGATCGTGGCCCGTGCCCGGCCGGGGCTGGCCGAGAAGGTCCGCTTCTCGGGCACGCCCGCCATCCGCAACGAGATCGCGCGCGTGATCCCGATGTACGACGGCATCCAGACCCTCGCCAAGAAGGGCGATCAGGTCCAGTACGGCGGGCCGCGGCTGTGCGAAGGCTGGACCTTCCCGACTCCGAGCGGCAGGGCGCGCTTCCTGGCAGCCGCCCCGCCCGAGCTGCGTCGCGACGACGGCGCTTTCGTGGTCATCACCCGGCGCGGAAAGCAGTTCAACAGCATCGTCCACGAGGACATCGACCCCATGAACCGGTTGCCACGCGACGCCGTCATCGTTCACCCTGACGACGCCGCGCGCCTCGGCATCGGCGGCGGCCAGGCCGTGGTGGTGGAGAACGAGCACGGCGCCTTCCGAGGCCGGCTCTTCACCGCCGATGTGGCCCCCGGCTCGGTGCAGCTCCACTGGCCCGAGGCGAACGTGCTGGTCGACCCCGGCGCACGCTCCCCCAACGCGCAGATCCCCGCCTACAAGGACGCCACCGCTCGCATCGAACGCGCCGGGACCGCTCAGGCGGTGGCCGGCGAGTCGGAGGCGGCCGCCTCCGTGCCCCGGGTATGAGGGGGACCTCCCGGCCGACCCGACGCGTCGCCGTCACGCGCGTGCAGGGCGATGAGCGCCGAATGCCGGAACGCGATGTCGTCGCGGCCGAGGAGCCGCTCGAGATCCGGCTGATGACCGGCGCCGACACGCCGCGCGCCGCGTACGCAGGCGGCACCACCGTGGCCGTAACCATGCGCACGCCCGGCAACGACTTCGAGCTGGCCGCCGGCTTCCTGCACGGCGAAGGCATCGTCCACACGCGCGAGGAACTCCGAAGCATCCGCTACTGCACCGCGGTACCCGAGGACGAGCGCGCCAACGTCGTCAACGTGCAGCTTCGCGCCGCCGAGCTGCCGGCACTGGAACGGCTCGAGCGGCACTTCACCATGACCAGCGCCTGCGGCGTGTGCGGCAAGGCGCACCTGGACACCCTCGAGGTGCGCTGCCCGGCGCCCTTGGCGCCTGGTCCAGTGGTTGCGGCAGGGGTGCTCGAGTCGCTGCCGGAGCGACTTCGCGAGGCGCAGGCCGTCTTCGGCCGCACCGGCGGCCTTCACGCCGCCGGACTGTTCCGCCCCGACGGGACGTTGCTGGCACTACGCGAGGACGTGGGCCGGCACAACGCGCTCGACAAACTCCTGGGCTGGGCACTGCTGCAGGGTCGCCTGCCGCTGGCCGACCACCTGGTGTGCGTGAGCGGGCGCGCCAGCTACGAGCTGCTACAGAAGGCGGTGGCGGCGGGGGTTCCCTTCTTCGCGGCGGTCTCGGCGCCCTCCAGCCTGGCGGTCGAGGTCGCGCAGCGCTTCGGCGTGACGCTGGTCGGCTTCCTGCGCGACCGGCGCTTCAACGTGTACGCCGGCGAGCGCCGCGTGCGCGCGTTTCCCGCCGCGAGGCGGGCCACCGGGGAGCACACCGCGCACCGACCGAACCCCGTTTGAGGGTCCGAACACCCACCGAACGGCGCCTAGGCTCCGTCCACCCGGGTGTCAGGCCTCGACCTTCGACGGGTCGACAAGACCGATGCGGATGGCGTACAGCGCAGCCTGCGTGCGGTTGCGCAGATTCAGCTTGGCGTAGAGGTCACTCAAGCGGTTGCGCACCGTCTTCTCGGTGCACCCGAGGCGTTCGGCCAACACGCGGTTGTCGCTGCCGTCGACGAGTAGTTCGAGCAGCACGCGCTCGGAGGGCTTCAGGCCAGGACCGGCCACCGCCAGCGCCGGGGGCGGCGCCATGACCGGCCCCCCCGGCACGTCTCCGGGGCGTTCTCCCTGAGACACGCGAACGAGCACGTCGACCAGGGCCTGCATGCTCAGGCGCTTCGACACGCGCGCGGCCGTGATCGCTTCCAGCTCGGCGCTCTCCTTCGAATCGACGTAGCCGTCACCGAGGAGAACGAGGTTGAGGCCCGGATCCTCTTCGTGGATGGCGAAGGCGGCATGGACACCGTCCACCGGCCCGAGGCCGGAATCGAGGAGGGTGATGTCGGGGCGCACCTCGAGCGCCCACCGCAGCGCGTCCTTCCCGCTGCCCACATCGCCCACGACGCGCATCCGCGCGTGACCGCCGAGAACGGCCGACAACGCCTGCCGCATCATGAGCTGGGGCGCGCCGAGCAACACGCGAACCTCCGCCGTTGCCGGTGCCTGCCCGCGACGCTCGTACATGCCGAGTCTGCCACTGATGCCGACCATGCCCGCACCCTGCCTCTCGTGGGAGCGATGGCGCCGCCCGGCGGCGCACCCGTCGATGGGATGCACGCGTGCGCCGCGGGCCGCGCCGTTTCCTGCCTCCAGCATGGCGGTCAGGCTGCGTTCGGACGGTCGGGGCCATCCGGGACGCCCATGTGGGAGAAATTCCCACATGGGGCCAGGGCAAGTGCGCCAGACGGCCTTTCCACCGAACGGCAACTTTAGTCAAACGTCCCGCTTCGTTCACCCGGCTACGCGTGACTGTGCAGCCTCTGCTGCAGGCGCTGCAGGAAGCTCCGGTGTCCCGGCCCGCCGAGATCGAGGGTCTTGTACACGGCGAGCTTGAGCGCGTCCTCGATGAACACGAATACCAGGCAGTACGCCCACACCGCGGCGACCGCCCACCAGGGGATGGCCGCGACGAAGACACCGAAGCCCACGATCAGCACCGCGACCGCCTGCGTGCCGAGGATCGCGACGAGCAGTGCGGGACCGGGGAAGGGCCGGGACAGGAAGAAGCCGCGCTGGCGGGCCACGAACAGGGTCAGGTGGCCGGCGACCGCGAGCTTGAGGTAGATGAGGGTCTGCAGCTGGCTCGTGTCCAGCGGCAGGTAGGCGCGCGCCAGTGCCAGCAGCGCGAACGTCTCCACGACCCCCACCAGCCCGAGCGCGGTCGCCATGGTGAGCACGCGCCGCATGTCCCAGCGCACCGGCTCGTCGGCGAGCACCGTCCGGTCGAACGCGATCGTGAGGATCGGAAGGTCGTTCAGCAGGGCGAGCAGAATGACCATGATGGCGGTGATCGGGTAGGTGCGGAAGACGATCATCGCCAGCGTGACGAAGAAGATGATGCGGATCGTTTCGGTGATGCGGTAGATGGCGTAGGAGTTCATCCGCTCGAAGGTGCGCCGGGCCTCCTCCACGGCCCGTACGATGACCGACAGCCCCGGAGCGGTGAGCACCAGGTCGGCTGCGCTGCGCGCGGCATCCGTGGCGCCGCTCACGGCGATGCCGACATCGGCCTGCTTCAGAGCGGGTGCGTCGTTGACGCCGTCGCCGGTCATGCCGACGATGTGCCCCCGCGCCTGCAGCGCCTTCACGATGCGGTACTTGTGCTCCGGGAAGACCTCCGCGAAGCCGTCGGCCCGCTCGACCCAGTCATTCGTATCCTTCTCCGGGTGCCCCTCCTCGAACAGGTTCCCGGCCGGCAACAGGTCGGTCCCCAGGTCCAGGTCCCCGGCGATCTGCTTGCCGATCGCCAGGTTGTCGCCGGTGACCATCTTGACCTCGATGCCGTGCTCCCGCGCCTGCCTGATGGTGTCGGCGGAGTCGCTCCGCGGAGGATCGGACAGCGCCAGCAACCCCAGGATCCGCCACGGCTCCTCACCCACGGCGCGGGCCACCGCGAGAGTGCGGTAGCCGTGGTGGGCGAGCTCACCGACCTTCGCGTGCACCGCGTGCAGCGCGTCCTCGTCGAGGTCGACGAGCGCCAGCACGGCCTGCGCCGCACCCTTGGTCACGCGCCAGGAATCCCCCTCCGCGGACGTTGCACGGGCCTCGCTGCGCTTCTTGACCGGGTCGAAGGGCACGTAGCTATCGCGCTGGAAGCCGCCCGCCGCCGCCCCCGCCTCGGCGGCCCCCGCCAGCACCGCCTGGTCGATGGCGTCGGCATTGGCCTCGTCGGAGGCGAGCGCCGCGGCCGTCAGCAGGGTCCTCTCGTCGGCGTCGCCGAACAGCACGGGCTCGCCGAGCTGCAACTCGTTCATCGTGAGCGTGCCGGTCTTGTCCGAGCACAGCACGTCCATGCCGGCCATCTCCTCGATCGACTCGAGGCGCGCCACGATGGCCTTCATGCGGGCCAGTACCGTGGCGCCGATCGCCATGGTGACGCTGAGCACGGCCGGCATCGCCACCGGGATGGAGGCCACCGTCAGGATCAGCGCGAACTGCGCCAGCTCCAGGAACGGCGTGCCGCGGAAGAGCTCGACCACCACCAGCGCCGCCACCAGACCGAGACTCAGGTAGATCAGGTAGTCGCCGATCGACAGGATGGCACGTTGGAAGTGCGACTCGGACTTGGCGCCGGCGACCAGCTGCGCCGTACGGCCGAAGAAGGTGTTCCCGCCCGTAGCCACGACCAGGCCCGACATCTCGCCCTGACGCACCACCGACCCGGAGAAGCCGAGATCGCCCGCGGCCTTGTCGACCGGCAGCGACTCGCCGGTCAAGGCGGACTGGTCGATCGACAGGTAGTCGCCTTCGACCAGCTTGACGTCGGCCGGCACCACGTCGCCGAGCCGGAGCCGCACGATGTCGCCCGGAACCAACGCGGCCGCGTCGATCTGGGCCCATCGACCGTCGCGTCGGACGCGCGCGTGCAACGCGAGCTGCTTCTTCAGGGCCTCCACCGCGTTCGACGCCTGGAACTCGTGCCAGAAACCGACCAGGGCATTGAACAGCAGCATCACCACGATGACGATGAGATCGGTCCAGTGACCGACCACCGCCGACAATACGGCCGCGACTTCGATCATCCAGGCGATCGGCCCCCAGAAGAAGCCGAGCAGCTTCAGGAGTGCGCTCTCGTGACGATCCTCGACGGAGTTGCGGCCGTAACGCTCCAGGCGCACGGCGGCCTCCTCTCCGGATAGGCCGTCGGGGCCGCTCTCGAAGCGTCGGAAGAGCTCCTCGACGGGCACCTCCGCCAGCTCTCTGGCGTCCTGCCCGGAGGGCGTCACGTCCTTGTCGGAACGTTGCTGCTTTCTAGGGGGAGACTCGGGGCGCTGCGAACGAGGGCGCGATGCATCCATCGACACGCCTTCTTCCCGGCGTGGACGGTCCGCTCGCACGCGGGCGCCGTTGGGCCGAAGCCCCTCGGCGACGTCGTCGGCGGCGGGCGCGAACACACCCCGATGGGACGTGCCGCGGCTCGGCGGGCCGCCGCGCCGAAGGCATGCTAGCGCCGGTCGTGCGGAGGGGGAAGGGTCAGATGCCCTCCGCGTCCGCGCGGAGGACTACCGCCGATTCCGGGGCGGTCTGATATAGCTGGTTGGGTCGCCGGGGGCAAGACTCCCGGCTCTTCGCGGCGAAGGAGTGACCGCATGGAACGTCCGCCGGCGAAGCCCGACGTCGTCACCGACACTTCCGGACCCATCCAGCGCTGGTACCTGTCCTATGCCCTGCTGGGGCTCGTCATCGCGGGCGTAGCGCCCATCGCGCTGCCGCTGCTGGCGGAGCGCACGGGTGGCCCGACCGCTCCCGGCCTGGTCATGGCGGCCTTCAACCTCGGCATGCTGGCGGCGCCGCTATGGGGCGCGCTCGCTGACAGGACGGGATCGCACCGTCCGCTGTACGCGTTGGGATTGGCGGTCCTGGCCGCCGGCATCGGCGCGTTCCCGCTCAGGCACAGCCTGGGCTGGTTCGTCATGACGGCGCTGGTCATCGGGCTGGCGGCGTCGGCGACCGCGACCGTCGCCAATCTGTTCATCACGGAGCGGCATCCACGAGCGTCGTGGGGGGCCCGCTTCGGTTGGCTGCAAACCTTCTACGGAGCGGGGCAGGTCGTGGGCCTGGTGGTGGCCGGCGCCTTCGGCGCGTCGCGCGCCTCCTTGGCGCTCGGCTTCGCGGGCTTCGCGGCCGTGCTGGCTGCGGCGATGTTCCGGGTCGTGCCGATGTCGACGCCGACGGAGCGGCCGGTCGCCGGACACCACCACGCCCGCCATGGCGGCATGGTGCTCGGCACGATGATGAGCCACGCGCACCTGCCACACCTCATGCGGGCGCTGACGAAGCTGCCGAGGCTCGTGCGGAACGGCCGCTCCCCCTTCCTGGACTTCCTTGGCAGCTGGTTCCTCGGCAACGTCGGCAGCGCCGCCTTGTTCTCCTTCTACCCACTGGTGATGGGGCACGTCTTCGGCCTCCAGACGGGAGCCGCATCCTGGGCTTTCGCGGGCGCGGCCGCGGTGGGCCTGCTGCTCTACGGGCCGGCCGGGAGCGCCTCGAGGCGCCTGAGCGCCGGCGCGGTCTACCGGACCGGCCTCGGCCTACGCCTGGCGGCCCTCGTGTTCCTCACCCTGGTCGCTCTGACCCACGTCGCGGTGCGGGGTTGGCTGGCGGTGGCCGGGTTCGGGCTGGTCGTACTGGCCTGGTCGCTGCTGGCGGTGTCCGGCTCCGACCTCGCGGCGGAGAGCTCGAGCCTTCCCCAGGGCGAGGCGATGGGCCTCTACGCCGCCTCGGGCGCCGTGGCGGCGGTCATCGGCTCGCTGCTGGGCGGGTTCATCGCCGCACTCACCGGCTATGCCGGGCTGCTCTGGGTGGCGGGCGCATTCGTTCTGGCCGCCCTGGCGCTCATGCGACGGCGGCGGGCCCGGCCGACGGCCGACGGCGCAGCGCCGGCAAGAAGTGCACCCTAGCGCCGTTCGGCCCCGATGCCGGACCCGGCCCGGTCATCGACTCGCGGAGGCTCAGGGCCCCTCTGTCGAGGACGAACGCGAACCGCCCCGGAAGGGATGCCGGTCGTAGTTGGTGAGCTCGACGTATCCCACGCCAGGCGTCGAGCCCGTGACCCGCATATCGCCCTCCCAGTAGACGATGCCGGTGGTCGAGCGGGTGTTCATCTCCTGGTCCTTCATCACCGGCGTCACCGTCACGTCGATGCCGTAGCGGGGCACACGCACGCGCCAGCTCAACGGGTACAACGCGCCGGTGGCGGGGCTCGTCCAGGTCTCGCCGGTGGGGGTGACCTCGAAGTCCCGAGACGTGAGGTGGACGGTGCGCCCGTCCTTCGTCACGAAGCTGCCCGCCGCGGTCGCGTAGCCCCCGTCCCGGCCACGGATGAGGTAGAGCATGAGCTCGGTGTCGTCGTTGAACTGCAGGCTGTACCAGTCCCAGCCGGCGTAGCCGGTCATCTTGAAGTCGCCCCACTGGTGGTCGTGCCAGGCGAGGCCGGTCACCTTCAGGTCGCGGCAGCCGAAGAAGGTGCAGTCGACCCCCAGCGTGCCGGTCACGGCCATGCGGGTGTACGAGACGTAGTAGCTGGTACCGCCGGGACCCATCGACTGGATGCCGGGCGGGTCGCCGTGGAGCGCCGCGGGCTTCCGCGGGTCGAGCGTCAGGTCGATGCTGTAGCCGTCGCCCTCGGCATGGACGTGCTGAGCGTTGCCGCCGGGCACGCCCTGGGCGGACCAGTCGGCGACGTGGACGTCGAAGCGGCTCGACGAGGCGCCCCCCTGGTAGCCCCAGGTCGTCGACTTCTGGGCGCTCGCGAAGGTCTTGCGGGAGAGGTCGGTCACCGCGAAGTGCCCGACGAACGCCTTCTCCATGATCGCCGACATCGGCACCGGCCCGAACGCCTTCATCGACGGGGGCGGGTAGGCCTTGAAGAAGGTGAGCTCGAACCCGTAGTGACGCCCCTGAGGGTCGGTGAGGTGACCGGTGTAGTACCACCACTCGATCGGAGCGGCGTGGGCCGCCTGGTCGCGCGGCAGCTCGACCGGCCTCACCGGGTAGGGGTGATCGTAGACGCTCGGCACGCAGGCCGTGAGGAACAGCAGGGCGAGCGCGGGAGCGAGGAGCAGGAGACGGCGTGCGGCCATGGCCTACGGTACACGGGCCGGCGAGCGACCCTTCGAGCCGGGGTTGCGAACGGCGCGTCGCTCCGGGACGGCCGCGGACGACGCGTTCGCACCACGGCGTCGCCGAGTGCGGGCGTGGGCCGGTGCCGGCGCCTCCGCTCACGGAACGACGCGAGCAGGCATGATGGGGCGTGTGAGGCTCCTGTGCGCGGCAGACATCCACCTCGGGCGGCGGCCCTCGCGTCTGCCGGAGGCGCTGGCCGACCACGCCGACGACCTCGACCCGGCGGCCGGGTGGCGGCGTCTCGTACAGATCGCGCTGGACCGCGGCGTCGACGCCCTCCTGCTGGCGGGTGACGTGGTCGACCAGGACGACGACTTCTTCGAGGCGTTCGCCGACCTCCGGCAGGGCGTCGAGCGGCTCACCGAAGCGGGCATCCCGGTGCTCGCGATCGCGGGTAACCACGACGTCCGGGTGCTCCCCCGCCTGGCCGAGGCGGTCCCCGGCTTCACCCTGCTCGGGCGCGGCGGACGCTGGGAGGACCATCGGCTGCACGGCTCGGACGGCGTCCACGTGCGCGTGCTCGGCTGGTCGTTCCCGGCGCGCGTGGCGCCCGACGACCCGCTGGCAGCAGGGTTGCCGGCACGCGCACACGAGACCACCATCGGGCTCCTCCACGCCGACCGCGACCAGACCGGCAGCCGCTACGCCCCCGTGCGTTCGGCCGATCTGCAGGCGGCGCCGGTCGACGCCTGGCTGCTGGGGCACGTGCACCGGCCCGACATCACGCCGGGCCCGCGGCCGATCGGTTACCTCGGCTCGCTGGTGGGCACCGACCCGGGCGAGCCGGGGCCGCACGGCGCCTGGATGCTGGAGGTCGACCCCGACGGCACCCTGCAGCTGAGCGCGCTACCGCTGGCGCCGCTGCGCTGGGAGACGGTCGAAGTTCCGCTGGACGGCCTCGCCGACCCTGCCGACGTCACGGTGCGCATCACGGCGGCGATCGATGCGCTGCATGCCGCCCTCGCCGAGGCGCCGTTCCGCGCGGCCGCCGTCGGATGCCGCCTGCTCCTGACCGGACGCACGGCCCTGCGTGCCGGCGTGGCCCAGGCGTTGGCCGCCGCCGACCCGCGATCGGGTCTCTACCCTCACGACGGCACCACCTACTTCGTGCACGCCACCTCGCTGAAGGCCCTCCCCGAACGGGACCTCGAGGCGCTGGCGCGCAGCGCCGATCCGGTGGGCCTGCTCGCCCGCAAGCTGCTGCTGCTGCAAGGGCGGGGCGAGCCGGAGGCGCGACAGGCGCTCCTCCGGGCGGCGAGCCGGCGGCTCGCCGAGGTGCCCCAGCGCCGCCACCTCAGCGCGACCGGAGCCGCGCCTCCCGACGAGGGGCGCGTCGCCGCGCTGCTCGAGGCCGCCGCCCTGGACGCACTCGACGCGCTGCTGGCCCAGAAGGAGCCGGCCGTATGAGACTGCGACGGCTCCGCGTCGACCGGCTGCCGGGCATCCACCCCGGCTTCGAGCTGACCGACGTCGATCCGGGCGTGAACGTCGTGGTCGGGCCCAACGCGTCGGGCAAGAGCAGCGTGCTGCGCGCCGTGCAGGCCCTGCTCTACCCCGAGGAGCAGCGCGGCTCCGGCGTGATCCTGGAAGCCCTGTTCGAGGACGACGACGGCGAGCTGCGGGTGAGCCGTGCCGGCGACGCAGTGAGCTGGAGCCGCGACGGCCGGGCGGTGCCGCGACCGTCCCTGCCCGAGCATCACCTTCTCGGCTGCTACACGCTCGGCGTCGAGGACCTCACCGCGCCCGGCACGACCGACGCGCACATCGCGCGACAGCTCGCGCTCGAACTGTCCGGCGGCTACGACCTCGCCGAGGTCCGCGAGCGCGGGCCCTTCCGCGGCCGCGGGAGCGGCCAGAGCGAAGCGAAGCGCCTCCAGCGCGCGACCGAGGCGCTCAACGCGGTGCTGCGCGAACGCGAGCAACTAATCCAGCAGGAGGAGCAGATCGAACGCTGGCTCCGGCAGGAGCGGGAGGCGGAGGCCGCGGCGCACGACGCCGACGACCACGACCACGCGCTCGGTCTCATCGAGGCGCGGCGCGAGGTCGAGCGCGCGCGAGCCGAGCTCGACGGCTTCCCGCGGGGCATGAAGCACCTGCTAGGCGGCGAGGCGGAACGGCTCGATGCCCTGCACACCGAGATCGAAGCGTCCGAAGCGGAGCTCGCGGCCGCGCGGCGCCGCGACGAAGAGGCGGGCCAGACCCTGAAGACCTCCGGGCTCGAGCACAGCGCACTGAAGCGATCGGACCTCGAGGAACGCAACCAGTTCCTGAAGGAGATGCAACGCGAGGCTTCGGAGCTCGCGGCCCTGGAGGACCGTCGCCACGAGGCGCAAGCGGAGCTCGAGTTGGCGCGGCGCGCGTTCGGCCCGGAGGCCCGCCCGGACCCGGGTCCGAAGCTCGACCCGCCCACCCTGAGCGCCGTCGACGGGGCGCTGGAGGCGAAGCGCTCGGTCGACGCGGAGCTGCGCGAGCTCCGGCACGAGCTCGACCGGTTGCCCACGCCCGACGACGAGGAGGAACCCCCGGAGCGCCTGAAGACGGCGCGTGACGCCCTGGCGGGATGGCTCTCCGCCGCCCGCAGGCCGCGCTGGACGGCGGCGCGCGGGCTCGGCCTGGCGCTCGTGCTCGGAGGAGGCGGCGGCGCGCTCGTGCTCGCTTTCCTGGGCGGGGCGCAGACGCTGCTGCTGGCCGGTCTTGCGGGCGTGCTGCTCGTAGGCCTGCCGCTGCTGCTCCGCGACGGCGCGGCCGCCCGCGAGCGAGACCAGGCGCGCGAGCGCTTCCGCCGGAGCGGCCTCACCGCGCCCGAGACCTGGGACGCGCCGGGCATTCGCCGTCGTCTCGACACCCTCGAAGCTGCCGTCGCCCGCGCCGAGGGCCTGCGCACGCAGCTGGAACAGCGCGCCGAGGCCGAGCGTCGGCGGGCGGCGGCGCAGGCCCGGCAGGTCGAGGCCGAGCGCATTCTCGGCGAGCTGGCGGAGCGCGTGGGCTTCGACCCCACCGTGCTCGACGCCGGGCTCGAGCGCTGGCTCCGCCTGGTCGACGCGGTCGACCGCGCCGAAGTCAAGCTGCGCGGCATCGAGGCCAAGCGCGCACCGCGCCGCCAACGTCTCGACGCCTCCACGGCCGCCCTGCAGGCGTTCCTGGACGAGCACGGCGAGACGGTCGACGAGCCCGCGCCTCCGGTCACGTTGCTCGAGTCGCGCTGGAGCGCTCTCTCCGGACGCCTGACGATGCGTGACGACGCGCGCAAGGACCGGGAGGGCGCGCGGGCCGCCATCGAACGCACCGAGCGCGACCTGGAGCGGGCGCGCGCCGCGGTTCGCGCCCTCCTCGCGGGCGCCGGGATGGACTCCGGCGACGGTGCAGCGGGGCTGCGCGACGCCGAACGGCAACTCCACCAGCGGCTCGGACGCCTCGACGCCTACCGGCAGCGGAGCGAGGCGTTGCGCGCCGCCGAGCTGCGGGAGGGCGATCGGCGCCAGGAGCTGGCGCACCGCTCGGACCTGCTCGAACGCGCCGACGCCGACGATGCCGAGGGGCTTCGCGCCGGCCGCGCGGAGCTGCGGCAGACGGCGGCAGCCGCCAAGGAGATCTCCGAGAGGATCGCCGTCACGCGCGAACGCGTCCGGCGGGCAGGAACCGAGCGCGATCTCGAACGCGCGCGTCAGGAGCGGCAGGAGGCCGCCGACACGCTCGACGATCGGCTCGACGAGGCTCTCTACGCCGAGGCCGGAGCCTTCCTGCTCGACACGGTCGAGACCGAGCACGAGCAGACCAGCCAGCCCGACGCGCTGCGGCGCGCCGCGAGCTGGTTCCGCCGCTTCACGCGCGACCAGTACGAGCTGCTGTTCGATGGCGGCCGCCAGGGCGATTTCGCGGCCCGGGAGACCGCCAGCGGTGAACGTCGCTCGCTGACCGAGCTCTCCACGGGAACGCGTGCGCAGCTCCTGCTGGCGGTGCGGGTGGCGTTCGCCACGGAGGCCGAGAGAGGACGAGCGCCGCTGCCGCTGTTCCTGGACGAGGCGCTCACCACCGCCGACGTCGAACGGTTCCGCGCGGTGGGCCGCAGCCTGAGCGTGCTGGCGCGAGAGGGGGGCCGGCAGCTCTTCTACCTCACCGCCCGCCCCGAGGACGCCCTCCTCTGGGATGCCCGGACGGAGCGGGACGCCACGCCTTCGGCACGCGACGGAGCCGCGGCCGAGCGCGACGGGGCACCCCACCTGATCGACATCGCACGCGTGCGGCGCCTCGGCCAGGCCGTCGCGGGGCCCGAAGCGCTCGCCCTTCCCGCCCACAACGACCCTCCCGCGCCCGACGGCACCACCCCGGAGGCGTACGGAGCCGCGCTGGGCGTGCCCCCCGTCGACCCGTGGCGGCCGGGCGACGCGTGCCACCTCTTCCACCTGCTGCGCGACGATCTGCCGCTACTCCACCGCCTCTTGCGCGCGGGCGTCGAGCACCTGGGCACGATGCGGGCGTTCCTGAGGGGCGACGGCGCTCGCACGCTCCTGACCGGCGCCGAGCGTGCACGCCTCGAGGCGCGAGCCGCTGCGGTCGACCCGTTCCTGGAAGGCTGGCGGCGCGGCCGAGGGCGCCCCGTCGACCGGCCCGCGCTCGAGGCCTCGGACGCCGTTACGCCCACCTTCCTCGACCGGGTCGACGACCTCTCCACCCGCGTCGGGGGGGATGCCCGCGCATTGCTGGTGGGGCTCGAGAACGGCGAGGTGGCGCGCTTCCGCAATGACGCCCGCGAGCAGCTGCGGGAGTGGCTTCTCGACCACGGCTACCTCGACGACCGGCCGGCGCTCGACGAAGCGGGATTGCGTCAGCGTGTGCTGGAGGCGCTCGCGGCGCAGGGGACGGCAGCGGGCGACCTCTCGGACGCGCGCGCCGCCGAGGACCTGTTGGGGGAGGCGGAGCGCCTCACGCGCTGGTGGAGCGTCGCGGTCGAGGCCGGCGCCTGAAGGCCCGGGGTTCGAGAGCCCGGGGTTCGAGAGCCCGGGGTTTGAGAGCCCGGGGTTTGAGGGCCCAGGGTTTGAGGGCCCAGGGTTTGAGAGCCCAGGGTTTGAGAGCCCAGGGCCTGAGAGCCCGTGGCTAGAGCGCCGTCGCGCTCGCTTCCAGCGCCTCGTTGAGGCGGCCGATGTTGGCCAGCCCGTCGCTGCGCAACCATGCTTCCAGCGCGGACTCCCCGCCCCCGGCGTAGGCTGCGATCCCGCCCTTCCAGGTGGCGCGGCCGCACAGCACGCCGTTGAAGCGAGCGCCCGCTTCGCCGGCGAGCTCGAGCGAACGCACGAACAGCTCCATGTCGACCCCGGCCGACAGGAAGATCAGGGGCAGCGTCGACGCCTCCGTGGCCTGCCGGAAGGCGGACAGGACGCGATCGCGCTGGGAGGACAGCGCCGCAGGCTCGAGCCAGCCCGGATCGACCGGCACCTCCACCTTCAGCACGTCCACGGCGTACTCGGGCCGCGTCCACTCGGCGATACTGCGCGTCACCCGCTCGGGCTTGCGCTCGGCGGCGTCGACGCCCGCGCCGCCGCCCTCACCGCTGTAGGTGACCGGCTCCAGGAAGAAGGCCACATCCGCGTCCCGGCACTCCTCACCCACGCGCCGGACGAACGCCTGCTTGTGCTCGTTGACCTCGGCGGGGCTCGCGGGATCGTAGTAGACCAGTACCTTGACGGCGTCCGCTCCCGATGCCTTCAGACGGGCGGCCGACCACTCTGGCAACAACGTCGGCATGCGGTGCTCGTCGGTGGCGTCGTAGCCGCTCTTCTCGTAGGCGACGATGAGCCCCGCTCCGGCCGCGCGGCCCTCGGCCGCCCCCCAGCCGTAGAGCGGGTCGAGCAGCACCGCCGACGCCTGCGGCGTCAGCACGCGCGTCACCGCCGCCTTGAAAGCGGCGAGATCCTCGTCGGTCACCGCCGCGGCCTCCTTGCCTCCGGCCCTCGCGAGCGCCTTGCGCAGGCTCCCGCGCTGATCGATGGCCAGCGCCGCGATGATGCCCCGTTCCGTAGCGCAGGCCGCGAGGCCGCGCGCCTTCCCTGGGGAGCGCGAAGATGAGCTCATGGTCGGGCTTCCTTGGTGGTGGAGAGCGAGCGAACGTTCACGACTCCACGATAGCGCCTGCCATCCCGCGCCCGATGCACGCCCGATGCGCGAACGCCGCCCGAACGCGCGGCGCCGCGGGCGAGCGGTCCGGGTGGCCCCCCGAGATCCAACCGCGGCCGCGCCCGGACGTCCCTCCCTAGCGACCGGGAACGCTTCGTGCAAGGCTCGAGCCGTGCGCGACCATCGTCCCGCCACGGCCGCGACACCCGCCGCAACACCGGCCGCAGCGCCGCGCGCCGCGCGCCTGCGTCTCCTGGCCGTCATGCTGGCGGTCTACGCGCTGGCGACGGCCGCCTACGTGCTGCTTCCCGAAGGCATGGCGGCCAACGCCTCTCTCCTGGGCACGCCCATGCCCGACATCCCGCTGTGGCAACTGGCGGTCGCCAACCTTTTTCTGGTGCTGGTGCTCTACGGCCTGCTCGGGCTCGCCGGCGACGCGATGGCGCGTGGCGCCGGGTTGCCTGGCACGCTGGCAGCGCGCGTGTCCGCCCGCGCGCTGTGGTTGGGGCCCCTCGTCGTGGGTGTGGCCGCCGGCGTGGGTCTGGTGGTCCTCGACCGCCTCGCGGCCCGCTTGAGCCCCACCTTCTCCGGGTTCCCGCACCCCCCGTTCCCCTCGTCCCTGCTCGCGTCGCTGACCGCCGGCATCGGGGAGGAGATCGCCTTCCGCTTGTTCGTGCTCAGCCTGTGGGCCTGGCTCCTCACCACGCTGCTGCGGTGGCTGCGCCGCCCCGACCTGCGGCGCGCGGCGCTGTGGACCGCCAACGTCCTGGCGGCACTGGCGTTCGCGGCCGGCCATCTGGCGAGCGTCATGATGCTGGCGGGCGTGGGCACGCCGCTCGCGCTTCCGGCGGTGGAGCTGGTGGAGCTGGTGCTTCTCAACGGCGGGCTCGGCCTGCTGGCCGGTCGCGCCTTCCTGCGCTACGGGCTGCTCGCCGCCAGCGGCATCCACTTCTGGGCCGACATCGTCTGGCACGTGTTCTTCCCGCTCCTGCAGGGAGCCCGCTGACGCGGATCGGGGGCGGTCACCGCGAGCAACCACAGCGGGAAACCACCGGGGGCTCTACGCGTGCCGTGGGCGCTCCTGCTGGGCGCCCGGCGCGCGCGGCCCGTCGATTCAGGCCGGCTGGGTCCCCCGGCTTCCGGCCAGCCCCATGGCGGCGGCGCCCAGCGACAACACGGCGATGATGCCGCCGATGATCCAGGAGTTCCGTGCCGGCCCCAAGGCATCGGTGTAGTGGAGAACCCAGGGCGACGCGAATATCCACGCCCCGAGGAGCCCGGCCACGATGTCGGACAGCGGCGGGCGCGGCGCGCGCATGGCGCTCGTGAGCACGACCACGGCGACGGCGCCGACCATCCAGGCGTCCACGGCGTAGACCTGGTGCCAGGGTCTCACGATCCACGGCGACAAGAACAACCAGACGGCGGCCAGCATGCTCAGGGCCGACAATTGATCGGATCCTGATCTCATGATGCGCTCCTTCCGACAGCGGGACACGCCCCTCGTGCACCGGCGGCGATTTCCTGACCGGACAGTCAAAGCCTAGAGGAGCGCCCACGCGACGTCAATGGCCTGGTACACGCCGGGCCCGGAAGGCCTCTCACCCGCGTGCGGCACAATGCGAGGATGAGCGCCTCGTCCTTCTGGGAACGCCCCGATATCGTGGAGCGCTTCGGCGCCCGCGAGCCCGACCACCGGCTGGTGAGGTGGCTGTCGCAGCGCGAGGCGTCGGCGCTGCGCAGCCTCGACATCGGCTGCGCGGCGGGACGCAACAGCCTGTTCCTGGCCGAGGCGGGCGCCGAGGTGTGGGCGCTCGACAGCTCCGAGGCCATGGTCGAGGCGACCCGCGCACGGCTCGAGCCGGTGATCGGCGCCGCTGTGGCAGAGCAGCGCGTGGTGCTCGGCCGCATGGACGACCTCGGCCCGTTCCCCGATGGCGCCTTCGATCTGGTGATCGCGCTCGGCGCCTTCCAGAACGCGGCCGGCGTCGAGGAATGGGAGCGCACCCTGGCGGGCACGGCCCGCCTCCTCGCGCCCGGGGGGCACTGCCTGGTCGCGAACTTCGCCCCCGACTCTCGACCCCGCGGCGTCGCGCTCGAGCGGGTCCCCGGGGAAACCGACGTCTACTTCGGTTTCGGGGGGCCGCACGACCGCATCACGCTGCTCACGCCGGAGGCGCTCGACGCCGCCTTCGCGCGGCACGGGCTCGAGCCGGCCGAGCCGACGGAGGCCGTGCGCGTGCCTACGGAGCAGGGCCACCGCACCACCGTGAACGCGCTCTACCGCAAGACCGGCTGACCGGCCGCGCGGACGTGGCCTCCGTCATCCGGTTGGAGAGGGAGCGTCATGGCAACCGACCGGCGGCGGACCGCATCACGGGCCCGAGTTCGGTAGGCTTGGGGCCGATCGTCACACCCCTGCCGGCCGCCCACGGACGTGCCGGCCGGACATGGGAGGCAGCATGATCCTGGTCAGTTTCTATGACTCCGAGGGCACCCTGCGCGTCGGCGTGCGCGAGGGCGACACCGTCGTGCGCACCGAGCTCACCGCGGACCAGCTGGCAGCAAAGGGGTCGTCCGCCCTGCCCGAGCTGGCCCGCATCGCCGAAGAGAGACGCTCCACGGTCGACGCGGCGCAGCTGCGGCTCGGGCCGCCGATCCCTCGGCCCGGCAAGGTGCTGTGCGTGGGCCTCAACTATCGGCGCCACGCCAACGAGACCGGCATGAAGATCCCTACCAGTCCGGTGCTGTTCTCGAAGTTCGGCAACGCCGTCACCGGCCCCGACGCCGAGGTCGCGGTCCCGCCTGAGGTGGAGAAGCTCGACTACGAGGCGGAGCTCGTCGTCGTCATGGGTCGCCGCGCTCGGCGCGTCAGTGAGGCCCGCGCGCTCGACTACGTGCTGGGCTACACCAACGGCAACGACCTGAGCGCGCGCGGGCTGCAGCAGCGCACCGGCCAGTGGCTTCTCGGCAAGACGCTCGACGGCTTCCTGCCGCTCGGCCCGGAGCTCCACACCGCCGACACCATCCCCGACCCGCAGGCGCTCGGCGTGCGCTGCTGGCTCAACGGTGAGCTGCGGCAGGACTCCAACACGGCGGACATGATCTTCAGCGTGGCCGAGATCATCAGCTACGCCAGCACCTACTTCTCCCTGGAGCCCGGCGACGTGATCGCCACCGGCACCCCCGAGGGCGTCATCCTCGGCATGCAAGAGAAGCGTTGGCTGCGCCCCGGCGACGAGCTCGGCGTCGAGGTGGGACCCCTGGGGCGACTCACCACCCGGTTGGTGGTTGGCGGCTAGCGTCCGCACGGGTCGGCCAGTCTGCAGGGACCGCGCGCACCCCGTGTGCAGGCGCGTGAAGGCGCGGTCCGGACCGCGGCCCCTCGCGCCGCGGAGCTACCATGGTGCCGTAGCTCGGCCCCGGTGGCCGGGTCCTCATGCAAGGGAGGGCGTGCCATGGAATACCGCTACTTAGGAGCGTCCGGCGTGAAGGTCAGCGAGCTCTGCATGGGAGCCATGACCTTCGGCCGCGAAGGGGAAGCCAGCGAGCAGGAGAGCCACCGCATGCTGGACGCCTTCGTCACCGCCGGCGGGAACTTCATCGACACCGCGAACGTGTACTCGCGCGGCGTATCGGAGGAGATCGTCGGCCGCTGGCTGAAGCGTCAGGACCGGGACGACCTGGTCGTTGCGACGAAGGTGCGCTTCCCGATGGGCGAGGGCCCCAACGACGTGGGTCTCAGCCGCAAGCACATCCTCGCGTCGCTGAATGCCAGCCTTGCCCGCCTCCAGACCGACCACGTCGATCTACTGCAGGTCCACGCCTGGGATCCGGGGACCCCGCTCGAGGTGGTGATGAGCACCCTCGACACGGTCGTGAAGGACGGACGCGTGCGTTACCTGGGCGCCAGCAACTTCGCGGGCTACCAGCTCCAGCGCGCCCTCGACCTGAGCCGCGAGCGCGGCTTCGAACCGTTCGTGTCGTTGCAGCCGCAGTACAACCTGCTGTGCCGCTCGACCGAGTGGGAGCTCCTTCCGGTGGCGCAGCGCGAGGGCCTCGGCGTGATCCCGTGGAGCCCGCTGCGGGGCGGCTGGCTGTCCGGCAAGTACCGGCGTGGCATGGAGCAACCCCCGCAGGGCACGCGCGTGGAGATCGCAGCGAAGAAGGGCTGGGGCGAGAGCTGGCCCAATCTCGCCAACGAGCACACCTGGACGGTCATCGACGCCCTGCTCGAGGTGGCCGAGGAAGCCGGACGGACCCCTGCACAGGTGGCCGTCCGCTGGCTCCTGCAGCGGCCCGGCGTCACCGCACCGATCCTGGGAGCCCGCACCATGACGCAGCTCGAGGACAACCTCGGAGCAGTCGGTTGGGGCCTTACGGAGGACCAGATGACGAAGCTGACTTCGGCCAGCGATGTCATACCGCCCTACCCCTACGACTTCCTGGAAGGCGCGGTGCGCGGGCGCTAGGAGGCAAGCGAGCCACGCACGGCTGCCGACAGCTTGGCCACCACCAGGTCGTAGGAGAGGTCGATCAGCTCGCTGACGGTGGTGTCCGGTACGCTTCCGTCCAGGCAAACGGTGTTCCAGTGGCGCTTGTTGAGGTGGTAGCCGGCGGTGATCGCCGGATAGCTCGATCGCAACGCCACCGCGAGCTCGGGGTCGCACTTCAGGCTGACTTGGAGGGGCGTGGCGCGCCGGGCCACCAGCGCGAACATGCGGCCGGCCACCTTGTAGACGAGCGTCTCGGGGCCGAACGGGCGATCCAGGACCGCACCCGGCTTCGCCAGGCAGGCGCGCTCGAGGGCCGCGAGGAACGTGACGGGCTCGTCCATGGGTCGAGAGAACCCTAGCACCCCTCCGGTCCTCCCTTGCGCCAGGTGTTCGCGCCGTCCGCATCCGCGCGATACGCCGGGCATCGACTCCCCGACGTACGTTGGACCCGACAAGGAGTGGTTCTCCATGCGCGTAGCCGAAGGCGTCGAAGCGCTCGAACTGACGATGGACTTCCTGGGTGGCCCCAGCGCCATCCATCCCACCCTGATGTGGGACGAGCAGGACGCGATCCTCATCGACACCGGCATGCCGGGCCAGCTCCAGGCCATCCGTGAGGCCTGCCTGCAAGCGGGCATTCCGCTCGAACGGCTCACCCGCATCGTCCTCACGCACCAGGACATCGACCACATCGGCGGCCTGCCCGAGCTCCTTCGCGCGGTCGGTCACGAGGTAGAGGTGCTCGCCCACCCACTCGACCGGCCCTACATCGAGGGAGAGAAGACCCCGATCAAGATGGACATGGGGCGCATGGCGGAGCGCCTGAAGGGCCTGCCCGCCGAGCGTCGCGAAGCGGTGGAGGCCATCATGAAGAACCCGCCGCACGCCGCGGTCGATCGTGCCGTCGAGGACGGCGAGGTGCTCCCCTACTGCGGCGGCATCACGGTGATCCACACACCGGGCCACACCCCCGGCCACGTCAGCCTCTATCTGCAGCGCAGCCGCACCCTCGTCGCCGGCGACGCACTGGTTTCCGAGGGAGGACGTCTCGAAGGACCGCGCCCGGGGGTGACGCCCGACATGGAGACAGCCCTCAGCTCTCTTGCGAAGCTGGCGCCGCTCGACATCGCTACCGTCATCACGTACCACGGGGGGGTCGTGAACCAGGGCGTGGCCCAGCGCCTGGCGGAGCTAGCGAAGACCGGCTGAGGCCTGGCGATCAGCCCGCGCCGGCGACATCGGGAACGATCAACACCATGCCCGGGAAGATCAGGTCGGGATCGTCGATGAGGTGGGCGTTGGCTTCCAGGATGGCCGGCCACAGGTGGCCGTTGCGGTAGAAGAAGACGGCGATCGAAGACAGCGAGTCGGCCGGCTGCACCGTGTAGATCCCGCGCGCGCCGGTGAGGCGAGCGACCTCGTTCTGGGCGTCCTCCAGCCGACGACGCACGCTGGCGAGCTCGGTGCGCTGCGCCTCGGTGAGCTGCTGCAGCCCCTGGTGGTTGGCCAGCAGCGTCTCGAGGCTGAGCGTCAGCTCGGTAGCGCGCCCGCGGGCAGCCTGCAGGTTGCCCGCCGTCTGCTGCAACTGCTGTGCCAGGTTGGTGCTGCGCGCCTGGGTTGCGTCGAGTCGAGCCTGCAGCACGTCGCGTTCTTGGCGGGCCGCAACCAGTTGGGCCTGGAACGCGTCGCGCTCCTTCCGAGCCGCTACCAGCGCGACTTCGCTGTCGGCCGCTCGGCCCCGGACCTGGGTGATGGTGCCGGACGCATCGTCGACCTGGGCCTGGAGCCCCGCCACCTTCCCCTGCAAGTCGGCCACCTGGGCCCGAAGCGACTGTTCCTGCTCCTTCGCGGCGGCGAGGGCGTTGGCCTGCTCGACGCTCTGCGCCTCGAGGGCGCTCCGCGTCTGCTGTAGTTCGTCGCGCGCCTGGGTGGCGGCGGCAAGGTCGTCACTGGCCTTCACCAGCTGCGTCTCCAGCTTCTGAAGCTGGTCGCGGAGCTTGGCCGCCGCCGCCTCGGCCGCGTCAGCACGGGCGTTGGTAGCGTCCAGGGAGGCCTGCATCGATCCGGCGTCCGGCTGCGCCGAAACGGGCGGCGTAGAACCGTTGGCTGCGTCGGCGCGGGCCTGCGTCAAGGCCCCGTTCGCCTGATCGAGCGCGGCACGCGCCTCGTCACGTTGCTTCGTTAGGGTGTCGACCTGGGCCTTCGCCGCCTGGAGCTGCTGCACCGCCTGGTCCCGGTCCTGGCTCAGCATCTCGGCGTGCGCCTCGGCATCGGCCAGGTCTTTCCTGGCTGCGTCGCGCTCCTGCTTCGCCTTGGCGAGGTCGGCGAGCGCCTGGTCGCGCGCCTTCTGCGCGGACGTGAGATCGTTCTGCAGACCCCTCAACTCGTGCTCGAGCTGCTGGTTGGAATCCCGCAGTTCGCGCTCGCGCTGCGACGGCCCGCATCCGGTTGCCCCCAGGGCGACGGCCGCGGCCAGGACCAGCACGACACGCAATGGACGCCAGCGGCGCCTCACGACCATCGCCGACCTCCCGTTCCGCCGAGACGGTCCTCCTGCCTCACGGCCCCCTCTCCTCCCATGACTCCGTTGGCTCAGCATAGCGGCGCCCGCATGCGGGCCGCGTGACGGTTCGCAGGTCGACGACCCCGACGCACGTGCGTCCGGCAATCGCGCTCAGGTCACGGCCGCCTATCCGCTCAGGGCGCCGCAGCAAGCGGGCGGGTGCCGCTCGCTGCGGCGCCCGCCCGCCTTTGCCGGGGGTGCGTTACGCCCCCGACGACGCGCTCGGCTACGAGCCGCTCGCAGGCTTGATCGTGATGGTGCCCTTCATGCCATGGTCGGTGAAGTGCGAGCCCTTCTGCTCGAAGCACCCGAACTGCCAGTCGCCGGCGGCATTCTTCGGAACGGTGAACTGCATGGTGACCGTCCCGCCCTTGTCGAGCAGCGCCACCTGGCTGGGCTGGTCGACCTGGAGCTCATCGATGCCGTGCCCCTGGCCGTAGATCACCATCGAGTCCTGCGCGATGAGCGGGTCCTGCCAACCGCAGGCGTAGGTCTTGCCGAAGTTGTCCTTGCACTTCTTGAGGTTCTTGCCCATCAGGAACTCGTGCGACTTGTCGGTGGACTTGTTGACCAGCGTGATGCGCACCGTCTGCCCTGCCGTGAAGGTCAGGTGGTTCGGCGAGAAAGCATAGTCGCTCTCGTTGATGGTGATCTTCTGGACGTTGTTTCCGACCTGGATGCTGGTGTCGGCGAGCGCGAACGGAGCGGCCACCAGCGTCACGCCGATCAAGGCGGCCAGGCCGATGAAGATCCGGGCGAACCGCCCCTTGCGAGGCGTATCGAGATCGCGTTTGCGCGTGTTCATATCGAGCACTCTCCCTTCGCTCGTCGTGGTGAGGTGCTGCGCCGGAGTTCCGGCGCTCGTCGGTTCCACCGGCGCCGCGGGGGCGCCGCTCGGGAACCTCTGCACCCTAGGACCGAACCGGTACCCTGTCAACCTCATGAGTTACGTCCTGGACGGCACAAACGCTCATCGTTCACAGCTTCTTCACAGGTACGGCGGGAGGTATGCCCACCACCTGGACGGGGCCGGCGGCATCGACGAACACGGGCCCAGGCACGCGGGCCCGACGCGTCCCCGGGGCGTCCAGGCCCGCAACATGGATGAGCTTCCCGTGACCGTAGCGTGAGCGGAGACTCGCTCCGAATCACGGCCCCGCCCGGCGAACGGGGCGGGGCCGGAAGCCGGCCTCGGACGATGAGAAGACGCGTTCTCAGTAGACCTGCTCGCGCTGGCCGTAGGTGAACAGCGCCACCTTCTGGACCTCGTCGCCGCCGACCGTGGGGAAGTGGGGCGGCGCCAGGCCCTTGCCCATGCGCGGGTCGTAGGTGAACTTGCGGCTGTAGCCCGACACGTCGTTGCCGGTGTTGGGATTGAAGGTCCCGAAGGCGCCGTAGTCGTACTCGATGACGCCGCCGAGGAGGTGGACGTCGCCGCGCGGCGCGCCGTAGGCGTAGTTCTCGACGCTGACCGTGCCCTTCGCGCTCATGAGCACGCCGTCGATCTTCACGTTCTCGGGGGCGTCGTAGCTGCCGCCGTTGGCGTTGCCGATGTAGACGCTGCCATTCTGGGCGTAGACGCCGAGCACGTTCGAAGCGCCGAGGTTGTTGCAGGTCGCCTGGACCGCCTGCCCGTTGCTGTCGCGGTGCAGCTCGCCCTGGCAGGGCTGGTTCTCGTAGGTCAGGTCGCCGGTGATGGTGGTGGTGTTCTCCGAGGCCACCGTGACCTGCGCGAAGGAGGCGAGCGCGGGCGGCGCGTCGCTCGGGTCGGAACTGTACGAGGGCGTGCGGGACGGGCCCGTGAGCCGGTCGATGGAGCCGTTGGCGTAGATGACACCGTTGAAGGCGGCCTGATCCTGCTGCCAGCTCCCGTTCTTCTGCACGTAGAGCACGTTGTTGCTGTCGTAGCGATAGGTCGTGCACGTGGTGCGCGGGCGCCAGCGGTTTCCACTCGTCGTGCACGCCTGGATGTACTGGTACGTCGCCGCGGGTCCCCAGTTGCCGCTGGCGTCCTTGGTCAGCGGGTCGCCGTTACCGTCGGCCGCCCACATCTGCAGCGAGCTCACGTCGCTTCCGAAGTAGAGCCCTCCGTTCTGGGCGGCGCTCTCTGGTCGTTCGACTGCTGCGGGAGCTGCACGTAGGCGCTGCTCCAGTCGACGCCGGCCGTGAGCTGCGGGGCGTGCGTGCCGTAGCCGTTCGAGTACGACGGCGTCGGACCGGGATCGTTCACGAAGCCTTCGTCGTAGAACTCGGCGCCGATCCTGGTGGGGTTGCCGTTGCAGCTGGTGGCGCCCGGGTTCGCACACCCCGCGCTGGTGACCTCGCCGCCGAACCAGGGCTTGTGATAGAAGCGGAAGTACTGGTTGGTGTGCACGGGGCCGTCGAACAGCGTGTTGTCGGTGAACCACACGTCGCCGCCGTGGTTGGGGAGCTCGTGCACGTTTGTGAACAGCGCGTACTTGGCGAAGCTAGGGCGGCCCACAGTGAAGTCGTACTCGCCCTGGATGACGACGTTACGCGTGTACCCTCCGACGGTGCCGGTCGCGATCAGCACGAACGGCAGCGCGTAGGTCTGCTCGGTGTCCGAGTTGCTGCCGTTGCGCGGCTGCCCCTCGACGAAATGCGGAGCCGGCAACGTGATGCCCGCGGGCAACGGCGCGCCAGCGGGATCGTGCTGGGTCGGACATCCGTGGTCCGTGACGAAGATCTCGAGCTGCCCGCTACCGCCGCTGCTCGGCGCGACCGGCTTGTCGCAGATGAGGGCGTTGATTGCGGGTTGGAGGGTCCCGGCGACGCTCGTAGAGCCGGAGCTCAGCGCCGTCACGACCGTCGACGGGTCCGGGAAGGCGGCGTTGACCGAGCTGGTCCCGAACGACCACTGCGAGCTGGTGTTCGACTTCGACTGAACGATCGTCTGGAGCGTGTTGCGTACCGGTTGCTGCAGGATGGTGCCGCCGAGGTTGGCGGTGCCTTGCGCCAGCATCAGCGACTGCACGATGCCGGCGTCGTCGCCGCTGTGCTTGATCTCACCGAGCGTGCGCGCGAACATCAGCGTGGCGACGCCCATCACCACGACCAGCAGCAGCAACGCGTACAGCATGGCGATTCCCTGTTCGCGTGCTCTCAGTTGCATATCGTCACCTGGTTGATGGAGAAGCTATGCCGTGAGGACATCTCGACCTGGCCGCTGACGGTGCGCGTCACCTGGCCGCGGTTGGCGCGGCTGGACGCCGACACGACGAGGCCGATCCGCTGCAACGTCGCGGGTTGTCCGCCGATCGTGCCGACACGCACCGGCTCGCCGGCGCTGTTCGTCAGGGGCGTGGAGCGCACGACCGTGGTACCCGAATCGGTCAGGTAGACGTACTGGATGCCGACCGATCCCAGGTCGAAGGCCATCGGGACCTCGGGGTTGGCTCCCTCCTTCATGTAGAGCGTGCCCGTGGCCGCGTCGAACCGGAACCCGACCGAACGGCTCTGCATCGTCATGGTGCGGCTGCCGGTGTAGGCGATGGTGTTGTCGCAGCCGGCGTGCACCACGTTGTACGAGCCGTTGCCCTTCGCCTGCACGTTGGTGATCTCGAAGACGATGGCCTCGCCGTTGTCGTTCACCATCAGCACGTGGTGGCCCTCGAGAGCCGTGGCCGGGTCGACGCTGGCCTGCCCCCACAGGAGAAAGAGGTTATCGGCGTGCGGGAAGCTCTTGTTCTTGCCGTAGTCGTGGGGGAGGACCGGGTCGCCCGCGCCCCCGATGAGCGTGACGAAGGACACCTGGTGATCGTTCGAAGTGTACGGAGCGTTGGTGACCCCGCCCAGCACGGCGCCCCGGAGCTCCTGCGTGAACACCTCCGTAACGCGCCGGAGGCGCGACTGCGAGGTCGTCACGGCCTCGTTGAGGCTCTGCGCGCGCAAGGCTCCGCTCACGCCCGTGGTCGCCATGACCGCGATGAGCCCGAAGATGGCGAGCGCGATAAGCGTCTCGAGGAGGGTGAAACCTTGGGTTCGTCGCATCGCAGGCTCCTAGTAGATCCCGGGGAGCGTCGGCGTGCCGCCCCCGGACGACGGCGCCGGGCCCATGGTGGTGCCCCGGACGCAGTGCTCGCCGCCGCCGGCCTCGTAGCACACGTTCACGTCGTATTCCACCGAGTTCGCTCCGGCCAGGGTCACCGTGCCGGCATTCGTGATCGACGCCCGGTAGCGCGAGGGATCGGCCAGGCCGCCCTGGTTGGTGAGGTCCGGGAAGCTCGATGAAAGCGTGCCGTACGACCAGACGTTCGGCGTACCGGCCGCGGGCAGGACGGCGGTGTCCCCTCCGGCAGCGCGGCGGCCCAGGTAGTTGAGCACCTGCACCGCCTCGGTGCGCGCGCCCGTGACAGACGTGTGGTGGAGGTTGGACACCACCGCCGTCGTGAACGCCGCGGTGACGACGCCGATGACGGCCAGCGCGATCAGCACCTCGACGACGGTGAGACCCTGGGCGGCGATGGAGCGCTTCACGACGTCACCTTGACCTCTCCGATGAGCGAGATCTGGAGCTTGAAGGTGTGACCGTTGACCGTCAGCGTGAGGGGGTCCGGGAGGCTCTGGAGCGTCGCGAGGTCGACCCTGCCGGGAGGCGTGAACTTCAGCACCACGGTTCCCGTGGATCCCGACGGTGCGGGCAGGTTGGTCGCCACGGAGGCGGGGAGCGCGAACGTCCGGAGCGGCGTGGCGTTGCCGACCTCGCGGACCTCCAGACCCGAGGTGGTGTGCACCAGCTCCGTGTCCGTTCCGCGAGCCGCGGCGGCGGTCGCCCCCTCCCAGACGCTCTGTTGGACCGAGGTGAGGGCCGCCTTCTCCTCCTGCCCCGCCAGTACCCGCCGGCCGCTCACGGCGACGACACCCGCGATCAGGCCCACGATCGCGAGGATGATGAGGAGCTCGATGAGGCTGAAGGCGGCGACGCGCCGGCGTACATGAGGCTGGGGACGAGGCCGGTTCATGGGTGTAACCAGGATAAGAGTGTGACCTCACGGGATTCTTACAGAATCCTTACAACCCCGTCTGCGGCGCGCCCGCCCCGGTTCCTGCCTTCGGGCCGACGGGCTCGGGGGGGCGACGGGCGCACCCCGTGAGCGCGTGTAGAACACCCCTGTCGTTACCGATCGGAAGTATGCTGGGCGGCCATGGCGCGTCCCATCATCGGCCGTTTCCCGCGCTCGCTGGACGCGCTGAGGCACCGCTTCTTCCGCCATTACTGGCTGGCCCAGCTGGCCAGCGTCGTCGGCTCGTGGATGCAGATCACCGCGCAGTCCTGGCTGGTGTTCGACCTGATCCCCGACCCCACGGAGGCCGCGCTCAAGTTCGGCTACGTGGGGGCCATCCAGTTCGCGCCGACGCTCGCGCTGGGCCTGTTCGCGGGGGTGGTGATCGATGCCCGCTCGCGCAAGCACGTGTTGCTGACCACCCAGAGCGCACTGGCGCTGTCGGCGGCGACCATGGCTGTGCTGACCCTGACGGGCGCCCTGACGTACGGCTGGCTGCTGGTGCTGGCGGCGTTCAACGGCGTCGCCGGAACCTTCGACACGCCGGCGCGCCAGAGCCTCATCCCCGACCTGGTACCGCGCGACGACGTGCGCAACGCCGTCGCCCTCAACTCGCTGTCGTTCAACCTGGCGCGTTTGCTGGGACCGGTGGTGGCGGCCGGCGCCATCGGCCTGTTCGGCCACCTGCTGGGGAGCACCTCCTTACTGCGCTACGGGCCTGCCTTCGCGGTCAACGCAGCCTCCTACCTCGGCGTGATCGTGGTGCTGGCGCTGGCTCCCCTACCGAACCGCACCATCGTGCCCCATCACATCCTGAGCGAGATCCGGGAGGGCCTGAGCTTCACCTGGCGCACCCCGGAGGTGCGCATCGCCACGCTGCTGGTGGGCGCACTGTCGCTCACCATCATCAACTTCCAGACCATCGTGCCGCTGTTCGCCCGCCAGGCGTTGCACGGCACGGTCGGCAGCCTGGGCCTGCTGCTCTCCAGCCTCGGCATCGGCGCCTTCGTCGCCTTCATCATCAACGCCGCCTTCCCCGACGAAGCTCGCCTCATGCTGATGCGCCGGGGGGTGCTGGTGTTGGGGGTGTCGTTCCTGGTGTTCACGGTCACGCCCAACCTGTGGACGGCGGCTCTGGTGCTCGTCGCGTGCGGCCTGGGGATGATCCTGACCATGGTCAACGCCCAGGCCACCGTCCAGCTCATGGTGCCCGACGCGCTTCGCGGGCGCGCCATGAGCGTCTACATGCTGGTCTTCGCCGGGTTCATCCCCTTCGGGGCGCTGCTCACGACCCAGCTCGCCGGGCACCTGGGCGTCCGCACCGGCCTGTTCACGCTGGGCGTCCTCGGGCTGATCGCCACTCTCAGCCTTCGCCCGCACCGCGGGGACATCCGCCGGGCGCGCGAGCGACTGGCCACGGTCGGCGGAACCGAGTCCTGAACGTCGTCTGTCGCACGTCGTGACGGGCTCGCCGCGCAGCTCACGCGGCGAGCCCGTCAGCGGAACAGCTCGGTGTCGACGAAGTCGGCCTGCACCAGCGACCAGAAGTCGACGGCGACCTGATCGACCACGTAACGGTAGGGCAACCAGCCGTAGCCTTTCTCGCCCCAGCCGACGCCCCAGGAGTTCCGGATGAGGAGCGCTCCCTCCTCGTCATGAATCGTGCGCGCGTCGTCGTATCCGACGACGACGACGGCGTGCCCGCCCTTCACGGCCTCGCCGGGCTGGGGGTAGGGGATGTCACCCGAGCCCTCACCGATGCCGGGCATGGAGCTGTAGACGGTGAAGCCGAACATCGACGGCAAGCCCGCGGCCAGATTGCGCTTCACCGCGCTCAGCACGTCCTTCCCGGGCGTGCCGGCAGGATCGAGCCGGTAGTAGCGGATGGCCTTGAAGTTCTGGGCGAAGGCGTAGCAGAACGCGGGCGGCTCGTCGTCGAACGCCGCGACGTCATACGGTCGCACGTCCTCCGGCGGTACCCCGAACAGCGCCATCGCCTTCATGGTGCTTCGCAGGTAGGCGCCCTGGTCGCCCTTCCAGCCGAGCAGGTTGCGCGTCGCCTTGTAGAGGAACAGGCGCGAGCCGTCCAGGTACTTGCCGTGCGCACGCCGCTCGAAGTACTCCAGCAGGCCAACGCCGGCGTTCGCGGTGCACGCGCCGAGCGACCCCTGGTCCTCGATCGGCGTGCAGGCGGCGCGCAGATCCACGCTGGCGGGAACGCCCTTGCGCGCCTTCTTCAACGGCTTCGAGCCCGCCAGCACGGCCTCGACCTCGGGCGTGTCGACGTCGTAATCGCGCACGTCGGGCAGGTCGCGCGTCCAGCCCAAGCCCCCCAGGACTCTCTCGTCCATCGTCCCCTCCCCCTCTCGCCCCGCACGCCGCCGCCTCGCGCGGCCGGGCACGCGGGGTGCCGCCATTATGCGCAACGGCCCGCGGCGCGGGAAAGGGTACCGACGCGCGAGCCCTAGGGGAGGTCCACCCAGACCGGCTCCCGCCGTCGGAAGGTGATCACCCGGTCGCGCCCAAGCCGCCCGAACAACGCACGGGCCTCGCGGAAGCCGCGCCCGACCTCCGTCGCACGGTGTGCATCGGAGCCCAGCGTGATGGGGACGTCGCGCTGCACCAGCGCCTCTACGAGCGCCGGACCGGGAAAGAGCTCCCCGGCCTTGCTGAGCCCGGAGCCGTTGATCTCCACGGCCACGCCGCTGTCGGCGATGCAATCGAGGGTCGCGGTGATCTCGCCCTCCATGTCGCTCTCGGCCCGTGGCGCCATCGCCTTGATGGCGTCGAGATGCGAGAGCACGTCGAACAACCCGCTCTGCGCCGCGCCGCGCAACGCGCGCCAGTAGCCGCGGTGGAAGGCGTCGACGTCCTCGATGTCGGCGAACGTGGCGGGCTTGTAGATGTGCCACGGGCCGACCTCGTGCACCGAGCCCAGCACGTAGTCGAGCGCCTCGCGGTCGAGGGCGTCCCGGTAGGTTGCCTCGGTGCCGGGGAGGTAGTCCGCCTCCACGCCGATGCGCAGGTCGAAGCCGGGGAACTCACGTGCCAGGCGGGCGCGCAAGTCCTCGGCCTCGGAGAGGTAGCCGTCCCACTGGGAACGCGCCATCTGGATGCCCGGCTTGGGATGGTCGTCGGCCTCGGCGAAGAGCGGCGCATGGTCGCTCCAGCCGAAGACCGTCACGCCTGCGGCGTGGGCGGCGCGCGCCATGTCCTCGAGGGTGCCCTCGGCGTGGCCGCAGCGTTGGTGGTGCGTGTGCAGGTCGATCACCGGCTCAGGCTACCCGACGTCCGCCGTCGGGGCGGACACGCAGGACGCTAGCCGACGTCCCAGGCCACCGGCAGTTCCTCCAAGGCCTTGAACATCGGCAGCGGCCGGTAGCGCAACTCGCCGGTCGGAACCGTCACGCGCAGGCCCGGCAGGCGACGCAGCAGCGTGGTCAGGGCCACGTCCGCCTCGAGCCGTGCCAGCGGCGCACCGAGGCAGTAGTGAGGCCCCTTCCCGAACCCGAGGTGCGCCCTGGCATCGCGCTCCAGGTCGAGACGCTGCGGCGCGTCGAAGCGTTCAGGGTCGTGGTTTGCCGAGCCCAGGATGAGGATGACGCCGTCGCCCCGGGGGATGCGGTGACCCGCGATCTCGACGTCCTCCGCCGCCCAACGCACCAACGCGCGCTCCACCGAACCGTCGTAGCGCAGCAATTCCTCCACCGCGCGCGGCATGGCCTGCGGGTCGCCGGCGACCAGCGCGTCCTCGAGCCGGGCGCGCTGCTCGGGGTTGCGGTGCAGGGCGAGCACGCTGTTGGCGATGAGGTTGACGGTGGTCTCGTGCCCGGCCACGATGAGCAGCACCATGGTGCTGAAGAGCTCGCCCTCGCTGAGCTTGTCGCCGGCCTCCTCGGCGGCCAGCAGCGCGCTCAGCAGGTCGTCCTGCGGCTCGCGGCGGCGCGCCTCGAAGAGCCCCCGGAGGTAGTCCGTGAACTGCGTCAGCAGCTCGAACGCCTCCTGGCCGCTGGCGGCGTCCAGCACGGGCGTGATGAGGGCGTTGGACCAGGAGCGGAAGCGGTCGCGGTCTGCCGTCGGAACGCCCAGCATCTCCAGGATCACCGACGTCGGCAGCGGGAAGGCGAAGGCGCCGATCAGGTCCATGCTGCCGCGCTCGACCAACCCGTCGATGAGGTTGTCGGCGAGCGCCTGCACGCGCGGGCGCAACGCCGCCACCCGTTTCGGCGTGAAGGCCTGCTGCACCAGAGCGCGCAGCCGGCGATGGTCCTCGCCGTCCCGGGTGAGCATGTGGTTGTTCAGGAGGTCGTCGAGCGGCGACGTCGGGAACGCGACGCCGGCCCGTGCAGGGTCGCGTACCAGGCGCTTGTCGTCACGCAGGGCCGCCTCGACGTCAGCGTAACGGCTGACGAACCAGCCTTCGGTGCTGGCGTCGAGCGTGAGCTGGTGGAGCACCGGCTCCCGGTCACGGAGCTCCGCGAAGGTCCGGTAGGCGTCCCGCTTGAAGTCCTGGCTGTAGAGGTCGTACTTGCGTGCTCGATGCGTCACGCGTGACCGCTCCTCTCGCATGCGCTGGCGTATCCCCTCGCGGCTTCGCGCTGTCGCGCTCGCAAACCGCTCCGGGCCGGACGAGCCGTGATGGACGCGGGGACGACGCTTCTCCCCGCCCGTTCCCGCACGGGACCCCCTCGCCCCCCATAGCTGGGACCAGCCTAGCGGGTCCAGGTGACCTGCCCCTGAGAAGGCTGCCCCGGCCGTCGGCGGGAGCCGGTGCTACCATCGAGGCAACGAGCCATGATGCACGTGCCCAAGGGAGGTACGCCATGCCCCTGCTGCGCCCGCTCTTGCGGCCCTTCTTGATCGCTCTGGCCGGGATGATCCTCGTCCTGGTCCCCACGGCCTGTGACTTCCCGGGCCCGGCCGTCACCGTCGCGTTCACGTCGTACACCGACGGGCAACGCATCGTCGGCCCACGAACGCTCACCGTGAGCGGCACCGTGCAGGGCGCCGCGCCCAGCGCGTTCACCCTCACGCTGAACGGCACGGACGTCCCCATCGCCCTCCCCACCACGGGCACCTTCTCTTCCCCGGTGACGCTCGACCGCGACGGCGTCAACACGCTGGTCGCCAGCGCCACGGCGTCGGGCGAGACGTCGACGGCCACGCTGCATCTCTACTATCCGTACCTGAGCCTGACGAACGGGGAGGCGGCGACGGTGGTGATGGGGCAGACGAGCTTCACGGCCACCCCCACCGGAGCCGCGACGCAACAATACCTCGATGCCCCGGCCGGCGCGCCGGCGCTGGTCGACGGGAAGCTCTACATGCCCGACACGGGGAACCACCGGGTGGTGGGGTATGGCTCCGTTCCGACCACCTCGGGGACGTTGTTCGACATCCTTCTCGGCCAGACGATGTGGACGGCGAACACGGCCGAGCTCATCAGCCCACGTTCGCTGGTGTCTCCGGCCGGCGTCTCCGCTTCCGGCGGCGACCTGATCGTGGCCGACACAGGCAACAACCGCGTGCTGATCTATACCGGCGCGCCAACCCTCACCCACTCGCCCGCGGCAGTGGCCGTCGGTCAGTCGGGGCTGTACTCGCCCGGCGATACGTCGTGCGCCGCCAACCGGCTCCAGGCGCCGAGGGCGGCGATCGTCGTGAAAGGCAAGCTCATCGTGGCCGACACCGGTCACAACCGCGTGCTGATCTGGAACAGCGTGCCGGCGGACTCGAGCACGCCGGCGAATCTCACGCTCGGCCAGACCAACCTCACGTCTTGCCTCGCCAACGCCGGCACCACCCGCTCCGCCAAGACGCTCACCTCCCCCGGTGACGTGTGGAGCGACGGCACGCGCCTCGTGGTGGCCGACACCGGCAACCACCGGGTGCTCATCTGGACGAGCTTCCCGACGTCGAACGGCCAAGCGGCGAACGTCGTGCTGGGCCAGGCGACGATGGCCGCGGCCACGCCCGCCGGCGGTGCCAGCGGGCTGTCGAGCCCCTCGTCCGTGACATCCAACGGCAACCAGCTCTTCGTCGCGGACGCCGCCAACAATCGCGTGCTGGTCTGGAACGGCTTCCCCACGGGCACCCACGAACCCGCCGATGGCGTCCTCGGCCAGGCCGATCTCACCCACACCGCCTCCAACCGGGCCACCGGGACCGACGCCGACACCCTTGCCGGCCCCCGGGGCGTCCAGGTCTACGACGGCATGCTGTTGGTGGCCGACACGAACAACGCTCGGGAGCTGATCTACAAGCCCTAGGTGGAAGGTCTTGCCTCAGTGCTTGCCGATGCGGTCGAGGTTGACCGGCAGGTTGGCGTTCTGCATGACGTCGCCCCAGGACACGATGCCCACCACCGAGGTGGGGTCGACCGGGTCGGTGTCGCCGTGGATGAGAACCACGACCCGGCTGGCCTCGGCCCGTAGCCGCCCGATGAGGTCGACGACCTGGGTCGTGTCCTCCAGCACCGTGTAGTGTCCGTCGGCCAGGTCGGCCAGCGGCATCGAGCCGGAACCGACGCCGCTACGCAGCCGCGGTCGGAGCGTGTCAGCCGTGACGATGCCGATGATCCTGTCCTTGCGCACGAGCACCACGTGCGGCACCGGCTGGCCGAAGTGCACCTGCTGGCGCAGCGCCTCCACCCGGCTGCTGGCATCGAGCCGCAAGAAGGGCGCCTGGATCAGCTCCAGCGCATCGCGCATCAGGTAGAGGTTGCTCTGGATCGATGCCGGGATCACCCGACCGCGGCGCGTCAGCTTGAGGGTGTAGATGCTGTCGGCCAGCAGCCAGCGACGGATGGCGTAGGCCAGCGACACGGCGATGATCAGCGGGATGATGACGTTGTAGTCGCGCGTCATCTCGAAGATCATCACCACCGCGGTCACGGCCGCGCCGGTGCTCGCGGCCACCATGCACGCCATGCCGATGACGGCGCCCCCCGCCAGGCTCACCAGCAGCCCCGGGAAGGCGGCGTGCCCCACCTGCACCAGCCCCGCCCCAAGGGTCGCTCCCATGAACAACGCCGGCGAGAAGATGCCGCCCGAGGCGCCGGAACCGAGCGTCAACGACACCGCCAGCAGCTTCAACACCACCAGCAACAGGAGGATCCAGGTGGTGGTGAGAGCGCCGTTCAGGATGTCCTGGATGGTGGAGTAGCCGACCCCCTGGATGTAGTAGTGCCCCAGCGTCCGGTACAGCAGGTACATGATGACGCCCACCAGCGCCATGCCGAACGCGTGCCGCAGGTAGTAGCTGCCGGGGATTCGATCGAACAGGTCCTCGAAGGCGTAGATCGAGCGCGTGTACACCACGGCGAGCAGACCCATCAGCACGCCAAGCGCGGCGTAAGCGCCGTACACGGGCAGCGACGTCGTGGTGGCCGAGTTCAACGTGAGCGACGGAATCAGGAAGGACGCGTCGGATCCGAAGAAGAGGCGCCCGATGAAGCTGGCCGCGCCGGTCGCGATCATCACCGGTACCAGGCTGCGCGCGCTGACCTCGACCAGCATGATCTCGACGGCGAAGAGGATGCCGCCGATGGGGGTGTTGAAGGTGGCGGCGATGCCGGCCCCCGCCCCGCAGGCCAACAGCGTGAGACGTTTCCACTCCGGGAGGTGCGCCCACTGCGCCAGCACGGAGCCGAAGGTCGCTCCGATCTGGATGATCGGCCCTTCGCGGCCGACCGAGCCGCCAGACCCGATCGAGATCGAGGACGCCAGCGACTTGATGACCGCCACCGCCGGGCGGATCCGTCCGCCGTTGTAGTAGATGGCGTCGACCACTTCGGGAACGCCGTGCCCCTTGGCTTCCGGGGCGAACGTCCGGACCAGGAACGCCACCAGCAGTGCGCCCGCAACGGGAACCGCGATGACGCCGACCCCCCAGGGGCTGGCCGCAGCATGCTTCAGGGTGTCGTAGACGGTGCTGATCCGTCCGTAGAAGAACAGGTTGTGGAACAGCGCGATGAGGCCGCGGAAGGCGACCGCGCCCAGCCCGGCGATGAGACCGACGAGGACTGCGTAGAGGGTGAGACGAAGACTGACTCCTGGCGGGCCGATCGTTTCGAGGGCCGCGCCGCGGGCCCCTTGGTCGGGGGGCGACTCGTCCTCCGACGCGTCCGTCGGCGCCGAGCGCGTCGGCGCGACCGTCTCCGGACTCCTGGTCGTCGTGTGCGCGGGCGCCTCGCCCATGCCGTGCCTCTTCCCGCTGACGCTCAACTCGCTCGGGTCGTCAACTCTCCCACAGCGCACGCGCCGGCCGCGCCGGGATGCACACTGGCGCGGGCCTTACGCCCCGCCGTTCCCTGCGCGACCGGTGCATACGCTTTCATTTCCGTCGTCGATGCTAACACCGATTGCCACGGCGTCCCGACGAACCGCGAGCGGCGGAAACGGCACCGCGTCGCCCAACGGAACCGCTATCTCGCGATCGTCGTGCGGGGCTTCGCCATGAAGCGCAGAAGATCGCTACGACTCGTCGTCACGATGTCCCCCAGTTGCGTGAGCGCATGCGCTGCAAGGACCACGCCGCGGTGGACCCCTGCAAGGGCATCGCCATCCAACACACCATCCAGGACCCCCGCCGCCAGCGCGTCTCCGGCCCCGGGCCGGTCGATCACCTGCACCGGAAGGGCCAGGACCTCGTGGATCGTCCCATCGATCGACGCAACCACGCCCCGATCACCTCGGGTCAGCACGACGACGCTCGCCTGCGACCGTTCGGAGAGTGCGCGGACGATCGCCTCCGGCGCACCCCTGTGATGGAACAGGGTGGATGCGTCCGACTCGCTCACGAACAGGAGGTCGGCGCGCGACACTAGGGGAGCCAGCGCTTCGCTCGCCTGCTCGGCGTCCCACAGACGCGAACGGTAGTTGATGTCGAAGCTCAGCAAGACGCCGGCGCGCTTCGCCTCGTCCAAGAGCCGAACGAGCGCCGCCCGGGGGCCCGCGCCCACGGCCGCCGAGATCCCGCTAACGTGGAGCACCCGCGTGTCGAGAAGTGCCGCCAAGGGCAAGTCTCCAGGCGCGATGCAAGAGAACGCAGTCGCCTGCCGATCGTAGATGACTTCGGGGGTTGAGGCGTCCAGCCCTCCCTCGAGGTAGTAGACGCCGACGCGCGTTCCGGGCACGCGCTTGACGTGCGACACGTCCACGCCTGCCGCTGCGATGCGTCGGACGACCGCATCTCCCATGGCGTGGTCCGGCAAGGCGCTGTACCAGGTCGTGTGCCGGCCGAGCTGCGCGAGATCGGCGGCGACGTTGCTCTCGGCGCCTCCGGCGTGAACGGACAACGCGGAAGTGACCGGCAGACGCACCCCCGACGGCGCCGAGAGGCGGATCATGGTCTCGCCGAACGTAGCAACGTCGTACCGGCGCTCTAGAGCGAGGGGGCGCCCGCCCTCTCGTCCTTGGTTCTGCGGACCGCCTCCCCGCGCCATGGCCGCTCAATCCCCTCTCTCGAGCGCTACGATCATCTCGATCTCGACCGGGATGTCGAAGGGCAATTGACTTGTCCCGATCGCACTCCTGGCGTGCCGACCGCGCGGGCCGAACACCTCGACCAGAAGATCGGAGGCGCCGTTGACCACGCTCGGTTGTTGATCGAATCCGCTCGCGCTCGCCACGAACGCCAGTAGCTTCACGACGCGCCGCACACGATCGAGCAGGCCGATCTCGGCCTGAACCACACCGAGCAGGTTGAGTGCACACAACCTCGCGGCTTCGTAACCCTCCTCGACGGTGACCGTGTCGCCCAGCTTCCCGGTGTAGACCGGCTTGCCTTCTCGCGTCGGCCCCTGCCCCGAGAGGAAGAGCGTGTCGCCGTGACGCACCGCAACGACGAAGTTGGCCACGGGTTCTGGAGGAGCCGGCAAGCGGATACCCAGTGCCTCTAGGCGTTCGTCCGGCGTCGTCACCCGCCACCTCGTTCCTTCGATCCATCGAGCGAGCGACTCCCCGCCGCGACGATGTGGGCGCCGCGGGCTGCATGGAGAGGTCGGATGAACCGACCCAAGCGCCGCACGCTTCCGCGAGAGTCGCGCACCGTAAGGTCGACGTCCTGGACATCGAAGACCGTGAAATCCGCGAAGGATCCCAGCTCGAGCCACCCTTCCTCCTCGAGCCGCAGCGCCTTCGCAGGCGCCACCGTCACAGCCGCCACGACCGTGTCCAGATCCACGCCGAGGGCTAGAAGCTTGGACATCGTCGTGGCTAGGTCGACGACCGGCCCATCGATGTTGTGCCCGTGAAGGTCCGTGCTGATGCTGTGGAGCTCCAGACCCCGGGCGAGGGCGCGCTCGGCGACGTCGAAGGAGAACGATGCCGAGCCGTGCCCGATGTCGAAGAGCACGCCGCGGCGTTGCGCATCGCGCGCTGCAGCGAACACGTGCTCGTCGTCCAGCACGTTGCCGCCCGGCTTGCCGTTGAAGCAGTGCGTCACGATGTCACCCGCATCGAGGTGTGCGAGGACATCGTCGAGCAAGGGAGGAGGTTCACCGACGTGCACCATGAGCGGCAGCCCGACCGTGCGGCTCAGCTTCTTGGCGACCTTCAGCGGCGTGATTCCCCAACTCCCCGTGATGACGTGACTGGCGCGGATCTTGATCCCCTTGATCACGTCTCGGTTTCGCTCGATGACTGCCAGCGAGCGGTCGAAATCGATGCTCCGGATATCGATGAGCTCGCTCACCCGGTTGGTCGCGACGAGGCCGATGGACCCGATGTTCAGGAACGCGAACACCCGCTCGTCGGCCTTATCGATGATGTACTCGCGAAAACCATGGAAGTTCGCTTCGCCAGAGGAGCCCGTGTCCACCAGCGTCGTCACGCCGGTCGCCATGCCTGCTTGCGAGGGGCGCACCGAGATGTCGGTGGCGCCGTAGTAGACGTGCGTGTGAAGGTCCGTCCACCCGCGCGACAGGTACGCCCCCCGGCCATCGACGGCCCGCACGCCGTCCGGGGCGTCGATGGAGGGCTCGACGCGCGCCACGCGACCCGCGGGGTCCACGAGCACGTCGACCGTCTCCCGGGAGGCACCCGAGCGCCCCGGCATCGGGTGGACCGATCTGAGAAGGTAGCCGCTCACTCTTCGCCGGCTCCGTCGACCGACTTCTCCAGGTAGACGTCGGGCCAGGTCTCCATCCCGTGTGCCCGTCCGCCGTAGGCGACCCGCGAAAACGCCCAGGGCACACGGTCGAGGTCGACGCGCGGAAGGCCGTCTTCGTCGTAATGCGCCATGCGCGGGCCGAAGTCGCCGGACGTCTGGGGCGGAACGCCGAGGAGCTCGGTCGACAGGTCCATGAAGCGCTTCACGATGACGTCGACGTCGTCGTCGAGGAGGTTGCAGGGATCGAGCTCGAAGAACTCGAGATCGACGTGGTGATCCCGCACGACGATGGCCGGAGAGCTCGCACGCAAGCGCTTGGCCAACCATGCCGCCGTCCGGCCGGACCGCGCCCGATCGATGCGCACACGGAGGCGGGTGATGGGGTTCCCGGTGGGATCGGGCAACTCTTCGACCGTCACGCCGTCCACCCGGGACAGGCCGTCGCGGAGGGCCTCGACGCGCGCGTACTCGTGCCGGTGCAGGTCCCGGTGATCGAGGCGTTCCCAGCGCTCGAGCGCTGCCACGGCCCCGACGATCCCCTCCTTGCCCACCTTCATCGGCCGACCCAACCCGACCGACTGATGCATGTACGCGGCCCGCACCAGCTCCTTGCGGCCCGCCACGATGCCGGCTGTGGCTCCGCTCAGGAACTTGTGCGCGCTATACACGACGATATCGGCCCCGAGCTCCAGGAAGCTGCGCAGATCGTACTCGGACGCCGCGTCCACGACGACGGGCACGCCGGCGGCGTGGCAAGTTTCGACGAAATCGCCGAGGCCGATCTGCTCGGACTGCACGGTGTGGTGGCTCACCACGTACAGGGCGGCCGCCGTCTCCGGCGTCAGCGCATGAGCCAGCTCGAAGGCCTCGCCGTGCGTCGCGGTGCCGATCTCTACCGGCACGGCGCCGATCTGTCGGATGAGCTGCAGGATCGACGCACCGTAGTTCACGACGTGGCCTCGCTGGATCACGACGCGGCGGCGCGAGATGCCCTGGCCGTCGGGAAGATCCTCGGCCGCAGACGGCTCCAGGCCGGTCATCGCCGCCGCCAGCGAAACCGCGATCCCAGAGGCGGCGCAGGCGCTCACGCAGCCGGCCTCACCGCCCGTAAGCCGGGCGATGGTCGCACTCGCGTGCGCCTGCAGAGCGGCAATATCCACGAAGTAGCCGAGGCTCTCGTGGACGACGGCGGCGGTCTCGGGCGCGACGATGGACGCGCCCAGGAACGTCATGGTTCCCGAGGCGTTGATGACCCGGTTCTGGCGGAGCCAGTCGAGGATTGAAGACGTGGGCGTGTCGTCGTTCATGCTCAGCCTTTCACGGCCCCCGACAGCAGGCCGCTCACGATATAGCGCTGGAAGATGAGTGCGAACAGCACGGGGGGCAGGACCGACAGCACACCCGCCGTGATGATGGTGACATAGTTGACGTCGATGTCCGTGGCGAACATGGCCGCCACGACCGTGCTGGTGTAGGCACGTTGCGAGCTGGTGAGGATGAGGGCGAAGAAGAACTCGCCCCAGGTGAGAAGGAATGCCAGGATCCCTGCCGAGACCAGGCCCGGCATGGCCAGTGGCATGATGATCCGGGTCACGACCTGACTACGGCTGCAGCCGTCGATGCGCCCCGCGTCCTCGAGGTCCATCGGGATCGTTCGGAAGTAGGACTGCAACAGCCACACCACGTACGGCAGGACGAACGAGAGGTTGATGACGATGAGCGTACCGAGCTGGTCGAGGACGCCAAGGCGGTTCGCCAGCAGGTAGAACGGCACGGCCAGCGCCAGGGCCGGGATCAGTCGCGTCGCGAGGATCAGGAACATCAGGCCGTTGCGCCCGCGGAACTTCAACCGAGCGAGCGGATAGGCGGCGAAGGCGCCGAACGCCAGCGCCAGCACCGATACCGACCCCGCCACGATGAAGCTGTTCAGCATGGCCCGCAGGAACACCCGCGACTGGTAGGGAACGCCCGCCGATTGCGGCAGGAAGGCGCCGGTCAGGAGCTCCCGGTAACTGCCGAAGTTCAGTGGTCGGGGGATCCAGCTCGGCGGGACGCTCAGCAGCCGGGTCTCGGTCTGAAAGCTGGAGGTCACCAGCCACAGGAAGGGGCCCACCAGATAGGCGAGCACCACCAGAGCCGCCGCGTAGAGCGCGACCATGCGTCCGATGCGTCGTTGTCGCTTCGTCACGAACACGGTGTCGCTTCCTCCCGATTCAGGTCGAGCGCTCGCGATTGAGCATCGCGAAGTAGCCGGCGGCGAGCCCGAGCGTGATCAGCCCGAGCAGAATGGCGAGGGCACTGCCGTTGCCGAAGTCGAGCTGGCGGAAGGTCTTGGAATAGATCTCCCACCCCAGCACCGTGGTGGCATTGCCGGGCCCTCCGCCCGTCAAGACGTAGATGATGTCGAACACCTTCAACGCGAAGATCGTCTCGAAGATGAGGACCACCATGATGGTGGGGCGCACCAGCGGAAGGGTGATGCCCGTGAGGCGCTGCCAGGACGAGGCTCCGTCCACCGTAGCCGCCTCGTACAGCTCGCCCGGGATCGTCTGTAGACCCGCAAGAATCAGCAGCGCGGCCAGCGGAACGTGCGTCCAGGTGTAGGCCGAAACCACCCAGATCATGGCGCTCGGCATGCTGGTCAACCAGGAACGATAGCTGTCGATGAGGTGGAGCTGCGTCAGCAGGCCGTTGACCACGCCGTAGCCGGGATCGAGCAGCCACTTCCAGAGCAGGCCGTTGACCACCGGCGGTACCGCCCACGGCACCAGCAGCAACGCCCGCAGCAGCCCCCGTCCGGGGAAGTCCTGGTCCAGCAGCAGGGCGATGAAGAAGCCCACCACGATGATCGCCACCACCGCCGACAGCGAGAAGACAAAGGTCGTCGTCAGCGAGTTCCAGAACTCACCGCTCTGGAGGAGCCGGGCGTAATTCCGGAGCCCCACGAAGGGACGTACCGGAAACTTGAGGTTGTAGCGGTGCAAACTCAGATAAACCGCATAGCCGAGCGGGAACACGATGGTGGTGAAGATGACCAGCAACGTGGGGGCGGAGAACATCGCCGCCAACGTTCCCGGGCTGCTCTCCCGCGTCACACGGGCACCACGGCGCCCGGAGGCGCCGTGGTGCTGAGACTCGGAGGGAATCACGTTGGTCCCCGTTCCGTCCTATCCGCCGTATTGAGACTTGAGGTCGTTCCAGTGCTTAGCCATGCCGTCAAGCGTCTTGTCCATCGAGCCGCTACCCGACAGCAGGTTCTGCATGGTGCCCCACTCGCTGGTCTGCCAGTCGGAGAAGTAAGGCGTGAAGCGGTAGGAGCGGTTCACGGCGTAATCCGCCTGCTTGCTCAGGAGGTCCGGGTTGATCCAGTCCTGCAACGACGCACGGATGTCGGGGTCGTTGTACATCGAGGTGTAGGCGAAGCCGAGACCGTAGTCGAGCGCCCACCTCTTTGGCACGTAGTACTCGCCGGTGGCGTCCTTGCCGCCGAGGAACTGAACCAGCTTCCAGGCCTCATCCTTGTTCTTGGAGTTCGAGGTGATGCCGTACAGGCGGACGTACGAGGTGGTGCCGCTGACCGTGGAGCCGTTGCCCGGGATAAGGGCGTTCTTGACCTGGCCGGCCGTCTTCGACTGCTCGGGATCGTTGATGGTCTTGAGGTTGTAGTCGGCTACCAGCGTGAAGGTGTGCGTGCCCGCGGACAGCGCCAGCGTCACGTCGTGGTCATCGGAGCTAAGCGATGCGGGGTCGATGACGCCCATCTCCAGGCCCTTGCGGATCCAGTCCACCGCCGAGCGGAAGGCGCTCCCCTGCTCTTGGAAGACCGGTTCGTTGGTGTCGTTGAACATCTTGCCACCGAAGCCCGCGGTGATGATCTCGAGCGTCTGGGTGATGTAGTCACCCTTCTTGAGCTCAAGGATGATGGGGTGGTCGCTGATGCCGGCGTCCTTGACCTTCTTCGCCGCCGCCAGCAGATCGTCCCAGGTCTTCGGGGGCTGGTCGACACCCGCCTGCTTGAGCTGATCGGCGTTGTATGCGAACACCGACATGCCCGAGTAGTACGGCAATCCGTACAGCTTCCCGTCGTAGGAGAGCTGGTTCACGATGGCACCGGGGAGATCACTGACGTACTGCTGCACGCCCGGCATGCCGTCGATAGGCGTGAGCCACCCCGCCGACGCCCACTCGGCGAGGAAGTTGTCGCGCACGTACACGACGTCGAAGTCGGTACCGCCCACGAACGAGGCCACCATCTTGTCGTGGTAATTGTCGCTGGGGAACGGCGAGAACGTAGCCGAGATGCCGGTCTGCTGCTGGAACCTCGCGAGGTTCGCGTTGACCGTGTCGACCTGGTAAGGCCAACCGGTCAGCTTCAGCGGCGCTTGCGCGAACGCCGCCGTCAGGAAGAAGGCTGCGAGCACAGCCGCCACTGCGTAGATCGTGAAGCGTCTCATCGACTGGCACCTCCACTAGAGCCATTGCGGTCCGACCCTGTCGGCCCACTCGCGACGCCCCCTCGCGCCGCATGCTTTGCGCCTCGGACACGTCACGCAGGACGGTCCTCGGCAACCCAGAAGCTCACTTGCAAGCTCATTGCAAGCTTACGCGATGTGGGGTCCGATTTTCAACTATACGGACAGTCGTCCCATATACTGGAACTGCCGTGTGCGGCGGAGGCCCCAATGCCGGGCCCTGTGGCGACGGGGAGGAGCGTGTGGCATGGGAACATCGCTCGACAAGGCGTTCGCGCTCGTGGATCTCGTGGCATCGGGGAAGGTGACGCTTGGCGAGCTCGCGGAGGCCAGCCGGATGCCACGCAGCACGGTCCACCGCCTGCTGAGCGATCTGGTGGACCGGCACGTCCTAGCGCGAGAGGGCCGGAACTACCGGCTCGGGATCCGGCTGCTCCAGCTCGGCGAGCAAGTGCGCCGGCAACTGCGCCTCCCGGCTCTGGCCGACGAACCGATGCGGAAGTTGGCGTCGGACACCCAAGAGACCGTCCATCTGGGCATCCTCGACGCGTCGCACGTCATTTACATCGCCAAGATGGAGGGGCGACGCGGCCTGCAGATGGCCAGCCACGTTGGCCTTCAGAGTCCCGCCCAAACCACGGCCATGGGCAAGGTGCTGTTGGCGAGCATCTCCCCGGACGAATGGGACGGTCGCTACATGAGTCTCGCCCCTGCAACACCGCACAGCATCACCGACCGGGAGGCCTTCCTGCGCGAGCTGGCCGAGGTTCGCTCCCAGGGATACGCCTTCGATCGGGAAGAAAACGAGGTCGGGATCCGCTGCGTGGCGGCTCCCGTCATCGATGCCCGCGGCAACGTGGTGGCCGCCATCAGCCTGAGCGGCGCATCCGTCTTCGTCACCGAGAAGCGCCAGCGCACACTCGTCCCTGCCGTTATCGCGTGCGCTCGACGCATCTCCGCGGAGCTCGGCGCCATTCTTGACGAGGGGGCGGCCGCGTGAGCGCCCATCGCTGGACCGACCTCGACCAACGCAAGCTGGCCGCGCTGCGCGACGCCGGGGCCGTCGTTCTCGTGCCGCTCGGCGCGACCGAGCAGCACGGTTGGCACCTTCCCGTCGGGACGGACAGCTATCTTGCCGAGGCCGTGAGCACCGAGGCTGCGCGCCGGAGCTCCGCTTCGGTCGTCGTCACCCCTGCATTGTGGCTCGGCCTCTCGAGTCATCACATGGACTTCCCTGGCACGTTGACACTCTCCGCGCGCCTCTGGATCGACGTGGTCCTGTCCCTGTGCTCGAGCCTGGCTGCACAGGGCATGCAGCGGATCCTGCTCGTGAATGGCCACGGAGGCAACGCCTCCGCGGCTGCAACCGCAGCCCACGAGGCCGGTCATGCTCTCGCTGGCCGTGCCCGCGTTGCAGCGGTGACGTACTTCGAACTCCTGCGCGAACGTCAGCACGAGATCCGGCGGTCGCGCTCCGGGGGCACCGGTCACGCCGGCGAGTTCGAGACCTCGCTCATGCTGGCCGTCAAGCCCGCCCTGGTGGACATGTCGGTCGCTCAGACCACCTACCCGGAGGGAGCGACGCCGCACCTCCGCACGGACCTGTTCGAGTCGAGCGTCGTGGCGACGTTCCGCAGCTTTCGGACGCTGTCCTCCAGTGGAACGCTGGGAGATCCGACGCTCGCCACCGCGGACGCCGGCCGAAAGGCGCTGGACGTTGCTGCGGAAGCCCTCGCCGCCGTCATCGAGGAGATGGCGGGGTGGCCCATGGACCCGGGAGCGGCCCCCGCCCCCTGAGGCCGTCAAGCCACGCCTGTAACCGCACCGCCAACACCGCGCCTCAGAGGTTCACCCACCCGTCCGACCGCCCGCTGCCGAACACCGCGTCGATGACCCGCATGTTCGCCACCGCGTCCTCGAGCGGGGTGGGAACCGGAGTGCCGTCGAGGACCGCCCGGGAGAGGGCATCGCCCTGGAGAGTGTACTGGTCGACGCGGTCGAACACGCGCTCGACCGTCTCTCCGTCGCGCTGGTGCCAGAGCCGGCTGGGGCCGTCCTGCGGGGCGTTGAAGGGGATCTCGAGGGTAACGCGCCCCTTCGTGCCGAAGACGCTCACGGCCTGGTAGGGCGCCAGCTGGGTGCTGCATGTGAAGGTCGAGGTGCCGCGGCCGAAGTCGAGGATCGCCGAGGACAGGCGGTCGACGCCAAGGTTCGGATCGAACTCGACGGTGGAGACCACACGTGTGGGCTCGGCGCCGAACACGAAGCGCGACAGCGAGATGTTGTAGCAACCGATGTCCATCAGCCCGCCGCCGCCGATGTCGGGCATGTTGCGGATGTTGTCCGGGTCGAGCTTGAAGTAAGAGAAGAACGACTGGATGGTGCGCAGCTCACCGATGCCGCCCTCGTCGACGATGCGCTTCACCTCGCGCCACTGCGGGTGGAAGCGGTACATGAACGCCTCCATCACCTTCAGCTCCGGGTGCGCGCGCGACGCCTGCACCAGCCGCTCCCCCTCCTCGGCGCTCAATCCGACGGGCTTCTCGCACAGCACGTGCTTGCCGGCTTCGATCGCTCGGATCGACCAGGGCACGTGGAGATGGTTGGGGAGCGGGTTGTACACGACGTCGACCTCGGGCGACGCCAGAAGCTCCTCGTAGCTGCCGTAGGCGTGCGGGATGCGGAGCTTCTCGGCCGCCGCCTGCGCCCTGCCCAGGTCGCGGGAGGCGATGGCGCTCACCTCGACCAGCTCGCTCTTCTGCAGCGCCGGGATCACCTTGCTCACGGCGATGTTGGCCGTGCTGAGAACGCCCCATCGAACTTTGCTCACGTGCGTCTCCCTTCGGAATGCGGGTGCCGCTCGCAACGGCGAGCGGCGGCCGACACCGTGGTGTTCAGGCGTATCGGTCCGGGCTGAGCGTCTCGAGCGGCAGGCTCGTACGCTCCCCCGCCAGCAGCTCGCCTACCAGACGGCCCGTCACCGGCGCCAGCGACACCCCCATCATGGCGTGTCCGGTGGCGACGATCAGGTTACGCGCACGGCCCGTCCGGCCCAGGTAGGGCAGCCCGTCCGGGCTGCAGGGCCGGAACCCGTACCACACCGGCGCGTCCGCGAACGCCTCGGCCGTGAAGCCCGGGAAGGCGCGCAACACGGACTTCACGATGCCGCGCATGCGGCTGGCGCTGACCCCTTCTCGCACCCCCGTGATCTCCATGGTGCCTCCGAAGCGCACCCCGGTCTCGAGTGGCGTGATCGCGACCCGTCCCTCGGACAGGAGGGCCGGTGTCGACGGACGCTGCGGCGGATCGGCGAGCGTGACGCTGTACCCTTTGCCGGCGCGCAGCGGCAGGCGCAGGCCCAGGGCTCGAGCCAGCCCACCCGACCACACCCCGGCGGCGAGCACCACCTCGTCCGCCGCGATGGTGGCGTTCCGGTAGGAGCCGGCCTGCGAAGCAGGGGTCCCGGCCGGCCGTGCCCCCGCCGGGCGGGCGGGCCCCGCCGCCGCATCCCCCTGCGCCGGACCCGAGCCCGTCTCGCTCACCCGCACCCCCTCGATCAGGTCGCCGTTCATTTCGAGCCCCTCGACGCGTGCGCCCCAGCGGAACGTCACCCCGAGCTCGACGAGATGCGCCTGCAGCGCCCGCATCAGCCGGCCCGGGTCGAGGCGCGCGTCCTCTGGAAAATAGACGCCGCCCACGATGTCGAGCTCTACACCCGGTTGCAGCGCCTCCACCTCGGCCTTTCCGAGCACCCTGGCGGGCATCCCCAGCGTGATCGCCCGCGCGACGACCCTCGCTTCGTCCTCCAGCCCCTCCTCCGTGACGCACATCCCCAGCACGCCGGTCTCCTTCAGGTCGAAGGGGTTGCCGAGGCGCTCGGCCAACGCCAGGTAGCCGGCCTTTCCGGCGCGGTGCAGGTCGCGCAGCAGCGGCCCCGCCCGGCGCGCGCGCTCGGCCGTGGAGGCGCGCCAGAAGCGCCACCCCCAGGCGAGCAGCTCGGGGTCGAGCGCCGGCCGTACGTAGAACGGGCTCTCCGGGTCGAACATCCACTTCAGGCCCTGCGCCACGGCTCCCGGGGCGGCGAGCGGCACGACGTGGCTCGGCACCACCAGACCGGCGTTCCCGAAGGAGGTGGTGTCCCGCTCGGGCCCCTCGTGGTCCACCACGGTCACCTCGAACCCGGCACGGCGGGCGTGCAGAGCGCTGAACAGCCCCACCACGCCGGCGCCCACCACGACGACCCGGCGGCTCATCGGATGCCCCAGCGGAAGGGGTCGCGCGGGTCGAACAGCAGCGTGGCCTCGGCCGTGACGAACGCCTCGCCGGTGATGGTGGGGATCACGCGCGCCTCGTCGTCGAGCTCGTAGCGCGCCTCGAACCGGCTGCCGATCACGCTCTCCTGGCGCCAGGTCTCCCCCGGCCGCAGGCTGCCGTCGGCATGCAGGCAGGCGAGCTTGGCGCTGGTGCCGGTGCCACAGGGCGAGCGGTCGTAGGCGCCGCCAGGGCAGAGAACGAAGCTGCGGCCGTCGGCGAGCTCTGGCGCCGGAGCGGCAGCGAACAGCTCGATGTGGTCGATCTCGGCGCCATCGGCGCCCGTCACGCCGGCGCCCGCCAGCGCGTCGCGCAGCGTCTGCGCGTAGCCGGCAAGCGCCGGGGTGCGCCCCGCTTCGACCGCCTGGCCGTGGTCGTCGGTGAGGAAGAACCAGTTGCCGCCCCACGCCACGTCCCCGGTGACGGTCCCGTGACCCGGCACCTCGACGCGCACGCCCTTGCGGTGGCGGTAGGCGGGCACGTTGCGCACGCTCACCCTGCCGTCGCCCATCAACTCCGCCTCGACCGGGCCCACCGGCGTCTCGATGCGATGCCGGCCGGGCTCGATGCGGCCGAGGTACTGGAGGGTGCGCACGAGCCCGATGGTCCCGTGCCCGCACATGCCCAGCATGCCCACGTTGTTGAAGAAGAGCACGCCGGCGGCCGCCGCGGGATCGACCGGCTCCTGCAGCAGCGCGCCCACCAGCACGTCGGAGCCGCGGGGCTCGTTGACGACTGCGGAGCGGAAGGCGTCGTGGTCGCGTCGGAAGCGCTCGAGGCGCTCGGCCATGGCGCCACCGCCCAGGTCGGGGCCGCCGGCGATCACGACCCGGGTGGGCTCGCCAGCCGTGTGGGAATCGACGGTCTGCACGCGTTGGAGGTCCACGTCCGTGCCTCCGCTCCCCGCGTCGCCCGGACGCACCCCTCGCATTGCACGATCTCGGCAAGCGCGCTCGACGCGCGGCCTTGATGCATCCCGGACGCGGGCCATAGTCTACCGTTGTGAGACCGCCCCCGACCGGCGCCGAAGGCGCTAAGCGGGACCGGGACACCGCCCGTCCTGTAGGCAGGGGTCTCGCCTCCGCCTCGAAAGGAGACCGCGCATGCCAGCGAGCCCTCTGGAGACGCCATCCTCAGCATCGGGGGGCCGCGTCGACTGGCGCGGCGTCCTTCCCGCCATCACCACGCCCTTCAACGCTGACCTCGAGGTCGACCACGCCTTCCTCGGCGAGCACGCCCGCTGGATGGTCGACGAGGGGTGCATCGGCGTGGTGCCGGGAGGCTCGCTGGGCGAGGCGGCCACCCTCGCCTTCGACGAGAAGGTCGCGGTGGTGCACACCCTCGTTACTGCCCTGGACGGGCGCGCACCCGTCATCCCCGGAGTGGCCGCCCTCGCCACCGCCGAGGCGAAGCGCTTCGCCCAGGCGGTCGAAGCCGAGGGCGCCCGCGGCCTGATGGTGCTGCCCCCCTACGTCTACAGCACCGACTGGCGCGAGATGAAGGCGCACGTCGCCGCAGTGCTGGACGCCACCTCGCTGCCCTGCATGCTCTACAACAACCCGGTTGCCTACACCACCGACTTCACGCCCGAACAGGTGGCCGAGCTGGCAGACGAGCACCCCAACCTCGTCGCCATCAAGGAATCCAGCACCGACGTGCGGCGCGTGACCGCGCTGCGCACGCTGACAAGCGACCGCCTGGAGATCCTGGTGGGCGTCGACGACGCCATCGTCGAGGGGATCGCCGCCGGCGCGGTGGGCTGGATCGCGGGGCTGGTCAACGCCTTCCCCGCCGAGTCGGTGGCGCTGTTCGAGCTGGCGCGGCAGGGACGGAACGAAGAAGCATTCGCGCTCTACCGCTGGTTCCTGCCGCTGCTGCGGCTCGATACGGTGCCGAAGTTCGTGCAGCTCATCAAGGTGGCGCAGGAGCGCGTCGGGCACGGGAGCACTCGCGTTCGCCCGCCGCGACTGGAGCTGACCGGCGACGAACGTGCCGAGGCGGAGCGGGTGATCGCGGTCGCGCTCGCCACCCGCCCCGCGCTGAAGGGAGCCGCCTGATGCCGGGGACGATGAAGGGGCTCTCCCTGATCGGCCTCGCAACCGCCGAACCGGGTGAGCGCACCTTCCACGCAAGCGACGCCCGCACGGGCGAGCGGCTCGAGCCCGCCTTCCACCCGACCCGAACAGCCGACCTGGAGCGCGCGGCCGTCGCAGCCGAGCACGCCTTCCCCGCCTACGCCGCCACCCCGCCGGCCGAGCGCGCGGCGTTCCTGCGCGCCATCGCGGCCGAGCTGGAGGCTCGAGGCGAGCCCATCATCGAGCGCGCCGATCGCGAGACCGCACTGGGCACGGCCCGCCTCACCGGTGAGCTGGGCCGCACCGCCAACCAGCTCCGGCTCTTCGCGACGCTGCTCGACGAGGGCGCCTGGCTCGACATCCGCATCGACTCCGGCGACCCTAAACGCGCGACCGCGCCCAAGCCCGACGTGCGCTCCCTGCGGCGCCCCCTCGGACCGGTGGCGGTGTTCGGAGCCAGCAACTTCCCGCTGGCGTTCTCGGTCGCCGGCGGCGACACGGCCTCCGCCCTGGCGGCCGGATGTCCCGTGCTCGTCAAGGCGCACCCTGCCCACCCCGGCACCTCCGAGCTGGTGGCGCGCGCCATCCGCGCCGCGGCCCACGAGCAGGGCACGCCCGACGGCGTCTTCTCGCTCCTGTTCGACGACGGCTACGACGTAGGGCAGGCGCTGGTGCGGCATCCGCTGGTCCGCGCAGTGGGGTTCACCGGCTCGCGCGGCGGCGGCCAGGCCCTGATGCGGCTGGCGGCCGAGCGGCCCGAACCGATCCCGGTGTACGCCGAGATGAGCAGCGTCAACCCGGTGTTCGTGCTGCCGCTGGCGACGCGCCGGCGCCCCGGCCCCATCGCGGACGCGCTGCTGGCGTCGTTCACGCTGGGCGTCGGCCAGTTCTGCACCAACCCCGGCATCGTGCTGCTGGAGGCCGGCGAGGCCGGCGACGCGCTGCGCGAGCGGCTGGTGGAGGGAGCGCGCACGGCCGAGGCGCACGCCATGTTGACGCCGGGCATCCAGCATGCGTTCGGCGCGGGCCTGCAACGGCTGGCCGACGCGGGCGCCCGGCGCCTGGCCGAGGGGCACCGCGGGGGAGGGCTGACCGCCGCCAGCGCCACGGTGTGGGAAGCCGACGTCGCGGCGGTCCTCGACGACCCGCGCCTCACCCAGGAGGTGTTCGGCCCCACCACGGTGCTGGTCCGTTACCGCAACGACGACGAGCTGCTGGCCTTCGCCGGCGCCATGGAGGGGCAGCTCACGGCCACGCTGCACGGCGAGGGCGACGAGTGGGAGCGCTACCGGCCGTTGGTGGCGGCACTCGAGCGCAAGGCCGGCCGTCTGATCGTGAACCAGGTCCCTACCGGCGTCGAGGTGTGCCGCGCGATGGTCCACGGCGGCCCCTACCCGGCCACCTCCGACGGCCGAACCACCTCGGTCGGGGCGCGCGCCATCGAGCGGTTCACGCGGCTGGTGGCGTACCAGAACTTCCCGAAGGCGTTGCTGCCGAGCGAACTGGCCTAGGTCCGGCCGGGGGGCGCCAGCGTCGGCACCCTCGACCGTTTGCGTCGAGCGTGCGCCGGGCGACCAATCCTGCCCGGCCCGCGTAAGCCTCAGGACGCGACGAGGCTGGGGCTGGCGACGCTGGCGCGCTCGATCAGGGTCGGGTAGAGGATGCGCTGATGGGCGGGCGCGTCGGGAGCGTCCATGCGGGCGAGCAGCAGCTCGACCGCCTGCTGACCCAGGGCCGGGAAATCCTGTCGGATCGTGGTGAGCGGAGGTTCGTAGTAGGCGGCCTCGGGCACGTCGTCGAACCCCACCACGGAGACGTCGCGCGGCACCCTGCGCCCTGCTTCCCGCAGCGCGCGCATCGCTCCCAGCGCCATCTGGTCGTTGCCCGCGAACAGGGCGGTGAACGGCGCGCCCCGTTCGAGCAGGTGCCGGGCTGCTTCGTAGCCGCTCTCTGCGGTCCAGTTCCCCTCGACGCTGGCCCCCGGCTCGATCCCGGCGTCGGACAGCGTCGACAGCCATCCGTCGTGGCGCTGCTTCGCGCCACTCCACTCCATGGGACCGCTGATCTCCGCGATCGCACGATGGCCGCTTTCGATGAGGTGGCGCGTGGCGAGCCGCGCGCCGTAGTGTTGGTGGATCACCACCGAGGGAACGTGCTCGCCCAGCATGGCGTCGATCATCACGTAAGGAACCCCGATGAAGTCGCTCGTCTCCACCAGGTGACCGCCCCCGACGGGGGTGATCAACACGAGCCCGTCCACGAGCTGGTTCCGCAGCGTGGCGACCTGCTCCCGGAGCACTTCGATGCTCAAGTCGGGAACCGCAGCGTAGACCAGCCCGTACCCCCTGATCTTGAGGGTCGCTTCGATGTGCGCGACCATCTGCGAAGGACCGTAGTGCGTCGTTCCGTAGCCGATGATGCCCGCCGTCTTGGAACGACGCGTGGCCAGGCTCTGGGCGACGCGATTGGGAGCGTAGTCGAGCTTGCGGATGGCCTCGAGCACGCGCGTCCGCGTGGCCGCCGCCACGCTCGGGTGCCGGTTGACGACCCGTGAGACCGTTTGATGCGACACTCCGGCGAGTTCTGCCACATCGTGAAGCGTCGCCCTTCGCTGGTTGTCGGCCAAACCCATGCCCTCTCCGAATCTCGACTCCGAAGAGCCTACCAGCCGCTTTGGTGCTGAGAACGTTCACATCCTACCATCGGGCGGGAGGCGCGCAACCGAGCCGATGGCCGCGCTGGCGCGTACCGAGCGCATTCGACTAGGGAAACTCCCTAGGGAAGTGTGGGCGCAGCGTCACAGAATCGTCCAGCGTCTTGACGCCCCTCGCGAGGGGTCGCTATTCTGAGAGCGTTAACAAGAAGGCGTGACGTCCCGACATGCGCCGGCCCGGACCGAGTTGACGCGCTCCGCCGAAGCATCGGTAGGAAGGGCGGGAGGATCCATGTACACCATCGGCATCGACTTCGGTACGGAGTCGGCCCGCGCCCTGTTGGTGCGCGTTTCCGACGGTAGCGAAGTCGCAACCGCCGTCCACCCCTACGGTGACGGCGTGATCGACGAGCGCCTGCCGGGCGGGCCCAGGCTGCCGCCCGACTGGGCGCTGCAGAACCCCGACGACTACCTCGAGGCGGTCCGCGAGACGGTCCCGGCCGTGCTCCGCCAGGCCGAGGTCGACCCGGAGGACATCCTCGGTCTCGCCATCGACTTCACCGCCTGCACCATGCTGCCAACGCTGGCCGACGGCACGCCGCTGTGCCGGCTGCCCGAGCTGCGCGGCGAACCACACGCCTGGGTCAAGTTGTGGAAGCACCACGCTGCACAGCCCCAGGCCGACCTCATCAATCGGGTGGCCCGCGAGCGCGGCGAGCCGTGGCTCATGCGCTATGGCGGCAAGATCAGCAGTGAGTGGTTCTTCAGCAAGACCCTGCAGATCCTCGAGCAAGCCCCGCACATCTACCGCCAGGCCGACCGCCTCATCGAGGCCACCGACTGGGTCGTCTGGCAGCTGACCGGCGTCGAGATCCGCAACGCCTGCACGGCCGGCTACAAGGCCATCTACCAGGACGCTAGCTTCCCGAGCCGGGACTACTTCGCGGCTCTGCACCCAGAGCTCGAGGATGTCGTCGACGGGAAGATGTCGCGCGAGCTCGCTGCGCTGGGCGGCAAGGCCGGCGGACTCACGGAGGAGGCGGCCCGCTGGACCGGCCTCCATCCCGGGACGCCTGTCGCCGTGGCCAACGTGGACGCCCACGTCACGCTGCCGGCTAGCGGTCACGTCGAGGCAGGCACCATGGTCATGATCATGGGCACGTCGACCTGCCACGTGCTCGTCGGGGACGAATTGCACGAAGTCGAGGGCATGGCCGGCGTGGTCGAGGGGGGCATCGTGCCGGGCATGTACGGCTACGAGCTGGGGCAGAGCGGCGTAGGCGATATCTTCGCGTGGTACCTGGAGAACGGCGTGCCCCCGGAGTACCACGAGGCCGCGGTGCGCGAGGGCATCGACCTCCATGCCCTGCTGGAGCGGGAGGCGCGCACAAAGCATCCCGGCGAGCACGGCCTTCTGGCACTCGACTGGTTCAACGGCAACCGCAGCATCCTCGTCGATGCCGAGCTGGGCGGCCTCCTCGTGGGGATGACGCTGGCGACCCGCCCCCCCGACATCTACCGCGCGCTGCTTGAAGCCACGGCCTACGGCACCCGGCTGATCATCGAAACGCTGGAGAACGGCGGCGTACCCGTCACGCGACTGGTGGCGGCCGGCGGCCTTCCGGCCAAGAACCCGCTGATGATGCAGATCTACGCCGACGTGCTGGGGCGCGAGATGCATGTCATCGGCAGCGAGCAAGGGCCGGCACTCGGCAGCGCCATGCACGCCGCGGTGGCGGCGGGTGCCTACCGCGACATCCGCGAGGCGGCCGAGCACATGGGGTCGCTCGCGCCCACCACCTACACACCCGTGGCCGAGCACACCGCTGTGTACGACCAGCTCTACGCCGACTACCTGTTCCTGCACGACACCTTCGGCCGCGCCGGATCCGATGAGCCGGGCGGCGTGATGAAGCGGCTGCGCCATCTTGCGCGCAGCGTGGCCGAGGCTGAGAAGGAGGTGGGATCGTGACGTTGCACGAGCTCCGCCAGACGGTGTCGGACCTCCATGCGCTGCTGCCGGCAGAGCGGCTCGTCGCGTGGACCAGCGGCAACATCTCGGGACGCCTGGAAGGCGACGGACGCATGGTGATCAAGCCGAGTGGAGTGGCCTTCGAGGACCTCGACCCCGCCTCCATGTGCGTCGTCGATCTCGACGACCTGTCGGTCGAGGGCGACCTCAAGCCCTCTTCGGACACCGCCACCCATGCCGCCATCTACCGGGCAATGCCCGAGGTGGGGGGCATCGTTCACACGCACAGCTCCTATGCCACGGCCTTCGCAGCTCTGGGCCGGGAGATCCCTTGCGTGCTCACGGCCATGGCCGACGAGTTCGGTGGTCCCATCCCCTGCGGCGGCTTCGAGCGCATCGGCGGCGAAGCGATCGGCCTCGAAGTGGTGCGCCTGCTGCGCGGTCACCGCTCTCCCGCCGCGCTGATGCAGAGCCACGGCGTGTTCACCGTCGGCGCCACCCCGAAGGCCGCCGTCAAGGCCGCGGTGATGTGCGAGGACGTGGCGCGCACCGTGCACCACGCGCTACAGCTGGGGACACCGGAACTCATCGCGCAGGACGACATCGACGCGCTCTACGAGCGCTACACCACCGTCTACGGGCAGTGACCACGCCGGCCTCTACGCCCGAAGGAGGCAGTCCCACCATGCGCGATCACCAACCACCCCAGATCTGGTTCCTCTGCGGCTCGCAGCAGCTGTACGGCGCCGAGGCACTCGAGCAGGTGGAGGAGCACGCCCGAACCATCGCGCGTGGCCTCGCCGCGGCGCCCGGCATGCCGCTCGAGGTGATCTTCCAGGGGGTGATGACGACCTCCGACGAGATCGCCGGCGCCTGCCATCGAGCCGACCAGGATCCCGCCTGCGCCGGCGTCGTGTTGTGGATGCACACCTTCTCGCCGGCCAAGATGTGGATCCGTGGCCTTAGCTCCCTCGACAAGCCGCTCTGTCACCTGCACACCCAGTTCAACCGCGAGCTGCCCTGGGACACCATCGACATGGACTTCATGAACCTCAACCAGTCGGCCCACGGTGACAGGGAGGCCGGGTTCCTGCACACACGCATGGGGCTACGGCGCAAGGTCGTGGTCGGCCACTGGCAAGACCCCGCCGTCCGCGCTCACTTGGCCACCTGGGCCAGCGCCACCCACGCCTGGTATGACCTGCAAGGAGCGCGCTTCGCGCGCTTCGGCGACAACATGCGCCAGGTCGCCGTGACCGAGGGGGACAAGGTCGCGGCCGAGATGCGCTTCGGGTTCACCGTCGACGGGTACGGCGTCGGCGATCTGGTCGAGCGTGTGGACGCGGTCGAGGAAACAGCCGTCGATGGGCAGCTCGAGGAGTACCGCGAGAGCTACCGGGTCGCTCCCGAGCTCATGCCCGGCGGGGAGCGCGAGGACTCCCTCAAGGACGGAGCCCGCATCGAGCTCGGCCTCCGCGCGTTCCTCGAAGACGGAGGCTTCAAGGGCTTCACGACCACCTTCGAGGACCTGCACGGGCTCAAGCAGCTACCCGGGCTCGCCGTGCAGCGCCTCATGGCGGACGGCTACGGTTTCGGCGCCGAGGGGGACTGGAAGACCGCAGCCCTGCTGCGCGCCGCCAAGGTGATGGCGGGCGCGAGCGGCGGCACCTCGTTCATGGAGGACTACACCTACCACCTGCCGTCTGGCGGGGAGCAGGTGCTGGGCGCCCACATGCTCGAGGTCTGCCCCAGCATCGCGGCCGGCACCCCCGCGCTCGAGGTGCACCCGCTCTCGATCGGCGGGAAGCAGGACCCGGTGCGTCTCGTGTTCGACGCACGCCCGGGACGGGCCGTCAACGTGTCGCTGGTCGACCTGGGCAACCGCTTCCGCCTGCTGGTCAACGAGGTGGAAGCCGTGACGCCGCCGCCGCTCCCGAAACTGCCGGTGGCCCGCGCACTGTGGCGCGTCGAACCCAGCTTCGAGACCGGCGTCGCGGCCTGGATCTACGCCGGAGGCGCGCACCACACGGTGTTCAGCTACGCCCTCACGAGCGAGCACGTGGCGGACTTCGCGGAGATCGCGGGCGTGGAGTCGGTCGTCATCGACGCCGCCACCGCGTTGCGTGCGTTGAAGCGCGACCTGCACCTGGGGGACCTGTATTACGCCACCCTGCGGGCCGCCCGTGGTTGAGCAACAGGCTCGCTCGATGCGCGAATCTTCAAGAGCCCCGTGGCCCACGCGCGCCGCCCACAAGAGGATCGCGGGCAGTCGCAGACCGGGGGCCTCGATCCCTGCGTGCAGCGGACGCGGCGGGACTTGCGACCATTGCACCGCCCGCCATGGGAACGTTAACCTGAAATCCTCAACCCGATCTTCCGGACGGACTGTCCGTTCATGGCGAGAACCAAGCGAGGCGAACATGTCGGTCGAGGGCAGCTGGGGACAGGTGCACGGACCACGATAGGCGTGGTCGACCGACAGGATGGATCGGAGGTTGATTCGTATGGTCGGACATCGTAGGCTCGGAATTCTCCTGGGAGCGCTGCTCTTGCTCTGTGCTTCGGTCGCGTTCGCGCAAGGCGACCAGTACGTCACGCAGCAGCCCGACGGATCGTTCGTCGTCAAGAGCCTCTACCCCGGTGACACCGTCACTTTCGCTCCCGGCACGCTGGGCACGCTGATCACGGACGCCTGGAAGAACGGCGGCACGAAGCCCTTCGCCGGCGTCACGCTGAACATCATGACCTTGCAGGCCGGCGACAAGGGCGCCATCTCGGGCGGCATCATCAACTGGGTGCCGGCGTTCGAGGCACTCACCGGCGCCAAGGTCAACGTCGTCCAGAAGCCGTTCGACGACCTGGCCCCAGTCATGTTCAACGACGTGCGCACTGGAACGGGAGCCTACGACGGCTTTGTCGTTCCGATGGCATTCATGGGTAGCCTCGTCTCCGGCAACTTCATCGTCCCTCTCAACGACTACATGAAGTCCGATAAGTACGCGGGCGTGTTCGACAACACCAACCAGGATCCCACCCAGTGGGGTCTTGACGGCGTGCTCGAGCCCAGCCTGCAACGGCTCTACCGCTGGGGCAGCACCTGGTACGCGGCCCCCTGGGACTCCGACGGCGTCGTGCTGTACTACCGCAAGGACGTGCTCGACAGCCCCGACGTCCAGGCAGCGTACAAACAGGCGACGGGTGAGGACCTCGTGGTCCCCTCGACGCTCGACCAGCTCGTGAAGGAGTCGTGCTACTTCAACGGCAAGGACCCGTTGAACACGGGCAAGCCGCTGTACGGCATCGTCGAGCCCGCTCAGATCGGGAGCCAGTTCTTCGAGTACTACCGGGCCGTCGCGGCCCAGTACGGGGTGGTCCCTGGCGGAGCGTCGCAGGGGTACAGCCAGACCCTGCAGTTCGATCCGAAGACCATGGATCCCCTCATCAACAATCCGGCGGCGGTGAAGGGGCTGCAGACCTTCGTCGACCTCTACAAGTGCGGCCCGCAGGACCCCGCGTCCATCGACCTCGGCACCTCCTTCAACATGTTCGCCGAGGGCCAGGCGGTCTTCCAGATCAACTTCGGTGACACCGGCACCATCGTGGAGTCGCCGGACGGCAAGTCGCCGGTGAAGGGCCACCTGGGCGTGGCGCCCGTCCCGGGCTCCACCGAGGTCTACAACGTCTCCACCAAGAGCTGGGACACGCTGAGCCAACCGAACCACGTGGGGAACGAGGCCGGCGCCAGCTGGTCGGGCATGGTCTCTTCGCTCTCACAACACCCCGACGCCACCTACGCTCTGTACGCCTTCCTCTCCAGCCCGGCCATGCACCTGTGGAACGCCCGCTGGGGCTTCGACGGCATCGACCTCGGTCGGCACACGGACTTCCTGCCGCCGAACGGCTCCGCGAACATCAACAACTACCTGAGCGCCGGGTTCAACGCCGACGACATCAAGCAGATCTCCGACGCCTACGCCCAGAACTTCACCGAGAAGGCCTACGAGTACCTGCGTGTCCCCGGAACCCCCGACTACGCGCTCGCGCTCGAACAGAACATCCAGGCCGCCATCACCGGCCAGATGAGCCCACAGGCCGCCCTCGATCAGGTCGCCAAGCGCTGGAACACCACGACCGATCAGATCGGCCGTCAGGATCAGATCAACGTCTTCCAGGAATCGTTGAAGTAGCGGAGACTCCGCGCGTGAGCCGCTGGAGCGGCTCACGCGCCTCGACATGACACGGTGCACGCAAACTCCCAGGGTTGGGCGCCGCCGGCGCCCAACCCCCCTCTTGCGTACAGGAGCGGTCGATCGATGAGTGCACGTGCAACGGTGAAGCGCGGCCTCCGCGTGAGTCTCGGCACCGCGCGCACCTGGTTCATCCTGCCGGCGGCGTTGTGGACGCTGGCCTTCACGCTGTACCCGCTCATCCACGCGCTGATCCTGAGCTTCCAACGGGCCCGCCTGGGGCAACCGGTGCGGTTCATCGGCTTCAGCAACTACGCCGGCGCCTTCCAGGACGCGCAGTTCTGGACCGCGCTGAGCTTCACCGCCATCCTCGTGGTCGTAACGGTCGCCGCCTCGTTGGCTGTCGGCCTCGGCCTTGCCATGCTCATGAGCCAGCGTCTGGCAGGCCGCAACCTCTTCCGTATGTTGTTCATGATCCCGCTGTTCGCCACGCCGGTGGGCATCGGCTATCTCGCGGTCATCCTGTTCGCTCAGAACGGCCCGATCAACGGCCTCCTCGGTGCCGTTCAGGGCCTGCTGCACCTGCTAGGGTCGAACGCTTCGCTGGCCGTCAACTGGGGCTCCGACCCTACCGGCGCCGCCGTGGCCGTGACGATGCTGGAGATCTGGCGCTGGACGCCATTCTCCTTCCTCGTGCTGTTGGCCGGCATGCAGGGGATCCCCGAGGAGGTCTACGAGGCAGCCAGCCTCGAGACCAACAACGGCTGGGACGTCTTCCGGTTCGTGACGCTGCCGCTGCTCAAGCCCATGATCGCCCTCGCCCTACTCCTGACCACGGTGGAGGCGTTCAAGATCATCGATATCCCGTTCGCGTTCACCAAGGGGGGTCCCGGCATCGCCACGCAGACCTACACCATGCTGGTGTGGCGCGTGGCGTTCAACTCGTTCGCGCTCGGATCGGCCGCCTCGTACGGCTTCCTGCTGCTCATCCTGGTGCTGATCGTGGTCAACGTCCTGCTGTTCGCGGGCGGGTTGCGCATCAGCATCTTCGGGGAGGACTAGTGTGATCCGCCGTCGATCCCCCCTCCAGGTCGCGCTGTTCGTCGTCCTGCTGCTCGTGGCCACCCTGTGGTCGATCTTCCCCTTCCTGTGGGCGCTACGGAACTCGATCATGCGCCTGCAGGACACCTACAAGCCCTGGTTCATCCCGTTCGTGCAGTTCGAGCCCACGCTGGCGACCTGGCGATCGGAGCTGTCGGGGCAGAGTGGCCTCGTCTCCGCCGCAAGCCACAGCCTCATCGTGGCGGTCGTCAGCACCGTGCTGGCGCTGCTACTCGGGACGCTCGCGGGTTACGCCCTGGCGCGCTTCCGCTACTACATCCCGGACAACCTGAACCTGTCCATCTGGTTCCTGTCGCAACGCTTCCTTCCCCCGGCCGTGGTCATCGTGCCGTTCCTACTGATGATGCGCTCGGGGTGCCAGCCGCTCGACCTGTGGGGCCTCCATCTCCCTCAACCCCTGCAGCTGGCCTGCATGGCAACGGGCAGCCGAACGCTCCTCAACAACCTCACGTCGGTGGTCATCGCCCACACCACCTTCAACATGCCCTTCGTGGTGCTGATCATGCGGTCGATCTTCCGTGAGCTCCCCTTCGAGCTCGAGGAGGCCGCACTGGTGGACGGAGCCAACCGGATGCAGACGTTCTGGCTGGTGGCCATGCCGCTCGCCGCAGCCGGGTTGGTGGCCGCCGGGCTCATCTGCTTCGCGTTCAGTTGGAACGAGTTCCTGTTCGCCCTCATCCTCACGGGCCCCACGAGCCAGACCCTACCGCTCCTCATCGGATCGGGCACAGGCGTGCAAGGAATCCAGTTCAACGTCATCAGCGTGCGGACGTTGGTGGCGATCCTGCCGCCGGTGGTCGCAGCCTTGCTGGCACAGCGCTACGTGGTCCGGGGCCTGACGTTCGGGGCCGTCAAAGGTTGAGGAGGCACTCCAGCGACGGACGTACGATGATCTCGTCTGCGATGGCGACCAAGTCAGGGGCATGTATGGACCTCTACCCACTCAAGCTCACCTTCCACGTCCGAACGTACGCTTTCGGCCAACGCTTGATCGCCGATCGCCTCGGGAAGCAGGGCCTGCCGCCTGGGGACGTGGCGGAGAGCTGGGAGGTGAGCGACCACCGCGATGCCATGGCAACGGTACGCAACGGCGCGTACGCTGGCTCCAGCCTCCGCACGCTGGTCCAAGAGCATCCCGAGGCCCTCGTCGGCCGGTCGTGGCATGGGCCGCACTTCCCGCTGCTCGCGAAGCTGCTCGACGCCAGCCGCCCGTTGCCCGTGCACCTTCACGCCGACGACGCCACCGCCCGGCGCAAGCATGGCGAGCCGAACGGCAAGACCGAGGCCTGGCACATCCTTTGGGCGGCGGAGGGGGCGACCATCCTGGCGGGTGTCCGGCCGGGACAGAGCGACGAAGAGCTCGCGGCGGGGTTCCTCGAGCAGGACTACGACCGCCTCATGTATCGCTACCCCATCCGTTCCGGAGACACCGTCTACGTCCCCGGAGGGGTGCTTCACGCCTTCGGCCCGGAGACGCTGATCTTCGAGGTGCAGCAGACCTCCGACCTGGGTCAGAGCGTCATGCCCACCGACCTCTACGGTCGGGATGTCGGAGAACCAGCGTGGCGCGCCAACATCGCCGAGACGCTCGACGAGCTCCGCCGGGACTTCTACCCGCGCCCCAACCCGGGCCTGGCGTTGGAGGACGGCACGAACCGGCGCACGATGGGTTGCGCCGGCCCGCACTTCGCGCTCGAACGCTGGAGGCTCGAGCGCGAGCACGTAGTCGATGCTGGACCGCGCCGCTGCACCGTCCTGACCAACCTCGGTGACCCCGTCGCATTGCGCTACGAAGGGAAGTCCGAGCCGTTGGGAAGTGCTGAGTCATGCATCCTGCCCGCCGGTCTGGAGCACGTTCGGCTCGAGCCCGAGGGGAAAGGCGATGTGATCGCGTGCTACCTGCCCGATCTCCAACGCGACGTCGTCGAACCCCTTCTGGCACGGGGCCATTCACCCGAGGCCATCGCAGCGCTGGGCGCCGTTCCGGTGGTCGGGCCCTCGAGATGACGGGCGAAGCACGTTTCGCAATGCACCCGGTGTGGGGACCCTCACCCTGCCTCGCACCCTGGAGGTCGATCCCATGCCCTTCGTGTCCGACGGTCGTTCGCTGATCGAGGCGGCCCTAGCGGGCCACTACGCCCTGCCGGCCTTCAACGTTTCCAATCTGGAGATGGGACGCGCCTGCATCGAGGCGGCCGAGGAAGAACGCGCGCCCATCATCCTGCAGACCTACCCAGGCGACCTGGAGCAGGCAACGCCCCGGGTGTTCGCCGCCATGGTGCAGGCACTGGCCGACGAGGCCAGCGTCCCCGTCATGCTGCACCTGGACCACGGCGACGGCCTGGACCGGGCCGTGGCATGCCTGCGGGCCGGCTACTCCTCGGTGATGTTCGACGGCGACGAACTCCCCCTGGACGAGAACATCGCCGCTTCGAGGACCATCGCGACCGTCGCGCACGCGGCGGGCGCCTCCATGGAGACCGCGGCCGGTGGCTTCGGTGGCGGCGAGGGCGAGAGCGGCGTCCATCTGACCGAGCCCGAGGTGGCCGCCACCCTCATGCGCGAGACCGGAGCCGACATGGTGGCCTGCTCGGTCGGCTCCCGCCACGGGCAGCCGAGCAAGCTCGACCTGGACCGGCTCGAGGCGATCGCTCACGCCGTTCGCGGGCCGCTGGTGTTGCACGGCGGGTCGGGCATCCCGGCCGACGACCTCGCGCGGGCGACCGAGCTCGGCGTCGTCAAGGTGAACATCGGAGCTGCCCTGTTCCGCGCTCTGGTGGAGGCCTGGCGCCAGGCGGCGCCGGAGGCAACGGTGCACTACGAGGTGCTCCCGGTTGCGAGAGAAGCGCTCAAGCGAGTGGCACGCGAGAAGATCCGGCTCTTGCGCGTGCACGTGAAGGCGTGAGGGTGCGGGCGAGCCGCGACTTCGGGGCGTGGCGCCGACCGTGAGACCGTCCTCGGCACGCGGGCACGCCGGCGGTCGCACGGCCGGAACCGGCCTCGTCGATGTGGTGGTCGCCGGAAACGTCTGCCTGGATCTCGTGTGCAGCATCGCGGGAGAGCGGCTGTCGCTCGAGCCGGGAGCGCTGGTCGAGGTCCGCGGCACGCGGCTCGCCACGGGGGGCGCCGTCTCGAACACCGGCCTGGCGCTGCAACGGCTGGGCGTCCCCACCCGGCTGCTGGGAACGGTCGGGGATGACGCGTTGGGCGACGCATTGCGCGACGCTCTGGTCCGCGGCGGCGCGGACGACACGAGCGGCATCGCCACGGTGGCTGGCGCATCCACGTCGTACACGATGGTACTGACACCCCCCGGTGGAGAACGCATGTTCCTGCACGAGCCCGGCGCCTACGCCACGTTCGACAACGACGCCGTCGATCTCGACCTCGTCATGGGCGCCCGCCTCTTCCACTTCGGCTACCCGCCCCTGGTGCCCCATCTCTACGCGGACGGAGGCCGGCCCCTAGCCTCGCTCCTGCGCGCCGTGCGGGAGCGCGGCGTGGCGGTATCGCTCGACATGGCGATGCCGGACCCGGCATCGCCCTCCGGGCAGGTCGACTGGCGCGCGATCCTGGAGCGCAGCCTCCCCTACACAGACCTGTTCATGCCGAGTTTCGACGAGACGGTGGTGCTGCTGCGCGACACGCCCCGCGAGGAAGAACCGACGGCGCCCGGCGCAGACGGGCGAAGCGCGCAGGCCGCTCGCGTCTCGCGACTGGCCGGGGAGCTCCTCGCTATGGGCGCCAGGATGGTGCTCTTCAAGATGGGGTCGGAGGGCGTCTACCTTCGCACCGCGATGACCGACGCGCTCCACACGATGGGGTCCGCCACACCACGCGAGGTGGACGCGTGGGCCGATCGCGAGCTGTGGAGCCCGAGCCTGAGGACCGAGGTCGTCAACACGGTCGGGGCCGGGGACGCGACCTGCGCGGGCTTCATCGCCGCGCTCCTGCGTGGACTGTTGCCCGAGGAGGCGTTGACCGTCGCCGCGGCGGTCGGCGCCTTCTGCGTCGAGGCGCCGACCGCGTCGGGCGGAGGGCCGAGCTGGGAAGCATGCCAGCAGCGGCTCGATGCCGGTTGGGCCCGCAACCCCCTGTCGCTCCACGCACCGGGGTGGAAGCGCGACGAGCACGCGGCGCTCTGGCGGGGCCCGCAGGACCGACGCCACTCGTGAACCGCCCCGCGCTGCTGAACCGCCTCCAGCGGGTCGACCGAATCCACGGTGCTCAGCTGGCCGCAACCTCCACCATCACCTTGCACACGCCCTCGTCGTAGCGGGCGTTGGCGGCGAAGGCCTCGGCCGCCTGTTGCAGCGGGTAGCGGTGCGACACCAGCTCGTCCAGCGGCACCGCTCCCGACGCGGCCAGCGCCAGCGCCCGCGGGTAGGCATGCTTCATGCGGCGGACGAGGCGCAGCGTCAGCCCCTTGCGTCGTGCGGTGGAGTGCTTGAGGGCGAGGCGGTCGTCGCCGGGGATGCCGGCCAGCACCAGGCGCCCTCCCAGACGCGTGACCTCGGCCGCCACCGCCACGCTCTCGTCCGCCCAGGCGGCTTCGATCGCCACGTCCACCCCCCGGCCGCCGGTCGCCCCCTCCACTACGGCGATCGCATCCCTGGGGTCCTCGATGAGGTGCGCTTCGCTGGCGCCCCACTCGCGCGCCTTCGCCACGCGCCAGGGGAAGCGGTCGAAGCCGAGCACCTGCCGTGCGCCGGAGAGCCGCGCCAGCCGCTGGATGAGCAGACCGATGGGCCCGCACCCCAGCACCGCGACCGCGTCCCCCAGGTCGAGATGCGCGAGGTCGACGCTGTGGAGCGCCACACCGAGGGGCTCGAGCAGTGCCGCAGCGTCGCCCGACAGCGCATCCGGCACCGGGAAGCAGATGCGCGCGGGCACCCGGATGCGCTCCTGCAGCCCGCCGTCGGTCGGGTAGAGCCCGAGGAAGGCCTTCACCGCCAGGTTGGGGTTGCCGAGCTCGTACTGCTCGTGGTTGATGTCGGGGATGTTGGGGTCCACCGCCACCCGGGTGCCAAGCGCCAGCGGCCGGTGGCCGCCGTCGCGGGCGTCCTCGCTGGCAGCGATCACCGTGCCCATGAACTCATGGCCGAGGACGAGAGGTTCCGGCACCGGCGTGTCGCCGATGCGCCCGTCGAGGTAGGTATGGATGTCGGAGCCGCACACCCCCACCGAGCCCACCTCCACCACCACCTCGCCGGGCCCCGGCGCCGCCGGCTCGGGGACGTCATCGACCCGCACGTCACGGGCGCCGTAGAGGCGAGCGGCCCTCATGTCGGGAGAGGGTGGACACGAACGGCGCAGGCTGGGAGGACGCTCATCGCCTCCCAGCCTACCGCTGCACGCCCCTATCGGGGCCGTCGCATCAGCAAGGCGTAGATCGACACCGAGATGGTGATGATGCCGCCGTAGATGAGCTGCGTCCAGAAGCCGGTGAGACCGATGGCCACGATGCCGGCCTCCAGCGAGCCGATGATCAGCGCGCCGAGGAAGGTCCCGAGGATGGTGCCCATGCCGCCGAAGACGGAGGTGCCACCCACGAACACCGCGGCCAGCGCCGTCAGCAGGTATCCGGTGCCCTGGTTGGGCCAGAAGTACGTCACTTCGAGGGTGGAGAGGATCCCCACCAGCGCGGCGAAGAAGCCCACCTGGATGAAGGCGATGGACTTCACGCGGTTGACGTTGATGCCCATCATGCGCGAGCTCTCGGGGTTGTCGCCGACGAACAGCAGATGCCCGCCGAAGCGGTGCCGGTTGAGCAGCAACCAGAACACCACCCCCAGCCCCAGCATCCAGATCGCCTGCGCAGGGATGACGCCGAACAGCCGCCCGACCGCGACCTGGTAGAGGAAGTGGCCGCGTGCCGCGGACAGGGCGATGCCGTTGCCCGCCGCGACTACGTTGGTGAGGCCGCGGAACAGGAACATGGTGCCGATGGTGGCCACCAGGGAAGGGATGCCGATGTTCACCACCAGGATGGCGTTCACCCAGCCGCAGGCGATGCCGGCGGCGAGCCCCGCGATGCACGATATGAGCAGGTTGTGGGTGGCCGCGAAGGTGGTTGCGAACACCCAGGAGCTGATGCCCAGCACCGACGGGAAGGACAGGTCCATCTCGCCAAGGATGACCACGAGGGTGACCGATAGCGCCAGGATGCCGATGAAGGGGACCGTCGACATCAGCGAATAGTAGATATGGGGCCCTGTGAAGACCCGCGGGTTGCCGATCAGGAAGATCGCCCAGACCAGGATGAACACGATGAAGATGCCGGTCTCGAGCGTCGAACGGATGCGGAAGCGCGGCCGAGCCGGCTTCGTGTCGGCCGCGTCGACAGACGGTTCGGGCGCGTCAGCCATGGCAGCCTCCCGGCAGCGGGCTCATGTGAGCTTCCCCGTGCGAGCGAGCCGGACCATGCGCTCGGTCAACTCCTCCTGCGTCACCTCGGACTTGGGGAATTCCGCGGCGATCTGGCCGCGGTCGAGGACCACGAAGCGATCGACGACCGGGTAGACCTGCAACATATTGTGACTGATGACGATGGCGGACTTGCCCTGGCTCTTGATGTCGCCCACGAAGGCCAGGACCTTCTGGGTCTCGGACAGCGACAGGCCCATCGTGGGCTCGTCGAGGATGATGAGGTCGGCGTTGAAGTGCAACGCACGGCCGATGGCGATGCCCTGCTTCTCTCCGCCGGAGAGGAACATCACCGTCGAGTCGGTGTCGATGGCCTTGGAGGTGAAGCCCATGTGGTCGCGCAACAAACGCTCGGTCTCCCGCTTCTCCTTCTTGACGTCGATGAAGCCCGCCCAGTTGGCGATCTCGCGGCCCACGAACATGTTGCGCCACAGGGTCTGCTGGTCGCCCAGGGCGCGCTCCTGGTAGACGGTCTCGATGCCGAGCTCGCGCGAGCGCCTGACGGAGTGGATGGTGATGCGCTCGCCCTTGTAGAAGATCTCCCCGCTGCTGGGCCGGTGGACGCCCGTGATGATCTTGATCAGCGTCGACTTGCCCGCGCCGTTGTCGCCGACCAGCCCCACGATCTCGTTGCTGCCGACGTCGAAGTCGATGCCGCGCAGGACGTTGACGCGTCCGAAGGATTTGTGAACGCCTCTGAGCTTCAGGAGCTCAGAGGCGTTCATGGTGGCCGTTTCCGTCATGCGGTTCCCGTCCGGCTCGCCAGGCGAGCGGCTAGCGGATGCCCTGGTCGACGAGCGACGCGATCTTGTCGATGTTGTCCTTGGTGACGAGGGCGCCCCCGGTGTCGATGTGCAGGCCGGAGAAGCCGTACTGCTTGGTGAGGCAAATCTGCATGATCGGCAGGAAGCCCTGGAGCCACGGCTGCTGGTCGAGGACGACGCTGATGTAGCCCTCCTTGATGCCGCTGACGGTGGCCGGGGTCATGTCGAAGCCCGCCATGGTGATCTGGCCTGGCTTCACGCCCGCCGCCTGCAGGTAGGTGGGGATAGTGGCGGTGAGGGCGCCGTGGTCGACGACGATCAACTTCACGTCGGGGTGGGCGGCGATGTAGCCGCCGATCACCGAAGTGCCCTGCGAGGGGTCACTGTTCACGGCGTCGGAGATCTCGATGTAGTCGACCTGCATGCCCATCTTCTTGAGCGTGTCAACCGCGCCAGCGGTGCGCTGGCCACGCGTGCCCTGGCTCAGCAGGCCCCACACCATGACGCGGTCGCCCTTCTGGAGGTTGGCGATCTTGGCGGCCCCCTGGGCGACCATGACGCCCGACTGGTAAAGCTCCTGGCCGACGTAGCCGAAGCCCTGGGCCTTGTACTCCTGCTCGGCTTTGGGCAGCGTGGTGTTCTGCGAGGTGACGATGATGCCCGCCTTCTCCGCGTCCTGGATCAGGGGGTCGAGCGCGGCGTCACCGGGGTGCCCCATCACGGCGATGCCGTCGGGCTGCCGGGCGACGGCATTCTTGAACTGCGCCACCATGGTGCTTGGGATCCAGTTGGACCACACGTAGTCGACGCTGGCTCCGGTGAGGTCCTGGGCTGCCTTGGCGCCGCGGTAGACGGTCGACGCGAAGGGGCCGCCCTCCGGGCCGCCGGGGAAGAACGTGATGTTCACGCCCTTGCAGAACTGCTGACCCACCGGCGCCTTGTCCTGTGCGCTGGCAAGCGACAGCCCCGCGACGAGCGCGAGCGCGGCTACCGAAACGACGAACTTCTTCATGGAACCAACCCCCTACGAGAAGCTACGAGAAGCGTTCTAGTCCTACGCCGTGCCCCGGACCGGATGCCCGCCGGCCGACGTCAAGACGCTCGGGGAACCTCACCTGAAAGCGAATGTTAGCGTTAAAATAGCACCTGGCCGAAAACGCGTCAAGGAGCCACCGGAACCGCACCAGCTTCGCCCAGGGCGGCACCGGCCCGGCCCTGAACGTTCACATCTCACGTCCCCCCGTGGCCGGCGCGCGCTCAGCGTCGCCGGGTCAGCCACGCGCCCAGTCCGACGGCGCCGAAGGCGACACCGGCCACCGTCACGCCGGTCCAGCCGAAGCGCGAGAACGCCAGCGCGGCGGCGGCCGAGCCCAGCGCGCCCCCCAGGAAGAACGCGGTCATGTAGGCGGTGGTGAGGCGGCTTCGCGCCTCGGGCCGGAGCGCGTAGATGGTGCTCTGGTTGAGGACGTGGGTTCCTTGCGTCCCCAGGTCGAGCAGCACCACGCCCGCCACAACCACGGGCAGCAGGTGCGGAAGCGCCCCCATCAGCACGAACGCGCCCGCCACGACCGCTAGGAAGACGCCGGTGCCGATGTGCGTGCGCCCGCGGTCGTGCAGGTGACCGGCGAACGACGCCATGAGCGCGCCGGCCACGCCCAGCAGGCCGAACATCCCGATGACGGTGTCGCCGTAGCTGTAAGGCGGCCGCGCCAGCAGGAACGGCAGCCCCGTCCACAGAACGCTGAAGGCCCCGAACACGCTCATGCCGTAGAGGGCGCGGCGGCGCAGCAGCGGTTCCTCGCGCACCAACCGCCCCACCGAACGCAACAGCGCGGGATAGCTCATGCGCGCCTCGCCCCGCCCGGCGGGGAGCAGCCGCCCCAGCACGACCGCCTGCACCACCATGAGGCCGGCGGCGACGCCGAACAGCGCGCGCCAGCCCAGGGCGTCGGAGACGACACCCGCGACGACCCTCGCCAACAGCACCCCGAGCAGCAGCCCGGTCATGACCCGGCCCACCACCCGCCCCCGGTCGGCGTCGGCAGCCAGGTGGGCGGCGAAGGGCACCAGCACCTGGGCGACGACGGCGGTGAGTCCGATCGCCAGGCTGGCGAGCTGGAACAGGGCGAAGCTCGGCGCCAGCGCCGCACCCAGCAACGCGAGGGCGGTGAGCACCGACACACCCGACACCAGGCGGCGCCGGTCCACCAGGTCGCCCAGCGGCACGACGAGCACCAGCCCGGCGGCGTAGCCGAGTTGCGTCACGGTGACGATCAAGCCGGCGCTGCCGCCCGGCAGGCCGAAGCTCCGACCGAGCGTGTCGAGCAGGGGCTGCGTGTAGTAGAGATTGGCGACCGAGATGCCCGTGAAAGCGGCCAGCACCAGGGTGAGCGGCGAGCGAGCGCGCAGCGGCACGGTGAGGGCTCCTCTCCCGTTGCGCCGGCCGGGCCTCGTCCCCGGCGGCGGCACGGGTCGCAGTCTCGCATCTCGTGTGCGACGCGAGGGTAGCGCGGCGGCGGCTCCCGAGGTCCGTGGCCGGCGGAACATGGCCGCCGGCGATCGACGCCCAAGATGGGGACACAGGGAGGCGTCGCGCTCCCTCTCCGCAGGATGGACCCTTCGAACGTAGCAACGCGCATCGTCACGACCGACGAAGGAGGCAGCATGCAACGACGCAAACTCGGCAAGGAAGGCCTCGAGGTCAGCGCCCTGGGACTGGGCTGCATGGGCATGAGCGAGTTCTATGCCGGCGGCGCGGAGAGCGAGTCGATCGCCACCATCCATCGCGCCATCGAGCTCGGTGTGGACCTCTTCGACACCGCCGACATGTACGGCCCCTTCACCAACGAGAAGCTGGTGGGGCGCGCCCTGAAGGACCGTCGCGACGAGGTGGTGCTGGCCACCAAGTTCGGCAACGAGCGCCGCGAGGACGGCTCGTTCGTGGGCATCAACGGCCGGCCCGAGTACGTCCACAAGGCGTGCGACGCCTCCCTGCAGCGCCTTGGCGTCGACACCATCGACCTCTACTACCAGCACCGCGTGGACCCCGACGTCCCCATCGAGGACACGATCGGCGCCATGAAGGAGCTGGTGGAGGCGGGTAAGGTCCGCTACCTCGGCATGTCCGAGGCGGCGCCGGCCACCATCCGGCGCGCCCACGAGGTGCATCCGATCAGCGCCCTGCAGACCGAGTACTCGCTGTGGTCACGGGAGCCCGAGGACGAGGTCCTCGATACAGTCCGCGACCTGGGTATCGGCTTCGTCGCCTACAGCCCTCTGGGCCGCGGCTTCCTGACCGGGCGCATCACGACGTTCGAAGACCTGGCGGAGGACGACTACCGCCGGAATTCGCCCCGGTTCCAGGGCGAGAACTTCGATAGGAACCTGGCGCTCGTCGGCCGCGTGCGCGAGATCGCCAACGGACGCGGCGTCACCCCCGCCCAGCTCGCGCTGGCGTGGCTACTGCACCGCGGCCGTGACATCGTGCCGATCCCCGGCACCAAGCACCGCGCACGGCTGGAGGAGAACGTGGCGGCGGCCGAGCTCAGCCTCACCGAGGAGGAGATCGACCGGCTCGACAGCGCCGTGCCGATGGGCGCCGCCTCCGGCGACCGCTACCCCGAGCGGGCGATGGCAGCGTTGAACCACTAGATCGCACCACGTCAGCGACCGCGACGAGGAGGCCGCCCGAGAAAGGGCGGCCTCCTCGCGTTGTCCCGTGGCCAACACGTGCCGTGCCTGTGCCGGTTCTACCCGTCTCGAGCGCAGCTGCCCGAAGGGCGGAGGGGTGCGCCGTAGACTCGGTGACATCGTGCTCCCATCCCAAGACGCCCCGCCGGACATTGGCGATCCACGAGACGCGGCGACGCAGACGCTCGCCGACCTTCGAGACCTCTACGATGCCCGCCTGCTCCTCGAGCCCGAGGTCCTCGCACAAGCCGCAAGCGCCTTCACCAACGAGGACGCTGCCGCCGCGCGCGCCTGGCTCGACCGGCAGGCGGCCGCCGAAGCGCAGGGCGACCTCGACGCCGCGCAGGACGCCCACCGCGGGTTCCACCTGGCGCTCTACGCCGCCTGCCTCTCGGACCGCTGGCTTAAGCTCGCGACGACCCTCTGGGACGACGCGAACCGCTATGGACCGGCGCTGCTCCCCGCCGACGTCGCGCCATCGCTCGGCGCCAACGGCGACCAACACGCAGCGATCCTCGCCGCCTGTGTCGCCCACGACAAGCGCGGCGCGGCACTCTTGCAGCGCGACCACCTGGCGGACGAGGCGAATCGGCTCGCCGTCGCGCTGGGCGGCAACCCCCTCTTTCGCCTCGACGCCGAACGCGCCGCCAGCCTGCCGACCAGCTTCCGTCCCGCCGAGCAGGCGTTCGCGCCGGTCCGACCCGGGGTCGATGGAGCCAACGTGGAGACGCGCGATCTGACGGTCACGACGTACCGCTACGCGGCTGGGGCCGTATGGCAGGAGCACGCCCATCCCGAGGACCAGCTCACGATGCTGCTCTCCGGCGCCGAGTTGCGCTTCGACGTCGGCGGCCGCAGCTTCGCGCTGCACCCCGGCGATGTGCTGCTCATCCCCGGCGGCACGGTCCACAGCGCCGTCGTCGGCGGCCAGGACGTGGTCACGCTGAACGTTTGGCGGCTCCGTTCGACGGTGCCCACATGAGCTCCTGGCTCGGCCTGGAGGGGGCGCGCGTGCTCGTGGCCGGTGCCGGTGGGATCGGCCTGGCGGTGGCCCGGGGCTTCGCTGCCGCCGGCAGCGCGGTCGTGGTGGCCGATCGCGATCCTGCGCGGCTCGCCGAGGCCCGCACCCACGGCATGTCCGTGCTCGAGATGGACGCCGGGTCGCCCGAGGCCTGCCGCGCGACGGTGACGGCTGCCGTGGACCGTCTTGCCGGCCTGGACGTGCTGGTTCACGCCATCGGCATCAACCGCCGCAAGCCGCTCGAGGCCTGCGACGACGACGATTGGAACGCCATTCTGAACACCAACCTGTCGAGCGCGTTCTGGCTCGTGCGCGCCACGCTGCCGGTGATGCGGACCCAGCGCAGCGGGCGCATCCTGTTCTTCTCCTCGGTCTCCTCTGTGCTCGCCCACCAGCACCACGGTCCCTACGCCGCAAGCAAGGGCGGGCTCAACCAGCTCGCCCGGGTCCTGGCGCACGAGGTCGCGTCCGAAGGCATCACGGTCAACGCCATCGCGCCCGGCTACACCGAGACCGATCTCACGCGTGCCTACCTGGAGCAAGGCGACCGCCGCGAGCAGCTCACCTCACTGGTCCCGGCGGGCAGGCTGGGAACCCCCGACGAACTGGTCGGGCCCGCGCTGTTCCTGGCGTCCCGCCATGCCGGCTTCGTCACCGGTCAGGTCCTCTACGTCGACGGCGGTCGCACCCTGGTCTGACGCCGCGCTGCAGCCGACGGTTCCGCCGGGGCCGCGCTCCGCCGCCGGAACGGCTCGGCCTTCAGCGCGCAGTGGGTCGGTGCGTATCATGCGGCCACAGGAGGCCGTCATGCAGCAGGTGCGGGTCACACCGCTCGAGATCGCCCAACTCCGCTTCGACCTCCGGACGCCGTACGCGCTCCCGGCCGGGCACCCCGCGGCGCAGGTGGTGGCGTTGCCGGTCCTGGCCTACCACCTCGCCCTGCCGGGCCGTTCGGTGCTGGTCGACGCGCCGAGCTACGACGCGGCGTCGACGCCGGAGGACTACCGTTTGCCCGAGTACGAGGCGCCGCCTCCGCTGCTCGAGCAGCTCCGCGCGGCCGGCATCGATCCCTCGGACGTCACCGACGTGGTCATCACCCACGCCCACTTCGACCACCTGGGGGCGCTGGCCCGCGGCGACGGGCCCGAGCGCTCGCCCGCCTTCCCGCGGGCCCGGCATCTCCTCGGCCGCGCCGAGTGGGACCCGGAGGCCTTCGCGTCGATGGCGCGCGAGGACCTGCTGGTGGTGGAGCGTGCCGGACTGTTGACGCTGATCGATGCGGTGGTAGAGCGCGGCGGCTCGGTCTCGGACGACACGAGTCCTGGGGATCGCGACCCGGACGATGTCGATCTGGGCGATATCGCTCTGGACGATGTCGATCTGGGCGGCGGGTTGAGCCTGGTGCCCGCCCCCGGCGAGTCGCCGGGGCACCTGCTGGCGCGCGCCCAGCTCGGCGACGACGTGGTGTACGCAGCCGGAGATCTCTACCATCACCCCATCGAGTTCCGCGAGAGCGCACGCAACGTGGTGTGGGTCGACCAGGAGGCGATGCGGGCCAGCAAGGCGGCGCTGATGGAACGCGCCGCGCGAGAGGGGGCGCGCGTGGTCTTCAGCCACATCCGCGGGGCGCAGCGCGTGCGTCGCGACGGGCACACGCTGCGCTGGGAGGCGAGCGACGGACGGTGAGCACAGGAACGTGAGAGCCGCTCGCTCGCGGGCCGCGAGCGGCGCCGCTGGCAGGCGAGCGCCCCGCTTCGACGCCATCGTGGTCGGCTCGGGCCCCAACGGCCTCACCGCGGCCGCGCTGCTGGCGCGCGAAGGCTGGCGCGTCCTCGTGCTCGAGGCGCAGGAGCGCGTCGGGGGCGGCACCCGCACCGACGCGCTGACCTTGCCCGGCTTCGCGCATGACGTGTGCGCGGCGGTCCACCCGCTGGCCGTCGGCTCGCCGGCGCTGCGCTCGCTGGCGCTCGAGCGTCACGGACTCACCTGGATCCAGCCGCCGGCGCCGCTCGCCCACCCGCTCGACGGCGGGCGCGCGGCCGTGTTGGAACGCGATCTGGCCGCAACCGCCACGCACCTGGGCCGCGACGGCGCGGCCTACCGGGCGCTGGTCGCGCCGCTGGCCGAGCACTGGGAGGCGCTCGCTCCGGACGTACTGGCGCCCCCTCTGCATTGGCCGAGAGCCCCGCTCGGCTACGCTCGCTTCGGCCTGCGCGCGCTCCCTGCGGCGCGCTGGCTGGCGCGTCGCAGCTTCGCGGACGAGCCCGCCCGCGCGCTCTGGGCCGGCCTCGCCGCCCACGGCATGCTGCCGCTCGAGGCTCCGTTGAGCAGCGCGCCCGCCGTGGTGCTGGCGGCGGCGGGGCACGCGGTCGGCTGGCCGTTGGCGCGGGGCGGCTCGCAGGCCATCGCCGACGCGCTCGCAGCCGAGATCGTCGCCCACGGCGGCGAGATCGTCACCGGACAGCGCGTCGACGACCTGGACGCCCTGCCCGCCAACCGGGCGGTCCTGCTCGACCTCACGCCCAGAGAGGTGCTGCGGGTGGCCGGCGGCCGCCTGCCCGAGGGCTATCGCCGACGGCTGCGGCGCTACCGCTACGGACCCGGCGTGTTCAAGGTCGACTACGCCCTGGACGGGCCCGTGCCGTGGCAGGCCGAGGCCTGCGACCGGGCCGGGACCGTGCACCTGGGTGGAACGCTCGAGGAGATCGCCGCCTCGGAGAGGGCGGTGGCCCTGGGCCGCGTGCCGGAACGTCCCTACGTGCTGGTGGCCCAACCCAGCCTCTTCGACGCGGCCCGCGCTCCCGCCGGCAAGCACACCCTGTGGGCGTACTGCCACGTGCCTAACGGCTCGAGGGCCGACATGACCGAGCGTATCGAGGCGCAGATCGAGCGGTTCGCGCCCGGCTTCCAGGCGCGCGTCCTGGCCCGCGCTCCGACCACCGCGCCAGCCCTGGAGATCTACAACCCGAACTACGTCGGGGGCGACATCAACGGCGGCGTGCTGGACCTCCGGCAGGCGCTCGCGCGGCCGGTCCTCCGCACCGACCCCTACGCGACTCCCGATCCCGGCCTGTTCCTGTGCTCGGCAGCCACCCCGCCGGGCGGCGGCGTGCACGGCATGGCCGGGTTCCACGCGGCGCGGTCGGTGTTGCGGCGACACGCCCACGGTTCGCTGGAGCGATAACCGCGGCCTCCGATCAGGCCTGGACTCCCTCCGGCGGTTCCAGCAGGGCCTCCTCCAGCATGCGGTGCGACAGCCCCCACGGCGGCCGCAGGAACCCCAGCGCCCGCACGTCCTGGAACCAGAAGCCGAACGGCGCGTGCCGCGCGAAGGTACCGCCGCCGAGCGCCCGGCACAGGCGCGTCGTGAGGCTCTCCGCGAGCTCTGTGATCACGATCTTGGCGCGCACCGCGTCGATCCCGCCGCCCGCCTCCATGGTGCGCAGCATGCCTTCGAACGCCTGGGCCGCCAGCCACGCCTCGTTGTGGGCCCGGACCCACTCCTCCCGCTCGAAGGCGCCGAGGTCCTCTCCGCGCGACCGGAGCCGCCCGCCCGCTTCGGTCATCGCAGCGTCGACGATCCCAACGATGACCGCGGCGTACAGCGTCGACACGTAGCTGTTGGTGCGCAGCGGGTCGCGGTCGAGAGGCCGATGCCAGGCCACCCGGTGACCGGGCATGTCCTCGAACGCGAAGCCGTGGCTCTGCGTGGCGATCATGCCGTGGCCATCCCACTCCGACAGCAGCTGCACGCCGTTCGAGCCGTCCCAGTCGCGATCGCGTAGGTCGAGGAAGAACACGTCCGGGTCGGCCTCGCCCTCGGGAAGGGCGGTCGTCATCATGTACGCCATCACGCCGGAGCCGCTGCCGAAGTGCTTGGTGCCGGTCAGGCGGTAGGTGCCGTCGTCGCCCGGAACGGCCTTCGTGCGGGTCCTGGCGACGTCGCCGCCCGTGCCCGGCTCCGAGGTGATGGTGCCCCACCAGTGACCCTGTAGGGCCGTGTCCGACACGAAGCGCCGTTGCTCCTCCCAGGCCGTCCGCCAGCTCCGCGGGGGGACGGCCGCCCGCGAGCCAGCCGCATGCGAACGGCACTGTGGCATGCATGCTCGCCACCAGCGCCACCGAAGCGTCACCGGCGCCCAGCACGCGTAGCAACGCGGCGACGTGCCGGACCGAGAGCTCGCCGGTCTCGAAGAGCCCCCCGTGCTCGACCGGCACCGCGGTGAGGAGGAACCCCGCATCGGCCAGCCGTTCGAAATCGGCGTGATCGAGCGACCGCCGCCGCTGCCGATCGTGGCGGTCCTCGGCGAACGAGGCCGCGATCGCCGCCACGGCACCCTCGAGCGCATCCCAGGTCGGAGGACGGTTGGCCGCTGTGCTCATTTGTCGGCTCCCTTCGGCGCCCCGGCACACGGTGCCGGCGTCGTGGAGTCGCTGCAGGTCGGACGCCTGGATTCACCTCGCAGCATGCCACAGCTCGAAGACCGTCGCCAAACCGGACGCCCAGCGCCACCCAGCCGCTATGCTGAGCGCTGCCAGCTCCGCCCACGCTCGCACGCCACCCCGAGTACGAAAGGGGCACCATGGAACTCCGCACCCTCGGTCGCACCGGCGTACAGGTCTCCTCGCTGTGCTTCGGCACCATGTCCTTCGGCGCCCCCGCCGACGAGGACGAGTCCGCACGCCTGTTCCGACGCTCCCTCGACGCCGGCATCAACTTCTTCGACACCGCCAACGTCTACGGCCGCGGCCGTTCCGAGTCGATCCTGGGCGAGCTCATGCGCGAGCATCGCGACGAGTTGGTCATCGCCAGCAAGGGCTTCGGCCGCATGAGCGACGACCCCAACGATCGCGGGCTCTCCCGGCGCAACCTGGTCCGGGCCGTCGAAGCGAGCCTACGGCGCCTGCAGACCGACCGGATCGACGTCTACTACGTCCACCAGTTCGATCCCCTTACGCCGATCGACGAGTCCGTGCGCGCGCTCGACCACCTCGTGCAGCGCGGCCTCATCCTCTACCCCGCCGTCAGCAACTGGGCCGCCTGGCAGATCGAGAAAGCGCTTGGCGTGAGCGCGCGCGAGCAGCTGGCCCGCTTCGAGGTGGTGCAGCCGATGTACAGCCTCGCCAAGCGCCAGGTCGAGGTGGAGATCCTGCCGATGGCGCAGGCCGAACGCCTCGCGGTGGTTCCCTACAGCCCGCTCGGCGGCGGGCTGCTGACCGGCAAGTACGGCGTGGATCGCGCGCCCGAAGACGGCCGCCTCATCGACAACCGCATGTACGCCTCGCGCTACGGCGGCGAAGGCTACCTCCGCGTCGCCGACGCGCTCACCGCCTACGCCCGCGAACGGGACGTGCACCCCGCGACGCTGGCGGTCGCGTGGGTCCGGAGCCACCCCGGTGTGACGGCGCCGATCATCGGCGCCCGCAACGTGGAACAGCTCGAGCCCTCCCTCGCCGCCGCCGAGCTGGCGTTCTCGGCCGAGGACCGGGCGCAGATCTCCGCGCTGTCGCCGGCCCCGCCCCCCGCCACGGACCGGAGTGAGGAGGCCTCTCCCCCCTCCACCTGAGCGACGCGCAGACCCGCGCCCCCGGGCTGAGCGAGGAACGCTGCGCCGGGCACGCTCACCCCAACCGGGGCGCGGCGCCGTAGGCTACGGCCGATGACGCGCCCGCTCCTGCTCACACTCGCCCTCGTGACGCTGGCGGCGGCCGCGCCTGCGGCGCGCGGCCAGGGCTCCGCTCCCGGCAGCGTGGCGTGGCGCTACCCGACCGGCGACTGGATCCAGTCTTCGCCGGCGATCGCGCCCGACGGCACCGTCTACGTCGGGTCCGACGACGGCCGGCTCTACGCCTTCACGCCCGGCGGCAGCCTGAAGTGGAAGGCGCTGACCGGCGGCATCGTCTACTCCTCGCCCGCCATCGCGCCCGACGGCACGATCTACGTGGGGTCGGGCGACGGCAACCTCTACGCCTTCCACCCCGACGGCACGCTCGCCTGGAAGACGCGCGCCGGCGACGCCGTCAACTCCTCCCCGGCCATCGCGCCCGACGGCACCGTCTACCTGGGGTCGGGCGACGGCAACCTCTACGCCGTGCACCCCGACGGCACCGTGGCGTGGCGCTTCGCGACCGGCGACATCGTCTACTCCTCCCCGGCGGTGGGGCCCGACGGCACCATCTACGTGGGGTCGAACGACACCTTCCTCTACGCCGTGCACCCCGACGGGACGCTCGCCTGGAAGGCGCAGACCGACGGCGAGGTGCTGTCCTCCCCGGCAGTGGGGCCGAACGGCGAGGTGGTGGTGGGCTCGAGCGGCGGCTCCGTGTACGCCTTCGGCCCGGGCGGGAAGCTGCGCTGGAGCTACGACACCGGCGACATCGTCTACTCCTCGCCCGCCATCGCGCCCGACGGCACCGTCTACGTCGGCTCCGAGAGCCACGACCTGGTCGCGCTGAAGCCCGACGGCAGCCTGGCCTGGGCCTTCAAGACCGGCGACTACGTCACCTCGTCGCCGGCCGTCGGCCGCGACGGCACCGTCTACGTCGGCTCGGACGACGAGCACCTGTACGCGCTGCACCCCGATGGCACGCTGGCGTGGAAGGTGAAGACGGCGTACTACATCACCTCGTCGCCGGCGGTGGGGGACCACGGCACGGTCTACGTGGGGTCCTGGGACGACAACCTCTATGCCGTCAACGGCGGCGCCTTCGGGCCGGCCCCGTCGTCCTGGCCCGAGTTCCGGCACGACAACGAGAACACGGGCCGGACGCGGTAGGCGGGCAGTCGGCAAGCCGCACGCCGGGAGGTCCGCAGCAGCCTCGCAGCGACCTCACGGCTGCGGATCCGGGAGGACCTGGATCGTCAGCTGGCCACTCACGGAGGCCGAGCCGGTCTGCGCCGGGCTCGAGCACGCGCCCGCACCGACCCGGCCGTCGATCACGACCGCGACAGCCCCCTTCGGATCGGGAACCGCCGGGCTCCACCCCAGGCCGCTGACGTGCACGTCGACCGAGCCACTCGGTGACGTCCCCCAGACGTTGGTCGCCTCCACCCTGCCCAGCAGGCTGGCGTTGGCCTGGCCCGACGAGGTGGTCGACCCGGTCCACGTCACCTTCACGAGCGCGGGGCCCCGAGCGTGGTCGTAGTTGACGAAGATCTGATCCGAGCCACCGCTGCCGTACTGCCCGGCGCCACACGAACTGTCGCCCGTGGCCGCTACGGCCGCATCAGCGGTGCCGTCCAGGGAGAGCGTCGCATCGTTGCTCCCGCCGAGCACGCCCGTAAGGCCCATGACTCCATCCGATTCCGAGGTGCTGGCGGCGGCGTGGATGCTCAAGTTGATCGCACCCTGGATCGCGTTGGCGGGCTGGTGGTCCTGCTGTGAGGTCCCTGCCTTGCCGTTGGGAACGTAATCGGCCAAGGCGAAGGCGGTGTTGGCCGGAGCCTCGAAGCCGGTCACCACCGGCGGCACGCAGCTCGCGGCGTCGTCCTGGAGCTGCTGGACGCTGGGCGATGCGAGCCCCAGGAGCTGGACGCCTCCGATGAGGTCCTGGAGCTCCATCGCGCCGCTGCTGAAGCGGGCGTTGTCGCAATCGGCGTCCGCGAGAGCGAGCTGGGTATCGATGACCTTCTGGGCCTCCGATGTGGGGTCGATGACGGAGCCGCCTTGCAGGATGAACGGATTGGCCGCCGCGATGGCGATCGCCTGCGCCAGCGGGCCCACCAGGGACTGCAGCTTGGCGAAGTCCGGCCCGGTCTGGAGATAGGCAAGGTCGATCACACGCATCCAGGTGCCGAAGACGTGCTGAACGTCCTGCTGAAGCGTGCTCACGTCGTTCGTCCGTCCCGTCGAGACGGCGTCGTGATAGGCGGCGAGGCCGTCGTAGAGCGTGCCAGCCGTCGGACTCGCGTTGCCCTGCTGGGCGTCTTCGAAGGACGCGATGGCCGCGGCGATCGCCTGGTCGAGGCGGTCCACCGCCTGGGTGAGCTGCTGGGATCGGGCCGCACCCCAGAGGCCGATCAGGTCCTGGACGTCCGTGCTCAGCGCCGGATCGTGGACGGCTCCGATCGCGGCGTCGACGGCGCGGTTCAGGAGCGAGTCGGTGACGGGCGCAACGAGGTAGTCGCTGAAGTGCCAGAGGCTGGCGCTGAAGGTCGCGCCCGCGGTCGACGAGCTCTCCGGCACGAACACCGTTCCGTTGGCGTTGACCAGCGTGACGGCCGCCTTCACCGGAGCGCTGGCCGGCGGATGGACCTCGAGAGTCACGGCCTCGAGGAACTGCGTGCCGGTCGGCTCGAGCCGCACGCCGACCTGCCACGCCGCGCTGGAACCGTCCACCGCCACGTTCTCGAGTGGCGTCACGGTGAGGTCCGTCGGGCCTACCACGGCGCCCGCTGGCACCTTGAGGGTGTAAGCGGCGCCATCGGCCCCGGTGGCCGTGACCGTCCCGCCGGCTGCGTCGACGGTCGCGCTGGCCGCGTGCGCGGCGTCCGGCGTGAAGCTCAACGGGATGGGGCCCGTCCCGGTCCCGCCGCCGCCCCCGCCCCCGCCTGGCGCGGTGGGAGCCTTCGTGGACGAACAGGCGGCGACGAACAGCAAGGCGGCGACGACGAACAGACGGCGGAACTTCGACATGCGTACCCCTCCCCCGGGCGCTCCGGTGGACACTTCGTCCTTCCGAGGCCGCACTGTAGGGAGGGCGGCGTTATTGGAGCGTTATCGGAGCGCTCTTCGAGGGGCGCCGCCCGTTGCGCTCACGCCGCGTGCGATCCGAAGTGCTCGTAGAGTGCTCGCGACACCTTCGCCACCACCAGCGCACCGAGGTTGTCGGGGTGGAAGCGCTCGTCCGGGCAACCCCGCGTCATGACGGCGACCACGTAGCGCGACCGGCCGGTGTCGATCACCCCGGCGTCGTTGCGCACCCCGCGCAACGCCCCGTACTTGGAGGCGATGACGAAGCGGTCCTCGCCGGTCTCGGTGCGGTAGGCATCGTAGGGAAGGAAGCGCCCGAGCAGGTCGGTGACCTGCTGCCGGAGGTAGATACCCCGGGCGATCTCGCTCAGGTCGGGGGGTAGCAGCTCCCCGCGCCACAGCCGCGCGAAGGCGTCAGCGAGGTCGCGCGGGGAGGCGGTCGAGACCCGCGGGTCCCCCGCAGCGCGCAGGTCGGGCCGTTGCAGCAGGCCCGCCAGGTGCGTCTCGCGCCAGCCGTGCGCCGCGGTGGCGCCGTTGACCGCGTCCATGCCCAGGCGCTCGATCAGCAGGTTGGTCGCGGTGTTGTCGCTGACGACGATCATCAGAGTCGCCAGGTCGCGCACGGTGTAGGCGCGGCCCGCGGATAACGCCTTCAGGACACCCGAGCCGGTCACCCGGTCGATCCCTCGCAGCACGATCTCGTCGTCCAGACCGATGCCACCGGCGGCGACGCGCTCGAGTAGAGCCTGCAGGACGAACACCTTGATGGTGGAGGCGGCGGGGAAACGCTCATCCGAGCGGTACGAGACCGCACCCGGGGCAGCGGCGTCCCCGCTCTCGGCCTCCTCGGTCTCAACCCCCTCGGTCCCGACCGCCTCCAGCCGATGCGCCGCGACGCCGAGGACACCGCCCAGTTCCTCCTCCAGGGTCGCGAGGCGCCCGAGGAGCGGAGCGGGCGCCTCGCTCATGCTCCTCCAAGCACCGACGGGGGCGGCGCAGGGTGATCGCGTGCGTCCTTCATCAGCCGCATGATAGCCGGACGGACACCCACGGGCACGCGTCGGAGCGGCTTGCAGCGCGCGGTCGACCTGGCGCCTGGGGGCGCCGAATTGTGTCTCATCAATTTTTGATTTAAAATCAAGCTCCATGACCAACCCGGCACCGGCCGAGCGGGGCGCCGCCCTGCTCGACGACCTCTACCGCCGTCAAGACCCGCAGTGGATCAAGGTCATCGACCACACCCGTTGCGTGGGCTGCCACGCCTGCACCGTCGCCTGCAAGAGCGAGAACGAGGTCCCGGTCGGCGTCACCCGCACCTTCGTCAAGCACGTCGAGAAGGGCGCCTTCCCCAACACGCGCCGCAGCTTCCAGGTGACGCGCTGCAACCAGTGCGAGGACCCACCATGCGTGGCCGCCTGCCCGGTCACGGCCATGTACCAGCGCCCCGACGGCATCGTCGATTTCGACAAGGACGTCTGCATCGGCTGCAAGGCGTGCATCGCCGCCTGCCCCTACGACGCCATCTTCATCAACCCCGAGGACGGCAGCGCCGAGAAGTGCAACATGTGCAGCCATCGTATCGACGAAGGGCTCGAGCCGGCCTGCGTCTCGGTCTGCCCGGCCGAGGCCATCCTGGTCGGCGACATCCACCAGCCCGACAGCAAGGTGGCGCGGCTGGTGGCGCGCGAGAACGTCGCGGTGCGCCGGCCCGAGAAGGACACCCATCCCAAGCTCTATTACATGGGCATCGACCAGGCGCTGCTCGACCCGCTGGCGGCCGCCACGCCTCCCGGCGGGCTGCACCAGTGGAGCGAGCAGCCCGACGACCTCGCCGGCCACGGCGGGAGCCGGTTGCCGGCGGGCTGGAGCACCAGCAACACGGCGGCCGCCATGGTCACCTACGACGTCGCCCACAAGCGCCCCTGGGACGAGCGTGTCAGCCTCTACACCTGGACCAAGTCGATCGCGGCCGGCACCTTCCTGATGGCGGTGGTGGCCGTGCTGTTCGGCTGGCTCGACGTGGCCTCTGCCGTGGCGCGCTGGGTGGCGCCGCTCACGGCCGGCGTCTTCCTCGCCGCCACCGGCGCGCTGCTGGTGTGGGACCTGTCGCACCCGCTGCGCTTCTACCGCATCTTCACGCGCCCGCAGTGGCGCTCCTGGCTGACGCGCGGAGCGTTCATCATCGGCGCCTTCGGGGCCCTGATCGTGGCGTGGCTGGCGGCCTCGCTGGCCGGCGCCGATGGCGTACAGCGCGCGCTCGGCTGGCTCGTCATGCCGGTCTCCCTGGCCACCGCCGTCTACACCGCCTACCTGTTCGCCCAGGCCAAGGCGCGCGACCTCTGGCAGAGCCCGCTGCTGCCCAGCCACATGGCGGTGCAAGCCGTGCTGGCCGGCAGCGCAGCCCTGCTGATCGCTGCCGGAGTGGCGGGAGCGAGCGGTGTGCTGGCGCCGCTGCGCTGGTTCCTGCTGGCGGGTGTCACCGCCCACGGGCTGATGGTGATGAGCGAGCTGGCGCTGCCCACGGCCACCGCTCACGCCCGCGCCGCGGAACACCAGCTCACGCACGGCGCCTTCCGGAGCTACTTCTGGTGGGGTCTCGGCCTGGGGGTGCTCGCGCCCGCACTGCTGTGCCTGCTAGGAGGCGGCGCGGCGCTGCTGTCGCTCGCATCGCTGCTCGCCCTCGGAGGACTGCTGGCCTTCGAACACGCCTTCGTCCAGGCCGGCCAGGCCGTGCCGCTCGCCTAGGAGGCCACGCGATGCCCCCCAAACCCAAGACGGATCGCGACGGCCCCATCGGCAACCGCCTGCTGGAAGCCCTGCGCGGGCGCCCTCGGCAGCGCATCAGCGACGATGGGCCGCGTTACGCCTCGCCGGACGGGCACGCCACCACGTTCCCCGGCCCCAGCGAGATCGGCCTCGACAGCCACCCTCCCTCCGACACCTGGGACGACTGGGCCGAGAAGCGCTCCAACCAGGGGGCGCCCAGCGAGCGGCGCTACGACCTGGTGCCGACGCTGTGCTTCAACTGCGAGTCGGCCTGCGGGCTGCTCGCCTACATCGATCACGACAGCGGCAAGGTGCGCAAGCTGGAGGGCAACCCGCTGCACCCCGGCTCGCGCGGACGCAACTGCGCCAAGGGCCCGGCCACCCATAACCAGATCACCGATCCCGACCGCATCCTCTACCCGCTCAAGCGCAGCGGAGCGCGCGGCGAAGGCGGCTGGACGCGCGTGTCATGGGACGAGGCGCTCGACGACATCGCCGCGCGCATCCGCGCCGACCTGAAGGCTCACCAGGGCCGGCACGTCGTCTACCACGTGGGCCGGCCGGGCGAAGACGGCTTCACCAGCCGGGTGCTGCAGGCGTGGGGCATCGACGGGCACAACAGCCACACCAACATCTGCTCGAGCAATGCCCGGGCCGGGTACGCCTTCTGGATGGGCATCGACCGGCCGTCTCCCGACTTCGCGGAGGCCGACGTCATCCTGCTGCTGTCGGCGCATCTGGAGACCGGCCACTACTTCAACCCGCACGCGCAGCGCATCGTGGAGGCGCGAGCGCGCGGGGCGACGGTGGCCGTGTTCGACCCGCGCCTCAGCAACACCGCCTCCGGCGCCGACCTGTGGCTGCCCAGTTACCCCGGCAGCGAGGCGGCGGTGCTGCTCGCCGTCGCCCGTCACCTCATCGACAGCGGCACCTACGACCGGGAGTTCGTGCGCCGGTGGTGGAACTGGGAAGCCTACCTGCACGCCGAACGGCCCGACCTGCCCCCCACCTTCGAGGCCTTCGAGGGCGTCCTGACGGAGATCTACCGCGACTACACCTTCGCCTTCGCGGCCGAGGAGTCCGGCATCCCGCAGGAGCGCATCGAGGCGCTGGCCGCGCTGGTGGCGCGGGCGGGGACGCGCTTCTCGAGCTACAACTGGCGCAGCGCCGGCGCCGGCAACGAGGGCGGCTGGCAGATCGCCCGCTGCCTGATGCTGCTGCACGCGCTCACCGGCTCCATCGCGACGCCGGGCGGCTTCTGGCCCAACACCTGGAACAAGCACGTGGCGCCGCAACCGCTGCCGGCGCCGGGGCCGAGCTGGTGGCAGGAGCTGCACATGCCCGGCGAGTACCCGCTGGCGTTCTTCGAGATGAGCTTCCTGCTGCCCCACCTGCTGCGCGACGGCCGCGGCCGCATCGATGTCTACTTCACCCGCGTCTACAACCCGGTGTGGACCAACCCCGACGGCTTCAGCTGGCTCGAGGCGCTCACCGACGAGCGGAAGATCGGCTGCCACGTGGCTCTGACGCCGACCTGGAACGAGTCGGCCTGGTATGCCGACTACGTGTTGCCGATGGGGCACTCCAGCGAGCGCCACGACGTGCAGTCGCAGGAGACCGGCCGCGACCAGTGGATCGGCTTCCGTCAGCCCGTGATGCGCGCGCATTACGAGCGCACCGGCCGCCCCTTCCGCGACACCCGTGACGTCAACCCGGGTGAGGTCTGGGAAGAGAATGAGTTCTGGATCGAGCTGTCGTGGCGCATCGACCCGGACGGCTCGCTCGGCATCCGGCGCTACTTCGAGAAGCCGCGGTCCCCGGGGGCGGCGGGGGCGGCGGCAGAAGCCGCTGCAACGGCGGCAAACGCCGGCGTGGAGGCGGCCGCGGCCGGGCCCGGCACCGCGCCCGCCGGGGCCGGAACGGGCGCGGCCGCGAGTGGCTCCGTGGTTGCCGAGAGCGGTGCCGCTGCCGCCGAGAAGATGACGGTCGACGACTACTACGGCTACCTCTTCGATCACGGGGTGCCGGGTCTTCCCGAAGCGGCGGCCCGCGAGGGCCTGACGCCGCTGGCCTACATGCGGCGCTACGGCGCCTTCCGCGTCACCGCCGAGCCGAGCGCCCGCTACCTGGAGGAGGTGCCGGTCGAGCAGCTCGCCGACCGGACCGTGCAGGGCGGCATCGTCTACGCCCGGAGCGGCGGCGCGTCCTACGGCCCCAAGGCTCCGTCACTGCCCGACGGCCGCAGCCCGGTGGGCGTCGACGTCGACGGTCGGGTGCTGCGTGGCTGGCCGACGCCCAGCGGCAAGCTCGAGTTCTACTCCACCACGCTGCGAGACTGGGGCTGGCCCGAGTACGCGCTCCCCACCTACATCAAGAGCCATATCCACAAGGACGTACTGCGTCCCGGCGAGACCGTGCTGATGCCCAATTTCCGGCTGCCGGTGCAGATCCATACCCGCAGCGCCAACAGCAAGTGGCTCGACGAGATCGCGCACACCAACCCGCTGTGGCTCCACCCCCAGCGCGCGGCCGCGCTCGGCGTGCAGACCGGCGACCTGCTGCGAGTCAGCACCCGCATCGGCTTCTTCGTGCTGCCCGCCTGGGTGACCGAGGGCATCCGGCCCGACATCGTGGCCTGCTCGCATCACTTCGGTCGCTGGCGCCTCGATGACGACGCCGGCGGCAACCGTGGGCTGTCCTCGGTGGTCGGGCTCGAGCGCGACGGCTCGAGCTGGAGCATGACGCGCACCAAGGGCGCCCGCCCCTTCGCCTCCAGCGACCCGGACACCCAGCGCATCTGGTGGAGCGACGTGGGCGTGCACCAGAACATCGCCTTCGAGGTCCACCCCGACCCCGTCTCCGGCCAGCACTGCTGGCACCAGGCGGTGGTGGTGGAACGCGCCCGTCCCGGCGACCGCAACGGCGACATCCACGTCGACACCGACCTCGCGCACGACAGCTACCGGGATTGGATGTCCAAGACCCGGCCGGCACGCGCCTACAGTCCCGACGGCACGCGCCGGCCGCGCTGGTTGCCGCGCCCGTTGCACCCGTCGGCGGACGCCTACGACCTGCCCGACGACGGTGTCGACGGGGCCGGTACTCGCGACGACCCGGTGGGCACCGATGGCTGAGGCGCGCGAGCAGGCCTCCGGCGGGCCAGGGGGTGGTTCCGGGGGTGGTTCCGGGGGTGGTTCCGGGGGGCCTGCCACGCTCCTGGAACGCGCCGGCGCCTACCGTCTGGCGGCCGAACTGTTCGCCCACGAACCCGACGCCGAGCTGCTGGCGCTGGCATCGACCGTGCCCGCGCTCGCGCCGCACGCCACGCCGGGCGCGGCCGCGCGCTACACCCACGTCTTCGTCCTCAACGCCTACCCCTTCGCCTCGGTCTACCTGGACGCGGACGGCGGGATCGAAGGCGAGCACGCCGGCTTCACGCGCGGCGTGCTGGAGGCCCTCGGCCTGCGCGTCGAGGCCGGCGTCGCAGCCGATCACATCGCCGTGCAGCTCGACGCGCTGGCCGCGCTGCTCGAGCGTGAAGCCAACGCCACCGACGCCACCGACCGGGCGTCCGAGCGAGCCCGGGCGTCCGAGCGAGCCCGGCACGCCCAGCGCGCGCTCCTTGCCGAGCACCTGCTTCCGTGGGCCCCCCTCTTCCTCGACGCCGTCGCGCGCGTCGACGAAGGGCTCTACCGCGCCGCGGCGGGGTTGACCCGCGACACGCTGGTGGCGCATGCCGCGACGCTGTTCGGTCGCGCATCGTTGCCGCCCGCCGCTCCCGTCCCCAGCCCGCTCGAGGGCGCCCGCGACGAAGGCGACACGCCCCCCTCGACCGTGGAGCACCTCAGCGTGCCCGCACGCAGCGGGCTCTTCCTGAGCCGCGCCGACCTGGCCCGCCTCGGCGGCGGCCTGGGGCTGCCGCTGCGTTTCGGTGGCAGGCGCTTCATGCTCGAGGGGCTGGCGCAGGCCGCCGTGCAACAGGGCGCATCGGACGCACTGACGCGTGCGCTGGCCGGCTTCGTGGAGGAGCGCCGAGGGCAGCTGGAGAGCTGGACGCACGATCTGCCCGACCTGGCGCCGCTGTGGCGGCCCTGCCTCGAGCGGCTCGACGCGACCCTCGCCGCGCTCGACGCCCCTTCCGCGGCCGGGCGGGAGCGTACCCCGAACGTCGCGCGCCCGTTGGGAGCGCGCTGACGATGCTGCTGGCGCTGTTCGGCACCGGTGCGCTAGCAGGGAGCGTGGGAGCCCTGCTGGGTCTGGGTGGCGGCATCTTCCTGGTGCCCGCGCTCACCCTGCTGTTCCACCTACCGGTGCGCATCGCGGTGGGCACGAGCCTCGTCAGCGTCATCGCGACCTCCGCCGGGGTGGCGGCGAGCGCCAGCGACGAGAGCGGCGCCGACGTCATGCTGGCGCTCCGGCTGGAGATCGCCACCGCCGCCGGCGCCGTGATCGGCGGGCTTGTGGCCGGCTTCGTGCCGGCCAGCGCGCTCGCCATCCTGTTCGCGGTGGTGGTGTTCGCCACCGCCGCCTACACCTTGGCCAAGAGTCTGCGTGGGAACGGTGACGAGGCGATGTACCGACGCGACTACACCCCCCGGCGCTGGGTGGCGGGCTCGAGCACGGCGGGCCTGGCGGGCATGGTGTCGGGCCTTCTCGGCGTCGGCGGAGGCTTCATCAAGGTGCCCGCCATGTACGCAGTGATGGGCGTGCCGCTGGGCGTCGCCACGGCCACCAGCAACTTCATGGTGGGCATCACCGCCGCCGCCAGCGTCTTCGTCTACATCGGCCGCGGCGACGTGCGTCCGCTCATCGTCGTACCGACCGCCGCCGGCGTGTTCCTCGGAGCGGTGATCGGCAGCCTGCTGCAGTCGCGCGTCAAGGTGGCCGCCCTGCGATGGGCGCTCATCGCGCTGCTGGTGGTCATCGGCGTGCAGATGCTGGTGCGCGGGCTGCAGGGTGGAGCGTGAGCACGCACGGGCCACAGGACGGGCGGCACGAGGACGGGCGGCACGAGGACGCGCAGCACGAGGACGGGCAGCAGGCGGACATCGGCCGCAGCATGCGGCTCGTGGCGCGCGGCCTTTCGGGTCTCGCCCTGACGTTGATGCTGCTCGGCCTGGTGCTGGCGCTCACCGGCGGCCCCCGGCCGATCGACCCCCGCACGCTCGACCTCACGGCGCGCGGCCAGCGCCTCATGCTCGGTGGCATCATCGTGCTGTGCTCCCTACCGGGGGTGCGTGTGCTCACCGCCGGCGCTCACTACGCGGCCGCCCGCAATCTGGCGCGCGCGGTGGTGGCGCTGGTGGTGCTACTGGAGCTGATCGCCTCGATCGTCACCGGGGGTTGAGCTCTGCCCGGGGGCTGAGCTCCGTCCGGCGGTTGAGCTCAGGCCGCCAGCGTGGCCGCCCGGTGCGGCAGACCGCGCACGAACCTGCGTCGCGGCCGGTTAAGCTCTGGACCATGGATCTCGACCACGCGTGCGTGGCGAGACCGACCCGGAGCGCCCCGTCGTCCACTCACCCTTCCCCCCCTGGCGCCAGGGAGCGATCGGCCCTTCCCCTCGGGGTCCGATCGTGAGTCGCCTCTTCGGTGTCGTCCTCGCCTTCCTCGCCGCCCTGACGCTGGCTTCCTGTTCCCTGCTGCCGGCTCCCCGGGTGTCGACCTTCGACGCCAGTCCCGCGAGCCTGACGAGCGGCTCGAGCGCCACCCTGCGCTGGACCCTCGCCGGCGGCGCCCCCTCCACCGTCACCATCGACCACGGAATCGGCGATGTGACCGGGCTCGCCGAGGTGACGGTGCACCCCACGGCCACCACCACCTACACCCTGACGGCCAGCAACGGCAGCGGCAGCGATACGCGCAAGGTCACCATCACCGTGGAGGCCGACACCCAGCCCCCGACTGTCACGCTCTCGAGCCCGGCCGATGGCGCCAGCGTGACCAGCTCCACCATCACCGTCACGGGGAGCGCCAGCGACGACGTCGCGGTGCAAGCGGTCGAGGCCAGCCTCAACGGCGCGGCGGCGCAGAGCTGCTCCGGCACCGCCACCTTCACCTGCTCGGTCGGCCCCCTGCAGGCGGGGTCCAACACCATCACGGTGACGGCAACCGATGCTGCCGGCAACCGCGGCAGCACGTCGCTGACGGTGTCGTACGGAAACGCTACCGACCCGTTCGACGTCACGCTCGACTTCGCGTCGTCGATCTCCAGCACGCAACGGGCCGCGTTCGAGAGCGCCGCGGCGCGCTGGGCGCAGGTCGTCACGCAGGGCCTGCCGGACGTCTCCGCGACCATCCCCGCGGGAGCCTGCTCGGGGCTCCCGACATCGACGTTCACCGGCGTCATCGACGACGTGCTCATCACCGTCCAGGTCGGTCCCATCGACGGTCCCGGCAAGGTCCTCGGGTACGGCGGTCCCTGCTTGACACGCGCTTCGGATGGGCTCACCGCCTACGGCATCATGCAGTTCGACTCGGCCGATCTCGCGAAGCTCGAGCAGCAGGGGCTGCTGCGGGCGACCATCCTGCACGAGATGGGGCACGTCCTCGGCATCGGCACGCTCACGCTGTGGCGGTCCCTGCTCGCGGGCAGCGGCACGAACGATCCCCGCTTCACCGGCGCCAACGCGGTGCGGGAGTGGCAGGCGTTGGGGGGCGCCGGCCAGGTCCCGGTCGAGAACTGCCTCGATGCCAGCGGCGCGCCGAAACAGGGCTGTGGCCAGGGCACCCAGGACTCACACTGGCGCGAGACGACCTTCGGCAACGAGCTCATGACGGGCTACCTCAACAGCGGAACGAACCCGATGAGCCGCGTGACCGTCGGCTCGCTCGCCGATCTCGGATATGCGGTCGATTACGGCGCCGCCGACAGCTACAGCCTGCCGGCCGGGGTCACCGCGCAGAGCCTGTCGCACGCGACCCACCTCGAGTTCACGCTGATCACGCCGATCGGCTCCCTGCCCTGAGCCGCGAAAGGCAGTCCTCGCCGTGAACGTGGCGCGGCACAGACACGCTTCCGGGCAGTAGTTCCCGATGTCCGCGCACGCAGGAAGCCCGGTGAGGGCCAAGCCGGTGAGCGATATCGGTCCATTCGCTCGGACATATCCGAGCGCGGCACTTACATCCGGGCTCTCGCGCGCTAGGATAGCGGTAGGCGCTTGACCTGCTGCCCCCCACGGCAGGTCGAGCGCCGCTTCCGTGGCGCTCACGCACGTTCCGACGCATCCTCAAGAGACCCCGACGCGGCCTCGGACCCCCTTGTGCACGGGCCGGGAAGGGGGCGGTGTGCTAAACAGGGATGGATGGACCGGCTGTGCATACGTGGACGCGAGACACGGACTCCCCGATGAGGACGCGGCGAGGGCGTGTCGCGGGCCAGGCGCTGGGCCTCGCGCTCTGCGCGGGCCTGTTGCTGGGCGCACTCGCCTCGGGAACGGTCGGGGCAAAGGGGGGGTCCTCCGCTGCGGCGGGAGCGGACGCGGGGGTGATCGACGCGGCCACCGCCCTACAGCTTCTTGGCCGCGTTGCGGCGGATCCCTGGCAGGTGGACCGCGCGCTGGTGCTCCCGCAAGCCGGCGCCACGTCGGACGTGGCGACGCGCGCCCCGCCCTTCCGCGTCACGGTGGAAGGGTCGGGAGCGACGCACGCATCGGTCGTCTTCCCCACCCAGGCGAAGCAGAGCGAAACGACGTCGCTCGGTTCCCTGGGTGGCGCCCTCTCCGCGGGGGGCACGATCTGCCGCATCCACAGCGCAACGGCGGACGGCAGCACGGCTGACATGGCCGTGGCCCTGAAGGCCGCGGGCGCACCCTTGCTCGACGCACCCAAGCCCCACGCCGCACTGGCGGAACGCCTGGAGATCCGTGGGCGCGCCGCCGGCCCCTGGTTCGCCGAAGCCGAGTTCCCCGTGAAGCTCCTCGCAGGAGACGGGCACGAGCTGGGGGCCACGTCCGCCGTCGCCACGGGAGACTGGATGACCGAGGACTACGTGCCCTTCCGCGCGGAGCTGCAGCTCCAAGGAGCGCTCCCCGACCGGGCGATGCTGGTGCTCGAACGCGCCAATCCCTCGGGGCTCGCCCGCAACGCCGGCTTCCTCCTCGTCCGAGTGGGGTGCGGCTAGCGGCCAGAGCGGGAAACCTCCAAACATGTGTGCAGCAAAGGAACGGGACCGGCGTGGCGGCCGGTCCCGGGGGACAAGGCGTGGTTGTGGAACGCCGGTCCTAGTCGTCCCCACCGAAGAAGCCGCCCCGATGCGACGAAGGCAGCGTCTGCAGGTAGGCGAGCAGGTCCTGGATCTGCTGATCGGTCGGCGTCTTGCTGTTGCCGAGGTAACCGTTCGATCCGAGCGTCCCGAGGTTGTCCGAGGTGGACAGGCCGGTCTTGACGTAGCCGGGCATGCGCTCCCGACCGTAGAGGATGATGTCCTTGAAGCGCGCGAAATTGCCAAGGCCCTCGCCGCCGACCCCGCGGTACTTCCCGCCCTGGCCGTTCTTGCCGTGGCAGGTCTCGCAGTTGGCGGCGTAGAGCTGGGCTCCTACCTGCACGGGGGTCTGCGCCTGGGTCGGGGCCGAGGGCGTGCTGGAACTCGCCCGCGTGGTCTGTGCGACGGCCACGCCCACGACGAGCACGGCCAGGAACGCCAGCGCTCCCCACAGGTAGACGGTTCGCATCAGCGTCCCCCCGAGCCGGGCTTCGAGCGGGCGTCTGCGTCGAGGCGTGGAGCCGAACGGCGTCGTCGGCCCGTGGTGTGGTCTGCGTCGATCATGCGTTGCCTCCGAAGGCAACGGTAGACGCGGTCGGTTAAGCCAGTGCTAGCGCGGGCCCTGCCGCGCCCGAGGTGCCGCTCCGCCCGGGCCCGTCCGCCCGAGGCACGCTGCGGGCTTCGCCCACGTCGGCGTGCTAGTCGAGCAGCGCTCCCGCGGCGTCGAGCATGCCCTCCACCTCGTGGAGATCGTCGGCGGTGAGCTCCCACGTGCCCGCCTGCGCGTTGCGCCGGACCTGCGCCGGCGACGTCGCTCCTGCGATGACGCTGGCGACCGGGCGGTGGGCCAGGAGGTAGGCGAAGGCCAGGTCGATCAACTCGCGGTCCCGTGCCCCGGCGAAGGCGATGAGGCCCTCGACCAGCTCGAGCACGTCATCGGTGAGCATCGCCTCCCAGCGCTCGCTGCCGGTCACGCGCGTGCCCTGGGGCAGGGCCCGGCCCTTCCGATACTTGCCCGTGAGGATGCCGCTGAGGAGCGGGAAGTAGGGCAGGAATGCGATGCCCAGCCGCTCGCAGGCGGGCAGCACGGTCTGCTCCGGATCGCGCTTCAGCATGCTGTACTCGTTCTGCACGCTCACGAAGCGTGGAGCGCCCTTCGCGACAGCGTCGTCGGCTTCCTGGAGCTGGGCGGCGCTGAAGTTCGAGCAGCCGATCTCCCGCACCTGACCCCGCTCGACGGCCTCGGCCAGGGCCCCGAGGGTGTCGGCGACAGGAACGTCGGCGTCGGGCATGTGGAGCTGGTACAGGTCGACGTGGTCGGTCCCGAGACGCTGCAGGCTGGCTTCGAGCGCATTGCGCACGTCCTCCGGACGCGCGCCCGACGGCGCCTGGCTGTTCGCCGGGTGCCCGAACTTGGTGGCGATGAGCACCGAATCGCGACGTCCTTGAAGCGCCTGTCCCATGAAGCGCTCGCTGTCGGTTCCGCCGTAGAGATCGGCGGTGTCGAGGAAGGTGACGCCAGCGTCGATGGCGCTATCGAGGACGTTCTTCGTGCCGGCGAGGTCGAGGCGAGGGCCGAAATTGTTGCAGCCGAGGCCGACGACCGAGGCGTTCAGGGTACCGATGGGACGGGTGCGCATGGGAATCTCCTCGAAGGCGGACTGGCAACGGCCGAACGGGGTGGCGGCGGACGGCGGGCACGCACCGTACGATGTCCAACCTTACCTGCCCGGTAGCCTTCGCGTATGTTCGGTCGCATGCCGACGCGAGCGTCCGCCGCTTCGACCCGGAGCGTCGCCGCCCTCAGGAGGCCTTCGGCTTCCTGGCGTACATGCCCTTGTCGGCCTGACGCAGGAGCGTCTCCTGATCCTCGCCATCCTTGGGATAGACCGCAATCCCAATGCTGGCAGAGACCCTCAACGCGTCCCCGTCCACCTCGAAGGGAGCGGCGAAGGCCGCCTGGATCCTCGCAACGACGGCATCCTCGACCTCGCCGGGTTCGACGTTGACGAGCACCATGCCGAACTCGTCCCCGCCCAGCCGCGCAACGGTATCCGACCCGCGAACGCTCCGTTCGAGGCTGCGCGCGACGTCGCACAACAGGCGATCGCCGGCCTCGTGGCCATAGCCGTCGTTCACCCCTTTGAAGTCGTCCAGGTCGAGGTACAGCACGGCCAGATGCTCGTGCTCCCGTTGCGCCCGGCGCAGCGCGATGGTGAAGCGATCGTGGAACAGGGCGCGGTTGGGAAGGAGCGTCAGCGGGTCGTGCAGGGCCAGGAAGCGCAATCGTTCGTCCGCCTGCTTGCGCTCGATGGCGGCCGCAACCTGCGTGGAAACGAACTGGAGGAGGTCTCGGTGCTCCTCACCGTAGCCCGTGCCGGCGGCGTCGGTCCGGGCGACCAGCGCCCCGATGACGCCGGTGGTCGAGACGAGCGGAACCCCCAGCCAGTTGCCGAGGCCGTGAACGGGGCCACCCACGATGTCGCCTACGGGGCTCCCCGGGGCGGGCTCCGCGACCGTCGTGGCCAGCGGATCGCCGGTCCGAAGCACGGCCGCCAGCTTCGATCCCTCTTCGAGGGGAACGCCGTCGGACGGACGCGCCTCCTCGCCGGACACGTAGGGATACGACAGGGTGTCGCTCGACGCATCGTAGAGAACGACCTCGAAGCGGTCCAAGGGAAGCAGCTCACCGAGGGTCCGGTGGACGATGCCGCACAGTGCCGGCAGGTCGCCGGCCTGGTGCGCCGCCTCGGAGATCGCGTACATCGCGCTCTGCATGCGCGCCGCGTGCTTGAGCGGCGAGACGTCACGCGCTACCGCGAGACGCAAACCGTCGGGACGATGCCAGCGCGCCGACCACATGATGTCCACCACCCGCCCGTCCTTACGCACGTAGCGGTTCTCGAAGTGGTTCTGCGCCTTGCCCTGCATGATCTCGGCGGCGACCGCCAGCGTGCGCTCCCGATCGTCGGGGTGCACCAGCTCGATCATGTTGTGGCCGATGAGCTCGTCCGGCGTGTAGCCGAGGAGCTGTTCGCACGATGCGCTCACGTAGACGTAGCGGCCCTCGGCGTCCACCACCACCACGGTGTCGACCAGCAGGTCCAGCACCTTGTCGAGGAAGGGTTCCGGATTCATCGGCACGGCCTCATGGCTGCGATCCCATGGTGGAGACCGCAGGGTTGGGCGCCCTGGGTCGAACGCCCTGGGTCGAACGCCCTGGGTCGAGCACCCAGGCGTTGGGAACCCAGGCGTTGGGAACCCGGGGTCACGGCGCCCTTCCAGAAGCGTACCCCGTCGTTCCACTTGCGTCTACGGCAGCACCGGGCCCTCGTCCTGCCCGGCTCACCCGCCCCGGGCGGGCCGCTACGGGCAGAGGGTGATGGTCGGACTCCCGGTGAAGACGGCGTCGATCAGGCTGTACAGCCCCTTGTCGTAGCTCTCGAGCGCGAGAGGCGTGTCGTAGCCGTTGTTGCTCACTCCGAAGTAGCTCTGCACCCCCTCAGCCCAGTACTCCTTCATGTTGGTGGCGGAGTAGGTTCCCTGCCAGAGGCCCGCGCTCATGGCGCTGTCGTAGGTCGACTTCAGCCGGGTCGCGAAGGTGGGGTCGATCGCTTCGAGCCCCATCTCGTCGATGGTGTGGGCGAACTCGTGCACCAGGATGCTCTCGCCGACATAGACGTCCGTGGGCTCGCACAAGAGGTTCTCCTCCGCCGAGGAGGTGAGCGGCCGGGCGACGGTGGCAGCTACGCCGCGGGTCCGCTTGTCCCAGTCGGTCCCGGGGAAGGCCGTGTAGAGGTCAGCGTACTCCGGCATGTCCGTCGTGACCTGGTGCGCCCCGATCACCCCGATGCGTACGTGGTTGTTGGCGATCGCTTGAATCGCGGCGGGCGGGATCTTCGTGAGCATCTCCGTGACGATGACCTTCGCCCTCTGCAGGGCGGCGTCGGGGACGACGCCCGAAGCGACGATCGGGAGCTGCCCTGCCATGCAGTACTTCTCGTAGAAGGGGTCGAGATGCAGCCCGCTCGGGAGCGGTGCCGACCCGCCGCACGCATCTTGGAGTTGGACACTCTTGGCGGGGGCGCTGCTACCAGGCCCGGAGCAGGCGGCCAGAAGCAAGAGGAGAAGCAGGGGCACGATACGGCGAGCGAAGGTCACGGTTCCCTCCCAGGGGACAGGCACGGGCGGCAGGCGAAGGCCGAAAAGACACGGGACACCGCGCGAAGAGACACGGCGCCGACAGGCGTCGCACGGATGTGGAACGACGACGCTGGGCGTGCACGGTCGTTGACGACATGCGGTCGTTCACGACAGACGGTCGATGGCGACGATAACCCGGGAGGACACGGATCACGCTCATCGCATCGCCGACCGGCCGTCAAGCACGGTGCTTCGGCGGTGGTCCGGCTCCTGCCGTTCGGCGTCGATGCGCTACACCCCGCCGGCGACGGCCCGAGCGTCCGATCGAATTACGGGATCCGAGCGCTCGGTCAGAACATCGGATCAACGGACCCGATCACAGCACCGGATCCAGGCGCGCGATGAGCGCGTCGATCTCGTCGAGGGTGTTGTAGTGCGCCATCGACACCCGCACCACGCCGTTGCGCTCGCCAAGACCCAGGGCCTCGATGAGCCGGTGCGCGTAGAAGTCGCCGTAGCGGATGCCGATGCGCGCGCCGTCGACGTGGGCGGCCACGGCAGCGGGATCACGCCCGTCGGCGGTGAAGCTCACCGTGGGAACGCGGACCGTTCGGTCGGCCCGGTCGTGGCCGAGGATCCGCACGCCATCCTTGCTCCGCAGGTAGTCCAGCAACCGCGCCGCCAGCGCTTCCTCGTGCTCGGCGACGGGCTCGAACGCCTGCACCACGCGGCCGTGCAGGTCGTCCGCGAGGGTGGACGTCGCGCGCTTCGCGAGCGCCTCGAGGTACTCGATGACGCCGAGCAGGCCGTAGGTGAGCTCGTAGTTGACCGAGCCGGGCTGCAGCTTGCGGGGCACGTCGTCGTCGGGGACGAAGAAGTGGTTGATGGTGGCAAGGCCCTCGAGCAGCTCACGCTTGCCGTACAGCACCGCCAGGTGCGGGCCGTACACCTTGTAGCTGCTGAAGACGTAGTAGTCCACGTCCCAAGCCTGCACGTCGAGCGCCCGGTGCGGGGCGTAGGAGACGGCATCGACGCACACGCGGGCGCCGCGCTCGTGCACCTGCCTGGTGATGTCGGCCACGGGGTTGATGGTCCCCAGGATGTTGGAGGCGTGGGTGAAGCACACCAGGCGCGTGCGCTCGCTCATCAGCGCCTCGAGGTCGGACGCGCGCAGCTCCAGCGTGTCGGGGTCGACCTTCCAGGTCTTCACCACCACGCCCTGGTCTGCCAGGCGCACCCACGGGCCGATGTTGGCCTCGTGATCGCAGTTCGTGACGATGACCTCGTCCCCGGGAGCGAGTTGCGCCCGCATTGCCAGCGCCAGGTTGGCAAGCAACTGGGTGGTGCTCGGGCCGATCACGACCTCGTGCTCGTCGGCAGCATGGATGGAGGCGGCGACGGCTCGCGTCGCCTCGGCCACCCGTTCGCCGGCCTGCCGCGAGACGGCGTAGCTGGCGCCGAGCTGCACGTTGGTGCTCAGCAGATAGTCGCGTACCCGGTCGGCGACGCCCGCCAGCGTCTGTGAACCACCGGCGTTGTCGAGGTAGGTCCACTCGCCGGCCAGGGCGGGGAACTGCGAACGGACGAAGTCGAGGTCGAGCATGGCTTGCATCCTAGCCCGCCGGGCCACCGAGGCCAGGGAAGCGGGCCAGGAAAGCGGGGCAGGGAAGCGGGGTGGAGATGCGGGGCAGAAATGCGGGGCCAACGCCGGTGTGGCCGCGCTCCCCTTCCAGGCGCTGCCCCAGCGACGGCCGTTCACCGGCGGCCCTTCAGCGGCGGGCGTTCAGCGGCGGGCGTTCAGCGGCGGCCGTTCAGCGCCAGCTCCAGCGCCAGCCCGATCATGACGGCGCCACCGACCGTCCCGAGCGCCTCCTGCCGGCGGCGCGACCGCACCAGCCAGCGACGAGCGGTCCCGGCCGCGAGCGCCCAGGCGCTGTCGGACAGCAGCGCGATGACGACGAACACCACTCCCAAAAGCAACATCTGGCCGGGGACGGATCCGGCAGCCGGATCGACGAACTGCGGAAGGACCGCGGCGAAGAACACGGTGGCCTTGGGGTTGGTCGCCCCCACGATGAACCCGTCGCGAACGGCGGCCCGCCCGCTCGTCGGAACCACGTTCGCAACCAACGCGTCGGCCAGCGCCCGCCGGTTGCGGATGGCCTGGATGCCCAGCCAGAGGAGGTACGCCGCTCCGGCCAGCTTGACCGCCGAGAGCAGGAGCTCGGAGCGCGCCAGCACGAAGCCAAGACCCAGCGCCACGGCGACCACCTGGAGGACCACGCCTGCGGCGTTGCCCACGACCGTTGCCAGCGCGGCCCGCCGCCCCACCGTGACGGCGCGGCTGATCACGAAGAGCACGCTGGGACCGGGGACCACGATGAGGGCGAACGCCAACAAGGCGAAGGTCGCGAGGCTGTGCATCGACATGGACGGGAACCTCCTGCGCGCTCGACGGTCGTGGCCGGACGGTCGTGCCCCGAGCATAGATCGCGCCCGGGCGCGGCGGTTGCCGGCGCCCGGGCCGTGCGGGTGCGCGAGGTGACTCGGCACGCACCCTGGAACCGTTGGGTCAGGCGGCGAGCTGCACGCGCTTCTCCCAGCGCCCGACGTTCACGCCCATGACGAGCAGCCACAGCATCAACGCCAACTCGCCGATGAAGGTGAACTCGCTCAGCACCACACCGAAGCCCGGCGCCAGGAAGAACGTCGCGACGTCCGCGAGGTAGCCGGCACAAGCGATCATGAGCAGCACCCCGATGAGCTTGGGGATGAAGCCCGAGCGGTAGATCAGGTACCCCAGGGGCAGCAGCCAGAGGCCGAAGAACACCTGGGCGATGACGTACCCAGCGTGGTGCAGATCGAGGAACGTCATCGCCAGCGCCTGCAGCTGACCCGCGTCGAACGCCGTCAGGTAGGGGGCGCCGGCAAGCACGTGGAGCGCGGCGAACTGGTTGAGCATGTTGAGGGACGTGATGGTGACAGCGACCAGCACGAACGCCACCATCACCCTGGCGTAGTTGCGGCCGACCGGCTTGAGCACCCGGTACAGCGCCAGGACCAGCAGCACGAACGCTACCTGGCCGACGAGCTCAGCCGCGATGCCGAGCCGGAACAGCGGCTGGGCGCCGAGGATGTTGGAGGCAGTCGCAGCGGCGTCGCCACCGACGATCAGGCTCTGACGGACGAAGAACTCGGCGAATCCCCCGCACACGGCGAGGATCAGGTAGAGGAAGCCGGCGGTACGGGCGGTCCTCTGGATGGTCGGGCGAGCGGTCTGGTTCATCGTGGTGACTCCTTCACGTGTCAGCTTGCTTGGGGTCGGACGTTCGATCGGGATTCGGGTGGGCCGGCGGGCGGGATGCCGGTGGGCGACGATTCGTAGGGGGGCGTGGCGGCCGGTCGGACGGGGAGCGGATCAGGGGCATCGTTCAGGGATCCACATCCTCCTCGTGCGAGGCGGTAGAAGGCGTCGTGTCTGCCCCCGGCTCGGGGCCGACCGGAACCACCGAGACCAGGGGCAGGCCCAGGTCCCGTACGCGCCGGAGCCATCCGTACAGGGCCGCTTGATCGACCACCGGACCGGCCAACACGGTGGTTCCGTCAACCTCATGCGTGAGGGTGAAGCCCGGGAACCGCGCCACCCAGCGCTTGTCGAGGTGGCCTCGGACGCGGATCGCGTACCGGTGGGGCTCTTCGGGTGTCGTGCGCGTTCCGATCATGGCTTGCGTCGCACCTCTCCGTTCGGGCCTCGAGCGGCGGCTCCTCCGACCGCTCGGTGGGGCGCCGTGCCTCAGCGCCGCCCCGAGGGTAGGGGTCGACTTGGTGAGGCGTCATCACCCGATGTGGTGAGAGCGACGAGCACCAGGGTGGTGACGAGAAGGTGAAGGGGCTGGTGACGGGTTGGTGGGAGCCACAGCGACCGTCGGGGTGGCGAGAACGTACGCGCCGGGGCGACCGCCGCGCGCTCCGCCCATCAGAGGAGGCCGAGGTCCCTCGCCCGTCGCACGGCCGTACGGCGACTGCCCACTCCGAGCTTGCCGTAGACGTTCTTGACGTGCGTTCGGAGCGTGTTGACCGAGACGTTCAGCTCTCGCGCGATCTCGGGGCCGCTCAGGTCCGTGGTGAGGAGCCGCAGCACCTCCGCTTCGCGGTCGGTCATCGCGTCCAGCGCAGGCCGCGCGTCGGGCGGCCTGCTCGCCGCTCCCCCGAGGGTCGCGCGCAGCCGGCGCGCGTAGCTCGCGCCGGGCCCACGCCGCTCGGCGTTCCGCAGCAGCGCCGCCATGGGTGCGCCTTCGTCGGTGAACAGCCGCACGTACCCCTCGGGCTCGGCCAGGGCGAGGGCTCGGTTCATGGGCTCACCGGCCGCCGGCACGTCGCCGCGAGCTTCGAGGGCCAGCGACTGCAGCACCAGGATCTCGAGGACGCTGCCCGTCCGGTCGCCCTCCTCCGCCGCCCGCAACAGACGCGCCAGAAGCGCCAGGGCCTCGCCAAGGCGTGCCTCGGAACGGTCGCGGCGACCGCCGGCCACCAGCAGCCGCGCCAGGGTCAGGTGTTCGAACTCGCGCAGGTAGCTCGGCGACTCTTCGCCGGAGAGCCCGCATTCGCGCGCCCAGCGCGTCGCCTCCTCGAGCCTCCCCTGCTGGAGCCAGACGCGAACCCGCCACGCCGCGACGGGACGCAGGTCGGGCATCGGGCTGCGGATGCGAAGACGGTCCGCCTCCTCGAGCAACGCCAGCGCCCGGTCGGCGTTGCCCAGGCCCGCCTCCAGGCGGGCCATGACCGTGCGCAGTCGAGCTTCGTCCCCCGGCAACACGGCGCGCTCGCCCAGTTCCTCTGCACGGCGCAAGTGCCGTTCGGCCGCCTCCAGGTCACCCTGTTCGCGCCGGATATCGGCCAACCCCACGTGCAGTTCCGCCACCCCGGGGACGCCGGGATCGGTCCGCTCTTCCAGGAGGCGGAAGGCCTCCTCGTAGGTCCGGGTGGCCTCACGCAAACGGCCCTGCGTCACCCGGATGTCGGCAAGGCCGAACACCCCGCTGATGGCAGCGGAAACGCTGCCGACAGCACGGAAGCCGGCCATGGCCCGCGACAGGATGGCGTAGGCCTCCTCCAGGTCCCCGTTCGCCCAATGCGCGAGGGACAGGAGCCCCAGCGGGATGCCCCGGCCGACGTGGTCGTCCTCGGGCAAGAGCTCCAGCGCGCGATGGGCCTGGGCCAGGCTGGCGACCGGGTCGCCGGTCGCGAGGGCGTGGTAGGCGCGGGCCGACGCCACCGTGGCCGGCAGCGACCGGGCCTCGTCCTCATCGACGAAGGCCGCCTCTCCCGCGACGCCTTCCAGCTGCGGGTTCGCGCCCTGGGTCGCTTCCAACCAGTCTTCGACCTCACCGAGATGCTTCTCGGCGGCTTCCAGCTCGCCCGCGTTCAGGTGCGCCCAGGCGCGGCCGACGCCGAGCACGGGTCTGGACCGGACCAGCTCTACGGGCAACGCATCGGCCCAGCCGAGCCAGACCGCGGACTGGAAGCTGCTGTCCATGCCGCGCCATGCCAGCTCGATGAGGCGGGCGGCGCGGTCGGCGTCTCCGGCGGCGAAGGCATGCTGGACGGCCTCGGCGGGCGCGCCCTCGGCCTCGAACCAGGTGCTGGCACGCCCGTGCAGGACCGGGACCAGGTCGGGCTGCGCCTCTCGCAGATGCGTCTGGAGCACGTCGGCGAAGAGGTGATGGTAGCGGTACCAGCGCCGGTGGTCGTCCAGCGGGACGACGAACAGGTTGGAACGCTCGAGCTCCTCCAACAGCGCGTCTCCGCCCTCCAGCCCGGTGACGGCGTCGCAGAGCGCGCCGTTCAAGCGCTCCAGGATGGACGTGTGCATCAGGAAGCCGCGGACGCGCTCGGACTGGCGCTGCAGCACCTCCTCGACGAGGTAGTCGACGATGTAGCGATGGTCCCCGGAGAACGCTCGGATGAACGCGCCGACGTCGTCGCGTCCCTGCATCGAGAGCGCCGCGAGCTGCAGACCCACGACCCAGCCTTCCGTTCGGGCCTCCAGCGACGCGATGTCCTCGTCGGAGAGATCGAGCCCCATGATCTCGTTGAGGAAGCGCGCGGTCTCCTCGGGCATGAACCGCAGCTCTGCGGCGCGCAGCTCCGTCAACTGACGGCGGGCGCGTAGGCCGGCCAGGCGCAGGTTCGGGTCCTCACGGGTGGTGACGACGAGGTGGCACCGCGACGGCAGATGCTCCAGCAGGTAGCCCAGCGCGTCGTCGATCGCCTCGGCGTCCACCGTGTGGTAGTCGTCGAGCACGAGGACGATGTCCTGCTCGGCGGCTGCGAGGTCGTTGAGGAGCTCGGTCAGGAGCCCTTCCGTCGGCGGCGGATGGGGCGCGTCGAGCGCGGCCAGCACGCCCTCCCCGAGGGCCGGCTCGACCGTTCGCAGAGCGGCCGTGAGGTGTGCGAGGAACCGCCCGGTGTTGCTGTCTGCCGGGTCGAGCGACAGCCACGCCACCCGCCGACCGCGAAGAGCGGCCCATTCGCTGACCGCCGTCGTCTTGCCGAAGCCCGCGGGTGCAGACAGGAGCGTCAGCTTCCGCTGCGTCCCTTCGTCCAACCGCTCCGCCAGCCGGGGCCGTGGCACCACCCCAGCTCGATGCGGGGGGGCATAGAGCTTGGTCGTGAGCACCTGCACACCCATGTTTTCTTGCTCCTGAGCTCAGGATACACGGCGACCCGAAGCCGAAGAGCGGCAGGTGACCGATGTTGCCCGGCAGGGTCGGCCGATGGGGGAGGCCAGCTTGGGGGGGTGCCCTTGCGCAGAGCGAACACACGGGCAAGGCCACCTTCACGGACGCCATGACCCGAACGCACTCGTCGAGCTACACGTTGGAGAAGAACGTCACGTACTCCACCGGCCCGTTCGAGGACGGCGTCGTGTTCTCCACCGTTCCGTACGATCGCTACGTCTACAAGATCGTCCAGGGCTTCGGCGGCAAGTTCCTGGAGAACGGACCCGTGGCTGTGGATCAGGGCACCGGCTCCAATTCCGCGGACATCGACGTGTCCCACGCGCACGCGGTTGGCGGTTCCCTCGAGGTCGGCTTCCAGGTGGACGTGGAGGCCGTCGGAGCTACCCTTCTGGGCGGATTCTCGGTGGGGGTCAGCCGCCAGGCCGCGTTCTCCTGGACCTCGAACAGCTCCACCCCCTACCACGCCACCGTCGGCGCCATCGAAGACCCATCGGACTTCACGACCTACGGCTACCAGTACGGCATGTTCACGTACGTCTACGTCGAGGGGGACCCCACCCAACCGCGGGATCAGCGTCCGCAGTTCGAGGTGATCAACTTCTGGGTGCAGTGAGGGGCGCGATGGTTCCCGCCTGCGAGCCGGCGGTCAACGCACATCTTGAGGCTTCGCTACCTACCCACGCGACGCCTACCGCTTCCGGCAGCACCCTCCAGGCTTATGCTCACCCTTACAAGCATTGGCTCGGGTGGCGAGACCATGGACCGGAGGGAACATGAAACCGACGAGTCGTCCGGATGACGAGGCCGCTTCGGCCAACATCACCAAGCGGATCGAAGAGCTCGGGGATTGGCGAGGAGAGACCCTCGCCCACCTCCGTCAACTCATCCACGATGCCGACCCCGACATCCAGGAGGAGTGGAAATGGGCGAAGGCATCGAGCCCGGGAACCCCCGTCTGGTCCCATGACGGCGGCGTCTGCACGGGCGAGACGTACAAGCAGGTCGTGAAGCTCACCTTCTTCCGCGGAGCCTCCATCGAGGACCCCGAGAAGCTCTTCAACTCCAGCCTGCAAGGGAACACGCGGCGCGCGATCGACCTGCGTGAAGGCGACAAGATCGACGAGACCGCCTTCGAGCAACTCATCCGCGCCGCGGTGGCGGCCAACACCGCAGCACGCGCTCAACGGGCCAACAAGAAGAATTAGGTCCGGCCACGTCCCACCTCGCCGATGGTTGAACTCGCCACCGGCCTACCGGTCTTCTCACTGCTTCGGCGCCGGCCCCTTCACCGCCGTGACGAACGCGTCCAGCCGCAGGTACTTCTGGAACGCCGCCTGGATCTCCGGAGCGGTCATGTCGAAGTAGTGCCGGGCCGCGAGGGTGGTGCTGTCTAGCGGTTTGCCCTCCAGCGAGAGCTGAAGGAGCTGACCGGCGATGCTGCCGAAGCTCGCTTCGCCGAGCGGGATCTGGCGCAGCAGCATGCCCTTGACCTGGTGGAGCTCACTGGCCGAGACCGGCGCGTCCTGCATCTGCTTGAGGTCGCGCAGGATCAGCGCCCGCGCCTGGGCCACGTTGCCCGGATCGGAGCCGTAGCTCACCACGAAGCGGCCGCGGTTGTGCTCGAGGTTGAGGTGGCTGCCCACGGTGTAGACCAGGCCGCGCTTCTCCCGCAGGTCCCGCGGCAGGCGCGCCGCGTAGAAGCCGCCGCTCAGCACCATGTTGCCGGCGTTGAGGGCGTAGCGGTCGGCGCCGTGGTTGGTCAGGTCGATCTGCTCCGCCATGGTGACCGAGTCCTGTACCGCGGTCTTGTCCGGCGTGTCGAACTGGGTCGCCGCGGTGTTCAGCGGCGCTGCCGGGTAGTACGTGTCGGGCTTCGTCCCGGTCACCTTCCAGCCGCCGAACGTGTCTTCGACCACCTTGCGCGCCTCGGTCGGGGTGACGTCGCCGATCACCACGATGGTGGTCATGTCGGGGCGGAAGGTCTGGGCGTAGTAGTGCTTCACGTCGGATAGCGTCAGGCTGCCGATCGATTTCGGCGTGGCGTAACGCAGGGCAGGGTCGTTGGCCGGCAGCAGGGCCTGGTCCAGATGGATGGCGTTCAGGAAGTCCGGGGTCTGCAACTGGCCCGCCGTCGACGCCGCCTCGCGATGCTGCATGGTCTTGAACGCACTCGGCGGCATCGCGGGATGCAGCTCGTTGTCGGCCAGCAGCTTCATGCCCTCGCCGAAGTGTGCCGCAGGCACGGCCAGCGAGAAGCTGGAGCCGGCGCTCTCGTGCGCGCTGATCTTGTCCAGCGCCGCCTGGAACTGCAGTCGGTCCAGGCTGGCTGTACCGAAGTCGAACAGGTCTCCCAGCACGGCGGCGACACCTTCCTGCCCCTTGGGCGCCTGCATGTCCTGGTTGGTCTTGATCCGTCCGAACACCTCGACCGTCTTGCTGACCTGCTCCGGCTGCACGATCACGCGCAGGCCGTTGGAAAGCGTGAACGCGGTCGGGTGGATCGCCGATGTCGGCACCTCGAGGTTGCCCAGAGCGCTCTGGGCCCAATCGGGCAGTGTGACCGGGCCGCTGGGCTTGCCGCCGAAGTGCTCCGCGCCGCCGAAACCCTGGCTGGAGGTCGGCTTGCCCGACGACTGGGGCGTCAGGATGGCCGTGATGGCGTGGGAGGGATCGAACACCTGCGCGGCCAGGGCATCGACCTGCGCCGGCGTGACCGCGGCGATCGCCGCCTTCACGTCGTCGGGCGAGCTCGCGCCCTCGAACGCCAGCGCCTGCGACCAGGCGTTCGCCAGGCCGCTGACCGAGTTCTTCTGGTACTCCAGGTCGGCGATGGCTCGTGCCTTGGCGGCGTCGACCAGATCGGCGGGCACGCCCTTCGAGGCGACGTCTTGCAGGATGCCCTGCATCGTCTGCAACACCCCGTCGGGCTTGCCGCCGCGCGGGAACACGCCCTCGGCGAAGGCGAAGCCGGCATGCGGCAGGAAGCTGCTGGAGAAGCCGCCGTACAGCGCCTTGCCGTTCAATCCCATGGCGTAGAGCTGAGCACGCTTCGAGGCCATCGCTTGCGAGAGCACCAGGGCCGTGGCGTAGTCCTTGGCGCGCAGCGCCGGCATGCGGTAGGACAGCAGCACGAAGCCGTACGGGAAGTCGGTCGGAAGCTTCACGGTGTGCGCCTGCACCGGCTGGAGATGGAACGCCGGACGCTGCGGGATGGGCTTGCTCGGGATCGAGCCGAACAGCGTTCGCACGTCCTTCAAGGGCCGCCTGCGGGTCGACGTCGCCGGCGATCACCAGGATGGCGTTGTTCGGGGCGTACCAGGTGTCGTGGAACGTCTTCAGCGCCGCCGCCGTGGTCTTGTCGAACGACGGCCGCGTGCCCAGCGGCGTGTGCTGGTAGGGCGTGCCCTGGAACATGCGCGCGCGCAGCTCGGTGAAGAACTTGTACGCCGGGTCGGACAGGTCGCGCGAGACCTCCTGCTCGATCGCGCCGCGCTCGTTGGCCCACTCCTTCGGGCGCCATGTCCACGCCGCGCATCCGCAGGCGTGGATGTGCAGCGCGACCTCGAGATCCTGCGCCGGTACGGTGAAGAAGTACTGGGTCACGCCCTCCGTGGTGTCGGCGTTGAAGTTGCCGCCCATGTTCGCCGCCAGCGCCGAGAGCTGGTCCTTGCTCAGCCCCGGGCTGCCGCGGAACATCATGTGCTCGACCGCGTGCGCGGTCCCGGGGAAGCCCGCAGGCGCCTCGTCGGAGCCGACCAGGTAGTTCATCTCCGTGGTGACGACCGGCGCCAGGGTGTCGCGCACGATGACGACGCGCATCCCGTTGGGCAGGGTGGCGCGCAGGACGTCGGGCGATGGCGTCGAGGCCGCGCCGGCAGGCGCTCCTGCGCCCAGGACCAGCGCGACGCCGACGGCCAGCCGCAGGGCCATTCTCATAGGTCTTC
>CAVSGP010000004.1:0-1078597 GCA_963727505.1 uncultured Trueperaceae bacterium | reverse complement strand
GCCGGCCACCAGGTAGCCGGCCTTGATAGAGGGGATGACGTAGATGCTGATGGGATTGCTGTAGGTCCCGATCGCCAGGTAGTACTGGCTCTCCTTCCAGGAGGCGACGAGCTCGGCCAGGCCGGACACGCTCACCATCTTGAGGCCCGCGGCGTCGATCTCGAGGGGCTTCAACCCGCTGCAGCTGAAGCCCTGTATCCCGGTTGCGACCGGTCCGGCGCAGAGGGTCGCGGTGATGGCGTCGGCGTTGATGGTGAAGTTGCCGGCGAGGTTCGGTGGAGCGCCGGCGTCGACGCCTTGGGCCAGGGTCTTCATGGTCCACCCCTGGCCGGCGATGGTGAGGTTCTTCGAGGCGTTGAGCACCAGGTCGCCCTTGAGGTGCCACAGCAGGCCGTACGTGGCGCTGTCCGTGGACTGGTCGATGTAGCCGATGACGGTGCCCGCCAGGAAGTTGAAGGGGTCGGTCGAGTCGACGCAGGCGCCGGCGTGAGCCAGCACGCTGGGCAGCTTGCCGTCCGGCAGGTAGCCGTCGTCGGCGCGACACGCCTGGTCGCCCTGGCCCAGGGTGGTGAGCTTGAGGTGGCTGCCCACGCCGCCCTCGAACTGGTAGAACGCCAGCACCGGAGCCCCCTCGACCCTCACGATGATAGGCGTGCCCGCCTTTGCGAGATCGGTGGAGGCGTAGACGAACCAGTAGGGCGTGCCGCTGTGCTGGCCGAAGGTGCCGGCCACCCCGACGTTGAACTTGTCCTCGACGGTCATGCTGCCGCCACCGCTGAAGCGAACGTCGTCCGTCTGGAAGTCGACGGCGCCGCTCGCCGTCACCACGAAGCTGACGGGCGAGGCCTCTCCGCCGTCGAAGCCGAGGGTCACGCCCTCGAACTTCCAGCCGCGGTCGTGACCGGAGGAGACGTAGTACCAGGACGGAGCGACGTCGGCCTTGACGCGACCGTCGATCGACAGGTTGCCCTTGAGGCCGATGCCGTACTCGCTTCCCTTGTGCTCGATGCCGATCTCGGCGCCCGCCCCCAGGTAGGGGAACTTCCCGATCTCCAGGGCCGGAACGTCGAGCAGGGTCTGCCAGGTGGCGCCGCCGAGCGACGCGTTGCCGTCGGCCGTGAAGGTCAGATTGTTGAGCAGCAGCTCGAGCTTGTACAGGTTGATGATGGTGTCGGCGGTGTCCTTGGCGTGGGTATAGGCGGTCTTGGCCTGGTCCGCCAGCCCCGCAGCGCTCGGCAACGAGCCCATGACGTTGTCGGCCGCGGTGGTGTCGAGCTTGGTGGGGTCGGACGCCCACTTCGAGGAGAGCGCCCAGACGGCGTTGGGGAAGGTGAGCTCGAGCGTCCCGTCCTGCGTACCGGGCACGAACCCGAACGTCCCCTGGCCGGCCAGCACGCCGCTATGCCCGAAGTCGTGGGCGACCGGTCCGGCGGTGGCGATGCGATACGCGGGGCGCCCGAAGCGGTCGTTGCGGTTCAGTGGCGTGATCGTCACCGGAACGTCCTCGTCGAACATCGGCAGCTGTACGGTCGCCACCGCGGGCTGCTTGTGGACGATGGCCGAGTCCACGAAGGCGAAGTGGGCCTTCTGGACGATGGTGAACGACCAGCCGCCCCATTTGAAGGGCCCGTGGTTGGCGCTGCCCCAGGGGCTGTCGTAGACGGTCTGGTAGCCGGCGCTGGTCCAGGCGACCTCCGCCTTGGCGGGCGCGGTCATGCTGTAGCTGGTCGTCACGTTGCGCACGCTGCCGGACATCAGATGCAACCACGTGTAGAAGTAGACGATCCCCGTCCAGCCCATGCTCGCTGGATCGATGGAGGGCGTGCGCCCGACGCTCGCCCAGCCCGAGTAGGCCTCCTGGGTGGCGAGCAGGCCGGGTGCGATGCCCGACTGGAGGTTGTAGTTGTTGGTGGTCGACAGGTCGATGGCCCCCATGAGCTGCTTGTTCATCAAGCCGCCGAAGGCCCAGCCGGTGGTCCCGATGGGCACGCCGTCGGTGTTCACGGCGAAGCCCAGGATGAGGCCGTTGGTGGGGCCGAAACCGTGGTTGATCACGTGGCCGTCGAGCTGGAAGCCGGTTCCGGAGGGGAGCGTGCCGTGGCCGGTGAGGCCGGGATCGGCGTAGGTGCCGTAGCTGCCGAGCGTGAAGCCGGTGACGGTGATCTTCAGGCCCTCGAGCCGCAACGGCATCTTGATGTCGAGCGAGGACGGCGCCAGGTTGGCGTGGCCGCTGGTCACGGCGTCGTTGGTGTAGTTGAAGGCCGCGCTGAGGTGCTGGAAGGTGAAGGGCACCGGGCCCTGCTCGCGCCCGCCGACGACCCAGCTCGGAAGGGTCGCCTCGCCGGAGAAGTCCTTCAACCCGTTCGGGTACGTGAAGGGAGCGGTGAGCTTGGTGACGTGGAGCACGAAACCGTTCTGGAAAGCGAGCACGGTAGGCGGCGTCATGGTGCCGTTGAGGTCGAACGAGTCGACGCGGAGGGCCTTTCCCCCGTCGACGGTCAGCATCAGCTTGAGCTGGTACACGCGCCGTCCGAAGCCCTGGGCGAACACGTGGTCCACCGTGCTGGTGCCATCCACGGCGACGGTGAGCGGCGCGCTCTTGCCGTCGCCGAAGTCGAGGCTGTAGGAGATGCCGTTGCCGTTCGCCAGGCCGCCGACGGTGAGCGTCACGTCGTTGGTGGGGTGGCCGTTCTGGAAGAACCTGGGGAACGACGGCGTGATGGTGTTGGCGAACGTTGTTCCGGGCAGCTGCTGCGTTGCGACCTGCTGCGTGGCGCCGCCGTGGACGAGGTACAGGGCCGCCACCGTGTACTTGAAGGTGTAGGCGTGGTGGAGCGTCAGCGCGCCGGACGCCGGCGCAGTGAAGGTGGTGGAGGTGTGGTCCCCGAAGGCGAGCTTGTAGCTGCCGCCCGACACGAGCTTGGACAGATCGATCGCGGCCGGCTGGCCGAACACGGTCTCCTTCTCGGGGAAGGCGATGGCGCCGCTGGCGGCGTACACGGTGAGGTGGACGCTGGCGCGGGACGCGCTTCCCGGCGTGCCGGGGTAGTAGGCCATCAGGCTGACGGTGAGAGGGCCCGGCGTGCGGGGCGCGAACTCCGACACCGTCGCGGCGCCGTTCTTCGGGGTCACCGCGACGGCGTTGGCAGTGTCGGTCCCGAACACCAGCCGGTACTGCACGCCGGCGATCAGCCCGGCGGCGTGGAAGTACAGTTCGTCGCCAGTGATGATGGGGCTCGTGGCGGGGTTGCCGGAGGCGTCGGTGCGCGTGAGCGTCTCGTTCCCCTGCGGCCAGGCGGCGGTGTAGGTGGTGCTGGCCCGGGGCTGCGGGCTGGCGCCGCCGTCGGCGGACAGCTGCAGCTTGAAGGTCCCCGCCGTGAACACGTCGGCGGTCACGGTAGCGGTGCCGGAGGTCGCGACGAAGGACTTGCTGTTGTAGTCCCCGGTGAAGAGGAGCGTGTAGTCCACGCCCGGGACCAGGCCGCTGAGGTCGACCGTCATCTTCATGCCGCCGTGGGCCGTGTCGACTCCCGTCTGCTTGGCGCTGAGGGACTCGGTGGGTGGCGGAAGGGTCACGTTCAACGGCGCCACGGCGATGATCGTCGGGGTGCCCTGCTGGGCGAGCAGCAGCTTGACGGTGGCGGCGAGCTGGACCCCCTGGTAGACGTGCGTATCGGAGAGCGTCCCCTGGCTGTCCGCGGTCGCGCTGGTGGCCTTGCCGTCACCCCACTCGAGTCGGTAGGCGTAGCCCGCCACAAGGCCGCTGGCCTTGGCGGTGACGGTCTCGCCCACGGTGGGCTGAGCGGGGGTGAGGTTCAGCGTACCGCCGCTCTGGACGGTCACCAGCTGTTGCGCCAAGGGGGCGGAGGAGCCGCTGCTCGTCAGCGCCACCACGAAGTTGCCGGGGCGCTGGTAGGCGTGCAGGTAGCTGCCGCTGCCCGAGACGGCGGCCGTGGTGCCGTCCCCCCAATCGATGCTGCCGTTCCCGGTCAGTCCCTGGATGTCCGCGGTCACGGGCGAGCCGACCTTCACCGGGTTGGGCGACAGCTGCATGGACAGGGGCACCTGGCTGACCACGACCGACGCGCTGGCGTTGGGGATGGTGGTGCCGCCGGCCTGGAGGCGGATGAGGTAGCCGCCGACCGAGGTGTAAAGGTGCTGGAAGCTGCCGTTGCCGGCGCTAGCGGTGGTGGTGTTGTCGCCCCAGTCGATGGTGACGGTGCCGTGGACGCCGCTCAGGGCCGCCGTCACGGTGCCCCCGGGTGCCACCAGCGACGGGGTGGCTTTCACCGTAGGCGCTGCGTAGACGGTCACCGTTTGGCTCGCCAGCAACGTATTGAAGCCGCCGCCCTCCACGACCTTGATCGTGTAGGTGCCAGCGCTGGCGTAGGCGTGGGTGTTCGTCTGCGTATACACGTACTGCTTGAGCGGGACGGTGTTGCCGTCGCCCCAGTCCAGCGTAGGCGCGACGTCGTAGTAGCCGTTCCAATCCGTGGTGGCCTTGACGTTGAGGCCGGCGTAGGTGGCGCTCGGGGTCAGGCTGAGTGTCGTGGTCTGGGCGTGGGCGAGCGACGGCAGCAGGAGCAGCGCAGCGAGCCAGGCGAGGCGAGCGAAGGTGGGGGCGGGTCGGTGGGTGAGGAGCCGCATCAGTCGCTACCTCCGAAGTCGTATCGAAGCCCGAGGCCGATCGTGGCCACCGAGCCGGTGTTGGCCGCGATGGCTGTGCGATAGCCGAGCTGCGTCTGCAGCGAAAGCGCCGCGAGCATGCGTAGCCGGGCCTTGAGGTCGGTCTTGACAGCCAGTGTCGGATTCGCCTGCAGGCCGGCGCTGCCGTCGAAGGTGAAGGCACCGGTCGTGAAGCCTCCCGACAGATCGAGGCTGGCGTTGAGGTTGGTGCCGTCGTACTGCAACGATCCCTGGGCGCTGCCGTGTGCGGCGGGCGTGCCCACCTGGGCGGACAGGCTGCCTTTGGCCGATTGCGTGACCTTGCCGTCGGTGTAGAGCTGGAAGCCTCCGCGGGCCGTGGCGCCGAAGGTCCACGGTCCGGGAGAGGCGATGATCTTGAGGCCGGCCGTGGCGCCGTTGTAGGTCCCGTCCGTCCCGCTGCCGCCCTGGTAGCCGCCGGTGACGTCGAGCCCGTGGGCGACGGGCACGTCGGCGTCGGCGCTGTAGGCGTAGCTGTCCGCGCTGCCGTCGTTGGAGCGGGTGACGGTGCCGCGGAGCGTCACGGGCGCCAGGCGCTCGGTCGACAGGCGGAGCGTCTGCTGGTTGGTGGGTGCCGCCGCCGTCGCCGTGGTCAGGCTCAAGCTCAGCGAGGCGTCGTCCTGCTTGTCCGGCCGCACGTCGAGACTCAGGCGGTGGCGATGGCTCGACGTCTGTGCCGCACCCGTGGTCTGCGTCCACTGCACCTGGTCGTCGAGCCGGGGCGTGAGGCGCAGGGCGTTGGGGCCCCAGGGTGCGAAGGTCGCCCCGACCCCGGCGCTGAGAGTCTGTGTGGTCTGGCCGTTGGCGAGGTTGGACGCCACGGCCGAGCCGGTGGTCTGGAGCGTGGTGCGCCAGTGGAGCTGCGTAATGCCCGGCGCGACCGCCTTGTAGCTGTCGCTCAGCCCGAGCTGCACGCTGCTCATGTGGTAGCCGGTGCTTCCCGCCTCGCTGGCGGCGACGCCGGTGACGAGGAACTTCGGCAGTCCCGGATCGGTCACCGACAGGGCGCCGAGGAGCGTCGTGCGGGCGCCCACGGTGCCGTCGGCGGGAACGTCGTCGAGGGCCAGCGACAGGGCGGCCGTGCGGTTGCTGAGCTGCAAGCGCACGCTCTGGTGCTGGAGGTTCACGTTGCCGGCCGTGAGGGTCACGTGGCGGTCGGGCACGTCCAGCGACAGCGAGGCGCTGACGCTCAGCCCTCGCAGGACCCCCTGGCCGGAGCCGTAGCTCACCGCCCCGCCTTGCGTCGACGAGGCGAAGTAGTCGGTGGAGACGTACCCCTTGAGGTTGCGGATGCGAGGCCCGGTGGCCTGGCCGGGCGGCGGCGGGGGCGCCTGCACGTGCGCGGTCGCTGCGTAGAGTAGCGCCGCGTGCGTGCCGTCGACCAGGCGGACCGTGTAGCTGCCCGCCTGGGTGTAGCGGTGCGTGGCACGCTGCGGCGAGGCCACGCTCAGGCTCTGACCGTCGCCCCAGTTGACGAACACCTTGCCCGCGTCGGACGGCAACGCCGTCACGGTGAGGATCACGGCGAGCGGGTCATGGGGATCGGTCGTCAGCGACGCGACCGTCTGAGCCGCGGCGGTGCCGCAAAGGGCCAGCACCAGCGCGATCGCGTGGCTATGCGCGCGCCACATGGCGCGCCGTCGACCTTCGGCATGGCAGGAACAAACGACGACGTTTGACGCGGCTCTTCCACCGCGCCGATCCAAGAAGATGCACCCTGATCCGCCTTTCCCGGCGCACTCGCGACGAGGCGCACGCTACCGCATTGCCGGCATGGTTTCGGACGGTAACATACCGATGCTCGGCGCGCCACGTGCCGTTCACGCGCGACAAACGTGGAGGGCGCCACCCGCGCGGGGCGACGCCCTCCCACCGTGGACGGTCGGTCCCTAGCTCAGGCCGGCACCGGCTCCTTCGTGGGTGCGTCCTCGGGTGCGCTGCCGGCGGCCTTCTGACCGCGGCGGCCATACTTCAGCGCGGCGTGGGCCGCCGCCAGCCGTGCGATCGGCACGCGGAAGGGCGAGCAGCTCACGTAGTCCAGACCGAGCTCGTGGCAGAGATGGATCGAGGCGGGGTCGCCGCCGTGCTCCCCGCAGATGCCGACCTCCAGGTCGGGCCGCGTGGCGCGACCCAGCTTGGTGCCCATCTCGATGAGGCGCCCCACGCCCTTCGGGTCGATCGTCGTGAACGGGTTGTCCTCGAGGATGCCGTTCTCGAGGTAGTACATCAGGAAGCCCTTCTCGGCGTCGTCGCGCGACACGCCGAAGGTCGTCTGCGTCAGGTCGTTTGTGCCGTAGCTGAAGAACTCGGCCGACTCCGCCAGCTCGCTGGCGGTGAGGGCCGCGCGCGGCACCTCGATCATGGTGCCGAAGAGGTAGGGCACCTGGGTGTTGTATTCCTCCATCACGGCCTTGGCTTCCTCTTCCAGCGCACGTCGTTGCAGCTCCAGCTCGTTCACGTGGGCCACCAGCGGGATCATGATCTCGGGGTGGACGTCCACGCCCTCGCGCTTGACGTTGCAGGCGGCTTCGAAGATGGCGCGGACCTGCATGCGGGTGAGCTCGGGGATGAGGATGCCCAGCCGCACGCCGCGCGTGCCGAGCATGGGGTTGACCTCGCGCAGCTCGGAGACCCGCACCAGGTGATCGGACTTCTCGCGGATGACGGCCAGGGCGGCGTCGACCTCGCTCAAGGTGTGGAAGTGCTGCAGCTGGACCTTGAGATCGGCGAGATCGCGGATGAGCTCGTCGTGCGACGGCAGGAACTCATGGAGGGGCGGGTCGATCAAGCGGATGATGACGGGAAGCCCGCTCATGGCGCGAAACAGGCCCTCGAAGTCCTTGCGCTGCATGGGCAGCAGCGCCTCCAGTGCCTCGGCGCGTTCGGTACTGTTGCGCGCCATGATCATCTTCTGCACGGTGGGCAGCCGTTCGGGCTCGAAGAACATGTGCTCGGTGCGCACCAGGCCCAGTCCCTCGGCGCCATAGCTGCGAGCGCGTTCGGCGTCGGCCGGGTAATCGGCGTTGGCGCGCACGCCCAGCACGCGGATCTCGTCGGCCCACTCGAGGATCTTGCTGAGGGAGGCGTTGCTGATGTCGGGGATGACGGTGGCCACCTTGCCGACGTACACCTCGCCCACGGTCCCGTCGATGGAGATGAACTCCCCCTCCTTGACGGTGAGGTCGCGGATCGTCATCTCGCGCGAGTCGAGGTTGATCTCGAGGTCGCTGATGCCCACCACGGCGGGCTTCCCGAACTGCCGCGCCACCAGTGCGGCGTGGCTGGTACGGCCACCGCGGCTGGTCACGATGCCCTTGGCCGCCAGCATGCCGTGCACGTCGTCGGGCTTGGTCTCGGGCCGCACCATGATGACGTCGCGGCCCTCCTCGCGCACCCAGCGCTCGGCGGTGTCGGCGTCGAAGGCCACCTGGCCGACGGCGGCGCCGGGGCTGACGTTGAGGCCGCTGGCGATCTTCTTCGACGCCTTGCGGGCCTCGGGCTCGAGCTGCGGATGCAGGAAGAAGTCCACCTGCTCGGGCTTCACCCGCTGCACGGCCTCCTCCTTGGTGATCAACCCCTCCTCGACCATGTCGACGGCGATGCGGACCTCGGCCTGCGCGGTGCGCTTGCCGTCGCGGGTCTGAAGCAGCCAGAGCTTGCCGTGCTCGATGGTGAACTCCATGTCCTGCATGTTGCGGTAGTGGCGCTCCAGGCGCTGGGCGATGCCCTTGAACTCGGCGTACACCTCGGGCATGTTGATCTGCAGGTCCTGCACCGGCTGCGTGGCGCGGGTGCCGGCCACCACGTCCTCACCCTGGGCGTTGACGAGGTAGTCGCCCTCGATCTCCGGCTCGCCGGTGGTGGCGTTGCGCGTCATGGCCACGCCCGTGGCGCAGTCGTCGCCCATGTTGCCGAACACCATCGTCACGATGTTGACGGCCGTGCCGAGATCGTGGCGGATGCCGCTGGCGTTGCGATAGTCGATGGCGCGCTTGCCGTTCCAGGACTTGAAGACGGCCTCGGTGGCCAGGCGGAGCTGGTCGGTAGGATCCTCGGGGAACTCCTGGCCCGCATAGGTCTTGACGAGCTCCTTGAACTTGCGGGTGACCTCACGCCAGTCGTCGGCCGACAGCTGCGCGTCGAGCTCTACGCCGGCACGCTTGCGGCGCGCGGTGATGACCGCCTCGAACACCTCGTCGGGCACGCCGAGCACCACGCCGCCGAACATCTGGACGAGGCGCCGGTAGGAGTCGTAGACGAAGCGCGCGTCGGTCGTAAGGCCGATGAGCCCCTCCGCCACCTCGTCGTTGAGCCCGAGGTTGAGGATGGTGTCCATCATCCCGGGCATGGAGAACTTGGCGCCTGAACGGCACGACACCAGCAGCGGATTGGCGGGGTCGCCGAAGCTCTTGCCGGTGTCCTTCTCCACCTGCCGGAGGGCCTCCATCTCCTGCTCCCACATACCCTCGGGGAAGCTCTCGCCCGCTTGCAGGTAGGCGTTGCACGCCTGGGTGGTCACCGTGAATCCCGGCGGCACCGGAACGCCCAGCCGCGTCATGTCGCCGAGGTTGGCGCCCTTACCGCCCAGGAGCGCGCGGACCTCGTCCCAGCTCCCCGTCTGGGTCTCGGCCTCGCTTACCTCATTGAACTGGTAGACCCACTTCTTCGCCACTTGGACCGACCTCCTTCTTGCGAGCGTCCCGCCGACCGTCCATGCGGACACTCGCGCGACACGCGTGCCGCCGCGACCCGCCCCCGGTGGTGTCGTTGGGGTTGGGGGGCGTCCTCGTGACGTACGCGCCTCGACTCGACCATGGGTTCTCGCACCTTCCGTACACTGCGAGGCTACCGCCCCGGGGGAGGGGGTGGCCAAGTGGCGAACGTCCCGTGCCGGTGGCGGGTCCCGGGCCCCTATGGGAGCGCGGATGGCGGCGGGGAGGGCAACGGGCGCGGAGGAAGACCGAAGGTACACTGGTGGAGTGACGCGAGGCGATCTGCCGGAGCTCCCTACCCACAGCGGGTGCTATCTCTTCCACGACGCCGACGGCACCGTGATCTACGTCGGCAAGGCGATCAACCTTCGCAACCGCGTGCGCAGCTACTTCGGGCGGCACGCCGGGGTGAAGGCCACGCTCATCACCCGCGAGGCGGGCCGGGTCGAGTTCATCGTCACCAGCAGCGAGGTCGAGGCGCTCGTCCTGGAGGCGAACCTCATCAAGCGCCACAAGCCGCACTACAACGTGCTGCTCAAGGACGACAAGAGCTACCCCTTCCTGAAGCTTACGGCCGAGCCCTTCCCGACGCTGATCTTCACGCGCCGCGTGGTCAAGGACGGCGGCACCTACTACGGTCCCTACCCCAATGCCGGGGCGGTTCGGCGCGTGCTGGAGCTCATCTACGCGATCTTCCCACTCCGGCGCAACAGCGGCGTGCCCATGAAGTCACGCAAGAAGCCCTGCTTGCGCTTCCACATGGGGCGCTGTCAGGCACCCTGCATCGGCGCGGCCGACGCTGAGGCGTACGCGCGGGTGGTGCGGCAGGTGCGGAGCTTCCTGGAGGGCCGCGTGGTGGAGACGGCGCACGCCCTGGAGGCGGACATGCGGGTCGCGGCGGAGCGCCGCGACTTCGAGCTGGCCGGCACCTACCGCGATCGCCTCGATGCCCTGCGCCGCCTCACCGGCTACGACAGCAGCGTGGTGAGCGCCCGCGGCGACGAGCTCGACTTCCTGGGCCTGGCCCGGGCGGGTAACTACGCCATGGTCCAGCTCTTCCAGATGCGGCGCGGGCGGGTGGTGGGCCGCGACAAGCGCTTCCTCACCAACGCCGCCCGGGCCGGGGACGGCGAGATCCTGGAACGGGTGCTGGCCGACTACTACGGGCAAGCGACGCATGTGCCGCCGTTGGTGCTCGTGCCCGAGACCGACCTGGACGCGGGCGTGTGGCAGGCCTTCCTGGAGGAGAGGGCGGGCCGGAGAGTGGAGCTGCGCACGCCCCATCGCGGCGACAAGGTGGAGCTGGTCCGTATGGCCGAGCGCAACGCGCGCACCGGCGTGGAGGGCGAGATCACGCTGCTGGAGCGCCGCGGCGAGGCTCCCGGTGTGCGCGAGCTGCAGGAGCTCCTGGCGCTGGAGGCGCCTCCCTGGCGGATCGAGGGCTTCGATATCTCGAACCTGATGGGCAGTCACACCGTGGCCAGCATCGTGACTTTCGAGGGCGGCCGCTCGATGAAGAGCGCGTACCGCCGGCTGCGCGTGCGCGGCCTCGACAAGCCCGACGACTTCTTCAGCATGCACCAGGCGGTGTACCGCCGCTTCAGCGGCAGCCTGGCCGACAAGCTGCCGCCTCCCGACCTGCTGCTCATCGACGGCGGCAAGGGGCAGATGTCGGCTGCCCGGCGTGCGCTCGACGAGGCCGGTGTCGAGATCCCGCTGGTCGGGTTGGCGAAGAAGCAGGAGACGCTGCTGACCGAGGACGGGCGCGACATCCTCGTGCCACACACGCATCCGGCGCTCAGGTTGCTCATCAACGTGCGCGACGAGGCGCACCGCACCGCCGTCGGCTACAACCGGCAGCGCCGCGGCAAGGCGATGACCCACAGCCTCCTCGACGACGTGCCCGGCATCGGTCCGAAGCGGCGGGACGCGCTCCTGGCCCACTTCTCGAGCATCGACCAGCTCCGCGAGGCCGACGTGCGGGAGATCGCCTCGATCCCCGGGGTGGGACCCGCCGCCGCCGAGGCGGTCAAGACCTTCTTCCTGGAGGAGGGATCGCCGGCGGGCGCCTGACGCGCACCCCGGGGGCCAGGGCGGGCTCAGGCCAGGCGCTGCCGCGCCCGCCCCTCCGTCGACGCCGGCGAGCGCCCACCGTGCGCCTCCAGGTAAGCGCCGCGGTAGAGCTCCATGTGGACGTCGATGCGCCCTCCGGCGATCTTGCTGCGGCTCACCTCGCGGAAGCCCACCTTCTTGAAGGCTGTCTGAGCGCGGACGTTGTCGCCGAACGTGTTGAGTCGCACGTGCTCGAGCCCCAGCTCGTGGAAGGCGTGGGCGAGCAGCGCGTGGATCGCCTCCGGGCCGTAGCCGTGACCCCAGTGGCTGCGCTCCCCGATGATGATGCCCAGCGTCGCGCTCGATCCGCGCACGTCGTAGAGCTCGATGGTGCCGATGTAGGTGTCGTTCTCGTCGAAGATGCCGAAGGTGGCCCGGTCGGGACGGCGGGCGTCGGTCTTGAGCACGCGCTTGAGGAGCCATAGGGGCATGCGGTTGGGCGGCGTGCCGTTGAGATGCGCGATCTCGGGATCGCGGAAATGGTTCTGGATCCGGCGCCAGGCGACGTTGTCCAGGTCCGTCAGGGGCCGCAGCGTCACCCTCCCGTGGCGGGGCGTCATGCGGCCAGTCTACTCCGGCTGGAGCGGCGCTTCCCGTTGCATTCGCCGCTTCGAGGGCGCGCGGTCCTGCGCCCGATGCTGCTACGCTTGTCGCAACATCGGCAAGGAGGCCGTGCATGGAGACGCGCACAGCGCAGGCGGCGCCCGGCGCCTTCCAGGAGAAGTTCCGGGCTCTGGCAACGGCCATCGGCAGCGTCATCCTAGGGCAGGAGCGCGTGGTCGAGGATCTGCTGGTGGCGGCGCTGGCACGCGGACACGTGCTGGTAGAGGGCGCGCCGGGACTCGGTAAGACGCGCCTGGTCCGCACCTTCGCCGACGCCACCGGGTTGACGTTCGGGCGCATCCAGTTCACGCCCGACCTGATGCCCGCGGACGTGACCGGCACCACGGTGTTCATCGAGGGGGGCGGGCAGGGACGCTTCGAGTTCCAGCGCGGGCCCGTGTTCACGAACGTCCTGCTCGCCGACGAGATCAACCGCGCCACTCCCAAGACCCAATCGGCGCTGCTGGAGGCGATGCAGGAGCGAGCGGTCACCGCCTCGGGCACCCGCTACGCGCTGGAGGAACCCTTCCTGGTGCTGGCGACGCAGAACCCGATCGAGATGGAGGGCACCTACCCGCTGCCCGAAGCGCAGCTCGACCGCTTCCTGTTCAAGATCCAGATCGATCGGCCCGATGCCGCGACCCTGCGGCGCATCCTGCTCACCACCACGGGCGCCGAGGCGGGGCCGCTGGAACCGATCTTCAGCCGCGCTGAGCTGCTCGAGCTGCAAGCCATGCTCCGTTCCGTGCCGGTTGCGAACGCCGCGCTGGATTACGTGGTGGCACTCGTCGAGGGAACCCACGAGCACCCGCTGGTGCGCCTCGGCTCGAGCCCCCGCGGCGCGCAGGCCATGACCCTGGCGGCCAAGGGGTACGCGCTCGCGGCCGGACGCCCCAACGTCGAGCTGGAGGACGTGCGGCGCTCGGTTCTGCCGTCGCTGCGCCACCGGCTGCTGCTGAGCTTCGAGGCCGAGGTGGAGGGCGCCGACCCCGACAGCATCCTGAACGAGATCGTCAAGCGAGTCGATCGGGCGGGCCGCTGAGCGGGCGCCAGGAGCGGGGTCACGCGTGATCACTCCCCGCAGCCGCGTGCTGCTCGATCGTTACGCGCTGGCGTCGCGCGCCCTGAGTCGGGAGTCGGGCGAGCGCATGGCATCGGAGCCGGGGCAGAGCGTCGAGTTCCACGATTTCCGTGCCTACCAGTTCGGCGACGAGCTGCGCTACGTCGATTGGCGGGTGTACGCCCGCACCGGGCGGTTGATGACGCGGCTGTTCCAGGCCGAGCGCAGCATCCGCCTGCACCTGGTGCTCGACACCAGCGCCAGCATGTTGCTGGGAGGCAAGGCGCGCTACGCCCGTCTGCTGGCGCAGTTGCTGGTCTACGTCGCGCAACGCGATGCGCCCACCCAGGTCCACCTGCTCGACGGCCGCGGCAGCCACACGGCCCAGGGGCTCGCCGCGGTCGGGAAGAGCTGGCGCTTCCTGGAGGAGGCCGAGACCCTCCGCGGCGAGGAAGCGGCGCCCATCCGTGCGTTGAAGCGCTTCGCGCTGGAGCTGCCGCCGGTCCGCGGTGCGGCGTTGGTGCTGGTGGTTTCGGACCTTTTGGAGGACGCCCCGCTCCAGGGTGCGCTGGCCGCGCTCAGGGCGCGTGGCCTCGACGCGACCCTGTTGCAGGTCATGAGCGAGGGGGACCTCGAGCCCGCCGAGGGTCAACTCGAGCTCGTCGACGTCGAGAGCGGCGATCGCCTGCAGGTAGGGCCGCAGGAGGTGCGCGCCTATCGCGAGGAGGCCCACGCCTTCGTGCGCCGGACCCGCGCGGCCGCGGTGCGCGCGGGTTTCCGCCACCTGTTGCTCCGCGTGCCTGCGTCGGCGCCGGAGCACGAGCTCGAGCGCCACGCCTTCGCCGCGCTGGTGCGCGAGGGCGTGCTGATTCGCCGCTGAGACCGCCGCTGCGACCGGAGCTGCGACCGCCGCCGTGACCGCCGCTGCGACCGCCGCCGTGACCGCCGCTGTGAGCGCCGCCGTGACCGCCGCTGTGAGCGGCGCCGTGACCGCCGCTGTGACCGCCGCCGTGACCGGCGCCAACCCCGGCATGGGAGCGCGCGGGCCGGGGCGCGTGCCCGCGCGCTCCGTGGGCAAGTAGGAAGCCTCGCACCAGCCGGCAGGAGCGGTCGGCTATCCTGGTTGGGCGTGGACGTCATCGGGACGCGCTTCGGGATGGGTCTCCAGGTGATCCGGGAGATCGGCAAGGGTGCGCTGGCGCGGGTCTACCTCGTCAGCGACGGTCGCGTGGTGAAGGCCGTCAAGCTCTTCCCGCCCACCCACAGGGAGCGCGCAGAACGCGAGCTTGCCATCGGCCGCGGCCTCGACCACCCCCACCTGAACCCGGTGGAGGACGGCGTCGAGCTGGCGGGCTTCCCCGGTGTGCTGATGCCCTTCGCGCCGGGCGAGCGGCTGGGTCGCTGGCTGGCGGAGCCGCCCGAGCGCGGCGCCTTCCTGGACGCCATGCGCGGCGTCCTCGAGGGCCTGAGGTACCTGCACGATCACGGCATCGTCCATCGCGACGTCAAACCGGAGAACATCCTGGTGGAGAAGGGGGGCCACGTCCGGCTGGTCGACTTCGACCTGTCGGTGCGCATCGGCGAGGCGCAGCCGCGCCCCATCCTCGCCGGCACCGTCGCCTACCTGAGCCCCGAGCAGGCGCGGGGCCGACCGGTGACGCCCGGTAGCGACCTCTACGCCGTGGGCATCATCTTGTACCGTGGGCTCACCGGCCAGGTGCCGTTCACCGGTAGTGTGGCCCAAGTGCTCCGTGCGCATCGCGACGACGCACCGCTCCCGGCGTCGACCATCGATGCAGGGCTGGCGCCGTTCGAGCCGTTGCTCGAGCGCTTGCTGGCGAAGGACCCCGACGCCCGCTTCCGCAGCGCCGGCGAGGTGCTCGAGGCGATCGGGCGGCTCCCCGACGACGCCGTTTCACCCCCTCACCCCGGAGGTTAGAACGTGGCATTCGACCGCAGCGCCGGCATCCTGTTGCACCCCACCTCGTTGCCGGGCGATACCGGCATCGGCGAGCTGGGCCCCGCGGCCTTCCAGTGGGTCGACTTCCTGGAGGCCTCCGGCCAGCGCCTGTGGCAGGTGATGCCGCTGGGCCCGACGGGCTACGGCGACAGCCCCTACCAGTCGTTCAGCGCCTTCGCTGGGAACCCCTACCTGCTCAGCCTGCAGCGGCTGGCCGAGGAGGGGTGGCTCGAGCCCGGGCAGGCGCACGCGCTCGCCGGCATGGAGGCGGGCCGGGTCGACTACGGCGCGGTCATTCCCGCCAAGCTCGAGCTCCTGACGCGCGCCGCGGAGCGCTTCGAGCGTGACGCCGCGGCGCCTCAACGCGAGGCGTTCGAGGCGTTCCGTGAGCGCGAGCGCGGCTGGCTGGACGACTTCGCGCTGTTCATGGCCCTCAAGGAGGCCCACGGCGGCGCCCTCTGGAACACCTGGGAGGCGCCCGTGCGCCTGCGCCGGCCCGAAGCCCTGGAGGGTGCGCGGCGCGAGCTGGCGACGGCCGTGCGGCGGCACGAGTTGTGGCAGCACTGGTTCTACCTGCAGTGGACGGCGGTACGCACCTACGCCGCCGAGCGGGGGGTGCGCATCGTCGGCGACATCCCCATCTTCGTGGCGCTCGACTCGGCCGACGCCTGGGCCAACCCCGAGCTGTTCCACTTCGACGACGATGGCCAGCCGCTGGTGGTGGCCGGCGTCCCGCCCGACTACTTCAGCGCCACCGGGCAGCGCTGGGGCAACCCGCTCTACCGCTGGGAGCGCATGCGCGAGGCGGGTTTCGCGTGGTGGTTGGAACGCTTCCGCTCCACCCTGGACTTCTTCGACATCGTGCGGGTCGATCACTTCCGGGGCTTCGAGGCCTACTGGGAGATCCCGGCTTCGGAGCCCACGGCGGTCAAGGGACGGTGGGTCGAGGGCCCTGGCCAGGCGCTGTTCGACGCCCTCGCCGCGGGCCTCGGCGAGCTGCCGATCATCGCCGAGGACCTGGGCGTCATCACGCCCGCGGTGGAGCGGCTGCGCGACGACAACGAGTTGCCCGGTATGAAGGTGCTGCATTTCGCCTTCGCGGGCGACGCCAGCGACCCCTACCTGCCGCACAACTATCCACGCAACAGCGTCGTCTACACCGGCACCCACGACAACGACACCACCGCCGGCTGGTACGCCCAGGCGCCCGAGGCCGAGCGCGACCTCGTGCGCCGCTACCTGGGGCGTGACGACGACAACCTGCCCTGGGAGTTCATCCGCCTGGCGCTTGCTTCGGTGGCCGACCTGGCCATCTTCCCCCTGCAGGACGCCCTGGGGCTGGGGAGCGAGGCGCGCATGAACACCCCCGGGCAAGCGGCGGGCAATTGGTCGTGGCGCGTGACCTGGGACGACGTGCCGCCATGGCTGGCCGATCAACTCCGCGAACTCGCGCGCGTCTACGGGCGTCTTCCCGGAGGAGCGGCGGCGGACACGCCCTACCGGCAGTCGGCGCTGCCCGGGGAGGCCGGCCCGGACGAGGGGTGAGGTCGAGGCGCCTGGCCGGGAAGCATGCCCGGCGCGTGCGGCTCACACCCGGAAGATCACGCCCTCGCGGCGGAAGTTCCGGTAGGCGAACACCAGCAGCAGCACGATGATCACCAGCAACGTCAGCCACGTGGTCAGCACGTGCGCCGCCGCGGCGGCGCCCTTCACGATGTCGTCCATGAGGACCAGGACGTTGAAGATGGGGATGAGGTAGACGCCCTCGCCGAAGCCGAGCAGGTCCTTGAACTGCAGACCGATGGCGGGGAGGATCAGCAGGAACGACAGCGGCGCCACGTAGCTCTGGGCCTCCTTGAACGAGCGCGCGAAGAGCGTGATCCCCAGCAGCAACGCCGCGACGGTGGCGGCGAGCAGCAGGGCGCTCACCAGCAGCAGCAGGATCGAGGGCAGGGAGATGTCCAGCGAGCCGCCCATCACCTGCACCATGTCGCTGGCCTGGGCGCCGAGGCGCGGCTGGAACACCGAGCCGAGGATGGCACCCCCCACCACGTACCCGACGATCGCCATCACCGCGGCGCTGAGGCCGAAGGTGAGGGTCGCCAGGAACTTGCCGATCACCACCTCGCTGCGGCGGATCGGAGCCACCAGTAGGGCTTCCAGCGTGCCTCGCTCCTTCTCCCCGGCGGTAGCGTCGATGGCGGTCATCTGTCCGCCCGTCAGCGTCCAGATGGCGATGAAGAAGGGGATGAGCCAGGAGAGCTGGCCGCTCGACTTCTCGGCCGCCGAGCTGGCATCGACCGATCGCACGTGGACCGGCTGCAGGATGCTGGGGTCGAGGCCCGCCGCCTCGAGCCGCGACGCGACGAGCTGCTGGGTATAGGTGCCGACCGCTTGCTGCACCTTGCCGGCGTTCAGCTCGCTCTTCATGTTGCCCTTCTTGCTGTACAGGGTCAGGTCGGCGCCCCCGCCCGAGGCGACGTTCGTCTCGAAGCCGGGCGGCACGCCGATCGCGACCGGCACCGTGCCGTCGCGCACGGCGGCCTCCGGGTCGTTGACGGCAGTGAGGTGGACGTTCTGCTTCTCCAGCAGGCTCTTCAGCGCGGGCGGCAAGTTCGCTTCACCCTGCACGCCCACCGAGGTGACGCTGGTCTGCTCGCGCTGGAACAGCCCGCCCAGGAGCAGCGGCAGCCCCAGCATGATGACGGGCAAGATGACGAGCGGGATGATCAGGTTGGAGAGGATGGCGCGCTGGTCGCGCAGGGTGGAGAGGATCTCCTTGCCGGCAACGCGCCCGATCATCGACGGTCTCATGCGCTCGCCTGCGCGGCGCCGTCGCGCAGCCCGCTTTCCTCGACCAGGCGGAAGAAGGCATCCTCCAGATTCGCGCCCCCGCCCTGCTCGGTCAGCTCGCCGATGCTGCCCTCAGCGATCTTGCGACCCCGGTAGATGATGCAGGCGCGGTCGCACAACTCCTCGACCTCGCTCATCACGTGGGTGGAGTAGACCACCGCCCGGTCCTCGCTGGGGTAGTGCCGCACGAAGTCGAGCACCGCACGGCGGGCGACGACGTCCAGCCCGCTGGTGGCCTCGTCGAAGAAGATCACCGGCGGATCGTGCAGCACGGCGCGGGCGACCACGATCTTCTGCTTCATGCCCGTGGAGTAGCCGCCGGCGCGTCGCGAGAGGGTGTCGCCCAGCTCGAGCAGCTCGTCGAGCTCGGCGATGCGGGCGTCGATGGCGGGCCCCGACATGCCGTAGAGACGGCCGAAGTAGTGGAGCACCTCGCGCCCCGTCAGCCGGTCGTACAGCCCCATGCCGCCGTTGACCACGCCGATGGAGCGGCGCACCGCTTCGCCCTGTCGAGCGACGTCGAAGCCGGCCACACGGGCGCGACCGCGGTCGGCGACGAGCAAGGTGGCGAGGATACGGAGGGTGGTCGTCTTGCCGGCGCCGTTGGGGCCGAGGAGCCCGTACACCTCGCCCGCCGCGACGTCGAAACTCAACGAATCGACAGCGGTGACGCCGTCGAACGCCTTGCTGATGTTGTCCACGGAGACCAAGGGGGATCCTTTCGTGTGGGGCCGAGAGCCACCGCCGGATTCTAGGCTTGGCCTGGTGGCCTGTCAAGGGTGGCGCGTCCCGTGCTGGACGCAACGTCTCGGCCCACGGGGGGCGTCGCGCGCCTGCTATGATGGCGCCGTGAATGAACGCGAGTTCGCCGCTCTGGACGGCTATCAGCTCATCCCGCGGTTGCTTCACGAGGTGCAGGACGTCGACACCCGGACCACGCTGCTGGGGCGGCCGCTGGTGAGCCCCCTGCTCCCGCGCCGGCGGGCGGACGCCACCGGTCACGGGGGCGGGCTGGAGGTCGTGGACGCCGAGGCCGTGCTGGCGGACCCGGCGCACAACGCGCCCACCGACGCCATCGCACTGCTGCGCCCGGCCAAGATGGGCGAGCTGATGCCTGCCGTGCGCCGCCTGAGCGAGCTGGGGGTCCCCGCTATCGGTCTCGACATGGCGCCCCTGGCCGACACGCCGCCGTTCGGGCGTGGCGCCTGGCGGCCTCGCACCCGCGAGGACCTGGCGGAGCTGAGCGCCGCCGCCGGCTGTCCGCTCTGGGTGTTCGGGGTGGCCGGCCCGTCCGACGCCGAGGTGGTAGCGGAGGCCGGTCTCGAGGCCGTTGTGCTGCAGGGGGCCGCCGGCGTGCACCTGGGCGGACCGGCGGTGGTGGACATCCTTCCCGAGGTCATCGACGCGGTGGCAGGGATGCTGCTTATCGTGGCGGGCGGGCCCGTGCGCGACGGCATCGACGTTCTGCGGTACCTGGCAGTGGGTGCCGAGGCGCTGGTCGTCGAGAGCGACCGGGCGCTCGAGAGCCTGGAGGCCGAGCTCCGCTACGGGATGCGCCTCACCGGTTGCTCGAGCCTCAGCGACGTCGGCTACGACATCGTCTTCGCGCCGCTGTTCGGAGAGTCGTGATCGCCTTCCTGGAGGGCGTGGTGCGCGAGGTGCGCGAGGCCAGCGTGGTGGTCCAGGCGGGCGCGTTCGGAGTCGAAGCGTGGGCACCGGCCGCTTCCCTGGGGCAGTGCCAGGTCGGGGAGCACGTCGTGCTCCACACACATCTCACGGTGCGTGACGAGACGCCGGTGCTGTACGGCTTCCACCACCGCGACCTGCTGCTGCTGTTCCGGCGGCTGCTGGAGGTGGGGGGCGTGGGCCCGAAGCTAGCGCTGGCGGTGCTGTCCGCGCTGCCCCCGGCGCTCATCGCGTCGGCGGTCCTCAACCAGGATCCTGCCCTGCTCACCGGCGCTCCGGGGGTGGGGAGACGGACGGCGGAGCGCATCGTGCTCGAGCTCAAGAACCGAATCCCCGAGGAGCTTCTGGCGGGCCCCGGAGCCGACCGGCGGCCGCGCAAGCTCCTGACGGGCGCGGGCGAGGACGCCGCCGAGGCCCTGATGGCGCTCGGCTACCGCGAGTCGCAGGTGAAGACCACCGTCGCCGAGCTGGTGGCCGACTTCCCCGACGACGCCGCCGAGGCGCTCATCCGGCGGGCGCTGGCGCGCCTGCGCTGAGTGCCCCCCGGTGAGTGCCCGGGTCCGCGCCTCCGCAGCGTCGTCAGGCGATGTGTGTGCGGGTGGCCAGGGCCTCCTTGGGGTCGATGGTGGGCAGGTCGAAGGCCTCGCCGACGGCCCGGTACGTGAGGTGCCCGGCGTGGGTGTTGAGCCCGCGAAGCAGCGTGCGGTCGGCCAGCAGCGCGGCCGTTCCGCCGGCGGCCAGCGCCAGCGCGTAGGGCAGGGTCTGGTTGGAGAGCGCCCGCGTGCTGGTGTTGGGGACCGCGCCCGGCATGTTGGCCACGCCGTAGTGCACCACTCCGTCCACCACGAACGTGGGAGCGTCGTGCGTGGTCGGGTGGATGGTCTCGATGCAGCCTCCCTGATCGACGGCCACATCGACGATCACGCTTCCCGGGCGCATGAGCGCGAGCATGTCGCGGGTCACGAGGTGCGGTGCCCGCGCGCCGGGGATGAGCACGCCCCCGACCACCAGATCGGCGCGCTCCACCATGGCCCGGATGTTGGCTAGGTTGCTGGCCAGCGTCTGGATGCGCCCGCCGAAGACGTCGTCGAGGTACTGGAGCCGGGCGTGGTTGATGTCGAGCAGCGTGACGCGCGCCCCGAGGCCCATGGCGATCTTGGCCGCGTTGGTGCCCACCACGCCGCCGCCGAGGATGACAACCTCACCTGCCTCGACGCCGGGCACGCCTCCCAGGAGGACGCCGCGCCCGCCCAGGAACTTGCCCAGATGGTGGGCGCCGACCTGGCTGGCCATGCGGCCGGCGACCTCGCTCATCGGCGTCAGCAGCGGCAGGCTGCCGTTGTCGAGCTGAACGGTCTCGTAGGCGATGGCAGTGGTGCCGCTCGCCAGCAGCGCCTCGGTGAGCGACTGGGCCGCGGCCAGGTGCAGGTAGGTGAACAGGGTGAGGTCGTCGCGCAGGTAGCCGAACTCGCTGGCGATGGGCTCCTTCACCTTGAGCACCAGGCGCCGGGCCCAGGCCTCGGCGGCCGTGCCTACCAGGGTCGCGCCGGCGGCGCGATAGTCGTCGTCCTCGAAGCCGCTCCCCACGCCCGCGCCGCGCTCCACGAAGACGCTGTGTCCGGCGTCCACGAACGCGTGCACCGCGCCAGGCGTGGCCGCGACGCGGTACTCATGAGCCTTGATCTCCCTGGGAATGCCGATGTCCATGATGTTCTCCCTGCCCTGCAGACCGGGCCGCCCGGTCAACAGGGCGCCCCCGTCTCCCGGACCTTCGTCAACGGGAATCTGTTGGCCAGTCTACCGCGGCCACGGGTGCTCCGGCGGGCGTGTCCCTGGCGGCGGGGGACCCAGCGGCATCAGCCCTGCGAGGTCTCGGGCCACACCCGCAACAGGCGTACCCGTCCGTCGATCGCCTCGGCCACCGCCGCCAGCCGGCCCGACGGGTCGAGCAGCAGCGCGCGGCCTTCGAAGCGGAGTTGGGGCCGCTGCCCCTGACGCACGCGCCGCGCGGTGTCCGCGTCCAACGCGATGGCGGGGTAGGGGAGGACCTCGCTGGCGGTGAGGGAGCGAGCCTCCTGGAGCGCGTCGAGCGGGATGCAGTGCTCGAGCCCGACGCGGCCGGCCCGCGTGCGCACGAGGCCCGCCAGGTGTGCGGGCACGCCCAGGGCCGCCCCCAGGTCGCGGGCGAAGGCGCGCACGTAGGTTCCCGCCTGCACCCTCAGCGCGAGCAGCGCGGTGGGCGCCGTGGCGAGGGTTGGCGGTAGTGCAGGGAGCGTGCCGTCCGGCGAGGGTGCCCACAGCCCGCCCGCGCCGGGCGCGAACCGCTGCGGAAGCTCCGCGCGCTCCGGAGCGAAGGCCAGCAGCTCGATGCGCCGGTAGCCGGCGGGCCGGGGAGGGAGCTCGACCGCCTCGCCGCGCCGGGCGCGCCGGTAGCTGCGCTCGCCGTCGCGTTTGACCGCGGAGAAGGCGGGCGGGCGCTGCTCGCCGAGGTCCAGGAAGGGGGGAAGGGCGGCCGCGACGCCGTCGGCGTTCACGCCTCCGGCGTCGGCCTCCTCGCTCACAGGACCCTCGGCATCGAGGGTGTCGGTGCCGACACCGAACGCGACCCAGGCCAGGTAGTCCTTGTCGCTGCCGGTCAGGTAGGGCGAGAGCTTGGTGGCGGCTTCCGTGAGCAGCACCAGCACCCCGCCGGCGAGCGGATCCAGGGTGCCGGCGTGGCCGACCCGGCGGGTGCCCAGCATCCTGCGGGCGCGGGCGACCACGTCGTGCGAGCTGAGGTGGAGCGGCTTGTCGACGGCGAGGATCGGCACGGCCCCGATTCTACCGGCCCGCACGGTAGCCGCCGGCGCGGTCCTCGCCGCCAGCCGGCGGTAGCGTGGTCGACGATGCTCCTCGCGCTCGCGGTCGCCACTGTGCTGTTGTGGTGGGGGCTCACGCTCGACTGGGCGCTGGGCGTGCGCAGCATGGCGAGCCTGCGGCGGGCGCGGGCACCGCTGCCGGGCGCCTGGCCGTCCCTCTCGGTCGTGATCCCGGCACGCGACGAGGCCGGAACCCTGGGGGCGACGCTGCGCACGCTGCTGGCGCAAGACCTGCCCGGACTCGAGGTCGTGGTGGTCGACGACCGCTCGACCGATGGGACCGGCGCCGTCGCGGCGAACGTGGCGCGGCACGACGAGCGCGTGCGCGTGGTCACGGTTCGTGAGCTGCCGAGCGGTTGGCTGGGCAAGACGCACGCCCTCCAGCGTGGCGCCGAGGCAGCGGCGGGCGACTGGCTGCTGTTCACCGACGCCGACGTGCGCTTCGCGCCGGGCGCGCTGCGGCGTTCGCTCGCCTACGCCCTCGACCGGGCGCTCGACCACCTGGTGGTGCTCCCCCGGCTGGAGGCCCGCGGCGCCCTGCTCGCCTCGTTCGTCGTCGCGTTCGGGCTGCTGTTCTCCGTCTACACCCGCCCCTGGCGTGCCCGCGATCCACGCAGCCGGGCCTCCATCGGCATCGGTGCGTTCGCGCTCTTGCGCGCCGACGCCTACCGTTGGGCGGGCGGGCACGCTGCCATCCGCCTTCGCCCCGACGACGACGTCGAGCTGGGACGGCTCGTCAAGGGGGCGGGCCTGCGGCAGGAGGCGGTGTTCGGGGCAGAGGACGTGACCGTGGAGTGGTACCCGGATCTCGGGAGTGCGCTGCGCGGCCTGAACAAGAACGCCTTCGCCGGCCTGGGGTACTCGACGTTGCGGCTGAGTGTCGTGGTGCTCGCACTGCTGGTGACCAACGTGCTGCCCTTCCTGGCGCTGCCGCTCGTGGGCGGCGCCACACGCGGCGTCTACGCGCTGGTGGTGGCCACCGTCGCATTCGTTTACGCCTTCGACGCCCCGCGACAGCGGCACAGCCCCTGGCTGTTCCTGCTCCACCCCGTGGGCGCGGCGTTGCTGGCCTACGCCGCCGTGGCATCGGCGGCCAAGGCGCTGCACCGCGGTCAGATCGAGTGGCGAGGCACGCGCTACGCCCTCGACGAGTTGCGCCGCGGCCGACGACGCTGACCGGCCCGGGCCGCGGGAAGGAGGACCGGCGCCAGGCGCCGCACGTGGCGGAGCCCGCCGAGCTGGCGGCGCGCGCCCGCCTATTCTGTGCCCGCCTATTCTGTGCCCACCTATACTGCGCCATGCCCGACTCGGTCGAAGGTCGCGCGCGGCAACGCCTGCTGAGGCTTCTGGCCGCGCTCCTGCTTGTGGTCGGACCCGGCGCCCACGCAGTCGCCGCCCGCGTCGTCCACGCCCCGCACGTCGACGTTCTGTACGAGGATCCTGCGCTCGCGCCCTACGCCCAGCAGGTGGCGGCGGCGGCCGAGAGCGAGCTGCTGCGCGTCGCCGCACTGTTCGGACGGACACCGTTCCCCATCCGCATCCGGCTGCAGGGCGGCGACGACGTCTTCAACGCCTTCGCGCTGCCGCTGCCGCGGCCGCACGTGACCTTCCGACCGTTGTTCCCGCTGGACGGGACGGTCGGCTTCCACGGCCCCGACCTGACCGAGCTGGTGCTGCGCCATGAGATCACGCACCTGGTGCAGCTCACCGATACCCGTGTGCCGCCGGGCAGCGCCACGCTGCCGCACGTCGGGCTGGTGGGGCAGGGCACGGCCGTGCTCCCGCCGGCGTGGCTGCTCGAGGGGATCGCCACCTGGGTGGAGTCGACCGGCGGGCTGGGCGGGCGGCTCGACGACGCCCGCACCCGCGCCCTGCTGTGGACCCTGGCGGCGCAGGGTAGCTTCCCGACGCTCGCCGACGTGAGTCTCATCAGCTACCAGCGCTGGCCGGGCGGGCGCGCCCGCTACCTGCTGGGCGCCTCCTTCATCGACCACCTGGTGAAGGCCCACGGTTTCGACGCGCTGGTGCGCGCGCTCCACGTCTTCCAGTCCGGCGCTTACCTGCTACCGTTCGACGCGGCCTGGAAACGCGCGGTCGGCACCGATCTGGAGGCGGAGTGGACGTCCTGGTCGAACGGGTTGGCAGCGCAGGCGCGCGAGCAGGGGAGCCTGAGCGTGCCCGGCGGGCTCGAGCCGGCGGCCTCGACGCTCGGTGCCCCCGCCCTGGCCGGCGACGGCCGCACCCTCGCCTGGCCGGTCGCCGGCGGCGTGCGGTTGGCGACGTGGCAGGGGGGTGCGCTGGCCGGCGCCCACACCCTCCACACCAGGCCCGCCGCCACGGGCCTCACCTGGCTCGATGATCACACGGTGGTGATGGCGGCGGTGGGCCGCGCGGCCGGGCGCTACGACAGCGACCTGTTCGCGCTGGACGTCCGCAGCGGCGCGGTCCGTCGCCTCACGCATGGCGCGCACGCGCACCTGCCCCGCGCCGACGGTGCGGGTTGTCTGCTCTACGTGCGCGACGCGGTGCCCGGGGGCGCGTCGTTGCGCCGCTGGTGCGCCGGCAGCTCGGAGCGCACGGTCTGGGACGCGCCCGCGGGCACGCATGTCGTCGGGCTGGCGGTGAGTGCCGGCGGCCGGGTGGCGCTGAGCCTGTACCGCCCGGGCGGCGTGGACCTCGCTCTGCTTGGGGCGGACGGCCTCACGTTTTTGACCTCGGACGGTGCGAGCGAGCTGGCGCCCCGCTGGGTGGGGGAGGGCACGCTGCTGTACTCGAGCGACGCGAGCGGACTGTTCCAGCTCTACCGCGCGCTCGTCGGGGGCGGGGTCACGGCCGGCGGACCGCCCCTGACGCATGCGCTGGGTGGGGCGGAGGAGCCGGTGGCGGTGCCCGGCGGAGCCTTGTTCCGGACGGTCCGGGGGGATGGCTACGCCTTGGCGTTCGAGCCGCTGCAGGCTAGCGGTGCGGTCGCTGCGGACGGGGGCTCGTCGGGGCCCGGCGCCGCTGCGGCCGCGCCGCTACCGCGCGGCGCGGAGCTCCCCCGCACCCGAACGTCCGTCGCCCCCCGGGACGCCGCCCCCCGAACGTTCGCCGGAACCCAGGTCTCCGGCGGCGGCCCGGGGACCGCGGCAGCCGCCCCCTACCCTGATACGCCCTACAGCCCCTGGCCGAGCCTGCTGCCCTACGGCTGGTGGCCCAGCGCCGCCCGGGTGTCGCTGCGGCCCCTCGGCGCCGGACTGGAGATCACTGCGCTGGGCCTGGACGACAGTGCGCGGCACGCGCTCGATCTCACCGTGGGCTACGACTCGGCCCTACGGGGACCGCTCGCGGGCGGCTACGGCTCGGTTCGCTACGCCTGGAACATGCCCAACCCGGTCGCCGCGCCCGGTCCGCCGCCTCCGCTGGGGGTGGCGGTGCGCCTCGGCGCCTGGCCGCACGGTGCCTACCTGGGGCCGGTCGACGAGACCGCCTACGGCGTTCAGGCGGAGGCGTTGCTGCGCGCGCCGGTGGACCGCTTCGCAGGTTCCCTGGAGGTTTCCGGGAGCTTCATCGGCGCACCCTCGCTGGCCGGCTGGCGACCCGAGATTGGCATCGACGCGTTCGCCGACGCCCGCTCGGTCGATGCCTTCGGCGCGGTGTCGGGAGGGGAGTCGTTCGCCGTGCGCGCGCGCTGGAGCTACGGCGCCGCCGGCCCGTCCGCGGGCGCCTGGGGGGAGGCGCAGTGGTGGCCGTCCGTGGCACCGATGGTGCACCCCCAGCTGGCCTTGACCGCGGGCTACCGACCGCTCCCGCCGGTGCCGGTGGCGCTGCCCGAGCTCGCCGTCATCGCCTCGCTGGGAGCGCGCCTGTCGGTGCCCGTGCGCTGGCGTCTGGCCGACGGGCTCGCGGCCCTGGAGCGCATCGACGTCCAACCCGCCGTCCGGCTGTGGGGGGGGACCGGCCCGGCGACCGGGGCGGGGGGCGCCTGGGCATCGCGCGTCGGGGTGGGAGGCGACGTCGGACTGTGGGCCGACACCGTGCTGGACTACGACGGGGTGGTGCGCGTGGGCGTGCGAGGCGGCTACGCCGAAGGCTGGTGGCTCGCGTTCGGTCTGGGGCTGCCGTTCTGACGCCGCGGCGTCAGCCGCCGGTCGCTCACAGGCAGGCCGTGCCGTTGCGCAACGACTGCACGTAGGCCAGCGCCGAGCGCACCGACGTCGTTGGGTGGGTGATGCCGCCGTCTTCCGGGTCTGGGTCGAGCGCCACCACCTCGGCTCCGGCCTGCAGGCTGGCGAGCAGGAACTCCTCGCGGGCGCGCGGATCGTTCGCCGGCGCCGAAGCCACGCGCACGCCGGCCGGCGCACGGTCGCGCAGCCGCTGCGCGGCCTCCCGGCTCGAGAAGACGGGCAGCCATCTGCCCTGACGCCCCTCCAGCACGACGACGCCGGAGCGGTCGACGGGGCCCAGCGCCAGATAGAAGAGGTCGATCGACAGATCCTCGACCATGCCGCTTCCAGCCTACGCGGCCGGAGATGGGCTCAGGGCAGGAACAGACTACGTGCCCAGGGGCTCAGGACGACGGCCAGCACCAACCCCACGTTCAGCACGAGCTGCGCCAGCAGCGGGGTGATGCCGTTGGAACGGCGGCGGAACACTTCCGCGAGCGTCAGCCCGAACGCGAACAGCAGGGCGACCGGCGTGACCAGCACCAGGCCGTAGAGCGCGGCCGACGCGATCGTTGCGATGGTGGCGTCGTAGCGCCGCCGCAACGGCGGGATGAGAAAACCGCGGAAGAAGAGCTCCGTGAGCGGAAGCAGCACCAGCGCCGCGATCACCAGCGGCGTCAGATGGGTGAGGTTCAGGTAGAAGGGCCCCAGCAGCCCCCCACGTGGGACGTAGGCGAGGTACGCCAGCACGGCGGCGAGCAGCACGATGCCCAGCCCGATGCCGGCCATGGCCTGCTCGCCGCTGCCCAGCAGCCGCTCGACGGGGTCCCAGCCGTTCATGCTGGCACGGCGCCAGGTGAGCCCGACCAGCAGCAGCGACAGTGCGATCAGGAACACCGCTCGAACGTTGGTCTCCTGGAGTGGGGTGAGGAAGGCAAGGGCGTTGTTGTACACCGCCAGGCTGTAGACGAGCGCCGCCAGTGCCGCCAGCAGCAGGCTCGCCACGAGCACGCCGTAGGCCTGCCCGACGCTCCACTCCTGCGGACCCTCCACCACCTCGAGCGTGGTGGTGTTGGCGATGCGGCTCTCACCCATCAGGTGGACGGCCACCAGGAACAGCAGGAGCAGCAGCCACAGCAGCCCGTTGCTGACGAGCAGGGTCTGCAGGTTCCCGCGTCGGGTGGCCTCGCGCAACGCCAAGCCTCCCGACTGCACCTCACCCTGGGCGTAGTAGACCAGCGCGAGCTTGCGGAGGTCACCGGCCTGCGCGGTGGTGTCGCGCGAGTTCCGCAGCGCCAGCGCCGTCTCGAGCTCGCCGGCGGCGGCGGTCAGGTTCCCCATCGACCACAGCGCGGTACCGATGAGAGCGTGGACGTCGGGATTCTTGGTGTCACCCGAGAGCTTCATGTAAGCCTCGAGCTGATCGCGTGCGCTCGACGGGTCGCCGAGGTCGAAGCGCAGCCGGGCCTCGGCCAGGCGGTAGTCGACGTTGAGGCTGTCCTGCTCCACGGCGGAGCCGTAGGCGGCGAGCGCCGCGTTGTAGAGCCCGCCGTGCTGCTCGACCTCGCCTTGGAGGAAGGCGACCCTGGCCGAGAGTTGCCGATTGGGTTGCTTGGAGAGCCGGGTCTGCGCTTCCTGCAGGAAGGCGTCGGCTTCGGCGTAGCGGTCGAGCTGCACGGTGGCCTGTGCGAGCAGCACCAGCGGCTCGGCGCTGGAGGTCTGGTCGCGGATCTGTAGGAGGCGTTGCTCGGCCGAGCCGGTCATCCCGAGCTCGAGCTCGATGCGGGCGAGCGCCAGCGTCGCGTCCACCATGCCGGGGTTGATCTGTAGCGCGTTGAGGCAGCTCTGGCGCGCAGTCTCGAGATCGCCGCCGGCCTCGAAGCGAAGGCACTGCTGGTAGTAGCGGTTGGCGTCGAAGCTCTGCGCGTGGCCGATGCCATGGCCGAGGAGCAGCGCCACGGCCAGCAGGGCGGTGCCCAGCAACCGCGACGGGCGCGGCTTCGCGGCGATGGGACCGACGGGCGACAGGGCGACGGCGTGCGCGGCCCAGCTCGGGACCGGTGGATGGCTCATGCGAGACCCCTTCATGCGGTAGGTCGGGGAGGCGTCCGGCTCGGCGTCCACGTGCCTGCCCGCCGCCTCCGCGGCGGCGGCCGTCTGCTGCGCCCCTCTCCCGCGCGCTTTCACACCGCGTCCATGATGACCGACGGGGCGGGCCCGCGGGGTTAGGTCATTCACTCTGGTGCCTCCCCGAGCGCATTTCTCGGACTGCCGCAGGCTGCACTGGACTGCCGGCCCTGTCCCGGCGGAGCCGTGCGGCGTGCCGGGCATCGGTCGGGACCCATGAAGGTTCCCTTAAGCCGCTCCAGCAGCGCATTCATGGCGCGCTGGTAGCATGGGGTCATGGATCGGGGTTGGAATCCGGGGCAACGGCCGTGAACGCGGGCATCATCATGCTCGTGGCGCAGAGCGTGCTCGTTCTTCCTGCCCTGCCGGCGGGCACCGAGGTGCGCCTGGTGTCTCCGGACCTGCTGACGGTCTATGCCAGCGCTCGGATCCAGGATGCGCGGCTCACCTTCCCTACCGCGCCCGCGCCCGGAACCGAGTTGCGCCTGCTGTTCTTCCCCCCCGACGCTACCCAGGCCGAGCGCGCGGCGGCGTTGAGCGGCGCCCGCGCCATCAGCGGCAGGATCAGCGTGGACGGGAAGGACATCTTGCTGCAGTTCCCCGAGAGCGACCAGCCGGTGTCGCTTCGGGCGGTGCTCGAGCAGCGCGACATCACCCTTGCCATCGCTCCTGGGAAGGGGGACTAGGTGTCGAAGAAGCGCATCCTCATCGTAGAAGACGACGTCGACATCCTGCGGCTGCTCACCTTGGAGCTGCAGGATGCGGGCTATGAGGTCCTGGCCTTCGAGAGCGGCATCCGCGGACTCTCGGCCATCCGCGAGGTGGAGCCGGACCTGGTGGTCCTCGACCTGGGCCTGCCGGACCTGAGCGGCCAGGAGATCGCGCGGCGGGTGCGCCGTACCGGTGACACGCCGATCGTCATCCTGACCGCCGCCGACGAACTGAACACCAAGGTCGACATGCTCAATGCCGGCGCCGACGACTACCTGGCCAAGCCGTTCCACGTCGAGGAGCTGGTCGCCCGCATCAACGTGCAGCTCCGGAAGCGCAGCCTGGGGTCCACGCGCAAGGTCGGTGACATGACCATCGATCCTGTCCGGAGGCAGGTCTTCTGGGGGGACGACGAGGTGCGCCTCAGCCCGCGCGAGTACGACCTGCTGGCCTACCTCGCCAGTCAGCCGGGACGCGTGTACAGTCGCAAGGAGATCGAGACCAACGTGTGGGGCGAGAACCTTCCGCCCTCCAGCAACGTCGTGGACGTGCACATCGCCAACATCCGCGGGAAGTTGCGCGACGCCGGCGGCTACGGGGTGATCCGGACGGTGCGGGGCATCGGCTACGCGCTGAAGTCCTGACGGTGGCCGGACGCGGCCGGGATGCCGTCGCGACGCCGACCCGGCGCGCACGCTTGGGGACGCAAGCGGGCCATCGGGGCCCGCGGAGGCCCGGGATACCGGCCCGATGAGGCCCCGGCCCCTGCGCACGGGCGGGTTGCCGCTGACCTGGCGCGTGGCCGTGCTGGCCGGACTCGCCATCGCCGTGCTGACGGTGGTGGGGATCGTGGCCGCCTACTTCGTGGTGCGCTCCAGCCTCTACGCCGACCTGCGCCACGCTCTGCGGCAGGACGCCGCCGCGGTGGCCACGCTCTACCGTGAAGGCGGTCAGGGCAGCGCGCGCACGCGCGTCACCGGCCCCACCGGCGGCGTGGTCGTGCAGGTGTACGACCCCAAAGGCATGCTGCTGGTGGCCTCGAAGCCGGAGTTCGAGCAGGCGCAGGCTGCGATCCCGCCGTCCGACGTGGCCTCGGCGCGCTCCGGCAGCCTGCTGTGGAGCGGGCGCCTGGCCGGCAAGCGCATGGAGGCGGCGCTGGCCCCCTTCGACGTAGGTGAGGTGGCGGTACTGGCAGACCCGAACTACATCGGCCTGGCGCTCGCCGGGCTGTCGCGAGCGCTCCTGTTCACGGGGCTGGCACTGGTGCTGCTGAGCGCCGTGGTGGGCTACCTCGTGGCGGCGGCGGCGATCCAGCCGATCGCGCGCCTGGCGCGGTTGGCCGCGGCGCTGGGGCCGGAGCGGCTGGAGCCCATCCCCTACGAGGGCCCGGGCGACGAGGTGGGGAGGCTTACGTTCAGTCTCAACGGGCTGCTGCACCGGCTTCAGGAAGCCATGGACGCGCAACGAGCCTTCCTGGCCGAGACCAGCCACGAGCTCCGGACTCCGCTCACCAGCCTGCAGGGTTTCCTGGAACGCGCCAAGCGCCACAGCGACGAGCGCGCCCGCCGCGATCTGGAGGATGCGCTGCGCGTCAGCGGCACCATGAACAGGCTGGTCGAGGACCTGTTGCAGCTCTCGCGCGGCGAGTTGGTGCCCGAGGACGTCTCCACCCACCTGGTGGATCCCGCCGAGGACGTTCTCCAACCGGTCGCCGAGGAGTTCCCCGGGGTGCGCCTGCGGTGCGCCTCGGGAGGGCTGGTGCTGGGCGATCCGGAGCGACTGCGGCAGCTCGTGCGCAACCTCGTGGCCAACGCGGTGCGCGCCAGCGGCGGTGGCGAGGGCGTGGAGGTGTCGTTGCGCCTGAACGACGGCAACGTCGTGCTGGGCGTGACCGACGACGGGCCGGGGATCGCGCAGGAGGTGCTACCGCACATCTTCGAGAAGTTCTACAAGGGGGCGGGCGGGGGTGCGGGCCTCGGTCTCGCCATCGCCGAGCAGATCGCGCGGCACCACGGCGGCTCGATCGACGTCGAGAGCGAGCCGGGCCGCACCCGCTTCACCATCCGGCTGCCCGGCGTCGAGCTGGGCGACGAGAGCGAAGCCTGACGCCGGGCGGGGCGGGCGCCGACGCTTCGGTGCCTACAGACGCGGAAGGGTGACGCCGCGTTGCCCCTGGTACTTGCCCTTGCGTTCCGCGTAGGTCTGCTTGGGCCGGTCGCCCTGGAAGAAGACGAGCTGCACGATCCCCTCGTTGGCGTACACCTTGGCGGGGAGAGGGGTGGTGTTGGACAACTCCAGGGTCACGTGCCCCTCCCAGCCCGGCTCGAGCGGCGTGACGTTGGCGACGATGCCGCAGCGGGCGTAGCTCGATTTCCCGAGCGCCAGCACCATCACGTCCTCGGGGACGCGCAGGTATTCCACCGAGCGCGTGAGCACGAAGCTGTTCGGCGGGATGATGCACTCGTCCCCCTCGAACTCCACCAGGCTGCGGGTGTCGAAGTGCTTGGGGTCCACGACCGAGTTGAAGGCGTTGACGAAGATGCGCCACTCCGGTGCCGCGCGCAGGTCGTAGCCGAAGCTGCTGAGGCCGTAGCTGATGACGCCCTCGCGCACCAGCCCGTCCTCGAAGGGTTCGATCATGCCGGCAGCGGCACGCTCGCGGATCCACCAATCCGGTTTGACGCTCATGGGGGAGAGTCTACCAGCGCCCCGGCCTCGGGGCGCGAAGGGGCGCGGTGGTAGACTCACGCCGTGCTTCTGGCTGTCGATGTCGGCAACACCACTACCGTTCTGGGCCTGTACCGCGATGAGGACCTGGTCGCCTCCTGGCGCGTTGCGACCGACCGCATGCGCATGGCGGACGAGTACGCGGTGCTGCTGAGCCGGTTGTTCGAGCTCGAGGGGCTCGAGCCTCCCGACCGGGCCATCGTGTCGTCGGTGGTGCCGCCTGTGGCGCCCGAGCTGTCGGACGCGCTCAAGCGCTACTGGGGGGTGTCGGTCCGGCGCGTCACCCCGGAGCTGGTGGCCCCCCTTCTCGATGTCGCCACCGACAATCCGCGCGAGGTCGGCGCCGACCGCATGGTCAACGCCGTGGCGGCGCTGCAGTACGAGGCCGACGCCTTCATCGTGGTCGACTTCGGGACCGCGACCAACTTCGACGTGGTCGTGCGGCCCAACCGGCTGTTGGGGGTCGCCCTGGCGCCGGGCCCCGGGGTCGCGGCGGAGGCGCTCTTCGCCCGCGCGGCCATGCTCCCCCGGGTGGATCTGGTGGCGCCCGAGCACGCCATCGGCCGCAACACGGTGAGCGCGCTGCAGTCGGGGCTGGTGTTCGGGTACGCCGCCATGGTGGACGGCATGGTGGAGCGGCTCGCCGCCGAGATCGTAGACGAGCACGGCCCTCCCTTCGTCATCGCGACCGGGGGTTTCGCGGACGTGGTGAAGCCGCATGCCAGGAGGATCGACGTCACCGATCCGCTGCTGACCCTGCGGGGGTTGCGGCTGCTGGCCGAGCGCACCTGAGCACGCGAGGGCGGGACGGACGTCCCTGGTATCTGGTATCGACGTGATATCATATTGACGCCAAAGGAGGCGCCATGATTCGCGTCCAAGAGAAGCGCGCGTTCGGCATCAACGGCTTCCCCGTGCTCGCGATCGAGCTCGCCCTGGTCGGCTACCTGGTGGTCGGCGCGGCGTACGGTCATCTGCCGGGGCTCCTGCTGCGGATCGTCATGATCGTCGGGGTGGTCGTGCTCGCCCCGGGTTTCTTCACCGTGCAGCCCAACGAGGCCCGGGTCTTGGTGTTCTTCGGTAGCTACGTCGGTAGCGTGCGCCTGCCGGGGTTCTGGTGGACCAACCCGCTCACCAGCAAGCGCAGGGTGAGCCTTCGGGTGCGGAACTTCAACAGCGACAAACTCAAGGTGAACGATGCCGACGGGAGCCCGGTCGAGATCGCGGCGGTCGTGGTGTGGCGCGTGGTGGAATCGGCCAAGGCCGTATTCGACGTCGACGACTACGAGGAGTTCGTCGACATCCAGGCGGAGACGGCCATTCGCAGCCTCGCCACCCGCTACCCGTACGATGCGAGCGGCCAGGACCGGCAGAGCCTTCGGGAGAACCCCGAGGAGCTGGCGCACGCCCTGAAGGAGGAACTCGACGCCCGGCTCGAGGTGGCCGGCGTGGACGTCATCGAGGCCCGTCTGACGCACCTCGCCTACGCCCCTGAGATCGCCCAGGCGATGCTGCGCCGCCAGCAGGCCCAGGCCGTGGTGGCCGCGCGCCGACTCATCGTGGAAGCAGCTGTCGGCATGGTGGAGGACGCGCTGGACGGCCTGGCCTCGCGTGGCGTGGTCGAGCTCGATCAGGACAAGCGCGCCGCCATGGCGAACAACCTCATGGTGGCGCTGACCAGCGAACAGGCCAGTACGCCCGTCGTCAACACCGGCACGCTCTACGCCGGCTGATCCCGGAAGGACGTTCCTCGTGCGCAAGATCCTCGTCTCGCTCGGGCTCGTCGCTCTCCTGAGCGTCGGGAGCGCGGGTGCTCAGAGCTACGCCATCCGTCAGGCCGGGTCCGACCTGGGGTCCTTCGAGCTGCGGCTCGCCTCCACGGCGGCCGGCACCGTGAGCACCTCCGGCCTCCACCTCACGGGGCTGGCCGATCTGACCGACCGCCTGGTCGTGAACGCCGACGGCGCCGCCCAGAGCTACCACCTGGAAGGAACGGCGCGCGGCGCCGCGCTGTCGATGGACGTCACCTTCCAACACGGGCAGGCGTCGTTCGTCATCGAACAGGGCGGCAACCGGCAGACGGTGCAGGTGCCGCTCCCCGGGCCCGTCGTGGTGCTCGACAACAGCATGCTGGACGGCTGGCAGCTCGTCGCGTCCCGGCTCGACCCGAGCGCCACGCAACCGCAGCGCTTCGACGTGCTCGTCCCTCAGGCGGCGCAAACCGGGACCGTAGCGTTCACGGCGAAGGGCCCGGAGACCGTCGAGGTGGGCGGGTCGTCGGTGACGGCGGAGCGGTTCGACGCCACCCTCGCCGTGGCCGGGCAGAAGGTCGGCCTGACGCTGTGGCTCGATGACGGCGGCACCATCGTGGCGTTCGCGCAACCCGTCATCGGCCTGCGTTACACCTTGGAGACCGCGTCTTCGCGCGCGGCTGCGGATCGGCAGCGGACCGAAGCGGACGCGGTGCGCGCGGCCCTCGAGAAGCACCTCTCCGCGCAGCGCTCGTGCTTCACCGAGCAGCAGGTCCAGGTCCAGAGCACGGGCGCGTCGCTCGCCGGCACGCTCACCATGCCGCGCGCACGCCCGGACAGCGGGGCGCCGGCGTTGCTCCTCATCCCGGGGAGCGGGGCGGTCGACCGGAACGGCAACGCGCCCCCCCTGATCACCAACGGCATGTACCGTCAGCTGGCGTACGACCTGGGGTGCGCAGGGTACGCCGTGTTGCGCATCGACAAGCTCGGCATCGGGGCGAGCACGGGGGACGGGAACGCCGTGACGCTGGCGACGTATGGGAAGAACACGGCGGCCTGGGTGGCGCTGCTACGCTCCCGGCCCGACATCGACCCTCGCCGGGTCGGGCTCATCGGGCACTCCGAGGGCGGGTTGGTGGCGCTCTATTCCACGGCCAACGGCTACGTCGACCCGACCGCCGTGGTGCTGCTGGCCTCGCCGGGGCTGCCGCTGGGGCAGGTGGTCGTGGACCAACTGGTCCGCCAGGCGCGCCGCAACGGCGCGTCGGCGGCCGAGATCGCCACCACTCAGGCGCAGGCCAACCAGGCGATGGACGCCATCCGGGCCAGCACGGGAACGCGTCTGGCGCTGACCGGCGATCTAGCGGACAACCCGATCGCGGCGGTCTTCGCGCACGCCGCCGGGCTGCTGCGCAGCGAGATCGACGTCGACCCGGCGCAGCTGGCCGCGAAGGTGAGCGCGCCCATGGGCATCGTCCAGGGGGGCAAGGACATCCAGGTCCTGCCTGCGAACGGGGACGCCCTGCACCGCGCCGCGCCCCATGCGACGTACCTCGTGCTCCCCGATCTCGAGCACGATCTCTACGAAGCCGAGGGAGCCGCCGCCGATCACGCCGTGCCCGGACCGGGGACGCTCCTGTCCACGACGCTCCTCGATGCCCTGCACGCCTACCTGGCGGGAGCCCTCCTCGCCGCGCCCTGACCGGCGAGCGCGCGGAGATCCCGGGACCGGACCGCGAGACCATGGCCGAGAAGAAGCGTTTCCTCCTCAGGATCGATCCCGACGTCCACCGTGCGCTGGAGAAGTGGGCGGCCGACGACCTGCGCAGCGTGAACGCGCAGATCGAGTTCCTGCTCAAGGAAGCGCTCGCGCGTGCGGGGCGGGTGCGAGAGGCGTCGCGTGACGCGGAAGCGTCCCGGGACGAGGAGGGGTCCGGCAATGCGTGAGATCGCCCCCCGGCGCGAGCGCCCCCGGAGCTGGCCGGTCGTGGCGCTGCTCGTCGTCGGACTTGCCGTTCCCGTCGTTCTCCTGTGGGTCGCGATCGAGCCGGGGGTCCCGGCCCAGCAACGACCGGCACCGGGACTCGTGACGCTCGTCGCGGTCGTGGAACTCATTGCGTTGGGGATCGGTACCTGGTCGTTGAGCCGCGCACCGCGCCGGCTCGACTACCGGCTTCGCGGGCGGTCGCTGGAGATCACCACGCTGCTCGCAAGGATCAGGATCCCGCTGAAGAGCGTGCGCCACGCCGAGGTCCTACGCTACGACCTGCTGGTCCTGCCCGGCGCGCGCCTGGGACCCGTCCAGAGCCAGCTTCCCGGTTACTACGTCGGTCGCTGGCGGCTACGCGGCCCGCGGTCGTCGCGCGTGATCGTGGCCGCTCCGCGGGGCGACGGCGTGCTCCTCCACTTCGACGAGGGGCCACCCCTGCTCCTGGCGCCCCGCGACCCCGAGGCCCTGGTGGCGCTCGTGGAGCGCGGCCGGGGCCCCGAAGGAGGGGAGTTCAGAAGTCGTCGTTGACTCAGAAGTGGTAGTTGACGCCGAGCCCGGCGCCGAACGTGGGGACCTCGGCCGAGCCGTCGGAGAGCCCGATGGCGCCGCCGAGCGTGGCCTCCGCGAAGATCCCGAGCTGGGGAAGCCCAAGGTCGACGAAGCGGAACTCGCCGCCGAGCAGGGCGTGCAGGTCGAGCCAGGCATTGCCCGCGCCGAACTCGATGGCGGGCCCGGCACCCAGGTACACGGAGAACGGCGACGCCGCAGCGATGGTGTGCATGGCGTCGAGGCCGATGCCGACGCGGGCCTGGCCGCCGTGTGCGACGACGTGCCCGCTGATGCGCAGGTCGAAGCCGTTGGACAGCGCATTGGCGATGCCGTAGTGGATGGTGACGCCGAGCGGGTAGCCGGTCCGGACGCCGAACCAGTTGCCCTGAGCGCTGGCGCTCGAGATTCCGGAGACCAGCGCAGCAGTGACCAGTGCCAAGAGGACGCGGGTTCTCAGGGAACGTTTCATGCCGGTCATTGTAGCGGGGCGCGCAGCAGCTCCGTGAGAAGCCGGCCAAGAGGGGCTCATACCAGCCTCGAGCGCAGCCACGAGGATGCGAAGTCGATGATGTTCACGACGATGACGATGGCGAGGATGGCGATGATCATCTGGTCGTAGCGGCCCGAAGACATCTTGTCCTGGATGAAGAAACCGATCCCCCCTGCGCCGACCAGCCCGAGCACGATGGAGACACGGAAGTTGATCTCGAAACGGTACAGGGTCCAGCCCAGGAACAGCGGGGATACCTGTGGCAGGATCGACCAGCGCACGACGTTGCTCCCTGACGCCCCCACCGCCTCCAAGGCTTCGATCGGACCTCGATCGACGTTCTCGATCGACTCGGAGTAGAGCTTGCCGAGGTCGGCGATCGAGTGGATGGCCATGGCCAGCACGCCGGCGAAGGGGCCGAGACCGACCGCGGCGACGAAGATCAGCGCCAGGATGAGGGTGTCGACGCCGCGGTCGAGGTTGAAGAAGCCTCGCGTGAGCGCGAACACCAGCCGCATCAGGGTGTTGCCCTGCGTCAGGTTGCGGGCGGCCAGGAAGCTGAGCGGCACGGCGAAGATGGCCCCCAGGAAGGTGCCCACCAGCGCGATCTCGAGCGTGATGAGCATCTGGCTCGCGACCTCCTGGAGCGGGAAGATGCCGAACTGCCCGTAGCTGGGGTCGGCCCACAGCGGCGGCCAGGCACGATCGAGGAACTTCATCAGGAACGGCCATCCCTCGGCCAGCTTGCCGAAGCTGAACTCGGTCGACGCGAACGCAGGGGCCAGCGACAGCACCACCGCGGCGTAGAGGATGCCCCCCGCCACGTCCCCCGTCTCATGCAGACGCGGGCGCCAGGCGAGCATGGCGCCGCTCCCCAGCAGGATGCCGGCGAGCAGCATGGCCACCCACACGCCGTAATGGCTCTCGGCCGGCCGCACCATGCGGTAACCCCGTTTGGACGCCGCCTCCGGAAGCCGCTCCGTGCCGAGGCTGGCCGCCGAGTCGATGGGTGGCAACGCATGGAGCCCGATGCGCTGCCGCTGCGCGTTGATGGTGTCCAGGTTGGCGTTGTACTCGGCGACGATGTCCTTCTGCGTCGCGCCGTCGACGGGCAGGGCCAACCGGTAGTAGCCGTTGGCGTTGGGGAACAGGCGATGTCCCGCCGGCGAGACCAGGAAGCCGAAGGCCAGCGCGCCCGCGGCGATGCCGATCACCAGGATGGGGACGCGCAGGCGACGCGAGCCCCAGCCCAGCAGCGTCAGGGAGGCGGTGATTGCGAGGCCGGTCAGGGCCTCCATCAGGCCGGGCAGCGCTCGCAGGTGGACGAGCTGCGGGGGCTGCGCCTGCGCGCTCCACACCAAGCCGGCCGCGATCAGCGCGCCGCCCGCGGCGAGCGATCCGCCGATGCGCCGCGGCAGGCGTGCGGCCGCGACGCCGAGCAGGGCCGCGACCAGCACCAGCGCCAGGGCGGGATGGATCGGGGTCAAGCCGAACAGGGTGGGGCTCACCGTGTCGCGGCTGACGAAGCCGTCGGCCGCGAGCAGGGGGAAGGCGAAGTAGGCCACGGTCAGGCCGACGCCGCCCCCGATCACGAGGCGGCGCATGGAGCCGTTGGCCAGCCCCATCAGCACGGAGGCGAGCGCTCCAAGGGCGAACGCGAGCCACATCAGAGTGCCTCCAGCGAGCCTGCGTAGATGGTGGATTCCAGTTCGGTGTCGAGTTGGGAGACCGGACCGTCGAAGACGATGCGACCCTGGTTGAACGCGATCACGCGGCGGGCATAACGCTTCGCCAGCTCGATCACGTGGATGTTGACCAGGACCGTAACGCCACGCGTCTCGTTGTAGTTCTTGAGGAGCCCGAGGATGACATCGGAGAGGCGGGGGTCGAGGCTCGCCATCGGTTCGTCAGCCAGGATCAGCTCGGGCTCCTGGGTCATGGCGCGCGCGATGGCCACTCGTTGCTGCTGCCCGCCCGAGAGCTGGTCGACGCGGGTGTCCTCGCGGCCGGCCAGCCCGACCTCGCGGATCGCCGCCTGGGCGAGCTCGTAATCACGCTCGTTGTACAGCGCCAGCATGCCGCGCCAGGTGGGGTGGTATCCGAGCCGCCCGGAGAGCACGTTGTCGAGCACCGAGAGACGCGTTACGAGATTGAACTGCTGGAAGATAAAGCCCACGGTGCGGCGGTAGCGCTGGAGCGCGCGACCGCGCAAGCCGGCGACGTCGCGGCCACCCACGGCGATGGTGCCGCCGGTGGGGTCGACCAGGCGATTCAGGCAGCGCAGGAAGGTCGACTTGCCCGCGCCGGAGAGACCGATGACAGCGACGAAATCGCCGTCGGGGATGGACACGCTCACGTCGCGGAGCGCCTCCGTGCCGTCCGGGAAGACCTTGCGGAGGTTGGTGACCTCGATCATGGGGCGATGGTTCGAGGGGCCGGGCGGCACGCGCCCGACCCCTCGACGGGGCGCTACTGCTTCTTGTCCAGCCCGAGGATCCGCCGCGTGTCGCGAACCACGGCGTAGTCCTGGCTGTCGGCGGGGACCATGTAATCGATCTGGTAGAGGTTGTACAGAAGCTTGTTGTCGGGCGCCTTGATGGCGGCGATGGCGGCCGCGATCTGGTAGGTCAGGGCCGGGTGGTCGGACGCGAACTGCTTGGAGACGCTGAAGGTATCGCCGGGGATGGGCCGCGTGTAGAAGATGGCCGTCAGGGCCTTGGCCTGGTCCGCGCTGAGGAACTGAGTCCAGGCGCCCGACTTGTTCTGGTCGTCGTTCGCGAACACCGCAGCCGAGTCCACCGAGCCGTTGTAGACCGCCAGCACGGCGGCGTCGTGGCCGCCGGCGAAGGTCTGCTTGGAGAAGAAGTCGTCGGGATTGATGCCCGCTTCGATCAGCGCGGCCCGGGGGAAGGTGTAGCCGGCCGCCGAGTTCGGGTCCACCCAGGCGATCGACTTGCCTTCGAGGTCTGCGAGGTTGGTGATGCCGCTGTCCTTGCGCACCACGATGGCCGACCAGTAGTAGGGGTTGCCGAAGCGCACCGACTTCAGCAGCACCTGCGCGCCCACCTGCTGGTTGGCCACCACGAAGCCGTCGGGCGGGAAGAAGGCGAAGTCCAGGTTGCCCGAGCCCATGGCCTCGATCAGGCCCCGGTAGTCCGTGGGCGTGTAGACCTTCACTTCGACCGCGCCACCGAACTGCTTCTCGAGGTAGGTGGCGATTGCGTTGGCCGCGGCGGTGAGCTGGTCCGAGTTCTGGGTGGGGTTGAATCCGATGCGCACGGTCAGCGGCTGCTGGGCGGCAGCCGTTCCGATGACGCCGACGAGCAAGACGGTGGCCAGGGCACGGCCGAGAAGCTTCAACATCAGGACCCTCCTTGGGGTGGCTGGATTGTGAGGCCGCGGTGAGCAGCCCGCACAAACCTACCACCCCGGCGTCGTGGCCCGGTGAGGGTGACCGTGGGGTAGGCCCGCACCCTCATGCGGGCCTCGCCCGCGCGCGGGTTCCCGCGGCCGCCATGGCGACGAGTTCCTGTGTGCCGTACACAAGCGCGCTCTGCACGGTACCGGTGCTGAATCCTTATACTGAGCGTGGCTCGAAAAGCGAAGAAGAGACCAGCATCAGGAGGTTCTATGAAGCGCCGTGATTTCCTCAAGAAGGCAGGCGTTGTAGCGGCCGGTGCGAGCCTGTCGCCCCTCATGTTCGCCAACGCCCAACGGTCCAAGATGCAGTGGACCATGGTGACGTCGTGGCCGCGGTCGCTCGACATCCTGTTCGGCGGAGCCCAGAGCATCGCGGATCGGGTGAAGGCGGCGACCAACGGCGACGTCACCATCCAGGTGTACGAAGCCGGCGCCCAGGTCGGTGCTCTCGAGGTGTTCGACGCGGTGTCGAGCGGCGCTTTCGAGATGGGTCACACGGCCTCCTACTACTACGTCGGTAAGGACCCGTCGCACGCCTTCTTCACCACCGTCCCGTTCGGCCTGACGCCGAAGCAGATCAACTCCTGGATCGAGTCTGGCGGCGGGCAGGAACTGTGGGACGAGCTCAGCGGCAACAGCAACCTCAAGCCGCTGCTCGCCGGCAACACCGGCCAGCAGATGGCGGGCTGGTTCAACAAGGAGATCAAGACTCCGGCGGACCTGCAGGGCTTGTCCTTCCGTACGGCCGGGCTCGGCGCCAAGGTGTACTCGTCTGCTGGCGTCAACGTCCAGACCCTTGGCGGCGGCGAGATCTTCCTGGCGTTGCAACGTGGCGTGCTCGACGCGGCGGAATGGGTGGGCCCCCACGACGACGAGATCCTGGGCCTCAACAAGGCAGCCAAGTACTACTACAGCCCGGGTTGGCAGGAGCCGGGGGCGGCGTTCTGCCTCTACCTCAACCTCGATACCTGGAAGGGCATGCCCGCCGATGTCCAGGCGATCGTCTCCAATGCCGCCCAGGCCACCAACATCCAGATGCTGTCGGACTACACCGACAAGGATCCCGCCGCCTTCCAGCGACTGGTCGCCGGCGGCACGCAGCCGAAGGTGTTCCCCGAGCCGGTGCTGAAGGTCCTGTACGACAACTGGGTCAAGGTCAACGACGACCTGCGGGGCAGCAACGCCATGTACAAGAAGATCTCCGACTCCATGACGCCCTTCATGGCGCAAGTGCGTGGCTTCGACAAGATCAACCAGTACGCCTACCTGAACTTCATCTACAACAACACCTGAGCGATACCGACCGCAGCGAGCCAAGCCGACGGCGCGCCCCGACTGGGGCGCGCCGTCGCGTTGGCAGGTGGGAGCGGTAACGCCGGCTGGTCAGTGTCCGGCGGCCAGCGCCGGAAGCAGCTGCACGATGCCCGGCGCCAGGGCGATGATCACCACCGCGATCACCTGGATCACCACGAACGGGATGATGCCCCGGTAGATGTCGACGGTGCGCACTTCGGGAGGGGCGACCCCCTTGAGGTAGAACAGCGCGAAGCCGAACGGCGGGGTCAGGAACGACGCCTGGAGGTTCATGGCGATGACCACGCCGAACCACACCATCATGTCCGGACCGAACATGCGCAAGGCGATGGGGGCGATGAGCGGCACCACGATGAAGGTGATCTCGATGAAGTCGATGAAGAACCCGAGCAGGAAGATCGCCAGCATCGTGAAGAGCACGAAGCCGAAGCTGCCCCATGGCAGGTTGGTCAGGAAATTGTCGACGGCCACGTCGCCGTGCAAAGCCCGGAACACCATGGAGAAGGCGGTGGCGCCCACCAGGATCATGAACACCATGCTGGTGAGCTTCAGCGTCTGATCCATGGTGTTGATGAGGTTGCGGAGGGTGAGCCGCCGGTTGGCGATGGCCAGCAGCATGGCGCCGACCGCGCCCATGGCGCCCGCCTCGGTGGGCGTGGCGATGCCGAAGAAGATGGTGCCCAGCACCAGCAGGATCAGGAACAGCGGCGGGATGAGGTTCTTGATGACCTTGAACGCGAGCTCCCCGCCGGAGATGTTCCGCGCTTCCTTGGGCAGAGCGGGTGCTTCCTTGGGCCGGAGGATGGCCACGAGGGCCACCCACACCATGTACAGGCCGGCCAGCACGAGCCCCGGGATGAACGAGCCGAGGAAGAGGTCGCCCACCGATACCCCGAGCTGGTCGCCCAGGATCACCAGCACGATGCTGGGAGGGATGATCTGGCCGAGCGTTCCCGACGCGGCGACGACCCCTGTCGCCAGCGGCTTGCTGTAGTTGTACTTGAGCATCACCGGCAGCGCCAGCACGCCCATCGTCACGACCGAGGCGCCGACGACCCCGGTCGAGGCCGCCAGCAGGGCGCCGACGGCGACCACCGAGATGGCCAGGCCGCCGCGAAGGCTCCCGAAAAGGATTCCCATCGTTTCGAGCAGCTCCTCGGCCAGGCCAGACTTCTCCAGCATGACGCCCATGAACACGAAGAACGGCACCGCCACCAGGGTGTAGTTGTCCATGATGTTGCCGAAGATGCGCTGCGGCAGGATGTTGAGGCGGGCCACATTGAAGATGGGGTGCCAGGGAAGGCTGAAGCCCAGGAACTTCTCGGTGAAGTCGCTCCCGATGAAGGTGAACAGGACCGCCGTGCCGCCCAGGCTGAACGCAACCGGGTAGCCGATGAGCAGCAGGACGACGGCGCCGGCGAACATCCATAGGCCGAGCATCAGGCGCGCACCGCACTCTCTTCTTGCACGTCCTCTTCGTCCATGGCGTACATGCTGCCCGACCCCTTCCGGCCCGACAGGTAGGCGATGTTCTTGATGATCTCGCTGATGCCCTGCGCGATCAGCAAGGCGAAGGCGATGATGATGACGGTCTTGATGGGGTAGCGGGCCAGGCCGCCGGGATTGGGACTCATCTCGTGGGCGCGCCAGCTCGACGCCACATAGCGGTGGCTGAAGAAGATGCCCATCATGCTGAAGGGCACCAGGAACAGTACGGTCGCGACGATGTCGATCCAGGCCTTGACGCGCGCCCTCAGGGTCGAGAACACCACGTCGACCCGCACGTGGCCGTCGGTCCGGAAGACGTAGGCCGCTCCCAGCAGGAACACCATGTCGTAGGCGTATGTCTGGAGCTCCAGGTAGGTGTTGCCGCTGGCCTTCTCCGCGATGCTGTCACCGAAGATCGCGGCCACCACGCCGTAGCCGTAGCGTGTCAAGACGTTGTAGACGCCCACCAGAACCATGAACAGCGTCAGCCACCACATGATCTTGCCGATCACCGTTGTGAACGCGTCGATGCCTCTGGCCACCGCAAGGAAGAACTTCAAGGTCGCGCTCCTTCGAAGGACCCGATTGTCGGGTGGTCGATTGACAGCATGGTATTCGCATTGTCCACGGAGCGTCAACGCGCGTCGGGATGAGGGACACAGCGCGCCTGCGCTCCGGCGAGGGTGTAGGGAGCTTCCGCGGGGCCGCCGGGGACACCGATCTCGTCAGGGAGCGCTGCCTTGGAGGAAGCGCCGGACGTCCTCGTTGTGCGCCTGCAGGGTCGTGTTGGGCCGGAACACGGTCTTGCCGTTGGATTCGGCGTGCAGGAAGTAGAGGTAGCGCTCGCCGCGGTCGTTGGTCCGCACGGGGTCGAGCACCGAGCGTAGGGCGGCGTGGCCGGGGCTGTCGATGGGGCCCCTGGGGAGGCCGGCGCGGGTGTAGGTGTTCCAGGGGTTGTCCTGCTGCAGATCCTTGGCCTCGAGCTGGGGCAGGGGCTTGTTCATACCGTAGGCCACTGTCGGATCCGACTGCAGCGGCATGCCGAGATCGAGGCGATTCAGGAAGATGCCGGCGATGATCGGCATCTCGCCGGGGTTGGCGGCCTCCGCCTGGACCATGCTGGCGAGCGTGACCCAGGCGTGGACCGACATCCCGCGAGCCCGGAGCTGTTCTTCGGTGGACCCGTCGAGTTCCTGCCGGAAGCGCTGCAGCATGAGCTCCAGGATGTCCCTCGGCGAGCTCTCGACCGGGATGTCGTAGGCGGCGGGGAAGAGGTAGCCCTCGAGCCCGTCAGCTGAAGGTACGAAGCCGGGGCGCAGGTCGCCCGGAGTCCGGACCAGCGCCAGGAAGGCGTCTGCGGTCCCGAGCCCCGCGTCGTGCAACGCCTGGGCGATGCGGCTCGCCCGCCACCCCTCGGGGATGACGACGTGAACGGTGCGGGGCCGCCCGCCCTTCTCGAGGGCGGCCGCGATCTGCGCCGCGTTCATCGCGGGGCTCAGGTCGTAGAGGCCCTCGCCGATGCTCCGGTCGAGCCCGCGAGCGCGCAAGTAGAGCTCGAAGATGCGGCCGTTGCGCACCAACCCTTCGCGTTGCAGCACGGCCGCCACCTCCTTGCCGCCCCAGCCAGGCTTCACGTCGAAGGTCACCGCCGAGGGGGTGGCGCTCGGCGGCGTGAGCTCGTAGGCGACCACCAGCGCCGCGGCCACCAGCACCATCAGCGCGCCGAGCGCGCTCAGGACCCAGGGCCGGGCGCGACGCCATCGCGGTGGGATGCCCGATCCGCCCGCGTCACGGTCGTCGACCGGAGCGGCCGCGTCCTGGGCGGGCTCCGCCGTGCCGTGCGGGACACCGTCGTGCTGCGGCTCTGGGCGCGGTTCGTCGGGCATTGCGTCAGCGCTCCCGCGCGTCGCCGGAATCGGCGTCGGGATCGCTCGACCCGTCGTTGCGCTCGGACGGGCCGTCGCCCTCCGGTGCGGCGTCCGCGCGCGCCAGGTAGCTCTCCAGGATCAGGATCGCCGACGCCTCGTCGACCGCACCCTTGGCGCGCCGCTTGGCTCGCGGGAGGGCTGCCTCGCGGAGCTGGCGTTCCGAGAGGGCGGTGGTGAAGCGTTCGTCTTCGAAGACCACGTCCATACCGGCCCGGCTCAGGGCCGCCGCGAACGCCCGGACCAGCCGCGTCTGCGACGACTCCTGGCCCCGCGTGGGGCGGGGCAGGCCCACGACGATGAGGGTCGCGCCCTCCGCGTCCGCCAGGGCGCGTACCGCCTCGACGTCGGCGACGGTGCCGCGACGACCGATGGCCCCGCGCCCGAACGCCAGGCCGGTGCCGCTCTCGGCGCGCGCCACGCCGATGCGAGCGCGTCCGACGTCGAGTCCGAGGACCACGAAGCCCACGCTACCGTCCCGTCGTGGGCGCTTCGTGTGGGCCCAGGGGCCCTGCGGCCGTCAGCCACTCCTCGAGCGTCTGCGCCACGGCGTCTGCGTCGTTGCTCGCGACGATCAGGTCGGCAGCCTCCCGGGCAGCGGGAGCGGCGTTGGCCACGGCGACGCCGATCCCCGCCCAGCGGATCATCTCGACGTCGTTGCGCTGGTCGCCGAAGGCTGCCACCTCGCTCCGGTCGATGCCGAGGCCGGAGCAGAGTTCCTGCAGGGCGCCGCGCTTGTCCACGTGCGGGTCGAGCAGCTCGAGCATGGTGGGCGAGCTCCAGGTGCGGTAGAGCGGAAGGCCGTCGACGACGCCGGCAAGGGCGGCGGCGTCCGTTCCTTCGCGGCGCACGAAGAGCTTGATGGCTCCGCCGTCCAGGAAGTCCTCCACCGGTCCGACGCCGGTCGGTTCCTCTGGCCCGAGTCGGGCCTCGGACGACCTCAGACGGTAGAGCGCGGGGTCGAGGAACCAGCCGTGTTCGGTCTCCAGCCCCGCCATCAGCTCCGGGAAGGCCTCACGCAGGCGCCCCAAGGCCGCGCGCGCCGCTGCCGGGTCGAGATGGTGACGGACGTGGAGCGCCCCGCCCGACGGATCGGCCATGGCGGCACCGTTGAAGCATACGAAACGGTGGCCGAGGCCGAGCTCGGCCACGTAGCCCAGCGCGCTGCGGGGCGGCCGCCCGGTGCACACCACCACGCGCACGCCCCGTGCCGCCAGCTGGCCGATGGCGGCACGGGCTCGTGGCGTCACGCGCTTGTCGCTGGTCAGGAGCGTGCCGTCGAGATCGAGCGCGACCAAGCGCGGCAACGCTCCGGTGCGCAGGGCGGACGCCACCGTCGGATCAGCTGCCGAGCACATCTGGCACGGCGGCCAACGCCCGCGGAAGGGACGAGGGGTCCTTCACCCCCGCCTGCGCCATGTCCGGCCGTCCGCCGCCGCCCCCACCGACCGTGCGGGCGATCTCCCGGAGGAGGTTGCCGGCGTGCGCGCCGCGTTCCCGGGCGCTCGCGCTGACCTTGGCGACCAGCATCGCACCACTTCCGACCACCACCAGGTCGGCCCCGCTCTTGCCGAGCAGCGCGTCGGCAGCGCCGCGCAGGGCGGCGGCGTCCAGCCCGTCGAGCGCGGCGGTGGCGTAGCGGAACCCGCCCGCCTCCTGCAGCTCGGTCGCGGCGGCCGCCCCGGTGGTCTGGGCCGCGGCAAGGCGGTCGCGGAGCTTCGCGGCCTCGCGCTGCGCCTGCTTGAGGTCGTTCTGGAACTTCTGGGCGCGCTCCTCGAGCTCCGCGGGGTTCCCTCCCAGGGTCCGGCCGAGGCGCTGCAGAAGCGTACGCTGGTCCTGCTGGACGCGCAGCGCCGCCATGCCGACGCTCGCCTCGATGCGGCGAACGCCGGCGGAGACCGCCTCCTCGGAGGTCACCAGTAGGCTGCCGATCTCGCCGGTGCGGCGCACGTGCGTACCGCCGCAGAGCTCGATCGACACCGCCGCCTGGCCCGCTTGCCCGATCGTCTCGCGGCCCGCGCCCATGGTCACCATCCGTACCTCGTTGCCGTACTTCTCGCCGAACAGCATCATGGCGCCGGCCTTGCGCGCCTCTGCGATGGGCACGACGCGCCAGTCGACCTGGAAGTCCGCCTGGATCCACCGGTTCGCGATGCGCTCGACCTCCACGATCTCCTCGGCGCTGAGCGCGTGCGGGTGGGAGAAGTCGAAGCGCAGACGGTCGGGAGCGACCAGCGAGCCGGCCTGGGCGACGTGCGTGCCGAGCACGGTGCGCAGCGCGGCGTGGAGCAGGTGGGTCGCACTGTGGTGTTTCTCGGTCTCGCGCCGTGCCGGATCGATGCGGGCGTGCAGGCGCTGCCCCGCCCGCAGCCGGCCGCGCACCACCCGGGCGTGGTGAAGGATGAAGCCCTGGCTGCTGCGCGTGGCCGTGCGCACCACCGCGGCGCCTCCGTCCCATTCGAGCTTGCCGCTGTCACCGATCTGCCCGCCGCCCTCGGCGTAGAAGGGCGTCCGGTCGAGCAGGACGATCCCGCTCTCACCCTCACCCAGTCCGTCGACCTCCTGCTCGTCGGCCAGGACGGCCTGCACCGTGGCGTCGGCCGCGAGCTCGGCGTAGCCCAGGAAGACGGTCTCCTCGACACGCTCGGTCAGCGCGCCCAGGGTGTCGCGGCTGGCCGCGAACAGCTCCGCGGCCTGGCGGCCGCCCCGGGACATCTCCCGCGCCTGCTCGCGCGCCGCCTCGTACCCCTCTCGGTCGACCTGGATGCCACGTTCGGCCGCCATCTCCCGGGTGAGGTCGAGCGGGAAGCCGAAGGTCTGCCACAGGTCGAAGGCGGTGGCGCCGTCCAGAGTCCGCCCGTCCAGCTCGTCGAGGAGCTGGGCAACGCGCTCCATACCGGACTCGAGGGTGCGGAGGAACTGCTCCTCCTCGGTCTTGAGGATGCTCTGCACGCGCTCGCGGCCGTCGAGCAGCTCGGGGTAGGGCTCGCCCATCGCTTCCACCACCGCGTCGACCAGCCGGTAGAGCACGGGTTCGTGCAGTCCGAGCAGCCAGGCGTGCCGTGAGGCGCGCCGCAGGAGCATCTTGATCACGTAGCCGGGCCCGTCGTTGGCGGGCAGTACGCCGTCGGCGATGGCGAACACGACTGCTCGCAGGTGGTCGGCGATGACCCGGTGCGACACGCTCTCGACGCCCGCGTACGGCACGCCGGAGAGCTCGGACACGCGCTGGATGGTGGGTTGGAAGAGCTCGGTGGCGTAGGCGTCCTCCGCGCCGGTCATGACCGCGGCAAGGCGCTCGAAGCCCAGGCCGGTGTCGATGTTCTTCTGCGGAAGCGGTTCGAGCGCTCCGCCCTCGCGCCGGTCGTACTGCGTGAACACCAGGTTCCAGACCTCCACGAAGCGGTCGCCGGAACCGGTATTGGGACCGGTCTCGTCGTTGCTGCCGAACGCGGGACCTCGATCGTAGAACACCTCGGAGCAGGGGCCGCAGGGGCCGTTGGGCCCCTCGCTGACCGCGTTCGCGGGCCAGAAATTCTCATCCTCGCCCCAGCGGGAGATGCGCTCCGCGGGCACGCCGACGTACTTGGTCCACACCTCGAAGGCCTCGTCGTCGTCCTCGTAGATGGTGACGTAGAGGCGCTCCGGATCGAGCCCGAGCCACGCCGGGTCGGTCATGAACTCCCACGCCCAGCTCGCCGCCTCCTTCTTGAAGTAGTCGCCGAAGGAGAAGTTGCCCATCATCTCGAAGAAGGAATGGTGCCGAAGGGTGCGCCCCACGTTCTCGATGTCGTTGATTCGAAGGCACTTCTGCGCCGTGGTCACCCGGTGGTGGACGCCTTCCACGCCGGCGAACTTGGGCGTGGCGCCGAGGAAGTAGGGTTTGAACTGCACCATGCCGGCGCTGGTGAACATCAGGGTAGGGTCGTCGGACTTGAGCGAGGCCGAAGGGTACGCGAGATGCCCCTTGCCTTCGAAGAAGCGCAGGTACTTCGCCCGCAGCTCGTTGATGAGTTGGATGCCGTGTGCCACGTTGGTGCCTCCCGCTCGCACTGAGGCAGCATTATACCCGGCCCGGAGGCGCTCTCCCGGTCGGCGCCGGCACGCCGACGGCCCGTCCCGGGCCCGGTCCCTCGGCGTACCATGGGGGGCATGCTGCGAGGCCTGGTCGACACTCCGGAGCGGCGGGTGCTCTTCGTTGCGGGGACCTTGACGTTCCTCGCGATCGGGGCCGTGCAGGCGATGTACGGCCCCTCGTTCCCGGCCTTCCTGGCGCGCTTCGGCGTCGGAGTGGGCCAGGTGGGCGCGGTGGTGAGCGCCCACTTCCTCGGATCGTTCGTCACCATCGCGGCCAGCGGGATGCTGCTCGCGCGCTTCGGCTACCGCCGACTCCTGCTTGGCGGAGCGCTCCTGCTCTCCCTGGGGGCCGCCGGCGTGGCGCTCAGCCCGCTCTGGACCTTCACGCTGGCTTCCGCATTGCTGGGCGGCCTCGGCTTCGGGTTGCTCGACGTGGCCACCAACCTGCTGTTCGCGCGCTGGTACGGCGCGCGTGCGACCGGCGCGCTGAACCTCCTCAATGCCGCCTTCGGCCTTGGCGCGGTGGCGGGACCGGTGCTGATAGGGCTGCTGGCGCCCCGCGTTGCCCCGGCCTTCCTGCTGGTTGCCGCCCTCACCGTCGTCTCGGCCCTGTTCGCCCTCCGGGCTCCGATGCCGAGGCCGCTGGTGGTCCCCGCCGGGGTGCTGCGGGCGCCCCGGGGCCCGATGGTGGGATTCATGCTGCTGTACTTCCTCTACGTCGCTTCCGAGGTCGGCGTGGCGAGTTGGGAGCCGACCTACCTTGCCCCGCTGTTCGGCGATGTGCGCGCCGCGTTCTTCACCGGGCTCTACTGGGGGGCGCTCACGATCGGTCGCTTCGTGGCGGCCGCGCTGTCCGACCGGCTGCGTCCGTCGGACATGGTGTTCGGCGCCGTGCTTCTGGCGCTCGTCGCGGCGTGGACGGCGACCGTGGGGGTGCTGGCGCCACTCGCCTACGCGCTGGTGGGCTTCGCTTTCGCGCCCGTCTTCCCGACCGCGCTGGCGTGGTTGCAGGAGGTGTTCCCGCAGCGGGCCGAGCAGATCGCCCCGCTGGTGATCGCGGTCGCCAATCTGGGCCCTGTCCTCACGGCGCCCGCCATCGGGTGGGCGGTCGCGTTCGCCGGCACGGCGAGCGTGCCGCTGGCGCTCGGGTCGCTCGTGCTGACGCTCTGCGGCGTGGTGGCGTTGCTGTGGCGCAGCTTGCGCAAGCCGTTGCAGGTCGCCGACGATCGGGGCGCCGGATCTGGCGTTCGGTAGGCTGAGGGGAAGCGACTCCAGGAACGCAGGAGGAGGACGAGAATGGAGCAGTCCCTGCTGACGGTGTGTCTCGACGAAACGAAGGCCTCGTTCCGCTCGCAGAAGGTGCTGGGCGACGGCGCGTTGGGGCAGCTCGAGGACGCCGACGTGACCCTGCGGCCGGACCCCGGCGGCAACAGCATCGCGGTCATCGTCAAACACCTGCGGGGGAACATGCTGTCACGCTGGACGGACTTCCTTCGAAGCGACGGAGAGAAGCCCGAACGCGACCGCGACAGCGAGTTCGAGGTCGAGGCGGTGACCGTGGCCGAGGTCGTGCGCTGGTGGGAGGAGGCCTGGTCGGTAGCCCTGAGCGAACTCGACGCCCTCACCGCGGAAGACCTCTCGGGCGAGATCCGGATTCGGGGCGAGCCGCACACCGTTCCGGGCGCGCTCCTGCGGCAGCTCACGCACACAGCGCAGCACGTGGGCCAGATCGTGCTGCTCGCCAAGCATGCGCGCGGTGAGCGCTGGCGAACGCTGTCGATCCCCAAGGGGGAGACGGCCCGCTTCAACAGGGAGAAAGGCTTCGATCCCGGCCCGGGCCGGTGACCGCCGCCGGTGGCGCTAGGCGTCCGGGAGGCGGAGGTGTTCCTTCAGCTCACTCAGGAAGGCGGCCTCGTTGGTCGACAGGCGTCGCCCGAAGAGCCCGCTGCGCGACGCGTCGGCCACGCGCTCGGCGAGCTCCAGCAGGAAGCGCTTGAACTCCGCTCCTTCTTCATCGTCGTGGACGACGGAACCGACCACCTCGATGCGCGTCAGGAGCTTCTCGCGGGTCACGTCGTCGAGATCGACGCTGCGCTCCTCGGCATGGCTGAAGAGGTCCTGTACGAGGGCGTTGTCCTTGTAGCGGCGGCGGGCGTCGTAGAGGTAACGTCCGGCAGCCATGATCTCACGGAAGTATCCGATCGGCCCGGTCCGTTCGGCCGCAACGGCGGCGACCAGGACCTCCGCGGCGGCGTCAAGCAGGAGGGCGCGTTGTTCGCCTGTGTAGCTGCTCATCGCTTGGGCTCTCCTCCGTGCATGGCTTTGGCCCCCTCGCGGGGGCGGGGACGTCCAGCCTACCGCACGGAGGGTCGGCGAGCGGAAGTGCGTGCGGCCAGGTACGCGATTTCACGGGATCGGGAGCGAGGCGTGGGGACAATGGAGGGCCAACGCTGCCGGGACCCCGCGTGCGGGGGGCGCTGGCGGTCGGGTCCCGACGGGAGCGGTCCGAGGCCGCACACGTGGGGGACCCCGCTGCGTCGGGGGGCAGGACGATGAAACTGGAGCTGATGCTGCTGGCGTTGCCGTTGCTGACGGCCATGATCGCCTTCCCGGCGATCGGGTGGTCGCTGGCGCGGCGGCGGGAGCCCGGCCGTCGGGCGTTCGGGGCGCTTGCCGTCGCCGTGGTGGCCTGGTCGCTCGCGGTACTCCTCTCGTGGGCCCGGGCACCCGACGCCCAACTCGAGCTCACCGTGCGACTGGCGCTCAGCGCCGCCGCTGTCACGCCTGTGCTGGCGCTGATCGCGGCGCTGCGGCTGGTGGGCCGCAAGGCCTCGATCGTCAGCCTCCTGCTGGTGCCCGCGGTGGGTGCCGGCGCCCTGGTGTGGACGCCCGCCGTCACCCCCTGGGTGTGGCGAGCACTGGTGCCGGTCGAGGTCGTCGGCCTGAGCTCCTTGGGTGTCCTCCCCGGACCCGCCTTCTGGGTCTGGTGGGTCGGGGCGGGATTCGCCCTGGGGATCGCCATCTCGCTGGTGTTTGCCCTGGGCACGCCCCGGGGGCGGCCCAGGGAGCGGGCCGGCGCGGCGTTGCTCGCGCTGGCGCCGTTGCCGTCTCTGGCGGTGGCCGCTTACGGGTTCCTCTCGCTGGGGACCCTGTCCGCGATCGACCTGACGCCGGTCGGCCTGGGGGTGAGCGCGGTGCTGCTGGCCTGGGGCATGGAGCGGCGCTGGGCCGAGCTGCGCGGTCCGGTCGAGTATCGCGACGTGTTCGCCGGCCTCGGCGACGGGCTCATCCTGGTAGACGAGCATGGTGTCGTGCTGGACGTGAACCCGGCCGCCGAGCGGGCGTTGGGCGTGACCGCCCCGCTCGCGTTGGGGCGGCCGTTGTCGTCGATCCGGCGGGACTTCGCGGTCATGGGGCGCGAGTCGGTGGAGCTGCCGCCGGTCGACGCTGGCCCGGTCTACGAAGCGAGGAGCCACCCGTTGCCCAATTCAGGGAGGCTCCTCATCATCCGGGACGTGACGGCGAGGCGCGCCGCGGCCGATGCGTTGGGCCGGCGCGCGGAGGTGCTCGCCGCGGCCGAGGCCGCCGCCCGCGAGTTCCTGGAGGAGCCGGACTGGGCGGTCGCCGTCGACGGCATGCTCGCCCGCCTGGGATTCGCCAGCGGCGCCAGCCGGGTGGCGCTGCTGGAGTTCGACGCCGCACCCGGCGGCTGGCCGGGAGGCCAACCGCCGGGAGTCCCCCGCACGCGTCGCTGGGAGAACCTGCAAGCTGCCGCCTGGGCCGACGGGCACCCACCCTACGGGTCCCGGTTGCTCGATTGGGCCGTCACGCGACCGGGTTTCGCGGGAGACATGGACGAGGTACCGGCCCGCGACCGCGACGTCTTGCAGGCCATCGGCGTGGGATACGTGGCCCTGTTGCCGGTATCCGCGGGGGACGGCGTGTCCCGGGTGCTGGCCTTCGAGTGGCCGGCCCCGCATCCGCGCTGGTTGCCCCTGGTGGTCGACACGCTCCGTGCGGCCCCCGCTGCACTCGAGGCGGCGGTCCGCCGGCGCAGCGGCGAGCTGGCGAGCGAGCGTTACCGCAGGTACCAGGCCTCGCTCCTGGATGTGACGAGAGAGCTCCTGGCCCAGGAGGTCACCCCCGCGTTCTACCAGGCCCTGCTAGAGCGCGCCGTCGGCGTGATCCCCGGCGCACAGGGGGGCTGTGTCCTGGTGCGCGGGTCGGACGGCGGGTTCACGCTCGCCGCGGCAACCGGCGCGGAGGCCGCCACGCTGGCCCGGGCACGGTTCGACGAGCGCGACCTCGGTCACGAGGGCCCGGGCCGGCCCGGGCCCCGACTGGTCCGGGGTGACGCGCTCGACCGGGGGGTCGACGGGGCGCGCTCGCGCGCGGCACGCGAGATGCGGGCGGGGCCCGGGCCGGCCGTGTCGCTCGCGGTGCCGGTGGAGCTGAACGGGCGCGTGGAGGCCTCCCTACGGCTCGACAATCTGGACGCGGAGGACGGCTTCCCTCCCGAGGCGATCGGCATGGCGGAGGCGTACGGGCTGCAGGTCGCCGCACTGCTCCAGCGCCTCCGGCTGGAGGAGCGGCGTGACCGGGCTGCACGATTGAACGCCCTGCTGGCCGATATCGAGCGCCTGCTCCTGGTGGGCGGCGACCTGAGCGACTTCTTCCCGGTGCTGGCGCGCCTGGCGCTGGAGGTCCCGGGCCTGGATTTCGAGCGCATGGCGGTGTTGCACCTCGAGGCCAACGACGTGGCGCTCGACGTCTTCGATCCCGCGGGCGTTCATGACGAGGATCTCGAGACAGCGCTGATCGAGGCGGGCTGGGTCGCCGGGACACGGGGCCCGCTGGCGTCGCTCGAGACCGACCCTCGGCCGCGCTTCCGCGAGCACGACGACGGTCCGGTGGCCGCCTACGCGGCTCAACCCCTGATGCTGCGGGGGCAGCCGTGGGGGATGATCGTGTTCTGCGCTTACGAGCCGCGTACCTTCGACGGCCACGTCCGGGACACGCTCGCACAGCTCTCCAACAGCATCGAGCTCGCGCTGGTGCGCCAGCACGACGCCGAGCAGCGCGAGTGGCAGCTCGCCAAGCTCGAGGCCGTGGTGAGCGCCAGCGAGGCGCTGCGTGGGGCCACGCGCCGTCGCGATGTCGTCATGCGTGCCCTCAAGGCCGTGCTGGAGATGACACGTGCCGACGTGTGCGACCTCTACCTCATCGACGTGGAGGCCGACGTGTTGCGGCGGGTCGGGAGCCGGGCGGACGGCGGTCGGGACGCCTACCCGGTGGGCGGGCACCCGGTGACGCGGGGCGAGGGCGGGCTTGCCTGGCAAGTGGTCGACGAGGGCCGGACGGTCGGCGTGCGCGACGCCGCCGGCCTGACCGATGTGCCGGTCCCGTCCGGGGCCCCGCGGCCGGTGGCCTTCCTGGGCACGCCCCTGCGCAACGGCGAGGGCGAGATCGTCGGCGTCGTGAGCGCGCTGGCCCAGGCGGGGAGCCGCAGCTTCGAGCGCGAGGACACGGGCTTCCTCGAGGCCATCGCGCTGGCCTGCGGCAACGCGCTCGACCGGCTGGCTCTGGTGGAACAGAGCCGTGGCCAGGCCGCCGAGTACCGATCGTTGTTCGAGGCCGCGAAGCGCCAGGCGGCCGAATTGACGCTGCTCGATCGGGTCCGTGGCGCGGTCGCCAGCGAGCTCGACCTGCAGGCGGTGTTCGCCGCTGCGGCATCGGCAACAGTGGAGGTGCTGGGGTACCGCAGGGTGGGTCTGTTCGCATGGGTCGGGGGCGAGCTGGTGTTGCAGCATCAGCTCGGCTACGAGAGCGCGTCGGCGCGAAACGCGCTCGGTGAGGTGACGCAAGTCGCCTCCCGCGTGGCCGAGACTGGTGAGCCGCTCCTCATCGGAGGCGGCGCAAACGACGAAGCGACCGGTGTCGGCGGGGCGCCGGTCGCGGCTCCGTGGCAGGCAGCGGTCCCGCTCGTGGCGGGCGACGGTGTGGTGGGCGTGCTTGTGGCGGAGGGCCGCGCCGCCGGCTCGGCCGACGAGGACCTCCGGATGCTGCGGGCCCTGGGCGAACAGCTCGGGGTGGCGGCGGAACGCGGCCGCCTCTACGGGGTCGTCCGACAGAGCGAGCAGCGTTTCCGCCTGCTCGCCGAGCATATGCAGGACCTGGTCTGTCTGCACGACCCTGCGGGGCGCTGCGTCTACGTCAGCCCATCGGCGACCACCGTTCTCGGTTACGCCCCGGACGCGCTCGTGGGGATCGACCCCTTCACGCTGATCCACGAGGAGGACCGCGACCGGGTGCGCAAGGGTGGACGGCAGCGCCTGTTGGAGGGACAGGAGTCGGTCCAGGTCGGGTACCGTTTCCGGCGCGCCGACGGTCGCTACGTGTGGCTCGAGACCGTCGCCCAGAGTGTGCGTGATGAGCGGGGAGAGGTGGTCAACTTCGTGACGTCGTCGCGCGACATCACCGAGCGCAAACGCATCGAGGAACGCCTGGTGCAGGGTGCGCTGTTCGACGAGCTGACCAGCCTGGCCAACCGCGTGCTCCTGCTCGACCGCCTGCGCCAGGCCCTGTCGCGCGCCGCCCGCAACGAGTCCTGGCACTTCGCGCTGCTCTTCCTGGATCTCGACCGCTTCAAGGTCGTCAACGACAGCCTCGGCCACAACGCCGGCGACGAGTTGCTCAAGGCCCTGGCCGTGCGCCTCAAGACCTGCGTGCGCGGTTCCGACACAGTGGCCCGGCTGGGAGGAGACGAGTTCTGCGTGCTCATCGAGGACGTCGACGGCCCCGACCACGCGACCGCGACCGCCACGCGCATCCAGAGCGCTCTCGCCGAGCCGTTCACGTTGCACGGTCACGACATCTTCACGAGTGCTTCGATCGGGATCGCCTTCTCCGCGCCCCACTACCGCGATCCTCAGGAACTGCTGCGCGACGCCGACATCGCCATGTACCGCGCCAAGGCGTCGGGCAAGGCGCGCTTCGCGATCTTCGACAAGGGCATGCACGCCCGCGCGCTCGGGCAGATGCAGCTGGAGACCAGCCTCCACCGTGCGCCCGATCGCAACGAGCTGTTCCTCGAGTACCAGCCCGTCTACCAGTTGCGAGAACGCCGCCTGGTGGGCGTCGAGGCGCTGGTGCGCTGGCAGCACCCGGAGCGCGGGCTCGTCCCTCCGTCGGAGTTCGTGCCGCTGGCCGAGGAGTCGGGCCAGATCGTCGCGATCGATCGCTGGGTGCTCGGCCAGGCGACGCGTCAGCTCGCGACCTGGGCACGCGAGCTGGACGGGAGCGTGCCGCCCCCCGTGGTCAGTGTCAACGTGTCGGCCCGGCACCTCGCGCTGCAGGACATGGACACGATGCTGCGAGCTGCTCTGGAGGAGGCGGGCGCGCCGGCTTCCAGTCTCAAGCTCGAGATCAGCGAAGGCGCCCTGATGAGCTATCCGGAGGCCGCTGCCGAGGCGCTCACGAGCCTTCATCGGATGGGCGTGCGGGTCCAGGTGGACGACTTCGGCACCGGCTTCTCCTCGCTGAAGTACCTCCAGCGTCTCCCCATCGACTCGCTCAAGATCGACGGCTCCTTCGTGCGAGGGATCGACGCCGACGCGGCTAACAGGGACGTGGTGAGCACCATCGTCGGGCTCGCCCGGAGCCTCGGAATCGACGCGGTGGCCGAGGGTATCGAGCGCGAAGAGGAGCTCGAGACGCTCCTCGAGCTGGGCTGCGACTACGGCCAGGGCTACCTCTTCGCTCCTCCGCTCGCCCCCGACGAGGTGGCGCGCCGGCTTCAGGCACAGGGCGCGCTGTAACCCGGGCGAGCCGCGCTTCGGCGCTCTTGCGGGGCCCTGGGGGCTGTGCTACCGTTGTCGCAACCGGTTGCGAAGTAGCTTCCGCATCGTCCCTGAGGGCCGCGCGTCGTGGGCCGATCGGGGCGGGGAGACGGGCGGTCGAGTGTGAGGCGCAAGCTCACTCTGAAGGACCTCTCCGAGCGGCTGGGGTTGGCCCGTTCCACGGTGTCGCGTGCGTTGCGGGACGACCCCCAGATCGCCGCGGCCACCCGTACGCGCGTCCGGGAGCTCGCCGACACGCTTGGCTACCGTCCCGACGCCGCAGCCCGGGCGCTGACCCGCCGCAGGGCGCAGGCCGTCGGATTGATGCTTCCCCGGAGCTCCGAACTCGTCTTCGCCAACCCCTACTTCAGCGAGCTCCTGCTCGGCGTCACCAGCCGGGCCGAGGAGGCAGGCTTCCCGCTGCTCCTCTCAACGGCGCCCCGTCCCGACTTCACGCTGTGGCTGCGCGAGGGTCGTGTCGACGGCCTGCTCGTGCTCGGATCCAGCGTGACCGACGACGACGTCGACGGCCTCAATCGCCTGATCACCGCTCGTTATCCGGTGGTCGCCATCCATGCCGGCCCGCGAAGCCTCGACGCGGTGAGCATCGGCAGCAACGAGCGCGCCGGGGTGTGGCAGGCGCTGGCGCACCTCGAGCAGCTCGGTCTACGACGGGTGGCGTTCCTGAGCGGGCCCCGCGGCTCGCGCTACGCCGAACGGCGCATCCGTGCCTACCGGACCGGAGTCGAGACCTTCGGGCTGGTGGCCGACCGCTCGCTGCTGGTGCCCACCGACGACAGTCGCACGGGCGGCGCCGAGGCCTGCGCGCGCCTGATCGCCGGCGGAACGCGCTTCGAGGCCGTGCTCGCGAACAACGACCTGGTCGCTCTGGGGGCGTTGCGCGCCCTTGCGGCGGCGGGCCGTTGCGTACCCGGCGACGTCTCGGTGGTCGGCTTCGACGACACGCCGCTCGCCGCCGTGGCCCGCCCCGCCCTCACCTCGGTCCGGCAGGCGACACGCCGCCTTGGCGAGATGGCCTTCGACGCGCTTCTCACCCTGATGGCCGGCGGGTCCGTCCAGTCGGTCCGGCTGGCGACCCAGCTCATCGTCCGAGACAGCACGGGTCCCCCCGCCACGATGGAGGTGCCGCCTGCGTAGACGACCCGTCCGTTCGCCAACGACCCAAGACGATTCCGGAGGTAATCATGAACCGACTCACCCGCATCCTGCTCGCCCTGGCGTTCGCCGCGCTGCTCGCGACCGGCGCCGCCCAGGTGAATCTCAAGGTCTTCATCGGCGGTCAGCAGCGACCCGACGTGATCGGGCCCCTGCTCGACAAGTTCAACGCCGAGAACCCCGACATGCACGCCACCTTCGAGGTGGGCGGTGCGACCAGTGATGTACAGCAGCAGTACCTGAGCACCGTGCTCACCAGCAAGTCGTCGGCGATCGACGTGATGCTCATCGACGTCGTGCGGCCCGCGCAGTACGCAGCCTCGGGCTGGGCCGAGCCGCTCAACAGCTACTTCGCGAGCCCCGACGCGGAGAAGACCTACCTCGCGTCGTTCCTGCCCGGCCCGGTCAACGCCGATACGGTGAACGGCAAGCTGTACGCCGTCCCCGCCTTCACCGACGCGCAGTTCCTCTACTACCGCAAGGACCTGCTCGACAAGTACGGTCTCAAGCCGCCCAAGACCTGGGAAGAGCTGAAGAGCGAAGCGCTCACCATCATGAAGGGGGAGAACAACCCCAGGCTCCAGGGCTTCAACTACCAGGGCGCCGCCATCGAGGGCACCAACTGCACCTTCCTCGAGGCGCTGTGGACGGCAGGCGGCAACTGGCGCGACGCCAACGGCAACATCACCGTCGACACGGCGGCCGGCAAGCAGGCGCTCGACTGGTACAACGAGACGCTCTCGTCGGGCATCACCATCCCTGACATCGCTTCGGTCGGGACCGACGACTCCCGTAAGATGTTCCAGTCCGGCGACGTGGTGTTCATGCTGAACTGGGGCTACGCGTGGGCGCACTTCCAGGCCGACAAGGACAGCGCCGTCAAGGGCAAGGTCGGCGTGGCGCCGCTGCCCGCCTTCCAGGGCAATTCTTCTGCGACGTGCGTCGGGGGCTGGCAGTGGGCGATGAACCCCTACAGCGCGCACAAGCAGGACGCCTTCAAGCTGATGCGCTTCCTGGCGAGCGAGGACAGCCAGCGCACGCTGGCGGTGAAGGCCAGCAACATCCCGGCGCGGAAGTCCCTCTACAAGGATCCGGCGGTGCTCGAGGCGGCCCCGCAGTTCTCGCAGTTCTACGACGTCATCATCAACGCTCGGCCCAGGCCGGTGACGCCGCTCTATCCCGACGTCAGCAACCTGATCCGGACCACCATGAACGCCTTCTTCGCTCGGTCGCTGACCGTCGATCAGACGCTCAAGAAGATGCAGACAGGACTGCAGGACATCCTGTCCCAGTAGGGGATCCGTTCCCCGATCGAATCTCGGGGGTGGGGCGCCCGTCGCCCCACCCCACCGATCTGACACCCTGTATCTACTCATGATCGAACCCCGTTCCACCACCCCCTATCGCAAGCCCGGCTTCTGGCGGAGGCTGCGGACCGGCAACCTGTCGGACGCCCAGTTGGGCATCCTCTTCCTCCTGCCCGCATTGCTGACCCTGGCCGCGGTGATGCTCTACCCCATGATCTCGGTGGTGTGGCAGTCGCTGCATTTCAACCGGCTCAACCAGCCCTTCCGCGGCACGCCCTTCATCGGGTTCGAGAACTTCCGGCGGATGCTTTGGGGGGAGGGGCTGACGTGGAACCTCTCGCACCTGCTGTGGCTACGGTTGGTCGGAGTCGCTCTGCTGGCGCCGCTGATCTGGGTCGTGCGCCGGCGCTGGCTCTCGCCGTTGACCGGTGCGGTCCTCGGTCTGGTCCTGGCCATGCTCTCGATCTATGTGCTCGGCTTCCATCCCGGTCCCGACGGCCGCTGGACGGACAGCCGCTTCTGGGACTCCTTCTCGATCACGATGGTGATCCTCGTCGCGAGCGTGATCGGCTCGTTCGTGGTCGGCCTGCCGCTGGCCCTGCTCGCCAACGTCGAGTCGCGACTCCGTTGGCTCGGCCGCGTCTCCTTGCTGCTCCCCTGGGCGATGCCGCGGGTGTTCGCCGGACTCACCTTTGCGTGGTTGTTCCAGAACCAGTACGGCGTCATCAACGACGTGCTCAGGCATCTCGGCATCCAAGGCCCGCTGTGGCTGGCGCGCGTGGCACCCGCGATCGCGGCCGTGAACCTCACCATCGTCTGGAAGACGTCCTCCTTCGTCGGCCTCATCCTCCTGGCCGGCCTTCAGTCGATCGATGCCAGCCTCTACGAGGCCGCCGTGGTCGACGGCGCCAACGCATGGCAGCGGTTCTGGCGCATCACGTTGCCGCTTCTGCGGCCCTCGATCGCCGTCGCCCTGATCTTCCGGACGCTCACGGCCATCCAGACCTTCGACATCCCGTTCGCGATGACGCGCGGCGGCCCGGGTCGTAGTCTGGAGACGCTAGGCGTGTACATCTACAACAGCACGCTGGCCCTCAACATCGGTTATGCGGCGGCGCTGTCGGTGGTGTTGTTCGTGATCAGCCTGACCGTTACCCTCATCTACCTGCGATGGATCTACACCGAATGAACGGGGCAGCGCGACGGACTTCCCAGCAGCGGATCGGCTACGTCTTCGTGCGCCTCGGTCTGCTGTTGATGCTCCTCAACGGTTTGTTCCCGGCGGTGTGGCTGGTGCTGACGTCGTTCAAGTCGGAGAACGAGCTCACCCGCATCCCGATCACCTATCTGCCGCAGCATCCGATCCTGCACAACTACGTCGACGTGTTCACCCAGAATCCGTTCGGCCGGTTCCTGTTGAACTCGGCGGTGGTATCCATCGTCGCCACGCTCATCTGTGTGCTCTTTGCGTCCCTGGCAGGGTATGCCCTTGCACGGCTGAGGTTGCGCGGCCGCCGCGCCCTGCTCACGGCCATCGTGATGACGAGCATGTTCCCGGCGCTCGTCATGCTGGTCCCGCTCTACCGCCTGTTCGTAGGCGTCGAGGTCCCCGGCCTCAGTCAGGTCGTGGCGTACCTGCACGCCATGGGGTGGAGCTTCCTCCCGACCACCGTCATGACGCCGAACCTGCTCAACACCTACTGGGCACTGATCATCCCCTACGTCGCCCTGAGCCTGCCGATCACCACCCTGATCCTGACGAGCTTCTTCCAGCTCATCCCGGAGGACCTGGAGTCGGCGGCCACGGTGGACGGCGCCAGCCGGCTGGGCGCGCTCGTCCGCATCGTGGCCCCGTTGTCGGCGCCCGGTATCGTGACGGCGGGCATCATCGCGTTCGTCAACTCCTGGAACGAGTTCCTGCTGGCGCTGACGTTCAACACCGCCACCACCATGCGAACCATTCCCGTCGGCATCACCCTCTACCAGGGCGAGTTCGCCTTCCCCTGGGCGGTGATCTCGGCCGCCGTCACCCTGGGGATCGTCCCCCTCGTGCTGCTCATCCTGTTCTTCCAGCAGCGCATCATCAGCGGTCTCACCGCCGGAGGAGTCAAAGGATGATCCAGCGATGATCCGACCCCGTATCGGGTTCGTCTCGGTGACGCGGCCCGCCTTCAAGGGGGACAGCGCAGCGGCTGCGCGCCGCAGCCTCGAAGGTATGGAGAGGCTGGCGGAGCGGCTCGGCTTCGAGCTGGTCGCGCCTGTGCAGGCGGTGCGGGACGCGCCCGAGGCCGCGCGAGCGGCCCGCGTGCTCGCCGAAGAGGGCCTCGATTACCTGCTGGTGCAGCTCACCACGTTCGCGACCGGCGACGTGGTCGCGCCCCTGCTCGCGGCCGCCGAGCGGGTCGGCCTGTGGGGCGTGCCGGAGCGGGCGGGCGGTTGGCGCGAGGGGCCCTTGCCGCTCAACTCGCTGTGCGGCCTGAACATGACGCTCTCGCTGCTGGACGCGCCCCAGGTCGCCAAGTCCGAGCCCGTCAAGTGGTTCTACGGCCTGCCCGACGACCCGGAGTTCGGGCGACGGTTCGCGGCCACGATAGGTGCCCTTCGCGGTCTGGCTGCGGTGCACAGCGCCCGCATCCTGGCGATCGGTGGCACCGCGCCGGGCTTCTACGGACTCCAGGAGGCGCCCGCCTTCGAGGGGGTCGAGGTCGTCGCGCGCGACCTGGCGGCGCTGTTCGAGCGCGTGGCGGCGGTGCCGGAAGCCGAGGCCGAGGCGCGGGCTCGCGGCTGGCAGGAGCGCGAGCGCGCGGACGTATCGTTCGAGCAGCTCGTCCGAGGCGCGCGGATCGACGCCGCCCTCGAGAGGCTGGCCGAGGAGACGGGAGCAACGGCACTGGCCGTGCGGTGCTGGCCGGAGGTGCCGGACACCTGCGATTCGATGGCATGCGCCGCGATGGGGGACTCCAGCGGCCGCGAGGTGCCCGCCGCCTGCGAGGGGGACGTGATGGGAGCGCTGTCGATGCTCGCGCTGCAGGGCGTCAGCGGCGACCCCGCCATCCTCATGGACCTCTCCGACGTGGACGAGGCCGACGACAGCCTCCAGGTCTGGCACTGCGGCAACGCGCCCGTGGCGTGGGCGGCGCCGGGACCTTCGGGGGGTCCCGACACCCGTCTCACCACGCACTTCAACCGCGACGGCACCGGCGTCGTGCGCGACATGCGCCTGCGGGCCGGTCCCGTGACCGGTTTCCGGCTGCTGAGCTCCGGGGGGCGCGCCGTCATCGTCGGCGGCGAGGTACGCCGCGAGGAGAAGGTGGGCTACGACGGCGTCCGCGGTTGGATCGGAGGACTACGCTGGGGTGAGAGCCCCGTCGATGTGCGCGCCTTCGTCGCCAACTTGCTCGACAGGCGGTTGCCGCACCACCTCGCCTTCGGTCGCGGCGACCGGGTGGAAGCGCTCTACGAGCTTTGCGCCTACCTCGGTGCGGACGTCCTGCCGGCGCTGCCCCCGGCGTCCTATCTGCGCTCGTGAGTGGGCCGCGTGTGGTGTGTGTCGGTTTGTCGTGTCTGGATCACGTGTGGCGGGTCGAGCGCTTCCCGCCGGTCCACTCGCGCACCGACGCCACTGCCTACCGGACGCAGGGAGGTGGGCCGGCCGCCACGGCCGCCGCGGCGGCCGCGCACCTCGGGGTGGCCGCCGCGTTGGTGGCGCTCCACGGCGACGACGCTGCCGGCAGCACCGCCCTCGTCGATCTCGAGGCGCATGGGGTGGACGTCTCCGGCGTGCACCGGCTGCCCGGCGCGCGCACGTTCGTCAGCGCCGTGCTGGTGGCGCCCGACGGGGAACGGTGGATCTTCCCCTACCGCGGGAGCGGGCTCGAGGACGACCCCTCCCACCTGCCGGCCGGTTTCCTCGAAGGGACCGGGGCGGTGCTCGTTGACCTGAGGCATCCTCGCCTGTGCCGCGCCGCCGCCGAGGCCGCCCGCGCCGGCAACGTCCCCGTCGTTGCCGACTACGGCAACCTCCGCCACTGGGAGGATGCCGGCCTGGCCGATCATCTGCTGGTGGCGCGCGAGTGCGCGCAGGAGCTGATCGGCCGGGACGACCCCGAGGCGGCGTTGCCGCGCCTGCGGCGGCGCCCCGATCAGGTGGTGGGGATCACCCTGGGTGCGGAGGGGGTGCTGCTGCTGGAGGGTCAGCACACCCTGCACGTGTCCGCCCCGCGCGTCGAGGCGGTGGACACCACCGGCGCGGGCGATGTGTTTCACGGCGCGTACGCCGCCGCTATCGCGCGGCGCGCATCCGCCGAGGAGGCCGCCCGTTACGCGGCTACGGCGGCGGCGATGGCGTGCCGCGCCTTCGGTGCGCGCGCCGGACTGCCCAGCCACGACGACGTGGTCGCCTTCCGCACTGCCACCGGGCCGGGGGATGCGCGCCCGGACGCCGGGACGCCCCCGCGCTGATGGCGGCCAGCGCCACGGCTCCGGATGCCGCAGCAGGAACCAGCCCCGGAACCCGCAGCACGTCCGCGGCAGACGCACGCGACCCATGGTCCCGAACCATGGTCCCGACCGATGAATCGAGATGGACTCCGTGACGATGACGGTGGAGGTGTGAGCATGAGTAAGACCCTGAGTGCCGGCAAGTTGCGCGCGATGATGACGCTCGCCGACGACGACGGCGTGTTCCGCATGGTGGCGGTCGATCAACGTCCGCCCCTGTTCCAGGCGCTGGCGCGCGCCGGCAACCGGGACCCGCAGAGCCTGAGCTTCGATGAGGTGGCCGAAGCCAAGGCGCTCCTCACCCGGGTGCTGGCCCCGGAGGCGGGCGCGATCCTCATCGATCCGGTCTGGACGCACGCCACCGCCCTGTCGGCCGTTCCCGGCAGCACCGCGCTGATCGGCACGCTCGAGGACTACGGCTTCGAGGTCATCGACGGGGAGCGTCGCTCCAGGCTCATCGAGGGATGGAGCGTCGGGGCCATCAAACGCGCAGGGGCGTCCGGCGTCAAGCTGCTGGCCTGGTATCGCCCCGACACCTCGGAAGCGACGCGCGCGCACCAGGAACGGCTGGTGGCCGAGGTGGGCGAGGCCTGCCGGGTGAGCGACATCCCGTTCATCTTGGAGCTGCTGGTCTACCCGAAACCGGGCGAGGACCCCGCCTCGCCGGAGTACCAGGCGCGTCGTCCCGAGCGCGTCCTCGCGTCCGTGCGGCGCTTCGCCGAGCCGCGCTTCGGGGTAGACGTCTTCAAGCTCGAGTTCCCCGCCGACCTCAAGCACTGCCGTGGCTATCACGGCGGCGCTTTCGACGGTCGCGAGCGCCCCGCCCTCTTCTCCTTGGACGAGGTACGCGGCTTCCTGGCGGAGCTCGACGATGCCTGCCCCGCACCCTGGGTGCTGCTGAGCGCGGGCGTCGGGCCGGCCGAGTTCGAGATCGATCTCGAGCTCGCCTTCGATGCCGGTGCGAGCGGCTTCCTGGCGGGCCGCGCGGTGTGGCTGGAGGCCCTCGAGGCCTACCCCGACGCGGCGGCGGTCGAAGAGCAGCTGCGGTCGCGAGCGCTACCCTACCTTCGTGCCATCTCCGCTCGCGCCGACGGCGCGCTGCCGTGGCACGACCACCGCCGCTATGGCGGCGCGCCTGCGATGGAGGGCGCCGGGGAGGGCTGGCACCGGAGGTACCTGCCATGAGCATCCCGAAGCAAGGGTCCCAGGATCCGCTCGGCGTCGTGGTCGTCGGCGCAGGCGACATGGGCGCCCGTCACGCACGTTGGTGGGCGGAGGCCGGCGCCCGCGTGGTGGCGGTGGTCGACCCCGATCGGAGCCGGGGCGAGCGCGTAGCTGCTGGCTTCGGCGCCCTCGCGCTCGACGACCTCGGCACCGCGCTGGAGCGCGCCGACGTCGGCGCGGCTTCGGTCTGCACGCCGACCTATCTGCATGCTCGCTACACCGTGGCGGCGTTGCGGGCGGGAAAGCACGTGCTGTGCGAGAAGCCGGCCGCTTTGCGCCTGGCCGAGGCCGAGGCCATGAGCCAGGCCGCGGAGGAGAGCGGCAAGCTCCTGCGCATCGGCTTCATGCGCCGCTTCGACCCCGCCAGCCACCAGATGCTCGCCTTCGGCGCGAGGATCGGCGGGCCGGTGCTGGCGCAGGCCACCATCGCCGCGGGCATCCGACCCAAGCTGCTCATGCACGACGCGGCGGCCAACGGGGGCCCCATCATCGACATGTGCTGCCACATCTTCGACCAGTGGGAGGCGTTCTACGGTGAACGTCCGAGTGGGGTGCGCGCCTACGGCTACACGTTCGGCGACGGCAAGCCGGCACTGGCGAGCATCCGGCACAAGGCGCTGGACAGCGCGCACATCACGCTGCGCTATCCGGGCGGGGGCGTGGGGCAGATCCAGGTGTCCTGGGGGCTGCCCGCGGGCATCGCCGCCACCGAACGTCACACCTACATGGGGCCCGACGGGCTGATCACGGCGGAGTGGCCCGACCGGGTCGAGCTGCTGACCTCGGAGGGGACGCTGCGTTGGGAGCCCCCGGCCTCCGACCCCTGGCGGGAGGAGATCCGGGCGTTCCACCGGGAGCTGCACGGGCTCGAGCACCGGCCCCTGGCAACCATGGACGACGGCGTGCGCGCCCTGCGCACCTCGCTCGCCGTGCTGACCTCGATCGCCGAAGACCGCGAAGTCGTCCCGGCCGAGGTGCAGGGCGACCTCCCGCCGCTCGCGGGGGAGGCGGCATGAGCGGTGGCAGCGGGCGCCTTCCGGTACGTGTGGGTATCATCGGCGGCGGCCGCTGGGCCGCCATGCACCGCGCCGCGCTGGAGAGCGTCGGCGCGCCGCTTGCGGCTGTGCTGGTACGCAGCGAGGTGAGCGCGCACCGCTTGCAGGGCGCCTGGCAGGTGCCGGTGACCACGGACCTGGAGGCGTTCCTCGCCTCCGAGCTCGACGCTGTCATCGTGGCGAGCCCCAACGACCTGCACGCCGAGCACGCCGTGGCCGCGCTCGAGGCGGGCAAGCACGTGCTGGTGGAGAAGCCGATGGCGATCGGGATCGAGGACTGCGACCGCATCCTCGAGGCGGCGCGCCGCGCGGACCGGGTGCTGGCGGTCGGCCACGAGATGCGCGTGTTCCGCCTGTTCGAGGCGGTGCGCGCGGAGGCCGGGAAGCTGGGCCGGCCCGATCACCTCGACCTGCGCCTGTTCCGTCGCCCCTACCGCGCGGGTGCGTCGGGCTGGAAGCAGGATCCCGCCAGGCTCGGCAGCAGCATCCTCGAGGAGCCGATCCACTATTTCGACCTGGCGCGCTGGCTCCTCGGCGAGGTCACGGAGGTGCAGGCCTGGTCGGTGAGCCGCGCCGGCCGTGAGGGGGCGCACGAGAACCTCGACGTGAGACTCTCGTTCGCGGGCGGAGCTCGCGCCATGGTCACGCGCACCGTCGCGGGCTTCGAGCACCACGTGCGCTGCGACCTCAACGCCGAGGACGGCGCCCTGCGGGCGCGCTGGGACGGGCGGCAGGACACCGACGAGGACCCGACCGTGTCGCTGTGGACGCAGGACGACGATGGTATCCGCACGGTGCCGGTGCCGCAACGCACGGGCCACGCCTTCGACCTGCCGCGGCAGACGACGGCGTTCTTGCGTGCCGTCACCGAGGGGACGCCGGTTCCGGCCGACGGTCACGACGGACGTGTGGCGGTGGCGCTGTGCGTGGCCGTGGAGCGCTCGCTCAGGGAAGGGTCGTCGGTGGTGCGCCCGCCGGCGTGAACGCGTCGCTGCGCGCCATCAGGGGGGCCGTGCCCGCAGCCAGCAGGTAAGCGGCGGCGGCGGCCAGGTGCACGTAGGGGAAGCCCCAGGTCAAGGCCACGGCGGTGGCGGCGCTGCTGCCCAGGACCGCCGCAACACCGTTGACCGCCCAGCCCAGCGCCACCTCCGAGGGGCCCGTCCGTCCTACGGCCCGCAGCGCCAGCGGGAACGGCATCCCCATCGGCAGCGCCACCACCAGCAGCGTCGCCGCGGCCAGCGCGGCCCTTGCGGCCGTTGGCCAGGCCAGGGTGGCCCCCGACCACGCCGGGAACAGCAGGCTCCAGACGAGGCCGGCCGCCGCCACCAGCAGTGCCGCCAAGGCGGCCACCCGGAGCTCGCCTCGAGCTGCGTTGCCAACCCGGCGAGCGGCGCCGCCCGCCAGCCCGGCGCCCAGCCCGGCCCCCACCAGCAGCGCGGCCAGCCCCACCGCCAGCGTCAACGTGGGGTGCCCCAGGTAGAGGCGCAGCCGTTGAAGCGCACCGACCTCGAACAACATGAAGCCGGCGCCGAGTGCGCCGAAGAGCAGCGGCGCCAGCCGCGCGGGCCCGCGCCGGCGACGTTGCCGGAGGGCCAAGAGGACGGCTGCCGCGGCCGTCAGTACGGCCAGCCCCACGAGCAGCGACAGCAGGGGCCGCGGCAGGCCCGGTTCGAACTGGAAGAAGAAGGGCCGGCGGTCGTGCGTGGGCCGGATGTCCACGCCTCCACTGGCGGCCTCGATGCGCCGCAGGTCGGTGCTTCCCGCGCTCAGGGCATCGAGCGGCGGATTCTCCACCAGCCCCGGGAGGTAGAGGACCTGCAGTCCGGCCGAGCGCGCCAGGCGGCCGTAGGCCAGCGCCTCGTCGCGGCCGAGCGCATGGTCGAACACCATGAGCAACGGGATGGGGCGCCCGCCCCGCGCGTCGAGCACCGCCAGGGTGTGGTGCAGGGCGTCGGCCTCGCTCATGCCGTGTTCCGACAGGGCGGTCACCGCGGTGGTGAGGGCGCGCGTGAGGGTGACCTCGTCGTAGAGCTTCAGGGCGATGGCGCCGCCCGGAGCGAGGTGATCGAGATCCTCCCGGAAGGCCTCCACCGTGTACACCGCGTTCTCGACCAGCGCGTACGAGCGTGCCTCGGCGGCGTCCGTGACCACCTGCGAGAGCAGGATCAGGTCGAAGCGCTGCTGCGTGCGCCGCAGGGTGCTGCGGCCCTCGTCGATGCGAAGCGTGGTGCCGTCGTACGCGGGGGCGCCCGCGATCAGGCCGTCGGCCGACGCCCGGCGCGCCAGCCGCACGCCGGCGCCGTTCAGCTCCACAGCGGTGACGTCGGGCACGTCGAAGGCATGGGCCAGGGCCACGTCCAGACCGCCGCCGGGACCGATGATGAACACGCTCTGCGGACTCTGGACGGCGTACGCGTAGGCGCCCACGTCGTGCAGGTAGGTGGTGGGCCGCGCGGTGTCGGGTACCAGCGAGCCGGCGCCGCCGTCGAGGTAGAGATAGAGGCTTCCGTCGGGCCGCCGCACCAGGTCGCTGCGCCCCAGGGCGTCCCAGGCGTGGGCTACTTCGCTGGCGCCGCTTCGCAGCTCGCGACTCAGGGGCTTGGCGGCGGCGAGCCGGGCCATCGGCGGCTGCGGCCAGCCGGTCGCCGCGTGCCCGGTCAGCAGCGCGGCGCCGACGACGACCACGATCGCTGCGGACGGCCGGTAGGCACGCGGCGCGAGCAAGAGGGCGGCGAGCGCGAGCACCAGGCCCGCCAGCAGCACCGCACCGAGCGCGCCGAGGAGGTCGAGCGCCGCGACGGACGCCAGGGCGCCGATCCCGGCGCCGGCCAGGTCGTGGAGGTAGAGCCGAGGGGCGCGGGCGCTGTGCAGGGCGAAGAGCGTGGCCAGGGCATGCCCCAGGAACGCGAACGGGAGCGTGCACAGCGCCAGGGCGACACCCTGCAGGGGCGCCGTCGCCACCCTCAGGAGCAGGACCACCACCAGGGGGGTGGCGAGCGCGCCGGCAGCGGCGGCGATCGCGGCGCCGGCCCGGGTGCGGGTCGTTGGCAGCAGGGTGGCCGCGGCCGCGCCCAGGCCGGCCCCCAGCACCGCGACGGCCAGCAGCACGTACACGAAGGGGCTGAAGTAGAGCAGCGACAGCACGCGCGTGAGCGCGATCTCCAGCAGCAGGCCGGCGCCGGCCAGCAGGGAGACGGAGGCGCGCACACGTACCAGACGGCCCGAGGCCGCCGGTTCGCCCGGCTCGCGCGCATCGGCCGCGGTCAAGGCCTCACCGCGCCGGGCTCAACGGGACGAGCGCGGGTCGAGCACGTCGCGCAGGCCGTCGCCGAGGAGATTGAAGCCGAGAACCGTGACCATGATCGCCAGGCCCGGGAAGATGCCCATCCAGGGGGCCTGGTGGAGGAACGAGCGCCCCTCGGAGAGCATGCGCCCCCAGCTCGGCTCGGGAGGCTGGGTGCCCAGACCGAAGAACGACAGCGCCGCCTCCGCCAGGATCGCGAAGGCCAGGCTGAGGGAGGTCTGCACGATGATCGGCCCCAGCGAGTTGGGGAGGACGTGGCGCAGCATGATGCGCCACTGCCCCTGGCCCATGGCGCGCGCGGCGGTCACGAACTCCCGGCCCCGCACGCTGATCACCGCGCCGCGCGTGACGCGCGCGAAGATCGGGATGTAGACGATGGCGATGGCGATCATGGCATTGCCGACGCCACGTCCCAGGATGGCCATCACCGTGATGGCGAGCAGCACCGCCGGGAACGCGAACAGGATGTCCATCACGCGCATGACGAGCTCGTCGAGCCAGCCGCCTCGGAAGCCGGCCAGCAGCCCCAGCAGGACGCCTATGGTGCCGGAGAGGCCGACGGCGATGAAGGCCACCTTGAACGACACCGCGGCGCCGTAGAGCACGCGCGAGAAGACGTCGCGCCCGAAGTCGTCGGTGCCGAAGGGATGGGTCCAGGAGGGTGGCGCGAAACGGGCACCGAAGTCCATGCTGGTCGGATCGAAGGGCGCCAGCCAGCGCCCGAAGACGGCGACGACGGCGAGAGCGAGGACCACGACGCTGCCGGTGACCACGAGCGGGTGGCGCAGCGCGCGCCGTAGCAGCGAGCGGCGCCCCGCCGTCTCCTTCTCGCCGGCCGCACCGGGTGCCGTGGCGATGGAGGCGTCGCTCATGCGTACTCCACGCTCGGGTCGAGCAAGACATAGGAGAGGTCGGTCAGCAGGTTGATGACGGCGAAGGAGGTGGCGAACAGCAGCACCGACGCCTGCAACACCGGATAGTCGCGCTGCAGAGTGGCGTTGAGGGCCATCGAGCCCAGCCCCGGCCAGGCGAAGATGATCTCGACCACGACCACCGACGAAAGCAGTGTCGCCATCTGCAAACCGATGATCGTGACGATGGTGATGGCGGCGTTGCGGAGCACGTGCTTGCCGATGACGCGGCGCGGGTTGAGCCCCTTGGCTCGCGCCGTGCGCACGTAGTCGTTGCTGAGCACCTCCATCATGGCCGAGCGCACGAAGCGCGCCATGATCGAGCCGCTGATGACGCCGGCGGTGGCGGCGGGAAGCAGGATGTGCCTGAGATAGGCGCCCAGCCCCTCGGAGAGGGGAGCGTAGCCGCTGGAGGGCAGCCAGTGCAGGTACTGGGCGAAGACCAGGATGAGCAGGATGCCGAGCCAGAAGTCCGGGATCGACACCCCGATCTGGCTCATCAGCGACACGCCCAGGTCGCGCGCGCTGCCGGGGCGCAGCGCCGAGAGGATGCCGCTGGGGATGGCGATGATCAATCCGATGAGGAGGGCGACGAAGGCCAGGATCAGGGTGGCGGGCAGGCGGTGCCGGACCTGCTCGGTGATGGGCTTGCCGCTGATCAGACTCTTGCCGAAATCTCCGTGCAGGACGATGCCCGTCACCCACGTCCAGTACTGGGTGGTGAGGGGGCGGTCGAGGCCCATCTGGTGCTCGAGCGCGGCGACCGACGCGTCGGTCGCTTGCACGCCGAGCGTGACGCGAGCCGGGCTGCCCGGCACCAGCGGGATGATCGAGAAGGTCAGGATCGATACCCCGAACAGGACCAGCAGCAGCGTGCCCAGCCGTTGCAGAAGATAGCGAAGGCTCACGGGTACCTCTGTAGACAAGATAGCGGAAACGGACGAGCGTGGGAGGCGGGTCCACCCGCCTCCCACGCGGCTCAAGGAACGAGGCTCAGTTGTTGAGCCAGGTCTGGCTGAAGTTCACGGCCTGATCGGGCCGGGCCGAGTAGCCCTTGACGTAGTCGCGGTAGGCGTTGATGTTGGCGGGGTTGTACATGTAGATGTACGGCGCGTCGTCCACCACCATCTTGTTGACCTGCTGGTAGATCGTCTTGCGCTGGTCGAAGCCCTGCGTCTTGCGGCCCTCGCTCAGCAGCTGGTCGACCTTGCTGTTGCTGTAGCCGGTGAAGTTGAAGACCTCACCCGTCTTCTGTTGGGCGTAGAAGTAGTCGTCGGGGTCGACGAGGCCGTTCCACGAGCACACGTAGGTGTCGTAGTTGCCCTTGCCCTCTTCCTGCAGCCACTGCGCCCACTCCAGCGTCTTGATGGTCACCTTGACGCCGATCTGGCCCAGCTCCTGCTGGATCACCTGGGCGCCGCGCACCGACTCCGGGTACTGGGTGGTGGGCATGATCATCATGCGGAAGCCGTCGGGGTAGCCGGCGTCGGCCAGGAGTTGCTTGGCCTTGCCGGGGTCGTAGCTGTAGGGCGCGTAGTTGTACGCCCAGGCGCTCGACGACGGGATCGGATCCTGCGTCGGCTCGCCGGTGCCGAAGGTCATCGCGGTGGTGATGTCCTTGCGGTTGATGGCGTAGTTGATGGCCTCACGCACCTTGGGGTTCTTGAGGTACTGGTTGTTGAGGTTGATGCCGATGTACCAGTAGGCGCCCGCCGTGGTCTTGTCCACCACCACGCCCTGCGCGTTCTGGAGCTGGTCCAGGCTCTGCGGCGGCACGCTGATGGCCCAGTCGATGTCGCCCGAGAGCAGCGCCGTCTGGCGCACCGATTCGTCGGTGAGGATGCGGATGTCGACCTCGTCGAGGTAGGGAAGGCCCTGCTTCCAGTAGTAGGGGTTCTTCTTCAGCACGACCTTCTGACCGGGCTGGAAATCGCTGATCATGAACGGGCCGGTGCCGATCGGCTGCGTCTTGATGGTGCCGTTCTCGACCGACTCCTTGGCGATGATGCCGACGGACTTGTTGACCGCCAGGTGGCCGAGCAGCGCGACGTTGGGTGCCTCGAGCTGGAACTGCACGGTGTAGTCGTCCGGCGCGCTGACCTTCTTGACGCCGGCCAGCAGGTAGGCGTTGCCGGACCCGGTCTTGGGATCGAGCATGCGGTCGTAGGTGTAGACCACGTCCTGCGCGGTCATCGGTCGTCCGTTGCTGAACTTGACGTCGTGGCGCAGGTGGAAGGTCCAGGTGAGCCCGTCTGCGGAGGACTCCCAGCTGCTGGCCAGCGACGGCACGATCTTGTCCTGCTGGTCGAGGGCGACCAGGGTGTCGAGCACGTTCTCCAGGACCTGGAAGCTCGAGTAGGCGCTGGTGACCTGGGGGTCCAGGCTCACCGGGTCTTGGGCCCACGCCGCGATCAGGGTGCCGCCGCTCTTCTGGGCGAAACCCAGGCTGGCGGCGGCCAGCATCGCGAGAAGGCCGAGGGTCAGGGTCAAGCGTTTCATGGTTCGTCTCTCCGTTTCGGGCTCGGTGCCATGGTGCTGTCGTCGGACTCGGTCGGCAAGGGCCAGTCCCAGACGCTCTTCTTGATCTTCACCACGTGGATGGTCTCGCTCTCGTAGACCCCCTCCCTTCCCAGTTCCTTCTGGATGAAGGCGTGCACGTCCTCGACCGAGGCGTGGAGCGACTCGACCACGAGGTTGCGGCTGCCCACGCCGATGGCCAGGTAGCGGACCGCCTCGTTCCGGGCGAGCGCGTCGGTCACCTCCTCCAGCACGTTCGGACTGACGCTCGCGTAGGTGGTGGCGACGATGGGGACCCCCAGTTTGAGGGGGTCGCTGATGGCGAGGATCCGCATCCAGCCGGACTCGAGGAGCTTGCCGGCGCGCTTGCGCACCATCGACTCCGAGACCGCCAGGCGACGGGCGATCTCGCGGTAAGGCATGCGCCCGTCGGTGCGCAGCAGGTCGACGATCTGCTGGTCGATGCGGTCGAGCTGGTGATAGGTACCGATTCTCATCCAAGACTGGACCTGCCTGGGCGAGGGTCCATCCTCCCGTGCGCATGACTTTTCAGGCAACGCCCATCATAGGAGAAATGCGTCATGCAAGTCAACGAAATGGACGCAATGCGTCCATGACGGCGCGACCGAGGCGCGAGCTCACTGAGAAGTGTGGGACGGGGGTGACCCGGGCCGCCGGCCGTAAGCGGGAACCGGCGTCGATCCGCGCGCGCAGCGTGCCGGACCCAGAGGGGAGGCGGCTGCCGGGCGTGGTGTGGGCGCGGCCGCTACAGCTGGACGGCGCTCACCGCGGGGTCGCCTGCCAGCACGCGGGCAACGTCGCGCGCCACGTGGCTGGCGCCGCGTTCCAGCGCCTGGGCGGTGACACCCGCCACGTGGGGCGTCACCAGCAGGTTGGGTGCGCCCCGGAGGGGGTCGTCTTCGCCCGGTGGTTCTGGATCGCGCACGTCCAGCACGGCCGCGGCAGGCCGGCCGCGGCGTAGGGCCTGCGCCAGCGCCCGTTCGTCCACCAGAGCCCCGCGGCCGGTGTTGACGAGCACCGAGCCCGCCTTCATGTGCTCGAGCTGCGCCGCTCCGAGCAGGTGGCGCGTCGCCGGCGTCAGTGGCGGATGCAGTGTCACCACGTCCGAGCGTTGCAGCAACTCGTCGAGCCCGACGAGCGTCACGCCGTTCTCCTGCACGGGGAGGCTGGCGTCGTGCAGGTAGGGGTCGGTGGCGAGCACCGTCATCCCGAAGGCGCGGGCCCGGCTGGCCACGCGCGCCCCGATGTCGCCCAGCCCGACGATGCCCATCACCCCGCCGAACGCTTCGCGGCCGGTGGCCGCCTCGCGGTCCCACCCTCCGGCAGCGACCGCGTCGGCCACTGCGCCGAAGCGCCGGTAGACGGTCAGCATCGCACCCAACACGTACTCCGCCACGCTCGCGGCGTTGGCGCCCGGGGAGAAGGTGAGGGTCACGCGGCGCTCGCGCAGAGCACCGAGATCGAAGTTGTCGAGACCGACGCCGACCCTTCCGACGACCCGCAGGCGCGGCGCGGCTTCGATCAGCTCCGCGTCGACGCGCGTCTGGTTGCGGACCACCAGCGCCTCGGCGTCGCGAAGGAGCTCCTTCAAGTCGGGGCGCCGGGCGTGCAGATCCGGCCCGCCGACGACCTCGCCGGCGTCACGCAGCAGGTCCAGGGCCGCCTCCGGCAGGTACTCCGCCACGACGATGCGGCTCACGCGGGGGGCGCGGGCAGCGGGCGCTCGCCCAGGGCGATCGCCACCGTGGCCTCGACCAGCGCGTCGGTCGAGGCCACGAGCGGCAGCTCCAGTTCGGCGCCGTCCAACGCGTCTTGCGTCAGCACCAGCGGGACCTCGGTGCAGCCGGCCACCAGCGCTTCGGCGCCGGCTTCACGGAGCGCGCGGGCCAGGCGGAGCATGCCCTGCGCTACCTCGTCCCCCTTGTCTCCGCCCTTGATCGCGTACATCAGGTCCATGAAGCGCGCGCGGTCGTCCCCCTCCGGGACCAGCGCCGTCACCCCCCGAGCCTGGAAGGCCCGCTGGTAGAGCCCTGCGTCGAGCGCGCCCTCGGCCGCCAGCACGCCGACACAACGAGCCTCCGGCGCGCGCGCCAGCGTCGCGTCGACCGTCTCGTCGATGATGCTGACGAAGGGGATGGCGACGGCTTGAACGACCGCACCCTGGAAGGCGTGGGCAGCGTTGCACACCATCACCAGGAAGTCTGCCCCCGCCCCCTCCAGACGCCGCGCCATGGCCCCGAGCCGGGGCGCGGGCGACGGTCCGCGTCCCGCGACCGCGTCGTTGCGATCGGGGACGCCCGGATCGTTGTCGATGATCAGGTGCAGATGGTCCTGGTCGTGTTCGGCGGGGGTGCGCCGCAGCACCTTGGCGAAGAAGTCGAGGGTGGCCTCGGGGCCGAGCCCACCGAGCACGCCCACCGTCCGGCGCGGCCCATGGCTGGTGGCGCCGTTCATCCCAGCAACACGTCCTGGTAGGCGTAGAGAGCGGGGGAGCCGCCGGTGTGCAGGAACAGCACGTTCTCGTCGCGCTCGAAACGCCCGCGCCGCACCAGATCGATCAGCCCGGCGGCCGCCTTGCCGGTGTAGACCGGGTCGAGCAGGATGCCCTCGAGCGAGGCGAACAGCTTCACGGCCTCGATCATGGCGTCGGTGGGCAGCGAGTAGCCGGGCCCCACGTAGTCGTCGAGCACGCTCACGGCCTCGGGCGGCAGCTCGGCCTTCACGCCGGCCAGCTCCGCGGTCAGGCGCGCTAGCCCCAGGATGCGCTCCTCCTGCGCCGCCTTCTTCGCCCGCACGCTGATGCCGGTGATGGGGACGTTGGCACTCGTTCCCCAGGTCCCCGCCACCAGGCCGGCGTGGGTTCCGCCGCTGCCACTGGCGCTCACGATGTGGTCGAGCTTCAGCCCCGTCTCGAAGGTCTGCGCCAGCAGCTCCTCGGCGCATGCCACGTAGCCCAGCGCGCCGAGCGGGGTGGAGCCCCCTCCGGGGATGACGTAGGCCCGGCGTCCCTCGGCCTCGAGCGCCTCGGCCTCCCGCTGCATCGCCGCCATCAGGTCGGTTCCGCCCTCGACGACGGTGATCGACTCGACACCGAGCAGGCGGTAGAGGAAGTTGTTCCCGCTGGCGCCCGGATCGTAGCTGCCCGGCACCCGTTGCTCGAGGACCAGGCGGCAATGGAGCCCCTCGTGCACGGCGGCAGCCAGGGTCAGCCGGCAGTGGTTCGACTGCACGGCGCCGGTGGTGATGAGGGTGTCCGCGCCCTGGGAGAGCGCGTCGGCAACGAGGAACTCGAGCTTGCGCGTCTTGTTGCCGCCGGCCGTCAGGCCGAGCAGGTCGTCGCGCTTGATGTAGAGGTTGGGGCCACCCAGGTGCGCGCTGAGCCGCTCCAGCGGCTCGATCGGGGTGGTGTGGGGGGTGTAGCGGCGTCGCGGGAACCGCGCCAGGTGCATGGAGACTCCCTCCGGGTGAACGGCAGCTGCCTGCGTGCAGCCACGCGTGCCAAGGATCGCATCATATCGTGGTCCAGGGCCGGTTCGAGCGACCACGACATGTATGCTGGGACGTGCCCGTCGCTGCGACAGCACGGGTGGGGAGCGAAGCTATGAACATCGGGAGCGACACCGCAGAGCGGGCGCTGCACGGGGTCGAAAAGCGCAACCCCGGCATGGCCCTGACGCTCGACTGGGTCCGCGACGCGCATGTCAATCGCAGCGCCGTCGAGCGCCGGGCCGCGACGCTGCCCGCCCGCCGGAGCGTGAAGAAGCAGTGGCAGCTGGCCTGGCTGCTGCGCGCGATCCGCCTGATCGATCTCACCACGCTGTCGGGCGACGACACGCCCGGACGGGTGCGGCGGCTGTGCGCCAAGGCGTTGCATCCCGTGCGGCGCGATCTGCTGGAGGCGATGGACATGGCGGACGCCGGCCTCACCACGGCAGCCGTCTGCGTCTACCACGACATGGTGCCGGTGGCGGTGGAGGCCCTGCGCGGCACCGGCGTACCGGTGGCCGCTGTCTCCGCAGGCTTCCCGGCGGGGCTCTCGCCGTTCGAGACGCGCCTCGAGGAGATCGACCGCAGCGTGCGTGCGGGCGCCGCCGAGATCGACATCGTGATCTCGCGCCGTCACGTGCTCACCGGCGACTGGCAGGCGCTCTACGACGAGGTGCGCGCTTTCCGCGACGCGGCCGGCGAGTCGCACCTCAAGACCATCCTGGCCACCGGCGAGCTGGGCACGCTACGCAACGTCTACCGGGCCAGCCTGGTGGCGATGATGGCGGGCGCCGACTTCGTGAAGACCTCGACCGGCAAGGAGAGCGTGAACGCGACGCTACCGGTCGGGCTGGTGATGATGCGGGCCATCCGCGCGTACTACGAGCGTACCGGCGTTGCCGTGGGCTTCAAGCCCGCGGGCGGCCTGCGCACGGCCAAGGACGCCCTGGTCTGGCTGGCGCTGATGCGCGAGGAGCTGGGGCGCCGGTGGCTCGAGCCCGACCTCTTCCGCATCGGGGCGAGCTCGCTGCTCGCCGACATCGAGCGCCAGCTCGAGCACGGCCTCACGGGCCGCTACTCCGCCGGCTTCCGGCACCCGGTGGGCTGATGTTCCGTCTGCCGCTCGACGACTCCCTCTCCCTGGTGCTTCTCGAGGAGCGTCATGCACCCCTGCTGGCGTCCCTGGTCGGGGAGAACCGCGAGCACCTGGGCCGGTTCCTGCCGTGGGCGCTGTCCACCGACGAGGCGGCGGTGCAGGCCTTCTTGCGGGGCGCGCTGGAGAAGTTCGCGCGCGGCAACGGGTTCGAGACGGGGATGTGGCTCGATGATGAGCTGGTCGGCATGCTGGGCGTGCACTATCTCGACCGGGTGGTGGGCCGCACCGAGTTCGGCTACTGGATCGCGCGGCGCGCGTCCGGCCGCGGCGTCGTCACGCGCGCGGTGGCCGGACTGACGCGGGTCATGTTCGAGGAGTACGGCCTCAACCGGGTGGAGATCCGGTGCCAGCCGGACAACATCCCCAGCCGTCGCGTCGCCGAGCGGCTCGGATTCCGACACGAGGGCACGCTGCGAGCGGTGCATCCGGTCGGCGGGGGCGAACCCGCCGATCTGGAGGTGTTCGGCCTGCTGCGCAGCGAATGGCAGCGTCAGGAGCGTAGCGCATGAGCAGGACCGCGGAACCGACCGTGAAAGCGATCTTCGAGACCATGGAGTACGGCCCGGCGCCCGAGAGCGATGAGGTCGCGCAGGCCTGGCTGGAGCGCCACCAGCGCAGCTTCGGGCACTTCGTGGGCGGGCGCTTCATCGACCCCGCCGACGGGGAGCGCTTCGCGACGACGCACCCGGGCGACGGTGCGGAGCTCGCGCAGGTGGCGCAGGGTGGCGAGGCCGACGTCGACGCGGCCGTGCGCGCCGCGAAGGAGGCGCTGCCGGCGTGGCAGGCGCTGACCCCCTTCGAGCGCTCGCGGCACCTTTACGCGCTGGCGCGTCACGTGCAGAAGCACGCGCGCCTGCTGGCGGTGCTGGAGGCGCTCGACAACGGCAAGACCATCCGCGAGACGCGTGACATCGACGTTCCGCTGGTGGCGCGTCACTTCTACCACCATGCGGGCTGGGCGCAGCTCCGGGACAGCGCGTTCGCCGGCTACGAGCCGGTCGGGGTGTGCGGCCAGGTGATCCCCTGGAACTTCCCGCTGCTGATGCTGGCCTGGAAGGTGGCGCCGGCGCTGGCCGCGGGCAACACGGTGGTGCTGAAGCCGGCCGAGTTCACGCCGCTCACGGCGCTGGCCTTCGCGGAGATCGCCGCCGAGGCGGGTCTGCCGGCCGGCGTGCTCAACGTGGTGACCGGCGACGGACGCACCGGCGCCGCGCTGGTGGCGCACGAGGGTCTCGCCAAGGTGGCGTTCACGGGCTCCACCGAGGTGGGGCGCATCATCCGGCAGGCCACCGCGGGCCGGGGCGTGAAGCTGTCGCTCGAGCTGGGCGGCAAGAGCCCCTTCATCGTCTTCGACGACGCCGACCTGGACAGCGCGGTGGAGGGTGTGGTGGACGCCATCTGGTTCAACCAGGGCGAGGTGTGCTGCGCCGGCAGCCGCCTGCTCGTGCAGGAGAGCGTGTCCGCACGCATGGAGGAGAAGCTCCGGGCCCGCATGGAGACGCTGCGCGAGGGGCCTTCGCTGGACAAGGCCATGGATATCGGTGCCATCGTCGCGCCGGTGCAGCTCGAGAAGATCACGCGCCTGGTGGAGCAGTGCAAGGCCGAGGGCGGCCGTTGCTATCAGCCCTCGTGGGCGGCGGAGGTCTCCGATAGCGGTGGCCTGTACTTCCCGCCGACGCTGTTCAGCGAGGTGGCGCCCTCCTCGGCCGCAGCGCAGGAGGAGATCTTCGGCCCCGTCATCGTGAGCATGACCTTCCGCACGCCGGCCGAGGCCGTCGAGCTGGCCAACAACACCCGTTACGGGCTCGCGGCGAGCGTATGGACGGAGAACGTCAACCTGGCGCTGGACGTCGCGCCCAAGCTGGAAGCAGGTGTGGTGTGGGTGAACTGCACCAACGTCTTCGACGCCGCCAGTGGCTTCGGCGGCTACCGCGAGTCGGGCTTCGGGCGCGAGGGCGGACGCGAGGGGATGTTCGAGTACCTGAAGCCGTCGTGGGAGGCGCGGCTCGAGCCCTATGGCGAGGGAGAGCTCGGCGGCGCCGCCGGTGGCGCGGCGCTGGGTGCCGGCACACCAGCCCCGGAAGGCGGCGCCATCGACCGTACGGCCAAGCTCTACGTGGGCGGCAAGCAGACCCGCCCCGACGGCAACTACAGCTACCCGGTGCTCGGTGCCGACGGAACGCATCTGGGGGAGGCCCCGCTCGGCAACCGCAAGGACGTGCGCAACGCCGTCGAGGCCGCGCGCAAGGGGGTGGCCTGGTCGAAGGCGACGGCCCACAACCGGGCGCAAGTGCTTTACTTCCTGGCCGAGAACCTGGATGCGCGCGCCGCCGAGTTCGCCGCCCGGCTGCGCGCCATGACCGGCGCGCGCAAGGCCGACGCCGAACGGGAGGTCGCGGCGAGCGTGCGGCGACTGTTCCTGTACGCGGCGCACGCCGACAAGTTCGACGGCGCCGTGCACGCAACGCCGCTGCGCAACGTGACGCTCGCCATGCCCGAGCCGTGGGGCGTGATGGCGGTGGCTTGCCCCGACGAGGCTCCGCTCCTGGCGTTCGTGTCGCTCGTGGCCCCGCCGCTGGCGATGGGCAACCGCGTCGTGGCCGTCCCTTCGTCGCGCTGGCCGCTGGCCGCTACCGACTTCTATCAGGTGATAGACACGAGCGATCTCCCTGCCGGGGCCCTCAACATCGTCACCGGCGACCGAGACGAGCTCGCCGCGGTGCTGGCGCGGCACGCCGACGTGGCCTCGATGTGGTACGTGGGCTCGGCCGAGGGCTCGACGGCGGTGGAGCGTGAGAGCGCGGACAACCTCAAGGCCACCTGGGTCAACTACGGCAAGCGCCGCGACTGGTTCGACGCCGAGCAGGGTGAGGGCGCGGAGTACCTGCGCCGCGCCACCCGCGTGAAGAACATCTGGGTGCCGTACGGTGAATGACGCCGGCGGGTCAGCCGAGGAGGCGTAGCAGCAGTCGGGGGAGTTCTGCGCGGGCGCGTTTCGATGCGCCCACTACGACCCCCGCGGCTAGGGCCGCACCCAGCGCGACCCAGGGGCGGGTGCGGGCGAACAGGCGCACGCCGCCCACAGCGGTCTCGCCGGGGCCGGAGGCCCCTGCAGCCGCCGCGCGGCGAAGACGCGCCTTGGCGTCGGCGATACTCAGCGGTTCATGCGGCTGGCGGCCCACAAGAGACCTCCCGAGGCGATGAGGACGCCGAACCCCGTGAGCAGGCGCGCCAGGGGTGGCGCCATCACCGGATAGAGTGCCGTCAACAGCGCCCAAGCGAGCAGGGCGGCGGCTCCGAGCGCGAGGAGCGCGGCGGCCGCCAGCAGCGCGACGGCGCCGGCCGCGCGCGTCAGACCCTTGCGGGCGCTGCGCGCCTCGGCCTCCAGCAGCTCGAGCGCCGCGATGAGGACGTCGGCGAAGGCGGCGCGCATCTACTTGCGCGACACGAGCCACCCCAGCAACGCGCCGACCCCGAAAGCGGTCAAGAGCGATGGGAGCGGCTTCTCTGTGACCTCGTCGCGCACCTGCCCGGCGACGTGCTCACCCTCCTCCTGCACGGAGGAAGCGGTCTTCTTCAAGCGCTCGATGAGCTTGTCGGCCTCCTCGCGGAGGGAGTCTCGAGCGGCCTGCACGCTGTCACCGGCCGCCTTGCCACCCGCCTTCGATAGCTCGGAGAGGTCGTCTCGCAGGGACTTCAGATCGGCCTTGAGGCTGTCGATCTCGTGTTGAACATCGCTCGTCTGTGCCATGGGATCACCTGCCTGTTATGGGATCGGGTGTTGCTGCTCTTCGGGACCGAGCGACCGTGCACTTCCGGTTGCGAGGCGGGAGCCCCGTCCACCGGCCCGCACTGTCGCCCGTTCGGTTACCCGGCGGCGACCGGAACGGGAGCCGGGCGCCCCGGGATGGGCCGTCCTGGTACGCTTCGACGCTAGCACCGGCGCCGCGGACGCGACGTGACGTGGGAAGCGCGGCGTGGCTCCCACCGAGGGTGCGGCGTGCGTCCCCCAGCGAGGCGGCCTGTGCCGGCGCCCGCAACGGCACAGGGCCGCAACCGGCCGTCAGTGCTTCTTCATCCAGTGGTCGATCTGACGGTCCGCTTCTTCCTTCGTGACGCCATAGCGTTCCTGGAGCTTGCCGGAGAGCTTGGTGCGGTCGCCCTTGACCTCCTGGAGGTCGTCGTTCGTGAGCTTGCCCCAGTTGGATTGCACTTCCCCGGTGAACTGCTTCCACTTGCCTTGGATCTGATCCCAGTTCATGGTCGTCCCCTCGCTTCGGAGTTCGGGTCCGGGGGCGGCATCGTGGCGGGGTTCAGCGGCGGGGTGCAGCTATGCCACGCTGCGGCTCGCGGGCGACGAACCGGAAATCGCGATCGAACGCCGTGTGCTTGCTTCGGTCGTTGAAGATGGAACGGGAACGAGGAGGGCGCGACCGACCGGTCCGGCGCTTCGTATCGCTGACCATGACGGTAGCATGGGACGTGCCTGACGGCCTCTCTCGCGTCACACCAGGGGGACGTGCAGGCGTCCGGATGGTGGCCACGGTCGATGGCTCCGTGGTCGTCTGGCGCAACGGTCGGTGCGTCTTCGCGCACGGCGCCGGGCGGCGCGGTAGCGTGGACGGGGGCTCCTACGCGAGAGCGGGGGCGTGCGCCTCGCTTGGCCCCATGCCGGGAGGAGCAGTCATGGGACGCGACTACCTCGATGACCTGGAGAAGCGGCTCGACGAGCTACGCGACGGAGGGCTCTTCAAGGGCGAGCGCATCATCACCTCCCAACAGCAAGCGACCATCACGGTCGAGGGCGGCGGGGAGGTGCTCAACTTCTGTGCCAACAACTACCTCGGGCTGGCCAACCACCCCGCGGTGATGGAGGCGGCTCAGCGCGGCATCGAGGAGCGTGGCTTCGGGATGGCCTCGGTCCGCTTCATCTGCGGCACGCAGGACATCCACAAGCAGCTCGAGGAGCGCATCAGCAGCTTCCTCGGCACCGGGGACACCATCCTCTACTCCTCATGCTTCGACGCCAACGGCGGGCTCTTCGAGGCCCTCCTGGGTCCCGAAGACGCCATCATCAGCGACGCCCTCAACCACGCCAGCATCATCGACGGGGTGCGGCTCAGCAAGGCCCGGCGCTTCCGCTACGCCAACAACGACATGGCGGACCTGGAGCGCCAGCTCGAGGCCGCGACGGACGCCCGCTACCGGCTGATCGCCACCGACGGCGTGTTCTCGATGGACGGCGTGGTCGCCGATCTGGAGGCGATCTGCGACCTTGCAGAGCGCCACGACGCCATGGTGATGGTCGACGACAGCCACGCCGTCGGCTTCCTGGGGGAGCGGGGTCGAGGCACCCATGAGCTCCGCGGCGTGATGGGACGCGTGGACATCCTCACCGGCACGCTCGGCAAGGCCCTCGGGGGCGCGTCCGGCGGCTACACCAGCGGGCGCAAGGAGATCGTGGCGTGGCTGCGGCAGCGCAGCCGGCCCTACCTGTTCTCCAATTCCGTGGCGCCCGCCGTGGTGGCGGCGTCGCTGGCGGTCCTCGAGCTGCTCGAGCGCTCGGGCGACCTGCGCACGCGCCTGGGCGAGAACAGCGTCTTCTTCCGGGAGGCGATGACGCGCGCGGGCTTCACGCTTGCGGGCGAGGGTCACCCCATCATCCCCGTCATGATCGGGGACGCCGCGCTGGCCACCGCCATGGCCGAGAAGTTGCTCGCCGAGGAGGGTATCTACGTCATCGGGTTCTCCTACCCGGTGGTGCCCAACGGGCAGGCCCGCATCCGCACCCAGATGTCGGCGCTCCACACCCGCGAGCAGCTCCAGCGCGCGGTCGACGCCTTCACGCGCGTCGGCCGTGACCTCGGAGTGATCGCGTGAAGGCGCTCGCCAAACTCCACCCCCGCGAGGGCATGTGGAGGATCGACGCCCCCGAGCCGGAGATGGGGCCGAACGACCTGCAACTGCGCATCACCCACACCTCCATCTGCGGTACCGACGTGCACATCTACAACTGGGACGCCTGGGCCCAGCGCACCCTTCCCATCCCCATGATCACCGGCCACGAGTACGTCGGGGTGGTCGAGGCGGTCGGCTCCGAGGTGCAGGGTTACGCGCCCGGCGATCGCGTCTCCGGCGAGGGGCACATCACCTGCGGCCACTGCCGGAACTGCCGCGCCGGCCGCCGCCACCTCTGCCGCAACACCCAGGGCGTCGGCGTCGACCGGCCCGGGGCTTTCGCCGAACGCTTCGTGCTGCCGGCAGGGAACGCCTTCAAGGTCCCGGACGGAATCCCCGACGACTGGGCGGCCATCCTCGACCCCTTCGGCAACGCCGTGCACACGGCGCTGGCGTTCCCCCTGGTCGGGGAGGACGTGCTGGTGACCGGCGCCGGTCCGATCGGCCTGATGGCCGCGGCCGTTGCCCGCTTCGTGGGCGCCCGCTACGTCGTCATCACCGACGTCAACGCCGAGCGTCTCGCCATGGCGGAGCGCATGGGCGCGGTCGACCGCGCGGTCGACGTGTCCCGGCCCGATGCCGACCTGAAGGACGTGATGGCGGAGCTCGGCATGACGGAGGGTTTCGACGTGGTGCTGGAGATGTCGGGGGCACAGGGGGCCTTCGAGCAGATCCTGGCGTCGATCAACCACGGCGGCAAGATCGCACTGCTGGGGATCCCGGGAGCGCCCATCGGCGTCGACTTCAACCGGATCATCTTCAAGGGGCTCGAGATCCGCGGCATCTACGGCCGTGAGATGTTCGACACCTGGTACAAGATGTCCGCCATGCTGCAGGCGGGGCTCGACCTGGCGCCCGTGATCACCCACCGCTTCGCCGTGGACGACTTCCAGCAGGCCTTCGACACCATGCGCTCGGGGCGGTCGGGGAAGGTCATTCTGGACTGGACCTGATGGCGACGCCCGTCAGCGCGCCGGCCGCCGGACCGTCGCGCTGGCGGGGAGGTCCCTCCTGCCGCCGCTGTTGGGGATAAGATGGCGGGACCAACACCTTGAAGGAGGAACCATGGTACGACTCCGCACCTCATGGATGGTCCTGGCTACGCTCGCGGCGGCGCTGCTGCTGACGTTCGGCTCGGCGCAGTCCGCGCAGCAGCAGACCCTCGTCATCGGCGGCGACTGGAGCGACCTGATCACGCTCGATCCCGGCGTGGCCTACGAGTTCTCGTCCACCCCCATCGACGACAACATCTACGAGCGGCTGGTGCAGTTCAACGGCACCGACCTCTCGAAGGTGGTGCCCGGCCTGGCCACCAGCTGGGACATCGCCAGCACGGCCGACGGCGGCAGCACCATCACCTTCCACCTCAAGGACGCCAAGTTCTCCACGGGGCGTACGGTGACGGCGCAGGACGTGGTGTGGTCGTTCGACCGCGTCATCCAGATCAACGGCCCGTCGGCCTTCCTGTTCACCGACGTGGCCGGCATGAAGGTGGGCTCCACCAAGGCGCTCGACGACAAGACGGTGCAGCTCACGCTGCCCAAGGGCGTCAACCCGCAGATCATCCTCAACATGCTCACCTTCAACATCGGCGGCGTCATGGACGCCACCGAGGTACAGAAGCACGTCGACGGTAACGACTACGGCCAGAAGTGGCTCAACGACCACTCGGCCGGCTCGGGGCCGTACATGCTGGACCGCTGGGACCGCAGCTCGCAGGTGGTGCTGTCGGCCAACCCCGAGTACCCGAACCCCGGCTCGATCAAGCGCGTGATCCTGCGCAACATGCAGGAGTCCAACGCCCAGCGCTCCGCCATCACCTCCGGTGAGATCGACGTCGCCTACAACTTCACGCCCGACGCCTTCAAGCAGGCCGAGAGCGATCCCAACCTGAAGACGCTCAAGACCGATACCTTCCAGATGTCCTACCTGGGGATGAACTCCGGCCCCGGCGCGCCCTTCGAGGACAACCGCGTGCGCGACGCCGTGCGCTACGCCATCGATCAGGACGGCATCATCAACGACCTGCTGGCGGGCCTGGGCCGCAAGATGCAGACCATCATCCCCTACGGCCTGATGGGCGCCGACACCACCCAGTACTACACGCACGACATCGAGAAGGCCAAGCAGCTCATGGCCGAGGCCGGCAAGTCCGGCGGCATGACGGTCGAGTTCCTCATCTCCACCGGCGCCTGCGGCGGCGGCATACCCTGCGCCGACCTGGCGGCGAAGGTCCAGTCCGACCTGGCGAAGATCGGCATCACCGCCAACATCAAGCAGACCACCGGCGCCCAGCTCTACACCATCTACCGGCAGCAGGCCGCCCAGCTCGTGCTGGCCGCGTGGAGCCCGGACTATCCCGACCCGAACGGCAACGCCAGCCCGCTGGCGGACTACAACGCCAAGTCGCTGGCCTGGCGCAACGTGTGGAACGACGCCACCGGCACCAAGCTGGCCACCGAGGCCGCGACCAGCACCGATCCCGCGCAGCGCAAGGACCTCTACGCCCAGCTCACCAAGTACGTGGCGCAGAACGGTCCCTTCGCCATCCTCTACCAGCCGAACGTGCCCATCGTGACCACCGCCAAGGTGGACGGCTTCGATCGCAGCGCGCAGGGCGACGTCGACTACACGGCCATCAGCAAGCAGCCTTGAGGTCCGCGAGACCTCGTGAGACCGACGTGGGAGGGGCCCCTGGCCCCTCCCACGCCCCCGCTATCCCCTCGGAGGTGCCGTGCTCGCCTTCCTGCTGAGGCGCCTGGGCTACCTGATCTTCGTCGTCTGGGGGGTCGGGTTCGCCGCCTTCTTCATCTCCCACATCGTCCCCGCCGATCCCGCCGCAGCCGCCCTGGGGAGCAACGCCCGCCCGGCGCAGATCGAGGCCTACCGGCAGAAGTACGGGCTCGACCTGCCGGCCTACCGGCAGTACCTGCGCTACATGGTGGACCTCTTCCGGGGTGACCTCGGCAACTCGCTTCGCACGCAGCGCCCTATCTTGTCCGACCTGCGGGATTTCTTCCCCGCCACGCTCGAGCTCACGCTCGGCGCCATGGTGTTCGCCATCCTCTTCGGCCTGCCGGCAGGGGTGATCGCCGCGCTCTACCAGGACCGGCCCGTCGACCTGGGCGTGCGCACGCTGGCGCTGGTGGGGGGTGCCACGCCGGTGTACTGGCTGGCCATCCTCGCGCTCGAGCTGTTCCACTCCCGCCTCGGCTGGTTGCCGGGACCCGGTGAGCTCAACGCCTATCTGATCGAGCCCCACCGCGTCACCGGCATGCTGGTGGTCGACGCGGCGATCGCCGGCGATTGGCCGGCGTTCGTGAGCGCGGTGCGCCACCTCATCCTCCCCGCCGCCGTGCTGGGTGCGTTCTCCACGGCGCTGCTGGCCCGGATGGTGCGCAGCGCCATGCTCGAGGTGCTGTCCCAGGACTACGTCCGCACCGCCCGCGCCAAGGGGCTGGCGAGCCGGGTGGTGACGTTCAAGCACGCGCTGCGCAACGCCGCGCTGCCGGTGCTCACGGTGATGGGGAGCCTGCTCGGCAGCCTGCTCACCGGCGCGGTGCTCACCGAGACCATCTTCTCGTGGCCGGGCCTGGGCTCCTACGCCACCTCCAGCGCCATCGGGCTGGACTTCCCTGCGGTCATGGGCGTGACGCTGGTGGCGGGCCTCGCCTACAGTGTCATCAACCTCCTCGTCGACATCTCCTACGCGGTCTTCGACCCGCGCATCACCTACGCGTGACCGCCCCGGCCTTCCTCCGTAGCAAGCCGGCCCGGCGTTTCCTCCGCAATCCGGGGACGTTGATCGGCACGGGTCTGTCGGTCGCGCTGATCGTGCTGGCGCTGATGGCGCCTTTCCTCGCCGGCGACCCCCTCCACCAGAACCTGTCGGAGCGGCTGCAGGGCCCGAGCGCCCAGCACTGGTTCGGCACCGACCAGCTCGGCCGCGACGTGTGGTCGCGGGTGGTGTGGGGCTCGCGTATCTCGCTTCGCATCGGGTTCGTGGTGGTCGCTGTGTCGCTGTTCGTGGGCGGCGTGGTGGGCCTCGCCGCGGGCATGCTGGGAGGCTTCTGGGACGAGCTGCTCATGCGCGTCACCGACATCTTCCTGGCATTCCCGGCGCTGATCCTGGCGATGGCGATCTCCGCCGCGCTGGGTCCTAGTCTGACCAACGTGATGATCGCGGTGGCGGCGGTTTCGTGGCCCAACTACGCCCGCCTGCTGCGGGCGCAGGTGCTGGCGGTGCGTACGCTCGACTACGTAGAGGCGTCGCGCGCGCTGGGCGCGGCGAGACTCCGGCAGGCCTTCCTGCACGTGCTGCCCAACACGTTGACGCCGCTGCTGGTGCAGGCGAGCTTCGACATCGGCAGCGCCATCCTGACCGCAGCGGGCCTCGGGTTCATCGGCTTCGGGGCGCAGCCGCCCACCCCCGAGTGGGGGGCCATCGTCTCGGAGACGCGCAACTTCATCAACGAGGCGCCCTGGGCGTCGTCGGCGCCGGCCATCGCCATCCTGCTCACGGTGCTGGCGTTCAACCTGCTCGGCGACGGCCTGCGCGACGTGCTCGACCCGCGCGGTCGCACGCGGCGCTGATCCACGGCGCAGGCCCGACTCCGGGTGCGACGCGCGTGGCGGGCGGGGGTGCGCCGCGCGCTGCGGGTGCGCTACCGTGGCGCCATGGAGCAGCCACAGGAGGGGTGGCTCGCCGAGGGGAGGCGGGCGCTTGCCGACGGTCGTTGGCGGCAGGCCGAGGCGGTCTTCGCCCGCGCCCTCGAGCAGGAGCCCACGGCGCCGGCCCTGGCCGGGTTCGCGGAGGCGGCATGGTGGCTCGGCGACACGGCGGCCGCGGTGGCGCACTTCGAGCGTGCCCACGCGGCCTACCTGCGCGACGGCGAGCCGGCCGAGGCGGTGATGGCGGCGTTCCAGCTGTACTTCGTGGCGCGCATCAGCCTGGGGCGGCGGGCCGTCGCGAACGGTTGGCTGCGGCGCGCGGCGCGCCTGGTCGAGGAGCACCGGCTCGAGCCCCTCGACGGCTGGATCCTGCTGCTCACCGCCCATGCGTCGGACGACGTCGCGGCGGCCGAGCGGGCGGCGAGGTCCGCCGTCGACATCGCCGTGCGGACCGGCGACCCGGACCTCGAGCTGTGCGCGCGCAGCCAGCTCGGTGCGTGCCTCGTCGGCATGGGTCGGATCGCCGACGGTGTCGACCTCCTCGACGAGACGATGGCCGGTGCGCTGGCGGGCCAGGGCGAGCGTCTGCAGACGGTCGTGTATGCGAGCTGCAACACGGTCACGGCCTGCAGCCGGGTGGCGGAGGTGGGTCGGGCCCTGCAGTGGATCCGCGCGGGCCACGCCTTCGCCGAGCGCTTCGGTTGCCCGCACGTCTTCACGTTGTGCCGCGTCCACCACGCCCGCCTGATGTTCGTCACCGGCGACTGGCGGAGCGCGGACGAGCACTACCTGGCCGCGCTCCGGACCGGTCGGGACGCCGAGCCGGCGCTGCACGGGATGGCGCTCGCGGGGTTGGCGGAGCTGCGCCTCGCCCAGGGAAGGCTGGAGGAGGCCGAGGAGCTGGTGCAGGGGTTGGCGGGGCAGGCGGTGGGTGGGCGCGTCCGCGCGGCGCTCCTGCTGGCGCGGGGCCAGAGCGCTGCGGCGGCCGCCGCGATGGAGGGCGCCGAAGAGGGCGGGGAGGACGATCGGCTGCTCGCCTACACCGCCGGGGCCGCGGCGGGTCTGGAGCGGGCGGCCGCACTGTCGGTGCAGGCCGCGGCGCTGGCGGCGGCGGGCCGGGGCCGGGAGGCGCTCGCCGTTGCCGATCGACTCGTCGGTCTCGGCGAGGAGACCGGCTGCCAACCGATCGTCGCGCAGGCCGATCTGGCGCGCGCACGTGCGTTGGCGGCCGCACGCGACCCCGAAGGCGCGATACGGTCCGGGCGGCAGGCGCTGACGCGCTTCGAGCGCCTGCAGATGCCGCTGGAGGCGGCGCGCTGCCGGCTCCTTCTCGGCGAGCAGCTGGCCCGGCGAACGCCCGACCTGGCCGCACCGTGGCTCCGGAGCGCCCTGGCCTCGTTCGAGGACCTCGGCGCGGGGGGCGATGCCGACCGGGCGGCCGCCGTCCTTCGGACGCTGGGGGTGCGGGCGTCGCGCCGCGGGCCCAAGGGCCTCGGCATGCTGACGAAGCGCGAGCGCGAGGTGCTGGAGCTCCTCGAGCAGGGCCTGTCGAATCCCGCCATCGCCGAGCGCCTGTCCATCTCCCGCCGGACGGTCGAACATCACGTCCAGAGCGTGTTGTCCAAGCTCGGGGTGAGGAACCGGACCGAGGCCGCCCTGGTCGCGCGCGGCCGCTTACCTAGCCGCGACTAGGCGATCTCACCGATGCTCCGCGACGCTGCGGCGTGGCAGGCTGGACCAGATTCGGCCGTTGGAGCCGACCGTCCTCTCACGAAGGAGGCCCGCCATGACCACGACAGCGTCCAGTACGAACCCGGTGCCCGATCCCGCGAAACGGCAGATCCGTGCGACGTGGGCCACCGGCGACTACGGCGCGATCGCCCGCCGCGAATTCTGGCAGACGGGGGAGCGCCTCGTGCGACGGCTCGACGTGCGTCCAGGGGAGGACGTGCTGGACGTCGCGTGCGGGACCGGGAACGCGGCCCTTCGCGCGGCGACCGCGGGCGCCCGCGTTGTCGGGATCGACCTGACCCCGGAACTGTTCGCGACCGGGCGCGCGCTCGCCGCGGAGGCGGGCGTGGAGGTCACCTGGCTCGAGGGGGACGCCGAGGCCATGCCGGTGGCCGACGCCAGCTTCGACGTGGTGCTGTCGACGTTCGGGTGCATGTTCGCGCCCGGCCATCGCGCCGCTGCCCGGGAGATCGCGCGCGTCCTGCGACCCGGAGGACGCATGGGGCTGTGCGCGTGGATCCCGACCGGGGCGATGCGGCCGTTCTTCGCCATCCTCGCGCGCTACCTGCCGCAGCCTTTCCCCGACGCCCCGGCCCCGCTCCGGTGGGGGACGGAGGAGCACGTGCGCGACCTGTTCGCGGGCACGGGCATGGTGTTGAAGTTCGAGCGGCAGAGCGTGCCGAGCAGCTACGACTTCCCGTCGATCGACGACGGCGTCGCGTTCTACACGAGCACCTTCGGCCCGTTGATCGTCGCGCGGCGCCTGACGGAGGCCGACGGCCGCTGGCCGGACCTGCGAGGCGAGCTGGCGGACTTCCTGGCGCACCAGGAACGCGAGCGCCCGAACGCCGAATACCTGGTGACGCTGGGGCGCCGTCCCTCGGAAGCTTGAGGGGAGCTGCGCGCACACGCGATCGACCGGGACCCGGCGGGCCGCGCCTCCCTCACAGCGACAGGTAGGCCTCGCGCACCGCCGGGTCGTCCAACAGCTCGCGTCCGCCCCCCTGCTTGACGATGCGCCCGTTCTCCAGGACGAAGGCGTGGTCGGCCAGGGCCAGCGAGCGCTGCACGTTCTGCTCGACCAGAACCACGGTGACACCACCCTCGTTGATCGCCTTCAGGGCGCGGAACACTGCCTTGGTGAGGCCGGGGGCCAGCCCCAGGCTGGGCTCGTCGACCAGCAGCAGGCGCGGCCGGCTCATCAGCGCGCGGCCGATGGCCAGCATCTGCTGCTCGCCGCCCGATAACGTCCCCGCGAGCTGCTGCCGGCGTTCGGCCAGCCTCGGGAACAGCTCCAGCACCATGGCTCGCGTGCTCTTGGCCTCACGGGCGGCGCCGGGCAGGTAGTCGGAGCCGCTGGCGAGGTTCTCGGCCACGCTCATGAGTGGGAAGAGCTGCCGCCCTTCGGGCACGTGTCCGACGCCGGCGCGCACGATGCGGGCCGGGCTGTGGCCGTGGAGGTCCTCACCGAAGGCCCGCACGGTGCCGCGCACCCCGGGCACCAGCCCCGACACGGATCGGAGCAGGGTGGTCTTGCCTGCGCCGTTGGCTCCGATGATGGTGACGAACGATCCCACGGCGACCGTCAGGTCGATGCCCCACAGCACCTGGATCTTGCCGTACCCGGCCTCCAGGCCGCGTACCTCCAGGGCGCGCACCTCCGGAGCGCGCACCTCCGGAGCGCGCACCTCCGGAGCGGCGTCCTGTGGGGTGGGCGTGGCCGCGCCGGCTGCGTCGTGGGCGTCTGTCATGCCTCGTCCTCCTCGTCGTCGCGCCCGAGGTAGGCCTCGACCACGCGCGGGTCGGCGGTGACCTGCTGGTAGGTGCCGGCGGCCAGCGGCCGCCCGTAGTCCATGACCAGCACGCGATCGGCGAGGTCGCGCACGACCGGCATGACGTGTTCGATGAACACCACAGTGACCCCACGCTCGCGTACCCCGCGCACCAGGTCGACCGCCAGACGCGCTTCGGCGGGCCGCAGGCCGGCCATGACCTCGTCGAGGAGCAGCACCTGGGGGTCGGTGGCCAGGGCCCTGGCGATCTCCAGCCGCTTCTCCTGCAGAAGTGTGAGCTCTTCAGCAGGCACATCGCGAAGGGCCGCGAGGCCGGAGCGCTCCAGCGCGTCCTCGGCCCGGCGGCGGGCTAGGGCGTAGGGCGTACCAACCTTGCCGTAGAGCGCCCCCACCATCACGTTCTCCTCGACGGTCATCTCGGGGAAGGGTTGCACCACCTGGAAGGCGCGACCCAGGCCGGCATGGCAACGCTCGGCGCTGCTGGCCGCGGTGATGTCGTGCCCCGCCAGCTCGATGCGTCCCGCCGTCGGGGTCAGAAGGCCCGAGATCATGTTCAGGGTGGTGGTCTTGCCGGCGCCGTTGGGGCCGATGATGGCGAAGATCTCGCCCTCCTCGACCTCGAAGCTCAGGTCCTGCACGGCGGCCAGGCCACCGAAGCGCTTCTCCAGCCCGTCGACGCGCAGCATCAATCCGTCTCCTCTGCGTCGACGCCGGGCGCAGCCGCGCGACGCCGGGTCAGCCGCGTGAAGAGCCCCACGATCCCGCGCGGCATGAACAGGATCGACGCCACCAGCACGATGCCGTAGCCGATCAGGTAGCCCTCAGCGAAGGTGCGTCGCAGCGTCTCCTCGACCGCGGAGAGCACACCGGCGCCCAGGATCGGGCCCAGCGTGGTGTAGAGCCCACCGAAGATGGGCGTCACCAAGGCGAACACCGTGGTCGAGATGGCGAAGGTGCCGTCCGGGATGACGCTCCCCAGCCGCATCGCTTCGAGAGCGCCGAGCATGCCGACCAGCGCGCTCGAGAGCACGAACGCCAGCAGCTTGGCCCGGGCGGGGCGCACGCCCATCACGGCGGCGACCTCCTCGTTGGTGCGCACCGCCGTGAAGGCAGCCCGGAGCCGGGTGCGCTGCGCCACCGTCGAGACGAGGATCGTCAGGATCAGCAGGCCTCCATAGACGTAGAAGTAGGCCTCGTTGCGTTGGAAGGCGATCTCCCAGCGTTGCATCACGCCGGGGACGAAGTGAGGGCGGAACAGCGGGGGCACGTTGAGGCCGGCCGCTCCCCCCGCCAGACCGGTGGGCAGTTCCTGGACGACGGCCTTCAGCACCTCGGTGAAGGCCAGGGTGGCGATCGCGAAGTAGATGCCCTTGAGTCGCAGGGTGACCGACCCGAGACCGAGGGCCAATAGCGCGGCCACGACTGCGGCGAGCGGGAGCCCCAGCGCCAGGGGGAGGCCGCCCGCCTTCGCGAGGATGGCTGCGGTGTAGGCGCCGGCGCCGTAGAAGGCGGCGTGGGCGAGCGAGAGCTGACCGGTGCGGGCCAGCAGGTCCCACGACAGGGCCAGGATGGCGAGGCTGATGGCGTTGGCGGCGATGGAGAGGTAGCTCACCGACGCCTGTGCGAACAGGGCCCTGAGGACGGTCGGTGCCAGCGCCACGGCGGCGGCGAGCAGCAGCGTCCACAGCAGGTCGGGCAGCGCACGTCTCATGCCGTCCTCCGTGCGCGGACCACCAGCACGATGAAGATGATGGCGAAGAACACCGCGTTGCGCAGCGCGTCGCCGTTGGGGACGAGGGTCGCCACCAGCGACTCGGAGACGGCGACCGCCAACGACGCCCACAGGATGCCGCGGATGTTGCCCAGCCCCGCCAGCACCACGATGGCGAACGCCTTGAGCGTGAAGGCGAAGCCGACCGTGGGGGTGGGCGACTGGATGACGGCGATCATCACTCCGCCGATGCCGGCCAGCAGCGCGGAGAGCGCGAACGCCACCAGGTAGATGCGGTTGACCTCGAGCCCCACCAGGCTGGCGCCGATGCGGTTCTGGGCCACCGCCCGCATCGCGCGGCCGAGCTTGGAGCGCGCCAGCACGGCATAGAGCGCGAGCACCAGCACCAGCGATATGAGGAAGCTGCCGAGCGGTACCAACCCGATGCTGACGCCCCCGATCTGGTAGCCCACCGAGCGGTAGGGCACGCCGCTGATGGAGCGCGGGTCGCCGCCCCAGATCACCAGCGCCAGGTTCTGCAACACGATCGAAAGGCCGAAGGTGAGGAGCATCTGGTTGAGCTCGGGGGCCTCCAGCACGTAGCGGATGGTCGTTTGATAGATCACGGCGCCGATGATGAAGAGCGCGGGCGCCACGAAGATAAGCGATAGCAGGGGGTCGATCCCGAAGCTCACGAAGAGCTGGTAGGCGAGGAACGCCCCGATCATGAAGAACTCGCCGTGCGCGAAGTTGATCACGCCGATGACGCCGATGGCCAGCGCCAGCCCCACCGACACGAGGGCGTAGAGCCCGGCGGCGAGCACGCCGGACACGAGTCCCTGGGCGAGGAGGGTCAGATCCACGGGCGGGGAGAGGGGGAAGAGGGCGGCATCAGATTCGTGGACGTGTCCGCCCGGTGGCGGTAGGTCGGCCGGGGCCGACCCACCGCTCGGACCGGACAGGACGTCAGTTGCCCGCCTGACAGCTCTGCAGCGGCGCGGTGGCCTTGCTCGTCGGCCACACGATCTGACGTTCGCCGTTCTGATACTGGAAGACCAGCCACATGTCGGCGCCGAAGCCCTGGTGATGGGTGATCTGGGAGTCGTGGAACTTCCAGGGGCCCATGGGCGACTTGAAGGTGAGGCTCTCCATGGTCTTGATGACGGCCTGCTGGTCCGTGGTTCCCGCCTTGTTGATGCTGTCGGCGTACGACCACAGCTGGGCGTAGGCCAGGGCCGACATGTAGTTGTCGGGCGCCTTGTTGTACATCGCCTCGAAGCTCTTGGTGAAGGCCGCAGCCTCGGGCGTGGGCAGGTTCGGCATGAAGCCGATCAGGCCGGTGACGCACTGGGCCTCGGGAGCCTTGGCGAAGTCGCTCGGCCATCCCGGAGGGGCCCCGAAGATCTGCTGGGGCGTGTAGTTGAGCTCGCGGGTCTGGCTGATCATCGGCACCACGTCGGAGTCGTAGCCGATCCAGTAGAGCATGTCGGCCTTCGTGGCCGCTGCCTTGCTGATGGCGGCGCGGAAGTCGCCGGTGCCGCCGAACAGCGTCGACTTGAAGGCCTCGTTGATGGTGACCTTCAGGCCCGCGGCTTCGAGCAGCTTCTGGGCCTCCTGGGAGCCGGGTCCGCCGAAGGCGGAGTCTTCGTGCAGCAGCGCCACGGACTTCACGCCGCTGTCGGCGATGAAGTTGGTGGAGGCCTCGGTGTTCTGGTAGTCCCAGGGGTGCACGTGGAAGAACCAGGGCTCGTTGCCGAGGATCTCCTCGATACCGTCGAAGTTGTCGATGCCGACGCCCGAAACGGCCCCGCCGATCCAGCTCACGACGGGCTGGAAGGTCTTGAACGACTCGGCCAGCGCCAGCGTCACGCCGGAGCTGTAGCCGCCGCCGATGAACTGGACGTTGTCCTCGGTCATGAGCTTCTCGAAGGCCGCCACCGCGACCTTGCCGTTGGCCTGGGTATCGGCGTAGATGACCTTGAGGGGCTGACCGAGCACGCCGCCCGCGGCGTTGATCTCCTTGAGGGCCAGATCGAAGCCCTCCTTCTGGGCCTGGCCGGTACCGGCGGCGCCGCCGGTGAGCGGGCTGAGGATGCCGATGGTCACGGGCTGGGCGAGGGCCAGCGACGCGAGGACGGCGACGAGGATGAGTGCGATTCGCTTCATGCTGCCTCCTGGGGATGGGACGGCCGTGGAACGGCCGCGCGGCGAACGGTGGACGACGGGTGGCTTCCTCTCGTGGGGTTCGGGGTGTCAGGTCATGGCGGGTCCCCCAGGGTCTCGGCCCAGCGCGACGTCGGCCAGGAGCCGAGTGAAGCGCTCGGGCGCCTCGATCTGTGGGGAGTGCCCCACGCCGGTCCAGGTGAGGTGCCGGCAGCGGTCGGCGCCGTAGGCGTCGACCGTCGCCCGGGCGAGGTCGTCGCTCACGAGGGCGTCCTTGTCGCCGCGCAGCACAACGACGGGACCGCGGTAGGCGGCGACGAGATCGAACAGGTCCATCGTCTCGAGGGCGTAGGCGTTCGGCATGATGGCCTCGGGTGGGATACGTGCGGCTTCCGAGACGAGCTCATCGAAGTAGGGCGGCGTGCGGGTGGGCATCACGGCCGGGAGGGCCTGGGCGATCATGGCGCGGCGCGCGGCCGCGTCGCTCTCCCCGGCCAGGACCTCGGCACCTCGAAGGCTCGCCTCGGGGGCGTGGAAGGGACCGGGGGCCGGGGAGTCCACCAGCAGGAGGCGAGCGATGCGTTCCGGCGCATAGCCGGCGCACGCCTGCGCCACGGCGCCGCCGAGGCTGTGGCCCACCAGCGTGACGCCGCGCAGCTCGAGGGCCTCCAGGAACGCGGCCAGCGCCGCACCGTAAGCGGCCATGGTGATCTCGCCGGTCAGCGGGCCGGAGGCGCCGAAGTTGGGCAGGTCGGGGGCGAAGAGCTCGAGCCCGGCCGGTGGGGCAGCCAGCAGCTCCTGCCAGTAGCGGTGGCTCGCCAGGTTGCCGTGGACCAGCACCACCGGCGCGCCGGCCCCGGCGCGCACGTAGGCAAGGGTGGTGCCGGCCACCGACAGGGTCCGGAGGGTAGGGGACTCGCTCATGCGGTGCTCCCCTCGTCGCGCACGCGCCCGAAGAAGGCGACGAGCTCGCGCGCGACGGCGTCGGGCCGCTCGATGGGAGCGGCGTGGCCGGCGCGCGGCACGACCGCCAGGCTGCCGTGGCCGGCGGCGCGCAGAAGCTCGAGGCTGTAGCGCGGGGGGCTGAGGATATCGTCCTCGCCTACCAGCGTCAGAAGCGGGCCCAGGTAGCTGCGCAGGGCTCCGGCCGCGTCGCGTTCCTGCTCGCCGTAGGCGAGCGCACCCTCGACGAGCGCCAGCACGGGACGCGGGTCGGCCTTCGCGGCCTCGTCCCGCAGCCCCAGCAGCCAGTTCTCGTTCTCGGCGAGGAAGGTGTGGCCCCACACCCAGGGTGTCGCCACGTCGAAGCGCCCGCCGGTACCGCCCAGCGCCAGGGCGGCGCGCCAGGAGCGCAGAACCGCGCGCATGAGCGCGTCGACGCGGCCGAAGCCGTCGAGGACGGCGAGCGAGCGCAGCTGCTCGGGGCGCCGGCCCGCCAGCTCGAGCGCGGCCAGGGCACCGTTGGAGAGGCCGACCAGATGCACCGGACCGAGCGCGAGGGCGTCGAGCAACGCCTCCAGGTCGTTCACGTGCTGCTCGACCGTGTAGGGTCCTTCCGGTTTGGAGGATTCGCCCTGACCGCGGCCGTCGAAGCGCACCACCCGGTAGTCGGGGGCTAGCGCGCGCTCGAGCCCCTCCCAGCTGGCGGTATTCATGAAGATGCCGTTGATCAGCACCACCGGCTCGCCCTCGGGACTGCCGCTCTGCACCACGTGCATGCGGATGCCGCTGGCAAGATCGAGATCGTCGATCGCGCTCCTGGACGGTGCATCAGCCACGGCTATCGCGCCCTTCAGGGGGCTGCGCTTGCTCGAAAGCGCTCCTGAGCTCGCTCTTGAGGATCTTGCCGGCGCCGCTCTTGGGGAGCCGGTCGACGACGCGCACGTGCTTCGGGATCTTGTAACGTGCCAGCCGCTCGGAAAGGAACGTGCGCACGCGCTCGGCATCGAGCTCGTGCCCGCCGCGCGGCACCACCGCGGCCAGCCCCACCTCACCCCAGCGCGCGTCGGCTACGCCCAGCACGGCGCACTCCGACACGCCCGGATGGTCGTACAGGGCGTTCTCGATCTCGGCGGGGAAGACGTTCTCGCCGCCGGAGATGAACATCTCCTTGCGGCGCCCCGCGATCGTGACGAAGCCCTCCGCGTCCATGGTGGCGAGATCGCCGGTCCACAGCCAGCCCTCCCGGAGGACCTCGTCGGTCTCCCGGGGGCGCTCGAAGTAGCCGGCGAAGACGTGCGGGCCGGCGAGGGTGAGCTCGCCCACCTCGCCCGGATCACACACGCTGCCGTCCTCTCGGCGGACCGCGGCGCGGGCGTGGAGGACGGGTTTGCCGACCGAGGCCGGATGCGCCTCGGCCTCGTCCAGGGACATGGCGAAGCAGTTCACGCCGGCCTCGGTCAGGCCGTAGCCCTGCTTGAAGCGCACACCGCGCTCGCGGAAGGCGCGTTGCACCGGTTCCGGGCAGGGCGCGCCGCCCGAGATGGCCCAGCGCACGGTGCTCAGGTCGGCGGCATCGAAAGCCTCGTGGTCGGTCACCATCTTGTACATGGTGGGCACCAGAAAGAGCACGGTGGCGCCGGCCTCCCGCACCAGCCGCAGGTAGTCGGCCGGCTCGAAGGCGCGCTCGAGCGCGATCCTGGCTCCCATGTGGAAGAGTGGCACCGTGAAGGCGTTCAGCGCCGCGTGGAAGCAGGGGGTCGCCTGCACCACGCAGTCGTCCTCGCGGATCCCCCACGACTGAATGGTGTTGACGGCGTTGTAGAAGCCCTGTCGGTAGGGCTGCATGGCGCCCTTGGGAAGCCCGGTGGTGCCGCCGGTGAAGAGGATCATCTGGATGTCCTCGGGGGTGAGCGCCGGCGGCGTGGGCGGGGGCAGCGCGCTGTCGAGCAGACCCTCGTAGTCGTCGAGCGCCAGCGTGGGCACGCCGAGCGAGGTCGCGACGTCGAGGTTCTCCGCGTCGGCGAGCATGAGGCCCGGGCGCACGTAGTCGGCGATGGAACGGGTCTCGGCCGGCGACAGCCGGTAGTTGAACGGGGTGTAGATGATGCCCGTCTTGGCGGTCGCGAGAACCAGGTCGAGGTGGGCGATGTGGTTGAACGCCAGGATGCCGACCCGGTCGCCCTTCTGGAGGCCGCGGCGCACCAGCAGCCCGGCCAGCCGCTCGGCGCGGTGGTTCATCTCGGCGTAGCTGTGCCACCGACCCTGCCAGTACACGGCGGGGCGATCGGGCGTGAGCTCGGCGCGGCGGCGGGCGATGTCCAGGATCGGGTCGAGGATCATGGCGTGCCTCCTCGCGGTTCGATCGGCTCGCCGCGACCATCCGGCGGCGGCCGGACGCCGCGCAGGCCGTCGCCGGCGTAGGCCAGGCCCGGCCCGGTCTCCCCCCAGCGAAGACAGATCGCGTTCCACACGTAACCGACGCCCGCTGCGACCAGCACCACCAGGTCGCCGGGCTTCAGCAGGCCCTGCTCCTCGGCGAGTTTCAGGCTGAGGATCTGGTCGATCTGACCGAGGTGGCCGTAGTGCTCGAGGTAGATCGAGCGCGCGGGGTCGATGCCGAGACGCTCGAGCAGGCCCAGGTGGGCGCTGCGCTTGACGTGGAGCATGGCGAGGTAGGCGACGTCCTGCACGGTCGCGCCGGACTTCGCGACGGCGCGGCGCACCACCTCGACGAAGTTGTCGAGGCTCTTGGGCTCGAGCCGCTCCTTCATGCCCGCCGGGTCGGTGACCTGCAGCCGGTAGTCGCCCACGCGCTCGGGCGTGAGCGGCGCTACGGTGCCGCCGACCGGGACCATCACGTCGAGCGAGAAGCTGCCGTCGGTCACGATGTGCGAGCCGAGGAGGGCGTGGCCGCGACCGCGCTGCACCACGGCGGCGCCGGCCCCGGCGGCGAGGTTGTACATGAAGCGCACGTTGGGGTCACTGAAGGCGATGAGGTCGCCGTTGCGGTAGCCGCCGGCCACCAGCACGGTGTTCACCTCGGGGTCGGCCAGCAGCAGGTCCTTCGCCTGCTTGAGGCCGAGCACGCTGGTGCCGCACTTCTGGCCGATGTCGTAGGCGTAGGCGCCCCGCGCGCCGATGTCGTAGGCGAGCTTGATGCCCGCCGTCCATACCGGATACTCCTTGAACTCCTCGGTGATGGAGATGACGACATCGACGTCGCCCGCGTCGACCCCGGCGCGGGCCAGCGCCTCCTCGGCGGCGAAGGCCCCCATGGCGGCGGGGTGCTCGTCGGCGCCGGGAGCCACTTTCTCCAGGATGCCGAGCTTCTCTCGCACCACCCACTCCGGCAGGCCGCTGGCGGCCGCGATGTCCGCCGCTCCCAGGCGCCCGGCCGGCACGTAGGCGGCCAGGCCGGTGATGCCGACCGTCGCGCGATCGCGCGGGGCGTCGCCGCTCACGCCGGCTCCAGCCCGCGCGCGATCATGTCGAGGGCGCTCGCCATCGCCTCGGGGGGCGGGTCGCGCTGCTCCCAGATGGTGTAGCGCAGCCCCAGGAAGTGCGCGATGCCCATCAGCGCCCAGGCCTGGGTCTCGGCGTGACCGGCGCGGATCTCGCCGGCCGCCTGGGCCCGCTCCAGGCCGCGGGCGTAGGCGTCGGCCAGCGTCTGGTAGTACTCGCGGTAGATGGTCTCGTCGACGAACTGCGACTCCATGACCACCCGGTAGAGGTCCTGGTGCGAGAGCGAGAAGCTTAGGAAGGCGTCGAAGCCCTTGCGCTCGATCTCGAGCCGGCCCTCCACCCCGCGCGTGGCGAGGCTGAGCGCTCGGCGCAGCTCGCGCCCCATGTGCCTTACCAGCTCGCGGAGCGCGTCCTCCTTGCTGGGGAAGTACAGGTAGAAAGTGCCCTGCCCGACGCCGGCGCGCCGCGTGATGGAGGAGATGGAGGCGCGGCTGAAGCCCTTCTCGGCGATCTCGGCTTCGGCCGCCTCCAGCAGCCGGCTTCGGGTGGCCTCGCCGCGAGCGGTGCTGGGTCTGGGTAGGTCTGACACGACGCCCCTTCGGGAATCCCGGGTCGGACGGGCGCGGGACGGAGTCGCAACGCTCGTCGGACCTGACGACTGATTCAGGTGTCAGAAGTCTACGGCCGCGGCGGTGGGAGCGTCAAGGGGTGAGAACGGTGAGCGGGTGCTGCGTGGCGCGAGGGGTGAACGGAGGGGGAGCCCGTCGTCGGTCGGATGCGCTCCGGTCTACGGGTGTGCGCCGGCAGGTGGCGGTCCCGGCCTTCTGTGCCACCGGCCGCGTGGCCCCCACGTGATCGCGGCCACCCGCAAGGTGCGGGCGGCCGCGACGATCTGGTCCGTTCGGCTCAGCGACTGAACTCGAACGGGTCGACGGGGACGGACTGTCCGTCCACGCCGATCCAGACGTAGTGGTGGTCGACCGAGGTCCCGGTGGTCTGCTTGACAGTATGGTGCACGCCCTGCTGCACCTTGTACAGAGTCGAGCCCACGGCGTCGATCGGCAGCGCGTGGGTCACGGCCTTGGCCGGTCCGGTGTCCACGTTGACGTGGACGTCACGGCTGGGGTTGCGGTCCGCGAACGCGAACGAGAGGCCCACACCGAGGACCGTCACGACGGCGAGCTTGATCATCGACCGAGGCACATCGGTCACCTCCTTCCGGGCCTTCGGGCCCGGGTCACCGTAGCGGTCCCGCCATGACGGGATCCTTACGTCATGTTGGACCCGGTGCACGTTCGCCAGCTTCGGCAGGCCAACATCTCCAGCGACCGGTCTACCGTCACGCATCCGGCTCGACCTCGGCCACGGAGGACTCGAAGGCCCGCACGACGTCGCGTGGCAGCTGCGTGCCGGCAAGCCGTCGGATCTCCTCGAGCGCAGCGTTGCGCCCGAGCGCCCGTCGATAGACACGGTCGGTCGTCATGGCGTCGAAGGTGTCGGCCACCGCGACGATGCTGGCTTCCACGAGCACCTCGTCGCCGCGCAGGCCGTAGGGGTACCCGCTTCCGTCGATCCGTTCGTGGTGTTGCTCCACGATGGGAGCGGCGTGTCGCAAACTGGTGGGCTCGAGCAGCTCGCGTCCGAAGATCGGGTGCTGTTTGACGAGCGCCCACTCCTCGGCCGTGAGCGGGCCGGGCTTCTGCAGGACCGCCGCGGGGACCCGGACCTTACCGAGATCGTGGAGGTAGGCGCCGTGGTCCAGGGCCCGCAAGCACGCCGCGCCGAGCCCGAGCGCCTGACCGGTGGCATAGGCGAGCCGTTGCAGGCGCCGGCAGTGATGCGCCGTGTAGCCGTCGGCGACCTCGACCTGCTCCGCAAGGCGCATCAGGTCGCGCAAGCTGCCGCTGATCTGGTGGAAGGTCGGGCTGGACGTGATGTAGAGGAAGCGCAGGTGTTCGACGACGGTCAGGATGATGGGCTCGCGCAGGTCCTCGACGCTCAAGCAGTCGCCCTGCCGGAAGGTCGTGGTGCCTCCCGGCGAAGGCCATGCGGCGGCACCCGACAGGATGTAGTAGGTCTCTGCCGACGGGTGCCCGTCTTCGCCCGGTACGAGCGTCAGGTGTTCGCCGCTGGCGAGCTCGCCGTGCACGATCTCCGTGCCGCGTCCGTTCGCCAGCAGGCGTGCGGTTCCCGCCTTGGATCCTGCGCTCTCGATCGCGTCGCCCGCCGGGAGCCAATGCAACCCGGTCGGAAGGTCGACGCCATTCTCTTTCGTCGGCACGATTCCTGCCGTCCTCGCTCCCCCAAAGGTCCCCACGAGGTACCTACGGTAGGGAGTGGGCCGTCACCGCGTTCTTACAGCGGGGCGCGTGGAAGGTCGGCGGAACGCTAGGGAACGAGCAACGATACGACCACCAGCACCGCCGCAGCCGCCAGCGCCTTGCGCTGGACACGGGTCGCCTGCGCCCGCACTGCTGCGAGCTCGTCGGCATCGTCGATGCGTTCGGCGCGCTCGCCGAGCTTGCGCTCGCTGCGCGCCGCCAGCGCCACGCAGGTCTGGTCGCGCCACTGGAAGTAGCCGATCGCCGCCGGGTAGAAGAGCAGGACCAGCGGCAGGCGCCACCAGCGGTCGGCGCCGCCGAGGAGCAGCGCAGCGAAGGCCGCGGCGCCCAGCACGAGCGCGGCGATCCCGAAGGCGAGGCGCCGTCGGCGCTCGGAGAGGCTGATGTTGGCGATGCAGGCGGTCCCGGCGTCCGGAGCGGTATCCATGCTGCGGCCAGTCTAGGGGCGTCGGCGCCCGAGGACACCGGACGAGGCCACAGAGAGGCTACAGAAGGGTGCGGGCGAAGGCGTCGCAGCGGCCGTGACCCCTTGCCCCAACGGCCGCCGGCCGCCGAGCCCGAAGGGGGCTGGCGGCCGGCGTTCCTCGGGGCCCGCGGGGCGCTCCAAGGGTGGGATTCGGTGGTCGGTGGCGCTAGTACTTCGAGGGATCGACCTTCCCGATGTTCTGCAGCACGGCGTCGACGAAGGAGGCGTCGATGGTGTGGCTGTAGGTGGGGATGGTATCGATCTCGCCGAAGTCCTTGAGCTTCTGCGCGGTGTACTGGAACGACTTCTGGGTGGGCAGGCCCTCGTTCAGCGGCCAGATCTTGCCGTCGATCATCAAGTTGTAGGCGTACTCGATGGCGGCGGGATCCTCGCCGCTGGCCTTGGCCCCGTCGGCGATGACCTTGGCCTTGTTGGCCGGGTCGTACATCCAGCGGCTGGCGAGCACCAGGGCGCGCAGGAACCGCTTCACTTCGGCGGGGTGGCTGTCGGCGTAGGCGTCGTTGGCCGCCAGCGCGCCGTACCACCAGTCGGGGATGGCCTTGTACTCGTAGGCGAGCGTGGTCACGCCGGGGTCCTTCTGCAGGACGACGTAGGCGCCGTCGGCGTGGAAGACGGCGGCCGAGATGCGGTGGCTGACCATGGCGGGAACGAAGCCGGAGCGCTGCATATGGATCATGTGGACGCTGTCGAGCGACACGCCCGCGGGGTCGAGGCAGGCCTGGAGCAGGGTCTGGGCGAAGCCGCCGGTGTCGGTGACCCCCACGTTCTTGCCCACCAGGTCCTTGGCGGACTTGACGCCGTCACCGCCGATGCATACGGTGTCGAGCTTGAGGCCATACGACCAGATGACGTGGGCGGCCTTGCCGTGGGAGGCGGCGATGATGGGGTCCGTGGCGGAGGTGAAGGAGAACTTGGTGGAGCCGGAAACGGTGCTCAGGAAGGCCGGGACGCCGCTGGTCTCGGGGACCAGCTTGACGTGCAGGTGCTCCTTGTCGAAGAACCCTTCGGCCTGTGCGATGAAGGGCACGAGGAAGACGGCCTTGGGTGGCGACACCGCCACCGTCGCTCCGATCGTTCCCCAGGGGGTCGCGTCGGTCACGTTCGCCCAGTCGTTCGAGGACTGCGCGCTCGCGGACCCGGCCAGCAGGGCCACGACCACGAACCCGGCCGCGACCCATGCGCCCAGCGGCTTGCTCTTGAACCATCCTTCGTTGGACCTGCTCATCTGCTGCCTCCCTTGACGTGCTCGGGAACGGACGCATTCCGTCCCGGGAACACCGATGCACTTCTACCCTCGGCGGGAGCGGCGCTCACCGGCCGGAGTCCTTGCTGAACCACGGCGCGAGGCGCTTCCTGAGCTCCTCGATGACCGTCCGGAAGAAGACCCCCAGGATCATCACGGTGAGCAGGACCGCCAGCATGTCCGCCGTCTTGTAGGCGTTTGCCGAGAAGGCGAGGATCTGCCCCATGCCCGACAGCGCCGTGTAGATCTCGGAGATGAACATCCCCACCAGACCCATGGCCACGCCCTGGCTGAGCCCCGTGACGATGTAGGGCACGACGCTCGGGATGATGACGTGGCGCCACATCGCCATCTCGTTGGCGCGGAACGAACGCGCGACCTCGATCAGCGAGGCATCCACGCTACGCACACCGTTGTACACGGCAATCGTGACGGGGAAGAGGACGAACATGGAGATGATGATGAGCTGCGCCTGCACGCCGAAGCCGAACCACAGCGAGATGAGCGGGATCAGGGCGACCAGCGGTGTGGAGTAGATGGCGTAGACGTACATCCCTACCGCGGCTTCGAACACCGCGAAGCGGCCCATGGCGACGCCGAGGGTGATCCCGATGAGGCTGCCGATCACCAGCCCGCCCAGGAACATCGACACGCTGTAGAGGATGGCGCCGGCCAGCGGCCCCGAGACGAGCAGCTCGAAGAGGTGAGCGATGACCGTGGTGAACGGCGTGAAGATGATCTCCAGGGTGTTGGCGCCGTAGATCTGCCAGGCGCCCAGCACCACCACGAACGACAACACCCGGATGAGCAAGAAGCGGTTCCGGCTGCGGCGCACGGCCTGCCGCCTGCGCTGCTGGACCCGTTCGCGCAGCGCGCCTCGTGCGTCGGGATGGCGCTCCTGCACGTCCATCACACTTCCCTTCCGCTGCCCTTGAGCATGTCCTGCCAGATGGTCTCGCGCAGCGGCTCGTAGGCGGGGTGCTTGCGGACCGTGTCGACGGTGCGCGGACGTTCGATCGGCACGTCGAACACGTGATAGACCTCACCCGGCTTGGTCTTCATGACCACGATGCGATCGGCCAGCGTGATGGCCTCGTCGATGCTGTGGGTCACGAAGACCACCGTCTGGCGGAAGCGCTCCCAGATCGACAGCAGCTCGCCCTGGAGCAGCTCCCGGGTGTAGGCGTCGACCGAGGCGAACGGCTCGTCCATGAGCAGGAGCTCGGGTCCGAGGGCGAGGGCCCGTGCGATGCCGACGCGCTGCCGCATCCCGCCGGAGAGATTGTCGGGGAAGGAGGCCTCGAAGCCCTTCAACCCGACGAGGTCGACCGCCCATTGCACCTTCTCCTCGATCTGCGCCTTGGGGACGTTGGCGAGGACCAGCGGGAAGGCCACGTTCTGACTGACGGTCTTCCAGGGGAAGAGCCCGAACTGCTGGAACACCACGGCCGCCTGTCGGGGCGGCCCGGTGATGATCTCGTCGTCGAGGCGCACGTTGCCTTCGTCGGGGCGGATGAGCCCGTCGAGGATCCTCAGCAGGGTCGTCTTCCCGCAGCCGCTCGGTCCGAGCAGGCACAGGAACTCGTGCTGGTGGATCTCGAGACTGACGTTGTGCAGCACCTCGAGGTCGCCGTACCACTTCGAGATGTTGGTGGCGGTGGCCTTCGCCTGCCGCGGCTGAGTGGAGACCGTCATGGTCGAACGCATGCCCGGGCGTGACCCCTGTTGCGTGCGAAGCTGGTAAGAACGAGGAACCCGTGGATGAGCCACCTCCCGGCGCATCGGCACCCACGTCCGCAACGGTGGCGGCGCACGTGCGCGTGCTAGGCAACGAGATTGTCGATTCGGCAATTCTAGGTCGTGAGGGGTCAATTGTCAATTTTCAATTTTTTGTTATAGACTCCTGAGCATGGGGAAGCCGACGATCGGCAAACTGCACGCTCCAGAACGGGATGTCCTGTCCCGCCAGGCCTACGACGCGTTGCGGGAGGGGATCCTGACACGGACCCTGCCGGCCGGGAGCAAGCTGGTCATGCGGGACCTGGTCGAGCAACTGGAGCTCTCGCCGACGCCGATCAATCAGGCGCTGGCGGCGCTGGAGCGCGAGGGCCTGGTGGAGTCCAGGCCGCATCGCGGCTACTCCGTCATCACCCTCGAGCCCCCGGACATCGTCGACATCTACACCCTGCGGGAGGTCCTGGAAGGGCTCGCGATGCGGCTTGCCGTTGAGACGGACCCCAAGGCCCTGGCGAGCTCGCTGCGCTCGTTGCACGAAGAGCAGGTCGAGTGCTGCGACGACCGCGACCTGGCGCGCTACGCCGACCTCGACGTCGCCTTCCACCGCACGGTGTGGGAGGCGTCGGGCAACGACCGGCTGCTGAGGATGTCCGAGATGTTGATGGGGCAGGTCCGCCTGCTGATCGGCACCTCCGCAGAGGTCGAAGGGCGCCTGCCCTCCTCGATGGCGGAGCACGACCGCATCCTGGAACACGTAGCGCGGGGTGAAGCGAGGTCGGCGGAGGCCTCCATGCGGGAGCACGTGCGCAATGCCGGCGCTGCCCTTCTGACGCACCTCGGCTCCGAGCTCGAGCTTCCTGTGACCCATGGCAAGGCGGAGGTATCCTCGTGAACACGCCGCACCTCAGGCAGCACCGTCCCCGTTCGCCGCGTCGCGTGGCGTGTTCGAACGCGAGCGAGCGATGACGGGCGCCGCCGCGGGCCCGCGGCGCGTCGTCGTGTGTGGCGCGCGCTTCGATCCGCTCGATATCGAGGAGGCCGTGCTGGCCCCGCTTGGCGTAGAGGTCGTGCGGGCCCAGGGCGACGAAGGGGCGGCGCTTGTCGACAGTTGCCGTGGCGCTGCCGCCGTCCTTGCCGGGTCGGCGCCACGCTTCACGCGCGCGGTCCTGGCCGAGATGCGTGGTGTGGAGGCGCTGGTGCGCTACGGCATCGGCGTGGACCGCATCGACGTGGATGCGGCCGCAGAGGTCGGCGTGCAGGTATGCAACGTACTGGACTACTGCACCGACGAGGTGGCGCTCCACGCCGTGACGTTGATCCTGTCGCTGACCCGCAAGATCATGACGGCGGCCGGACACGTCCGGGCGGGTGGCTGGGGGGTGGCCGAGGTGCGGCCCATCGCCGCGCCCGAGGCGACCACCGTGGCCGTGCTCGGCCTCGGACGAATCGGCCGGCGCGCGGCGGAGTTCCTGAAGGGCTTGGGCTTCCGGCTCACCGGCTTCGACCCGTTCGTGACCTCCGACCCCACCGGTGGCGCGCTCGAGTTGCGCTCGTCGCTGGAGGACGTACTTCGTGATGCGCAGGTGGTCAGCCTTCACCTGCCGCTCAGCGACTCCACGCGACACCTGCTGGGCGAGCGCGAGCTGGCGCTCCTGCCCGACGGGGCGTTCGTCGTCAACGTCAGCCGCGGTGGCCTCATCGACGAGCCCGCGCTGCTGCGCGCCCTCGACGAGGGCCGGTTGGCGGGCGCCGGACTGGACGTGGCCGAGGGGGAGCCGCCGTCGGCCGACGACCCGCTACGCAGCCATCCGTCCGTGCTGCTGACGCCCCACATGGCCTGGTACTCGGAGCAGGCGCAGGCGCGCATGCGCCGGCTCGCCGCCGAGGAGGTCGCGCGTTGCCTGCGCGGCGAAGCCCCGCTCAACCCGGTTCGCAGCGCGGTCGGGAGTTGAGGCATGCGTGAGGAAACACACCCCTCGAACCACCTCTGCCGGCCCGAGACCGGACAGATCGAAGGCATCGTCTTCTACAGCTCACGCAGTCGGTCGTGGGTGCTGACCACCGTTCCGCCCGGCGGGCGCGCCCGCCAGCAACGCGTGAATGTCCGCTACTGCCCGTGGTGTGGGCGGGACCTGGCCGGCGTCACGCCGGCGTCCGACGCGGCCTTGCTGGAGTGACGCGGCCGCAGTGACGCGGCCGCAGTGACGCGACTGCAGTGACGCGACTGCAGTGACGCCGCAGACGTGATCTTGCGGGCGCGGCCTCGCTGCTGTGTGCCTGCCCCCGCGTGGACGGCCTCGGGGCAGGGCCGCGGCAGGCCGTAATTTTCGACACAAAATTGAAAATTGACATCGTTGCTGGCTGCCCCCTAGAATGGCGCCATCGCAACCAAGCGACCGGGCGCCAAGGGCGCCCGGACCATGTGGGGCCTCCGGGCGCCCGCAGGGGAGGTGGTTCGCCATACACAAGTTCCTGGTCCATAACGAAGGCGACGATGTCGGGGTCGCAACCGAAGACATCGACGTCGGTGACGCGATCGTCGGCATCTTCATGGATACCGGCGGCGAGGCTCGTATCACCGCGCGCGGCGCGGTTCCGCTCAGCCACAAGATCGCCGTTCGCGCGTTGAAGCGCGGCGACGAGGTCACCGAGTACGGTACGCGCGTCGGCATCGCCACGAGCGACATCGAGGTCGGCGACTACGTCCACACCCACAACATCCGTTCGGCGCGCTGGTAGGAGAGGGAGCACCATGGCATCGGAACTCACCGGCTATAGGCGGGCCAACGGCCGCGTCGGCATCCGCAACCACGTGGTCGTCATCCCTGTCGACGACATCTCCAACGCCGCCGCCGAGGGGGTAGCGCGGCTCGTTCCCGAAGCGCTGGCCATCCCGCACCCCTACGGCCGGCTGCAGTTCGGAGAGGATCTGGAACTCCACTTCCGGACCCTGATCGGCACCGGCTCCAACCCCAACGTGGCCGCGGCCATCGTGATCGGCATCGAGCCCAACTGGACCGAGCTCGTCGTCGAGGGGATCCGTGCGCAGGGCACCCCGGTGCACGGCTTCTCCATCGAACGCCACGGTGACCTCGAGACCATCAAGGTCGCGGCGCGCGCCGCGCAGCGCTTCGTCCAGGAGGCCGGTGAGATCCCCCGTGTGCCGATCGAACTGGGCGAGATCACGCTCAGCATCAAGTGCGGCGAGAGCGATACCACCACCGGTCTGGCGTCGTGCCCCACGGTGGCGCAAGTCGTCGACAAGGTCATCGAGGCGGGCGGCACCGTGCTCTTCGGCGAGACCTCCGAGCTCACCGGTGGCGAGCATCTCATCGCCGAACGCTGCATCGACGACGATGTGCGCCGGCGCTTCCAGGAGACCTACGACGATTACATCCGCATGATCGAGGAGCAGGACGCCGACCTGATGGGCTCGCAGCCCACCCAGGGCAACATCCGTGGGGGCCTCAGCACCATCGAGGAGAAGGCGCTCGGCAACATCGAGAAGACCGGCACCAAGCCGGTGGTCGACGTGCTGGGGCCGGCCGTGGCGCCGAGCAAGAAGGGTCTGAACTTCATGGACACCTCCTCGGCGGCCGCCGAGTGCATCACCCTCATGGCCGCCGCCGGCGCCGTGATCCACCTGTTCCCGACCGGGCAGGGCAACATCGTGGGCCACCCCATCGAGCCGGTGGTCAAGCTGACGGGCAACCCCATCACCGCCGGGACCATGAGCGAGCACATCGACCTCGACGTCAGTGGGCTCCTCCGGCGCGAGATCGACGTGGCAGGCGCGGGCGAGCAGCTCATGACGGTGGTGGAGCGTACCGTCCGCGGTCGCCGCAGCTGCGCCGAGGCGCTCGGGCACCGCGAGTTCGTGCTCACCAAGCTGTACCGGAGCGCGTGAGCGTGCCAGGGGCATCGACCCCCGACGGCGGGGAGACGCGATGAGCCGGCCCGTGCGTGTGGCCGCGGTGGGGCTGGGGCGCTGGGCCAACGTGCTGGCAGACGCCTACACCCGCAGCAGCGAGGTCGAGCTGGTCAGCTGCTTCAGCCGCTCCCCGGGCAAGCGCGACGCCTTCGCAGAGCGCTACGGCTGCGGGCAGGACACCAGCCTCGAGGCCCTACTGGCGCGTGACGACGTCGATGGCGTCATCGTGACGGTGCCCAACGACCAGCACGCTGTCGTCATCGAGCAGGCGGCGGCGGCGGGCAAACACGCCTTCGTGGAGAAGCCCATCGCCGTCACGCTGGCCGACGCGCGCCGCATCGAGCGTGCGGTGGCCGACTCTGGCGTGGTGTTCACCTGCGGGCACTCGGCGCGGCGCCTCGGAGGACTGCGCAAGATCAAGGCGATGATGGCGTCGGGCGAGATCGGCGAGGTCTCGGTCATCGAGGCGGTGTTCGCCAACGAACGCGGCCTGCAGATCACGCCCGGGAACTGGCGCGGCGATCCCGAGAAGGCCCCGGGGGGCCCGTTGACGCAACTGGGCATCCACCAGATCGACAACCTGCAGTACCTGCTCGGCCCCGTGAAGCGCGTCGCCACCTTCGGGAAGCCCATGTACACGCGCGTCGAGAACGACACGGTGAACGTCACGGTGCTCGAGTTCGAGAGCGGCCCCATGGCCTACCTGGGGACGAACTGGGCCTGTCCCGGCGTCTTCACCATCAACGTCTACGGGACCACGGCCGACCTGTTCTACCAGCTCGATTTCAGCTGGTGGAGCAACTCGGACGTGACCGACGCGCACTCGAGCCTCACCAAGCGCGCCTTCGCGCGAGCAACCGACGACCCCGACGACTTCGAGCTCCGTGACGCCGAGGTTGAGATCCCTGGCGTCGATCACCTGCGCGAAGAGGTCGAGGAGTTCGCCCGGGCGGTGCGCGGCGAGGTTGCGGCCGAGGTCGATGCCGAGGTCGCGACCCGCAACGTCGCGGTGATGCTGGCAGCGGTGCGCTCGAGCCGCGAAGGCAGGATCGTCGACGTTGCCGAGCTGCTGGGCTAGGAAGGAGGGCTGGGAGTGATCGCCGCAGCGGTGACTGGCTTGCTGGCACTGTTCACGCCACAGTCGATGCTCTTCATGGTCGTCGGGGTGATCTACGGGCTCATCATCGGCGTCCTGCCCGGCCTGGGCGGGATCGTCGCCATGGCGCTCGTCCTGCCTTTCACCTTCGGGTTCCAACCGGCTGCCGCGTTGGCCCTCCTTCTCGGAGCTCATGCCGCCACCGTCTGGGGCGGCTCCATCACCGGCATCCTGTTCAACGTGCCGGGCGCCGCCAAGACCATCACCAGCGTCTTCGACGGCTATCCCATGACGCAGCGCGGCGAAGGCGCGCGGGCTCTCGGAGCTTCGGCCATGGCCGCGCTGCTCGGGGGCATCATCGGTGCGGTCTTCCTGGTGGCCACCATCCCCGTCGTCCGACCGCTGATGCTGGCGCTCGGACCCAGCGAGTACTTCATGATGGCGCTCTGGGGCCTGACCATCATCGCGACCTTCAGCGAAGGCTCGGTGCTCAAGGGGCTCATCGCCGCCGGCCTTGGCATCCTGGTCGCCTTCATCGGCATGGACCCCATCACCGGCACCGCCCGCTACACCTTCGGCAGCCTCTTCCTCCTCGACGGCATCTCGTTCCCGGTCGCCATGATCGGACTGTTCGCGGTGTCGCAGATGCTGAAGCTCTTCGTCAAGGGCGGCTCGGTGGTGGAGGCGCAGGTCGATGCCGAGTCGAGCACCGTGTGGGACGGGGTCCAGGACACCTTCCGCCACTGGTGGCTGGTGTTGCGCTCCAGCGTGCTCGGCCTCTGGATCGGGGTGCTGCCGGGGGTCGGCGCCAGTGTCGGCGGCATCGCCGCCTATGCGCAGGCCGCCCAGACCTCGAAACACCCCGAGCGCTTCGGTCACGGCGCGGTCGAGGGCGTCATCGGGCCGGACGCCACCCTGGCCGCCACCGAAGGCGGCGGCCTGCTCCCCACGCTGGCCTTCGGCATCCCTGGCGGCGAGAGCATGGCGATCCTGCTGGCCGCCTTCATCAACATGGGCATCACGCCAGGGCGCCAGATGCTGACCACCAACCTGAGCCTGGTGTTCACCATGGTGTGGATCATCGTGATCGCCAACATCCTCACCACGGTGATCGGGCTTCTCAGTGCCAAGACGCTGGCGCGCTCGGCCACCCTGCCGGCCCGCTACCTGGTGCCCGTGGTGCTTGCAGTGTGCTTCATGGGCGCATACGCGACCAACGGGCGCGTCGGTGACGTGATCGTGGCCGCTGTCTTCGGCGTCGTCGGATACGCGATGGACAAGTACAACTTCTCCCGCGCCGACTTCGTGATCGGCATGGTGCTGGCCACCATGATCGAGCGCGATCTGCACATCTCGCTGACCCTCTACGGAAGCACCTTCATCTTCACGCGTCCCGTCACGCTAGCCATGTTCCTGTTCATCCTGTTCACCACGGCATTTCCGATCGTGCGCCGGCGAATGGCGCGCCGGCGGGCGGCCGCAGACGCGAGGGAACCATGAGCCGCCGTGCCCAGGAGAACATCCTCGGCGTGGTGCTGGTCGGCATCTTGGTCGCCGTGATCATCATCAGCATGGGCTACGGACCACGCTCGCGTTTGGTGCCCGTGCCGGTTGCGGTGTTCTCGCTGGTGTTGGTGATCGCTCAGCTGGTGGTGCAGAACACCGGCTCGCCGGACGACCTGCATGTCGATGTCCTGGAGGTGCTGACGCGGCGAAGCGCGCGCGAGGGTGTGCAGGACAAGGCGCGGGCGTCACGCACGAAAGCCGCCACGGTCCACCCGCCCGGCACGCACGCGCGCCGCGAGGTCATCGCGTTCGTGTTGCTGGCGGTGCTTCTTGGCCTGGTGCTGCTTCTCGGCCCCATCGTGGGCATCTTCCTGTTCGTGCTCGGCGACGCGGCCGCCATCGGGCGCTTGCGCTGGTACAGCGCGCTGGCCCTTTCCATCGGCGTGAGCGGGGCGTTGTACCTGCTCTTCGTCGTGCTGCTGAACACCCAGATGTATCACGGCATCTTGCCGGGACCGCTCTGAGCGGTCGGGAAGGAGTGGAGGCGAAGGAACCACGATCGACGACCTCACGCCAGACACGACCGGAACATGGAGGCAACTGTGGGACGGAAGGCACGCTTCAACATCATGGTAGGGCTGATCGCCGCGCTCGCGCTCGTAGGCGGGATGGCGATGGCCCAGAGCGGCTCGGACTACTACAAGGGCAAGACGGTCACCCTGATCCTGCCCAACAGCCCGAGCGGCCAGATGACGCAGTACGCCCGCATGATCGCCCCCTACATCGCCAAGCACCTCGGCGCGGCCGACGTGCGCGTCAAGAACATGCAGGGCGCGGGCGGCGTGGTGGGTGCCAACTACCTCTGGCACGCCAAGCCCGACGGCATGACGATCGCTTTCACGAGCGTGCCGGCCCTGGTGCTGGCACAGCTCTCCGGCAGCCAGGGCGTCGAGTTCGACGCCACCAAGTTCGTCTACCTGGGGCGCGCCGCCACCGAGGCGCGCGTGCTGGTGGTGGGCGGTAAGTCGAAGATCCAGACCATGCAGGACGTCCAGAACCTCGGTCGCCCCTTCATCTTCCCGACGCAGGGCACCGACGAGGACTTCTACACCATGGCGGTGCTGGCCTACGCCTTGAACTTCGAGCTCAAGGCCGTCACCGGCTACCAGGGCAACGCCGACACCACCCTGGCCGTCATCAAGGGTGAGGGAGACGGACACATCACCGCCTGGCACTCCTCGCTGTCGGGCATCCAGGCTGGCGATCTGCGGCCGATCCTGACCATCGGCGACGCGCGCGAGTCGGGCTACCCCGACGTGCCTACGGCCCTCGAGGTCACCCAGGGCCAGGGCAAGGAGCTCGTTCAGGCGATCGTCAACATGATCACCATGCACCGCAGCTTCTTCGGCCCTCCCGGCATGCCCGATGCCGCTGTGAGCGCCATGCGCTCGGCCGTCTGGGCGGCGCTGCACGATCCCGGCCTGCTGGCCGACGCCAAGAAGCAGGGGCTCATCATCGTGCCGATGCAGGGCGCGGAAGAGCAACCGAAGGTCGGACAGATCGCCGCGGCCGGTCAGAGCATCGTGCCGATCCTCAAGCAGGCGGTCGCCAAAATCCAGTAGATAAGGACGACGATGGGCTTCGAACTTCTCGGTCATCATGATCTCGGCAGCAAGGGCAGCACCATGCAGCTCATGTCGCACGGCCGGCACCTCTACGTCGGCAACATGGAACCCGGTGTCGGGACCGCGGTCTTGGACGTGTCCGATCCGCGCGAACCCGTCCTCGCGGGCTTCCTACCCGGCTACGCCAACACCATGTCACCCAAAGTGCAGATCGTCCAAGACCTGCTCTTCGTCAACTACGAGTGGCGCGCCGGGGAACGGGCCGAGCGTACCGGCTTCGGGATCTTCGACCTGAGCGATCCCGCGCATCCGCGCCAGGTGTCGTTCTACGACACCGGCGGCCGGGGCGTGCACCGCATGTGGTGTGACGAGCTCGAGCCCACCGTCTACCTATCGGCCGTCGCCCCGGGTTTCCGCGATCGCATGCTGCTGATCGTGGACGTCTCGGATCCGGCGCGCCCCCGCGAGACCGGCCGCTGGTGGATGCCAGGCCAATGGGAGGCCGGCGGCGAGGTGCCTGCCTGGCCGGACACCATCAACCCCAAGCTCCACCATGCCATTCGCCACGGTGATCGCGCCTATGCAGGTGTGTGGGACGGTGGCCTGCGCATCCTCGACATCCACGACCCGAGCCGGCCTACGGTGGTCGGCTCGGCTGCCTGGGCGCCCGAGCACGGGGGACACACCCACACCACCATGCCGCTACCCGGCCGCGGGCTGCTGGTGGTGACCGACGAGGCCAAGGCCACGCCCGAGCACGACGCCACGCCTCGGCTCGTTCGGGTCTTCGACATCCAGGACGAGAGCCACCCCAAGGAGCTCTCGACGTTCCCGGAGCCCGAGGGGCCCGTGCGCACGCACGGACCCCGCTTCGGGCCCCACAACCTGCACGAGAACCGCCCTGGTGCGTTCTCGAGTGAAACGCTGATCTTCGTGACCTACTTCAGTGGGGGGCTACGAGCGTACGACTGCTCCGACCCCCGCGCCCCGGTCGAGGTGGCCAGCCATGTCCCGCCGTCGAAGGGGGACGTCCACCCGCAGACCAACGACGTGTTCGTCCAGGCGGATGGTCTGGCGTTCACCAGTGATCGGGGGGGTGCAGGCATCGAGATCCTGCGGTACGACGGATGAGGGTGCCCTGCCGTGAAGGAGGCTTGCCGTGAACGACGACGTGATCCGGCTCGAGACCGACGTTGCCGTGGTCGGCGGTGGGGTCGCCGGCTGCATGGCAGCGATCCCGGCGCTGGAGGCCGGGCTGGAGGTCGTGATCTGTGACAAGGGCAAGCTGCTCGAACGCAGCGGCTCGGTCGGCGGCGGCGTCGACCACTATCTGACGATCATGGAGACGGGGCCCGAATGGGACACCCCGGAGTTCCTCCTCAAGCACATCCCCGACCTGACCGACGGCATCGTCGACATGGAAGTCACCGACCGGGTGGTCCGCGAGATGCCGCGCGTGCTGCGCAAGCTCGAGGCGCTGGGCGTCGACTTCAAGGACCCGCGTACCGGGACCTACGACCGCCACCGCTCGTTCGGGCTTCCCGGCGCCTACCACATCAACTTCGACGGCACCCGCTTCAAGCACCACATCGGTCAACGCGTGCGGCGGGGCAAGGCCACCGTGCTGGCTCGCACCATGGGGGTCCAGGTGCTGGTGGAGGACGGCCGCGCCTACGGCGTGCTGGCCTTCGATATCCGTTCTGGCGCCTGGTACTACGTGCGGGCGCGCGCCGTGGTGCTTTCGACGGGGGACGTCAACCGCCTGTCCATGAACGCTTCGGGGCTCGCCTTCGATAGCTGGCACTGCCCGTACAACACCGGGGACGCCCAGGCGATGGGCTACCGCGCCGGCGCCACCCTGGCCAACATGGAGTTCACGGAGACGACGCTGACCCCCAAGGGTTTCTCGACCCAGGGGCTCAACGCGCTCGTCAGCCTGGGCGCCTACTTCCTCAATCGCCAGGGCGAGCGTTTCATGTTCCGCTACGATCCCAAGGGGGAGAACGCGCGCCGGGCCGTGCTTGCCGACGGCGTCATCAAGGAGTATCTGGAGGGTAACGGTCCCATCTACCTCGACTGCCGCCACCTCCCCACCGACGTTCTCGACCACATGGAGGAGACATTGCAGATCGACCGGCACACCCTGCCGGCGTTCTACCGGCAGAAGGGCGTGGATTTCCGCACCGACCCCGTCGAGGTGTCGATCTCCGAGCTCAGCATCCGCCGAAGCGGGCTCTACTTCCGCGGCAGCGGCATCGCTGTCGACGCCAACGCCGAGTCGTCCGTCCGCGGCCTGTTCTCGGCAGGCGACAGCGCTACGGTCAGCGGCGGTATCGCCGGAGCGGCGACGCTGGGCCACATCGCCGGGGAGGGCATCGTGCAGTACGTCAAGGAGGGGGGCACGCTGCCCGAGGTGGACCCCGGCGAGTTGGAACGGCTGATCGGCGAGGCGACCGTCCATCTCCGGCAGCCAGGCGGTCCCTCCTGGCAGGCCTTCGAGGATCGCATCCGGCACACGGTCACCGACTTCGCCGGCGTACGGCGCACCGAGCGCGGACTGCGCCACGCGCTCGACACCTTGCGGGCGTTGCGGCGCGAGGGGGCAGCGCTGGGTGCGACACACACGCACGGCCTGATGCGTGTGCACGAGGCGCGCAACATCCGCCTGAACGCGGAGCTGCTCGCCGAGGCGGCGCTGGAGCGCCAGGAAACGCGGACCGGATCGGCGCACTGGCGCATCGACTATCCCGAGACCGACAACGCCCATTGGCGTTCCTTCGTGTTGGTCGACCGCACGGCCGAGGGACCGAGCGTGACCACGCTGTCGGCGCAGATGCCGCTCGCCTCGGCGTTCCCGCGACGGCAACCAGGAAAGGGAGGCTAGGACGAGCATGGAACATGGCGACGGCGCGGCGAGCGCGCACAATCCCATCCAGATCGATCCCAACACCTGCATCCGGTGCACGCTGTGCGACTGGGTGTGCCCCGGCGACATCATCTACAAGGAGGAGGGCGACCGGGAGACCTTGCCGGTGGTGGCGTTCCCGGACGAGTGCTGGTACTGCGGTCACTGCGAGTCCGTGTGCCCGACGAACGCCATCACCATCGTGTTCCCCGACGAGATCCTGCACAACACCACCGACGTGGTGACGCTGCTGGGCAGGGTGGACCCGGCGGACACCGCTTCGGCGGAAGGCTGAGGAGGAACGTGACGACCCACCCCAACGACCTGATGGACATCACGCAGCCCGAGGCCGAGGCGCTGCTGGAGGCCAGCAAGACGGTGATCATCCCGACCGGCTCGGTGGAGCAACACGGCCCTCACCTGCCGTGCGGGACCGACTGGATCGCGGCGCTGGTGTTCGCGCGGGCGGTCGCCGAGCGGCTCGGGGCCCTGGTGGTCCCGTTCGCGCCGATGGGCATCACGCCCTTCCATATGGGGTTCGCCGGCACGGTGACGCTCCGCCCCGAGACCTTCGTGGCGGTCATGCTCGATCTCGCGGGCAGCGTGGCCCAGCATGGCGCCGAGCGCGTCGTCATCCTCAACTGGCACGAGGGCAACAGCGACGCCATCGGCGTCGCGGCCAGCCGCATCCACCACGAGCTGGGGATGGAGGTCCTCAAGGTCGAGGCCTGCTACGTGGCGCGCGACCTCTTCGGCGACGAGACCGGCGGGCTCACCCACGGCGGCGAGCTGGAGGTCCTGCCGGTGCTGGCCTTCGACCCCGCCCTGGTCCACGTGGAGCGTGCCACCAACCCTTCGCCTCCCGGCCGCGGCCGGCGCATCGACGCGGTGCGCCGCAACCCCAACGTGCGGCCGGTGCTCCACGACGTCCGTCAGATTGCTGCGACAGGCTGGTACGGCGCGCCGGAACAGGCGACGGCGGAGAAGGCGGCCCGCGTCGTCGCGGGCGTGGCCGACCGCATCGCCGCCGACGTGCGCGAGGCGAGCGCCGCCATGGCCGAGCTGCCGGACGGATCAGCATGAGCCGGCGGCGCCGGACGTCCGGTCTGCGACGGGCGGCGGATGCGCGGCGGCAGCGATCTCGTATGGCGACGAGGAACGCATGAAGGCGAGCGTGCGCACCATCGACGAGGTGGAGGCGTACCGGCTCCCCAACCGCTCGGTGCGCGAGGTGTTCTCGGCCCGGACCGGTTCCGCCGCCTCCTGTTCGTTCCGCACGGTCGATGTCGAGCCGCAGGACGATGCCAGCCCCCGCGTGCCGCACGTGCACGACACGATGGAGGAGGTCATCGTGGTGGCGCGGGGGCGCGGCGCGCTGTGGGTGGAGGGCAGGTGGACGCGCGTGGGAGAGGGGGACGCCTGGATCGTCCCCGCCGGCGCCCGCCACGCCACCGTCAACCCCGGGCCGGAGGTGCTGAGGCTCTACTGCTTCTTCTCCTCGGCCACGCCGGAAGCGGACTACCGGGAGCTTCCCGACCGGCCGCTCGACGACTGGCGCGACGCTCTTCGAGACGTGGGCTGAGGCTGCGAGCCACGCCGGAGCGGTCATGGTCGGACCGGCTCGGCCCTGCGTTGCCTGGGTCCGCCGTGCTGCGTGCCGCGGTCGAGCCGGCCCGCGTGCCACGCGCGCGCCATGACGGCAGACGCTCTGGCGGTGGCCTATGCTGACAAGACCGGTGGCCGAGGCCCGCGCGGCTGCGTGAAGGGAGAGGCGGCATGGCGAGCTCCAAGGACGAACGCGATCCGTCGCGACGGACGTTCCTCAAGGGCGCCGTCGGGAGTGCCGCCCTGCTCGCGCTGGGATCCTGGCGCTTCGCAACCGCGCAGGGTGCGCCGAAGCGCGATCTCATCGTGGTCTCCAACAACGGCGGCGCCAGCGTCACCCTGATCGACCCGGCCTCCCTCGAGGTGCTCGCCACGCTCCCGCTGGCCGGCGCCTTCAGCTTCCCCGCCACGCGCTGGGATCCCGAACGCGACCTCATCTGGAGCGGTTTCGCCGAGAGCGGCTCGGTCGACGCTTTCCAGCTGTCGAGCGGGCGCCGGGTGGCGCACGTGGCGACCGGCTCGAGCCAGAACTACACCGAGTTGACGCCCGACGGCGCCGCGTTGTTGGTGGCAGCGCGCGACCGCGACCGCCTGCTCCGGGTCGACGCGGAGCCTACCAGCCCGACGTTCGGAACCGTTCTCGCCAGCCTCGACCAGCCCTCGGGCTCGCAGCCGTGCGACGTGACCGTTCGCGCCATTGGCGACTACGCCTACCTTCCGGACCGTGGACGGGACACCCTCACCACCGTCGACGTCGGCGCCCTCCGGGTCGCCTCGCGCTTGCAGCTTGCGCGCAAGGCGGGCGGTGGTCCGCTGGAGCCCTACATGGCGACCGTGAGTCCGACGGGGAACGTTCTCTTCGTGGAGAACGCGGTGGTGTCGGGAGGGTCGCCGACCGGGAGTGAGTCGATCTTCGATCTCGCCGATCCGGCGCACCCGCAAGAGGTGGCGCGGCTATCGACGTCCGACGGGCTCGGGCGGATGCCACTCACCAGCGAGATCACGCCCGACGGCGGCTATGGCATGGTGATCTGCCGTGAGTCCGACGAGGTCTCGGTGATCGACACGCAGGCGCTGAAGGTGGTGGCGAAGGTGCCGTTCCCCCCGGGGAGCCGCCCGGTGGCCGGCACGTTCCTCTACGGCGGCGACGCGGGCTCGACCATGTTCGTCCCGTTGCCCGGGCGCGACGCGGTCGCCGCGATCGACGTGCCCGGCTTCCAGATCCGCAAGCTCATCCCGGTCGGGCCGCGGCCGGTCGGGGCGGTGTACCTGAGGGCCCCGCTGCCCGGCCGGCCGCGGGCCCGGGCCGAGCTCGGTGCGGCGCTGGCCGACGGCCGGAGCTTCCCGGAAGGCTGTCCCGACCCGTGCTGCGGACCGGTGTGAAGGGGTGGTGTCCATGAACAAGCGAGAGCGCTTCGAGGCTGCGCTGCGCGGCGCGCACACCGACCGGCCGCCCGTCAGCGTGTGGCTGCACTTCGCCAGTGAGCACCTGACGCCGACCGAGGTCGCGGAGCTGCACGTTCGCTATCAGAGCGCCTACGACTGGGATTTCGTCAAGGTGATGAACGACTACCGCCTCCCGCTCGTGGACGATGCAGACCTGGCGTCGGCCGACGCGCTGCACGCGGTGAAGCCGCTGGCGCCGGACGCCCCGCCGCTGTCCGGGCAGCTGGAGGTCGTGCGCCGCATCCGCGACGCGGTCGGTCCTGACGTGCCGGTTGTCGAGACACTGTTCGATCCGTTGCAGACGCTGATTCGATCGGCCGGCCAGAGTGTCCTGGCGCTGGTGCGGAGCGAGCCGCGCGCCGCTCGTAGCGCGCTCCGGGCGGTGCAGGAGACGCTGGTGGGCTACGTCGGCGCCGTCCGCGAGGCCGGGGCCGACGGGGTCTTCTACTCGATCAACGGCGCGGTCCCGGTGGAGCATGGCGGGCTCGAGCGGCGCGAGTTCGACGAGCTCTGCGCCCCCTTCGACCGCGCGGTGCTGGAGGCCGCGCACGGGATGGTGCGGATCGGGCACGTCCACGGTTTCGCCCTCGCCTTCGAGCGCGTGGAGGACTACCCGGTGGAGGCGTTCAGCTGGTCGCACCGCCATGCCGAACCGTCGCTCGCGCAGGCGCGCGAGCTCACGGACCGCGCCCTGATCGGCGGCATCGACGAGCTCGCCTTCGCTACGCAGACGCTCGGCGAGGCGGAGCTGGGCATCCGCCGAGCGGTCGCCGAGGCGGGGCGCGCGGGCTTGATCATCGGGCCTGGCTGCACCGTACCGCCGGACACGCCCGCACGCCTGCTCCACGGCGTGCGGCGGGTGGTCGAGGGGTTGGGCTGAGCCGGTTGCGGCCGAGGAGCTGGGCGCGCATCGCGACGCTGCTCGCCTACGCCGCGGCGATGGGCCTGCTCGAGGCCGTCGTGGTGATCTACCTGCGGCGCCTGCTGGGCGTGGGGGTGCACGACGTGGTGGCGCCTCCGCACGGGGCTGTGTGGGCCTCCGTCCGCGGCATGGAGCTCGCTCGGGAGCTCGCCACGCTGGTGATGATCCTGGCCGTGGCCCTGCTGGCCGCTCGAAGCTGGCGGCAACGGCTCGGCGCCTTCGCCTTCGTCTTCGGGATCTGGGACCTTGCTTACTACCTGGCGCTCGCCGCGCTGGTGGGTTGGCCCCGCGGCGCGTTCGATGGGGACCTGCTGTTCCTGATCCCCGCGCCCTGGTGGGGGCCGGTCCTTGCGCCGGCACTGATCGCGGTGCTGCTGGTGGTTGGGGGCGTCCGCCTGCTGCGTACCGACGAAGCCGGCTCCGGCGCGTGGGCGGTAGCGATGGGCGTGACAGGCGGTGTCGTTCTGGTCGGCGCGTTCCTGGTGAGCACGCCGACCCACTTCGCATGGACGGTCTACGTCCCCTCGCTGGCACTGTTCGGGGTCGGGCTGCTGCGCCTCTAGCCCGGACTCACGCCCCGATCCTCACCGCTGGGTCCTCACGCCACAGTCCTCACGCCACAGTCATCACGCCACAGTCATCACGCCACGGTGTTGCGCAGCGTGCCGACGCCCTCGATGCGGCAGGCGATCTCGTCCCCGACAGCGATGGGGACCGCACCCGGCGTGCCGGTGGAGAGGATGTCCCCGGGTTCCCATGTCATCCCCTTGGAGTGGAAGGCGATGAGCTCGGCTGGGCCGTAGGTCATGTTGCGGACCTGGTTGGCGGGTCCGGCGGCGCCGTTCACTTCGATGCGCACCGTCAGGGCGCTCACATCGGCGATCTCGTCGGGCGTCACGATGACGGGGCCGAAGCTGAAGAAGCCGTCGAAGCTCTTGGCGCGCGTCAGGAAACGGGGATTCACGCGGAGGATGTCCTCAGCCGTCATGTCGAGCACCGTCGTGTAGCCGAACACCGCACCGAACGCGGCGTCGGCCTCGACGTTGCGGGTGCGGCGCCCGAAGATCACGGCCAGCTCGGCCTCGGCGGTGACCCGGTTCGAGACCGACGGCAGCTGGATGGTGTCGCCGTCGCCGATCGCGCTGGAGGGGGGCCGCATGAAGCTGGCGGGAGCCGGTGGCACCTCCTCGTCGAGGTCGTGCGCGTGGTCGCGGTAGTTGAGGCCGATCCCCCAGATCTTGCCGGGCGGACGGAACGGCATCGTGAAGCGTGCGCTCGAGGCGGCGGCGAGGCGATCGGGGTCGAAGCGCTCGAGCCAGGCCGCGTAGGCCCGCCGGACGCCGACGTCGCCATCGAGCACGGTCGCGAGCAGGCTGGCAGGGAGCTCCCGGCCGGTCTCGCGCGCCAGGCGGTCGAAGGTGAGCAGCCGGTCGCGGACCACGATGGCGGGCGCGGGCCCCTTCTCGCTGAGGACGGTGGCGTAGCGCATGACGTTCCCTTTCCTGCCCCGTAGGGGGCGATCGTCGATCCGGACCCATCCAACCACGGGGGACGTGCACACGGTGCACGCCGGTCCGCGACGCCGGGTACACGGTGCGTTCATCACCGGCGCGGACGGGCGGGGTAGCCTTTCGAAGGCCGTGAGGCGGAAGGGGACGCGATGCTCCAGGTGACCCGCGTGTGGACGACGTTGATGGCGATGCTGATGCTCGCCGTGGCAGGTGCGCAGGGTGGGGGGAGCGCGCCCCCAGACGCCCCCGTGCCGCCCTTCGACCACCTGTTCCTGATCGTCCTGGAGAACCGGGGCTACGACCAGGTGATCGGCAATCCCGACATGCCCAACCTCAATGCCCTGGCCGGGCGCTACGCGCTCGCCGCCGATCACCACGGGGTGGGCCACCCCAGCCTCCCCAACTACGTGGCGCTGATCTCGGGGGGGACGTGGGGGAGCCAGTCGGACGACCCCTCGCAGACATTCAACGAACCCACCCTGGCGGGGCAGCTGGAGGGCGCGGGGCTCGGCTGGAAGGCGTACATGCAGGCGTTGCCGTCGGCAGGATTCCAGGGCGCGTTCGCCGGGTCCGGCGGCCTGTACGCCAAGAAGCACGACCCCTTCCTGCTCTTCCCGAGCATCGCGGACGCGCCGGCGAGGGCCGCTCGGGTGGTGCCCCTCCAGCAACTCGGAGCGGACCTCGAGACGGGCCACGCGCCCGCCTTCGCCTTCATCGTCCCCGACCAGTGCCACGACATGCACGGCACCTCGCACTGCCAGGATGCGCACGCCCTCGACCGGGCGGGGGACGCCTTCGTGCAGCACTGGGTGCAGGCGATCCTGGCCTCGAGCGCGTGGACGGGCAATAGCGCCATCGTGGTGACGTTCGACGAGGCGCCCCAGGGGGTTGCGTCCGTGCTCGGGCTCGGGGCGAACCACATCGCCACCATCGTGATCAGCCGCGAAGGCCCGCGCGGGTTCACGCTCCACACGCCGACCGACCACTACGCGCTGCTGCGCACGCTGGAGGAGGCCTGGGGGTTGCCGCTGCTGGGCCAGGCCTCCGGCGCGACCTCGATGGCCCCCCTCTTCCGCTGATCGGCAGCGACCAGCGTCCGGCCGCGCAGGGCGCCTACTCGGTCGGCTTCATCAGGATGACCGTGCCGTCGGGCGCCATCAGGTACCAGGCCGCGCCCGTGGCTGCGCCCTGAGGCGGCACCACGGCCTGACCGAACGTGGTCCCTGCACTCGTGTCGGCGGCGAAGGTGTACAGCGGCCAGCCCGCATAGGTGACCTGCGTGCCGCCGTTCGGTCCCTCCGTCGTGCTCAGAAGGTCCGCCTTCACCCCGTCACCGGCGACGGGCGCGCCGTCGGTCGTTTGAGGGGGCCACACCTGCAGGCAGGTGCCGTTGCAAGCGGCGATCGGCGGGACGCCGGAGCCGTTGATCCGGGCGACGTGCTCGGGCTGGGCGGCGACGTACAGCGCCAGTCCCGCGCCGTTGGTCAGGTAGGCGCCGTAATTGGCGTCGTGCGCAACCCGCACGGTTGCTGTGCCGCTCGCCGTGCCCGTCGATTGCGCCGCGGCCCAGGGCCCGGAGCCTGTGACCGGTCCGGGACCCGCCATGACGGAAACCAGCAGGACGGCGGCGAGGAAGTTGTGCGTGCGACGCATCGGTACCCTCTCCCTCCGGGTGCTGCGTCCACGCGCGGAGCCGTCACGGCGACGGTCGCGCGGCGCGGCAGCCCTTCACCCCTCCTTACGCGCCGGGGATGGGAGTGGATGCGTCGCCGGACGCAGCACGGCCGCCCCGGCTCTTCAGCCGCTGGGCTCTTCAGCCGCCGCGGCGACCGGCGCCGAAGCTCGAGCCGATCCCGACCAGGCGGTCGAGGATCATCACGAGCGCGATCGAAGCGAGGACCAGGAACGTGGACAGGGCGTTGATGTCGGGCCGGACACCACTGCGCACCAGCCCGTAGATCTCCATGGGCAGGGTGTTGAACCCGAAGGGCGCCAGGTAGTACTGGATGAGGAAGTTGTTGAACGACACCATGAACGCCATGATCGAGCCCGCCAGGATCGAGGGCGCGAGCTTGGGCAGGGTGATGGCCAGGAAGATGCGCGGCGGAGAGGCGCCGAGCTGGGCTCCCGCCTCCTCCTCCTCGAAGCGCTCCCCCCGCAGCCGGGTGAAGACCAGCAGCGTGACGTACGGGACAACCACCACCGTGTTGCCCAGGTAGAGGTTGAGCACGCTGCGGCCCGAGCCCACGAGCAGCAGGAACAGCAACATGGTCACGCCCAGCACCAGCCAGGGCACCGTGACCGGGACCAGGTTCACCGCCTGGAGCGCGTCCACCAGGGCGCGGGGCAGGCGCCCCCGGGCCATCCCCAGCGCCGCCATGCTGCCCGCAACGGCGCAGGCGCCAGCCACGACGAGACTCATCAGCAGCGTGTGCAGGGTGGTCTGCGCGAGCGCAGGCTCGTGGAAGAGGCGGACGTACCACTGCGTGGTGAAGTGCAGGGGCAACGTGCCGTAGGGCGAGGTGTTGAACGACATCAGCACCAGGTAGCCGATCGGCACGAACATGGCCGTATAGACCAGCGCGGTGAACGCCGTCCACAGTGCGGCGCGCGCGCCGCCGCCCGTCCCGCTCACCGCCTCAGCGCTCGGCGGCTCGCCTGCGCCAGCGCCGCCAGGACGCCGAAGCCCAGCACCGCCGCAACCGTCAGCGTCAGCGAGACGGTGGCCGCTCGCGTGAGGTCGAACGTCTGGTTGATCTGCGCGTTGATCACCTCGCCGAGCATGCTGATGCGCGTGCCGCCCAGGATCTGCGGCTCGACGAAGGAACCGGTGGCCGGGATGAACACCAGGGCGCAACCGGCGATCACCCCGGGCACGCTGCGCGGCCAGAGGATCTCGGCGAACACCCGCCAGGGGCCGGCGCCCAGCCCGACGGCAGCCTCCAGCACGCTGTCCTCGATGCGCTCCAGCGAGCCGTAGACCGACAGCACCATGAACGGCAGGTACTCGTACACGAGCGCCAGCGTCACGGCGGCACGCGAGTAGAGCAGGGAGGTGGTGGCCGGCACCAGCCCGAGCGCGTGCAGGGCAGCCTGCAGGGGCCCGCCGACCTGGAGCAGTCCCTGGAAGGCGTAGATGATCAGCAGGTAGGAGACGAAGAAGGGGGCCATGAGCACGGCCAGCAGGGCGTTGCCGCGACGTCGGTGCACCTTGGCCAGGGCGTAGGCGAGTGGCCAGCCGATCCCCAGGCTCAGGAGCGTGGCGAGCGCGGGGATCGTCAACGAGTTGGCCAGAACGATGCGGGAAGGGGCGTCACGGAAGAAGCGCAGGTAGTTGTCGAACAGCAGGCCCACCGTCGAGGCCCCCGTTACGCGTACCGGCGTGAGGCTGGTGACGACCAGCGCCGCCAGCGGAACCAGGACCAGCACCAGGATGAGGCCGTAGGCGGGCGCGAGGAGGCCCGCGCCCGCCCAGCGACTCCGCCGTTCTCTCAACGCCCGACCCCGTCTGGGCGACGGCGGGCCGGTACGGGGCCCGCGTGCGTCATGGCAGCGGCTTCACCGGCGTCGTCTTCACGTCCGTCCAGAGCTGCGACCAGGCGTTGTAGGTGTCTTGCGGGATGTTGGTCTCCAGCACGGCGTTCGGTTGGAAGGTCTGACGTTGGTCGGCCGGCAGGCTCTCGGCCACGATCTGATTGGCGGGCGACGGTGGCTGCTGCTGGAGGTCCCGCGCGTAGCGGTCCTGGAACTTCTGGGAGATCATGAAGTCGATCCACTGGTACGCCAGAGCGGGGTGCGGCGCGTCCTTGACGATCACCCAGTTGTCGACCCAGGTGATGACGTCCTTGGGCGTGACGTAGCGGATGGGGTAGCCGTTGGCCTGGATCTGGGTGGCCAGGCCCGACCACACGTTGCCGATGACCACCTGCTTGGCGGCGTACAGCTTGGTGAAGTCGTCGGTGGTGGCCCAGTAGGTCACGTCGAGGCGCTTCTGTTCCAGTAGGGCCTGCTTCACCTTGGCGAGGTCGGGGTGGTAGGGGTCCTCGCCCAGGTACACGGCCGCCGTCATGACGGCGATGACGGGGTCGTCGTTGAAGGTGGTCCTGCCGGCGTACTGCTTGTCCCACAACGCAGCGTAGCCTTCGACCGGGGCGCTGACCAGGTCGGGGTTGTAGCCGACACCGACGGTGCCCCACAGCCACGGCACGCCGTACAGCTGGCCGCCTGACCTGAGCGCCGCGAGTTGCGTCAGGCCGGGGATGAGCTCGTGGTAGTTGGTGAGCCGGGACGCGTCGATGGGCTGGACGAGGCCGTCATCGACGGCGTAGCGGATGTACGTCGAGTTCGGGAGCGCCACGTCGATCTGGCCCACGCCCCCCTGCTTCAGCATGTTGAGCAGCTGTTGCTCGGAGCTGAAGTCGACCTGCTTGACGGTGCAGCCGCACTCTTGCTCGAAGGCCTGGACAACCCATGGCAGGTCGCTGCCGTAGCCCTGCCAGTTGGCCACCAACAGGGTCGGCTTCTGCGCCCACGCCGTGGCCAGCAGGGCGGTACCGATGAGCACCAGCAAGAGGTGCCACACGTACGTGCTTCGGTTCTTCATAGTCCCTCCCTCCATGCTACTGCGCGGGGACCCCGCGCGCGTCGCCGTCGGTCCCCCTGCTTGCGATCCTACCCGCCGTCCCCCGTGTTCCGGCCGCGTGACAGCGCGAGCCGGACGTCGTGCCGGCCCGCGGCCAGGGCCAGGCGGGCGCCGTGCGGGTCGAACGCGAGCTCGACTCCTTCCGGGAGCGCCGCGTGGAGTACCTGCTCGGCGGCCAGGCGCGGCACGCTCAGCGTCACGGCCCCTGGGCTCTCGACCGTGAGTTCGAGTCCGCCCGCTTCGAGCCGCAGTCCGCTCAGGCGGCAGCGCGCGTCCCCGGCGAGCTCCGGCCGGCCGTCGAGCGTGAGCTGCCAGCCATCCTCGCGCCCGCCCACGTCGCCCTCCAGTCGGAGCGTGCGCCCCGACCAGAGCGTGCCGCGGTGGCAAGGGCCGCGATCGGTCGCCACGCACAGCCCTTCCCAGGGCGACGGGAAGAGCGCGTCCTCCACGCGCATCAGCGGCAACAGCGCGCCCCAGCTGTAGAACGTGTCGGAGTCCTTCGAGTCGTGGCCCTCGCCGGTGACGGCCTGGTAGTTCTCGTGGCAGTGGCCGTGCTCACGCCACTCGCGGGCGAACATGGCGTACGAGCGTTCGGTGACGTCTCGCGCTACCTCGTGCAGAGCGTAGCGCCGCAGCCCCAGGACCACCAGGTAGTTGGTGGGCGGCCAGATCCGTCCGCGCCAGTAAACGTTGTCGCCGAAGGCGGGGTCGTCGCGTCGGATGGTGGGCAGCACGTGCGGTCCCCAGAAAGCGCTCTCGTTCAGCAGCTGGCCGCGCACCATGCGCTCGGCGCGTTCGCGGGACGGTACCCCGGCCAGCAGCGGGTAGAAACTGGTGGGGCCGACCCGCTTCGAGGGCGTGCCGTCCAGGGCGACGTTGACGTAGATGCCCGCCTCCTCGTCCCACAGCACGGTGTCGATGGCCTGGACGATGGCGCTGGCCGCCTCCTCGAGCCGCGCCGCTGCGGCGCGGTCACCGAGGCGCCGGGCGATGCGGGCCAGCATCTCCGCCTCGAGCGCCAGCAAGCTGGAGAGCCCCACGTCGAGCTGCCGGAGACGTCGGCTGGCGGGGTCGAGCTCGACGCCGTCGTGCATCGGGCTGTTGTCCATGAACGACTCGTCGCGGGCGGCCAGCGCCGTTCCCTTGAACGCACCGTGACCGTAGCGGGAGGTGCCGAAGGCGAACAGGCCCGTGCGTGCGTCCCGCCGCTCGCGCTGCCACCAGTCGAAGGCGGCCGTGAGGGTGGGGAGCGCCCGATCCAGCACGCCGAGGTCGCCCGTGCGCAGGTAGGTGGACCACGCCACCAGACCGCCGACAGGGCTCTGCGAACGGTCGAGCCACTTCGTGCGTGGGCTCAGCAGGCACGCCAGGTTGCCCTCGGGCGTGGCGCTCGCGAGGGCCACCTCCAGGTTGCGCCGGGCGGCCTCCGCGTCCAGTGCCGCGGCCATGTGGGCGTGGAAGAAGGTGTCGTCGAGCCAGGTGAACCAGCCCCCGAACTTCCGGGTGATCCAGGTGCGGGTGGGCGCGGTGTACCAGCGACCGTTCGCCGGGTCGATGACGGAGTTCCACCCCAGCACGGTGTCCACGGCGGCGAGCGCCTCGTCCACGTCGGTCTCCGGGTGGGGGTCGGGCGCTGCAGCGCCCAGCGCGGGAGCGTCCCCGGCGGGAGCGTCCCCGGCAGGAGCGTCCGCAGTGGCGCTCGGCCTCCTGGCACGCGCGAGCGCCCGCTCGACGTCGGCGCCGATGGCCAGGGTGAAGCGCACCACAGGCGTGGCCTCCAGGTTGAAGCGGAGCGCGATCACCGGCGCGGCGGTCGGCGGGTCGTCTTCGCGAAGAGCGCGCTCGTCGGCGTAGTAGCCGCCCTCGGTGAGCTCGGCCTCGAAGGCCCCGATCGTGTCGTGAAGGGTCACGAATACGGGGGCCTGGGCGACGGCGAGCGCCAGGCCCCGGCCCGGGGCGTCTGCGGTGAGCGTGCCGTCGGCCCGCGCTTGCGGTCGGACGGTCGCGTCGGCACCCTCCGAGCCGGGTTGGAAGGCGACGAGCAGGTTGACCCAGGTTCGAAGGCCCCACTCGGCCAGCTCGACCGCCCGCAGCTCCCCCGTGAGACGGTAGGGGCCGTCCTTGGCGTAGCGGAGGCGGAAGACCGAGCCGGCATGCTCGGCCTCGAGCTCGAGCCGCGAGCCGTCGAGGCGGCGGGCGCCGAAGCGCGTGCGCTCGGGAGCATCGAGCCGGGAGGTGGCGTTGGCCGACGCGCTGTACAACACGGGCATCACGAACAGCCCCGAGACCGCATCCAGCACGGCAGCGGGCGTGTCAGACAGCCAGGTGTTGAGCTGGTAGCGGGGGGCGATCTCACGCAGGCTCATGGGCGCTCCTCGGGGATCAGGCTCACGCGCTCCCGGGGGAATGTTAGCCAGACCGCGGCGCCGCGCGCATGGGCCTCGGTCTCGGTGCCGGAGGCCAGCACCCGCACGACGGCGTTCCCGGGCCGGGCCCGTACGGTGTACTCCGTGTTCGCGCCGGTGAAGGCGGCGTCCTCGACGGTGCCTTCTACGACGGTGCCTTCGATGTCGGTGCCTTCGATGTCGGTGCCTTCGGCTGCCGCGGGCCCGAGTGGGTCGGCTCCGGCGGCGACTCCCGCGCCGGCGGCGCCGCGTGGGGCGGCCGGCGCGGCCGCGCCGATGACGACGTCCTCGGGACGGATCATGGCCGTGACGAGCGCTCCGTCGGGCACGTCCGTGCCCGACGCGGTCGGATCGTCGGAGAGGCGGAGCTCCACGGCGCCCTCGAGCCGGGCCGGGGAGGTGCGGAAGCGACCCTCGAACAGGTTGGCTTCCCCGAGGAAGCGTGCTGCGAACACGCTGCCCGGCCGCGTGTACAGCTCCCGCGGAGGGCCACTCTGCTCGATGCCGCCGTCGCGCAGCATCACCAGTACGTCGGCCAGGCGCATGGCTTCCTGTTGGTCGTGCGTCACCAGGATGGTGGTGACGCCGAGCTCCTTCTGGAGGCGCCGCACCTCCTGTTGCATCTGGGCCCGCACGTTCTTGTCGAGCGCCGCGAAGGGCTCGTCGAGCAGCAGGATGTCGGGCTCGAAGACCAACGCACGGGCCAGCGCCACGCGCTGGCGCTGGCCCCCGGAGAGCGTGGTCGGCCGCCGGCTAGCGAAGCCGGCCAGCCCCACACGCTCGAGCATCTCGTGCACGCGGCGCTCCAGCTCCCCGCTCCGCACGCCCCGCGCGCGCAGGCCGAAGCCGACGTTGCCGCGAACCGACATGTGGTCGAACAGCGCCAGGTCCTGGTAGACGAAGCCGATGCCGCGGCGCGCGGGGTCAAGGTCGGTGACGTCGCGGCCGCCGACGTGCACGCGCCCGGCGTCGGGCCGGAGGAACCCAGCCAGGACCCGCAGCAGCGTGGTCTTTCCGCAGCCGGTGGGCCCGATCAGGCAGGCCAGCGAGCCGCGCGGCAGGGCCAGGTCGACGTCGGTGAGGACGGGGGCGCCGTCGAAGGCGTGGTGCACCCCCGACGCCGCCAGGAAGCGGGCGTCGGCCTCCGACGGGGCCGCGAGATGCGCGGCGACGTCTGCGACGCTGCTCATGACGGCTCCGGGGCGAGCGCCAGGGCGGCCTCGCGTGCGCTCACCAGGCGCACCTGCTCCGGCATGCGCGCCAGCGTCGCCAGCACGCCACGCTGGGCGTGCGCGTCGGGTCCGGCCACGGCGTCGGTGACCAGCCATACTGGCAGGTTCCGGTCGAGCGCGCCGAAGACGGTGGCGAGGACGCAGATGTCGGTCTCCACGCCGGCGAGGAGCAAGGGCGAGGGGCCGAAGGCACGCACGTGGGCGTCGAACGCGGCGTCCTCGAAAGCCGAGTAGGTGTGCTTGTCGAACACCGCCTGGCAGCGCTGCCGCAGGGCGGGCATCGGGTCGAGCATCTCCGGCTCGGCGGCGGCGCGCGCGGCCAGCGTCTGCCAGCGCTCCTCGTAGGCGTGCCAGGGGCCGTCCTGGACGCCGTGCGCGCTCGGCAGGACGGTGCGGGTGCACAGCAGCGGGCACCGCAGCGCGTCCGCCAGCCCGGCGATGGTGGCCGCCACGGCCTCCACGCCGCCGAGCGCCCACGGAGCGAAGTCGCGGTAGAGCCGCTGAACGTCGACGGCGACCAGAAGAGGCTTGTTGCCCATGTGCACGTCAGGCTACCAGCACCGCCTGCCGACCGCAATCGCGTCGACCGATCGGCGGGGCCTCGTCTCATGCCGCAGCGCGTCCTGCGGCACGGCGGCGCCCGCCGACGTAGCATAGGGGCGCGCCGTCGCCCGGGATCCGGGCTCGCGCGCCCATGGGTCGCGGCGCCCAGGGGTCTCGGTGCGGTGCGCCGGGGCCCTGACACGTTGCGACGTCGGGCGCCGACGGGTCGCGGGAGAGGACGTCGATTGACGGCTTGGCGAGCATTGGCGCCCCTGATGGGGCGTGTGGCGAAGAGTGTGCTCCGGCGCGTGCGACCGGGCGGCGGCACCACCCTGCCCGGTTGGGTGGCGGTGAAGCTCGACCCGGATTTCGTGGAGCGCGCCGCGGCGCGCTACCCGTTGCGGGTGGTCATCACCGGGACGAACGGCAAGACCTCCACGATGACGTTGCTACGTCACCTGCTCGAGCGGGACGGGCGCGCCGTGGTGGCCAACGAGGAGGGCGCCAACCTGCACCAGGGCATCGCGGCGGCGCTCCTGGAGGGGCCCGGCGACGCGCTGGTGATGGAGGTCGACGAGGCGGCGTTCCCCAAGCTCGCGCCGGCCCTGGCGCCCCACCTGGTGATCATCACCGGGCTGTTCCGCGACCAGCTCGACCGCTTCGGGGAGGTGCGCACGACGCGCGGGCACCTGGAGCGGGCGATCGCTAGCTTGCCCGAGGCCCGGCTGCTGCTGAACGGTGACGACCCGCTGGTCGCCAGCCTGGCGGTGGAGGGGCGGAGCCTCGCTTTCCGGGCGGCCCTGCCTCCGATGGAGGTCCCCAGTGACATCCCTGCCTGTCCGGTATGCGGTGGGGAGCTCAACTACAGCGAGCGCTACTACGCGCACCTCGGTCGCTACCGCTGCGACGCATGCGGCTTCACCAACCCGACCACGCCCTACGAGGCCACCCTAGGGGACGCCGGTCTGACGATGGACGGGAGAACGTACCCCCCGCTCCCTCCCTACCTGCATCCGTACAGCGCTACGGCTGCCCTGGCTGCCGCGATGGCGCTGGGGGTCGAACCGCGGCTCGAGGCCTGGCCCGGCACGGTCGGCGGCAGGGGAGAGGTGCGCACGATCCTGGACCGCCAGGTCAGCCTCGCCCTGGTCAAGAACCCGGCCAGCATGAGCTGGAACCTTGCACAGGAACGCGCCGACGCGCACGCGTTCCTCATCAACGACGGCTCGGCCGACGGCGTCGACGTGTCGTGGCTGTGGGACGCCCGCTACCCCGTCGAGCTCGGGCGCGTCGCGGTCGGAGGGACCCGGGCCCTGGAGTTCCTGATCCGCATGCGCTACCTGGACCCGCGTCCGGACGCCGCAGCGTTCCCTACGTTGCACGAGGCCCTCACGGTCGCCGTTCGCGGGGCGCCGGTCGGTGGCTCGGTGCTGGTGCTGTCCACCTACACCAACCTCAAGCAGGCCCACCAGCTGCTGGACAAGCCGCCGGCGGCAGCGCCGGCGGCCGGGATCGCGCTGCCACAGGGGGAGGCGTCGACTGCCTCGGCGGCCCGCCGTGCGCACATCACCGGCCGACCGGCCCGCATCGCCTGGCTCTACCCCGACCAGATGGGCACCTACGGTGACGGCGGCAACCTCGAGGTGCTTCGCCGGCGGCTCGCGTGGCGCAGTCTCGGTGCGGAGGTGCTGCGCGTCGACGTGGGCGACCGCTGGCCCAAGGACGTCGACGCCGTCGTGATGGGTGGCGGGGAGGATCTGGCGCAGGGGCTGATCATGAGCGATCTCCGCCGTCACGCCGCGGAGATCGGCGCGCTGCTCGACGACGGCGCTGCGGCTCTGGTGGTGTGCGGCGGCTACCAGTTGCTCGGCGAGAGCTTCGAGGTGGACGGCCGGCCGGTCAAGGGCCTCGGGCTTCTTCCGGTCACCACCTCGCGCGGTTCTCCCCGGCTGGTGGGCCGCATGCTGGTCGAGAGCCCGTTCGTGAACGACCTGCTGGTGGGTTTCGAGAATCACGGCGGACACACGCGCCTGCACGGCGGTACGCCGCTCGGCCGGGTCGTCCAGGGGCACGGCAACGCCTTCGAGGGCGTGGCCGACGAGGGCGTGGTACACGGTCACGCCATCGGCACCTACCTGCACGGCCCCGTGCTGGCACGCAACCCGTGGCTTGCCGACCTGCTGCTCGGCTGGATCGCCGAGCGGCTCGGCTGGGAGGCGTTGGCGCCCCTCGACGACGCTATCGAACGTCAGGCGCTGGAACGGCTGGCGCCGACCGCCCGCGCCCGCTGAGCCCGAGCGCTGCCGGTGAGCCCGGCCCCGCGAAGGCGCCTTTCCGCGCAACGGCGAGCGCCGCGTCCGGAAGGCGGACGCGGCGCTCGCAGGCTCGGGAGGTGCGGCTCCCGGGGGGCCGCAAGGAGGCGGCCCCTACGCTGGGGATGGGTCAGTCGTCGGTGGAGGCCGTTCCGCTGGCGCTGGTGTCCGTGGAGGTCGAGCCCGAGCCGGTCTTGGTGCCGGTTGTCAGGTTCGTGCCGACCTTCACCTGGTCGTCGCCGGCAGAGGTCTCGGTCTCGTTGGACGCGCTGGTGTCGGAACTGGAGTCTGCAGAACTGGAGTCCTTCGACCCGGCGCTGTCGTCCTTGCCGGGTTGCTGGCTGCCGCTCACCTGGCCGTTGCCCTGGCTGTGATCGCCGGCCTGGGAGCTCTGCTCCTCCTGGCTGGGGGCGGCAGCGTTGCCCTGCTTCGCTTGCTGGCCAGTCGTGGAGGCGTGGTTGTCGCTGCTCTCGGTGACGTCGACGCTGTCCACGCCGCCGCTCTTGGCGAAGTCCGGCAGATTGCTGAACTGCTTGCCGTCGACGACGGTGACCTTGCCGCCGGCCTTGACCATGGCGTCGAACGTCTGGGTGTTGCCGTTGGCATCGGTGACCGTGATGGTCACGAAACCGCTGGTGCCGCTGTCGAGCGAGAGCGACAGCTGGCCGTTGCTGATGGTCCCGGTCCCGACCTGGGTGCCGGAGTCGTTCGTGACGGTGACCGTCCCGCTGTTGGGCAGGGAGGCGGCGAGGGCGATGGTGCCGAGGGCGAGGAGGGCGAACAGTAGGGTAAGGGTTCTTTTCATGGCTATCACCGGCGCAAGCATGCCCCCGCAAGCTGAAGCCAAGCTGAATACCGTTCCACACGGAAGTAGATGAGCGTTAGCTGAGACGTGTCGGCACCTGGATGAGCGGGAGTTGCCGGCAGGAGCGTGTCCGCGGCACACGGCCGCGAGAGCGCTCATCGGAGCGCGCCTCGCAGCAGCGCGCGGCGTCGGCAAGGCGCTGCCCGCGGGCGCCTCAGAAGGCGACGCCGCACTCCAGGATGACGTTGGCGTAAGGGGTCGCCTCGCCCGTGCGCACCACCGCCTTCACGACGGGCAGCTCGTGCTTCAATTGCTCGTGAGGCACGCGGTCGAGTGGCACGTCCGGGAACGCGGCACGCACCGCGTCGAGGGCCCTGGGGTTGTGCTGCACCGCTTCCTCCGCCACCGTCAGGCGCTGCACCACGAGCTCGTCCGCGAGGGCCGCCACGACCTCCGCGAAGCGTGGGACGCCCTGCACCAGCGCGAGGTCCACCACGGGCACCTCGGGCGGCACCGGGAGCCCGCAATCGGCCACCACGAGCTGGTCGGTGTGCCCCAGCGTCGCCAGCAGCCCGCTCAACTGCGCGTTCAGGATGCCCCGCTTCTTCATACCCACCCCCGTCAGCGGCCGGAAGCGCCGGCCGGATGTTGCCTCAAGAATGCCTCGACGTCCTCGCGCGACGCCATGGCGGGCTGCGCCCCGGGGCGCGTCACGGCGACGGCGGCTGCGGCATGCGCGAAGCGCACGGCCTCGTCGAGCCCGCTCCGTTCGCCCACCGCCCCGGCCAGCGCGGCCGCCAGCGCGCCGTTGAAGGCGTCCCCGGCCGCCGTGGTATCCACCGCGTCGACGCGGTAGCCCGGGACGGCCTCGAAACGCCCCGCGGCGCTGACGAAGGCGCCGCGGGCGCCCGCCTTCACCACCACGACCTCGACGCCGGTGTGCTCGCCGAGAGCGTGCGCCGCGGCGCGTACCGCGGGACCGTCGGTCGTCGGCATGCCCGTGAGCCTGGCCAGCTCGTGCTCGTTGGGTGTCACCATCCAGACGCTCCCCCTGGGGAGGTCGTCGAGCGGCCGAGCAGGTGCCGGGTCCAGGATGACCCGCGGGCCGCCGGAAGGGGGCAGGCACGCAAGTAGGTGTGCCAGGCCGGCGATGGGGACCTCGAGTTGGAGCAGCAGGTAGTCGGCGTCCGCCAGCGCCTCGAGGTGCCGGTCGACGTAAGCGGCATCGACGCGACCGTTCGCGCCGGCTGCGATGGCGATCATGTTCTCGCCGGAGTCCTCCACCCAGATGTCGGCGGTACCGGTGGCGGCGTCCTCGACCGTCTGCAAGGCGTGGGTCAGGACGCCGGCACCCTCGAGCGAAGCGTGGAGGCGCTCGGCGAGCGCATCGGCGCCGAGCTTCCCGTACATGGCGACGTCCGCCCCGAGCTTGCCGCATGCGACGGCCTGGTTGGCGCCCTTGCCCCCCGGGTACATGGCGAAGTCGCGGGCCGCTACCGTCTCTCCCGGGTCCGGGAAGCGTTCGAGCCGCGTAACCAGGTCCACGTTGAGGCTGCCGAAGACAGCGATGCGTCCCATTGGCACGTGCACCCTCTCAGGCGGAACGGCCCCGTGAGCGTGGGCCGCGGATGAGCCTTGCGAACGGCTCACATCATAGCGAACGCGCGCCGGGGCGGATGCCCCGGCGCGCGCGGTTCCCGTTGCCCGAACAGGGCGGTGGGATCAATTCACGATATTGATCGTGCCCTTCATGTTGTGGTCGCCGAAGTGCGAGCCGTTCTCTTCGAAGCAGCCGAACTGCCAGGTGCCCACCTTGTCGGGCACCACCAAGGTGTACGTCACCGTGCCGCCCTTGGGCTCGAGCGCCACGGTCTCGGGGCCGTCGGCGCGCAATTCGGCGACGCCGGTGCCCTGACCGAAGCTGATCTGACTCGCATCGGTGAATAGAGGAGTCTTCCAGCCGTCGGGGAACTTCTTCCCGAAGCTGTCGGTGCTGTAGTTGACGTCCTTGCCCATGAGCAGCTCGTGATCCTTGTCGGTGGACTCGTTCTTGAGGGTGATCTGGACCGTGTCCCCGACGTGCCACGTCATGGTGTTGGGCGTGTAGCTGTAATCCTTCATCACGATGGAGTACTTCTCGACGTTCCCGCTCTGAGCGAACGCCGCCGAGCCTGCCACGAACAGGCCCGCGAAGACCACAGCCAACGCGATGAGACGAACCTTACGCATGCCTACAGACGTCGTTCTGGCATAGGACGACATCATTGCCACTCTCCCTTCGATTTGGCCCCCGGCCAGGGAAAGTCGGGCAAGCGGTTTTCGCTTACTCGGCTTATGAGCCAACCATAAGGGTGTGGAGCCCTCTCAGCAAGCCCTCACCTTACGAATCCCGGCGACCGGGCCGGTTCATGAAGTTGCGGAGGTCGTCCTGGAAGGCCCCGGGGTGCGTTCTTCGGCCGCAACCCCGCGCTGCGCGCCCGGGGCCTTGTCAGGAGAACGAGGGGCGCCGGATCTCCCGGCGGAGGTTGCCGTGGGGAGGAAAGGCGGGGCGTGCAGCGCGGAGGCGACGAGGTTCCCGGCGTGGGGCCGGGCTCGTCACCGGATGCGCCCGAAGATGCCGTGCAGATCGACCTCGAAGTGGTAGAGCTTGGCCACTTCGGACTCGAAGCGGCGCAGCAAGCGGAATCGGAACAGCAGCACGGCCAGCGCGGCACCGATCGAAGGCCCGACGACGTAGACCCAGAAGTCCCTCCACTGTCCTGCCACGAGGGCGGGCCCCAGGCTGCGGGCGGGGTTGGTGCTGGTCCCGGAGATCGGGGCCTCCAACGCGACCATCACCGCGTACAGGGCAGGCATGAGAAGGGGGGTGAAGCGGCGCAGCGAGCGGTGACCCGTGAACACGAAGAGGCCGGCGACGAGGGCCAGGGTGGTCAGCGTCTCGCCCGCTACCGCACCCCAGGGGCCCCAGGCGCCCGGGACGGTGGCGCCGTAGTCGACGCTCGATCCGAGGCGACCCCACAGCAGCAGCGGGACCGCGCCGGCCGCACCCCCCAGCAGCTGCGCGAGGAGGTAGCCCGGAACGTGCTGCCCCTTCAGGGTGCCGCGCCACCAGAACGCCAGGGACACCACGGGATTGATGTGGGCGCCGCTGACGCGCCCGACCCAGGAGGCGGCGATCAGCCCTCCGGTCGAGCCGAACAGTAGGCCCGTCACCAGCCGCCGCAGCCACGGTTCGGGGAGGAGGCGGACGACCGGGCTGCCGCTCCCGAAGTCGACGATCACGCAGGAGAGCCCCACCGCGAGCAGGACGGCGGTGCCGAGGAACTCGGCCAGCAGGACCGCGAAGGGGGTGCGCATGGCTTCCCAACCTACATCCCGGTGCGGATCGCCGACGTCTCGGCGACGTTCGAAGGCGAGGTCGTGACGGTACAACCGGAGGATCGGCCGCTCGCGGCCGGGGAGGAAGGCATTCGAATGATCACTGTTGCCAATCGCATCCAGGTCGCGCCCGAGAACGCCGAGGCGTTCGAGCGCGCGTTCCGTCAACGGGCGGGGCACGTCGACGAGACGCCGGGGTTCATCCGCAACCAGGTCCTGCGGCCGACCCGGGAGGGCGACCCGTACGTGGTGCTGACCACCTGGGCGAGCCGCGAGGCGTTCGAGGCATGGACCCGTTCGGACTCGTTCAAGAAGGCGCATGCCAACGCCCGCGCCACGCCGACGGGCGAGAGCCGGCTGGAGGTCCACCAGGTCATCCAGGACAGCAAGGAGCCCGACCTCGAGGTCGAAGCGGCCCCGACGAGGTAGTTCCTCTGACGGCCGCCGCCGCTAGCCGGGGGAAGAATGGCCGGCGGCCAGCAGGCGACGCTCGTCGTGGGGCTGGAGCCCCGCATGCTCCCTGCCGTGGTCGTCGTGCCAGGCGAGTGTGTCCCGGACCGTGTCGGCGAGCGGCGTGAACCGGAGACCCAGGGCCACCGCCCGCCCCGTGGCGTAGGGCTCGCCACCCCGGAAGGGGAAGGGAGTGACCATCGGAAGGCTGCTCCGCGGCAGGTCCAGGGCGTCGAGGCGCTCGAGCGGCACCCACGCCGGGCGGGCGTCGCTGTCCGTCACGCCGGCCACCTCCCGAAGCACCGCTCCCCAGGTCGTCGGCTCGGCCGGCCCGGACACGTTCACCGCGCCCAGCGCCTCGCCCTCCGCCTGGTCGATGGTGAAGCGGGCCAGATCGCGTACGTCGATGAAGGCCAGCGGGAGCGCGGGGTCGATGGGCGCTGCGAAGGCGCCGCCGCTCCGGACCCGCCGCAGCCAGTACGTGAAGCGGTCGGTGGTGTCGTCCGGTCCCACCACGTAGGTGGGGCGGATGGCGAGGCTGCGGTCCGCGAACGCCGCTTCCGCCTCCCGCTCGCACAGCACCTTGAGGCCGCCGTAGGTGACGGCGTCGATGGTCTCGGTGGTCGGGTCGTCGAGCGTGCGCAGGGGCGAGCCGACGTCCCGGGCGGGCGCGTCGACGCTCGCGTACACCGCGCAGGTCGAGATGAACAGGTAGCGTTGGGCCCGCTCGCGCAACGTCCTCGCGGCGTCCCGCACCTGCCGCGGCAGGTATCCGCTCACGTCGACGACGACGTCCCAGTGGCCCGCTTCCAACGCCGACAGGTCGCCGTCGCGGTCGCCCAGCAGCGGCGTGGCGCCCTGCGGCGTGACGCTACGGCCGCGGTGGAAGGCGTCGACCCGATGACCGCGCGCCAGCGCTTCCAGCGCGATGTGGAGGCCAACGAAGCGTGTGCCACCGAGAATCAGGATGTGCATGCAGACCTCTCCCCGGCCCGACCCCGGCGGGGCGAGCGCTCTTGCGAGATGCCCCATCACACCATGGGCGGCAACGGCTTGCGGTCGGGCTCGACGAAGTGCCGACGGGCCTCTTCGCTCTCCAGGCGCCGCTGGGTGTAGTACTCGCGGATGGTCGCGGCGTCGCGGTAGCGGGCTAGCAGAGGGTTGACACGCTCGTGGAGGGGGCGCGAGCGATCCGTGGAGGCGAGCTCCGCGGCGAGCAGACGGAGCCAGAACACCGTGACCGTCTCGCGGTACTTCACCTCCGCCGCGGTACGGTCGCCGAGGACGTGCTCCAGGAACCGCAGCAGCGCCGCCCGCATGCGTTCGGTGGCGCCTTGCAGCCCGAAGCGGTCCAGGTAGGTCAGCGCGACCGCCAGGTGGGCCTGGTGCGAGAACCCTCCGGCGGGGGTGTCGCCCCGCTCGAAGGCGGCGACCAGATCGTTCAGATCGACGTCGTTGTCGAAGGTGAGGTCGGTTCGATCGTTCACGCTCACGCCCTCCGGGAGGCCGGTGCCGACCCCGGGCCGTCCGCCGTTCCGCCCTTCACGACCAGCACCGGGCAGTGTGCGAAATCGAGAACGCGTTGCGTGACGGAGCCGAGCAGGACGCGGCGGGTCCCACGCTGGCCGACGTGCCCCATGACGATGAGGTCCGCCCCGAGGTCGCGGGCCAACGCCACGATCTCGGCGAAGGGGTCGCCCTCGCGGAGGAAGGTCTCGGACCCCACTCCCGCGGCCGCGGCCTCGGCCTGCAGCATGTCGAGGTAGCGCCGTCCGTGGTCGTGGAGTTCGATCTCGACCTCCTCCTCGGTGCGTTCGCCGAAGCGGTGCAACTCCTTCAGGACGGCGGCGTCCACGACGAACAGCAGGGCCATGGTGCCGGGGCTGCCGCGGAGCATGTCGACGGCGAGCTGCGCGGCGTGGATCGAGCCCTCGGAGCCGTCCGTCGGGACCAGGATACGTTGGAACACGCTACCACTCACGCTCGCCCTCCTTCCCTTGCTTGACGCGCTTCCCTCGAAGGAACGTGGCGCGCTCCTGTTCCTCGAGGGCCTCTTCGATGGCGTGGATGGCGGCCTCGTAGTCAGGGATGAGCAGCTTCTCGAGTGCGTTCACCCGACGCTGGGTACGCGCCAGCTCGGCGCTGACACGCCAGATGGAGCTGTAGGTCTCCGCCCAGGAGCCGAGCACGTCTCCGACCTCGAGCCAGCGCTGGCGTGCCCGGTCCATGGTGATGCTGGTGCCGAAGGGGCTGTAGGGGAGGGGCAGGGCCGTGACACTCACATGCACCAGCGGCAGGCTCACGCCCATCACCGAGCGAGCTTCGGTGACGCACGTGCTGCGGGCGGCGGGCGCCAGCGCGGCCCACGCCAGCCCCTCGCTGCCCATGGCTAACCGCGCCTCACGCAAGGCGGCGTAGGCGGCTCCGAAGCGGCTTCGTACGTCCCGTTCCACGTGACCGAGTTCGCGGAGCAGTCCCCAGACCTCGCGCAGGAGCACCTCGCGTTTGCGCTCGAGCATGGCATGTCCCGCCCGCGCCTCCTCGACCCTGCGGCGCAGCTCGAGGAGCCTGGCCCGGGTCGGAGCCCCGCCCGCGGCGCCCTGGATGCCGTGGCTCATGGGGGCTCCTCGGAACCGGGGGGCGAGCCCGCCTCCGTGGCCGGAAGCCGGCCACGGTAGTGCTTCTGCAGGTCTTCGGCGCCGACGCGTGTCAACTCGTCCATGGGCAGCACCGATAGCGCCGCCCAGCCCCGATCGAGGCTGTCCTCGATGCTGCGGATCTCGCTCGACCCCTGCCGGAGGACGTCGTGCTCGAAACGCTCTCCGAACTCCAGGACCATGCGGTCGATCGAGGCGAGCGCCGCGTCGCCGATCACGGTCGCCAGATTTCGGACCTCCTGGACGCGAGCGTAGGCCGCGTAGAGCTGTGCCGCCAGTCCGGCGTGGTCCTCGCGCGTGACGCCCTTGCCGATGCCGTCCTTCATCAGCCGCGACAGCGACAGCATCACATCCACGGGAGGGTAGACCTCGGCCCGGTGGAGCGCCCGGCTGAGCACCACCTGGCCCTCCGTGATGTATCCGGTGAGGTCGGGCACCGGGTGGGTGATGTCGTCTCCCGGCATGGTCAGGATGGGGATCTGGGTGAGCGATCCCTTCGCGCCCTTGATGCGGCCGCAGCGCTCGTAGATCGACGCCAGGTCGGTGTAGAGGTAACCGGGGTAGCCCTTGCGACCGGGGACCTCGTTCTTGCGGGCGGAGAGCTCGCGCAGGGCCTCGGCGTAGTTGGTCATGTCCGTCAGGAGTGCTAGGACGTGGTAGTCGTGCTCGAAGGCCAGGTGCTCGGCCAGCGACAGTGCCACGCGGGGCGTGACGATGCGCTCCATCGGCGCGTCGTCCGCCAGGTTGAGGAACAGGGCGGTGCGTGCCAGCAGGCCGGAGTCCTCGAACTGCTCACGGAAGAACGCGGCCGTGTCGTGCGAGCTTCCCAGGGCCACGAACACGACGGCGAAGCGCTCGCCTTCGCCGGCGATGCGGGCTTGCAGGGCGATCTGAGCCGCCAGCTCGTTGTGCGGCAGCCCCGACCCCGAGAACAGCGGAAGCTTCTGACCGCGCACCAGGGTGTTCATCAGGTCGATCGCCGACACTCCGGTCTCGATGGGATCCCGTGGGTAAGCGCGGGCGGCGGGATTGATCGGTCGCCCATGCACGTCGACGCGGCGCTCCGCGATCGGAGGGGGTAGACCGTCGCGCGGTCGACCGAGCCCGTCGAACACCCGCCCGAGCATCTCTTCGGCGACCGGGGCATGCAGCGTCTGGCCTCGGAAGCGCACGCTCAACGTCTCGGGAGCCATCCCAGCCGTGTCGCCCCACAGCTCGATTACGGCCGAGTCTTCCGAGGATGCCAGCACTTCGCCCAGGCGGACGGGCCCGGCGCCGTGGACCTCGACCACTTCGCCGTAGGCCGCCCGCCCGAACCCCTCGAGCAGGAGGAGCGGCCCCTCGATACGGTCGGCGCCCACCAGTTCGATCCGTGCTGACGGCTGGAGGGGATCTCATGGCGCGTCCCCGTCAGGTCGCGTGGCCTCGGCAGGACTCGCCGAGGTCGGGGTGGCGCGCAGGGCCACCAAGGCGGCATCGGTCTCCCGCTCGGCCGCCTCGATGAGCGAGAGATCGTCGCCTGGTGCGGTCTCCTTGAGCCGAAGCAGGCGTCCGGCGTCGATCGCGGAGCGTACCCTCACCAGGGGCACGCCGGCGTCGATGAGATCGCGGCCGCGTTCGAAGAGCCGCACGAACAGGGCCAGCAGGCTCGCCTGCTTCTTGGGCGGGCACATGGCGTCGATCGGATGCAGGGCGTTCTGCCGCAGGAATCCTTCCTTGAGCAAGCGGGCGGCTTCCAGCACCCAGCGTTGACGGTCGGGCAGCGCCTCGCTCCCGACGAGCCTCACGACCTGCTCCAGGCGAGCGTCCTGCTCCAGGATGGACACTGCACGCCCCCGCAACTGCGACCAGCCCTCGCCTCCCTCCGCTTCCCACCAGGCAGCGACCTCGTCGACGTAGAAGCTGTAGCTGCTCTCCCAGCTGATGGCCGGGTAGTGTCGGGCGCTGGCGAGCTCGCGGCTGAGGGCCCAGAGCGCCCTCGTGAAGCGCTGCGTATGCTGGGTGACGGGCTCGGTGAAGTCGCCGCCCGGGGGGCTGACCGCTCCGATGATGGTGACCGACCCGGCCTGGCCCGAGAGCGTTTCGACCACCCCGGCGCGCTCGTAGAAGGCGGCCAAGCGGCTGGGCAGGTAGGCAGGGTAGCCCTCCTCGGCCGGCATCTCCTCCAGACGCCCCGCGATCTCTCGCAGCGCCTCGGCCCAGCGGCTGGTCGAGTCGGCCATCAGTGCGACGCTGTAACCCATGTCCCGGTAGTACTCCGCCATCGCCAGCCCCGTGTAGATGCTGGCCTCGCGTGCGGCCACCGGCATGTTCGAGGTGTTGGCGATCAGGATCGTTCGCTCCAACAGCGGCCGGCCCGAGGCGGGGTCGAGCAGGGTGGGGAAGTCGCTGAGGACCTGGGCGATCTCGTTGCCGCGCTCGCCACACCCCACGTAGACGATCACCTCGGCGTCGCACCACTTCGCCAGGCTGTGCTGCAGGATGGTCTTGCCGGCTCCGAACGGCCCGGGGAGCGCCACCGCACCGCCGCGAGCGACCGGGTAGAAGGTGTCGAGCACGCGTTGCCCCGTCACCAGGGGGCGGTCGGAGTCGAGCCTCCTCAGCGACGGGCGTGCCACGCGAACGGGCCAGCGCTGCACCATCGTCAGCTCGTGCGTCTCGCCGTCGGCTGCGCTGCGGATCCGGGCCACCACGCTGTCGCGGGCAAGGTCGCCGTCGTCGGCGACCCACTCGAACGTGCCCTCCAGGCCGGCGGGAACGAGCACCCGATGCTCGATCAGGGGCGTCTCCTGCACGGTGCCGACCAGGGAGCCGGGGTGGGCCTCGGCGCCTTCGGCGGCGCGCGCGACGAACCGCCACGTCCGGTCCGGAAGCGGATCGGCGTGGGCCCCCCGCTCGATGCCGGGGCCGCTCTCGAGCAACCTCTCCAGGGGGCGTTGGAGGCCGTCGTAGACCTGGCCCAACAGGCCCGGCCCCAGAGTCACTTCCAGGGGGTGCCCGTCGGACCGCACAGGCTCACCGGGCCGCACGCCGTCCGTCTCCTCGTACACCTGCACCGTCGCGAGATCGTGGTCTCGCGCGATGACCTCGCCTGTGAGCCCGAGGGCGCCGACCAACACCTGCTCCAGCAGCCCGACCGGAGCGCTCAACCGCGCCTTGACCACCGGTCCGCTGATCCAGCTCACGGTGCCGACCTGCCTCACGGCCTCACCCTTCCGTTCACGGCTTCCCATCGCCTTCCAGGAGCAGCGCGGCGGCGCCGTCACGCAGCTCTTCCTGGGCGATCCGGAGGCGCGTGTCGAAGCTGACATCGACCCGGAGCCGGTCGGCGCTCGCCACCAGACCGCCCATCATCGTCACCGGAGCGGCCGCGCGGCGATAGCGCACGCCGTCCTCCGTGCCCCACGCCTCGAGCCGCGCTGGTGTGAGGAGGTCGTGTCCGCGTACCTCCGAGGCGAGCTCCACCTCGCCCACTCCGAGGCTCTGAGCAGCCAGGGCGGCCAGTCTTCGGAGCGTGGCGAGGTATCGTCGGCGATCGTCGGGAAGCGCCTCGAGTCGCGCCCTGGCACGTTCCCAGACGATGTCGAGCAGGGCCTCGCGTTGTTCCAGTGCGACGCGCTTCGCACGCATCTCACCGAGCGCCAGCACGCGCACGCGAACCTCGGCCGCTTCGGCCTCCGTGCGCTGCCGGTGGTCCTCCACGATCGCGGCGGCGGCGTCGCGCGCTTCGTTCAGCGTCTCTGCGGAGCGTCGCTCGGCGTTGGCCTCCTGCTCGAGGGCGCGCTGTTCCACCCGCCGATGGGCCTCCGCCACCAGTGCTTCCAGATCTCCGCGCACATCCAACATGTCCGGGCTCACTCCCTCAACTGGAAGCCGAGCGCGCGCTCGACCCTCGAGCGGAGCGCCTGCGCCGCGTCGGCTCCGGTCGCGCTGGGGATCTCGACCACCAGCGGACGCGCGGACTCCTGCGCGACCGCCTCCAGGGTGTCGCGCAGGCCCTCGACCCAGGCCTCATCCATCAACACCAGCGCGGTGCCGGGATCGGCGAGGGCCTGCTCCAGCGCCGCGCGGGCCTGCGGCGCATCGGATACGGCGACGCCCTCGATGCCGAGCAGCCCGAGGCCCAAGACGACATCAGCGCCCCCGATGACCAAGAGCCCGCGAGCCGTGGCCACGATGCTCAACCCGTCCCCAGGATGATGAAGGAGATGATCAGCCCGTAGATGACGATCCCTTCGGCCAGACCGACGAAGATCAGGCTCCGGCCAAGGAGCTCGGGCTTCTCGGCGATCGCGCCGATGGCTGCAGCCCCCGCGATCCCCACCGCGATGCCCGCTCCGATGGCGGCGAGACCGGTGGCGATGGCGGCGGCCAGGAAGGGATTCCCTTGGGTGGCGGCCTGCACCACCTGGTCAGGACCCTGTGGGGTTGTCTGGGCCGCCGCCAGTGCGGCCCATGTCCACACCGCCAGCGCAACGAGCATCCGAAGCGTGAAGGACCTAGGCTTGCATCCGAGCATCGCGACCTCCCTGGAACGTCAGTGGGACGAAGGGGGTACCGTCGCCCCTGAAGAAACGACCGAAGAACTCGAAGTACTCCAGGCGCAAGGCCTGGATCCCCACCACCAGCCCCTCGAAGCCGACGATCAGTGCGGTTCCCAACACCAGCACGGCCCAGCCCGCGGGCCCGCCGGAGTAGCGGAGCACCATGGTGGAGAGCCCCTCGTGAGCGATCGCGAAGGCCCCCAGCCGGACGAACGAGAGGCTGTTGCTGGCGTAACCGAGCACCGTCTCGAAGAGCTCGAAGAAGCCCGTCACGACGATGTCGCCGATGGGCCCCACGGGTCGTCCCTTGAGTCGTTCCTCGATCGGCTCCTTGAGCCACAGCAGCAGCGCCAGCGGGGCCAACACCACGAGCATGATGCGGACATCGAGCCTTCCGAGGAGGCTCAGGACGGTGCCGCCGACGAGCGTCCAGTAGAAGAGCAGCCCGACGATGCCCTTCTTGTCCAGTACGAGCCCCAAGACGTCGTGGGTGCGGGCCCGCGTGAGCAGGTTGAGGGCGAAGCCGAGGTTGAGGACCAGCGCGCCGGCCACGAGGGACGCCAGGAGCAGGTCCTGGATGCGGTCCATGGGCCGGAGCCACAGGGGAGCGAACAGCGGGGCGCCGAGCACGGTCCCGTAGAGCACGCCGAACAGCGCTCCGCTCACGCCCGCCACGGTGATGATGCGCGCCAACGGCCCGCCGCGCCTGCCCATCAAGGCTCCCGCTGCGGCCAGCAGCAGTCCGTGTCCGATGTCTCCGAACATCATCCCGTACATGAGCACGAAGGTCGCGGCCGCCGGCAGCGTGGGGTCGATCTCGCGATAGCCCGAGAGGCCGAAGGTGGTGACCAGGATCCGGAAGGGCCGTAGCCAGGGCGGTGTGTTGAGGAGTGTGGGCACGCCCTGCCGCGTGTCGGCAGGCGGTGCCGCCTGCAACACGACGGGGGCGGTGGCGGCGGCGCGGAGCTTGTTGCCGAGAGCCTCGACGCTACGCGCCGGGACCCAGCCCGCGATCAGGTAGACCTCGCCACGGCTGGGGAAGCGCCGGATCGCCTCGGCCACGACCGCGGCGGCATGCAGGCGTGCCTCGAGCGGAACGAGGGTCTCGCGCAGCGCAGCGGCGAGGCGGGCGCGTTCGGTCTGGAGTTCCGTCTGCCGCGCTCGCGCCTGCTCGGTGCTCCGTTCGAGCGCCGCCAGCGCCTCCTTCGGATGGCCGCGCGCGTCGGCCGGGAGTGGGATCGGTTCGAAGAAGGCGCTGCGCAATGCCCGGTCCAGGATGGCGGCGTCCTGATGCGTGCTGGCCGCCACCACCAGAGCGCGCCCGGCGCGCACCTGCACCGGAGCGATCACGAACGACACGGTGAACAGCGCGGCTGCGACGCGCGCGAGGTTCTCGGCCGGCATGGTTCCGACGACGACGTAGTGCTGCCGGAGCTCAGCCAGCGCCTCGACGGGGACGTCGAGCGGCTCGAGTAACTCGAGCTGGGACCGGGCCAACGCCAGCGATTCCAACTCGCGTCTGCTCCGGTCGGCGCGGGAACGCCAGGATCGGACGCGCGTCTCCGCCACGGCCAGTTGCGCTTCCATCAGTTCGAGCTCGTCACTGGGGCGCACGGGTTCGGTCGGTGCCTGGGTCTGCGATTCGATGCCGAGGAGCTCGAGCACCTGTCCGGCGCGGCGCGCCAACACCAGCGCCCGCTCGGCGATCTCGGCCCAGTGACGCTTCGGCTCCAGGGACTCGGTTTCGACGTCCTCGAGGTGGAGGGTTTCGGAGTGGAGCAGGACGTTGGCGCTGACTTCTACATCGCGCTCGAGCACGAAGATGCTCACTTCCTGGAGCCGTTCGGGCGCGAGCACGGGGTCAGGCCTCTCCATGGCGCAACGGTCCCAGGAAGCGGGTGGCCAGCGCGCCCTTGCTCAGGCCCGCCGCGACGCCCTCGATCAGCGTGATCAGGTCGAGCACCTCGGTCTCGCGCAGGGTGAGCAGCGCCAGGGGAGCGCCCACATCGAAGGGCGCCCCGAGGAACAGGTGGAGAGCCGCGTCGGCGCGCTGCTGTCCCGCGGTCCGCTCCAACGCCGCGAGCGCCTCGTCCTCCGGCGCGTCGCCGTCGATCACGTACCCGAGCCGGGCCGCCTCCTCGGCGACGGTGCTCCCCATCACCACCCGCCTCACCGCGTCGAGCCCCGCTCCGAAGGCCCTGTGCAAGGTGTAGTTGACCGTCTCCTCGGGCGTGAGCCCGGCCAGCCGCCGGTAGCGGAAGGCCCACTCCAGGTTCTCGACCTCGATCCAATCGCCGAGGAAGGTGCGGGCGCGTTCGCCGTCGCGGCCTGTCAAGCGCTCGATGCGCCGCACGAGCTCCTGGAAGTAGGCGAGGTCGAGGGCGACCTCGAAGCGGAAGGGAGCGGCATCCCCGTGCTGTTCGAGAACGGTGAGCAGCGGTCGGGCGAACGGCGTTCCTGCCAGCAGCCGCGCGACCGCCTCCATGGACGGGGCCTCGAGCAGCGGACGCCACGGGAGCGAAGAGCGCTTCAGGGGGGTCATCACGACCACGCTCCGCGCCCAGGGGACGCCGTGGTGGCGGGCGCGCAACACCGTCTTGAGGTTGGCCAGCTCGAAGCGCCTGGCGTACGCGTCGAGCAGCGCCCTGGTGGCGCCCCAGTGGAACGTCGCCACGGCACCCGTTTCCTCCGCTAGCGTCGCCTTGAGTCGAAGCTCGAGGGCGGCGGGTTGGCTGGGGAGCTCGCTGCCGTACGCGCCGCCCTCCAGCCGCCGGGCGATCCCTTCAACCCCCTGCTCCTCCAGCAGCGACCGCCACTCCGACGAGGAGAGCAGGCCGGGCAGGCGTGCGCGTACCTGCGCATACGCGGCCGCATGGCGGAAGACGCCCATCATGGGAGCTCCTCCGCATCGTCGGTGGCGCATACCCAGGCGACCACGTCGTTGGCGGCGGCACCGATGCGGCTCTGGGCCGCGTCCGTGATGTGCTGCCACCGTTCCCGCTCCGTGGCGATGAGAGCGGCCGCCTCCGCCTCCGCTTCGCTGCGTGCCGACGCGAGCGTGGCATGCCCTTCTCTCGCAGCGCGTTCCTGAGCATCCGCACGCGTACGGTTGGCTTCCTCGTGGGCGCTTGCGAGCTGTTGCCGGGCGCGCTCCTCGGCCTCAGCGAGGCGCGCCGTGGCGCCCTTCTCCGCATCGAGAAGCCGGCGAACGACCTGCTGCGCGTGACCCGTGTCGGCCATGGCCCTACCAGCGGGTGAGCCCCGCCAGCCCGTCGAAGTCCTCTGCGAGACGGACCTCGTTGGCGCCGTGCATGACGGCGAATCGCATGCCGTGGCGGGCGATGAGGGTTGGGAGGACGTCGGCGAGCGGTGTCTCCTGCAACGTCTCGCCGGGGCAGAGGCGTTGCGCGTCCGCACGCGTCGCAGCCACCCGATCCCCGTTCGGACATGTGAACACGGTCGCGTGCATGCGCCACGGCACCGCCAGGAGATGGATGCGCCCATCGCCGATCGCTTCGAGGGTCGCACCGAAACCCCAGACCCCCTTCTCCTGGATGCGGTCGAGATAAGCGGCTTCCGTGGCGTCCTCGATGCGCTGGATGGCCGACGCGAACAGCGGTTCGAATTCGGCGGCCGGCGCCTCGCCGTTGGCGGGGGCGGGGAGGCGTTCCACCACCAGCGCCTGGAACGCCGAAGGCAGCACCGACTCGAGGGCGTTCACCTCCTGCCCTTGCCCCATCAGGATGAGTCGTGTGTCGCCTCCTAAGGACGCGAGGATGCGATCCAGGTGCCGACCCACCTCGAGGTGGAAGCGTCGACGCCAGTCGGCCACCCGCTTGTCGTAGAGGTCCTTCCCCGATCCGCCGCGGGCGGGCACGCCGGGAGCGCCGGTGGCGTGTTCGCGCATCGGGCGCCAGCCGCTGTCGTCGAGCGGTTGCACCAAGGCGTCGAGCTCGGCCACCTCATCGAGGTAGAGCTCGAACAGGCGGACGTGGTCGGTGGCCAGCAGCACGACCAGGTAGCGTTGGTGTTCCTGCACCGTCAACAGCAGAGGCGCCACGTACGGCTCGCCCCACCTCGCCACCACGCCGTCGCCGGCCTCGACGAGTGCGATCTCGGGCCGGATGGCGTAGCTCTCGAAGAACGTGCGCGGTTCGTCACCGGCGAAGACCACCAGCGTCCGCGCGTCCGGCATGCCGTGGTCCTGGCGGAGCTTGGCGACGATCTGGCGGGTGGTGTTCTTGTCGAGGCCGAGGTGCTCCATGGCAGCGCGTGCCCTGAGGGCGTAAGCCTTGCGGGCGTTCTCCGGCCGCGCCGGGTTGACGTTCAGATAGAGCGACAGGACAGGGGCCGGGTGGGTTGCGACTTCCGTCTGGAGTGCGCGGATACGATCCGTGCCGATCATGCAATCGACCTCCTTGGCAACGCTTCAGTCCTGCGCTTGAGTCCGCTCTTCGATGCAGCGCACCACGAGGTGGGGTTTTCTCGAACGGCGCAGTACGCCTTCGGTCACCGAGCCGAGGAAGACCCGGTCGACCCCGTGCCGGCCGTGGGTGCCGAGTACCGTCAGATCGAATTCCGGTTCGGCCTCGAGGATCGCTTCGATGGGGGGCCGTTCGCGCACCAGCCGGGTCTCGGCCGCGAGGCCCGCGTCACGGGCGGCGGTTGCACCACGTTCCAGGGCGGCGTTGGCGGCGCGCTCGAGGGCCTCGAAGACGTCCGTGTAGTAGCCGATCCCCTCCGAGTAGCCGTACAGACCCCGCAGGGGGTTGTCGATGACCGACAGGAACGTAAGAGTGCTGCCGAACACGTGCCCGAGCTCGATCGCCTCTTCCGTGGCACGATCGCTGCAGGGGCTCCCGTCGACCGGCACCAGGATGCGCCTGAACTCCATACGCCGCCTCCTCGCTCTCGTGCACCCGACGGCGTGTCCAGTATCGCGGCAGGAGCCGGCCTCCGGAAGGTGCGAATGTCCTCTCGGAGACGGGTGCATTGCCGTTCCGGCGGGGCGTGGTCGGGTCGACGCCCGTGGCGGCGCGTGCGGAGCCGTCGAGCCACGACAACGACGGCCGCCGCCCACGCGTTGGCGTGGGCGGCGGCGAAGCACTCGATGGCGCCGGTGTCGGAGTGCCGGTGGGCGAGTGCCGACAGCGAGCGTGACGCGACAGGATCACCGCGCCGACCCACCGCTAACCCACGGTAGATGTGCCCGCGGGCCGGGCGCTCAGGTCCCCAGCATCACGTTGCGGCTGTCCGGTCGAATGTTCAGACAGCGGCTCTCCGGCTTACAGGCCGGAGAGCTTGGCGTTCTTCTCGGTGAACGACGCCCACTCATCGGGCACGTCGATCTCGGGGAAGATCGCGTCGACCGGGCAGGCGGGGACGCAGGCACCGCAGTCGATGCACTCCTCTGGATGGATGTAGAACTGGTCTTCGGCTTCGTAGATGCATTCCACAGGGCAGACGTCCACGCAGGACGCGTCCTTGACGCCAATGCAGGGCTCAGCGATCACGTATGCCATCGAGCTTCCTCTCCGGGCCGCACCGAAGCGCGCGCCGCCTTTCGCGCGGTGTGCCAGACGGTGTGCCTGACTCCAGCGTAGCAGTTCCGAGGGGTCGCGACCGGGGATGTCGGACCCTCACATCGGAGTTGTAACAGGGGGCGATGCGACCCGGCAAGGACGAATGTCCATGGCGCCGTTCGGTCCGCGCCGACGAAGGGTGATCGCGCAACGAACGGCGATCGAGCGTTGCCCCGGAAGTGGTACAAGGACATCGGATCGAGGAGCCGCCGTCGCAACGGCGCCGGCTCCTCGCATCAAGCCCCCAAAGGCGCTGTCCACGAGGCCGGCGTCAGCCAAGGGGGCTTTGTTCGTGGGTTCGCGATCTGCCCATCGCGATTCAGCACGGGCGTTTCGAAGGTTCCGGTCTAGCCGTACCGGACGGGCTCGGGTGGGGCCTTGCGGCATGCGAAAGGCCCGCACCCATCCTGGGTGGGGCCGCAGGCTGCAGCGGAGTTCACATGAGAGCAACCCTCGATCGCCTATTCCTGCTCTGTCGGTGCTCCTCCGCTTGAGGAGTTACTCGGTCGAGCCTCTAGTGGGCCGAGGGTTGCTCTTCGAGAAGTGGTCTTTGGCCTCTATGGTTTAGACCTCCTTCCAATGCGATGATAGTCCGGTCCGGCAGACCACTCGGGGTCCCGGGTCCTAGTGCGCGGACCGGGCTTGCGCTATAATTGGAAAGTTGGGCCGCACGAGGCGACGGGCGCCCCCTCAAAGAACGACCTTCCCTTCGACAACACGGGCCCGAACGGCGCGAGGGTGGCGTCGCGCGTTGACGCGCAAGCGAGCCGCGGGGCGGCGCCGTGCGCCACCCCGCGGGAAGAACGTGCGTCGAGGCCCGTACGGGCCGCTGCGTCAGCGCATGAACAGGCCGCCGAACCCTGCGATGAGGCCGGCGAAGATCAGCGAGACGGTGTTGATCACCTTGATGAGCGGGTTGATGGAGGGGCCGGCGGTGTCCTTGTAGGGGTCGCCGACGGTGTCACCCACCACGCTGGCGGCGTGCGCTTCGGATCCCTTGCCACCGTAGTTGCCGTCTTCGATGTACTTCTTGGCGTTGTCCCAGGCGCCTCCGCCGTTGGACATCATGAGCGCCATCGACAGTCCACTCACGATGACGCCGATGAGCACGCCGCCCATCGCCAGCGGCCCGAAGAGCACGCCCGTGAGCAGCGGAGCGACGACCGCCAGGATGCCGGGAACGGCCATCTCCTTCAGCGCGGCGGTAGTGACGATGTCGACCGCCTTGCCGTACTCGGGCTTGGCGGTGCCCTCCATGATCCCGGGGATCTCCCGGAACTGCCGGCGCACCTCGGTGATGACGTGCCCAGCAGCCTTGCCGACGGACTCCATCAGGAAGGAGCTGAACAGGAACGGGATCATGCCCCCGATCAGCAGGCCGACAAGTACGACCGGGTCGTTGAGCCGGAACGCGCCGCCCCCGAAGAGGTCGGGCTTGGCGAGCTTGACGCGCTCGGCGTAGTCCGCGAACAGCACCAGCGCGGCCAGTGCCGCAGACCCGACGGCATATCCCTTGGTCACCGCCTTGGTGGTGTTGCCCACCGCATCCAGGGCGTCGGTATGGGCCCGCACGTCTTCGGGCAGGTCAGCCATCTCGGCGATGCCACCGGCGTTGTCGGTGATCGGCCCGTAGGTGTCCATGGCGACGACCATGCCTGCGACGGAGAGCATGGCGACTGCGGCGATGCCGATGCCGTAGAGGCCCGCGAACGCCCACGACACGAACACCGCGAGGACCAGCACGATGACCGGCAGGGCGGCGGACTGCATCCCGACCGCCAGGCCGCTGATGATATTGGTTGCGCTACCGGTCGTGGAGGCGCGGGCGATGCGTTGAACCGGTGCATAGTTGGTGCCGGTGTAGTACTCCGTGATGATCATGATCAGCACGGTGACCACGATGCCCACGACGCTCGAGGCGAAGATGCTGCCCCAGCCGCCGGCGCGTTCGAGCACGCTGAAATCGAAACCGCGGAACATCAGGTAAGTGGCGACGAGGAAGCCGACCGCACTGATGCCCGCGCTGGTGAACACCCCGTTGTACAGAGCCCGCATGATGGCGCCCGACTTGGGGAGCCGCACCACCTGGGTACCGATGATGCTGGCCAGGATAGCGATGGCGCCGAGCACGAGGGGGTAGAACACCAGGTTGGTGACAGCGTGCTCGCCGGGAAGCAGGTAACCCAGGAACACCGAGCCGACAGCGGTGACCGCGTAGGTCTCGAACAGGTCGGCACCCATGCCGGCGCAATCGCCGACATTGTCGCCGACGTTGTCGGCGATGACCGCCGGGTTTCGCGGGTCATCCTCGGGGATGCCTGCCTCGACCTTGCCGACAAGGTCGGCGCCGACGTCGGCCGCCTTGGTGTAGATCCCCCCGCCGACACGGGCGAAGAGACTGATGAGGCTGGCGCCGAAGGCGAAGCCGACCAGCGGAGCGACCGGGTCGGCCAGATGCAGCACCGTGTCGAACAACCAGAAGAAGCCCGAGACTCCGAGCAGCGCCAGCCCAGCGACCGCCAGGCCTGCCACCGCGCCGCCGTTGAAGGCGATGCGCAGCGCGCCCGCGATGCCGCTCCGCGCAGCCTGCGCCACGCGGACGTTGGCGCGAACCGCAACGTTCATACCGATATAGCCGCTGAACGCCGAGAACAGCGCACCGATCAGGAAGCCAACGGTCGTCCACCACCAGAGCACCGCTTCGTGACCGCTGCTGACCAGCGCCACCACGGCGAACAGGGCGCCGATGATGATGGCGACGACGAAGATCGTGCGGTACTGGCGGTTCATGTAGGCGCCCGCTCCCTGGCGTACCGCGTCCGAGATCTCCACCATGCGGGCGTCTCCGGTGGGCGCCGCCATGATCCCGCGCGCCACCAGGCCGGCCGCGGCCAGGGCGATGAGCGCCGCGATCGGAACGAGGATGATGAGTCCGTCCATCTTGCCTCCAGGGTCAAGTCGTGGTTCCGCAGGGATCGGGCCACGATTCAACGTGCCGTGACACGGATCCTTCTCCGGTTCGAAACGCAAGCGAAAGTGTACCACGAGGCACCGCACGCGACCCGGAGCCGGTCCCCGGGCCCCGGAAGCGCGCACGGGCCGGGGTGTAAGGTGGGCGTGTCGCTCGGAAGGAGGTCCTCATGAGCCCGCACCCCCTCGCCGGCGCGCCGGCCCCCAGGGAGCTGCTCGTCGACGTGCCGCGACTGATCGCCAGTTACTACACGCTCCATCCGGATCCGGCGCGTGCCACGCAGCGGGTCGCCTTCGGAACCTCCGGTCACCGCGGCAGCAGCTTCGACGCAGGCTTCAACGAGGATCACATCCTGGCTGTGGCGCAGGCGGTCAGCGAGTACCGAACCCGCCAGGGTGTGGACGGGCCGCTGGTGGTGGGCGCGGACACCCATGCGCTGTCAGAGCCGGCACTGCGAACCGCGCTGGAGGTGCTGGTCGCCAACGACGTGCACGTGGTCGTGGCGCAGGACTTCGCTCCGGTTCCCACCCCGGTGGTGTCCCATGCGGTGCTGACGCACAACGCCCGCTTCGGGACGCCCCGGGCCGACGGCATCGTCATCACGCCGTCACACAACCCGCCGCTGGACGGGGGCTTCAAGTACAACCCGCCCCACGGCGGGCCGGCCGGTACCGACGCGACGGGCTGGATCCAGGAGCGTGCCAACGCCCTTCTCGAGGGGGGGCTCGGCGGGGTGAAGCGTGTGCGCTTCGAGCGGGCCGCTGCGGCAGCGCAGGTGCGCGACCTCGTCACGCCGTACGTCGAGGATATCGGCAATGCCGTCGATCTGGAGGCCGTGAAGGCCGCGGGCGTGCGCATCGGCGTCGACCCGCTCGGAGGGGCGTCGCTCCGGTACTGGGAACCGATCGCGGAGCGCTGGGGGCTCGATCTCACCGTCGTCAACAAGGTGGTCGACCCCACGTTCGCCTTCATGCGGGTCGATCACGACGGCAAGATCCGGATGGACTGCTCGTCGCCCTACGCCATGGCCGGGCTCATCGGTCTCAAGGACGATTTCGATATCGCCTTCGGGAACGACCCGGATGCTGACCGCCACGGCATCGTTACGCCATCGGCGGGGCTGCTCAACCCGAACCATTACCTCAGCGTGGCCGTCGACTACCTGTTCCGTCATCGACCCGACTGGCCTGCGGACGCCGCAGTGGGGAAGACACTGGTGTCGAGCTCGATGATCGACCGGGTGGCGGCCGACCTCGGTCGGCCCCTGGCCGAAGTCCCGGTGGGTTTCAAGTACTTCGTGGACGGGCTGCTTCATGGCCGCTACGGCTTCGGTGGGGAGGAGAGCGCGGGCGCCTCCTTCCTCCGGCGCGACGGCCGCGTCTGGACGACGGACAAGGACGGTCTGCTGCTCGGTCTACTGGCGGCGGAGATCACGGCCGTCACGGGCAAGGACCCCGGCGAACGCTACCGGGAGCTGGCGGCGCGCTTCGGCGAGCCGGTCTACGCTCGCACCGATGCCCCCGCCAGCGCCGGCCAGAAGCGGGTGCTCGCCAGACTGTCGCCCGATGCGGTCACGGCCACGACGCTCGCAGGCGAACCCATACGCCAGCGCCTGACCGAGGCGCCGGCCAACGGGGAAGCGATCGGAGGGCTCAAGGTCGTCACCGACGGAGGTTGGTTCGCGGCCCGGCCGTCGGGCACCGAGGACGTCTACAAGATCTACGCCGAGAGCTTCCGCGGGGCGGAGCACCTGAAGAGGATCCAGGACGAGGCGCGCGAGCTGGTGCAGGCCGCCTTCGACGCCGCCGGCGCCTGAGCGAGGAACCGCTCGGGGCCGTCGGTGCCGCGCGTCGTGACGATTTGTTCATTGCCTTCATGGTCGGCGCCCGGTAGCGTGGCCTCTATGACCAGGACCCCCCTCGAGGGCAAGGCCGATGCGCGACCCAGGATGCGGTCCAGCGACATCGTCATCGACGACGAACGGCTGAGCCTGGCGGCCAAAGGGGTGTTCGGGTCGGTGACGTTGCTGGGAAACGGTTGTCGCGTGAGGGACATCGCGCGGCACTGTCGGGACGCACCGGCGAGCGTCGAAGCGGCGCTGCAAGAGCTGGAGCAGTTCCGCTACGTGCGCGTGGAGGACGGCGCGGTGCACGTCGAGGAGGCGCCCCGCTTCGGCATCCCCGAGGTCTGAGCCTGGAGTTGGCGCACACGGTTCGTCCAAGAAACCCGTACAACCCATGTCGGACAGCCCCCGATGACGAGCGCTGCGGCGACCGCTAGCGTCCCTGGTGGGACGGCGGCCACGTGAGGCTCCGCTCGGCCGCCGTTCTCGCCTAGGGGCGTCCGTTACCGTGCTCGTGGGGCACGCTCAGCACCGGCACCGCGCTGCTGCGGATGAGCATGTCGGCGCGGCTGCCCAGGAGCAGCCCGATGGCGCTCGAATGGCGCCGTAGGCCGATGGCGATGAGATCGGCACCGACCTCATCTGCAGCCGCGGGGAGCTTGCGAGCCGGGTTGCCGTCGAGCACGAGATGCCGCTCGGCGACATCGCCCGCGAGCGCATCGAGGGCGTCGGTCACGGTGTTCATGTAGTCGGGTTTGTCGCGCACCCGGGCATCGTCGAGCACGTGGGCGATGACGAGCTTGATGCCGCTGCGGCCCAGACGCCGGCAGAACTCCCAGGCGGCTCGGGAGGCGTCGCCGAAGTCGGTGGCCACCAGGACGCGCCGGACCTGTAGGGAGGGGACCTCGTCACGGACGGTGATGATGGGGCCCGTGGAACGCCGCACCAGCCGTCCGGCGATGCCACCCAGGAAGTAGTTGTCGAGGCGGTTGGCGCCGTGGGCTCCCATGACGACGAGATCGACGTTCTTCTCGGCATCGAGCAGCTCCCGCACCGGATCGCCCCAGCGCAACTCCGCGGTGGCGTCGGGAGAGGCGAGGTGCTCCAACGAGTTGCGAAGGCGATCGACCTCGTCCTTGCGGTCCTGCTCGACCCGGCGCGTCAGCTCGGGGTTGAGGTTGTCGAGTTGCGGTTGCAGGTAGGGATGGGAGCGCGCCGATTCGAAGCGCTGTTGCACGTGCACCAGGTGGAGCTCACCGTCGAGGCGCTGCCGAAGGTCACGAGCCAAGGCAAGGGCCTTCTCGGCCGTGGACGAGAAGTCGGTGGGGTGCAGAATACGCATGCGCTACCTCCGGTTCACCGACGGCCTGGTCGCGAAGCGCGACCGGCTCGCTTCATCCTATTCACTCTAGCAGGGAACGCCCGCCTGCACGGGGTGAAAGCCGCGTTCGGACGCCGTCGGGCGGTCAACAGATCCTCGGAAGCTGCTCTTCGACCGGCATCTCGAGGACCCTGCGGCTGCCGTAGGCCGTCTCGACCAGCGCCATGCCGGCGGGCTGAAGCACCAGGTCGCCGATGAGGGCGGCGTTCCGGCCCAGGGGGTGAGCGCGCAGGGCGGCGAGGGCCGCGTCTGCCTGGTCCGCGGGCAGGGCGACGACGACCTTGCCCTCGTTGGCGGCCAGCAGCGGATCGATCCCCAGCATCTCGCTCAGCTCGGCCACGTCGTGGTTCAGGGGCACTCTCGCGTCCCACACGCGGACGCCGAAGGGACGGGAGGCGACCATCTCGTTGGCCACCGCCGCCAGCCCGCCGCGCGTGGGGTCACGCATGAAGTGCACGTCTGGGGCCGCCGCCAGCAGCGCTGCGATCAGGCCGCCGAGCGGCGCGACGTCGCTCTCGAGCGTCGTCCCCAACGCGAGCTCCTCACGCGCCGCCAGCACCGCCAGCCCGTGGTCGCCGAGGGTGCCGTTCACGAGCAGTGCGTCGCCGGCCGTGAGGCGGTGTGGGCCCACGTCCCGCCCCGGTGGGAGGAAGCCGATCCCGGTGGTGTTGATGAAGATGCCGTCCCCCTTGCCCCGCTCCACCACCTTGGTGTCGCCCGTCACCACTTCGACCCCGGCCTCATCCGCCGTCCGCTTCATGGAACGCACCACGCTCACGAGATCGTCGACCAGGAAGCCCTCCTCGAGGATGAAAGCGGCCGACAGATAGCGCGGAACGGCCGCCATCACGGCCAGATCGTTGACGGTGCCCGCGACGGCCAGGCGGCCGATGTCCCCGCCAGGGAAGCGCCAGGGCTTCACGGCGTGCGAGTCGCTGGCGAACGCTAGCCGTCCGCCGGGGTTGTCGAGCACCGCCGCGTCGGTGAGTGCGGCCAGCGGTACGTTGTCGAAGGTGGCGGCGAAGACCTCGCGGATCAGTTCGGCGGTGAGGCGACCGCCACTTCCGTGCGCCAGCCGGATCGACTCATAGCGGCCCACGGGCGGCGCTCCCTCCGGCGGTCTCGACCTGCAGGCGGCCGCGCGCGGTGCCGTAGAGGTGCCAGGCGCGGCAGGTGCCCTCATGGCTGACCATGCAGGGTCCGTACGGATTGTCGGGCGAGCAGCGGCGCCCGAAGAGGGCGCAAGCGTCGGGGCGGGCCAGCCCCAGGGTGACGTCGGCGCAGCGGCAACCCGCAGGGTGCTCGGAGGCGCGCTCGTTCCCCGTCACGGCAGCGGCAGCGGGGAAGCGCAGCTGCGCGCTGGCCTGCCGGTAGGCGGGGCGAAGCCGGTAACCGGACGCTGGGATGTCGGCGACGCCGCGCCAGCGCATCGTGGTCGGCTCGAAGACCTGATCGAGCTCTGCCAGCGCCCGCGGGTTCCCCTCGGGCGCCACCACTCTCTGGTAGCTGTTGGCGAGCCGCGGGCGGCCCCGCGCGAGCTGCTCCAGCAGCTCCAGGACGGCCGCCAGGACATCGACCGGCTCGAAGCCGGCGACCGCGCACGCCAGCCCTTGCTCGGGCAGGTGGCGGTAGACGCCGGTGCCGGTGATCGCGCTGGCGTGTCCCGGGAGGAGGAAGCCTTGGACGTCGAACCCGGGCAGGGTCGGCAGCAGGTGGGTGGCGGGCGGGGTGAAATAGTTGGCCTCCACGATGCTGAAGTTGGGTGGGGCGCCCCGGCGCAGCAGTGCGGCCGTCGCGACGACGGTGGTCTCGAAACCGACCGAGAAGAACACGACCTGCCGCTCCTGGTGTTCGGCAGCCAGCCGGGCAGCTTCGAAGACACTGGTGACCGCACGGACGTCGCCACCGCGGGCGCGAGCGTCGAGCAGGCTCATGCGTACGTCGCCTTTGGCCTCCCCGCGCAGGGGGATGGTTCCGGGAACGGCCAGCATGTCGCCGAAGGAGGTGACGATGACGTCGTCGATCGCGGCCAGGGCGATGGCCAGATCGATCCAGGCACTGTCGCACACGCACACCGGGCAGCCTGGACCGGCCAGTACCTCGACCGAGTCCGGGAGCAGGTCGCGCAGGCCGTAGCGGCCGATCTCGTGCTCGTGGGTGCCGCAGATGTGCATCAGCTTGACCGGCCGGTCGAGCTCGGCCGCGACGTCGGCGATGCGGCGAGCCAGGGCGTGGACCCAGGCGGCATCGCGGTAGTCGCCGGGACGGAATTCGGCCCCTCCACTGGCAGGCGCGGAACCCGCTCCACGCGGAACGGTCACGGTTCGTCCTGCCGCGGTGCGTCGCTCTCCGGGCTTGCGCGGGTGGCCGCTTCCGGGGCCGCAAGCGCCCGCCGGATCAAGTCCAGGTTGGCGCGCGCGTCCTCGGGCTCGATGCGCCGGAGCGCGAAGCCGGCGTGGACCAGCACCCAGTCGCCTGGCGCCACCGGGTCGACGAGGCCGGTGAAGCACGGTTGCGCGCCGGTCCCCACTCGCACGTGGCAGCTGTCGCGATCGAGCACTTCCAGGACCTCATAGGGGATGCCAAGGCACATGGTCCGTCTCCTTCAAGAAATCGGTCGGGATGCGGCGGCCAACGCCGCCTGCCCCAGGGAGATGCCGCCGTCGCCAGGCGGCACCTTGTGGTTCCACCACACCTCGAGCCCGAGCGCGCGCAAGCCCGCCACGGCCGAAGCGTGCAGCAAGCGGTTCTGCCACACCCCTCCCGACAGCACCACCGTTCGGGTGCCGTGCTCCTCGGCCAGGTCGGCGGCGCCACGGGCCACTCCCTGCGCGACGCCGGCATGGAACCGCCGTGCGCAGGTCGGCGTGTCCACCCCCCGGCGCACGTCGGCCACCAGCGCCGCCAGCAGCGGCCGATGGTCCCAGACGCCGTGGTCGAACGGTAGCGGATAGCCCTCCTCGACGCTGCCCGATGCCCCGAGGCCTCGCGCCAGCGATTCCAGGAACATCGCCGCTTGCCCTTCGAAGGTCATCGCTCGCTCGAAACCAAGCAACGCGGCTGCCGTGTCGAAGAGCCGTCCCACGCTGGTCGTCTGCGGCGTGCGCGCCCCCGTTTCGATCAGGCGACCGGCGAGCGCCACCGTTTCGCTCGGCAGCAGCTCGCGCCACGCCACGTTAGCGGGTTGCCCCCACAGGAAACCGACCGCGGCCTGAGCGGGCCGCCTTGCTGCGCCGTCCCCGCCGGGCAGCGGCGCGGGACGTAGATGAGCCACGCGCGCGAGGCCGGTCGCCAGGCTGCCCGCGAACGCCTCGCCACCCCACACGGTGCCGTCCTCCCCCAGCCCCGCGCCGTCGAAGGCGACCCCCACCACCACCGATTCCCAGGCGCGTCGTTCGGCCAGCACCGAGGCGACGTGGGCGCGGTGGTGCTGCACCCGCATCGTGGGTCCGCCCAGCCCCCCGGCCAGCCGGCTGGAGCCGTAGTCTGGGTGGAGGTCGGCCACCACCTGCGCACGGGCGGGGTCGACGCCGTACATGGCGCACAGATCGTGCACCGTCTCCTCGAACGCGAGCAACGCCCCTACCTGGTCGAGATCCCCCAGGTGCTGGCTGACGAAGGCATGCCCTGCCACCGCCAGCGTGATGGCGTTCTTCAGGCCTGCGCCGAGCGCCAGGATGGGGAGATCCCCGGCGAAGCGCGGGTCGTCGACGACGCTCTCGGGGGCGAAGCCGCGGGAACGCCGGAGCAGGGTGATCCGGCCGTCCAACAGCGCCGCCACGGAGTCGTCCACGCGCCGCGCGATGCCTCGCTCCCCGACGAGGAAGGCGTCCGCCAGACCGGCCAGCACCCGGAGCGCCTCCTCGTCGCGGTAGGCGATCGGTTCGGAGGCGCGGTTGGCGCTGGTCATGACCAGCAACTCCGGCGCGCCAGCCGCGAACAGCAGATGGTGGAGCGGGGCGTAGGGGAGCATGAGCCCGAGATCGGCATTGCCGGGCGCCAACGCCTCGGGCAGGCCGGCGCCGCTGCGGTCGAGCAGCACGATGGGGCGGGCCGGGGACAGCAGCGCGGCGGCCTCGGCCGCCGAGACGCTCAGCGCTTCGCGGGCCGAGGCGAGATCTCTGGCCATGAGTGCGAACGGCTTCTCCTTGCGGACCTTGCGCTGGCGGAGCGCCGCAACGCTCGTCGGGTTCCGGGCGTCGCACGCGAGGTGGTAGCCACCGATACCCTTGAGCGCGACGATGGCACCCTCGGCCAGCAGCCGCGCGGCCTGGAGGATCGAGTCGCGTGCGGTGAGGGGCGTGCCGTCGGCGTCCAGCAGCCGGTAGTCTGGGCCGCAACGAGGACAGGCCACGGGCTGCGCGTGGAAGCGCCGGTTCGCCGGATCGGCGTACTCCTCGGCGCAACGCTCGCACAGCGGCCAGGCCGCCATGGTGGTCTTCGGGCGATCGTACGGGAGGGCCTCGATGATCGAGTAGCGCGGGCCGCAGTGCGTGCAGTTGATGTACGGGTAGCCGTAGCGCGGGTCGCGGGGGTCGAACAGCTCCTCCAGGCAGGCGTCGCAGATCGCCAGGTCCGGGGAGATCAGGGTGGTGACGGCGCCCCCCTCGGCGCTCTCGCGGATCAAGAAAGAAGGAGGCCCCGGTGCGTCGAACGGCTCGCGCTCCAGTGTCCTGACGCTGCCCACCCGTGCCGCGCCCGGCGGCTCATCTCGAAGGGCTGCGGTGAACGCTGCCAGCGCCTGCGGGCTTCCGATCGCTTCGATCAGCACGCCCTGAGCGTCGTTCAACACCCAGCCCGCCAGCCCGTGACGGTGCGCCAGCAGGTAGACGAAGGGTCGGAAGCCCACGCCCTGCACCACGCCCTGCACCCGGATCCGGACGCGCTGGCTGCCCAGGACGGTGTTAGTCAAGGGGCACGGCCCTACCTGCGATGTGCTCGTCGAGATGGGCGTAGAACGCCGGCATGCCGGCACCGGTGCGTGCGGAGACCTCGAAGACCGTCGCCTGCGGGCACACCGCGGCGAGGTTGGCGCGCAGGCTGTCGCGGTCGAAGCCGACCGCCTCGGCGATGTCCATCTTGTTGATCACGACCACGTCGGCGGTCTTGAACATGCGCGGGTACTTGAGGGGCTTGTCCTCCCCCTCGGTGACCGAGACCAGCACCACCCGGAAGCCCTCCCCGAGGTCGTAGGCCGCGGGGCAGACCAGGTTGCCGACGTTCTCGATGATGAGAAGGCGCTTCCCGTCGAGCTCGAGCCGCTCGACCGCGCCCGCGACCATGGCGGCCTCGAGGTGACACACCCCGCCGGTGGTGATCTGCACCACGTCCGCGCCACCCTCGCGCAGGCGCTCGGCGTCGTTGTCCGTGGCGAGATCGCCGACGATGACCGCGGCTGGGAGGTCGTGGCGGTCCCCCAGCAACCTTGCCAGGAAGGTGGTCTTGCCCGATCCTGGCGAGGACAGCACGTTCAGGACGCTGAGCCCCGCGCTCGCGAAGCGCGCGCGGTTCTCCGCAGCGATCTCCTGGTTGCGTGCCAGCACGCCCTTCTCGACCTCGAGGAGGCGGCCGCGCTCGTCGTTGCGATCGGACAGCAGGCTGATACCGATGGTACGTCGGTCGCTCATCTCACATCACCTCGACGAAACTCACTTCGAGCTCCATGCCGCTGCGGATATCGCCGCTCGGGACTCCGCAGCGCGGGCAGCGCGCGACGCCGTGACGGTCGTCGACGTCGAAGTCGACGTCGCACCCTTCGCAGTGGCACACCAGGGGGACGGTGTCGATCTCCAACGCAGCCGCCTCGGCCGCGGTGCCGAGGCGCGCCACCTGGAAGGCGCTGTCGAGGGCGCCGGCGTCGACCCCGGAGAAGGCGCCGACGCGAACGCCGACCCGCAGGATGCGCTCGGCGGCATCGTCGCTTGCGGCTTGGACAGCGAGATCTACGACGGAGCGGGCGATGGAGAGTTCATGCATGCTGCCCACGGCGCGGCCGTCGGGCACCCGATGGGGCCTGCGCCTCCGCGAGCGGTCGGCTCCGCGGCTCCAAGAGCACTCCGGCGTCGGCGAGCTCCGCCAGGAGCACCAGCTCCAGCGCCGGAAGGCGCGTCTCGACCTCGGGGGAGAGGCCCATCGACAGGTGATCGAGCGCGGAGGTGGTCGGCGTCACGCCCATGGCGATGATGCGGGTGGGGGGGAGCTCGCCCTGGGTATCCATGACCTTGAGAAGCTCGCCGACCTCGAGTTCATGGGACATCAGCGTGGTCTTCTGGACGCTCGCGGGGATGTCGCGATGGCTGAAGCGGTAGATCGAACCCGCCTCGCCGGCCACCGCGTCGACGATGACGACGCGCCGGGCCTCGGCGATGTAGGGCTCGAGATGCCAGCCGGCCGCGCCTCCGTCGATGATCCGCAGCGCAGGGGGGATCTTGTAAGCGCGGCGAAGTCGGTGCACGACGTACACGCCGAGTCCCTCGTCGCCGTAGAGGATGTTGCCGACTCCCAGAAGCAGTACCGGGCGCGGGTCCTGTACGGTTCCCGGCTCGTCGGCAGCGCGGCGCTTGCGCGTCGCGGACGCTTTGGAGACCGCGGTCTTGGTCCCCTTGCGGCGTCCTCTGACCGGTTGCTTCGTCATGTCGAGCCTCTCCCCCGGGGCGGCCGCTGCGGGCCGGCCCGACGGGCGCAACCCGCGCCGTGGTCGTGGAGGAAAGCTCTCGCGCAGGACACCCTCGGCTCATGCTAGGTGGGGTCGGGAGGCAGGGTACAGGTAAGAATGTCCTTTCGGGATTCATAGGAACCTCGGCGCTTCCCGCGTCCTCCGGCATTCGGACGCTCGCCTGGCGCCGCCGCCGAGCGGCGTCGGGACGGCCTTCTCGATGCCCCTGGGATCGAGCGATGCCGTAGGGGACGTTTTGCCCTTGGCCCTACCCGACCTCGGCCCTAGCGTTGAAGCGACTGGGGAGGTCGTGTTGATGGAGGTCTTGAACTCGCTGGACCCGCAGGGACCCGTCTACGGCGATCGATCGGCGGACGCTCTGGCGGCGGCCTGCCAGGTCGTGGCCGCCCTCTACCGCTCGCCGGGCGAGGGGCTGCGCGACGACCTCGTCAGCGGACGCCTGCGGAGCGTCACCGACGCCTTGGCGCACTATGCCGGCCTCGAGGAGCCGCGCGGCCCGCACGCGCCGCCCGATTTCGACACGCTGCGCACCGCCTACGTCGCGCTCTTCGTGAGCCGTGCCGGCGGCGTTCCCGCACCCCCCTACGTGGGGCTGGCGCGCGACGCCGAGCTGCTGGGTCCCAGCGTGCAGCGCCTGCGCTCCGACCTGGAGTCGCTGGGGTTGCGCGTCCGTCCGGAATGGCGCGAGCTGCCCGATCACGTCGCGGCCGTGGCGGAGGCGGTCGAGCTACTGCTCGAGCGCGGACGCGTCGGCGCCGCGGCGGCGGTGGCGTCGACGTACCTGTCCGCCTGGTTCGCGCGCTTCGCCGACGCCGTGTCGGAGGCCGATGACAGCGGTTTCTACGGTGAGATGAGCCGCTTCCTACGGTCGGTCCTGAAGGAGGTGGCCCCCAGAGTATGAAACGGCGTGAGTTTCTCAAGCTGTCCGCCGCTTCGGTGGGCGCGCTGATGGTGGCCTCGGAGACGCAGGCCCTCAAGCTGCCCAACCCGTTGGCGCGGGCGCCGAAGGCCTGGTACGACGGCGACGTCAGCACCGTCCTCACCTACTGCGAGAACTGCTTCTGGAAGTGCGGCGTTCGCGCTTCGGTGGCCGACGGCCGGGTGTGGAAGGTCGACGGCTACGAGCAGAACCCGAAGTCCCGCGGCCGCCTGTGCCCGCGGGGTCAGGGTGCGGTGGCGCAGACCTACGATCCCGACCGCCTGAAGCGCCCCTTGATCCGCATGGAGGGCACCGAGCGCGGCGACGGCAAGTACCGGGAGGCTACGTGGGACGAGGCCCTCGCGGTCATCGCTTCCGGCATGCTCGCGATCAAGGAGCGCTACGGCAGCGAGTCGATGGCGTTCTTCGCGCACGGCAGCGGTGACACCTGGTTCGGCGAGTACCTCCCGGCGGCATGGGCCACTCCCAACGTCGGCAAACCGTCGGTGTCGCTGTGCACGGGCCCGCGCGAGACGGCCGCTCAGTGGACGTTCGGGCGCGGCATCGGCGGCCACGAGCCGATCGACTGGGAGAACACGGACTACATGGTCCTCGTCGGGCACCATATCGGCGAGGACACCCACAACACCCAGCTCCAGGACTTCAGCCTCGCGCTCAAGCGCGGGGCGAAGCTGGTGGTCGTCGATCCGCGCTTCTCGGTGGCGGCCTCGAAGGCCGACCGCTGGCTGCCCATCAGGCCCGGCACCGACACCGCCCTGCTGCTCGCCTGGCTCCACGTGCTGATCACCGAGGGGCTCTACGACAAGGCGTACGTCGAGCGCTATACCGTCGGGATCGACAAGTTGACGGAGCACGTGCAGACGTTCACGCCGGAGTGGGCGGCGAACGTCACCGATCTCGATGCGGACGTGATCCGTGCCGTCGCTCGCGAGCTCGCCGCGCACGCACCGCGCGCGGTGGTGCCTCCGGGCCGGCACACGGTCTGGTACGGGAACGACACCCAGCGCATGCGGGCGCTCTACCTGGTCAACGTGCTGCTTGGCAACTACGGCGTGGAGGGTGGCTTCTACTTCGCGCAACCGCCCTACATCGAGAAGTATCCGCACGCCGCGTTCCCGCTCGAACCCGCCGCCGGCGGCTGCTCGGGCGCTTCCGGCGGCGAGACGATCGACACGGGCTACCGCGCCTCGGTCGATCACGGCATGTTCTTCGCGAAGACCACGGCGGTGCAGGAGCTCATCCCGCCCATGATCACCGGTGAGCCCTACCGCATCGCCGGCCTGATCGCCTACGGCGTGAACCTGTTCCACTCCATCCCGAACGTGGCCCGAACCCAGGAGGCGCTCAAGAAGCTCGACCTCTACGTTGCTATCGACGTGCTCCCCATGGACCACGTGATGTGGGCCGACGTCATCCTGCCGGAGGCCACCTACCTCGAGCGCTACGACGATCTGGTCGAGATCGCGCACAAGACTCCCTTCATCGAGTTGCGACAACCGGCGGTGGAGCCCCTTTGGGACACCAAGCCGGGGTGGTGGATCGCGCGGGAGCTGGGGCTCAGGCTGGGTCTCGAGGCGTACTTCGACTGGCCGGACATCGAGTCCTACCTCGACAAGCGCCTGAGCAGCATCGGCTCGAGCCTCGCCAAGGCGAAGAAGGCGGGCACCCTGGTGCAGCGCGGGCGCCCGTACCTCGCCGACTGGGAGCAACGCAACCTCGACCCCTTCGGCACGCCTTCGGGCAAGATCGAGCTGTACTCGCAGACGTTCGCCGACGCAGGCTTCGACCCGATGCCGGTGTACGAGCCGCCCGAGGAGGGCCCGGCCGGAAGCTACCGCCTGCTCTACGGCCGCAGTCCCGTGCACACCTTCGCCAAGACGCAGAACAACTGGGTGCTGATGGAGATGCACAGCGAGAACGCCGTGTGGATCCACAACGCGGAGGCGGCCGCACTGGGGTTGAAGAGCGGCGACTACGTCTGGCTGGAGAATCAGGACGGCGTGCGTGACGGCCCGATCGCCGTCTTCGCGACCGAGCGGCTGCGCCGCGATTGCGTCTACATGGTGCACGGGTTCGGCCACCGCGCTCCCGACATGAAGGTGGCGAACGGCCGCGGCGCGTCCGATACCGCCCTCATGAGCCACTACCGGCTCGACCCGATCTCGGGCGGCGCTGGGATGCACGTGACCTTCGTCAAGCTCGTGCCAGGTGCGCCGCGGCCGAGGTTGCCGCGCCTCAGCAAGCTGGCCGAGAGGAGCGTGTGATGGCCCGCTACGCCATGGCGATCGATCTGGCGTCCTGCGTCGGGTGCGCCGCGTGCGCCGTCGCCTGCAAGCTCGAGAATCAGGTCCCGGCCGGGGTGAGTCGCTTGTGGATCCGGCTCGAGGAGTCGGGCACCTTCCCCGATCTCGCCATGCAGTACCGCCCGGAGCAGTGCATGCAGTGTGCCGACCCGCCCTGCGTCGGGGTCTGCCCGACCGGTGCCAGCCACGTCAACGACGACGGCATCGTGCTGGTGGATGCCGAGACCTGCATCGCCTGCGGCGCGTGCATCGCCGCGTGTCCCTACGGAGCGCGTTACTTCGATGAGCGCGGCTTCGTCGGCAAGTGCACCTTCTGCGAGCACCGGCTGGCCGAAGGGCGTATGCCCGCCTGCGTGGAGACCTGCCCCACCCTGTGCCGCACCTTCGGCGACCTGGACGACCCCGGAAGCGATGTGAGTCGGGCCATCCGCGCCGCCGACCGGGTCGAGGTGCTCAAGCCCGAGCAGGGCACACACCCGAAGCTTGTGTACCTGAACGCTCCCGCCCGCTTCGGGCTCACGCGTGAGGGGGTGCTGCGGTGACGGGAGATCCTGTGACGACCTTCTACGGCGCGGTCAACGACGGTGCCTTCTGGCACTGGCCGACGCTGCTGCACTTCTGCCTGGTGGCGCTGGCCGGCGGGGTGGCCTTGCTGGTCGCCTACCGCGCGCTCGGTCGCGGCCGCCTGGGCTGGCGCCTGCCCGCTCTCTCGGTGGGGTTCATCGCCCTGGACATGGTGGTGCTGTGGGCCGAGTCGCTGGCGCGCTGGCGCTTGACCCACGTCTACCTGTTCCTGAGCATCCGGCCCGCGTCTGCCATCTGGTGGGGGGCGTGGGGGTTGGCCGGGTCGGCCGTTCTCGGGCTGCTGCTGGCGTTCGGCTGGGGCCCGCGCCGTCTGTGGGGTGCGCTGCTGGTCTTGACCTCGACGATGGCGCTGCTCTATCCCGGGCTGGCGTTGGCCGCCAACAGCGCTCGGCCGCTGTGGACACCGCTGCTGCTCGCCTTCATGCCGGTCACCGGCCTGCTGCTGGCCTGGGGGCTGGCTCTGCTCTTCCGGCAGACCGATCTGCGCCCCGCGGTGGCAGTCCTGGGCCTCGCCGGAGCCCTGCTGGGCGGCCTCTACCTGGTCGGGCTCGCCACCGGCGGGCTGGCGGCGCGCGAAGGCCTGGCCCACCTCTGGCATGAGGGCGGCACGCTGTTCGTCGCCGCGCTCGCGGCCATGCTGCTGGGGCCCGCCCTGCTCCGCCGCTACCCGGCGCTCGCTGGCGTGCTGGTGGTGGCCGGCGCGGTCCTCGCCCGCACGTTGCTGGTCGAGATCGGAGCGTTCATGCCGCCCTTGTCGTGACCCGCGCCGCCCGCTCCCAGCGGGCCGCGCAACACCCGGGCCCCGTACGGGTCCGACCCCACCCATCGGCTCCAATGGGGGTTCGAACCCCTAGAGAAGGGAGAACACCTGTCATGAAACGCATCCTCGCCACGCTTGCCGCCTTCACCTTCCTTGCGATGCTCCCCGCCTTCGCGCAGGGACCCGCCCCGACGCCTGGCTCCGAAGCGTTCGCCAAGGTCATCGCCGAGGCCAGCCAGGCCGGCTGGTTGCAGGTCCAGCCGGAGGCGGCGCTGCAGCAGATCGACGCCATCCAGCCCTTCCTCCTCGACGTGCGTAACCAGAGCGAGTGGGACCAGAACGGCTACATCCAGGGCGCGGTGCTGGTGCCGATCACGGACCTCGCGAACAGCCTGGACAAGCTCCCGGCGAACCTCGACGAGCCGATCCTGGTGTACTGCGCCGCCGGCACGCGTGGCTTCTACGGCACGCTGTACCTCAAGATGCTCGGCTACTCGAACGTCAAGAACATCGCCGGCGGGTTGGGTGCCTGGACCAGCGCCGGTCTTCCGGTCGCGCACTAGCGCTTCGAGCAGCGGGACCGAGGAGGGCGGGGCCCGGGCGAACGCTTCGGGCCCCGCCCACTGTCGTGCCGGGCGCGCGAGTAGCATGGAACGTGAACGTCGCGTTGCACGGTCGCCGCGGCGGTTCGCCCACCGCCTCGTCGCCCACCGCCGGGCAGGGCCGGCAAGCGGCCGACCTGCCGCCCCGGAACCGAGAGAGGAGCCCAATGAGCCTTCCCAAGCCGTACGAACGCCTCAAGCAGCGCTATCCCGACGTCGTCGGAGCCTATGAGAGCCTCGGCCAGGCCGCGACCGATGCGGGTCCGTTGAGCGAGCGCGAGCAGCGCCTGGTGAAGTTCGCGCTCGCCGTGGGAGCCGCGCACGAGGGAGCCCTGCACAGCCATGCGCGCCGCGCCTTGAAGGCCGGTGTGAGTGCCGACGAGCTGAAGCACGCCGTGCTGCAGGCGACGACCACCCTCGGCTTCCCCGCGATGATGCGCGCCATGACCTGGTTGGAGGACGTGCTGGACGAGCAGGGCTGAGCCGGCGCGGGTCCTCCGCGAGCGTCCGGCAAAATCCTACAGCGGTGTCGGATGATTCGCCCTGGGGAGGCGCCGCTCGGGGCACTACCTTCGGGGAGACGCGACCTTCGTTGGAGCGTGGAGGTGCTTGGTGCCGATCCTCATCGCGTACGCCAGCCGCTATGGAGCTACCCGGGAGATCGCCGAGACGATCGGGCGGGTGCTGCAGGAACGTGGCAGCGCCGTGGACGTCCGGGCTGCGGCGGAAGTCGCGCGCCTGGAGGGCTACCGCGCTGTGGTGCTGGGCAGTGCGCTCTACTCCGGTGGTTGGCTCGAGGACGCCCGCGAGCTGCTCGAGAGCTTCCAGGAGGATCTGAGCGCGCTTCCGGTGTGGCTCTTCTCCAGCGGACCTACCGTGCCGGGCGACCCGGTCGAAGCGCTGGGGGGCTGGGTCTATCCCGAGGAGCTCCGTGGCCTGGTGGCGGTGGTGCGGCCCCTCGACATCGCGCTCTTCGCCGGCAAGATCGATCCCGACGCGCTCAACTTGCAGGACTGGTTGATCAACCGCTCGATGCGGGGGGTGAGCGGGGACTTCCGCAACTTCGCGCGGGTCGAGGCGTGGGCAACGCACATCGCCGATCGCCTCGAGGCGTCCGTGGTGGGCGCAGGCGGGGACGCCGGACGGCCGGTGGCCGACGACTGACCGGACGCGCGAACGGCGCGCTGCGGCATCGAACGCGGGGGCGTCCCTGATGGACGCCCCCGCGCGACGTCGGAGCGAACGAAGGGGTCAGGCGGGACTCTGCCGGGGGTGGTCCTCGTCGGGCTCGATGGCGATCTCTTCCTCCATGTCCCGGGCGTAGACGAGCTCGGGCGGGTCGAGGGCGGCCAAACGCCACTCCTCACCGCAATCGGGGCAGGCCAGCGTCGCGTCCAGGACGGGATCCTCGAGCTCGATGACGGCTTCGCAGATGGGGCAGGCGACGGCGATCATACGGCCTCCCATGGGGTGCGCCCGGTGGACCCGAACGCCGAGGACCGCGGGAACGCGCTGGGGATCGTCCACGGCGCCCTTCAGGTGCCAGCGGCGATGCCCCGTCCCCGGAAGGGACGCCCTAGGCGGCATCCGGCGGCCGGGATCGGCGCGCCGGACACCTGCGAAGGGTGGCCACCGTGACCGCGGGTTGCCGGGGGTAGGTCACGGTGACCATGGGTGAGGAGCGCTGGGGCGTCGGGCTGTCGGGTGCGGCGCGGCCGCACTCCTCGATCCTCTCCTAGTCGAGCATGGACCTCCGAGGGGTCGCGTCGGGAAAACTCCGACACGGGCGTCGGCACAATCCAGGATGGAGCCGTGGGAGCGCCTCCCTAGGCTGAACTCGAGGGCGGTCGCCAAGGCCGCGCTGTGTGCGGTTCGCAAGGAGGCCGGAGCCATGTACCAGAAGATCCTGATGCCGACCGACGGGAGCGCATGCGCCAACCACGCGATCGAGCACGGGCTCGACCTCGCCCGGCGCCTCGGCTCCGAGGTGCTGTTCCTGCATGTGCTGGAGAATCCACTGACCACGGGCTACGCCACACCGGAGACACTGCCCTACTCGGCGCAGCTCTACGAGGACCTCAAGACCGCGGCGCAGGGTGTGCTCGACGACGCGGCGGCGAAGGCCGAGCAGGCCAGCGTGAAGGTGGAGACCCGGCTGGTCGAGAACCGCGATCCGGTGCAGGCCATCCACGAGGCCGAGGCGGAGTGCGACGCGGTGATCATGGGGACCCACGGCCGGCGCGGGTTCAACCGCTGGATGTTCGGGTCGGTGGCCGAGGGTGCGCTGAGGCGCTCGAGCAAGCCGTTCCTGCTGATCCGGACGCACGACCAGGAGGATTGAGCGGGGTGCCCCGCGTGGCATCCCGACCTTCGGGGGATCCGGAGGAGGTGGCGTGATGGGCGACCGGAAGGTTCTCGTGCCGTTGGACGGTTCGGAGTTCAGCCGACAGGTGCTGCCGTACGTGCGGTCGCTGCTCGACTCGAGCACCTACGCGGTGATGCTGTTGCGGGTCGTGTCGACGCCCGAGGGCGTGACCAGTCCTCCTCCGCGCCCGCTGGCGCTCGACAGCTGGCTGCTGGGCCGGGGGGACGCGGACCGTACCCATCCGATCTTCCAGAGCCAGGTGTGGGACGGCCTGAAGGCCGAGCTGCGCGCCAACCTGGAACCCGAGGTCAACCTCCTGGCGCAGGCGGGCTTCACGGTGACGACGGTCGTTCGCTTCGGCGACGCAGCGGGGGAGATCATCGACGTGGCACGGAGCGAGGACGTCGCCATGGTGGTCATGGCCACGCACGGCCGCAGCGGACTCGAGCGGCTGGTCATGGGCAGCGTCGCCGAGGCCGTCCTGCGGCGGTCGCACGTGCCGGTGATGATGGTCCGCCCGCAGCCCACCGTTGTGGGAGAGACGCTTCCGGCCGGAGTGCCCACGGCCGGGTAGGCCGCCTATGATGGGGACATGCTCAGGCGGGTGCTTCCGATGGTCCGGATGACCGGCACGCTCGACGAGGCGGGTCGTCGTACCCGCGAGCTGGAGACGCTGCACGTCCTGGCCGAGGCCGTCGCCGATACCGTCCAGGCGTCGGAGGTGCTCGAGCGCTCGTTGACCGCCCTGCTGGAGATGGGCTGGTTCACCTGCGGCGAGGGGCTCCTGCGGGAAGGACCCGGTCGCCCCTTGGCGACCGTGACCGTGGGGCTGTGCCCTTTCGACCCGCTGCGGGCCTGCCCCAAGCGCCCCGACCTGATCGCCGAGGGGGAACAGGCATTGTCCGACGGCGACGTGGCGCGTACCGGCGATTGGTTGCTGGTGCCCGTGGACGACGTCGCGCTGCTGGCGCTCTCGGGCGGGGAGGACGTCTCGCAAAGCTTCCTCGGCGCGGTCGTCGACGTCATGCGCGCATCGCTGCAGCACACCCACCTGCACCAGCGGCTGGCCGAGAAGGAGCAGCAGCGTTCGCGCCTGCTCCAGGCGTTCCTGACCGCGCAGGAGGAGGAGCGGGGCAGGATCTCGCGCGACCTCCACGACCAGATCGGGCAGGCGCTCACCGCCCTCTTGCTGGGCCTCGATCAGAACATCGACCACGCCGACGCCAAGAGCCTGCAGCGCCTGAAGGAGCTCACGTCGGTGACGCTGTCCGACGTGCGGCGCATCGCGCTCGACCTGCGTCCGTCGGTGCTGGACGAGCTCGGTCTGGACGCGGGGATCCGTCGCTACGCCCGTGACATCCACGAGCGCTACGGCCTGGACGTGAGCGTGCTCGTCAACCTCCCCTCGAGGCTGCAGCACCAGGAGGAGATCGTGCTCTACCGCGTGGTCCAGGAGGGGCTGACGAACATCGTGCGTCACGCCTCGGCCCGGCAGGCATCGGTGGTGGTTACTTCCTACAACAGCTACGTCCAGTGCGTGGTGGAGGACGACGGGATCGGGTTCGACGAGCGGGCCCTGCTTCCCGGCGAGCAGGTGGGCCTGATGGGGATGCGTGAGCGGCTCGAGGTGCTCGGCGGAAGCCTGCGGATCGAGAGCGAGCCCGGGCAAGGCACCGCGCTCTACGCCCGACTTCCGGTACGCTGAAGGCCTCGTGAACACGCGCCAACCTATCCGCCTCTTCATCGTCGACGATCACGCCATCGTGCGGGCCGGTGTGCGCATGTTGCTGAACGCCCAGGACTCGCTCGAGGTGGTCGGTGAGGCCGAGAGCGCCGAGGAGGCGCTGGAGGTGCTCCCCGAGATCGGCGCCGACGTGGTGCTGCTCGACCTGTCGTTGCCGGGCATGAACGGCATCGAAGCGGTGCGGGGCCTGCGCAAGCGTATGCCCGAGACCCGCTTCATCGCGCTGTCGATGCACGAGGACCCGGAGTACGTACAGGGCTTCCTGGAGGCCGGCGGCTCCGGTTACGTGCCCAAGAGCTCGCTCGAGATGCAGCTCGTCGACGCCATCCTGGCGGTGTCCCGGGGCGAGTACTATGCTCCTGCGCGGCTGCTGGCCGAGCTGGCACGGGAGATGGCCACCGGTGACCCCTACCGCAACGCCCGGCTCACGCAGCGTGAGCACGAGGTGGTGCGACACATCGCCCACGGCAGCACCTACAAGGAGATCGCGGAAGCGCTGGGGATCAGCGAGAAGACGGTGGCTACCTACCGCGAGCGCGCGTCGGAGAAGCTGGGCGTCAAGACCCGAGCCGAACTGGTGCGTTGGGCGCTCGAGCACAACCTCCTCGATTGAGGCGCACCGTGGGCGTGGTGGCGGGCGCCCGCCACCCATGCCCGGCCTGAGCGGACCGTCCGAGGGCACCGTCTGAAGTCGACTTCATGCAACGCAGTCACGATTCTCACGAATCCTTCAACCTTCTTTCAAGAGACGGGCCTATCCTTCTACTCGTGGCTGCCAACGAGCGTGGCAACCTCTCTTCATACCCCTCCTAAGGTGTGGATGGTGGACGATTCCGTCCCGGGCCCCCGCGAAAGCGGGGGCCCTCCACTTGTAGGGTCCGCAGCCCTGCCGGACGTCGGTTCTGCCATCGGGGTCGAACGGGCGGGCGGGTGCGACGGCGTCGCACGCGACGAAGACGATGCCGGCGTCGATGGGACGCCGGCATCGTTCGTGCGAAGGGGTTGCGTGCGCGGCTCCGCGCGCGTGTAGTCCCGCGCATCGGGCGTGGCGAGGCGGCCGCGCTGCGGGATCGCGGTCTCAGGCGCCGCCGGTTCCGGTTCCAGCGGGCGGGGTGCTGCTCGGTGGCGTTGACCGGGGTGTTGTCGGTGGCGTTCCGTTCTGGGGGGGACTGTTGCGGGGTCCCGTGCCGGGACGCTGCCAGGGAGCGTTGCGGTCCGGGCCCATCCAGCCGCGGTCCATGCCCTTGCGGTTCATACCCTGGCCCATGCTGCGTCCCTGCCCCCAGCCCTGCCCGGAACCGAACCCGCGGCCGAGGGTCTGCGTCCGCGCGCTTCGACCCGGGCTCAGGTTACGTAGCAGCGCCCTTGCCTGCGGAACCTTCTGAACGAAGGTCTGCGCGTCGGTACGGAGGGTCGCCTCGTCCTGCGCCAGGCTGGAGCGTTCCCCGGCAACCTTCTTCTGCGCCTGCGTGCGTGCGTCGGTCGGTGTGGCTCCAGCCTGGAGGGCGTCGACGTACGCCTGCAGCTCTTGACGCCTCATGTCTGTGGCACGCTGCCGCAGAGCGTCGGCGCGGTCGAGCAGCTGCCCGGCCTGCGGCCGGTCGGCGGCCGGGAGGCGGGCGATGAGCGTGAGTCGGAGTGCTTCCCGCTCCAGTTGCGCCAGCGTTCGGGACGACGTCGAGGGCGCGTTCGGGGTCGTGGGCTGGTTCGGCCCCGCCGTGTTCGGCCCGGCCGTGTTCGTGCCGGTCGTGTTCGTGCCCGTCGTGTTCGTGCCCGTCGTGTTCGAGCCGGACGTGTTCGAGCCGGACGGGTTCGAACCGGACTGGGCGGCGGCTAGCGAGGGCACCAGGAGGACGGCGGTGGCAAGTGCGGCGGTGGCGCCGCGCCGTAGCGATCGGACCATGGAAGGCTCCTTCCGGCGGCGGGCGTGGGCGCCGCGCCGCGTGTGACAGGGCGTCCGCCAGGACGCCTGAGCCCACCATGCCGGGTGGCCGTGCACGGGGAAGCTGCGTTGCGTGCAGGAGTCGTGCAGGCCCCCGGCCGTCCGCCGGTGTGTCAGGTTGCGTGTTCTAAGCCGCCGTCTGTTCCATGCTTCCTCGCGGGCCCGCGGCGTCCAGCCGGATCTGCCGGTCGGGCGACCATGCGCCGGACGCCTCGTCGCGCAGCGTGAACTCGAGCGTCGTGCGCCCCACCAGCTCGTCGGCGTCGAGCCGCACCCCGTACATCCCGAACGGCAGCGCAACGGCCGCGCGGTCGTGAGGTACGTTCCATCCGTCGAAGCCCAGGTGCAACGTGAAGGGGGAGGGGCGCTCGACTTGCAATGCCCGACCCCTTGGGAGGGCGTCGAAGGGAACGGCGTCGCGCCAGTGCCAGCAGGCGGCCTGTGGCCTCGTGCCGTGGTAGCGATCGACCACGGCGTCGAGCAGCTCGAGCGGCCGGCCGGCGTCGCGCGCGAACGCCAGCTTGACGAACTCCGCGTGCGCCCATACCAGCGGCATGGCGCTGCCCGACGGCTTGCCGGGCTCGAGGAAGCGTTCCGGGATGGGGTCCGCGTCCCACACCTGTTCGGGGATGAGGCCCGCGGGACCGGACATGGCGGCCATGGCGCGAAGTGCGGGCAGCGGATCTTCACCTTGTTGCAGGGCCAGGTGGGCGCGTTCGCCGGCCAGCAGCGGCCAGGCGCGGCCGACGCCGGTCCCGTCGAAGGGGCTGCCATCGGGGTGTTCGCCGTAGCCGTCGTCGTTGTAGCGGTGGTAGGCGGTGCCGGTGGGGAGCGGGACGGCCAGCATCCGGTCGACCAGCTTGGTGGTGTCCACGATGCGCGGATCGTCGGCGGCACGCAGTCCGAGGCGCACCAGCGCCAGGTAGTCAAGGCTCACCAGACGAGCGGCCTCGAGGCTGTCGTCGACGCGGTTGCGCACCTCGATCCGGCCGCGCAGCCCGCCGGCGGACAGCGGGGGCGCGATGCGCAGGTAGTAGCCAGCGATCTCGTGGTGCGCCGCTAGCGGGCCGTCGACGACGTAGGTGAGGTCCTCGATGCGTTCGTTCCAGCTGTCGGCCAGCGAGAGCGCGTAAGCGCTCTCGTCCGCCTCCAGGAACGCGCTCGAAGCCACGAGCGCCGCGACTTCGACCGCCATGGTGAAGGGATTGGCGCCGCCGTTCTCCTCCCAGCGGTCCTGCGGCGTGAGCGGGCCATGACGTGCCACGAAGCCGGCCGCGGCGCGTGCCATCGCCTCCACGCCCTGTAGCCCGTCGAGGGCGTCCTCCTCCCGCAGCTTGGCGGCGAGCAGCAGCGGGAAACCTACCTCGTCGAGCTGCACCCCTGACCAGAACGGTCGCGCGTCGGGGAACATGTTCTGCGTCCAGTGGCCATCGCGCTTCTGGGTGCCGATCAGGTAGGCCAGCATGCGGCGAGCGTCGCCGCGTTGGCCGGCCGCCAGCAGGCCGAGGCCGGTCTCGACGGCGTCGCGCGGCCACACCAGGTGGTAGCCGCCGAGGTCGTCGCGGGCGTTGCCCCACGGGATGCTGAGACTGGCCACCACCGCACCCGGGTAGGCCTTGTCCTCATGGACCTTGAGGACCGTCGCCGATAGCAGCGCCTCGTGCGCTAGATCGTCGGGCAGCGAGGGTGTCGTCAAGGTCTCGCCCCAGCCGGTCCAGGCATCGACGAAGACGCGGCGTGCATGGTCGAACCCCATGGCCAGGCTGGAGCGCGCGCGGGTCAAGGCGCCCTCCACGGTCTCGGCGAGGCCCAGCGCTAGCACGCCCTCTGCTGCCGGCAGCTCGCCCATGAGCGCCACGTTGCCGTGCCGGGCCGCCTGGTAGCCCCAGGTCATGGCGCCGTTGCGCGCGAAGTCCTGCCAGCCGTCCGAGGTGCCGACGTAGCCTGCGCTTCTGCGTGCGAAACCGGCATCGGACACGAGCGCGAGCGCCTCGTCGCCGCCCCGGGCACAGAGCGCGCCGGAGGCCCCGAGCCAGGCGTCGTTGTCGGCGCCGTTGGCGCCGAGGTGCGGGGCGAGCAACGGGTAGAGCCGCATGCCTCGACCCTCGAGGTGGTAGCGCACCAGCAGGGCCTCGCGCTCGGGGTCGGGGAGCACCTCGAGCTCGAGCTGGTAGCGTTCGTGCTCATGATGGAACGTGGGCAGCGGGACGGTCGGAGCCGGCGTAGCGATGCGGTAGCGGGCCACGCGCTTGATCTCCCACCAGCCGTCCTCACCGGCCACGATGAAGCCCAGATCGCGGACCTGAGGCTGGCCCGTGGTCGGATAGTAGACCTCGTTGACGATGCCGTGACCGAGCGTGGCCCACAGCCTGGAGGGTCCGAGCGCCGTGGTGACGAGGTCCTTGGCGCTCGAGGTCCAGGTCGGGGCGATACCGGGCGCACCGGGGGCGTCCACGGGATCAGCCACGGGATCAGCCACGGGATCAGCCACCGTGCGCGAAGTCGGGGTAGTCGGTCATCGCGCCGTCCACGAAGATGGTGGTGCCGGTGACGTAACCGGCCGCGTCGGAGACCAGCACGGTCGCCATGCGCGCGATGTCCGCCGGGTCGCCCAGGCGATTGAGCGGGATCTTGTCCAGCAGATCGGACAGCGCGCCGGGATCGCTCCATACCGACTTGTTGATGGCGGTCTTGACGGCGCCCGGCGCCAGCGCCAGGACGCGCACGCCGTGCGGCGCGGCCTCCTGAGCGAGGGTGCGCGTCATCATCCCGGCTCCCGCCTTGGCCGCCGTGTAGGCGCTGTAGCCGCTCCAGGGGATGACTTCGTGCACGGAAGTGATGGTGAGCACCACGCCGCTCCCGGCGGGGATCATGCGCTTCAGGGCCTGGCGCGCGCAGTTGAAGGCGCCGAAGAGGTTGACGTCGATCACCTTGCGCCAAGCGTCCGGCTCGCTCTGCCACGCCTCGGCGCGAGCGCCGTCGATTCCGGCGTTGTTCACCAGGATGTCGATGCCTCCCCAGGCTTCGTCGAGGCGTTCGTACATGGCGTCCACGCCTTCGGTCGACGCCACGTCGGCCTGGACCGTGAGAGCCTCACCGCCCGCCTTACGAACACGCTCGGCGACCCCGTCGGCTGCGTCCTGGCCCTCGAGGAAGTTGATGGCCACGCGTGCGCCGGCCTCGCCGAGGGCCTCGGCGATGGCCGCGCCGATGCCGCTGTTGGCACCGGTCACGAGGGCTCGTTTGCCGTCCAGTCGGATCTGCATGAGCGCTCCTCTTTGCGCCTTGCGGGCGCCGAACGAGGGCATGGAGCCGTGGGGGCGGGTCCGTCGTGCGACCCGGGCCCGTCGGACAGGCCGGGGCCTGCGAATCCGCCGCCGGCCCGCAGACGAGCGTAGCGCCGATCCGTGAGGAGGACGTGACCTGGATGCCGTTCGTCGGGACGGTGCTCGTCAGGACGCTGCCGGTGCGCCGTCGGTGCGGAGCGCGGCGCGGTGGTCGGCCAGCAAACGGTCGATGACGTGGCTGGTGCGTGCGGCGCTCTCGCCGGTGCTGGGGCAGGTGCCGCTCCCCGTGAGTGCGTTCACCACCGTCTGGATCAGCGGCTGCTGCACGTGCGGCGGGTGGGGCACGAGGGGCAGGAGCTCCTCGACCCCCTGGCGGCTGAGCGCTACGGGTGCATCGGCGAACACGGAGAAGCGCAATGTGCCGCGCGTGCCGAAGATCTCGACCTGCTCGCGACGCTCTGCGGCGCTGAACGACCACACGCCCACGCCCTGGACGCCGGACGCGAAGGTGAGCCGGGCGGTGACCAGGTCCTCGGCCGGGTATAGGCCCGCACGGTTGGCCGCGCTCCCGTCCGCCCGCTGCACGGGCCCCAGCAGGAAGTCGAGCAGGTCGAGGGTGTGGCTCCCCAGGTCGACGAAGTACCCGCCTCCTGCGATCTCGGGGGATACGCGCCAGCCAGCGAGTGCCGCGCTCTCGCTGTCGGCCGGCGGGCTGAGGTGCGTGACCACCACCGCCACCGGATCGCCGATGGCGCCGTCTGCGAGGAGTGCCTGGACCTGGAGGAAGCGCGGCAGGGCGCGCCGGTAATAGGCCACGAACAGCGGCACGCCCGCCTCGGCGCAGGCCGAGCGCATGGCTTCGCCGTCGGCACCGGTCGTCGCCATGGGCTTCTCGACGTAGACGGGCTTGCCTCGCGCCACGGCCATCTCGGTGTAGAGGCGATGGCTGGACGGCGGCGTCGCAACGTAGACCGCGTCCACATCGGGGTCCTGGATCAGAGCTTCGGCATCGTCGTAGAAGCGGGGCACGCCGTGGCGGCGCGCGTAGTCCTCGGCAAGGGCGCCGTTCCTGCGCATCACGGCGACCAGGCTCGAGCCCCGCGCCTTCTGGAAGCCGGGCCCGCTCTTGACCTCGGTGACGTTGCCACAGCCGATGATGCCCCAGCGGACGGTGTTCATGCTGCCTCCTCGGGCCCCGGTGGCCCGGCCATCGCGGCGTTCCGCGGTCCCTGGCTGCCGCGCCATGCCGTCTCCTTCACCCGCAGGGTAGGCCCGTGGACGCCGTTAGCGCAATCGCATGCGCCCCCGACGGCCGCCTGTCGGACGCGGTGCGGTCGCGCTTGCCCACGACGCGGGCGGCCGCTAGGCTGGGCAGCGTCGGGCGGCATCCCAACGGGGCCCCCTGCCCCGAGACCATCGGGGCGGGGTGCCGGCGACGTCTCTCACTTCGCGCCCGGGCTCTTCTCGTGGAACGGGAGGTACACCATGATCGTTCGTCGGATGGGGGCGGTTGTCGCCCTGGCGCTCCTGGGGCTGGCGGTGGCGCAGGCGCCGGACACCCTCCACGACATCGGGCTCGCCACGCCGGAGTCGGTGCTCTACGTTCCGGGTGACGACGTCTATCTCGTTTCCAACATCAACGGCGCGCCGCTCGACAAGGACGGTAACGGCTTCATCAGCAGGCTGGCGCCGGACGGCAGCGTCCTCGATCTGAAGTGGATCGACGGTGGCGCGGCGGGTGTCGCGCTCGACGGGCCCAAGGGCATGGCCATCACGGGCGGCGTGCTGTACGTCGCCGACATCACCGAGCTGCGGATGTTCGACGCGTCGAGCGGAGAACCCGTGGGGTCGGTCGCGGTGCCGGGGAGTACCTTCCTCAACGACGTGGCGGCGGGGCCCGACGGCGCCGTGTACGTCACGGACTCCGGGCTGGACCCGCAGTTCCAGGCGACCGGGACCGACGCCATCTACCGCTACCGGGACGGCGAGCTGCAGCCGGTCATCGGCGGACCCGAGCTGGACCATCCCAACGGCGTGACGGTGCTTCCGTCGGGCGCGCTGCTGGTGGTGCCGTTCGGGGGCTCGAAGGCGATGTACGAGGTGCAGGGCGGAAGCGTCACGAGCCGCCGGGCGCTGCCGGTCCGGCAGCTCGACGGAGTGGTGCTGCTACCGGGTGGCGACGTGCTGGTGTCGAGCTGGGCTTCGTCCTCGGTGGTGCGGGTGTCGCCCGACGGGTCGTCCGTCACCGTCGCTTCCGACGCGCCGGCGCCGGCTGACATCGGCTATGACAGCTCCCGCAACCTGCTCCTGATCCCGCTGTTCAACGACAACGCCGTGCGGATCGTGCCTTTGAGCTGAGGCGCGGCCGGCGAGCGCGGCCGCCCCCACGCTGGTGCGGCTGCGACGAAGGCGCCGGCCTCGAACGAGGCCGGCGCGACCTTTTCCTTCTGGATGTTGGCTTCAGATGGCGCCGCTGCCGATGCTGCCCAGGAAGATCCCGAGGAAGAACACCAGGATGCCTCCGCCGACGACGAGGACGAGCGTCCTCCAAAGGGGGAACTTGAGGTAGCGCCAGCGGATGGCCGAGATCACCAGCAACTCGGCGCCCACCACGATGTAGGCGATGATCAGGGCCAGGGTGAGGTTGGGGATGAGGAAGGGCAAGCTGTGGAAGATCCCGCCGAGGGTGGTGCCGAGGCCGGTGGTGACCCCCTTCCACCCCGGTGCGACGTCCATCTTCTCGTCGGGACCGTGCGAGAGGGCCTCGGCCAGCCCCATGCTCAGACCGGCTCCGGTCGCCGCCGCCAACCCTACCCAGAACACGTGGATGCTGCTCGTGAGCTGCGCGGCGGCGAAGATCGGTGCCAGCGTGGAGACGGTGCCGTCCATGAGGCCCAGCAGGGCCGGACGCACGAGTTCCTGGTTGAGGTTGGATCCTGTCTGGCTCGTCGTGGCGGACGCCATGATGGGCTCCTTCCAGGTCGATGTAGCGGGACGCGGTCCCGTCTGGGTCGATGCCGCCGGGCGGACGAGGCCTACCTGCCACGGCCCGGCGCCCTGCAACGTGCAATTGTCCCGGACTGAAGCGTCGGGCCGGTGACGCAGGCAACGTAGCGCGCCCGACGTCGTCCTTCGGTTGTCGTGCTGGACTGCCTTCCGCTTGTCAGCGCTTCCAGGGCCACGCCACGCAGGTGCGGACCTCCGGGAAGGCCACCAGGTCCCCCTTGCCCTTGAGCACGAGCGTGGTGACGGGGTGGTCCGCGAACAGTGTCCGCGCTGTCGCGAGCGTGGCGCCGGTCACGCTCGCCTCGTCCACCAGGAGCAGGTGACTGCCGGCAGGCAGGTCGGGCACCTCGCTCAGGAGCTCCGGCGCGGGCCGCTGCGGCGCGTTGTCCGGGGCGCGGAAGTTGATCGTCACCAACGCCAGCGGCTTACGCAGCTGGTGCGCCAGGAGCGAAGCCGGGACCGTGCCACCGGAGGCGATCCCCACCACCACGTCCACCGCCGGGATCGACAGGTCGTGGAGTCGTCGGCTGATGGTCTCGAAATCGATGGGAAGCGCGTCCGGCGTCGGAGCCATGCTCCAGTGTGCCTCGCCGGGGGCGCGGCGGGGGTGGCATCGGTGACCTCGGTTACCGTGACGTGGCCGGCGGAGACGCCGCGTACCGGTGCTCGCGACGGAGGGACATTTGCCCCATGGGGACGTTCGTCCCGTGAGGTAGGCTCCTGCCGGGCGCGCGCCGTCGTCGCGCAGTGCGGCAGGTCCTCGAAGCGGTACTCGAAAGGCGGGTCCGGCTCCTCGAGGACCGCAGGCGCCCAGCGGCGAACGCGCGGCCGGCACGGCGACGATGTCAACGAAGGAGCTCGAAGGGATGCCACATACGGTCCGTCTGCCTTTAGACTACGGCCATGCTTGAGCCCCGACCCCACCATGAGTCGCGGCGCCACGAGGTGCGGCGATGCCCGGGCGAGCGGCCCGTGCTTCCGGTCGGGTCGCCCAAGGAGTGCCGAAGTGGGCGCACCGTCAGCGCGGTATCGTCGACGCCCTCGGCCTACGAGAACCTGCTGACGCGCAAGCTTTCAGCGTGGGGAGGAAATCTGTCGTGAGTGGACAAGGCTCCAGTTCGTCCGACGCGGCCGTCCGCGTCGAGGTGTACCTCGACGGTCGGCCGGAGGCGGTCCAGGTCCTGACCGCCCCGCCCTTCCGCTTCCAACTCGACACGGCGGCGCTGGGGGAGGGGGAGCACAGGCTCCGTTTGGTGCGTGTCGACGCCGCCGGGCGGAGGCAAGAGAGGACCATCCCCTTCACCGTCGAGCACGGCCCCGGCCTCGAGGTCCAGGGGCTCGAGCCCGGCGCCACCGTGACGGGCCGCGTCGACGTCGATGTGGTCACGGCCGCGGTGCCGCCGCCCCCGCCGACTCCCGTTGGGGGCCCGGCGAACTGGCTCTACGTGCTCGCCACCGTGCTGATCCTCGGTGGGATCTGGGTGTTCTTCATGGTGGTGCCCATCTACAGCAGCCTGGTGCCGGCGCCCAGTGAGGCGGCCGCCGGATCCCAGGCCGCCGGTCCGCCGGTCGACCAGGCGCTGCTGAAGACCGGCGATCAGCTCTACACCTCGGACTGCGCGAGTTGCCACAAGCCCAGCGGTCAGGGCATGCCGCCCACCTTCCCGGCATTGGCCGGCAACAGCTTCCTGAGTGGCGCCGCGGCGACCGTCAAGCGCATCTACGACGGTTCCGGCGCCATGCCCTCCCATCACTCCTACACCGCCACGCAGCTCGCGGCGGTGGCGACCTACGTCCGCAACACCTGGGGCAACAGCTACGGCGGCGTGAGCGTCGATGACGCCGCGGCCGCCGCGCCGCAGGCGAGCGCCGGCGGAGGGACGACGTCGGGAGCTTCTGCGGGAGCGTCCTCGACCCCCTCGTCGTCGGGTGCCTCGTCGTCCGGTGCCTCGTCGTCCGGTGCCTCGTCGTCGAGCACGACGTCGTCGGCCGCCGCACCGTCTGAGTCCACGAATGGCTCGGGCGCGGCGTCCGGAAGCACGTCCACCGCACCCGCAAGCGCCTCGGCCGCCGCTGGATCGGATGCCATGCAGGCCGGCGAGAAGCTCTACACCGCCGACTGCGTGGCCTGCCACCAGCCCAACGGCGCGGGCATGCCGCCGACCTTCCCGGCGCTGGCCGGCAACAGCTTCCTGAGCGACCCGGCTGCGGTCGTGCAGCGCATCTTCGACGGCAAGGGCACGATGCCGCCGCACCCGTCGTACACCGCCAAGGAGCTGGCCGACGTGGCGACCTACATCCGCAACAGTTGGGGCAACGCCTACGGCTCCGTCAGTACCGACCAGGCCGCGCAGGCTGCGCCCAAGGCGGCCCAGTGATCGCCGCAGGTCCGCGCCGCACGATGCCGCTGCGGGCCCTCGTCACCGACCGTGGGAAGGGGCGTTGAGATGTATCGCAACGACCGCGTGATCCCGTTCTTCACCCTCGTGTTCGCGGCGGCCCTGTTCTTCATGTCCTACCTCGACGGCCGCTACATCACGGCGGTATCCGGCGGCAAGCCGCAGCCGCTATCGGTCGGCCAGATCGGCCTGATCAGCTTCGGGGCGGTGTTCCTCGTCTACGGCGTGATCGGCTTGATTTCGGTCTGGCTCGAGGGCTCCGAGCTCCGCCCCGGCGTGCACAAGGCGCGTCCGGGACGCGCGCAGTGGGTGGGCATGGTGCTGTCGGCGCTGGCCGTCGCGCTGTCCGGGTTGTTCGTCCAGGCCATCGTGCACAGCCTCCGGACCCAGCAGAACCACCCGGCGGCAGAGGGCATCATCTTCGCCGCGATCAGTCTGTGCGTGGCGGGGCTCCTCATGCTCTACAAGAACTACTACCAGGACGATGAGGTCCACATCGAGTCCGAGGATTCGGAGGTGCCTTGGTAATGCCGAACGATGACGAGCGCACGGATGCCCCGCAGGGGGATCCGGAGCGCAGCGGCGACGCCGTGAGCGTGCACCCGCCCGAGGCCGACGAGCACGAGCGCCTGATCCAGCGGCGCCGCTTCCTGCAGGCCAGCGTGGGCGTGACGGTTGCCCTCACGGTCACGGGCCTGTCGGCGTTGACCGTGACCGGGAGCCTGAGGCCGATCGCCAAGACCACCCCGCAACAGGAACCCCCCGCCGAAGGCGATGTGCTTGTGCACGCCGAGGACCAGACCAAGCTGGTACAGGTGGGAGACGTCCAACGGGACACGAAGCAGATTCTGTGCTACCCCAAGGACCCCAAGTCGGGTGTGGTGAAGAGCGGCACGGACAACAACCTGATCATGCTGACCCGTTTCGACCCGAGCGCGCTGGGTCCGGATACGGCCCCTCATGCCGCTGACGGCGTGGTCGGCTACTCCGCCGTGTGCACCCATCTGTGCTGCACGGTCAGCGACTGGGACAGCAAGAACAGTTGGATGTTGTGCCCCTGCCACCACTCGCAGTTCAATCCGCGGGCCGCAGGCAAGGTCATGGCGGGCCCCGCACCCCGCCCGCAGCCGCTCATCCCGCTCAAGGCAACCAGCGGACAGCTGACAGTGGCTGGCGGCTTCCTGACGAGCGTCGGATGCAGTTGAGGGTGGTGGATCATGGGTAAGTGGCTCGACGAGCGTCTGGCGTTGTCCAGGTTGTACAAGAAGTTCTTCCGGAAGATGTTCCCGGTGCACCACTCGTTCTTCCTGGGCGAGATCACGATGTTCTCGTTCGTCATCCTGGTGCTGACGGGCATCTTCCTATCCATCAATTTCGAGCCTTCGATCCGCATGGTGCAGGTGGGCGCCAAGCAGCTCCCCGCCGCCTACGCCTCGGTGCAGTTCATCGACACGTTGCCCTTCGGGCTGGTGATCCGCAGCATGCACCACTGGGCGGCCAGCGTGTTCATCGCCGCCGCCTTCCTGCACATGATCCGGATCCTGCTGACAGGGGCGTACAAGAAGCCGCGCGAGATCAACTGGCTCATCGGCCTGGCGCTGCTGAGCTTCGCGGTGGTGGCGGCCTTCACGGGGTACTCCTTGCCGTTCGACGCCTTCTCGGCGACCGCCACGAAGGTCGGCTACCAGCTTGCAGCCGCCATCCCGCTCATCGGGACCTGGCTGGCGCAGCTGTTCTTCGGTGGCACGTTCCCGACGGAACACTCGATCCCGCGCCTGACCGCCATCCACATGATCTGGCTGCCACTGATCATCGCGGCGTTGATCGGAGCGCACGTGCTGATCATGTTCCTGCAGAAGCACACGCAACCGAAGTACTCGGAGAGGATCGCGCCGAACAAGATCCTCGGCGTGCCCTTCTGGCCGCAGCAGGCCCTCATCATGGGGGTGCTGTTCGCTGTGCTGGTGGCGGTTCTGGCGCTGGTGGCCGGCCTCTTCAACGCGAACCCGATCGAGCACTTCGGGCCTCCCGGCCCGTCGACGCCCAACGTCAAGCCGGACTGGTACTTCCTGTGGATCTTCGGGTTCCTCAAGATGATCCCCTCGAGCTGGCAGTTCACCGTCCTCGGCATTCACGTCGGGAGCGAGTTCATCGGCGTGCTATTCCCTTCGGTGCTCATCGTCGTCGGTTTCCTCTTCCCGCTGCTGCAGCCATCGAAGCGCAAACTGCGCTATATCGAGTTGCCCAGCCAGCACAAGGTCCGAACCGCGACGGTGATCGGGGTGTTGAGCTTCTTCATCGCCACGACCATGGCCGCTTTCAAGGAGGGCCTCGGCTTCAGCACCGGCTTCCTGTGGCTGCTGGTGCTCGGCGGGCCGGTCGTGGTCGGAGCCATCACCTACGGCCTGCTCCGCGCCATCTACCCGGCCTCGGCTCGCGAGCGCGAGGCAGCCGGACCGGGATCCGACGCCGCCCCGGGCGACTGACCTCCGGCACAAGCGGCCGGCGCATCCAGGACGAAAGCGCGGGGCCCGCCACGGCGGGCCCCGCGCTTTCGCTGTTCGAGGCCGAAGGGTGTGCTCAGTCGCTACGGACGGTGCGCCGCAGCCGGTCCACGTGCTGCTTGCGGAACTTGGCCACCTTGGGCGCGATCACCACACGACAGTAGGCCTGATCGGGGTTCTGCGCGAAGAAGTTGCGGTGGTAGGGCTCGGCCGGGTAGTAGGGGCCGGCCGGCGCCAGCTCGGTGACCAGCGGCGCGTCGTAGACCTTCGCGTCGCCGACCTCGCGCATCACGGCCTCGGCCTCGGCGCGCTGATCGTCGTCGTGGTAGAAGATCGCCGAGCGGTACTGCGTCCCCACGTCGTTGCCCTGACGGTCCTTGGTGGTGGGGTCGTGGATGGAGAAGAACACCTGCAGCAGGTCGCGGAAGCCGATGACACCGGGGTCGAAGCGGATGCGCACCGCTTCGGCATGGCCGGTGGCGCCACCGCACACCTGTTGATACGTGGGGGCGTCGACATGCCCGCCGGTGTAGCCTGAGTCCACGGACTTCACGCCCGCCAGCTCGGCGTAGACCGCTTCGAGACACCAGAAGCAACCGCCCGCCAGCGTGGCGGTGACGAGGGTGGGGCCGCCGGGGCCCCGTGCGGTCGGATCGCTCATGCGTCCACTCTAGCGGGCGTCGCCGTCGGCCGTATGTCGGCCGGCACCCGATGCGGCCGACGCCGGCATGGTGTCAGTCGGCGCCGGCCGCATCGCCCTCTCCGGCCAGGTAGAGCCAGGTCTGGAGCACCGTGTCCGGGTTGAGGGAGATGCTGTCGATGCCCTGCTCGAGCAGCCACCGCGCCAGGTCGGGGTGGTCCGACGGGCCCTGGCCGCAGATGCCGATGTACTTGCCGGCCTTGCGGCACGCCCGGATGGCGTTCGCCATGAGCTCGAGCACGGCGGGGTCGCGCTCGTTGAAGAGATCGGCCACCAGCCCGGAGTCGCGGTCGAGCGCCAGCGTGAACTGGGTGAGGTCGTTGGAGCCGATCGAGAAGCCGTCGACGTGCTGGAGGAAAGCCTCGGGCAGGATGGCGTTCGACGGCACCTCGCACATCATGATGATCTCCAGGCCGTCCTCGCCGCGGCGCAGGCCGTGCTCGGCCATGCGCTCCAGCACGCCGACGAGCTCGCCCTCGGTGCGCACGAACGGGATCATCACCTTCACGTTGGTGAGCCCCATGTCCTTACGGACGCGCACCAGGGCGCGACACTCGGCCGCGAAGGCGTCGGCGAAGCTCTCGGCGCGGTAGCGCGCGGCCCCACGGAAGCCGATCATGGGGTTCTCCTCGTGAGGCTCGTAGGCCTCGCCGCCCAGGAGGTGCGCGTACTCGTTGGACTTGAAGTCGCTCATGCGCACGATCACCGGGTTGGGCGCGAAGGCAGCGGCGATGGTGGCCACGCCCTCCTTGATCTTCTCCTCGAAGAAGCGCGCCGGCGACCCGTAGCCGGAGCTGCGCCGCTCGATGCCCTCGCGCACCTTGAGCGGCACGTCGGGGTAAGCGAGGAGCGCGCGGGGGTGCACGCCGATGTCGTTGTTGATGATGAATTCCAGCCGCGCCAACCCCACCCCCCGGTTGGGGAGCTGGGCGAAGCTGAAGGCGCGGTCGGGCGACGCCACGTTCATCATCAGGTCGACCGGCAACGCCGGCATGCGGTCGAGCTCGATGCGCTCGACGTCGTAGCGGGGACGGCCCTGGTAGACCCGCCCCTCGTCGCCCTCGGCGCAGCTCACGGTGACCTCGTCGCCGCCGGCGAGGCGCTCGGTGGCGTCGCCGGTCCCGACCACCGCGGGGATGTTCAGCTCCCGCGCGATGATGGCGGCGTGGCAGGTGCGGCCGCCGCGGTCGGTGACGATGGCGGAGGCGCGCTTCATGACCGGTTCCCAGTTGGGGTCGGTCATGTCGGTGACCAGGACGTCCCCCTTCTGGACGCGGTCCATCTCGTCGGCCGAAGCGATCACCCTCACCACGCCGGCCGCGATGCGCGAGCCGACGGCGCGACCCGTCACCAGCACCTCGCCCTGCTCCAGTAGGCGGAAGCGCTCCAGCACCCGGCCGCTGCGGCTCCGGACGGTCTCCGGCCGCGCCTGCAGCACGTAGAGGAGGCCGTCCTCGCCGTCGCGTGCCCACTCGATGTCCATGGGGCGCCCGTAGTGGTCCTCGATCGCCAGCGCCTGCCGGCCGAGGTCGGCGAGCTCGCTGTCCTCCAGGGAGAAGCGGCGGCGCTCGTCGTCGGGAACCGGGATCGTTTCCACCAGGGCGTCGCCCGTGCCGTACACCATCTTCTCGGCCTTGGAGCCGAGGCGGCGCTGCAGCACGGCCGGCCTCCCGGCGCGAAGACCCTCCTTGTGCAGGTAGAACTCGTCCGGGTTGACCGCGCCCTGCACCAGCAGCTCTCCCAGCCCGTAGGCGGCGGTGACGAAGACCACGCCGTCGAAGCCGGACTCGGTGTCGAGTGTGAAAGCCACACCGCTGGCGCCGAGGTCGCTGCGCACCATGCGCTGGATGCCGACCGAGATGGCCACCTCGGTGTGCTCGAAGCCGTGGTGGAGCCGATAGGCGATCGCACGGTCGGTGAAGAGCGAGGCGTACACCTTGCGGACGTGCGCGAGCACCGCGTCGGCGCCACGCACGTTGAGGAAGGTCTCCTGTTGTCCTGCGAAGGATGCCTCGGCCAGGTCCTCGGCGGTCGCCGAGGACCGCACCGCCACCGTTGCCTCGCCCGGTCCCGAGCCCATGCCCCGGTAGGCCGTGCGCACGGCGCTCGCCAGCGCCTCGGGGAGCGGCGTCTCGAGCACCAGGGCGCGCACCGCCCGCCCGCGTTCGCTCAGGTCGCCGACGTCCTCCTCGCCCACACCGTGCAGCAGCTCGTCGATCCGGTCCTTCAGGCCGGTGTCGCGCAAGTGCGCCGCGAACGCAGCCGCAGTGGTCGCGAAGCCCTCTGGCACGCGCACGTCCGCTTCCCGCAAGTGGCCTATCATCTCGCCGATCGACGCGTTCTTGCCCCCGACCCTCGCGATGTCCTCGAGCCCGACTTCCTCGAACGGGACGATGTACTCCACGACGACTCCTCCCGACGCGGCCTATGCTTTGGAGCGACGACACTCGGAAGTGACTTGGCTCCCCTGGCCTGTACCTGCACGGTCCGGCCCCAAACTACCGCACGGCGCGCGCTCCGTGTCCCGACGGTGGTACAAGCACGCGCGCCGCGCTTCGAGGCCGGAGGGAGCCCCGGAGCTTGCGCCCGACGCAAGGAATGGAGGCGCCATGAACGCCCGCTCGGTGTACTTCGTCTCGGACCATACCGGCGTCACGGCCGAGGTGTTGGGCCACAGCCTGCTCGCTCGTTTCACCGGCGTGCCCATCCGCACGTTCACTCGGCCGTTCGTGAACACGTTGCAGCGGGCCGACGCCCTCGCCGAGGAGCTCGCCGCCCTGCCCGAGACCCCCGTGGTGTTCTCGACCATCACCGACGAGGCGATCCGGCAGCGCCTCGCGGCGGCCCCGTGCGCGCATCTCGATCTCTTCGAGCCCTTCCTGGGGCCGCTGGCGTCGTTGTTCGGAAGCGAGCCGCAGGCGCACGTGGGCGCCTTCCACGGCATACGAGACCTGGCGAGTTACCAGGCGCGCATCGACGCCGTGGAGTACACGCTGGCGACCGACGACGGCACCAACGTGAATCGGTACGGGCACGCCGAGGTGGTGATGATCGGGGTGTCACGCGTCGGCAAGAGCCCCACCTGCCTCTACCTGGCGCTGCAGTACGGGGTGCGGGCGGCGAACTACCCGCTGGCCGACGACGACTTCGATTTCGAGGGGCTGCCCGGGCCGATCGCGTCCTACCGTGGACGGCTCTTCGGGCTGACCATCGCGCCGCAGCGGCTGCACGAGCTGCGGGAGCAGCGGCGGCCGGCCAGCGCCTACTCGGCGCTAGAGCGCTGTGCGTTCGAGGTCAGGCAGGCCGAGCGACTGTTCCATCGCCACGGCATCCCGTTCCAGGATGCCAGCACGCTCTCCGTGGAGGAGCTCGCCGCGCTGGTGCTGCAGCGCGCAGGGCTCGAGCGCCACCGCTGACGGCCCCCGGACCCGCCCATGGCGCGGCGAAGCTCGACGAGTCGGTCTAGTGGGCGCCGGTGGCAGGGCCGGGTCTGCCGTGTCGGTCTAGTAAGCGCCCGCGGCGGGGATCGCGAGGTGGCGCCTCAGTACCTCGAGGTGCGGGGTGCGGACGCACACGTCGAGGCCGCCGGGCTCCCGGCGCACGGTCAGGCTGTGCGCGTGCGTGGCGTGGGCGGTGACCTGACTCCCGGCCGACACGCCTTCGATGCGATCGAGGTTGAGCGGCACCCGCGCCAACGCCAGCGCATCGCTCGCGCCGCGGCTCCGCACCGTCAGGCAACTCGGGCAGAGCTCGAGCGTGAGGCCGTCGGCGGTGTGGATGACGAAGGTGTCGCCGGAATCGTCGTTGGTGGGGTCGTGGAAGAAGTGGCTCATGAGGGGTCCTCTCCGGAGCGTCGCCCGCGCAGCGCCTGCGATTCCGACAGGTGCGTGGGTGGCGCCGATATGGCGATGCGGCCGAGCGTGGCCGGGTGGGGGCGTCGCGAAGGTTTGCGCGACGTCGCCACATTCATCTCTTCGGGTCCCCTCAGGTGTGGACCGCCCACCAGTCTATGCACTTTCCGACGTGGAGAGTGTGAGGCGCTTCCGCCACCGGCCCGTGAGGCAGGGGCGCGCCCGGGGGCCCTTCGTGCGAGCAGTGAACGCGACGCCGCTTGCTGTTCCAGCCGCCTGGATCTCCGATACTCGGGAATGACAGGAGTCGGCATGACGGATGTCGACATGGCGGACGTCGCTGTGACGGGCGCGACCGGATACATCGGCGGGCGCCTGGTACCCCTGCTGCTGGAGGCGGGATATCCCGTTCGCTGCCTCGTGCGCGAGCCGGAACGGCTCGCCGCACGGCCATGGAGAGACGCGGTGGACGTTCGGGAGGCCGATGTATTGGCCCCGGAGGGGCTCGAGGCGAGCCTTCGAGGTTGCCGGACGGCCTTCTACCTCATCCACTCGATGGGGGCGTCCGAGCGCGGCTTCGAGGACCGCGACCGGCTGGCGGCGCGCCGGTTCGGCGAGGCGGCGAAGCGGGCAGGCGTGCGCCACATCGTCTATCTCGGCGGCCTGGGCGAAGCGGGGAAAGACCTGTCGCGGCACCTCGCGTCCCGCCAGGAGACGGGCCGGGAACTCGCCCGCGCGGGCGTGCCCGTCACCGAGTTCCGCGCGGCGGTGATCGTCGGCTCCGGTTCGCTGTCGTTCGAGATGATCCGCTACCTGACCGAACGCCTCCCGGTGATGGTGACGCCGCGATGGGTCGAGACGCGCGTGCAGCCGATCGCCGTACGCGACGTGCTGCAGTACCTCGTGGCAGCGATCGCGCGAACCCCCGACGGTCACCAGGTGGTGGAGATCGGCGGCCCCGACGTGCTTACCTACCGGGAGCTCATGCTGGGATACGCCCGGGCGCGAGGCCTCCGGCGCCACCTGCTGCCGGTCCCCGTGCTGAGCCCTCGGCTGTCGTCGTACTGGGTGAACCTCGTCACGCCGATCCCGGCCTCCATCGCCCGTCCACTCGTCGAAGGCCTCACCAGCGAGGTGGTGGTGCGGGATCCGGGGCCGTCCATGGCCTACGATGTGACCCCTTTGCCCTACCGGGCAGCGTTGGCCGTGGCACTGGACCGGACCCGGCAAGGCTCGGTAGCGACGCTCTGGAGCGACAGCGTTTCCGCGGTGCCGCGCGGTACGCCCGCACCCGACCGGCTGCACGACACCGAGGGCTTGCTGGTCGACCGGCGCTCGCGGTCCGTTGGCGCCCCCGCCGAGGGAACCTTCGCGGTGCTCGCCAGACAGGGGGGCGAGCGCGGATGGTACGCCTACGACGGCCTGTGGCGCCTTCGCGGTTGGCTCGACCGCCTCCAAGGGGGGATCGGTATGCGGCGGGGACGACGCGATCCGGACCGGTTGCTGCCCGGCGATCCCCTCGACTTCTGGCGGGTCGAGTCGGTCGATGCGCCCCACCACCTCCAGTTGCGCGCCGAGATGAAGCTACCCGGTCGCGCGTGGTTGCGCTACGACGTCGTCCGTCTCGACGCCTTCACCTGCCAACTCACCCAGACGGCCCTCTTCGAGCCGCACGGCCTGGCGGGCTTCCTGTACTGGTGGACGCTCTATCCGTTCCATCGCCTGATGTTCCCCGCACTGCTGCGCGCGGTTGCGGTCCGTGCCGAGACGGCCCGGAGGGCGGTCGCGGCGCGTTGAGCCTCGGGCGTCGCGGGCGCGGGTGGCGTGCTCCCGCAGGCGCCAGCGGATCTCGGTCGCTATCGCCCTGCCCTCGAAGACGCGAGACTCGAGGTCCGCGATGGCCTGCTGCTCGCCCGTGGTCCCGGCCTCGAAGACGGCCTCGTCGACGCGCACGCCCGACTGCTTGACCGACACGCTGTAGCCCGATTCCTCGCGGCGCACGGTGGCCGCCACGGGGCCCGCCGAACGGCGGGGGTCGTATGACCATGGTCTGGGGTGCGACCCCTCGTTGGTGTCTTGTGGCTCTGTCTCATGTTTCTTAGGATCATCCATCGCTTGTCCAAATAGTAGCTGACGTCGTGCATCGCTCACGCATGCGTGGGACCTCGGGAGGGGGTACGTCGTGGTTGATCCTATGCCGGAAGGCAGAACCGTCGCGGGTTTGTTCGCTGACGCCGACGCGTCGCGGTTGGCCGGAGTCGCTCCGGTGATCGTGGGAGCCGGCACCACGGTCAGTGTCGTCGTGCCGACGCGTAACGAGGCGGAGAACATCGGTCCGCTGCTGGCGCGGATCGAAGACTCGTGCGCCGGACTCGTGAGCGAGGTCATCGTCGTGGACGACAGCTCCGACGCCACACCGGACGCCGTTCGGGCCGAGGCGGGTCGGCACCCGTTCGCGGTGCGGCTCATCGCCCGTCCGCCCGAGCGCCGCAACGGTCTCGGCATGGCGGTGGTCGAGGGGATCCGTGCCGCGAAGGCGGAGTGGGTGTGCGTCATGGACGGGGACCTGCAGCATCCGCCGGAGGTCGTTCCGCAGCTCCTCGATCGGGCCCGCGCGCGAAGGGCCACGCTGGTGGCCGCCAGCCGCCTGACCGACGGCGGTGGCACGGAGGGCCTCAGCGTCTTCCGGCGGCTTCTCTCCTACGGGCTGGCCCTGGTCTCCCGGCTCCTGTTCCCCCGCAGCCTCCGGGAACTGAGCGATCCGCTGACGGGGTTCTTCCTCGTTCGCCGCGACCGTGTCGACCCCGACCGCCTGCGGCCCGAGGGCTTCAAGATCCTGCTGGAGCTCGTGGTGCGAAGCCCCCAGCTCGTCGTGAGCGAGATCCCGTTCGAGTTCGGCAAACGCGTCGCGGGGACGAGCAAGGCCAGTGGGGCCGAGATGGCGAAGCTGTTCCGCCAGATGATCCGGCTCAGCCTCAGTGCCCGCAGCCGGCTGCTCCGTTTCGGTGCGGTGGGTGGGACCGGCATCGTGGTCAACACGGTGCTCTTCGCGCTCGCCGCGGCGCTCATGGGTGGGCACTACCTGCTCGCCGCCGCCATCGCCACGCAAGGGTCGACGCTCTGGAACTTCGTCCTGTCCGAGACCTGGGTGTTCCCGGATCGCGTGCGCGGCCGGCGATGGGCTCGGCTGGTCGGCTACGCGGCCATGAACAACGCCCTGCTGGTGCCCCGCGGACCGCTCCTGCTGCTGTTGATGACGGCCGTGGCGCTTTCGCCGCTGGTCGCCAACGTGGTTTCGATCCTGGTGATCTTCCTGCTCCGCTACCTGATCTCCGACCGCCTGATCTGGCGCGGCCGGCCGGCCGTCTCCATGACCGCTGCTCTGATCCGCGAATCCAACGTGCCTGTGCAGGAAGGGTGAGGCCGACCGTGCGAACGATCCACGCCTACAACGTCCACGACCTGGTACGCGTGCGCTCGGAGCGCAAGCTCCCGGAGCTGGAGTTCTTCCGAGTGAACGCGCTCGAAGGCCGGCCCGACATCGAGGTCGTCGTGACGGCGAGCCCGGGCCGGCCGACGACGCTCGAGACGCTGCACTATCGCGAGTTGTTCGGCCGGTGGGGCTTCGAGATCGCTCTCGACCGCGCTCCGGAACACACCGTGGCGCGGGTGTCGCCGCTCATCGCCGCCTCGCCCCACGTGCTCTACACCAACGTGGTGGAGCCGCTGCTGCGGTGGCTCCTCGTGCGCAAGGGCTACGCCCTGATGCACGGCGCCTGCCTCGCCTCGGGTGGATCGGCCGTGTTCGTGACGGCGCGCACGGATACCGGCAAGACGACGACCATCCTGAACACCCTCCGTGGTTCGAACGGCCGCTACGCCTTCCTGTCCGACGACATGACCATCTTCTGTCCCGACGGGCGCGTGCTCGCCTACCCCAAGCCGCTCACGATCAGCCGGCACACCGTCCAGGCGATCGGCGGCGCACCGCTGACCGCTCTCGAGCGGATCAAGCTGGTGCCGCAGAGCAGGCTCCACTCCAAGGAGGGGCGTGGCGTCGGCATGGACCTCTACCGAAGGGGCTTTCCGGCGGCGACGCTGAGCGCCGTCGTGCAACGCCTCGTTCCACCCCCCAAGTACATGGTCGATCGCCTCGTGCCGGACGCGCGCTACGTGGAGTCGGCCTGGCTCGAGCGGGTGGTCGTGATCGAACGGGGTCCGGATGGACGGCAGGAACTCCCGGCCGATGCTCTGGCCGACCTGCTGGTGGCCAACGCGGAGGACGCTTACGGCTTCCCGCCCTATCCGGTTCTGGAGAGCGAGCTGTGCCGGTGGGGCGGAGAGGACCTGCATGAACGCGAGCATGCCATCGTTGCGGCGACGCTGGCCGGCAAGCCCGCCGTGCGGGTTCGGAGCTCGAGCTTCGCCTGGCACGAGTACCTGCTGTCGCTGGCTGCCGACGCCGTCGGGTCCGGCGTCGGGGAGCCTATGGGTCGAAGGCTGCGGGATCGTATGCCCGCGCCGGGGCAGCGCGTCGTCAACGAGATGGCGGCGCTCGATGGATAGCCGCTTCCCGCTCCGGCCGCGCCTCGCCGCCCTTCCGCGCATCGGCAGCGCGACGGTGCCGTTCGCTGTCGTGGAGGCGATCGCGCTCACCATGGTGGCGCTGCTCGCGGTGGCGGTGCGGCTCTACGCGCTCAATGCCGTCGGCTTCAACAGCGACGAGGCGGTCTACGCCGGGCAGGCGGCCGCCATGGCGCAGGTCCCGGTGTTGCGCGACCTGTTCCCGATCTTCCGCGCACACCCTCTGTTGTTCCAGTTCCTGCTGGCGCTGCTGTACTCCTGGCACTTCAGCGACGTCGTGGGTCGGACCGCAGCCGTCGTGGTGGGCGTGCTCACCGTGCTGCTCACGCACGCGGTCGGCCGGCAGCTCTACGGGCGCTTCGCGGGCCTCGCGGCGGCGCTCATCCTGGCCCTCATGCCGTACCACGTAGTGGTCTCGCGTCAGGTCCTGCTGGACGGACCGATGACACTGTTCGCCACCCTGGCGCTGTTCGCGATGGTCATGTTCGGCAGGTCGCGTCGCGCGCGTTGGCTCTACGCCGGCGCAGCGGCGCTCGGCTTGACCTTCCTGGCCAAGGAGATCGGGCTGATCATGGTCGGTGCGGTCTATGCCTTCATCGCGCTTTCGCCCAAGCTGCCCATCCGGCTGCGTGACGTCGTGGGCTTCACCGTGATGCTCGTGATGATCATGCTGCCGTACCCGCTCTCGGTCGTGCTTGCGGGCGCCCACGGAAGCGGTACGACCAAGAGCTACCTGGTGTGGCAGCTCTTCCGCCGCCCCAACCACCTGCCCGACTTCTACGCCCTGGTCGTGCCGCCTGCCATCGGTGTGGTGGTGCTGCTTGCCGCCCTGGCGGGCCTGTTCCTGCTCTACCGCGAGCGGAGCTGGCGCGAGCTGCTGCTGCTGTGCTGGATCGTGGTGCCGGTCCTGTTCTTCACGCTGTGGCCCACCAAGGGCTTCCAGTACCTGATCCCGATCGCGCCGGCCGTGGCCGTCCTGGCGGGGCGGACGCTGGCGCGCGGGCCCGTGCGGTGGCTGCCGCGGAGCTGGGGGCGCGTTCCGGCGGCCCTCCTCGGGGTCGTGCTCACGCTGGCCGTGGCGGGCTCGCTGGCTCCAGCGACCTGGGCGCGTATCCACCCGTCGTCGAGCGACACCTTCCTGGCCGGATCGGGCGGGGTTCCCGGCGGACGCGAAGCGGGCCGCTGGATCGGAGCGAGCGTTCCCTGGGGTACGACCTTCATGACGATCGGGCCGTCCATGGCCAACCTGGTGCAGTACTACGGGCACCGTAACGCGCTCGGTCTGTCCGTCAGCCCCAACCCGCTGCATCGCAACCCTTCCTACGACCCCGTGGTCAATCCGGACTACCAGATCCGCATCGGGGAGATCCAGTACGTCGTCTGGGACACCTTCTCGGCAGGGCGGTCCACGTTCTTCAGCGACAAGTTGCTCGCCTACGCCCGCAAGTACCACGGCAGGGTCGTCCACAGCGAGACCGTGGACGTGCGGGCCCCCGACGGCACCGTGGTCACCAAACCCGTGATCGTGATCTACGAGGTGCACCCATGACCGAGCGCAGCCTCCGCCTGGTGGTTGGTGTCGCGTTGGTGGCGAGCGTCGTGGTGCTGGGCGTCGCCAGCGCCGCGACCGCGCCAACGACGACCCCGATCGAACACCTGGTCGTGATGATGCAGGAGAACCACTCCTTCGACAACTACTTCGGCACCTACCCCGGCGCCGATGGCATCCCCAAGGGCGCCTGCATGCCCGTCGACCCGGGCGCGCCCGCGGCCAGTGACTGCGTGCGCCCCTTCCACATCGGTAGCAACGACGTTCTTCTGGACGATCCCAGCCATAGCCTGGGCACCGCCCAGCTGCAGTACAACGACGGGCGGCTCGACGGCTTCGTCGCCGCGCTCGAGCGGCGCAACCAGGACGGGCGGCTGGCCATGGGGCACTACGACGCCACCGAGCTCTCCTACTACTGGAATATGGCCGACCAGTATGTGCTGTACGACCGCTTCTTCAGTTCCGCGCTGGGCGGTAGTTTCGTCAATCACCTGTACTGGGTTGCGGGTATCCCCGACACCTCGGGCCAGCAGCCGATCAACGAGTACCTCGCGAACCACCTGACGATCTTCGATCTGCTGCAACGACAGGGTGTGAGCTGGAAGTTCTACGTCCAGAACTACGATCCGACGATCAACTACCGAACGCTCGACCAGCATGTCGGGAACCGCTCGTCGCAGGTGATCTGGGTGCCGCTGCTCAACATCGACCGCTTCCTCGACGACCCCGCCCTCAACAGCCATATCGTGGACCTGAACCAGTACTACAACGACCTGGCCGCGAACGCCCTGCCCAGCGTGTCGTTCATCGTTCCCTCCGGGCCCAGCGAGCACCCGCCGTCGAACGTCCGCTCGGGCGAACGATTCGTCAAGACCCTGGTACAGGCCCTCATGCAGAGCTCGGCCTGGAGGTCGTCGGCCTTCCTGCTCACCTACGATGACTGGGGTGGCTGGTACGACCACGTGGTCCCTCCACAGGTCGACGAGCACGGCTACGGCTTCCGCGTACCCAGCCTGCTGGTGAGCCCGTACGCGCGCCGCGGCGTCGTCGACTCGACCACCCTGGACTTCACGTCGATCCTCCGGTTCATCGAGGACAACTGGGGCGTCCCGTCGCTCTCGACGCGTGACGCGCAGGCGAACAGCATCGCCAGCGGTTTCGACTTCGCGGCGGCGCCGCGAACGGCGGTCGTCATCCCCTTCAATCGTGTGAATGCCTCGTCGCCGTCGGCGCCCGAGCGGGCCGTCATCTACGTCGCCTACGGCGGTGGCCTGGCGGTGTCCATCCTGGTGTTCCTGGCGGCTTTCCGCGGGGACGAGCGCCGGGAACGGAGGCGGCGGACGTGAGGTTCCCGTCCCTGGCCGCGTCGCCCTTCCGGCGGTCCGTGAGGGTGCTGGTAGGCGCGTTCGCGCTCGCCGCCCTGTCCGGGTCGGTTCTGTGCGGGGTGGCCATGGCGGCGGCGACCGTCATCGCGGTCCACGCTCCGGACGCGCTTGCGGTCGGCGAGACGCTGCAGGTGCGGGCGGTGCTCCACGACGCGGCCGGACGACCGCTGGCCGACCGGCCGCTCGAGGTCCGGACGGACGAGGGTGCCTCCCGTCGGGCGAGGACGGCCGAGGACGGATCCGTCGAGGTCCGTCTGAACGCGCCGGCCGCCGGCCGCCACGCCGTGGACGTGGCGTTCTCCGGCGACGCGGTTTACGACGGCGCGCTCGGGCAGACCACCGTACTCGTCCGACCCGCTGTGGTCTCGGTGACGACGGTGCCCGCCCTGGCCGGCATCCCGTTCCAGTTGGGAGAGCGGCGCTTCGTCAGCGATGCCGACGGGGTCGCACGCCTCGAGGTCACCGAGCCCGGTTCCTACCGGCTCATGGCGGACGTCCCCGATGACCTGCAGCTGAACGCCGACACACGCGTCAGCTTCGTTCGCTGGGGCGACTCCGAGTTCCACCCGAGCCGGGAGGTCGAGGTGGCGGGCGACATCGCGGTCAAGGTGGGACTGGCGCTGAGCCACCCTGTGATGCTGCGCGCCCTGGACCGCCAGGGTGCGCCGGTGCCCGCAGAGCGCATCGCGGCGATCACGCTGCAGGCCAGCAACGGCACGCGCTTCAGCTACAACGACTTCGGGCCGCACTGGCTCATGGCGAACCGGGTGCAGCGGTTGCGCAACGGCCTCATCCCGACCACGTTGCAGTATGCGGTGGCATCGGTCGAGGTGGACGGGGCGAACGTGGTCAATCGCTTCCAGCAACGCTTCACGGTGGCTTCCGGTGCGACCTGGGACGTTTCGCTGCTGCTGTTCGGGGCGGTGCTGCGTTCGGGCGATGCCCTCTTCGGCCGGAGCGTCGGAAGCGGCGTGCTGCTGCGCTACCCGAGCGGACGTACGGTCGTTCGGCCGTTCGACGCCGCCGGTGAGGCGCGCTTCGAAGGCCTTGCGCGCGGGGACTACCACGTACAAGTGGTGGGCGCTAGCGGCTTCGCGCCGGTGGCGCCGCTGGCGCTCTCGCGCGACCAGAACACCGCGCTCAAGGTGCTCACGACGCTCGACATCGCAGTGCTCGTGGGATCGGGCGTGATCCTGGCGCTCGGCCTTCTGCTGGTCGGACGCGGACTGCCGGCGTGGCGGAGGCGGCGCCAGGCGCGCGCTTCCGAGGCGCGAAGCGCCTGGGGCCATGGTCGGGAAGGCGCCGACGGCACCTCCCGGGGGCAGCACACGGCAGTCGAAGGGAGTGGCTGAGGTGCCCGTCACGCGCCCTCGAACGCAGTCGCCCGTGAGCGTACGGCTGTGTGAGCTGCTCATCGTCCTGGCCGCGCTGGTGCTGCCCGCGGCCCAAGCCGCTGCCCCCGCCTCCGCTCCGGTCGTGACAGACTCGGGCGCCGCAGCCCCCGAGGCTTTCTCCCTCAACGCCGCCCCCGAGGCCGTGCCGATCCTGGCCTACTACTACATCTGGTTCGACCCCTCGTCCTGGGGCCGTGCGAAGACGGACTATCCGCGACTCGGGCGCTACAGCAGCGACGATGCCGCCGTCATGGAGCAGCACATCGCATGGGCTCAGGAGGCGGGGATCCAGGGGTTCATCGTGAGCTGGAAGTGGACCGACCAGCTCGACCGGCGCCTGGAGCAACTGGCGACCATCGCGGATCGGCGCGGCTTCAAACTGTGGGTCATCTACCAGGGGCTCGATTTCCAGCGCGATCCGCTCCCGGTCGATCAGGTCGACATGGACCTGCAGCACTTCCTGGAAACCTTCGCCCACCACCCGTCGCTGAACCCGGTGGACGGCGAGCCGGTCGTGATCTGGTCGGGGACGTGGAAGGTCGCCACGGGCGACGTCCGCTCCGTCGCCGCCACGTTCCGGCCGCACATGCTGATCCTGGCCAGCGAGCGGAACGTGGAGGGATATCGGCGCCTGTCCGGCGGGGTCGACGGGAACGCCTACTACTGGGCATCGGCAGACCCCGCCAGCGCCCCTGCGCATTACCTGGGCAAGCTCCGCAGCATGGGCGATGCGGTCCATGCCGACGGCGGGTTGTGGATCGCGCCGGCCGCTCCCGGGTTCGACGCCAGACTCGTCGGCGGGTCCATGGTGATCCCGCGCGACGGCACCGCCACACTCCAGCACGAGCTCGGCGTGGCTCTGCAGTCCTCGCCCGACGCGGTCGGGCTGATCAGCTGGAACGAGTTCAGTGAGAACACCCAGATCGAGCCGAGCGAGCGGTTCGGCGACACCGCCCTCCGCGCGCTCGGGACGCGCCACACGGTTGCCGTCGCCACCACCATGGACTTCGACTCCAGCGCGCCTGGCGCCACCGATCGTCACGATCGGGCGCGCCTTGCGCTGGTGGCTACAACGGGTCTCACGCTCATCGCCGTGTTCGCGCTCTCCCTCGTTCGGGCCGGCCGGTCCGAGCGTCGGAGCGCCGTGCCGGCGCCGGCGGCCCGCAAAGGAGGGCCGATATGAACCCGAAGGTCGCGTTGGTCATTCTCGCCGGCGGTGGGGGCAAGCGCTTCTGGCCGCTCTCGACCGCCCAGCACCCCAAGCAGTTCCTGGATCTGGAAGGGAAGGGGCGGACGCTGCTGCAGCAAACCTACGATCGCCTTCGAACGGTCGGCGGTGGCACGCGTAACGTCTACGTGCAGACTTCGGCGCGCTACGAGGCCCAGGTCCGTGCGCAGCTCCCGGAGCTCCCCCTCGATCACGTGCTCACCGAGCCCGTCGCGCGTGACACCGCTCCGGCCATCGCGTTGGCGGTGCTCGAGATGCGCTCCCGCATGGGCGACGTCCCGATGGCGATCTTCCCGTCCGATCATCGGATCGAGGACGAGGAGGCGTTCGCCTGGGGGCTCGGTGCGGCCGTGGCGATGGCCGTGGAGACCCGCGGCATCGTCACGCTGGGCATGACGCCGGATCGCCCGGCCACCGGGTTCGGATACATCAAGCGTGGTGCGCCCGTCGGTCCCGGCTTCCGTGTGGAGAGCTTCGTCGAGAAGCCCGACCTGAGCACGGCTGCCACCTACCTGGGTTCGGGGCGCTACAGCTGGAACGCCGGCATCTTCGTGTTCTGTTCCGGCGTCATGTACGAAGAGCTGGCCGCCTACGCGCCGGACGTGCTCAGGCCGTTGGAAGCCGCTATCGAGACGGGCAGCGTTCATTACGCGTACGGTCGGCTCCCCAAGCGGAGCCTCGATTACGCGGTCCTGGAGAAGACCAAGCGCGCCTACGTGGTGCCCGCCAGCTTCGGTTGGGACGATCTCGGCGACTGGGGCGCATTGGAGCGTGTCCGTACGGCGGACGGCGAGCTGCGCAACACGATCGTTGGGCGGCACGTCGGCATCGAGACGGAGGGAAGCATCGTTTACAACGACGATGACGAAGGCGTCATCGCGACCCTCGGCGTTCGCGACATCGTGGTGGTTCGGCGCGGCGGCGTCGTTCTGCTGGTTGCGAAGGACCGCGTCCAGGACATCAAACAACTCACCGAGCGGATCGAGATCCAGGATCTAGATCTAGCGGCGCTGCAGGCGGGTTCCACCGCGGTGGAAGCGTGATTCGTCTCCACCCCCGGTGTCGAGCGCGGCGTCGGTGTTGCGTCGACGCGGGTACGACCTCTGGAGGAAGGGGGAGAGCATGTTGAAGAGAGAAGCAGTGATGGAGGGTGGCTCCGAGGGGCGGGGCATCCTCCGGCGATCGCGGCTCCCGCTGAGCGTCCTGGTCATCGTGGCGTTGGCGGGCTGCGGCGCGCCTTCAGCTCCCAAGGCGCCGAAGACCGTGGCGCCGCGTCCGGGCATGCGAACGCAGATCATCGTTCCTGAGCAGGTCGTCGTGCCCGTGGCCGATGGCGGCTCCGATGCCGAAGAGTATTCCGACGGCAGGGTGAACCGGAGCAGCAAGCAACTCGAGATCGTCGACGGGGCCACCAACCAGACCATCGGTATGTACTTCGGAAACGTGGACCTGGCGCCGAAGTCTCCGGTCACGCACGCCTTCGTGCAGTTCGCTGCTGCCAGCACGACCAGCGGCCCGGTCTCACTTCAAGTTCGTGCTGAGGCGGCCGACAACGCCGAGCCGTTGACGTCGCACAACTACGATCTGACGAGCCGAAAGATGACGGCGGCGTCGGTGACGTGGACCCCGCCCACCTGGATCTCGGGTGATCAGGGAGCGGACCAGCGGACGGCCGACCTGGCCCCCGTCATCCAGGAGATCGTGAACCGTCCCGGATGGGTTGCGGGGAACGCCATCGTGCTGATGATCACCGGTTCCGGTACCCGGGTTGCGTGGTCCTACGACGGGCAGCCCACGGCGCCACCGACCTTGAACGTGCAGACCCTGATCGACAACCACCCGCCGAGCGTGGACAGCTTCTCGGCCGATCCCAACCCGGCGAGCCGGGGGGAGCCGGCCACCTTCACGTGGTCGGCCTCGTCGGCCGAGGGCCAGGCGCTGTCCTGCACCCTCGATGTCAACGGCGATGGGACGCCCGAGTTCAGCTACCCGGACTGCAACAGCGGCAGCGGGCAGAGCTACACCTATCCCGACAGCGGCAGCTACGACGCCGTCCTGAGCGTCAAGGACACCGACAACACGGTGGTACGCGCCACGATCCCGATGGTGGTGCAGGGAACGGTGGTCATCGGCGTAGCGGGGGATATCGCTTGCGACACCACCTCGACGAAGTTCAACGGCGGCCTCGGAACCTCGAAGGACTGCCGTGAGCTCTACACGTCGAACCTGCTGGTCGACATGAACCCGGACGCCGTGCTGACGCTTGGGGACACGCAGTACGAGAAGGGCGCGCTCGATCAGTTCTACGGCTCGTACGACCCGACCTGGGGCCGCCTCAAGAACATCACCTTCCCCTCCGTCGGCAACCACGAGTACATCACCGACGGAGCGTCCGGTTACTACCAGTACTTCGGCGCGGCCGCGGGGGACCCGAGCAAGGGGTACTACAGCTTCGACCTGGGGAACTGGCATTTCGTGGCGCTGAATTCCAACTGCTCCAAGGCGGGCGGATGCCGCGCGGGGTCCCCTCAGGAGCTGTGGCTCCGCCAGGATCTGGCTGCGCACCCGCGGGCGTGCACGCTGGCCTTCTGGCACCATCCGCTGTTCAGTTCCGGCGCCATCGGTGGTCGCTGGTGGACGCAGGACCTGTGGCAGGCGCTGATGGACTACGACGCTGACATCGTGCTCAACGGTCACGACCACAACTACGAGCGCTTCGGCCCGCAGGACGTGAATGGCAACGCCGATCCCAACGGCATCGTCGAGTTCGTGGTGGGGACCGGCGGCAAGAACCCCACCCACGTCGGGACGCCGCTTCCCAACAGCATCGTGACCGACTCCGGCACGATGGGGGTCCTGAAGATGGTGCTCAAGCCGGACAGCTACTCGTTCACGTTCGTCCCGGACAACGGCACCTTCACCGATACAGGGAGTGCATCATGCCACTGAGCCGCGAGAGAACGGGCGCGATGGGCCGGGCTCTGGCCCGGCTGCGCCAGAGCCGATCCGCACGACCGGCTCGTCACGGTCGTCTGGCCAAGACCCTGCTGGTCGCACTGCTCCTCGTCGCGCCCGTCGCGGTGTGGGCAGGCGGTCAGAAGGACGAGGGCGATCAGGACAACCTGCTGCACGCCTTGAAACGCGTCACGATGTGCGTCGACCGGGACTCGGTTGCCGTCCATCTCGACGGCTTGACGCCGTCGAGGCGCGGCGGAGCGCAGAAGACGCTTCTTCCGGGCGTGACCCACGCGATGGGCGCGCTCACGAACAGGCTTGTCCATGGAGCGACGCTGCACCGGGGATCGTGCGTCGGGAACGCCGCCTACCTGGCGGTCGACATCCGCATCACCGCGCTCGACCCGAACGTCTACCGGCGCTACGGGCGCCATCCGTTCAGCTACGCCATCTGGGTGCAGGTGGGCCAGTACGCTTCCCCGGAGCAGCGGAACTCCGATGACCCCACGCTGGCGGGATTGCACTTCCAGGGCTTCGACGAGAACGTTGTCGACGAGAACGGCCCGAACAAGGCGGTGGAAGGCGCCGTGCTGGGACAGTCGGAGCAACTGCTGTCGAACCTCGTGGCTGCCTACCAGATGGACAATCCGTGACGTTGCAGGCGGGAAGGGGGGGTCGGGCGCCCAGCGGGCGCCCGACCCCGCACGTGTTTGCCGGTCCCGCCCGGCCGGGGCGGAAGGTCGACCGGTGATGCCCCGGAGGTTCGGATCGTGGAGCCGTCCGACGACCAGGCCGGGGCTGGCAGGCGCGGGGTCGCGTGGCCGGACACGGCTGCGCACGCTCCCCGTCTTCCTGGGCGCGCTGCTGTTCCTCGCTGTGGGGTGCGACGGTCCGCGCGCTGCCGGCGCCGCCGTGGTCACCGTGGCGGCGGCAGGAGACATCGCGTGCGACCCTTCCTCGGGGAGTTTCAAGGGTGGGTCCGGCACGTCGACCTCCTGCCACATGGGGGTGACCTCCGACCTGCTGCTCGGCCTCGATCCCGACGCGGTGCTGACGCTGGGGGACAATCAGTACGAGAATGGGGCCCTCGCCAAGTACCGTCAGTCGTACGGTCCGAGCTGGGGGCGCCTGAAGGCGAAGACGAAACCCGCCCCCGGCAACCACGAGTATCTGACCAGCAAGGCTGCGGGTTACTTCGGCTATTTCGGCGCGGTGGCCGGCGATCCCTCGAAGGGCTACTACAGCTACGACGTGGGTTCGTGGCATCTGATCTCGCTGAACTCGAACTGCTCTCAGGCGGGAGGGTGCGGCGTGGGCTCACCCCAGGAGGCGTGGCTGCGCGCGGACCTGGCCGCGCATCCCACGACCTGCGCGTTGGCCTACTGGCACCATCCGCGCTTCAGCTCCGGCGAGCACGGCAGCCACGCCACGATGGCGGCGCTGTGGCAGGCCCTGCAGGACGGGGGCGCAGAGATCGTGCTCTCGGGGCACGATCACGATTACGAGCGCTTCGCGCCGCAGGACGCCGACGGGACGCTGGACGCCGCCAACGGGATCCGGCAGTTCGTCGTCGGGACAGGCGGGAAGAACCACTACCCGATCTCCGGTACGATCCTCTCCCACAGCCAGGTGCACAACGACGACACCTTCGGGGTGCTGGCGCTGACGCTACGGCCGTCGGGGTACGACTGGCGCTTCGTGCCGGAACCCGGCAAGACCTTCACCGACAGCGGCAGCGCGAGCTGTCATTGAACCGTCACGGCACTGCGATCCGGAGGCCCTTCCTCTGGCCAGCCTTCATTTGGCCAGCCTTCACTTGGCCAGGATGCGGGCGAACAACTCGGCACGGCTCTGGACCCCGAGCTTGCTGTAGACCTGTGTCACGTGCATCTTGACCGTGCCCTCGGCGATGCCGAGGGCCTCTCCGATGGCCCGGTTGGTCATGCCCTTGCTGAGGAACTGCAAGATCTCGCTCTGCTTCGGCGTCAGCTTCGGCGCCTCTTCGGCGAGCAGCAACTCGGTCAACAACCTCCGCTCGGCCCAGATCTCGCCGCGGCACACGGCGCGAAGTGCCCGGGCGAGTACTTCGCCCTCGTCCGACGGCTTCACGAAGCCGCGGTACTTTCGTTCCAGGAGCGCGATGGCCGTCTGGTCGTCGCCGCGCGAGATGGCCAGGGTCGGGAGATCGGGCGGATGAGGGAACGGCGGCTGTCGCACGCTCAGGTCCACGAGGGCCACCTCGGTCTGATCGTTGCGATCGGTATCGCCGTGGAGTCCGTAGAGCCGAAGGAGAAGGATCAGGCCCTCCGTGAAGATACGATAGCGAGACTGGACCCAAACGCGCATCGATACCCCTCTGGACCTCTCCGGAGACAAGCCCACATACCGTCGTTCGGGTCGAACGACCGAGAGCGCGACGGGGATGCAGGAGGTCACTCGAGACGCCCCGTTCCGGTTTTCGGAACCTACTGGACTGAGTGTAGACGGCGTCCTCCGCTGGGCCTGTGATGGTCGCACCTTGTTCTCATGAGAGTGTGCCTATGACCCCTGCATGACGCGTAGTGGTTAGAGTGACCCTGTGACGCCATGGGAACGGTGGCGGCGGGGGTAGCGTATGACCGCGAGGCGTGAACGCGAACGACGGATGCGGCGCGTGCTGGAGTACTTGGCGGAGAAGGCCGACGAGGCACCCGTGAGTGGCGAGGATGTGGCCGCTGCGACGGGCATCGGCGACGGCGCCATGCCGCTACTGGCCGATCTGGTCCGGCGTGGCTGGCTGGTGCACGAGTACGAGCTCCGCGGCGACGACCGTCGGCTGTGTTACCGCTTGACTCCGGCAGGCCGTGACGCGCTGGCGACGCGGGGAACGTGATCGGCCGGGTGGCGCACGGCGAGGCGCGGTGCTACGGAGTCTCGCGTGTGATGCGTCGGGCCACCAACCCGAGCGCGGGCAGCGCCAGCGCCAGAACGAACAGGATCCCGAAGATCCAGTCCAGCCAGGCGATACCGGGGTGCGTGACCCACAGGAAGGTCAGGACCGAGAGCAGGAACGACTGCGTCACGATCTCCACGAGGCCGCCCCACAGCGCGCCCGTCGGCGAGGGCTTGAGGTAGATCCAGCCCTCGACGGAGGCGGCGGCCGGCGCGAACGTGCCGAAGATGCCGACGGCGAGCAGCATGGTCCACAGCACGAGCCACCCACCGGGGGCGAAGAGCGTGTCCCTCAGGAGGTAGAGCACGATCGCGAAGAGGATCCCTCGTAGCGGTTGGAAGAGCGGGCCTGCCATCACGCGCGCGTCGCTGGTGTCGCGCAGCGTGACCTGCCGCACGGGGTCGTCGCGAAGTGCGCCGGTGTAGCGGAAGGCGTTCATGGCCGCGATGCCGACGAGGGTGTAGGTCACCGTGTGGACCACCACGGTGGGGATCGCGACGCTCAAGAAGCCGAGTTGGTGGGCGTCCGCCACGGGTCCACGACCTTCCTCCCGGCCGCGTTGCCGGGATGCCTTCGTGCGATTATCGTCGCTGGCGCCATACGGGGCGGGGGGCATCCGTCCCGCGGGGGTGACAGGGGCTTGACGTAAGCTATTTTGCCCGGGTAATAATAGCCACATGGACGACACGCCTACCTATGCCGCTTTCCAGGCCGATCGGTTGCTCGCCCGCGGTCCCCTCCGGGACGTTCTCTCCGCCGTCAAGAAGGGGGTAGGGGACGACCCCGGCGCGATGCCCCTGTTCTTCGAAGACGCCAGCGGCCGGCAGGTCGATTTCGACCTGCGCGGCACGCTGCCGGACGTCCTCGAGCGCGAGGCGCCACTTCCCAAGCGGGCCGGACGCGGGCGGCCGAGGATGGGTGTGGTGTCGCGCGAGGTGTCGTTGCTGCCGGGGCACTGGCGCTGGCTCGAGCAGCAGCCGGGCAGCATCTCCAGTACCCTGCGTCGCCTCGTGCAGCAGGCCAGGGCCAACGAGACGGCGCGCGACCGCGCGCGCCGCGCTGCGGCCTCCGCCGGCCGCGCCATGACCGCCCTCGCCGGCGATCGCGAGCACTTCGAGGAGGCCTACCGCGCACTCGACGCCGGCGATCGGCGGCGCTTCGAGTCGCTCACCGCCGGCTGGCCGGACGATATCCGGGGCTACCTCGCGGACCTTGCGCGCGACGCCTTCCCCGCCGAAGCCCGCGCGGGCTGAGGTGTTCGGGAGCGTCGCGGCCTAGAGTCGCGGCGGCGGACCGCGACGTAGGGGTCGAGGTCGGGGGGTGGCAGCGACGATTGCCCTCCCGGGCCGCGCCCTTGACAGACTAATGGCATTAGTGTATAACCTAGGCATGTTACGCTCGAGCCGAACGACGCAACAAGCGGGAGTCGAGATGCACGCCCCGCTTTCCCAGAGAGCGACGCAGGATTCGACCCCGCACTCCATCCACACAGCGGCATCGGAGGGAACGACGATGAACGATGGGACCACCCAGTTGCTCCATATCGATGGCGGCACCCTCGCCTACGACGACCGGGGGACCGGACCCCTGGTGATCCTGATGCCGGGTCTGGGCGACCTCCGGCAGGAGTACCGGTTCCTCGTCAAGGACCTGGTGGCCGCGGGCTACCGTGCCGTGAGCGTCGACCTGCGCGGGCACGGCGGCTCGAGCGTGGGCTGGGCCGACTACAGCCGCAAGGCTACGGGCGCCGACCTGCTCGCCCTCATCGACACGCTGGACGCAGGCCCGGCCACCATCGTCGGCAACTCGTTCGCAGCCGCGCCCGCCGTGTGGGCGGCGGCCGAGCGGCCGGAGGCGGTCGAAGGTCTGGTGCTGGTCGGGCCGTTCGTGCTCCCGCAACCGGCGAAGCCGATGATGCAGGCGCTGATGCGCGTGCTGTTCTCGGGCCCCTGGAAGGTGGCGGCCTGGAACGCGTACTTCGGCACGCTCTTCCCGACCCGCAAGCCCGCCGACTTCCGCGACTACCGTGCTGCCCTGCGCGCCAACCTCGCCGAACCGGGACGCTTCGAGGCGGTCAAGGCCATGATGCTCAGCAGCGAGCCGGACATCGCACAGCGTCTTGCTGAGGTCACAGCGCCGACGCTGGTGGTGATGGGCAGCAAGGACCCGGACTTCGGCGATCCCGCCGACGAGGCGGTGAGACTGGCGAAAGGCTTGCGCGGCGACGTGGTGATGATCGAGGGGGCGGGCCACTATCCGCACAGCGAGATGCCCGAGGCCACGTCGGCGCCCATCCTCGCCTTCCTGGGGCGGGTACGTCGTGCCTCGTAGGCCCGGCGTCACCCGCGAACGCGTGGTGGAGACGGCAGCCGCGATGGTCGACGAAGACGGGCTGGCCGCTCTCTCGCTGGCCTCGTTGGCCCAGGCCCTGGGGGTGCGGACGCCCTCGCTCTACAACCATATCGGCGGGCTCGGAGACCTCCGGGGTGCGCTCCGACTCAGGGGCCTGGAAGCCCTCGAGCAGCGCCTGCAACGGGCCGCCGTGGGCCGCGCCCGGCGCGACGCGCTGGAAGCGCTGGCGCAGGCGTACCGCGCCTACGCGCACGAGCACCCGGGGCTCTACGCTCTGACGCTGGGCGCGGTGGATGATGCGTCGGGGGCCGAGCGCGACGCCCCGGCCGCCGCCGAGGCGGCCGGAAGGCTGGTGCAGGTGGTGCTCAGCGTCCTGCAGGGATATGCGCTGGAGGGCGACGAAGCGTTGCATGCCACGCGGGCGCTTCGCAGCTCCTTGCACGGTTTCGTAGCGCTCGAGAGCGCCGGCGGCTTCGGGCTCCCGCTCGACCTGGACGTAAGCTTCGCGCGGCTCGTGGAGATGCATCACGCCGCTCTGGCGAAGGAGGGAGGCCGGGAGACCGCGCCTTAGGTCCCCGGCACGCGCGCCGCCAGCGCCGCGGACCGATCGCTCAGGTGTCGTCGGGTACGAATCGCAGCGCCACGCCGTTGCTGCAGTAGCGCAACCCGGTGGGCTCCGGGCCGTCGTCGAACACGTGGCCGTGGTGCCCGCCGCAGTTCGCGCAGTGGTACTCGGTCCGCGGGTAGCCGATGTGGTGGTCCGTCTTGGTCTCGAACGCCCCCGGCAACGCCTCCGAGAAGGACGGCCAGCCGCAGTGGGCGTCGAACTTGACGTCTCCCCGGAAGAGGGGGTGTCCGCAGGCGGCGCACACGTACGTGCCTGCCCGCCACTCATTGTTGAGCGGGCTCGAGCCGGGGCGCTCGGTGGCCTCCGTGCGCAGCACGCGATACGCCTCGGGGGAGAGGCGGTCCTTCACTGCGGGATCGTCGAGGTCGACCTTCGGACCGGGCGGGTTGTCGCTCATACGCCAGGGTAGGGCAGCGGCGGTCCCGTGCGGGTCCCGCGCGTGACGGGCGCTGCGTCGTGCGCCGTGGCGCGCCCGCCCGCGCCTGTCGTGGCGGGGGCGGGCGCGAAGGTGACCGGAGTGGAGCCTCAGGGGACCATCTTGTCGAAGTTGGCGTACATCGAGAGGATCTCGTCCTCACCCAAGGCCCGGCCGAACAGCATGACCTCGTCGATGTAGCCCTCGTAGGGATCGTACTGGACGACGCTGGCGTTGTAGCCGCGCGTGCCGACTCGCGTGCGCCCGTCGCTGTACGTGGTCGGGATGGTGCCCGTGTAGATGGCGCCGCTCTTGTACACGCCGTTGACGTAGATGCGGAGGTCGGGCTGTCCGGGCTGCGCGCCGCCGTAGACCGCGGTGACCAGGCTCCACTGGTTTGCGGGAGCCACACTTCCGCCGGTGGTGACGCCGTCGACGCCGGTGTTGTCGAGCGGCCGGCGATGGAAGGAGACGGCGCCGCTGGACCACACGCCCAGCGAGAAGTTGCCGGCGCGCGCCGAGGGACCGATCTCGGCCACGATGGTGCCGTAGCCCGATGTCATGCGCGGGTTCACCCAGGCGGACACGGTGAACGCCCCGGTGGTGCCGAGCAGGTACTCGGAGTTGGGGTCCGGCGTCAGGTAGCTCGCCACATAGGCATCGATGCCGTTGAGGGAGAACGCCTCGCCGAACTGCCCCGCCCCGTAGGTGAGGTTGTTCTCGAACGAGTTCGTGATCCCGAGCGCGTTGGGTTGCAGATCGCTGTTGCCCTCGCCGCGCCACCAGAAGTCCGGGGTCGGCAGAGCTACGGCCGGCGCGCACTCGCGCTGGTCGTAGTCGGTGGTGTTGACCACCTTCGCGACGGTCTTGTCGGCCAGGTTCTTGAGCACGAGCGAGATCGGCTCGACCTGGTTGATCTGGAGGCTGGAACCGAAGTACGACTTGAGGTTGGCGTCCTTGATCAGGTTCTCCACGCCGGTGTTGGGCCCGCCGATGGCCACGACCTTGATCTGGGACTGGCTCAGCGTCTGCCGCAGCTCCACGTCCGTGTAGGCGCTTCCGCTCGCCACGACACCGTCGTAAGCGAAGTCGAGCGCCGCCTGGATGCGTTGCTTGCTTGCCGTGGACTTGAGCGAGAACATCAGCACGCGGCCGTAGCTGACCGACGCTACGTATAGGGGGAGGTTGGACGGGCTCACGCCGAGCTGCTCGAGCTCGGTCGGCGTCACGTCGGACGCGAACATGTCCGACGGGTTCTGCGGCGGGTCCATCGCCACCGTGAACAGGCGCTGGATGAAGTACGCCGTGTAGGTGTGCTGGCTGGCCGTAGAGTTGTAGTCGAGATTCGTGTCGAGTGTGGCGCCGAGGTAGCGCCCCGACAGGCCGACCGAGATCGCGGTCTGCGTGCCGCTGAAGCTCTCGGTCGACGTGAAACTGCTGATGCCGGCGCCGACGGCCACGTTGGACTGGATCGCGTTGACGACGAGCTGGTTGATGGCCTCGCGGACGGTGCTGGGCGCCGGCTGGTCGATGGTGTCGCTCACGCCGCCCGGGATGCCGAGCACGCCCCCGCCGGCGATCGAGATGCTGATGGGGCCGCGCCGGCTCTTGTCGACCACGAGGGGGAGCAGCGACCCCAACCCGTTCAGGTGGGACGCGCCCTGCACCAGAGCGCCGGGCCACATGACGTCGAGGTCCGGCGTGGCGAGGACGAGCTCCCCCGGGTTCTTCGAGATGGAGTAGTGCTGGGTCGTGCAGGTGTAGAGCGTGCCCCCGTCGTCGACCTGGGCGGTCGAGGGTGGATCGGTCGTGGGCACACCGTCGTTCTCCGGTGGCAACGGTGAAAGACTCGACCAGGACGGCAGTCCCCGCACGAAGCCGTCGACGTTGTTGGTCGCGCCTCCGCCGCCACTACAGCCGGTCAGCGCGACGACGAGGGCGAACGTCGAGAGCGCGGCCAAGGCGCGCAGGGCCCACTGTCGTCGACGTACGTGGGTGGACGAACGGGCTCTCTCCTTCATGGACTCCTCCTTACGCAACACCACGACGTCATCACGACCTCCCTTGCGCCTTGGGTTGCGATGGAGCGAGATTAGCAGTCGATCGCACTGGATGTGGCCCCGGCTTCACAACCGGGGCCGACGGGCCGGAGCAACGGCGTCGGGTTCTGCCGCGAGGGTGCCGGGCGTACCAGGAAGGTAGGCCTGGCAGCGCCCTGGAGCACCCGGCCACCGCGGAACCGGGGCGGAGCCCGTTCCACGGTCACCTGCTCTCGGCGCCGGTCCGAGCGAGCGCCCTCGTGGAGCGCCACGATTAACACCCGGGGGATATTGACAGCACAATATCCACCGGGTATTATTCTTGCCCTGAGCGAGAGGCCGATCCACGGCCCGACGGCCCGACGGCCCGACGGCGTGGCGCGTCCCCGCCCTGCCCCCGGAGCCCCGGAGCCCCGGAGCGTCCCCGATCCAACGCTCGCACCGACCCGAGGAGAGGCACCATGACCGCACCCGAACCCATCCGCTATCTCGAACCTACCCAAGCAGCCGGCAGGGCCTTCGTGCTGCGCGGCATCGCAGGCAGCGTCGTCATGCTGAACCTGCTGCGCTTACGCGGCGTCGCCGACTACTCGGCCCATCCGGACCTGGCTCCCGAAACGCCCATCAGCGGCGCCGAAGCTTTCGACCGCTACATCCGCCACACACTCCCGTTCCTCCGTGAGAGCGGTGGGGATCTCGTGTTCCTCGGGTCCGGCGGGCCGTACCTGATCGGGCCGGAGCAGGAGACGTGGGACCTCGTGATGCTGGTCCGGCAGAGCAGCGTCGCGTCGTTCCTCGCCTTCGAGAGCCACGCGGGTTATCTCGCCGGCCTCGGTCATCGCACCGCCGCGATCGAGGACGCTCGCCTCCTTCCCCTGGTCGAGGCGCCGCTCCCCTCATGAGCCGCGGGCCGGAGGACGTCCGTTCGTTCGGCGCTCCGGCACCGGGCTCCGATCTCGATGGCTTCCGCCACGATCGCGCCAGGACGTATCTATTCGCCGACGGCAACGCCGAGCTGCTCTCGGTGGACGGTGTGTCGAGGTGTTCGTCCGGCCGGTCGTCCGTGAAGGCGTCAACGCGTCGCCGGATACCGGTCCATTTCCGATGCCGCCCGGCTCCTGCGCAGGCGATCGAGCAGCGGAGGCGAATGCCAGGCTGGCGTCTCACCACCCACGAACCCGTCGAGGTCCGGCGTCTGTGGGCGGGCACCGCCCAGGAGGTAGAGCGCCACCGCGATCGCGGCACCGCCCAGGGCGAGGCCGAGGCTGATCCACAAGGCAACGCCCGTGCCGACGATTCCGGTGGCGAAGTGCGCGAAGATCGGCGCGATCATGAACGCGGCCACCGCGCGCAGGAGTTCGACGAGCGCGAACACCCGCTGCAGGCTCGCCGAGGGGAGGGAGAAGCCGGCGGCGAACAGCGCCGGGGCGACCGTGGCGCCGAGACCGATCCCTATCACCCCCGACCCGATCAGCGTAAGTGCCTGGCCGGGCGGCAAGGAGATGCGGAAGATCCCGATCCCGGCGGCCAGGAAGCCCATCCCCACCAACGGGAGGAGTTGCAGCTCCCATCTGGTGATGAGAAGGCCCAGAGCGACCGCCGTGAGGACGGCGCCGGCGAGCTCGGGTAGGTAGAGCAGCCCCAGGTGCACTGGGCTGTAGAGCCCGGCCTGCAGGCTCGCAGTCAGCTGGGTGACCGAGACGGAGGCCGCGGCCGCGAACAGCGCGACCAGGATGCCCGCCACCGGGATCGTGCTCCCGAGCATGGGCCGGACGATCAGCAGCGGCCGCGGCGCACGGTACTGGTAGACGACGAGCAGGATGATCAGGGCGAAACCACCGAACAGTGGCACGGCCGTCCGGAAGGCGAGGAACTCGTGGCTGAACAGTTCCGACGCGCCGTAGAAGGCGGCCACCGACCCGACGGCGGCCAGCCCGATGGCCTTGGGATCCCACGGCGCGCTCCTGTTGGCCGGAGGCTGGTACTCGTAGGTCAGCAGAGCGAGGAGTAGCGACGCCGCCGAAATGGCCGCGATGATCCAGAACAGCGGCCGCCAGCCATGCGCGCTCGCCTGGAGCCCGCCGATCACGGGCCCGGCGGCGACCGCGCCGAAGATGCCCATGCTCATGATCACCGCGGTCTCGCGTAGCCTCTCCACACCGAATCCGAGCGCCAGTGGAGGTACCGCGCCGATCAGCAGCAGGCTCGTGCTCAACCCCTGCAGCACGTGCCCGGCGATGAACATGCCCGCGTTCTGCGCCGCGGCCGCCAGCACGGATCCGAGCACCAGTAGCGCCGCATACGCGAGCATCATCCTCCGCTGGGGAAGGTGCTGCGCGAACTGCACCGCCAGCACCGTCCCGACCGCGTAGGCCGCGTTGCCCATGCCGGATGCCAGCGCCATGGTTTGCATGCTCATGTGCAACTGACGGGCGATGATCGGCATGATCGGACCCAACGCCGCGGACAACGCGAGATACGGGATCAGCGCGAAGACGACCATCGCCGCGGCCGGCCAGTAGTGGTGGGCCAGGGGACCGCGGCGCATCAGCTACGCACTCCCGGGACGGCCCCGCGCGGGTCGGTGCGACAAGCTTCGACCGGCGACGCAAGCGCGCCCATGAGCGCGCTGCGGGGTCCGTGTTGGACTGGGGGGTTCGGAGTGTTTCCGGGAAACGCGGTGATGCCTGTCAAGCTGCGATTCCCATGGCGATCGGTTCAGCATCGACGCCGTGTGCGAACAGCATGAACATCGTGCTCTCCTCTCTGACAGGGGACCACCCGGCAGTGGCCTCGACGGGAGGGGAAGGCCGGAGGACGAAGAGGGGGTCGGGAGCGAGCAGCATCTGCAGCGCCGCTCCTGCCCAGGGGACGGACACTCGGTCGAAGACGCACGCTAGCGCGGCGCCGCTCGCAGCATCGTGGTGAAAGCGGCTGATGCTCGTCGTCCGGGCGACCCAGGTTCCCGCCCCGCCCGCCGCACTGACGACGTCGGCGACGGGATTGAACGCTCCGCTGGTCGCGTCGCTCGCCTGCAGGACCACCATCCACGACGGGTCGAGCGGGGCGGCCGGAGCGGCTAGTAGCCCTCCGGCCGCTGCGGCATGTAGGGCGCTTCGAGCCGCCGGCGCTCTTCGTCGCTGAGCTGGAGCTCCACTGCGGCCACGGCGTCGTCGATGTGGGACTCCCGCGTCACGCCCACGATGGGAGCGGTCACGGCGGGCTGGTGGAGCAGCCAGGTGAGCGCGACCTGCGCCATCGTCACGCCGCGCTCCTCGGCGACCTTCCCGACCTCCTCGACGACGGTGCGGCTGGCGTCTTCGGCCTGGCGGTAGAGACGTTGGCCGAAGGCGTCCTGTTCGCTGCGCGTCGTCGAGGTCGCCCAGGGGCGGGCGAGGCGTCCGCGCGCCAACGGGCTCCACGGCAGCACGCCGACCCCCTGGTCATGGCAGAAAGGCAGCATCTCGCGTTCCTCTTCGCGCATGAGCAGGCTGTACTGGTCCTGCATCGAGGCGAAGCGGGTCCAGCGGTGCAGGTCGGCGAGGTACTGGGCCTGGACGAACTTCCAGGCGTCCATCGAGGAGGCGCCGATGTAGCGCACCCGGCCCGAGCGGACGAGGTCGTCGAGCGCCTGCAGCGTCTCTTCGATGGGCGTTTCGGGGTCGTAGCGGTGGATCTGGTAGAGGTCGATGTAGTCGGTGCCGAGCCGCTTCAGGCTGGCGTCGACCTGCGCGAAGATGGCCGCGCGCGACAGCCCGCCGCCCTTGGGCCCCGGCCCCATGCGGCCGTGGACCTTGGTTGCGATGACGACCTCGTCGCGGCGGGCGATCTCGCCGAGCACCTTGCCGGTGATCTCCTCGCTGGTGCCATGCGAGTAGACGTTTGCGGTGTCGAAGGTGGTGATGCCTGCCTCCCAGGCCTTGCGGATCAGCGGTCGCGCCTGGTCGAGGTCGAGGGACCATGGGTGGCCGCCCGCGGCCGGCTCGCCGAAGCTCATGCAGCCCAGCACGATCCTGGAGACCTTCAGGCCGGTACGTCCCAAGCGAACCTCGTCCATGCTGCTCCTTCCGCGGCTGGGGCGCCGCCCGCGTCCACGCGCCGGACACGCGCGCGAGCGGCTCCCGCCGCTGCTCGATGTTCAGGGTACGGCAATGCGACGCTGCCGGTGCGCTTGAGGAGGTGGACCGGCGTTGCTCCATGAATTCGGCGGGGTGCGGCTCGGGCTGCCGTGCGTTGCCATCTAGTGGATGCCAGGACCTTCGGTTGTGGCCCCCTCTTCCCATGCGAGGCGCCGCAAGTTCGATTTCTGCACCTTCCACCACGTCACAAACGGGGGCCCGGCGCTTCATCATCTGGTGACCGCGTCGCGATTTCAGCATCGCGACTTCTGCCATGTCCCAGGGCGGTACACCGCTCGGCCGCATCCCCCTGACCTCCTCGGCAGCTAGCTGGCCCGAGAAGGATCTCGTCCCTCCAGGGCATGCGGGACGAGAAGGGCGCCGGAACCCTCGGGTCCCGGCGCCCTTGCGATGCCGACCACGCCGAAGCACGGCCCGACGCCATGTTTGGCCGCCACCGAATGGAAGCCGTCAGCCGGCGCTCACGAGGGTCCGCGCATCAGCCAATAGCCGCGGATGTCGCTGCCCCTCAGGTCGGGCCCCACGCTGCCCTGGCCGTGGAAGTGGTCGTTGAAGTCCGACACGTAGCTTGAACCGTACACCCCCATCACCGACCAGATCTCGCTCTCACTCTGGACGTCGGTGGCGGTGAGGGCCCACGCCTCGCGCAACGGCCGCGCCGCCCCCTTATCGCCCAACGCGTACTTGGCCAGGAGCTTGCCCTCACGCTGGTTGTCGTAGGTGACGGTGGCATAGCCCATCAGCAGGTGCAGCCCGTCGAACGCCGGGCCCCAGCGCTGGTACCAGGCCTTCCCTCCGCTGTCGAGCTGCAGCGGCCCGCACGCAGCGATCGTGAGCCACTCGAGGTCGTTCTGGCCCCAGCTCGCGTCGCTGTAGTTGAGGAAGGTGTCGTCGTGGGCATTGTTGCAGAACACGAAGCCGTTGCCGTTGGCATGGCCCGTATAGAACACGAAGTCGGCGTTGTCCGCGTAGTTGGTGTCGTTCCCGCCTTTCGACGGGTCCTTGAAGTCCTGCTCCCAGGCGCTGGAGTTCCCCCAGTTGAAACGGACGGTGACACCATGGTTCCGCATCACCTGGACGAAGCCTCCGGCGTTGCCGGACGAGCCGCCGAGCCCGGCGCAGTTCCCGATCCACTCCGTTCCCACGTCGATCGGTCCGGTGACCATGGGCGACAGGCCCGCCGGCGCGGCGCGGCCGCCGAGCGACGCCGCCTGTAGCGGCGCTGTGGCGCTGCCCTCGACGGTCAGGCCGTTCGCATCTGTGACCACCACGTTGACGGTCTCGTCGTTCACCGCGGCCTGGTCGCGTGTGTACAGGTCAGGGGCGTAGGTGACGCTCGGACCGCTCGTGGCGGTGGACGGGTCCAGCGTGGTGGAGGACGAGCTCCACTGGTACGTGTAGGGCGGCGTGCCGCCGTTGACGTCGGCCTTGGCCGTGACCTGCGGGTCGCCCGAGGTGTCGACGCTCATCGACGTGTGCACCTGGGGCGCGTTCTGCACGGCGGGCAGGAGGGTGTCGCGCAGCGGCACCGTCTCTCCTCCGACCACGATGCTGCCGCCAACCTTGTAGTAGGGATAGATCGTCTTCGCGCCGAGGGAGGGGGGCGGCACGTAGTACACCAGCGTCGGATCTCCCACCTGCAACGTTCCGACGAGGTGCTGCTGCGCAGCCTGCTGTCGCAGGCTCTGCTGCGCCAGCTCACCCGCCTGTTGGGTGGAGATGATCGGTGCGTCGCCACCCTTGCTGACGGCGGGCAGCGCGTAGTGGACGCGCGCCGGCATGCCCTGGGTGTCGAAGACGATTTTGATCCGGGCTCCCGGCCCGACCAGGTCGCGACCGCCGAGCTCGAAGGCGTAGTTCACCTGCGTGTCGATCGGCTTGCTGGCGAGTGTGCTCCCGGAACCGTCCACCATCTCGAAGGTGGTGTGCCCGGGCTCGGCCTGGAAGCCGATCGGTCCCGTGCCGCCGCCGAGGCCGGCGCTGTCCAGAGCCGCCTTGGCCCGGTCGACTGCGGTCGCAGGATCGTATTCGCCCAGCTGCAATACCCCCTTCAGGTCGATGGCCTGCTGGGTGGTCGCGCTGCCCTCTTCGTCCGGCTGTCCCGCCGGCATGTCGATGACGGGCACGTGCTGAAAGCGCTGCTCGTCGACGAAGCGGATGACGCCGTCGCTCTCGACCGAGAGCCCCTTTGCGCCGAGAGCGCTGGCGAGGGCGCTGGCCTGCGAAGTGGTGGGCCCGTTTTGGTTGATGGTGTAGACCGGCATGGTGTCCTGGCTCACATTGGGGGACGTGTTCTGGCATGCCGCCAGAGCCATGACGAGCAAGACGGCCCACAACCCCAGATATCGGTTCGCGCGTTTCACAGTGACCTCCTAGCGCAACGAAACGTGACTCTGCTTCATTCCCCTCGCGGTCGCCGCGGCCCCTTCACGCTTCCTCGGGGCGCAGTGCGCCCCGGATCCGCATGCCCCTTTGCGGACCACGGCCCGCCTTCATGAACACCGCTCGTCCGCCACACGAAGGCGTGAGGGGCGGCTGGCCGCGCGTACACGGAAGGCCACCTCCTCGTCGCGGGCGACCGTCCGGGCTCGACCCACGCGCCTGCAGCAGAAGCGTTGTGTTCTACGTGATGATGCGGGGCTACACCGCAACGTGTCAAGGCGACGGCGCCGTCGCGCCGGGCGGGGCCGTCGCAGCCACCCCCTCGGCCTAGTAGTGGTCGTTGAAGTCCGCCGGCCGTTCGTGCCGAGCACACCCATCACCGACCATGTGACACGGTGCGGGTTGTGGCTGGCGGCGATGGCCCACGCCTGGTGCAGAGGCAGCGGGCCCAGCTCCGAGCATCGGTCGCCCGTGGCAACTGCCTAATAGCATGGAGTCATGTCACGCACGCGCTTGGGCGCGGTCAGTGCTGTTGTTGGCTTGGCTGCGCTTTCCATGGTCCTCTCGGGATGCGCAGCGATGTTCAATGCCAGCACGCAGGAGGTTCATGTCACGAGCCGTCCGCTTGCGGCAAGCGTTTCGGCCGACGGAGAGTACGTCGGTAATGCGCCGCTGACCCTTCGCGTGAGCACCAATGAGCGGCACGAGATCTCTGTGTCACACGGAATTCAGTCGAAAGTTTACTGGCTCGATCCGACCCTCTCCCCGGCAGGTGCGGCGGGCATGGTCGGAGACGTCCTCATCCTGGTACCCATGAGTGTCTTCGCGGGGATCAGCTTCGGAGCCTCGCAGATTCCAGGGCTCGAGCCGATACCGCTATTGGTGGTGGCGGTGGGGAGCGCCACCATCGGCCTTGCACCCCTGGTGATCGACGGAGCGATCGACAACGTGTATGAGTTACGCCCAGGCCAGCTCGACGCGGCCTTTGAGTAGCGCACCGGGTTATTGCCGGCTGCGGGTGTTGGACTCTCGCTCAATGAACCTGCCGCAGCGGGCGATTCACTTGAGCTCCGAGAAGCACGGGCCCCACTCGGACCTGCGACTCCCGGACGATGGGGGCGAACGTGAAGAGGGCCGCCCTCGGAATCATCCTGCCGACCACGCTGGGTCAAGAGTCCCGATCTGCGTGTAGCTCTGTCCAGGGGCCTGTCCTCGCTCTAGGCACCGAGCACCTGACCTCCACCCCACTTCTTGCTCCCTTCATTTGGGCTGCGACCGCGGGAGACGGGCGCCGCTCCCGTGAGGCATCAGGAAGGAAGGACCGTCGGCTTTCCAGAACGGCTGAAGCTTACCCCCGCTTCCTAGACGACACATCCACGACGCTACCGCCTATGCCGTACGAGCTACTTGAGTCGTTGCTGAAGAAGTCCGTGTCAGGCGGGTGTGAGGCTGGTTGTCGTGCTGGCTGGCGGTTTGAGGGTCTCGAGCAGGCGAGCCAGGATTTGGGAAAAGAGTGCCGCAGCCTGGCGAAGCCCGCTGAGGAGCTTGGCGAAATTCATGCCCGACGCGCTGAGCAGCACGTTGAGCTTGTCCCCCTCGGTGCCCTTGAGGCGGTTGCGGTCCAGGCGCTTGCCGCTCTTGAGGTGCCCGATGGTGGGTGTGAAAAGCCGCGCGGCGCTTCATCCAGCGACACACGCTCTTGGGGATGCGCCCCCGGCGGCGCCGATCCACGTGCACCTCCGCCGGCCCGTCGTAATCATGCCCTCGGCCTTGGCTTGCGTCACCAGCCGCGCCCGCGCCCGCTGATACAATCGCGCATCGGTCGGGAAACGCACGTGCTTCTCCATCACCGTGGTGTCCACGTTCACACGCTGAAGTTGACTCGTCCTGACAAGCTTCAAGCGTAACCCCGCCTCGATGGTTTCGGTAAGCAGCTCCTGCGCGCCGGCCTCACCGATGCCCCCCCGCCAACGCGTCATGCTCGAGGAGCCGATCGGCAAGCGATGCTCGAAGAACTTCATGCCCGACAGGTACTGCCAGTAGGGGTTCTCCAGCCAGCGGGCCAGCACCTGCTCATCGCTCAGGTTGAAGGCGTACTTCAGGTAGTGCAGCGCCACCATCAAGCGCGTCGGCACACCGGGACGGCCGACGTTGTCGGCGTAGGTGACGCCGAACGCCTCCCCGAACCGCGCCCAATCCACCTCGTCGGCCAGGCGCACCAGCGAGTGCTGGTGATTCACCACCTCAACGAGCTCCACCCGGAACAGGTTCCCCTGGGAATCGCTGCACGGACTGTCGGGCGGCCTCACGTCTCAACATATCGCAAGGAAACAGCGCTCCAGACGCGAAAACCCGCAGAACCACGACACAGGAACACAACGAAACCAGCCGTCACCCACGATCGTGCATCCGTTCTTCAGCGACGACGATCGTAGCCGACGCACGAGGCCGCGGCCCGCATCCCGGCTTGCGGTGCCCCCGTCTTCGCCATGGGATGGTTGGGCCATGAGGATCATCCAAGGCTTGATCGGACTCGTGCGCAGGCCGATGGCCGAGCGGCATGCCCGCGACAAGGGCATCGCCGAGCTCGCGAACGAGCTCGAGGTCTCGGGCCTGGAGCTCGGCCAGCGCATGAACGGCCGGCCCGACACGCCGGGGAACCGCGAAGCCGTGGCGCACTGGGTCGGTATCGAACGCTGGGGGCAGCGGCGCCTGCGCGTGCCGCTGGGCGAGCCCTTCGTCGAGGACACGTACCACCCGTACCGGCCCGACGTCGACGCGGGCTTCGAGGCCCTGCGCGCGGCCTTCGCCGAGACGCGGGCCGAGACGGTCGCTCTGGCCCGCCGGCTCGCCGAGCGCGACGTCGACCCCACGACGATCGTGCGGCACAACGACCTGGGCGAACTGAGCGTCAGGGGGTGGCTGGCCTACTTGATCCAGCACCCCGATCAGGAGTCCCGCGGGCGGTTGCGCGGCTGACCCTGCCGTGGCGGCCGTTCGGGCAAGGCTGCAGGCGATCCCGGCAAGCGGCGAGCCTGCAAGAAGCGGTTCGCCGCGCGAGCGTTCTGGTGGGGCGCGGCGATGGTCACGGCGACCTCTCTCGGGCTGCCGTCGACATGCATCGCGGGGCCACGCTGTTCCCTGGGCTTGACGCCATCCTCGCCCGCGGGTAGCTTGTCAGCCGAAACGGAGATTCGGGCCCGAGGCGCTCCTGACTTGGTGGAGCCACCCACCGGCCGCCTTCAGGACGCACCGCAAGCGATCATCCCACCCGAGAACGGAGCACCATGATCCCATCGATCAAGCTCAACGACGGCCACACCATCCCGCTGCTCGGCTTCGGCGTGTTTCAGATCCCCGCGGAAGAGACCGCTAGAGCCGTCTCTGAGGTTCTGGAGATCGGTTATCGCCACATCGATACGGCCGAGATGTATGGCAACGAGCGGGAGGTCGGCGAGGCCATCCGTGCGTCCGGCGTGCCCCGTGGTGACGTCTATGTCACGAGCAAGCTGAACAACGGCTTCCATCGTCCAGACGACGCCCGCCGTGCGTTCGATCGGACGCTCGCCGACCTCGGCTTCGAGTACGTCGATCTGTTTCTCATTCACTGGCCTCTGCCGAGCCTCTACGACGGTGACTTCGTGTCCACCTGGCGAACGCTGGAGGAGTTCAGGCAGGACGGGCGCGCCCGGTCCATCGGCGTGTCCAACTTCGAGGTGGCCCATCTCGAACGGCTGGCCGTCGAGACGGAGACGGTTCCCGCAGTCAACCAGATCGAAGTCCACCCGTACCTCGCCAACGACGATGTGAGAGCCTATGGGAGAGAGCACGGCATCGTGACGGAGGCATGGTCGCCCATCGCGCAGGGGGGTGTCCTGGGGGACCCCACCGTTCGTGACGTCGCTGGTCAGGTAGGAAGAACGCCTGCGCAGGTCGTGCTCCGGTGGCACATCCAGCGGGGCGATGTGGTGTTTCCCAAGACCGTTACACCGTCGCGGATGCGCGAGAACTTCGCGCTTTTCGACTTCGAGCTGGACCGCCCGGCCATGGAAGCCCTGAACCGGCTGGACCGGGGGGAGGCCGGCCGTACGGGCCCGCACCCTGACCGGTTCGATTACGTTCCTGACTGATTATTGGTGCGCTGTCGGCGCCACGACCGTAGGACGTCGTTCCCTTCGCCCGCCGATCGCGCACGGTCCCAGATGGCGAGCTCGTTGCGCACGGTAGAGACGGGGGCGGTCGTGCTGCCTACGCGTCGCGCCGCTGCTGGTGCCGGGCCCTAGTCATTGGGGATCGCCCTGCTCCTGCCCAGGGTGCCCGGCGTGAAAAGTCCGCCAGGAGCTTGGCGCGTAGAGGCTACGGAACTCCCTGACCGAGCAAGCAGCTGTGCACGGCCCAGGTCTCATGATTGCGATGTGTTCCCACTCTTGACACGGGAACGATTCGGCGCTATTGTCCCGCCGGAATAAAGGCATAGGGGCAGAATATATATTCTGCCATTCATCTTCTGAGGTGCATCGAGTCGTGATGGCCGCTAGGGCGCCGGCGAACTCGTTGAAGGGATGTTGTCATGGCTGAATCTGCCGCAGGGAAGAAGAATTCGCAACTTCGTTTCGGCGCGGGCCTTTGGATGTTCGGACAGTTCATCGATCGCTACGCCACGAACGCGTACGGTCCTCAGGTCGGGCTGTTGGAGGCCATCGAACGGGCCGGGGAGGTCGGCGAGCTGGATGCCCTGGACATCAACTTCCCGTTCGATGAGGGGGTTTCGACGGAGGATGTCGCTGCGGCGCTCGGGCGGGCGAAACTGCGAGCCCACGCGATCACCCCGATCATTTACGACCGCACCTTCACGAGAGGGTCGTTCACGCATCCGGATCCCGAGGTCCGGAACCGGGCCATCGCGTTGAGCAAAGAGGGTGTCCCCGTTGCTCGGGAGCTCGGCGCGAAGTACGTGAAGTTCTGGCCCGGGCAGGATGGCTTCGACTATCCGTTCCAGGTGGATTACTCGGAGCTGTGGAACCTGGCGGTGAACGGTGTGGCCGAGGTGGCGCGCAGCGCCCCGGACATGCAGTTCGCCATCGAGTACAAGGTCAAGGAGCCGCGAACCCACCTCTTCTGGAGCAACGCTGCGACCACGTTGCTGGCGATCGAGTCAACGGGTCTCGACAACATCGGCGTCGTGATGGATCTCGGGCACTCGCTGTTCGCCAAGGAGGCTCCTGCGGCGGCATTGCGCCTGGTGGACAGCCGTTCGCGGCTGACCAGCATCGAGCTCAACGACAACTGGCGGGAGTGGGATGACGATCTCGCCGTGGGTTCCGTTCATCTACTGGAGACGATCGAGTTCTTGCTGGAGGTCCGTCGCATCGGTTGGAGCGACGTGCTGTTGCTGGACCAGTTCCCCTTCCGGGAGGACCCGGTGCGGGCAGCGCGCGCGAGCATCCGTACCTTGCGCCGACTGGACGCGCTGATCGATCGGATCGATCTCGATGCGCTGCGCGCAGCGCAGCAACGGCAGGACGCAATGGAGGCGCAGGAGACCATCATGACCGCGCTTCTGGGAGAATGACGATGAGTAGGTCGGCAACCCGGGACGCCACACGAACTCTTTCGGTGGATGAGCTACACAGACTGGCTTACGACTTCCGGATCCATGACCTGCAGATGATCCACGGGGCCGGCATGGGGCATACGGGCGGCGACATGTCCGCGATGGACATCCTGACGGTCTTGTACTTCCGCGTTCTGGACGTCGATCCCAGCGATCCCATGGACCCCGAGCGCGACCGGTTCGTCATGAGCAAGGGGCATTGCTCGGGTGCGTTGTACACGACCCTCGCTCATGCGGGCTTCTTCCCCACGGAGGAGCTGGCGAGTTACATGAAGCCGATGTCTCGCCTGAACGGGCATCCGGATCGCACCAAGGTGCCCGGAGTGGAGACCAACACCGGCCCGCTCGGGCACGGATTGCCGGTGGCGCTGGGGATGGCGCTCGGAGCCAGGTTGCAGAAGCGGGCCTGGCGTACCTTCGTCCTGACCGGCGATGGCGAGCTTCAGGAGGGCAGCAACTGGGAAGCGGCAATGAACGCCGCGCAGCACGGCCTGGACAACCTCACCCTGATCGTAGACCGGAATCGCCTTCAGCAGGGAGATGCCGTGGCCAATACGGTCGAGCTGGATCCCTTAACCGACAAGTTCGCGGCGTTCGGCTGGGAGGTCCGTGAGGTCGATGGGCACGACTTCGACGCCTTGGCTGCCGTGCTCGGGACGACGCCCGCGGTAGCGGGCAAGCCCACCGCGGTCATCGCGCACACGCACAAGGGACGCGGGGTGTCGTTCATGGAGGATCAAGCAGGATGGCACCACCGTGTCCCCTCCGACGAGGAGCTCGAGAAGGCGATCCGGGAGCTCGAGGAACGGCGGGATGCCCATGCTGCATGATTGCCGGTTGGCCTTCGCCGAGACCCTCGAGGCGCTGGCGAGCGAGCGCGAAGACATCGTGGCGGTGGCCAACGATTCCGTCGGCTCCAGCAAGTTGAGCGGGTTCCGCAACGCTTTTCCGGAGAGGCTGTTCAACGTCGGCATCGCGGAACAGACGCTGGTGGGTACGGGAGCCGGGCTCGCCAACGCGGGTCTGGTTCCGTTCGTGTCGTCCGCGTCCTGCTTCCTCACGGCCCGAGCGCTCGAACAGATCAAGGCGGATGTCGCGTACTCGAATACCAACGTGAAACTGGTCGGCATGAGCAGCGGCATGGCCTACGGTGCATTGGGCCCAACCCATCACTCCATCGAGGACTTCGCGTGGCTGCGCGCCATTGCGAACCTCACGGTGGTGGCCCCGGCCGACCCCGAGGAGACCCGACAGGCGGTGAGGGCCGCGGCGGAGTTCTACGGCCCGATCTTCCTCAGGATCAGCCGGATGGGCGTTCCGGAAGTGCATGGACCGGACTACCGCTTCGAGATCGGCAAGGCGGCGGTGCTCCGAGAAGGTACCGATGTCACCCTCATCGCCAATGGCGTCCTGGTGCACAAGGCGCTCGATGCCGCGGACCGGCTCGCCGCCCGCGGCATCGAGGCCCGCGTGCTCAATATGGCGACGGTCCGCCCCATCGACCGCGAGGCCATCGTGGCCGCCGCCAAGGAGACCGGGGGGATCGTCACGGCCGAGGAGCATACCGTGTTCGGCGGGCTGGGTAGCGCCGTAGCAGAGGTCGTCGTTCAGGAGGCCCCGGTCCGCATGCGGATGGTCGGTGTCCCCGGCGAGTTCGCTCCAACAGGGGAACCCGAGTTCTTATTCGAACACTTCGGGTTGACCTCCGACAACATCGCCGACAAGGCAGAGGAGCTTGCCCGGACCCATGCCTGACAAGCCCTACGTGCTCGCCATCGATCAAGGCTCGACCAACACGAAGGCGTTGTTGGTGAGCGTCGGTGGGGAGTTGGAGGGGGTGAGCTCTGCGGGCGTGTCTTCACGCTATCCGAGATCCGGATGGGTCGAGCACGATGCGGAAGAACTCTGGCGGAGCGTGTGCTCGGCAGTCGAGCAGGCTCTGGACAAGGTACCGGGGCCAGAGATCCGAGCGCTCGGCATCACCAACCAGCGGGAATCGGTGGTTGCCTGGGAACGCTCGACCGGGCGGCCGGTCGGACCCGTGATCAGTTGGCAGTGTCGGCGCACCGCGGATCGGTGCGAACGGCTTCGAGAAGGCCCGAGTGCGCAGACGGTTCGTCGCAAGACGGGCCTCCCCATCGACCCCACGTTTTCGGCTACGAAGATGGCGTGGCTGCTCGACCAACTTCCCGACGGGCGCGGTCGAGCGCGTGATGGCGAGCTCTGCCTGGGGACGGTCGACTCCTGGCTCTTGTGGCGCCTATCGGGCGGGACGGCCTTCGCCACAGATCCGGGCAACGCGTCTCGTACGCAACTGTTCGATCTGACATCGCTGTCGTGGGACGCCGACTTGCTCGACCTGTTCGACGTGCCGTTGGCCGCGTTACCCGAGGTCCTTCCGACCTCCGGTCCGTTCGCGGTGACGACCGGCGAGGGCGGCCTCCCCGCCGGCATTCCCATCGCCTCACTGGTCGCCGATTCGCACGCGGCCCTGTTCGCGCACCTGACGGCGGACCCACGCGCCGTGAAGGCGACGTACGGCACCGGTTCCTCGTTGATGGGCGCCGTATCCGGCGCGCCAAGGGAAGCGCCGGCCCTGGCGACGACCGTGGCTTGGACGTTCTCCGATGCCGCCTATGCGCTCGAGGGCAACATCACGTCGAGTGGCGCGGCCATCGAGTGGATGGTGAAGGTTCTCGGACTCGGGAACACCGAGGATCTCGCGGCGTTGGCGGGCGACGAACTTCAGGGTGAAGAGGTGGCCTTCGTGCCTGCCTTCAACGGGCTGGGAGCTCCCCATTGGGAGACTTCGGCGCGCGGGCTCTTCACTGGTATCACGCAGGGAACGGGCCGTGAACAATTGGCCCGATCAGCCTTCGAGGCCGTCGCGTTCCAGATCGCCGACGTCTTCGACGGATTCACGGCGGCGGGTGGAGGGACCCGGCTCCTGGCGGATGGTGGCGCCAGTCGGTCCGACATGCTGATGCAGTTCCAAGCGGATGTACTCGGGGTACCGGTGACACGGAGCAACTCGCAACACCTGTCTGCGCTTGGCGCAGCCTTCATGGCGGGCCTGGCGGTAGGTGTCTGGCCGTCCATGGATGCGCTCCGTTCCCTTCCCAGCTCCACCGACGACTTCCAACCTCGCTGGAACGCACAACGCAGGAGCGATGCCCGGCGGCGCTGGCAAGCCGGTGTGGAAGCTGCGATCTACCACGGAAGGAGGGCCCGCGGCCCCGCGGATTGATATGGCACGACCGGAGGAACTTCGGCTGTGGGCGCGCGTCGCGAGCTTGTACTACGAGCACAAGCTCAAGCAGACCGAGGTGGCGAAACGGCTCGGTCTGTCGCAGGCGTCCGTGTCTCGGGCGCTGCGCCGAGCAGAAGAGGAAGGCATCGTGCGCATCACGGTGTCGACGCCTGCAGGTACCTTCCCCGACCTCGAGGATGCAGTCCGTGAACGTCACGGATTGCGCGAGGTCATCGTGGTGGATCCCGGTCACAACGAGCGTGAGATGCTACGCAACCTAGGCTCCGCTGCCGCCTTCTACGTGGAGTCGACCCTCGACCGCGACGAGGTCATCGGCATTTCGTCGTGGAGTGAGACGCTCCTCGCGATGACCAGGGCGCTCCACCCGATCAGCCGTCCGTCAGGCGGTAGCGTGCTCCAGATCCTCGGCGGGGTGGGCAATCCGGTCGGCGAGACACATGCATCGCAGTTGACCCGGGAACTGGCGGAGCCCTTGCACGCCGACGTCACCATGCTGCCCGCCCCCGGGATCGTCGGGTCGCCCGCAACGAGGGAAGTGATGCTTGCCGACCCCTACGTAGCCGAAGCCGTCCGGATGTTCTCCGAGGTCACGCTGGCGTTGGTCGGGATCGGGGCCATCACACCGTCCAAGCTCCTTGCGAGCAGCGGCAACGTCTTCACCGCTGAGGAACTGGATCAGTTGCAGGAGAAGGGAGCCGTCGGTGACATCTGCCTCCGCTTCTTCGATGCCGATGGCGTGCCGGTGACGTCGGACGTTCAGGACAGGGTCATCAGCATGGAACTCGAACAGCTGCGCCAGGTTCGCCGTTCCGTGGGCATCGCCGGCGGTTCACGGAAGCTCGAGGCGATCACCGGTGCCGTGCGAGGGCGCTGGGTCAATGTCTTGATCACCGACGCCGCGACGGCGGCTGCGCTGGCCGGCGTGGGGGAGGGGATGCCCATCCACACGAGGAACGGACTCTCACGGATCGGATCGGAGCGATGACATGGGTCGGTCGACGGTAAGTCGAGACCACAGGTACGCGTTGAGGCGGCGCCGCTATGCCAGGTTGCTCGGAGCCCTTGTGCTCGCATCGTCGATGCTGACGTCCTGCAAGCTCGTATCGGTGCGCAAGGTTGACCCTTCGACGGGGAAGGTCATCTACGAGCAGAAGCAAGCGGTGAACAGCTCCTCGACGAATCAGAAATTCAGTCTCACCGACTTCAACGCCGGCGACTATGTGGCTTCGATATGGACTTCGAAGGTCGTGCCGACCGTGGAGTCACAGGCGGTGGACCTTCCCAAGCTCGTAGATGCTTTGAAGCAGGACGAGAGCGCTGCATCGAGCAATTATGGAGTCTCCGCAGGGACATCGGTTCCCTACGCCTTCGACGTCCGCGTCGTGGGCGTCGTGAAGAGCGTGGATACCTCGACGCCCGTCGGGGTGATGCGGCTCGATGTGAGCGGCGTCTCGTCCGAGGTCGAGATCGCCGTGGGGCCGCTCGTTCTTGGAACAGCGCTCAGGGACTCCATGCCGTTCATCTCTCTGAATGACTTCACCAACCAGGTGCAGTACGCGAATGTCTCACAGGCCCTGAACAAGATGGCGCTCTCCGTGGCGTTCAAGGATGCCTCGCCGCAGAGCCTCGTGGGCAAGAAGGTGGAGTTCTGGGGGGCGTTCGCGCTCCAATCACTGGATACGATCACGATCACGCCCGTCCGGTTGAAGGAGGAGGGGTGAGGCGGCGATGACCGATGCGACGACCGCGGCCCCGCCGAATGGGACGAAGACGGTGCTGAGGGCAGCAGGGATCCGCAAGGTCTTCCCTGGAACTGTGGCCCTGGACGGGGTGGACTTCGAGGTCCACGAGGGAAAAGTGAACGTGCTGGTCGGCGAGAACGGCGCGGGTAAGTCGACGCTCATGAAGATCCTGGCCGGCATCGAGGCTCCGACCTCAGGGCATCTCGAGCTCGATGGCGCCCCTCTCTCGCTCCACGGTCCTCGCGACGCCATGGCCAAAGGCATCGGCATCGTTCACCAGGAGCTGAACCTGTTCCCCAACCTGAGCGTCGCGGAGAACATCTTCGTTGGCCACGAGCTGGCCACGCTGTTCGGTGGGGTGCGCTTCGGCGATCAGGATCGCGTTGCCCGCGACGCCTTGAAGCGGCTTCGACAAGATTTCGACGTCCGCACCCTGGTCCAGGACTTGAGTATCGGTACGCAGCAGCTGGTCGAGATTGCGAAGGTGTTGTCGCAAGACGTGAGGGTGCTGATTCTGGACGAGCCAACGTCGTCGCTCAGCGAGACGGAGGTGGAGACGCTCTTTGGTGTGCTGGCCGAGCTGAAGCGTCAACGTGTGTCGATCGTGTACATCTCCCACCGCCTGGAGGAGGTCTTGGAGATCGGCGACACCTTCACCGTGTTGCGCGACGGACGGCTGGTTGCCCGCAAGGACGACCGGGATGTGAGCCTCTCCTGGATCGTGGAGCGGATGGTCGGGCAACTCGTGGACGAGGAATTCCCGAAGAGCCCGCACGCGCCCGGCGACGCCGTGCTGGCGGTCCAGGACCTCACGGTGCCTCGTCCCTACGGCGGGTACCTGCTGGAGGGGGTGTCGTTGACCGCGCGAGCCGGTGAGGTCATCGGCTTGTACGGGTTGATGGGCGCGGGCCGTACGGAGTTGTTCGAGACGCTCGTGGGCCTGCGTGCGCCGAGCAGCGGTTCGCTCGTGCTCGACGGCAAACCTCTGTCTCCGGCCGATACGGTCAGCGACCGGCTGAATCGCGGGCTCGCGCTCGTTCCGGAGAACCGACAGCTGCAGGGCCTCGTCCAGGACCGCTCCGTCGGCGACAACATCGTGCTCGCCAATCTCCGCAAGTACGCAAGCCTGGGGTGGCTTGCAGGACCGGGGATGCGTCGGGACATCCGCCGGCTCATCCGAGACCTCTCCATCAAGGTACCCACGGCCGACACGCTGGTTTCGGCCCTGAGCGGCGGGAACCAGCAGAAGGTGGTGTTCGCGAAGAATCTTCTCACCGAGCCGCGGGTGCTGTTGCTGGACGAACCGACCCGAGGAATCGATGTCAAAGCCAAGAGGGAGATCTTCGAGATCGTGGACGGTCTGGCCGCGGATGGATACGCCGTGCTGTTCGCGTCCTCGGAGCTCAAGGAGATCATGGGTGCTGCCGATCGAGTTCTGGTGTTCTCGCAGGGGCGGATCACTGCCGACCTGGCGCGCAACGAGCTGACGGAGGCGAAGCTCGTTGAGGCGTCGCAGGTCCACCGAACTGGGCAGCGGGAGGTTGCGTGATGGCGAAGCAGGTGCTCTCGAAGACCGGTTCCTCGAGCGGAACGCGAGGTAGACCGTCTCTGCGGCTGATGCTTCTCCGCCTCAGGGCCTATCTCGCGCTCGTGCTCCTGGTCATTCTCTTCTCGATCACCGCGCCGAGTTTCCTCACGACCCGGAACCTGGTCATCGTTGCCGAGCAGGTTGCCGTCTTCGCCATCCTCGGTGTCGGTGAGACCTTCGTGATTCTGGCCGCCGGCATCGACCTCTCGGTCGGGTCCCTGACCGGCCTGGCGGCGATGCTCGCCGGCGCCTTGATCTCTCACGGGCTGCGCGTCCCCGGCCTGCACGTCGCCTTGTTCTTCAACGTGTGGATCGTGGGATTGATCACGCTCCTCGTCGGTGCTCTCGTCGGTGTGCTGAACGGATTCTTCATCACGCGCTTGCGCGTGACGCCGTTCATCCAGACGCTCGGCATGTTGTACGTGGCGCGTGGGGCGGCAGAGCTGATCTCCAACGGAGCCACCTACGGCGATCTGACCGGGCGGGTGTCGTTGGGGAACACGGGCTTCCTTGCGCTTGGTGCAGGGCGCATCCTCGATCTCCCGGTGTCGGTCTGGATCATGGTCCTGGTCGCCGTCGTTGCTGCACTGCTTGCGGGCCGCACGGTGTTCGGTCGACAAGTGTACGCCGTCGGCGGCAACGAGCCGGCGGCACAACTCTCGGGGGTCCGCGTGGACCGCGTCAAGATCCTGACGTACGCGATCTCGGGTGTATGCGCTGCCCTTGCCGGTCTGATCATCGCGTCCCGGCTCGGCGCCGCGAACCCGGCCACGGGAACGACCTACGAGCTGAACGCCATCGCCGTTGTCGTGCTCGGGGGCACCTCGTTGTTCGGCGGTGTCGGCACGATCGGCGGCAGCATCATCGGTGCGTTCGTCCTCGGCGTCCTGTGGAACGGGATGGTCCTGCTGGGCGTGTCCGACTTCTGGCAGACCGTGATCACGGGCGCCGTCATCATCCTGGCGGTTGTCATCGATCAACTTCAACGGCGCGCTGAACGCGCTGCGGCTGAGAGGGGGTGATCGGAAGGCAGGCATCGCGTTGCGCGTTCTCGTGCATTCCGGAGGAGCATTCTTGTTGGTCGTTCGAGGCCAGGAAGGAAAGAGCATGATTCAACGAGCCAAGTCTATGTCCCGCATCGCACGCACGGCCCTCGTGGCATTCGGGTTGTTGGTACTCGCGGCCGGCGCGGCGTTCGCGCAGGGCAGCTCGGACAACTCGAGCAAGCTCATCGTCGTCATCACGCCGTCGCACAGCAACCAGTTCTTCAAGGCCGAAGCCGACGCCGCGGTCGCCAAGGCGAAAGAACTCGGCTATCAGACGAACTCGCTGGTCCACAATGACGACCCGAGCGTCCAGCTCCAGGAAGTCGAGACCGCGATCTCGAGCAACGCTGCCGCGATCGTCATGGACAATGCCGGCGCGGACGCATCGATCGCGGCCGTCAAGAAGGCGGAAGCGGCGAACATCCCGGTGTTCCTGATCGACCGCGAGATCAACGCCAACGGGATCGCGCAGGCGCAGATCGTGTCGAACAACTACCAGTGCGCGACGGCCGCCGGCACGGAGTTCGCCAAGCTGGTGAACTACAAGGGCAACTACGTGGAGCTCGTCGGGCGCTCGACGGACACCAACGCGCAGACGCGCTCCAAGGGGTTCCACAGCGTCTTGGACCAGATCCCCGATCTCAAGATGGTGGCCCAGCAGTCCGCGAACTGGGATCAGACGCAGGCCTACAACACCATGCAGTCGATCATCCAGGCTCACCCTGACATCGTGGGTGTCGTATCGGGGAATGACACCATGGCGCTCGGCGCCGCCGCGGCCCTGAAGAACGCCAACATGAACAACGTTGTCGTGGTGGGCATCGACGGGAATCCGGACGTCGTGAAGCAGATCGCTGACGGCGGGATCATCAAGGCCACCGGCCTCCAGCAGGCCACCAAGATGGCCCAGATGGCGGTCGAAGAGGCCAACACGTACATCCATTCCGGGAGTACGGGCAAACCCGAGAAGCAGCAGGTCGAGTGCGTGCTCGTCACCAAGCAGAACGCTGACCAGGTCCGGACCGGCGGCTTCGGGATGAAGTAGGCGCTCCTCCTAAAGGAACGAATCGCAGGGGCCCGTTTCCGGGCCCCTGCTTCTTGGGCTCGGCGCCTGGTCGAATCGTCTGTCGGCGGCGTATCGCCAACCGTTCCGCCGAATCACGAAGATTGCTTTGGCAAGTCGTGCTGTTGACGGTAGGCGATCAGATCCGCAATGGTGCCTACCTTGAGGCCGTGCTTCTCAGCGAACTCGAGGAGTGCCGGCAGGCGCATCATGGTTCCGTCATCGTGCATGACTTCCGAAATCGCCGCAGCGGGTTCGAGGTCGGCAAGCCGGCAAAGGTCGACTGCGGCTTCGGTATGGCCATCCCGGCCGAGCACGCCGTCATCGTGGGCCCGCAGGGGAAACACGTGTCCGGGCCGCACCATGGTGTGGCGGTTGGCGGTGTGCTCCACGGATCTTCGAACCGTATGGGCCCTGTCGCTAGCCGAGATTCCAGTGCCCTCGATATCGGCGGCCTCGATGGAGACCGTGAACGGTGTCCCGCGGCTCGAGGTGTTGTGCTCGACCATCGGCGGAAGATCGAGCCGGTCGGCTCTCGCATTACTCATCGGGAGGCAGACGATGCCGCCCGAGTAGCGGATGATGAGGGCCAGCTTCTCGGTCGTGGTGTGCTCGGCGGCAAGAACGAAGTCACCCTCGTTCTCTCTGGACTCGTCATCGACCATGATGACAATTCGTCCCTGACCGATCTCCTCGATGATCGCTGGAGTGGACGCGAGCGCAGAACTGCGGCGCTCGGCCGCTACGGAAGTGGACACTGCACTACCTGCCTTACCGTGGAATCGCAAGCCGCGACGGGAGCCAACCCGCCAGTAGATTCTAAGCGGAAGACGACTGCAGGGCGGCTATCTCGCTTCGCCACGACGGACGCGCTCGCAAGGCGTCCGATGTGGAGAATACGAATACGCGAGAGGCGTCCCGTGCCCGACTCCGGAGCGGAGCCGCGGACAGGGGCACGTGCTTTGCGGCCCTGGCGTTTGAGCGGGCCGGGCAAGGATCGGGCGCGGTTGCGTCCGAGAGCCGGACGCGGAGGGACTGGAGGGCTCGCTCGGGCACGCGATCCGGTCCCAGGGCGCTGGTCGGAGCGCGGACAGGGCCGATCCCACCCGGCCGGCCTCGTGTCCCTGCGTTGTCCGCGACAGCTCGGCCGGCAGGCCGTCCCCGAGCTCGCCGACGTTCGTCGTACCGGTCTGGATCGGAACCCGGTCGCTCACCCTGCGAGGGGTCGCGAGCGTGCCTGGACGGTGACTGGGATGGCGGCGGGTGCGCCGAAGCCGCGAACCAGGAGCCAGGTGGCGAAGGCGACCTCGAACAGGCCGCCCGGGATGGTGGCCGGAAGGCCCGCTCCCGCGACCCCGAGGAGCTCGAGCACGCAGCCGGCGGCGAACGCTGCGTAGCCGACGAACCCCCAGCCTGCCAGGAAACGCGGAACGAGGCGTGCCCGGTAGAGCACGGCGCAGAAGAACAGACTTCCGATTCCCAGGCCCGCCATCGCGACGTTGTACGCGAGCACGTTGGTGGCGACCGCACCCGTGACGAGCGCGATCGCGCCGCCGGCGAGCAGCAGGCCCTCGAACAGGCGAGTGGCCGCGTACCCGGTGGCCACCTTCGCAGAATGCGGCCGCAGGATCGGGACCACCAACGCGCCGATCGCGACCACCGCGACCGAGTTGAGGAGCATCATGACGACCCCGATCAGCAGGGGGCCGCTGTGTGGGCCTGCGTTGGTCGCCAAGGCCGTGCCGATGCCGTAGAGGAGGAAGGCAGCGAGCATGAGCGTTCCGACAGAACGGGCGATTGTGCGGGAGTTCTTCATGGGGGAGTCCAATCTCGTTCTTCATTCCGACCGTACGATGTAAGGTCGGATGGCACGAGCCTACCATACGGTGTAAGGTGTTGTCTATGGCGAAGACGAAGACCAGGGAGCCGGTCACGCGTGAGCGAGCGATACGGGTCGCGGTGGCGCTCGCCGACGAGCGCGGCATCGAGTCGCTGAGCATGCGCACGTTGGCCGCCGAGCTCGGCATCCAAGCCATGTCGCTCTACTACCACGTGAAGAGCAAGGACGACATCCTCGACGGGATGCTCGACGTCGTCCACTCCGAGTTCGCGACGCCGAAAGCAGGCGACGATTGGCGCTCCGCGATGCGCGAGAGGGCGGAGTCGACGCGGCGTGTGCTCGCGCGGCATCCCTGGGCCATCGGCATCGAGGCCCGAACCTCGCCCGGCCCCGCGACGCTCGGCCATCTCGATTCGGTGATCGGCTGTCTCACCTCCGCCGGCTTCTCGATGCCCCTGACGGGCCACGCCATCTCGATCCTCGACAGTTACGTGCTGGGGTTCGCGCAGCAAGAGGCCTCACTGCCCCTCGACCCCTCCGGCGACATCGGCGCCGTCGCAGAGGACATCATGGCGCAGCAGGATGCGATGGCCGAGACGTTCCCGCACCTGGCAGACATGGCAACGAATCTCGTTCTGCAACCGGGATACGCGTACGGCAACGAGTTCGACTTCGGGCTGGGGCTCATTCTCGACGGCATCGCCGCCGCGTTCGCGGCCGAGGCGAGCCCGTAGGTCACGGCTCGGCCGGCGCGCGCGGGGTCGTCAAGCGCGGAGGCGACACGGTCGTCACGCCGGACACGCCGTTCGTGATCGGCTCGATCTCGAAGAGCCTCACGGCACTCGCCGTGATGCAACTGGTGGAGGCGGGCAAGATCGCCCTGGATACCGAGCTCTCCCGGTACCTCCACGCGTTCTCGGGCCGACCCGCCGGCGCGATCACCATCAGGCAGTTGCTCAGCCACACCAGCGGCTTCTCCACACGGCAAGGGAACGCCGGACATCCGCACGCCACCGGTGAGAAGGACGATCTTGCGCGCGGGGTCGACCGGCTGGCACAGGTGAGCCCTACCCACGAGCCCGATGAAACGTGGGCGTACTCGAATGCGAACTACGAGATCCTTGGTCGCCTGATCGAAGTCGTGAGCGGACAGGAATTCCAGACCTACGTGGCAACCCAAATCCTGGAGCCGGTAGGCATGAGCCACAGCTCCATGCCATGACCGACGGGTACGCAGCGCGGCCGAGCAGCGGCGCGCCGACGTTCCTCACCGGGCCTGGCGCTTGCCACGTCTGCCGCCTGCGCATGTTGGCGCGACAGGGCTAGAGCCCCGCTTCCTGGGCGCGACGGTCAGGCGGCGCTCTCACGGGCGACCGCCGCTCGTTGGGTTCGAACCCCTTCACGATGAGCCACAGCGCCAGCACCATCTCCTGAAGGGCGAGCGGACCCATGAGGTAGTCGAACGACAGCCCGAACATCCGGAGCAGAGGTGCGCCGATGTAGAGCAGCGCTCCCAGGAGGCCCCACACGGAGAGCCACCGCGGCACGAGCCTCGAGGCGAAGAGCAGGTAGTAGAACATGAGCGCGCCGAGGACGAACGGAATCGCGCTCACCTGGTCCCACAGCACGCTCGTGCCGAGCTTCAGAAAGTCCGCGAGCGGGCCTGCTGTGGCCGCGGGCTGCTTGCTGAGAGCGACGAGCGTCAGCCATCCGCTGACGCCGATGATGGCGAGGATGGCCTCGAGGGCCCCGCGGAACACCACGTATCCCATCGCAAGGACTTCGCTGTACTTCCTTCCTACCGGATAGAACACCACCGGCACCATGGAGAGCGCAACGACCATGGCCAGGACGAGGAGAGCTCCGAGGGCCATCTGACTCGGATGCGCCGCGATACGGGCAAGGTAGTCGGGGGCGTTCAGGATCGGGCCCGTCGCGGCCACGCTGAGCACGCCCATCACCGTCCCGATGATGAACAACACTCCGATGATCGTCGCTGTCCTGCGTTCCGAGAGTCCGGCGGTTGCTGCATGCACTCTGCGTGTGCTCATGTCCTGCCTCCTTGTGCGGCGATGGAGGCCTTGCTTCGAAACCAGCTCGAGCGTAGTCGCCAGTACCGCTGGCATGCCGTCCGACACGTGCGTGATTCGCTCCGCCGCGCCGTGTGCGGCGATCGGCGAAGCTGGTCCGTGCGGTCGCAACATCCGCCCGCAGGATCTCCCGTAGGCCGATTCGTAGCAGGATCGAGGGTGCGGGACAATCTCATCGAACGCTCCGGGTTCCTTCGAGATGCGTCGGGGGGATGAGCGGCGGGCGGGCGGCTGGCGCTACCTCATCGCCGTGCGTATGTCCTGCACGCACTGGTTCGCGGCCACCATCATCGGACCTGTACCGGACCCGCGAGTAGTGCCAAAGGTCCTGACCTCCTCCCCGCTTCCTGGTCCGCTCACCAGGACATGGAGATCGGAATCGGCACGTGAGCGGGGTCGTGAGGTCGTCGTAGGACGCCCAGGAGCGGATCACGTTCGGCTTGAAGAAGGTCGAGTGTCGCGACCGGCCTTCGAGTTGACAGGCGTTGACAAGTGCACGATCGGTCTGTGTCAAGACTGAGCCGATCCACTGCGCCCGGCGAACCTGGGCTTCCCGGCAAGAGGTCGAAACGGCCACCACCGCGTGGGTGCGGTGGTTCCACGAGCGGAGGCTGCACGCTGCTCTCGACGGGCAGAGCCCCGTCCACTTGGTGGCGCCATGAACTGGAGACTTGGCCCTACCGAAGCAGGCCGCGTGAGAGAAGAGTCTCTACAGAACCCAGCGCGGTTCACCGGGATGGTTCATCCAACACGGTCAACGGAAGCTACCCTGCGTTCGTGGACGAGAGGCCCGTGTGCTGGGACGCAGCTATGGTGGTGCCGCCCGGGCGCCCACACGGGGCGCGGGAAGCGCGTGACGCGGGCGCTTCTCGGGCCGCGCGCCGGTGCTATTCCTGGGGCTGTGACCGTCCGTGCTGCACCTTGGGTCATCCTCGGATGCGCCCTCACGTTGGGGATGGCCGCGTGGACCGGACTCGCGCGTGGTCAATCGTTGCCGGACCCCGCCTACCCCGAACTTCGCCCCGAGCTGTCCAAGCTCGTGTGCCCGACCCGCGAGCGCGCTTACGCGAGCGAGGCGGAGCGGCTGCGCTTCGGGATGCGCGCTCGGTACGCGGCGGTGTTGCCGCTGTTCTTTGCCAAGGTGGGGGCGGAGGTGGATGCGGCCCTGCTCATGCCGGTCGATGGGGTGCGCGTGCAGCAGGTGAGCGACACCTGGGGTGCCGCTCGCGCCGGGGGGCGTTCGCATGAGGGGGTCGACATCTTCGCGCCGACCGGAACGCCGATCCGGTCCGCTGCGCCGGGCTTCGTGTACAGCATCGAGAGTCTGAGCCTGGGTGGCAACTCCATCACCGTCGTGGGGGGTGGCGGACGCCGTTACTTCTATACCCACATGAGCGCCTTCGCCGAGGACTTGCGCGAGGGACAGCACGTCGCCTCCGGCACCGTGCTCGGCTATGTCGGCAACAGCGGCGACGCTGCAACCACGCCGCCGCACCTGCACTTCGGCGTGTACGAGGGCCCGGCCGACACGTGCGCTTGGGACGCCGTCAACCCCTACCCGCTGCTGGTCGATCGCTAGCGCGGTGGCGTGGAGACGTCGAGCCCGTGGGCGGTTGGCGCGCGCGAGGCCTGTCAGCGTTCCCCAGCGCTGCGGATGGCGGTACCGCTTGGAAGCGCCGCCCGTGGAGACGGTGTGGTGGACGACGCGCCTAGGACGCGTAGGCCGCGACGGGATCCTGGTGGCGCGGCGAAGAGCTGGTGCCCCGATCGTGGCCGACGTACGAGACCGCGGCCCGCATCCCGGCTTGCGGTGTCCCCGACTTCACCATGGGATGGTTGGGCCATGAGGATCATCCAAGGCTTGATCGGACTCGTGCGCAGGCCGATGGCCGAGCGGCACGCCCGCGGCAAGGGCATCGCCGAGCTCGCGGACGAGCTCGAGGTCTCGGGCCGGGAGCTCGGCCAGCGCATGAACGGCCGGCCCGACACGCCGGGGAACCGCGAAGCCGTGGCGCACTGGGTCGGTATCGAACGCTGGGGGCAGCGGCGCCTGCGCGTGCCGCTGGGCGAGCCCTTCGTCGAAGACACGTACCACCCGTACCGGCCCGACGTCGACGAGGGCTTCGAGGCCCTGCGCGCGGCCTTCGCCAAGACGCGGGCCGAGACGGTCGCCCTGGCTCGCCAGCTGGACCAGCGCGGCATCGACCCCGCGAAGATCGTGCCGCACAACGACCTGGGCGAACTGAGCGTCAGGGGGTGGCTGGCCTACTTGATCCAGCACCCCGATCAGGAGTCCCGCGGGCGGTTGCGCGGCTGACGCGCACGGCGGGCGGGTCTTCGACTAGATCCAGCGCGTGGGCGGATGCGGGACGCGACGCCCTTTCCACGTGGTCCGGTGACGAGCGTGGTCGATGAACGATCGCATCGCCACCGCCAGGAACAGGATCATCGTCAGCGGGTAGAGGAACGCGGGCCACGCCGGCAGCCGCAGGCGAGCGTAGGCGACCACCCACTGGAAGAGCGAGAGCGCGAGGGTGGCGACGAGCAGGCTTGGCTCGACCGGCACGCGGTCCGGCAGCGCGGTGTGGAGCGCCCACATGACGATCGGTTCGAGGGCCACGAACGCCAGCCAGCCCCAGACGAACGCGTACGGCAGGATCGCGTACCCGAAGGCCGCGAACAGGTTCTTGGAGAATCCGGCGACGGCCTCGCGCCCGCTTCCGTACATGCGGCAGCTGGCGACGTTGGTCGCGTCCACGACGCGGTAGACGAGGCCGGCACGTGCGACGCGCCTGGCCAAGGCGATGTCGTCGACGACGTCGCCCCTGACGGCCGCGTGCCCCCCGACCTCGTCGTAGGCGGCGCGGCGGAACGCCATGAGTTGCCCGACCGCGCGCGCGAAGGGTGCCCTGCGCCACAGCAGGGTCGCCGCCAGCGGGGTGAAGGACAACAGCGCCCAGTAGAACATCGGTACGACCAGCGTCTCGCCGAGGGTCCCTAGCACCTGCCTCGGCAGGCCGGAGAGCAGATCTGCTCGATGCGCCTGGAGCGCACGGACCATCGAGAGGACGGCATCCGGCTCGACGAAGACCGTGTCCGCGTCGGCGAAAAGGAGGATCTCACCTCGCGCTGCGAGCGAGAGCTGATGGCACGCCCAGTTCTTGCCCGTCCAGCCGTCCGGCGGCTCCTCGCCCGCCAGAACGTTGAGCTGGCCGCCGCGCGCTTGCTCGAGTTCCAGCAACGTTCGCGTGGCGTCCTCGGAGCGGTCGTCGAGCACGATGATCTCGAGGTTCGGGTAGGTCTGCGTGAGCAACCCCCGCACGCACGCCTGGATGTTCGCGTCCTCGTCACGGGCCGGTACCAGCAGGGAGACCAGGGGCGTCGGGGCGCCAGCGCGGTCGCGTCCTGGTCGCCTCAGCACGACGGCGTTGGTCAAGACGATGAGCAGCACGACGACCTGGAACGCGATGATGCCCATGATGGCGTCCCCGGCCAGGTAGTCCAGGACCGCGGCGGTCATGTCGGACGCGGCCCGTTGCGTCGGCGCCGGGGTGGCCGCGCCAACTGCGAGCGGTGCTTCCACAGGAGGATCGCGGCCTGGAGGAGCAGCGCGACCACCCACCAGCCGCTCGGAATCCACAGCAGCACGCCGACGAGCATCGCCGCGAGGGCGACCGCCACCGCCCACCCATCCGGCTCGATCAGGAGCGTCGCCGTCACGATCGTCACGAGCGCGACGAGCGGGATCGTCCAGGTGGTCAGAGCGATCCAGGTACCCAGCGTGACCGCCAGCGCCTTCCCACCCCTGAACCCGAGGAACGGCGAGAAGGCGGCGCCGGCGACGGCCAGGACCGCGACCATCGCCAGCGCCCAGCCGTCGAGCGCGAGCACGTCCCGGGTGAGGACGACCGGCAACACGCCCTTGGTCACGTCGAGCAGCAGCACACCGACGCCCGGCAGGACGCCGGCCGTCCGGAAGACGTTCATCGCCCCCGGGTTCCCGTCCCCGACCTGGCGTACGTCCTGGTTCGCCGCCAAGCGCAAGATCCAAACGGCGAACGGAAGCGAGCCGCTGATGCAGGCGACCAACGCCGCGAGCGCGACCGCGATGAGTGGGTTCATGTTCGCCGCCTCGAGATCGATGGTACCTCACGCGGACGCGGAGAACCCTGTCCCGAACGGAGTCCGTGCGCTCGTTCGGGGTTCCGGCTCAGGTGTGTCGACGTACCATCGCAGCGGCGCTGGACGGTATCCGGTGGTAATCTTGGTGGTACCTCAGGTTGGCGTTGTCCCCGCTGCGCGTGTCGCTCCGTTCGGCGCCCTCGATCCAGCAGCGTTGTTTCGGGGTGTACCAGGAGGGCGTGGGTTGGGCGTCGTCGAGGGGAGACCTGCCTTGGATGCCCTCTCCGTGGTGCTCGTCGCCTTCGGCGCACTGGAACTCCTCAACGTCCTGACGCTGTACCTCGCGCCTGGGTCACGTCGGGGCAACGCGCTGGGCGTGTTCCTGGCGTACGAAGGGTCGAAGGAGGATCCCCAGGTCCATGCCCTGGTGAGGTACCTGATCGACTGGGTCGCCGGCACCAAACTCATCTTCATCGTGCTGCTGATCGGCATCATCCTCACCGGCTCGCCCACCACCAAGGTGTTCACCGTCATCGCCCTGATCTTCTCGATCCTGACCTTCTACGCGCGCCTCTACCCGGCCATCACGAAGATGGATCAGGAGGGGCAGGTCATCCCGCGGGGGTACTCGAGGACCCTCGCCGTCATGATCGCGGCGTTCGTGATCGTCTTCGGCGTCGCGCTCGTCATCTATCTCGTGAACTACGTCGCGCCATGAGCCTGAACCCGGACACCGTGCGCGAGCTGTGGTCGCGCACCTACAACACCCACGGGAAGCCCGACTGGTCGCACCTGTTCCCGCACTACCACGACGACATCGTCTTCCAGGACTCCATCCAGCGGGTCGAGGGGCGCGAGGCATTCGAGGCCCTGTGCATCCGGCTCGCGAAGCGCTGCCGCGAGCTGCGCATGCACATCGTCGACGTGTCGCAGACGGGCCACGTCATCTTCCTCGAGTGGGAGATGACGCTGATGTTCCAGCGTTTCCCCAGCTCGACCCTTCACGGCTGCACCAAGCTGACCCTGGACGACGACGGTCTGATCAAACGTCAGCGCGATTACTACGACCTGTGGGGCGACATCTTCGACAACATCCCGCGCTTTGCAGGACTGTACCGGCGGTTCATGCGTCGGAGGTTCGGGTAAGCCATGTTCCGGTACGTCAAGCAGTACGACATGGCCGACCTTCGCGACATGCTGCGGAACCAGCGGACCCCGCACGACCGCACCACGGCTTCGCTGGCGGGGAAGACGGTCGTGATCGCGGGGTCCACCTCCGGCGTTGGGCTGGCCGCCGCTCGCGAGATCGCCCGCTTCGGGGGGCGTCTGGTGCTGCTGGCGCGGAACGAGGCGAAGGGGCGCGCCGTCCAGACGCGACTCGAGCAGGACTTCGGGATGGAGGTCTCGCTCCACCTGGCCGACTTCGCGCGCCTCGCCGAGGTCGATCGCGTGTCCCGGGAGCTGCTCGATGCCTACGAGCGGATCGACGTGCTCATCAACAGCGCCGGGGTGTACTCCACGCACAGGCTGCACACGGACGACGGGCACGAGCTCGCGTTCTGCGTCAACCATCTCGCCCCGTTCCTCCTGACCGTTCGCCTGCTCCCGCGCATGCGACACGCGGGCGGCGGGCGCATCCTCCAGGTCAACTCGCAGGGGCACCGCTTCGGGGGCCTCGAGCTGCGCGACCTGGCCTGGCGTCGGCGCGTCTACCTGGGGTTGCGCGCCTACGGGGCCTCGAAGACGGCCCAGCTGCTGACCGTATGGGAGCTCGCCGACCGGCTCGAGGGGAGCGGCGTCACCATCAACGCCATGCATCCCGGCGAGGTCCGCACGGGTATCGGGCTCAACAATGGCCCGCTCTACCGCTGGTACCAACGCCGCCTGATCGACCCCTGGCTCGCGGACGCGCGCGTCGCCGGGGAGTCGCTCCACACCCTTGGCGCTGCGCCGGAGCTCGCGGGCGTCAGCGGACGCTACTTCAACCGGACCCACCTCGAGAAGCCGGCACCGCACGCGCTGGACCGCGTCGTGGGCCGGGCCCTCTGGGAGACGACCATGGACCTGACGGGGTTGACCGATGACGTCTGACGTCATCGTCGTGGGCGGCGGGGCCGCGGGCCTGACCGCGGCGGCGTACGCCACCCGAGCGGGCCGCTCCGTGGCGCTCTTCGAGCGCCAGGCCCGGCTGGGTGGTCTGGTGCAGTCGGTGGAGCGCGACGGCTTCGTCTTCGACATGGGGCTGCGTGCCGTCGAGAACGCGGGCATCGTCCTTCCCATGCTCGACGAGCTCGGCTTGCACCTCGACCACGTCCGCAGCGCGGTGTCCGTCGGGATCGAGGACCGCATCATGCGGGTCGACTCGAAGGCGTCCCTGGGCGACTACCGCGACCTGCTGCTGCACTTCTACCCGGACAGCGCCGCCGGCATCGACCGGATCATGGCCCTGATCGAGAAGGTCATGAAGGACATGGACGTCCTGTACGGGATCGACAACCCGCTGTTCAAGGACGTGTTGGGCGACCGCGCCTATCTCTTCGGCACGCTGCTGCCGTGGATGTTCCGCTTCGTCCTCACCATCGGGCGCATCAACCGCATGGCGGGCCCGGTGGAGACGCTGCTGGACGATCTGACGGACGACGCATCACTGAAGAGCATCATCGGCCAGCACTTCTTCAAGGGGACCCCCGCCTTCTTCGCGATGAGCTACTTCAGCGTGTACCTCGACTACCTCTACCCGCGCGGCGGCACCGCGGCCCTGATGGGGCTGCTGGAGGGGTTCGTCCGGGAGCGCGGCGTGGACGTGCGGACCGAGCTAGGAATCGTCGGCGTCGACCCGGAGGCGCGGACGGTCACCGACATGGGCGGCGGCGTCTCGGGCTACCGGACCCTGATCTGGTGCGCGGACCTCAAGACGCTCTACCGCACCATCGACACCGCCGCGATCAAGGACCCGAGCCTGGCGCGGGCGGTCACAGCGCGGCGCGCCGAGTTGGAGGCGAGCTCGGGAAGCGACTCGGTGTTGTCGCTGTTCCTGTCGGTGGACGAGTCGCCGGACGCCTTCCGGGCGGTGTCCGAAGGACACCTCTTCTACGCGCCCGATGCCCGCGGCCTGGGCGACCTGCACACCACGGGCCTGGAGGAATTGCTGGCACGCTACGCCGATGAGCCGTTGCCCGAGGGGCCCGTGAGGACGTACTTGGAGGCGTTCTTCGCCCGCACGACGTACGAGGTCTCGATCCCCGTCCTCAAGGACCCCGCCCTGGCGCCCCCGGGGAAGACCGGGGTGATCGTGAGCTGCCTCTTCGATTACCGGCTGACCCGCCGGATCCACGAGGCCGGCTGGTACGACGCGTTCCGGGAGACCTGCGCCGACGCCATGACGGCGGCGCTCTCCGAGCGGCTCTACCCGGGGATGGGCGCGAAGGTCCTCTCGCGCTTCATGACCACGCCCGTGACGCTCGAGGCCTACACGGGCAACAGCGACGGCGCCATCGTCGGCTGGGCGTTCGACGGCGCCCACATGCCGGCGGTCCACCAGATGCAGCGGGTCGCGCGGTCGGTCCTGACCCCCATGCCCGGCATCCTCCAGGCCGGGCAGTGGGCCTATAGCCCCGGGGGCGTGCCCATGGCGTTCCTCACGGGCAAACTGGCGGCGAACCGGGCGCTGAAGGGGCTCGGGCGCTGAACGGGGAGAGGCTCAAGCGCGCTCAAGGAACCAAGCCGACCTGTCCGGCACATGGGGTCCACCGCTCAGGGCGGTAACGCGCAACGAACCTTGAAGCGCCCGAATCGTTGTCCGAGTTCGGCTCCTAGACAGAGAGTCTCTGAAGTTCTGGAGGTTTCCGGAGATGCCAACTTGGCGCTTCTGACGACTTCCATCCGTTGCCCCAGGTTCTCGAGGTTCGTGCCGTCTCTTGAGGTCGCACACAACTGGCATACACCTCGATCGGAGCGAACAAGCGCCGCGAATGCACTTCAGCAGGTGGTTGTAGAGATACGGCACCTGTCTAGAGCAGATCGGGCCACGCTGGTACTCGATTTCGCGTCGCCGTAGTCGGACGGCAAGAGAGCGCACGTGGCACGGCTTTGTGCAGCCCTCTGTGCTGGTACGTACTTGCGATTGCGCGTAACCAACAGGGCGCTACGATTCCTGTCCGATGCCACCTTCCGAGTGCCCTGCCTGTGTTGGCGCGCTGGTTCGGCGCTCACTACGCGGCGACCCGTTCCGAAACAGCTTCGGTTCGCCCTAATCCAAAGAGCCGTCGGGCCACGAGCACCAACCATAGCGTCGTGGGAATCAGGGAAGCCATGGCGAGGGACATGCCCAGGATCCCTGCGGTGGCCGGCACCAGCATCATCGTGTTCATCACGAGGCCCGTGTAGGCGGTCAGCTTGGTGAAGACACCACTCCGTAACATGACGAACGCGAGTATCAGTCCGACGATCCCGCCCAGGACGTAGTACACGTCATAGGCGGTGCCATGATACGTGGCGAGAAGCGCCTCGCTTGCCGCTAGAAGGCTGGCCCTTTGGACGTCCGTCACAGCAGCCGCGTACCGATGACTGAGCCAGAGCATGTCGAAAGCAACGTTTGAGGCAAAGTAGACCGTCGTCGACACGATTCCTAGGAATAGCGCGATGGCGACAAAGGACTGATGAGTCCGCCTGAGAGCAACGCACAGGGCGAGAGTCAGCAGACCCATTGGGAGCACCGCGAAGACCGCATACTGAAGGTCGAGACTGAGAAGGCCCAGAAACCAGTTCTCCTGAAGCAGGTTCAGATGGCCGAGCGCTGTTTCTGGTGGTGGTGAGGCGATGAAGATGACCAGCTGGATAGGAATGAACGCGAGAGCAACCAGTGCAGCGAACCCACCAATCCTGTAAAGAACGGTCCAAGAAGAATCGTTCTTCCCGCCAGCAGGTTCGCTTCGCGACATCGGCCGCCCTTTCCATCGTCGCAACAGAGTTCGCTCGCGCAGGAATCTGCCGCGCATCCGGTCAGCCACACCTAACAGCGGTTGTGCACACCGCATAACCCTGCGTATATCAGGAGTATACGCACAGGACGGCCCCACGTGCGCGCGGACGCCCGTGGCTCCTGGCTCAGGTCCTGAGAGTGGGTAGCTTCTTCGAAGAGCCCCTCGTCTGCTCAGGCTGCGAACACCTCCCGCTCGGGGTGGACGTGGTTGTCGCCGAGGAGCTCGCTCGCACGGAGGTCGACTATGGCGATCTGGAGCTGGTGGCGTTTCGTACGTCGTGGCTTCGGTCGCCTCTGCGGTCGACCGTGCATGATGCGGTGGCGTGGCCCGCGTTGGATGAGGTGTTGTCGTACGACTTGCTGCCGGCTGATGTGCCGATCGCGTGGCAGCAGTCGGTGTTGGGTGGTTGACAGATATAGAAGCATCCTGGGCTTGATGGAGGGTACGCCTGTCGTAGGTGGCCCTGCGCTGCAGTCGCGCGGCTCAGTCGGCAGGCGACCAGTGATGGATCTGGTAGCGAAAGGTCTCCTCGAAGCCCATCTTCCGGTACACCCCGAGACCGAGGTTCGAGGATTGCAGGATGCCCACGGTGTAGTCGCGGTCGCGCGCAAGGTCGAGGGCGGCCTTGCTCACCAGGGCGCCGAGCCCGCGCCGCCGGTACGCCGCCAGCGTGGCGACGCCGTAGAGTCCGGCCACGTCGTCGGACATGGACACCGTCGCCCCAGCGGCGGGCGCGCCGTCGACGCGCGCGAGCACGTTCTGGACCGGCGCGTCCGGTGCCAGCCCGAGGCGCTGGAAGAACGCGAACCAGGCGTCCTCGTACTCCGGCATGCCGGTGCCGTGCACGATCGTCCGCGCGAACTCCCGCAGGACGCGTTCGTCGGCCACGCGTTCGACGGTGACGCCGGCGCCCGGCTCCGGTGCGACGAGCCGGTCGAGGCGAGCGGCCATCGCCGGCGTCTCGCCGGCCGGCCCGATGCCCGCCGCGGTCAGGGCCTCCGCAGCGTGCCCGGCGGTGGGGGAGAGCCAGGCCATCACGGGGGTGCCGAGCCGCATGTGGGTGGCCTTGACCTCGGCGATGAATGCGTCCAACGCCGCGCCCGAACGGCGGAGTCCGGTGACGATGTTGAACCAGAACATGGGAGAGGCGTTGGCCACCCAGGTGGCGCCGTCGTCGCGCCGCACCTCGGCGCCGGCCATGCCCTCCTGCAGCGCCAGGAAGGTGCCGAAGTTGGCCTCGTTGGCGGCGGCCAGGTCGATGTTGGCGTAGGCCCGGGATGCGTCCATGCGGTCCCCTCTCCGGCGCACTCGGGCGCGCGGTCCACCGGGTCCGGTGGCGTCGGTGGGACTCGGTCGGACGCCGTCAGCATACTGAACCGCACGGGGTTCGATGGAAGGTGCGCCTTCCGCAGGTGGCTCTGCGCGGCGAGAGCCGGCCCGTCGGGTGGCCTTGTTTCCGTCTTGTGGACGCCGCCGCTCTCATCGTTCGCCTCTGTGGGGCGACCATGAGGTGTCAGCCAAGGTGTCGAGCGCACAACGAAAGAGCGAGCCGCGAGGGCGGCGACCTTCGGTCGCCTGTCCCTCACGGCTCTTCTGGTGGTGGGTCGTATAGGACTTGAACCTATAACCCGCTGATTAAGAGTCAGCTGCTCTGCCAATTGAGCTAACGACCCAAGCGTCAGCGTCGGGTAGTTTAATGCCTGGCACCGGTGACCGTCAACCGCGGGGACGTTCTCCGTTGCCCCCGCACGCATAAGAGGTCCGGACCTGGGCGTGCGCGATGCGGGTCTTCACGGCGGGGCGTGGCAGGGCACCGGATGCTCCGCCACGCCCCGCTTCGACGCTCCGGGGTCGGGCGCCGACCTGGGCGCGTCGACCTGCCGCTCAGCTTGCCTTGGCGGTCAGGTAACGCACGCAGTCGTTCAGGGTCCCGACCTTGGTGTAGTCGCGCTCGGGGATGTCGATGCCGGTCCTCTCGTGCACGCTCATGATGAGGTTGAGGAAGTCGATGGAGTCGATGTCGAGCTGCTCCTGGATGCTGGCGTCCGGATCGATCGCGCTCGGGTCGCTCTCGGGTGCGACCTGTGAAAGCAGCTCGAGGACGATGGTGCGAATCTCGCTCTCGCTGGCGATGGGGGCGTTCATGGTCATAGCTCCTCCGGGTGCAGCAGGCGGCGTTCGATGGCGCTCAGGTAGAGGCCGCCGCGGTGGCCGTCGCTGGCGCGGTGGTCGGCTGCCAGCGTGACCGCGAGCGTGGGGCGCACGGCGAGCATGCCGTTCTCGGCCCAGGGCCGCTCGACCACGCGCCCGAAGCCGACCAGTGCTACCTGGGGTGGGTAGATGATGCCGTAGACGCTCTCCACCCCCTGGTCCCCCAGCATGGTGGCGGTGAGGGTGCCGTCCGTCATCTCCGAGCTGCGCAGCTGCAGGCTGCGTGCCCGCTTCACGAGGTCGCGCAGGTCGGCCATCAGGGTGTCGAGGTCCTTTCGGTCGGCGTCGTGGATGGCCGGCGCGATCAGGCCTCCCTGCCGCAGGGAGATGCCCACGCCGAGGTGGACCGACTCGCTCGGCTCGAAGCCGTCATCGCGGTAGAAGCCGTTGACCTCAGGCACGTCGCGGGTGGCGAGGGCGGCGGCCTTGAGCAGCAGGGCGGCGGGAAGGAGGCGTTCGGTGACGCTGCGGGCCAGGTTGGTTTCCTCGAGCCAGGCCAGCGCGGCGCTCATGTCGATGCGGAGGTCGAGGTAGTAGTGCGGGATCTCGCGCTTCGACTTCGACATGGCGGCGGCGATGGCGCGCCGCATGGCCGCGTAGCGCTCGTCGCCCGCAGGGGTGGCTTTCCGTGCAGGCGTCGGGCTGGGGGCGATCGGCCGGGCACCCTCGCCTGGCACGTCGCGGACCGGAGCTTCCCGGCTCGCGGCGCGCGGTTCGGGTGCGGAAGGCAGGGGACCGCCGATCGCCTCGACGTCTTGCCAGGTGATCGCGCCGCCCGGGCCGGTGCCGGGGACGCTCGCCAGGTCGACGCCCAGGCGCTGCGCCACTTTCCGGGCGAGTGGCGAGGCCCGCACGCGTCCCGTCGCTTCGGGACCCTCGTGCGATGGTGTGGCTGCCTCGGTCGACGTTGCAGGTGCCTCCCGTGCCGCCGCCGCGGCCTCGACGTCCTGGCAGGTGATGACGCCGTGGCGGCCGCTTCCCGTCACGGCCGTCAGGTCCACGCCCTGCGCGCGCGCGTGGGTGCGGGCCGCCGGGGTGGCGTGGGGGCGGGACGCGGCCGCGGGCGGCCGTTCGGCCACCGCCGTCGCCGCTCCCTCGGGAGGCGGTGCGGTACCGGCGGCGGCCATCGAGGGCGCCTGTGCTGGGGCCTGTGTTGGGGCCCGTGCTGGAGCGGGTGGCGTCGCCGTGCGCTCCGCCGCCGGAGCGACCGGCGGCTCGGTCGGGGCCGCGATCCGGGCCTCGATCGGCGCCTCGGGTACGGCCGAGATGTCAGCCGAAGTGCCCGCCGCAGCCTCGCCTTCCGCCACGATGGTCGCCAACGCCGTCCCTACCGGCACCTTCTCCCCGGGGGGCACCAGCAGCTCGCCCACCACACCGTCCTCGAAGATCTCCACCTCGATGGCGGCCTTGTCGGTGTCGACCAGCGCCACGATGTCGCCGCGCTTCACGGCGTCGCCGGGCTTGACGTACCACTCGAGCAAGCGCCCGGCGTCCATATCGGCGCCGAGCGAGGGCATCGTGAACTCAGCCACGCACGCCCACCACCTTCCGGGCCGCGTCGACGATCTTCGCGGCGTTCGGCAGAGCGGCCTCCTCCATGTGCTTGGCGTACGGGAGGGGCACCTCGGCGCTGCACACCCGCTCGGGCGGCGCGTCGAGGTCGTAGAGGCCCTGTTCGGCGATGCGGGCGAGCACCTCGGCGCCGATGCCGCCGCTGCGCCAGCCCTCGTCCACCACGACCACGCGGTGCGTGCGCGCCACGGAGGCGAGCAAGGTGTCGGTATCGAGCGGCCTCAGCACCCGCAGGTCCACGACCTCGGCGGAGATGCCCTCCTGCTCGAGCGTGTCGGCGGCCTCCAGCGTCTTGTGGAGCGAACCGCCGTAGGTGAGCAGGCTGATGTCGGTGCCGGGCCGGCGCACCAGCGCGTGCGCGATGTCGACCGGCCGCGCCGGGTCGGGTGCGGGGCCCTGGTCGTTGTAGAGCAGGGCGTTCTCGAACAGGAGCACGGGGTCGGGGTCGGCCAGCGCCGGCGCCAGCATGCCGCCGGCGTCCTCCACGGTGCCGGGGGCGAGCACCCGGATGCCGGGGATGTGGGCGTACCACCCTTCCAGGCTGTGGGAGTGCTGGGCGGCGAGTTGCCGCCCGCCGCCCGTGGCCATGCGGATGACCAGCGGCACGTTGAACAGCCCGCCCGACATGTGCAGCACGGTCGCTGCAGTGTTCATGATCTGGTCGAGCGCCAGCAGGCTGAAGTTCACCGTCATGATCTCGACGATGGGGCGCATGCCGGCCATGGCGGCGCCGATGCCGGCGCCCACGAAGCCCGATTCGGAGAGCGGGGTGTCGCGGATGCGCTCCTCGCCGAACTCCTCCAGGAGCCCCATGCTGACGGCGTAGCAGCCGCCGTAGCGGCCCACGTCCTCGCCCATCAGGAACACGCGCTCGTCGTCGTGCATGGCGGCGCGGATGGCCTCCCGCACGGCCTCGCGGTAGGTGGTCGTCCGGGGCTCGGCCTCCGGAGCGGCCGGGGGCCGGCTGGGCGTTGCGACCGTCACGATGCCACCTCCTTCATGGGAGCGGGGTCGCTGTAGACGAAGCGCTCCAGCTCCTCCACCGGCTCCCAGGTCCCCGCCTCGGCGAACGCCACGGCGCGCTCCACCTCGTCGGCCGCCACGGCCTCGAGCTGGGCGTCCTCCTCGTCGGTCAGCAGCTCGGCGGCCCGCAGGCGCTCGCGGAACAGAGCGATGGGGTCGCGCTCCTTCCAGGCGGCGACCTCGTCCTTGTCGCGGTAGAGCTCGGGGTCGAACATGCTGTGCGCCCGGAAGCGGTAGGTGCGGTACTCCAGGAAGTGCGGGCCGCCGCCGGCGCGCACCGCGTCGACCGCCCGCTGGGTCGCCTCCTCGACGGCCAGGACGTCCATGCCGTCGACGTCCCAGGCCGGCACGCGGTAGCTCGCCGCCTTCAACGCCAGGCGGGTCTCGGACTGCGCCCGTTCGATCCCGGTGCCCATGCCGTAGAGGTTGTTCTCGCAACAGAACAGCACCGGCAGGTGCCACAGGGCGGCGAGGTTCATCGATTCGTGGAACTCGCCCTCGGCCACCGCGCCGTCGCCGAAGAAGCAGGCGCTGACGCGCGCACGCCCCTGCATCTTGTCCGCCAGCGCCATGCCGACGGCCAGCGGGATGCCACCACCGACGATGGCGTTGCCGCCGTAGAAGTGGGTGTCTGCGTCGTAGAGGTGCATGGAGCCGCCGCGTCCGCGGCTGCAGCCCTCCTGCTTGCCGTACATCTCGGCCAGGATCTTCTCGGCAGGCACGCCGCGGATCAGGGCATGGCCGTGCTCGCGGTAGGTGGCCACCACCGCGTCCTCGGGTCGAAGCGCGCGCATGGCGCCCGTCGCCACGGCCTCCTCACCGATGTAGAGGTGGAGGAAGCCGCGGATCTTGGTGGCCTGGTAGAGCTCGGCGCACTTCTCCTCCATGCGCCGGATGCGCAACATGTCGCGCAGCAGCTCGTGACCGTGCTCGCGGGTGGGGTTCGCGGTGCCGTTCATCCTTGGCCCTCCAGGGTGGAGGTGTCGCCCTCGGGAAGCCCGAGCTCGCGCGCCTTCAGCAGGCGTCGCATGATCTTGCCGCTACGGGTATGAGGCAGGCTGTCGCGGAAATCGATGGCCTTGGGCGCCACCGCCGGGCCGAGGCGCTTGCGCGCATGGCCCTGCAGCTCGAGCCGCAGCGCATCGCTGGGTTCGAATCCCTTGTGGAGCGTCACGAACGCCTTCACCAGCTCGCCCACCACCGGGTCGGGGATGCCGATGACGCCGGCCTCGGCCACGGCGGGGTGCTCGAGAAGCGCGCTCTCCACCTCGAACGGCCCGATGAGGTGCCCGGCGGACTTGATGACGTCGTCGGCGCGCCCCACGAACCAGTAGTAGCCGTCGGCGTCGCGCCGCGCCAGGTCGCCGGTGAGGTACCAGCCGTCGACGAAGCACTTCTGGTAGCGCGCGTCATCGTGGAGGTAGGCGCGGAACATCGAGGGCCAGCCGGGCTTCAGCGCCAGCTCCCCTTCGGTGTCGAGCTCGGTGATCTCCTCGACGCGGCCGCCCTCCAGGTGACGCACGATGCCGGCCTGGATGCCGGGCAGCGGTCGACCCATGGAGCCTGGCTTGACGTCCATGGAACGGAAGTTGGCGATCATGATGCCGCCGGTCTCGGTCTGCCACCAGTTGTCGTGGATGGCCTGGCCGAAGGCCTGCTGCCCCCACACCACCGCTTCCGGGTTGAGGGGCTCGCCGACGCTGCCGATGAAGCGCAGGCTGGAGAGGTCGTACTCGCGCGCAGCGTCCGCGCCCACGCGCATCAGCATGCGCACGGCGGTCGGGGCGGTGTACCAGACGGTGACCCGCTGCTGCTGGATGATGCCGTACCAGCGGTCGGCGTCGAGGTCGCCCTCGTCGATCACGTTGGTGATGCCATGCAACAGCGGCGCGATGATGCCGTAGGAGGTGCCGGTGACCCAGCCGGGATCGGCCGTGCACCAGAACACGTCGTCGGCGTGGAAGTCCAGCGCGTACAGGCCCGTCACGTAGTGGTGGAGCACGGCTTGATGCACGTGGACGGCGCCCTTCGGTCGCCCGGTGGTGCCGCTGGTGAAGTGCAGCAGCGCCATGTCCTCGGGGTCGGTCGGGGGGATCGTGAACGACGTGGAGGCCCGCTGCATCAGCGTGCGGTAGTCGACGGTACCCTCCACGTCGGTGGGCTCGTCCTCGCCGCCCACCAGCAGCACGGTCTCGAGGTCGGGCAGGGCGTCGCGCAGCTCCGCCACCTTTTTGCGGTACAGGGTGGGTGAGGTGACCAGCACGCGACCCTCACCGATCTCCAGGCGCTGCCGGATAGGGTCCGGCCCGAAGGCCGAGAACAACGGGCAGAACACGCTCCCCGCCTTCAAGGTGCCCAGGACGGCGACGTACAGCTCGGGTACCCTCCCCAGGAGCCCGAAGACGCGTTCACCCTTGGCGATGCCGAGCTCGCGCAGGACGTTGGCGAAGCGCGCGGTCTCGTCGGAGAGCTCGGCGTAGGTGAGCTCGCGCACGCCGCCCGCCTTGCCCAGGAAGCGCAGCGCCACCCGCTCACGCAGAGGGCCGCGCGCGTGGCGATCGACCGCTTCGTGGGCGATGTTGAGGCCAGCGCCGCCCGGGAGGCCGTCGAGCTCCTTCCGGACGTTCGCCCAGGCGAACGCGGAGGCGACCGCCGCGTAGTCCCGCAGATTGGGTTGCGGGTCACGCGTGCGCTCCTTGACGATGGTGTCGAAGCCCCGGGTTGATTCGAGCGTGTCGCTCATCAGCGCCACCTCCCGCGGACCATGGGTCCGCTGGGCGCGTCCGAGACGGGCTTGGGCGCGCCCGGTGATCCTCCTACCGGGGTTGACTCAGCTTAGGAAGGATTTCACGAGCAGGGCATCGGAGAAAGTCCGACAGCCCTGTGGGAGGTATGCACGACGGCCCGGGAGGGGAGCCCCGACGCGGTCACCCGCCCGTGATCATGGACGCCAGCAACTCCAGCACGACCACCAGCGCGATCAGCGCTTCGGCCAGGCGCCGGGCGGCGGTGTAGTACGACAGCGCAACCAGCACCCGTATGCCGGGGAGCACCGCCAGTGCGCCGATCCCGAAGAGCATGAGCCGGTGCGAGCGCGACCCCAGGTCGAGCCGCAACGGGTCCGCGGCGATGCCACCTTGCACCAGCGCCAGCACCACGCCGAGCGCCATCAGCGCCAGCGCGAAGGCCGACAGTGCGCGGGAGACGCGTAGCATGGCACGGTCCATACCGGCCGGGTCGCGCTTCGGCACGGCTGCCACGGCGGGCTCAGAAGCCCTTCCACAGCATCTGCACCCCGATGGCCACCATCAGCAGCACCAGCCCCCATCGCAGCCAGGCGACGCTCAGCCGGCCCTGCAGAAGCGTGCCCACAGCCGCGCCCAGGAACACTCCACCGGCGGTCGCCGCCGTCAGCAGCGGCCTAACGTCGCCCCTCCCCAGGTAGACGAAGACGCTCGCCGCTGCCGTGATCCCGACCATGAAGTTGCTGGTGGCGGTGGCCACGCCCAGTGGCACGCCCATGATGGCGTACATGGTGGGCACCTTGATGAAGCCCCCGCCGACGCCCAGTAGGCCCGACACCATGCCGGCGAGGCTGGCGACGGCGTAGCCGAGCGTCCATCGACGCGGTCGGTAGTCGCGCCGGTACATCGCCTCGTCCTCGCCGTGGTTCGCAGCCTTGGTGAGGGTGTAGCCGGCCGTCCCGAACACCACGGCCGCGAAGACGAAGCTCAGGATGCGCGCCGGCACGAACGCGCCGACCACCCCACCCAGGACCGCGCCGGCGGCGGTGGCGACCTCCAACCGCAGGGCCAGGGGCACGTCGGCACCACCCTCCTTCGAGGCGAAGGCGGCCACCCCGGCCGAGGTGGCGATGACGCTTACGAGGCTGGTCCCGACCGCCACCCGTACCGGCAGGTGGAACAACAGGGTCAGCACGGGCACCAGGAAGATGCCGCCACCCAGCCCCAGTAGCGCGCCTAGGGCGCCGGCCGTGGTTCCTGCCAGGAAGAGTCCCAGGAGCATCGTCACAGCGGAGCAATCCTACCGTCTGTGTGGGAAGGCGGACCATCCTTTCGGGAACTGTCTATCCTGATGGCGGGGTGTGCCGTGTCGCAACTGGTCGACCTCTTCGTGCGCATCACCGGGCCCAACCCCGTCTGGCAGGGATTGGCCGGCGGCCTGGTGATTACCTTCCTGAACCTGCTGGGCGCGCTCGCGATCCTGGTGTGGCGCCGTCCCACTCGTCGCGCGCTCGACACGGCGCTGGGTTTCGCGGCCGGCGTGATGCTCGCCGCCAGCTTCACCAGCCTCATCCTTCCGGGCATCGAGCGGGGCGGCTTGCTGCCTGTGCTCATCGGCATCGTGCTGGGCGTGGTCATGCTCGACCGGGCCGACGCCTGGGTCCCGCACGTTCACGTGCTGGTCACCGGCCGGGTGCGCCCGGACGCCGCCGCCGGCGGCTCCCGGAGCGCGGCCGGCGTGATCCTGTTCATCGTCGCCATCACTCTGCACAACATGCCCGAGGGGTTGGCGGTGGGCGTGGGCTTCGGTAGTGGCGCGATCAGCGAGGCGGTGGCGCTGATGCTCGCCATCGGCATCCAGAACATCCCGGAGGGACTTGCGGTGTCGGTGGCGGCGCGCAACGCCGGCATGGGGAGCCTCTGGTACGCCGCCTTCACCGGCATCCGGGCGGGGCTGGTGGAGGTGCCGCTCGCCGTTGCCGGCGCCTGGGCGGTGTCCTGGATCGGGCCGCTGTTGCCCTACGCCATGGGTTTCGCGGCGGGCGGGATGCTCTATGTCATCAGCGACGAGATCATCCCGGAGACCCACACCCGCGGAAGCGAGCGGTCGGCGACGTTGGGCACCATGGCGGGGGTGCTGGTGATGCTCGCACTCGACGTGGCGCTCGGCTGAGCCGGCTGCGGGTCGTCAACCGCGCCTGACGTAGCTGACGGCGTCGACGCGGCGTTTCCCGACCGCTACCTCCAGCTCGATGCGGCGACGGTGATCGCCCGCCAGCTCGAAGGCGTCCACGCGCGCCAGCTCGTCGTCGTCGAGGCCCAGGAACACCGTGCCGGCGAGCGCGCGTTGCGGATCGTCCGCTTCCAGCATGAAGGGCAGGCGTGTACCCGAGACCTCCAGCAGGGCGCGCCGGAAGCCGTAGGCCAGGGCGGGGGCGAACGGCGGATGCCGCCCGATCAGCTCGGTCCAGCGGTCGGGGTCCTGCAGGGCGGCGATGACGAACACGTGATGCGGTTGCTGCCAGGCCGCGAAGGGCTCGGAGCCGATCGGTCCGAACACGAGCGCCCACGCCTCCCCGTCGTAGCGAGCTTCGAAGTTCATGGTCTCACCCCTCCTCGCGCCGGCAGCACGAGAGCGGGGCGCGACCCATGCCGGTCGCGCCCCTGTCCCGAGGTTGCTTGGTGGAGCTGAGGGGATTCGAACCCCTGACCTCCTGAGTGCGATTCAGGCGCGCTCCCAGCTGCGCCACAGCCCCAAGCGACCTGTAGTTTACGGGTTGGTCGCGCGCCTTGTCAACGAAGCCGACCCGCCAAAGGTCGCGTCTGCGGCGCAATCCGCCGCGCTGGGCGCAGGAGTCTGGCGGCGTCCGGACGGACCTCGACGCCCCCGAAGTAGCCGGAGAAGTAGAAGGCATGGCGCGTCAGGTCGCCTGCGCCCCGAGAGCCTCCGCGGCCCGGTCGATCTCGTCGGGCTTGACGTAGATAACGTAGCCGAAGCGCTCGTTGCCGGTGGTCACGCCGCTGGTGGCGTAGACCTCGACGTTTGCCCGGCTGAGACGCTCGTGCAGGTCGGCGAGCGCACCCAGACGGTCGTCGCCCTGCACCAGGAGAGCGTCCTGGACCACGGAGACGGGCAGGCCGATGTCGTGCGTGACGTCCTCGAACTCCTTGATGTCCGAGGGGAAGAGCGACCACTGCACGTGCTTGGGCCCGACGGGCGCCGCCGTGAAAGCCAGCAGGTCGATACCGCAAGCTGCCAGCTGGGAGAGGATGGCGTAGGTCTGGCCGGGGATCTCCTCGACGGTCGCGTAGTAGTAGCGGACGCGGTGAACGGAGACGGGCATCATTCCTCCTCGGTCGATCCGGACAGTGCCGACTTTCCCTTTGGCACGAGTATCGGCAGGGGAGGGCGCGCCCGCAAGGGTCAACCGTCCTGACGACCGTCGGGCGCTGCCGCGCGGCGCGTTGCGGAGTACGATGGCGCTCATGCGTGAGGCCCCTCCGCCGGACCGGAATTTCTGGCTGGGTGTCTACAACGGCATCTTCGTCAACGGCTCCGAGGCCTTCTTCCACAGCACGCTGGTCCTGGCACCGTTCCTGGCCGCGCTGGGGGCGCCCGCAGCCGTGGTGGGGTTGGTACCGGCGCTGCGCATCGGCGGCTGGTTCCTGCCCCAGCTCTTCGTGGCCCACCGGCTGGCGCACGAGCCGTTCAAGCTGCCCTGGTACCGTCGCATGTCGCTGGTGCGGCTGACGGCCTGGGCGCTCATGACGACGGCCGTCTTCGTTCTCGGGCACCGTCCGGGCCTGGTCGTCCTGGTGGTGCTGGCGATGATCGCCATCAACGCAGTGGCCGGCGGGGTGACCGGCGTACCCTTCGCCGACGTCACGGCGAAGGTGGTTCCGCACTACCGGCTCGGCACCTTCTGGGCGCTCCGCAACGCCGTCGGAGGCGCCCTGGCATTGGTCGCCGGCTTGCTGCTGCGGTACATCCTGGCCAGCGGCGTTCCCTTCCCGGAGGACTTCGGAACGGTGTTCCTGTTGGGCACCGTGCTCGCCGGCGTGTCCTACCTGTCGTTCAGCCTGGTACGCGAGCCGGCTGGCAAGCCGGCCATGCGGCGTCCGTTCCTATCGATGGTGGGGGACATCCCGGCGGTGCTGCGGCGTGACCCCAGTCTGCGTCGCTTCCTGAGGGTGCGCGTCCTCGGGTTGCTGGCCCTGCTGGCCGATCCCTTCTACGCGGTCTACGCCATCCGGGTGCTAGGAGCGCCGCCCAGCGTACTCGGGACCTACGTCATCGTCGCGACCTTCGCGTCCATCGGCGCCAACTTCCTGTTCCGGGGACTTGCCAACCGCGCCCGGAACGTGACCATCCTGCAAGCGGGGGTCGTGATGCTGCTGCTGGCACCGGTCGCGGCGCTGCTCATGCCCGGTTGGAAGGCGTTCATTCTCGTGTTCGTGTTCTCGGCTGCCGGCAACTCCAGCGTCGGCATCGCGTCCTGGAACCTGCTCTACGCGCTGGCGCCCGAAGAGGAGCGGCTGCTCTACGTGGGCCTGTCGAATACCTTCCTGTCGCTGCCGAGCCTCGCCCCTGTGCTCGGCGGCGCGCTCGCGCCGCTCCTCGGGTACCCGTCGCTGTTCGCGGCGGCGGCTGTCAGCGGCCTCGTCGCGCTCGCGTTGGCGTTCCGCTTCAAGGAGTTGCGCGCGCTCGACCTGCGTGCGTTGAGCGCGCGGCTGTGACCGGTCACAAGCGTTCGAACGCATCGACGTTCAGGACGAAGACGATGGCGCCGCCCACGGGCACCTCCATCGGCTGGCTCGCGAAGACACCCTCGAGGGCGTGGATGGGGGAGGCCGCGCTGGTGATCTTGGTGCGCTCCCGGCAGGTGGCGGCGATGATCGCCTTCACGCTGTCCACGGCGTCGTCGTCGACCCCGATGATCAGCGTGGTGTTGCCCTCGTGGAGGAACCCGCCGGTGGACGCCAGCTTGGTCGACTGAAGACCCTCGCTGATGAGGGCCTCTTGCAGACGCGGGGCGTCGGCGTCCTGAACGATCGTCAGGAGCAGCTTCATGAGTGCCCCACGATAGCACCGCCGTCGTGCCGGGCAGCGGCATCGTGCGCGGCAGGGGCACCACCCGACGCGGAATTCCGAACGGCGGCGGGCACGGCACGAGCGTACAATGAGAGGATGTCGCGGGAGGGAGCCGTGCCGGAGAATCGGTTCGTTGTCGAGGTCAGGGAGCCGGTGCCCGGCGATGTGGTGGGGGATGTCGCTGCCACGATCGCCGCACGCTTCGGCATGGATCCGGCCCGCCTGCGCAAGCTTCTCGACGGTCGCACCGGGCCCGTGACCAAGCCTGTCCTGCAGGAGAAGGCCGATCTGATCGCGAGGGCCTTCGCCGAGGCGGGGGTGGCCGTGTCGGTCCGTGGCGCCGACGCAGCGGGCCGGGTGCCGTCGAGCCCCTCGTCGTCGAACCCCTCGACCGACGTCGCCGAAGGGAGCGTGCTTCCGGGTCGGGAGCGTGCCGAGCAGGCGACCCCCTCGACCCTGTTCCTGTCGTCCACGCGCTGGGTACCCTCGCCCCACGAGGAGCCCGACATCGCTGCGCTGGCCCGAGGGGAAGGGAGCGCGCTCGACCCCGACGATCGCGAGCCTGGCCGCCCGAAGGGGTCCGGCCCGCCACCGGCGACGCCTCCTGCGAACAGGCGTCCGCCGTCCCGCACGCTGGGTCTGCGGGGCTACCTGCTCATCGGCTTCGCGGCCTCGCTCGTGTTGTTGCTGGCATTGCAGGCGATCAACGGGATGGAGAGCGGCCGCGCGCGTGCCTCCGGCAGCGTGGCGGCCGGCATGCGTGCGTACAACGACGGCGACTTCGTCGATGCGCGGCGCCTGTGGACGCCGTTGGCGCAGGCGGGCGACCCGCGTGCCCAGTACATGCTGGGCTACATGGCCGAGAACGGTCAGGGACGCGCCTGGAGCAACCACGATGCGGCCGCCTGGTACCGCCTGGCCGCGAACCAGAGCTATCCCCAGGCGCAGGTGGCGCTCGGCAAGCTCTACTTGCGGGGGATGGGCGTGCCGCGTGATCCGGGCCAGGCGGCGGCGCAGTTTCAGCAGGCGGCCGAGGAAGGGTACGGTCCAGCGCAGTTCCAGTACGCCCTGGCGCTGTTCCACGGCACCGGCGTGTCCCAGGACTTCCCGCAGGCGCTGCGGTGGTTCCGGGCGGCCGCCCGGAACGGCGTTGCCGAAGCGGAGCCCTACGTCACGTTCGCAGGCTCGTCCCCGGGCGGAAGCGGCGCCGCCGCGCCCGGGAGCAGCCAGGCCGGACCGGCCCAGCAGAGTCGCTGACGACGCGCGCGGCCTTGGTCGAACCTTCAGCGAGCTTTCAAGAGCCCGTCATGCTGTCCTGGTAGTGTGAGCCGATGAGATCACGACGGAAAGCTCTCCTCCTCGGAGCCGCGCTCTTCGCCCTCCTGCCGCTGGGGCTGGCGTTGGCGCAGGACTCCGGCCCGCAGTCCGGCGGCAGCACGTCGGCGACCAGCAACCCGGTCCAGATCCGTACCGAGATCTACGTCGTCAGCGAGGTCACCAAGAGTGACGGCTCGAAGGGCGAGAAGCTGAGCAAGGCGGACACGGCTCGCCCCGGCCAGATCGTGGAGTACCGGCTCTTCGCCAAGAACGCGTCCGACACGACCCTCCCCGCTGGCGTGGTGCAGATCACCAGCCCCGTTCCCGACGGCATGGAGTACGTCCCCAACTCCGCGACCCCATCGTCCGACAGCCTGTTGACGGAGTTCTCCGCCGACGGCGGCAAGGCCTTCTCCAAGCCGCCGGTGCTGGTGGGAAGCGGTGGTGCGCGCAAGGTGGCCGAGCCGACGAGCTACACCACGGTGCGCTGGACCGTGCTCGCTCCCATGGAGCCCGGCCAGGAGCTGCCGTTCTTCTACCGTGTCAAGGTCCTGAAGCAGTAGGGACCAAAAAAATGAAAGGCCGGAGAGGGCGGTCCGGCCTTTCGTGGAGGGGTCACGTGTGTCTAGGAGGTGTTACGACGTCGCCCTGCACCTCCAACCGTAGCGCCGACCCCTGAGGTGGACTTGAGGGTGGCGTGAGGATTGTGAGGGGGTCGGCGAGCGGTCGCGACGCCGATCCATGCGCGACCGGCCGCCGCGCGTCAGCGACGTAGGATGATGACATGACGCTGCTCGCTGTCTACGCCCACCCCGACGACGAAGCGTTCGGCACCGGCGGCACGCTCGCCCGCTACGCCGCGGCGGGGCTCGACGTCCGCCTCATCTGCGCCACGCGCGGGGAATCGGGCAAGATCACCGATCCCGACATCGATCCCGACGTCGACGTGGGAGTACTGCGGGAGGCCGAGTTGCGTGAAGCCTGCCGCGCCCTCGGGATCGAGGAGCCCATCTTCCTCGACTATCACGACTCCGGGCGTCAGGAACGCACCCGCTACGACGATCCCAGGGCGCTCATGAACGTCGACGAGTTCGACCTCGAGGCGGTGCTGCGGCCGCTCATCGCCGAGCTCGAGCCCCAGGTGATGCTCACCTTCGATCCGCACGGGGCCTACGGCCACATCGACCACATCCGCATCCAGCGTGCTGCCACCGCCGCCTTCTGGTCGGCCGGTGGCGTCACGAAGGCCCCTCCGCGGCGTCTGTTCTACAACGCCATCTCGGTCGATCGGATGCGCCGGATGCAGGAGAGCCGCAACGAGGGCCCCATGGCCCGGCTCGACCCCGGCCTCTACGGCGTCAGCGAGGACTCGTTCGCGGCCGTGCTCGACGTGTCGGTGTGGGTGGAGGCCAAGGAGCGCGCCATCCGCGCGCACCGCAGCCAGGTGGGGCCGCGCTCCAGCTTCGCGGGCGCCTCGGGCGACGAGGAGGGCTGGCGCGCCTTCATGGGCCACGAGACGTTCACGCTGGGCGGCGCTCGCGGCGCCTTCCCGGAGCCTCCCGTCGACGACCTCTTCGCCGGGCTCTAACCGCCCGCGGCGGGTTCGGAGCGGTAGCTGACGTCGAAGCCGCCGCGGGCGCCGACGCCGCGCACCCTCTGCGTGGCGGGCCCGGCGGCCGGGGGCAGCATGGCGCCGGATTCCGGGCCGCGACAAGGGACGGCCGTCCCAGGGGCGCCGTCCGTCAGCTCGGGTCCGGGCGCTCCTGGAACTGCAGCTCGTAGAGCTTGCGGTAGTAGCCGTCCTCCTGGAGCAGCTCGGCGTGGCTGCCTTCCTCGATGAGCTTGCCCTTGCGCATCACCAGGATGCGGTCCACGTTCTGGATGGTGGAGAGCCGGTGCGCGATGATGATGCTGGTGCGCCCCTGCATGAGCTTCTGGAGTGCGTCCTGGATGAGCTCCTCGGTCTCGGTGTCGACATTGGCGGTGGCCTCGTCGAGCACCAGCAGGATGTCGGGGTTCTGCACCAGCGCCCGCGCGAAGGCGATGAGCTGCTTCTGGCCGGTCGAGAAGCCGGCGCCCCGCTCGCGCACCGCGGTGTCGTAGCCGCCGGGGAGCCGCGCGATGAAGTCGTGGGCGTTGACGAAGCGGGCGGCCTGCTCGACCTGCTCTTGCGGGATGCTGTCGTCGCCCAGCGTGATGTTGCTGCGCACCGTGCCGCTGAACAGGAACGGGTCCTGCAGCACGATGCCCACGTGGCGCCGCAGCTCGATCTGGTCGTAGTCGCGCACGTCGCGACCGTCGATGCGGACCGCTCCCCGCTGGACGTCGTAGAAGCGACTGATGAGGCTGATGATGGTGGTCTTGCCGGCGCCGGTATGGCCCACGAACGCGACGGACTCCCCCGGCCTGATGGTGAAGTTGACGTCGCGCAGCACCCAATCCTCGGCGTTGTAGGCGAAGTGGACGTGATCGAAGGCGACCTCGCCGCGGAAGGCGGTCTCGAAGGGGGCGGCGTCCGCCCGGTCACCGATCTGCTCGGGGGTGTCGAGCAGCCCGAAGATGCGTTCCGAGGAGGCCATCGCCGCCTGCATGATGTTGAACTTGTCCGACAGGTCCTGGAGCGGGCGGAAGAACATGTTGGAGAACTGGATGTAGGCGACCAGCACCCCGATGGTGACGGTGTTGGAGAGACCCGGCCCGACGATCTCGAGGGCGCCGTAGTACAGGATCATCGCCATCGATACCGCCGACAGGATGCTGACGGTGGGCCAGAACAGGCTGAACCAGCGGATCTGCTCGGAGTAGGCGTCGAGCAGGCCCAGGTTGATGCGGTCGAAGCTGCGTTCGTTGCGGGCCTCGCGGTTGAACAGCTGCACCGTGCGCATGCCCCCCAGGTTCTCCGCCAGGTAGGCGTTGGAGCGCGAGGTGCGCAGCCGTACCGCCCGGTAGGCGTCGCGGATGCGGCGCCTGAGCAGGTTGAGCACCAGGAACAACACCGGCATGACGGTCAGCGTGATGAGCGCCAGGCGCCAGTTGATGCTGAACATGTACACCAGCAGCCCCGTCACCATGCCGATGTCGGCGATCAGGCCCACCACGCCGTCGGTCATCATGGTCTGCACCGCGTCGACGTCGCTGGTGATGCGCGTGATGAGGCGGCCGACGGGGGTGCGATCGAAGAAGCCCATGTGCAGCCGCTGGATCTTGGCGAAGATCTCGCCGCGGATGTCGTAGATGATGTGTTGGCCGAGCCAGTCCACCAGGTAGGTGTAGCCGTAGCGCAAGCCGAAGTTGACCAGGCGCAGCCCCAGGTAGATCAGCACGATGACGGTGAGCCCGTGCAGCCGCTGGTCCATGCTGAGGCCGCTGAAGGGCGCCTTGTCGGCGATGATGTAACGGTCGACGGCCATGGCCAGCAACGTCGGGAAGGCGGGCGTCACGGCGCTGTAGGCCAGCAGCAGGCCGATGGCCACGCCGAGCTGCAGCCGGTAGGGCTTCAGGTAGGCCATGAGCCGGCCCATGATCTGCCAGTCGAAGGACTTCTCGAAGGCCTCGCCGTCCTCGTCGAGCCTGCTCTCCTCGCGCATGCGGCCGCGGCGGCTGCGACGCAGCCGCCGGAACTCCGCCTTCGCCTCCTCGACCGAGTAGTCAGGCAGGTCCATGTCCGTCACGGCGCGGGGCGCGCCGAGACGTTCGGCGGCATCCATCATGCGGCCTCCAGATCGGCTTCGAGCTGCTGGCGGCGGTGCATGTCGGCGTACCAGCCGTCCTCGGCGAGGAGGTCCTCATGGGTGCCCTCCTCGGTGATGCGGCCGCGATCGAGCACGAGTACGCGGTCGCAGTGCTGGAAGGCGCTGATGCGGTGCGCCACGATGAGCGTGGTGCGGCCGCGCTGGACCTGCTCGAGCCCCTCCAGGATGCGCGCTTCGGTCTGCGTGTCGACCGCCGACAGGGCGTCGTCGAAGATCAGGACCGGGGGGTCGCGCACGATGGCGCGGGCGATGGCGGTGCGCTGGCGCTGACCGCCGGACAGCGTGACGCCCCGCTCGCCCAGCGGCGTCTCGTAGCCCAGCGGGAAGCCTTCCACGTCCTCGGCGAGCTGCGCCAGGGCGGCCGCGCGCTCCACTTCCGGCATCATGCGCTCGACGTCGGTCTCCGGCACGCCGTAGGCGATGTTCTCGGCGATGGTGTCGCTGAACAGGAAGGGCTCCTGCGGTACCAGGCCGATGAAGCGCCGCACCACCGCCACCGGGTAGCGCTTGACGTCGATGCCGTCGAGCAGGATCTGGCCGGAGTCGGGGTCGAGCACGCGCCCCACGAGGCTGGCGATCAAGGTCTTGCCGGCACCCGTCCGGCCGGTGATGCCGATGCTCTCGCCGGGACGGATGTGGAAGCTGACGCTCTCCAGTGCCGGAAGTCCGTCGAAAGCCACGCTGACGTCGCGGAACTCGATCTCACCGCGGATCCGGCGCAGGCCGTAGTCGGTCTCGGGACCGTCCTGGATGGCGGGTTCGCTGTCGAGGATCTCGCGCAGCCGGTGCCAGGAGGTGGACCCGCGCTGTGCCAGGTTGGCGATCCAGCCCAGTGCGATGAGCGGCCACTGGATGCCGTTGAAAAGGAACACGAAGCTCGAGAACTGGCCGATGGTCAGGTTGCCGCCTACGCCTAGCACGTAGCGTCCGCCGACCAGCAGCAGCAGCGTCACGGCGATCCCGAACAGCGTCTCCATCATGGGGTCGAGGGGGCCGTCGACGCGGCTCAGGGAGAGATAGCGGCGGATGTACTCGTCGTTGAGGCGGCGGAAGGTGCCGAGGTGCCGGCTCTCGATGCCGAAGCCCTTCACCACGCGCATGCCGTCGAAGTTCTCCTGCGCCATCGCGGAGACCTCGCTGAACTGCTCCTGCACCTTCTGGTAGCGCCGGTGGATGATGCGCATGAACACGAAGAAGGTCAGCGAGATGACGGGCATGATCCCCAGCATCATGAGCGTGAGACTGGGGCTCAAGCGGAACATCCGCGTCACCGTGAACGCCAGCAGCAGCGTCGTGTTGATGGCCTGGAAGGCGCCCACCCCGACGAACATGCGCACCGCGTTGAGGTCGGCTGTCAGGCGCGCCATCAGGTCCCCGACGCGGTGGTTGTCGTAGTAGGCGCTGTCGAGTCTGGCGAAGTGCCGGAAGAGATCGCGGCGCACGTCGAACTGGATCTCCCAGCTGGAAGCCAGCAGGGAGCGTCGCACGATGATCATGGAGAGGCCGCCGGCCAGGGCGGTGCCGAGCAGGGCCGCGACGAAGAGCCACATCCGCTCCATGGTCATGGACCCCTGCTTCAGGGCGTCGATGGCCATGCCCGGGATGATCGGCGTCAGCGTCGTGAAGAACGCGTTGACGATCATCATGGCTACGCCCAGGAGATAGGCCCGGGCGTGATTGCGCACGTGGCGCGAGAGGTCGCGAATCGTCTGCAGCACGTTCCCCTCCGGAGACGTTGAGCGGGCGCGGGTCCGCGGGCCGGCCGATACTCTACCGCGTCCTTGCCCTGCCGAAGGCCGCTCCGGGCAACAATCGCCCTCCGCCGCCGGCTTCAGGGAACGAACAGGGGGGAGCCGTAGGGTTGGCCGTTGAGCTCGAGCGTGAAGGTGACCGGGCCGGGGTAGGTGGTGAGCCAGGTGCCCTGCAACTGCTCGCCGCCCTGCACCGTGGTGCGGTTGACGAGGGTGCGCTGGCCGTTCAGGGGACGGGCGTAGACCATCGCCACCTGCTGGGAGATGCCGGGTTGGATGTTCCAGGCGTACGGGACGTGCCGCAACGACGGTTGTTTCACCGTGGCGAAGGCGCCGGGGTCCCCGAGCGGGACGGGGTGCACGTTGACGGTGAGCGCCAGCGTACGGTCGCCTGGATCGGCGCCCGGTGCCGGCGTCTGCAGCACGACGCCTTCGGGGAGCAGCGGCGACTCGACGGTGGTCGTCGTGACGGTGTAGCCCGCCGCCGCCGCCTCGGCCTGGTCGAGGGGCATTCCGACCACCGAGGGCACGCTCGCCGCCTGTTGGCCGGAGGTCGGGATGCCCTGCTGCACCACCAGCCGCAGGATCGACTCGTCCACGGGTTCGGACAGGTGGGGCGCCAGCGACTGGCTCAAGACCTCGCCGGGGTAGCCGTCCGGGGCATTCACCTTGTCCTCCAGGATCTGGTCCGGGGTGAGGCCGGCGACGCCCGCCAGGTAGCGCGCGTCGTCGACGGATAATCCGACCAGGTTCGGCAGGAAGGTCTGCTGCGGCAAGGGGCCGAGGCTGACCAGCACATCCACGGGCTGGCCGTGTGCCAGCTTCGAGGCGCTCGGAGCGGACTGGGCCAGCACCACGCCGGCCGGGGTCGAGGCGTGGATGCGGGCGATCGTCCCCAGTTCGAGCCCCGCCTTCTGCAGGGCGGCCGTCACCTGGTCCGGGTAGCTCTGCCCGACCAGTTGCGGGACCTGCGTGCTGGCGAGCTGCCCTTGCGGCAGGGCGTAGCTCAGTTGCACCGTGCGCCCGGGGCGCAACGCGGTGCCCGCTGCGGGTTGCACCGAGAGCACCGTCCCCGCCGCACTCGACGACTCAAGCGGGGTGGGGTCGGGTTTGAGGTCGAGCCGCGCCAGTGCACGCTGAGCGTCGTTGATGTTCTGCCCGACCACGTCGGGGACCTGCACCGTGCGGTTGTTGGTACGTCGCAGGAAGCCCCCCGCCAGCAGCGCGACCGACGCGACCATGAGCAAGAGCGCGACAGCCCAGGGCGCGAACCGCTCGGGAAGGGCCGGGCGCCAAGCACCCCGCCGCGGGGTGGGCTCGGGCTCCACGTGGTGCTGCTGCACCGGGGTGCCGCCGTCCCAGGTGAGACCGTAGAGCCGGGTGGTGCGGCCGTTGCGTCGGACGTCGGCGGAGCCGGTGTCGAAACCGTCCTCCTGAAGGGCGGCGTCGATGGCGGCGTCATGGGCCTGCGGCAGGCCGTCGCCGGCGCTCTCCCAGGCCACGTAGTGCGCGCCCGGGCGAGAGATCACGTCGTACACAGCGGCCTTGCCTTCGCGCTTGAGGCGCTTCAGCAGGCGGCGGTAGCGCTCGAAGGCATGTTCCTTGACGGGCTCGAGCTCGAACCACTCGATCCGGACCAGGGTTCCATCGGGTGCCGTGGCCTCGATGAGCGTCCGGCCCCGACCCACCATGGTCTGGCTGATGATCTCGTATTTCCCGTCCAGCAACGACACGACTTCAGCGCTCCCCGGGCTCGGCCCGCGGGCAATGATACCCCGCGTTGCATGAGGAAGGCGGGCGCCTTCTGGTGGAGGCGCCCGCCGGGCGGACGTTGTCGGGCTTGGCGGCGGCCGTCAGCTCCCGGTCTCGGAGGCAGGCCGCGGCTCGATCGGGGGAGGCGTGCGGCCGTGGTCGCTGGCGCTGTGCCGCCGCTCCTCGTCGGCCCGGCGCTGCCGCTCCTCCTGCTCCTGCAAGCGGCGCTCGACCTCGTCTGCCTCGCCGACGATCCAGTCGGTGATCTCCTCGTGCGGCACGCCAGCCCGGGCCTTCTCGTAGGCGCCGTGGATCAGCTTGCCGTCGATCGTCTCGCGCTTGAGCAGGGCGTTCGCGACGGCCTGGACGGCGGCCCAGTTGTCGTCGATCACCTTCTCGCAGGCGCGGTACGTCGACTCGAGGATGCTGGTGACCTCCTCCTCGAGCTCACGCGCGGTCTCCTCGGAGAAGTCCTTGCGGCGGGAGATCTCGCCGCCCAGGAACACGGGACCCTGGTCGGAGCCCCACGCCACGTACTCCTCCTTGCCCATGCCCATGTCGAGCACCATCTGCTTGGCGAGTTCGGTGGCCTGCTTCAGGTCGTTGCTCGCCCCCGAGGAGATGGTCCCTGTCACGCGCTTCTCGGAGACGCGCCCGCCGAACGCCACCACCAACTGGCTGCGGAAGCGGTCGACGTTGTAGAACATCTCTTCCTTGGACAGGGGCGCCATGAAGCCGCCGGCGCCGCCGCGCGGCATGATCGTGACCTTGCGGATGTTGCCCAGGTCGGGCTCCGCCGCGTAGGCCACGGCGTGGCCCGCCTCGTGGAAGGCCAGGATGCGCCGCTCCTCCTCGGTAGGTACGAGACTCCCGCGCCGGAGCCCGAGCGTGATGCGGTCGAGCGCCTCGTTGAAGTCCGACCAGCTGATGATCTGCTTGCTGGTACGCGCCGCGATGAGGGCGGCCTCGTTGGTGAGGTTCTCCAGATCGGCGCCCGAGAACATCGGGGTGGCCTCCGACAGGCGCTTCAAGTTGACGTCCTCCGCTACCGGTTTGTTGCGGATGTGGACCTTGAGGATCTCCTCGCGCTCGCTCTGCGTGGGCAGCCCGATGGTGACCTGGCGGTCGAAGCGGCCCGGGCGCAAGAGCGCCGGGTCGAGGATGTCGGGGCGGTTGGTGGCCGCCACCACGATGACCGACGTGTCCTTCTCGAAGCCGTCCATCTCCGACAGGATCTGGTTCAGGGTCTGCTCGCGCTCGTCGTGCCCGCCGCCGATGCCGGCGCCGCGACGTCGACCGATGGAGTCGAGCTCGTCGATGAAGATGATGGCGGGCGCGGCCTTGCGGGCCTCCTCGAAGAGGTTGCGCACGCGGCTGGCGCCGACGCCCACGAACATCTCCATGAACTCCGAAGCGCTGACCGTGAGGAACGGCACGCCCGCCTCACCAGCCACCGCGCGCGCCAGCAACGTCTTGCCGGTGCCGGGAGGACCGACCAGCAGGACCCCCTTGGGGATCTCGGCGCCGATGCGGAGGTACTTCTGCGGACTCTTCAGGAAGTCCACCACCTCCATCAGCTCCTGCTTCGCCTCCTTGTGGCCGGCGACGTCGGTGAAGGTGGTCTGCACCTTGTTCTCGCGACCGTAGAGCTTGGCCTTCGACTGCCCGAACTGCATCACCTGGTTCGGCCCGCCCTGGGCACGCATGAACACGAACCAGAAGAAGCCGAGTAGCAGGGCGATGGGTAGGATGGAGCCGACGACGAAGCCGATCCATTGCGGCGGGTTGCGGATGGTCACGCTGGAGACGTTCTTCTGCAACGTGCCCAGCAACGAGTCGGTGATGATGGCCGTGGTGTGGAACGACTGGATCGTTTCCGGCTGGCCCTTGATGGTCACCTGCGAGGCGCTCTTGAGGTCCCCGTCGATGTTGCCGTTGGTGCGGTCGACCGTCACCGAAGCCACCTTGCCCTGATCGACGAGGTTGGTGAAGGTCGAGTAGTTGATCTCGCGGCTCGAGCCGCCCGAGTTGAACTGGTTGAACACAAAGATGCCCAGGATGATGAGCATCACGAGCAGCCAGGGATTGAACGATCGTTTCAACAGGTCCTCCAGCGGGCGCCCCCGGCGCCGCACGGGTCAGGGCCACGCTCGGCGTGCGCGGCGCTAGTCAAACAAGGGTAGCACCCCGGCGCGAAGCCCGGCTGTAAGCCAAGGGACCATGTCCCAGGCCCCTCTCCCACCGCTTCCGGGTGGGTGCGCACGCGGTGATCGGAAAACGGTCGGCGAACCGTCGCTCACCGGAAGCTGTAGCCCTTCGGCACCGCCACGATGCCGTTGTCCGTCACGGTGAACCCGCGCGCGCGATCCTCCTCGATGTCGACCCCGATCTTCGTGGCGGGGGGCACGGTGACGTTCTTGTCGATGATGGCGTTACGGATGACGCAGCCCCCGCCGATCTCGACGTCGTCGAACAGCACCGAGTTCTCGACGGTGGAGTACGAGTGCACGCGTACGCGGCGCGCGAGCAGCGAGTGGCGCACGGTGCAACCCGACAGGATGACGCCGCCGGCGACGAGAGCATTCAATGCGCGGCCGGTCCGTCCCTCCTCCTCGTGGACGAACTTGGCGGGGGGCGAGAATTCGGCCGAAGTCCGGAGCGGCCATTCGTCGTTGAAGAGGTCGAACTCGGGTTCGATGTCGACCAGGTCCATGCTGGCTTCCCAGTAGCTGTCGAGCGTGCCCACGTCGCGCCAGTAGGTGTTGGGCCCATCCTGGCCCGGGATGGGGTTGCGCGCGAAGTCGTAGGCGAACAGCCGGTAGTCCTCCTCGAGCGCCATGGGCAGCACGTTCTTGCCGAAGTCGTGCTCGCTGCCGGGGTCGGCGGCATCGCGGTTGAGCAACTCGACCAGCTTCTCGACCGAGAAGATGTAATTGCCCATGCTGGCCAGGCAGTGCGTCCGGCGGCCGGGGATGGGGTTGGGGTTCTTGGGCTTCTCCTGGAACTCCTGGATGCGCCAGTGCTCGTCGATCTGCAGCACGCCGAAGCGCTGGCCGTCGGCGACCGGGGTCGGGTAGGCGGCGATGGTGACGTCGGCCTCGTGCTCGAGGTGGTACTCGATCATGTGGCTGATGTCCATCTTGTAGATGTGGTCGCCGCTGAAGATCGCCACCAGATCGGCGTCGTTGTTGTCGATCAGGTGCAGGTTCTGGTAGATGGCGTCGGCCGTGCCGCGGTACCACTCGGCGCCGAGCTCCTCGTAGAGGTACATCTGCGCCGGCGCCAGGGTGATGAAGTAGTCCGATATGAAACTGCCGAAGCGCCAGTTTCGCTGGATGTGCTCGGTGAGCGACTGCGCCTTGAACTGGGTCAGGATGTACATCCCGAAGATCCCGGAGTTGATCATGTTGTTCAGCGCGAAGTCGATGATACGGTACTTGCTACCGAAGGGGACGGCCGGCTTGGTGCGTTTCCACGTGAGGGGATGCAGCCGGGTACCCTTGCCGCCTGCCAGCACCATGCCGATCGTCTTCAGCTTGCGTGCAGCCATACGTCGTCTCCCCGTGATGCGCGCGAGAGGGCGTCAGAATCGGGTGTCGTTCCGGTGATGATAGCCCGAAGGCATTCTCAGGAGCGTCGGACGCGCCGCGAGCGTTGCGGCGACGCGGGCCCGGCCGGCCCCTACGCGGTACCCTGTTGGCCGATGTCCGCCCTCCTGCCCAGTCTCTACGAAGCCCCGCCCGCCGACCTGCCGCTGCCCGAGGGCGAGCCCGCCTACCGCTCCGAGCAGCTAGCGGAGTGGCTCTACCGGCACGGTGCGCAGGCGTTCGAGGCGATGACCAACCTGCCGGCCGGGCTGCGCTCGGCGATGGCGGAGCGCTACCGCATCTCGCCTTTCGACACGGTGAAGCGCTTCCCCTCGAAGGACGGCTCGGTGCGCTACCTCTTCGGCTTGCCGGACGGGCAACGCACCGAGGCGGTGTACATGCCTTACGCCGACCGCAAGACGGTCTGTGTCTCCTCGATGGTGGGGTGCCCCGCCGGATGCGCCTTCTGCGCCACCGGCTCGCTCGGCTTCGGCCGCAACCTGACGGCGGGTGAGCTCGTCGGGCAGGTCCTGGTGGTCGCGGCAGCCGAAGGGGTGGCGCCGCGCGAGATCCGCAACGTGGTCCTCATGGGGATGGGGGAAGCGCTGCTCAACTACGACAACGCCGTGCGCGCCCTGCGCACGCTGGTGGCGCCGGAGGGCCTCGACCTCTCGCCGCGTCGCATCACGCTCTCGACCGTAGGGCTGCCGAGCCGCATCCGCCGGCTCGCGGGGGAAGCGTTGCCGCTGGTGCTGGCCCTGAGCCTGCATGCGCCGGACGACGAGACGCGGCGCACGATCATCCCCACGGCGCATGCGCATCCGATCGCCGACATCATGGACGCGGTGGGCACGTACCAGGAGGCTACCGGGCGGCGGGTCACCGTGGAGTACACCATGCTCAGCGGCGTCAACGACGACGTCGGCCGGGCGCGTGCGCTCGCTGGTCTGCTCCGGGGTCTGAAGGTGCACGTCAACCTGATCCCGTTCAATCCCTGGTCGGGGTCGGGCTTCAAGGCCAGCACGGCAGCGGCGACGGAGCGCTTCCGGGGGGAGCTCGAGCGCTCCCGCATCCCGGTGTCCGTGCGCTTCAGCCGTGGACGCGACGCGGGGGGAGCGTGCGGGCAACTTGCCCTCACCGAGGGCGCTGCCGCGAATGCGGCGGACCCCTCGCAGGTGTCGTTGCGGCTACGCGAGTCCCGTCCCTGAGGGCGGTTTTTGCCGCCGTGAAGGGCATATCTCGTGGGGGATTTCACACGTCCCGAACGGCGCACCATACTACAGTGGACACCGGAATTATCGTTTCGCACGCAGTCTATGGGGATACGTAGGCGCAGCGATCTGGAGGCTGGCATGAAGAGCATGACGTGCAATCGGGGCTTGGGCAAGGCCGTCGTGGCGTCCCTCGCCCTGTTGCTTGTGCTTTCGTCGGCGTGGGCCCAACCGTCGATCTCCGAAATGCGCGCCAAGGCCCAGGCCAATCCGAACGACGCGACGGTATGGGTCGATCTCGGGAACGCGCAGTATCAGGCGTCGCAGTACGTCGACGCCAAGGACAGCTTCCTCGAGGCCATCTCGATCGACTACGGCAACGGCGACGCCCACTACGGGCTCGGCCTGTCCGAGTACGCGGCCGGCAACTACCAGGCCGCGCTGTTCGAGTTCAGCGAGGTGACCCGCCTCTACCCGCAGCGCTTCGACGGGCACTTCAACCGGGCGGTGACGCTGGCCAAGCTGCGTCGCCCCAAGGACGCTGCGGCCGCGTTCCAGGCCGCGATCAAGGTGGCCGACAACGTCGCCACCAACAAGGACAAGATCGACGCGTACCTGGGATTGGCGGGCCAGCTCGAGCTCACCAACGATTACTCCAGTGCCGCCGACGCCTACGCCTCGGCGCTGCAGCTCGACCCCGGCAACGCCGACATGATCCTTAGGCGCGGCCGGGCGCTCGAACAGGCGGGCAAGGGTCTCGACGCCCTGCCCGAGCTGACGAAGCTCGAGTCGAGTAGCAGCGACTACCGCGTCAGCGCCCTCATCGCCGACATCTACGTCAAGCAGGGCCAGGTCGACTACGCCATGTTCGCTCTCAACCGCGCCCTGAAGAAGGCCGACGCGGCGGGCAACAACAGCGCGAAGGCGAACATCCTGGTCAAGCTGGGCACCCTCCAGAAGAGCCTCGGCCGCGATGCCGACGCCGCTCAGTCGTTCCAGCAGGCCGCACAAGCCGACCCGAACTCCTGGCAGGCGCTCTACAACCTGGGCGTGAGCTACCTCGAGGGCGGGCAGACCCAGAAGGCGCTCGACCCGCTCGAACAGGCCAGCAGTCTGGCCACCGACAACGGTGACGTCCACCTTGCACTCGCCTCGGCCTACGACCAGCTCGCGCAGACGGACAAGGCGCTCTCCAACGCGCAGGCCGCGCTGGCTCAACTCAGCGACGCCAATCAGATCATCCAGGCACGCTTCATCGCAGGGCGCTCCCTGTACCGCAAGGGGCAGTACGCCGCGGCCGCCAAGCAGCTCGATCAGGTGGTGCAGGCCAAGGCGGACGATTCGCAGGCGCAGCTCTGGGCCGGCCTGGCCGATTACCAGCAGAAGAGCTACGACAGCGCCATCCGGTACTTCGAACGGGCCACCCAGCTCGCACCCAACAGCGTCGAAGCCCGCGTCGACCTGGGCGCCGCCTACCTGGCGGCGAAGCGCTTCCAGGACGCGGAAACCGTCTACAAGCTGTTGGTCCAACAGAACCCCAACGACAGCGAGAGCTACTACAACCTCGGTTGGGCACTGTACTCCCAGGACCGCCAGAGTGCGGCGCGGGATGCCTGGAAGAGTTCGTGCCAGCAGGGCTACCAGCAGGCCTGCGACGCGATTACCAAGTACCTCTAATGCACCGCTGCACTAGAATGGAACCATGGATTGGCTTCGACGTAACTGGCCCGACCTGCTGATCGGCATCGCCCTGGTCGCGGTGATCGCCGGGATCATCGCGACGCTCATCACGGGGGGATCGTTCTTCCCCGTGGGGCAGAGCACCCGGACCAGCGCCCCACCGGCGCAGAGCGCGACCACGCAGAGCTCGGCGCCGCCCGCGGCTTCGCCCTCCACGACGTCGCCCTCTACGTCGTCCTCTCCGTCCTCGACCAACGGCTCATCCAGCGCCGCCGGTTCGTCGACGCAGGCCACCAGCGGCGGCTCGACGAACGGCACGGCCGGTAGCGGCACCACCCCGGCCAGTGGCTCGGCGGCGACCACCGGTTCCACGGCTGCGGCTCCCTCGGGCAGCAGCAGTGGTGGCGTGGCCGTCCTCCCCCCCAGCGACAACGGCAGCTCGGCCTCGTCCGGCGGCGCGTCGAGTAGCGCAGCGACCGGCACGGCCCCGAGCGCCTCGACCACGGCGAGCGCGGCCCCGCCCGCGAGCTCGTCGGCTGCGACCTCGGCCAGCCCGTCGACGGCGGCCGACAACGGTCCCGGCGCGGCGGCCCCGTACCGCATCTCCGTGGGCGCGTTCTCGCACGCCGACTACGCGCAGCGCCAGGAGCAGGCCTTCAAGAAGGCCGGCTATCCGGTGTTCCTGGCCGATCAGGGTGACCTGACGATCGTGCTGGTCGGGCCCTACCGCACCCAGTCGGAAGCCGACGGGGTGGCCGCAAAGATCAAGGGCGGTGGCTTCGGTGTCGATCCGGTCGTGTACCAGTTCAAGGGCACCCAGGACAGCGCGCCGCAACCCGCCAGCCCCTCGGCGGGAGGCAGCGCCACGCCCTCCGCGTCTTCGTCTCCGTCCACGTCGAGCGCGTCGTCCACGACGACCGCCTCGTCGAGCGCCACGGCCGGCGGCCAGCGCTACCTGCAGGTGGGCGCCTACGGCAATGCCGAGAGCGCCAAGCCGCAGCGCGACAAGCTCGCTTCCATGGGCTACCAGGTCACCGAGAGGACCGAGAGCGGGCTCGTCAAGCTGCTCATCGGGCCGTTCAGCTCGGACCGGTTGCCACAGGTCCAGTCCGATCTGAAGGCTGCAGGGATCGACAGCTTCCCGCGCTGATGCGGAACATCCCGACGGCTACGGTCAGCCGTCTCGTCACCTACCTCCGGATCCTCACCGACCTCGAAGAGGCCGAGATCAAGCGCACCTCGTCGGATGCTCTGGCCGAAGAGGCCCAGGTGTCCGCGTTCCAGGTGCGCAAGGACCTGGCCTACTTCGGCCGCTTCGGTACGCGGGGTGCGGGCTACAGCGTGCCTACGCTGCGGCGGGAGCTGCGCCGCATCCTGGGTCTGACCCGCCCGTGGAACGTCGCCATCATGGGGATGGGGCGCCTGGGTCAGGCCCTGGCGGATTACCCGAACTTCGACCAGTACGACTTCCTGCTCAAGGCCTCCTTCGACAGCGACCCGGCCAAGGTGGGGCGCCACATCGGCGGCGTCGACGTCTATGCGGTCGACGAGATCGACGAGCGGGTGGCCGCGTCGGCCATCGACATCGCCTTCCTGACCGTGCCGGCCCAGGCCGCCCAGGAGGCGGCCGCGAGGTTGGTGGCTGCCGGCATCCGCGGCATCCTGAACTTCGCGCCTACCGTCATCAACGTTCCCAGTGGCGTGTTCGTGGAACCCGTCGATTTCGTGGCCGGGCTGAAGCGCTTAGCGTACTACCTTCAGGGCACGCCAGCCAAGGAGAGTGTCAGCTCCTGACCGTGCCGGCCGGGCGACCAGGCCCTCGCTCGGAACGCGCTGCGGCTGCAGCCTCCGCGCCCGTATACTGGCCGACGTTGTGTTCGATCTGATCCGGAACGATCTCGCGACGTTCGAGGAGCGCATGCAGGGACAGCTGCACTCCTCGGTCGCCTTCATCGAAGCGATCGGCGATGACCTCGTCGGGGCGGGCGGCAAGCGGCTGCGTCCCAGCCTCAGCTTCCTGGCCGGCAAGCTGCTGGGCGCCGACCGCGAGAGCACCCTCCAGGTGGCGCTTGCGGTGGAGCTGCTCCACTCCGCGTCGCTGCTGCATGACGACCTCATCGACGACGCGCAGACCCGGCGCGGCGCGCAGGCCGCCTTCCGACGCTATGGAAATGTGGTGAGCGTGATGTCGGGCGACTTCATGCTCGCCCGCGTGCTGGGGTTGCTGGCTGAGACCGGCAGTGCGGAATTCACCCGGCTGATGTCGCGCACCGCTGCCGCCATCTGCGAGGGCGAGGTCTTGCAGTTCCAGACCGCGACCCTGGAGGACTACAGCTTCGACAACTACGACGCCGTCATCGAAGGGAAGACGGCCATCCTATTGGCCTCGGCGCTGGAGGGCGTCGCCATCCTGAGCGAGGTGGAGCAGGCGCAACGCGATGCGCTGGTGCGCTACGGCATGCATTACGGCCGGGCGTTCCAGATGCAGGACGATTACCTCGACCTGCTCGGCGACGCCGAGCAGCTCGGAAAGCCGGTGGGCGGCGACCTGCGCGAAGGCAAGGCCACCTACCCGGTGTTGCTGCTCGTGCTCGAGCATCAGGTGCGCGAGGCCGGCGAGATCGTGCGGCGCCATGCCGCGCGCAGCGACGACGTGGCGCGCATGGTCGCACTGGTGCGCGAGCACGGCGCCGACGTGCGCACCCGCGAGCGCATCCGCCGGGAGGCGGGGCATGCGGTGAGCGCGCTGGAGATCTTCGAGCCCTCGCCGGCGCGCGAGGCGCTGACTGCGCTGGCCGAGCGGGAGATCGCGCGCGCCCGATAGGGCCCGCCCGCCGAGGGAGACACCGCCCCGCCGAGCTTGAGGTCGCCACAAGAGGGCGCGAATAGGCCAGCGGCTGGGGCACAATGGGTCCCATGCCCGCCACCGAGCCCCTGACGGGGTACGTGCCCCGCACCGACGACGACATCCTGGCCCGTGCTCGAGTCTTCTACGAGCGCATGCGCACGCGGCGCAGCGTACGCGCCTTCAGCGACCGGCCGGTGCCCCGCGACGTGATCGAGACCTGCCTACGCGCGGCTGGCACCGCGCCCAACGGCGCCAACCTGCAACCCTGGCACTTCGTGGTCGTGACCGATGCCGGCGTCAAGGGGCGCATCCGGGTGGAGGCCGAGCGGGAGGAGCGGGCGTTCTACCAGCGGCGCGCTCCCGAGGCGTGGCTCGAGTCCCTGGCGCCGCTGGGCACCGACGCCTCCAAGCCCTTCCTGGAGGTCGCGCCCGTGCTCATCGGCATCTTCGCGCAGCCCTACCGCATCATGCCGGATGGCGAGAAGCGCATGCACTACTACGCCGGCGAATCGGTGGGGATCGCCACCGGCCTGCTGGTGGCCGCCCTGCACGAGGCAGGGTTGGTGAGCCTTACGCATACGCCCAGCCCGATGGGGTTCTTGAACGAGCTACTGGGGAGACCGCCGCACGAGCGCCCCTTCCTGCTGCTGGTGGTCGGGCACCCGGCCGATGGCGCGCGCGTTCCGAGGATCGACAGGAAACCGCTGGAGGAGATCGCGACCTTCCTGTGAGGCGTTGCGCGGCGCGGGGCAGCGGGTGGTGTGGGCCGGACGATGGCGTTCAGAAGGCGGTGTAGGTGGTGAGGCGGAGCGTCAGCACGTAGTGGGCGCCGAGCTCGCCGAACCGTACCGCGGGGCCGAGCTCGAGCTGCACGTCGGGGTTGCCGGTCACCCAGGTGAGCGACGCCTGCCCGGCGACGCGGCGCTCGCCCGGCGCGAGGACGCTGTCCATCAGCGCGGCACCGGCGTAGACGTCAAGGCTGCCTTCGGCGGGCCAGGGAACGGTCACCTGGGCGGCCAGCTGCGGCACCGCGGCGGCGTCTGGAAGGCCCGTCGGCGGCGCGAAGGCGACCTCGGCCGTCCACAGCGCGTCGCCGAGGTAGCCGTTGGCGCCCAGCGCGGCCCGCGCACGCCACGGCTCGGTGAGCAGCCAGGCTTCGCCGTAGAGCACCGTGTCGGCCAGCGTGCCGCTCGCCGAGGCGCCGAACGCCAACCCGTCGAGGATCACGGCGTGGGCTTCGAGCTGGGCGCTGGTAAGGTCCGCCCGCACGCTCAACGCGCCGCCGAGCGAGCCGCCGCGTTCGAAGAGCGCACCCCGCAGGCGCATCGGGTCGAGGTAGAGGCTGGCGCGCGCACCCAGCAGGCCGCGGCGCTGTCCATCGGCGGCGTTGCGGTCGAGCTGGAAGGGAACGGTGAGGCGGGCGGTCTCGAGCGGGAGCCGCTCGATGCCGGCACTGACGTCGAGCCGGCCCTCGCGCAACAGTGCGTAGGCCTCCGTGAGGCCCGGTTCCCAGCTCGGCCATGGGGCGGTGGGCGGCACTGCCGGCGTCATGGTCGCCGCGTCCAGGACGGTCATCGAGGGATCCAACCGGACCGTCAGGTGGAAGGGTTCGAGCGCCGCCTCGGCGTCGACGTGCAGCCCGGTCACCAGGGAAGCCTGGCCGGCGGTGGCACCGCCGGAGGAGGCCAGCCCCACGCTGGCGCCGTAGGGGATCTCGACGCGTACGCGGACCTGTGCCAGGGCCGTTCCGGCCGCCGCCAGCGCCAGCGCCGTGGACCACCGCAGCGCACGCGCCAGGACCAGGTGGCGGCGCGCTGGCGGAGGATGCCGACGGCCCCCCCGCATGGGGCGCAGCGGCATGCTCATGCCTCGACGCGCGTGTTCCCGCCCCGCTTCTCCTCGCCGGCGACGCGTCCGTCCTCGAGCCGGACGATGCGGTCCACACTGTCGAGCAGCCTCGGATCGTGCGTGCTGAACACGAAGGTCACGCCGTGCTCTCGGTTGAGGTGACGCATCAGCTCGATGAGGGCGTGCCCGGTCTCGCTGTCCAGGTTGGCGGTAGGCTCGTCGGCCAGGATGATCTTCGGCTCGGCTGCCAGCGCGCGGGCGACGGCCACGCGCTGCTGCTGCCCGCCGGAGAGCTGGTTGGGGCGACGGCTGGCGAACTCCGCCATGCCGAGGTCGTCGAGGGCCTGGTGGGCCCGCTTCTCTCGCTCGCGCCGGCCGACGCCTTGCAGCTCCAGCACGAAGGCCGCGTTCTCGAGGGCGGTCAGCACGGGGATGAGGTTGTACGCCTGGAACACGAAGCCGAGGTTCGCCAGCCGCATGCGGGCGGCGTCGCGCTTGCCGAGCCGGTCGATGCGGGTGCCGGCCAGGTAGACCTCGCCGGCCGAGGGGGTGTCGAGCGCCCCCATGAGGTGGAGAAGCGTGCTCTTGCCGCTGCCGGACGGCCCGGCCACGGCTGTGAACTCGCCCTCGTCGATGGTGAGGTCGACGCCGCGCAGCGCCAGCGTCTCCACCTCGCCGGTCCGGTAACGCTTCTGCAGGTTCTCGATGCGGTACAGGCTCATTCCGTCCCTCCGGGTTGCGGTGCGCTCACGCCGTGAAGCGCAATGCCTCGACGGGCTCGAGGCGCGAAGCCAGCGAGGCGGGCCACAGCGCCGCCAGGACGCCGGTGCCTAGCGCGAAGAGGATGGCGAACACCACCTCGCTGGGGTGGATGCTGGCGTAGAAGACCGGGTCGAGGCCGAAGCTGGCGTAGTACTGCTCGAGCCCGGGGACGGTGAAGCCGCGCGCCATCAGGCCCACCAGCGGTAGCCCGACGGCAGAACCGAGGACGGCGCCGGCGGAGCACAACACCACGCTCTCCAGCGTGATCAGCCCCATGACGCGCCGGCCGCTCGCCCCCAGCGACATCAGCACGCCGAACTCGCGGATGCGCTCGATCATGCCCAGGTAGACGCTGTTGACCACCAGCAGCCCAGCCAGGATGTAGAAGATGATCGTCGTTATCGCCATCAAGGGCCGGATGGAGTCGAGGATGCGGCCGAGCGCGGGGGAGAGCTGCCGCCACGTCTCGACCGTCAGGTCGGGCAGCGCCTGGCGGACCTGACGAGCCGTTTCGGCGCTGATGGCGTCCTCCTGCACGCGCCGGACCTCGGGGAAGTGGACCTCGAGCCGCGACAGCGCGTCGGGTGCCGCCAGGGCCTGTGCCGCCGTCAGCGACACCAGCGCCGTGCGCGCGGCGGTGTTGGGGTCGAGCACGTCTACAAGGCCGGTGACGGTGTAGGAGGCGGCGCCATAGCCTTCGGTGCCGGGCGCGTACATGACGACCTCGTCGCCGATCCCGACGGCCAGGGCGGTGGCGAGGCTGCGGCCGAGCACGATGCCGGTCTCGTCGCCGGCGCGCACGAAACTGCCCTGCAGCGGGTTCTGACGCAAGTAGGAGGCCTGCAGGGCCGCGGGCCACTGTCGACCCGACAGGGCAACGGCGCGCGAGCGGTCACCGTGGATGAGGAGTCCGGGGACGTCGAGCACGCCGATGACCACGCCGGAGCCCGCCGCAGAACGGGCCGCGGCTTCGACCTGGGAGGCGCCGGTGACGAGCCCGGCCGAGAAGTCACGGAGGTTGCGGTAGCCCTCGACGTGGACCTGTACCTGGCCCGCCGCCTGGGTGAGGTTGCGGTACATGCTGTTCACCGCGGCGCCGCCGATGCCGTAGTACAGCAGCGAGAGGCACACCACCAGCGCCACCGCGCCGACGCTGGTGAGGCTGCGGCGGCGTTGGCGCCACAGGTTGCGCCAGGCGAGCGCCAGCATGGCTAGCGGCAGCCCCGTTCCAGCGCGGCCTCGGTGAAGCAGGCGTCCGGTACCGGCGTTGAATAATCGACCCGGGTCCAGGCGGCGATGGTGCGGTAGCCGTCCTTGAGCAGGTCGACGACCTCGAAGCGCTCGGGCACCGTCCTGCCGTCGACCGCCTTGAAGTCCGAGAAGCTCATGCGCTTCACGGCGTTGCCGCGCTGGTCGAAGTAGGTAAGGGTGAGCGGGGCGTAGGTGGCGGGTTGCACCCGGAACTCCAACTTGCCGTAGGGGGTGGGCGCTTCGGGGTGGGGCGTCAGGTCGAGGGTGATGGCGTCGGCGTCGCGTCCTGCGATGGTGGCGTCGTACTGGTCGCGGTACTCCTCGCCGGCGAGGTCATCGTAGGAGAGGTCGGAGCCGAGGAAGGCGTTGCTGCGGCCCGACGGCGGCAGGCGCAGGCTGCGCCCGAGACGCGGGTTGTAGATCAGGAGGTTGGTGTCGATCGAGAGGAAGGCCTGGCCGGCCTCCCGTGGCGGCGCGGTGACCCGCGCCAGCGAGCGCTTGTCGCCGTCGGTGACGATCTCCATGACGTAATCGGTGGTGCGCTGAGGGCGCTCGACCGTGAGCTGCAGCGTCGCCCACTGGCTGACGCCGCGCAGGTTCTCGACCACGCCGTCCAGGACGCCCTGGGCGGTGAGGGCGTCGGTGGTTGTCGTGCCCTCGCCCTGGGTCAGGCCGAAGCTGGCGACGGCGAGCAGAGCGGCAAACAGGAGCGTCCTGATCATCGAGCGGGCCATGGTGGCCGTCCTTTCACTCCGTGCGCATGGCGTCGGCGGGGTTGAGCCGGCGCACCCGCCGTGCCGGCGCCAGCGCGGAGAACAGCGCTGCCAGCGCGATGGTGATGGAGGCGAAGAGGGCGTATTCGGGCCGGATGCCGGCGCGTACCTGGTCGGTGAGGGCAAGCCCCTGCAGCAGGTCGCCGTAGAAGCTGTTGATGAAGCTGCCCAGAGCGTTGGTCACGCTCATGACCCAGAGCAGGCCGTAGCCGAGCACCAGTCCCGCCAGCCAGCCCAGTGCGGTGGAGAAGACCGACTCGAAGGTGACCAGCCAGGCGAGGCTGGCCTGATCGAGGCCCAGCGCCACGATGACGCCGAACTCGCGGATGCGCTCGAGCACGCTCACGACAACGGTGGTGGTGACGGCGACGGCGGCGAAGAGCGAGAACAGCAGACCCATGGGGATCATCTGGATGCGCTCGGCGGCGAGCCCCCGCTGAAGCGCGCCGAGCAGCTCGCCTACCGCGAAGGCGTGCGCGCTGCCGCTCAGACGTTCGTTGACGGCGGCCGCGGCCGCGGTCTCCTGCCCTAGTGGCACGTCGAGGGCGACGCCGGTAGCGCCGCTCACGCCGGTCAGCATGCGGGCGTCGGCAAGGTCCACCAGCGCAACGTGGTCATCGACGGCCGCAGTGCCCGCGTCGATGAGCCCCACCAGGCGCAGCCCCAGCGCCTGAGGCCCGGCCAGTGCGGAGGCGTCGACGGCGACGCGCTCCCCCAGGCGCACGTCGAGGCGCTCTGCCAGGCCCTGCCCCAACACGATCTCGCCGGGTCCCTGAAGCATGCGGCCCGCGGCGACGCTGCGCGGCAGGTCGGAGACCCGTCCTTCACGCGTGGGGTCGACGCCCCGGGCCATGACCCCCTCCATGGTGTAGGGCGAGCGCAGCAGCGCGCCGAAGTCGATGCGCGGGGCGGCGGCGTGCACGCGCGGGTCCTGCAGGGCGAGGGTCTCCAGCGAGGCGGGGTCGGCGAGCGCGTTGGAGGGATCCGGGTCGCCGTGATAGGCCTCGGTCGTGACGAGCACGGGCGCCGCCACGAGGCGACCCTGGGCGTTCATGATCGAGTCGAGGAAACCGTCGGTGAAGCCCCAGAAGAAGATGATGGCGAGGGTGGCGTAGGCCACCACCACGACCAGCAGCAACGTGCGACGTCGATGGCGAAAGAGGTTGCGCCAGGCTAGGCGCGCCAGGCTGGCGAGGCCGTGGGCTCGCCGTGAGGTCGGAGTCATGGCGCGCGATCCGTGGGCGGCTCGGGCAGCTCCCCGCGGTCCTTCGCCTCCCTCCAGGCATCGATCATGCGAGGCATCTCGCGCTCCCAGTAGGCGTAGAACTGGTACATGTCCACCAGCCCCTGCAGGACCTCCGCGGAGGCGCCGTCCATGAGGTGCAGGCCCTTCTCGGCAAGCGAGCGCATGTGGCGGATAGGGTCCATGCCGTCGAGCGTGCGCTGGTGCCAGGCGTCCGGGCGGTTGCGGTAGTAGAGCCTGCGGTCCCCGGGCATGCTGACCCGATCGATCAGGCCGGTGCGCTCCAGCAGCCGGGTCATCGTGCTGATCGAGCTGCGGCTGGCATGCAGGGTATCGGCGAGCTTGTCGGCGGATTGCTCGGGGGGGTCGGCCACCAGCAGCGCGCCGACGATGCGTCCGGCCATGCGCGGCATGCCTTGTGCTTCGAAGGTGAGCCCGAGCTCCTCGATGAGGGTGAGCAGGCCCCGGCGTTCGTCGGGGGCACGTCGTTCGATGATGACCCCTCCCTGGCGGTCCAGCCTATGCCCATTTTGCAGGTTTCAGTCAGAGCTGAACGTCCCGAATCGGCCCGCGGCCCAGGTAGCCGACACCGGGGCGGCGTTGCCGACGGGGTGTTGGTCGCTCACGGGCTACACTTGCAGCAATGGCAGAACTCGACAAGGAACAGGTGTTCACCTTCTTCCGGAGCAATCCGGAGCACCCTTGGCATGTCCAGGACGTGCAGAAGCACCTGAATATCGACGACCGCAACGCCCTGAGGAAGCTTCTGGGAGAGCTCGCCGACGAGGGCCGATTGATCCGTACCCGCAGGCGCAGCTTCGGCTTGCCGCAGGAGATGAACCTCTTCATCGGCAAGCTACAGGTCGCCTCGGGCGGTTACGGTTTCGTCATCTCCGACAGCGGTGAGGGCAAGGACCTCTTCATCCCGGCGAACAAGCTGGCCGGCGCCTGGGACGGCGACCGCGTGGTTGCCCGCCCCAACACCACGTCTAGCGAGGACGACCGTCAGAGCGGCGAGATCGTGCGCATCCTGGAGCGCGGCTACGCTCAGGTGGTAGGGACGCTGGAGTACGCGCGTGGCTACGCCATCCTGCGGCCCGACTCGCCGCGCCTGCGCGAGCGCATCCTGCTGACGCCCGAGTCGGTGGGCAAGCTCGAGGGCGGCTCGAGGATCGTGGCCCGCATGGCGTGGCCCGAGACTTCGGGGGAGAAGGAACCCTTCGGCGAGGTCGAGGAGTTCCTCGGCGCCGGCGACGATCCCGAGGTGGAGACCAAGGCCGTGATCGTGAAGTACGGCCTCAAGGCGGAGTTCGACGCGGACACCGAAGCCGAGTCGAAGGCGGTGCCTCCCACGGTGGACGGTGAGATGATGGCGGGCCGCACCGACTACCGCCACAACCCCACCTTCACCATCGACGGCGAGGACGCCAAGGACTTCGACGACGCCCTCTCGCTGGAACGGCTCAAGGGCAGCGGCAAGGACGGCATGCTGCGCGTCGGCGTGCACATCGCCGACGTCTCGTACTACGTGGCGGAGGGCACCAGCCTCGACGACGAGGCGCAGGAGCGTGCCACCAGCGTCTACCTGCCCGGCCGCACCCTGCCCATGCTGCCCGAGACGCTCTCCAACGGCATCTGCTCGCTGGTGGAGGGAGAGCCGCGGCTGGCCCTGTCGGTGTTCGTCGACATCACCCGGGCGGGTGAGGTCAAGGGCGTGCGCTTCCGCGAGACCGTCATCGAATCCGATGCGCGCCTCACCTACGAACAGGTGCAGGACTACAGCGACGGCGGGCGCCTGCCCCACGGCAAGCGCAAGCTGGAGCGCGACATCAAGGTGCTCATCAACCTGAGCCAGGAGCTCCGCAAGCAGCGCATCGGGGCGGGCGCGCTCGACTTCGACTTCACCGAGGCCAAGGTGGATGTCGACGAGCAGGGCGCGTTGCACCTCACCCCCGTGCGCAGCAACACCGCGCGCCAGCTCATCGAGGAGATGATGCTGCTGGCGAACCGGCTGGTGGCCGAGGAGCTCGACAAGCGAGACGTACCGGCGCTGTTCCGGGTGCACGAGGACCCCAGCGTGGAGAAGGTGCAGGCCCTGCAGAAGGCGCTGGCGCGCCTCGGCTACACGCTCGACCTCGAGAAGGCCCGTCCGCAGGACCTGCAGCGCATCCTGCGGGAGGCGGCCGGCAAGCCCGAGGCGCAGATCGTCAACACCCTGCTGCTGCGCAGCCTCAAGCAGGCGCGCTACAGCTCGGAGAATCTGGGCCACTTCGGACTGGCGTTCGACAACTACCTGCATTTCACCAGCCCGATCCGGCGCTACCCCGACCTGGTGGTGCACCGCGTGATGCGCGCGCTTCTGCAGCACCGCCTGTCGCCGACGCTCAAGGAGCGGCTCAAGACCGACTTCCCCAAGCTGGCGGAGCAGTCGAGTGACCGGGAACGCCGCGCCGAGAGCGCCGAGCGCGATCTGAGTCGGTACTACCACGCGCGCTGGGCGAAGGACCACATCGGCGAAGCCTTCCACGGCGTGGTGAGCGGCGTGACCAACTTCGGCGTCTTCGTCAGCCTCCCCAACGGCGTCGAGGGGTTGATGCACGTCTCCCACCTGGACGACGACTACTACATCTACCTCGAGGACGCCCTCATGCTGATGGGCAAGCACACCCGCAAGCGCTACCGCATGGGCGACCGGGTCGAAGTGAAGGTGTTCCAGGCGAACCCCACGCAGCGGCAGATCGACCTCATCCCGGCCAGCATGGAGATGCCGGAGGTGGAGGTCGAAGACAAGCCCGTCCGGCAGAAGCCACCCAAGACGCTCAAGGCGCCTTCGGCGTTCACGGCCGAAGAGGGCGCGCAGGCGAGCGGCAACGGCCGTGCCAAGCGTGGCGGCAAGGCGGCGACCGCGTCCGGGTCGAAGACGACGACGAAGGCGAAGGCTGCGGCGTCGAGCTCGCGCGGCCGCTCGAAGAGCGGCGCCAAGGGCGCTGGTACGAAGGGCGCTGGTACGAAGGGCGCTGACGCGAAGGGCCCCGTCGAACAGGCCGGCGAAGCCAAGGGTGCTGGTACGAAGGGTGCTGGTACGAAGGGCGCTGGTACGAAGAGTGCGGAGGCGAAGGACGCCGGCGAGAAGACGACGTCTTCGCGGCGCTCCCGACGCGGCGGTGCCAAGTCGGGCGCCAAGGCGGCGGCTGCGAAGGCCGAAACGCCCGCGGCGCCGGCTCCGTCCGACGACGGGGACGCCAAGCCCGCGACCAAGTCCGCGGCCAGGCGCAGCCGGCGTCGGCGCTCGGGAAAGGGCGCCGGTGCGGCCGGCACCCCGGCCTCCGGCGAAGCGGAGAGCGGTGCTGCAGCGGGCGGCTCGGGCAAGAGCGGACGTCGCGGCTCGGCCCGGGGCGACGCGGGCGCTGACAAGTCCGCCCCCAAGGCGCCGGCTGCGCAACCCGGCACGCCGGCCCAGGGCGAGCAGCCGCGCCGGAAGCGCCGCCGCCTGGTGTTCGGCGGCAGCGGCAAGGACTGACGCGCGTGTCGCGTGCGCGCCCGGAGACGCCGCAAGGCGGCTCGGCCTCCGGGCGCGCACGCGCTGTTACTGCAAGGAGGACCCCCATGGCCATGACGCCTCACGTGCGGTGCGCCGAGTGCGGGCAGGTGTTCCCGTCCGATGCCACCATGGACGACGACGTCACCTGCCCCGCTTGCGGGCATCGCGGAGTACCAGGCGGCGTGATGCGCCCCACGGGCTTCCCGAGCCTGGAAGTGTTCCGACGCAACGTCGAGAAGCTGCGGGGCGAGCGTCACGACGACTGACGGACCTTCTGTTACACTTGCCGAAATGATGACAATGCCTGCCCGGACATGGTCCCACGGGCGAGCGCGAAACGCTCGCGGGGCAGGCCAGCCTCTGCCGGTTGCATGACCGAACGTGTGAGGGGACGCATGGACCAGGAGTATCGCTATCCGTTGACGCGCCATTGCCTGCGCAACGGAGCGCTCACGCTGCCGCGAACGATGCTCGGTCTGTTCCCCGAGGACGGAGCCATCGCCGCCGTCGACACGCGACGGGACGTCGCACTGGAGCTGCTGGCCACCGGGCCCCGCACCGTTACCGGTCTCGACGAGTTCTTCGCCGTTCACGACCTCGACGTCAATGACGAGCTCTTGATCCGTCCCCTGGAGGACGGGCGCTTCGCGTTCACGCCGCTTCCGCGCGCCCGCAAGCCCGACTACGCGCGCCCCGGCGCCGTGGCTGCGCTACTCGACGAATTGGCGGAGGCGGAGCTGGCGGCCAACGAGACCGAGGTGCGGGCGCTGTACCCCGACCTCCCGGAGGACTTCGACCTGCGCGGCCTCTTGGAGGTCGACGATCGTTTCGTCTTCTTCGAGGGGCGTTGGCATGCCCGCGCAGCGCTGGAGCGAAGGATCGACGAGGAGGAGGCGCAGCGTCGCGCCTCGCGGCAGAGAGCTGGCAGCAAGGCGCAAGGGCACGTCGCCGCCGCGCCGGTCGGCGTGCCGGTCACGGCGCCGCAACCGCCCGCCCGGGAGGCGCATGAGCGCCCGGTCGCGGACGACGGCGGCGCCGAAACGGCTGCCCGAGCGGCGCCGGAGGGCCCCGGCGAGGCCCGCCAGGAGGCGCTCTGGCAGTCGACGTGGCAGGATCCCTGGCAGACCGGGGAGCCGACGCCGTGGCGTGACTCCGGGGGAGGTGCGCCCGATGCCGTGGAGGAAGGTAGCCAGGGAGCCGGCGCGTTGCCTGTAGGCGACGTTCCGGAGCTCGGGCGGACTCCACCGCCGCCGACGCCTCCGCCGGCGACCGAAGCGGAGGAGAACGTGGCGTCGCACGCCGCTTCGCCGTCCGTCCGGGAGCGGCGCGCGCCGCCGCGCGCGGCGACGGTGTTCCCGGGTGATGCCGCCCTGACCCACGACGCAGACGACGACGACGAGATCGACCTGCAGCACGTCGGCCGCGCGCGCGAGCTGCTCCAGGCGTTCGGGTTCCGGGTGGAGGCGCTCGGCCAGGGCCAGCTCATGGTGCACGCCGAGCTCGGCAGGCGCGGCTACACCGCGCTGGTGTTCGCACTTGGCTACGGGCAGCGCCTCGACTGGGCCGCGCTGCTGGCGCGGCGGCGCGAGGCCGGCGCGCGTTACCTGTCGGTGTTCGGCGACCGCCGAGACCTGCAGCGCCTGCAGGCGCCGGCCGAGCTCGCCCGCGCCACGCTGTGGTCGTGGGAAGGGCTCCACCGGGCGCGCACCCTGAGCCAGAGCGTGCCCGTCAGCCCCTTCGATCTGGAGCTGCACTTCGAGCGCGAGGGGCTCTTCGGACACGGCCTGGAACGCTTCGAGAAGAACGTGGCGACGCTCGTGGCGGAGCGTGGCGCCTTCTCCGAAGTGCTCACGCACCTGGCGGGCCTGCGCGCTCCCACGGTGTTCCTGCTGGAGGACCTGGCGGGCGGGGGCACGCTCAGCCGCGACGTGGTGCTGAAGGTGCTGGAGCGCCTCACGGAGGCCCCCTTCCACCTGGTGGCTCGCGTCGGGCAGGGCGAGTTCTGCCTGCGTCTGCCGGTCGGCGACGGCCTGGCCAACCTGGCCGATTACGCCTCGTCGCTGCGTGGGCGGTTCCCGAACCGTAGCCGGGAGCGCCTCACCGGCCTGGGGGAACCCGAATGGCTGCAGGCCGCACCGGACAGTGCCGACGCGTCCGAAGGGGACGCCGACGAGGCGCCGGTCGACGAGGCTCCGGCCGACGGCGGCGTCGACGAGCGGGAACCCTAGACCACCAACCTCCGAGGCGATGGCTCCGGCCGACGGTCAGTTGTCCTGGAGAGCCCGCACCACGAGGGTGCCGTCCTTCGCCGCTTCGATCGCGTCGACCATCCAGCTCGCCGCCTGCACGGTGGTGGCGTAGGGGACGCCGTTCTCGAGTGCGCGCCGGAGCTCCGCCGTGTGAGCTACGTCGACCAGAAGCGCGTAGTCGGGATCGTCACCCGCATCCCCGAGCTGAGCGTCGCGCTCGACGTCGAAACCGAGTGCACGCAGGCGCCGGTCGAGATCTTCCAGGCCGTTGCCGATCAGGCGGACGAGGCCGGATGCCGGCAGCGCCACCCCGGCGGCGAGCTCCGCCTTGAGGTAGGCCAGCGCCGGGTCGTGGGAGATGCCCATGCTCTCGCCGGTCGAGCGCATCTCGGGCCCTAGCACCGGCAGGATGTTCCGGAACTTCAGGAAGGGGAGCACGACCTCCTTCACGCTGTACAGCCGCGGGTCGGGTGTCTCGGTGAAGCCGAGGTCGGCCAGGGTGCGGCCGGCAGCGATGAGGGCGGCGTACTTCGCCAGCGGGTGGCCGATCGCCTTCGAGAGGTAGGGGATGGTGCGGCTGGCACGGGGGTTGGCCTCGATGACGAAGACCTCGCCGTCCTTGATGACGTACTGGATATTGATGAGCCCGCGCACCCCGATGGCGTCGGCGAGCCGGACGCTGTAGTCGCGGATGGTGGCGACGACCTCGGCCGACAGCGTCACCGGGGGCGTGATGCAAGCGCTGTCACCGGAGTGGATGCCGGCGCCCTCGATGTGCTCCATGATGCCGGCCACCACGGTGGTCTCGCCGTCCGAGACGGCGTCGACGTCGACCTCCACGGCACCCTCGATGAAGTCGTCGACCAGGATGCTGGGGTTGTCGGGAAGCTCGCTGTAGACCTCGTCCAGGTAGGCGTCGAGCTCGGCGTCGCTTCGCACCACCTTCATGGCGCGCCCACCCAGCACGTAGCTGGGCCGCACCATCACGGGGTAGCCGATCCCGCGGGCCAGGCGCCGGGCCTCGGCGGGCTCGGTGGCCACGCCGCCGGCGGGCTGCGGGATGCCCAGGCGCGTGCACAGCGCGTGGAAGGTATCCCGGTCCTCGGCGGCGTCGATGGCCTCGGCGGGGGTGCCCCAGATGGGGACGCCGGCCTCGTGCAGCGGGCGCGCCAGCTTCAGGGGCGTCTGGCCGCCGAGCTGCACGATGACCCCCTTGGGCTTCTCGTGCTCGACGATGTTCAGGACGTCCTCGAAGGTGAGCGGCTCGAAGTACAGCCGGTCCGCGGTGTCGTAGTCGGTCGAGACGGTCTCGGGGTTGGAGTTGACCATGATGGTCTCGAAACCGGCCTCGCGCAGCGCCCACACCGCGTGCACCGTGGCGTAATCGAACTCGACGCCCTGCCCGATGCGGTTGGGGCCCGAGCCGAGGATGAGCACCTTGTCCTTGGTCGACGGGACGACCTCGTCCTCCCACTCGTAGGTGGAGTAGTGGTAGGGGGTGTAGGCCTCGAACTCAGCGGCACAGGTGTCGACCGTCTTGTAGACCGGCGCGCCGCGATGCGCGAGCCTCAACGCGCGCACGCTCGCGGGGTCGCGGTCGGTCAGCCGTGCCAGGTCGGCGTCGGCGTAACCGATGCGCTTGATCTCGCGCCACTGCTGCCAGGTCCACGCCTCCGGCTCCGGCATGCCGCGGATCTCGTTCTCGCCGTCGATGATCTCCTTGAGCTGCCCCAGGAACCAGGGGTCGATGCGCGTCTTCTCGAACAGCACCTGCGGGCTCTTACCGCGCCTCAGCAACTCCAGCACCGCCGGTAGGCGGTACGGGTTGGGCGTCAGGCGGGCCTCGAGCTGCGCCAGGTTCATGTCCTTGGTCTCGCCGCGCACGTCGAGCTCGAGCGAGCGCATCGCCTTCAGGAGCGACTCCTTGAAGGTGCGGCCGATGGCCATCACCTCGCCCACCGACCGCATCTGGGTGCCGAGCTCGGTCGAGGCGCCCGGGAACTTCTCGAAGGCGAAGCGCGGGATCTTCGTGACGACGTAGTCGATGGTCGGTTCGAAGGCGGCCTTGGTCTCCTTGGTGATGTCGTTGGGGAGCTCGTCGAGGTGGTAGCCAACGGCCAGCAGCGCGGCGATCTTGGCGATCGGGTAACCGGTGGCCTTCGATGCCAGCGCCGAGGAGCGTGACACCCGCGGGTTCATCTCGATGACGATGACGTCGCCGTCGACCGGGTTGACGGCGAACTGGATGTTGGAGCCGCCGGTGTCGACGCCGATCTCGCGGATGATGGCGATGGAGTAGTCGCGCAGCCGCTGGTACTCCTTGTCCGACAGGGTCTGGGCGGGCGCCACGGTGATGGAGTCGCCGGTGTGCACGCCCATCGGATCGACGTTCTCGATCGAGCAGATGATCACGACCGTGTCGTTGTGGTCGCGCATCACCTCGAGCTCGTACTCCTTCCAGCCCAGCACCGACTGCTCCACCAGCACGGTGTGGACCGGCGAGTCGTGGAGCCCCTGGCGCACCACCTGGCGGAACTCCGCCTCGTCGTGGGCGATGCCGCCGCCGGTGCCGCCGAGCGTGTAGCTCGGCCGGATGATGGCGGGGTAGCCGATGGTCTCGACGAAGGCGAGGGCCTCGTCGAGGCTGGAGATCATCTTGCCGGCCGGCGTCTTGATGCCGATGTCGGCCATGGCCTGCTGGAAGCGCTGCCGGTCCTCGCCCTTCTGGATGGCCTCGTGGTTGGCGCCGATGAGCTCGACGCCGTGCTTCTGCAGGGTGCCCGCCTCCCACAGCGCCATGGCCAGGTTCAGGGCCGTCTGGCCGCCCAGGGTGGGCAGCAGTGCGTCGGGCTTCTCGGCCTCGATGACCTTCTCGACGAACTCGGGCGTGAGCGGCTCGATGTAGGTGCGGTCGGCGACCTCGGGGTCGGTCATGATGGTCGCCGGGTTGGAGTTGATGAGGACGACCTCGTATCCGGCGCCGCGCAAGGCCTTGCAGGCCTGGGTGCCGGAGTAGTCGAACTCGGCCGCCTGCCCGATGACGATCGGGCCGGAGCCGAGGATCAGGATCTTGTGGATGTCATCGCGTCTGGGCATAGGTAATGAAGGGCCTCCGGACGCCCGCTCGGGAGTGTATCACGGGTGCTGGGAGCGCCCGGCTCGGGCGCGACGCGGGCCCAGGAGCGGTCGGCGCGGCTCCCGGCGGCGCGTGCAAGAACTTCCGGGGGTGCGCATGCTCGGGGCATGGCAACCAGGCGGTCGGGAGAGCACGAGGGACGGGGCGCGGGGGAGGGTGCAGGGCAGGGTGTGGGCGAGGGCGCGGGGACCGAAGCGGGAGGCGACCCGCGCGGCGGGTCGGAACAGGCTTCCGGTGACGGTGCGGCGCGGCGCTCGGGCAAGGTGCCTGGGTCCGGTGGGGCCCAGGGTTCGGTCGGCACGGGGGATCCCGATTCGGCTCCTCCGACGCGCGGGAGCACCAGCGTGGCGGAGTTCCTGGCCCGGCAAAGGGCCGGGTCGTTGCCGGCGGGGCCGCGCGCCGAGCTGATCGACGGGAGGGTAGCGGTGCCGCCGCTGCCGCGCGCGGTCGAGGTGGCGGCGGTGGTGGGGCTGGCTTCGCGGCTCGAGCCGCTGCTGCTGGGGCGGGCGGTGCTGGAGTTCCTGCCCGCCCTGCGGCTCTCGCGTCAGGACCTGCTGCGCCCTGACCTGGCGTTGCTCGACGTGTCGGCACGCTTCGGCCGTGCAGCTTCACGCCCGGGGGGCGAAGCCCTCCTGGCGGTCGACGTGGTGCGCGCGCCGGCCTCCAAGGACGTGCGCCTTCCGCTGTACGCCCGTGGACAGGTGGGGGAGGTCTGGCTCCTCGACCTGGAGAACGGCTGGGTCGAGGTGTTTCGCGCGCCGGCGGCGGGTAGGTTCCGGTCGCGCACGCTCTGGTACCCGGGCGAGAAGGTGGGCCCGGTGGCGCTGGAGGGCGTGACCGTGGAGGCGCTGGCTTCGGTGTGACGGAGCCTGGCGGGTTTCGGGGGCTCGGCTGGGTCAGGTGCGGGGTGGGCGAGCGTCGGGGTCCGGCGCGCCGTCGGGCCCGTTCTCCTCCGCTGCGCCACTGGGTGGGGTGTCCGTTGCAGGGTGCGGGCCGTCGTCCAGGACATCGTCCATGTCGTCCTCGAGCTCGTCCTCGCTCGTCAACTCGACGACGAAGGTCTCGCCCTGCACCTCGACCTCGTCCCCGTCGTGGAGCATGTGCTTGCGGCGCGTCTCGACCGTGCCGTTCACCCGCACCTCCCCGCCCTGGATCATGCGCTTCGCCTGACCGCCGGTCTCGGCGATGCCGGCGAGCTTGAGGACGTTGTCCAGGCGGATGGAAGGGCGGTCGCCGGGGCGGTCGCCGCGGGGTGTGGCTTCGGGCCCGTCGTTCATGCCTCCAGTGTAGGCGCGGGGTGGGCGCGGGGTGGCCAACGTGTGGCTAGGGGGCGGGCGCACGGCGGGTGCGGGATCGACGGCGCTGTATTCGGGCTGTGCTCTGGCTGTGCTCTGGCTGTGCGGCGCCGTGTCCTCGGGGACCCACGTGCCCGTCGGACGGCCTGCTCTCGTCGCTGGAGCACCCGCACGCCGAACCTTCGTCCAGGACGGCATCTCTGCAGCGCATCGGAAGAGGCCGCGGCGAGCCGCATTCTGTGGGATTTCCAACAAACCCGTCCAGGACGCGTAAAGGACTCCACAAACAGCACGCCGATTAAGAGTTCTGTAAGTCTGCCCTGGCTAGGCTCCGGTCAGTCTTACGAACTCCCCACCAAATCGAGCTGGCGGGGATCCCTTCGGAAGCGATGAAACCTGATCCTGTATTCGGGCGCTTGGGACAGGTGGAGCTAGTAGCGCGACCGGCCGATTCTGTTTGATCCGGAGGGAACGTTATGAAGAAGACCATCCTCATCGCAGCAGCTGCACTCCTCCTGGGAACGGTCGGCGCGTCGTTTGCGCAGTCGACGACTTCATCGCGACCACGAATGGCGCGAATCGATGGCCGGTCCAGCACACGTCCTCGTCCACATCCCGTACGTCGTCATGCTTCGTCTGAACGGTACCGCACCTACGACGTCAGCTTCACGCCCACCGTTGCCGAGATCCGCAATGCGGCCACGAGCGGCACCGTGTCGCTGGCGCCGGATAGCAGCACGGCCTTCGGTTCGCTCGAGGGGTTCACGAACGCCTCCGGCAACGTCACAGTGACGGCCTATCACCTCCGCGGGCAGTGGTACGGGCATGGACGGGACGGTGATGGGCGAGATCATGCTCAACATCAGCGCTCACGACCAATCCGACCATGACGATCAACGGCACGAACAACACTACGGCTCCGAGCTGGCAGACACTCATCACGGACAGCTCCGACTTCAGCTTCGGCCTGACCGGCACCGAGACCCCCGGCGATTACACCTACACGGTAACCTACTCGGCCTCCGTGCCATGATGTGATGAGCAATGCGCCGATCCCCCTCACTCCTCATACTCTTGTTTCCCTGGATGTCCGCCGCGCATGCGGCGGACATCGGCGTCTCGCCACCGCGAATCGATGTCAACAGTCCCCGTGGGGGGGTCGGTTACCACGACGTTCGATGCGATCTGGACGGGCACCGACGCTGTACGGCTCGGCCTGGCGACGAATGATTGGGCGATGGCGCAAGACGGTCAGCTCACGTACCTGGCGCCGGGAGAGGTCGCCTAAGCGCCGCGTCCTGGATCCAGCTCCCGAGCGATTCGGTGGAAATGACGGGGGCGGGGCAGCAGTCAGTCCGGCTCAACATCCAGGTGCCCAACGACCCGATGCTGGCCGGGACCTACAACGCCGTGATGTTCGTAGAGACGCCCGCGGCGCCGGGAACGGCTTCGGGTACGCAGGTCTCGATGCGGCAGCGGGTCGGTGTGGTCGTTTATGTCACCGTCGCCGGCACCGAGAAGAACGGATCGAAGCTCACCGACATGTACCGCGATGGCTTCTAGCGTCCACGCCATCGTCGCCAACGAGGGCAACACGGTGATGCGGTATTCGGGCTCGATCGAGGTGCGGGACACCACCGGAAATACTGTCCAGAGCCTTTCGGTCGGTAGTAGCGCCATCCTCAGGGAGAGCGAACGGGACATCTCGGTCAAGATGCCGGACCTACCGAAGGGCTACTATGTCCTTCTGCTTCTCCTCAAAGACTCCCGCGGGGGCCTTCTGACCGGGACAACTACCGTACGAGGTGCAGTAGTGCGTTGGCTCTCTGCGCCCATTGTCTCGCTGTGGCGATCGGCCTGGCGGGGGAGCTGCGGTTCCCAGACCATCCACTGCGTCCCCCCGAAGGACTGCAGCAACGGCGTGCAGTTCCTGCCCACCCAGGCCGAGTACGCGGCCGCGGTCGGTGGCGCGCTGAGCCCGACCAGCCCGACGTCGCCGATCGCCTTCCAGGTACTGCAGGACAAGAAGAACGCCTACAGCCTCGAGGTCTCGCGGTCCCCTTGGTCCCCGCCGACACCGATGACGTTGGAGGCGCGGATCACCCTGTCGGGGCCGCACATCGAGCCGATCGTACTGGACTGGGCGCCCATCTCGACGATCCCGGTCACGCTCTTCACGCACGACGTCAACAAGACCGACGTCTCGGTCGAGTACCGGCTGCGCATCGACGGCAGCGAGCCGCCAGGTACCTACACCACGACCGTGACCTTCCACGCGTGGGATGCGAACGGCCCACCGAGCCACGGGAACAAGGTGCGAGACTCCGTCACGACGACCATCACGGTGACGATCCCATCGTACGTGTCCCTCCTCCTCGACGGCTGTGCCGGCGGGGCAGACGGCGAGCGTTGACTTCGACTACACCCTCTCGAACTTCGTCACCTACCTCCAGGCCGTGCGAACCGGTGCATCTTCTGCCGATGACGTCGGCGACTTCAGTCGATCTGGCAGTCGCCACGAACAACCCCACCGGCTACCGCGTCGACGTGACGGTGGTGGAGAACTCGGGGCCGACCGAACTCGTCTCTGGGCGTGCCCGACATCCGGATCTTCGGCGGACCGCAGGCCGATGGCTACGTCTTCAGCAGCACGTCGGGCCACCGCGGCTACGTGACCTTCCTGACGCCGTCCGACTTCGGGCTGCATGTGGACGGCGGCGAAGCGGCGGGAGCCTACAGCTTCACCGCGACCTACGCGGCGCAACCCAACCCCTGAGGCAAGCCGAAGCCGACCAAGCACTCAAGGGGGCGACGACCCGGAACCGCACGTCCCCGGTCAGCGTGCGACCGTCTTCGGTCGTGACGGTGTAGCTCGCGCTGTAGATGTCCGGTTTCGTGCCGTCGGGGACCGGGAGGTCGGCCGTCCAGCGGCCGGGTTGCGCTCTCCGAGCCTTCACCCGACCACCGAACGGCGATGTCAGCTCACGCTCGTCGCCTGCAGGTAGACCGTCACGTTCACCTTCTGGACGCCGCCCAGCCTTGGCCGGCACCGTTCGCCTTCGCCGAGTTACGGCCGCGGCCGACGGGTCGACCAGGAGCTGACCGTCGCGCTTCGACAGTGGCCGCCCCGCTCGTCGCCACGACCTGGTACTCAACACCCCGTTCTTGGCGTCCGGTGGCACCGGCACGCGGCCCGTCCAGGTGTCGCCGCTTTGCCCTTCAGGGCGTGGCTCGGCGCCGTTCACGACGACGTCCACGCGCGTCGGCATGCCCCTGCACCTTCACGGTGACGAGCGGCGCGGCGCCGGGGGGCACCTTGGCGACCTCCGTCGCGACCGACCGGATCCGGAAGCTGCTGGCGCCGAATACCGGCGCGCTCACGACGGCGGGCTCGACGAGGAAGGTGGCGTGGCTGACGCTCCCGGCCCGCAGCGTCGACCGTCTGCGTGTCCGCGCCTTCGACCTGCGAGCCCAGCGGGAGATTCGACAGCTTCAGCGTTGCCGTGCCGGGAAGCAGCCCGCGAGCCGAGAAGTTCCCGTTCGCGTCGACCTGGAGGGCGCGCGGGCTGCTCGGCCCCCGTCGTGAGGAGGACGGTGCCTCCGCCGGACTTGGGCGGCGTGTCCGGCGTGCCGTTGCCATCGCTGTCCAGGAGCACGCTGCCCGTGAGGCCGCCGAAGCGACGACCGGGAAGTCGGCGTGCGCGGTATGCCGGGCGGCGAGGGTGACCGTGCGCTCAAGCGGGCCCTCGACCTGGTACTGGATGGGCAGGGTCATGAGGTCGAGGGCCAGCCGGACTTCGCCGGGCGGAAGCTGGACGTCGAAGCGACCGTCCTTGCCGGTGCGACCCGGTACGGGCCCGACCCTGACGGTCACGCCCGGGACGCCCTGCCGACCCGGCGTGGACGAGCCCCTCGAGGGTGCCCGAGCCGGCGGCCGCCGGTGGCGCGCACGACCGACTCCGGAACGTCGAAGTCGACGGCCACGTGCCCGGTCAGGCCCAGGCCGAAGTTGAAAGCGTCCGTGACGGTGTCCAGCCCGGCGTCGCCGTTGACCTGCAGGCTCCAGGGCCCTCCGTCCCATGAGAAGGCGCTGCCCATCCCGACCGTCCCCTGGCCCAGGTCCCAGCCCCCGCTGACGCTGAAGGCGGCAGGGCCGAAGCCCGCGGCGTAGCGCGCCGCGACGCGCCCCGTCACGCTGCCGTCGGCCGGTCGTGTAGATGAGGTCGGCATCGGCCCCCAACGTGTTCCCGGGGCCAGCGACGTAGGCCCACGACGTCGACGCGTGCACGCCCGGTGACCCGCCGGCGTTGGTGATCCCGAGGCTGTCGCTCGTCTGGATCCCGCTGCCCAAGGCCGCAGCGTAGCCGAGGGAGGCGAAGCTCTCGTCGGTGCCCCCTGCAGATGGAGGTAGAGGCTGCCGGCGATCGGCACCGGGAGCCGTAGGACCGCCCCGCCCCTGGCGCTCCCCGACCGCCTGCGAGCCGATCGGCGCGGTCGCGCTGCCGTAGAGGCTGGCGAGGCCGTCGCTGTATCCCGCGCTGACCTGGAGCGTCCCGCTGTCCGTGAGCAGCCCGAGAGACGCCGACCGAGACGTTGGCCGTTCCCTTCGTCTCGGGGTCCCGCTGTCTGGCGGCCGCCGAACCCGAGAGCGAGCCGTCGAGCAACGTTGCGGCGATCGTCCAGGTGCTCGCCTTGTGGGTCTGTCCGGCCGAGAGCACGGCCATGGGCGTTCCGGCGTGCATGCCGACGGCGCCGGCGTACACCGTGTGCTCGTCCTTGCGGCCGCCGAAGGCGTACCCGGCGAAGCGGTCGGCGCCGATCCAGGTGGCGCCGCCCCCGGCGGTCCAGGGTCCGTCCTTGTAGGCCCCACGGATCCCCAGCTCGGACGGCAGCGACAGTCCGAGCGGGGCTCCGCCGAGTGCGCCGATCGACGCCTGCCAACCGGGCGCATCGAGCGACAGCGAGCTCGAGCGGCGGTCGATCGACGTAGAGCGCCCCGGAGGTCGTCAGGTAGTCCGAGAGCGACCCCTGCACCTTCACGGAGAAGCCCCACGCCGCGGTCGTGTCGATCGAGCCCGTTACGTCCGCATGGAGCCGGATCGGCGGCGGTGACGGGACGCCCTGCTGGACCACCCGGGTGAAGCCGCGCGCCAGCTCCTTGCCACCGACCGAGAAGGTCGCCTGGACCGACCCGGGCTTGGTTGCAGGGACCGTCACGGCCTGGCGGTCACCCCCGGCTAGCGCGAGCGCACGCTCGAGGACTGTCGTCCCGTTCTGCGTGACCAGGAACGATCCCTTCTCCTCGACGTTCCCCTGGTTGACCACCGTGAAGGTGATCGTTCCGGCCGACACCGCTACCTCCGCTGGCGCCTGGATCGTCAGGCCGCGCTTCTCCCCGATGGTGACGTGCACCGTCCCCTGCGCTTGGACGCCTGCCTAGCGTCACGGTCAGGGTCACGGCGTCCACCGACAGTGCCGGCGCGTCGTTCGGGATCTCCACGGTGACCGCGAAGGGCGTCGCGACGCCGGCCATGAGGTTCGCCGTGGGCGGTGGCGCCAGGAGGGTGTACCCGTGCTGCGACGCGACCTCGACCTGCGCCTGGCCGCTGACGGGACTCTTCACCACGTAGACCAGCGTCACGAACGCCCCCGGCAGCGCCAGCCGGTCCGGCGGTGCGTTGACGTCGATCGTCGCGGTCTGAGCGAAGGCGGTCGCGCTGAGGAGCGCGGCGAGCAGGCAGGCGAGGGTCGCGACGAACTTCATCGGCAAAGTGGCTCCGGGACGAGACTGTCGCTATCGTACCCAGCGGAACGGGTGTCGGTGAGCGTGTTCCGCCGCTCTGCGCGGCCCCCAGACGTTGCGAGCCCTACTCGATCTCCACCACGCTCGGCGCCGCCGGATAGCTCCCCAGGAACTTCACGAACGCCGCCTTGCGCATCAGCGCGGTGATGGCCGTGGCCACGTTCTCGTCCTCGATGTGGCCCTCGATGTCGACGTAGAAGAGGTAGCTCCAGGGCTTGTCGCGGCGCGGGCGCGACTCGAGCTTGGTCATGTTGATGCCGTTGCGAGGGAACTCCTGCAGGCAGTCGACCAGCGAGCCCGGCTTGTGGCGGGTGGCGAGCACCAGGCTGGTCTTGCTCGCGTCGCTCTCCTTCTGGCGCTCGTCGGTGCCGAGCACGAAGAAGCGCGTGAAGTTGAAGTCCAGGTCCTCGATGTCCTCGGCGAGCACCTCGAGCCCGTAGGCCTCGGCCGCGCGCTTGCTGGCGATGGCCGCCTTGCCCTGGCCGCCGTTCTCCGCCAGCAGCTTGGCGGCGCCGGCGGTGTCGAAGTCGGTGACCGCCTCGAAGCCGTGCTTGCGGATGTAGCTCTGGCACTGCTGCAGGGCCTGGGTGTGGCTGTAGACGCGCTTCACGTCCTCGAGCTTCACGCCGGGTTTCACCATGAGGTTGTGGTGCACGCGCACGATCTGTTCGCCGACCACGTGCAGCACGGAGTCCGTGAGCAGGTCGTAGGTCTGGTTGATGGAGCCGGCCAGGCTGTTCTCGACCGGCAGGCAGGCGAACTGGCAGTCGCCGCTGACCGCGGCGGCGAACGCGTCCCCGAAGTTGGTGAAGCCCACGGCCTCGGCATCGGGTGCGAACTTGAGCGCCGCCTCCTCGCTGAACGCCCCGGCCACGCCCTGGTAGGCGATGCGTGGACGGTCGGTTCGAGCCATGGCGGAGAGTCTAGCACCCCGCGCCTCGCCCTGGGCGAGCCCGTTTCCCTACCCCAGCGCCTCGACCTCGCGCTTGACCGCCGACATGCGCTCGTCGAAGCCGTCGAGTTCCCCGTGCAGCTCGCCCAGCCGGTCCAGCTCGGCGCGCACGAAGCGGGTGTAGGGGTTGATGGCGCCCGACAGCTTCTCCTGCGAGCGCGCCAGCTCGGTGTCGACCTGCGACGCCAGGCTCTCGCTCAGGCCGGCGCGCAGCTCCTCCATCTTGCGCGCCAGCTCGCGCTTGGCCTTGCGGCGCTGCCGCGGCATCACCAGCAGGCCCACGCCCATCAGCGCCAACCCCAGCGCGATACCGGTGACGTCGACCGCCGTCGTCGTCAGGATGGCCAGCACGGCTGCGCCCAGCCCCAGGCCGCCGACCTCGAGCAGGCCCGACTGCACCACCGAGCTCTGCAGCGAGTCCGCCAGCCGGGCCGACTCGGCCTTCTGGTCGTAGCCCTCCAGCACCGTCTCGGAGCGCTCGTGCAGGGAGCGCACCAGCACCTGCCGGTCGTACTGGAAGCGACCGCCCACCTCGCCGATGACGCGCTCGCGCTCGGCGGCGCGGCGCTCGTTGACGAAGGTCATGACGTCCTCCCAGAGCTGCAGGTTGCGCTGGATGAACCAGTCGACCATGTCGCTGACGGCCCGGTCGATATCGCTGTCGACGTTCTTGAGCACCCGGTTCTGGAAGGCCTCCCGCACCCGCTCGGTGTTCATGAGCATGAAGACCTTGCGCAGCTGCACGGTGTCGTCGAAGAACTCGTTGCCGCGCTTCTCGACCTCCAGCAGCACGTTCTCGATGCGCGACAGGTAGCCCTCGTACTCGCGCCGCATGTCCTTCTCGAACTGCTCGCGCTGGCGCTCGATCTCCTCCAGCGTGCGGCGGTCGGTCGAGAGCAACTCGAGGCGGTTGTCCAGCACCGAGCGGTAGTGCTCGGCGGTGCGCCGCGCCACCCCCAGCGGCGACAACAGCTTGAGCTTGAGCCGATCTTCGCCCAGCCGTGAGGCGATGGCGCGCTCGAGCGCGCCCAGCCCGCTCGCCTGCACCCCTGCCAGATCGTCGGCCTTGCGCGCCTTGAAGGCAGCCTTGGCCGACACCCCGAAGACCTCCGGCGTCGTGCCCAGCGTCTCGCTGGCGTGATCGCGCACGTAGGCGATCACCTTCTCGCGCTCCGCGTCGCCCTCCAGGATGTCGAGCTTGTTCACCACCATCAGCACCTTCTTGCCCCAGGAGGCGATCAGCTCGAGGAAGGTGCGCTCGCTCTCGGTGAAGGGCCGGTCGGCGCTGGTGACGAACAGCACCAGGTCGGCGCGCGGCACGAAGCGCTCGGTGAGTTCCTGGTGGCGCTGGATGATGGCGTTGGTGCCGGGCGTATCGACGAGCGCCAGGTCGCGCAGCAGCGGAGCCGGGTAGCTGCGGCGCACCAGCGCCGGCGCCTCCTCGCTCTCGCTCGGGCTGTCCGCGTAGGTCACCACGGTGATGCGGTCGGTGGTGGGGGTGACGCCCTCCGGCATGACGCGCTCGCCCACGAGCGCGTTCAGGAGCGACGACTTGCCGGCGTTGAACTCGCCGCACACCACCAGCATGAAGATGCCGTCGAGGTCGCGCATGGCGTTGCGCAGGTCGTCGAGATGCTCGTCCTTGGCCTCCAGCCTGGCCAGCAACGCCTGGAGGTCGGCGAGCAGCGTCCGCTCGCGCCCTACGATGTCACGAGCGGCGTCGGAGACGGCGATATCCATGCCTTCACGATAGCACGGGCCCTGCGTTCGGCCGGGGCCGGTCGCCACCGCCATGGCCCGCTGGCGCGCGCGCCCGACGCGAGCGCGACCTTCGCCTGAGGGTAGACTGGCGCGGCGAAGGGAGAAGGCATGACCGACACCGACACGCTGCTCCAGGACCTCCTCGGGAGAGCGGCCGTCATCAGCGACCTGTCCCAGGCCCACGCCGTACTCTCCTGGGACGAGAACACCTACATGCCGCCGGGCGCCGCCGAGGCGCGCGGGCAGCAGATGGCCACGCTCGAGACCGTCATCCACGAGCGCCTCACCGACCCCGCGCTGGGAGAGCTGGTCGAGGCGCTGGAGGCCGCGGAGCTGCCCGAGGGCTCGGTGGAGGCCGCCATGGTTCGGCAGGCCCGCCGCGACGTCGACCGCGCCACCAAGCTGCCGGTCGAGCTGGTCGAGGCGCTCGGCAAGCACGTTTCGCGCTCCCGCGCCGTGTGGGCGCGCGCCCGTCAGGAGCAGGATTTCACCACTTTCGCGCCGGAGCTCGAACGCATGGTCGAGCTCAAGCGTCAGGAAGCCGAGGCCCTGGGTTACGACGAGCACCCCTACGACGCGCTGCACGACCTGTATGAGCCGGGATCCACGGCTGCGCGTCTGCGCGCCGTGTTCGAGCCGCTCCGCCGGGAGACGGTCGAGCTGGTGCGCGCCATCCGTGACGCCGGCCGTGAGATCGACGACGCCGTGCTCCGACAGGCCTACGACGAGGCCGACCAGGAGCGCTTCGCGCTCGACATTGTCACCGCCTTCGGCTACGACCTGGAGCACGGCCGGCTCGACCGCACCGTGCACCCCTTCGCCACGGCGCTCGGCATGCACGACGTCCGGATCACCACTCGCTACCAGGGGCACTTCCTGAACGCCGCCCTGTTCGGCACCATGCATGAGGCCGGCCACGCCCTCTACGAGCAGGGGATCGCCGGCGAGTACTACCGCACGCCGCTGGAGGGCACCGTCAGCCTCGGCGTGCACGAGTCGCAGTCGCGCATGTGGGAGAACCTGGTGGGACGCAGCCACCCCTTCTGGGAGGGCGCCTTCCCCCGCTTGCAGCGCACCTTCCCCGGGCAGCTCCGGAGCGTGTCTCTGGACGACTTCTACGCTGCCATCAACCGGGTGGAGCCCAGCTTCATCCGGGTCGAGGCCGACGAGGTCACCTACAACCTCCATGTGATGCTGCGCTTCGAGCTGGAGCTCGGCCTCATCGGTGGCGACCTGGCCGTGCGCGACCTACCGGCGGCCTGGAACGACGCCATGAACGACATGCTGGGCCTCACGCCTCCCAACGACGCGCTCGGTGTGTTGCAGGACGTCCACTGGTCGATCGGTCTGTTCGGCTATTTCCCGACCTACGCGCTCGGCAACCTGATGAGCGTGCAGCTCTTCGAGGCCGCCACCGCCGCCCACCCGGAGCTGCCGCGCGAGGTCCGCGCCGGTCGCTTCGCGACCCTCCTGGGCTGGCTGCGCGAGAACGTGCACCGGCACGGATCGCGCTATCTGCCCGACGAGCTCCTGAAGCGCGCCACGGGCTCCGAGCTCGACGCCGCGCCCTACCTCGGCTACCTGCGGCGCAAGTACGGCGCCCTCTACGGCCTGGGTTAGCCGCCGCCTCCGCCGCGGGCCCGCGGCGCACGGGCCCGCGGCGTACGGTGCAGCCGCCCGACCGCCTCGGGCCTCGGCGGGCGTGCCGCGGCCCCCCCTGCGGGTGCCGTCCGGGCGGGACGCCCTTCCTTGAGCGCCCCACGGCGGGGGGCTACACTGGGCGTCATGCCCACGGCGACGCCCATGAGCGAACGCGACCTGGCGGACTACCTGCGCGAGCACCACGTGGCTGCCGAGCTGGTGCGTCCCGGCGCGCCGACCCCGACCGTGCCCGCTGCGGCCCGCGCGCTGGGGGTGGCGCCGGAGGCGATCGTCAAGAGCCTGGTGTTCGAGGCCGACCTGCCCCCCGCCGGCATGCAGCCCGTGCTCGTCATCGCCGCCGGTGAGGCGCGCGTGCGCATGCGTGCGCTGGCGCGCGCCCTCGGCGTCGACCGCCGCAAGGTGCGGCTCGCCTCACCGGAGCAGACGCTGTCCCTGACTGGTTTCGCCGTCGGCTCGATGCCGCCGTTCGGGCACCGCACGTCGCTGCCCACCCTCGTGGACAGCGTCAGCGTGCCCGAGGACGGCGTGGTCTACGGCGGCGGAGGCGGGCACGATGTGCTGCTCCGGGTGCCGGTGGACGCGCTGTTGAGCGTGACCCTGGCCCGCCGCTTACCCCTCACCGACGACCCTCTACCTGGCCGGGGCGAGGGCATGAAGGAGATGACCCCATGACCGCTCGACTCCGCCGTTCTCGCCTGCTGCCCCTGATCCTCGTTGCGCTCGTGGCGCTGCTGCCCACCGCTGCGGCGTCCATCGGCGAGGCGCCCTCCAGCATCGTCGACGCCCTCAAGAGCTACCAGCCTGCCGCCTCGAACGGCGGCTTCACGGTTGCGTCGGACTTCACCTTCCAGATCGACAGCGCCTCGAACACCGCGCTGGCCGTCAGTGGAAGCGGCAGCATGAACGACGCCAACGTGCGCTTTGCCTCGGACCTGATCGGCGCCGCGACCGGCTACGGCCAGGGCATCGCTGGGCCCGTCGCGCAGTTCTTCCAGACCCGCCTCGGTGACCTCGCGGGCAAGGGCCCGACCGCCATCGGGGTGGAGGAGTACGAGCTCCACCTGACGGTCACCGGCGACGCTCCCTACCACCTCGACTTCACCCTCAAGCCACAGACGGTGGATCCCTCTACGTTCCCGCCCGCAGCGCACAGCATCGGGCCGGCGGACGCCAAGCACGTGATCCGGGAGTTCTCCGACTTCCAGTGCCCGTTCTGCGCGCGCTTCGCCAACGACGAGTTCCCGCAGCTCAAGGCCGCGCTGCTGGCCGGCGGCAACGTGCGCTTCGAGTTCCACTACTTCCCGCTCAAGTCCATCCATCCCAACGCCATGATCGCGGCGGAGACCGCCGAGTGTGTGACCGCCGCGAACGATCCGGCGTCGTTCTGGACCTACCATGACGCCCTCTTCGCCAGCCAGAAGCAGTGGAGCGGCCTGTCCGACCCGTTGTCGGCGTTGGTGACGATCGCGGCGGACGCCGGGCTGAAGACGGATGGCGTCCAGAAGTGCGTCAAGGACGGCACCTACAAAGCCGAGATCGATAAGGCCTACCAGGAGGCGGGAGGGCAGCTCCATCTCACCGGCACGCCCACCCTCTTCGTGGACGGTCTCAAGGTCGGCGACTACACCAAGCTCTCGAGCTACCAGCGGCTCATCACCCTGTCGGACGCGATGCGCGCCAGCGCGGCCGGCGCTTCCAAGGCGAGCGACGCTCCGGCGACCGCGGCGCCTTCGGGCGGCGGCACGGGACAGTAGTGGACCATGACGAGAGACGCGCGCCGGGGGCGCGCCTCCCGTGACCCGGTCCCCGGAGCGGCCCGCGGCGTAGGCCGTGAGCGGTGGGGGCGCCTCGGGCGATGGTCGGCGGCCCCGTGAGCGCGGCGCTCCTGCTCCCCCTGGCGGTGTTCGCGCCGTTCCTGGGCGCCGGCCTCGCGCCGCTGCTCGGCCCGCGCTTGCGGGCGCGCAGCGGCTACGTGCTGTGGCTGGCGTTCGCGCCTGCGTTGGCCCTGCTCGCCTTCGTGCGGCCCGCGCTGCACGGCCGGCCGGCCACCTCGGACCTGGCGTGGGTCCCGGACCTGGGGCTCGGCTTCACCCTGCGCGCCGACGGGTTCTCGCTGCTCTTCGCACTGATGGTGGCGGTCATCGGGGTGCTGGTCACCCTCTACGCCGCCTCCTACCTGGCCCCCGGCGAGCGCCACGGGCGCTTCTACGGGTACCTGCTGGCGTTCGGTGGCGCCATGCTCGGCCTGGTGCTGTCGGACAACCTGATCGCGCTCTTCGCCTTCTGGGAGCTGACCTCGATCGCCTCGTTCCTGCTCGTCGGCTTCTGGGACAGCCGGGCGGCCGCCCGCGACGGGGCGGTGAAGGCGCTGCTCGTCACCGCCATCGGCGGACTGGCGCTGCTGGTGGCCGTAGCTCTGCTCGGCATCGCCGGTCACAGCGCCACGCTCTCGGGGCTCGATGTCGCGGCCCTGAAGGCCAGCCCACTGTTCCCGCCGGCGCTGGCGCTCGTCCTGGTGGCCGCCTTCACGAAGTCCGCGCAGCTCCCGTTCCACCTGTGGTTGCCCACCGCGATGGAGGCGCCGACGCCGGTGTCGGCGTTCCTCCACTCCGCCACCATGGTCAAGGCGGGCGTGTTCCTGCTGGCGAAGTTCGGGTTCCTGCTCGACGGCACTACCTTCGCGCAGGTGGCGATGTTCGCCGGGCTCCTGACCATGTTCTGGGGCTCCTACCTGGCGCTGCGGCAGAACGACCTCAAGGCGTTGCTGGCCTATTCCACGGTGTCGCAGCTCGGCATCCTCACGGCCATGTACGCCTCGCACCATCCCTTCGGCGCCACCGCACACCTGGTCAACCATGCCGCGTTCAAGGCGGCGTTGTTCCTGGTGGTGGGCATCATCGACCACGTCACCGGCAGCCGCGACATCCGCTCGCTGTCCGGCCTGGGACGGCGGTTGCCGGTCACGGCGCTGCTGGCGGTGCCGGCCGCGCTGTCGATGGCCGGAGTGCCCCCGTTCGGTGGCTTCCTGTCCAAGGAGTTGTTCTACGAAGCGATGCAGCACGAGGGCTGGATCCCCGCAACTCTCGCGGTGACGGGGAGCGTCATGACGTTCGCCTACAGCCTGCGCTTCCTGTCGGTGTTCTTCGGCCCCTACCGGGCGGAAGCGCCGCACGTGCACCGGCCCCACGCCGCCTTCTGGCTGCCGGTGCTGCCGCTCACGGCCGCGGTGGTGGCGTTCGGGCTGGTGCCGCCGCAAGGCACGCTGGCGAGCGCGCTCACCGACCTGGCGGCGCCCGGCCTCGGCTTCCACGCCGAGCCGCTGGCGCTGTGGCACGGGCTCTCGGTGACGCTGGCGCTGTCGGTGCTGACCTGGTTCCTGGGGGTGGCGCTGCACCTGTTGCGCGACCGCTTCGCGCGCCTGCAGGAGGCGATCACCCCCAGGTGGAACGCCAACACCGTCTACTACGCTGTGCTCGCCGGGCTGGAGCGCTTCGCGGGCGCCTTCACGCGCGCCACCCAGGGTGCCTCCTTCGCCACCCACCTACGCGTGCTGTTCGTGGGGGTGGCCGCGGTCGGCGCGCTGCGGGGCTACCGGCTGGTCTTCCCGACGCTGTCGCCCGTGCCCATCGACATGGCGCTGGCCACCGGCCTGGTGATCGCCGGCATCGGCGGCACGCTGCTGACCCGCTCGCGGCTCTCCGCGCTCATCTACCTGGGCCTCGCGGGGGTGGCATCGACCCTCATCTTCGTGCTGCTGCACGCGCCCGACCTGGCGCTCACGCAACTGCTGATCGACACCGTCACGGTCATCTTGTTCCTGTCCGTGTTCCGCTTCCTGCCGGCGATGCGGCGTTACACCCGCCCGCCGTCGCTGGGCATGCTCGACGGCGTCATCGCCACCGGTGTGGCGGCGACCGTGTTCACGCTGCTGCTGTCGGTCCAGCAACCCATCGCGCCGCGAATCACGGAGTTCTTCCTGCGCTTCAGCAAGACCCTGGCCGGCGGCGCCAACGTCGTCAACACCATCCTGGTCGATTTCCGCGGCTACGACACCCTGGGCGAGATCACGGTGCTGGCGATCGCGGCACTGAGCGTGCTGGCCCTGCTCCGGTTGCAGTCGCAGCAGCCGGTCGACCCCGAGGCGACGTCCGAGCCTGCGGACGCGTCCGGCGCCGACGGCCCGGGGGAGGCGCAGCCGTGAGCAAGGGCCCCGACGTCTTCTTCCGTACGCTGGTGACGCCGATCGTGTTCGCGTTGCTGGCGCTCGGCTTCCACTTCTTCCTGCGCGGCCACAACGCCCCAGGGGGCGGTTTCATCGCGGGGCTGATCGTGGCGGCCGCCGGCCTGCTGGCGCGCATGGCGCGCCGGCGCGGGCTGCTGCGGATACGCAGCGACGTGCTCATGCCGGTGGGCCTGCTGGTGGCACTGGGCACCGGTGTCGCCCCCATGCTGGCCGGCCGCGCCTTCCTGACGAGCGACCACGGGACCCTGCGGCTGCCGGGCATCGGAACGTTCGATTGGACCAGCGCGACGCTGTTCGATCTGGGTGTGTTCCTGGTCGTGGTCGGCGCCACCGTCACCATCATCGACCTGTTGGCCGAGGAGGGGGGCCTTGCGGAGCTGCTGGAGCGCGGTGGGCGATCGGGCCCGCCGGGCGAGGCCGAGGCCGGCGACCGCCCGGACGGGGGCGAGGGCTGATGGAGCTGTTGCTGCCGCTGCTGGCCGCGCTCCTGATCGGTGCCGGGGTGTTCCTGGTGCTGTCGCGGGCGCTGATCCGGCTGATCCTGGGTGTGTCGTTCATCTCTTACGGCGTGAACATCGCGATCCTGCTGGCGGGCGAGGGCGAGCGGCGCGACGCGCCGCCGCTGCTGCAGCTCGCAGGGCCCTACAACGACCCGCTGCCGCAGGCGTTGATCCTCACCGCCATCGTCATCAGTTTCGCGACCACCGCGCTGCTGCTGGTGCTGGCACTGCGCGCCTACCAGGTTACCGGCACCGATCACGTGCAGGACCTGGCCGACCGGCCCGACCCGGTGCGCAGCCCGGTCGTCTACGCGGACCCCGAGTACCCCTCGGTGTCGCCGGAGATCGGCACCGCCGCCGACGTCGACGAGGACGGCCACCCGTGAACGTGCTGGCGTTGCCGGTGCTGCTCCCGCTGTTCGGGGGCTCGGTGCTGCTGCTGGTGCGTCGCAGCGTGCTGCGCCGCTGGCTGGCGACCGCCGTCTCGGCCGCGACCCTGGCGGTGTCGGTCATCGTCGCCGTGCGCACCTTCCACGGCGAGATCCTGGTGGTGCAGATGGCGTCGTGGGCGGCGCCCTTCGGCATCGCGCTGGTGGCCGACGCTCTGGCGGGGCTGCTGCTGCTGGCCAGTAACGTGCTGGCGCTGTTGACGGTGGTGTTCGCCGGCTCGAGCCTGCAGCACGCTCCGGTGCGGGGTGCCAGCGCCCTGCTCAACCGGGCCCGCGAGGCCTTCGGCGCGCAGGCGCTGCTGCAGTTCCTGTTCATGGGCGTGAACATGAGCTTCCTGACCGGCGACCTCTTCAACCTGTTCGTGGCCTTCGAGGTGATGCTGCTGGCCTCCTACGGCCTGCTGTTGCTCGGTGGCGAGCTGCCGCAGCTGCGCGAGGGCTTCAAGTACGTCGTGATCAACCTGATCGCCTCCTCGGTGTTCGTCATCACCGCCGGCATGGTCTACGGGCTGGTGGGCAGCCTCAACATGGCCGACATCGCCCAGCGCATCGGTGCGCACGGCGCCGGCGACGTGCGCATCACCCTGCTGGCGGCGCTGCTGGCGCTGGTGTTCGCCACCAAGGCCGCCGTTTTCCCGCTAGGTTTCTGGTTGCCCAACAGCTACCCGGTCCCGCCCGCCGCCGTCAGCGCCTTCTTCGCGGCGGTGCTCACCAAGGTGGGGGTGTACGCATTGGTGCGCACCTTCACACTGATGCTCCCGGGACAGCATGCCATCGAGGGGACGCTGTTGACCCTGGCAGGACTGACCATGCTGGTGGGTGCGCTGGGGATGGTGGCGCGGCGGCGCTGGCGTCATGCCATGGCCTTCGCCAACGTCGCCAGCGTGGGCTACCTGGTGGCGGGGGCGTTCATCGGCTCGCGTGCCGGCATGACCGCGGCGCTGTACTACCTGATGAACTCCATCGCGGTCATGTTCGTGTTGTTCCTGGTGGCGGCGCTGGCCGAGCGCGTGGCCGGGCCGAACTACCGCAGGCACGGTCACCTGGGGCACTACCCCTGGCTCGGCGCGGGCTACTTCACGGGAGTGCTGGCCCTGATCGGGTTGCCGCCCACCAGCGGCTTCATCGGCAAGTTCGCGCTGGTGCGCTCGATGCTGGCGGCGGGCGGCTTGCTGCACGTGGCGGTGGCGACGGCTGCCGTGCTGACCGGCCTGTTGCTGCTCTACGCCGCCACGCGCATCTGGCGTGAGTTCTTCTGGGGCGAGTCCGACGCCGTCCACCGGGTCGCCATCCCGCGGGCGATGAGCGGCGTGACGGTGGTGGCGGTCGCGCTGCTGCTGTCGCTGGCGGCCTTCGCGGGGCCGCTGTACGGCCTGTGCGGGAGGGCGGCCGCCCAGCTCGACGGCAACGCCGCCTACCGCGCCGCCGTGCTGGTCCCGGGAGCGCCGCCGCGAGAGGGGGCACACTAACCCATGGGATCGCTGCTGGCGGTGCTGGGAATGGCCCTGATGTGGAGCTTCCTGATGGGGCAGCTCAGCGCGTTGAACCTGGTTGTCGGCGCGCTGCTGGGGATCTTGCTGCTCTCGGTGGTCGAGCGCGAACGCGAGCGCTCGTTCCCGCGGCGCCTGGCGGCGTTCGTGCGCTTCGCCGTGCGCTTCAGCCTCGAGCTGGTCACCGCCAACGTGATGGTCGCGCTGCTGGCGTTCCGGCCGCGCCCGCGCTACTACCCGCATGTCATCGCGGTGCCGCTGCGTCTGCGGAGCGACGCCGCGATCTCACTCCTGTCCGCCGCCATCACGCTGCTGCCGGGCACCGTCGCCATGGGGGTGTCCGACGACCGCGGGCTGCTCTACGCCCACGCCATCTTGCAGGCCGACCCGGAACGCTCGCGCGCCAGCGTGGAGCGCATCGAAGGCCTGATCCTGGGGTTCATGGCGTGAGCGCCGCCCGCGCGCTCGAGCGCCGAACCCGCTTGGGAGGATGCTTGCCGTGGTGATCGACGTCGCCATCTTCAGCCTCGCCATCTCCGGTGTGCTGGCCACCTACCGCGTGGTGCGCGGGCCTACCTGGGGCGACCGCGTGACCGCCTTCGACTACCTCACCGTCAACCTCGCCGTGATGGTGGTGGTAGCGGCGCTGCGCACCGGCTTCACGTCGCTGCTCGACGCCGCGCTGATCATCTCGATCCTGGGCTTCCTGAGCACCGTCGCGCTGGCGCGCTACCTGCTCCGTGGACGGGTGATGCGCTGATGTCCGGCTCGTGGAGGACGCGCCTCACGCTGCCCGCCCTGGTGGCGGCGGGCTCGGCCGCGCACGCCGCGGCTCCGGCACGCGCCACCTCGACGCTCGACGGCCATCCGGTGGCCCAGGTGCTGGTCCTGCTCGGCTGCGTCTTCTTGCTGGCCGCGGCGGTGGGCCTGGTGCGCTTCCCCGACGTCTACACCCGCCTGCACGCCGCGACCAAGCTGGTGACGCTGGGCGGCCTGGGGATCTTCGCCGGCGCCGCCATCGCCTTCTATCCGGTCGACGGTACTCCGCGGGTGCTGCTCATCGCCGGCTTCTTCTTACTCACGGCCCCGCTGTCGGGATACATGATCGCGCGCTCGGCCTACCTGCGCGGCCTGCCGTGGTTCCAGGAGGAGGGCAGCGTGGACGATTGGGGTGCGCTGGGCAGCGAAGCACAGGTCTCTGCCCAGGAGCGCTGAGGCCCGGCGGCTGCACCGTTCGCCGGCGCCGGATTACGATGGAGCACATGAGTCTTCCTGGGGTGGACATCGACGACGGCTTGCGCGTCTTGCTCGAGCTCCTGGCGACCCCGTCGCCTACCGGCTTCACCGATCGCGCCCTGGCGGTGGTGGAGGCCGAGCTCGACATGCTGGGGGTCCGCGCCCGGCGCACGCCGAAGGGCGCGCTGCTGTGGACGCTGGAGGGAACGGGCGGTGCTCCGCGCGCCGTGGCCAGCCATATCGACACGCTCGGCGCGATGGTCAAGGAGATCAAGGCCAACGGGCGCCTCAAGCTCAGCCCCGTCGGCGGCTACGACTGGGCGACCATCGAGGGCGCCGAGTGCCAGGTGCATACCGAGGACGGCAGCGCCGTCTCCGGCACGGTGGTCAACACCAAGCAGTCGTCGCACGTTCACGGGCAGGAACTGCGCGACATCAAGCGCGACGTCGCCACCATGGAGATCCGGCTCGACGTCGAGGCGGGCACCGCCGCCGAGACGCGCGCGCTCGGCATCGAGGTCGGGGACGTGGTGTCGTTCGACAGTGCACCGCGCGCCACCGAATCGGGTTTCGTGAAGGGGCGGCACCTCGACAACAAGGCGGCGGTGGCGGTGGCGCTGGCGGTCACGCGCTCGTTCGTGGCGGGCCGGCTGCAGCCCGATGGCGACACGCACTTCTTCGTCTCCAACTACGAGGAGGTGGGGCACGGCGCGGCCACCGGCATCCCTGAGGGTGTCGAGGAGCTGCTGTGCATCGATATGGCGGCGGTGGGCGAAGGGCAGACCAGCACCGAGTACGACGTGACGCTTTGCGTCAAGGACTCCGGCGGACCCTACGACTACGCCATGAACCGCCGCCTGCGCAGGCTGGCGCGCGAGCACGACATCCCGCTCAAGGTCGACATCTACCCCTACTACGCCTCGGACGCGACCGCCGCCTGGCGCGCCGGCGGCAGCCACCGCGCCGCCCTGATCGGGCCCGGGGTGGACGCCTCGCACAGCTACGAGCGCACACACCGGCGCGCGCTGGAACGCACCGCAGCGCTGCTGGAGGCCTACCTGCTGGCGCCGGTCGGCTCGTGACGGGAGTTGCCCGGGTGCGCGCTCGGGGCGGCGTCGCAGCCAAGAGACCCGCCCCACACGACGCCGGTCGAGTTCCGACCTGCTTTACCGCGTGCAGCGCGTCGTGTACACTGCCGTAGATGCATGAATATCCGAGCCTGGTGTGGCATCTGAAGAACACCCAGCTGTTCGAGGATCTGTCGCCGGACGAGCTCGAGCAGCTGTCGCGTATCACGCCCTACAAGCGGTTCGCGGCAGGCGAGATCGTCTACCACATGGAGGATCCGGCCGACGCGCTGTACTTCATCCGCGACGGCATGGTGAAGATCTCCATGTACTTCCCCAACGGCAAGGAGATGATCCTTGGTCTGCTGGGGCAGTACGACATCTTCGGGGAGCTGCTGCTGCTCGAGAGCGAGCGGCGGCCCAACCAGGCCGAGGCCGTGGTCGACACCACCCTCATCGTCATGCCCGAAGAGGACTTCCAGCGTCTGCTGGCGCAGTACCCGAAGATCGCCATGAAGTTCATCCAGGTCATGAGCACGCGCCTGTGGCAGGCGCAGCAATGGCAGGCCGAGGTCGGCGCCTTCGACGCCCCCGGTCGCCTCGCCAACCTGCTGCTGCGGCTCGCCAACGACTTCGGCGTGACCGGCGACCGCGGCACCGTGATCGACCTCAACCTGACCCAGCAGGACCTCGCCAAGATGATCGGGGCCACGCGCGAGACCGTCAGCCACTGCCTGGCGCGGTTGCTCGAGTACGGGGCGGTGCGCCGCCGGCGCGCGCCCATCACGGTCCACGTGGGGCGTCTGCAGCAGTTCCTGGACGAAGCCAGCGAGTAGGCGGCCGCCGGCCGCGGTTCAGCTCCGTGCGGGCTGTGCCACCACGTCGCTGGCGCCCGCCTCCTCCTCGGGCTCGAGCACCAGCGCGAACAGCGCCGACCCGGCCTCGGGCGGCGGGTCGTCGGCCGCCACCACGTCGATGCGCTTGCCATCCTGCACGAACAGCGGGATGCAGGCGCTGCCGTAGCGTTCGAGGTACGCCTCCAGGCCGAAACGCTCGGTCAGTTCCGTTCGCTTGACGCTGGCGCCGGCGCGCACCAGCGTCTGGATGCGCGGGAACGTGACGTCGTCGCCGAAGAGCGAGCGTCCGCGCCGATCGCCGCCGAGCCGGCCGCGATCGCTCCCGCTGCGCCCCGGGGCGAGCTGGAACACGTTGGACGAGCCGAACTCGCGCGCGTACTTGAGGGCCGTCAGGGCGTTGGCCTCGTCGTTGGAGGTCAGGGCCAGCAGCCGGCCGATGCCGGAGAGGCGGAGCTCGTCGTCGCTGTGGTCGGACAGCAGGCTCCCGTAATAGGCCTGCAACCCCTCGACGCGGGCGGCCGCGACGTGCGACCAGTTGGTGTCGGCGAGCAGCACCTCGATGCGCTGGGAGTGCAGGGCGCGGGCCACCGTGCGGGCAACGGGGTCCGCACCCAGGATCAGGAAGCCCTGCGGGTCGGGATCGGCCACGCCCAGCCGCACCCCCAGCGGGCGGGCGAACAGGCTCGCCAGAAGCACCGTCCCTACGATCATCAGGAAGACCAGCGGCGGCAGTGAGCCCGCCTGTTCGAAGCCGGCCGCTGTCAGCTTGGAGGCGAACAGCGAGCTGACGGCCGCCGCGACGATGCCACGCGGCGCGATCCCGGACAGGAACAGCTTCTCGCGCCACGTGAGCGGCGAGCGCAGGCTGCTGAGCAGCACGCCTGCCGGCCGGGTGACGAGCACCAGCACCAGCAGCAGCACCAGCCCCCGCCAGGTGAGCTCCGCGGCGAGGTTGGCGAGCTGAAGGTTGGCCGCCAGCACCACGAACAGCATGCTGACGAACAGCACACTGAGGTCCTCCTTGAAGCTCAACAGCGCGCCGATGTTGGGTACCCGGAGGTTCGCCAGCACCACCCCCATCACCACCGCTGCCAGCAGCCCGGACTCGTCGGCGACGACGTTGGCGAGCGAGAACGCGGCGAACAGGGCGGCCAGTGAGATCACGTTGATCAGGTAGTCGGGCATGGCGCGCCGCTTCAGGAGCCAGGCCAGCGCGTAGCCGGCCACCGCCCCGGCTGCTGCGCCCACCAGCAGGAAGCGGGCCAGTTGCAGCACGATGCGCTCGGGCGCCGGCTGTGCGGTGCCCAGCAGCAGGGCCTCGAAGACCAGCACCGCCACCATCGCCCCCACCACGTCGATGATGATGCCCTCCCACTTGAGGACGTTCGCCACGCGGGCGGTCGGCCGCACGATGCGCAGCAGCGGCCCGATGACGGTGGGACCGGTGACGATGACGAGGGCGCCGAACAGCAGGGCCAGCGATCCGGGGAGGGCGCCCAGCCAGTGGGCGGCCGCGGCGCTGCCGAGCCAGGTGACCAGCGCCCCCACCGTGACCAGGTAGAAGATCACACGGCGGGTCTCGTGGAGCTCGGACAGGCGCAGCGTCAGCCCCCCCTCGAACAGCACCAGGCCGACCGCCAGTGACACGGCGGGGTAGAGCAGAGCGTCGCCGAACACCTGGGACGGCCGCAACCAGCCGAGCACCGGCCCCACCACGAAGCCGATGGTCAGCAGCGGGAGGATCGCGGGCAGGTGGAGCCGCCACGCCAGCCACTGCGCCCCGGCACCGAGGGCGATGACGGCCGCGATGGCGAGGGCGGGGTAGGTGGCGAGGAGCTGGGGCATCTCGGAACGTCGAGCCTAGTACGCGACGCGCTCGAGCAATGCGCCGAGCAGGGTGCGCCGGTGCGAGAGCTGCGCATGCACGATGAGCGCCGGGCACTCCAGGCCGGCGGCGAGCTGGTGGGCCAGGTCGCGGGCGCTACGGGTCCCCACGTAGCGGTGGACCGTCGCGCCCAGGATGGCGAGGTCGGCGCCGCTGGAGGCTTCGACCAGTGCCGCGCGGGGGCTCGCGGCGCGGCGGATGTCGCTCACCGTGGGCACGCCACACAGCGAGGCGAGCTGGTCGTGGTAGGTGCGCAGGGTGTCGAGCTGTGCCGGGAGCGCATTCTCGGGCACGACGTGCATGAAGCGGATGCGGGCGCCCTGACTGCGAGCGACGCGGCTCGCCAGGTCGATCTTGAGCGCGTCGAAGGGCCCACCGGTGCCCATGACCAGCACCTCGGAGATCGCCTCCAGGGGCCGAGGGCCCAGCACCGCCACGTCGACGCCGCTGCGGTCCATCAGCCAGCCGGCGTCGCGGCTGAACGGGCGCAGCGGGTTAGGGGCGCGGATCTCGTCGGTGAGAACCAGGTCGACCCGGTGCTCGCGCACGTGGAGGACGATCGCCTCCTTCCAGTCGTGCCCGACGACGCTGCCCAGGTAGAGGCGGGTGCCGATCTCGCCGAGGGTTGTCTTCACGCGCGCCTCGAAGGCGATATCCTCCTCGCTGGACTGACGCGCCACGGCGATCAGTTCGACCTGTTCGGGTACCTGGTCGAAGCGGATGACGCGCAGGCGGTCGCGCGGGTCGGCGAGCATGGCGGCCAGCCGCAGCAGGTCGCGCTCGCGCGCCGCGTCCAGGTGCGGGTGGACAGGCACCAGCAGGTTGAGGGGGCCGGGCGCATGCAGCGCGCGGCGGGTGTGACCGACCGCGGCGCTGTCGGTGTTGCGGCGCAGGGCGGCCAGCGCGACGCCCTCGCGCTCGGTGCGGGGGCGCCCGTAGGCGCGGAACCACACCAGCCCCACGGCCACGATGCCGGCCGCGCCCAGGACCGACAGCCAACCCATCTGGGTGATCAGCAGCAGGCCGGCAGCGATTCCGCCGAGCTGCACCCACGGGTAGCCGGGCGAGCGGAAGGTGGGGCGGTAGCTGGGGACCTCGCCCTCGCGGAAGGCGATGAGGGCCAGGTTCACGAGGCACAGCACCAGGATCTGGAAGGCGCTGGCGAGCTTGGCGAGATCCACCACCGGGACGAAGGCGATGAGGGTGAGCAGCGCCACGCCGGTCAGGGCGATGGACGCCACCGGCGTGCCGTAGCGGGGGTGCACGCGCTGGAACAGCGGCGGCGCTAGCTCACCGCGGCTCATCGCGAAGGGGTAGCGCGAGCTGGAGAGCACCCCGGCGTTCGCCATGCTGGTGAGGGCCAGCACCGCGGTGATGGCGACGATGATCTCCCCGCCCACCCCCAGGATGTCGCGAGCGGCGAGCGCCATCGGGGTGAGGGTGGCGTGCAGCGGTGCGGCCGCGCTGGTGCCCACGATGACGTAGATGAGGCCCGTGTACACGATCATCATCAGGCCGATGCTGAGCAGGATGCCGGCCGGGATGTTCCGGCCCGGAGCGCGCACCTCCTCGGCCACGCTGGCGATCTTGGTGACCCCGGCGTAACTGACGAACACGAAGCCGGTCGCGGCCAGCAGGCCGCCCACCCCGTGCGCGAGGAAGGGCTGGTAACGGGCGGGGTCGACCACGGCGGCGCCCCGCAGGACGAACAGCAGGAGCACGCCGAGCACGCCGGTGACGATCACCGCCTGCAGGCGGCCGGTCTGCTTCACCCCGAGGGCGTTCACGGCGAGCACCAGCAGCGCCAGCGCGACCGCGACCGGCTTGGTGGGGAGATCGACGAACAGCAGCAGGTAGGCGCCCAGCCCCACCAGCGCGAAGGCGCTCTTGAGCACCAGCGAGAACCACACACCGATGCCCGCGATGGTGCCCAGCATGGGGCCGAGCGCCCGGTCGACGTAGAGGTAGGTGCCGCCCGCCTCCGGCATGGCGGTGGCCATCTCCGACTGGCTCAGCGCCGCGGGCAGCACGATCAGCCCCGCCAGGAGGAATGCCAGGATGACGCTGGGCCCCGCGATCTTGGAGGCCAGGCCCGGCAGCACGAAGATGCCGCTCCCGATCATGGCGCCGACACTGATGGTGATGACGGCGTAGAGGCCGAGGTCGCGCTCGAGGCTGCGGTGGCTCATGCCGGCCCCATCGGGGGTGTGGCGCTCCGAGGCGCTCCGTTCAGGGGCGGAACGAGCAAGGGGTCCTCCTGGTCGAGGGGTAGCGCCTGGGGCGCGAGGGATGCGTGGGGGTGGGCATCCATGCTAGCATCCCGGCCCGCGCGTCGGCGCCGCGGCGCCACTGCAGCGCGTGATAGGCTGTGCCGCGATGCCTGAACAGCCCCGGCGCTTTCTCGTCACCACCGACGACGGCGACGTCGTCGTCACCGTCAACGACGACGCCGATGGTCTCGATGCGGGCCTGCTGTCGCTGGCGATGGCCGATGAGATGACCGCCAGGGAGCTGCCGATGGCGACGCCGCTGCGCGCGTTCGCCGCCAAGATGGTGGATCTCATCGAGGCGCAAGGCATGGGTGCGTTCGCCGGCGGCGCACGCATGCGCGAGATCCTGGTGCGCGAGAAGGCCACTGCCGACTTGCGCCGCATCGAACGCTACGCCCGCGAGCACGGCAACGGGTGAGCGCCACGCGTTAGGCGGCGCCCCTGCCGGTTCGCTGCGAGCTCCCGATCCTTCCCCCGCGACGCCACCCCGCCCCCGCGCCTCGTTCCCGATGAATCAGGCGTCCTCGTCCTCGAGGGCGTCCTCCTCGACGACGTCGCCCAGGTCCTGCAGCACGTCCTTGTAGAGCGAGAGCGCGAAGTCGCGCACCGCGGTGCGGGCCTCGTCGCCCCGCAGATGGTCGGGGATCCGGCGATCGGCGACCTGCAGGCTGGACGCCAGGACCGCCTCGAACACCGGCCAGGGTCCTTCGAACGGAGCCGTGTCGTCGAGGTAGTCCTCGTTCGCTGCCTCGGAAGCCGAGGCGTTCCCGTTCAGCACGACGCCGCCTCGGTCGAGGGCGGCGAGCGCCTCTTCCGCGGCATGTCGTTCCGCCTCACGCTTGCTGCCACCCTGTCCGGTGCCGAGCACGTGCCCGTCGACCAGGACGTCGCTGAGGAAGGTGGGTTGATGGTCCGGACCGGTACGTTCACTGCGGAACTCGGGCCGGTTCTGCCCCGACTTCTGCAGCCGTTCGATCAGGACGCCCTTGGGATGTGCCATGCGTCCTCCTCGTGAAGGCTTGTTGCGCATTCCTTCGTGCAGCTGCCGGGCTCCCGCCAGGTCGCCGACCGCACTCGAGCCTGGTGGGGCCATGAGGGTGCGACCGATCCGGCCTGGCACGAGCCCGGCAGCTGCAACACAACGTTATCACGACGCCGACTGCGGTAAAGTGGCCCCATCATGATTCGGTTGCTCCTGTGCGATGACCACGCCATGTTCCGCCAAGGTCTGAGGAGCATCCTCGAGACCGAGGACGACTTTCGCATCATCGGAGAAGCGTCGACGGGGCGCGAGGCGGTCCGCTATGCCCTCGAGACCAGGCCGGACGTCGTCCTGATGGACATCCAGATGCCCGAGCTCGACGGCGTCGCTGCAACCAAGGCGGTGCTGGCCGAGCAGCCCGACGCCAAGGTCATCATCCTGACCATGTATCGGCAGGACAAGTACGTCTTCGAAGCGATCAAGGTGGGCGCCCGCGGCTACCTGCTGAAGGACGCCGACGCCAACGATCTGATCGACGCCATCCGGCGGGTCGCTGCCGGCGAGACGCTGCTGAACGCGGAGATGGCGGCGTCCATCCTCGACGAGTTCCGGAAGGTGGGGGAGCTCCCCGAGCATCCCGACCACAAGATCAGCGAGCTCACCGAGCGCGAGGAGGACATCCTGAGGCTGCTGGCTCAGGGCGCGTCCAACCAGGAGATCGCCCATTCGCTCGGCGTGAGCGAGAAGACGGTACGCAACCGCCTGTCGGAGATCTTCTCCAAGTTGCGTCTGAACAACCGCACGCAGGCGGCGTTGTACGCGTTGCGCGAGGGCATCGCGACGCTCCAGGACAACAGCTGAGGTGCCCCCGGAGGCGCGCTCCGAGGTAGGACTCGCGCTGAGCCGCGCGCTCGAACAGCATCTGAAGACCATCACCGAGACGCCGGCGCCTCCCTTCGGGGAGGCCGCGCGCGCAGACCTGATCGCGGGGCTGTGGAGCCGTGCAGGCTTGCCGGTGGAACGCGACGCCGCGGGGAACGTGGTGGCGACGTTGCCGGGTGGACGGGGTCCACGGGTGCTGGTGGCCGCGCACCTGGACACCGTGTTCGGTGCCGGCACCGACGTTCGGGTGCAGCGCGACGGCGAGCGCCTGTGCGCGCCCGGCATCGGCGACAACAGCGCCAGCCTGGCGGTGCTGAGCGCTTTCGTCCAGCGTAGCGGGACCGGTTCGGAGGATCTGCGGCCGCACCTGACGGTCGCGGCGACCGTGGGGGAGGAGGGCGAAGGCGACCTCCGCGGCGCACGACAGCTCGTGGCCGATCGGGGGGCGTCGCACGACCTGTTCGTGGCGCTCGACGGCCACTTGGGCACGATCGTGGCGCAGGCGGTGGGCTCGCGGCGCTTGCGTACCGGCTTCCGGGGTGCCGGCGGGCACTCCTGGGGTGACTACCCCACGCCCAGTGCGGTGCACGCCGCGGGCGAGGCCATCCACGCCCTGAACGCCCTGCGCGTGCCGGCAGAGCCGCGCTCGTCGCTCAACGTCGGCCAGATGTGGGGCGGCACCTCGATCAACGCCATCGCGCAGGAAGCGGGCTTCAACCTCGACCTGCGGAGCCTCGATCCGGGCGTGCTCGAGGACCTCGAAGGGCGCGCCCGGGCCGCGATCGAGAGCGCGGCGCGACGCACGGGCTGCGCGGTGGAGATCACCCAGATCGGCGATCGGCCGGTCGCCCGGGTCGACAACGCCCGGCTCGTGACGTGCGCGCTGCGAGCGCTGCAAGACGGCGAGCGCCACGCCGCGGTGGTGGCGAGCAGCACCGATGCCAACGCGGCCCTGGCGCACGGCCTGCCCGCGATCGCGTTCGGCGTCTACCGGGGCGGCGACGCCCACCGCTCGTCCGAATGGCTCGAGCCCGCCTCGCTCGTCGAGGGCTACCGCGCCTTCGAGCGCTTGCTGGCCTGTCTGGCCGAAGCGCCCGGCGGCTAGGGCTCTGCGCGGCGCTGCTTGCGCGCCGCCAGCGCCAGCCCGTCGACTTCCTCGTTCTCGTTGTGGCCCGCGTGGCCGCGTGTCCACGACCACGCAACGGTGTGCCGCTCGGTCAGGCGAAGCAGCTCCTGCCAGAGATCCTGGTTCTTGACCGCCGTGCGGCCGGCGGTGCGCCAGCCGTTGCGCTGCCAGGCCTCGAGCCAGCCGTCGGTGAACGCCTTCTTGAGGTACTGGCTGTCGGTGACCACGGTGACGTCGCAGGGTTCGCGCAGCGCTTCGAGGGCGCGCACCGCCGCGGTGAGCTCCATGCGGTTGTTGGTGGTGGCGGCCTCGAAGCCGCTGGCGCGCTTCCGGGCGCCGTTGTAGAGCAGAAGGTAGGCCCATCCCCCGTCACCACTGCGCGTCTCGCACGACCCGTCGGTGTAGGCGGTGACCTGCTTGTGCGGTTCGGGCATGGCAGGCATGCTACCGCACGAGCGCCCGGCGGCCCGGCAGGGCGCCGGGCGGAGCCGGGCCGGGCGAATGGATGTACAGACCTTCAACATCAAGAAGGGCCCCATGGGAGCCCTGGAAGCGTGTCTCTTCAGGAGGTGCGATCACGGAGAGGCTTGACAGCGTTCAAGGTATGTACTACCATTCGTCTAACGTTAGACAGGGGTTGTACACTCGCCTCGGAGCCCACATGACCAACATCGCGACCAACATCGGAAAGTACACCGTCAACGAAGTCGTTGAGCGCACGGCCGTCGCCGCGGGAACGCTTCGGCAGTGGGAGCGGCGCTACGGCGTGCCGCATCCGGAGCGCTCCGAGGCGGGCTATCGCCTGTACTCCGACGAAGACCTCCGCGCCATCGAGGCGATGAAGCATCACATCGCCGACGGCGTGCCGGCTTCCCGCGCTGCCGAGTTGGTGGCACGCACGGGTCCCGCCGACGCGAGCCCCCTGCCCACCGACGTCCTGCGCCGCCGCCTCGTCGAAGCCTTCCTGGCCCTCGACGAGGACCGTGCCGAACACGTGCTCGGCGAAGCGCACGCCCTCCACCCGGTCGAGACGGTGGTGCCCGACGTCATCGCGGGGGCCATGGTCGACATCGGCGATCTGTGGCATGACGGCCGCATCGACACCACCACCGAGCACTTCAGCTCGAGCTTCGTGCAGGGTTGGCTGCGGCACCTGATGAGCCTGGCTGCCAGCCACGTGCACGGTCCCGCGGTCATCGTGGCGTGCGCGCCCGGCGACCATCACGAACTCGGCGCCCTCATGCTCGCCGTATTGCTGAGGCGCGCCGGGCATGCCGTCTACTACGTCGGCGCCGACACGCCGGTGTCGGACTTGAACGCCATGGCGCGGCACCTCGGTGCCTCCGCCGTGATGCTGTCGGCCTCAGCGGCCGAAGCGCTGGACGCGCTCGAGCAGCACGTCGAGCTGTTGAGGCAGCTCGCGCCGCTGGTGGTCTACGGTGGCGCCGCCTTCGATCACGACCCCTCCCGGGCCGAGCGCCTGGGAGGCGTGTACCTCGCCGACGATGTCGGCGAAGCCGTGAAGCGTTTCGACGAGATCTTGGGCCGTAACGGAGCGGCCGGCGCATGAACGGGCCTCGGCCGGGCCCCGACGTGCGCCGCGCCTGCCAGCGCGACCCCGAGACCCTCGTGCTCGGTCCCCCGCCGACCCCCTAGGGGCGGCGCCACCACCCGCATCTAGCCTCCCGACGGTTGGGAGAGCGCACGGAGGTGCACATGCACGTTCGACGGAACTCCTCTACCCCTGAGCAGACGGCGTTCGACGCCCCCAGCCAGACCCTCAACTACCAGCGTCGCCAGACGCTCTACCTCAGCGGCGACCCGGCCCGCTCGGTCTACCGGGTCCGCGACGGCCTCATCCGCATCACCCGGATGACGCCGGAGGGCCGCACCCTGACCGTCCGTCACGTCATGCCCGGCGACTTCTTCGGCGAGGACGCCCTGATGGCCGGCGAGCGCGGCGAGATCGCCGAAGCGCTCACCCTGGCGAGCATCGATGCCATCGATCCGGACCGCATCGAGGCGGGGCACCTGATGCACATCACGCGCTCCCTGTCCGACCAGATGCGTCGCCTGATGGACTACGAGTACCACCTGCAGACGGGCGACCTGCGCGCCCGCGTTGCCCGCTACCTCCTGGTGTTGTCGCAGACGCCGCTGGCCCGGTCCGACGAGGAGGGGCGTGTGGTGGTGGCCGCCACCCACGAGCTCGTTGCGGAGGGCACCGCCAGCACCCGCGAGAGCGTGTCCAAGATCATCACCGAGCTCCGCAGCGAAGGCCTCATCCGTTCCGGCTACCGCAGCATCGTGCTGCTCGACGATGAGGGCCTGGCCGAGGCGGCCGAGGGATTCTAGGCGAGGGTTTCTAACCGGGGGGCGGCGCCTCGCGCCGCTCCAACACCACCACCGCCGCGGCGTGCTCGCGGGTGTGCGTCAGCGACAGATGGGCCTCGAGGTGCTGCTCGAGCAGGGCGGCGGTCAGGGCAGGCGAGAACGCCAGTCGCGGCCGCCGCCCCTCCTTGACGACCCATACGTCGCGCCAGCCGAACGTCTCGGGCCAGCACTTCTGGAAGGCCTCCTTGGCCGCGAAGCGGGCGGCCAGCCCCGGCACCGGATCGGCGCGACTGCGCAGCTCGGCGCGCTCGCCCGGATGGAAGTGGCGCTCCAGGAAGCGGTCGGGGTGCCGTTCGAGCACGGCCCGGACGCGCTCGAGCTCGATCATGTCGATGCCGACGGCGACGATCACGCCGCCCTCACGGACGTTCCGGCGTCATCTCCGTGACGCCGCTCGCGCCGGCGAGGAACGCCCGCTCGGCCATCCCCAGGAACAGCCCGTGCTCGACGACGCCCGGCAGGTCCGCCAGCGCCGCCGCCAACTCCTCGGGCGCGAAGCCGGCGGGGAACGCCAGGTCGAAGATCCGGTTGCCGTTGTCGGTCACGAAGGGGTCCGCGTCGCCGCCGCGCTGGGTCGGGCGCGCGCCCAACCCCTCGAGCAGTGCTCGGGTGCGGCGCAGGCCGAACGCGACCACCTCGACCGGAACGGGGGAGCGCTCGCCCAGCCGCGTCACGCGCTTGCGATCGTCGCCGATGAGCACGAACCGTCGGGCGCTCGAGGCGACGATTTTCTCGCGCGTGAGCGCGCCGCCCAACCCCTTGATGACGTCGAGAGCGGGAGTGACCTCGTCCATCCCGTCAACGGCGAGGTCGAGGCCCGTTGCCGGCAGCTCGGTGAGCGGGATCCCGAGTGCGGTCGCCTGCGCGCCGCTCTCGCGGGAAGACGGCACGGCCAGCACGCGCTCCAATGCACCAGAAGCCAGCCGCTCACCGAGACCGGCGATGAAGTGCCGGACGGTGCTTCCCGATCCCAGCCCCAGGAGCATGCCGCGTTCCACCAGGGCGAGCGCGCGCTCCGCGGCATCGCGCTTCCACCGTTCCAAGGGTTCCATGTCCGGCCTCCCGCGGTAGTCTACCGTCCCCGACGAGGACGGTCGCGATGGCGTGGCGACCTCCGGGGTGCGGACGGGCGGCCGTGTCCAGGTACACTGGTGGGGTGACGACGATCGTGCTCGCCAGCGGCTCCCCGCGCCGCAAGGACCTGCTGTGTGCCCTGGGGCTGCGCTTCGAGGTGCTTCCCGTCGACATCGACGAGACGCCCCTCGAAGGTGAGGCCGCAGAGCCACTGGTGCGCCGTCTCAGCCAGCACAAGGCGGCTGCCGCGGTCGCCCTGCGCGACGACGAAGGGGCCCTGGTGGTGGCAGCCGACACCGTGGTGGTGGTCGACGGCGCGGTTCTCGGCAAGCCCGACGGACCCGAGGAGAACCGGGCGTTCCTGCGCCGTCTCGCCGGCCGGGCCCATCACGTGTTCACCGGCCACACGCTGCTCAGGGGCGGGCGTCGCGAGACCGTCGTCGTCGACACCGAGGTGCGGATGCGCGCGTTCGACGAGGGCGAGATCGAACGCTACGTGGCCAGCGGCGAGGGGCTCGACAAGGCAGGTGGCTACGCCATCCAGGGCCGCGGCTCTGCGCTCGTCGGCAGCCTCGTAGGGTGCTACTTCAACGTGGTCGGCCTGAGCGTGCCGACGGTGGTCGAGGCCGCCTCGCGCCTGGGGGTCCGCCTTGTCTAGCCTGCTCCGCGCCTGGTACGTGCTCCTGGCGCTGGGGCTGCTGACCTTCGTCATCACGGCCTTCGTCGGCCGGGTGCCGGCCGACGTCTCGGCTTCCGTGGCGCTCCCGCACAACCTGCTCTACCGCTCCGGCATGAACGTCCGCGCCACGGCGCGCAGCCTGGCCGACCGCAGCGACCTGCGCCACGAGGTGTCCGCCTTGCAGCAGCGGGTGGCGGGGCTCCAGCAGACCAACCGCGACCTCGAGCTCGAGCTGCAGCGGCTGCGCGAGGTGCTCGCCGTCCGCCAGGAACAGTCGCCCGGCGTCGTGACCACCGCGTCGGTCATCGGCGGCAGCAGCGGCCCGGCCTTCGCCCGCCTCAACCTCAGCAAGGGAACGCAGGACGGCGTGCTCCCGAACATGCCGGTGTCGGTGCCGGAGGGCCTGGTGGGGATCGTGACCGACGTCTCGACGCACAACGCGGTGGTGCGCACGCTGCTCGACCCGCAATCGCGCGTCGGCGTCACCGTTCGCGGCCGCGGCGGGCAGGGCATCGCCGTGGGCGAGGTGGGTGGACGCATCCGCGTCACCGACTTCATCGCCGACAAGCCGGTGGAGGTGGGCGACAGGGTCGAGACGTCCAGCTACGGCGGGCTCTTCCCGAACGGCGTGCTGGTCGGGACCGTCGAGCAGGTGCTTCCCCCCAACCCCAACGAGCTGCGGCGCAGCTTCATCGTGCAGCCGGCCGTCGACCTGTCCACGCTCAGCGAAGTCGTCCTGCTGGCGCCCCAGTAGCGCTGAAGAGCGGCCGCCGCCTCAGCGCACCACGAAGCTGACGAGTTTTCCGGGCACGACGATCTCTCGCTGCACGGTGCCGGATGCGAGGTAGCGGGCCACGTTGGACTCGTTGCGCGCGGCCTCCAGCACCACGTTCTGATCCGCGTCGGGCGGCACCTCGATCTGCCCCCGGACCTTGCCGTTGACCTGCACCGCCATGGTGACGGTGTCCTGCACCAGCGCATCGGGATCGAATGCGGGCCACGCCTGCAGGTGCACCGAGTCTTCCGACCCCAGTCGCTGCCACAGCTCTTCGCTCACGTGGGGGGCGATGGGGGCGAGCAGCAACAGCAGCGTGCGACAGGCCTCGTGCCAGACATCGGACCGCGTCATGGCGCCGTTCTTGGCCTTGCCCATGGCGTTCTGCAGGGTCATCAGCTCGGCCACCGCGGTATTGAACTGGAAGGACTCGAAGTCATCGGTGACCGCCTGGGTGGCGGCGTGCACGGCGCGTCTCAACTCGCGCAGGCTGGCGTCGTCGGCGCTCCCACCGTCCTCGGCGGGGTCGAGCACGAGGCTCCAGACGCGCGCCAGGAAGCGGGTCACGCCCTCGATGCCCTGGTAGCTCCAGGGCGCGCCCTGGTCCCAGGGCCCGATGAACATCAGGTAGGTGCGCACCGCGTCGGCGCCGTACTCCGCCACCAGCGCGTCGGGGTTGACCACGTTGCCCCGCGACTTCGACATCTTCTCGTTGTCCTCGCCCAGGATCATCCCCTGGTTGCGCAGCCGCTGGAAGGGCTCATCGATACCGTGCAGACCCAGGTCGCGCAGGACCTTGGTGAAGAACCGAGCGTAGAGCAGGTGCAAGATGGCGTGCTCGATGCCGCCGGTATAGGTGTCGACCGGCGTCCAGCGCTCCACCAACGCACGGTCGAAGGGAACGTCGTCGCGGTGCGGGCTCAGGTAGCGGAACCAGTACCAGGACGAGTCCATGAACGTGTCCATGGTGTCGGTCTCGCGGGTGGCCGGGCCGCCGCACGACGGGCAGGTGGCTTCCAGGAAGCTCGGATGCGTCTTCAACGGCGACTCGCCGGTCGGCATGAACGCCACGTCGTCGGGCAGGACCACCGGCAGGTTCGCGTCCTTCTCGGGCTGGATGCCGCAGCGCTCGCAGTAGAGCATCGGGATCGGCGTCCCCCAGTAGCGCTGGCGCGAGATGAGCCAGTCACGAAGCCGGTAGGTGACCTTGCCGGAGCCGATGCCCCGCTCCTCCAGCCAGGCGATGACCGCCCGGATGCCTTCGGCGTTCCCCTCCTTGCCGCTGGGCGTGCCGTCGAACGGGCCGGAGTTGGCCATGACGCCGTCCCCCGTGTAGGCCTCGGTCATGGTGGCGCCGTCGAGCGGAGCGTCCTCGGGCTGGATGACGGGCGTCACGTCCAGGTCGAAGCGGCGAGCGAAGTCGAAGTCGCGTTCGTCGTGGGCGGGCACGCCCATGATGGCGCCGGTGCCGTAACCCATGAGCACGTAGTCGGCGATCCAGATCGGGATGCGGATGTCGTTGACGGGATTCACGGCGTAGGCGCCGATGAAGGCGCCGGTCTTGTCCTTGCCCTCGGCCTGGCGGTCGAGCTCCGACATGCGCGAGGCTCGCTCGACGTAGGCCTCGACCTCGGCGCGCCGCTCATCGCTGGTGAGCTTCGCCACCAGCGGATGCTCGGGCGCCAGCACCATGAAGGTGGCCCCCCAGAGCGTATCCGGACGGGTCGTGAAGACCTCGATGGGGTCGCCCTGCTCGCTTTGGAATCTCACCTCGGCGCCCTCGGAGCGCCCGATCCAGTTGGTCTGCATGAGCTTGACCCGCTCCGGCCAGTCGAGGCCCGAGAAGTCCAGCAGCTCGTCGGCGTAGGCGGTGATCTTGAAGTGCCACTGCGGCATGAGCCGACGCTCGACCAGGGCGCCCGAGCGGTCGCCGCGACCGTTCACCACCTGCTCGTTGGCGAGCACCGTCTGGTCGACCGGGTCCCAGTTGACGAACGACTCCTTGCGGTAGGCAAGCCCGCGCTCGACCATGCGCAGGAAGAACCACTGGTTCCAGCGGTAGTACTCCGGATCGCAGGTGACGACCTTCTTCGACCAGTCGAACATCGCGCCCATCTGGGAGAACTGCTCCTCCATGCGGGCGATGCGCTCGTAGGTCAGCCGTGCCGGGTGTACGCCCTCGCGCCCCTCCCGGGCCGCCTTGATCGCCGCGTTCTCGGCCGGCAGGCCGAAGGCGTCGAATCCCATCGGGAACAGCACGTTGTAGCCGCGCATTCTGCGGTAGCGGGCGGCGGCGTCCGCCGGCGCCTCGGCGTACCAGTGACCCGCGTGCAGGTCGCCCGAGGGGTAGGGGTACATGGTCAGGAAGTAGTACTTGGGACGGCTGTCGTCCGCGAGGTCGACGTCGTACAATCCCTGCTCGCGCCAGCGCGCCTGCCACTTGGACTCGATCTCCTGCGGGTTGTAGCGGTCGGTGCGGTAGCTGGCCGCGTCGGCCTGCGTGGTCTCGGTCATAACCTCTCCAGTATACGGAGCGCACCCAGGCGCTCAGGAACGTGCTTCGCGCGTCGCGCCAAAGGAAACGGCCCCGAGCCTTGGCATCGGGGCCGACGGTGAACACACCCTTTCCGGGGGCTCAACCTGCCGGCCTTGCGCGGGCTAGCCGCGTCTGTGAGTGCACGAAGGTGATTCGGCGGAACGCCATGCAGGCAGGATAGTCCGTCGCCTCGAGGCTGTCAACGCTCCCGGCCGCCGCTCGGAGACGTCGCGCACGCCAGATGCCACTGCCAGAGTCGACCGGGTTCGAAGCCGCGAGTGGGGCACCACGCCCCTCCGGAGCAGGCGAACCGCCGACGCTCCGGCATCCTGGCCGCGGCCGTCGGGAGGGTAGACTGGGTGGGCAACCGAGCCGCGCGCCCGTGGACCGTGCCCCGCACGGACGGGTGCGGACCCGCGGCGGCCGCGCGGTCGTTCCGGCGGGCGTTCGCCCGGGGTACACCGTAGCTCTCGACCCTTGGAGGCTTCCATGGATTTTGACCTGATCGTGATCGGCTCCGGCCCGGGGGGCTATCACGCCGCTCTGCGCGCCGCGCAGCTCGGCCTGAAGACGGCGTGCGTGGAGAAGGCGGCCGTCGGCGGTGTCTGCCTCAACACCGGTTGCATCCCCACCAAGGCCCTCCTGCACGTGGCGGCCGAGTTGCGAGGGGCGCAGCACGCCGGGGCCTTCGGCGTGAGCTTCGGCGAGCCCGAGCTCGACCTCGAGCAGATGAACGGCTGGAAGGACAGCGTCGTCAAGAAGATGACGGGCGGCGTGCAGATGCTGTTCAAGGGCAACAAGGTCACGCTGCTCGAGGGCGAGGGCTCGTTCGTCGATGCGCACACCCTGAACGTGGGCGACAAGAAGGTCACCGCCGACCGCTTCATCGTGGCAACCGGCTCGCGTCCGATCCAGATCCCCGGCTTCGAGTTCGATGGCGAGCGTGTCATCGACTCGACCGGCGCGCTCAGCGTCACCACCATCCCGAAGCGCTTCCTCGCCATCGGAGGCAGCGCCATCGGGCTGGAGTTCAGTGACGTCTACAGCGCGCTCGGCTCCGAGGTGACGGTGGTGGAGATGATGGACCGCATCGTTCCGTTGGGCGACGTCGACGCCTCCAAGGAGCTCCACAAGGCGCTGGAGAAGAAGGGCATCGCGATCCGCACGTCGACCAAGGCGGTGAGTCAGAACAAGACGTCCAAGGGCACCGAGGTAGTGCTGGAGGATGCCGACGGCAAGCGCGACACCATCGTGGTCGACAAGATCCTGGTCGCTGTCGGGCGCAGCCCCAACGGCAAGGGACTGGGGCTCGAGGCGCTCGGCGTCCAAGTCGACGACCGCGGCTTCGTCAAGGTCGTCAACGACCACATGCAGACCGCCGTCGACCACATCTACGCCATCGGCGACGTGGCGCGCGCGCCCCTGCTTGCCCACAAGGCGATGAAGGAGGGACTGGCAGCAGCCGAGCACGCCGCAGGCAAGCCGAGCGGCTACGACACCATCGTGCCCGCGGTGATCTACACCAGCCCCGAGCACGCCAGCGTCGGCATGACCGAACAGGAGGCGCGGGACGCCGGCTACACCGTGCGTATCGGTAAGTTCCCGCTGTCCGCCTCCGGCCGCGCCACCACGCTGGGCGTGGAGGGGGGCATGGTCAAGCTGGTGGGGGACGAGAAGACCGACCTGCTGCTGGGCTTCCACATGGTCGGGCCGGGGGCGGGAGACATCGTCTCCGAGGCTACCCTCGCCATCGAGATGGGCGCCACGCTGGAGGATATCGCTCTGACCCAGCATGCCCACCCGACCCTCGCCGAGGCCGTCATGGAGGCCGCCGAGCACGCGCACGGCCAGGCCATCCACATCGCCAACCGGCGGCGCTGAACGGGCCAGCCAGGGCTCAGGAGGAACGCCCGGGGGGCGCCGGTACGTCCGGCGCCCCCCGCTTCGTGCTCAGGTGGTGTAGTCGGCGTTGATATGCACGTACTCGGCGGTCAGGTCGCAGCCCCAGGCCTCGCCGACCGCTTCGCCTGCGGCCAGATCGATCTCGATCAGGACCTCCTCGGCCCGCATCTGGTCGGACAGGGCAGCGGCCTCGAAGGGCAACACCGTGCCGCGGTAGACGGATTCCCCCTGCAAGCCGATGCGGAGGTTGGCCAGGTCCGACACGGCCCCGGACCGGCCGACGGCCGCCAGGATGCGACCCCAGTTGGGGTCGGCGCCGTGGACGGCCGCCTTGACGAGCGTGCTGCCCGCGACGGTGCGGGCAGCGGCTCGGGCCTCCGCGCCGGAGCGCGCGCCAGAGACGCTCACCGTCACGAGCTTCGTGGCCCCTTCGCCGTCGCGCGCGATCTTTCGCGCCAGCTTCTTCGCCACCTCCTCGAGTGCCGTGGCGAGCTCTTGCCGGTCGGCGCCGATCTGCCGGGAGGAGAGCACCACTGCCATGTCGTTGGTGGAGGTGTCGCCGTCGACCGTGACCTGGTTGAAGGTGCGTTCGACGATGCCGGGCCACAGGGCGCGGAGATCATCCTGGCTGACGTCGGCGTCGGTGAGGACGAACGCCAGCAAGGTGGCCATGGAGGGGTGGATCATCCCCGAGCCCTTGGCGATGCCCACGATGCGGCTCCCGCCGCGCAGCGTGACGCCCGCCTGCTTGGGGGCGGTGTCGGTGGTGAGGATGGCGTCGGCGAAGGGGCCCGAGTCCTGGCCCAGGGCCGAGGTCAGCGCCGGGATGGCGTCGCGAACCTTGTCGACGGGCAGGGGTTGCCCGATGACGCCAGTGCTGGCCGTGAGCATGTCCTGCACGCGCGCCAGAGCGAGAGCAGAGGCCGCCGCGCCGGCCACGTCCTCGTTGTCCCAGATGCCACGTTCGCCGGTGGCGCAGTTGGCGTTGCCGCTGTTCACGACGATGCCCCGGACGGCCGCACCGCTGGTGAAGCGGGAGCGGTTGCGCGACACGCACGGCGCCTTGACCACGTTGTCGGTGCTCATCAGCGCCCACGCCAGCGGGTAGGGGGAGTACACCAGGCCCAGGTCCGGCCTGCCCGACGCCTTCAATCCGGCCGTCACCCCGGCGATCTCGAATCCCATCGGTACTCTCATGGCCACATCCCCCCTTGCGTGAGGCCTTCCGCCTCGTCGAATCCGTAGGCCACGTTGAACGCCTGCACCGCCTGGCCGGCCGCTCCCTTGCCGAGGTTGTCGATGGCGCAGAACGCCGCCACGGTGCGCGCGCGGGCGTCGTAGCGCACGCTGAGCACTGCGCGGTCGCTACCGGCGGCCGCCTTGGTCTGCGGTAGGTCTTCTTGCACCACGATCATCGGGTCGTCTGCATAGTAGTCGCGGAACACCTCGAGAAGGCGCTTGTCGGACAGCTCGTCGCCGTCGACGGGCTGCGTGGTGCAGGTCGCCAGGATGCCCCGCGACATGGGTACCAGGTGCGGGTTGAAGCTCACGGTGTAGGGGGTGAAGGGCTCATGGGTCGACAAGCGTTTGCCGCCGGCACGTGCCCGGCCCACGGTGGCCTCGATCTCAGCGGTGTGGCGGTGCGTTCCGGCCACCTTGTAGGGACGGACGCTCTCGTTGACCTCGGTGTAGTGCATGGCCTGACTCGGCGCCCGTCCGGCGCCGGACACTCCGGTCATGACGTCGCACACGGCGCTCCTACCGAGGTGGCCGGTGGCGGCCAGTGGGGCCAGCGCCAGGCTGGCGGCGGTGGCATTGCAGCCGGGGCTGGCGATGAGGCGCGCGCCGGGCAGCTCGTTGCGGTGCAGCTCCACCAGGCCGTAACGCGCCTGCGGGTAGAGAGCAGGGTGCGGATGCTCGAGGCCGTACCAGCGCGCGTAGGTGTCCGGGTCGAGGCGGAAGTCGGCTGACAGGTCGACGACGGACACGCCCGCCTCCAGCGCCTGCGCGACCAGGGGCGCGGTAGCGCCGTGCGGGGTGGCGCAGAACACCACCTCGCAGGCTCCCAGCACGGCCTCGTTGCTCTCGAAACGCATGCCCTGGTAGAGCCCGGCGAACTGGGGCCAGCAGGCTTCGATCGGCTCGCCCTGGTACTGACGCGAGCCGACGGCGACCAGCTCGACGCCGCCGTGCCGCGCCAGCCGCTCGAGCAGGCCGGCGCCGCCGTAGCCGCTCGCGCCCAGGACGCCGACGCGCAGCTTCCCGCTCACCTATGCCTCCGGATCCGCCAGGAGCTGGACCAGCGCGGCCTTGTGGGCGTGGAGGCGGTTCTCGGCCTGGTCGAAGACGACGCTGCGTTCGTGATAGACGGCCTCTTCGGTGCACTCCTCGCCGTAGTGGGCGGGCAGGTCGTGCATGAACACGCCGTGCGGCGAGAGGAGCTCGAACCAGGACGGCGTGATGGTGTAGCCGGCGAAGGCCCGGCGCCGGGCCTCGGCCGCCTCCTCCATGCCCATGGAGATCCAGACGTCGGTGTACAGGGCGTCGGCTCCTTCGGCGGCCTCACGTGGGTCACGCGCGATGCGGATGTGGCCACCGCGCTGCCGCGCGCGTTCGAGGACGCCGGCGTCGGGGTCGAAGCCTTCCGGGCACGCGATGGTCAGCTCTACACCGGCATGGGTGGCCGCCTCGATGTGCGAGTTGCATACGTTGTTGCCGTCGCCCACGAAGGTGAGTTTGAGTCCGCGCAGCTCGCCGAAGGTCTCCCGCAGGGTCATGTAGTCGGCCAGCAACTGGCACGGATGGGCCAGGTCGGACAGCGCGTTGATGACCGGAACGTCGGCATGCCGGGCCAGCGCGGTGAGCGTGTCGTGCCCGTAGGTGCGGGCCATGATGCCCTCCACCCAGCGCTCGAGGTTGTGGGCGACGTCCCGGATGGTCTCGCGAACGCCCCATCCGATGTAGTTCTGGCTCAGCAGCACGGAGTGCCCGCCGAGCTGGGCCATGGCGATGTCGAAGGTGGAGCGTGTGCGCAGCGACTGCTTCTCGAAGATCATGGCGATGGTCTTGTGCTTGAGGAGCTCGGGCCGATCGCCCTGCTTCCAGGCGCGCTTGAGCTGCACCCCGCTGTCGACCAGGCCGTGGAACTCCTCGGAGCTCAATTCGGCTAGCGACAGCAGGTCGCGCCCCGACAGGCTCGGCACTCGCAAGACGTCCATGCGCACCCCTCTCCGGGACCCGACTCGCGCCTCGTGCGCGGCCCTGACGGCCCGGGCGAATGGTTCCGACTCTACCACGGTGTGCTTGCGTCGCTTCGCGCGGTGAGCGGCCTCCCGCGTCGTCCTGCCGGCGTCCGGCGCGTCTTCTCAGGCCACGCCGAGCAGGCCCAGGTACCAGTTGACGATGTCGTGGCCGAAGAACAACGCCAGCACGCCGCCGACCAGGAGCGCCGGACCGAAGGGGATGACGCGGTCGCCACCGAACATCCGGGCGATGATCCCCCCGACCGCGCCCAGCGTTACGGAGAGCAGCAGCCCGACCAGGAACGCCTCCCAGCCGAGGAGGGCTCCAAGCACCGCGGCCAGCTTGACGTCCCCGAAGCCCATCGCGACCGGCTCGCCGTCGGCGTCGTCCTCGGCTTCCGCCTCGCCGTCCTCGCCGGCCAGCGTGTCCCGTAGCCACCAGTAGAAGGCGCCGACGATGGCCCAGGTTCCGGCCGCCATCACGCTGCCTCCGAGCGCAGCGGCTGGTGGGATCGTGAAGCTCGTCGTCGACAGCACCAGCGCGACCGCCCAGAGACCGTAGAGCGGTCCTTCCGGGAGGCGTACGGGGCGGCGTGCGACGAGGTTGACGAGCAGGCTGGCCGCGCCCAGCGCCAGCCCGATCTGCCAGCCTCCGAGCGCGCCACCCAGCGCCGCGATGTTGGCCTGGTCCAGGCTGATGGGCCACAGGCGCTCGCGCGTGTCCCCGAAGCGCCGCAGCACCAGGGCGCCCAGACGGTTGATCAGCAGCAGGACGCCGGCGCCCGCGGCGGCTCCCGCGAGGGCGGCATCCGGGCCGGGCAGGCCGGAGCCTGGCGCATAGAGCATGCTGCCGGCCACGGCCAGCGCCAGGGCCGGCAGCGTGAGCGCGTCGGGCAGGATGAAGTGGTCGAGGTCGATGACCGCGGCCATCAGCAGCATGGCGAGCACCACCATCAAGGGCAGCGCGCTGAGCCCGACGTCGAGCGGGGGCCAGTACAGCACCAGGGCCACGAACAACGCTGCCACGGCGGCCTCCACCACCGGGTAGCGCCAGCTGATGGCTGTCCCGCAGGCGCGGCAACGGCCGCGCAGCGCCAGGAACGATAGGACCGGGACGAGTTCGAGCGGCCCCAGGCGGTGGTTGCACGTGGGGCAGTGGCTGCCCGGGAAGACGATCGACTCGCGCCGCGGCAAGCGGTAGATGACGACATTGCCGAAGCTCCCGACCAGCGCCCCGAGGACGCCGGCCAGCACCGCGACTGCCGCGCTCACCGACGTTCCGCCGGAACGGGCCGGAAGCCGGTGAGGGAGCGGGGCCCGGGGCGGGGAGAGGGGAGAGATCGGCACACAGACGTAACCTCTTGCAACCTAGCTTCTCATCATGCTGGTGGTAGACTACTCCCGCTATGAAGAGACTCACCCTCGTCGCACTCGCCGCCGTGCTGCTCGTCGCCTTGGTGGCGGCCAGCCCGAGCGTACCGAACCAGCCCGCCCACGTCGCCTTCGTCGACTCGCAGGCCGCGATCAACGCCCACCCCGCCGGCAAGAAGGCTGACCAGCTCAAGCAGCAGGCCCAGACCGAGATCGACGGCATCCGTAGCAAGATCAACACGCTGGCCCAGAAGCAGCAGCAGGGGCAGCAGCTCACGCCGCAGGAGAGCGAGCGCTACCAGACCCTGGTCACGACCCTCAACGCTGTCCAGAAGCGGTACCAGAACGACATCCAGAGCGCCGCGCAGCCGGCGGTGGTCGCCGTCAACACGGCGATCAAGGAGGTCGCTCAGCAAGATGGGTACACGATCGTGCTGGACTCCCGGGCCGCGGGCAGCGGCGGCAGCGGGCTGGTCGTCTACGCCGACCAGAACCTCGACATCACGCCGCAGGTCATCGACCAGATGAAGAAGGACGGCGCCATCCCGGCCTCGGGCTCCTCGGGGTCCGGAGGCTCGTCCGGTCAGTAGGCGCGCCCGCCCGCAAGTCCGACTCCATCGGCCCCGCCGCGAAGCACTTCGCAGCGGGGCCGATCGCTGTCGGTTCCGGCTTCGCGTGCCGCCCTGCTGGTGTCTTCAGGCGTCGTGTTCGGTGCGGAGGTCGGCGAGCACGGTGCGGTCCTCGTCGTCCAGAGGTGCGCGCTCCAACAGGTCAGGGCGCCGTTTCAGGGTGCGCTTCAGCGCCTCGCGCCGCCGCCAGGCGTCGATGCGTGCGTGATGGCCCGAGCGCAGCACCTCGGGCACGTCGGCACCCTCGAAGGCCAGCGGGCGGGTGTACTCCGGGTAGTCGAGAAGGCCGGTGGTGAAGGAGTCCTGGAGATGGCTGTCGGCGTCGCCCAGAGCGCCGGGTTGCAGCCGCGCCACGGCCTCCAGGATGCACAGCGCGGGGAGCTCGCCGCCCATCAGGACGAAGTCGCCGACGGACACCTCTCGCGTCACGAGACCCTCGGCGCGCGCGTCGAAGCCCTCGTAGCGACCGCTCAGCAGCACCAGATGCTGCAGGCCGGCGAAATGCTCGACGAGGGCCTGATCGAGCGGCTGGCCAGCGGGGGAGAGCAGCACCGTCTCGTCGGGAGGCGGATCGTCCCGCTGCGCCTCGCGCACCGCGGCGGCCGCCACGTCGACGCGGATGACCATGCCGGCGCCTCCGCCGTAGGGGGCGTCGTCGACGCGACCGGTGCGGTTGCCGGCGAAGCGCCGCAGGTCGCGGGTCTCGACCTCGAGCAAGCCCCGCTCGATGGCGCGATGAAGGAGCGCTTCGTCCAGGTAGGGGGTGACGAGCTTTGGGAACAGGGTGTAGACGGTGACCTTCATGCGGCGACCTTCACGCGGGGTCCAGCAGTCCCTCGGGAGGATCCACCAGCTCGATGCCCTCCGAGCGCGCCACCACGTAGGGAGCGGCGAGCGGTACCAGCACCTCGCCGGCCGGGGTGGCGATCACCAGCAGGGGGTTGCTGCTGTCGGAGCGGACCTCGCGGACGCGACCTACGACGCGCCCTTCGCAATGGACGTCGGCGCCCTCCAGCGCCATGGCCGGGTCCTCGGCAGTGTCTTCGGGCAGGGCGGAAGACAGCACGAACACCTCCGCGCCCGTGAGCCGCTGGGCCGCCTCACGGTCGCGTACCCCTTGCAGGTAGAGCACCAGGCCGCCGCCTACGTGCCGGACCTTGCGGAGCGACGCCGGCCCGAAGCCGACCACGAACACGCGCTCGACCTGGTCGAGCGCGAGCGGCCCTACCGAGGCCGTCGAGTGGAGGCGGATCCCGCCTTCGAGCTGGAATACCCGCCCGAGAAGGCCGATCTTCACGTGGCCTTCGGGTGGGATGGTGGCAGTGGGATCTCCGGGCACGCGCCCTCTCCCGGGCAGGCAATGAGCCTCGCGCCCTAGTCGATCAGCTGGACCTCGACGCGCTGGCGGCCGTCGGCGGCGGCTCGCGCCAGCGTGCGGATGGCGTTGATGATGCGGCCACCACGACCGATCACCCGCCCGGCATCGTCGGGCGCGCAACGGATCTCGATGCGCAGACCCTTGTCGCTGCGCTGCGCCGTGATGCCGAGCTGCTCGGTATCGGCGACGAGGTTCTGGACGATGAAGGTGACGAGCTCGAGCGGCATACGCGCGCCTCGCCTAGGCCCGGCCTAGGCCCGGGCTTCCGTGCGGCGGACGTAGTCGGCCCGCTTCTTGGCCTGCACGCCCGGCACGCTCACGCCGGCCTTCTCCAGCAGCCGGACCACCGTGTCGGTGGGCTGGGCGCCCTGCTCGAGCCAGTGGGCGGCCCGTTCGGCTTCGACCCGCAAGGCGTTGTCGGTCGTCTCGCGAGGATCGTAGTAGCCGATCTGTTCGATGTAGTCGGCGCTGCGCTTCTTGCGCGCGTCCACCACCACCATCCGGTAGTGGGGATTGCGCTTGGAGCCCATGCGCGTCAGGCGGATCTTGACCATGCTTCCTCCGTCGGTCGGGCCGGCGGCCCTTCGCCGCAGCCGTCGCAGTGTTCCAGTCTACACGGTTCCCCGGCGTCGACGCAAAGCGTGCGGCTCGAGCCGCACGCTGTCAGCCGCGGAAGCCCGGGGGCATGCGCTTGCCCGGCGGCCGGCGGCCCATGCGCTTCATCATCTTGCGCATCTCCTCGTAGTTGCGCATCAGGCGGTTCACGTCCTGCACCGTCGTTCCCGAGCCACGGGCGATGCGCTTGCGGCGGCTGGCGTTGAGCAGGCGGGGCTTGCGGCGCTCCTCCTCGGTCATGCTGGAGATGATCGCTTCGACCCGCAGGATCTCGCGCTCGTCGACCCCCTCCGCCGGCAGCATCTTCGACGCCCCCGGGATCATCTTCAGCACGTCGCTGATCGACCCCATCTGCTTGATCCGACGCATCTGCGTGAGCATGTCCTGCAGGCTGAAGTCGGAGAGTTTCTTCGACTCCAGCTCCTCGTCGTCGCCCTCCAGCGACCTGGCCTTCTCGATGAGGGTGAGCACGTCCCCCATCCCCAGGATGCGGCCGGCGATGCGGTCGGGGTGGAAGGGCTCCAGGCCGTCGATCTTCTCGCTCATGCCGGCGAAGTAGATGGGCTTGCCGGTCACGTGCCGCGCCGACAGCGCGGCACCGCCGCGGGCGTCGCCGTCGAGCTTGGTCATCACCAGGCCGGTGACGCCGACACGCTCGTCGAAGGTGTTGGCGACCGGCAGCGACTGCTGCCCGGTCATGGCGTCGACGACCAGGATGCGCTCGCTCGGACCGATGTGCTCGCGGAGCTGCGCGAGCTGCTCCATCAGGGCCTCGTCGATCTGCAGGCGGCCGGCCGTGTCGACGATGACCAGATCGCGGTAGTCCTGCCGTAGGTGGGCGTCCAGACGCCGCGCGATGCTCTCCGGCGACTCGTCGTCCTGTACCTCGAAGACCGGCACACCGATCTGTTTGCCGAGCACCTTGAGCTGCTCGCGCGCGGCGGGGCGCTGGGTGTCGGCGGCCACCAGCAAGGGCCGTCGACCCTGCCCTTTGTACTTGTAAGCGAGCTTGCCGGCGGTGGTGGTCTTGCCGGCCCCCTGCAGCCCCATGAGCATCCAGACGTTGCGATCGTTGGCGAGGGTGGGCTGCACGGCCTTGCCGCCGAGCACCTCCACCAGCTCCTCCTGGACGATGGCGATCACGCGTTGATCGGGGTTGAGGGACATCAGCGTTTCGGAGCCGATGGCCTTCTCCTGCACCCGCCTGGTGAAGTCGCGGGCGACCTCGAGGTTGACGTCGGCCTCGAGCAGGGCGATGCGCACCTCGCGCAGCGCCGCCTTGACGTCGGCCTCGCTCAGGCGGCCTCTGCCGCGCAGGCCGTCGAACACGCTTTGCAGTCGATCGCCGAGACTCTGGAACATGGACCCGCATTCTACCGTGCCTTCTGCAGGCGCCCGGGGCGGCAGCGCTACCCGGCGGCGAGCGCTCGTGCGGTTTCCCGGGCTGCCAACGGCTTCATGGCGCCTTCAAGCACCGGTGGTAGACTCGGCACGTGATGGTCCTCCGGCATGTACGTCCCCCGCACGGTGTTCTCGGGCGCACGCTCGCCCTCGTGGTGCTGTGTGCGGCCGGCGCGCTGACGCCGCTGGCGCACGCCCAGCTGCTGGCCGATGTCATGGTGAGCACCGCGATCTCCGCGCAGTTCGACCCGTCGCTGCACCTGCCCCGTGGCACCTTGCGGGCCGTCGGGAAGGGCACGGAAGCGGTCATCGCACGCGTGCCCGACCGGGACCAATGGACGGACTGGGAAGTCTATGAGGCCACCGGTCTCCTCAAGACATTGCAGGCCGGTTACGTCCACAACATCGAGACGGCGTTCGCTGTCGATGGCTACTTCCAGTCGGGACGCACCGAGACTACGGTCGGTCCCGAGAGCCGCACCCACATCGTCTTCCAGGGGAACGACGGAGAACGCCTGCTGTACGTGATTCGAACGTCACAGGAGGTCGTATGGCTCACCGCACGATCGAAATGACGCAGGGCAAGCGTACGCGCGTCGACGCGCTGCTCACCGCCGTCCTTGCGCTCGGTCTGCTGGCGGCCGCGTTCGCCCAGCGGCCGCCCAATGCCGAACAGCTCTTCACGCAGGCCCAGCAGGCGCAGCAGCAGGCGGTCGCCCAGAACGAGCCGCCACACCCCGACCAGTCGCGCTGGAGCCAGGCCTGGCGGCTGGGGGAGCAGGCGCTGCAAGCCTCGCCCCACGACACCGGCATCGAGCGGTTCCTGGCCCGCACCTACAGCACGCTCAACTGGTACGTGCGCGCGTACAACATGTGGCTCGCCTTCCTGAACGACGGCGGTTCGCTGGGCGACATGAGCGGGCTGGCGGCCGGTGCCCCGAGCAACACCGCGATGTTCGAGGAGGCGGGCACGCAACTCGGCTTCCTGCGCTATCAAGCCGGCGACAAGCAGGCCGCGCTGCAGTACTACCAAAAGGTGCACGAGGTTCTTCCCGACGACCCGCTGGCGCTGCGCTGGTTGGGAAGGATCTACTACGAACAGGGCGATCCCAACCAGGCCCTGCCCTTCTGGCAGGCACTGGTGGACGTGAAGCCCGATGACCAGGCCGCCCGCTACTATCTGCAACGCACGCAGCAGCAGGTGAGCATGGGCGTGAACGCCAGCGACGCCTACCAGCGCGGCCTCGACCTGTACGACAAGGGCAACAAACAGCAGGCCCTGAGCGCCTTCGAGCAGGCGCTCTCCACCAACCCCGACTTCACCGAGGCTGCGGTGTGGGCCGGCCGGACCGCCCTCGACCTGGGGCGACCGGAGACCGCGGTGGGCTACTGGAAGCAGGTCACCGGGGCGCGCCCCAACGACCAGGGAGCCGCCTACTTCCTCCAGCTCGCGCAGGCCGAGGCGACCTGGGGCGTGGACGCAGGCAAGGCCTTCTACGACGGGCAGTCGCTCTACCAGAAGGGGCAGGTCCAGGCCGCCAACGACGCTTTCGTCAAGGCGTTGCGGGCCAACGACGCCTACCTCGAGGCCTGGGTGTGGGCCGCGCGTACCAGCCAGGAGCTCGGGAATTACGGCGACGCCGTCCTCTACTGGCAAGCGGTGCTGCAGCGCTCCCCTGATGACAGCCGTGCCAAGTACTTCCTCGACCAGGCCAAGCAGCAGCTCAACTACGGGGCCGACGCCGGCAAGGCGTTCGTCGCGGGCGTGCAGGAGTACCAGTCGGGGCAGTTCGACGCCGCCGAGAAGGATCTCGTGGCCGCCACCAAGGCCAACCCGGACTTCCCGGCGGCCTGGGGCACGCTCGGTCGCCTCTACTTCCAGCAGCGGCGCTATGCCGATGCGGCCGACGCCTTCGCCCATGCTCTGAAGCTGAAGCCCGACGACCAGAACTACGCGTACTTCGAACGGGAATCCAGGCGCCTGGCGGGGCAGTGACCCCGTTCGGCGCAGAAGGCAGGAGCAGGGCATGAAGCAGTACGAACGACTCATCGACGAATCCGGAGCCCCCTACCTCGCGACCGACCTCCCAGGTCTGATCCTGACGCGCCTCCCGCTGCTCAACAAGAGCACGGCATTCACCCCCGAGGAGCGCGAGGAGCTCGGTCTGGAGGGGCTCTTTCCACCCCACATCTCTAGCCTCGAGGAACAGGTGCAGCGCACCTACGCCAACTTCCGGCGCTTCACCACCAACCTCGACAAGCACATCTACCTGCGCGTGCTCCAGGACCGCAACGAGGTGCTGTTCTACGCCCTGATCCAGCGGCACCTCGAGGAGATGCTGCCCATCATCTACACGCCTACGGTGGCGGAGGCGGTCCAGAAGTTCAGCCTCATCTACCGCTGGCCGCGCGGCCTGGTCGTCAGCACCGAGAACATCGATCGCGTCGACGAGGTGCTGGAGAACACCCCCATCCCGGACGTGCGGCTGGTCGTCGCAACCGATTCCGAAGGGATCCTCGGCATCGGCGATCAGGGTTACGGCGGCATGGCCATCTGCATCGGGAAGCTCTCGATCTACACGGCGGCGGCGGGCATCGATCCGGCCACCACGTTGCCGGTCGAGCTCGACGTGGGCACCAACCGCCAGGACCTGCTCGACGACCCGCTGTATCTGGGCGTGCGCCACGAGCGCCTGACCGGGCAGGCCTACGACGACTTCATAGAGCGCTTCGTGAGCGCCTTCCAGAAGCGCTTCCCCGAGGCCGTGCTGCAGTGGGAGGATTTCTCCAAGCAGAAGGCCTTCAGCGTGCTCGAGCGCTACCAGGACGTTCTCCCCAGCTTCAACGACGACATCCAGGGCACCGGTGCGGTGGTGCTGGCCGGCCTGCTTGCGGCCGCGCGCAAGTCGCGGCGGCCCCTCACCGACGAGGTGTTCCTGGTCTACGGTGCAGGCGCCGGCGGTGTGGGTGTGGCCAGCCAGATCCGCGATGGCCTGATCCGCCAGGGCCTGGACCGGCGTCAGGCCGCGGAACGCATCTTCGTGGTCGACTCGCGCGGGCTGGTGCTGAGCGACCGTGCCGGTCTCGACGCCTACAAGGCGGACCTGGCGCAGGACCCGTCGCGGGTGGCGGGCTGGGCCGTGGCGGGCTCGATCCCCACCCTGCTGGAGACGGTGCGGCAGGGCGGCGTCACCGCCCTCATCGGTCTCTCGGGTCAGCGTGGCGGTTTCGACCAGACCATCGTCGAGGCGGTGGCGGCGAACACGCCGTCGCCCATCGTGTTCCCGCTGTCGAATCCGACCGACTACTCCGAGGCCATCCCCGAGGATGTGTACCGCTGGACCGACGGGCGTGCCATCGTCGCCACCGGCAGCCCCTTCCCCGAGGTGACCTGGAAGGGCGTGCGCTACAGCGTGGGCCAGGGCAACAACGCCTTCATCTTCCCGGGCCTGGGGCTCGGCGTGAAGGTGGCACGGGCGAAGTCCGTGACCCCGGGGATGCTCAGCGCGGCGGCCGAAGCGCTCGCCGACTACACCGACCAGGGTCGCATCCAGCAGGGTGCGGTCTATCCGCGCGTGAGCGCCATGCGTCGCGTGAGTCGCTACGTTGCCACCGCGGTGGCGCAGGAGGCCGTGGCCGCCGGCGTGGCGCGCGTCGAGCTGGGCGACGACCTGGGCGCGCGCGTCGACGAAGCGATGTGGGAGGCGCGCTACCTCCCCATCCGAAGGCCCTGATCGCGTGCGTACGGTGGTGCTGCGCGTCGTGGCGTTGGCGCTGCTGCTCCTGTTGGCGCTGGTCGCCGTCATCACCGTACGCACGCTGCAACGCCTGCCCGACACGGTCGTCTACTTCATCACCTCCGACGGCACGAGCTTCCAGCTGGCGCCGGCCTACCGGCGGGCGGGCCGCGGCGACGCCACGTCCCGGGCCGCGAGCGCCGTCGCCGCACTGGCGGCGGGCCCGAGCCCGGACGAGGCGGCCCGGGGGCTCAGCAGCGCCGTGCCCGCCGACACGCAGGTGCTGGACGCGAAGCTCTCCGGCGGCACGCTCACCATCGACCTGACCGCCTCCTTCGAGCGTGGAGGCGGCAGCGCCATGATGGTCGGACGCCTCAACCAGCTCTTCTACACCCTCACCCGGCCCGAGCAGGTGAAGGGTGTCGTGCTCGAGATCGAAGGTCGGCGGGTGACGGTGTTCGCGGGCGAAGGGATCGAGATCCCCAGCCCGTGGCGCCGCGCCGACCACCCCGATCTGCCCGTGTGGTGAAGGCGTTCGGGGCGCGGCGGGGCGCAGGCGCCGGGCACGGACGGCGCCCGCTATCGCGGCGCGACGGTGCGAGAGCGTGCAACCGCTCACCAACCCGCCGGCGCCGCTCGCCTACGCTGGCACATGGTTCGGTGGGGCTGATGGTGGAGCGGTGATGGCCGGAACCCGGCGGTCGTGGGGCCGTCGAGTCGTCCGGCTCGTCACGGCGCTGGTGACCGCGTTGGTGCTCGCGGCGCCGGCGTTTGCGTCCGGTCCGCTGTGGGCGTCGAGCCAGGGGCGGGACCGGGTGTTCCAGGCCCTGGTCGATGTCTTCCGGGACCGCTACTGGGATCCCGGCTGGATGGACTGGCAGGCGTGGGCCGCGCGCTATCGCTCGGAGGTGGTCGACGCCGGCTCGCGCGCCACCTTCGACAGCGTCATGCGGCAGATGGTCGATGCCGTGCACGACGACCATTCGAGCTGGCTGGGGCTGGCCTCGTACGGAGGCGGCGCGACCGCGCCGCAGGAGACCCCCACCATCGGTGTCGAGACTGCCTACCTGCAGGGCGTGGGCCTGGTCGTCACCCGGGTGCTGCCCGGGTCGCCGGCGGCCGGCGCCGGCGTGCTGCGCGGGGACGTCATCACGCGGGTGGGTAGCGAGACGCTGGACGGCACTGCCCGCTGGGACGCAGGGGCGGTGCTGCGCCGCGCGGTGCAGGCGGGCGACGTGTCGATCGGCACGCGGCGCGGCCGCCAGGTGTTCGATCGCATCCTGCACCCGGCACTGCTGGCCCGCCGCACGCTGTCCGAGCAGCCGACAGGTCGGATGCTGGACGCCACCACCGGCTACATCTATCTCCCCAGCCTCAACCTGCAGACCACCGGCACGCGTTTCCACCAGCTTCTGGGGGAGCTCGAGCGGCAGGGTGCGGGCTCCCTGATCCTGGACATGCGCGGCAACTATGGCGGTCGCCTGGGTCAGCTCGGCCTGGTGCTGGGCGCCTTCACGGAGGGTGCCTGGGCGCTGGCCGTGAGCCGCGGCGGCGTGGTGTGGCAGGGGCGCTACGCCGTCGTCGACGGCGAGGGCGTGTCGACCCTGGTGGCGGACGACGGGACCGTGGTGGAGGAGGACCGGCTGGCGCGGCCGGTGCGCTTCGACGGTCCGCTGATCGTGCTGGTCGATCGGGAGAACAGCTCGGCCGGCGAGGTGGGGCCGTTGGTGTTGCAGGACCTGGGTCGTGCGCGGGTGGTGGGTGAGCGCACCCGCGGCAACGTCGAGGCGGTGCAGGGCTTCACCCTGCCCGACGGCAGCGTGGTGATGGTGGCGGTCGCGAACATGGAGGGCATCGACGGGCGCGCGTTCGACGGAGGCGTCATCCCAACGGTCGCCGCCAGTTCCAGCCTGACGCAGCTGGCGCGCGGTTACGACGCGCCGGTGGCGGCCGCGCAGGCGCTGCTGCACGGACTGCCGTTCGACCCCGGCCGCCTCTTCTGAGGCGCCTGGCAGCGCCATCGCATGGGTCGCGACGTGCGGGCCACGCGGGCGGATGGACAGGGCTGCGCCCCGCTCCTGGACGGCGGCGCGGCCGCTTCCCGGGCGGTGTCCCGACTAGAAACTCTCATGGAAAGCCCGTGGTACACTTCCTCTGCTTTGAGCCCCGAACGCATCACAAGGCCGACATTTTGCTGTGCACGAGGAAGAACGTGTGGTGCGCCCGACAGGATTCGAACCTGTGACCTTTCGCTCCGGAGGCGAACGCTCTATCCGGCTGAGCTACGGGCGCGCGCGAAGTCAACTAAGAAAGCTATCAGAGGCTCTGGGAGGAAGTCAAGGGAATGAAGTTCAACCGTCGCACCAACACGATCATCCTGTGGATCATCTCCATCGGATTGCTTTTCGGCATGATCATCACCTTCACGCCGACGCTGGGTCGCCTCGGCGGCGGTGGCGGCGGCGCCAGCCACGGCGCGGTCGAGCTGCAGGTCAACGGGCAACCCATCTACCAGGACGCGGTCGCCCGCGCGCGCCAGAATCCGCTGTACAACGCCGTGTCGCAGGGCGAGGTCGCCAACGACCTGCAGCTCCTGCTCGTCGACAACCTGATCCAGAACGCCGTCCTGACGCAGGCTTCGGCCAAGGAGCACGTCTCCGGCCGCGAGGTCAACAAGTCGGTCGACGACTTCCGGAAGTCGCGTGGGGTGGCCGGCCGCGGTAACGATCAGGCCTACCTCAACCTCCTCGGCAACGCCGGCTTCACCGATGCCACCTTCCGCGACTACGTGCGTGAGTCGCTGCGGCAGCAGAAGTGGGAGACCACGCTCACCAAGGACGTCAAGGTCACCGACGCCGAGGTGAAGGCCTGGTACGACACCCACCACAGCAGTTACCAGACCGATCCCCAGATCAAGGCGCGTGAGATCGTGGTCGACGATCCCGCCCTCGCGGTCGAGCTCCAGAAGCAGGCGGTCGGCGGCGCCGACTTCGCCGCGCTCGCCAAGGCCAACAGCAAAGAGCTGGCCGACCGCGGTGGCGCGCTCGGTGCGGCCAAGGGCGAGAGCACGCCGCAACCGGTCGGCAAGCCGGCACTGCCCACCGCGGTAGCCAACGCGGCCTTCGGGCTGCAGGGTCCTGGCATCACCGACGTCGTCAACGCCGCGGGTCGCTACTACGTCGTCAAGGTCGAGGCGTACCTGCCGGCCGAGCTGAAGGCGTTCGACAAGGTCCAGGACCAGGTCAAGGCCGACGCGGTCAAGGCCAAGCAGACGGGCGTGGTGCAGCAGAAGATCGAGCAGCTCAAGGCCGACGCCAAGGTCAGCGTCCCCTCGGGGAGTTCGCTCAGCTACGACAACCCCACGGTGGCCAAGGTCGGTGACGCCTCCATCAGCGCCGCGGATCTCGACCGTGCCACTTACACCAACCCGCAGATCCAGCAGGCTCTGTCGCCGCAGAGCGCCAGCCTGGTCACCCAGTTCTTCAAGCCGGCGGTGCTCGGCCAGCTCGTCGACACCTACGTGGCGTACCAGGGTGCGCAGACCCTGAAACTCGACCTGGTCGGCACCCGTCAGATGGTGGCGCAGGCGGCGCTCAACTACGTGTCCCGCGACGCCAACGCCACGCAGGACGCCATGAAGAAGTACTACGACAGCAACACCTCGAACTTCACCATCTCGGCGGAGGCCGAGGCGACGCGCGTGGACTTCACGACCAAGGCGGATGCCGAGTCCTTCCGTAATGCCGTTCTGCAGGGCAAGGCGCTCGACGCCACCGCCAAGTCCGACAACGGCACCGTCAAGGATCTCGGCACGGTGAAGCCGGGCGACCTTGTGACCGAGCTCGACACCGCGCTGTTCAAGACCGACGCCTTCACCTCCGTGCCGAACAGCAAACAGGGCATCACGGACGTGCTGGTGCTGTCGCAGCCGGTGAACAACAACAGCTCGAGCGGTAGCGCCAACGGCTCGTCGTCGAGCGGCTCGAGCACCGCATCGGGCAATACCGGTGGCGAGACGGGGAGCAGCAGCGCGTCGCAGCCCAAGACGAAGGACACCTACGTGGTGTTGCTGGCCGTCCGCACGCCCCAGCGCACCCGCAGCTTCAGCGAGGTCAAGGATCAGGTCCAGGCGGCCGTGCTGTCGAACCAGCAGCAACAATTGCGCACCGACTGGCTCGACAAGATGAAGAAACAGATCAAGGTCGAGAACAACCTGGCGCAGATCCAGCAACAACAGCAGCAACAGCAGCAGCAACAGTCGTCCGGCTCCAACGGCGGTGCGCCGAGCACGGGGGCGGGGTCTTCGAGCGGTGGCACGCCCGGCACTGGTTCCTCGGGCACGGGTTCCTCCGGTACGGGTTCCTCCGGCAACGGGACCTCGTCGGGCAGCAGCTCCTCCGGGTCCTCGAGTGCGCCGGCCAACGGCGGCAGCCCGGCCAACGGCTCGTCGAGCTCCGGTTCCGGCCAGGCCGGCGGCAGCAACTAGTTCCTTACGGCGGGCGCTCTTCGGAGCGCCCGCCGACCGTACATCTGGAGGTGGTTCCGTCATGCCCCGAGCTCTCCTGAGCGTTTCGGACAAGCGCGGGCTGGCAGGCTTCGCGCGCGGCCTGCACGACCTCGGTTACGACATCGTGTCGACCGGAGGTACGTTGAAGGCGCTGCGGGAAGCGGACGTGCCCGCCGTTGCCGTGGCCGACGTCACGGGCTTCCCCGAGATCCTCGACGGCCGCGTCAAGACGCTGCATCCACGCATCCACGGCGGGTTGCTTGCGAGGCGCGACGAGGCGCACCTGGCCGAGCTGCGCGAGCATGACATCGCCCCGATCGACCTCGTGGCCGTCAACCTCTACCCCTTCCGGGAGACCGTTGCGCGGCCCGGCGTCGACTGGCCGGAGGCGCTGGAGACCATCGACATCGGAGGTCCCAGCATGTTGCGCGCTGCGGCCAAGAACCACCCCTCCGTACTGGTGGTGGTCGATCCCGACGACTACGAGGCCGTGCTCGACGCGATCCGCGCCGGCCCCGACCAGGCCCTGCGGCGTTCCCTGGCCCGGAAGGCCTTCGCGCACAGCGCGGCGTACGACGCCGCCATCGTGGCGTGGATGGAGCGCGACGAGGCGTTACCGGAGCACCTCAACCTGGCGTTGGAACGGGCCGAGGTCCTGCGCTACGGCGAGAACCCGCACCAGAACGGCGCTCGCTATCGCGAGGTCGGCCAGCGGGGATGGTGGGACTCGGTGGTACAGCACTCGGGCATGGCGCTGTCCTACCTCAACCTCTTCGATGCCGACGCCGCCTGGCGGCTTGCCTTCGAGCTCGGCGACGGGCGCGCGGCCGTGATCGCCAAGCACGCCAATCCCTGCGGCGCGGCGGTGGCCGCCGACCTGAGCGCGGCCTACGCGGCGGCGTTCGAGGCGGATCCGAAGTCCGCTTTCGGAGGGGTCGTGGCGCTGCCAGGCACAGTGGACGAAGGGCTCGCCCGGGCCATCGTCGCCAATCCCAAGGCCGACGTGCTCATCGCCCGCGGCTACGCTCCCGAGGCGCTCGAGCTGTTCGCCCGCAAGCGCAAGAACATGCGGGTGCTGGAGGCGCAGCCGCCGGGCCAGCGAGGGCTGGAGCTGCGCCGCATCGACGGCGGCTTCCTGGTGCAGCAGCCCGATCCGGTGCGTATCGAGCGCAGCGCGTGGAAGGTCGTGACCGAGGCGCAGCCCACCGAGGAGCAGTGGCGCGACCTGGAGTTGGCATACCGGGTGTGCGCCTTCACGTCCTCGAACGCCATCGTCTTCGTGGCCGGAGGCAGCGCGGTGGCGGTGGGGGCGGGCCAACAGAGCCGCGTCGATGCCGTCGAGATCGCTGCGAAGAAGGCGGCGGGCCGGGCGCGCGGCGGCGCCTGCGCGAGCGACGCGTTCTTCCCGTTCCGTGACGGGGTGGATGCCGCGGCCGATGCGGGGGTGGCGGTCGTGGTCCAGCCGGGAGGTTCGATCCGCGACGAGCAGGTGATCGAGGCCGCCAACGAGCGCGGTCTGGCGATGGTGCTCACGGGGGAACGGCACTTCCGGCACTGACGACGGTCGCGGGTACCACATGTGGTAGCCCCATGGCGACCGCTCGAACGGACCGGACCGACGAGTTCCCGCCTGGGCGGTGCTCCTGGCCGCCAACCCTCGGGGCCGCAACGCCCGTGCATACAAGATGTGGTATGCACGGGCGTTCACATCCCCACATGATGGGTGTGAACCCTTGAAGCGCCCCGCTCGCGGTGATAGGTTGGGGTTCGGGAGAAGGGGCGTGAGCGGGGGGTCGGCGCAGGTCGGCCGGCGCAGCGTCCGAGCGGTGTGAAACCGCTTACCATGACAACATGTTGTATCTTGCTAGCGTCAATAGACAATATCTAGCTGATCGATAGGGTGCGGCGCTCGGGGCGCCGCCAAACAGGGGAGACAGCCTTCTCGAGCGTCATCGGACGCTCTCGGGACAGGGAGGACGATTGTGGCCAGAGCACGTACGCCCCACGAAGCAGGCACCCTCGCGGGCTTCGACGATCATGCGCGGGCGATCGCCAAGCGGCAGTACTTCCAGCCGGGCGACGGGACGCTGGAGGACATGTTCGCGCGCGTCGCGAGCTGGGTGGCCAGCCCCGAGGGCGAGAACGTGCGGGCGGACATGTCCGAGCGCTTCTACGACCTGATGGCGAGCAAGCGCTTCTGTCCGGGCGGGCGCGTGCTCGCCGGCGCTGCCACCGGTCACGGCAACGTTCTGAACTGCTTCGTGCAGGACGGCAGCCCCGAGCGCCCTGCGACCACCCCCTGGGTCATGCGGCTCGCGACCAAGCTCGCGCTGGTCACCAAGGTGGGCGGCGGCAACGGCCTGAACCTCGACCCGATCCGGCCCAAGCGTGCCTTCACGGGTCGCTGCGGGCGGCTCTTCCTCACCATCGATCCTGCGCACGACGACTACGAGAAGGTCCGTAGCGGCACCTTCTTCGATCTGGTGCGCGGCGAGTACGTCACGCGCGGGTACCGGGCCGCCACCTTCGTGGAGCGCCAGGACGCCCCCTCGGGCGGCCAGCTCGAGACCGTCGGCGACTCGGTGGAGAGCATCTGGCAGGGAGGCACCGCCATGATCGCCGCGTTGCTTCGCGGCGACGACGTCGTGCTCGACCTGAGTGCGTTGCGTCCCGAGGGCACGCCGGTGCAGGGCTCGGGCGGAAGCTCCAGCGGCCCCTCCAGCTTCGCGGTCGAGGTGTTCGACAACTTCGCCATCTGGGCGGGTCTCGGCGGCGCCGACTTCGCGGGGCCGGTGGCGACCCTGCGCTACGTCTTCGCGCCCACGCTGCGCGTGATCCGGCAGGGCGGCACGCGCCGCGGTGCCGGCATGGCCACCATCTCCATCACGCACCCCGACGTGCGCGACTTCATCACCGCCAAGGACCTGGAGCGCGAGCAGGCCGAGGGGGATATCAGCACCTTCAACATTTCGGTGCTCGTGAGTGACGCCTTCATGCGGCAGAGCATCGCGCGCGAGGGCGGCGACGTCCTCGAGGACATCGCGCGGCACGCCTGGCAGACCGGTGAGCCCGGGCTGATCTACGTGGACCGCATCAACGAGTTCAATCCGATGCGCGAGGCGATGGGTGACATCAAGGCCACCAACCCCTGCGTCACGGCCGACACCTGGGTGACCACGCACATGGGCGCGCGCCGCGTGGGCGATCTAGTGGGGCGCGACTTCTGTGCTGTCGTCGATGGCGAGCGCTACGGCCTGGAGTCCAGCGGCTTCTTCCCGACGGGGGTCAAGCCAATCCTGCGGGTGCGCACCCGCAGAGGCTTCCAGCTGCGGCTCACCGCCGACCATCCCCTGCGCAAGATCACGCGGCTCACGCGTTATGCGTTGGAGAGCACGTGGGAGGAGGCCGGATCGCTGGCGGTGGGGGACCGCATCGCTCTCGCCGACCAGCGTTCGGCAGCGCCGTGGTCCGGCCCCGGCACTGAAGCCGAGGGGTGGGCACTGGGCATGCTCGTGGGGGACGGTACCTTCCTGACCGACAAGGAGGGCATGGCGGCGCTCGACTTCTGGGGCGAGGACGCCGGCGAGCGCGCGGAGGCAGCCGCCGGCCTGCTCCGCGGCATCGGCCATCCGCTCGCCAAGGTCTGGGTCACGACCGGGGAGGGCCGGGCCCGCGTCGCCTCCCGGACGCTGGGGCAGCTCGCTCGGCGCTTCGGGCTGGCCCGTGGGGCCAAGGGCATCACGGACGCCGTGGAGGGCGCGAGCAGCGCCTTCACGATCGGCGTTCTTCGGGGCCTGTTCGACGCCGATGGGTCGGTGCAGGGCAGCCAGCGCAAAGGGGTGAGCGTGCGTCTGGCGCAATCGAACCTCGATACGCTCCGGCGTGTGCAGCGCATGCTGGCCCGGCTGGGCGTAGTGTCGACCATCTACACGGAACGCCGTCCGGAGGGCACGAGCGTGCTGCCCGACGGTCGCGGCGGCCGGCGCGCCTACCGCACCACGGCCCAGCACGAGCTCGTCGTGAGCGGCAGCAACCTCGAGGTCTTCGCGAGCCGGGCGGGCTTCTCGGATGGCGCCAAGCAGGAGCGGCTCGACAGCCTGCTCGCCGGCTACCGGCGGCGCCTCAACCGCGAACGCTTCGTCGACGAGGTCGTCGCGATCGAGGCTGACGGCGAGGAGCAGGTGTACGACGTGATCGTCGAGCACGTCCACGAGTTCGATGCCAACGGGCTTCGGGCGCACAACTGCGGGGAGATCCCGCTGTACCCCGGCGAGCCCTGCGACCTGGGCGCGATGAACCTCGCCGCCTACGTGCGCGAGTCCGGACGCGGGATGGACGGCTTCGACCGCCGAGCTTTCCGCGCGGACGTGGGCACCTGCGTGCGCTTCCTGGACAACGTTCTCGAGGTGAACCGCTTCGCCCTCGAGGACAACCGCGCCATGAGCATGAAGCTGCGCCGCCTGGGACTCGGCGTGATGGGGCTGGCCGACGCGCTCATCCGCATGGGCTACGCCTACAACACGGACGAGGGGCGCGACGCCGTGCACGCCATGATCACCGAGTTGCGTGAGGCGGCCACCGAGGCCAGTGAAGGTCTGGCCGAGGAGCGCGCTCCCTTCCCGCTGTTCCCCGAGAGCGGGCTGGACACACCCCGCCGCAACATCGCCGTGCTGACCGTCGCACCCACCGGGACCACCAGCATGTTGATGGGGGTGTCCTCGGGCGTGGAGCCGGTGTTCGCGCCGTTCATCTATCGCAAGATCGGAAGCGACTACGCCGCGCTGGTCCATCCGCTGTTCCGGGAGTTGATGGAGGAGCACGCCGCGCACCCCGACTACGCCGGCGAAGGCGGCTGGGACTGGGACAAGGTGGTCGAGGCCGTGCAGGCCAACCACGGCAGCGTGCAGGGGCTCGACTTCGTCCCCGATGCCGTCAAGACCGTCCTGATGTGTGCGCACGACATCGCGCCGGCCGATCACGTGCGGATGCAGGGGGTCGTACAGCAGGCGTTCGACGGTGGCAAGCAGGTCGCCAACTCCATCAGCAAGACCATCAACCTGCCCAAGCACGCGTCCGCGCAGGACGTCTTCGACGCCTACGGGCTGGCCTTCGAGACCGGCTGCAAGGGCATCACCGTCTATCGGGACGGCTCGCGCGAGTTCCAGGTGCTCTCCACCCAGGCCGTCAAGAAGGAAGACGACGGGTCCGCGACGGGCGGCACGCTGTCCGCAGCGACGGTCGCCTCGACCGTTCCCGGCACGGCCGGCGTCGCGCACGGCGCGAGCGCGTCGGCCGACCCGCGCGTCGACCGGCTACCGAGCGAACCGCTGTTCGAGCGACCGCTGCGACTCCCCGGTTTCACCGATGCCGTGAAGCTGATGCTCCCCAACGGCGAGAAGCGGGGGTTCTTCGTGACCGTCAACAAGCAGGACGGGCTCGCCACCGAGGTCTTCATCGTCTCGGGCAAGGCCGGGGACGAAGCCAACGCGGACAGCGAGGCGCTGGGACGGGTGGTGTCGATCGCACTGCAATACGGCGTGCCCGCCGAGGCCCTCATCAAGACGCTGCGCGGCATCAACGGCGGCATGTACGGCAGCTACCATGGTCGCCTCGTGGCGTCGAAGGCCGACCTGCTGGCCGTCGCGCTGGAGACGGCGGGTGCCGAGAACGTCCTCAATCGCGGCAAGGCCTGCCCCGACTGCGGCGCCCCGCTGCGCTTCGAGGAGGGCTGCCAGAAGTGCGAGAGTTGCGGCTACTCCAAGTGCGGGTGATGCCCCACTAGCGCCCCTCCACAAGGGGGTCCGCCCACGGCGACTGCCGTGGGCGGACCTGCGTCAAGGTAGGACGCCGGGGACCGTCAGGAGCCCCCTCCCAGCGAGCGCAACAGGGCGTCGAGCTGGCCCTGCCGGGTGCTCCGCTGCGCCTGCAGGTCGTCCAGTTCGCTGCGGAGCGTCTGGAGCTGGTTCTCCTGCTGCTCGAGGTCCGATGCGTAGCGCTTGTACAGGGAGCTGTTCCGGTCGAGGGCAGCCATGTTCTGGCGGATGCGGCTCTGGTCCTGGAAGATGGCGTCGATGTGCGAACGGCGCTCGGCGAGGTTGCTGTCGAGGGCCGCGATCTGGCGCTTGAGGTCGAGCACCTGGCGCAAGGTGGCGCGGTCCTGGCTGCTGAGATCGACGTTGCTCAGGTAGTACGCGATGTCGCCGCTCGACACGTTGGAGACGGCCACCGAGCGATGCACGGTGCGCTCCAGGACCACCTCGAGGGAGCACGGTCCCTTCGCATCGCAACGTGCCGAGGTGGGGACGGTGGTGTCGCCTTCCGGCGTCGTGCCGTCGGCGGCGGCGAGGGCCACGCCGAGGCGGTAGCTCGCCGGGGTCTCGGCCGCCGAGGCCGGCGCGACGAGATCGTAGCCCGGGCGCTTGGGATGGGCGATCACCACGAAGCGCGCCTCGCCGTCGCGAGCGCTGAGGGTGTAGGTGGTGCGAACGCGCTGCTTGGTGGTCGTCGCGACGGCGCCATCGACCAGCGCGACCGCGGTGACGCGCTCCGGTTCGCTCGATCCCTCGGTGGTCACGTCCACGCCCAGGTCGACGGCGTAGGTCAGCAACCGATCGTCGCCCGGCACGATGTCGGTGAACCGGGTGTCGCCGGTGAAGCCGGCGCTGTCGAACACCGTCACCGGTCCCGCGGCCAGGTGGAGGCCGGTATCGTTGGTGAGCCGTACGCCGCGCAGCGGGTGCGAGGCCAGCACCGACGGGTCGAACACCGACAGGCGCCGCGCCGGCACCGACTTCAGCACGATGGGGATCATGGCGGACTCGTGTCGGGCCACCGTCACCGGCTGGCGCACTTCGTACGTGAAGGTCGCGCCGGAGGCCGTGCCCTGGGCCATGGCGGCCACCCCGGCGCCGCTGAGCCGCGGTGCCGACGGCGCCGGGGCCAGCCCGCCCACCGCGCTCTCGGCCATCCCGGGCGCGGCGCTCTGTGTCATGGCGCGATCCGCGCTCTTGGCCGCAGGCGCGCTGTCGCCGGCGTAGGCCTGCGGGACGAGGTTCTGTGCGAGGTCGAGCGACACGTGCGGGCGCTGCAGGTAGATCGGATCGTAGAGGTTGGTCACGAAGGAGATCGGCCTTCCGGCTACGAACGCCATCCGGACGCCGGTGAGATCGACGTCAGTGGGGTTGTCGACGATGGCCCAGCCCTGGAGGTCGGCGGTGCCGTCGGCACCGAGCACCAGGCGGTAGCTCGTCTTCCAGACCGGCATCTCGCGCACGTAGCCTACGCGCACGCGGCGCGTGCCGTCGCCGGAGAACAGGATCCGCACGCTGCCCGCGGCGTGCCCGCGGTAGCGGGCGATGGTCCCGAGGGCCGCCTCCAGATCGGCCTGCAGCGAGGCGCTGGCGAAGCGCACGCTGCGCACCTCGTCGAGGCCGACGCGCTGCAGCCCGCTCGCGCTCAGAATGGTGAGGAAGGTGGTGGGCGGCCCGTCCTGCGCCGGCACGCGCTCGACGTTGACGATGGTGCCGTCCAGCGGTTGGCCCGCTTCCAGGTGAACGGTCTCCCCGCGCGCCTGCGCCAGGAGCTGCGCCAGCGTGGGGTCGTTCGACAGGTCGAGTGCGTAGCCGGCGAGCACGCGGCCGAGCGGGTCCTGCGACGCGTAGCGCACAGGACGTACCGTTCCGCCGTCCAGGTCCTGCACCACCAGGCTCTGCAGCAGATCGTCCATCTGATCCGCCGCCACCGGCAGGTCGAGCTGTTGCGTTCCGGTAACGGTGCCGCTGTGCTCGAAGTAGCCGACCCCGGTGGTGAACAGCACCACTCTCGTCACCGGAAGATGCGCCGGCGGAGCCGCGTCGGGCTGTGCGGCGGCGTCCTGCGCGAACGCTCCTGGTGACATGGCGGCGATCCAGGCCGCCGCCAGCAACACGTTCCGAATTCCCCTGCAGACACGGTGTCCCATGCTGCGATGCTACTCGGCGCGCGCGTTGCGCCCTGTGGGCGCTGCCTCATCGGCTGCGGGCGGCCGCGTCTCGCTCAGGCCGCGTCTCGCTCAGGCCGGTCCTGCAGGCACGGCTCATCGGGCACGGTTCGGCAGGAACGGCCGGTCAGGTAGGGCCCGTCAGGAACGTCTCCAAGCGCTCCAGCGCCTCGGGCATGTTGGCCCGACCGTAGCCCACGCGGAGGTGGCCCGGCTCGTCGTAGACCGTGCCCGGCAGCAGCAGCACGTCCGCGTCCCGGACCACCCGCTCGCAGAAGGTCTGCACGTCGTCGGGCCCCAGGTACCGCAGGAAGCCGATGGGGCTGGCGTTCGGATGCACCCAGGCGAAGAGGTCGGCGTGCCGGGCCAGGAAGGCCTCCAGCAGCGGCAGATTGCGCTTCACGATGGTCAGGTTGCGGTCCGCCAACGCCTCCCGGTGCCGTAGCGCCAGCTCGGTGAGGAACTCGCTCGGAGCGGGGCTGCAGATGGTGGTGTAGTACTTCAGCTCCAGCACGCGCTGGAGCAGGTCCCGGTCCTTGCTGGCGAGCCAGCCGAGGCGCAACCCGGGAAGGCCGTAGGTCTTCGACACCGAGCCGAGCGACACCGCGCTGTCGCTGAGATCGCAGGCGGCCGGGAGGCGATCGGCGGGGTCGTGCTCGAGCTCGCGGTAGACCTCGTCGCAGAAGACCGTGATTCCGCGCTCACGGCCCAGGGCCAGGACGCGCTCGTAGACCGGGCGCGGCATGAGCAGGCCGGTGGGGTTGTGCGGGGTGTTGATGTACACGACCCGGGTGTTCGGCCGCAGCAGCCCCTCGAGCCGGTCGAGGTCGTGCTCCCAGTCGTCCTCGGCGTAGCGCTGCCACACGCTCACCTCGGCACCGGTACTGCGCGCGAGCTGCAGGGCGGACTCGTAGCAGGGCGTCTCCACCACGGCGTGGTCGCCCGGCCCGAGCAGGGCGTGGTAGAGCAGGAAGATCCCTTCCTCCGCGCTCGAGCACACCAGCGCGTCCTCGGGCTCGAGGGTGTCGTAGACGCGGGCGACCTGGTGGCGCAGAGCGGGCGAGCCGGGCGCCTCGGTGTAGCCCAGGCGCTGCTCGGAGAAGCGCTCCAGGGCGCCCTCCTCGAGGGCCAGCAACTCGCCGACGCTGCGGCTCTCGGCGTCGGAGTTCGACAGCATGAAGCCTGCGCTGAACTCGAACCTGGCGTAGTACTGCTCGATGCGGAAGGGAGCGATGCGCATGACCCGAGCCTACCGGAGCCTCGGGTAGCGTGGGGCATGGTTCGGGTGAAGCGGGTCTACGAGGCGCCCGAGGAGGGCGATGGCGAACGCGTGCTGGTCGACCGGATGTGGCCGCGGGGCGTGTCGAAGGAGGCGGCCGCCGTGGTGTGGTGGGCGCGCGAGCTGGCGCCTTCCAGCGAGCTGCGGCGCTGGTTCGGCCACGATCCGGCGCGTTTCGAGTCCTTCGCGGAGCGCTACCGCGACGAGCTCCGGGGCTCCGAGGCGCTGGCGGAGCTCCGTCGGCTGGCCGGTCAGGGCACGGTGACGCTGGTCTACGCCGCCAGGGACGAGCGCCACAACAACGCCCGGGTGCTCGCGCAGATGCTGGACGGTTAGCTCAGCGCTCGTCGCCCGAACCGCCCAGCACGCCGCGGTCGCGGCGGCTGGCGAGCTTGTCGAGGTTGGTGCGGCCGATCGCCTCCAGCGACAGGCCCAGGTCGGCGGCGAGGTTCGCCACGTACCACAGCACGTCGCCGATCTCTTTGGCCAGCGCGTCGCGCTGGCCGTCGTCGAGCTCGCCGCCTGGCAGCAGCCCTTCGTCGCGCATCAGCTTGCCCAGCTTCTCGGCGACCTCGCCCGCCTCGCCGGCCAGCTTGAGGGTGGGGTAGAGCACGCGCGCTTCCTCCGGATAGATGGCGGTGCTGCGGGCCTGGGCCTGGTACTCGTCGAGGGTCATGGCGTCATCCTACCGGCTGATTCCGGGGGCGGTTCGGCGCGCCCCGGACCCGCCCCGAAACGGCCCCGGGCACGACGCAAGCGCCTTGCACCGGCCTGCGGCCTCTGGTAGACTACGCTTCGCTTTCGGCGGGGCTCCGTGCCCCCGGGCGCGCGGTCGGCGGTAGCTCAGTGGTAGAGCGGTCGGCTGTTAACCGATTGGTCGTAGGTTCGAATCCTACCCGCCGAGCCAACGAAGGGCCCCGTCGACGACGGGGCCTTCTTCTTGGACGACCGAGCGCGGCGCTCGAGTGCGGGCGCACGCCCCGCACCACCGTTGCGCGTACAGCGCTGCGCGGCTCGCCCGCGGCGCCGAGCGCCGTTCCCACCCCGACGCGCCGTCAGTCCTCCCAGGGCAGCAATACCAGCTTGCCGACGTGCCGCTTGCTCAGAAACGCCTCTTGCGCCTCCACGATCGACGCCAGCGGGTAGGTCCGCTCGAGGACCGGTCGGATCTCGCCGCGTTCGATGACGCCGATCAGATCGGGGAAGACGGCCTCGTCCCAGGCGGTGCTCCCGAGCAAGCTCAGGTCCTTCAGGTAGAGGTCGCGCATGTCGAACTCCACTCGCGGCCCGGCGATCGCGCCCGAGCTGACCAGCCGGCCGCCGGGCCGCAGCAACTTCAGCATGGACGGGAACCCCTCGCCCGCGACGTTGTCCACCACCACGTCGACCGAGCGCTCCCCCAGCGTCGCCGGCAGGTCGGCCGAGCGCTCGAGCACCCTGGCGGCGCCGAGCCGCTCCACGCGCGAGCGCTTGCGGGCGCTGGTCACGGCGATCACCTCGGCGCCGCGGCGCCGGGCCAGCTGGACGGTGGCCGAGCCCACGCCCCCGGACGCGCCCGTGACGAGCACCACCTCTCCGGTCGTCACCCCCGCCCTGTGCAGCATGGCCTCGGCCGTCCCGAAGGCGCAGGGGACGCTTCCGAGCTCGGTGTCGCTCCAGTCGCACGTGACGGGGAACACCTCGCTGGCCCGGACCCGCACGTACTGCGCGAAGGCACCGTCGAAGTCCGAGCCCATCCACAGCGTATCCGGGGAATCGAACCCGTGCTCCCGGACACAGGGTCGCACCAGCACGCGGCGGCCCACGAGTTCGTTGTCGACATCGGCGGCGACCTCCACGACCCGGCCGCAGGCGTCCGCGCCCTGGATCAGCGGGAACGGCGGCGGACGGTTCCATCCGCCCTCGCCGTTCGCGGCCTCGGTGGGACCCGTCACCGACGACGCGTACCAGCCGAGCCGCAGGTTGATATCGGTGTTGTTCACGCCGGCGGCCCGCACTTCCACCAGCGCATCGCCCGGCCCGAGCTGCGGGACGGGGACGTCACGGTAGTGCAGGACCTCGGTGCCGCCGTGCCGCGCCGTGACGACGGCCTTCATGCTGGTCCCCCTAGCGCTTACCGCGTCAGGCCCAGCGGGTTCGACACGACGTGGCGTGCCGCCTCCCAGGCGCGTTTCAGCTCGAGCTGATCGTTGGCGAGCTCGGAGGCAGGCAGGTCGGCGTAGCGCGCTACCTCGTCCTCCTTGGCGTTGAGGATCCTGTTCAGAACCGAGTGGAGCGATTCCCGCACGGCCAGGCCCTCGCGCAGCATGTCCTGGAACTCCAGCACGCGATTGACGAGATCGTCGTGGCTCATGGCCTCGAGTTCGGCGCGCGTCCGCTGCATGCTCTCTACTCTAGCCTGTCGGAGTCTCGGGACACGGCAGCCCCGCAAGGTTCTACAGCCCCCTCCGGCGTCGCCGAACGGCGCGGTATGCTGGCCCATGGCCGCCGAACTGACGTCCCTGACCGTCCTCTCTCTGGCTCGAGCCTACCGCGCGGGTGAGCTCGACCCCGTCGACGTCACCGAAGCCTACCTGTCCGCGATCGACGCCCACCCCGCCGGAGAGCTCGTCTACCGGCGGGTCACTGCCGAGCGCGCGCGGCGCCAGGCGCACGAGGCCAGCCGGCTGCTGCGCGCCGGCGTCGACACCGGACCGCTGCAGGGCGTCCCGATCGCGGTGAAGGACCTGCTGGACATGGAGGGCGAAGTCAGCGCCGCGGGCTCCAGGGTGCTGCTCGAGCGGGCGCCGGCGGAGGACGACGCGCCGGTCGTGGCCCGCCTCGACGCCGCCGGAGCGGTGTTCCTGGGTCGGACCACGATGACGGAGCTGGCATTCTCCGGCATCGGCATCAACCCCCATTTCGGAACGCCCCCCTGTGTTCGCGACGCGACGCGCGTTCCCGGCGGCTCCTCGTCGGGCTCCGGGGTGGCGGTGGCCTCGGGCCTGGCCGCCGCGGCGCTGGGTTCGGACACCGGCGGGTCGGTGCGCATCCCGGCTGCCGTGAACGGCATCGTGGGCCTGAAGACGACCGACGGTCGGATCCCGACCGAGGGTGCGGTGCCGCTCTCCACGACGCTCGATACCCTCGGCCCGCTGGCGCGCGATGCCGACGATGCCTGGGCGCTGTTCCAGGCGATGGCGGCCGAGCCCTACCGCGATCTGCCCGAGCCCCCCGAGAGGTTGGTGTTGCTGGCGCCGACCACGGTGTTGCAGGCCGAGCTCGATCCGGCCGTCGAGCGGGTCTTCGACGCTGCCCTGGAGCGGCTAGCGGCGCTGGGCATGGAAGTGCGCCGGGGGGAGCTGCCGCTGCTGGCGGAGGTCCCGGAGCTCTACCGGCGCTTCGGCAGCTTCGCCAGCCACGAGGCGTTCGCCCTCTACGAGGACATCCTGAGAGAGCAGGGTGACGCCATGGACCCGCGGGTGGTGGCGCGGATCCTGAAGGTCGGGGGCCGGCCGTCTGCGGACTACATCCGGCTGGGCTACGCGCGCGCCGCCCTGCGCCGCCGCTTCTGGCCCGAGTTGGCCGGTGTGGACGCGGTGATCGCGCCGTCCCTGGCGATCCTGCCGCCGCGCATCGATGCGCTGGGGGACGACGCCGCGTACGTCACCGCCAACGCCCTGATGCTGCGCAACACCACCGTGTTCAACGTGCTGGCCTCGCCGGCGGTGAGCGTGCCGGCGGGCGACACCCCCGACGGGCTGTCGGTCGGCCTGATGGTGGCGACCCGACCGGGGGAGGAAGCGCTCGCGCTGGGGATCGGTCGCCGCCTCGCCCGGGCCGTCGCCGGGCGGGGGGCGCAGGCGAGTGTGGACGGGCGCTGAGCGCTCCGAAGGCGATCGCTCGGTTCCAGTTCCAGGTGCTCGGTTTCAGGTGCTCGCGGTCAGGCGGCGGCGACCAGCAGGTGCAGCACCTGCGCGATGAGCGCGGGGCTCTCCTGGCCTTCGATCTCGACGTTGCAGTCGAAGCTCACCAGCAGGCGCTCGTCGCCCTTGGGGCGCACGTCGGCGACGCGTGCGTGGAGGCGCACCCTCGAGCCCGACGGTACCGGCGCGAGGAAGCGCAGGCGGTCGATGCCGTAGTTGACGATGGTGGTGCCGTCCTCGGGGAAGGCGCCCACGCCCTCGAGCATCGGCACGAGGAGCGACATCGTCAGGTAACCGTGCGCGATGGTGGTGCCGAACGGGCCGGCGGCCGCGCGCTCGGGCTCGACATGGATCCACTGGTGGTCGTCGGTGCAGTCGGCGAAGGCGTCGATGCGGGGCTGGTCGATCCGAACCCATGGTGAGACGCCGAGGTCGCGCCCGGCGGCGTCCCGGTAGTCGGCGAAGGTCATGGCGGCCATGGAACTCCTCCCGGGCCCGCGCGCCGAGCGAGTGGCGTCGTGGGCCCTTCCCTGTCAGCCTACCAGGGGCGCCTTCCAGGGCGCTCGGTCCCCTCAGGGGGCGTCGATCGATGCCGTTCGGCGGGCCAGGACCTTGGGCAGGTCGAGCATGCGGGTGGCGGCGATCATGCTGCTCGCGTACTTCACCACGATGTCCGTGGCGATCACCTGCACGAACCAGCGGGGCGTGGCGAAGTCCTGCCCCAGGAAGGCCAGGAAGGTGAAGATGAGGGTGTCCATGGGGGCGCTGACGGCGTTGGAGGACGCGACCCGGGTGATCCAACGACGGTGGATGAGGCGCTGGTAGATCTCGGTGTCGGCCGTCTCGGACAGCACGATCGACAGGAAGCTGACGGCCACGTAGCGCAGCGGGGTTCCAAGTTGCGACGACAGCGCCACGTTGGCGACGGCGGCCGCGAGGATCATGGCGTAGACGGCCCGGCGCCCGAAGCCGTGCACGCGGTCGCGTTGTGTGAAGGTGACGCCGAAGAACAGCGTGCCGACGTTGAGCAGGAAGAAGCCGCCTACGGGCAGGAAGCTGTCGAAGGTGTAGTTCGCCAACAGGGTGCAGCTCACGTACACGGCCATGGCGCCGAGCATGATGGCGCGCCGCGGCACCGTGAAGCGCAGCAGCGCGGCCGCGGCGACGGCGGCGACCGGTGCGAGGGCGTAGCGCGGCTCGGCGAAGGGGAGCGTGAGCGCGGCCGGCGCGCCCGCTACCAGCGCTGCCGACAGCACGCGCGCGGCTTGCCGCGTGCCCTGCCCCGCCGTCAGGTCGGCCAGCAGGCCGGTGAACAGCAGGCCGAACAGAGTGATCAGCGCGAAGGGGAGCACCGGGTAGGGGTGCTGCCCGAACTGCGACAGCCGCCACAGCAGGCCGTTGCCCAGCGCGGCGGCCAGACCGATGGCTGCGGCGGCGAGCACCGTCCTGGCGTTCGTGCTCATGTTGGGGGAGCCGTTGGCGCGGGACACGGGGGCCTCCTCGAGAGAGCGCCCGGGGCGGTATGTCACCTCCCGCCCGGGTCAACGCCGGCCAGTATAGCAAGGTGTAGCCTGACGCCATGGCCGAGCACGCGCGCCCCATCCAGATCCTCGGAACCCAGCCCGACACCCTGATGGAGACGCTGGGGATCGTCGTCACGGAGGCGACGCCGGAGCGGGTGGTCGCCACCATGCCCGTGACGCCGGCGCACCACCAGCCCTTCGGCATCCTGCACGGCGGGGCGTCGGTGGCGCTGGCGGAGACGGTCGCCAGCTACGGCTCCACGGTCAGCATCGACACCGCGCGCCGGCGCGCCGTGGGCCTGGAGATCAACGCCAACCACGTGCGGTCGGTGCGCGAGGGGACCCTCACGGCGGTGGGAACGCCGCTCCACCAGGGGCGCAGCACCCAGCTGTGGAGCGTCGAGATCCGCGATGAAGGGGGACGGCTGGTGTGCGTGTCGCGTTGCACGCTGGCGCTGATCGACGCGCCGGACGCACCCTCGACATGAGAACGCGGGACCTCCCGCCCTGCAGAGGTCCCGCCGTGTGGTCGGGGCGAGAGGATTCGAACCTCCGACCCCATCGTCCCGAACGATGTGCGCTACCAGGCTGCGCTACGCCCCGACGCAACTCATAACTCTACTAGCCCCGGGCCGGGGGGTCAAGGCGACGCGTAGCCGGTCTCCGGCCGGGGCGCCGTGGCCCGTTCAGCCGTCGTCCTCCCACCATCCGAGGGCGCGGATGGCGTCGCCGGCGACGCCGGCGGTGAAGCCGCGCCGCGCCAGGAAGGCGAAGGCCCGCGCGCGCTCCTTGAGGGCGGCGCGCCGGGCCTCCGCTGCGGCCTCCGCTGCGGCCTCCACTGCGGGATCCGCGCCCGTCCCCCCGTCCCCGCCCGGGTCCGGCGCGGTGCCGGAGCGCGCGCCGGACCCGGGACGGCCGCTGCCGGGCTGGTAACGCCACGCGAAGCGCCGGAGGAGGGCGGCCGCGGCCTTCACCTGTTGCGCTTCGGTGAGCGGCTCGAGCTCGCGCTCGACGAGCGCCGGGTCGACCCCCTTGCGGCGCAGCTCGGTCCGGAGCGCCAGGCGGCCGCGGGCGCGGCGACGCGACGCGACGTAGTGCTCGGCGAAGCGCTCGTCGTTGGCCAGGCCGAGCTCGCGCAGGCGGTCGAGCAGGGCGTCCACGTCGCCGTCCTCGACCTGCCGGCGCCTCAGTTTGGTGCGCAGCTCGGCTTCGGTGTAGTCGCGACGGGTGAGCAGGTCGAGGAGGTAGGTCCAGGCCCGTTCCCGGTCGAGCGGAGCGCGCCGCGCCATCAACGGAGCACGTCGACGGGGTCGAGGTCGGCTGCCCGCCTCGCCGGGAAGAGCCCCGCCAGGACGCTGGTTCCGATGGCAAGACCGCAGACCCACAGCACGTCGGTGGCCTGCAGGCGCACGGGGAGCTGGGTGATGAAGTAGAGGTTGCCGGGCAGGGGGTAGGGCTGCAGGCGGAAGTAGGCGCTCACGCCCAGCCCCAGCAGGGCGCCGAGCAGGGTGCCGGTGGCTCCGAGCAGCAGACCCTCGACGGTGAAGACGGCCAGGATCTGGCGCCGGGTCGCGCCCAGCGCGCGCAGGATGGCGATCTCTTCGGTCTTCTCCGAGACCGTCAGCACCAGGATGTTGGCGATCCCCATGGCGGCGACCAGCACGATCAGGAACACCACCACCGCGATGACCGCCTTCTGCAGCCGGAGCTGGCTGATGAGGTTGGCGAACAGGCTGTCCCACGACACCGGGCGCAGTCCGAAGGCGTCCCCGAGCGTCACGCCGACGCCGGCAGCGCCCTGGGGATCGGCCAGGCGCAGGTGGTACCCGCTGATCTGGTCGCCCACGTGCATGTACTGCTGGAGGTTCGCCAGCGACATGTAGGAGGCGACGCCGTCGATGAGCTCGTTACCGACCCGGAAGGTGCCCGCCACGGTGAGTTCGGCGGTGTGCCCCGTGATGTCGCGTAGCACGACCTTGTCGCCGGTGAGCACGCCGAGTTGCTGCGCCAGGGAGGCGCCGAGCACGATGCCGTCCTTCTGCGCGAGGGCGGTCGCCTGCTTCTTCAGGATCGGGAGGTCCAGGACCTTCGTCTCCAGGGAGGGGTCGATGCCGACGATCTGGGTGTAGCCCTGGCGGGCGGTGATGCCGAGGCTGGCACTGGCACGCCGGGCGATGAGCGCTTGCGTGCTGAGGAAGGGGGCGACGGCGGTGACCGAGGTGCGCTCCGCCAGCGCGCGCCCGACCTTCGGGTCGTTCGCAAGGGTCTGCCCGGAGACGTAGCTCTCGAGCGTGAGCATCGGGGTGGCCTTGAGCGTGCTGCGGATCAGCTCGTCTACGAAGCCGTTGGTCAGCGACAGCGCCACGATCAGGACCATCACGCCGACCGCCACGCCGAGCACGGTGAGGCCCGACTGCAGCCCGCGCCGGCGAACGTGCCGCCAGGCCAGGTACGGTACGAGGCTGCGCACGGGCCAGTCTACCGTGCGGTCGAGAGCCTCCCGAGCCGCCCTGGGCCGGGGCCGGGAGCCCCCGCGAGGCTCGGCCTTGAACGTCGGGAAGGGGGGAGGGGCCGGCGGCCGTGCGGGCGGCCGGCCGAAGGGGTCAGCGGGAGGCCGTCAGGCGGGGCGTGCCGCTGAAGTCGCTGGCGCGGGAGGGCTCGAGCTTGGGCCCGTTGCGCCCGTAACGGATGACCTCGACGCGCACCTTGCGCATGCCCCAGTTCACCGCGCTGGCGTAGTCGCTGAACCAGATGTCGATCTGGTCGCGCTTCTGATAGTGCATGGTGTCCTCGACGATGAACAGTCCCTGGCTGTCGAGCAGGCTCTGGTAGCTGCCGTATCCGCGCCCGGTGTAGTAGTTCCCGAGGTCGCGGATCCGCACCAGGCTGCCATACGGCAGATCATGACCCAACAGGTCGGGGCTCACCGCGATGATCCCGAAACGGGTACGCTGTCCCGTCGAGGTGATGAACGGTGTGGCGTCGGTCTGATCGACCATCGAGTTGTAGCCTGTGGCCCGCAGCGTGAACACGGGGTTGGCCACGGGTCCCACCGAGCTGGTCCGGGCGGCATCCGGCGAGGCCGGCGTGGAGCGGACGGTAGCGGTGGGGGTGATGGCCAGGGCGACGCCCGGGTCCTGCACGCTGCGGGGGGCGCTGAATGCGGTGATCAGGGCGGCCAGGACGAGGCCTACGGCCACGAGCTTACCGCTGATATGAAGTGCCATCCGCACCTCCCAAATCATACGATCGTAAACCACCCAGGCCACAGGGCTGTGACGGCTGGGCGACAGGGCAGGGAACGCGATGATACACAGGAAGCCAGATGATTCGGATTGGGCCGCTGCGGCTCGATGGGCGCGCGAAACGCGCGTTCGTCCGCTTGCAGCGCCCGCCGCTGTCGACCGAGAGCCCTAAGACGGATAGGACTTCGTGATGCCCAACTTCTTCGGCCTGTCCGCCATGCCCACAACCCTTCTCAACGCGGCGCTCAGCACGGTCCCTGATCGCAGTCTGCCCGTCTGCGGGCCCGACAGGCTGGCCGTCGTCTCACCCATGTACAACGAGGAGGCCGGAGCGCGACGGGCGCTGGCCTCATTGTTGACGCAGAGTTCCCTCCCGGACGAGCTGGCGGTCAGCGTCAACGGCTCGAGCGACGGTACCCACGCGGTGGTGACGGCGACCCTGGAGGAGTTCGGCTTCGAGCGTCTGGCCAGGGCACCAGCGCCGCAGCTGCTTGCCACCGTCGAGCGCTGGCGCCATCCCGGGAAAGCGATGGCCGTGGTGGTGCTGGATTATCGGCAGCGCACGGCCAAGTCCGAGGCCGTCAACAACCTGGTGACGAGCTCGCTGTTGACCGCCGAGCGCGTGCTCCTGGTGGACGGCGACACCGTGTTCGACCGCGGCTTCATCGCCGCGCTGCGGCGGAACTTCTACCGGCTGCGTTGGCACAGCGGCAGGCCGGTGCTGGAGGACTATGCCCTCCAGTCCGGTTCGGTGACGTCCTTCGTGCCCGCCGGGGCTCAGCGGGCGCAGCGCTTCATCGCGGCCGGCCGCTCGGCCGAGTACGCCTTCGCTTCGGTGCTGCGGCGGGGGCAGGTCCGCACGCCGGGCGACGGCGACCTGTGGGGGGCCAGCCGCCTGTTCACGGTGGTCGGGTGCGGCTTCACGGTGCGCCGGGACGTGCTGCCGATGTCGCCCGACACACTCACCGAGGATCACGACCTGACCCTCGCCGTGCAGGCGTTGCCCCGCACCGTCGAGCGCTGGTCGCCGGCCGCGCTCGCTGCGCGCGGCTTCAGGATCGTCGTGGAGGGGGAGGAGGTCCCCTTCGACCAGGCCTTCGACCGCGAGGACGTGATCGAGCTCCGTCGCGGAGGGAACGCACGTTTCGTGGGGGACGCGCAGATGTACACGGAGGATCCCGCCCACGCCGGCGGCTACCTGCGGCAGATCGAGCGCTGGCACGGCGGCGGTATCCAGAACGCGTTGAAGCGGGTCCTGGGCGAGGCCGGCGACCGCGCCATGACTCCCAACGTGCGCTTCACGCTCTTCGGGGCGCAGCTCGAGAACCTTCTCGGGCTGCTGCTGTTGCTTCTGGTGCCGGTGATGCTGGCGCTGGGCGTGTTGGGGGCGATGGGGTCGAGCGCGTTGGCGCGGAACCTGGCTCTGTGGGTCGGAATCGACCTGGCCGCGACGGGACTCATGACCTTCGCCGGCTTCTACGCTCAGGCGCGCGACGGTCGCCGGGCGCGAGCTCCGGCCCTGCGGTTCGCGGGCCGGAGGACGCTCCAGACCTGGTTGCCCTACATGCTTCTGAAGGTGGCGAATCCCGTCAGCTTCGTCGCCGCGGCCTCCAGCGTGGTCCCCGCGTTCTTCCGGGAGCGTCGCGCAGCGAGCCGCAGGGCGGTCAAGGGGACCCAGGGTGTGGCCTGGGAGCGGCCCACCGCGCGCGGCGTCGACAAACGAACGCTGGGTACGGCCGCCACCATGCTGACGTCCCTGACGGCGGTGTTCGTGGCCATCCTGGCGCTGGCGCCGGCCTCGGGAGCGGATCCGCTTGCCACCCAGCGACTGCTGGAGCACACGCCGCGCCTCGACATGGCACAGCACGAGTGGTTGCCCTTGCATGCGGCGCAGGTCGCCCCTGCGCTGTTGCTGGAACCGGCCGGGAGCGCGACGATCCCCGTGTTCCAGGCTTCCATCGCGCTACCGCTCGATCCCGTGTCGCGCTCCGCGCGCCGGCTGGAGGCTCCACGTGCTCACGCTACCGTGACGGGAGCGGTCGCCCTGGCCGCGCCCGCGGCCTTCGCCCGGATCGCCGCCGGCGGTGGCGGCGGGGGAGCCGACGGGGCGGCCGCCGCTACCCCGTCTTACGAACCTCGGCCAGCACTCTCGGACTACTGCCGGCCCGCCTATCTGCGACAGCCCAGCGAGGCCCCGCAGACCCTGCCCGGGTCGGCCGAGGGTTACCGGCCCCTGAACCACTTCGAGCTGCTCATGCTGGGTCGGCTGGCTCCGATCGAACCCTACATCGAAGAGGCGTCCACCGCTTACGGGGTGCCAGCGCGGCTTCTGCTTCAAGTGCTCATCAACGAGTCCTATCTCAATCCGCTTGCCGTCGGCCAGACCGGCGACAAGGGGCTCTCGCAGATGACGTCCGATGCGCTGACGCTGCTGCGTGCAGTCTCCGAGGACGTGAACAAGCCTCTGTACAACCCGCACCTCCTGAGCGGGTCGTTCAACGTCTTCGATCCCGACTTCTCGGTCTGCGCCGGTGCGGCGAAGCTGGCGTGGGCGCTGGCGCAGCCGGCCGCCAAGGACGACGCCTTCGCCTACGCCCTGTACATCAACCCGGTGCACGGCGTAACCCGGAAGGACCAGATCGTGGGGAACCTGCAGGGACCGGTCGAGGCCATGCTGCGCCTCGGGCCGCTCGTCGACGCCCTGGGCAGCGCGTACGCTGCCTATCGGGTAGATCCGACGTCACTGGCGGCACCCGAACGACAGCTCGTGGCGGAGAGCGCGGACGTCGCCGCCGGGAAGCTCGGCCTGGCCACCGCCTACCAGCGGAGCCAGGCGATCGTGGCCTCCTACGGGATCGAGGACGCAGGGATGTACAGCGCGGTGCTGCAACGGCTCTTCTCGGGCTCGCGCGCCTCCGTGGCGTCGAGCGCGCGCGCCAGCGCGCGCTGAGGCGAACCAGTGTGCCATTCACCGTCGTGAGGTAGAGCGTCGTGAGGTAGAGCCGGCCGTCGGGGCTGACGTCGGTGGTGAGGGAGAGGTGTAGGTTCAGGACCGTCAGCACCGCGTCGAGATCGAGCTGTCCGGTGGACGAGTCGCGATGGACTTCGATGGGCGCGCGAACGCTTAGCGGCTGGCGGCCGCGTCGAGGTTGGGCGCAAGGTTCGCCCGTGCGGACTGGACCACGGCGAGCGAATTGTCCAGGCGCCAGTCCATGTCGTTGTTGTGGTTGAACCAGATCAGCGCTCGGATACGGGGGAACTGCTTGGTGTCGAGCATGCCGGCGACCCAGGCGGCCTTGTCGCCACCCTTGCTGGTCGAGGCGACCTCGGCGATCCACACGGGCTGAGGTCCGAGGGCGGTGATGCGGGCGTAGGGCTGGGCGAAGATGTCGCTGAAGCTGCGCCATGTGCTCCAGCTCCGGCTCGTTCCCCAGTTGTAGCCGTCCAGAGCAAGGATGTCGACGTAGGCGTTACCGGGGTAGTACCGCTCCATGGCGTTGGCAGGGGTACTTGGCTGGTCGGTGTCGTTGGGCGACCAGACCCACCGCACGTTGTCGGCGCCTTCGGCTCGGAAGACGTCGACCATGTGGCGCCACGCCCTCACGAAGGTAGCCGGCTGTCCGTTCCAGGGTTCCCAGTCACCGTTCATCTCGGGGAAGGGGCGCACGTAGACGAGGCCGGGCGTGGCCCGCACGCCGTCGGCGAAACTGCGGAGGGTGCCGTCGTAGGTTCCGGAAGCGATGTCGGAGACGGTCTGGTGGTGGGGTTGCCAGGTGATCATGGGCAGGCGCCCGCCGGCGATGGCCGCCTTCACGAGAGCGACGTCGTAGGGCGTGTCCCAGCTCATGTACCAGTGGACCACGTCGAGCTTGCGTCCGAGCAGATCTTCGAGCTGGCGAACGGGCTCCATCCCCTGCCACACGCCACCGTAGGTGAAGGCGCCGAACATCGGCCGGACATCCGATGGGCGGGCGACGGTTCGGGGCGGTCGGCTGGCCACGCTCGAACACCCGGTTGCCAGCACGAGCACGGCGATCGTGATCGCGATCGCCGTCGTGAAGCGCCGGCCGCTCGCGCGGCTACGCCGTTCACCACTCTCGTTCGACTGAGACACCATCGCCATCGTCGCCTCGCGAAGAACTAGGTGCGCCTGACCGACGATGGGCAGCTACGAATCTGCCTGGACGGTTGCGCTGCTCGCTCCGCCCGTCTCGAGCGCCCACGTTGGGAAACGGGCTTCATCGCTTCCAAGGTCGGGCCTTGCCCGACTCATGAATCCTACGACGGTGCCCGGTGAGATTGTGACAGATCTCCCAACGGCGAGGTTCATCCGGACTTCATCCAGCGTCCCCGGGGGAAGGGCGGAGCCGGTACCTTCTCTGACAGGATGCCCTGGCTCGACGACGTCAGCATGCCTCGTGGCTCATCGGCTCGCAAGGGTGGCGGTTCCGGGGCCAAGATTGACGCGAGCCGCCTGGATGACGTTGGCCGAGTTGTCGATCCGCCAATCCGCTTCCTTGTTCTGGTTGAACCAGACCAGGGCCTGAATGCGGGGGAAGGCCGACGTATTGAGCATGTTCGCGACCCACGCGGCCTTGTCTCCGCCCTGGCTGGCGGAGGCGATCTCCGTGATCCACACCGGTTGCGGCCCCAGTGCGGTGATGCGCGCGTACGGTTGCGCGAAGATCTCTGTATAGCTCTGCCACGTGCTCCAGCTCGTTGTCGTACCCCAGTTGTAACCGTCCAGTGCCAACACATCGACGTAAGAGCTGCCAGGGTAGTAGCGCTCCATGGCGTTGGCAGGTGTGTTGGGCTGGTCCGTCACGTTGGGGCTCCAGACCCACCGCACGTTGTCCGCTCCCTCGGCCCGGAACACGGTCACCATGTGGCGCCAGGCCGCCACCAGGGCGGCGGGGTCTCCGTTCCAAGGCACCCAATCCCCATTCATCTCGGGGAACGGACGAACGTACACGATCCCGGGCGTGGCACGCACGCCGTCTGCGAAATCTCGGATGAGCCCGTCGTACGTGCCCGCGGCGATGGCCTGGACCGCCTGGTGGTTCGGCTCCCAGGTGATGAGAGGACGTCGGCCGTCGGCGCTGGCCGCTTCGACGAGGGCGATGTCGTAGGGCGTGTCCCAACTCATGAACCAGTGCACGATATCGAGCTTGCGTCCGAGCAACGTTTCGAGTTGCCGGACAGGCTCCATGCCCTGCCAGACGCCGCCGTCCGTGTAGGCCCCGAACATCGGCTGCGGAACGTCAGATGCGCTCGTGAGGCTCGCCGGGACCTCCGTCCCAACGGACGAACAGCCCGCTTCCGACAGGACGACGGCCGCCGCCAGGGCCAGGTAGACGATGCGAAGCCAGCCGGCGATCCGCCTGCGGCGAACCCTGTGCAGGACTGCGGTGCTCTTGCCTGACGCGCTGTCGGCCACCATCGGTCCTCGCCTCGAAGCCTCTCGAACGATTCGGGGCGCCTGACCGACGGTGCTGCGTTGGACCACAAAGGACCCGCCTGGCCGGTTGCGCTACTGGCTCCACCTGTCCCAAGCGCCCAAGTGCAGGACAGGCTTCATCGCTTCCGGGGGGTCCCGGCTTGCGTGCGCGAGCATGAACTCGTGGCACGACCGGATACTCCCTCGACGACCCCTTGCGGAGCCGTTGTGGACGCGTGTTCGGCTGAGGATGAGGATTGACTCACCTTGGCCGGTTGCGCTACTCGCTCCACCCGTCTCAAGCGCCCACGTTAGGAGACGGGTTTCATCGCGTTCCAAGATCGGGCAATGCCCGATGCGTGCATCATAGGGCGTGCCGTGCTAAGCAGACGTGAAATCGGGCAAAGTGGGCCCTCCGTTGTCGCGCTGTGAGCCGAGCCGTGCGTGGACACCAAGGGTCGCGCTACAGGACGGCGCCGCCAACGGCCGGCGGGTACAATGGCGGGCCGCCACCATGGACCCGAATGCCCCCACCTTCACCCTGCACGAGCGCCGCGGCGCGGCGCGGCTCGGGACCCTGGAGACGGCGCACGGCGCGGTACGCACACCGGCGTTCGTCGTGGTGGGAACGCAGGCGGCGGTCAAGGGCGTGGCGCCGGACGCGGTAGCCGCGGCCGGGACCCAGCTCCTGTTCGCCAACACCTACCACCTCTACCTGCGCCCGGGCGCGGAGATCGTCGAGCGGCACGGCGGCCTCCACCGCTTCATGAACTGGCACGGCCCGATCCTGACGGACTCGGGCGGCTTCCAGGTGTTCTCCCTGGGTGCCTCCATCGAGCACGGGGTCGGCAAGGTGGCCTCGATCTTCCCCGGCGAGGCGCCGCCACGCCTGCCACGGGGCAGCTCGATGGTGCGCATCCGCGAGGAGGGGGTGCGCTTCAAGAGCCACATCGACGGCAGCCTCCATGACTTCTCGCCCGAGGTGTCCATCGAGGTGCAGCGCGCCCTCGGCGCCGACATGGTGCTCGCCTTCGACGAGTGCACCAGCCCGTTGCACGATGAGGAGTACACCCGCCGTTCGATGGAGCGCACGCACCGCTGGGCCGAGCGCAGCCTGCGCGCCTTCGAGCGCTCCACGCCGAGGCACGGCTACCCGCAGGCGCTGTTCGGAGTGGTGCAGGGGGGCGCGTTCCGCGACCTGCGCCAGGAGAGTGCTGCCACCATCGGGGCCATGCCGTTCGATGGCATGGCCATCGGCGGGAACCTCGGCAGCACGCTGCAGGACATGTACGCGGTGCTCGACTGGACGGTTCCCGAGCTGCCGGAAGCGAAGCCGCGGCATCTGCTCGGCATCGGGGACGTGCCCAGCATCCTCGAGGCCGTCGAGCGCGGTGTGGACACCTTCGACTGCGTGGCGCCGACCCGCAACGCCCGCAACGGCGCGGCCTTCGTACGTCGGGGCGACGACGGCGAGCGCCTCGCCACCTTCCGTCTCAACCTGCGCAACGCGCGATTCGCCGAGGATCTGCGGCCGCTAGAGGAAGGATGCGACTGTGCGGCCTGCCGGAGCTACAGCCGCAGCTACGTGCGTCACCTGTTCAAGGCCAACGAGCGGCTCGCGCAGCAGCTCGTGACCGTGCACAATCTGCGCTTCATGGCGCGCCTCATGGAGGACATCCGCGACAGTCTGGCCGAGGATCGCTTCGCGGCGTTCAAGGCGGCGCTGCTCGGGGAAGACTGAACCGTCGTCAGAAGTTCTTGTCGATCAGATCGATGGTCGTGCCGTCCTGCGTCACGAAGCGGACGATGCCAACGCTGGGCACGAAGAACAGGTCCATGATCGTCTTGGCGCCGTTGCTGGTGAGGGTGCGCTGTCGGATCTGCAGGGCGTTGAAGCGCCCGGCCTGCGTCTTCACGCCCCGCACGCCGATGACCTCGGACGAAAGGGTGATGTCGAACGCGGGCAGCTTGGTGGTGCTCTGCCATTGCATGCCCGGTTGCAGAGGACCGGCGGGGTAGACCGTCAAAGGAGTGGGGTAGATCGTCACCTTGCCGCCGGCTGCCGTGCCGAGCGTGTGGACGCCGTCCGGTCCGAACTGCATGTAGTCCTCGGAGACCGGCACGCCGTTGAAGTAGTGCGTCAGGACCATCACCTGGTGGCCGTCGACCTGCCGCGGCCCGGCGAGCTGCTGCGTCTCGCCGCTGGAATAGGTCCAGCTCAGGCCGGCACGGGCCGGGTAGTAGTCCGGTGGCGCGGCCGCGAGACCGGCGGTGAGCAGTGCCAGCCAGGCGACCGCCAGGGCCCGGACGGCCGTGGAGCGACGGCGGGCGTCGTCATGGCCGCGGGCGGTGCGCCCGTGGCGGACGCGCCCGAGCATCCCCGCCATCAGCCGTCCTCGCGGCTCAGGGCCGAGGCGCGCTCCGCGGCCTGTTCGACGGCGTCGATGAGGGCGAAGCGCAGCCGGTGGCGCTCGAGCGCCCGCACGCCTGCGATGGCGGTGCCGCCAGCGCTGGCCACTTCGTCCTTGAGCTCGCTGGGGCGCTTGGTCTCCAGCAGGCGGGCCGCCGCCAGCAGCACCTGCCGCGCCAGGTCTCGCGAGGTGTCGCGGTCGAGGCCGGAGCGCACCCCACCGTCGGCGAGCGCTTCGGCGACCACGGCCACGAACGCCGGACCCGAGCCGGCGAGGCCGGTGAACGCGTCGAAGAGCTCCTCGCGGACGTCGTACACGCGGCCGACCGCTCCGAACAGGGTGCGCGCCATCGCCAGGTCCTCGGCGCTGGCCTCGGGCAGGGGCGCCAGCGCCGTGGCGCTCACGCCGAGGCTGGCTCCCAGATTGGGCATCGCGCGGATGACGCGCTGCGAGCCCACGCGCCGGGCGATGGTGCGGGCGGTGACGCCCGCCATGATCGACAGGAAGGAGGCGTTGCGCTGGGCGACCAGCGGCGCCACGCTGTCGAACGACTGCGGCTTCACCGAGAGCAGCACGCGCTCGGCGTGGTGCAGAGCGTCGTCGTCCAGCGCGGCCACACCGTGGCGCTCGGACAGTTCGGCCAGACGTCGCGGGTTGGGGTGGTAGATGCCGATCTCGTCGGCGGACAGCACTTCCGCCCGCAGGGCTCCCTGCAGCACGGCGCCACCCATCTTGCCGGCACCCACGATGGCGAGTCGGATGGCGCTCACGGTGCCGACGCCGCCTCGACCGGGTTCGCGTTGGGGCAGGTCGCTTGCGTCACGGCGCCATTCTATCCGTCGGTGTCGGGCGCGCCGTCGGGGATACGCCACAGGGCGGGCGTGCGGGCACGGCCCGCCTTCACGCCTCGACCAGCTCGATCAACACGCCGTGGGTGAAGCGTGGGTGCACGAAGGCGATGCGCGTCCCCGCGCGGCCCTCGCGGGGACGATCGTCGAGGAGGGGGGCGTCGAGGCTGCGGAGGCGTGCCAGGAGCGGCTCGAGCGCCGGCACCCGGAGCGCGATGTGGTGCAACCCCGGGCCCCGCTTGGCCAGGAAGCGGCCCACCGGGCCGTCGGGGGCGATCGGCTCCATCAGCTCCACCAGGGTGTCGCCCAGCTTCAGGGGTCGCACGCGCACGCCCTGCTCGGCGATCGTCTCGTCGTCGCCCGCCGGGTCCATGCCGAGGGCGAGGTAGGCGTCGGTCGCCTCGTCCAGCGCTTCGACCGCGATCGCCACGTGGTCGAGCGCGAGGTCGCCGAGCGGCTCGGGCAGTCGGGTTGTGGCGTTCATGCCGGCCGAGGGGCCATCGCCACCAGAAGCACGACGCTACTGGTGGAATCGTTGCGCACCCCGTGCGCCGCGCCTGCGCGGGCGATGACGGCGGTACCCTCGGGGAGCAACTCCTGCTCGTCGTCCAGCTCGAAGAGCGCTTCGCCCTCCAGCACCACGTACACCTTGTCGGCGTCCTGGTGGCTGTGGACCCTCTGGCTCTGCCCGGGTTGCAGGCAGTACAGGTCGAACAGCAGGCGCTCGCTGTCGAACAGCGGCACCTTCTTCATGGCGTCGCCGAAGGCGCGTTTCCGGGCGAGCGTGACGGTTTCCATGGCGCAAGCATACAGCCGGTCGCGGGCGGTCGCGCAGCTCAGACCGTGAGCTCCCCGCGGAGGTCCGATTGCATGCGACGCTTCACCTCGGTCCCGTCGAGCCCGAGGCTGAGCAGCCAGATGAGCTTGGTCAGGGCGGCCTCGGCGGTCATGTCGAAGCCGCTGATGACCCCTGCCTCGCGCAGGCGGTCGCCGCCCACGTAACCGCCCATGTCGACGCGCCCGCGCAGGCACTGGGTGCAGTTGACGATGACGGTTCCCTGCGCGGTGGCGTTGCCGAGCACCTCGAACAACGCCTCGTCGCGTTGCGGCGCGTTCCCCGAGCCGTAGGTCTCGAGCACCAGTCCCGCCACGGGGGCCGCCAGCAGCGTGCGCAGCAGGTCGGACCGCATCCCTGGGAACAGGCGCAACGCGGCGACCGGCACCTCTCCGAGGCGAGTCACCGTGAGTGGCCCGGCCTGGGGAGGCCGCAGGCCCTCGCGCCGGAGCTCCAGCGTCACGCCGGCGGTCCCGAGGGGAGGTTCGTTGGGGGACGTGAAGGCGTCGAAGCCGCTGGCGGAGACCTTGGTGCTGCGGTTGCCGCGAAGGATGACGCCGTTCAGGTAGAGGCAGACCTCGGCCAGATCGTCGCGGGCCGCCAGCAGAAGCGAGGTGACGAGGTTCTCCCGGGCGTCGCTGCGCGCCTCGGCGAGCGGGATCTGGGCGCCGGTGAGGACCACCGGTCTGGCCAGGCCGTCGAGCAGGAACGAGAGCGCCGAGGCCGTGTAGGCCATGGTGTCGGTTCCGTGCAGCACCACGAACCCGTCGAACGCCGCGTAGCGCTCGTGCACGGCGCGCGCGATGCGCTCCCAGTCCTTCGGCTCCATATCGGCGGAATCGAGGAGCGGCTCGAACTCGACGAGCTCGAAGCTCGGGAGTCCGGGGTCGTCCAACTCCGGCATGCGCGCCAGCAGCGCTGCGAGGTGACCCGGCGCGGGCTCGAAGCCGCGCGGGCCCCGACGCATGCCGAGCGTCCCGCCGGTGTGGATGAGGGCCACGTGCCGTTCACGTCTCACGTCGGGATTGTACGGTCTGCAGCGGTCCGGGCGCGCCGTTGGCGTGTGCCCGTTTGGCGTTGGGCTGCGCCGGCGGCGTCAGCGAATGCCGGGGGGCACGTTCGCCGGCGGCGGCTCGGGCAGATTGCGCGGCATCGGCACGCCGTCGAGCCGCTTGAGCACACCGTTCTCGTCGCATCCCTCGAAGAGCGGACAGCGCAGGCACTCCGACCAGACCCGGGGGTGCAGGTCGCGACTCTTGTCGATGAGGTCGAAACCGCAGCGCTCGAAGAAGCGCACCTCGTAGGTCCAGGCGAACAGCACCGGGATGCCCACACGCCGGGCCTCCGCCTCGCACGCCTCGACCAGGCGCCGACCGACGCCGCGTGAGCGCACTCCGGGCGCCACGGCGAGGCCACGGACCTCCGCGATGTCGCCCCACAGGATGTGGATGGCCCCGTTGCCGGCGAACGTCGGCCCATCGCCCTCGTCGATCTCGGCCACGAAGAAGTCGCGCAGGTTCTCGAAGATGTTCTGCATGGGGCGAACCAGCATGCGGCCCTCGCCCGCCCAGTGGCGGATGTTCTCGAAGATGAGCGGCACGTCCTCGGAGGTGGCGTGGCGTACCGTCAGGGCGGTGGGCTCCACCTGGTCGGCGTGTGGCTTCACGCTCACGCTCCCTGCTCCTCGCCCAGCGCCTGGCGCAGGCGCGCGATCTGACGTTCGACTTCCGTGCGCGCCGTCCCTCCATAGCTCCGGCGTGCGTCCACGACGTTCTCGAGCGCCAGGGCGGGGTACACGTCCGGAGTGATGCGAGCGCTCGCAGCCTGCAGCGTCTCGAGCGGCAAGGCCTCGAGCGTGACGCCGGCGTCCAGCGCCTGGCGGACCAGCTCACCGACCACGTGGTGTGCTTCCCGGAAGGGAAGACCCTTGCGCACCAGGTAGTCCGCGAGATCGGTGGCGTTGCTGAAGGCCTGAGCCGCGGCGGCACGCATGCGCTCGGCGTGGAACGTGACGCGCGGGAGCATGTCGAGGTATAGGCGTAGCGCGTCCTCGGCTGTGTCGGCGGCGTCGATCACGCCCTCCTTGTCCTCTTGCATGTCCTTGTTGTAGGCCAGCGGCAGCCCCTTCATCACCGTGAGCAGTCCCATCAGCGCGCCGTAGACCCGCCCGGTCTTGCCGCGCACCAGCTCGCAGACGTCCGGATTCTTCTTCTGCGGCATGATCGAGCTGCCGGTGGTGTGGCTGTCCGGGAGCGTCACGAAGCCGAACTCGTGGCTCGACCACAGGATCAGCTCCTCGCTCAGGCGCGACAGATGCATCATCAGGACGGCCAGCGCCGAGAGCGTCTCCAGCGCGAAGTCGCGGTCGGAGACGGCGTCGAGCGAGTTCGGACTGGGCGCGGCGAAGCCCAGCTCGCGTGCCGTGCGCTCGCGGTCGATGGGGAAGCCGGTGCCGGCCAGCGCACCGGCACCCAGCGGACTCTCGTTCATGCGCTCGCGGGCGTCGTGCAGGCGGCCCTGGTCGCGGCCGAACATCTCGGCGTAGGCCAGCAGGTGATGCGCCAGCCGGACCGGCTGCGCCACCTGCAGATGGGTGTAGCCGGGCATGATCACGTCGATGTGGCGCTCGGCCAGGTCCGCCAGGGCGGCGCGCAGGGCGTGGAGCAGCGCCTCCAGGGCCCGTTGGCGGCGGCGCAGGTAGAGCCGGAAGTCGGTGGCGACCTGGTCGTTGCGGCTGCGCGCGGTGTGCAGGCGTCCGCCGGCCGGTCCGATGCGCTCGGTCAGCGCGCGCTCGACGTTCATGTGGACGTCCTCGAGGTCCTCGCGCCAGACGAAGGTGCCGGCGCGGATCTCTTCGGCGATGGCCTCGAGGCCCCCACGGATGGCGTCGGCGTCGACCGCGTCCAGGATGCCCTGCTGTGCCAGCATGGCGGCGTGCGCGAGCGAGCCCGCGATGTCCTCCTCCGCCAGGGCGCGGTCGACGCCGACCGAAGCGTTCACCCGTTGCACGAGGTCATCGGTCGGTTCGCGGAAGCGGCCGCCCCACATGCGCCCGACGCCGCCTGCCGCGGCGTCGGGACGGGACTGGTCCTCGTTCTTGCTCAACGCTCGCCCTCCTGGACCTGCCAGGTCCCGCCGACGCGCTTGACCAGCGTGCTGGGCTCGCCCTCCGGATCGGGCCTTCGGTAGCCCATCCGGCGGTAGTACGGCAACGCCTCGCTCGAGGGCAACTCGACCGTGAGGGTCGGGATGTTGGAGCGGATGGCGTACGCTTCGACCTTCGTCATCAACCAGCGTCCGTACCCCATGCCACGTTCCTCGGGGAGGCTGGCGACCGGGTCCACGCGCCAGCCCGCACCCTCCTCGCGCCAGCGCAGCGCCGCGAGCGTCCGTCCCTCCGCTTCCAGCACGATCGCGCCGCCGTGCTCGAGCCACGCCGCCATCTCGGTCTCGTCGATCGCCTCCTCGGGCCGGGCGGCTCCGAACAGCGTACACAGCGCTTCCAGGTCCCGCAGCCCCGCCCAGCGTAGCCGCGCTTTGCCGGGGGCGGGCACCGAGCCGGAGGCGAGGGGGAGTGTTGCCACCGCGCTCACCATGACCCCGCCGCCGGCTGGGCGGTCACCCGCATCACCGGCCGGCCGGGGTGTCCAGCTCCGCTTCCTGGAGCTGGCGGGCGATCCGCAGGCGCAGCGCGTTGAGCTTGATGAAGCCGTCCGCGTCGCCCTGCTGGTAGACGTCATCCTCCTCGAAGGTGACGACGTCGCGGCGGTAGAGGCTGTTCGGGGAGCGGCGGCCGAGGACGGTCACCGACCCCTTGTAGAGCTTGACGCGCACTTCGCCCGTCACGGGCTGCTGGATGTCGTCCATCAGGCGCTGCAAAGCCTCGCGCTCGGGTGCGTACCAGAAGCCGTTGTAGACCGCGGCTGCGTAGCGCGGGACGAGCTCGTCGCGGAGCTCGAGCACCTGACGGTCGAGCGTGAGCGACTCGATGGCCTTGTGGGCGTGGAACAGCAGCGTGCCGCCGGGCGTCTCGTAGCAGCCGCGCGACTTCATGCCCACGAAGCGGTTCTCTACGATGTCGACCCGGCCCACGCCGTGACGCCCAGCCAGCGCGTTGGCGCGGTCCAGCAACGCGGCCGGGGAGAGCGGCTCGCCGTCGATGGCGACGGGCGTGCCGTGCTCGAAGGCGATCGTCACCGTCTCCGGCGTCGCGGGTGCGTCTTCCGGGTCGGCGGTGCGGTGCCACATGCCCTTGGGCGGCTCCGCCCAAGGGTCCTCGAGCACGCCTCCCTCGTAGCTGATGTGATAGGCGTTGGCGTCCGTCGAGTAGGGCTTCTCCTTGGTGACGGGGACGGCGATGCCATGGTCGGCCGCGTAGGCGATGCAGTCCTCGCGCCCGCGCAGGTCCCAGATGCGCCACGGCGCGATGACCTTGATGTCGGGCTTGAGGGCGTAGGCCGACAGCTCGAACCGCACCTGGTCGTTGCCCTTGCCGGTGGCGCCGTGGGCGATGGCGTCGGCGCCTTCGGCCTCTGCGATCTCCACCATCTTCTTGGCGATGAGCGGCCGGGCGAAGGAGGTGCCGAGCAGGTAGTAGCCCTCGTACACCGCCGCCGCGCGCAACACGGGGAAGACGAAGTCGTGGACGAACTCCTCCCGGAGATCGACAGCGAAGGCCTTGCTGGCGCCGGTCTTCAGCGCCTTCTCCTTGGCCTCCGCGACCTCCTCGCCCTGCCCGACGTCGGCGGTGAAGGCGATGACCTCGGCGTGGTAGGTCTCACGGATCCAGTGCAGGATCACCGAGGTGTCGAGCCCGCCGGAGTAGGCGAGGACCACCTTCTGGATGGTGTCGGATTGGCTCTGCATACGTGCCTCCTGCAAAACACGACCCGGACCCGACCCCCAGGGGCCGCCACGCGTCGGGTCCGCTCCGGGGAGCGGCTCAGCGTCGGGCGCGGGGGTGGGTCGGGGCGGTGCGCATTGGGTTCCGTCGCGGGAGCGCAGCATTATGCAGCGCCACCGATAACGATGCAACTCTAGCATCGCGCCCGGAGACGGTCAAGGTGGACCGGTACCGTCAGAGGAGCGCGCGTCGGCGTCGCCGCGGGGTTCGTCCTCGCGGGCGGTCGCGTTCCGGCTCCGGTCGCGCATGCGGGTCGCCAGAGCGCGGCGCTCCAGCGGGCGGCGGCGCAGGGCGGGCAGCGCCGATAGCAGGGCCGACAGCAGGATCAGACCGGCACCCACCAAGCCCCAGGGGCCGAAGCGCTCGCCGAACAGCAGCGCGGCCAGCGTTGCCGCCACGACCGGCTCCACCGTCGCCACCAACACCGCCCGCGAGGCTTCCACCCGCTTCAAGCCGGTGTAGTAGGCGAGGTAGGCCAGATAGGTGCTCACCAGCGCGAGCGCCAGCAGGAGCAGCCAGGTCTCCGGCCGCTTGGCGTGGAAGTGGACCAGGGGCAGCAGCCCCAGCGCGCCGAGCGGGAGGACCAGGGCGTAGATGGTGACCGGGGCGTAGCGTTGCAGCACCCACTTGCCGAAGATGTAGTAGCTGGCGTAGGAGAGCCCCGCGGCCAGACCCCAGCCGACCGAGCGGGCGTTGACGTCGATCCCCGCCCCACCGCCGCGCGCGACCAGCACCACGCCCAGCGTGGCCAGCGCCACCAGCGTCGCCTTGGTGGCCGAGAGGCGCTCACTCAGCAGCAGCGCGGCGAGCACCACCACGAAGGCGGGCGCGCTGTACATCAGGATGACGGCCAGACTCACTCCGCCGGCCGCGATCGAGAGGTTCAGCGAGGCGTAGAACAGCGTCACCCCCACCAGCGCGAAGCCCACGAAAGGCAGCAGGTCGGCGCGCCGCGCAAGCCGCACGCGACCGCGCGCCAGACCGTGGATCAGGAAGGCTCCGCCCGCCAGCGTGGCGCGCCAGAACGAGATCTCCAGGGGACCCAGACCATCGGCGAGGATGCCCTTGGCGAACACCCCGAGCAACCCCCAGAGCACCGCCGCGACGAGGACCAGGAGGTAGCCCGTAGCGGCACCCGCTGCGTCGTCGGACGGCGGCTGAGGGCCGTCGGCGCTCAGGCTCTCACTCCGAAGGCGAGTCGGGCACGCGCATGCCGTAAGCGCGGGCCGTTTCCGGATGGGACCGACGCAAGGCCGCCATGCGGCGGCGGTAGGAGGTGAGCTCCACCACGAAGGAGGCGATGTTGAGGGCGTAGAGCACGGCCAGCACCGTGTAGTCCGTGGCGAGCGGGATGCCGGCAGGGGCGCCCAGCGCGAAGTAGTGGAGCAGCGTGTCGATCCCGAAGATGGCCCACGGGACCAGCAGCAACACGCCCCATAGCTCATCGCTCAGGCCGCTCCCGGGGATGAGCAGAGCCAGCAGGTGGTAGATCCCGGTGCGCGGTGCGTTGCGCGCCAGCCGCGGTCTCGGCACCAGCAGGTAGATCACGGTGACGGCCGCCCACGCGAGGAACAACACCACGAACGCGTCCCACAGCCACAGCGGGACCGCCAGCGGGTTGAAGCCCGTCAGCTCCGCCCAGGGGTTGGTGAAAGCGGCGCCGAGCGCGTCCTGGAAGCGGCCGGCGACGGCCGACCGCAGCACCGTTTCACCGGGCACGGCCAGCAGCGGCGCGTCGGCGGCATAGGCGGCGTGCAGGTGCGAAGGATCGGTGGCGCGGCCCAGGTTGTAGAGCGACTCGGGAAGGTCGCGGGCCACGTCCAGCGCCTGCTGGTAGAGCGCATCGCTGCCCTGCAATGCACCCAGGTTGTTCAGTGCCGGGGCGTAGTCGCCTGCCGAGCGGTAGGCATCGGCGGCCGCTCCGCGGTCTCCGGCGACCTGGGCGCCGTACCCGCGGACGAAGTCCGCTACGGTTCCCGATTGCAGGTCGGTCGCCATGGCATCGCGCGCGGGAACGCCGGCCAGCGTGCCGGTACGCCAGGACGCGGGTAGGCGGTCGCCGCGGTTGGCCCACCCGGCGAGGCTGGCCAGCGCCAGCACGGCCGCGAACATCAGCACCAGTACCAGCTTCTCCGTGAAGCTGTAGTAGCGGATGGCGAACAGTCGTGGGACCCGGCCGGCGCTGCGACCGCCCTCCTTACGTTGCTTGAGCGCCAGGCTCTGGGGCTTCCAGTACTTGGCGATCAGAGTGAAGTGCAAGAAGACCATCGCCACGAGCAGCGCGGCCACGCCGTACCAGCCCGCATGTCCCACGTCGAGGGCTGCGCGGCGCAGGGCGCGCCCGAGGCGGAAGCCGTTCCCCTCGTGCGCGCGTGCGCGCCACAAGGACGCCTCGCTGCGTTGACCATCGGCCCGGAGGGCGCGGCTGTACTCGAGGAGCGCAGCCTGAGTCGCCGGCACGGCCGGCGTGCTCAGGCGGTAGACCCACGGCGCCCAGAACGAGGCGGTCTGCAAGTCGCCCCGCTCGACGGCACCGGTGAGCTCGGGCAACGCGAAGCCGTACGCGTCGCGCAGCTGCGGATCGGTCAGCAGCTCGGCGGTGTAACCCCGATCGACGTAGTCGCGCAGGGCCGCATCCATCGCCTGCTTCGCCAGATCGACCTGGCCGGCACGGTAGAACACGCGCGCCAACTGCGCCCGCTCGTAGAAGGTGGTGGCGTGCGCCAGGGCCCGCTGGTAGTCGGTGGCGGCCTGCGTTTCGCTCGCCTGCTGGGCCACTTCCACGTACAGCCAGGGGTTCGTGGGGTCCCGGTCGAGGCGTGCGGCAGGGTCGGCGACGACCGCTTCGTTGTGAAGCCACGCGAACATGGCGGGGTCGGAGTCGAAGCGGACGGTTCCGCTCACGCCGCCCGGCGCGAGCTCGAGCTCCTGCTGGGCGCCGGCCTGGTAGGTGACCGTCACCGAGACCCCTGTGCCGGTCGCGCTCAGGGAGGCGACCTGCGCCGGGACGGCGAAGCGCTGTTGCACCTGGCCGCTGGCGGGATCGAGCACGAGCACGCTGTTGCCGTGCCCGAGGTAGACCTTTCCGTTCGTCTGCAACACGCCCGCCGTACGACCGCTGTCGGCGGCGAAGTCGAGATGCCAGACCTCCTGGCCGCCGCGGCTGGCGACCAGCGTTCCCTGCTCGATGGCGAGGCCGAGGGCGCCCGTACCGGGTGTGGGTGTCTGGGGCGTGGGCGCCTGCGGTGTGGGCGCCTGCGGTGTGGGCGCCTGCGGTGTGGGCACAGCGGGCCCAGGCGGCGTACCGGAGCCCGATCCGCTGTCGGGCTGCTGCGACACCTCGACCGACAGGGGGGCGTCGATGCCCGGCCCTTTCAACCGCAGCGTCCAACTCCCGGGCTTCTGCAGGACCCGGTCGAAGTGCAGCGTGCCCGAGCCGTCCGAGCGCGCCGTGGCCTGGTCGCTGGAGCCGTCGGGCGCGGTCACCGTCACCGTGTAGGCGGTGTCGGCCTCGAGGCCGCTGCCGTCCAGGGTCACGGTCCCACCGGAGTGCAGCACGTTGCCGCTCAGCGTGACCGTGGGGGTGTTCTGTGGGGTGTTCTGTGTGGGGGTGTTCTGGGCGGGCGTGCTCGGGCCGGGGGCGTTCGGTGTAGGCGTGCCCTGGATCAAGCTTCCCTGGAACGGGGCGGCCGCGGCCCCCGAACCTTGCGCGAAGGCGGGAGCGACCGCCAGCGCAAGCAGGGCCCCGAGTGCCAGGGCGAGCCGGGGGGTCGCGGCGGCCGCGGTGGTTACGGTGCGGCGATGGGGGTTGGCCTCGGTGAAGGTGACCCGGGTCGGCGCGACCTGCGCTGCCGCCGGACCACTCGCGGGTCCCCCCACCGATGCGAGCACGGGGGGCCGCACGTCGGATGCGCGTCGAGAGAGGCGCTTCTGCATGCCACCACCTTACAGCACGTGCGACCGGGCGGCGAACGTGGGCGGCACGGGTTCGGAGCGCAGCGGGGCCCTGCGGGACGAGGAAAACCTCATCCTGAGCGCGGCCATGGCGCTGGTATACTGCGCTGATGCGGCGCGACGAATGGGCTCGACTCGCGGCACCGTTCCCCTCCCACGCCCTCGATTGGTGCGTCGCCCAGCTCGATCGAGAGGGCAGTACGGCGCGCCTCGAGCCGGTGGTGAGCGAGGCGGCGGTGGTGGAGCGTATGGATTCTGTACTCGGTATCGATGGCTGGTCCGTACGGTTCCTCCCGCTCGGGCCGGACGCGGTGGTGTGCGAGCTGGCGCTGCTCGGCGTGCACAAGAGCGCCGTGGCGCGCTCGTTCGCTGGAGAGCTTGCCATGGAGCGGGTGAGTGCGTGGGCGCTGGGACGAGCGGCCGGCCTGTGCGGGCTGCGTCCGGCTACCACACGCGCGGCCTGGGTCGACTTCGATCTCGAGGCCGGCGAGCCCGTGTTCCTGCCCGAGGCCGGGTCCGCGATCGAACCTGAGATCGAACCTGCGGTCGGTCCCGACGCGACGCTCGATGCAGGCGCCGAGGCGGCTGGCGTGTGGGACGTTCCCATGCTGGACGACGTTCCCTCCGCAGCGACGACGGCGGTGAGCGAAGCGGGCGACGCCGGCGAGGAGGGATCCTTCGAAGGTGCGTCCTTCGATGCCGCGTCCTTCGATGCCGCGTCAGTCGATGGCGTGCATGTCGACCGTGAGCCCGACCAGGGCGCGGCGGCAGACGCCGGTGCTGGTGCCGGGACCGCCCGCAGCGAGGGCCAGCAGGCGATCGAGCGCCTGGTCGACCGCCTGCGCTCCGAAGGCCTCGGCCGCGAGGCCGCGGCCCTGGTCGTCGAGCACGGAGGCTACGGTAGGTCCGCCGAGGAGGCCCGCGAGCTGTACCGCAGGCTCCGAGCGCTGCTGCTGCAGAAGGGCGCGCCCTCGTGATCAAGGCGATCGCCGTGGGCGACGTGCACGGCCAGTGGCCGGAGCTGTGGCGCGTGCTCAAGGCCTCGGCCGCCTGCACGCCGACCTACGAGCCCACACCGGCCGTCATCGAGGGGCGCTACCAGGTGGTGTGCATAGGGGACCTCGTGCACTACAAGGACGAGCGCGCCTACGCCCATGCGGTCGGCGCCGAGCCGTACGATCCCGGCGATCCGGACCACCTGCGGCGCGCTGCCAAGGCGCAGATTCGCGAGCTGTACCGCTTCAAGCGCTTCGTGGATCAAGCGATGGGCAACGTCACCATCATCCTGGGAAACCACGACGAGGCGGCCCTCGACCACAAGTACGAGCTCACCACCCGCGGAGGGTTGCGCCACGACGAGTTCAATCCCGAACGGGGAGGGCTCGAGCTTCCCGACGACCTCTCCGACTGGTTCCGGACGTTCGCGCGGGAGCGCGTGTTCTACGGCGTGCACTTCGCGCATGCCGGGCCGCTCCCCGGCATGCAGGTCTTCGACGACTTCTTCTATCACGACCCGGACACCAAGACCTGGTGGTTCAACAAGCCGGAGCTGCTGCAGCAGGCGGGCTACCGCTTCGGCGTGTACGGGCACACCGTCATGAAGGACGGCATCTACATCGACAAGGACGGCGGCTTCGCCATGATCGACGCGCTCGGACAGCTCCAGTTCCTGGAGATGATCCTCTCCGAGGAACGCCTCGACTACACCGTCACCACCTTGTAAACGGACCCGGGACCAGCGCGAGCGGCCTCAGAGAGAGTAGCCGCCGCGGTCGTCGTCGCGCACCAGCTCGCCGTTGCGCAGCACCAGCGTGCGGCGCTTGAAGCGGTCGACCAGGTCCCGCGAGTGCGTGGCCACGATGACGGTGGTGCCCTTGATGTTGACGTCGTTGAGGAGCTCGAGCACCTCCATGGCGGTGTCGGGGTCGAGATTGCCGGTGGGCTCGTCGGCCAGGAGCAACGGCGGGCTCGTCACCATGGCCCGCGCGATGGCCACGCGCTGCTGCTCGCCCAGGCTCAACTCGATGGGGAAGGCCTTGCGCTTATGGGCCAGACCGACTTGCCGTAGCACCAGCAGGGCCCGCTGCTCCATGTTGCCGCGGTTGCCGGTGGCGCGGAGCGCGAACACCAGGTTCTCGAGGGCCGACAGGTGTCCGAGCAGCCGGTGGTCCTGGAAGACCATGCCAATGCTCCGGCGCAGGTGGGGAAGACGGCTCTCACGCAGGCGCGTGACGTCCTGACCGTCGACGTAGACGTGCCCCTCGGTGGGCGCGATGCGACGGAGCAGCAGCGCCAGCAGCGTCGACTTCCCCGCGCCGGAGTGCCCCGTGATGTAGGCGAACTCCCCCTTGCGAACCTGGAAATCCACGTCCCAGAGGGCATGGGTGTGCGTCCGTGGGTAGGTCTTGGTGACGTGGTGGAACTGGATCATGGGTCCTCGACCGGGCCTCTCCCGTCACTCTACACAAGGCGCGCCGCGCCGTGCACGCTAGGGGTAGCTAGCGAGCGCGGCATGCAGCGCCTCGAAGGCGCGCTCGTCGTCGAGGTCGGTGAGCACCTCGGTGTTGGGCGCCGCGCCGCGGCCGCCGTCGCGCCGATCGACGACCGTCATGCCGCGCGTCAGGTTCCCCCTCAGCTCGACCTCGACGTGGCGCTCCTCGGATGCGAACATCTCTCGATGCGTTACTGCCAGCACCGCGCACGGGTCGTGGAGGGGAACGCCCACCTCCGGCCCGAAGCTGCGGGCGTAGGCGGCGCCGTAGGCCTCCAGGAGCTCGGCGGCGAACGTGGCGGGGCGGTTGCCGAGCGTGCGCATGGCCTCCACCCGGGAGGGGTTCATGCGGAAGCGGTGCGTGAGGTCGAGCCCCGCCATCACCACCCGCGCTCCCGAGGTGAAGACCACGGCGGCGGCCTCGGGGTCGGCCACGATGTTGAACTCAGCGGTGGGAGTGACGTTGCCGGGCCCGTAGCTGCCGCCCATCAGGCTGATGCCCCGCAGCCGTTGGGCCAGCCCGGGCTCCTCTCGCAGGGCGAGCGCCACGTTGGTCAGGGGACCGGTGGCCACCAGCCACAGGTCGTCGCGCGCCTCGGCGCTCTCCAGCAGGAAACGTACCGCCGTGCCGGACGCCGCCCGACGCGTCAGGGGAGGCAACTCCGGGCCGTCGAGACCGCTCTCCCCGTGGATGAAGGCGGCGTGGCGGGGCTCGGCCACCAGCGGTCGCGTCGCGCCGGCGTGCACCGGCACCTCGAGCCCGGCGAGCTGCACCACCCCCAACGCGTTCCGGAGCGTCTTGTCGAGCGGCGCGTTGCCGCTCACCACACTCACGCCGACCAACTCGGTGGTGGCACCCGCCAGCAGGATCGCCAGCGCGTCGTCATGCCCGGGATCGCAGTCGAGCAGCACGGCCGGCCTCGTGGCAGCGAGCGGTTCCTCGCTCACGTCCTCGCGCCGGCCCTGGCGCGTTCCGTGCCCCTGCGAGCGTCCGGACACCAGGGAAGGGACGCGCCAACGCGACCCCGTGCGCTCACGCCTTGGTGCCCTTGCGCTCGTCCATCCCCCGCTCGAGGTCCTCCTCGTCGGGCATGACCAGCGCTGCCACCACTACGTCGCCCGCGCCCATGCGCATGATGGTGACGCCCTGCGACGAGCGGCCGTAGCTACTGACCTGCTCGACCTTGGTGCGGATCAAGATGCCCTGCTGCGACAGCACGAACAGCTCCTCCTCGCCCAGCACGTGGCTGAGGCTGACGAGGGCGCCGGTGCGATCGGTGAGCTTGTGGGTGATGACGCCCTGGCCGCCGCGCCCCTGCAGGGGGTATTCCGAGAGGCCGGTGCGCTTGCCGAAACCGCGCTCCGTGACGCTGAGCAGCTCCGCGGTCTCCTTATCGGCGTCGGAGATGGCGGCCAGGCTCACGACGTGGTCCTTCGAGCGCACCCGGATGCCGATGACGCCCTGCGTTGCGCGGCCGGTCTCGCGCACGTCCTCCTCTGCGAAGCGAATCGACTGCCCGCCGCGGGTGCCGAGCACGATGTCGGCGTGCCCGTCGGTGATGCGCACGGCGACCAGCGCGTCACCGTCGACCAGGTTCACCGCGATCAGCCCGGAGCTGTTGATGTTGCCGTACTCGCGGATGGCGGTGCGCTTGATGAGCCCCTGCCTGGTGGCGAAGACGAAGTAGCCGGCGATGTCGAACGCCTTGAGCGCCAGCACCGTCTGCACCACCTCTTCCTCCTCCAGCGGCAGGATGTTGCGGATGTGGTTGCCGCGCGCGCCGCGCTCGGCCTCGGGGAGGTCGTAGATCTTCTCCCGGTAGACGCGCCCGCGGTCGGTGAAGAACAGCAGGTAGTCGTGGGTGGAGCCCACCAGCAGGAGCGAGTTGACGTCGTCCTCCTTGGCGCGCTGCGCGGAAACGCCGCGCCCGCCGCGCGCCTGCGCTCGGTAGCTGGTGATGGGGGTGCGCTTGATGTACCCGCCCCGCGTCAGGGTGACGACGACGTTCTCCTCGGCGATCAGGTCTTCCTTGGAGATGTCGTCGGAGAGATCGGCGATGGCGGTGCGGCGCACGTCGCCGAAGCGCCCCTTGACGTCGAGGAGCTCGCCGCGGATGACGCGCCAGAGTTCCTCCTCCTCCGTGAGGATCAGCTCCAGGCGAGCGATGTCCTCGAGCAGGTCGCGGTACTCCTCCTGGATGCGGTCGCGCTCGAGTCCGGTCAAGCGCTGCAGGCGCATGTCGAGCACGGCTTGCGCCTGGGGCTCGCTGAGCCCGAACTCGCGCATCAGGCCCGTGCGTGCCTCCGGCCCGTCCTTCGATGCCCGGATCAGCGCGATCACGGCGTCGAGGTTGTCGAGCGCGATGAGGTAGCCCTCGAGGATGTGGGCGCGTTCCCGCGCCTTGCGCAGCTCGAACTCGCTGCGACGGCGCACCACGCCGGCACGGTGCTCGAGGTAGAGCCGCAGCATCTCGCGCAGCGGCAACAGTCGCGGCGAGCCTTCGACGATGACCACGTTGTTGACCGCGAAGGTGCTCTGGAGCTGGGTGAACTTGTAGAGCTGGTTGAGCACCAGCTCCGGCACCGAGCCGCGCTTGAGCTCGAACACGATGCGCATGCCCTGGCGGTCGGACTCGTCGCGGAGCTGCGCGATGTCCTCGATCTTCTTGGAGCGCACCAGGCTCGCCACGGTCTGGATGAGCGAGGTCTTGTTGACCTGGTAGGGGATTTCCGTCACCACGATGGAGTGCCGGTTGCCACGCTCCTCGATGCGTGCGCGCCCGCGCACCCGGATGCTGCCGCGGCCCGTCGTCAGCGCCTGGCGGATACCGTCACGCCCCATGATGCCGCCGGTGGGGAAGTCGGGCCCCTTGACGTGCTGCATCAGCTGCTCGCTGGCGACCTCCGGGTCATCGATCATCGCGATCAGGCCGTCGACGATCTCGCCGAGGTTGTGCGGCGCCAGGTTGGTCGCCATGCCGACGGCGATGCCCGAGGCGCCGTTGATCAGCAGGTTGGGCACGGCGGCGGGGAGGACGTTGGGCTCCTCGGTGGTGCCGTCGTAGTTCTCCCGGAAGTCCACCGTCTCCTTGTCGATGTCGGCCAGCATGGCCTCGGCGATCTGGGTCAGGCGGGCCTCGGTGTAGCGGTAGGCGGCCGCCGGGTCGCCGTCGATGGAGCCGAAGTTGCCCTGGCCGTGGACCAGGGGATAGCGCAGGTTCCAGGGCTGCGCCATGCGCACCATGGCGTCGTAGACCGCCATGTCGCCGTGAGGGTGGTACTTGCCGATGACCTCGCCGACGACGCCCGCGCTCTTGGAGTGCTTCCGGTCCGAGGAGAGCCCCATGCGCTGCATGGCGTAGAGGATGCGCCGCTGCACCGGCTTCAACCCGTCGCGCACCTCCGGGAGGGCCCGGTCGACGATGACGGACATGGCGTAGTTGATGAAACTCGTCTTGATCTCGTCCGTGATCTGGACCGGAACGACGTGACCTTCGTTCAAGGGTTGCCTCCTCGTGGACGCGGCCGTGCGCCAGGAACCGCTCCAGAAACCGGCTCAGGGGCGGCGTCAACCGGCATCGGGCCAACGCACGACTCTACCATCCGGCGCGCCCCCTGCGCAAACCGCTCGTGGGGGCTCGAGCGCCGTCCAGCGCGGCATTCGAGGCTCCGTTGCCGAGTCTGGGCAGGCGTCCGCGTCGCCGTGCCGCGCCGAGCGCCCGCGCCCGCGCTCGGGCCGTCAGTTCGAAGAAGGCGTCTGCAGGGTGACGAAGCGCCCCAGGATGCCGAGCACGCGCAGGTCAGGGCCCGCCATGGGCACGGTGTAGACGCTCGCGACCAGGTAGTTCTTGCGGCGCGCCTGGGACTCGAGCGCGGCCTCGATGGCGTTCTGCGTGAGGCCCCCGAGCAGCCTGCCGATGGGGTCCGAGGCGCTGACCACCTGGTTGTTCAGCTGGTCGGCATACGCCGCGGCGAACGCCTTCTTGTCGGGATTGCTCATCGCCAGCGCCACCACCACCAGTACGGCGAGGCCGGCGACCAGGGCCCAGGGACGTCGATCCATGGGCCAAGCATACCGGCGGCGCGGGGTCCGGGTGTGCCACGGGGCCGTGGTAGCGTTCGGATCATGATCGATCGCTACTCGACGCCCGAGATGCGCCGTCTGTGGGGCGGCGCGGCCCGGTACCGAGCGTGGCTGCAGGTCGAGCTCGCGGCGACCGAGGCCTGGGAGGCGCTGGGCGCGGTGCCGGCCGGCACCGCGCAGGCCATCGACCGGGCCCTGGCCGAGCACCCCCTCGATGACGCCTTCGCCGACCGGGTCGAGGAGATCGAGGCGGTCACGCGACACGACATCGTGGCGTTCACCCGCGCGGTCGCCGAGCGCGTGGGGGATCCAGCGCGGTTCCTGCATCAGGGCCTCACCAGCACCGACGTGGTCGACACGGCCCAGAACCTGTTGTTGCGCGAGGCGCTGGACATCGTGCTGGCCGACGTGTCGGCGCTGTCCGAGGCGCTACGCGAGAAGGCCGTGCGCTACAAGCACACCCCCAGCGTGGGACGCACGCACGGCATCCACGCCGAGCCCATGACGTTCGGCTTGAAGTTCCTGAACTTCCTGGCCGCGCTTCAGCGCGACGAGGCGCGCCTGCGGCGGGCGCACGAGACCATCTCGGTGGCCATGCTGTCAGGCTCGGTGGGTACCTACGCCCACGTGCCCCCGGAGGTCGAGGCGCGCGTCGCCGAGCGGCTGGGGCTCGCCGTCGATCCGGTCACCAACCAGACCGTGGCCCGCGACCGCCATGCCGAGCTGATGAGCGCGCTGGCCATCCTCGGCACCACCGTGGAGCGCGTCGCGCTGGAGATCCGGCATCTGCAGCGCAGCGAGGTGCGCGAGGCCCAGGAGGGCTTCGGCAAGGGGCAGACCGGCAGCTCGAGCATGCCGCACAAGAAGAACCCCATCGCCAGCGAGAACCTCACCGGGGTGGCGCGCCTGTTGCGCGCGAACCTGCAGGCCGCGCTGGAGAACGTGGCGCTGTGGCACGAGCGCGACATCAGCCACAGCGCCGTCGAGCGCGTCATCCTGCCCGACTCCACCACGCTCGCCAGCTACGCCGTGCGCCGGCTCACCGGCGTGCTGCACAACCTCGTGGTCAACGAGGACCGCCTAGGTGCCAACCTGGAGCTGCTGCACGGCCTGGTGTACTCGCAACGGGTGCTCCACCTGCTCATCGACAAGGGGATGCGCCGCGAGGCCGCCTACGAAGTGGTGCAGCGCAACAGCCTGCGGAGCTGGGACGAGGGCACGCACCTCCGGTCGCTGCTCGCCGACGATCCGGACAACCGCCTCGACGCAGGCGAGCTCGACGAGGCCTTCGATCCCGGCTGGTACCTGAGGCACATCGACGCCATCTACCTGCGCTTCGGCCTGTAGCGCCCCTTCGGGGCGCGGAGCGACTGCCTGCAGCCCGTTCGGCGGCCCCTGCCGACCTGCTATCATCCGGGCGTGACCGCTCCCGTCAAAGGCGCGATGCGCTACGAAGGCAAGGCCAAGAAGGTGTTCGACACCCAGGACGAACGCCTGTTCATCGTCGAGTACAAGGACGACGCTACGGCGTTCAATGCGCTCAAGCGCGGCACCATCTCCGGCAAGGGGGTGGTGAACAACGCCGTGTCCGGCGTGCTGTTCGAGCTCCTGGCGGAGCACGGGGTACCGACCCACTACGTGTCCCGCCTCTCGGAGCGCGAGCAGCTCGTCAAGGCCGTCGAGATCATCCCCATCGAGGTGATCGTGCGCAACCGCGCGGCCGGCTCCTTCGCCAAGCGCTACGGCGTCGAGGAGGGACTCGACCTCGATCCGATCGTCATCGAGTGGTGCTACAAGAACGACGAGCTGGGCGATCCGCCTCTCAACGACGCCACCGCGGTGGCCTTGGAGCTCGCCACCCCCGAAGACCTGGAAGCGCTGTTCGAGATGGCGTCGACGGTGAACGACGCGCTCGTTCCCTACTTCGAGGAGCGCGGGCTCGATCTGGTGGACTTCAAGCTCGAGTTCGGACGCACCGCCGAGGGGGAGCTGATCCTCGCCGACGAGATCAGCCCGGACACCTGCCGCCTGTGGGACCTCGCGAGCGGAGAGAAGCTCGACAAGGATCGCTTCCGCCGCGATCTCGGCGCCGTCGAGGAGGCCTACCAGGAGGTCTTCCACCGCGTGGTGGAGGGCGGCGAGCCGCGGCCGATCGTTCCTGAAGGATCCGGCGAGTGAGCGTGCCCGCCTACCGTGCGATCGTCGACGTGCTGCTCAAGCGCTCCATCCTCGACCCCCAGGGCAGGGCGGTGGAGGCGACGCTGCGGCGCCTGGGCAACGAGAACGTCTCGGGCGTGCGCGTCGGCAAGCGCATCGAACTGGTGCTCGAGGGCGAGCGCGCCGAGGTGGAGCGGCAGCTCCGTGAGATCGCCGAGAAGGTCCTGTCCAACCCCGTGATGGAGGACGTCGAGGTCACGCTCGAGGAGGTGTGAGGCCGGTGGTCCCCGAGACCGGCACGCTCGGTACCCGCGACGCCCTCGAGCTTGCGCTCTTCCGCTGGCCCGTCCAGGCGCCCCGCGCCACCTGCCTGCTGGTGCACGGGTACGCCGAGCACACCGGTCGCTACCAGGAGCTCGCGAGCACCCTGGTCTCGGCCGGCATCGAGCCCTGGGCCATCGACCTGCGTGGGCACGGCCGCAGCCCGGGTCGGCGCGCCGACGTGCGCATCTTCGCGGACTACATCGAGGACGTACTGCGCCTGAGCGAGCGCGTTCGGGCGGAGCGCCCCGACCTTCCGCGGCTGCTGCTGGGGCACAGCATGGGGGGCACCATCGCGCTGCGGTTCGCCCTGGAACACCCCGACCGGGTGAACCTGCTGGTCCTCAGCGCTCCCTTCGTGCGACCCACCGTGCCGCCGCCGGCCTGGCTGACCGGGCTGGCCTCGGGCCTGGCGCGCCTGGCACCGCAGCTCCCCGTGCAGCGGCTCGATGCCGCCGTGCTCTCGCGCGATCCCGCGGAGGTGGAGGCGTACCGAAACGACCCCCTGGTCTACAACGGCTGGATCAAGGCCCGTATCGGACACGAGCTCGTCCGCTCCGGACCGCCGTTGCTGGAGCGCGCGCCCGCGCTGCAGGTGCCCACGCTGATCATGCACGGCGCAGCTGACGGCCTCAACGATCCCGAGGCCAGCCGCGAGCTGGCGTCGATGATCGGGTCCGAGGACGTGACGCTGCGGTCCTACCCTGGGGGGTACCACGAACTCTTCAACGATCTCGATCGGGACACCGTGCGGGGCGACCTCCTGGCTTGGCTGAACGAGCGCCTGGCCGCGCTCGGCGACGAGACGCGAGCCTGAGACGCGGAGCGGCCGGCCCGGGACGCAGCCCTCTCAGCCGGCCAGCACCCGGTAGACCAGGAACTTGAGGTAGCGCCCCTCCGGGAAGCTGGCGGGCACCGGATGGTCGAGCGGTTGGCCGCGCTCGGCGACGAGCTGGGCGCGTACGCCGGCGGCTCGTGCGGCCTCGGCCACCAGCCGCTGGAACGCCTCCGGTGAGATCTGGGAGGTGCACGAGGAGGTCGCCAGGAATCCGCCCGGTTCGACGGCGCGGAACGCCGCGCGGTTCAGCTTCAGGTAGGCGCGCTGCGCGCGCCGGCGCTGCTCGGCGTTGCGTGCCAGCGCCGGCGGGTCGAGCACCACCAGGTCGTAGCGGTCGCCGCGTTCGTTGGCCTCGGGCAGGAAGGTGAAGACATCGGCGGCGACCGCGCGGTGGCGCTCGGCCGGCAACCCGTTGCGCTCGACGGTGCGCGTCGCCTCCCGCACCGCCCCTTCGGCCACGTCCACGCTGACGGCCAGATCCGCGCCGCCCGCCAGCGCGTAGACGCTGAACGCGCCGGTGTAGCTGAACAGGTTGAGCACCCTGCGACCGGCCGCCAGCTCCCGCACCAGCACGCGGTTGTCGCGCTGATCCAGGAACAGCCCCGTCTTCTGGCCACGGCGGAGGTCGGCGTGGAAGCGCAGGCCGTTCTCGAGCACGCTCTCCTCGGGGGGCGGGAGCTCGCCCCACAGCGGCTCGAGTTCCTCACCCACGCGGCGCACCACGCCCTTCAGGCCGAGAGCGCTGCCGAGTTGGCGCGCCACGCCCGGCAGCAAGCCCGTGATGCTGGCTGCGTACCCCTTGACGACGGCGAAGCGGCCGTAGCGGTCGGCGACGATCGCCGGCAGGAAGTCCCCCTCCCCGTACAGCAGCCGGTAGGCGTCGGTATCGCCGCGTTCCGCGAGCGGACGGCGCAGCTCCAGGGCCTCCAGGACGCGGCGCTTGAGCAGGGCGTCGTCGGGCGCCGCGTCGCGGCTGAAGAGCCGTACCGCGATCGCGCCGTGGCCGTCGTACAGGCCGTGTGCCACCGCGCGGCCCGCCTCCAGGCGCACCCATTCCCCGGTCGTCAGCCGGTGCTTGGGAAGGTGGTTCCGGTAGATCCAGGGATGGCCCGACACCAGGGCCGATTCCAGCGAGGGCCCCAGGTTGATGGTCGTCAACGTCATGGCGCGACTCTATCGCGCAGGGCGTACGGGCAGCGTGCTGCGTCCACCGCCCTCACCACCCGCCGAGCTCCTTGGCACGCGCCAGCACCGCGTCGAACATGGCGGGGGTGAGCCGGCCGGTGTTGGTGTTCTGGAAGCTCACGTGATAGGTGTCCAGCAGCGGCAGCCCACCCTCGAGGTGGTGCTCGGCGCCGTGGGCGAAGGGGTGGTGCGCCTTGACGATGGAGGCGCCCCCGGCACGCAGCAGATCGAGGTAGCTGTCGTGCGCGATCCGCCCCAGCGCCACCACCGCGCGAAGGTGCGGCAGCCTCTCGAGGTCGTGCTGCAACCACGGACGGCAGTTTGCCAGCTCGTCACGGCGAGGTTTGTTGCCGGGCGGCACGCAGCGCAGCGCGGCGGTGATCCACATCCCGCGCAGCGTCATGCCGTCATCGGCCTCGCTCCCGTCGGGCCTCGAGGCGAGCCCAGCCCGGTGCAGTGCGGGGAAGAGGAAGGCGCCGCTGGCGTCGCCGGTGAACATGCGCCCGGTCCTGTTCGAGCCGTGAGCGCCCGGCGCCAGCCCCAGCAGCAGGAGGGAGGCATCGGGGTCGCCGAAGCCCGGCACCGGCCTGGCCCAGTAGGTCCGGTCGGCGTAGGCGCGGCGCTTGACGCGACCGACCTCCTCTCGCCACGCGGCCAGGCGCGGGCACAGGCGACAGTCCGCGAGCTCGGGAGGGTAGAAGCGTGGTGGCGGCCCTCCCGGTACGGGGCGGTTCAGGCGGCGCCCCCGGAGGCGAGACGCGCGGCGATGCGATCCATCCCCTCGTCGACGACGGCGCGGCTGGTGGCGAAGTTCAGGCGTGCGAAGCCCTCGCCGCCCTTGCCGAAGGAATGCCCGCTATTGAGCCCGACACCAGCCTCCTCGCGCAGTACGCTCCCGGGATCGTCGCCCAGGCCCGTGGCCCTGAAGTCGAGCCACGCCAGGTAGGTGCCCTCCGGGGCGTGCATGCGCACACCGGGGAGGTCGGAGGCAACGCGGCGGGCCACGTGATCGCGGTTGGCCCGCAGGTACGCCAGGGTGGTCTCGAACCAGGCGTCCCCGCCGTTGTACGCCCCGAGGGTGGCAGCCTGCCCCAGCACGTTGGGACCCGGCGCCACACCGCGCGCGTGGTGGGCGATGCGCTCCAACATGGCGGGGTTGGCGCTGAACGCGAAGCTGATCTTGAGCCCGGGGATGTTGAAGGCCTTGGTCGGGCCGTAGAGCGTGAGCGTGCGCCGGGCGATCTCGGATCCGAGGCCCGCGATCGGACGGTGCGTCCCTGTGAAGGCGAGGTCGGCGTGCAGCTCGTCGGAGATCACCCACAGGTTGTGCCTCAAGGCGAGCTCGGCGAGGCGCTCGAGCTCGTCGAGCCGGAACATGCGGCCAACCGGGTTGTGCGGGTTGCACAGCATCAGCAAGCGCGTGGCAGGTGTGACGGCGGCCTCCAGGGCATCGAAATCGATGGCGTAGCCCTCCGCCCCGTCGATCATCGGTACGTCCACCGGGACACGGCCGGTGTTCTCCAGGGCGGCGCGGAACGGAGGGTAGAGCGGGGTCAGCAGCAGCGCCTCGTCGCCCGGCCCGGCGAACGCCAGCGAGGCGAGGTAGAGGCCCTGCACGGTGCTCCCGAGCAACCGGACGCCGTCGGCGTCCGGCCGCATGCCGTAGCGACGGTCGAAGCGTTCCTGCATCGCCTCGACGAGGCCGGGCAGGCCATGCGCGAGACCGTAGCCGAGGTTGTCGACGGCCTGCGCGGCAATCGCGTCCCTGACGGCGTCGGCAACGGGGAAGTCCATCTCCGCTACCCACAGTGGCAGGACGTCGGGCCCGAAGCGTGTCCACTTGGCGTTGGCACGTAGCCGGAGCGTTTCCAGCGAGAGGGTGTCGTAGGGGTGTGCGGCCATGGCGGAGAGTCTACCAGGGCCCCGCTCGGCGTCGAAGGCGCAGCCGGGAAGTCCTGCGAGGCTTCGGGACGCGGGTACACTCGACGCCATGCAGGTCACGCTCGACCTTCCCCCGTGGGCGAAGCGCTTCGCCTCCGACCTCACCGACATGGGCCGCTCCCCGCAGCCGGTCGACCCGGAACGCTCCTCGCCGCTCACCTTCGAGCTGCCCGACGACGTCTACTTCGAGTACGCCTTCCTCGACGCAGAAGGCAGGATGCGCGCCGATCCGGCGAACCCACGGCGCGCCGAGAATCCCTGGTACAGGGAGGTCAGCGCCTTGACCGGCCCGGCCTATCGCCCCGACGCCCTGGCGGATCCGCCCGAGCCGCCCGAGCCGGCGGCGGTGGACCGGCTGCGCGTGGCGAGCGCGGAGCTCCACCAGCAGCGCCGCGTGATCGTCGCGACCCCCGCCGGCTTCGAGGAGGCGGAGCTCCCCTGGCTGCTGGTGCAGGACGGGGTGGCCTTCTACCGGCTGGCGCGGCTGGCCGACGTCCTGGCCGCGCTGGTGGCGGCCGGTGAGGCGCGCCCCGCGCGCGTCGCGTTCGTGGAACCGGTGGAGCGCTCACGCGAGTACGCCTTCCATCCGGGTTACCGCAGCTTCGTCGAGCGCGAGCTGCTCGGCGAGCTGAGGCGCCGGTACCCTTCCACCGGGGAGCTGGTGGCCCTGGGCGCCAGCCTCGGAGGCCTGTTCAGCGCCACGCTGGCTCTCGAGCGTCCCGACCTGGTGAGCGGCGTGGTGACGTTCTCCGGCGCGTTCCTCGGGCATCCCGACGACCGGGACTTCTACCGCAGCGAGCGCTCGTGGGTGGCGCGGACGATCGAGGAAGGCGGGGCCGGCAAGCTGCGCTGGTACGCCGCCTGCGGAACGTTGGAGTGGCTCACCGATGTGAACCGGCGCGCCGCCCGGGCGCTGGAGGCGCACGGGGTCGAGCACGCCTATGTCGAGCGCCACGCGGGGCACAACTGGACGAACTGGCGCGATGGGCTGGCCGATGCCCTGCGCTTCGCCCTGCGACCCTGACACCGACCCGGCTGGGAGGCGCCCGGCGTTAGCATGGGCCCGTCAGGCGGCCCGCGCCGTCACCTTGGAGGAACCATGGAGTACCGCATCGAGAAGGACACGCTGGGCGAGGTCCGCGTGGCCGCCGACCGCTACTGGGGTGCGCAGACGCAGCGCTCCCTGGAGAACTTCAAGATCGGGGGGCAACGCATGCCTTCCGAGGTCATCGCCGCTTTCGCGGTGCTGAAGAAGGCGGCGGCGATCACCAACGCGGAGCTCACCGACTTCCCCCAGGACAAGGCCGACATCATCGCTCGCGTCTGCGACGAGATCCTGGCCGGTGAGCTCGACGACCACTTCCCGCTGGTGGTCTGGCAGACCGGGTCCGGCACGCAGTCGAACATGAACGTCAACGAGGTGGTCTCCAACCGGGCGATCCGCTTGCTGGGTGGCGAGCTGGGCAGCAAGACCCCCATCCATCCGAACGACGACGTCAACAAGTCGCAGTCCTCCAACGACACCTTCCCGACTGCCATGCACGTGGCGGCCTATGTGGCGCTGGTCGAGCACACCCTGCCGCAGTTGCGCCGGCTCCAACAGGCGCTGGACGCCAAGGCGCGGGAGTTCATGGACATCGTCAAGATCGGGCGGACCCACCTGATGGACGCGACGCCGCTGACGCTGGGTCAGGAGTTCAGCGGCTACGCGGCGCAGGTCAAGAAGGGCATCGAGACCGTCGAGAACAGTCTCGAGCACCTTCGCGAGCTGGCCCTCGGCGGCACGGCGGTCGGCACCGGCCTGAACACCCCTCCCGGGTTCGCCGTGCGGGTGGCGCAGGTGATCGCCGAGCTGACCGGCCACCCCTTCGTGAGCGCCGAGAACAAGTTCGAGAGCCTCAGCGCGCACGACGCCATCGTGGAGGCGTCGGGGGCCCTCAAGCGGGTGGCCGTGAGCCTGCTGGCCGTGGCCAACAACGTGCGGCTTCTGGCGTCGGGCCCGCGTTGCGGCATCGGCGAGATCAGCCTGCCCGCCAACGAGCCGGGCTCGTCGATCATGCCGGGCAAGGTGAACCCCACGCAGGCCGAAGCCATGACCATGGTCTGCGCGCAGGTCATCGGCAACGACACCGCCGTGAGCGTGGCCGGGACCCACGGCCAGTTCCAGCTCAACGTGTTCAAGCCGGTGATGATCTACAACTTGCTGATGAGCGCGCGTTTGCTAGGCGACGCCAGCGCCTCGTTCACCGACAACTGCGTGGTCGGCATCACTCCCAACCGGGAGCGCATCCGAGAGCACCTCGACAACTCCCTGATGCTGGTGACGGCGCTCAACACCAGGATCGGCTACTACAAGGCGGCCGAGATCGCGCAGACGGCGCACACCGACGGGCTGACACTGAAGCAGGCGGCGGTGCGGCTCGGGTACCTGACCGAGGAGGAGTTCGACGAGGCGGTCGTGCCCGAACGGATGGTCGGGGAGCGGCCCGGCTGAGGCGTCGGCCGCCTTACCCAGGCGCCGGGCCTCCGGCGCCTGGGTAGAGCGGATTCAATTCTTGCGGTTGTCGATGACCTCGGCGTCCTGCGGGAGGTAGCCGACCTTCTTCGGATCGAGTCCCTGGTCGAGCTTGAGGTTCTCGACGTTGAGGTCGGCGACCACCCGGTCGCCCTTCTGGAGGAAGACGAGCCGGCGGGGCAGCCAGTCGCTGGAGGGCACGGTGGCCTCGACGTTGAGGATGCTCGCCTTGGGATCCTTGTTGGCGAAGTCGAGCACGTAGGTCTTGGTGCTGCCGTCGGCCGTCACGTTCTTGATGCTGGCGTCGTAGCCCGCGAAGATCTTGCCCAGGTCGAACGAGATCTGCGGGGCGCTCTGGCCGTTCGGGCTCGCCGGCAACAGGCCTCCCAGCGCATCGGGGTCGTTGGCGTCGAAGAGCGTGATCTGGTTGGTCAGGAAGGTGTAGTTCTTGACCACGTTGCCGTCGAGGACGATCTGGTTGTCGGCCAGGGCGTCGGGCTGGTTGATGTAGGCGCTGGCCAGGTGCTGTGGGGGGATCGCCTGGATGTCCACATCGAGAGGGATCACCGTGCCGTCGGAGTCCACCAGCTTGCCCGTGACGGTGAAGGTAGCGTCCTGAATCGCGTTCGCCGCGTTCGTGATGTTGTCGAGCACGGTGGATACGTCCGGCTGCTGGGCGCTCGCCGTCGCCGCGATGAGCAGAGCGGCGAGGAGTGCCAGGCGGCGGAGGAGGGGTCGTTGCATGGTCATCTCCTGGAGTATGCGAAGCGCAGGGACCAGAACCGTGAGAGGGAGACCCCCGCGGTCCGCCGGGGGCGCGTCGACGTCGCCGCCCGCGCCGGCGCCGGAGCGACAGGAACCGCGTCCCAGTGCCGCACGCCACAGCGCGCATCGAGCCCATGGTACATGAAGAAGGCTCAATGAAGAGCGGTTTAAGCCCATCATCACGCGCTTCGGAGGGTGCGTGCTAGCCTCAGGAATAGGAAAGGAGGCCGGCCATGAGGAAAATCCTGATCCTACTCGCTCTAGCTCTCCCGCTGGCCTTTGCCCAGAAGATCGTCATCAGCCCCGAGGCGATCGTCGTCAACCCCAACCCGGCTCCCAACTTCAACGTCGACGTGACCCTCGACAAGGGGGGCTCGCAACCCGTCTACCAGCTGGGCGAGAACGTCCAGATCTCGGTGCGCGTGAGCCAGTCGGCCTACGTCTACCTGTTCAGCGTCAAGCCCGACGGCGAGATCACCCAGATCCTGCCCAACCGCTACGACCAGCAAGGGCAGAACAACCGCCTGAACGCCGGGGAGACCCGCACCTTCCCGCCGGCGAACGCGCGCTACTCCTTCAGCATCGCGCCGCCACGTGGCCTGTCGAAGGTCATCGCGGTGGCCAGCAAGCAGCAACTCGATACGCGTGACATCGTGCAGTTCAAGTCGGGCGACAACTTCGCTAGCGGCAGTGGGGGCCAGGACGGCTTCGTCCACGGCTTCGCCATCGTCGTCAAGCCGGTCCCGCAGCAGGACTGGGTGACCAGTACTGTGCTGTACTACGTCGGTGACCGGCCTCAGCAGCCCGCTTTCGGAAACCTGCGCATCGACTCCAACCCGCAGCAGGCGCAGGTCTATGTCGACGGCGACTACGTGGGGACCACACCGACGAACTTCGGCACCCACCCCGGGCGGCACGACGTGAAGGTCACCAAGGACGGTTACGAGACGTTCCAGACCCGCGTCGATCTGCGCCCGGGCGAGACGCAGTCGGTCACGGCGCAGCTCCAGCCCATCCGCCGGATCGGGTCGGTATCGTTCGACAGCAACCCGCGCGGGGCGAACGTCTACCTCGACGGCAACCACGTCGGCTCCACGCCCATCGGGCGCATGAACGTCGACGCGGGCAACCACACCGCGCGCTTCAGCCTGCCCGGCTATCAGGACGCGAGCGTCAGCTTCAACCTGGCGAGCGGCGAAGACCGGCAGGTGTCCACGAGCCTGCAGCGCGCTTCCGGCACGCTGATCATCCAGGCCAACGTGGGCGGCGCGACGGCGTTCATCGACGGGCGGCAGGTCGGAACGATCCCGAACGGCAGCGGCCGGCTTTCGGTGCCGGACCTGGATCCCGGACAGCACGAGCTCACGCTCGTGGCCCCCGGTTTCCGGACCTATGTCAGCAGCTTCGTCATCCAGGCCGGGGAGACCGCGCGGCTCTCGGCCAGCCAGGCCCACCTCTGAGCAGGGCGGCCGCCGACGACCTTGCAGCACCTGCGCGTTTCGCGCGTCGGCTGGGCGGGACCGGACCGGTCCCGCCCAGCCGATCTTTCGTGGTCGTCGAACGCGCTCTGGCGCGCGCTACAATCGATGCATGAGGGCGTCCCGAGAAGCCACCATTGCCGTGGTCCTGGCGGGCGGCGAGGTCGGCGATCGTATGGCGGCCGACGCCGGCGTCGAAGCCAAGGCGCTGGTGCCGCTGGCCGGCAAGCCGATGGGCGCATACGTGTTGGAGGCGTTGCGCAGCTGCGCCCCGGTGGGCCGCATCGTGTACGTCGGTCCCGTCAACGTCCGACTGCGAGGCCTCTACGACGTGTCCGTGCCCGCCGGGAGGCGCCTCGTCGACTCGCTTGCGCTCGGCGTGGGGGCCGCGCTGGCGCAGGCGCCCGAGGCGCGCTTGCTGGTGCTCACCGCCGACATCCCCTGGGTGACCTCGGACGGCCTGGCCGCCTTCATCGACGCTGTGCCCGACGCCGACCTGGTCTATCCGGCCGTGACCGAAGCAGCATCGAGCGCGCAGTTCCCGCACCAACGACGTACCTACGTCCGCCTTCGAGAGGGCCGGGTGACGGGTGGGAACGCCGTGTTGATCGCCCCTGCGGCCGTGCCGAAGCTGCTGCCGCTGATCGACGCCGCCTTCCGGGCCCGCAAGAACCCGCTGGCACTGGCAGGGTTGTTCGGTGTGGACGTGCTGCTGGCGCTCCTCCTGGGTACGGCGGGAATCGGTCAGCTCGAGCGACGCCTGGAACGGATGTCCGGCATCCATGCGCGCGCGTTGGTGACCGACGATGCCGCCCTGGCAGCCGACGTCGACCGTCCGGGACATCTCCCGGGGGCTCTCGACGAGCGCCGCCCTGGCCTCCCGGGAGCGAACGCGTGAGCGCTCCGCACGGACACCGGAGGGTCGCATGAGGCGGCCGGGTCAACTGCGCAGCGCCGCCTTCTGGGGCGGGGTGACTTCGTTCGGCTTCGCGCTGCTGATCTCGTTCGTGGTGTTCCTGCTCCTGGGGCGTTCCGGCCGTCTCGGCTTCACCAGCTTCAACCCCGCCGGCCTGCTGGAGGGCGTGGCGTTCGTGGTGGCCTACAGCGGCGCGCTGGTGTACGCGCGCTCGGCGCTGCACCTTCCCAGCCCCACGCTCCTGACGTTCGGTTTGCTGGTTCCGCCGACCGCCGGTCGGGCGGCCGGGCGCGTGCCACAGGTGGATGCCGGCGAAGTCGTCCACACTCTCGCCGAGAACCGCGTCGTGATCGTCAAGCAAGGGGGCGTCCCGGTGGGTGTCACGGGCCTGCGGCGCGACAGCATCACCTCCTGGGAGGAGCTCGTCAAGGTCCCTCCGGGCGTGGCGGTCACCGAGCTACGCAGGGTGCTGGCACACGAACAGCTGGTCGTGGTCAGCGAGCGCGAGACCGTCCATGGCGTGATCACGCAGGAGATGTACCTGGCGGGCCTGTGGGGCAATGTGGGCTGATCCCCCGACCGCCGGCGTGCGGACTGCGGACCGGGTAGCCTCGGAGACGGCTGGCTGACGGCCACGCCCCATAGACTGCACCGTGCTCGACATCTCCGATCGCCCGGCGCTCGACGAGGTCCCGACGTGAACATCGCCGTGTTGCTCCACAGCGGGGCGGGCGGCAGCGGCGTAGCCGCCACCGAGCTGGGGCTCAGCTTCGCGCGCTCCGGCGACGCGGTGCATTTCGTGGCCGACCGTGTGCCGTTCCGCCTCACTGAACCCTCGCTGCCCAACGTCTTCTTCCACCAGGTGGAGGCGATGACCTACCCGCTGTTCGACGCACCGCTCACGACGCTGGCCGAGGCGTCGAAGCTTGCCGAGGTCATCGAGGAGGTCGGCATCGATGTCATCCACGCGCACTACGCCGTCCCCCACGCAACGGCCGCCGTGCTCGCGCGCGACATGGTGCATGCCGCCCGACGGCCCGTGGTGGTCACCACCTTGCACGGCACCGACGTGACGCTGGTGGGGCTCAACCGGGCCTACCTTCGCACCACCCAGTACAGCATCGAGCGTTCCGACGTGGTGACCGCGGTGAGCCGCTACCTGGCCGATTACACCAACCGCGAGATGGGGGTGCGCGCTCCGATCCGCGTGATCCCCAACGCGGTCGATCACGAGCGCTTCCGCCCCGCGCCGGCGCCGCCGGCGGACGGGCCCGATCCGCGCCAGCGCTTCGCGCACCCCGACGAGAAGCTGCTCGTGCACATCTCCAACTTCCGTGCCGTGAAGAAGGTGGAGGACGTCATCCGTATCTTCGGGCGGGTGTCGGAGCGCCTCGGCGCGCGGTTGCTGATGGTGGGGGACGGTCCCGACCGGCCCGCCGCCGTGGCGCTCGCCGACGAGCTCGGCCTGACCGGACGCGTCTCCTTCCTTGGCAGCTTCCCGCGCATCGAGGACGTGCTCGCCGTCAGCGACCTGTTCTTGCTGCCGAGCGTCAAGGAGTCGTTCGGTCTGTCCGCTCTCGAGGCGATGGCGAGTGGCGTGCCGGTGGTGGCGAGCCGCATCGGCGGGCTGCCGGAAGTGGTGGAGGACGGCGTGAGCGGGCGGCTGTTGGAGCCCGGCGATATCGAGGGGATGGCTCGGGCCGCCGTCGCGTTGCTGTCTGACGAGGGCGTCCACGCCCGCTACGCAAGGGCCGCGCGGCAACGCGCGCTGCGTGACTTCTCGGAGGATTCGGTGGTGCCGCTGGTGGCGCGGGCCTACGCCGACGCGCTCGGCTCGCCGGTGACGGCAAGCGGCAGGTAGGGCGCGGCGTCGGCCCCGAGCGCCTCGTCCTGGCGCTGTCGGGCATCAGCGAGGCGGCGCTCCGCGGCGAGGGCGATCATGGCGCCGTTGTCGGTCGCCAGCGACGGCGGGGGGAAGGTGGCGCGCAGGCCGGCGCTCGCCATCGCCGCGCGCAGCCGCGCGTTGGCGGCCACGCCGCCCGCGACGACCAGCCTCTCCAGTCCGGTGTGCTGCGCTGCCCGGAGCGTGACCGCGACCAGGGCATCGACGGCGGTGCGCTCGAAGCTCGCGGCGACGTCCTCGGGCGCGAGCCCGGGTTCGCGCTCGAGCGCGATCGCCACCGCCGTCTTGAGCCCGCTGAAGCTGAAGTCGAAGCCCTGCTGGTGGCGCATGGGGCGCGGCAGCGGCACCGCCCGATCATCGCCGCGCTGCGCCAGGGCTGCCAGCGCCGGTCCGCCGGGGTAGCCGAGCCCGAGGAGCCGTGCCACCTTGTCGAACGCTTCCCCTGCGGCATCGTCGCGGCTCCGTCCGAGCTGCTCGATGGCGTTCCAGGCGTGTACGGCGAAGAGCGCGGTGTGACCTCCGGAGGCGATGAGGCACAGGAAGGGGGGTGCCAGACCCGACCCCGCGACCGCGGCGGCGATGTGGCCCTCCAAGTGGTGGATCGGCACGAACGGTACGCCCAGGCCCCAGGCGAGCGCCTTGCCGTATCCCAGGCCCACCAGCAGGGCGCCGACCAGGCCCGGCCCGCGGGTGGCCGCCACCGCGTCGAGGTCGGCGAGGCCGGCGCCCGCACGCGCCAGCGCACGTTCCACGACCGCGTCGAGGACGCTGAGGTGCTCTCGGCTGGCCTGCTCGGGCACGACGCCGCCGAAGCGTGCGTGGAGGGCAGTCTGGGACTCCACCTCGTTGGCCAGAACGCGGCCGCCGTCGACCAGGCCGACGCCGGTGTCATCGCAGGAGGTATCGATCCCGAGCACGAGCGGCACGCTCCAACGCTACCACCGAGGGCGCGCCAGCGCCCTGCGGGTAGACTGCGGCTCGTGAGCGTCGTGGCGGCACACCATCATCGCCTGCCGGTCGTCGTCGGCGGGCACGGGCAGCTGCTCGTCTCGGCCGGCGTGCGTGGCTTCCCGGGGCCCGCGCCCGGTCTCGTCGAGCTCCTCGATGCCCTGCTCGGCGCGCTGCCCGACGCGGGCGCCGAGCTCGCCGGGACGGTGGTGGATGCGACCGGCAGTGCCGGCGGGGGCGCCCTGGGGGTGCCGGGCGCGCGGCGCGTGGTGGTGCTCGAGCCTTCCTACGCCGCCCTGCGCGCGGCGACCGCGCGCTTCCGGGACGACGCGCGGGTCGAGGTTGCGGCCGGCCTGGCGTGGGATCTGGAGCCCGCCCGCTACCCGTCCGTGCTGTTGCTGCCGCCCACCGATCGCGGCAACGACCGCGTGCGCTGCGAGCTGGCGGCCGCGGCCCGCGCGCTCGAGCCCGGCGGCGTCGCCTACGCGGCCATGCACAAGGATCAGGGAGCCAAGCGCTACGAGCGTGACGCTGCGGCGTGGTTCGACCAGGTGAGCGTGGTGGGGCGGAGCCGGGGCTGGCGGGTCGTCCGCCTCGAGGGAGCGAGGGGACCGGATGCCGCGACGGGGCTGGCGCCGGCCGGCGCCGGGGAGCCGGGCGGCGCGACGACGCTCCCAGCAGCGTCGGGTCCCTGGCGCCGGTTCGAGGCGCTGGGCCGGGGCTGGTGGTCGCTTCCGGGCGTGCACTCCGCCCGCGCCCTCGACCCGGGCACGGCGGTGCTGCTGGAGACGCTCGAAGCGCAGGGCCGAGGGGCGCTCCGCGGGGCGGCTGTCGCCGATCTGGGGTGCGGCACGGGCATCCTCGCCGACGCCGCGTTCCGTGCCGGCGCCGCGCAGGTGACCGCCCTCGACGACGACCTCAGCGCCGTGCGGAGTGCCCGGCGCAACCTGCCGGCGGAGGCGACGGTGCTGCACTCGGATCTGGACGCTGCGCTGGCGTCCGATGCGCGCTTCGACGCGCTGCTCGTGAACCCGCCGTTCCACGTCGGCAAGCAGGTGCGCCTGGAGCTGGGGCGCGCCTTCCTGGATACGGCGCGCGCCCGGTTGCGGCGCGGCGGGAGTGCGTGGATCGTTGCCAACCAGGCGCTGCCCTACGAGCGGGAGCTCTCCGCCTGGAAGGGTTTCGAGACGGTGCGCGTCGATGCCGGGTTCAAGGTGCTTCGCGCCTGGCTGTAGCCGTGGCCTGCAGGGCTATTCCAGCTCGGGTGCGGCTCCCACCTCGTAGCCCCGGCCGGCGCCCAGATCGAGCACCCTCCCGCCGTCACCGGCGAAGTCCTCCAGCAGCGCGCGGCACGCCTCGACGCGGGGCTCGTCGACCACCACGCCGAGCGTGGGGCCGGCGCCCGAGAGGTAGGCGGCGAAGGCTCCCTCGGCGCGCAGGGCCGCCCGGCAGGCGTCGAGGCCGGGTACCAGGGGGGAGCGGTAGGGTTCGTGGAGCACGTCGAGCGATGCCACACGCAAGAGCTGGGGGCGGTCGGTCGCGACCGCGACCGCCCACATCGCGGCCCGGCCCGAGGTGCGCACTGCATCGGAGCGGGCGTAGCTCGATGGCAACACCGCGCGTGCCTTGGCCGTGGGCAGCTCGAAGTCCGGCACGCCGTAGAGCAGTCGCCAGCTCGGCGGCAGCGGCAGGCTGGCGCTGAGGAAGGCGCCGGCCTCGTCGGCCGCGGAGACCGTGAAGCCTCCGAAGATGGCGGGAGCGACGTTGTCGGGGTGGCCCTCGAGACGGGCCACCAGTCGGAAGACCGCCTCGCGCCCGAGCTGCTCTCCGAGCATGGCGTCGGCCAGGGCGGCGCCCGCCACCAGGGCGGCGGACGACGATCCCAATCCTCGCGCGAGCGGGATCGGGTTGTCGGCGTCGAAGGCCATCCGGGGAGGCTGAAGGTCGAGCGCGTGGTAAGCCGCTCGGAAGCCCTGGTGCACGAGGTTGTGGGGGGAATCGGGAACGTGACCGTCGCCGCGGTAGGTGAAACGGTCGCGATCGCTCTCAGCTGCGCGGACGGTCAGGTCGAGATCGAGGGCGATCCCCAGCGCGTCGAACCCGGGCCCGAGATTGGCACTCGTGGCGGGGACGCGCACCTGCAACATAGGCCGCAATCTAGCACAGCAGCTCGCTGGCGGCGTTCGTGAGCTCCTCCACGACGTCGTTGGCCACCAGCCCCAGGCCGCGCTCGACCGCCGCCCGTTCGCCTGCGCGCCCGTGCATGTAGACCCCCACGCAGGCCCGCTCGAACGGGTCGCCGCTCGTGAGCAGCGCGCCCAGCAGTCCGGCCAGTACGTCTCCGGTGCCGCCCACCGCCATGCCCGGGTGACCCCTCATGGACACCGCCTGGCGCCCGTCGGGCGCGGCCACGACCGTGCTCGCCCCCTTCACCACGGTGACGGCGGCATAGCGTTCGGCGAGGGTCGCCGCCGCGGCCAGCGGGTCGGCCAGCACCGCCCCGGTCGAGCTCGCCAGCAGCCGTGCGGCCTCGCCGACGTGCGGCGTGAGGACGGCCCGGCCGTGGGCGCGCACCGCGTCCTGCAACTCGGCGCCGGGCTCGAGCGCACCGGCATCGAGTACCACGCTGCCCTCCAGCCGCGCCAGCAGCAGGGGCAGCCAGGGCCCCGCCGCGGGATCGAGCCCCGGCCCGACCACCGCCACCTGCGCCCGCTTCGGGTCGAGGGCCTCGAGGGCATCGAGCGGGGACGCATCCGCCCAGCGCAGCGGTTCGAACACCACCTCGGGCCAGCCGGCGGGCGCGCGGTCCGCTGCGGCCAGCGTCACCAGGCCGGCGCCGCCGCGGTAGGCGGCGCGGCACGCCAGCTCGGCGGCGCCCAGGTAGCGCTCGGAACCCGCCACCACCAGCACCGTGCCCGCGGTGTACTTGTGGGCGTCCGGAGAACGTGTCGGAAGCCACCGCGCCACGCAGTCGGCGTCGAGCAGCGTCACGGACGACGCCTGCTCGAGCACCTGCCGCGGGATGCCGATATCGACCACCACGGCGTCACCGAACGCGCTGCGCGCCGGATAGAAGGCGCTGGCGAGCTTGGCCCCGGCGAGCTGAACGGTCAAGGCGGCGTTCAGGTGCGGCCCGGGGGGCATCGTCGCGTCGGCGGACACACCGGTCGGCACGTCGACCGCCACCACCGGGAGGGCGCTCGCCGCCACCTGTTCGACCCACGCCTGCAGGGTGCCGTGCAGGGGGCGGTCCAGGCCGCTGCCGAGCAACGCATCGACCACCACATCGCAGCGCTCGAGCGCTGCGGTCAGGCGGTGGGCGTCGAGGGGAGCCGGCTTGACGCCGTGGGCGTCGAGCGCGCGCCGCGCCGCGGCAGCGTCCTCGCCGGAGGGCTCGGGCGCCATCTCCAGCACCTCGACGGCGCAACCGGCGCCCTGCAGGAAGCGGGCGGCAACGTAGCCGTCCCCGCCGTTGTTGCCCTTGCCGCAGAGCACCAGCGCGCGCCTTGCCGCCGGGAAGCGCTCCCGCGTGGCCTCGGCCACGGCGCGTCCGGCGGCCTCCATCAGCAGCTGGGTCGGCATGCCGGCCTCCGCCGCAGCGGCGTCGGCCGAGCGCATCTGCGCTGCGCTGTAGAGCCTCATGGGATCAGTCTAACGCCGCCCCGACCGCGCTCGGGGGCCTCGCGCCGCGCGGTTCGGAGCGTCGCCTCCGTTATCATCGCGGCATGAAGCCCCTCTACGATGGTCCTCCCGACGGGCTCCCGGAGCGGCTCGGGCGTCCCGGCGCTTATCCCTTCACGCGCGGCGTCTACCCGCAGATGTACAGCGCGGGGCGGCTGTGGACCATGCGACAGTACGCCGGCTTCGGCACCGCCGAGGAGTCCAACCAACGCTACCGCTACCTGCTCGAGCAGGGCGTGGCCGGCCTTTCGGTGGCGTTCGACCTGCCCACGCAGCTCGGCCTCGACCCGGACGATCCGCTGGCGGCGGGGGAGGTGGGACGCGTGGGGGTGTCGATCGCCACGGTGGAGGACATGCGGCGGCTGTTCGACGGCATCCCGCTCGAGCAAGTGACGACCTCCATGACGATCAACGCGCCGGCGATGATGCTGCTCGCCCTCTACCAGCTGGTGGGCGAGGAGCAGGGGGTCGCCGGCGAACGCCTGGGCGGCACAGTGCAGAACGACATCCTCAAGGAGTACGTGGCGCGCGGCACCTACATCTACCCGGCCCAGCCCAGCATGCGGCTGGTGACCGACCTGTTCGCCTACTGCGCCGAGCACCTCCCGAACTTCAACACCATCTCCATCTCCGGGTACCACATCCGCGAGGCGGGGGCCAGCGCGGCCCAGGAGATCGCCTTCACGCTCGCGAACGCCCGGGCGTACGTGCGTGCCGCTCTGGACGCCGGTTTGGACGTGGACGCTTTCGGTCCGCGGCTGTCGTTCTTCTTCGCCTGCCACAGCGATCTGTTCGAGGAGGTGGCGAAGTTCCGAGCCGCGCGCCGCATGTGGGCGCGCATCATGCGCGAGGAGTTCGGCGCCACCGAGCCCAAGGCGCTCATGCTGCGTTTCCACACGCAGACGGGCGGCAGCACCCTGACCGCGCAGCAACCGGACAACAACGTGGTGCGGACCGCCTACCAGGCACTGGCGGCTGTACTCGGCGGCACGCAGAGCCTGCACACCAACGCGCTCGACGAGGCCCTGGGATTGCCCACGACGTCGTCTGCGCGGTTGGCTCTGCGGACGCAGCAGATCCTGGCGCACGAGACGGGGGTGCCGGAGGCCATCGACCCGCTCGGTGGCAGCTACTACGTGGAGCGCCTCACCGACGCGCTCGAGGCGGAGGCCGCGGCGCTGATGCAACGCGTCGAGGACGTGGGCGGCGCGGTGAAGGCCATCGAGGCGGGATACGTGCAGCGCGAGATCGAGGAGTCCGCCTACCGGCACCAGCGCGAGATCGAGGAGGGCGAGCGCGTGGTCGTGGGGGTCAATCGCTTCGTCGGAGAGGGCGACGAAGAGGCCGTGCCGGTGCAGCGCATCGACCCCGAGCTGCAACAGCGGCGCGCCGCCGAGGTGCGTGCCTTCCGGGAGCGACGAGACGGCGCCGCGGCCTCCTCGGCGCTCGACGCCCTGGCGGCGGCGTTGGATACCGAAGGCAACCTGTTCCCGCCTGTGCTCGACGCCTTCCGTGCGCGCGCCACCCTCGGGGAGATCGCCGGGGTGTTGCGGCGATCGTGGGGGGAGTACCGCTGAGGCGAGGGGGCGGGCGCACGTCCAGGCGTCAGGCGGCCGCCCCTGCGGCGTCGTTGCCGTGCTCGACGATTCCCGCGATGGCGTCGACGGTGGCGTCGAGGTAGCTGCGGCCATCGGAGAGCGCGGCGGTGGTGGAGAGGTAGCCGTCGCGACCGGTGTGCTTCATCGGGCCGAGGCGCACGGACGTGATCAGCCCCTTCCCCCGGGCCTGGTTCCAGGGGGAGTAGCGCAGGAGCGGCCAGCGGCCGGCGAACATCACGATTGAGGCGCGCTGGATGTCGTCGCGATCGCCGTGGAGGTCGTAGAGATGCCTCACCTGCAGGACGGCAGGGTCCGACGCCATCACGCCGCCCAGCGCGATCACGTCGACGGGGGTCCCCAGGATGTCGTCCAAGTGCCCCGCCGCGCCCAGCGCGATCTGCCCGCCGCCGCTGTAGCCGACGAGCGTGACGCGCGTGCCGCTGGCGGGGATGTAGCCCGCCGCCAGCAGCGCCTCGGTGATGAGGTCGGCGCTGCCATGGTTGTAGATCGGTCCGTAACGCCGGTCGGCCGATACCCCGACCTGCCAGAGGTTGCGCAGATTGATGAGCATGCCGGCCATGTTGGCCAGCACGCGACGGCTGAGCTTCATGCGCAGCGCCCAGCGCCAGAAGCGCGCGAAGGCACGTTGCCCGGTCAGGGCATTGTTGGTCACCGAGTAGGGGAAGACCTCGAGGATCTTGCTGGCGGGGAGGCGCCCCTGCAGTCGCTCCAAGAGCACCACTTCGCGCCGGGCGAAGGCGTGCTCGGCGACACTATGGATCCCCGATAGGAAGACGATGAAGTGCTGCGGCGTCGCCGCGGTGCTTGCGGGGTGCACGGTTTGCTCCTCGGAGCGGCGCCCGTACCAGCCCGCCCACCAGCCGAGCGCCTCGAGCGGCGCCAGGGCGCCCGCCAGCAGCAGCGCCAGGAACGCCACGCCCACGAGCATCCAGATGTCGAGCAGATGCATGCTAAGCCTCGCCCTCCTCGAGCGCTTCGTCGAAGGAGATGAGGCGCCGCCCGGCGACGGCGACGCGCAAGCGCCGCCCGAGGCCGAGCACGGGCCGGCCGATCGTGCGCTGCAGGAGCTGCAGCAGGATCCAACCGAGCGCCGCGCTCGCCGCCCCCTCGAGCGTCGTGAGGTGGAACACTGCGCGGGTGGCCACGACGATGGCGAGCAGGTTCCACACCGACAGGGCGGCGGAGATGAAGGACCCGAAGTAGGGGGTCAGCACCAGGAACCCGAAGAGTTGCGGGCTGTACGCCAGCCCCACGGTGCGTAGCGCGTTGAGGTAGGGACGAGGGTGACCGAAGACGTGCACCGCGATGAGCCATAGCGACGTCGACCAGAACAGGTAGGCCAGCGTGTACACCGCGCCCGAGAGCAGCAGGCTGAGCACGAAGCGGCGCGGCGCGACGCGGTTGACGAACAGCGCCACGCTCTGACCGGCAGCGGCGGAGACACCCGCCACGAACACCACCGCCAGCGATAGCCGGAGCCCTGCCGCGCCCTGGTCGAGCAGGACGAAGGCCTGGCGGTCGAGGGTGAGCGCGTGTCCGACGAGCGCGAGGCCATGCATGCCTCGAAGCTAGCATGCGCCGGCGGGCGCCCGGCGTGTCGCAGGTCGCCGCCTCAGTGGCAGAGCATGGGTCCGAGCGGCCGCCCGCCGAGCAGGTGGACATGGAGGTGGTAGACCTCCTGGTGGCCGTGCTCCTTGCAGTTCACCAGCAGGCGGTAGCCCTTGTGCAGCCCCTCCTGCTCGGCCACCTGTGCGGCCACCACCAGCAGGTGCCCGAGCACCCCTTCGTCGTCGTCGGTGACGTCGGCGGCGGTAGGAATGCGCTCGTTGGGAACGATCAGCACGTGTACGGGCGCCTGCGGTCGGATGTCGCGGAAGGCGGTGACGCGATCGTCCTGGTAGACGATGTCGGCCGGGATCTCGCGGCGCACGATCCGTTCGAACAGGGTGTCGGTGGAACGCTCGGAATCTGCCATGGGCCGATGGTAGCGCTCCGGTCGCCGCGATCCCCGCGCTCAGGCGCTGCCCGCGGCGCTCTCCAGGGCGCTCATGGTGAACAGGGGGGTGAGCTGGACGCCGGCCTCCTCCAGGTGGGCCGTGCCGCCGGCTTCCCGGTCGATGACGCACAGCGCATGCTCGACGCTCGCCCCGAGGGCGCGGAGATCCCGGGTGGAGAGCACCACCTGGCCGCCCGAGGTGATGACGTCTTCGACCACCAGCAGGCGCTGGCCCTCGATGTCGCCCCCCTCTGCCAGGCGGCACGTGCCGTACTCCTTGGCCTGCTTGCGCACGAACCGGGTGGGCAGGCCCGTGAGCTGGGAGAGCATGGCTGCCAGTGGGACGCCGCCGAGCTCGAGCCCGGCGATGGCGTCGATCCCGCTCGGCACCAGCGGAGCCATGGCCTCGGCGATCGCCCGGAGCAGCCGGGGGTCGGACTCGAAGAGGTACTTGTCGAAGTAGCGGTCACTGGTGGCGCCCGAGCGCAGCACGAAGTGGCCGTGCAGCAGCGAGCGGCGGTGGATGTGGGCGGCCAGTTCGTCGCGCGTCATGCGGGCATTCTATGGGCTGATGCGGTCCCGCGTGCGACGCCGCGGGGCGCGGGTTGGGCGGCGTCACGATCATGCCGTGTGGCGCGTGCGGACGCGCTCCCGGAGGGCGGTGCGGGGGGTCTCGGAGGGCGGGCACCTGGAAGGGTGGGCGAGGGGTGTGCTACTATCGAGTGTTTGGGTTCGCGCTAGCACCGCACGGGAGCATGCGAGGAGCACCCCACGGAGCGGCGCGCGGCCCTGGAGATGAACGCGACGTCAACGCCAGAACGACGCGACGGAGGACGTGAACATGCCGCGTGTGTGTGCCATTACCGGGAAGAAGACGCACAGCACCACCACCAGCAAGCGCAAGGGCTCGCCCAAGAAGCGGGGCGGCGTTGGCGTGAAGCAGGTGGGTGTGCACAAGCGCCAGGTGAAGCCCAACCTGCAGAAGAAGACCCTGTGGGTCGACGGCAAGCCCCAGAAGGTCTGGATCAGCGCGAAGGCCCTTCGGCAGCTCGATCCCACCCTGTTCGTGAACCCCAACAAGCTCTGACGCAAGCCTTCGACGCCTCGCACGGCGTTGCGAGCGGCGGCCGCCCGGGTAGCTACCCGGGCGGCCGCCGTCGTGCTGGGGGCCTGGGACGGTGCCCGGTGTCGCGGGGGCTTGGCAGTGCGGGCGCGCGCGAGTACAGTGGAGCCCTAATGAGAACGTATTCTCGTTTCCTTGCCTCGCGCGACGGTACGTGCTCGTCGGAGCAGCGCTGGGAGCGGAAGCGGTGACCGGCGGAGCGCCCGGAGCGCCCGGAGCGGCACCCTCCGCACTGCACATGCACCGCGTGACCGTCCGGTTGGGGGAGGCGACAGTGCTGCAGGACGTCAGTTTCGAGCTGGCCCCCGGGTGCTTCCTGGCGGTGGTAGGCCCCAACGGCGCCGGCAAGTCGACGCTGGTGAAGGTCGCCCTCGGGCTGGTGGTGCCGCAGAGCGGTCACGCCGCGCTCTTCGGCTTGGACGCGGGCGCCGGACCCGAGCGCATCGGGTACGTACCCCAGCTCAAGACCTTCGACCGCACCTTCCCGGCCATCGCGCTCGAGCTGGTGGCCACCGGTCTGCGACGTCGCTGGCCCGTCCGCATCGCCGCGGCCGAGCGCGAGCAGGCGCGCGCGGCCCTGGCACGGGTGGGGGCAGAGCACCTGGAGCGGCGGCAACTCGCCCGCTTGTCCGGCGGGGAGCTGCAGCGCGTCTATCTGGCCCGGGCGCTCGCCCGCAGGCCCGACCTGGTGTTGCTCGACGAGCCCGCGACGGGGGTCGACTTCCTGGCCGAGCACGACCTCTACGACCTGCTGGAGGTCTACCAGCGCGATACCGGCGCCACCGTGGTGATGGTGACCCATGACCTGGCGGCCGCGCGTTACCACGCCGACCGGGTGCTGGTGCTCAACCGCCAGGTCCACGGCTTCGGCACCCCCGACGAAGTGCTGTGCGAATCGTGCCTGGAGCGCGCCTTCGGTCACCTTGGACACCACCATGCCTTGGCGTTCTGATCCCAGGCCCCCCGACCCCCGGCGCGACGGGGAGGGCGAACCGTGAGCCTCACGGACGCCCTGCACCTCGCCTTCATGCAGCGGGCGCTGGCGGCGGGCGTGTTGATCGCCGTGATGGCCGGACTTCTCGGCGTGTTCGTTGTCCAGAGGCGACTGTCGTTCCTGGGGGCTGGGCTGGCGCACGCCGCCTTCGGGGGCATGGGCCTGGGCGCCTTCGTCATCGTCTCCAGCGGCCTCCTGGCGAGCGGCGTGGGCCTACTGCAACACCCGCTGTGGATCGCGGCGCCGTTCAGCCTGCTCGCCGCGCTGGCGATCGCCTGGGTGCGGGAACACACCCAGCTCAGCAGCGACACCGCCATCGGCGTGTTCTTCGCCGTGTCGGTGGCGCTCGGCGTGCTCTTCTTCTCGATCATCCCGCCCGACGTCAACCTCGGGCTGTCCCTGATGGACCTGCTGTTCGGCTCCATCCTGGCCGTCACCCGCCCCGACCTGGTCGCCATCGCGGTGGTGGCTGCGCTGGCAGTGACGTTCCTGCTGGGGCTCTGGGGGCGTCTGGGGTACGCCACCTTCGACGACGAGCTGGCGCGCACCGATGGGGTGCCGACCCGCCTGCTGGAGTACCTGCTGTTCGCGTGCGCCGCCCTGGTGATCGCGGTCAGCTCCGTGGTGGTCGGCATCATCCTGATGGCGGCCTACCTGGTGATCCCGGCGGCGAGCGCTCGGCTCCTGGCGCGGTCGCTGGCGCAGATGACCGTACTGAGTGTGCTGCTGGCGGTGCTCAGCACCGTCGTGGGGCTGGCGCTCTCCTACCTGGTCGACGTGCCCAGCGGGTCGACCATCGTGCTCGTGCAGGCTGCGCTCTTCCTCGTCGCCGCGGTGGCGGCGCGGCGCTGATCGCCGGCGGCGCGGCGTCCCACCGGAAGCTCAGGCCTCGCGCTCGAGCGCGGCGTCCCGCTCGTCGCCCGGAGCGGGTTCGGCGGGAAGATCGAGCCGATCCACGATGGGGCCGACGCGCCGCTTGACGTCGTCGGACATGCGGATCTTCTGGGGCCAGGGCCGCGTGAATCCCTCCTCGGCGAGCTTGGGTGTGCCGTCCATGACGTACACCGGCACGCCCGCGAAGCTGTCCACCACCTGCACGTCGCGCTCGGGATCGATGTTGTTCAGGAGCGTCCAGATGCAGTCGTCGAAATCGGCGGGATCGGTCTCGTCGTCGAGCACGGCGATCAACCGCACGCCGCGGCAGGCCGGCTGGCGCGCAGCCCACTCGCCCAGGTGGCGCCCCTGGTCGGCCCGGGTCTTGCGGGTGGTGATGAACCAGAACCCCCCCGCGAGCTGGTGCTGCCCCGCGATCTCGGCGTGGTGCGGCAGCGCGCTCGCCGGCCGCTCCTCGTTCGGGGTCCAGGCCACCTCGTCGCCTTCCTCCGGATGCTTGCGCGTGCCGTCGATGACCAGTTTGGAGCCGAAGCTCCAGGAGCGGCTGGAGTGGTCCAGCACGTCGATCGGGCCACGCGCGAACTGTTCGTCCCGGCCGGGCAGCGCTCGCGCCAGCACCGCGCGCCAGAACGCCAGCGTGTCGGTGACGGCCACGTCGTCGTCCGAAACCAGCAGGACCTTGGCGAACATCATCTGCCCGAGGCCCAGCAGGCCGTTCGCCACCTTGTAGGCCTGCCCCGGGTAGCGCTTGTCGATGCGGACGTTCACCAGGTTGTGCGCGATGCCGGCCGGCGGCATGTGGTAGTCGACGAGCTCGGGCATCACCACCTGGGCGGGCACCAGGAAGATGCGTTCGCTGGCCTCGATCAGGTAGGCGTCCTCCATGGGGGGGCGACCCACGATGGTGGCCGGATAGATGGGATCGCGGCGCATCGTGATGGCGGTGACGTGAAACGCCGGGTAGAGGTCGGTCAAGGTGTAGAAGCCGGTGTGGTCGCCGAAGGGACCTTCGGGCCGCCAGGGCTCCTCGGGGTCCACGTAGCCCTCGATCACGAACTCGGCGTGGGCGGGTACGTCGAGATCGACCGTGAGACCCGGCGTCACTTCGAGCGAACGCCCCCGCAGGAAGCCGGTGAGTGCGTACTCGTTGAGCCCGGGAAGCGTTGGGAGCGGCGCCGTGGCGGCATAGGTGAGCGCCGGATCTCCCCCCAGCGCCACCGCCACCTCGAGCCGCTCGCCCGCCTGGCGGGCGCTCTCGAGGTGGCGCGCGCCGGTCTTGTGACGCTGCCAGTGCATGCCGGTGGTGGCCCGGTCGAAGACCTGCATCCGGTACATGCCCACGTTCACGTCGCCTCGCAGGGGATCGCGCGTCACCACCAGCGGGAGTGTCACGAAGGGGCCGCCGTCGTTGGGCCAGCAGGTCAACACCGGCAGACGCGCCAGGTCCACCTCATCGCCTTGCCACACCACCTGATGCACGGGCGCGTTGCGCACTCGTTTGGCGGGGAGCGACGCGACCTCGCGCAGCTTGGGCAGGTTCGACATGAGCCCGAGCAGGCCACCGCCCAGGCGTACGTCGAGCAGGCCGCGGATGCGGTCGGCGATGGCGTCGAGCGACGCCACGCCCAGCGCCCAGGCGGTGCGCTGGCGGGTGCCGAATAGGTTGATGGCGACCGGAATGTCCTTGCCCTCGACGTTCTCGAACAGCAGGGCAGGTCCTCCGCGCTTCACGACGCGGTCGGCGATCTCGGTGATCTCGAAGGCGGCGGACACGCTCTCGCGGACGCGCACCAACTCGCCGCGGCGTTCAAGGAATGCCAGGAAGCCACGCAGGTCCTTCAACCCTTGAAGGTCGTGGAGGTCGCCGTCATCCATGGGGCCATGGTACCGCCGGCCGCACGGCGCAGCGCTTCACGTACGCCGCCGCACCCAGCTACCGGCGGTCAGTCGCCGTTGCGGGCCGACGCCCAACCGTAGGCCTGCGCCGGGTCGTCGGGCAGCGGCACGTGACGTGCGCCCTCGAGCGCGCGCGCCAGGGACGCCTTCAGCGCGTCGAGCCCCTCGCCCGTCCGCGCCGAGACGCCGGTGGCGTCGAAGCGTTGCAACAGGCCCGTCAAGACCTCCGCATCCGCCGCATCGGTCTTGTTCAGCACCACGCGGCGAGGGGGCTTCAGCCCGAGCTCGTCGAGGATGCGCTGGACTGCGTCCACTCGCTCCGGCGCTCCGGGTGATGCGGCGTCGACGACGTGCAGCAATAGATCAGCGTCGTGCAGCTCCTCCAGCGTGGCCCGGAAGGCATTGACCAGTTCCTCGGGCAGATCGCGGATGAACCCCACCGTGTCGGTGTAGAGCACCTTGCCGCCCCACTCGCCGAGTGCCGGGAGCCAGCCTTCGCGCGTCGTCGGCCGCAGGGTGGCGAAGAGCCGGTTGCGACTGATGGCGTCGGACTTGGCCAGGGCGTTGAACAGCGTCGACTTGCCGGCGTTGGTGTACCCGACCAGCGCGACGACCGGGGTGCTGGCCTCGGTGCGGCTCTTGCGCGTCTCGGTGCGGCGCTGGCTGATCTCGTCGACGGCGCTCTCGAGGCTGACGATGCGGTCGCGGATGCGCCGCCGGTCGACCTCGAGCTTGGTCTCGCCGGGGCCCCGCGTGCCGATCCCACCGCCGAGCCGGCTCATGGTGCGGCCGCGACCGGCGAGCCGCGGGAGCTGGTACTGGAGCTGCGCCAGTTCGACCTGTACCTGCGCCTCGCGGCCCCGTGCGTTCTGCGCGAAGATGTCGAGGATCACCTGGGTGCGATCCAACACCTTCAGGTGGGTGAGCCCCTCGATCTCACGGGCCTGGGCAGGGGAGAGCTCGCGATCGAAGACCATAAGGTCGGCGTCCTCGTGGTAGGCCTTGGAGACCAGCTCATGGAGCTTGCCGCGGCCGACCAGCGTCTTCTGGTCGGCGTGGCTCCGTTGCTGCAGGCTGCTCCAGGCCACCGTTCCGCCCGCGCTGCTAACCAGCTCCGCCAGCTCCTCCAGGCGCGACTCGGCCTCGATGAGGCCCTCGCCCGATTCCAGGCCCACCAGCACGGCACGTTCGGCACTGCTGCGCGCGACCTCGCGGGCCTGCACCTGTCGCGCCATCTCCTCCTCGAGAGCGTGCAGACGCTCGGTGAAGTCGATGCGCTCGAGCTCGGGGACGGTCATGGGCGGGTCGAGGATCCAGTCCTCGTGCTCGCTGGTCGGGGGCGCCACCTGCGCCATGTGGGCAATCCCCGGCAGGCCGTCGCTCTTCGCCTCGATCGCCATCACGGCGTCCAGCCGGTTCAGGAAGAGCGTGGTCAGGTCGTCGCCGCTGAGCCCGACGGGCTTGAGGTGGGTGTGGATGAGTCGAAGCCCGTACAGGCGCGACGTGACCTCCCCCGAGGGCGGAGGCAGGGGTGTGTCGATCGCATCCCCGGCAGCCACCGTCACCACCCGCCCGCGCCGGTCCACCAACACGCTCACCTGACGGCCGATGTCGGCGCTGAGCGCGGTCAGCGCGCGTGCCAGGTCGTTGGTGACGGCTGCGTCGGGCGGGACGCGACGCCGGTACAGGTTCCCCAGGCGTTTGATCTGTCCGACCTTCAGGCCGGAGAGCTTACCGTGGACCTTGTCGATAGCGGCTGCTCCTTTCCGAGAGGGCGTTCCTAGGGCCTTCGGTGGCGTGGCGTGAGGCGCGCTCCGGCGAACGAGCCCGCTCGCCGCCGCCAAGGGCGGGCGAGGATCGGCCGGAGCCCGGCCGGCAAGGATTGTCGAAGGGGGACCAAAGCAAGGTGACCGTGCCGGGTCTCAGAGGAGACCGCCGCCCGCGCCCGGTGAGGTTCGTACCGTGCTCACTGCGTCCATTCTAGCGCATCGGTTCTGGCGCATCGGTCCCCGCGCCCCTCCCGCGAGCGCGACCCCCGAGTGCGACCCGCGAGTGCGACCCCCGAGCGCGACCCGCGAGTGCGACCCCGCGCAGCGCGACCCCCCTGGTGCGGCCTCCCTACGACCCCGTCGGCGGCGCGTTGCGTCCTCGCGGGTCGCTCGCGGAGCCGCCGTCGGCGCATGCTAGGCTCGGCGGCGTGGGCCCGACCCGGCTCGCTCTCCTCGTTCTGGCGCTGGTGGCCGGCGCGGCGCTCGGCGTCGCGCGCGCCGACCCCGTGGCGGCCGACCCTGTGGCGGCCGTCCGCGTGGCGGGGACGCTCTACACGCCGGCGGCGCCCGTGGCGCGGGCCCTCGGAGACATCCTGGTGACCGGCGAGGGCAGCCTGACGTGGCGCGCCGTGGCGGGCACGCTCACCGTCTTCGCGGGGTCGCCCGACGCGCTGTGGCAGGCCGCGGGCGCCACGAGCTCCAGCACCCTCAGCCTGTCCGCCCCGGCGCTGCTTCGCGACGGGACCTGGTACCTGCCTACGGACGCGCTCGATACGCTCGGCATCCGACTGGAGGGAGAACGCCTCGTCCTCCCCGGCGGGCGCACGGTGGCGCTGGCGGTGCCGTCGCCAGCGGTGGCGGGGAGCGGCGGCCGCAGCGAGGTCGACGATCTCGGCCACGGCGTCCCGGGGCTTCGCCTGTTCGCGGCGGACGCCACGGGGGGCGACGGGGTCGCGGTCCTGGTCGCCGACCTCGATCTGCTGCCGCTGGTGCGGCCTTCGCAGCGGGACGCCATCGACGGGGCTCTGGAGCGCATCGGGAGCGACAAACCCCTGCTGGTGCTGGTGTCGTCGCTGGCGCCGAGCACGTGGGACGCGACCTTCGTGCTGGAGCAGGATGGCCGTAGCCTGCCGATCCGCTACCCCTACCGCATGCGCATGGTGCAGGGCTCGAGCACGCGTGTCGGCCCCGATGCCCCGGCGGCCGCGGTCCTGCTCCTCCCACCCTGGTTCGACCTCTACCGGCCGATCACCGTCACCTGGCAGGGGGTGCGGGCGACCGTCACCTTCCGCCGCTGAGGTCGCTTCCGCTGCGGTGGCGGGCCTCGCCGTCGGTTGTCGGGAACGTGGCGCCGACAGCCCGGACGCACCGCCCGGCCTTCCTATACTGAAGGTCGAGCCCGGCGCCGGGCCCGCTGCGGCGGCCGGCGCCGGACGTTGGAGGTCATCCATGGGAATCGTCATCGCATCTGCCGTGCGCACGCCGGTGGGCGCCTTCCAAGGCGCCCTGTCGCCGCTCAAGGCTTCGCAGCTCGGGGCCGCGGCCGTGCGGGCGGCGGTGGAGCGTGCGGGGGTCGCAGCCGACGCCGTCGACCTGGTACTGATGGGTAACGTGCTGCCCGCAGGGATGGGGCAGGCGCCTGCCCGGCAGGCGGCCCTCTACGCCGACCTGGGACAACGCACTCCGGCCGTCACCCTCAACAAGATGTGCGGCAGCGGCCTGGAGGCCGTCATCCAGGCCGCGCGTGCCGTGGCCGTCGGGGACGTAGAGGTGGTGGTGGCCGGCGGGATGGAGTCGATGACCAACGCTCCTTACCTGCTCCCCGGCGCCCGCGGAGGGCTGCGCATGGGGAACCAGACCCTGGTCGACTCGATGGTGTTCGATGGGCTCTGGGACGTCTACAGCGACCAGCACATGGGCGCGTGCGCCGAGCTCTGCGCCGGCCGCTACCACTTCACCCGCGAGCAGCAGGACGCCTACGCGTTGCGGTCCTACCGGCGTGCACAGCAGGCCATGCAGGACGGCACCTTCGCCGGCGAGATCGTTCCCGTCGATGTGCCCGGTCGCCGCGGCGCCGTCACCACCGTGAGCGAGGACGAGGGGCCGACCAAGGTCGACTTCGACAAGGTGCCCGGCCTGCGGCCCGCCTTCGAGAAGGACGGCACCGTCACGGCGGCGAATGCCTCGACCATCAACGACGGGGCCGCGGCGCTGGTGATCACCAGCGAGGAGGTCGCCAAGGAGCGCGGCATGCCGGTGCTGGCGCACATCCGCGGCTACAGCGGCCACGCGCTCGCACCGGAGTGGTTCACCGTGGCGCCGGTCGAAGCGATGAAGACGCTCTTCGCACGCCTCGACTGGTCACCGGACAGCGTCGACGCCTACGAGATCAACGAGGCGTTCAGCGTGGTGCCGATGGCGGCCATGCAGGAGTTCGGTCTGGACGAGGAGCGCGTCAACGTCCTCGGCGGAGCGGTGGCGCTCGGCCATCCCATCGGCGCGTCCGGCGCCCGCATCCTCGTGACGCTTCTGAGCGCGTTGAAGCGTCGCGGCGGTCGGCGCGGCATGGCGTCGATCTGCATCGGCGGTGGCGAGGCGCTGGCGATGGGCATCGAGACCGCCTGACCGGGGCGTCGCGGCGGCCGTTTCGGGCGGGACGTACGGGTTCGGAACGATGCCAGGCCGGCTCCCGCTCAGCTTCCGGAGGGGCCGGCGCCGCCGTTCCCCTCGCCCTCGCCGTTCATGGGCTCCGGCAGACGACCCATCTGGATCGCCTCCGCCACCATCGACGGCAGCCCCCACGCCACGATGTCGAACGCGACCGCAGCGAAGTCGTACTCCACCTTGTCCATGTGCACCGCGATGGACTCCTCGGTGATGGTGAGCAGCGCGTAGTCCGCACCGGGCTCCCCGTTGAGCGACAGCCCCACGGACCCGGGGTTGATCACCAGCCCGTTGGGAAGCTTACGGTAGAACGGCACGTGCGTGGACCCGCTGGCGAGGATGGAGCAGCGGTGGCGCTGCAGCAACTTCGACAGCGAGATGGGATCCTGGTTCAAGTTGAGCTTCTCCGCGGGGTCATCCGGGCTGCCGTGGAAGAACCGCAGGCGACCGGCCGGCGTGTGGATGCGTTGCTGGACCGGGAGCGTCTGCAGGAAGTGGACGTGGCGCGGCTCGATGACCTCGCGCGTCCACTCCAGGATCTCGTCGGCGACGCCGCGGCGGGGGAGCTTGCGGCGTGCGAACGCGTAGGCGATGCGCTCGTCGGCGGCGCCGAGCGTGCACAACACGCTCTCGCGCCGGAGCATGTCGATGGTCTCGTTGGGCGCCGGGCCGTAGCCGACCAGATCGCCGAGGCACACGACCGTCTCCGCGCCACGCAGCTTCAGCTGCTCGAGCACCGCTTCCAACGCGATGACGTTGGCGTGGACGTCGCTGATGATGCCAACGATCACGGCGTCAGTCTAGCACCGGGCTGATGCAGCCCTCAGCGGGGGGTCGGCTTCGGGAATGGCGCCGGCAGACGCTCACGCCGCGATGTCGATACCCTCTTCGATAGCGGCCGTGAGAAGCGAGACGGCGGCGTCGAGGTCGGCCTTGGACACCATCTCGGTGACGGTGTGCACGTAGCGCGACGGCGTGGAGAGCGTGATCGACGGGACACCCTCGCGCGAGCGCTGCATGGCGGCGGCGTCCGTCCCGCCCAGCGGTAGCACTTCGAGCTGGTAGGGCACCTCGCGGCGCTCCGCCAGCGCGATGAACGCGTCGACCAGCCAGCGGGTGCTGATGCTCGCACCGTCCATCACCTTGATCGCCGTGCCCTTGCCGAGCTCGGTGACGCGCAGGTCGTCGCGGCTGTCGGGCGTATCGACGGCCAGGGTGGTGTCGAGCGCGACCGCCACGTCGGGCGCGACCTTGAAGGCCCCGGTGCCGGCGCCGCGCAGTCCGACCTCCTCCTGCACCGTGAAGACCGCGTGTACGTCCATGGCCGGGTCCTTCACGCGCTTCAGCGCCTCCATCAGGATCCAGCAGCCCGCCCGGTCGTCGAGCGCCTTGCCGGTCACGACGTCGCCCAGGTCGGCGAAGGGCTGGCGCAGCGTGACCATGTCCCCGACGCGCACCAGTTCCCGGACCCGCTCTGCGTCGAGCCCGAGGTCGACGAAGAAGGTGTCGAGCTGCGGCACCTTGCTGCGTTCCTCCGGCGTGGAGAGGTGGACGGGCTTGCCGGCCGGGTTGAGGACGCCGACCAGCTCCCGGCCCTTGAGGGAGCCGTGCACGGTGACCTGGCGGGCGAACAGGTTGCGCGGGTCGAAGCCGCCCACGCTCTGGAGGCGCAGGAAACCGCGATCGTCGATGAAGCGAACCACGAAGCCGATCTCGTCCATGTGGGCAGCAACCATCAGCGCGGGGGCGCCCGTCGTGCCACTGCGCTTGACCGCATGCAGGTTGCCGAGCGCGTCGGTCTCGAGATCATCGACATGGTCGCGGATGTGCTCTTCGATGAAAGCGCGCACGCGCTCCTCGCGGCCGGGGACGCCGGCAAGCTCCGAGAGTCGTTCGAGAATTTCCATGCCGTCGAGTCTACCGTCTGCACGCGCGTGCCGAGCCCGCCGCGCCGCGGACCTGGTGGTAGGGTGATGCGCATGCGACCGGTCAGCACGTTTTCCATCGTGGCCCGCGATGCGCAGAGCGGTGACCTCGGCATCGCCGTGGCGTCGAAGTTCCTTGCCGTCGGAGCGGTCGTGCCCTTCGCCGAGGCGGACGTCGGCGCCGTGGCGACCCAGAGCTACGCCAACACCAGCTACGGCCCGCGCGCCATGGCCGCGCTGCGGGCGGGCGTTCCCATCGACCTGATCCACGAGTCGTTCGCCGCCACCGACGACCAGCACGCCATGCGCCAGTACGGACTGGTGGACGCCTCCGGGCGCAGTCTGAGCTTCACCGGCGATGCCTGCCACCCGTGGGCGGGAGGCGTGGCGCGCGCGGGCTTCGCGGCGCAGGGAAACCTCCTCGCCGGTCCCGAGGTGGTCGATGGCCTGGCAGACACGTTCGAGGCGACGCGTGGCTCGCTGGCGGAGCGGCTCGTGGCGGCGTTGCGCGCCGGCGACGAGGCCGGCGGCGACCGGCGCGGACGGCAGGGCGCGGCCCTGCTGGTGGTCCGTGCCGGTGCGGGCTACGGCGGCTTCAACGATCGCTACGTCGACCTCCGGGTCGACGACCATGCCGCTCCCGTGGGCCGGCTTCGTGAGCTGCTGGAGCTCCACAGCCTCTACTTCGAGCGTCCCCGTGAGGAGGACCTTCTGCCGCTGGAGGGTGCGGTGCTGGAGCGGTTGCTACGCGTGCTGGAGCGCTCCGGCCGCCACCGCGCGGGGGACGGCTGGGGCGAGGGCGCGCAGCGCGCGCTGCGCGCGCTGGCGGGGGTCGAGAACCTCGAGGAGCGCCTCACCCATGAGGACCGCATCGACCGGCTGGCGCTCGAGCACCTCGAGCGCCTCTATCCCGGCTGAACCACCTACTGCCCGCTGAACTCCGGATCGCGCTTCTCGAGGAACGCGGAGGTTCCCTCCTTCATGTCCTCGGTGGTCGTCGCCATGCCGAAGAGGTCGGCCTCGATCTCCAGCCCCTGGTTGAGGGTCACGTCCAGTCCGCGCACCACTGCCTCCTTGGCCAGGCCGAGAGCGATGGGCGCCTTGCGCATGGTGAGGCGCGCCAGCTCCTTGGCGCCCTCCAGGGCATCATCGGCGATGCGGTTGACCAGTCCCATGGCGAGCGCCTCCTCGGCCCCGACCTGACGGCCGGTGAAGATGAGGTCGAGAGCGCGACCCTGTCCGATGAGGCGCGGTAGGCGCTGCGTCCCGCCGTAGCCGGGGATGAGGCCCAGGCCGACCTCGGGGAGCCCCAGCCGGGCCTTCGGCGAGGCGACCCGCAGGTCGGCGGCGAGCGCAAGCTCCAGCCCCCCGCCGAGCGCAAAGCCGTTGAGCGCAGCGATGGTGGGGATCGGCAGCGCAGCCAGGGTGTTGGTCAGGTCCTGGCCGGCGAGAGACGCCTCGCGGCCCGCGAAGGTGTCCGACAGGCGTTGCAGGGCTGCGATGTCGGCCCCTGCCACGAACGCGCGCCCGGCGCCGGTCAGGACGAGCGCTCGCACCTCGAGGTCGGCCTCGGCCAACTCGAAGGCGAACGACAGCTCCGTGAGCACCTCGTCGTTGAGGGCGTTGAGCGCTTCCTGGCGGTCGACGGTGATCACGGCGATGCCGTCGTCGACCTCGTAGCGGAGATTCTCGAAGGTGAAATCCTCGTAGGGTTCCTGATCGCTCATGCAAGCCTCCGGTGGCGGGGAAGGGGGTTCCCCTCAATCGTAGCGGAAGAAGCCCTCGCCGCTCTTGCGGCCGAGTTTGCCGGCGCGCACCATCTGGCGCATGAGCGGTGCGGGCCGGTACTTGGGGTCGCCGAACTCGGCGAACAGCGCTTCGGTGGCGGCCAGCCCGACGTCCAGTCCCACCAGATCCGAGAGCGCCAGTGGCCCGATGGGCATGTTCGCCCCCAGCTTCATCGCTCTGTCGATGTCCTCGGCCGACGCAACCCCCTCGGACAGCGCGTGTACGGCGTCGTTCAGGTAGGGGATGAGCAGGCGGTTGACGATGAATCCCGGCTTGTCCTCGCACACGATGGGGGTCTTCCCGATCCCCTCGGCGAAGGCGCGCGCCTGTTCCACCGTCTCGTCGGAAGAGCGCAGCCCGCGCACGACCTCGACCAGCGCCATGACCGGCACCGGGTTGAAGAAGTGCATGCCGCAGAATCGCTCCGGCCGGCCGCTGAAACCCGCTACCTCGGTGACCGATAGGCTGGAGGTGTTGGTGGCGAGCAGGGCGCCTTCGCTGGTGGCCGCCGCGAGCCGGCCCCAGACGTCGCGCTTCACCTCGAGCGACTCGTACACGGCTTCGATGACGACGCCGGCCTCCTCGAGGCCTTCGAGGCGGTCGCGCATGGCGATGCGACCGCGTGCCTCGTCCGCGTCGCTCTGACCGAGTGCCTCCTTCTTCACCAGCCGGCCGAGGCTGGAGGCGATCGCCCGCTCGGCACGGTCCAGCACTCCGGGAGCCACGTCGCACAGCACCACGTCGTGCCCAGCCACCGCGCAGGTCTGCGCGATCCCGGACCCCATCGTTCCTGCTCCGATCACGGCTACGTTCATGCGTCGTCCTTTCCCAGCGCGGGAGCGGGGGCGCACCTGCCGCCCCGCGCGCGATGGCGGTCCTGTCGGCGGCGTACGTGCCGCCGGTGGCTCACGGCTCGCCGCCCTCCTGGAGGGCAAGCCCGGCCTCCAGCGCGGTCTCCACCATGCCGTCGACAGCCTGGTTGAGCACCTCGGGGTCCACGAACCTGGGGTCTCCGATGGCGTTGCTGGCCACCAGCGCGCAGCCGGTGCGCACGCCCCGCAGCGCTCCCAGCGTGAACAGCGCGGAGGCCTCCATCTCCACGGCCAGCACGCCCTTCGTCGCCAGGGCGGGGACGTCCTCGGGTGCGGTGGCGTAGAAGGCGTCCTCGGTCTGGATGAGGCCGACGGCAGGGCGCCGACCCGACGCCTCGGCTGCCTCCACCAACGCGCGGGTGACCACGAAGTCTGCGGTGGGAGCGTAGGGCTCGCCGTGGAGGTACGTGGCGGTGGTGCCGTCGCGGGGGATGCTGGACACGGCCACCACCAGGTCGCCGGGAGCGAGGCCGCTGGCGACGGTGCCGCAGGTGCCCACGCGCACCAGCGTCCGGGCGCCGAGCTGGATCAGCTCCTCGACCACGATGGCGAGGCTGGGACAGCCCATCCCGGTGGTCTGCACAGTGACCGGCATGCCCTTGTAGTGACCGCTGAAGCCGAGAAGCTGGCGGTACGTGTTGATGGGCCGGGCGTCGTCGAAGAAGCGTTCCGCGATGCGTCGCGCCCGGTCCGGGTCGCCGGGGAGCAACACGAAGGGGGCGACGTCGTCCTGGTGGGCGCGAACGTGCAACGGTGTCATCGGGTCACGATACCAGGAGCGTGAGGCGCGCGACCTTTGCGCCGGGGTGCCCCCGGACACGACAGACGCGGGCCGGCGCGCGGCTCGGGTGAGGCTGCAACTATGAAAGGTTGAACGGGAGCGAGGCGCGGTGGCGTGCTAGAATCCCGCCTGTGCAGGACATGGAGGAGATCCTCGCGCAGCTCGTGCAGGGGGTGGACGGGTGCCTCGCCGCCGCCGTTGCCGGAATGGACGGTCTTGTGATCGAGCAGTCCCCCCGTGAGAGCACCGAGCTCGCAGGCGTGGTCGCCGAGCTCACCAACGCCCTGACGGGGTTATCGAGCACCGTGAGCGAGCACCTCGGTGGCGGCCCGTTGCACGAAGTGATCGTCACCAGCGACCGGCGCATCGCCTACGCCCGCTTGCTGGAGGGCAACCTCTTCTGTCTGCTGGTCCTCAACCGCCACGGCAACGTCGGCAAGGCCCGCCTGCACACCGGCGAAGCGGCCCGCAAGATCGAGGGGAGCTTCGCATGAGCGCACAGGCGCGCCTGCACACCGGCGAAGCGGCCCGCAAGATCGAGGGGAGCTTCGCATGAGCGCACAGGCGCGCCTGCGCGAAGCCCTTGCGCCGCTCGGGGAGGAAGGCGGTGTGGTGGCGGCGCTGGTGCTGACGCGCGACGGCCTGCCCGTGGAGATGGTCGGCCACGGTGTGCGGGCCGACGTACTGGCGGCCGAGGGGGGTGCGCTGGCAGAGGCCTGCCGGTCGGCTGCCGACCGGCTGATGCTGGGCGAGGCCAACGAGATCACGGTACGGGCGCCCGGTTACCGCCTGACCTGCCTGTTGCTCGGCGAGCACGCTCTCGCCCTCGTGTTGGCAGGCGACGAGGCCTCCGGCGCGCTCGAGGTCGCGCGGGCCGCCGTGGTGTCGCTGCGCGATGCGCTCGGAGGCGCCGCGTGAGCGTTCCGGAGGCGACCTTGAAGGACGTCCTGCGCGAGATCCTCGGGATCCGAGGCGTCACCAGCGTGGCGGTCGCCGGCGCCGACGGCTCCTTGGTCGACGGCCTGGCGCTGGGCGAGGATGTGTTGCGTGCGCTGCAGGAGCTGGTGCCGACCGCGCTGGCATCGAGCCGGGCCCTCGGAGGCTTGCTCGGCGACGCCGCGGTGCAGCAGACGCTTGTGGAGTACGAAAAAGGGCCCGTCTTGCTCGCGCCCGTCGACGGCGGGGCAGAGATGGAACCGGAGCACGTGGCGGTGGTTGGGCTCGCCGACGTCACCGACCTCGGCAGGGTGCGGTTCCAGCTCAAGCGACGGCTGCCGGCACTGGCCGAGGCGTTGGGACGGCTCGAGGCGTCTTGAGCGGACGGGACGAGTACGCTGAGGGTGTGAACGAGTTCCACCTGGAGATCCCGCCGGAGGTGGCGCGGGGGCACTATGCCAACCTCGCCATCATCACCCACACCCACGACGAGTTCATCGTGGACTTCGCGCTGGCGTACCCGCAGCAGGCGCCCGTGGTTACCGCCCGCGTCATCACCAGCCCGCGTCACGCCAAGGCGCTGTTGCGGAGCCTGGAGGAGAACATCCGGCGCTTCGAAGAGCATCACGGCCCCATCCCGGAACCGCCCCGTTCGGATCCCGACGAGTCGAACTGACGGCGCGGGGGCGGCCCCGCACGCCTCCGGCCGTTCCGGTGCAGGCGCCATGCGTGCGCATCGCGCACGCCCTGGACGGCTGTCATGGGCGCTACCCGAGCGAACTGGAGGCCGGTTTGTAATGGTCCTATGCCGGAAGGGGTCACCGTCTTCTTCGACTACACCTGCCCGTACTCGTGGCGCGCGGCGGAACTGGTGGAGTGGGTAGCAGGCCCCCTCGACCTGGTCTTCGAGTGGCGCCACTTCAGCCTCTACCAGTTCAACCACGACCCGCGCGAGCGCTGGCAGCTGTGGAACGAGCCGATCGACCCGGATGACGACATGGGCAGCAAGGGTTTGCTTCCCTTCCTGGCGTCGCAGGCGGCCCGGAAGCAGGGGCCCGACGCCTTCGCGGCCTTCCGGCTGGGCTTGCTGCGCGCACGTCATCGCGACCACCGACCCCTGAACCGCGCGACCATCGACGAGGTCGCCGACTGCAATGGTCTCCACGTGCCGCGCTTCACCGACGATCTGACCAACCCCGAGTGCCGCACCGTTCTCGCTCAGGAGCACCATTACGCAGCGGCGCGCGACGTCTTCGGCACGCCGACGTTCGTTCTGCCAGCCGGGGAGACGGCGTACCTCCGGATCCGGGAGCTCCCGACCGACCAGCACGAGGCGGTGAAGCTGTTCCAGGACTACCGGCACCTGCTCGAGAGTTACCCCTACCTGGAGACGGTCCGGCGACCCCGACCCAAGGGCAACTGACATCTCTCGCGTGCCTGACGGAATGTGTGGGAATTGTCGTTCGGGCCCCGAAGCGGTCGCGGTAGACTGACGCCGTGCGGCTGGGACAGAACGTGGGGCACGGATCGGATGTGGGTCGCGTCCGGCCCCTCAACGAGGACTATCATCGTGTCTGGCAGTTCCCGCTCGCTGACGGGGAGCTGACGCTCCTTGCCGTGGCAGACGGGATGGGGGGTGCTGCGGCCGGCGAAGTGGCGAGCAAGCTCGCCATGGAGGTGCTGGACGAGTCCTTCAGCCGGTACGTGGAGGAGATTCGCGCCGGCAATCCGGTGGTCGGCATCGACAAGCTGACGGAGAAGGCGATGCGGCTGGCGAACCGTCGCGTCTACGCGGCGGCCATCAAGAACCAGGGACGTCGCGGGATGGGGACGACGCTCACCTGCGTGGCGGTGGTCGGCCGCCGCGCCTACGTCGGGCATGTCGGCGATTCGCGCGCCTACATGGTGCGCGGCAACAAGATCTACCAGCTCACGAAGGACCACTCCTGGGTCGAGGAGCAGCTCGAGAAGGGGCTCCTGAGCGAGGACGAGGCGGAGCAGCACGAGTGGCGCAACCTCATCACCCGCGCACTCGGAACGCGCCCCCAGGTCGCTCCCGACGTCATCGAGATCGGCGTCGAGTCGGGTGACGTGTTCGTCATCTCCACCGACGGCCTTCACGGCCTGGTGAAGCCCGAGGAGATCCTTGGCGAGATCAAGCGCACCGCCAACCGGCAGCTCAGCGTGGAGTACCTCATCTCGCTGGCCAACGACCGCGGGGGACCCGACAACATCACGCTCGTGATCGCCGAGGTTGCCTGATGCTGATCGTGCTCGCCGCCATCGCCGCCATTCTCATCGTGCTACTCGTGCGCGCGCCGACCTGGATCGTGCTGGTGGTGCTGGCGCTGTCGTTCCTCGTCGGCGCGGGCGCCGTGGTGGTGGGTGGTCTGGCTCGGTCGGTTTCGCCGCTGCTGCTCTACGCGCTTGCGCTGGGGCTGCTGGTGCCTGGCGGAACGGTGGCGTTGCGCAGCAGCCGGGTGGCTCCCCCCAAGCGCAGGCGCAACCGCACGCAAGGCGCCTCAGCGCGCGCCAAGAAGCGGGTACAGTCCAGCTTCGACGCCATGGACATCCCGGGCTACGAACTGCTCGAGAAGGTCGGCTCCGGTGGCATGGCGAGCGTCTACCGGGCCAAGCGAAAGGCCGACAACCAGATCGTCGCGCTGAAGATCCCCATGGAGCAGTACGTCGCCGACGCCAAGTTCATCCGTCGCTTCCACCGCGAGGCGGAAGTGGCGCAGCGCCTCAGCCACGTCAATATCGTGCAGACCTACGAGCACGGCAGCATCGGCATCCAGCACTACATGGTGATGGAATACGTCGACGGACGTAGCCTCGAGGGGTACATCGAGGGCGAGGAACTCGGCCTCGATCTCGACGTCGACATCATGAAGCGCGTGGTACGCGCCCTGCAGCACATCCATTCAGCGGGCATCATCCACCGCGACATCAAACCCGGCAACATCATGATCTTGCGCGGAGGCGTGCGCGAGGTCGACGGACAACAGCGGGTGCAACCCGAGGCGGTCAAGCTGATGGACTTCGGCATCGCCGGGGGCAAGGTGTTGTCTCGCCTGACCATGACGGGTGCGCGGGTGGGCACCCCGGTCTACATGTCGCCGGAGCAAGCGCGTGGGCTCAAGATCGACCATCGCAGCGACATCTACAGCCTGGGACTGGTGTTCTACGAGATGATGACCAACCAGACAGCCTTCAAGGGCGGCTACGAGGCGATCGTCCACCAGCAGATCTTCCAGACCCCACCGCCTCCTCGGCAGATCAACCTGAAGGTTCCCAAAGCGCTCGACCAGCTGGTGATGCGCATGATCGCCAAGGATCCGGACGAGCGCCCGACGCTGGACGAGGTCTACGACACGCTCGAGAAGGCCGACTTCGACGACGACGAGCCCCTGAACCTCCCCAGCCGCCTGGTGCTGACGGTGAGCGCCCGCCAGGGGGTCCTGCGCATCCTCGATCCCGAAGGCAACCTGCACACCTCGCTCGGCGACATCGGAGTGGGCGCGGGGGCGTTCTCGGCGGCGCCGCTATCGGTGTCCGTGGACAGTCAGGGCAACTTCTTCGCGGCGATCTTCGAGTACCGGCTCGGGCAGGAGGATCACCGGATGATCCACAAGCTCGCTCCGGACGGGAAGCCGCTCCTGTCGTTCGGCGCCTACGGCATGAAACCGGGCGAGTTCCTGTATCCGATGTCGGTGGCCGTGGCCGCCGACGACACCGTGTACGTGCTCGACAGCGAAACGCACCTCGTCCAGCACTTCAGCAACGACGGTGCGTTCCTCGACAGCTTCGGCGGCCGCGGCAAGGGGCACGGGACCTTCAACGACCCCCGCGTGCTGGTGGTCGGCCCGGCCGGCGCCCTCTACGTTCTTGACTTCGGCAACCGTCAGGTGCAGCGTCTGGCGCCCGACGGCAGCTATCAGACGCGCTGGGCGTTCAAGTTGGGCGCCGACCAGCCTGGTATGCGCTTGCTCGACGGCGTAACGCTCGACCGCGCCGGCAACCTCTACATCAGCGACGCCGCTGCCGGCAAGGTCCGCAAGGTGACAGCGGAGGGCAAGGTAGGGGTGTCGTTCGCACTGGAGTCGCGCCAGGGTGAGGTCACCGACACGATCCTCGACCTCGGCGTGGACGACGAGGGCTACCTCTACACCGCGCGCCGCGGCGGCCACCTCATCCGCAAGTTCGATCCTGCGGGCCGGCTGCTGGAGGCGTTCGAGACCTACGCGCCGGTGGTGCAGATGGTGGTCGACGTGCGTCGCTCGCAGCCTGAACCGAGCGTCCAGGGCTGAGCGACTGCGAACTCCATGGCACGCCGGTCCGGTTGCGGAGAGGGTCCGGTCAGAGGCCGGTCAGCGCTGCGATGATGTTGAGAAAGACCTGCAGGAACAGCCGCACCAACCCGCTGATCACTCCCAGGAAGCTCAGGATGAAGAAGAACACCATGAAGCCCAGGACGCCGAAGCCGGCGATCTGCTGGATGATCCGCCGCACGTCGGGATTGCCCCACGCCAGCGCCGCATGCGCCATGTCGAGCGGTAACACCGGAAACAGGTTGATGACGGCGTGCACCACCGCGTACGCGGCGGCGGCCTGGAACGCGATCGCGAGATGCGCCTGGCCGAGCCCCACGAACGCTACCGATGCGGCGAGGCTGAGGAACCCCACCAGCAGGTAGGCGGCGATGCCAGAAAGCCACACCAAGGCCTCCTGGCGTCCCCGTCCCCGGTAGTTGCGGCTGTTGACCGGCACCGCATTGGGCCATCCGAAGCCGAGCAAGAACAGGAACAGCACGCCGAAGGGATCGAGGTGGCGCTGGGGGTCGAAGGCCGTGAAGCCCGAGAAGCGCGGCGTGCTGTCGCCGAACCGCGCCGCCACGAAGCTCTGCACGATGTTGTGGAAGATCAGCGCCATCACCATGACGACGGCACTGATCACCAGAACGGTGGGGTCGTTGTAGTACCTCAGGATCATGGCAAGCTCCCGGCAGCTTCCTCACGTCTGCAGCTCGTGAACGAGCTGCCTGGCCATCTCGACCTCGTCTTCGAAGGTCCGCACGCGTTGGTCGGCGCGGGCACGCGCAACTTCGTCGAGAATGCGTCCCACGGCCGGTCCAGGCGCCAAGCCCAAGTCTAACACGTCCCTGCCGCGCAGCCGCCGTCGGGGCGGGCCCTCTTCGAGCCGTGTCAGACGGGCGGCGAGGTCGGGGGAGAGGCAGCGCAGGACGACGCGCGCCGCTTCATCGAGCCCCTCGAGATCCTCGTCGCGCACAGGCTCGGCGCGCAGCATGACCCGCAGACGATCGCGCAACTGGCCGTAGCGGCGGGGCCAGTGGAAGGCCTCGAGATGGGCCGCGGCGGCCGCGTCGTCGCTTGCAAGGAGCAGCGCCAGCAGGTAGGCCTCATCGGGTACGTCGCGGTCGTGGCGCTGCCGGTCGAGCGCCTGCAACAGCGACGCGTCCGACTGCAGCCCGAACAGCGCCTGCAGGCCCCCGACCTCCTCCAGGCTGCGCAGCGCAGAGGCCACCCGCGGCTCGGCCAGCGTGAGCTCCAGCTCGCCCCGCAGCCGTCCGCCGCTGACGTTGCGGACGATGGCGGGGTCGAGCGCGTCGTGCGCCCGTTCGGCGGTGGCGGGCTCGAAGTGGAAGCCGAGGCGACCGGCCAGCCGTGCCCCGCGCAACACCCGGGTCGGGTCCTCGATGAACGAAAGCGGGTGCAGCACGCGCAATTGCTTGGCACGCAGGTCGTCTGCACCGCCGTAGGGATCGATCAGCTCCGGCGGTTCGGGGTGGAAGCGCAGTGCCAGGGCGTTGACCGTGAAGTCGCGCCGGGACAGGTCCTTGCGGACCGTGCTGGGCGTGACGACCGGCAGCGCGCCGGGGTGGTCGTAGGTCTCCTCGCGCGCCGTCGCCAGGTCGATGACCAGGCCGTCGTCCAGTGTGAGGGTACAGGTCCCGAACGGTACGTGGCACGACAGGGTGCCGCCCAGACGTGCGTTCAGCCGGGTGCCCAGGCGTTCGGCGGTACCCCCCTCGACCGCGAGGTCGAGGTCCTTGAAGCCGGCGCCGAGCAGGGCGTCGCGCACGGTGCCACCGACGAGGTAGAGCGAGGCGTCGCCAGCCACCGAGCGGGCCGCCTTCAGCGCCCTCTGGGCGCTGGGAGGGAGTCGTCCGAGCAGCGCGCGGGCGGGGTCCTCGGAGCTGGGCCGCTTGTGGCGCGAGGCGATGAGGTCGGTGCGGGTGACGATGCCGACGAGCGTGTCGCCGTCCAGGATCGGGATGCGGCCGATGTTGTGGCGCAGCACCAGCCCCTCGAGCTCGGTCAGGACCGCATCGCGCCCGGCGCTGACAACGTTGCGGCTCATGAACCCGGAGACTCGGCTGCGGCCCAGGCCGTGCCGCAGGGCACGCTCCAGGTCGCGACGCGACACCACGCCTGCGAGGGCGCCGTCGTCGCTCACCACCGGCATGCCGTTGTGGCCGTAGAGCAGCAGCTGCTGCTGGGCCTCGGCCACCGTCACGCTCTCGCGCACCGTCTTGACGGGGGTGCTCATCAGGTCCGCCGCGGTCATGACCGGGGTGGTGTGCGCTGCGAGCGCGTCCAGTACGCGCTGCGCCGCCTCCAGGGGGTCGAGGTCAGCCTTGGCGTACGCGGCGCCCGGATGGCCCGCGCCGCCGAGGGCTTCGTGAAGGGCCGATGCGACGTCGAAGCGCTCCGTGGCGCGGGCGAAGACGAGCGTCTTGCCCTCCATGCGTACGGCGACGATCGCGGCGTCGGCACGGTGGAGCTCGAGGAGGTCGTTGGCGAGCCCCGACACACCGGCGACGTAGCGCGGGTACTCGAAGGCCGCGACACTGACGCGGCGGCCGGCTACCGCCACGGGACGCGCGGCGTCGAGCATGGCCTCCCGGAAGGCGTGATGCTCCGGTGACGTCGCGTCGACGGTGAAACGCCGGACGAGTTGGAGGCTGGCGCCGCAGGCCAACAGGTGAGCGGCGGCGCGGTAGTCGTCGGGTCGGGTCAGGTCGTAGCTGAGATTGCCGGTGTCCTCGTGGATGCCCAGGAGCGCCAGGCTGGCGATCGGCGGTGGGATGACGATGCCGGTGGCCATCAGCTCGCGGGTGAGCAGGGTGGCGGTGGCGCCCACCTGCTCGCGCAAGCCGCGTGCGGCCGGCATCGGGACGGCGGGCGGCGGATGGTGGTCGTAGAGGGTCGTCGGGACCGCCCCGACCAGGCGATCGAAGGGCCGGATGCGGCTGGCGTCCGCGGTGTCGACCACGATGAGCTCGGTGACGGCGTCGAGATCGATGGCCTGCGGATCGGCGAGCTCGAGCTGGTCCCGGTAGAGCCTCAGGAAGTCCGCGAGGCCGGGGCTCAACGCGCCCTGAATGGTCGCGGTGGCGTTGGGGAAGAGCAACCGGGCCAGGGCCAGACTGGCCAGGGCGTCGAAATCGGGCTGCTCGTGGGTGACGATGAGCCGCATGGTCCTGGGGTCAGTGTAGCGGCTGCCGGGTGCCGCGCCCGGCAGCGAGGCGGCGTGTCACACTGGCGCCGTGCTCCACGTGGCGCTGCTCGAGCCCGAGATCGCTGGCAACACCGGACAGATCGCGCGGACCTGCCTTGCGGTGGGGAGCCGCCTGCACCTCATCCGCCCGCTGGGCTTCCGTCTTAACGCCGCAGCGCTGCGCCGTGCCGGCATGGACTACTGGGAGCAGGCCGACGTTCAGGTGCATGCCGGCTACCCGGCCTTCCGAGCGGCGCTCGATCCTCTGTTCGGGCAGGGACGCGTCCTCGCCCTGTCGACGCGGGGGGCGTCGCCCGGGCCGGCTTCAGGGCCCTCGCCGCTCGCCCTGGCCGCCACCCCGGGGGACCTGCTGCTGCTGTTCGGGCCGGAGTCGCGCGGCCTTCCCGCCGCGGTTCTCGCCGAGGCCGCGCCGCTGCGCCTGCCGATGCGGCCGGGCGCGCGCTCACTCAACCTGTCGGCGGCGGTGGCGGCCGCCCTCTATCTGGCGTGGGCGGAAACGGGATTCGCGGGCGGTCGGTGATCCCCGGCCGACACTCAGGTATGCAGGAAGCGCGTGTCCTCGGCGAGGCTGCCGATGAAGGCGGCCAGCAGGTCGATGGTGCGCTCCACGTCCGCTAGGTCGACCATCTCGTTGGGCGAGTGCATGTAGCGGTTCGGGATCGATACCACCGCGCTGGGCGTACCCGCGCGCGCCGGAGCGATGTGGTCGGCGTCGGTGGCCGTGCGCCGGGGGGACACGCCGACACTCACCGGGATGCCCTCGCGTTCGGCGGTCGCGCGCAGGCCCTCCATCACGGCGCGGTGCACGTAGGAACCGGCCGTCAGTACCGGACCGCCGCCGAGCGGCACGTCGCCGTGGAGCTTCTTCTCCAGTCCGGGCGTGTCGATGGCGTGGGTGACGTCGATGGCGATGGCGACGTCGGGTTCGAGCGCGAACGCCGCGGCGCGCGCGCCGACCCCGCCGATCTCCTCCTGCACGGTCGCGACGGCCACGACTTCGGCGGAGCCGCCGGCGCGCCGGGCCGCTTCCAGCGCCACGTAGGCGCCGATGCGGTCGTCGATGGCGCGGCTCGCAACGCGGCCGTTGAGCAGCTCTACGAACGGCTGCTCGATGACCGCGGTGTCACCGGCCCGCACGAGGGAAGCGGTCTCCTCGCGGTTGGTGGCTCCGATGTCGATCCACAGGTCATCCATGCTGGGCACCTTGCGGCGGTCCTCGGCGCTCATCAGGTGGATGGCCTTCTTGCCGATGACCCCCAGCACGTCGCCCCCATGGCCGAGGACGCGGACGCGTTGTCCGACGAGCTGCATCGGATCCCAACCGCCGACCGGGCGCACGTAGAGCAAGCCGTTCTCGTCGATGTAGCTGACGATGAGTCCGATCTCATCGATGTGTCCGGCGAGCATCACGCGCGGCTTGCGGCCGGGCCGGAAGGTGGCGAAGACGTTGCCGTAGGCGTCCGTGGCGAGTGCGGCGCCCGCGGTCTCGGCGCGCGAGCGCCAGACCGCGGCGGGCCGGGCCTCGAAGCCCGACGTGCCAGCCGCGGAGGTCAGCTCCCGGAGGAAGGAAAGGTCGAGTGCCATGGCGGCCAGCATAACGCCGGCCGCCTTCGTCAGCGGATTGTGATGCTGCCCGACCCTGCCCTCGCCACCATGATCAGGATCTCCCCGGGTGTGCCCGTCGCGCCTCGCGCTTCCCACGCGCCGGTGTCGCCGGAGCCGCTCTGCCGCGTCAGGCTGGGCGCCACCCGCAACGAGCCGGAACCGTCGTCCTGGACCTCCAGCCGCACGGCCGCCCCGTCGGGTACGTCGATGGTCACGGGGCCGCTACCGGAGCGCAGTGTCACACGCACCCGGCCGCTGGGCGGAAGCGCCAGATGCGTCGCTCCCGAGCCGGTATCGAGGGCGAGTTCCAGCGATGTATCGGAAGGTACGGTGATGCGTGTGGCGCCGCTACCGCCGTCGACGCTGGCGCGATAGCTCTCGACCTGGCCGGGCAGGCTCAACGTCACCGAGCCGGATCCGACGTCGGTCCGGAGCGCGGCGAGCTGCAGGCCGTCGAGATCGAGGGTCGCACCGCCCGAGCCGCCGTCGACCGTCAGGTCGAGCGGGAGGCTGCGGCCGAGGCCGAGGTCCCAGCGGCTGCTGCCCACGGGGGTGAAGACCCAGGCCCCGCGGTTCTGCGCGCGGACGGTGACCGTCTTGTCGCGATCGCCGCGCACGTCGAACGCTGCGCCAGGCCGCCCGCGAGTCTCGGCGTCGAGCAGGGCGGCGCCGTCGGGCGCAGCGAAGACGTGGGTCGGCGCGCTCGACAGCTCCAGGCGGACGCTGGCGCTGCGTGCGGCGCCCACCGGTTCGCGGAAGCGCGTCACCGACTGGCCGGCGTCCGTCTGCGGGACCAGGACGGCGACCAGCACCACGACGATGACCGCCAGCCCCGTGTAGGGAACGGCCCAGGGGCGCCGCACGCGCAGCAGGTCGAGCCCGATGCCGATCAGCAACAGGGGCCAGTAGAACGCCAGCGCCGAGAGCACCCGCGGCGGCACGAAGCCGGTCTGGAACAGTAGCCACAGGATGCCGACCGCGATCAGCAGGACGGGCAGGAGATCGCGCCGGGAGCTGCCCTGCTTCACGGCCCGGTGCGGTCGCCGCTGGCGTCGCTGCTGCCGTTGCGGTCGCCGCTGCCGTCGCTACCCCGGCGGGCCCAGAGCACCAGTCCAGCTGCGATGAGGGCCAGCGGAAGCAGCCAGCGGCCGACCCAACTCCCCGCCCAGTTGTCGAAGATGAAGAACTCGAAGAAGGCGCCGAAGGCGGCGAAGAGTGCGAGGCCGACGGTGACGACGCGCATGCCCTCGCGTTCACGGTCGTGATCGGCCGTGAGGGCACCCTGCAGGAAGATCCCGAAGCCGACTCCGGATACGATCAGTCCCCAGGCGTAGGACCATGACTGGAAGTAGTCGCCGAGGTTCTGCACGAACAGGATCAGGCCGATGGTGGTCACGATGCTGCCGGGGATGGCCAGCGTCGCCGCTTCCTCGCCCCCCAGGAACGCCCACACCAGCAGCGCGATGCCCGGGAGCAGCACGAACAGCGGCCAGCCGATGCTGTCGGCGCCGGCCAACCGTCCCATCACGACGAGGATGCCGGCGACGATCAGGATGATGCCGATGACCTGGTTCCGATTCCTCATGAACACGTGCCTCCTTGCACCAGTCTACGTGCGAGAAGGCCGGGATCGGCCGCCGACGTCGCAGCGAGCTCGGCGCAGGCGCCCGCTAGCTGCCCGTGCCGGTCAGGCCACGCTGGGGACGCGCTGCAGCCGCCGCGCGATGGCCGCCATCGCCTTGCGTGCGTGAACGATGCCGTTCTCGATGAACACGTCGCTGGTGCGCGTGCCGAAGCCGGCGGATCCCACCACGAACAGACCGGGGACGTCGCTCTCGAAGGTCTCGGGATCGAGGCGGGCAGCGAACGTGGCATCGTCGAGCGTCACGCCCGCCGAGCGAAGCAGGTCGGGGGAGGCGTAGTAGCCGGTGAGCAGGAAGGTCTGGTCGGTGGCGATGTCGAGGCGCTCGCCCCGCTTCTCGACCACCACCCGGTCGGGCCGGATCTCGCGGACCACGGTCTCGAAGTGGACGTCGATCGAGCCCTCCTTGACGCGGTTCTCGAGGTTGGGGCGGATCCAGTACTTGAGGCTGTGCCGGAAGTCGGCGCCGCGATGCACCATGGTCACGTGCGCGCCGCTCCGGAACAGGTCGAGCGCGGCGTCTGCGGCTGAGCTGCCGGCGCCGACGATGGTTACGTTGCGCTCGAAGAACGGGTGCGCCTCGCTGTAGTAGTGGCTGACGTTCGGCAGGTCCTCGCCCGGCACGCCCAGCGACTTGGGGTTGTCGAAGTAGCCGGTCGCCAGCGCGACGCAGCGCGCCTCGAGGACGCGCTCGACCCCGCCCGCGGGCGCACGCGAGCGCATGTGGACGGCGAACCCCTCGCCGCGGCGTTCCACCGCGGTGACCTCGGCGAAGGAGGTGAGCTCGAGGTGCTCGTTCTGGACGACCTTGCGGTAGTAGTCGAGGGCCTCCTTGCGGGTCGGCTTGTCGGTGGCCGTTACCAGGGGGTGCCCGCCGACCTCGAGCCGCTCGGAGGTGGTGAAGAAGGTCATGTAGGTGGGGTAGCCGGCGATGGCGTTGACGATGGAGCCCTTCTCGATGAGCCGGTAATCCAGCCCGGCGCGCTTCGCGAGGATGGCGGTCTCGATGCCGATGGGGCCGGCGCCCACGATGGCCAGGTCAACCATGCCGACTACCCTAGCAGACCGGCTCGAGCGCCCGCGGACCGCCTGCGACAGGCGCCTAGGGAACACCGGCCTATGGAACGGCGCACGAGGGGCACTCGGAGCACAACGGGCAGCGTTCGCACTCCGGCCTGCGCGCCTTGCACACGCGGCGACCGTGCAGGATGAGGCCGTGGTGCACGAACACCCAGTCGTCCTCGTCGAACAGCTTCTGGAGGTCACGCTCGACCCTGTCGGGGTTGTCGTGGCGACTGAAGCGCAGTCTGCGGGCCAGCCGCCCGACGTGCGTGTCCACGGCGATGGTGGGCTGGCCGAAGGCGTTGGCCAGCACCACGTTGGCGGTCTTGCGTCCGACGCCCGGCAGCGCCGTGAGCTCGTCCAGGGTGGAAGGCACCGCGCCACCGTGGCGCTCGACCAGGAGCCGTGCTGCGGCGGTCAGGTTCTTCGCCTTCGAGCGGTACAGCCCGATGGTCTGGATGAGCGGCTCCACCTCCCCGGCGTCCGCGTCCGCCAGGGCGGAAGCGTCCGGGAACCGGGAGAACAGCGCGGGGGTTGCCCGGTTCACGCTGACGTCTGTGGCCTGGGCCGAGAGCACGGTGGCGACCAGGAGCTCGAACGGTGTGCGGAAGTCGAGCTCGGTTTCGGCGTCCGGGTAGAGCGCCTTCAGGCCCGACAGCACGCGGGCGGCGCGCTCGCGCTTGCGGGCCTGGCTCTCGCGTGGCATGGGCGCCATCATAGCCTCCGGGGTGGGGCGCGTCGCGGTGCCGGGAGCGTGCCGGGCACGCCAAGTGAGCTATTCGCCAGCCTCCTGGCGGGGCGCTTCGGTAGACTGCGGGCGACTCCATAGGGCCCCGCCCGAAGGTGCGCGAAGGAGGCAGGATGCCCGTATTCGAGTACAAGGCGCGCGACCGCTCCGGTAAGGTGATCGCGGCCACCATGGAGGCGGCGTCGCAGCGCGACGTGGCCTCCGCGCTGCGTGACAAGGGCTACTTCATCAGCGAGATCAAGTCGCCGAAGTCGGGGCTGAACGCCGAGCTCAAGCTGCCGAAGTGGTTGGATCTGGGGAGCAAGCCCACCATCCGCGACATCACCATCTTCTCGCGCCAGTTCGCCACGGTCATCAACGCGGGCCTGCCGATGGTCCAGTCGCTGGCGATCCTGCAACGCCAGTCGCCCAAGGAGGGCCTCAAGGACGCGCTCCGGCGCGTGCGCGAGGACGTCGAGACCGGTCAGCCGCTCTCCAACGCGCTGGCCAAGTTCCCCCGGCTGTTCAACAACCTGTACGTCTACCTGGTGCGGGCCGGGGAAGTCTCGGGGAATCTCGACGGCATCCTCGAGCGCATCGCCGCCTACCAGGAGAAGCAGGCGGAGTTGCGCGGCAAGATCCGCACAGCCCTGACCTACCCCGTCGTGGTGCTGTTCATCGCGTTGGGCGTCTCCTACTTCCTGCTCACGGGCATCGTGCCGCAGTTCGCCAGCATCCTCGGCCAGCTCGGCGGCGAGCTACCGAGCATCACGAAGGTTCTCATCGCGATCTCGAACTTCCTGCGCTTCGACTGGTACATCTTGATCGGCGTCATCGTGGCGATCGTGGTGGGCATCAACTTCTACTACCGGACCGATAACGGGCGCCACAACATCGACCGTCTGCTCCTACGTTTGCCGATCTTCGGCCCCCTGATCCAGAAGACCTCCATCGCGAACTTCTCCAGTACCTTCGGCTTGCTGCTCCATTCGGGCGTCAACATCATCGAGTCGATCGAGATCACCAAGGGCACGTCTGGCAACGTCATCGTCGAGGACATCCTGGACGAGACCAAGGACGCGGTGCAGCGCGGCGAGCAGATCAGCCAGACGCTGTCGAAGTACCCGCTGGTGTTCCCACCCCTGGTCAGCTCGATGATCGCCATCGGCGAGGAGACCGGCGCGGTGGACAACATGCTCGAGAAGATCGCCGCGTTCTACGAGCGTGAGGTCGACGAGGCTGTCGATAGCCTGACCGCGGCGCTCGAGCCGGCCCTCATCGTCTTCCTCGGCGTGATCGTGGGTTTCATCGTGGCCGGCATGTTCCTGCCGATGTTCTCGATCATCGGTCAGCTCAGTCAGTAGCGCTGTCGAGTCGCACGCGAACGGGCGGTGGTCGCACGTCGTGGCATCTGCTTGCCGCTGATCGAGTCTGTGGCCGTCGGCCTGCGAAGTCGGTACTGGAGAGCTACCGTGCCTCTCGTACCGACTTCGTGTCTCTCGGCCCGCACAGCAAGCTCTTGAACATTCCCACGGCCCCAAGGCTTCCAGACGGTTCAACGTCCGTCTTCGACAGGGTGCTCGAGTTCATGCCGATCAGGCAGGCTTCGAAGGGGCGTTGACGACCACCGGTTGCTTGCCCTTCCAGTCGGCCCACGCACTCGGGCTCGTCACCAGCTCGCACATGAAGTGCGCGACGTTGGTCATGGTCGTCTTGCCGGGTTTGAAGAGGCTGTCCACGAGGCCCCCGTGCAACGTGTACTCCGAGACATCGCCCTCGAGGAGCGTGTCCGGTCGGACCACCACCCACTGTGTGAACGGGTTGTTCGGCCCGATCTCCTCGACCAGGAGGTCCGCCGCTCGCTGGTTGTCCCTGGCCGGGGGCAGGACGCCGCGGAGCGCCCACAGGAACGCTCTCTCGAGAGAGCCCCGGCGCGTTCGATTCCGCACGGAAGGCCTGAGACGATCTCGCCCAACCGACGGTTGCTGTTGGCGCCGACGACGGTGGCGAAGGGGTTCGCCGGTCTCCGGCCGAACAACGGTGAGCTGAAGTCGGGTTGGGCCTCGTCGACGACCCGATCCTGGAGTCCGACGTCGCTGCCGTCGTCGGCTTCGCCGGAACATCGGCAGCGCCTCGGGGGGCGCAGCCTTCGGGTGGCCATCTCTCAGGCAATTCGTGGGAGTCGTGGCCTTGTGGCGGCGGACCGGGCCCTTGTCCGAGATCGGTCGGACGCATACAATAGCGTCCAACGCGCAAATGTAGGGAGCACGCATGAACGTCGGAATGGTCGGAATCGGGACCATGGGTGCCGGGATCGTGGAGCGTCTGCTCGCGGCCGGACACCGGGTGACCGGGTGGAACAGGACGAAGGGGAAGGCGTCGGCGCTCATCGACGCGGGCATGGCCTGGGCCGACAGCCCCGCGGACGTGGCCCGCGCGTCGGAGGTGGTCTTCTCCATCGTGACGGACGCGGCCGCGGTCCGCGACGTGGCTCTCGGCGACGCCGGGATCGTGTCGGGGCTCCGGAGCGACGGCGTCTACCTCGACATGAGCACCATCGACCCGGCCGAGAGCCGGGCCGTGGCCGCCGCCTTCGCGGCGGAGGGGCTCACGATGCTCGACGCGCCGCTCTCCGGCAGCCCTGTGACGCTAGAGCAGGGGAAGGCGTCCATCATGGTCGGCGGCGACAGGGAAGCCTTCGAACGGGTCGAAGCGGTGCTGCTCGACATCGGCGCCAGGGCCTCCTACATCGGCGCGAGCGGGATGGCGGCGCAGATGAAGCTGTCCATCAACCTCGTGCTGATGGTCGAGGTCATCGCATTCGGCGAGGGGATCGCGTTGGCGGAGAAGGGGGGCGTCGACCGGCGGGTCGCGGTGGACGCGATGCTGGGCAGCGTGGCCGCCTCGCCCGTGCTCGGCTACCGGGGTCCGTTCATCCTGGAGGGCAACATGCCCGAGCAGGCGCTCGCCGACGTCAACCTCCAGCAGAAGGACATGATGCTCGTGCTGGAGCAGGGTAGAAGGCTCGGCTCTCCCGTGCCCCTGGCGGCGGCCGCCAACGAGATGATGAACGCCTGCCGCGGGCTCGGGCTGGATCGCCGCGACTTCGTCACAGCCCACGAGGTCTACCGTCGCCTGGGAGGATCCGAGTCGTGAGCCCCTACCGGACGAATCGGGACGAGGTGCCCCACGTCGAGGGGCTGTCGCGCGACGAGGGCTGGATCGACATGCAGGTGCAGTTCCTCCTCGACCAGAAGAGCGCGGGATCGGACAAGCTCGTGCTCGGCTGGACGGTGTTGCCGCCCGGCGCGCGCCACGAGCGGCACCGCCACTTCCATGCCGACGAGTTCTTGCTCGTGCTGGAGGGGAGCGGCGTCATCTACACCGACGAGGGCGAGGAGCCCGCCGGCCAGGGGGACGTGGTGTACACCGAACGGGGCCACTGGCACGGCTTCGACAACACGACCGACGAAGACGTCGTCCTCGTCTGGGGATGGAGCGGGGCGGGGTCGCTCGAGGCTGCCGGCTACGAGGTCGCGGGCGGCGACGAAGGGTCGGATGGCGCGTTGCCGCCGCGCGGGTCCGGCCGGTGAGCGCCGCTGCGCAGGACCCCCGCATCGTGGCCGGCATGAAGCGCCAGCTGGGGCTGCGGCGCTCTCGCCTCGCCGGCGGCGACGCGCCGCTCGGCTGGAAGCTCGGCTTCGGGACGCCGTCGGCGATGGAGGGGCTCGGTACGGACGCTCCCCTGGTCGGGTTCCTGCTGCATGGGGCGGAGGTGGACCCGGGTGCCCGCGTGTCCATCGCCGGCTGGACGAACCCCGTCATCGAGCCGGAGATCGCCGTGACCATGGGCCGTGACCTGCCGGCGACCACCGATCGCCGAACGGTGAGCGACGCGATCGGCGCTCTCGGGCCCGCGATCGAACTCGCCGATCTGAGCTTCGCGCCGGACAACGTGGAGGCCATCCTCGCCGCCGACGTCTTCCAGCGGCACGTCGTCCTCGGCCGTCGCGACCGGACGCGTGCGGGCGGCAACCTCGAGGGCCTTGTCGGCAGGGTCGAGCGCGACGGGGTACCGCTCGGCACCGTCGACGATCTCCAGGCTGCCCCCGGCGACCTGCTCGCCAACGTCATGCACGTCGCGAACCTTCTCGCGTCGATGGGGGAGACGCTGCGGGAGGGCGAGGTCGTCATCACCGGCTCGATCATCCCGCCGATCCGCGCGGAAGGCCCCACGCAGGTCCGGTACGCGCTCGATCCCATCGACACTATCGCGGTCGAGCTTGCGGAGTAGCTCGGCGACGACCTGTCTCGGTGCCCGACCGGCCATCTCGTCACGGCCGCCTCGAGCTGTCCGCGGGCGCTACTGCGTGTTGTCCGAGCGGTCCATGGCGAGGTAGGTCGCGAACGCCGCTACCACGAAGAAGATCACGAGGATCGCCATCGACGCTGCGCCGATGGGGGCCCCGCCGGGTACCGTACCGGCGGTCATGAGCACGATCGACCAGGGGATCCAGGGGCCCCAGCCGGTGTGGGCGAAGAGGTTCCCGATGAGGAGGAGAAGGACCGTCACGCCGATCGGCGCAAGGTAGCCGCGGCCGACGACGGCGAGCCACGCGCCGGCGGCGCCCGCGAGCAGGACCTGCAGCACCAGCATGGCGACGGTACCGGCGCTGCTGGCGAGCAGGGCTCCTTGGTAGCCCGGTAGGCCGATCGCGAATCCGATAGCGAGAGCCACCGCGTACACGACGGCGGCCATGGCCACGAACCAGACGGCCGACACCGCGAGCTTCGCGGCGACGAGGGTCGCGCGGCCGACCGGCAGCGTCAGCAGGTTCTTGGCCGTGGCTTCGGCGTACTCGCGTCCGAACACGAACGCCTCGACCACCGCCAGGACGATCAAACCGCCGGCGATCAGGGCGGCGATGGTGGTGAGGTAGGTGGTCCAGTTGGCGACGCCGATGGTGAGCTGCGCCTTGGCCGTAAGGAGCCCCATGCTGCGGCCGACATCGGGGTGCATCAGCACGACCATCATGAGCCCCAGCATCAGCGACGCGAACAGGTAGACCGCGGCCACGATCCAGGTGATCCGCGCGCGCTTGAGCTTGAGAAGCTCGCAGTAGATCGCCTGCAGCAGCATCATGGCTCCTCTCCCGTCAGGCGCAGGAAGTGCGTCTCGAGGTCGTTGCGCAGCGGACAGGCGGCGCCGACCTCGATCCCCGCTTCGACCAGCGTTCGGATCACGGCCGAGGGCGCGACGTCGCCGCACGCCGCCTCCAGCCTGTCCGGCCCCAGATCGCGGACCCCGACGCGCGGCCACTGCGATGCGAGCGCCCCGCGTGCCGCCGCCGCGTCCGACACGACGATCTCGATACGCACCTCGCCGGAGGCCGCGCTCATGTCGACCTCTTCGACGAGGCGCCCGCGATGGATGATCCCGATCCGGTCCACGAGCTGCGCGACCTCGCCGAGGTTGTGGCTCGACAGGAACACGGTCACGCCCTCGTCGTCTGCCAGACGACGCAGCAGATGACGGATCTCCACGATGCCCACCGGATCGAGCCCGTTGACGGGCTCGTCCAGGACGAGGATCTTCGGTCGGGCGAGCATGGCGCGGGCGACGCCGAGCCGTTGCTTGTTCCCCAGCGACAGGCGGTCGGCGCGGCGGTCGACGAGCTCCTCCAGGTCCAGGAGCGCCACCACCCGGTCGATCGCTTCCCGAGGCGAGCGGGTGAGGCGACGCTGGATCTCCAGGTTCTCGAGCACCGTGAGATTGCCGTAAGACGTGGCCGTCTCCACCAGCACGCCGACGTCTTCGACGGTCCGCCTGCGGTGCTGGGCCACATCGCGTCCGAAGATCGCCACGCTCCCGCGCGTCGGACGCACGAGACCCACCAGCATCCGGATGGTGGTGGTCTTGCCGGCGCCGTTGCGGCCCAGGAAGCCGTAGATCTCCCCGCGGGCGATCGACATGGACAGCGTGTCCACCGCCATGACATCACCGAAGCGCTTGGTGAGCTCCTGCGTGAGGATCGCCGCCGTCTCTGCCGATGGGGCCGGCGTCGCATCGGAGCGACGCCGCGCGGCCGCGGTTCCGCTCATGGCTGTACCTTCCCCCCGGCGATCCCTTCGGCCACCCAGTCGACGATCCGATCGACGGCTTCCGGGAACACGTCCGAGCCGATCTCCGCCTCGTGGAACCCGAGCGTGGTGACGGCGCGGAAGACGCCCGTGGCGATCTCCGGGTCGATGTCGCACGCGGCTCCCTCGCGACGGCATGCCTCCAGGACCTTGCGAACGAAGACGGTGTCGTGGCGGAAGTGCTCCGACCAGCGTTCCTCGTTCCTGCCGCGCATGATCTGCGCCAGTTCTCCGCTCTCCCGAAGGGCGCCGATCAGCGAGTCGCGCTGCACGAAGTCCAGGGCGAGCCGCATCAGCGATCGCAGGGTCTGGCGCGGATCGGAGGACTTCGCAAGGATCGCGTCGAGCGCGTCGTAGCGCTGCGCCTCCTCCTGCTCGAAGATCGCTGCGCACAGATCTTCCTTGGAATCGAAGAAGCTGTAGAAGCTGCCCTTGGCGATGCCCACCGTGTGGGTGAGCTGTTCCACGCTCGTCTTGCGCAGCCCGAAGCGCAAGAAGCTCTCCCTTCCGGCATCGGCGAGCGCCTGGCGGATGACCTCCCGATCGGTCTTGGAGAAGGTGCGCGGCACGGCTCAGGCCGCCCGCGACGGACATGACGCAGTGACCAGATGGGCCATGGAGTCATGATAGGGCATCGTGGCGATGCCGATCGTGGGTCGCGGCCCTGGTCCGCTCGGCGCGTGACAACCGACGTGTCGCAGCGCGCGCGCACCCGGGTAGATGGGCCCGGTGGTCGTCTACGAGGAAGGGGGCGCCGTCGGCGCCCCCTCGGAGTTCATGATGTCCGCTGCAGCCCGCAGCTTCCCGCAACTGCGCGATCAGCGCTCTCGCGGACCCCCTCCGGAGGTCGACGAGCCCTGTTGCGATCCGCCGCGCCCGCGGCGACGACCGCGGCGACGCCGCGGACCGCCCCCGGGGTTGTTCGCGGTTCTGTCAACCGTGCTGTTACCGGCGTTGTTGCCCGCGTTGTTGCGGGCGCTGTTGCCGGCGCGCGTGCCCGAGCCGTTGCCCGAGCCGTTACGCGAGCCGTTACGCGAGCCGTTGCCGGACGGCCTGCCGCCCGAGCGCTTGGCGGGGCGTTGGCCCCGGGCATCGGGTTCGTCCGCCTGGACCGCGTCGCTGCCCGCGCCGTAGCCGTCGATCCGCACGCGGTCGATGCGACGACCCAGGCGCTTCTCGATGGCACGGACCATGGCGCCATCGTCCGGTGTCACGAAGGTGAGCGCCTGGCCGCTGTGCTCCATGCGGCCGGTGCGGCCGATGCGGTGGATGTACGCCTCCACGGTGTCCGGCATGTCGTAGTTGATGACATGCGAGATGAGCGAGACATCGATGCCGCGGGCGGCGATGTCGGTCGCGACGAGGATGTGGTAGTGCCCGTCGCGGAACCCGTCCAACGCCTTCTGGCGCTTGTTCTGCGACAGGTTGCCCTGGATCGCGGTCACGAAGTGGTTCTCGCGATCGAGCTGCGCCGCGAGCTTCTTCGCGCGGTGCTTGGTGCGCGTGAACACCAGCGCGGAGCGCGGGTCGTGCTCGCGCAGGACGTGCCTGAGCAGCTCGGTCTTCTCGGTGCCGAGCACCGGGTAGAGTGCCTGCTCAACGGTCTTGGCGGGCTCGCGGCGGCCGACCTCCACCGTGATGGGGTCGTCGAGCATGTCGTTCACCAGCCCGCGCAGCTCGCTCGGCATGGTGGCGGAGAAGAGCATGCGCTGGGCACCATCCGGCACCTTCGCAAGGATGCGCCGGACGTCGGGCAGGAAGCCCATGTCGAGTAGATGGTCGGCCTCGTCGAGCACGACCACCTCGAGCGCGCGAAGGTCGGCGTTGCCCCGGCCCAGGTGATCGAGGAAGCGGCCTGGGCACACCACCACGATCTCGGCACGGCCGCGCAGCGCGGCCTCCTGTTGGGCGAAGCCGACACCGCCGTAGATGGTGGCGCTGCGCAGGCCGGTCTTCTTGCCGAGCTTGCCGATCTCGACGTGGATCTGCTCGGCCAGCTCCCGGGTGGGCGCCACGATCAGCGCGCGCAACCGGCCACGGGGGCCGTCCAGCAGACGCTGGAGGATAGGGAGGACGAAGCCGGCGGTCTTACCGGTGCCGGTCTGGGCCAGGCCCAGCACGTCGCGTCCCGCGAGCGCGGGCGGCAGCGCACGCTCCTGGATGGGGGTGGGGTTCACGTAGCCTGCTGCTCGGATGCCCGCCTGGATGCGGGCATCGAGGTTATAGGGTTCGAAACTCAAAGGGATCCCTCCTGGCTCACCACCGGCCGAGAGGACCTCAAGACCGTGCGGACTTAGCCTTGGCATTCTACGCCGCCGACGCCTGCAGCGTCGTCTGCAGCGACACGTCACGCCCGGGACGGGAAACGTCCCGTTGCCATGGACGCCACGTCGTGCTAGCATTCAAAGGCTGCCGGTCCCGTACCGGACCGTTCGTCGTGACATCAGTCCGCGCGCCTGGAAGGGCGCGCCTGGAGAGACTCGAAGGAGAACCATGGCCAGGAACCCGTCCGCGATGAAGTACCATCGCCAGTCCGAGAAGGCCCGGCTCGCCAACCGGGCGCGCAAGAGCACCATCCGTACCTTCACCAAGAAGGCGGTGGCGGCGGCCGAGTCCGGCGACTTCGAGGCCGCGGCCAAGTACCAGAAGGTCGTGCAGAGCCTGGTCGACAAGGCCACCAAGGTGTCCACGGTCCACAAGAACACCGCCGCGCGCAAGAAGGCGCGCCTGGCACGTCACCTCAATGCGATCAAGGAAAGTCAACCGAGTTCCTGACGTTCAAGTGTGAGATGTGCGATCACGGGCGCCGTTCGATGAGAACGGCGCCCGCTCTTCGTGGCTCGGCGGGGTCGGTGCTCGAGCCGTCGTCAGCTGAAGCGCTCCTCCGCGAACGGGTCGCCCCGCGTGTGGTAGCCGTTGCGTTCCCAGAAGCCGGGTACGTTCTGGTCCATGAAGTGCAGTTCGGAGAGCCACTTGGCGCTCTTCCAGGCGTACAGGTGGGGGACGATGGCGCGAAGAGGTCCACCGTGTTCGACGGCGAGATCCTCGCCCTCGAGGCGGTGGGCGAGGAGGCAGCCGTCGGCCAGGAAGTCCTCCAGGCCGAGGTTGGTGCTGTAGCCGCCGTAGCAGCGCAGCATCACGTGGGTGGCCGCGCCGTCGACCTCCAGCTGCTCCATCAGGTCGCGCGTGAGTACGCCCGTCCACCCCACGTCGTACTTCGACCACCGGGTGACGCAGTGGAAGTCGCGGCGAACGTCGGTCTGCGGAAGCGCCATGAGTTCGTCCCAACCGAACGTGCGAGCCTTCGCCAGGCCGCTGACGGTGAGCTTCAGTTCCTGCCTGGCGAGGCGCGGGGTGGGCCCGTAGGTCAGTACCGGGAAGCCCCTGACGAGGCTCTGCCCCGGCGGCAGGCGCTCGTCGTCGGGGCGCTTGGAGAAGAACCGGCGGTTCATGCGTCCACGCTAGCACGGAGGAGGCATGCAACCTTGTCCCCAACGACGATTTCCGGCTTCGACGCCGACCGGATGCGGCGGACCACGCCGCTGCGCCGTACGCGACCCTGATAGCTTGGTGCGTGGCAGAACCCCGCATCGTCCTGGTCCGCAGCAAGGACTCCGCCAACGTCGGCGCCTCCGCCCGCGCCATGAAGAACTTCGGTCTCGGGGAACTGGTGCTGGTCGCTCCGCGCTGCAAGATCGACGACCGCGCCCGCGCACTCGCCTCGCACGCCGTCGACGTGCTGGAGGCGGCCCGGGTGGTGGACACGGTGGAGGAGGCCATCGCCGACCGCCGCTTCGTGCTCGGGACCAGCGCGCGGCTGCGGGGAACGGACACCCTGCCTACCTGGTCGCCCCGCCAGGCGGCGCCGCACCTGCTCGACGACGGCGTGGCGGTGCTGTTCGGGCCCGAGGACCACGGCCTCAGCAACGAGGACCTGAACGTGTGCCAGGGCTACGTGTCGATCCCGACCGCCGCGTACGCCTCGCTCAACCTGGCCCAGGCGGTGCTGCTGGTCGCGTGCGAGGTGCACCTGGCGCGCCACGCCGCACCCGTGTCCGATGCCATGGGGGCGGGCGAGACCGTGCCCGCGGCGGCGCCCGGGGCCGTGCCCGCAGCCGTACCTGCGACCGTCGAGCGGGCGCCGCGGGAGCAGCTCGAGCGCTTCTACGGGCAGCTCGTGGAGGCGTTCCACCGCATCGGCTACACCGACGCGCAGCGCGAACGGGCGATCCTCCGCGTCTACCGGGGGATGTTCGACCGGGTCGCCCTCACGCCGCGCGAGGTGGCGGCGTTGCGCGGCCTGGTGAGCCAGGTGATGTGGGCGGCCGAGCAGCCGCCGGAGCGGCTCCCCGGGCGCAAGGAAGAGCGTTGACAGCGGGAAAGAGGGGTGGGTATACTACCCGACGCTGACCGGACGGCCGGTCCTGGAGGGTTGCCTTCGCGGCGCCGTCCGGAGGGTTCGGCCGCAAGCTGCCGCTGACCGGAGGGTTGGCTGAGTGGTTGAAAGCGGCGGTCTTGAAAACCGTTGACGGGGCGACCCGTCCGGGGGTTCGAATCCCTCACCCTCCGCCAAGAGTCCGGTCGGAGCACAATCGGGAGAGGTGGCCGAGCGGCTGAAGGCGCTCCCCTGCTAAGGGAGTATGGGGGCAAAACCTCCATCGAGGGTTCGAATCCCTCCCTCTCCGCCAAGCAGCTCCCGCGTTCACGACGCGCGCGCCTGTAGCTCAGTTGGATAGAGCGTCTGACTACGGATCAGAAGGTCCAGGGTTCGAATCCTTGCAGGCGCACCACAGTGAGAAGCCCCGCCGATCGGCGGGGCTTCTTCTCGTTCGGGAGCAGATGCTCGTTCGGGACCAGGACTGCAGCGCCCCCGATGTGACATGGGGCCCACCTTCGCTCGTGGAGGCAGAAGGTAGCCGTTAGGGGGGAGGCCCGGATCGCACGGGTGCATCATGGGCGCATGGCGTCTGGGATGACGAAGCTCGCGTGGCGGCCCGAGACCGCCCCGATCGGGGTAGAGGCCGCAGGGGAGGCCGAACGCGACCTCGCGCGCCTCGGCCTGCGCAGGTTCACCCTCCTGGACGCCGGCTCCACCCCGCAGGTACGCCGCGAGGTCTACGACCTGGTGCGCCTCGGGGTCGTGGATGATCCGGGCGGGGACGCGGACTTCCTGCCGTTCGAGCGCTTCGCCGCAGAGCTCTTCGAGCCGTTCTACTGGCGCTGGGCCGACGCGCAGTTCCTGGCCGCGGACGGCGAGCGTTGGGTCGGGCTGGTGAACCTGCAGCTTCGGACCGCCGAGCAAGCGGAGATGGGCATCAGCGTGGTGCGCCGGGCGTACCGCCGGCGCGGCGTGGCCCGCGCACTGAAGGTGCTGGCGCTACGACGTGCGCAAGAGCATGGCGTCGACGCCGTACTGACGTGGAACCACGTCGGCAACACCCCGATCCTCGACCTGAACGCTTCGCTGGGGTTCCGGGCCGTGTGAGTGGCGACCCGGGTCGCCACTCACACGGTGCCGTCCACCCTGCGCGACACCGCCGAACGCGGGGTATGGGAACTACCATGGAAGGGCAAGCGAGCGACGGGAAGGGGACCTCGATCATGGGGACCTCGATCAGACGGCCCTCGATCAGACGGCCCTCGATCAAGCGGATCGCGAGGAAGCGCAACTCGATGCGAGGCGGCCCGGTCCGAATCGGGCCGGTTCGAAGCGGCCCGGTCCGACGCGGCCGGTCGCGGCGGAGCTCCGCACGGACGGGGATGTGGCTGGGCGCCGCGATCCTCCTGATCCTGCTCTCCGGCTGTGCTCCCGCGATCGTCAAGCCCCGACAGACCATCACGCCGCTCACGCTTCCGGACGCCTACGCGGCCACGGTCGCCACCATCGATACGCAGCCGTACCCGGCGACGATGGGTGGCTGGATCATCACGCAGGCCGATCCGAGCAGTGCCTTCGTGTCGGCCGAGATGAGCTACAGGACCTGCGGCTACGTGCCGTTCCGGTTCGCCGATTACCGTTGCCGCACGAACACGGCCCGTGTGACCGTGACGCTGGTCCCTAGAGCGGACGGGACGGTCCTCGTGGCCATCGGCGCCAGCGACGATCCGCAGGCGCAGGATCTCGCCGAGGCGCTGGCCGCGCGGCTGAGGGCCCGAGCCACGGGGATGGAAGGGTGACGGGTGCGCTACCGGGTGCGCCGCGGGGGTGATCCCCGGCGTCAGTGGCCGCTCTTCGCCAGCACAGCGTCGATCGTCTGCTCGACGGCCACGCTCGACACCTGGTAGGCGCGCGGGATGCGGGCTCGCATGCGCCCGTGGGGCCCGACGATGACGAGGGTCGCGTTCCCGATCACCGTCGGCAGGTCGTTCTCGGCCAGGGGGTTCCAGGCGCTGGCGTAGAAGTACGTGCCCTGGGCCTTCTGCTGCGTGGTGGCGTTTCGCAGCGCTGCCCCGCCGAGGCGCCGGTATGGCACCCCGTAGCCGTCGCGCACGACCTGCGCGACACGGGTGGCCGAGCCGCTCAAGAACGGCCACTGGGCCGCCGGGGCCGGGACCTTCCCGTACCCGACCACGCGCTTCAGGAAGCTCGCGGTGGTCGCCGGGTTGCTGGCCTGCGGGTCGACGTTCAACGAAACGAACACGACGTCCTTCCCGAACCTTCCGGTGGCCTTCAGATCGTTCTTTACCGCCATCAGGAGGTTGACGCCGATCACGGGACTGATGCGTGTGCCGCGAGGATCGAGGAAGCTGACCACCTGGACCTTGCCCTGCAAGGTCTTGGGGTCGAACGGCTGCCCCTGCTGGTCGGTGAAGCCCCGCAGGCTCGGAGCCGCGCCGAGGTCGCGGACGGCGTAGCCATGCTCCGCCTGGCTGGCAGCGATCGCGGCCGGGCTCGACGCGCTGTGGTAGAGCTCGCTCCCCGCGAACGCCAGCGCCAACCCCACGAGCAGGCCGACCGCGATCTGCGCCGCGCGGGTGGGGCGGGAGGGGCGCGGAGCGGGGCTCATCCGCCGGTCCCCGCCAGCCGCGCCACGTCCCCCGCGATCTCCGCGGTCGGCGTCGTGCTGGCGTCGCCGAAGGCGGCCCGCACCCAGCCCTTGCGATCGACGACGAACAGCGGGCTCTGGTGCATGACCGCGAACGGTGCGCTCGCCTGCTCGGCCACCGGATTGCTCATGCGCGCCTGGAACGCGCTGGGGGCGAGCTTCTCGGCCTGCGCGTTGCTCACGCTGGAGTAGCTGCTGTGGTAGCCGTCGTGGACCACGCTTCGGACGGTCCTGGCGGGCCCGGTGAGGTAGGCCAGCCAGTGCGCGTCGGGATTCACGCCCTCCTGGTCGAGGAACGCACGCAGATCCTTGGGGCCCGTTGCCTTGTCGATGTCGAAAGCCACGATCTGCACGTCCCGGGTCAGGTGACGGCGCTTCAGGACCTGCTCCAGGTTCAGCACCTTCGAGGCCGTGAGCGGGCAGAGTGTGGTGCAGTACGGGTCCATGGTCACGACGATGCGCACTTTGCCGAGGAAGTCGCGGGATTGCACCTTCCGGTCGAGCTGGTCCGTCAGCGCGTAGCTCGGCGCTCGGAAGAGCTTCGGCAGCGGTGCGGGAGCCCCCGCCACCCTCGCAACGGGGCCGGGCCAGAGGAACAGCGCGAGGCCGCAGAGCAGCCCCACCGCCCCGCCGAGCGACAGATAGCGCCAGGTACGCGTGCCGTTCACGGGGGTCAGACTACCGCCGGCAAGGTGTGAGCCATGAGCGCCCTCCGGCCGCCAAGGCAGGCCGAACGCAACTCGGGACATATGTCCTGAACGGGGCGAATGTCCCTGTTCGGCGGAGAGATGTCGGAGCGACCATGGCGCTCGTTGGCCGAGCGCGGCCACCGCGAACTCCGAAGCGAGTTCAGAAGAGGAGAGTCCATCATGCATAGCGTTCGCAAGGGTGCAGTCCTGATCGCAGCGACCTTCGGCCTCATGGCGTTGATGCCGGCACTGGCGGCGAGCACGCCGGCCCCCGTGAGCCTGACCATGGTCATCATGCACAGCAACAGCGTGGCAGGCGTGCTCGGCAAGCCCGGCCCCGACGGCACCAACCACGACGCGTTCATGCCCTCGGACATGGTCGTGGAACCCGGCCAGCAGGTCACTCTGACCGTCATCAACTACGATGACGGCGACCACAGCATCACGGCCCCCGAGATCAACATGAACCTCGTCGCCAAGGGCGGAACCTTCACCAAGGACGCTAGCGGCAAGGAGACCGGCTTCACGCCCGGCAAGACCACCTTCACCTTCACTGCGCCCGCCAAGGTCGGCTACTACCGCTGGTACTGCGCCCTCCCGTGCGACGGCCCGACCCACTGGGGCATGAGCAAGGGCTTCGACGGCCCGAGCCAGGACGGCTACATGGCGGGTTATCTCGTCGTGCGCTGATCTTCCGACACGTCCGTCGCCGCTGATGCGGCGCGGATCGAGCGCGGGCGGGCGCCTCCGGGTGCCCGCCCGCGCTGTCGTGCCGGGCGTCAGACGAGCGGCTCGAGCACCGCCCTTACGGGAGAGGCGTCGGCGTGCGGCATGCGCAGCGGCAGGCAGATGAGTCGGTAGCGGCCCGGCTCCACGCGGCTGAGCTCCAACCCCTCCACGATGGCGATGTCGTTCCGGAAGCACGCCTGGTGCGCGGGCAAATCCTTGCTGTCCAGCGCGTCGACGCTGGGCGCGTCCGTGCCGAGCAGGCGAACGCCCTTCCGTCCGAGCGCTTCGATGAGCTCAGGGAGCAGCGGCCGGAAGGTCGGGAACCCCTCCCAGCGCTCGGGCTGCCCGGTCCGCAGGAGCACCCGTGGGGGCAGCGGCGCGTCTGGCAGCACGCTGGCCCGTACCTCGCCCTCGCCGCGCGCGTCGATCACCAGCGCCTCGCCCACCAGGGTCTCGAGCCCGACCGCAACGAGCGTGGCGCCGGTGCGCGCGTAGTGCCAGGGCGCGTCGAGGTGCGTGCCCAGGTGGGTGGTGGTGCTCAGGCGCATGACGTTGACGGCGCTCCCCTCGTCGATGCTGCTGACCTGCTCGAGGCGGAAGGCGCTGTCGCCCGGCCACACTGGGTGTCCCTCGGAGAGCTCGCGCGTGATATCGATCATGCACCCATGCTAAACGTCGGTGCCGGGTGTCTCTCACCCGGCCGGCGGACGGGCCCGGTAGCGTGGCGACCATGACGCGTGACACCCTCCCGGCTCGGCGACGTGTGCTGGCGCCCATGCTGCTGGCGGCGGCTCTCGTCGCTGCCTACTTCCTCACCGGATCCGCGCGCGCGCAGCCGGGTACGGCCTCCGTCACCGTTGTGGCGGTAGGGGACATCGCGTGCGAGCCGGGCGCCGCTCCGGGCCCGCGGGCGTGCCAGCAGCAGGCCACTGCCGACCTGACGGCGAGCCTCCATCCCGATGCCGTGCTGGCCGTCGGGGATCTGCAGTACCCCTTCGGCTCCCTGGCGTCGTTCCGGGCCGCGTACGAGCGCAGCTGGGGCCGCTTCAAGGCCATCACCTACCCGGTGCCGGGCAACCACGAGTACTACCGGGGCGCGGACGGCTACTTCGCGTACTGGGGCGCGCGTGCCGGCGATCCGTCGAAGGGTTACTACAGCTTCGACCTGGGCGCCTGGCACGTCCTCGCGCTCAACTCGAACTGCCCCGCGGTGGGCGGATGCGGCTCGGACTCACCCGAGGTGCGCTGGATCGCCGCCGATCTGAAGGCGCATCCCAGCCTGTGCACGCTGGCCTTCTTCCACCATCCGCGCTTCAGCTCGGGCCCCCACGGCAACGACGAGCGCATGGCGCCCTTCTGGACGGCGCTGCAAGCGGGCGGCGTGGACATCGTGCTGTCGGGTCACGATCACGACTACGAGCGGTTCGCGCTGCAGGACGCCCGTGGGCGGCTGGACCCCGCCCACGGCATCCGTGAGTTCGTGGTGGGCACCGGTGGCGCGCCGCAGTACGTGGTGCTGTGGCGGCGGGCGCACAGCCAGGCGCTCAAGGTGGGGACGTTCGGGGTGCTCGAGCTGACGCTCGGGAAGGACGCCTACGATTGGGCCTTCCGGCCCGCAGCTGGCGCAAGCTTCCACGACAGCGGGTCGACCGCCTGCCACGCCCGCCCGTCGCGCTGACGGCCGGCGGCACTTCGCCGGAAGGAACCGTCGGGAGGAACCGTCGGGTCAGGTGTCACGGAGGTGTAGCAGGTACCAGCCGCCGCCCACGACCAGCCCGATGACCAGGCTGAGCGCCCCGCCCGTCCAGGCGGTGAAGGTCTGGGTCGAGTACTGGAGCCACACACCCAACGACGCCACGGAGCAGATGCCGAAGCCCAGGGCGTAGCCGCTGAGGGTGGTCCAATCGGTGCCGCCCGGTCGTTCGCTCATGCAGGCACTATACTCGGCGCGCGGCGCGCATGCCGGCCGGCAGCGCCCATCGGGCAGGGCTCAGCCCGCTGCCGCCTCGACGGACGCAGCGACCTCGTGCGCGAGCCGTTCCACCAGCGCCTCGTCCTCGGCCTCGACCATGACGCGCACCAGCGGCTCCGTGCCGCTCGGCCGGAGGTTGATGCGTCCGGCGTCGCCCAGCCGGGCGCGCGCCGCTTCCAACGCGTCCCGGACCGGGGTCGAATGAAGGACGGCCGCCTTTGCCGATGTCGGCACCCGGACGTTCACCAGCTTCTGCGGGTAGACGGGGATCTCGTCCATCCACGCCTCCAGCGGCCGGCCCGACTTGCGCACGGCGGCCAGGAGCTGCAGCGCCGTGAGGATGCCGTCCCCGGTGGGCGCCTTGTCGAGGAACAGGACGTGGCCCGACTGCTCCCCACCGAGGCGCAACCCACGCCGCGTCAGCTCCTCATGGACGTAGCGATCGCCCACCTGGACGCGGTGCATCTGCACGCCCCGCCCCTGCAGGTAGCGCTCCACACCCAGATTGCTCATCAGCGTGGCCACCACCTCGGTATCGCCGGCGGTCAGCGCGCAGATCGCCAGGATGTGGTCGCCGGTCACGAGGCGGCCGCGCCGGTCGACGAGCAGGGCCCGGTCGGCATCGCCGTCGAAGGTCACGCCGACGTCCAGCTCGTGCGCCAGCACCCGTTCACGGATGGCGTCGGGATGGGTGCTGCCGCAATCGACGTTGATGTTCTCCCCGTCCGGCCGGGCGTGGGTGAGGTCGAGCCTGGCGCCGATCTTCTCGAAGACCGTGGGGGCGATCACATGGCTCGCGCCGTTGGCGCAGTCGAGCGCCACCCGCATGCCGTCCAGGTAGGGCGCGTTGGCCAGCAGGTGCTGCAGGTAGTGGCCCTCGCTCGTGCGGTAGCGCGTTGCGGAGCCGACGGCGTTCCCCGTCACGGGCTCGAGGCCGTCCACATCCTGTTCCATCAGAGACTCGATCTCCTCCTCGAGGGCGTCGGACAGCTTCTCCCCGGCGCCATTGAAGAGCTTCAAGCCGTTGTCCCCGAAGGGGTTGTGGCTGGCGCTCACGACCACGCCCGCGTCCGCCTCCAGCGTCCGCGCCAGGTAGGAGACGCCGGGCGTGGGCATCACGCCGAGCCAGGTGACGTCGGCGCCGCGGGATGCCAGTCCCGCCGACACCGCATGGGCCAGCATCGGTCCCGAGAGCCGCGTGTCCATGCCCACCACCACATGCGGGCGTGCGGCGCCGCGGCGCCGTAACCCCTCCGCGGCTGCGACACCGAGCCTGAAGGCGAACGCTCCCGTCATGGGGGACTCGCCGGCGACCCCTCGAATGCCGTCGGTGCCGAAGTATCGCCTGTCTGCCATGAGAGCCATTCTAGCCCGGGCGCGCGTCGGCGCGGGGCTCCCGGGGAGGCCCACCAGCGTCCAGGTGCCGCTCGATCGGCGCGATGGCTCGGCCGTCACCGGCTCGTTCGCCCGTGTGCCTACTTCGCCTCCAGCCAGTTGGGTCCCACACCCACCTCGGCCACTAGCGGGACCCGCAAGCTGGCAGCGGCCGCCATCGCCTCGCGCACGGCCGCGACGGCGGCCGCGGCGGCGTCGACCGGGACCTCCGCCACGATCTCGTCATGGACCTGCAGCAGCAGGCGACCACCTAGCGACTGCAACGCCGGCGCCAGGTTCAGCATCGCCCGCTTCATGATGTCTGCCGCCGTTCCCTGGATGGGCATGTTGTACGCGGTGCGTTCGGCGTACTCGCGGGCGCTTCGGTTCGGGCTGTGGATGTCGGGGATCATGCGACGCCGGCCCAGCAGCGTGGTGACGTACCCGTGCTCGCGACAGTAGTCCAGGGTGGCGTCGATGTAGGCGCGTACCCGTGGGTAGCGCTCGAAGTAGGTGGTGATGGTACGTTCCGCTTCCCGCAGGCTTATGTCCAGATCGGTGCTGAGACGGCGCGGCCCCATGCCGTAGAGGATGCCGAAGTTCACGACCTTCGCGCGCCTGCGCATCTCGGCGCTGACCTGCGGCGCGTCGACGCCGTACACCTCCGCTGCCGTCCGCCGGTGGACGTCCTCGCCGCGGTTGAAAGCGTCGATCAGGACGGGTTCATCGGCGATATGGGCCAGCACCCGCAGCTCGATCTGGCTGTAGTCCGCGACCAGGATCCGCGCCCCCTCGGCGGCGATGAAGGCGCGTCGGATCTCGCGGCCGAGCTCGCTGCGGACCGGGATGTTCTGGAGGTTGGGGTGGGTCGAGGAGAGGCGCCCCGTCGCCACCACGGCCTGGTTGAAGGTGGTGTGGAGCCGGCCGGTGACGGGGTCGACGAGCTCCGGCAGGGGGTCGAGGTAGGTGCTCTTGAGCTTGCTGAGCTCCCGGTGTTCGAGGATCAGATCGACGGCCTCGTGCTCGCCCTGCAACGGCTCGAGCGCCGAGAGCGCCGTGCTGCGCTTGCCGGTGGCGGTGCGTCGGCCCGCGCGCAGACCCAGCTTCCCGTAGAGCAGCCAGGCGACCTGGTCGCGGGAGTTCACGTTGAAGTCGGGTTGCTCGGCCAGCGTCCGGATGCGCCCTTCGATGCGTTCGATGCGCTCGGCCAGCGCTTCGGACTGGCGCCGCAGGCGACCCACGTCGAGACGCACGCCGGCGAGCTCCATCTCCGCCAGCACGGCCTGGAGGGGGCGCTCCAGCTCGTCGTAGACGGTGCGCTGGTCGCCCTCCAGGCGCGGGCCCAGGATGCGCAGCAGCTCGGCGGTGGTCACGGCGCGACTGCGGGCGTCGGCCCCCCAGGTGCCCGCGCCGTGGCGGCGCGCCAGGCGCTCGGGGGAGGCTCCGCTCGGGTCCAGCAGGTAGGCCATGAGCAGCGGATCGTCGCCGGGTCTCGCCGGGAGCCCTTGCCGCCGGGTCGCCACCGTCAGCGCCTTGGCGTCGCAGGCATCCAGAGGCGTCGAGCGCCCCAGCGCCTCGGCGCGCTCGGCCCGGTCGGCGGCGCATGCCACGCGGCCCCCGCGGGCGAGCGCCAGCTCGAGGACCCGCGCCGAGGTGGCGCGTTCGCCGTCCAGCACGAATCCGATCGCTCCGTCGGGCGCCAGCTCCTCCCACGTGACGCTGCGGTACTCGGTCCGTTGCTCCAGGCCGAGCTCGTGGAGCACGGAGCCGAACTCCAGCTCTCGCAACAGCGCGGTGAGCGCTTCTCGGTCCGGTACGCGGCGCGCCCAGGCCTCGGGGTCCACCGCCATGTCGACGTCGGTGCGGATGCGGGAGAGCTCGCGCGACAGCGTCAGAGCGTCGCGATCGGCCGCGATCTTGCGGGCGTAGGAGGCGGGTTCGACGGCGTCGAGGTCCGCGAGGACGCGGTCGAGCGATCCGTAGCGTTGCAGCAGCGTGCGCGCGGCCACCGGGCCGATCCCTCGTACGCCCGGCAGGTTGTCGCTGCTGTCGCCGGTGAGCGCGCGATAGTCGACCCACTGAGCGGGCGTTACGCCGTAGCGCGCCTCCACCTGCTCGGCCCCCAGCGCGTCGGGGCGATCCGGGCTGCGCACCCGCACGCGCTCGCTGACGAGCTGCAGGGCGTCGCGATCGCTGGTGATTACTTCGACCCGGTAGCCCTGCGCGGCGCAGCGCACGGCGATGGTGCCGATGAGGTCGTCGGCCTCGAGCCCGGGAACCTCCTGCCTGGGAACCCCCATCAGGTCGAGGAGGTGCTTGATCACGGCGATCTGCGAGGGCAGATCCTCCGGTGTGGGCGCGCGTCCCGCCTTGTAATCCTCGAAGCGCTCGTGCCGGAAGGTGGGGGCGGGGGCATCGAAGGTGACGACCACGACGGCGTCGCCCTCCCTGAGCAGAGCGAGCAGCGTCCGCAGGAAGCCGTAGATAGCCTGCGTCGGTTGCCCCCTGGACGTGGAGAGATCGCCCACGCCGAAGTAGCTGCGGTAGGCGAGGCCGTGCCCATCGATGACCACGACCCGCTCGCCGGGAGCGGGAACGCCGGACCCGGCGGCTCCCGCCCCGCCAACGTCGTTGCGCAAGGTCGGGCCGGCTTCCGCGCCCGGGGCCGCGAACATGCTGTCCTGCGCCGCGCTGCGGCCGCGCTGTTCCCCGCCGCCCTCGTCGTCCCGGGCCATGGGGCCAGCATAGCGTCGCGGAGGGCGCGGGTGCTCTCGGGTGCTCGCCCCGGGGGCGGCCAGGACGCACGTGGTAGCGTCCTGCATGGTCGTCAACGGACGTCGCGTCACGCCGACCGAAGGACGGGTCTACACCAACGAGTTCCGCCTCTATGGCCTCCTTCATCTACCGGAGATCGTGAGCACCGCCCGCCTCCTCAACCTCACCGATCGTCCATACCTGCCCGTGACGCGTTGCATGGTCTACGACGCGGGCTTCCGCCATCCGCCGGCGAACAACGCGCTGCAGTACGAGACCGACTTCGCCGCTGTGCCCAAGGAGCACATCATGTGGGTGGTGGGGGGCCACGCCGAGGAGCCGAGCGAGCACGTTCGCCGCGAGGCGCGCCTGGTCTACGTGATGTACGCCAGCTACGTGCTCACCGGGCGGCTCTACCTGATGCCCGAACAGCGGGTGTCGGATTATCTCCACACGGTGTTCACCGACCGGCCCTTCCAGGATCTCCACGGCGCGCGCGTGCTCCTCCCGCGTCGGGACGCGCCCCTGGAAGCGTTCGAGGTCCTGCAGCACCACGACTTCGTGACGATCAACCTGAAGCAGGCGGGGGGCGTGTTCGACGTCAGTCACGGTACCGGCGACCACGCCAGGGGCAGCCTCCGCTTCGAAGAGGACGACCTCTAGCGCACGTCACAGGTTCCAGCCGCCGGCCACCTCGATGGTCGCGCCGGTGACGTAGGCGGCCTCGGCCGAGAGCAGGTAACGGACCGCCGCCACCAGCTCCTCGAACCTGCCTGCGCGACCCATCGGCACCTCGCCGGTTGGCTGGGTGACGCTGTTCTCCATCACTCCAGGACTCACCACGTTGACGGTGATGCCGTGGGCGGCCTCGCTCCTGGCGAGCGCCTTGCTGTAGAGGATGACGCCGGTCTTGGCGGCGGCGTAGGCCACGATCGACGGTCGGGCCTTGACGAGTTCGGCGCCGGCATAGCCGATGTTCACGATGCGCCCGCCGCCCTGTGCGCGCAGGATCGGCACCGCCGTCTGGCATGTGTAGAAGGTGGCGTGCAGGTTGCTGTCGAACATGGCATGCCAGCGCTGCGCGTCGAGCTCGTCGAGCGGACCGAAGTGGTAGTCGCCGACATTGTTCACGAGCACGTCGAGGCGTCCCAGCTCGCTGCGGGCGGTCTCGACGAGGGCGCGCGCCTCCGCTTCGATCGTGACGTCGGCTTGCAGCGCAACGGCCCGCGCCCCGAACGAGCGCGCTTCCTCGGCGGCCTCGGCGGCCTCGGCGGCGCTGTTGCGGTAGTGGACGGCGACGTCGTGACCCGATTTGGCCAGCGCCAGGATCAGCGCCCGACCGATGCCGCGCGCCGAGCCCGTCACCAGCGCCGTGGGTCGGGGAACCGTGGGCTCAAGCACGGTGCTCCAGCGGCGGCGTGTCGAAGCCGCGTTCCAGGAAATGCCGCACCAGAACGGCGGTCGGTCGGTTGAGATCCATCGTGAGGGCCTCCTCCGGCTCCACCCAGGCGAACGCCTGCGCCTCCTCGTTGAGGTGCACCTGTTCGGAAGGGCTCCGGGCCACGAAGTTCAGCAACACGAAGTGGGCGGGCCGGTGGAATTCATGGCTCTCCACCGCTTCCTGGACCGGTGCCCAGCGGACGTCGTCCAGATCCAGGCCGGTCTCCTCGCGCACCTCGCGGCGCACCGCGGCAGCCATCGTCTCGCCGTACTCGATCTTGCCGCCGGGTACCCCCCAGCGGTCCCGCCACTTGTGGGTGCGGATCAACAGCACACGGCCGGACGGACCGACGACGAGCGCGCCGACGGTGGCGAGAGGGCGCGGCATGCTGGAGCCGGCGGTCATGCCGCGCTCCCGCGCCCCTCGCGCAGCGTCCTGCGGAGGCGGGCGACCCGCACGGCCTGCACCGCGAGGACGTAGGCGAGTTGGAGGTAGACGCTCACCACGTACAGGTAGGGTCGCCCGAGCACGCAGAGCGCTCCGAGCAGAACGAGCTGGCTGCTCAGGCCGAGGTTGACGAGGGTCGCCGTGGAGAAGAGGTCGTTCCAGGCCAGGCGCAGGTGGGCGGGGGCGGATGCCTCGGTCCGGCCGGAGATGCGCTCGAACAGAGCCCGATCCAGGTGGCGCAGCCAGCGGTCCTGCGGTTCGAGCAAGACCCGGTACACGCCCCTCGGCACGTTCAGAAGCCACCGTGGCATGCCGGGCGGGAGCGGGGCGGGCGCAGCGGGGAGCGGGGCCCGCAGCTCCCGGTATCGCCCCTCCAGGTTGAAGTCGAGCGACAGCAGGAGCGTCAGGACGAGCAGGGCGAGCAGCGCCGGCAGGGCGGGCCCGTGGCGTGTCAGAGCGACGAAGAGGGCGACGTTGACGACCAGGTCGGCCGTCGTGTCGAGGTAGCGACCGGCCTCGGTGACCCGTCCGCTCACGCGTGCGAGGCCGCCGTCGACGTTGTCGAGCAGGGTCTTGAGCTGCAGCAACACAGCGGCCGCGATGAGGGCGACGCTCGCCTGGCGTGTCAGCAGGACCGCCGCCGCCAGTCCCGTCAGGGCGTGCGCGGCCACGACGGCCATCGGATCGATGCGCCGCCGCGCCGCCCACGTTACGCAGCGGCTCGCGAGCGGCTGGACCGCACGCATGATCCACTCGCGACGCGGGCGGGGCTTGCTGGCCTTGGGGATGTCCACGACGCCTCATGCTAGCAGAGGCCCGGCGTGGCCGAATCCGTCCCTGCGCACGTTCCTACCGGCGCGACCGGAGCCAGGCAAGTGTTGGCGCGCTATACTCGCGGCGATGCTCCCGGGTCCCTTCGGTTCCGTGCCGGACGCGCTCACCTACGTCGTGCTGCTCGTGCTCGCGTTCGGCCTGTGGCGTGCGATCTGGCGGGGACGTGCCCTTCCCGGGGTGCCCGGCGGGCGCACGCTGCTGGTGGGCCACCGTGGAACCCGTGGCGTCGAGCCGGAGAACACCCTGGCCGCCTTCGCACGGGCATTCGACGACGGACTGGACGGGGTCGAGTTCGACGTGCAGCGCAGCCTCGACCGCGAGCTGGTGCTCACCCACGACGCGGAGGTGGGGGGCCGACCGGTCGCGGCCCAGAGCTACGGGCAGCTGCGCGAGCGGCTTCCCGAGCTGGCGACGCTGGACGAGCTGTTCGCGTTGGCGCGGCGCTATCCAGGGCGGCTGCTCAACCTCGAGATCAAGGCCAGCGGCTGGCGCACCCACGGGCTCGAGCGCGCGGTCGTTCGCGCCGTGAACGCCTCCGGCCTGGCCGAGCGGGTCCTGGTGTCGAGCTTCAGCCCGTTGTCGCTGGCGCGTGTGCGGCTGCTGGCGCCGGGTCTACGCGTGGCACTGCTGTACGACGCGTCGACCGTGAAGCTCCGCGGCGGCCTGCCGCGGCCGGGATGGTTGCACGTCGACGCCCTCCACCCGCACCATTCGCTGGTGGACGAGCACTTCGTGCGTGCGGCGCACGCACGAGCGGTGGCTGTCAACGTGTGGACGGTGAACGATCCCGACGCCATGCGCGCCTTGCGTGGCGTGGGGGTGGACGCCATCATGGGTGATGATCCGAGCGAGCTGCGAAGCTCGAGCGCAGGAGGATAGGGACCATGGAACCCAAGTTCAAGCTCATCAGCTCCAACAACTTCGAGCTCTTCGAGGCGCGGCTGAACGACTTCATCGCCTCCCTCGACCGGGACACCTTGATCGTCGACGTCAAGTTCTCGACCGCTGCGCTGGAGACCACGGTCGAGTTCTCGGCGCTGGTGCACTACCAGGAGACCGAGTCCTGGCATGGCTGAGCCCCGCTCCTGCGTGGTGTGGGTCCCGGCCCGTCGTCGCCCAGCTGGTCGATTCCTTCATACGCGCCGCGCAGAACCGTGGAGTAGACTTGAGTGATGTCGGCGACGCTCGTGATGGTCGTGGACGACGAACCCGGAACCCTCAAGGTCACGGAGTTGAGCCTTGTCGGTGCCGGGTACGCCGTGTTGACCTTCGACAATCCGATGGAGGCCCTCGGCGAGCTGAACGAGGGGCTGAGGCCTGACGTCATCGTGTCGGACATCTCCATGCCCGACATGGACGGCTTCGAGTTCTACCGCCAGGCGCGCTCGATCCAGGAGCTCCGCGCGGTGCCGTTCCTGTTCCTCACGGCGATGGAGGACCGGCGGTCGATGCGCAAGGGCATGGCGCTCGGCGCCGACGACTACCTCACCAAGCCCTTCAACAAGGCCGAGCTGCTGGAAGCGGTCGAGGTGCGCCTGAAGCGCATCGCGGAGCTTCGGCAGCCCTTCGAGGGCATCGTCACTGCCAAGGGGTTCGGGCATCCGGTCATCACGCGCGATGGTGAGCGTCTCGATTGGGACTCGCTCAAGGCGCTCGAGCTGCTCTTCTACCTGCTCGAGCACCGCTCCGGCGTCACCACCTTCGAGGTGGCCGAGGCGCTGTGGCCGGGCAAGAGCGAGTCCAAGGCCTCCAGCAGCTTCCACACCACGCTCTACCGGCTGCGAAAGGTCATGGGCGGCGAGCTGGTGGAATCGGCGAACCGTCGCTACTACCTGCACAGCAAGTTCAACATCGAGTACGACGGCGACCGCTACCGTGGCCTCAGCCAGCAGGCCCGCGAGTCGGGCGACTTGCACGCCTACCAGGAGGCGATGCAGGTCTACAGCGGTCACTTCCTCATCGGGTTCGATTCCGCCTGGATCGAGAACATCCGGCTGAACCTGCAGGCCGAGCACCTGACGCTGCTCCAGGCAGCCGCCGAGCGCGCCGAGGAGCGGGACGATCTCAAGCAGGCGACGACGCTCTACCAGAAGATGACGGAGCACGAGCCCTTCAGTGAGGTCGCGTGGGAGGGGCTCGCCTCGGTGTGGGAAGCGCGAGGCGAACGCGGCAAGGCCAGCGACGCTCGCGCGCGCTTCGAGCGCCTCATGACGGAGGGCTGACGACACCCACGTGGCAACGAAGCACGACCGATAGGCACGCCCGGTAGACTGGCGCAGCAGCCTGTGAGCGATCGGCCGGTCCGTGGCAGGCGCGGTGGCGGACGATCGGGAGGGAGCACCATGTTCGGCATCGATCTGACCGGAAAGAACGGCTTGGTCATGGGAGTCACCAACCAGCGCTCGCTGGCGTGGGCCATCGCGCAGCCGCTGGCGGAGGCCGGCGCTCGTCTCGCGTTCAGTTACCAGGGGGAGCGGCTGCGGCCCACCCTGGAGAAGCTCACCGCGGATCTCGAGGGAACGGTGCTGGCGGAGTGCGACGTGACCAGCGACGAGCAACTCGACGGCCTCTTCGACACCCTCGCTTCCGAGATGGGGCACCTCGACTACGTGGTGCACGCCCTGGCCTTCGCGCCGCCCGTCACCTTCGAGCGGCCCTTCGTCAACACCCGTCGGGAGGATTGGAGCACCGCGCTCGACGTTTCGGCCTACTCCCTCGTGGCCGTGGCGAACCGGGCCGCCAGGTTGATGAAGGGCGGCGGGAGCATGGTGACGCTGAGTTACCTCGCTGCCGAGCGCGTGGTGCCGCACTACAACGTGATGGGCGTTGCCAAGGCGGCGCTCGAGGCCAGCATGCGTTACCTGGCTTACGACCTGGGGCCGAAGGGCATCCGCGTGAACGCCATCTCCGCGGGACCGGTGCGGACGGTCGCGGCTCGGTCCATCCGCGGGTTCGGTGAGATGTACTCCGAGGCCGGGGCCCGCAGCATGCTCGCCCGCAACATCGAGGGCAGCGAGGTCGCTGGTCTCAGCCTGTCGCTGCTGTGCGACGAGCTGGGCGGTGGCGTCACGGGGGAGACCGTTTACGTCGACGCCGGCTACCACGCCATCGGGATGTTCCTACCCGAGGCCGAGGAGGACTGAGCGCCCACGTTGCAAGGAGCGCACGTGCAGTGGGAGTGCGCTGGCGACGCCCTCGAGGCGTGGCCGGCACCGCCCCGGATCGCTGCCCGCACTCGGTATACTCTCGTCATGTCCGTGCTCCATTCCTGGACCGGGGCCCTCGGGCGATGGCGCCACGGCGGCGTCTGACGTCCGCATGATCGGCCGCCCTGCGGCGGCCCGGCCCAAGGTTCGGAATCGGAGAGAGTCCCTTGACTGACCCCACTCGCGTCGAAGGCCGCGTGCGCCCGGTATTCCGGGAGCTGCTGGCCGACCTCGAGACCCCCCTCACGGCCTACCTGAAGGTCGCCGGCCACCCCTCGTTCCTGCTCGAGAGCGTCGAGCAGGGCGAGCACGTGGCACGCTACTCCTTCATCGGCACCGGTCAGCGGCGCCGCATGGAGGTGCGGGGTGACCGCGTCACCCTCACCGGCCCGGGCGGCACCGACCGCTTCACCACCCGCGACCCCCTGCGGGCGCTGTGGGACATGACGGTTCGGCCGGCGGCTGCGCCCCCCGAGCTTCCCCCCTTCTGGGCAGGCGCGGTCGGCTACGCCAGCTACGATCTCATCCGGCTCTACGAGCAGCTCCCGGACGCCAACCCCGACGAGCTGAACCTCCCTGACCTGCTCTTCATCGAGCCCGAGGTGCTGGTGATCTTCGATCACCTGCTGCGCCGGCTGTACGTCGTCGCGCCTGCCGTCGACGGCGACCCCGGCGACGAGGCGCGAGCGCGAGCCCTGGTGGACGCCACCTACCAGCGCCTGCGAGGCCCGCTGCCGGGCGTGCCCGGCGATCGCGCCGGCCGCCTGAGCAGCTTCGCCAGCAACTTCACGCGCGAGACCTTCATGACCGCGGTCGAGCGCGCCGTCGAGTTCATCCGCGCCGGCGACATCTTCCAGGTAGTTCCGAGCCAGCGCCTGAGCGCGGAACTGGGCGTCCATCCCTTCGCCATCTACCGCGCGCTGCGCTCGATCAATCCCAGCCCCTATCTCGGCTATCTCGATCTCGGGCCGGTCACGCTGGTGTCCAGCAGCCCCGAGAGCCTCGTGCGCAGCGACGGGGTCAAGGTCGAGACCCGTCCCATCGCCGGCACCCGCCCTCGCGGCGCCGATGCCGGAGAGGACGCGGCGTTGGCCGCGGAGCTCCTGTCCGACGAGAAGGAGCGTGCTGAGCACGTGATGCTCGTCGACCTCGGCCGCAACGACCTGGGCCGGGTGTGTCGCTTCGGCAGCGTGCGCGTGTCCGACTTGATGCGGGTGGAGCGATACAGCCACGTGATGCACCTGGTTTCGCGGGTCGAGGGCGAGCTGGCACCGGGGCGCACGCCGCTCGATGCGCTCGCCTCGACCCTGCCGATGGGGACGGCGTCGGGCGCGCCGAAGATCCGTGCCATGGAGATCATCGACGAGCTCGAGCCGGTGCGGCGCGGCCCCTATGCCGGCGCCTTCGGCTACCTGAGCGTTTCCGGCTCCATGGACATGGCGCTGACGCTGCGAACCGTGGTGGCCGCGGGCGGGCGGCTCCACCTGCAGGCCGGCTGTGGCGTGGTAGCCGACAGCGATCCTGCGGCGGAGTGGCAGGAGTCGCTCAACAAGCTGGCGGCACTGCGACGCGCCGTCGAGATGGCCACCGAAGGGCTCGGGTGACGCCATGGCCCAGGTCCTGGTCATCGACAACTACGATTCCTTCACCTACAACCTGGTGCAGTACCTCGGTGAGCTGGGCGCGGAGCCCGTCGTATGGCGCAACGACGCCTTCGATCTCGACGAGGTCGCGCGGACGGCGCCGGCAGGCATCGTGGTGTCGCCGGGCCCCTGCACGCCGGCGGAGGCCGGACAGTCGGTCGAGCTCATCCGTCGCTACGGCGCGCAGATTCCGATCCTCGGCGTCTGCCTCGGTCACCAGGCCATCGGAGCGGCCTACGGCGCGTCGGTGGTACGGGCGCGGCGCCTGATGCACGGCAAGACCAGCCTCGTCGAGCACGACGGGAGCGGCGTCTTCGAGGGCCTGCCGAGCCCGCTGACGGCCACGCGCTACCACTCGCTGGTGATCGAGGACCTGCCGGGCGAGCTGCGCGTCAACGCCTGGTGCGAGGACGACGGGGTAGAGGTAGTGATGGGCGTGGTGCACCGGGATCATCCGGTGTGGGGCGTGCAGTTCCATCCTGAGAGCATCCTTACCGACACCGGGCACGCCATGCTGCAGCGCTTCCTGGACCGGTTGTAGGGGAAGCGTTCCGTGCCCTGTCCGTACATCAGTGTGTTGACCGTCGCCGGGGGGCGGCCCCGCGCATTGCGGCGCAAGGCCGACGCGCTGGCGGCGCAGACGCTCGACCCCGAGCGCTTCGAGTGGGTGGTGTGCCTGAACGGCGGTGACGACGGCAGCGCGGCCGACCTCGCCGCCCTCGAGCTCCCGTTCCCGCTCAAGCTGTTCGAGACCGACGAGCAGCTGTCAGCGGGGGCCGCCCGCAACGCCTGCGCCGCGCGCACATGCGGCAGCATCCTGCTGTTCTCCGACGACGATTGCCTTCCCGCACCCGACGCCCTGGCGCGGCACGTGGCCGAGCAGGAGAAGGGCCTGTGCGCCGCCATCGGCAGCGTGGCGTTCGAGGTGGATGGCGAGCGCCGCTGGTGGCGTCCCCCACGCGTGGGCTTCTGGAACCTGAACGGCGCCAACAGCAGCGTTCCGGCGGTCACGTTCCGGCAGGTCGGCGGCTTCGATGAAGAGCTCGTGGGCTATGGCGGGGAGGACATCGAGCTGGGCTATCGGCTGGCTCGTGCGGGGCTGGTGTTCCGCGCGTTGCCTTCCGCTTCGGCCGTGCACCTCGGCCCCGATCCGCGGTGGGGTGCCGACCCGGCGAAGGCGAGGGCCGCAGGCGCCAACGCCGCGCGCCTGGTCGAGCGCCACCCGCCCCTGCGCTGGCGGCTCGGGCTCCACCCGCTGCAGGTGGTCGGGAAGCGGTTGGTCTTCGGCATCGGGCTGGGCCGATGGTTCCAACGCCTCGGCGGCGGCAGCGTCGCCTACGAGCGCGCCTACCTGGAGGGCGCGTGCGACCGTGAGGGCAGCACCGTGGAGGAGTCCGCATGAGTGAGCAGCTGAATCCGAAGTCCGATATCGCGCCGATCCTGGGTGCCGTCTTCAACGGCGAGACCCTCAGCCGCGAGATCGCGCGCGACGTCATGGGCCGGCTGATGGACGGGCGCCTGTCGCAGATGCAGGCCGCGGCGTTGCTGGCCGCGCTGCGCACGCGCGGCGAGACCGTCGACGAGATCATCGGTTTCGCCGAGGCCATGCGGGAGCGCGCCATCCACGTGCCGGTGCGGCCGGGCGGGGTCCTGCTCGACACCTGCGGTACGGGCGGCACCGGTATCGACACCATCAACATCAGCACCAGTGCCATGTTCGTCATCGCTGCCGGGGGCGTGCGGGTCGCCAAGCACGGCAACATCGGCGTGACCCGCAAGTCCGGCTCGGCCGACGTGCTGCGGGCGCTGGGCGCCGAGCTCGATCAGAGTCCCGAGCGCCTCGCCGAGGCCGTCGACCGTGTCGGCCTTGCCTTCATGTTCGCGCGCAACCATCACCCCGCCATGCAGTTCGTGGCGCCGATCCGGGCAGACCTGAAGGCGCGCACCATCTTCAACAACCTCGGCCCGCTGACCAACCCGGCGTCGGCGAACCGGCAGCTCATGGGCGTCTACGACGCCGAGCTGACCGAGCGTCTGGCGGACGTGCTGGCGGGCCTCGGCGTCGAGCGCGCACTGGTGGTGCACGGCGACCGCATCGACGACTTCACGGTGACCGGCCCCTCCAAGGTGACCGAGCTGATGGCCAGCGGCGACAGGCGCACCTACGTCGTGACGCCCGAGGAAGTGGGGCTCAAACGCGCCCGGCTGGAGGAGCTGTCCGGCGGCGACGCCGAAGCCAACGCCGCCGTGCTTCGCGGCGTCCTGGACGGGAGCATCGACGGCGCCAAGCGCGACGTGGTGGCGTTCAACAGCGGAGCCGCCCTGTACCTCGCCGACGCCGTGGACGATCTTCGCAGCGGGGTGGAGCGTGCCCTCGAGCTGATCGCCGATGGCTCGGCGCTGCGCAAGCTCGAGGACTACATCTCCTTCACGCGTTCCTGAGCGCTGCAGGGCACCATGCGGGGCCGCGTCGCGGCCCCGCGTCGCGTATACTCCAAGCGTCCGCGGCAGGACTGCGGCACAATGGATAGAACGAAGGCGAGCGCGCCCCCCGAGGCGACGCCCGCGTCGGCGTGCGTTGGCATCGGCGGCGAGGTCCGGGGAGAAGGCGAGAAGGAGTGGCCATGGCAGAGAAGAAGATCGGCAGCACCAAGGTGAAGACCGGATTTGCCGAGATGTTCAAGGGTGGCGTCATCATGGACGTCGTCACGGCGGATCAGGCGCGTATCGCGGAGGATGCCGGAGCGACGGCGGTGATGGCGCTGGAGCGCGTGCCGGCCGACATCCGGGCGCAGGGCGGGGTGGCCCGCATGAGCGATCCCGGGCTGGTCGAGCAGATCATCGATGCGGTCTCGATCCCGGTGATGGCGAAGGTCCGTATCGGCCACTTCGTCGAGGCGCAGATCCTGCAGGCGCTGGGCGTGGATTTCGTGGACGAGTCGGAAGTGCTCACGCCGGCCGATGAGGCCTACCACATCGACAAGTTCGCCTTCACGGTGCCGTTCGTGTGCGGGGCCACGAACATCGGCGAGGCGCTCCGGCGCATCGGGGAGGGCGCGGCGATGATCCGCACCAAGGGCGAGGCCGGCACCGGCAACGTGGTGGAGGCGGTGCGCCACGCGCGCGCCGTGATGGGGGAGATCCGCGCCATCCAGGCGATGCGCCCCGAGCAGCTCATGGCCTACGCCAAGGACCACGGCGCACCCGTCGACCTGGTGCGCTCCATCCACGAGACCGGCAAGCTGCCCGTGGTGAACTTCGCAGCCGGTGGCGTCGCCACCCCGGCGGACGCCGCCATGATGATGCAACTCGGTCTCGACGGTGTCTTCGTGGGCTCCGGCATCTTCAAGTCGGCCATGAGCGAGCAGGACGACGGCAAGCGTCATGAGGCGTGGCTGCGGCGTGCCGAGGCCATCGTCAAGGCGGTCACCCACTTCGAGGACCCGGAGATCCTGGCGCAGGTGTCGCGGAACCTCGGAGAGGCCATGGTCGGCATCAACCTCGACACCCTCAAGGAGGAGGAGCTGCTCGCCACGCGCGGCTGGTGAGGACCGAAGGCGTCGTCGCCGTGTGGGCTGCCGGTCCGACGATCGACGAGCGCGCGCCTCGCGCGGAAACGAGCATGAGGGTCCGTGTGCGACTGCTTAACTCCGGCTCATGGCTCGCCCTGGTAGCATGAACCTCGTGAAAGTCGTCCAGGGGCTCTACCTGCTCGCCCTCGCGGCGGTCCTGTCGTTCGTGGCCCTCGTGGGCTCGTCGGCGTTGCACTGGGCACAGGATCTGCCCTCGCTCGATCAGGTCGACGCGCTCGAGTACACGTCCAACACCGAGGTGTACGCGCAGGACGGAACGCGCATCGGGACGATCGTGCCGGCGGTGGGGAAGAACAAGGAGCCGACCAACCGCATCCCGGTCACGTTGAGCCAGGTGTCCCCGGCGGCGCTGGAGGCGATCGTGGCCTCGGAGGACGACCAGTTCTTCCGGCACTACGGTTTCGATCTGCCCGGCATCGCCAAGGCCACCTACCAGGAGTTCTTCGCGCACTCCAACCGCGGCGGCTCCACCATCACCACGCAGGTCATCAAGAACACCGTGCTGCAGAACATCGCCGGCGAGCGTTCGTTGGAGCGCAAGGCCAAGGAGATCATGCTGGCGGTCGAGCTGGAGCGTCGCTTGACCAAGCCGGAGATCCTGCAGCGCTACATCAACGTGGTGTTCTGGGGCGGCAACGTCTACGGCATCCGGGCCGCTTCGCAGGCCTACTTCGGCAAGAACCCCATCGAGCTGAACCTTGCCGAGGGGCTCTACCTGGCGCGGTTGATCCCCGCGCCCAACGCCATGCACGACAACTTCACCGCTGCGCGCCAGGGGATGCGGGACGTGCTGGACAAGATGGTCCGGCGTGGCACCATCTCCAAGGAGGCGGCGCAGAGGGCGTGGAGCTACAAGCTCGAGCCGCGCGGCTGGAACGTCACCTACGACGACAAGGGCGACGTGGTGAAGGCCACCCGCACCGGCGAGAACGTCGTGGTGCAATCGAGCATCAGCTCCGACCTGTCCCGCGGTGTGGTGCTGGCGGTGCGCAACTGGCTGACGCAACGCTACGGCGAGAACATGGTGTTCGGGCGCGGCGGGCTCAAGGTCTACACCACCATCGACGTGCAGGCGCAGAAGGCGGCCAACGAGGCCAGCCGCACCACCGAGATCCCGGCCGGCGCCCAGATGGCGATCGTGGGCATCGACCCGCAGTCGGGCGGGGTGCTGGCGATGGTCGGGCAGAAGCTCGGACCGAACCAGCCTCCGCAGGAGTTCAACCGCGCCATCCAGGCCTATCGCCAGCCCGGCTCGTCGTTCAAGCCCATCGTGTACGGCACCGGCGTCGAGCAGGGGGCGTTGAACCAGGCGAGCATCCTGGTCGACGACAAGACGATCTTCAAGGTCAAGGGCCAGCCGGACTACCAGCCCAAAGAGTGGGACAACGCCTACGACGGCTACCAGACGGCGCGCGAGAACCTCGACCGCAGCCGCAACATCCCGGCAGTGAAGGCCCTCGAGGCTGCCACGCCGGAGGCCGTCGCCGAGAAGGCGCGTGAGCTCGGCTATAGCGTCAAGCCCTACCTCGGCATGGCGCTCGGCAGCTTCGAGGTGACGCCGCTGCAGCATGCCGCCGCCATCGCGGCCTTCGCCAACGGCGGCGTGTACACCGTGCCCTACTTCGTCAACAAGGTCGAGGACTCCCAGGGCAACGTGCTCTACGAGGCGCATCCGCGCCGGGCCAGGGTATGGAGCCCGCAAACGGCCTACATCATGCTGGACATGATGCACGGCAACATCGTCGATCGGAAGCCGAACTGGGCGCTTTCGTGGCGGGCGGAGGTTCCGGGCCACTGGCTGGCCGGCAAGACCGGCACCACCGACTCGGAGCGCGACATCTGGTTCGTGGGGCTCACGCCGGGTCTGGTCGGCGCCGTGTGGATCGGGAACGATGACAACAAGCCGATGCCGAGGCACATGACCTACGCCGACGGCACCAGCCATCTGGTGACCAGCTCGCAACAGCCGATCTTCGCGTTCAACACCTTCGCGCAGGGTGCCTTGCGGGGTCACTCCGCGGATTCCAGCGGCTTCCCGGTCCCGGACGGCGTCGTCTTCCACAACATCGACCTGAAGACGGGGGCGCTCGACCCGACCGGCACCAAGGCGGCCTTCAAGTCGACCACCGACCTGAGCACGCAGGGGTTCCTGTCCACCGTGAAGCTGCAGTTGCCCATCGACAAGCGCACCGGCAAGCGCGCCACCGTCGATACCCCACCCGACCAGATCGAGATGATCGAGGTGGACCCCAAGAACGTCGATCAGTACCTGCCGGCGGGGGCCCAGGTAGGCCCCACGGCCTCGACGGGGGGTACGTCCTCAACGGTTGGGAGCGCGTCTCCTAGCGGTCGCTGACGGTCGGTCTCGGCGAGGGTATGCAGCCGGCGCTCCCGCGCCCGCCCGGTCGTTCCGGGCCGGCGGCTGAGGCGCGATCCGCCGGAGAGGGGAGCACAGCCATCGAAAACGACAGCCTCACGGCCGTCCAGGCCATCCTCGTCGGCCACTGGACCGAGGCCGTTGCCCGCACCGGATGCACCGTCGTCGTGTGTCCGGTGGGCGGTTGCGTCGTCTCGGGCCTGGTGATGGGTGCGTCCCCGGGATCGCGCGAGACCGCCCTTCTGGCGCCGGAGAAGACCGTCGAGCGTGCGGACGCGGTGCTGCTGACGGGAGGCAGCGCCTTCGGCCTCGCGGCTGCGGACGGGGTGATGCGCTGGCTCGAGGGGATGGGACGCGGCCACGTCACGCCGTACGGTCGTGTGCCGATCGTGCCGGCTGCCGCGCTGTTCGACCTCAACGTCGGTGACGCGGGGGTGCGGCCCGACGCCGCCGCCGGCGCGGCCGCTGCGCAGGCGGCGACGTCGGCGCCCGTCCTCGTGGGGGCCGTAGGTGCCGGAACCGGCGCCACGGTGGGCCAGTTCGGCGGTCCGGGGGCCGCCGTGCGCAGCGGCGTCGGCAGCGCGGCGATGCAAGTCGGAGGTGCGGTCGTCGCCGCGCTGGGCATCAGCAACGCGGCCGGGAGCATCGTCGATGCCGAGTCGGGGAGCCTCGTGGCGGGACCGAGAGAGGCGCTTTCGGAGGCTGCCGTCGATTTCGCGCTCGCCCGACTCGGGACGCAGACGACGCTCGTCGTCGTCGCTACCGACGCTCCCCTCACGAAGGCCGGCGCGAGGGCGCTGGCACAGAGCGCACACATGGGCATCGCTCGAGTCACTCGGCCGTCACACACGGTGTTCGACGGTGACACGACCTTCGTCCTCAGCACCGGGCGGGGTCCGTCGGCGCCGCTCTACGGCCTCTCGGTCGCCGTTCAGACGGTCGTGGCCCGGGCCCTGGTGAAGGGCGTGCTGGCTGGGATGGAAGCCTAGGCAGGGACGGGCGCGTCGTCCCGCGCCGCTCGGTGCGGGCCATCGGCGTGACACAATGACTGCCGTGGACGACCCCGCCCCCTCTCGACGCGTCGGCGTGCTGGCCCTGCAGGGCGCCTTCCGCGAGCACCGCCTGGCGCTCGAGCGCCTCGGCGTGACGGTGGTCGAGGTGCGTTTGCCCCGTCACCTCGACGGTCTGCAGGGCGTGGTGATCCCGGGCGGGGAGTCGACCACCATGGCAAAGCTCATGCGTGACTACGGGCTCGACACCGCGCTGGAGCGCTTCTACCGCGAGGGCGGCTCGCTGTGGGGCACGTGCGCCGGAGCCATCGAGCTGGCCGTGGACATCGTGGGCTACCCGCATCAACCGCGCCTCGGCCTCATGGACATCTCCGTGACCCGTAACGACTACGGGCGGCAGGTGGCCTCGTTCGAGGCCGACCTCGACATCGACGGCCTCGCCGTGCCCTTCCACGCCCTGTTCATCCGGGCGCCGCGCATCACCCGGGTGGGGGAGAGCGTGCGTGTGCTGGCACGCTACGACGACGACATCGTGGCTGCTGTGGACGAGCGCCTGATGGCCACCGTGTTCCACCCCGAGCTTCTCGGCGACGACCGCGTGCACGCCCTATTCCTCGACACCGTGTGCGGCGTGCGGCCGGAGCCCGCCCTCGAGACAGGAGAGCCAACGTGACCAACCTCAAGGACCTGAGCCCCGGCGTGAACGCACCGGACGTCGTCAACGCCGTCATCGAGGTGCCCTCCGGCAGCAGCAACAAGTACGAGTACGACCCCGAGCTGGGGATCTTCCGGCTCGACCGCGTCCTCTACAGCCCGATGCACTATCCCGGCGACTACGGCTTCGTCCCCGGAACGCTCGCCGAGGACGGCGACCCGGTCGACATCCTGGTGCTGATCACGCGCGCCACCTTCCCTGGTGCGGTGCTGCGCGCGCGGCCGCTAGGCTTCCTGGAGATGAGCGACGAGAAGGGGCGCGACCAGAAGCTCCTGGCCGTGCCGGTGGATGACCCGCGATACGACAGCAACCGCCACCTCGACACCGTCTCACGTCACCGTCTGCGCGAGATCGAGCACTTCTTCACCATCTACAAGGAGCTCGAGGGGAAACACACCCACGTCGACGAATGGCACGGCATGGACGAGACGCACGCCCTCATCGGGTCGACCATCGAGGCCTACCAGCGACAGAAGGAAGCTGCGCTGGAAGCGGAAGAGAACGGCTAGAGGCGGCGAACGCCGCCCTGCAGGAGCGCGTCGGCTCGCCTACAGGGCGATGCCGGCGTTGTTCTTCTCGAGCGCCCGCTCGGCGCGGTACGAGCTGCGCACGAGGGGGCCGGAGACGACCTCGAGGAAGCCGAGCTCGAGCCCGACGTCACGGTAGCGACGGAAGTCCTCCGGGGGCACCCACCGTTCGACCGGCAGGTGGGCGCGACTGGGGCGGAGGTACTGGCCCAGCGTGAGGATGTCCACGCCCACGCCGCGAAGGTCGTGCATGGCCTGCAGGATCTCGCCGTCGGTTTCGCCCAGTCCGAGCATCAGGCTGGTCTTGGTGAGCACGTCGGGCCGGGCGCGCTTGGCGTAGGCCAGCACCGCCAGGGTCTGTTCGTAGCCGGCGCGCGGGTCGCGCACTGGGTGGGTCAGGCGGCGCACGGTCTCGATGTTCTGGGCGTACACCTCGATGCCCGAGTCGAGCACGCGCTGCACGTGGTCGGTGTTGCCGGAGAAATCGGGCGTCAGGGCCTCGACCGCGGTCTCGGGACTGGCCTCCTTGATGGCGCGCACGCAGGCGGCGTAGTGGGAGGCCCCGCCATCGTCGAGATCGTCGCGGTCGACCGAGGTGAGCACCACGTAGGTGAGCCCCATGCTCTTCACGGACTGCGCCGCCAGCCGAGGCTCGTCGGGATCGAGCAGGCCCGCCGGGTTGCCGGTGGCGACGGCGCAGAACTTGCAGCCGCGGGTGCACACCGAGCCCATCAGCATGATGGTGGCGGTGCCGGCGTTCCAGCATTCGGCGATGTTGGGGCAGCGCGCCTCCTCGCACACCGTCGCGAGGCGGTGGCCGGTGACGTTGCGTTTCATGTCCTGGAAGGCGCCGCCCGAGGGCAGTTTGACCTTCAGCCAGGAGGGTTTCTGCCCGAGACCGCCGTCCTCGGCGATCTCCTCGTTGCGGCGGATACCGCCCTCGACGGCCTTGACCTGCTTCTTGAACTCACGCGAGTTGATCATGGGGTCGCCCGCTCTCCTACGTTCGTGCCTCGGCCCGTCGACGGGTCGCTGGGACCGTCCTGCTCCGAGAAGACCGCGCGGAGGGCGTCCACCACCCGCGGCTTGACCTCGTCGAGGGGGACGCGGCGGCCGGTGAGTGAGGCGATGCTCGCCACGCCCTTGCCCTCCAGGCCGCAGGGCACGATGGTGTCGAAGTGACCGAGGTCGGTGGTCACGTTCATCGCGAAGCCGTGGAAGCTTACGTCGCGCTTGATGGCCACGCCGATGGCGACCACCTTTTCGTTGCCGGCCCACACGCCTGCGTAGCCGGGGCTGCCGACCGCGTCGATGCCGTATTCGGCCAGCACCCGCACCATGGCCGCCTCGAGCTTGCGCAGGTACTCCTGCACCCGCCGGCCGACCGGGAAGATGGGGTAGCCGACGAGCTGCCCCGGGCCGTGGTAGGTCACGTCCCCGCCGCGCTCGATGTCGAACAGCTCGAAGCCGCGCGCGCGCAGCTCCTGCTCGGGCACGCGCAGGTGCTCGCGCCCGCCCTTCTTACCGAAGGTCACCACCGGCGCGTGCTCGACCAGCAACAGGGTCGGCGGCGCCTGTCCGGCGGCCACCTCGGCGTGCACCCTCAGCTGCTCCTCCCAGGCGGGTCGGTAGGCCATGCGGCCCAGGTCGCGCACCACGAAGCGTTCCACGCCTGAATTCTACCAGCGCCCCCGCCGGGTCCCCGGGAAGCTGCGCGTCATGGGTGTTCAGGGCACGAGGCGGTAGAGGAGCCCGCCGCCGTAATCGACCACCAAGAGCTCGCCGGCGTCGTCCTGGCCGAAGCTGGAGATGTTCATGCCGGTATCGAGCAGCTTCGAGACACGCCACGAGCCGGAGGCGTCTCGCCGCGCCGTCCATATCCGACCGCTGCCGAAGTCGGCGAACAGGTAGGCGCCCCGCAAGCTGGGAAGCGCCTCGCCGCGGTAGACGTAGCCTCCGGTCACGGAGTTCCCCCAGGCGGCGTCGTGGGGGTAGGTCACGATCGGCGCCGTCAGACCGCCCGCGTCGCAACCCTGCGCGGGCCGGTAGCAGTGGTCGCCCTCCATCACGTTCCAGCCGAAGTTCTGCCCGCCCTGCCCGCCAGCCGGCACGAAATCGATCTCCTCGAAGGCATTCTGGCCCACGTCCCCGATGTAGAGATCGTCCGTCGCCCGGTCGAAGCTGAAGCGCCAGGGGTTGCGCAAGCCGTACAACCACACCTCCGGGCGGGCGTCCGCGCGCTCGAGGAAGGGGTTGCCCGGCGCCGGCAGGGCGCCGTCACCCGAGACGTCGAGGCGGAGGATCGTGCCGAGCAGTGACTGCGGGTTCTGGCCGTTGCCCTGCGGGTCGCCGCCCGAGCCTCCGTCGCCGAGCCCCCAGTAGAGGAAGCCGTCGGGACCGAAGACCAGGTTGCCGCCGTTGTGGTTGGCGTACGGTTGCCTCACCCGCATCAACGTCGTGCCGGAGCCGGGATCGACGCGGAGGGCGCCCTCCCGGCGGGTGAAGCGTGCCAGCACGCTATCGCCGTTGCGGTCCGTGTAGTCGACGTAGAAGCGCCCACTGGAGGCGGTGTCGGGCGGGAAGGCCAGACCCAGCAGGCCCCGTTCGCCGCCGCTCCGCACGCGACTCCGCAGATCGAGGAAGGGCTCCGGGGCCAGAGCGCCGTTCTGGACCACGCGCACGGTCCCCGCCTGCTCGACCACGTAGAGGCGGCCGTCCCCTGCGGTGGCCACGTTCAGCGGTTGCGACAGCCCCCGTACTAGAGGCTCGAGCCGCTGGCCGAAGGCGCCTCCGGCAGCCAGGATGGCGACGAGGATCGCCAGCACACAGGCAGCCGCCGGTCGACGTACGCACGTGGTGGTGCAGTTCATGACCTCAGCTTAGCGGCGCTACGGCTCCCCGTCAGCGAGCCTTGCCACCGTCTCGGCGGGCAGCGAGCCGTCGGGGAGCAGGCGGGGTAGGGGCAGGCCGCGGGCCTGGAGCCAGCGGGCCTGACGCGGGTGCAGCCAACGTACCGTCAACGCGTTGCGCTCCGCCTCGTCGAGGCGCGGGGTGTCGTAGAGCCCCGCCCGGCGGCGCTGGCGCTGTGCCTCGAAGAGGATGACCGCCGTCGCCACCGAAACGTTGAGCGAGCTCACCATGCCTAGCATCGGGATCACCACGTGTCCGTCGACGGCGGCGGCACACGCCGGCGACACGCCCTCCTTCTCGTTGCCGAACACCACGCACGTCGGCCGGGTGTAGTCGACGGCGTCGTAGCGGACCGCGGCGTCGGAGAAGTGCGCCGCGAGCACCTGCATGCCCTGGGCGCGCACACGGACGAGGGCCCCTTCCAGGGTGTCATGGACGCGGAGTGCCACCCACTTCTCGGCCGAGCCGCTGGTGGCGTTGTAGGTGGGCACGCCCCCCGTGGGCCTCACGGCATGGACCGTACCGATGCCCACGGCGTCGCTCGAGCGCAGCATGGCCGACAGGTTGTGCGGCTTGTACACGTCCTCCGCGAGGATCGTCAGGTCCGGTTGGCGTCGGTCCAGGACCTCCTGGATGCGGCGGAAGCGGCGTTCGGTCATGCCCCAAGGATACCGGGCGCGAGCCGGCGGAGGAGGCACGAACGCCGTCCAGGAGTGAACGTTCTTGACACTCCCGTAGCGCCCGACGTATCATCCAGTTTGCGCGCTGCACGGCCGCTCTGAGGGCTTGCCGAGGTGGCGGAATTGGTAGACGCGCTAGCTTGAGGGGCTAGTGACCGCTTAGGTCGTAGGGGTTCAAGTCCCCTCCTCGGCACCACGCGAACGGGCCGGCCAACCGCCGGCCCGTTCTGCTGTTCCATGGCGGCCTGGACGGCTGCCGGGTAAGCGTTCCGTTACCCACCTCGTCGCATCCTGGAAGCGTGGTAGGGACGCACCCAGGGATCGACGCCCACGCCAGCATCGAACGTATCCACCTGCGCAACCACCTGCAGGTGTTGTTGGTGGGCTGGTTCGTGTACGTGGCGGACGTGGCGCTGAGCCGGACCGGTATGTGGGGCTACGGCGGCGACGTCCCCGCCCGCCTGCTGGTGATCCTCATCGGTGCGGTGTTCATCGTGCGGTTGTTGGTCCGGCGGGCCGTCTCGCGGCCCTGGGAGCTCACCGGCCTCGTGCTGCTCACCATTGCGTTCCTGGCGCACGCATTCCTGGCCCTCACCGTGCAGGGCCTCAGCGCCGCCACTCTGCTGTCGGCCGGCCTGTGGCTGTACCTGATCGACATCTACGCCTTCTACGTGCTCTCGGCGCGCTCCGCACGCTGGTTCACGGGCGTCTCCTGGTCGCTGATCTGGCTCGCGGGCCTGCCGGCCGCGCTGGCGCCGGCGACGACCTTCGCGGACGTGGCCGCCTTCTTGCAGTTCCAGGGGGGCGGGCTGGTGGCGATCGTTCTGGCCTCGGCCCTGGCGGCCTGGCGCACCGCTCTGGGCGAGGCACAGGTTCGGATGCAGGAGGCGGAGCGGGAGTCCCTCACCGATCTGCTCACGGGCCAGGCGAACCGCCGCGCCACCGAGCTCGCCGTCCGCCGTGAGATCGCGCGCTCCCGGCGGAGCGGTTCCCCGTTCGCGCTGATCCTCTTCGACATCGACGGTTTCAAGGTCCTGAACGACGTGCACGGTCACGGCGCCGGCGACGCGGTGCTCATGGAGCTGGCCGCAGTGGTGCGCGATACGCTCCGCACCGAGGACGAGCTGGGTCGCTGGGGCGGCGAGGAGTTCCTGGTGGTGGCCCCGAACACGGGTGCCGACGAGGCCCTGGGCCTGGCGGAGCGTCTGCGGGCGGTGCTCGAGCTGCATGCCTGGGACGTGCGTCCCGTCACGGCCAGCTTCGGTGTGACCGCCTACCGGCGTGGCGATGTGCTGGAGCGCCTGGTCGAACGCGCCGACGACGCTCTTTACCGGGCCAAGGCGCGGGGACGCAACTGCTGCGAGCTCGAGCCTCCCGGGGGCGGTGGCGAAGCGCCGGCCTGATCGGGAGCGGGCGCGGTCCGCTGCGCCGCTGCCGAGCCCGGCCGGGGGGCCCGCCGGTGCCGTGATAGCCTGAGCCGTGCCCTCGGGCAGTTTCCCCTTCGCCAGCTACCGTGACGGCCAACGCGAGGCGCTCGATGCGGCGCGCGACGCCTTCGACGAGGGCAAGCGCTTCGTGATCGTGGAGGCGCCCACCGGCTCCGGCAAGTCGGCCATCGCCGTGGCGCTGGCGCGGGAGGCGGGCTCGAGCTACGTCCTCACGGCCCAGAAGGTGCTCCAGGAACAGTACACCCGCGACTTCCCCGAACTCGCGCTGATGAAGGGGCGCAGCAACTACCCCTGCCTGGTCGCGCCGACGCACGCGGCGGCGGCGCCGTGCATCGCCGGCCGCCGTTTCCCCGCCTGCGATGACTGCCCCTACTTCATGGCCAAGGACGTCGCCATGGCCGCCTCGTCGGCGACGCTGAACTACGCCTACTACCTGGCGGAGCTCAACTACGCCGGCGGGTTCCGCCAGCGTGAGCTGCTGGTGCTCGACGAGGCACACAACGCCGAGGGGGCGCTGATGGGATTCGTGCAGGTCACCCTCGGGGAGGGCTGGTTGGCACGGGCGGGCATCGAACGGCGGCTCCCACCGCCCTTGGGAACGGACGCCTACTTCGACTTCGCCGAGGAGCTGGTGCCGGAGCTGCTGGAGCGCGGCCGCGAGCTCGACCTCGAGTTGCGCACGGAGGACCTTCCCGAGAGCGCCGCGCTGTCGCGGTTGCAGACGAAGCAGTGGCTCGACGGGCAGCTCGCACGCCTCGAGCTGCTGGTCAACAGCCGTGACGAGGACGGGGTGGAGTGGGTGGCGGAGCGCCGGCGCTCGCAGGCCGGCGAGGCGCTGGTGTTCAAGCCGGTCGAGGTGGCGCCTTTCGCCGAGCCGCTCCTGTTCCACGGCCACGCGCACGTCCTCATGCTATCGGCGACGGTGCTCGATCCGGGGACGTTCCTGCGCGGGCTCGGTATCGAGCAGGAGGATGCCGCGGTGATCCGCACGCCTTCGAGCTTCCCGCCCGAGAACCGGCCGCTGGTGTTGCTGCCCACCACCCGCCTCACGCGGCACTACCTCGTCGCCGGGCTGCCCAAGCTCGTGCAGGCCATCGCCGAGCTGTGCGAACGGCATGCCGACGAGAAGGGCATCATCCACGCGCACTCCTACCGGATCGCGCAGGCGATCGAGCGCGGTCTGCCGCGCGAGCACGCCTGGCGGCTGGTGACCCACCGCGACGCCAGCGAACGCGACGCTGCGCTCAACGCTCACCTGGAATCCGACGAACCGACCATCCTGTTGTCGCCGAGCATGACCGAGGGGATCGACCTGGCCGAGGACCTGGCACGGTGGCAGGTGCTCTGCAAGATCCCCTATCCCTATCTGGGCGACCCGCAAGTGGCGCGTCGCATGGAGCTGGACCCGGGCTGGTACGACTGGCGGACCTGTTTGAGCGTGGTGCAGGCCTACGGTCGCTCGGTGCGCAGCGAGAACGACTACGCCGTCACCTACCTGCTCGACGCCGACTTCCCGGGCTACTTGCGGCGACAACACGGGCGCTTCCCCTCGTGGTTCCTGGAGGCGATCCAGCAGGATTGAGGGGGCGGCGCTGTCGCCGGGGGAGCCTCAGAATCGGTCGCTCTCGGTCTGGAACGGCGGCTGACCGCGCATCAACTCCGCCAGAGCGTAGAGCGCCTGCGGTTCGCCTTCCGCCCGTCCGTCGGCGAGCAGCGTCTCGGGCGTGGCCGCGCCCGTGAGCAGCGCCGCCAGCTCGCGCACGTGGAGTCTCACGTCGGCCGCGCCGTCGTCGGGCTCGACGGCGCAACCCTCGGGTCCCAGTGCTACGGCGAACACGCCACGGTTCCACGGGCACGTTTCGTCCTCGAGCGCCAGGCGCCAGTGGCTGGGGCGCGGAGCGGTCAGCGGAGCGAGGGCTGCGGCTACGTCGACCAGTCGCACCTGCAGCAGCGGCGTGCGCACGGCGTGGCGGGCGGTGGCGTCGAGCAGCAACGCGTCGCCCGGTGGCAGGTGGATGTGCACCCGCTCGACCTGGCCCTCGAACGCCCGCAGGAAGTGTCCGAGGCGCTCGCGTCCGGCGGGTGTGGCCCAGGCCAGGTCGCTCACGCGCAGCTGACGGGTGCCGTCCTGGAAGCGGGCGAACACGAGGTAGGCGTCCTCCAGCAGGAAGGCGTGCCGCTGCTCGCCGGTCCAGCTGCGGGCCACGAGACCCCAGCTGTCGCGTGCGTCGTCGTCGCGCGTGAGCGCGAAGCTGTAGCGGCGGGCGAAGGCTTCGTGGATGGGCTTGAGGACCGTCAAGTCGCCGCCGGTCAGGCGCTCTGCGTCGGGCGGTCGGCCTGCGGTGAAGTAGCTCGGCGGCACCTCCAGCGAGCGTCCGTTGGGAAGCGACTGGAAGCCGTAGCGCGCGTAGAAGCGGGGATCGAACGGGTGCTCGGCACACCAGCCCACGGCGTCCTGCCGCAGGCGCTCGAACCACGCCCGCAGGAGGTGGGCGACGTGGCCGCGCCGCCGCGCCCAGGGCGCGGTCTGCACGCTCGCCAGGCCGCCCACGCGCTGGCGCACGCCACCGACGTGCATCTCGAAGGGCAGCATCACCGCGCTGCTCGCCAGCCGCCCGTCCTCGAAGCTACCGAGGGTGACGGGCAGGTGGGATCGGATCTCGGCGACGATGCGGTCTTTGGCGGCGGCGGGGACCTCACCGAAGGCGATCGACAGGTCCTCGAGCAGGCCCGCGAGGTCCTCCTCGCGCAACGGGCGCAGCTCGAAGCGCTGGCTCATCCCGCCTCGAAAGGCAGGTACATCGGGCGCTCGGCGTTGGTGCGCAGGACCATGGTGGTCTCGGTGCGCTCGACACCCTCGAGCATGAACAGCCGGTCCAGGAAGCCGTCGAGCGCCTGGGTGGAGGCGACGCGCACCTTGGCGATGTAGGAGTAGGTGCCGGCGACCGCGTGCAGCTCCTCGATCTCGGGCAGCGTGAGCAGGCGTTCGACCAGGCCCTGCGCCGGTTTGCGGGGCTGCGGTGCGATGGCGACGAAGGCGCAGATCGGGAGGCCGACGCCGTGCGGCTCGAGCACGGCCCGGTAGCCGCGGATGACGCCCGCCTGTTCGAGCTTGCGGATGCGCTCGCCCACGGCGGGCGCCGACAGCCCGACCGCCTTGGCGATGCTGGCGTGCGACGCGCGTCCGTCCTCGCGCAAGATGTGAAGGATGCTGCGGTCGACGGCGTCGAAGTCCATGGTGCATGGAAAGCCTAGCACGGCGGCGCTGCGCCGGCCTCGGCGTACGTATGCGGTTGACGGCGCTCACCACGAGCCGGCCGCGCGGTCGCCTGCGGCGCATGCTCGCGCCTTGGTAGCATGCGGCGCATGCCGGCCTTGGTAGCATGCGGCGCATGCCGGCCCCTTGGTAGCATGCGCTGTGCGCGTCCTGTTCATCGGCGACATCTTCAGCACGCCAGGCATGAAGGTCGTGCAGGCCTACCTCGAACAGGCCCGCGACGATTACGACTTCATCATCGCCAACGGTGAGAACGCGGCCGGCGGGTTCGGCATCACGCGGCGGCACTTCCAGCAACTCCGCGAGGCCGGAGTCGACGTCGTCACCCTCGGCAACCACGGCTGGGACCAGGGGGAAGCCGTCGAGCTGGCCGAGGAGACCCCGCGGTTGATCCGGGCCGCCAATTACCCTCCCGGAACCCCAGGGGTGGGCGCTGCGGCCTTCCAGGCCCGTAACGGCGAGCGCATCACCGTGGCGCAGGCGATGGGGCGCGTCTTCATGGATGCACTCGACGACCCCTTCCGGGCCGTCGACGGCGTCGTCGAGGACGTTCCGGAGGGTCAGGCGCTGCTGGTCGACTTCCACGCCGAGGCCACCAGCGAGAAGAAGGCGATGCTCTACCACCTGGCGGGCCGGGCGAGCGCCGTCATCGGCACGCACACGCACGTCCAGACTGCCGACGAGACCATCGTACGCGGCACTGCCTACATCACCGATGCGGGCATGAGCGGTGTGCAGGCGTCGTCCATCGGCATGGGCTTCGAAGAGGTGCACGCCCGCTTCGTGCACAAGCTGCCGCGCCGCTACCGGCCCGCCCAGGGCCGCGGAACCCTCTGCGGTGTGGTGCTCGAGTTGGAGGGGCGGCGCGCACGCTCGATCCGGCGGCTGCAGTGGCCGGCGCCGGACGGGGATCGAGAGGACTAACGCTGTGGTGGGCGCGGGGAGGCGCGGGCCGATCGGCGTTTCGGCCGGCCCGTGATCCGGGTCGCGCGGCCCGCCGCGATAGAATCGGCCGCGTGGACCCCGAGGCAGAGAACGACCGTGAGAAGCTGCACGACAGCCCACAGGACGCCTTCGAACAACTCAGGGCAGACGTAGGGTTCCTGGGAAGCGCACTGGGCACGGTCCTGCGCGAGCTCGAGGGGGAGCGACTGTTCGACCTGGTGGAGAGCGTGCGCGCCGGCACCAAGCAGCGCCGCGCGGGCCAGGCCGGTGCCGCGGATGCGCTCGAGGAGCGTATCGCAGAGCTCGATCTGGCAACGGCCGAGCGACTGCTTCGGGCCTTCACCGTCTACTTCCAGCTCATCAACCTTGCCGAGGAGATCCATCGCGTGCGCGTGAACCGCCTGCGCGACGCGCACGCCACCCCGGAATCGCCGCGTCCCGAGTCGGTGGCAGCGGCGGTGAGGAGCCTGAGCGACCAGGGATGGACGCGCGGCCAGGTGCGCTCCTTCATGGAGAAGATCGACGTCGGGCTCACCCTGACCGCGCATCCCACCGAGGTCAAGCGCTACACCGTTCGACTCAAGCTCGAGCGTATCGCGGCGGCCCTGCGACGTTCGAGCGAGCACGAGCTGTCGCCGCAGCAAGAGGTCCGCTTGAACGACGAAGTCTTCGCCGAGATCGCCACCCTGTGGCAGACGCGCGAGCTGTTCGCGGTCAAGCCGACCGTGCTCGACGAGGTGAAGAGCGCCCTCTACTACTTCCGTCGCTCGCTGCTCGACGCCATCCCGCGCCTCATGCAGGACATGGAGGAGGCGCTCGACGCCGTCTACGGCGTCGCGGAGAACCCGCCCCTGCCGACCGTGCTGGGATTCCGCTCGTGGATCGGCGGCGACCGTGACGGCAACCCTTTCGTCACGCCCGACGTCACCCGCGAGGCGATCACCCTGCAGGCGGAGGTCGCGCTCGACGCCTATCTCGCGGATGTGGACGCCCTGGTGCAGCGATTGTCGCTGTGGGAGCGGAGGGTGACCCTGACCAAGCCCTTCCGCGACGACCTGCAGCGCCTGTTGCAGACGGAGGGTCCGCCCGTGCGCTTCCACGAGGAGCCCTACCGGCAGAAACTGGCGTACGTGCATCGTTTCCTCGAGCGCGAACGCGCGGCGCTGCGCCGCGAAGGGCCGGTCGGATACCCAGGTGGCGCGCAGGCGCTCGTCGACGACCTGGCGTTGGTGGAGAGCACGCTCGAGGCCGGTCAGGGCGAGCGCGCGGCCCGGTCGTTCGTGCGACCCGCGCTGCACCGTGCCAGCGCGTTCCGCTTCCACCTCGCTCCGCTCGACCTGCGCGAGCACTCGCAGGTGCACGAGAGGGCGGTGGCGCAGCTCTTAAGCCACGCCGGGGTCGTGGACGACTACGCCTCGCTCGACGAGGACGTCCGCGTCGCGCTGCTCGAACGCGAGCTGGGCTCGCCGCGTCCTCTGGCTCCGCCCGAAGCGGCGCTGGGACCGGAGGCCGAGCGCGCGCTGGCCTTCCTCGAGGAGGTCCGCCGCACGCAGGCGCGCTTCGGCGAGGAGGCGACCGGGAGCTACGTGGTGAGCATGACCGAAGGGGTGTCCGACATCCTGGAGGCGCTGGTGCTGGCCAAGCAGGCGGGCGTATCGGCCATCGACGCCACCCCGCTGTTCGAGACGGAGGCCGACCTGCGGGCCGCGCCCGGCGTCATCGAGCGCCTGTTCGCGGTCCCCGCCTACCGCCGCCACGTGGAGGGCCGCGGGGTGCAGGAGGTCATGATCGGGTACTCGGACTCGAACAAGGACGCCGGCTTCCTGGCCGCCAACTGGGCGCTCTACCAGGCGCAGGACGGCGTGGCGAAGATCTGCCGCGAGGCCGGCGTGCCGCTGCGGATCTTCCACGGCCGCGGCACCAGCATCGGTCGGGGAGGTGGCCCCGCCGGGCGGGCCATCCTGGCACAGCCGCCGGGAAGCCTCGGGGGCCGGATGCGCATCACCGAGCAGGGGGAAGCACTGGCGGCGCGCTACGCCGATTCCGACCTCGCTCACCGTCACCTGGAGCAGGTCGCGCACGCCTTCATCCTCTCCTCGGCACGCGATGCCGGCCCGCTCCCCGAGCTCCCCGAGCGCTACCGCGAGGCCATGGAGCGCGCCTCGCGCGCCGCGAGGGAGCGCTATCGCACCCTCCTCGAGAGCGACGGCTTCCTGGACTTCTTCCACACCGTGACCCCCATCGAGGAGATCAGCCGCCTCGATATCGGCTCGCGGCCTGCCCGCCGTGCCGGAGACCGCTCGCTCGACAACCTCCGCGCGATCCCGTGGGTGTTCTCCTGGACACAGTGCCGGGCCAACCTCCCGGGCTGGTTCGGGCTCGGCTCGGGGCTGGCGGTGTTGCCGCCGGAGCTCACCGCGGAGATGGTGCGCGAATGGCCGTTCTTCGGCACCCTCATCGACTTCGCGCAGATGAGCCTAGCGAAGGCCGATCTCGACATCTTCGAGCGCTATCTGGAGCTGGTGCCCCAGGGCTTGCGGGAGCGTTTCCGCGCCATCATCCACGAGGAGCACGTCCGGACGGTCGAGCAGGTCGAGCGCGCCACCGGTCATGGTCTTCTCGAGAACGATCCCACGCTGGCGCGTTCCATCGAGCTCCGCAACCCCTACGTCGACCCCATCAGCTTCCTCCAGGTCGAGCTGCTGGGCAGGCTGCGCGCGCTGCCCGAGGAGAGCCCGGAGCGCGAGGGTTTGGAGTACGCGGTACTGGTGTCGCTCCTCGGCGTGGCAGCGGGGATGCGCAACACCGGTTGAGGGGCCGTTCCCGGACCCAATGTTGGATGAAGTCGCATGAAGCCTCTGGTATAACCGTCTCATGGCGTTCATTGCGAAGCCACCTATGCTGACGGTCCTACGATGAGGAGTCGCGCATGAGTCTTCTGATGAGCGGCGGCCCCGTTCTGGTCGCAATTCTGCTCGTTTCGCTGTACGCCGTCTACCTGTTCTTCGAACGCTTCTTCAAGCTCTCCAAGGAGCGCCTCGATAGCGATGTGCTGATGGGGCGTGTCAACGCTGCGGTACGCGAGCGCGATCTGGAGCTGGCGCTGGCCGCGTGCGAGCAGCACGGCGGCCCGGTCGCCCGGGTGCTACGCGCGGCGCTGCTGCGGCTGCCGTACGGTCGCTCCGCTGTCGAGGCGGCCTTCCAGGAGGCCTCCCTCCAGGAGGAGCAGAACCTAACCCGCGGTCTGCGGCCGCTGGCGGCCATCGCACAGATCGCCCCCATGCTGGGCCTGCTCGGTACCGTGACCGGCATGATCCTCGCCTTTTCAGAGATCGCCAACCAGGGCACCGGCAACCCGTCGGTGCTGGCCGACGGCATCGGGCAGGCACTGGTCACCACGGCAGCCGGCCTGATCGTCGCCATCCCCACCGTCATCGGCCAGAACTACCTGGCGAGCCGGGTCGACACCATCCTGATGGAGATCGACCGGCGCCGCGAGGAGCTGATGGGGAACGTGGTTCAGGCCGTCGCGGCGCGCAAGGAGGAGACGTCTCGAACGGAGCCTCAGGCCGCCGAGCGGGAGCCCTCCGCGGCGCGGGCCGCCTCGCAGGCGTAGGGGACCACCATGCGTGAGTCGCGCGGCCGCAGCCGCCTGAGAGCAGCGCCCAGCATCGACCTCACCCCGATGGTCGACGTGGTGTTCCTGCTGGTGATCTTCTTCATGGTGTCCACCACCTTCATCACCATGGAGTCGGGCCTTCCGGTCGACCTGCCGTCGGCGCAGACGGCCGTCACCGAGCCCTCGACGCTCCCCACGGTCACCATCACCAAGGACGAGCAGATCTTCGTGGGTGGCAGCGCCGTGTCGCAGGCGCAGCTGGTCGATGTCGTGCGCGGCCGGATGGCGGCCACCGGGTACACCACCGTCGTGCTCCGCGCCGACACGACCGTCCCCCACGGTCTCGTCGTGCGCGTCATGGACCTGATCAAGCAGGCCGGCGCGAAACGCCTCGCCATCGCGACGGGGGGTTGATCACGGGCGTGACCCGCCTCGCCGATGCGTGGCGCGATCCGGACAGGCGGCGCGCCCTCCTGCTCTCGGTCACCGTCCATCTGGTGGCGCTGCTGCTGTTGGCGGTGTTCCTGAGCGCCCCCAAACCGCGCAAGTTGGAGCACTATCTGGTCGTCACCCTGGGCTCGCCACAGCAGTCCCAGACCACGACGCAGGCGCCGGCGGCGGAGGCGCCCGCGCCGCAAACGTCCCAGCCGCAGGTGGCCTCCGGAACGATCGGCGAGCCACAGGCGAGGAGCGCCCCGCAGCCCCAACCGCAGGCGCCCGAGCCGCAGCAGGCTACTGCGCAGCCGCCGGCCCCGGTCCAGCCGCAGCCTCAAGTGCGGCAGCCGGCCCCGCAACCGCAGGCGCCGCCCGCGCAGGCGGCCGAGGCTCCGGCGCCCAGCCTGACGTCTCCGACCCCGCCCGCGCCGGCTGCCCCGGCACCCGCGCAGCGGTCGGGGGCGACCACCGCGGCCACCTTGCCCGATATCAACCCGGTGCAGCTGCAGCCCAGGCAGGCGGCCCCTTCGATCACGATCCCCAAGCCGCAAGTGCAGGCCGAGGTGCCACAGGCTACGAGCCTGGCCATCACGCCGCAGTCCAGCGTGACGCCGGCGGAGAGTGTGCCCTCGCCGCAGACGCAGGCGCAGGTGGCCCCGGCCCAGGCTGTTCCCCGGCCTCAGGCGTCGGTTAGCGTGGCGCAGAGTCTCCGGGCGCCCCAGGCTCAGGCGCAGGTCGCCGCGGCGCAGCCGCTTCAGGCACCGCAGGCGTCGGCGCAGGTCGCCGCGCCGCGATCCCTGGACGCGCCCCAGGCGTCGGCATCGGTGGCGGCGCCGCGCGCCCTGTCGGCGCCGCAGGCGAGCGCTACGGCCGGCAACGCCCGCAACGTGCAGGTGACGCCGCAGGTTTCCGTCAGCGCCGCGCAGCAGGTACCACTCCCGACGGTGCGAGCCGACGTGCGGGCCCCGGCGCCGGCAACGGGTGCGCCGAGCAGCAGCGGTGCTCCGCCGGGCAGTGCCGACGTAGCCACGAACCGTGCGGGCAGCCGCACCCCGGGCGGGAACGCGCCGTCGGCCGGGCAGGTGGGCGGCACCACCCAGGCCAACGCGGCCGGTCGTGGCAGTGCAACGTCACCGGACGGAAGCGCCACCGGCACGGGATCGCCCGTCACTGCGCCCGCCCCCTTCCGGCAGCAGCTCGAGCGGCCGCTGGCGGTGCTGGTCGACAATGTCCACGGTTACCCGCAGGCAGGTTTGAAGCAGGCCTCGAGCATCGTCGAGATGCCGGTCGAGGGTGGCCTGACGCGGCTCATGCTTATCTACGACACCGCAGATCCCGGCCAGGTCGGGCCCATCCGCAGTGCGCGCGACTACTTCGTGAAGATCACCGACTCGATGAACGCCGTGCTGGTGCACGACGGCGGGTCGCCGGGCGCCATGATCGCCATCAAGCAGGGTGCCTTGCCGACGCTGGACGCCCTCCACCGCGGCGATCTGTTCAAGCGCGCCAGCCAGCGCCAGGCGCCGTACAACCTCTACAGCCAGGGCGACGCCCTACGTCGCGCCGTCAACCGGCTGCTCCCGTCGCGCACGCGCGTGTTGACGGGTACGTTGTTCCGGCCTCCCAGCGACGCTCCCACGGTCATCAGCGTTACCGACCGCTTCAGCGCGGACTACAAGACGGGCTTCCGGTACCTCCCGACGCTCGACAGATACCGTTGGGTCCGCAATGGCAGTGGCGCCAGCGACGCGTCCGGCGAGAACGTGCTGGTAGACGCCGTGGTGATGGCCAAGATCAGCGCGCGCCCCTTGCCCGACGACCCCGAGGGCCGGCTCTACATCCCGTTGCAGGGAGGGCCGGCGACCCTCTACGTGCGTGGGCGCGCCGTCCGCGGACACTGGGACATGGCCGACGGTGTGCGCTTCGTGACGGAGGGCGGCCAGCCAGTCGACCTGGCGCCGTTCCAGACGTGGTTCGTGATGACGCCGACCTACGATCAGCGCGTCGAGCAGTAGTAGGCGTGCTCGCTCAGTCGTCGGCGCGCGCGACGGTCTCGTCGAAGAACAGGCCCCGCATGCGCAGTCGGTAGCGCTGCTCGGCGACGTCCACGTCGAGATAGCTGTATTCGTCCTGGTACCCGTTGGTGTCGAGCAGGATGGCGCGCCCCTGGGATGCGATGTTCACGCCGCCGCGTACCGGCGTGTGGCCGTAGATTCCGAGCCGGTAGGGGGTCTCCTCGAGGAAGTCCTTCTCCTCGTAGATCCAGCGGCGCCGATTCTCGAGGTAGAAGCCGTTGTCGTAGGTGTTGTGCTCGGGGAGCGGGCCGACGTGCGCCAGGTGCAGGTCCTCGATCACGACCTGGGAGGGCCAGGCGAGGATCCACTGCCGGATCTCGGGGTCCATCTCGCCGCCATAGCCGACCTTCCACTCGAGGTGCGAGACGTCGTCCGTGCGCAGCGGCCCCTGTTCGGGGTGCACGGCGTTGAAGTCGTGGTTGCCCATCAGGATGACCATCTTGCCCTCTGGCAGGCGGTCCTGGAACCCCTTGACCTCGCGGAGGAACGTCGTCTGAGCCTTCTCGGCGCGTTCCAGGTGACGCGGGTTGTACTCGTCGTACCGGCGTACGTTGATGAGATCGGCGTAGCGCTCGCGGCTCTTGGCGTGCACCAGGTCACCGAGCAGCACCAGTCGGCTGTCGCCCTGAACGAAGGCGGTGGTGGGCCGGTGCCCTTCGTCGGCAAGCTCCGCCTCCCGCAGGATGCGCCAGAGCTTGTCGGCCTGCATGTGGATGTCCCCGACGACGATCACGCGCACGGCAGGCCTCTGCGTTCACGCCTCGCTACCAGGCTGGGCGCCCGGCGGCTGTGCCCGCGGTCGGAGGCGAGGGGTGCGGTCGGAGATGCGGCGCCCATCGGCGGGATTGGCGCTAGCGACTGGCCTGGGTCTGGAGGAGCGGAAGCGGATCGACCGGATCGTTGTCGACGCGGATCTCGAAGTGGAGGTGCGGGCCTGTCGAGTGCCCGGTGGTGCCCACCCGCGCGATCACCTGACCCTCCTGGATCTGCTGCCCCTGCTGTACGAGTAGGGCGGACGCGTGGCCGTAGTAGTAGGCGGTGTTGCCGCTCTTGATGATCACGCACAGGCCGTACCCGCCGTTCCAGCCCGCCAGGACCACGGTGCCTCCGACCGCGGCATGGATGGCCTCCCCCGCGTTGCCGGCGATGTCGAGGCCGGTGTGGAAGTTGGAGCCGTCAACGCGAAGCTGGCGGTAGCCGAAGTGCGAGGTGATGGGCCCGTGGATGGGCCACATCATGCCCGAGGCGGGCGCGGGCGTCGGGGTGGCGTAGTTGGTGCGTGCGGCCCCGAGCTCGCCGGCCGGCACGATGCGCAGCGTCTGCCCGGCGAACAGGTTGCTGGAGGGCAGATCGTTGGCGCTCATGAGCGCCGCGATCGTGGTGTTGTAGCGGTGCGCGATCGACCACAGGCTGTCGCCCTTGTTGACCGTCACCGTCGGCGGCACGGGGCCGCCGGTGTCGGTGCTGGGACTGGCATAGCGGCCGGGAACCTTGAGGCTGTCGCCCGGGTGGAGGATGCCTCCAGAACTCAGGTCGTTGGCGCTGGCCAGCGTCGCGACCGTGACCTGGTAGCTCTGAGCGAGGTTCCAAAGCGTATCGCCGGGCTGGACCGTGATGACCAGTGGTGCCGGCGCGGGCGTGCTCGGCTGCAGCTTGAGCGTCTGCCCGGGTTTGATGGTGGAGCCGCTGAGGTTGTTGTATGCGATGAGGTCGTCCACCCGCAGGTGGAACGCCAGTGCGATGTCGTACAGGGTGTCGCCCGGCTGGACAACGTAGGCATCGGGCGTTGCGTTGCCGCCCTGCGGCAGCTTCAGGCTGGTGCCGGGCTTCAGCGCGTCGCCCACCAGGCCGTTGGCCTGTCGCAGGGCGTCGACGGTGGTGCTGTAGCGTTGCGCGAGTCCCCACAGGGAATCGCCAGGTTGCACCGTGATGGTCGAGTTCTGAGCCCAGGCCGCCGAGAAGGTCAGCGAGGCGAGCGTCAAGCCAAGGACGAAGAGCGGGCGGCGACGAGGCATCTCGGCTAGGTTACCAGAACCGGCGCGACCGCGAGTGGAAAGAATTCATCTCGGGAGAGGGTGAAGTTGCTTGCTGGTCGAACATGACGCGCGAAGCGCGGCTCGACCTCCGACGCACAACTCAGTCGCGCGGGTCGAGAAGCCCGTCCAGGGCGTCGGGAAGTTCGATCGCCAGCAGCCAGCGCCGACCCAGCTCGCTCTCGAAGGCGACGTAAGCATCGATCTCGGGGCCGTCGGCGACGCCTTCGATGAGCCTGCGCTCGAGCCTGCGTGCCTCGCAATGGAGCGCCTGATTGGGGAGCTTGGAGAGTCGTTCGAGCATGCGGGCTCCTCTCGCCTTGGATCGAGGGGAGTCTAGCAGCGGCTCACTTACGACATTCTCAATCGTCGTCATCCGCCGTCGTCGCCGAGCACGCGCGTGCCGCCCCGTCGGCGCAGCCCACGGCGGGCGCCTTCTGCGCTCCGCCCGTCGGCGATGACAGCGTAGGGGGCGCCGAGGTCGATGGCGCGCAGGGCCGCCTCGACCTTCGGGATCATGCCGCCGTCGATGCGGCCGTCCTCGACGCGAGCCTGGACGTCCCGGCGCGTCAGGGTTGCAAGCAGACTCTCGGGGCGCGCGGCGTCGTCCAGCACGCCGGGCACGTTGGTGAGGAAGACGCAACCGGCGCCGAGCGCGCCGGCGACGGCGCCGGCGACCTCGTCGGCGTTGACGTTGAGCGGAGCACCGTCGGGGTCGAGCGCCAGGCAGGCCAGCACCGGCACGAAGCGTGCCGCCAGGAGCGCCCGGAGCGCGCCCCGGTTGACGCCGGTGACCCGGCCGACGCGTCCCAGCGCCGGATCGAGTAGCTCGGCGCGCAGCAGCGTGGCGTCCCGCCCGCTCAGGCCGAGGGCGGGGCCGACGTCCTGCGCCAGCCGCTTGCCCAGCAGCGTGAGCACCCGTTCGACCACCGCGAGGCTCTCGGGTGTGGTGACGCGCAATCCCCGTACGAAGCGGTGCTCCAGTCCGGTCTCGTCGAGCGCAGCGTTGATGAAGGGGCCGCCGCCGTGCACGACCACTGGATCCTCCCCGGCCTCGAACAGCGCGCGGATCTCCGAGGCCACCGTCAGGCGGGTGGCGTCGTCGGTCATGGCGTTTCCGCCGTACTTGACGACCACGGGCATGTGCCAGTCTAGCCCGGCATGGACGATGCGCGCTCGGCCAGGAGGCCGGCACAGCGTGCCGGACGGGGTCCGTGGTAGATTCGGACGCGCCTTGCCGTGGCGGCGGGCGGTTCCCGGCCGCGGCGCCGCCCGTTGCTCGAGGGGGAGAGGAGACGAGGTGGACCCATTCCCATCCCTGGTCTTCGGGACCGACGGTTGGCGTGACGTCATCGCCGACCGGTTCACGGTGGCCAACGTGCGCCGTGCGGCGGCTGCGTACGCCGAGCATCTCCTCGAACGTGACGCCCGCCGCGTGGTGGTGGGTCACGACACCCGTTTCGGAGGCGAACTGTTCGCGCTCGAGGCTGCCCGCGAGCTGGCCGGCCATGGGCTCGAGGTGCTGATCTCCGACGGATACCTGCCCACGCCGGCGCTCTCGTACGCCGTGGCGCACTATCGCGCGGGCGGCGGCGTGATGCTGACGGCGTCGCACAACCCGCCGCGCTACCACGGGTTCAAGCTCAAGGGTCCGTACGGCGGGACCGCCACGGACGAGATCTACCGCGACGTGGCGCGGCGTGTGGGAACGGCCAGACTGGCAGGCGACGCCGACCCGAAGGGGATCGAGCGCTTCGATGTGCGGGAGGCCTACTACGGGGCCCTCGACGGCGTGCTCGACATGGACGTGCTGTCCCGGGCGGAGGGACGCATCCTGCACGATGCCATGGGTGGCGCCGCTTGCGGATGGCTCACCGGCTTCGCGTCTTCGCGGGGACTGGCGCTCCAGATCGAACCTGTGCACGGGGAGCCGCACCCGCTGTTCTACGGCGTGAATCCAGAGCCGATCGCCGTCAACCTCGCCGACACGCGCGAGCGCATGCTAGGGGCCGATGCCTGGTTCGCCGCGGCCACCGACGGGGACGGCGACCGGCTCGGCGTGGTCCTTCCCGGCGGGGCGTTCTTCGACGCCCACCAGATCTTCGCGGTGCTACTCGACGAGCTCGCCCACGACGGGCGCGCGGGCACGGTGGTGAAGACCTTCACGGTGTCGCGCGTCATCGAGCGCCTTGCGTCCAAGCGGGGCCGCACCGTGGTGGAGACCCCGGTCGGCTTCAAGTACATCGTCGATGCCATGCTGTCGCAAGACGTGTTGATCGGCGGCGAGGAGTCCGGCGGCATCGGCGTGGCGGGGCATATCCCCGAACGCGACGGCATCGTCAACACGCTGCTGCTGGTGCAGAGCGTGGTGCGCAGCGGGCAATCGCTGCCCGAGCGCTTCGCGGGCATCGAGCGCGAGGCCGGTTGGCGCCACGCCTACGACCGGCTGGACCTCCACCTTTCAGGCAATGCGCTCAAGGAGCGGGTGCTGGCGGAGCTGCGCGACCCGCCTGCGCGCGTGGGCGCGCGCGAGGTCACCTCGGTAGAACGGCTCGACGGCGTCAAGCTCAACCTGTCGGACGACGCCTGGTTGCTCTATCGGCCGAGCGGCACCGAACCGGTGCTCCGCATCTATTGTGAGGCCCCCACGCCCGAGGACGTGAGGGCTCTGCTCGACGCGGCGCGCGCCTGGATCGACACCCTCGGCTGAACCCCGGTGCCGCACACGCGCGTGCCTCCTTCACACCTGCCGGAACGACTTCGGGCTCTTGGACAGCAGCTCGTGGCCGTCCTCCGTGACGATGGCGAGGTCCTCGATGCGGACCCCGCCGAAGCCCGGCAGGTAGGCCCCGGGCTCGATGGTCACCGACATGCCCGGGGCGAGCAGGTCGTCGGAGCGGGTGGACAGCCGCGGGCCCTCGTGGATCTCGAGCCCGGTGCCGTGGCCCAGCGAATGCGCGAAGGCGTCGGCGAGGTCGTGGCCGGCCAGCAGATCGCGCGCGACCGCGTCGAGCTCGCGGCCCGAGCGCCCCGGCGCCACGGTCGCCAGGGCCGCCTCCTGCGCTTCAAGCACGGCGTCGAAGAGGCGGCGGAGCTCGGGGTCGATGTCGCCGACCGCCACTGCCCGCGTCATGTCGGCGTGGTAGCCCTCGTACACGGCGCCGAAATCGAGCGTGACCAGGTCGCCGGCCTCGATCGTCTTGGTCGAGGCGACGCCGTGCGGCATCGCGCTGCGCAGGCCGCTCGCCACGATGATGTGGAAGCCCGGCCCACCGGAGCCGGCCAGGCGCATGTGGCGCTCGAGCTCGAGGGCGACCTCGATCTCGCGCACCCCCGGCCGTAGCATCGGCACGACCTTCTCGAAGGCCTCGTCGGTGATGCGCGCCGCTTCCCGCAGCTTGGCGATCTCCTGCGCGTTCTTGATGAGCCGGAACGACGCCAGGAACGCCTCGGTCGCCACGGGTTCGGCCCCCAGACGCTCGGCGATGCGCCGGAACCGCTGCAGGCTGAGGTATTCACTCTCGACGGCGAGGCGCCGATCGCCCACCATCTCGGAAAGGTGTTCCTCCCAGTTCGGGGTGATGACGACCTCGAGCCGGGACTCCTCGGCCGCCTGGGCGGTGTAGCGGCCGTCGGTGAGCAGGGCGGCTCGTTCGCCGGTGACCACGACCACGCCGTCCTCGGGGCTGGTGAACCCGGAGAGATAGCGCACGTTGGCCGGCGCCGTCACCAGCAGGGCACGGGCGCCGATGCCCGTCAGCTTGCCCCGCACGTCCTGCAACAGGCTCACCGTGCCGCCTCCACGATGGCCAGGAGCTGGTCGGTGTCGAGGCTGGCGCCGCCGATGAGGCCGCCGTTCACGTCGCCCATCGCGAGCAGCTCGGCCGCGTTGGCGGGCTTCATGCTGCCGCCGTAGAGGAGCCGCAGCGCCTGTCCGGTGTCGCCGTAGCGCTTCACGACGGCCTCGCGCAGGGCAGCCCCCATCTCCTGCGCGTCGTCGGCGGTGGCGGTGCGGCCTGTGCCGATGGCCCAGACCGGCTCGTAGGCGATGACCAGGGCATCGGGCCCCGTCAGTTCGATGCCCTCCAGGTCGCCCTCGAGCTGCCCCAGGACGACGTCGCGTGCCCGTCCCGCGACGCGCTCCTCCTCGCGCTCACCGACACACAGGATGGGCACCAGTCCGGCCTCGAGCGCGCGCGTCAGCTTCTCGTGGATCAGCGCGTCGTCCTCGCCGTGGTAGGCGCGGCGCTCGGAGTGGCCGACGACCACGTAACGCGCGCCCGCATCGCGGAGCATGGCCGCCGAGACCTCTCCGGTGTAGGCGCCCTGCTCGTGTGCGCTGACGTCCTGCGCGCCCAGCGCCACGTTGGTGCCGCGGGCCAGCGCCGCCATCGGCGCGAGGTGCGTGAAGGGAACGCTGAGCAGGAGGTCGCAGTGGTCGTGGTCGGTGGCGTCGAGGCCCTGGAGGAAGGCGCGCAGCCAGGCAGTGGCCTCGCTGGGCAGCTTGTGCATCTTCCAGTTGCCAGCGATGAGGGGTCGGATGTGGGCGTTCGGCGATGACATGCGCCAGGATACCGCAGCCGTCGTGCGTTCCCGGGACCGGGAGCGGGCACGGGGAGGGGCCGGACCTTCGCGGCCCGGCCCCTCGCTTCCGATCGATGGCAGGCGGCGGCCTCAGGCCTGGACGCCCGCCTCGCCTGCCTTGCCGCTCCTGCGGCGACTGCGCTTGCCGCCACCACCGCTGGCCTTGCGTTGCTCGAGCGCCTTGAGCCCACCGACCAGCGCCACCTCGAGCACCCCGTCCAGATCGGTGACCTCGTGGAGCTGCAGACTCTTGGTGAGGTGGGTGGCGATGTCCTTCATGTCTGCGCTGTTCTTCTCGGGGAACAGGATGTGCTTGATCCCCGCCCGCTTGGCACCCAGGATCTTCTCCTTCAGGCCGCCGATGGGCAGCACGCGGCCCCGCAGCGTGATCTCGCCCGTCATCGCGACGTCCTTGCGAACCGGCGTGCCCGTGAGCGCGCTGATCAACGAGGTGGCGAGGGCCACGCCCGCGCTGGGCCCTTCCTTGGGCGTCGAGCCCGCCGGCACGTGGATATGGATCTCGCTCTCGTCCAGCGTCCCCTTCGGGATACCGAAGCGCTCGGCGTTCGACTTGGCGTAGGTCAGGGCGGCCCGGGCGGACTCCTTCATGACGTCGCCGAGCTGCCCGGTCAGGACCAGCCCGCCCTTGCCGGGCGTGATGGAGGTCTCGACGAACAGGATGTCCCCGCCCACTGGGGTGTAGTACATGCCGGTCGCGACACCGACGAGGTTGTCCTCGGCTTCCGACTCGGGGGTGAATCGGTGAGCGCCCAGGTACCCTTCCAGGCTGCGCTCGGTGATGCGCACCCGCTTGGCGTCGCCTTCGGCGATGCGCCTGGCGGCCTTGCGGCAGAGCGTTCCGATGATGCGCTCGAGATTGCGCACACCCGCTTCGCGCGTGTAGGAGGTAATGACGCTCGACAGCGCGCCGTCGGACATGCTGAGCTGGTTGGCCTTCAACCCGTTCTCGGTGATCTGTCGGGGCAGGAGGTAGCGCTTGGCGATCTCCATCTTCTCCTGCTCGATGTAGCTGGAGAACTCGATCATCTCCATGCGATCGGCCAGCGCCTCGGGGATCTGCTGGGCGTAGTTGGCCGTGGCGATGAAGAGGACCTCGGAGAGGTCGAACGGGACGCCGAGGTAGTGGTCGACGAAACTGTTGTTCTGCGCCGGGTCGAGCACTTCGAGCAGGGCAGACGAGGGGTCGCCCTGGTAGGAGGCGCCCAGCTTGTCGACCTCGTCGAGCAGGAACACCGGGTTCTTGGTGCCGGCCTGGCGGATGCCCTGGATGATGCGGCCCGGCATCGAACCGATGTAGGTGCGCCGGTGCCCGCGGATGTCCGACTCGTCGCGCGCACCACCCAGCGAGATGCGCACGTACTCGCGCCCGAGCGCCTTGCCGATCGACTTGGCGATGCTGGTCTTGCCGACGCCGGGCGGCCCCACGAACAGGAGGATCGGTCCCTTGTTGACCTCGAAAGCGTCGAGCTCGCCCTTCTGCGCGCGCTCCTCCTTGAGCTTGCGCACCGCCAGGTACTCGATCACGCGGTCCTTGACCTTCTCCAGGCCGTAGTGGTCCTCTTCCAGGATCTTGCCGGCCTTGCCGATGTCGAGCCGGTCCTCGCTGCGCTTGTTCCACGGCAGCTCGGTGAGGGTCGTGAGGTAGGTGCGGATGACCGAGGCCTCGGCGGAGTCGGGGTGCATGCGCGACAGCCGGTTGAGCTCGCGTTGCGCCTCCTTCATCACGACCTCGGGCAGCTCGAGCGCCTCGAGCTTCTCGCGGAAGGCTTCGACCTCGTCCTCGTCCTCGTCGTTGCCGGAGAGTTCCTTCTGCAGCGCCTTGATCTGCTCGCGGAGGAAGAACTCGCGCTGGTTGCGGTCGATCTCCTCCTTGACCTCGCGTTGCAGACGGCGCTGGGTCTCCTGGAGCTCGAGCTCGGTGTCGATCAGCAGCAACACCTTGCGCAGGCGCTCCTCGACCGTGGTCGCCTCGAGCACGCTCTGCTTGTCGGGCAGCTTGAAATCGAGGTGGTAGGCGACGTAGTCGGCGAACTGGCCGGCGTCCTCGAGGTTCATGACGAACTGGGCGACCTCGTGTTGGACCTGCCGGCTACCGTTCTCGACCAGATCGGCGAACTTCTCCTTGAGCTCGCGGAAGGTCGCCTGGACCATCACGTCGTTGCCCTCGGGGACCTCGATGGGGCTCACATCGGCCTCGATGAGGCCGGTTGAGCCATGGTAGCGATCGATGTGCACGCGCGCGAAGGCCCGCACCAGCATCTGGATGCTGCCGTCGGGATTCTTCTTCATGCGCATGATGTTGCAGGCGGTGCCGACCTCGTAGAGATCCTCGGGCTTGGGCTCCTCCACGTCGCGGTCGCGCTGGCTGGCGATGACGATCGTGCGGTCGCGGTCGAGCGCGGCGTTGATGGCGCGAATGGAGATGCCTCGCCCGGCGTCGATCGGCATGACCATGGTGGGGTAGAGCACGCTGCCGCGCACCGGGCACACCGGGATCGGAGCGCTGAAGTCGGTGGGGGTGGGAGTCTCTGCCATGGGCTCTCCTAGCCTGCGCGAAGCGCGGGGCGCTGGGGACGAGGGTGAACGTGACCGCGTGCGGGCCTGTGGACCGCGCACCGAATGAACGTCGAAACCTGAGTCAACACTTGTCAAGTTTACTGCAGTTGTGCGGCTCAGCTGGAAGGTGGCTTACCTTCTCCGGCGCGCCGACGATGCTCGCGATCCCGCCCGCGGGGCGGATCCCGGCGAAAGAGACGTCGGGCCAGTCCCAACAGTATAAACTGCCCGCCCCGCTGCCGCGCATGCGTTGCCGAACGCGCGCCTACGCCGGGCAGCGAGGGCGCGTGAGGGCCTTGTGGTAGCGTGAGCGCGCCATGGCCGACGTCACCCAAGCCCTACGAGAGGCCGTCCAGGCCGCGCTTGCGAGCCTCGAGGTGGAGGACGCCGAGGTCGCGATCCAGGAGGTGCCCGCCGACAAGCCCGGCGACTATGGCACCCCCGTCGCCTTCACGCTCGCGCGCCGTCTGCGGCGCAACCCCGTTACTATCGCGCAGGACATCATCGCCGCGCTCGCGTTGCCCATCGGCGTTGCGCGCGCCGACGCCGTCGGCCCCTACATCAACTTCCACCTCGTGCCAGGCGACTTCGTCGCCCAGGTCGTGCAGGCGCCACCGCCCCCGGCGGGAGCCGGTCTCAAGGTCGTCCTCGAGCACACGTCGGTCAACCCCAACAAGGAGGCGCACGTCGGGCACCTGCGCAACATCGTGCTCGGCGACGCCTGCGCCCGCATCCTGCAGGCGGCCGGGAACGACGTCGAGGTACAGAACTACATCGACGACACCGGACGGCAGGCGGCCGAGAGCCTGTTCGCGACCGAGTACTTCGGGGAGCGCTACGACGGCGAACGCAAGTACGACCATTGGCTCGGCGAGCTCTACGTCCGCCTCGGCGAGGCCAAGGAGAGCGACGGCGAACGCATCGATGCGGGCGTCTCGGAGGTCATGCATCGTCTCGAGCGCGGCGAGCTTCGCGCGGAGGTCGAGCGCGTCGTGGCGGCGCAGCTCGAGACCTTCCACGCGCTCGGCGCCGAGTACGATCTGCTCGTGTGGGAGTCCGACGTGGTGCACGGCGGCTTCCTGCGGCGCGGCCTCGACGTCCTCGAGGCCAGCCCCTACGTGTCGCGCCCCACCGAAGGCAAGTTCGCGGGCGCGCTCGTCATGGACGTGTCGGAGTTCCTGCCCGGTCTCGAGGAGACGCACGTGGTGCTGGTGCGAAGCGACGGCAACGCCATGTACGTCGCCAAGGACATCGGGTACCAGTTCTGGAAGGCGGGGATCTTCGAGGGGCTGCGCTTCCGCGACTTCGAGCGCCAGCCGTCCGGCAAGGTGCTCTACTCCAGTGCGCCGGACGGGGAGATGCACCCCGACGGCCACACCTTCGCCCACGGGCAGGAGATCATCAACGTCATCGACGTTCGGCAGAGCCACCCGCAGACCCTGGTCCGGACCGCGCTGGCCCTGTCGAACACCGAGGAGGGGCGGCGGGCCCACCGGAACTCCCACCACCTGGCCTACGAGGTCGTGACCCTGGAGGGCCAGCCCATGAGCGGCCGCAAGGGCGTCACCCTGTCCATCGACGACGTGCTGGCCGAAGCGCGGCGCCGCGCCCGGGCCGTGGTGGAGGAGAAGAACCCGGAGCTGCCGAGCATCGACACGGTGGCGCGCCAGGTCGGAGTGGGAGCGCTGCGCTTCGGGATGCTCAAGAGCGAGGCCCGCAAGGTCATCGACTTCCGCTGGGAGCAGGCGCTCTCCCTGCAAGGGGACAGCGCCCCCTACGTTCAGTACGCCCATGCCCGGGCCTGCAGCATCCTGCGCGCGGCCGAGGCCGAGGGCATCGGGCGCACGCAGGCCGACTTCGCCGTCCTCGGGAGTCTCGAGGTGCGTCTGGCGCAGGCCATCCTCCGCTTCCCCGCAGTGGTGGAGGCCGCCGCGCGCGACCTGGCGCCCCACCTGTTGGCGCAGTATGCCCTCGACCTAGCGACCGCCTGGAACGGCTACTACAACCACAAGGGCCCGGACGGTCGACCGGACACGCAGGTGCTCAAGTCCGCGCCGGGCCAGCGTGAAGCGCGCCTTGCGCTCGTCGACCGGGTGCGGTCCACACTGGCCGAGGCGCTGGGGCTCCTGGGGATCGAGGCTCCGCAGGAGATGTGACCGGTGGGCCATGGCGCGAGGCCACGGCCCACCGGAAGACAGGCGTTACGGGAAGACGACGGTGTAGTTGGCGGTCAGCAGCTGGCCGTCGAGCTTGAAGGTCAGCTGACCATGAAGGATGTGGCCGGACGCGGGAACGGGGCTGAACTGCACCTGGATGCAGCCCGCCGCCTGGGTGGCGTTGAAGATGCTGTTGAACAGGGCGCTGAGGTCGGTGGCGTCCTGCACCTGGGTGTAGGTCCCGCCCGTCTGCGAAGCGATGTCGATCAGATCCTGCGAGTCGACGTAGCTCCCCAGGCCCACCGTGTAGACCTTCACGCCGGCTGCCTGGGCCGCCGTGACGACGTTCGCCGGCGTGCTCGAGGAGGCGTTGTCCGCGCCGTCGGTGAGGAGCAGGGCCATCTTGTTGCTGCCGGTGACCGCGGCGAGGTAGTTGGCGCTGTCGACGCCAGCGTCCCACAGGTTGGTGGTGCCACCGTTGTACGTTGCCGCGTCGATGGCGGTGTCCAGTTGGGTCTTGTCTGACGTGAGCGGCTGGTGCAGGTAGATGGCCAGGTATCCGGAAGTGGGCGTCACGCTCGTGTCGAACGACGCGACGGCGGCACGATCGGTCGAAGCCATGCGAGCGACGAACCCCTTGGCCGCATCTGCGCGCAGCATGGTGGGGTCGCTCGAGGACATCGAGCCCGTGGCGTCGAGCGTCAGGATCCCGGTGATGTCGCCGCTGCTGCCGGTGATCTGCCCGCAGATCGTGGCGTTGGCCGAGTACGACGTCGCGACCGGCCCTCCGCTGTCAGACACCGACGTCACCGTGGCGGCGGGGTCCGAGAGCGTGCCCGTGCTTACCACGTTCCCCTGGCCGTCCAGGGCGCTGACGCTGAGGCTGGCGGTACCGGCCGTCGCGTCGAGCGCGGTCACGCCGTTGAATGTGGCATTCGTCGCACCACCACCACCGCTCGAGGTGGTGCACGCCGACAACATCAACGCCGAGGCCGCCAGCGCAAGGCACAACAATACGACCCGTCTCATCATGAGACCCCTCCTAGGGAACACCGCGGCGTTGACCGCGGCACGACAGGCCGCTCCACGAAGCCGATCTAACGCATGGTAAGCGTGATCTCTGGCGGGTGCCGGGCAACCGTCACCGCTTCCCGCCGGGCGCCCTCGGACGCCGTAGGCCGGGGCTGCTGGGGCGGTCGCAGCACGCCGGTGCCGCGGTCGGGCGCTGCGATCGGATTCTCCGTACAGGACCGACAGCGGCCTTCAACGACGCGGGGCGAGGGCCTCCTCCAGCACCTCGACGACATGCCGCGCCTGCTTGGAGGTGCCGTCCGCGATCTGGTGACGGCAGCTGAAGCCACACGCCACGGTGTCCCCCTGGTGCTCGCGCACGGCGGGGAAGAGGCGTTGCTCGCCGATGGCCATCGATAGGTCGTGGTGACCGTAGCCGAACGATCCGGCCATGCCGCAGCAGCCGGAGTCGACCTCGCGGACCTCCTCGGAGACCCACTCCAGCACGGCTCGCGTGGAAGCGGTACCCAGCACCGCCTTCTGCTGGCAATGGCCGTGCAGCATCGTCTCTCCCGGCCGCTTCTCGAAGGCTGCGGACGGATCGATCTCACCGCGGGTCCAGGCCTTGGCCAGGAACTGGTCGATCATCACCACGTTGTTGGCGACGGCATCGGTCCGGGCGCCCGGGAGCAACCCCCGGTAGTCGTCGGCGAGAGCGGTGACGCAGGACGGCTCGAGCCCGACCACGGGGATGCCACGCTCGACGTAGGGGTGGAGCCGCTCCACGTTACGCCGCGCCATCCCCTTGGCCTCGCGCAGCAGGCCCTTGGACAGCTGCGGCCGCCCGCAGCAGCCGTACGGCACCAGCTCGACGGCGTAGCCCAGCGCCTCGAGCACCCGCACCGCCGCCTGCCCCGGCGCCGTCTCGTTGAACATCGTCCAGGTGTCGGCGAACAGCGCCACCCGGCGGTCGGCGCCCGCTGTCCGCACCGATGCGCGCTCGCGCTCGCGCTCGAACCAGTGCTTGAAGGTCTCCCTGGCGTAGCGCGGCATCACCCGCCGCCGGTCGACATCGACCAGCTTCTCCATGGCCCAGCGCACGGGCGCGCTGGGCAACAGGGCGTTGCTGAGCGGGGCCAGACGCTGTGCCAACGGCGCGACGCGGGCCACGTTGCCCACGGCGCGCACCGCCAGCGGGGTGCCGTGATCGTCGTAGTAGTGCTGCAAGAACTCGTACTTGATCGTCGCCATGTCGACCTGGCTGGGGCACTCGGCCTTGCACGCCTTGCACTCCAGGCACAGGTCCAGCACGTCGTAGACCTCGCGGCTGGTGAGACCTCCGGGCATGCGGCCGTTGAGGGCGTCGCGCAGCACGTTGGCCCGCCCGCGCGTGCTGTGGTCCTCGTCGCGCGTCGCCATGTAGCTCGGGCACATGGTGCCGGTGCCGACCTTGCGGCACGCCCCCACGCCGTTGCAGTTCTCGATCGCGCCGAGGTACCCGCCGTCGGCGGAGAAATCGAAGTGGGTGGGGAGCTCCACCTCGGGGTAGTCCGCGCCGTAGCGCAGGTCGTCGGTCATGGGCGGGGCGTCGACCACCTTGCCCGGGTTGAGCAGCTTCGCCGGGTCGAAGGCCTCCTTGATGGCGCGGAAGTCCTGGTAGAGCACCGGCCCGAACATGGCGGGGTTCTGGTAGGAGCGGATCAGCCCGTCACCGTGCTCGCCGCTCCACGACCCCCCGTACTTCTTCACCAGCTCGAACACCTCGCGGCTGATGGCCTCGAAGGCGGCGACACCCTGCTCGGTCTTGAGGTCGAGATGCGGACGCAGGTGGATCACACCGACCGAGGCGTGGGCGTAGAACACGACGTGGACGCCGTGCTTACGGCAGACCTCGGCGACTTCGGCGATGTAGGCGGGCAGGTTCTCGACCGGCACGGAGCTGTCCTCCACGAAGGGCGTCGGCTTGTTGCGCCCCTTCACGGTCGAGTAGATGCCAAGCCCATCGCGCCGGAACTGCAGGATCTGCGCCTGCTGTTCGGGCGCCGTGGCGAGATACGTAGCGTAGGCGAGCCCGGTGACGTCCGGGTCTCCTTGCAGGCTCTGCAGCCCGGCGCGCATCTCCTGTGGGGAGGTGCCGTCGAACTCCACCATCAGGACGGCGCCCGGGTCGCCCTGCAGCCAGCCGAGCAGGGGCTCCAGGGCGCGATTCTGCCTGCCCAGCACGAAGATGTCCCTGTCCATCAGCTCGACCGCCGACGGGCCGTGGCGGTTCACGTGCTGCACGGCCGTGAGCGCCTTCTCCAGGGTCTCGAAGTGCAGCATGGCGAGCAGCCGGTGGGTGGGAACGGGATCGAGGCGTACGGTGACGTCCAGGATCACGGCGAGCGTGCCCTCGCTGCCGCATACCAGCTTGGCCAGGTTGAAGGGGCGTCCGGGAGCGAACTCATCGAGGTTGTAGCCCCCGACGCGCCGCATGATCTTCGGATAGCGCGCGTCGATCTCATCGGCGTGCTCTGTCACGATGTGGTGCACGGTCCGGTAGAGCTCGCCCTCGCGGTCCCGTTGACCCAGCTTGGCTCGGAGCGCTTCGTCGTCGACGGGCCCCAGCTCCAGCTCGGTGCCGTCCATCAACAGTACGCGCATGCTCTCGACCTGGTCGACCGTCATGCCGTACTTGATGCTGCGCGTCCCCGCCGAGTTGTTGGCGACCATCCCGCCGATGTTGGCGCGGCTGGTGGTGGAGATGTCGGGCGTGAACTGCAGGCCGTGGGGCGCGAGCTCGGCGTTGAGACGGTCGCGTACCACCCCGGGCTCGACGCGCGCCCAGCGCTCTTCGAGGTTCACCTCGAGCACCCGGTCGAGATATTTCGACACGTCCACGACCAGAGCGCGGCCCACGGTCTGGCCCGCCAGGCTGGTCCCGCCGCCGCGCGGGAGCAGCGGCACGCCGTGACGCGCGGCGAGTTCGACCGTGGCCCGCACGTCGTCGGCCGTGCGTGGAACCACGACGCCGATCGGCCGGATCTCGTACGGGCTGGCATCGGTCGCGTAGAGCGTGCGGGCGGTCTCGTCGAAGCGCACCTCGCCCTGCAGCCGTGCCTTCAGCTCGCGCTCCAGCGTGACGACGGTCGAAGGGTCCACGGGCAACGGCGACGCGGCGGGGCTGGTCATGCCGTCAGTATCGCACGCGCCTCACGGAGTTCGGCCAGGCCGCTCAACGGCCGGCGATGCCATCCGATACGACCTTCGGTGAGGTCGGCAGCGCCCCCGCGGCGCGCGCCGCGGCTTCATCGGAAAGCGCTGCGTTCGCGCCGAAGAGGGTCTCCACGCTGCGAGCGAAGCCGGCGTCATCGAGGAAGCGGTAGGCGGTGACGAAGCGCAGCAGCAGGTGGCGCTGCAGCAGGCCGTCGAGCAGGGTATCCGAGGAGTAGGGATCGCGCTTCTGTCCGCTCAGCACGCGGCCACTGCCGTCCACGAGCTCGAGCTCCTCCAGCGCCGCCCGGGTGCGCGCGGCCTTGGCTCCTTCGAAGGGCAGCGCGAGGCCCCGCCGCAGAGCCACGAAGCCACGTCGCACCTCGTCCACGGTGGGGAAGCGCAGCGCCTGGGTTTGCAGCGCGGCGAGCGCGGAGGCGTCCAGGTCGAATCCGATCCGCGACGCACGCGCCATCACCGCGCGCAGTGCGTGGACGGCGTCGTCGTCCGGAAGCCGGCGGAGCCAGACGGCAGAGACGGCGTGCGGCGGACCGTTCGGGCTGGCGACCAGCGCGTCGAGGTCCGGAGCGTCCAGGGGGCGGACGTCAGGCAAACTGCCGCGGATCACGCGGGGGATGCCGGGGTCGGCCGCGCCGGCACCTCCTTCGACCGGAACAAGCGGCAGGCGCTCGAACGGGCGTACGGCCTCCGCCACGAACTCCAAGGTCTTCCGGTCGCGCCACTCGCTCTCGGCCAGCGTCACGGCCGCGTTGACGGGCGCGCCCAGCGGCAAGGCGTCTGCCAGCGTGCCCATCTTCCAGGCCACGCCCTTCACACCCCCGATCCTGAGCTGCAGCGTGGCGCGTTCGCGTCCCACGGCGCGGGCGCTGTCGAGCCGATCGATGAGGGCGAAGACCGGTGCGGGATGGCCCTCCCCGAAGGGCTCGAGGGTCCGGATGGCCTGCCACAATCCCCGTTCGACCTCCTCGCCCGAGAGCACGGCGTCGGCCGTGATCTGCGGCTGCGGGCGGGGGAAGCGCGAGGCATAGGTGTGGATGGCGTCACGGAACGCCGGCAGCTTCGCCATGTCCAGGGCGAATCCGGCGGCCTGGGCATGGCCCCCGTAACGGAGCAGATGCTCGGATGCGGCGCGGAGCCCGTTGACCGCGGAGATGCCGGGCGTGGAGCGAACGCTGCCCTTGCCCTTGGCGACGATGTAGACGGGCTTGTAGAAGCGCTCGAGCAACTTCGAGGCGACGATGCCCATGACGCCGGGATGCCAGCGCGCGTCCTCGACCACCAGCGCCGGAGCTTCCGGGTCGACGATCTCCAGAGCCTGGGCGAACATCTCGTCCTGGATGCGGCGCCGGTCCTGATTTCGGGCATCGAGGTAGGCGGCGAGCTCGCTGGCCCTGCGCTCGCTGGCCGTGGTGAGCAACTCCAGCCCCAGATCGGCCTCGCCCAACCGGCCGGCGGCGTTGAGCCTCGGCGCGACCACGAAGGCCACCTGCCGCGCGGTGATCGCGCCGCGTAGGTGCGACTGCTTGACGATGGCCCGGACGCCCGCCCAGCGCGAGTCCGCCAGGCGCTCCAGGCCCGGCACGATGAGGGCGCGGTTCTCGCCCAGCAGCGGAGCGACGTCGGCGATGGTGCCGATGGCCGCCAGATCGGCGTAGTCGTCCGGCCTTTCGAGTCCGAGGCGGAGGCGCAACGCCCACAGGAGGTGGAAGGCCACGCCGGCGCCGGTGAGCTGCGGCAGGCCGTCGGTGGCGAGCGGCGAGGTGGCAGGATGGACGACCAGGCAGTCGGGCCGGGCGTCACCTGGAGTGTGGTGGTCGGTGACGATCACGTCGACGTCGGCCTCCTGGAGGCGGCGGATCTCCTCGAGGTTGGAGATGCCGCAGTCGACGGTGACGAACAGCTCGCAGCGTTCCGCGTGTTCCGGCACCCGGTCGGGGTGGATGCCGTAACCGTCGGTGAGCCGATCGGGGATGAACGGCTCGACGCTCGCGCCCAGCTCGCGCAGGCCCAGGGTCAGGACGGCGGTGCCGCTGATACCGTCGGCGTCGTAGTCGCCGTGCACGAGGATGCGCTGACCGCCGCGGATGGCTCGCTCGAGCCGCTCGGCGGCCGCCTCGAGGTGGGGAATGCGGGTGAGCTCGAGCGGCGGATTGAGGTGCTCGGGAGCATCGTCGCGCAGCCCCCGCGACCACAGCATGGCCGCCAGCAGCGGCGGCACACCGAGGCTGCGCGCCAGCGAACGGACGGCTTGCGGGGGTGCAGGAGGACGCAGGAACCAGGCGGGCGAGGGCGGCCGAGGGTCGTCGGCCGGGGTCACGACGGCTCGGTCTCCTCGTCCGGAGGCGGTGGCCGGTCCGGGATGATAGGAAAACGGTCCGGGATGACGGGCTCGCGCTCCGCGGGAGCCGTTCCGCCCGACGGATGCCCCCCCTCCAGCTCGCTCAGGCGCCGGCGCAGCCGACGGGTCTCACTACTGCGGCGCCACAGCGCGATCCGGACGGGGATCCACCCGAGCAGCCACCCGCCTACCAACGCGACGATCACCACAAGCACCGGCGGCAGTGGGATCAGCATGGGGAGCAGCGGCAACGTCAGGGGATCCGGGTTCACATTGTTGAACGCCACCATGTAGAGCGCCAACAGGATGACCAGAACGAGCTGCAGGATGCGAGCGCCTTTCACATCCACCTCCGTGCGGACCAGTCTACCGTACGTTCCGGCAGCCCCTGGGGCAGGGTGTCGCTCATCTGGGGTCATGCGCGGCAGGGTCGGCTAGACTGGTTGGCTGTGGAACGGCTCGACCCAACCCCGAACCCCGCCGCCGCCCCGAAGGTGCTCAGCGCCATGTCGGGCGGTGTGGACTCGTCGGTCGCCACCGCCTTGCTGCGTGAGGGCGGCTTCGAGGTCGTCGGAACGATGGCCCGCTTCTGGCCCGACGACTGTCCAACCGGCGCCTTCGACCTGTGCTGCAGCCCGGAGGCCGCCTACGATGCGCGGCGCGTGGCGGACGCTGTGGACGTCCCCTTCTACCTGCTCGATTTCCGGGAGCGCTTCCAAGAGATCGTGGTCGATCCGTTCGTGCCGAGCTACGAGGCCGGCGAGACCCCGAACCCGTGCGTATGGTGCAACCGCCACATCAAGTTCGGCGCGTTCATCGAGCGTGCGCAAGTGCTGGGGTGCGACTTCCTCGCCACCGGCCACTACGTGCGGCGCGTCGACGGGCCCGACGGCGTCGAGCTGCACCGTGGACAGGACGACGACAAGGACCAGACCTACTTTCTGTGGGCTCTGCCACGCGAGATCCTGCCCTTCCTACTGTTCCCTCTGGGGGAGCTGAGCAAGGGCGAGGTGCGTTCCCTGGCGGCCGATCGCGGTCTGCTCACGGCCGAGAAGAAGAGCTCGTCGGGTCTGTGCTTCGTGCCGGACACGGTTCGGGGCTACCTGCAGGACGCCAGCCAGGAGCGGCCGGGCCCTGTCGTGGACGCCAGCCGTGGCGACGCCGTGGTGGGCGAGCACCGGGGCGTTCAGTTCTACACCATCGGCCAGAAGAAGGGGCTTGGCCTGTGGAAGTCGCATCTGGAGCGCTACGTCATCGAGCTCCGCCCCGAGGACGACACGGTGGTCGTTGGCCCGCGAGAGATGTGCTTCTGGTCGGGCCTGACGGCTGATCGCAGCAACTTCCTGGTGGGCGAGGCCGACCTCCCGCGGCAGGTCCACGCGCAGGTGCGCTACCGGCAGAGCCCGGTACCGGCGACCCTGACGCGAACGGGCGAAGGTTTCCGCCTCGACTTCGACGAGCCGCAATTCGCGGTGACGGTCGGTCAGTCCGCCGTCCTGTACGAGGGAGAGCGCCTGCTCGGTGGAGGCGTCATCCGCGAGCGGTTGCGTTGACGGCGATGTCCTGCGGGGCGCTGCGCCTGTCATCGTAGATTTTCCCCCTGCTGTCGTAGTGGCGTCCTATACACTGAACGCTAGGAGGTCTTATGGCGACCATCGTGGTGTTGGTCATTCTGGCCATCCTGGCGATCTCGGCGGTAAGTGTCTACAACCGGATCATCAGTTTGGAGAACCGCTTCCAGAACGCATGGAGCCAGATCGACGTGCAGCTCAAGCGACGCGTCGACCTGATCCCGAACCTCGTCGAGACGGTCAAGGGCTACGCCGCCCACGAGAAGACCGTGTTCGAGGAGGTCGCGCGGTCGCGGCAGGCCCTCATGAATGCCAAGAGCGTCAACGAGTCGGCGGACGCCGCCAACCAGATGACGGGTGCGTTGGGTCGGCTGTTCGCCATCGCCGAGAACTACCCGGAGCTCAAGGCGAACGAGAACTTCAAGATGCTTCAGGAAGAGCTGTCGAGCGTCGAGAACAAGATCGCTTACGCCCGTCAGTTCTACAACGATGCCGTGCTGCAGTACAACAACGCCATCGAGACCATCCCCGGCGTGTTCCTGGCCGGCCCCATGAACAAGAAGCAGGCGGTCTTCCTGGAGATCCCCGAAGCCGATCGCGAAGTCCCGAAGGTGTCGTTCGCGGGCTGAGCTGAGCCGGCGACAGACCCATCATGACGTCACGCGGCGCAGGGGTCCTGCCGAACGTCATCACCGACGGTGCCACCGGGAGGCGTATCAACCTCCTGGACTGGCAAGCGACCAATCGCCGGATGTCGTGGGGGCTGGGGCTCATCATGGTGGCGCTGCTCGGTGCCATCGGCTACCTGCTGGCGCAGGTCACGAACCCAGGGTCGGCCCTGTTCTTCGTGTCGGTGGCGGGTGTCATCGGGGCCGGGCAGAGTGTGGTGGCGTACTGGTTCAGCGATCAGCTCGCGCTGGGAGCAGCAGGTGCCCGCAAGGCCACCAAGGACGAGCACCGCTACCTCGTCAACGTCACCGAGGCGGTCGCCATCGGGGCGGGGGTACCCCCGCCCCGCATCTACGTCATCGACTCACCCGCGCCCAACGCCTTCGCCACCGGGCGCGACCCACAGCACGCATCGATCGCGGTGACGCGCGGTCTCATCGACATGATGGACCGGCAGGAACTCGAGGGCGTGGTCGCTCACGAGATGGCGCACGTGCGCAACTACGACATTCGGTTCCTGTCGATGCTGGCTGCGACCATTGGCGCGATCGTCATCCTGCGGGACCTTGTGCTGCGGTGGTTCCAGTTCGGCGAGTTGGGGGGGTCGCGCAGCCGTCGCGGCGGAGGCCGCGGCAACAATCGTGGCCAGGGCATCATGATGGTCCTGCTGGTCGCCCTTCTGGTGCTCGGTCCCATCCTGGCGACCATCCTGAGGCTTGCTGTGAGCCGCCGGCGTGAGTTCCTGGCCGACGCCACCGGTGCGTACATCACCCGCAACCCGGAGGGCCTGGCCAGTGCACTGGAGAAGCTCGGCAGCTACCAGGGTGACGGCCTCGAGGTCTCCGAGGGTGTGCGTCACATGTTCATCGTGAATCCCCTTGCGAGGCACAACGGCGTGGACCTCTTCGCCACCCACCCGCCCATCCAGGAGAGGGTCGACCGGCTGCGGCGCATGTAGACCGGTCGCCGGACCGGCGCTCGAGGGCAGCGCTCGTGCTGTCAGCGTAGGTCCAAGCAGAAGGGGCATCGCTCGTCGCGAGCGATGCCCCTTCGTTATGGCAGTTCTGGGCTCAGGCGTTCGAGGTCTCGGCGTCCTCCGCCTTCTCCGCGTCGCCTTCGGCATCGGCCTTCTGCTCTGCCTGGGGTCGCTTGCCCTCGCGGAACGCCGCGGTCAGCATGGCCGCGGCTTCGGCCGCGTCGATGCCGTTCTCGGACTCGCCTTCGTCGGCCTCCGCCTGCTCGGTTCTGGCTTCGCTCGCAGCTTCGGGCTCTGCGCTCGCCGTCACCGGCTCCTCGGCGACTTCCTCCGATGCATCGGCCCTGGGGGCCTCGGCTTCGGTGGCCGATTCCTCAGCGGCAGCCTGCGGCGCTTCGGCCGCGGCATCCTGCTCGGCCGGGGCCTCGGCACTGGCTGCGGTCACGTCGGACGCGTCCGCATTGGCCTCGTCGGCGTCGGTCGATGCCTCGTCCTCGTCGCCCTTGGTCTCGGTCAACCCGAACTGGGCGAAGAGATCGGCGTAGACGTCACCGAGCTTCGTGGTGGCCTTGGTGCTGGCGTCGGACGAAGCGTAGCTGTAGTCGTAGTCGATGTCCGAGCCGCGCCGGCTGCGCCGGCCGCCGCGACGACCTCCACCGCGCGATGCGGGGGCACCCGTGCCCACGGACTCCAGATCGGTCGCCGAGAAGGGGAGGAGCCGCTTACGGGAAAGGCTCGCCCGCTGCTCGACCGGATCGATGTTGAGGATCACCGCGGTGACCTCGTCGCCACGCTTGAAGTGGTCGTTGATGTTCTCGATGTGGTCGTGGCTCAGCTCGCTGATGTGGACCAGGCCCTCGATGCCTTCCTCGATCTCCATGAACACACCGAAGTCGGTGATGCCGGTGATCGGGCCCGTGACCTCCGTGCCGGGAGGGTAGCGGTCCGGCAGGCTGCTCCAGGGGTCGGGCTGGGTCTGGCGAAGGCCGAGCGAGATCCGTTGCTGGTTGGTGTCGACCTTGAGGATCATCGCTTCGACCTCGTCACCCTCGGTCACGATCTCCTTGGGGTGACGCACGCGCTTGGTCCAGCTCATCTCGCTGACGTGGATGAGCCCCTCGAGGCCGGGTTCGATCTCGACGAAGGCGCCGAACGGCGTGAGGTTGGTGACCTTGCCCGCGATCCTCTGGCCGATGCTGTAGTTGGCCAGCACGTTGTCCCACGGGTTCGGCAACAGCGACTTCATGGAGAGGTTGATGCGCTCGCGTTCGAGGTCCATGTCGAGCACCTCGACGCGCACCTTCTCGTTCACCTTCACCACGTCGCGTGGGTGGCTGAAGCGCCCATGGGTGAGCTCGCTGCGGTGCACCAGCCCATCGATGCCGCCGAGGTTCACGAACACGCCGAAGTCGGTGATCTCGACGACCTCGCCGTCGAGCTTGAGGCCGGGCTCGAGCTTCTGGAGCGTCTCGGACTTCTTCTCGGCGATCTCTTCTTCAAGGATCGAGCGGCGCGAGATGATGACACGATTGCGGCGCCGATTGAGCTCGATGATCTTGACCTTCAAGCGCTGCCCGACGAAGGGGGAGAGGTCGTTGACGCGCCGCACGTCGACCTGGCTGGCCGGAAGGAAGGCGCGGATCCCGAGGTTGGCGACGAGCCCGCCGCGCACCTTCTCGATGATCTCGACTTCGACCGGCTTCTCCTTGTCGTGGATCTCCTGGAGCAGGTTCCAGGCGCGTTCCTGGTCGGCCCGCTTCTTGGACAGCACGATCGTGTTGTTGGGGATGTCGGAGCGGACGACATAGACCTGGATCTCATCGCCGGGCTTGAAGTACTTCGCCGCGTCTTCGGCGTTCGTCTCGAACTCGAAGAGTTGGTTGTAGGGCAGGATGCCCTCGATCTTCGCGCCCACATCGACGATGATGCCGTCCTGCGAAAGCATGATGACCTGACCGTTGGTGATCATGCCGCGATGGACGGGCTTGCGCGCGAGCTGCTCATCACTGGCAGCGAGCACGTCTTCCATCGTCATCTCGGAATTGTCGTCCTGAGCCGTGCTGACAGCACCAGCCGCCTGGTCGGAGACCATGCTTGCATCGTCGACGCCTGCATCGTCGACGCCTGCATCGGCGTCGGCGCTCTCGGTACCTTCCGCTGCGGCGTCTTCTGAGGGAGCCCGTTCCTGCGGTTCGAGATCCTTATCATTCGCCATCGCGGTGCCTGTTCCCTGTTCAGCTGCCGCGGATGGGGCCTGGATCGTGACTTCCTCCGGGGCTTGGTCGGTGGCCGGGACAGGGGTTCCCTCGGCCGGGTTTACTTTTTCGTCCATGAAATGGGCTTCCTCCTCGGATTTGGGTAAGCTGGCAACTACCCTTTTTAACACACTTTCGGGGTCCCCCGCAAGCAAATGCGGTACGACAGCGCGGTCGTTGAGGGTCGCTGCACAGCCCGTACCGAACCGCCATATTCCCGCCATATTCCGCGCGGAGCACGGGTCAGCACACGATGCTGGCTGTAATGCTACGGCCCGGTGCATCGCGCCCCTGTATCGCAGGGGCCCAAAAAAGTTGGACTCCGCGTGGGAGGCGCGGAGCCCGTTGTTCGGAAGAGATGGGAAGAGGTACTGGGAGAGTTACCTCAGGTCCACGACTTGAGTATAGCCAGGCATTCTTACAGGATTCTTACAGCCCCGACAGGCGGGCCGTCGGCATGGGATCGGCTCGCGGTTCTGGAAGCGAACGCCCAACGGCACAGAAAAACCCGGAGCTTGTGGCTCCCAACCGCCGCTCCGGGATCTCCCAACCACCATCTCTTCCGTCGAAACAAGAATAGCACAGGCGGTGGCCCGCCTGCGGTGCTGTTTCAGACCACCTCGAGGACTCCGACCGCCTCCCGGGAGGGATCCAAGGATCGATCGACGGCGAGCGCCCAGTCGTTGCCAGAACTCGGCAAGAAGAGCCCGGTCTTACCCATGATCCGGCCGGCGCGGAGTTCCGACACGTCCCAAACGATGTCGATCTCGCTCTTGAGTCGGTACATCTTGGACTCTCCGTCGTATTCGATCTCGAGCCCCTCCACATTCTCTCGAAGCTGGTGGCGGAACTGGTGGAAGTACGACTTTGCGCTCCGGGGTTTGTCGTCGGGGAAGACCTCGGCGAGGAGTTGTTTGAGGGTGACGGCCTTGTTTTCGAGGAAGTACGCAAGAACTTCGACGCCCTTGCGGAGTGGGATGTTGACTGGCCTCGAATCTAGTTCAAGTGAGCTCTTGGCCCAACGTAGCAATCCGAAGCGCGCTATGCGCTCGACCGGCAATGCGCGGATGAGTTCGCCTGGCAACTTCCTCAAGCGCATGCAGTAGCGACCATTCAGGCGCTAGGAACGCCGGATTCTGAAGTGTAACGCTTAGTGCCTGAAGCTTATCAAGCTCAACTTCGAAGGCGCCTCCGGCGACACGGAGGATCTCTGCTTTGTGGAGTTGGACGTGGCCCTGCTCCTTCAAGAGGCCCATTGCCCCAAGCTCATCAATCAGCGCATCGAGTTCTATCGATGGCGTGCTCACTCGTGTGTATGCTTTGCCAGTAAAGCAGGAGGACTTCCCGAAATCGGAACTCCAGCCTGTCAGACTTGTCGGAGATAAGCGTCTGGGCACGTGCAGCATGCTCGGCGGCCGCACTGAAGTCACCGCTGGTTTCCAAGGATGGCCATGAGCGGGATTCGGCCTGAGGAACTCCTCGTAGCCCATCTGCAATTGAACCGACAATTCAATTGCCTGCTCGTATTCGTGGATTGCCGTTGAGAGGTTTCCCCTGGACCTTGCGACTTCTCCAAGAAGCCAATGACGTTCCGGCTGGAAGATATCTGGAGCGTGCGCCAAGTCCAGGGCTTCGAGTTCAGATTGTGCTTCCTGGTAACGGCCGAGACTGATCAGGACGTAAGCGCGCCTTAGCTGGAGCTTTCGAAGCTCGGCACCAGACGTAAGTTGTAGTCCCCGTTCGAGGAACCAGAGCGCTCGTTGCGACCTACCAATTCTGCCGTGAAGTGTCGCAAGCTGGGCAAGGATGGGGGGGGCAAGAAGCCCAAACTCCGGTATGCCCTGAATTCGGCGCCACGCTTCCTCGGCAGACCTAAGTGCCTCCCTTAGGTTGCCATTGTTTTCCTCGTGTATGCTCAACACCCTGAAATACAGGACTTGGTCATATGAAGACGAGAATTGCTCGGGCTTCACCTTGCTCAGTTCTTCGGATGCGTCTTCTGCGCGCTCCACAAATCTGAGCACATGGGCGATGTTTACGCGAGCAGCCGGCTCACCCCGGTTCAACGCCCGGTAGAGTGCTTCCAGCGCCTCCAAGTCACGCACCAACTGAAATAGACATACGCCTACCCATCGATCATCTGCGGGCGTAGGGTTGACCTTCTTGGAGTACGCTTCTACACCCTTGTCGAACTCCTCAAGGAACGCCCATGCTTGGACGTCACTATCGAGTTGGACGCCAGGATACTTTTCGCGAACGAGCTGCTCGACTTCTTTCGTCATTGATCGCTGCGGCGGTATTTGCCGGTATCCTCCTACCCAGCACAGTTCCTGTGCACTAGATTCTATTACACGGCCCCGAGGCCACTAGACGAAGTACGCCACAGTCAGAAGTGCCCCGCACTGTTGGGGACAGCATATATACGCAAACACACGTTCACGTGAAGTGCTAGATTTCCCTTGACGAAGGCCACTGTCGTGTGTACACTAACGCCAATCGATTTGGTTGGGAGGCCTGATCGGTTACCGGGATTTCCCGGGTGTTGGAAGAGATGGGAGCTGAGTCAGGGAGAGTCTGGACCACAGAACCCCAACAGCTCCAAGTCGTTGAGTCCGATGGACTCAGAAGAATGCTTCAAGGTTGGGAGACCTGAGAAGCGCATCCTCGGTATGGGAGACCGTGGATGAAGAGATGTCGTTACCCGGCAAACGGGTTTCGGGAGGATGGGAGAAATATGAAGAATACAGGGAAGCGCATCTTCATGGCTATCGTGTTTGCACTCGTCGCCAGCTTGCCCGCAATTGTCTCTGCAGGTTCGCACTTCTCGCAACGCTGAAGGCGGTCTTCTGGCGTTAGGTATCGCTACATCGGAGTCATAATGTAGTGACACAAGATGACTGAGAGTTTGTCTGTCTAGGCCGGCGTTTATGTGGTCCATAAGCGCCGGCCTTTTAGTCTATGACTACGCCGAGAGGAGGCGTATGTCGTGGGCTTTTCTTTGTCGCGCTCAACTCAGATTATCGCCTCACCACGCTGTGTTTGCGTACCCAGAGGGGTGGACAGTCAATGAGGGGCGCGCTCTGGCGATTGGCTTCGCATCTACGCCTGCAAGGCACGAGGTCGCGTGAGCCGGGCTTTCCAAGCATTCGTTCAGCTGCCATAGCATTCGCCGTCCTTGCGCCGGCCATCCTCCTGGTTGCAACCAGGGCCGTGGGGATCGAGTTTGGTTATGCCGCGATGGCGGAGACGATGTTGTTTCCGATTTTGGTAGGCGCGGCCTGGGGCGGCGTCCTTGGCGCCCTTGCCACGAGTGTTGTCGCAATTGCGCTAGTTTCTCCCATCGCAGTGCACCAGTTATTGAAGATTCAGGATTCCTTCGCTGGTACTGGGTGGTGGGCTTTTCAGGGTGCCGTATTCGCTACCTTCGCAGGCATGTCCACAGTGCTAGTATCCCGTGCACATGTGCCTCCAAGCCATCAGGGAAGGAGCGCAAGTGGCGTTGCAGAATTCGAAGGATATCAACGAGTTCTTGCAAGTCTTGCAAACACTGTTGAGGTTCGGGACCACCACACCCAAGGGCACTGCGAGCGCGTTGCACGCAATGCGCTCGTTATGGGACACGCGCTTGGCATTTCGTCAAGAGAGACGACCGTGCTCTATTGGGCAGCGAGACTGCATGATCTGGGCAAGATAGCGGTTCCCGAATATATCCTTCTGAAGAGTGGCCGACTGACCGAGGACGAGTTCGCTGAGATTCGCCGGCATCCCTCATATGGGGCAGACTTACTTGCATCAGTGTCCGTCACATTTCGTCCTATCGCAGATGTCGTTCGTGCTCACCACGAACGGTGGGATGGCCTAGGGTACCCGCTTGGCTTCAAAGGGGAGGAGATACCACGTCTTGCGCGCGTAATTGCGATTGTTGACGTATTTGAGGCGCTCACTAGTGAACGCCCATATCGAAGCCCGATGCCCGCCAGGCAGGCACTGCAATATGTCCGCAACGGCTCAAGGACACAGTTTGATCCCGAGCTTGTTGCCGAGTTTGAGCGACTCTATTTCCTCGGAAAGATCGAATGCGCTGGAAGCCCGTCCTTCTTTGGTACGCACGAAGCGAACGCCGCTGAAGGACTTCTTGTCTATCACCGCACTTGACGACGGTTCACAACAGTTCGACGGGAGGTTGCGAGAGAGCCAGAGCTCGCCGTCAACCGGCTTCTGACCTAAGGCACAGCACCCAACAGCGCCACCACCCTCAATCCGCCATTGGTGAATCCAACTTGCCTCTTCACCATGAGTGCTGAGTTCGCGAAGATGTCCGGGTGAGCGGTGACGAGAGCAAAGTCCCATCCCGCACCGCGAGTCAGCAAATGGTCCTTGAACTCGACAAGCATGGTCTGCACCTCGGCTGGTGTGGAAAGTCTTCTCCCATATGGCAAGTTGGCGACAATCAGCCCTCGTTCACTTGTCGTCTTGAGCGATTGGAAATTGATGTTCAAGGCGTCTGACACGCGGAACCTTGCGATAGAACACTTGGCACGGGCAAGTCCAGCATGTGCGGACTCCACGGCTCTTGGTTCAATGTCGCTACCCAGAATGCGAACTCCGAGCGCACGCATTTCGCGAGAAGCTACTTCCCGCCGCACTTGAGAATAGGTCCCTGCCGAATGAAGCGGTGTGCGTTCAATTGCAAAAGAACGCTTCAGCCCCGGAGCGACCCTTCGAACAAGCATCTCTGCTTCGATGCAGAATGTCCCTGATCCGCAAAATGGATCAACGATTGCCTGGTATGAGCTTGCATCTGCCAGCGAAAGGATGCCTGCTGCCGTCGTCTCGCGAATTGGTGCAGCGACTTCCTCAACTCGGTATCCCCGCTTATGCAGATGTGTGCCAGTCGAGTCGAGGCTAATGGTGCACCTATCCTGATGAAGTCGTAGGAAGATCGTGACCCCGGTTGGTGTCGCAAACCCTGGACCTAGCCCGAGAGGCTTGCAACGGTCAATAATGGCGTCTCTGACAACAGCTCGGATGTGACTCTTGTTTCGCAACCGCGACTGTGCGAAGGCAACCTTCACCTCAACATATGGGCAGTTGCCTAGAAGTATCTCCCAAGGGAGTTTCTTTGTGTGATCGTAGAGCATAGGGTAGCTCTGAGCAAGGAAGCTGTCGATGCGTATGAGAACCCGGTTGCCAGTCCGATGCATTAGATTGGTTGCGTATACCGTTGCGAGACTGCCTCTGAGCGATACTCCGCCAGTGGTTCTTATTGCATTGTGGCCAAGCGCCTCGATTTCATCCAGTGCCGTCTGCTCCAGGCCAGGCAAGACCGGCACGAATATTCCAAGTTCGTGGTTTCGGAGGAACGTCTTTGCTCTACGAGCAATCGCGCGTGAGGAGAGCTCCATGTCAGCCAAGCATAAGTCGGCAGCAGTTGAGCTTCGCCATTCGGATTCGGCTTCCTTGGAAGACTGGGCATGGAGGAGGTCATGAACGCTTGGATCGACCGTGTCCGCGCGATGATCTCGGAGCCAGGCTCGCCTGTAGCCGTCTTGGCAGACGAAGATTGGGGATTGAACAGGGTCATTGCAAGCCTACGCCAGCCGGAACAGCCACTAATCTGGATGGATCTAGAGGCGGTCGATTGTTCTGACGATGTTGCCGTCGGTGATGCGTTATCGGAGGCGGTCAGGTTTGGCTTGGGCGCACCATTGTTCGGCACCGGTGCAGATGGTTCCTATGGCCTGAGCGTACTTGAGTCGTATCTGCCTTCCCTTGAGCCAATTACGTTCGTATTGACGCAAGCACACAAGTGTCCGCAATGGGCGAGCGAGATTGCATCCGTGGTTCGGGCGCCGAACCTCCTAGTTCAGCAGGCCGCCTGCGATTCAGGAGAGTTTGAATCGCGCGATGGATGGAAGTCCGTTGGGACTTCCGATCTGGCGTTGACACGGGAAGAGGCTCTTGATCTCTACGGGGACGAGTGTGAAGAGAGCATTATTGTTTCAGCAGTTTGGAAGACCGGAGGGGCAATTGCTCTGGTCGAACGAGCTCTCGGGCTGGCTTGGCCAGAAGACCCCGAAGATCCCAAGGAGTTGGGTCTTGCCGTGCGTGCACTCTCGGCCAGGGACGCGGGTGTGGGCGTAGATGCGCTAATTAGGAATGGCAAGTGGGTGGAGGCCTTTGAATTGGCGGCAAGGCATGCTCCAACGAGAGTGCCAGAGATGGTCGAAGAGGCGGGCAACATCCTCTTTGACACTGGCCAGTTCGAACGGTTTTGGAGGACGATATCGGGGCTACCAAGCTGGCTCTTGCGTGACGAGAAGGTCGTTTACTGGCAGTTCAGTTCCGCGGTAACAGTCAACCGCTGGCGGTCACTAATGCCATTGGTCGATCGCTACCTGGAACGTCATGAGGCCCCAAATGTTAGGGCGCTTCGTGCAACGATCGATGTCCGTTCGGGCTCCATCGCTGAGGCTGAGCGGGCCTACCATGCACGCCCCAATGCAGTAACCGCGGCGGCACTCGGTTTCCTACTCACTCTCGACGGTCAGATTCCTGCGGCAATTGAGGCTCTCAGAGAAGCCATGGAGTACGGCGAGCGTGCTGGTCGACCAAGGCTCGTGGTTTCTGTAGCAGGTGACATGGCGCTGGCTCACTTGTCAGCTGGAGATTATGGCCGTGCGCAGCACTGGGCAGGATGGGCGTTGAGGCAGTTTCACACGGTCGGTCTCAGAGAGGAGCTTCTTCGCCTCACGCTTGTCAACTTCGCCGCATACACTCGCTTGCTGACCGGCGCTGTGGCCAGCGCAGAGCAGGCCCTCGCGACAGTTCAGATTCCGAAAGTCTCTTGTCGGAACACCGACGACAGAGGGGATTCTGTCTACGCTTGGCGACTTCGCGTTGGTTGCTGGTGACGTGGAGGAGGCAAAGCACTATTACGAACTGGTTGCAGCGAATGCGTCACGATCTCAGCTTCCGACGGTTGCAAACGATCTCGTTCGAATCTACGGTGTTCTCGGGATGCGGCGTAGAGCGGTCGAGGTCGCTGCGGAGGCGATGGAGATGTCGCGAGAGGTGTCCCCGGCTCACGAACGAGTGGCCAGACTGGCACTTGGCTGTGCTCTAGCGGCAACGGGCAGGAGTGACGGTGAAGCGCTCCTTCAGAAGGCTGCAGACGAATTCATCTCGAAGCCCTTCGGCGCCTACGCAGCTCAGGCGTTGATCCATCTTGGTTGCCACTTCCTGCGTGAGGGGCGCCCCGACGAAGCCCACGCCCTCATGGAACGTAACGCTCGCTTTCTAAAGGACCTTGGGGACTCGGGTTGGTTACTCCTCGGGGGTGACGGGCCCGAAGTCGTGCAGTTGAAGGCGCTGTTCAGGAACGACGAGCCCAAGCTGAAGATTCGGCTCCTGGGCAAGCGGTCGTTGTGGGGCAATGACGGTGAGACGACGCTCAGCCTGCGGTTCGCGGAGTTGATCGCGGTACTGGCTGCAAACCGTGAGGGGATCCGGGGCGAACAACTCGCGTTGGCGCTCTATGGGGACCGCGCGAACAAGAGCACGCTGAAGGCAACGATCTCGCGTGCGCGCAAGGTGATCCCGATCGAACCGCTTCCGTATCACATCGCCGAGGCGTACGAGGCCGACTTCGTGAAGGTGCTCGAGTTGTTGCACGAAGGCAAGGTGCAAGCGGCCTTGGAGCTCTATCGCGGCCCCCTCCTGCCGGAGTCCGAGGCGCCGACCGTCGTCGAGCTGCGCGAGCACCTCGAGGAGAGTCTCCGGCAGGCGGTGCTTGCGTCGGGCGACGCCGATGCCATGATCGACCTGGCCAATCAGCAGGGGGACGACCTGGAGCTATGGGAGGAAACGCGGCGGCACCTACCCCCGAACGATCCTCGCCGGCCGTTGGCGAACGCGCGCATCCGGCGTATACGTAAGCGCTGGCGCACCGAGACGTCGTAGGCCCACTTCGCGAAGGCGCCGCTCGGCAGGAGCGAGATGAACGTCAGCGGGTTCGCAGGAAGGGCGCCGTTCCAAGGAGATGGAACGGCGCCCTTGGCGAGATGGGGGAGACCCCTAGGGGTCAGGCCTGGTGATGGCTCAGCAAGCCTGCAACGAGCTGAGCGCGGTTGTCGAAGCCGAGTTTGCCCAGGACATTGGAGACGTGGGCGTTGACGGTCTTGAATGAGATGCTGAGCTGAGCGGCCGCCCGACCGGTATCGAACCCCTTGAGCAGCAGCCGCGTCACCCGGAGCTCCATGTATGTGAGCCCGGACTTCCACTGATAGGTGCGCTGGGACGCGGCCGCGGCGTACACCCCGCTCAGGAGTGCAGGCTCGTTGGTCGATTCGACCACGCCGCTGACGTGGTAGCTCGCCAGGCAGTCGTGGTAGGCCGGGTGATTCGACTGCGTGACGACCAGCGTGCGTGCGCGCTCGATGCTGTTCATCGTGTCGAGTTGCCCGAAGGCCCAGGCGAGGGGGTAGTCGAGGATGATCTCGGCAACGCCTCCAGAGGACGGGTCGGGCGTCGAGAGGCCGGAGCGTGCCAGCACCTCATCGACAAGGCTCCCGAACGTTTCATGAGCCAGCTTGAGCCTCACGCCAATCTTCTTCCTGGACATGCTCTACCTCCTCCACACGATTCCCTTTGCGGGAGTCTCATAGTGGACAGAGGCGGGTTGCGCCTTGGTTGCCGCCGAGGGGCGCACAACCACCGCGCGCAGACGCCGATCGAGACAGGGCGCACGTGGGAGAGGCCTTTCCAGTTCCGACTCGGTCGGACGGGGGAGGAGCCGGGCTACCCTACCTACCTGCTTAGGGCGTGCTCGCGCAAGCGGTTGGAACGAGAGCGGGCGTCACGTGCGGGGCTCTCATCTGCGGCGGCTGCGGGGATCGGCAAGGTCGCGAAGCCCGTCTCCTAGAAGACTCCACCCCAGCACCGTCCAGACGATGGCAAGACCCGGCGCCAGCGCCGGATACGGGCTCATGGCCAGGAAGCCCTGCGCTTCCCTGAGCATGTTGCCCCACGACGGCACGCCGGGGGGCGTGCCCAGCCCCAGGAAACTGAGAGCCGCCTCGGCCAGCACCGCTACGGCCATACTGAGGCTCGCCTGCACCACGAGCGGCCCGAGGGCTCCTGGCAGGATGTAGCGCCGCAACAAGCGGCTGTGGCCGGCGCCCAGCGCGCGGCCTGCCTCCACGTAGTCCCGCTGTTTGAGCGAGAGCACGGAGGAGCGCGTGAGGCGCGCGAAGATCGGCACGGTGGCCAGACCGATGGCACTCATGGCGGTCAACGTACCCGGCTGATAGACAGCGGCAAGCAGCAGTGCCATAAGGATGGCGGGGAAAGCGTAGAGGACGTCCACCAAACGCATGAGGAGTTCGTCGATGAGCGACCCGGCGTAGCCGGCGACGGCTCCCAGCAACCCACCGATGGTGAGCGCGAGTCCCACCGCGATGACGCCGACGTAGAGCGTCCCCCGGGCGCCTACGAGCACGCGGCTGAAGAGGTCGCGTCCGAACTGGTCGGTCCCCAGCCAGTGGTGCGCGGAGGGCCCCTTCAGCTGCGCGGCGAAGTCGAGGGCGTTGGGATCGAAAGGCAACCACACGAAGCTCACGAGCGCGGCCACCACGACGAGCCCGATTAGAATGGCTCCCAGCGCGAGATTGAGCCGCCGTTGCATCACTCGTACCGGATGCGTGGGTCGAGCAGGCCGTAGGAGATGTCCACTAGGAAGCTGAGCGCCACGATGGTGGCTGCGTAGACGAGGATCTCGCCCTGGAGCAGGGGGAAGTCGCGCGCGCCGATGGCGGTGAGCACCAGCCTACCCATCCCCGGCAGCGCGAAGACCTGCTCGATGATGATCGAGCCGATGAAGACGTTGGTGAGGCTCAGGCCGAAGATCGTCACGATCGTGACCAGGGCGTTGCGCAGCGCATGTAGCAGGACGACGCGGCGCGTGGCAAGTCCCTTCGCGCGCGCCGTCCGGACGTAATCCTGATCGAGTTCCTCGAGCATCGCGGCGCGCGTCATGCGGGTGATGACGGCGGCCTGCCCCAGGCCCAGGGCGAACACAGGGAGGATCAGGCTGCGCAGGGATCGCACCGGGTCGGTGTGCCAGCCCGCGAAGCCCCCGGCGGGCAGCCAGTGCAGGCGGACGGCGAAGAACAGGATGAGCATCAGACCCAGCCAGAAGCTCGGGATCGCTGCGCCGACCTGCGAGGAGGCCGTGATCAGCGGGTCGAGCACCGTGCCGCGGCGCAAGGCTGCCAGGATGCCCAGGGGAAGCGCAATGAGGCATGCCACCAGGGCGGCTCCCAGCGACAGCGGGACGGAGACGCCCAGGCGGCCGCGGATGAGTGCCCCGACCGGCTTCTGGTAGTTCAGGGACTCGCCGAAGTCACCGTGAAGGATGCCTCCCAGCCACTGGACGTAGCGTTGAGCAGCGGGCTCGTCGAGCCCGAGCTGATGTCGCAGAGCCGTCAAGGCTTCCGGGCTGGCGTTCAGCCCGAGGATGACCTCGGCCGGATCGCCCGGTACGGCCAGCAGCGCGGAGAAGACCACGACCGACGCCAGCAGCACGCTGACGATGGCGGTGAGGAAGCGGCGCGTGAGGAAGCCGAGCATCGGGCGGCGGGGGGGACGGCGCGGTCCGCCGTCCCCCGTTCGCGGACGCGCCTAGGGGGCGCGGTAGACGCGGGTCATGTCGATCGCCGGCGTGGGTTGGTTGGTCCAGAAGCCGTAGATGTCGTTGCGCGTGGCCACCAGGTACGGTGGACTGAAGACCCACACGTTCACCGCATCCTGAGCGATGGTCTTCCCGACCTCCTGGTAGTCGGCGGTCTGCACTTGCGGCGAGGTCGCGGCCTCGGCCTGCTTGAGCAGATTCTGCACAACCGGGTTGTCGTAGTGGAAGTAGTAGTTGGGATTGCCGTAGATGCTGATGTCGCGCGGTTCGGAGTGGCCGATGATGGTCATGTCGTAGTCGCCACCCAGGAAGATGCGCTGCAGCCAGGTGGTCCACTCCACGACCGACACCTGCGCGTCGATGCCGACCTGCTTGAGCTGCTGAGCGATGACCTGACCCGTACGCCGCTCGATCGGGTAGGGCTGGGGCAGCTCGAGCTTGATCTTGAAGCCGTTCGGATAACCGGCTTCGGCGAGCAATTGCTTGGCCTTCGCCGGGTCGTAGGGGTAGGGGTCGGGGTTGATGTAGTACGGCTCCGCGGGCGTCATGTGCGTGCTGATCACGGTGCCGAGACCGAACATGGCCCCCTGAACGATCGCCTTCTTGTCGATGGCCATGGTGATGGCCTCGCGCACGCGCTTGTCGTTCAGCGGCGGCCGTGCGTTGTTGAGTGCCAGCGTGATCTCGGTCGTGGCTGTGCCCTCAGCGCCCTTGACGCCGGCCACGCTGCCGTTCTTGATCTGCAGGTACTGCTCGGGCGGCAGCGAGCTGGCGATCATATCGATGTCACCGGCCTGCAGTGCCGCGAAGCGAGTATTCGGGTCCGGCATGATCTTGAACACGACCTTGTCGAGGTAGGGCTCGCCTTGGATGTAGTAGTGGGGGTTGCGCTCCAGCACCACCTCGCTACCCGGCGTGTAGGAAGCGAACATGAAGGGCCCGGTGCCGATGGGGTGGCTTCGCTGGGTGCTGGCCTTCGACGGCGGATAGATGACCGAGTCCGGCCGCGCCAGATTGAACAGCAGGCTGGAGTTGGGCTTGCTGAGATGGAACACGACCGTGTTGTCGGGCCCGACCTCGATGGTGTCGATCGAGGCGTAGTACTCGGGATGGGTGTGCCCCGAGGTCTTGTCCTTGGCCCGCTCGAAGGTCTTCACCACGTCCTCGGGCGTGAAGGGCGTGCCGTCGTGGAACGTCACGCCGCTCCGGAGCTGGAAGGTGAGGGTGGTGCCGTCCGGGCTGACCGTCCAGGACTTCGCCAGGGCCGGCACGATGTTGCCGTTGCGGTCGAGCCGCACCAGACCTTCGTAGACATTGTGGTAGACCACGCGCGCGATCTCCTGTGAGGTGGAGGCCGTCGGATCCCATCCGGGAGGGTCGGCCGTGATGGCTACCGTCACGGTGCCGCCTTGTTGCGGAGGCGGATCCGCTGCCCAAGCCAGACTGCCAACCAACGTCGAAGCCACCAGGAAGAGCAGCACTCGCTTCATGTCGTTCCTCCTTCGAGGATCACCGGCCCCGGTCCGGCGCGGCCTACCCGTCAGCGGAGACGGGATGGATGGGGGTTTCCCGTCCAAGGTACTCCACGGCTGTGGCGGCGTAAAGCCGTGCCGCCGTCACGACTTCCGACAGCCGCACGAACTCGTTGACCTGATGGGGGATCGTGCGGTCACCCGGCCCGAGGGTGACGATGGGAACGTCGCGCCAGGCCCGCAAGAAGGTGCCATCGGTGGCGCCGGGCACGCCCCCGTAACGGGGTGCCCGCTCGAGCACCTCGGGGTAGGCGGTCTCGATCGCCCGGACCAACGGGTCATCGGCGGGCGTCTCGGTCCAGGGGCGTGATTCGAAGCACTCCACAGCGACTGTCAGTCGATCGGTCGCGCGTTCGACGGAGCGGCAGAGCGCGACGATGCGTTCCAACAGGGTGTCGTGGTCCTGGCCCGGCACGGTGCGGATGTCCAGCGCCAGATAGGCCTCTTCGGGCATCACGTTGTGCTGCGCTTCGCCGCTGGGTGGCGCGGTCACGATGGTCGGCGTCAGCCAGGGCCGTCCGAGGTAGGGGTGTTCCCCCAGACGCGCCTGCTCGGCGCGTTCGATGGACCGCGCGCCCGCGATGATGTCGGCGACCCCAAGGATGGGGTTCACACCGGCATACGGCATCGCGCCGTGGCTCATCACGCCGCGCACCCGCACGTGCAGGCGCATGGCACCCTTCTGGAACAGGCAGATCTCGTTCTCCTCGGGCTCGCAGATGATGGCCCCGCTCACCTCGTCGGCCCAGCCCCGCTCGATGAAGCTCTTGATGCCGAGCATCATGCCTTCCTCGTCGGCGACGATGCCGAGACGGATGCGCCCTGGTAGGTCGGGAGCGACGCGGCGGACGGCCTCCAACGCGGCGATGGCGGCGGCCACGCCGGCCTTCATGTCGGCGCTGCCGCGCCCGTGGAGCACGCCACCCTCGATCCGTCCCTCGAACGGAGGGATCGTCCACTGCCCGGGGTCGCCCTCGGTGACCACGTCGGTGTGCCCCTCGAACATGAGGGTGCGGTGCAGCGCCGGGTCGAAGGCGCTCCCCGACCAGTCGCAGATGACGTTGGGGCGACCTGGCGCGGCGTCCTCGATCACGGGCTCGAGCCCGATCTCGCGCAGCGCGTCCGCCACGAACCCGGCCGCCTCCGCCTCGGTGCCACCCCGTTCGGGCTCGAACACGCTGCGCACGCGCACCAGACCGCGCGCCAGGGCGGCCACGCGGTCGGGATCGACCGCCTCGGCCGCGCGCCGGGCGTGCGCACTCAGGCTCACAGAGGTGGCGTGAAACGCCCGTCCACGGCGGTCCAGCCGCCGTCCACGTAGAGGATCGAGCCCGTCACGAAGCTGGCGGCGTCGCTGGCGAGGTACACCACCGCGCCGACCATCTCGCTCGGCTGCGCCCACCGGCCCAATGCGCCCTTCTCTGCGTAGGCCCGGTACCATTCCGGCTGGTTCTTGATCTGGGCGGTCAGCGGCGTCTCCACCACCCCAGGGGCTACCGCGTTGGCGCGGACGCCCTTGGGCCCGAGCTCTGCGGCCAGCGCGCGGATCATCTGCAAGGTGCCGGCCTTGGTCGCCGCGTAGACGCCCTGACCGGGCTCGACGACCTGCGAGCGGATGGAGGAGAAGAAGACGAGGCTACCCTTGCCCTGCGCGGCCATGCGCTTGCCGGCTTCGCGCATCACCAGGAAGCTTCCCTTGAGATTGAGGTCGACTACGCGTTGGAACTCCTCGACCGAGACCTCCAGCAGGGGCTTGCGCACGTTGATCGACGGCGTGCTCACGAGCACGTCGAGCGCGTTCAAGCCGCCGATGAGGTCGCGGACCTGGGCTTCTTGCGTGATATCGATGGTCACCGCGCGCGCCTTGCCTCCGCGCCCCTCGACTTCCGCCGCCGCGGCTTCCGCCGTTTCGGCGTGCACGTCGGCGCAGATGACCTGGGCTCCGAAGTCGGAGAGTCCCGCGGCCACCGCCCGGCCGATCCCCGAGCCCGCGCCCACGACGAGGGCCTGCTTGCCCGAGAGATCGAAGAGATCACGATAGTTCATCAGGCCATCCTTCCTACGAGGGTCTCGTACCGTTCTACGCGTTCCCGCGCTACAGCCAGGCTACTGCGCCAGAAGCGGGCGTCGTGGATGTCGATGCCGAACTCGTTGGCCAGCGCGGCCGCGTCGGCCATGCCGGTACTGGCGAGGAGCCCATCGTAGCGCTCCAGGAACCCATCGGGGTCCTCCCGGTAGGCGCTGTAGAGGCCGCGGCCGAACAGGAACCCGAAGGTGTACGGATAGTTGTAGAACGAGCGGCTGCTGAAGTAGTAGTGCGGCTTCTCGGCCCAGGCCAGCCGGTGGCCACCGTCAGAGGCCAGGGCGTCGCCGTACACCTCGCCTTGCGCGCCATTCATGAGCTCGTCGAGCTCCGTCGGGGTCAGGGGTCGCTTGGCGCGCCCCTCGAACACCGCGGACTCGAAACGGAAGCGCGCCTCGACGTCGAGCACGAGCGTCGACGTCTGGCGCAGATCCTGCTCCAGGATCGCGAGTTCCATGGCATCGTCGGCCTCGTCCAGGAGCCCGTTGGTGACAAGGGTCTCGCAGAAGATGCTGGCGGTCTCCGCCAACGTCATCGGCAGTTGCGTCTGCATGGCGGTGCGTTCGTACCGGTACAGGCAGTCGTTGTGGTAGGCGTGCCCGAGCTCGTGCGCGAGCGTGAACACGTCGGACAGGCGGCCGCCGAAGTTGAGCATGACGCGCGATTCCCGGCGCCCGAGCACCGAGCTGCAGAACGCGCCGTTGCGTTTTCCGGGTCGCGGCGGGACGTCGACCCAGCCCTCCCGGAAGGCACGCTCGGCGAAGGTGGCCAGGCGTTGCGAGTAGCGCCCGAAGCGCTCGATCACGAACGTCTTGGCTTGCTCCCAGTCGAAGCGCTGCGGCTCTCCGATCGAGACCGGGGCCTGCAGGTCGGACCAGCGGAGCGCCTCCTTGCCCAGGAAGTGCGCCTTCGCCTTGAGGTATCGGCGCATCACCGGCGCGGCCTCGGCCGTGGCGGTGCGCATCGCTTCAAGGCTGGCGGCGTCGATGGCGTTGTCGAACAGCGTGGACGCCAGCACCGAAGGCCAGCCGCGCCGGCGTGCCAGCTCCTGGGTTTGGCCCTTGACCCCGTTGAGCGCGGCCGCGAAGGGCACCGCGTCCCGTTCGAGGAGCTCGGTCTGCGCTGCGAAGGCCGCCGCCCGCACGTCGTCGCGCTCGTCGGCGAGCCGCACGTAGAGCTCGGCGACGCCGTAGGGCTTCGCCTCGTCGTCGTCGGGCAGGCGCACGGTCAGGGAGCGGCGGCTCACGAGGTCGGAGTGCAGCCGTTCCCAGGCGCTCGCGCCGCTGGCGTCGAGCGCGGCGGCCAGGGCCTCGGCCTCCTCACCCATCAGGTGCAGCGCGTCCGCCTGGATGCGCTTCAGCACGTGGGCGTGGTCGCGCACCAGGGCGGAGCTCTCGCCCGCGGCATCGAGGTCGAGTCCACCGACCCAGCCGGTGACGCGGGCCACGAGGGCGCCGAGCTTCGCTTCCGCCGGATCGAGCGCGGTGAGCTCGGCCCGCACACGGTCGTCGGAGGCGTCGACGGAGAGGGCGTTGCCGAGGAACGATCCCAGGGTGGCGAAGGCCTCGTACAGGTCGTTGAGTCGCCCGACGAGCGCCTCGAGCGTGCCCACCGGGGGGTCCGCGTCGCCACCGTTCGCCGGCGCGCGGATCCGGTGCTCGTCCAGGAACGCCTCGAGCTCGTCGATACCCTTCACGAGGGCGTCGCGGTCGTCTCGGTAGGCCTGGCTGTCGAGGCCGGGGTAGATGCTGTCAAGTTGCCATGCGGGAAGGTCCGCCTGGGACATGGGGTCACCGTCCCTTCATCGTGACGTTGCGGGACAGTCTACCGAGCGTGCGTGTCGTTGGGCCCGGACGGCGCTCCGACTGGGCGGACCAGCAGCCCGGTCGTCGAGACGCGGATGGCGAAACGTCCACCCGACCCGAGCCGCACGAACGTTCCGCTGCCGTAGCGAGCGTCGACAAGGGGGGCGAGCACCGGGTAGCGACGCGCCAGGTCGAAGACGTCGACGCGCCCTCCCGGTTGCAGGACGTACACGCTGTGCGCCTTCGAGCGCTCGTCCTCGATGCTGGCGTAGCGGCCGGCGATGCGATCGAGCCGGTAGCCGGTGTGCAACCCCAGCAGGGTGGCCACCGGCTTCCACTTGAGGATGTGGGCGTCGACGTAGAGCTCGTCCCCCTTGAGATCGTAGGTCCGCTCGCCGCCGCCAGCGAAGCTCACGCGCGCCCGGTAGGTCTGGGGCGCAAGTTGCTCGACGTCCACCGTGGCAGCGGTGACCTCCTGGGTCAGCGCCCGGTAGCCGTGCACGCCCACGGCGATGACGAGCGCCAGGCCCGCGAGCGCCAGCAGCAGCAGCGACATCAGGAGTTGCAGCGCGCTGCCCAGCCGCCGGTAGCGCTTCATACCGGTCAGCGCCGACAGGGCCAGCACGACGGCCAGCAGCAGGGAACCGTAAACGAGCAGCCAGAGCGGGCTCATGGCGGGCCCATCGGCGCTAGAGTGCTTCGTCCTCGCTGGGAGGCCAGGAGCCCCCCAGGCGTAGCCAGGCATTGACCATGTCGACGGGCACCTGCGCGATGAAGGTGATGGCCTGGTTGTCTCGCGGGTGGGGCAGGGTGAGCCGGTAGGCGTGCAACGCCTGGCGATCGATCACCTCGGACTCGCGGCCGTAGACCGTGTCCGCGAGGACCGGAGCCCCCAAGTGGGCGAGGTGCACCCGAATCTGGTGGGTGCGTCCCGAGTGCGGCTTGGCCTTCACCAGCACGTAGCCGGGGATCCGGGCGATGACGCGAAAGGCAGTCACAGCGTGCTTCGATGTCTCGCCGCCGACCGTCATCTGTTGACGCTTTACGGGGTGGCGACCGATGGGGGCATCGAGGTGGACGGCGTCGTCGATCGATCCCACCGCGATGGCCACGTACTCCTTCTCGGTGAGGCGCTTCTTGAACGACGCCGCCAGGTGTCGATGAGCCGCGTCGGTCTTGGCCACCACCATCACGCCGGATGTGTCCTTGTCGAGGCGGTGCACGATGCCCGGCCGGTACGCCTCGTCACCGGGATCGTAGATCTTCTCCTTCGACAAGTCCATGCGCCCCAGAAGGGCGTTCACCACCGTACCCGAGCGCAACGTTGCCGTGGGATGGGCCACCAGGTTGGGCGGCTTGTCGATGGCGGCTAGATCGTCGTCCTGGTAGATGATGTCCAGGTCGATGTCCTCCGGCTCCACGAGCATGGGGCGGGGCGGCGGCAGCAACACCGAGACGATCTCGTGGCCGCCGAGTTTGTACGCGGCCTTGCCGACCGGCCTGCCGTCGATCGTCACGTAGCCTTCGCTGACCAGCTCCTTGGCGTAGGTGCGGGAAAGCTCGAGCGCAATGGCGATGGCGACGTCCAGCCGCTCGCCGTCGGGAGCCTCGAAGGAGCGAACATCCACGTCCGACAGTCTAGCGGCTCGCCGGGAGCTCGCGGCAGCGGCGCTATACTGCCCCGATATGGAACCGATCGCGCTCGATGCCATGGGGGGCGACCGGATGCCCGACGCGGCGCTCGACGGCGCGCTCGCCGCCGCGGCGGAGGGCGTGCCGGTCGTTCTCGTGGGGGACGAGGATCGCCTGCGCGCAGGTCTGAACCAGCGGGGAGCCTCCCTGCCCGTGAGCCACGCCGACGACGTCATCGCCATGCGAGAGCATGCCGCCGACGTGCGCCGCAGGCGCGACAGCAGCGTGATGGTCACGATGCAGATGGTGAAGGACGGTGAGGCCTCGGCGGCCGTGTCGATGGGCCACTCCGGCGCCACGATGGCGGCCGCGCTGTTCGTGCTGGGTCGGCTGCGCGGTGTCGAACGTCCCGGCATCCTCGCGAACGTCCCCGTCAAGGATGGCTTCGTAGCGCTCATCGATGTCGGCGCCAACGCCGAGTGCCGCCCCTCCCACCTGCAGCAGTTCGCGCTGATGGGCTCGATCTTCGTGCGGACCATGTGGGGCGTGGCATCGCCCAGCGTCGGCTTGATGTCGATCGGGGAGGAGCCCGAGAAGGGGAACGAGCTGGTCCTGCGGGCCCATGCGCTGCTCAAGGAGACCCGCGGCGTGCGTTTCTACGGCAACGTGGAAGGGCGCGACCTCTTCCGCGGTCTCACCGACGTGGTCGTCACCGACGGCTTCACCGGCAATGTGATCCTCAAGCTGGCGGAGGGCGAGGCGAGGGAGTTGTTCTCCTGGGTACGCGACGCCCTGCGAAGCGACCTGCGCAGCCGCATCGGGGGCATGCTGGTGCGGCCGAGCCTGCGGGCCGTCGCCGCTCGCCTCGACCCGGCGGAGTACGGTGCGCAACCGCTCCTCGGCGTCGATGGGCACGCCTTCATCGGACATGGCAGCGCCGACGCACGGGCGGTGGCGAGCGCGTTGCGCACCGCCCACAGAGCAGTCGAGGGCCGTCTGGTCGAACACATCCGGAGCGGGATCGCGGGGCTGGGTGAGGTGGAGTTGCCCGCCTGACGCTGCCTGGCCGGGCGGGCCCGGCGGTCAGGGTGTCGTCGGCTTGGCGCGCGTCCACGCCAGCGCCGTCGCGTAGCGTCCGGTGGCGTCCTGGGGCAGCGCGAGATCCGATGTGCTCGAGAAGTCGAACGCCTTGTACCAACCGTTAGGCTGGCTGGCGATGCTGAGCAGGTCGAGCACGACGATGCGCTCGTTGTCGACGACGTAGGCGAAGCGGTTCACCGGGTCGATGGCTGCGGCCGTCCCGCTGTAGCCCGCATAGTCGAGCGTGGTCGCCGTGGGCTTGGTGCTCGGATCGGGGTGCACGGCGATCTGCCCGTACCCTGTCGAGCTGTGACCGGCCACCACCACCTGGGAAGTCGCGTCCGACGGATCGATGGCCAGCGCATTCGCCCCGTAGATCGTGTCGATCTGGGTACCGGTAGGCGTCAGCAGTCCGGGCGTGACGGTCTGCACGAACGACTGCACGTAACTCCCCGACGTGTAGGGATAGGGATTGGTGACGGCCACCAGATCCGTGCCGTTGGTCGCGAGCGCGGTCTGGTCCTGGCTTGGCAGGCTGGCCACCTGCTTCTCGAGGCTGGTGTCGTGCGGCACCGGGTCGGCCCAGACCTGGGCGTTGTTGGTTCCCGGCACCAGGAAGTAGAGCGTCTCGTCGGGGGTGATCTGGTCGTCGACGGGGACGGTCGGCTGCGTGACCTGCACCCCGCTGTTGAGGACCACCGGTTGCACGTTGCCTGTCTGCGTGTCGAGTTGGAACAGTTGGGGGTAACGCGCGGTGTCGTTGCATGCGGCAGGATCGTCCAGGATCGTCACGTAGCGTCCCGTCGCCGACACCGTCACGCCGGTCGGGCAGACCGGGGCGTAGGACTGCAACGCATCCCCCGCGGCGCCGCTGAGCGCCGTCGTCGACTGCTGGGCGAAGGCCGTGGGCGCAGCCGGATCGATGCCGACCAGGTTGAAGGTCGCCAGCGCCGAGCTCGGGGAGGTCCCTCCAGACAGGTCGCGCGTCAGCACCACCATGCTCGATCGCGCCCCAGCGCGGTCGACCACGTCGGACGCCACTGCCGGGTAGGGCAGGGGCCGGGCGCTGCCCGGGACGACGGTCAGCGTTCTGAGCGTGGCCTGGTTGGTCGTGAAGTTGTCCTCCACCAGCACCATCTGGGAGGCCGACGGGTTCGTTGGATCCTGCCGGCCCACCGCCAGCAGCAGGGGCGGCACGTTCTCACTCGTGCCGGTGCATCCCGCCACGACCCCCACCAGCAAGAGCAGCAGCGGCGCCAGCGTGCGCAGCCGCCTCACGGTTTCGCTCCCGGCAGGGTGAGGCCGGTATCGAACATCTGCAGCAATCCCTTCTGCGCGCCCGGTGTGGTGAGCGCGATCTTGAAGCGACCGGTGGCGCTGTCCCAGGAACTGTACAGCGCCCAGCAGCAGCGGTTCCAGGCCGCCACGAAGGTCGGCTGCAGATTGAATGCCGGGTGGTTGGGATCGTTGCCCGAGAAGTCCCAGGTGTCGTTCAGCACTGCTCCAACATAGAGTTCCTTGAGGGGGCGCACGATGAGAGCGACGTCACCGAGGGTGAGCACTTCGCTCGTCACGGACTGCGTGGCGCTGGAATAGGCGCCGTTGTAGCCCAGCGACCCCTGCAAGCCGACCGTCTGGTAGAGATCGATTCCGAACGTGAGGCTGGCGCGGCGCAGGTAGGAGATGGGCTGCAGGTCGTCGCGCAGCGGCATGTCGGAGAAGAGGTCCACGCTGAAGTTGGCGGGGCCGACCTGGCGGTCGGTCAGTACGGCGCGTGTGGTCAGGTCGGTGTTGCGGTAGCCGCCTGCGCCTCCGTTCAGGGTGGGATCGAAGAGGGTGTCGTAGCGCACCTGCCAGATCGGGGAGCCGGCGCCGGGGGCGTCCTCGACCCGGAACGACAGCCCGCGGCTGACGGTGGGATCGCCCGGGAAGCCCAGCCAGCCGGGCTCGAGCCACGCCAGTCCATCGGCCTCGAGCGCGGCGATCCCTGGCCAGGCCAGACGCAACGAGCTCGACGCCACGGTGCCTGCGGGAAACGCCAGCCGCTCCGAGGCGCTGAACTGCAAGGGACCGGCTGCGGCGGCGGCGTCGACCTGCAGGGCGGTGACCTTGCCGGCATTGAGGTCGCGCTCGTAGGTGAGTTTGACGCCGGGTGTCGCGTCGCCCTGTTGGAGCGTTCCCAGGGTGAGGGAGAGATCGAGCGGATCCCACGCCTGTGACGGCCCTCCCGCCGGCGGAGGCGGTGGAGCGTAGTTGTAGCCGCCGCTGATCGACAGCTCTACCACGCCGGCGTAGGCCAGGCTGGCCTTCGCCAGCGAGTGGGTCTGGTCCGTCACGATGCCGCTGAGCCGGTCGGGGGTGGCCTTGAGATCCTCGACGTGTTCGAGGTTCAGCGACGCCTTCAGGTCGCCCTGCGAGGTCAGGTCGAGCTTGGTGTCGATCGTTCCGGGATCCTGGTTCTTCACGTCGTAGCTGTTGCTGACGCTGAGGTTGATCCAGTCGGTGTTCCTGAACAGGCTCAGGGTGGAATCGATCGGCTGCACTCCCAGGTTCTGCTGGTCGCGACTGTCGACGAAGACGTAGCCGCCCTTCACCTCGAGGCTGGCCCACGCCAGCGGGTCGAGGAGGAGCGTCGCGTTCGACTCCGTGCGGGTCCTCAGCGGGATCTGATCGAACGCGAACGGGGTCTCGCCCTGGGCCGTATCACGCAGCAACGTCAGCGACAGCGAGCCCGCGTCGGCCACGGTCTGCTTCGCCGTGATGTCGGAGTTCCAATCGATGAGCCGCTCACCGGTGCCGTAGTACTTGCCGGTGAACACGCTCTTGCCGGACACCGTCATGCCGGCCCACGGCGAGGCCGGATTCAGCACCAGCGCGTAGTTGTCGAGCGCGCGGGCCGAGGTCACGGTGGGGGTGGCGGCTGCGCTGCGGTTGCTGAGGTTGCTGTTGTCGCGGAAGGCGCCCAGATCCACGAGCGCGCTCTGTACCTGGAAGGGGCCGAACGTGTAGTCCTTGAGGTCGGTGGGCTTCACCTGCAGTCGTGCCACGGTCCACAGGGGCGTGGTGCGGCTGGCGTAGCTGGGGGTGCTCACGTCGTCGCCGGGCTGCAGGTCGAGGAATCCCTGCGAGCTGAAGGTTCCCTCGAGTCCGGCGCTCTGTTCGGTGGTCGACCAGCCGAACTCCCAGATGCGGTTCCGCACGGTGTCGTCGCGCTTGAGGCTGAACGACACCGCCGGTGGTCCCAGGGACGACTCGGTGGCGTAGTGCAGGTCGAATTGCAGTGTGCTCGCGCCCTTCGCGCCCGTCGGCACGGTGCCGTCGGAGTTGCGATCGAGCGTGAAGGGGGTGTACTCCACCTTGAACTCGCCCTTGCCACGGTCGGTGTAGAAACGGTGATCGAAGCCGCCGCCGAGGTACGCCGTCTCCACCTGCCCGCCCAGCAGGTTGTTCTCCAGCCAGCTTCCGGCGCCCGGGAGGACGTCGGCGTAATAGTGCAGGTAGACGTTGCCGAAGCCGTTCGGCCCGGAGACGTAGGGCCAGCGCAGGGCGACCTCGGCCCGCGTCGTGGCGGTGCCGGCGGTGATCGACAACAGCGGCTGGCGGTTCGGCGGCGCGAGCGGCAGCACCAGCAGGGGGAGCTTGAACAGTGGGCGATCGCGCAGCAGCACGGTGACGCCGTACGCCACCAGACGATCACCCGGATAGAGCTCGATGCGGGAGGCGTCGAAGCCGTAGTCCTCGACGGTCTGGTCGCAGCGGGAGCAGGGGCTGAAGTGGCCACTGAGGAGGCTGATCTGGCCCGGTACCCGGCTGGCGCTGTCCCCCTTCACGTCGAGGGCGGAGGTGCTGATGATGACATCCCTTGCCTGGAAGCTTTCGCCCGCCAGGTCGATGACGAGGTCCTTGCCCGCCACCGTCTCACCGTTGGTGGTGTAGCTTCCGTAACCCACCACACGCACGATGCGGTTGGTCAGATCGAACTCGACGTGGTCGGCCACCAGCTCGTTGTTGCCGATGGAGACGTGGACCTGGTGCCCCTCCAGGACGTAGAGCTGAGCCTCTGTGCCATCCGGGAGCGTGAGGGTCCGGATCTCCAGGCGGCTGCTCGGGTCGCCGCCGGTATCGATCGTGATGCGCACGGCCTGGGCGGCCCCGCTCGCCAGCAACGCCAGGGTGACGGCGCCGAGGAGCAGGGCGCGCCGCACTCAGCGCCTCCAGGACAGGGCCAGGAGGACCCCGCCCGCCACGACGTAGAGAGCGACCGGCGCCCACCCCGCGACGTAGGCGGGGATGGTGCCCTGCGCTCCCAGGAGCTTCGCGACGCTGCCGGTCGCGTAGTAGACGAAGGTGAGGAAGAGGACGGAGACCAGCCCCAGCGGCGCGCCGCGGCGGAAGGTGAAGAGTGCGACCGACAGCGCGAACAACGCGAAGGCCGTGGCGGCGAGGGGTTCGGCCAGCTTGCGGTGCAGCGCGGTCCACTCCGCGGGCTTGGGGCGGCCCGGATCGCTTCGCAGGCGCTGGATCAGCTCGCCCAAGGGCAGATAGACCAGATCGGGGGTCCCGGTGACGCCGGCCGACAGGCCCCGCACCGGCAGTTCGCCGCTCGCGGCGTGGAAATCGAGCACCATGCGGCTGTCGCGGAATACCCGGAAGCGAAGGTCCTGCAGATGCCACACCCCGGCGGCTTGGTCGAGGTCGCCGCTTGCGGCCTGGATGACGTCGCGCGGGCCCTGGGTGCCCCCGGGACTGATCACGGTCACGTTGCGGAGGTGCCCCCCGGGCGCCACCGACCCGATGTAGATGCTGCGGCCGAGCGCATCGGTGAAGAACGAGCCGGCCTTGATGACGGTCTCGGGGCTCCTCAGCAAGATGTCCTTCTGGACCTGGAGCGCGTGCTGCTCGCTCCAGGGCACCACCAGCTCGTCGTTGGCGAAGGCCAGCAGACTCACGAGCAGCCCCAGGCCGAGCATCGGCATCAGGAAGCGTCGCGGGCTCAGCCCCAGCAACAGCGCCGCCTTGATCTCGCCGTCCTGAGCGAGTCGGGTCAGGCCCAGCAGGGCGGCGAACAGCAACGCCAGGGGCAGGCCCGGACCCGCGGCCGCCGGCAACTTGAAGAGCAGGAAGCGCGCCACCAGGGGGGCGGGAACGCCGCGTGCCAGGGCGTCCGCCAGCACGCCGAGCAGGAAGCTCATGAGCAGCAGGACCAGCAGCACCGCCAGGCCGGCTGCGTACAGCGGCAGGATCTCGCGGAACAGGTAGCGACTGAAGCGGTTCACGTGCGCAGGCTCCAGATCGCCAGCAGCACCGCACCCGCGCCTCCCACCACCGGCGTCATCCATGCCGCTTCCACCGGTCCCAGCGCGCCGGCCTGGTACAGGCTGCGCGCGAAGAACCACATGGCCCAGAACAGCACCAGCAGGATGATCGTCCAGGCGAACCCCGAGGCTCGTCCGCGGACGCGCAGGCCAAGGGCGGCGGCGATGATGGCGAACACCACGGCGGTGAAGGCGTCGGCAACGCGGCGATGGAACTGGAACAACAGCGGCCCGGCGTCGCCGCCGGCCAGGCGCAGGCGGCCAATCTGCGCCCACAACGCGTCGAGCGGCAGGGTCTCGCTACGCGCCAGGGTCTGATTGGGAGTCGCTTCCAGGGGGAACGGCACGGTGACGGTGCCCGCCTTCACCGGCGCGCGACCGGGCGCGCTGCGTTGCGCGCCGACGAGCGTCCAGGTCTTGGCGCTGCTCGACCAGCTCCCGCTGGCTGCCGTCAGGACGGTGCCGTCGTCGAGCAGCACCAGGACGCCCTGTAGGCTCGCCTCTTGCAGGTGCTGGAGGTTACCGCGCACGCGCGCCGCGTAGAAGACGCCTTCGCCCTCGATGCGGAACGAGGCGTTCGTCTGCACCTGGGCGGGAGGCCGAACGTAGATGAAGCCGTCGATCATGTGCTGGTAGGCGTTCTCGGCCCGCGCCTCGAGGAAGCCGTTGTTCACCAGGCTCACGGCACCCACCAGCAGGCCCAGCGCGACCAGCGGGACGGCCAGGTCGAGCGGTCGCACCCCCAGCGCGTAGGCGGCCTTGAGCTCCGAGTCCTTCGCAAGCCTCCCCGTGGCGAGCAGCACGGCGAAGACCACGGCGATGGGGAAGCTGAGGTGGAAGAAGTAGGGCAGCTTGTACAGCAACAACTGCCCGACCTGCCCGAGCGTAGCGCTCTGCTGGATCAGGAAGCGCGCGAGGACGCTCAGCAGGTCGATGGACAGCAGCAGACAGAAGGCCGCGACGCCCACGAAGTAGAGCCCCGCGGTCTCGCGAAGCAGGTAACGCGCCAAACGGGCGGGCACCAGCGCAGTATACCGTCGGGTCTCCGGCGCATCGCGGTGCGATGCGTCCCAGCCGTAGCTTCTTCGGCGCGTGCTGTCCGGCTAGACTGAAGCGTGCGCGTTCACCTCGTGGCCGTCCAGGCCGCCCTCTCCGAGGCCCCGTACCGTAGCGCCGCGCATTTCGCGGCCTGGACGATGCGGCTGGCACGCGAGGCGGTGGCGACGCTGCCGGACGATCGAGGCGAGGTGCTGCTGGCCTTTCCCGAGGCGATCGCGATGCCCCTGATGTTCACGCTTGGCGACGCCGGTCGGGTGACCGGCAGCGCCACCGTGATGGAGGCGGCGTGGCGGTCGTTGCGAGGCCGCTGGGCGGAGGTGCTGGCGGCAGCCTGGCGGTACCGGGCCGCCGGACCCGCTGCCGTTCATCTGGCGCGTGCGCTGGAGGTGCACGACGCCTACGTGAACGCCTTCCGCGCGGTGGCAAGGGAGACGGGCGCCACCGTCGTCGGGGGCTCGGCGTTTCTCCCCGAGATCGACATCGAAGCGGGGCGCGGTCCCCACGTGATCGCCCGGCACGTCCACAACGTCGCCTACACCTTCGCGCCGGGCGGCGGCCTGCTCGGGCGCAGTCGCAAGGTGTTCCTCACCCCCGGGCTCGAGTCGCGCGCGGGACTCGCACGCGGCCGGCTGGCCGAGCTTCCCGTGATGCAAGCGCCCTGCGGCAACGTCGGCGTGGCGGTTTGCCTGGACGGCTGGTACGAAGGAATCGTCGCCGCGCTCGACGCGCAGGGAGCGGAGGTGCTGGTGCAGCCCAGCGCCAACGACGCCGACTGGGGTCGCCCGTGGCCGCCGGACGCCAGTCTGAGCGAGGGGGAGGCGTGGCTGGAACGCGGACTGCGGGCGCTGCTGCAGGGACGGGTCCACCTCCGCTACGGCCTCAACCCGATGCTGGTGGGAGAGGTGTTCGGCTTCGCGCCTCGTGGACGCTCGAGCGTGCTTGCCAATGCGGCGCTGGTGCACCACGACTGGATCGAGGGGCGTGAGGGCGTGGTAGCGCTGGCGCCGGACGCCGAGCGCGAGGCGTTCGTGCACGCGGCCGTGGCGTTGCCCGACCGGACCCGCACCCCGGTTCCGGTCCGCGACCTCGAAGGTAGAATGCGGCCGTGACCGGAACGTTGGGCCTCTTCTCGCTGGTCGATCTCTTCCAGCTGCTCTCCAGTTCGCAACGCTCGGGGCGCCTCGGGATCGATCATCCTGCGGGTCTCGCGCGCGTGTACTTCGACAAGGGTCAGGTCGTGCACGCGGAGTTCGGCGAGCTCAAGGGCCAGGAAGCGGTCTACGCGCTGTTCGCCGACGAGCGGGGGAGCTTCGAGTTCCGCATGGGCATCCCCGCGCCCGAGTCCACCATCCGGAGCGGCACCGAGAACCTGATGTTGGAGTCGATCCGGCGCCTCGACGAGGCGCGCCGCGAGGGCGGACCTACCGTCGCGCGTGACGCGGTCCCCGTGCTCGACGCCACCTTCGAACGCGCCGAGGAACTCATCCTCAACGAGGATGAACGCAAGGTGCTCGCTCACGTCAACGCCCAGCGTAACGTCACCCGCATCGCTCTGGACGCCGGCCTCGATCCAGACGACGCGCTCGCCATCGTCGAGCGCCTGTCGCGCCTGGGCGTGTTGAAGATGCGCGGGCGGCGGCCCCGCACGGCGCGCCTGGTGGCCCGTCTCAGCGATAGCGAGCTGGCCGCCGGCGTGGCCGGCCTCGATCCCGGCATCCTCAGCACCTGGGAGCGCGCCACCGGTGGCCCCGCGCAGCGCGTGGCATGCCGGCGCAAGGACGGCAAGGTGCTGGTGTTCCGAGCCAGCGCCGTCGACGGGGCCGGCCCCTACATCCTGTTCTCGCGCGACACCCTCTTCCGGTCCGACCTGGCCGCCAACGAGGCCCTGCTGGTGCGGCCCGTGGTCAAGCGCGACTGAGACCCTGCCGAGGAGCCTACCCATGGACGAGCGTGCCCCGCTCAGCCCGTTGCTGCCCTGGCGCACGCGCCCCTTCCCGGTCGACTGGGCGGCCGAGTTCGGAGAGCCTTGCGTTGTCCACCTGGAGATCGGCTTCGGTGACGGGCGCTTCACGGTGCGCCGCGCGTTGGACGAGCCCGGCACCGGCTTCGTTGGGCTCGAGATCTCCAGTGCCAGCGTGCAGCGCGCGCTCCGGCGTGTGCGCCGCGAGGGTGTCGCCAACGTGCGTCTGGCCAAGGCGGGGGCGCAGTTCGCGCTCCGCCACCTCTTCGCCGAGCACGCCCTGGCCGGCATCGTGGTCAACTTCCCCGACCCCTGGCCGAAAGAGCGTCATGCCGAGCGGCGCCTGTTGCAGCGCGCCTTCTTCCGTCTCGCCGCCAGCCGCCTGCGACCCGGCGGCGCGGTCCAACTGGCCACCGACCACCCCGAGTATCTCGCCTTCGCTCTCGCGGAGGCCGACGCAGCCGGGGGATTCGAAGCCCACGAGAGCACGCCGCCCGAGGCGGTGTTCGAGACCAAGTACGCGCTCAAGTGGAAGGCGCAGGGCAAGCCCCTGCACTACGTCGAGTTCCGCTACGATGGCTCGCCCTCCGATCCGTTCCCGCACCTCGAAAGGCCCACCACCATGCCCCACGCCCTGTTCACGGGGACGCTGCCGCACGCGGCGCCCTTCGCCAAGGTCGTGCTCCCCTACGGAGAGGGGCACGTCATCCTGCACGAGATCGCCCGCAGCTTCGGCCCGCTCGACAGCGAAGCCTCGGAGCGGGCGCACACCCCGGCCGAGGCCGCCCGGGTGACCTCGGCCGCCGGCGAGGAGGGGATGCGGCCGCGCTGGTGGGTGCGGGCCAGCGTGGACGAGCCCGACATCCGTCAGCACCTGCTGGTGCTGGTTCAGCAGCGCGCCCAGAGCGAGGTGATCGTGCGGCTCGAGCCGTTCGGCGATCCCGTCATCACCCCTACCGTGCGCGGCGCCGTGCACGCCGTTGCCGAGTGGCTGGCAGCGGCCACCGACCTGCGCCTGCGGGCGCGCAACTACTGAGCGGCTCGCGGTCCGTGGCGCGCGGTTCGGGCTAGCATCGGCGCATGCCCCTGCGCGAGCTGTCGAACCCGAGGGATCCGGACCGCGAGGCCTTGTCCGTTTTGATCGCGCCCGATCTCCCCTGGCCGCACGGCTTCACGCTGCGCGGTGGTGGTACGAGCCGCGGCGCCTACGCCTCGCTGAACCTGGGTCTCAGTTCGGGGGATGCGCCGGACGCGGTCGAGGCCAACCGTGACCGGCTGCTGGCCGTGCTCGGGTACGCCCGCGGCGACGTGTGCGCCTTCGACCAGGTGCATGGCGACCATGTGCTGGCAGGCGATGCGAGCTGGTTCACCGAACGCGCCGACGCCGCCACCACCGACGTTCCTGGAAGGCTCCTGGTGGTGAGCATCGCCGATTGCTTCCCGCTGCTCTTCCACGACCCGGAGCGCGGCGCCGTGGCTGCTGCGCATTGCGGATGGCGCGGCACCGTGGCCGGGCTGGCAGGGACCGTTGTGCGGCGCATGGCCGAGCGCTACGACAGCCGCCCCGCCGACCTGCGCGTGGCGATCGGACCGGGGATCGGGGGAGCGTGCTACCAGGTCGGGCCCGAGGTGGTCGACGCCTACCGGCGCGCGGGCTTCCCGACCGAGGTGGCGACGCCCGACGACGACGGTCGGCACCGCCTCGACCTGGTCGCGGCCAACCGCTGGGCGCTGGTCCGGGCTGGGGTTCGGCCGGAGCGCATCTGGAGTGCTGGAGCCTGCACCCATTGCGAGCCGGAGCGCTACTTCAGCCATCGCCGCGACGCCGGTGTGACGGGGAGGCACTGGGCCTTCATCGGCGTGCCGCGTCGGTAGCGGTGTACGCGAAGCGCCGACAGGTCGCGACGCGGGAAGGCCCGCGCACACGCTATCGTGGCGTCATGCCCGTGACTTCAACCGGTCGACGCGCGGCGGGGCGCTTGTGACGCCGGCGCTCCAGGGGATCAGGGAGCGTCTCGAGCACGCCGACCGGGTCACCATGGAGATCCCCGGCTTCCGCCGAGCGGCCGTGCTCGTGCCGCTGCTGGAAGCGCCCGGTGGGCTCGAGCTGCTGTTCACGGTGCGTGCCTCGTCGCTCGCCAACCACGCCGGCCAGATCGCGTTCCCTGGCGGCGGCATGGAGGAGGGCGAGGCGTTGGTCGAGGCCGCGCTGCGCGAGACGGAAGAGGAGGTGGGGTTGCGCGTGCCGGCCGAGGCCGTGCTCGGCATCCTCAGCGACCACCCTTCCCCCGCCGGCTATGTCGCGACCCCGGTGGTGGCGCGCATCGCCTGGCCGCAGCCGCTCGCCCTGAATCCGATCGAGGTCGCCGACACCTTCACGACGCCACTGAGAGATCTCGCGGCCATCGAGCCACGCAGCGAAGTCCGCCAGCTTCGCGACTATCGTCGGCGCATCTACAGCTATCCCTGGCAGGGGCGCAACATCTGGGGCTTCACAGGGAACGTCGTGAAGAACCTGCTGGACGTGCTGGAAGGGCGGTCGGGGGACCCCTTCGATCCGTGGTAGCCTCGCACACGATTTCGGGGTCGCCAGAACGTGGGTTCGAACGGAGAGGAGGCTGGCGGTGAAGCGGCGGGATCTTCGCGTGATCCGTGGTGAAGAGCGCTACGCCTATACCACCGGCGAGGTGGTGGAGGCGCTGCAATCAGCCGGGGTCGTGACCGACGAGGCCATCCGCATCGCGCGCGAGGCCGAGCGCCGGCTGCGCGAGGCGGGGACGCGCCAGGTGGACCTCGCCGACCTCCTGGACGTGCTGGCAGGCATGGTCGAGGAGCGCGTCGCGCCCGAAGTGGCGCAGCGACTCCGCCACCAGACACCGCCCTTCGTCCCACTGCTGATCGACGTCGACGGGAACCAGGAGCCGTTCTCGAGGCGCACCCTGATGGCGTCCTTGGAGAAGCTCGATCTCGGCTTCAAGGAAGCGCACGCCGTGGCCAACCTGGTCGAACAGGGACTCCGTGCCGAGGGGGCCGAGCGGCTGCCTCAGTCGGAGTTGGCGCGCCGCGTGGCGGTGGCGTTGGAGGGCCGGTACGGCCGCGATCTGCGGTTGCGCTACGAAGCGCTCACCCGCCAGAGCCTCGAGCTCAAGGTGCTCGAGGAGGACGGGGTCGAGATGCCCTTCTCGCGTGGCATCCTGGCGCAGTCGGTGATGGCGGTCGGGCTCGGCCCGGAGTTCTCCCACAACCTGGCCAAGCGGGTCGAGGAGGCGCTGTACCGCTCCGAACAGCCGATCGTGCAGCGGCTCGAGGTGCGCCGCGAGGTGATTCGGCTCCTGCGCGACGAGGCCGGCGAAGAGTTCGCCCGACGCTACGAGCTGATGCGTGCCGTGCGGCGTCCCGACCGACCGATCATCCTGCTGGTCGGTGGCGCCCCGGGGGTCGGGAAGTCGGCGATCGCTTCGGAGGTCGGCTACCGCCTCGGGATCCCGCGCAATGTGTCGACCGACTCGGTGCGGCAGGCGCTGCGTTCCCTCATCGGCCCCGACCTGAGCCCGGTGTTGCACAGCTCCAGCTACTCTGCCTGGCGGGCGGAGCTGCTTCCCGGCGAACGCGACTCCGTGAAGCCCAAGCGCAAGCGCGTGCTGCGGGGCTTCCTGGCACAGGTCCAACAGCTCGATCCGGCGGTGTGCGCCATCATCGACCGCAACGTTACCGAGGCGACCTCGCTGGTGATGGAGGGGGCGCACCTGGTGCCGGGCATCGCACCCAGCCGCGAGACGCCGGACGCCTTGCTCATCAAGTTGGTGCTGGCAGTCTCTGACGTGGAGGACCACCAACGCCACTTCGGCGTACGCGAGGGCCAGACCTACCACCGTCGTCGTCGCCAGCCCTACCTGGAGCATTTCACGGAGATCCGCATCCTGCACGACTTCGTCGTCGAACAGGCCGAGCTGGAGGGGGTCCCCGTGGTGGAAGCGTCCGACTTCGACCGTGCCGTGGAGAAGACCATCGAGCATGTGCTCGACATCATGCTCGTCGAGCACGACGGGATGGTGGGTGCCGGTCGGGAGGGATCGGGCTGACGCGGCGCGCCCGCTACGCGCACGGCTCGGGCGTCGGCGTGATGAAGAATTAACCGTGCGATCGCTCCGCCAGGACGTACACTTTCGCCGAGGAACCCCATGCCCACGCCATCGATCGAAGTCGACCACCTGACCAAGCGGTACGGCCACCGTCCGGTCGTCCGGGACATGAGCTTCACGGTGAATCCGGGCGAAGTGTACGCACTGGTGGGCCCGAACGGCGCGGGGAAGACGACGGTCATCCGCCTGGTGGCGGGCCTGGCCTTCCCGTCGGAGGGTTCGGTACGCATGCTCGGTGGCAACCCCCACCAGGAACCGTCCGTGCGCCGGAAGCTCGGCGCAGTGGTCGAGGCTCCCGCCGCCTTCTATCCCTACCTCACGGGACGGGGCAACCTGCGCCTCCACGGGAGGCTGGCTGGCGGGGTGCCGGACGGACGGGTCGATGAGGTGCTCGACATGATGGAGCTGGGCAATGCGGCCGAGCGGCGGGTGGGCGTGTACAGCCTGGGCATGCGCCAGCGCCTCGGCGTGGCAGCGGCCATGCTGACGCGCCCGGAGGTGCTGATCCTGGACGAGCCCGCCAGCGGCATGGATCCGCTCAGCCTCCATCTGGTGCACTCGGTGCTTCGCGAGGCCGCGTCGAACGGCACGGCGGTGCTACTCTCCACCCACCACCTGGACGAGGTGGTGGCCTACTGCACGCGCGTGGCGATCATGGAGGAGGGCGCGCTCATCGACGAGGTGAACCTGCTCGATCGCCGGGAGCGCTACCGCGTCTGGGTCGATCGGCCGCACGATGCGCGCGCGTTGCTCGAGACCCAGCCCTGGATCCGCCACGCCGCGGTGCGCGGTGAGGAAGTGGTCTTCATCCCCGTGGAATCGGGGGTCATCGGGCGCGTGTCTGCTGCCCTCGCCGAGGCGGGGATCGCGGTGTACGAACTGACGCGGGACATCTTCGACCTTCGCGGCTACTACCGCGAGCGCGTCTCCAACGAGCGCTCGCGGCGCAGCGGAGCCTGGTCGCCGGCCGATCCCCGCATGAGCGGGGAGAGGGAGGACGAGGCGTGAGAAGCCTGCTGGCCATGGAGTTCGGCAAGGTCGCCCGCCTCGCGAGCGTGCGCTTCTCGGTCGTCCTGCTGATCCTGTTCCCGATCCTCTGGGCGTACGCCCCAGGGATCTTCAACGTCTACGGCTTCTACCTGGTGTCGGCATACCAGGTTCCGGCCTTGAGCCTGCTGTCGAGCATGCAGTTCCTGCTGCCCTTGCTGGTGGCGATCACCTCCGCGGAGCTCCTCGGCATGGAGCTGAGCAACGGCACCCTGCCGACGGTGCTGCTCCGGCCGGTGTCGCGGTCGCAGTGGCTACTCGCCAAGTTGTTGGTGGCATCGGTCTACCCCTTCGCGGTGCTCGCCCTGTTCTTCGTCGTGTCCCTGCTCGCCGGTGGTCCCTACGGCTACGGCTCCTTCGTGGGCGGCACCGGGCTCGGTCAGGCGGGACTGCTGGGGCAGGGCACCATGGCGGCTGCGCACGCTCTGCGCGAGGTGGCCGGAGCGTACATCGTGGCCGCCTACAGTCTGGTGCCGGTGAGCCTTCTGGGCGTGCTGTTCACGGTGGTGTTCATGAACGCCGCGGGCGGCGCGCTGGCGACGCTCTCGGTGCTGATCTTCATGCAACTCCTCGTCGTCTTCCCGGGACTCACGCCGTATCTGCTCACCACCCAGCTCAACGCCTATGCCAAGCCGGTCGCCAACATGGGTTGGGTGGCCGCGCTGATCGCGTTCTACTGCGCCGCCTTCGCGGCCGTTTCGGTCGTACTGTTCGAGCGAAAGGACTTCTAGTGGCGTTCCGTGTCCGTGCGGCCGCCCTCACAGCGCTCCTGGCGTTGGTGACGGCGGCCTCGGCCCAGGCTATCTCTTACACCGTGCAGGTGGTGGCCTTGTCGGACAAGGACTCGGCGCTGGCGCTCCAGACGCAGCTCAACGGGGAAGGCTACCCGGCCTACGTGGTGCGCTCGACCACCGGGTTGGGGGACGTGTTCCGCGTGAGGGTGGGCGCCTTCGCGAACCGGCAGGCGGCCCTTGTGTTCGCCGATTCCATGCCTTCGGTGGCGGGCGGCCGTCCGGTGCCCGCGCTCGCCGAAGCGATCCCGCCGGGCATCGTGTCGCTGGCGCCCCGGGTGCTGACGCGCATCATCCCGGACGGGCGGGACGTGAGTGTTCTGCCGTGGCGGAGCGGGGTGGCGGTGCGGCTCCAGCAGTCGACTCCGTTGCAGGAAGCCCGCTACGTCACGCTCGAGGGCGACCAGGTCGATTCCTTCGACGCCTGGTTGGCCATCCCGGCAGCGGACGGAAGCGTCACGCGCCTGCGCAACCTCTCCTTGTGGCCGGACCACTACCAGCAGGACAGTCGCGAGGCCCGCGACGCCTTCGAGGCGTCGGTGCTGTCGCTGGTCGCGGACGGTCTCGGGCTGCCGCTATCGGACGTGAAGGCCACCGTCTATCGCCCCCAGACCGACGCGGTGCCGAGGCTGGTGGTCCTGGAGCGTGTCACGGTTGGCCAGAACGGCAACGAGGCGAGCAAGCTGCTCGCCCTGGGCGTGCCCGAGCTCGGGATGACGAAGAACGGTCCGGCGCAGTACCTCGGCCTTGGCAAGGGAGAGCTGCCGGACGCCCCGAAGGGCACGGCGCTCGATCTCGAGGCGCCCGCTGTCGGGCCGCTCGAGGGGGACGGCTGGACGGCGAAGGTGGACGGACGCTTCATCACCCTGACCGGAAGCGATACCAGGGCCTGGCGCGAGGCCGTCGGCACACCGCTGTGGACCGACGGCCATGTGCTGGCGACCGCCTATCGCGGCTCGTTCCTGTTCTACGACTTCCTGCCGCGTTGACGCCGGAGAGCTCGAGCGCTCAGGCTTCGCGGATCGGCACGTTGAAGGCGAGGCTCGGACGTGCATCGGTCTTCGCCGTCTCCTCGACGGGCCGTGGCGACGTAGGCTGGTCCTGCTCGGCGAGCCACCGTTCGGCGGCCATCGCAGCTCGGGTGCCCGCCCCGACCGACGTCCCTAGCTGCCGGTAGACTTCGTCGGAAACGTCGCCGGCCGCGAACAGGCCCTCCACATCGGTGTAGATCTCGTCGCGCACATCGATGTATCCGCTCTCGCGCAGGCGCACCGTGCCCTCGACGAAGCCGGTGTTGGGCTCGTGGCCGACATAGATGAACACGCCGTCGGTCCCGAGCACGCCTTCCTCGCCCGTCGCCACGTCGCGTGTGCGCACGCCACTGACTTGACCGTCCTGGCCGAGGACTTCCGTGACCACGGTGTTCCACACGAAGTGCATCTTCGGGTTCGCCATGGCGCGCTCCTGGGCGGCCTTGTGGGCGCGGAGCTCGTCGCGTCGGTGAACGATCGTGACCGAGTCGGCGAACTTCGTCAAGAACGTGCCTTCTTCGATGGCAGCGTCCCCCCCACCGACCACGACCACTCGCTTGCCTCGATAGAAGAAGCCGTCACACGTGGCGCAGGTCGAGACACCGCGCCCGTAGAACTCGTCCTCCCCGGGCACACCGAGGCGGCGCGGGTTCGCGCCGGTGGCGACGATGACCGAGCGAGCGTGATAGTCGGCGTCGTATCCGCGAACGACGAAACCGCCGGACGGCTTGCGTTCGACGACGGTGACCTCGTCCATGACGATGGACGCTCCGAACTTCTCGGCCTGCTGGACCATGCGTTGCGACAGCTCGGGGCCGGTGATGCCTTCGGGGAACCCGGCGTAGTTCTCGACCTCGTCGGTCTGAGCGATCTGCCCGCCGGGAAGGCCTTTCTCGATGATGATGGTGTCGAGCTGGCCGCGCCCGGCGTAGATGCCGGCGGTGAGACCCGCCGGTCCGCCGCCGATGATCACGACGTCGTGCTGCTGCTCTCTCTTGGGCATGGCACCCTCCATCCAGCCTCAAGGCTAGCACCCGACGGCACGGCCGATCTGTCACATTGAATACCTACGGGGGGTATGTCTCGCGCTAGGGCGACGGTGCTTCCCTCACGCCCCGCGAGCGGACCGCTCGCGCCCTTCCCGGCAGGCGCGAGGCGCTCAGCCCGGGAGTCCGAGCGTGGCCATGGTCGCGATGCTCAGCGTCAGGGCGAAGCCCGCGATGGCGAGCACGACGGCGGGAGCGCCGATCCTGCGAACGACCCGAAGGTCGACGGCCAGTCCGATGCCGGCCATGGCGGCCGTCATCAGGACGGTACTTCCGGTCTGCAACAACGGCACCATCGGGGCCGGCACCAGGCCGGCGCTGCGGAGCGCTCCAAGCGCCAGGAAGCCGATCAGGAAGCCGGGCAACAAGGGTGGCCGCCGCATCGCGCCGGACGCGCCGCCGGTGCCGGCAGCATCGCGGCGGCGCAGGACGGTTCCGACCACGAGCAGTGTGGGCGCTAGCAGGGCCACCCTCGTCAACTTCGTGATGGTGGCCAGGTCGAGGGCGCGGGCGCCGTGCGCGGCGCCCGCGGCCAGGACCTGCGCTACTTCGTGCAGGGTGGCCCCGGTCATGAGGCCGTAGCGCTGGACGCTCATGCCCAGGAGAGGGGCGAGCACGGCGAACCCTACGACTCCTACGGTCCCTAGCAGGCTCACGATGCCGACCGACACCGACACGTCGTCGTCGCTAGCGCGGATGATCGGTGCGGCCGCGGCGATCGCAGCGGCGCCGCAGATGCACGAACCGAGCGCCAGGCCGAGCCGGAGCCCGCGCCCGAGCCCGAGCATCTTGCCGAAACGCTCCATGGCGAGCGTGCCGATCACCACGACGAGCAGGTCGAGGGAGAGAACACGTGGTCCGGCGCTCAGCAGCAGCGCGAAGTCCAGCCGGACGCCGAGCAACACGACCCCCAGGCGCAGCAACGTGCGCGCGGCGAACGTGGTGCCCGGGACCAGGGAGACGCCGAGGCCGGCCGTGGTGCGCCACAGGACGCCGAGGAGCATGGCGATGCCGAGCGGCCCCAGGGTGGCGAGCCCCGGAAGGCGCGCAGCCAGGCTGGCGGCGAGGGCCAGGGCGCCGGTCAGGAGGAGGCCGCGGGGAAGGGCGCGAAGCGTGGCCGGGGCGGGCAGCGAAGGGGGTGCGAGCAGGCGCATCCGGGGAGTGTAGGCTCATCTGCCCCATAAATCAAAGTTGATATAGGAGTAGGTCATATAGAGGGTGCTTATAATAGGTCATGCGCATCGAGCCCGAGCCGCTCATCGTGTTCGCGCGGGTGGCCGAGGCGGGAAGCGTGTCGGCGGCCGCAGAGCGGCTGCACCGCACACAGCCCGCCCTCTCGGCCCAGCTTCGAAAGCTCACCGATGCCGTCGGCGAGCCGCTCTACCGTCGCCACCGGCACGGCGTGCGCCTCACCGAAGCGGGGAAGGCACTCCTGCCCTACGCCCGGGCGGTGACGAACGCGATCGAGGGCGCGCAGCGCTGGTCCGACGAGCAGGGGGGGCTTCTCCGTGGCACATTGCGGATCGCCGCCAGCATGACCGTGGCCGTCTACCGCTTGCCTGCGGCGCTGGCGCGTTTTCGGGAGGCCTTCCCGGCCCTGCGCATCGCACTCCTGACCCGCAATTCGGCCGACGCCGTGACGCTGCTCGCCGCGGGCGAGGCCGATCTGGCGATCGTCGAGGGCCCGGTGGGCGAACCTCCGGCCAACGTGAAGGCCGCGCTCTACGGGGTCGACCGGCTGGTGCTGGTGGTGCGCCCCGACCACCCGCTGCAGGCGGACGCAGCGCTGCCCTTGCCGCGGTTGCAGGGCCTGGAGGTGGTGCGCCGCGAACTCGGATCCGGCACCCGGGAGGTGGTGGACCGGGCCCTGGCGAGTGCCGGTGTGACGGTGGCGACGGCGCTGGAGGCAACGGGCCTCGATACCGTCAAGCAAGCGGTGCTGGCGGGGCTCGGGGCCGGGTTCCTGTCGGAGTCCGCGGTCCGTCGGGAAGTGGAGGCGGGCGCGCTGCGCGTCGTGCCGTTGGCGTCCGAGGCGTTGGTGCGTCCGCTCACGCTCCTCCACCGTCCACCCGAGCTGGCTTCGCGGGCGGCCCGCGAGCTGGTGGAGCGCCTCTTGCAGGAGGCCGAACTCCGCGAGCCGGCTGCCCTCGGGTCGGTTGCAGGCCCTGGGCGCAGCCCGTAGACTTCGGTGTGACCAAGGAGAAGCCCGGAAAGGCGTCGCTGTCGACATCGGTCGGCGATTATCTCAAGGCGATCTGGGTGATCGCACGCGACGAGCCGGCCGCAACGGGGGACATCGCACGTGCGCTGGGCGTCAAGGCGTCGTCGGTCACGGGCATGCTCGGCAAGCTGAAGCGCATGGGGCTCATCCGGTACCGTCCTTACTACGGGGCGCAACTCAGCGTCGCCGGTCGCGCCGAGGCGCTGCGCCTCATCCGGCGCCACCGGCTCCTGGAGACCTTCCTCATCCGCGACCTCGGCTACAGCTGGGACGAAGTCCACGAGGAAGCGGAGGCGATGGAGCATGTGATGTCGGGGCGGTTCACCGAGCGTCTGGCCGATCACCTGGGCCAGCCGACGCACGATCCGCACGGCGATCCCATCCCCCGCGACGACGGAAGCGTACCTTCGACGCCGAGCACGGGGCTGTGTGATGTGGCGGTGGGGCAGTGGTTCACCGTCTCGCGCATCCTGAGCCAGGACCCCGAGGTCCTCGCCTACGTCACCGAGCTGGGTGTCCACCCCGGCTCTCGGTTGCGCGTGCAGGCCAAGGAGCCGGTAGGAGAGCTGTTGACCGTTGTGCTGGGCGACGAACGGTTGTCGATCTCGCGCGACCTGGCGCGACTGATGCTTGGCGAGGTCGACCACGACTGATGCCGCACCGGGAGCGCGGGTGCGCCGGACGGCCCCGGCGTCCCCCGCCTGCCCGCGTTCTATACGCCAGGAACGCCCTCTGTGTCAGAGATTTGTCACGGATCGGGCGGGCATGAGATGGTACGGTCGGGCTCGGAAGAGATGAGAGGGCACGGGAGTTGAGCGGTCGGCGGATGGGAGCCCCGACGCAGACGTTCGTCCGTGGCCTCGGCGCCCGGTTGCCGCCAGCGGCGGTAACCGGGCCGTACGGAGGATGGGTGCAGGTTCCATGAAGGCCGAAAGCGCGACGAACGATCGCGCCACGCTGGTGAAGCTGGCCACGGGATCCGCTGCGGCGGAGACCTCGGAAGTGGTGGAGATGGTGCAGCGCCTGTTCGGCGAGGCCTGCTTCACGGTCTCCGACCTGACCCAGGTCGGCCACCCGGTGGTGCACGCCAGCGAGGCGTTCGGGGAGCTGACGGGGTACCGACCCGAAGAGGCGACGGGCCGCAACCTGGGCTTCCTGCAGCGTGACGACAGCGATCAGGACGCCAACGAGCGCATCAAGGAAGCGCTCGACGGCGGGCTGCCGGCGACCGTCACCTTCCGCAACTACCGCAAGGACGGCGAGCTGTTCTACAACGAGCAGCGGCACCTGCCGATCCCGGGCCCGGACGGCCGCCCCCGGCACTTGCTGGTGCTCCAGCGGGACGTGACCGTCTCCACGCACGCGGCCGGGGCCGAGGCAGCCCGTAGCGCGCTCGCCGCTCGCATGCAGGGCCAGGGGGCGTCGTTCGCGTACGCCCTCCTCCTCGACCACGACGGTGTGGCGCGCTGGTCGTGGGTGAGTCCGGCGTGCTCCGCGGTGACCGGATACGAGGTCGCGGAAGTCCTGGCGATGGGGCCTGGTGAGCTCGTTGTGGACGATGATCGCGAGACCTTCGAGGCGTCGCTCCACAGCCTGGCCGCGCAGCGCGAGCGGCATCATGCCTACCGTCTTCGCACCAAGGGGGGGCGCGTGCTCTGGGTGGAGGACTTCGCCATGGTGCACTGGGAGGGGCAGGAGGCCGGCGTGCGCGGCGTATACGGTGTCGTGCGCGACGTCACGGCCAACAGGAAGGTGACCGCCGAACTGTGGCGCGGCGCGCACTTCGACGCCCTCACCGGGCTGCCCAACCGCTACCTCCTCGAGGACCGGATCCAGCAGGCGCTCTACCAGACCCGGCGCGAAGGCGGCGCCGCGCTGCTGGCGCTCGTCGATCTCGACGACTTCCGATTCCTCAACGAGACGCTCGGGGCGGACCGCGGCGATCGGGTCCTGCAAGAGGTCGGGGGGCGCCTGAGCAGGCACTTGCGTCGCAGCGACACCCTGGCCCGGTTGGACGCCGATACCTTCGCGGTGCTGCTGTCGCGCCTGCCTGCGCCGGGCGCGGCTCTGCCGGTGCTCGACAAGATCCGGGCCACCGTGACCGATCCGTTCCACGACCGCGGTGCCACGTTGCGGCTCAGCGCTACCATCGGCGTCGAGCTCTACCCGGAGGGCGCGGCCAGCGCAGCCGAGCTGATCGACCATGCCCGGATGGCCCTGGAGGATGCCAAGGAACACCAACGCGGCGACTACCGCTTCTACCGGCAGGGGTTCGACGCGGCCATGCGCGAGCGTTCGGGGCTCGAGAAGGAGTTGCGGCGGGCGTTGCTGGAGGATCAGCTCGTCCTCCACTACCAGCCGCGCGTGGAGCTGCAGACCGGATCGATCACCAGCGTGGAGGCGCTCGTGCGCTGGGAGCACCCGGAGCGCGGATTGCTCAAGCCTGCCGCCTTCGTGCCGCTCGCCGAGGAGGCCCGCCTCGGCGGGGACCTGTTCGAGTGGGTCCTGGAGCGCGCCTGTGCCCAGGCCAAACGCTGGCAGCAGCAACGGACCTCACGTCGCGTAGCCGTGAACGTCAGTCCGCAGGCGCTGGAGGACGAGGACTTCACGCGCCGGGTGCAGGGTGTGCTCACCCGCTACGACCTGCACCCCGGTCTGCTGGAGATCGAGATCAACGAACGGACAGGCGCCAGCACCCTGGAGGCCGCCGACCCCCACCTCCACGAGCTTCGCAGCATGGGCATGCACGTTGCGCTCGACGACTTCGGCGTGGCGAACGCGTCGCTATCGCTGTTGCGGGGGATGCCGCTCGACGGTCTGAAGATCGACCGCAGCTTCGTCGGGAGGCTCAGCGGTCGCGAGGTCGGGGAGGACGTGGAGCTGATCCGAGCGATCATCGCCCTCGGCAAGAGCCTGCGCCTGACCGTCACCGCGGAGGGGATCGAGACGCGCGAGCAGAACGCGCTGCTTCGCACCCTCGCGTGCGACGAGGGGCAGGGTTTCCTTTTCAGCCAAGCGGTGCCCGCGGAGTACGTGCCGGCCTTCGCCTGACATTGAAGGGTCGTTCCCCCGCGCGGGGTGCGCAGGTAGACTGTCCGGGTTGTTGGAGGCTGAGGAGTGTCGATGAACGAGAACCCCTTCCTGTCCCGGGCCGTACCGCCACCCTTCGAGACCATGACCGCGGAGGACGTCGTGCCCGCGGTCCGTGAGGCGGTCGCGACCGCCTCACGCGAGCTCGAGGAGCTTGCACACGCCGGCGGCCCGCGCAGCTTCGAGAACACCCTGTTGGAGCTCGATGCGCTGGTGGAGCGCGCTTCACGCGTGTTCGGCTTCGCGCGTCATCTCACGCAGGTGCGAAGCTCACCCGAACTCCGGCGCGCCTACAACGAGGCGCTCCCCGTCTACTCGGGGTTCATGGCGAGCATCGCGACCCATGCCGGCCTTTGGGCGGCGCTGAAGGCGTACGCGGAGACCGACGATGCACGCGCCCTGACGGGTGTCCGCCGCCGGCACCTGGAGAAGACGCTGCAGGAGTTCCGGCAGGCCGGAGCCGACCTTCCCGAGCAGGAGCGCGAGCGAGCAGGTGCCCTACGCGTGGAGCTGTCGCGGCTCTCGACGCGCTTCAGCGAGAACGTTCTGGACGCGACCAACGCCTTCTCGATGGTGCTGACCGACGAGGCGGAGCTGTGCGGATTGCCGCCCGGCGTGCGCCGCCGCGCGCGCCTCGACGCCGAGGCGCACGGCAAGGAAGGCTACCGCTTCACGCTGCAGGCGCCCTCGTACCGGTCGTTCATGAAGTTCGCCACCGCGCGGGATCGCAGGCGGCAGCTCTACCAGGCCTTCACGGGGCGTGCTGCTGGCGGGGCGCACGACAACCGCCCTGTCCTCGCCGCCATCCTCGATCGGCGTCGCCGGCTGGCGCGGCTCCTTGGCTACCGCGATTTCGCCGACCTCCAGCTCGAGGACCGCATGCTCAAGAGCGGGGCCGAGGCGCAGGCATTCGAGCGGGAGCTGGCGCGCAAGACCCTGCCGCATTTCCGCGATGAGGTCCGCGCGCTCAACGATTTCGCGCGGGACCAACTCGGGATCGAGCGGCTCGAGCCCTGGGACATCGACTTCGTGGCCGAGTCGCTCCGGCGCGCGCGCTTCGACTTCGACGAGGAGGAGCTGCGCCCCTACTTCGCCCTCGACGGTGTGCTCGACGGCATGTTCTCGGTGGCCGAGCGCCTGTTCGGCGTCCGTGTGCGGGCGGTCGACGGTGTGCCGACCTGGAACCCGGACGTTGCCGTGTACGACCTGCACGACCGCGAAGGCACGCACGTCGGCACCTTCTACGCCGACTGGCACCCGCGCGCGTCGAAGCGCGACGGCGCCTGGATGAACCCGATGATCACCGGGGGCCCGGAAGGGTCCTCCTTCGCGCCGCACGTCGGCGCCATCGCCGCCAACATCACGCCACCCACCGACGGGCAGCCGGCGATGCTGACGCACGACGAGGTGACCACCCTCTTCCACGAGTTCGGCCACCTGCTGCACCACGTGCTCGGTCGCGTGGAGGTCCCTGGCCGCGGCAGCCTGGGGAGCGTTGCCTGGGACTTCGTCGAGCTCCCTTCGCAGCTCCTGGAGAACTGGGCGTGGGAGCGCGAAGGGCTGGATCTGTTCGCCCACCACGTGGAGACGGGCGATCCCATCCCCGACGACCTGTTCGCACGCCTTTCGGGCAGCCGCACCTTCCTGGCGGCCGCCGCGCAGATGCGTCAGCTCAGCCTCGGCAGCGTGGACCTGGCGCTCCACGTCGACTACGATCCGCTGCTCGGCGGTGATCCGGTCGCCTTCGGCCAGCACGTGATGGAGCCGTTCGTCATGCGCCCGGAGTTCGCACACAACCAGTTCCTGACGTCGTTCAGCCATATCTTCTCGTCGGGCTACGCGGCCGGGTACTACAGCTACAAGTGGAGCGAGGTGCTCGACGCCGACGCCTTCAGCCGTTTCCAGCGCGAGGGCATCTTCAACGCCGACACCGGACGCGCCTTCGTCGACGCGGTGCTATCGAAGGCCGACAGCGACGACCCGATGGTCCTGTTCGAGCGTTTCATGGGGCGCGGCCCCGATGTCGACGCGCTCATCCGCCGCAACCTGGGCGTCGAGCCCGAAGGCGAGCCGACTCCGCTGGCGAGCTGAGCGACCGTCCTCACAGGGTGCCGCGCGCGAGCGCTTGCACCACCAGTGTCGTCGCCCGTCCATAGTCGGCCATGCCCGCCTGCACGCCCCGACTGCGCAGGTAGGTGCCATAGGTGGCGGTCGCAGCGTGCTGCAACCAGGGAACGCGGTAGCGTGCTGCGGCGGCGGAGGCGGCGCGCAGGTCGTCGAGCGCGCGCCGGGGAAGGCTGCCCAGCAGCCGTTGGCGTGCCGGGTCCGGCAGCGATACCAGCAGCAGGTCGAGGGCGTGGAGGCTCAGGGCGTAGCGCACCGCCGGGTCGTCGCAGCGCACGCCGGCGAGGACGGCCAGCGCGTCGGTGTCGGCTTCACGAGCGAAGCCGGCGCTGTGGGTGAGTTCGTGGGTGGCCGTAGCGAGACGGGCGACCGGAGGCAAGCCGGCGTCGACGTGCGGCTCGAGCAACCAGGGCGACGTGACGCCGGCGAACCCCAGCCGCAGCAGGGTCCCTGCGGGAAGCAGCTTGACGCGGCGCGGCACGGCGACGCGGCTGCCGGTCACACGCCGCACCTCGCGCGCGACGCAGCGTGCGGCGGCGGTGACGTCCGCCGGCTCCGGCGGCGCGGAGTCGATCGATCGAGCGAGCGCCGAGAGCAAGCGCGCCTGCGCGGTGGCGAGCTCGGCCCCGGTGGGCGCCGTATCCGGCACGCCGAGCAGCGTCGCCAGCGGGGCGCGACGGTAGGCCAGCCCCCAGACCAGCATGAAGCCGAGGACCAGCACAGCCGCCGTCCAGGGCAACAGACGGCGGCGCAGGAAGCGCCGGCCCGGGCGCGACGGAAGGCTTGCCAGGACCGTCAGCAGCAGGCCGAGCGCCAACGTCGCCGTCACGCTCCAGGGAACAGCGCCCACCCAGGGGGTGAGGAGGTGGCTGACGACGGGGAAGAGGCCACGCGCGAACAGCCGCTCCACCCAGGACTCCGGCCAGGGGATCAGGGCCAGCGCCAGGCCGAGCGCCAGCGCGGTCAGGGCCGCGGCGGTGCTCCGGCGGCCCGTACGGCGACGCCCGCTCCTGGTGTCCCTCACGGCCGTCGCTGCGCGCCTGCGCGTCGGCGCTTCCGAGTCGTCGATGCCGAAGGGTCCGCCGGCAACCCCTCGCGACGCGCGAACGCCGCGCGCGTCCAGGTCCACCAGCCTTCACCCGCGGCCTGGAGGCGCGTGCCCGGGAGCGTCTCGCGGCTGAAGAGCTGGAGCGCGGAGACGTCCAGCAACGTGAAGGTGAAGCGGGCGGCGGCGTCCGCCAGCGCGGCGCGCGCCCACGGCAGCGGGCATGCGCTGCGCGGCTCGTGCAGCGCGACGTGCGCCACCGAACCGTCGCGACGGACGCGAGCCCACGGCCACGGGGCTTCCGCCGCCTCGGCCGCTGCGGCGGCGTCGCCGGCTTCGCCGCGCAGCAAGAGGTCCATGGCGCGGGGCGCATCTGCCGGCGGGACGAGCATCACCAGCAGATCGTCGGCCAGGCGGTCCGCCACCACCTCCAGTCCGCGCTCGCGGACGCGGAAGCGCGGCGCGGGCGGTTCCAGCAGCGCGTCATAGGCGCTGGCCAGGCGGTCCTCGAGGGCGCCCCGCCGCTCCGTGATCCGCTCGAGCTCGCGTGGCGCCAGTTTCATGGGGTCCTCGAGCAGGCGCTCCAGCGCGCGTCGCTCATCCTCCAAGGCCTCCACCGCGCTCGCTCCTCGATCGCGCGCGCCGCCCGAAGACGGTAGCTCGGGCGTGCCCGCGGTCGCCGCGCGCGCCGCGGCGTCCACGGCCGGCGGCGCTTCCGCCGTGAGCGCGGCGCCCGCCTCGCCCGCCAGGTAGGCACGCACGTCGTCGAAACGTCGAAGCGTGCCCCCCTCGAGGACCCAGACCTCGTCGGCGAGCGCCTCGGCCAGGCGCCGATCGTGGGTCGCCACCACCATGGCCGCCGAGCTACGCTCGAGCGCGTCATGCAGCGCTTCCACGGCCGCCAGGTCGAGATCGTTGGTGGGCTCGTCGAGCAGCAGGAGGTCGGCCTCGCGGGCTTCCAGGCGGGCCAGTCCGGCGCGCGCCCGTTCCCCTCCGGAGAGCTGCTCGGGCGGGGCGTCCCAACGATCCGCTGGCACCCCCGCCTGTGCCAGCAGTTGGCGTGCGCGGCCCTCCCCGACCCCCTGCGCGACCTGACGCAGTACGCTCTCACCCGGCTCCAGGCCCCGGTCGAGCTGCCCCGCTCGCGCTAGCCGGAGGCCGGCGGCGTAACGGAGCTCGCAACGGGGGTCGTCGGAGGGTAGGTCGCCGGCCAGCAACCCCAGGAGCGTGCTCTTGCCCGCGCCGTTGGGGCCCAGCAGCGCGACGCGTTGCCCCGCCCGCAGGTGGACGAAGGGCACCTCGAGCAGCCCGTGACGGCGCAGCGACCGGCCCTCCAGCAGCACGCCCTTCAGGCCGCGCGTGCGCAGTTCGAGGGCGACTCCCTGCGCGCCGGCCGGCGGCGGCGCCTGGGCTTCGAGCAGGGCGTGCCGCCGTTGGGCCACGCGCCGCCGCCGCGCCGCGGCGCGGTCGCCACGCTGGGCCAGCTCGGCCGCCATCGAGCGGAGCCGTTCGGCTTCGCGGGCGCGCGCTGCGTCGCGACGGCGCAGCGCGACCAGCTCGCGGTCGCGGGCCTCCCGGGCGCGCCCGTAGGGCCCGCGACGGAGCTTCCAGGCGCCCGCCTCCAGCAACAGGGTGGCGTTCGTGCTCGCCTCGAGCACGCTGCGGTCGTGGGATACCAGCAGCAGCGCGCCCCGCCAGGATGCCAGGCGCTGCGCCAGCCAGCTCCGGGTCGTCAGGTCCAGTTGGTTGGTCGGCTCGTCGAGGAGGAGGACCTCGGGACCTCCCGCCAGCGCCGTGGCCAGGGCCAGGCGGCGACGCTCGCCGCCCGATAGCCGGCCCGCCGGGCGGTCGTGGTCGGCCTCGGCGAACCCGAGGGCAGCCAGGACCTCCCGCAAGTCCGCCTCCGCGCGGTAACCGCCGAGCCGCTCGAAGGTGTCGAGCGCCTCGGCCAGCGCGTCTGCGCGCGGTTCCCCTGCGGCCAGCCGCCGCTCTTCGCTCCGGAGGCGCTCCTCGGCGTCTCGCACGGGCGCCAGTCCGAAGCTGGCGACCTCCCACACGCTGCCCTTCGTGGCCGTGTCGGACGCCTGCGGCAGCAGGGCGACGCGTACCCCTGGTGCCCGCGCCACACGGCCCTCGTCCGGGATCAGGTCGCCGGCCAGCAGGCGAAGCAAGGTGGACTTTCCCGCACCGTTGGGGCCGGCCAGGCCGAGACGCATGCCGGCGGTCAGGTGCAGGTCCAGCGGCCGGAAGAGAGGTTCACCCCGGCGGTAGCAGGTCAGGTCGTGGACGTCGAGAAGCTCCATGGATCGCGGCCCCCGGATGCCAGGGTACCGACGGTCATTGTAGGGCGGTGGCGTGGGGCCCGCATGTCCGGCGCGCGGGCTCGGCCCGCCCATCGCACTCCCCGGAGGTCGGGGCTGGCGGGTAGACTGTCGGCACGTGCGACGCTTCATCGGCCGCGGGACGAACGAGGGCTTCACCTGCACGGTCTGCGGGGCCGAGGTGCCCCCGCTGGCCAACGGCAGCTACCGCAACCACTGCCCCGTGTGCCTGCATTCGCTCCACGTCGACGTCTACCCCGGCGACCGCGCCAGCGACTGTGGCGGCGTGCTCGAGCCGGTGGCGGCCGAGCACAGCGGTAAGAAGGGCTGGATCATCGTCCACCGCTGTCGGAGCTGCGGCGCCGTGCGCAGGAACCGGGCGGCCCTCGACGACCGGAGTTGGCCCGACGATTACGAGCGCCTGGTGGCGCTCGCCAGCGGTCGACCGCCCGCCGCCCGCTGAGGCGCCCGGCCGGGCGCGACCGAGGAACGGGAGGTTCCATGGCCTTCGACCACCTGAAGCTCGACCGCGCGGGCGACGCGCTACGCATCACCCTCGCGCGGCCCCGCGTGCTCAACGCCCTCTCGCCGGCCATGCTCGACGAGCTCCGGCAGGCGCTGGAGGGGCCCGCAGCCCAGGACGACGTCCGGGCAGTGCTGCTCACCGGCGAGGGGCGCGGCTTCTGCGCCGGGGCCGATCTCGAAGAGACCTCGGTCGACGCCGACATCAGCGACCTGCTCGAGCGCCGCTACCACCCCATCGTGCGGGCCCTGGCGACGCTCCCCAAGCCGGTCGTGGCCGGCGTCAACGGCGTGGCTGCGGGCGCGGGCATGAGCCTGGCGCTGGCATGCGACCTGCGACTGTTGTCGAGCCAGGCGAGCTTCGCGGTGGGATTCACCGGCATCGGACTGGTCATGGACGCCTCCTGTAGCTACGCGTTGCCGCGATTGGTGGGCCTGGGCCGCGCCTTCGAGCTGGTCTACGCGGGGCGTCACGTCAAGGCGGAGGAGGCGTTGGCGCTGGGACTGGGCGAGCGGATCCTGGACGCCGACGCCTTCGCGGAGGAGGCGTGGCGCTTCGTGCGCGAGCTGGCCGAGGGCCCGACCTACGCCTTCGCGCTCGCCAAGCGTGAGCTTCGCGCCTCGCTGCAGCACGATCTCGAGCAGCAACTCGCGCTGGAGGCCGAGCTGCAGGGGCGCGCGGCCGCCAGCGAAGACGTGCGCGAGGGCGTCGCCGCCTTCCAGGAGAAGCGCCTCCCGCGCTTCCGCGGGCGTTGAGGCCGCGGTGAGCGCCGACTGGCTGTTCGAGGGAACCGTCCTCACCATGGACGGTGCGCGCCCGCGATCGCACGCGCTGGCCGTCACCGGCGGGCAGATCGTGGCGCTCGACAACGAGGCCGAGGCGCTGGCCGGACCGGGCACCCGGGTCGTCGAGCTCGGCGAGCGAACGTTGCTGCCGGGCTTCCACGACGCGCACGTGCACCTGGCCGCGCACGGCCTCGAGCTCGCCCAGCTCGACCTGAAGGACGTGCGCTCGCTCGACGTCCTACTGGAGCGGGTCGAGACGCGCGCCAACGCCCTGCCGGCGGATGCCTGGCTCCTTGGCAACGGTTTCGCGCTGGAGCGGCTGGGGCTCGAGGGCATCGGCCCGGCCGAGGCCGACGCCCTCGAGCGGGCGTCGGCGGGCAGGCCGGTGGCGCTACGGAGCCAGGACCACCACAGCCTGTGGGGAAGCCGGCACGCGCTGCGCCTGGCGGGCATCGACCGCACGACGCCCGATCCTCCGGAGGGCGTGATCCAACGCGACCACCACGGCGAGCCGACGGGGCTCCTGCTGGAACATGCCATGGCGTTGCTGGCCGCCCGACTGCCCGAGCCCGACGTGGGCGAACTCGCACGCGCCCTGCAGCGCGCGGGCGAGCACCTGGCCGCCCGCGGCGTGACGACGGTGCACGACATGGCCTACGAGCCGGCGTCCTACTGGCGGGCGACGGCCGACGCAGCGTCGAAGGGCGCCTACCTGCTGCGGGTGTGGGCGTGCATCGGCCAGGAACACATCGAGCAGGCCGCGGCGCTGGGGCTTGCCACGGGTCAGGGCGGCGGATCGTTCACGGTGGGGGGAGCGAAGTTCTTCGCCGACGGTGCGCTGGGCAGCCTCACGGCCTGGATGCTCGATCCCTACGCCGGTCGCGGCGAGGACGTCGGCGTGGCCGTCGACGGCCCCGAGGTCCTGGCGCGGCGCCTGCCGCTGGCCATCGGCGCCGGTCTCACGCCGGTCATCCACGCGATCGGCGACGCCGCGAACCGCGCGGTGCTCGACGCGCTCGAAGCGGCCGCTCCGTCGTGGCGGGCGGCCGGGCTGCGACCACGCATCGAGCACGCCCAGCACCTCCACCCCGACGACCTGCCGCGCTTCGGCGCGCTCGGCGTGACGGCGTCGGCGCAGCCGCTCCACCTCACCTTCGACGTGCCCACCATCCTGCGCACCCTGGCAGACCGCAGCGACCGCGCCTACGCCTTCGCCTCGTTGCTGGCCAGCGGCGCCACCCTGGCGTTCGGCTCGGACACGCCAGTGGCCGATCCCGACGTGATCGGGGGCCTGCGCGCGGCGACCGGGCGCCGCGGGGTGGACGGCAGCGTGCTCAACGCCGGCGAACGGCTCACGGTGCAGCAGGCCCTCGAGGCCTACACGCGCGGCGCGGCCCACGCCATCGGCCGCGAGGACCGCTCGGGCCGCCTGGCGCCCGGCTTCGACGCCGACCTGGTCGTGCTGTCGCACGATCCCATCCGCACGCTCGACGATCTCGCCGTGGTGGCGACGCTCAAGGGGGGCGCCGTCACCCACGGGGAGGACGCCCTGGCCTGAACGGGAGGCGTGGCCCTCGGGCGTGGCGCGTTCAGCCGGAGGCGTACACCCGCAGCTCGCGCACGCGGCCGCGTGCGCTGCGCCCGACGAGGAACGCCGCCGCGGCCGCGAGCTCGTCGGGATCGATCCACGAGGCCGGGTCGGCTGAGGGCATCGCATCGCGGTTCGCGGGGGTGTCCACCGTGCCCATGGGCACGAGCAGGCCTACGCCGATCCCCTGAGGCTCCACCTCGGCGCGCACGCCTCGGAGATATCCCGCCAGCGCCGATTTGGCGGCGCCGTAGGCCGGCATGCGGGCGCTGCCCCGCACGACCGTCGCCGCCCCGACTCCCATCACGAAGCCCCTGCCGCGCTCGAGCATCGCCGGCAACACGGCCCGCGTGGCGTGGACGGCGGTCCGCAGGTTGAGGTCGAGCTGCCGGTCCAGGACGCCGTCATCGGCCTCGAGCGCCGACTGCATGCCGAAGGCTCCGACGATGTTCAGGAGTGCGTCGATACGCCCCCGGCTCTCCAGGACGGTTCCTACCGCACTGGCGGTGTCGTCCGCGGCCGTGAGGTCGACGCCGATCACGAGGGCGTCGGGGAACGCTTCGCGCACCGCGTCGAGGTTGTGAGGGCGCTCGAGCAGCGCTAGCTGCCAGCCGTCGGCGTCGAAGCGTCGTGCCATGCGGGAGCCGATGCCACCGGCGGCTCCCGTGATCAGCGCGACGCGAGAGGTGTCGTTCGAAGGCCGCTCGTTCATGTAGGGGCCCCCCTTCGCGGCCCAGTCTAGCGACGCACGCGGGCGAGGCGTGTCGGTCGGTGGGGGACGGGGCCTCCATCAAACCCAGTGCGGTTCATCCTGCATCGGTTCAGAGGTCGGGTAGTGCGGCCCTTTGGTGTGGGAAGCGGGCGAGCGGGCCGAGGTTGTGGCAATCGGGATTGGCGTGAATTGGGCGACAGTTGCTCGAGTGTTGGATGCTCCTTCGGCGCGGGTGGCGCGTGTGCGCGTGGTGGTGGGCGCGGGTGTACGTGCAGGGGTTCGGGAGGGGGGTTGTTTGTCCCTTGGGACATTAGGACCCATGAAGCGATGATCGACCGACGTACGGTCGCGCAGAGACCAACGAATGGGGGCATCCGAACATGCCAAGAAACAGAATCGACTCCAGAGGTCGCCTGGTGCTTGTGGTGCCGGCGGTCGTCGCGCTCCTACTGCTACTGAGTGGGGTCAACGCGCAGAGCACGACATCCACGCCCTTTGTGGGGACGGTGAGCGCGAATCCGGAGCACGCCGTCGTGGGACAACGGGTCAACCTCTCCGGCAGTGGCTTCGCGCCTGGAGCCGTCCTCAGGATCGTTTGGGACGGCTACAAAGGTTCCTGGCTGCTGAAGAAGGACGACGGCATCTATACCCGGAACGACTTCTTCGGTCGCACCTTCAAGCCGACGACCACGCAACTGGGTTCGGTGACCACGGATTCGAACGGCGCCTTCCACTTCGGGTTCGAGGTGCCGGAGGGGTTCGGCGGCGGTCACGACGTGTACGTGAAGGACGGTGATACGGCCATCAACAAGGTTGGCGTGCAGGTCACAGCGAGCGCCACCATGGAACCTGCGAGCGGCCCCGTAGGGTCGGACATCCACCTCACCTTCACGGGCCTGAACCAGATCCACGACATCGCTGGGTGGTACGAGGTCACCTACGACAACCATCCCACGGGCATGATCACCACCATCACCACCCACGGAACGGCTCACATTACGATTCCGGCCGCAGGGGCGCCCGGTCGCCACTTGATCATCCTGCGCAGCTCGATCTTCCCGGAGGAGCCCTTCCTGAATCTCAAATCGTCGCCGTACGCCTTCATGCCGGAACCGAAGTTCTGGTTCGCGGTGACGGACGCGCCGGCGGTGCTGCCGCCACCCGTGGCGGAGCAATCCAATCCTCCCGAGCATGCCGGGCCGCCCTCCGGTCCCGGACCGAAGGTCTGGATGGATCCGAGTCGAGCGACGGTCGGGACCCGGGAGACGGTTCACGGCTCCGGCTTGCCGGCGAACGCGACCGTGAAGCTTACGTTCCGGGATACGACGGGATCGGGAGTCACGGCCAAGGGCTTCGACTACGTGAGCAAGCCCCTCCTGACCGTCACGACCGATGCTCGAGGAGCCTTCACGGCGACCGCCCCCATGCCGGACGTGCTCGGCGGTGACCATCGGTTGGTCGCGTCCGTAGACGGAGAAGACGTTGCGACCGGTGTGTTCGCCATCGCCCGGAGCGGCGAGCCGATCACGCCCGTGTCGGGCCCCCAGGGCACGGAGATCGAGTTGGCGGTCAAGGGGATCGGTTGGACGGAAATCGACAACATCTTCGCTGTCGTGGTGGACAACGCCTACGTCGGCTACGCGTGCGGTTCCTACGCCGACGGCCACCTGAGCGTGCCGCTCATCGCATCCTGGGCACCGGGGTGGCACGTCATCGATCTCTACCCCTCGTTCTATCGGAACAAGAACTACGGCGAGGCTCAAGAGGCACCGTTCCTCTACACCGCCGCCATCGTGACGTGGCAGGACCACCCGAAGGGCTTCCACTTCAGGTATGCGTTCAAGGTGACGCCCTAGGAGCGCCGACCTGGTGCGTTGACCCAGAGGATCCGTTGGAGGCCACTTCGGTGGCCTCCACGTCTTGAGCGCCGCCGGTATTCGTTCTTGTGAGGGCGGCCCAGCACCGATTCGTGGACCTCACGGCAGCAGCCGGGAACGGTCTCGGCGGCGCTCTACGCGGCGCGGTTTGGCGTCGTTGACCAAGCCTGTGTGCTTCGCCGGTGACGTTGACAGTGGCGTTCCCCCGAGAGTTGCGATGTCCCTGGACGCTGCCTCAGGTCCAATTGGCGGAACTTCGAGTCCTTGCAGGTCCACTGCACACATGGAGAGTTCTTGTCGGCAGCAGTGTGGCGGGGTCTGGCGTCGGTACCTCGGTCCGAAACGCTTCAGGCTCGGTGCGACGCGCCCGACCCGACTTCGCCGGCGTCTGCGGTGCCATGCGCTTGTTGCAGGGGTAGCGGGTCATTTATACCAGCGGTCCGGTGCTAGGGTTTGCGAGGTTCGCGCGTCTTTGGCGGGGCTAACTGCGTCAAGACGACCCGTGAGCCATGCCCTCGCAGCCTTCTGCCCGTTTGGTGGGCGCTCCAACGAGGCCGCGGGGGACACCGTCGTCGGGCCTCTTGCCGCGGGCCTCATCGCGCGCCAACCGAGGCCTTGGGGGGCTTCATGAACACATCGAACTCCGCGCGCTCTGAAGCGCAATGCGACCGTCCCTCCGCGCGGCGGCCGGCACGGTTCGCCATCGTGCTCCTGGTCGCCATCATCGTCGTCTACATCCCCGCCGTCGGCGTCATCGTTCGGATGCTCGACCTGTCGTCGACGTTGCTGGTCGTGCTCGCCGATGTGCCTCTGGCGCTGGCCGGGCTGCTGGTGCTGGCGCGGCGGGGCGGCCTGCGGGCCGCCGGGGTCGAGCCGCAACCCTGGCGCCGCGCCTTCGCGCTCACCGCCCCGCTGTTCCTGCCTGCGGCTGTGACGCTCGCGCTGGCGTTGCGCTTCGGCGGCAGTTGGGCGCCCGGGCGCGTGCTCGTCTTCGCGCTGCTGGCGCTCCTCGTCGGCGTCACCGAAGAGGTGCTGTTCCGGGGCGTGCTGTACGCCGCGCTCCGCCGGTTCGGCGTCGGCCGCGCGGTGATCGGCTCGGCGCTCGTGTTCGGCTTGGTGCACCTGCTGAACATCACGCAAGGCGCTGGCCTCCTGGTCACGCTGCTGCAGGTCCTCTATGCCTTCGCGCTGGGTTGCGCGTTCGCCGCCGGCCTCGAGGCGGGCGGGCGCTTGCTGCCGATCATCGCCGCGCATGCCGCCACCGACCTGTTCGCTTTCATCTCCGACGGCGGCGTGGCCAACGGTCCCGACCACACCACCTTGGTGGCGATCATCACCGTGGCGTACATCGTCGTCTTCGGGATCTACAGCGTGAAGACCTTGCGGCGCTCGGCCGGCTCGCGACGCACGGCCGGCGCAACACTCTAGCCCCTTGGCTCGGGCCGAGCGCTATAGCGCGGCACGGGCGCGGCGTGTACACGGGACTTCAGTGCCAGCTTGCGCGGCCTTCGTAAGCTGCCGCGGCGCGGTCACGTTCCGTATGCTGGACCCGAAGGCCTTCTGGCGACCTAGGCCGTCCACCACGATGAACCATTCTGCGTTTGATGAAGGCCCCAGTTCCACGGAGTGGGAGCAAATCGAGCAGGAATCCGGCCTGGACCAGGGGGGATCCTGCGTCCGGCAACCCTGGCGCGAAACGGCGCTTGGCTAGCTCTAGCGTCGCAAGAGACTGGGGGGGCGGAGGGGGACAGGAGTCGCCAGGATCACGATGACGAGCCCCGCACATCGCCCTTCAAGACGAGGTGCGCTTGGTGCCCAGCACGTCCGTCCCTGACAGTAGAAACTCCAACAATCACTCGCCTTCACGAATCAAGAACCCGACCACGGCTATACTCCCGTATGCCCGGCACCATGGACGTCTCGCTCGACACGCTCCTGACGCGTGCGCGCCGCGCCAGCAGGTCGCTGGCGGCGGCCGACCGGAACGCAGCGCTCGAGTCCGTCGCGCGGGCGCTCGAGCAGCATGTGGAGCGCATCCTGGAGGCGAACGCCCGCGACGTGGCGGCCGAGCGCGAGCGCGGCACCCCCGCCTCGCGGGTCGACCGCCTGGCTCTCGACGAGGGGCGCGTGGCCGGCATGGCGCGCGGCTGCCGCCAGGTCGCCGAGCTACCCGACCCGCTCGGTCGCGTGCTCGACGGCTGGCGGCTCCCCAACGGTCTGCGGGTGCGCAAGGTGAGCGTGCCGTTCGGCGTGATCGGCATGATCTACGAGTCCCGCCCCAACGTCACCGTCGACGCCGCCGTGCTGGCTATCAAGGCCGGCAGCGCCGCCGTGCTGCGGGGGTCGTCCAACGCTCTGCACAGCAACCGGGCGTTGAGCGCCGTGATGCGCAGCGCCATCGCCGATGCCGGCTTGCCCGCCGACGCGCTGCAGCTCATCGACTCGCCCGACCGGGCGCTGGTGACGGAGCTGCTGGAGGCGCGCGGTCGGGTCGACCTGGTGATCCCGCGCGGCGGTGCCGGCCTGATCCGGCACGTCGTCGACAGCGCCCGCGTGCCCGTCATCGAGACGGGTGTCGGGAACTGCCACGTCTACGTGCACGCCACCGCCGATCTGGACGCCGCCGACGCCATCGTCTTCAATGCCAAGGTGCAGCGGCCCGGCGTGTGCAACGCCGCCGAGACGTTGCTCGTCGACGCAGCGGTGGCCGAGCGCTTCCTCCCCGCGGCGTTGGCGCGCCTGGCCTCGGCCGGTGTGGCGCTCGTCGGCTGCGCCCGCACCCGCGCGCTGGTGGACGGGGTAGGGGAGGCCACCGAGGAGGACTGGGCCACGGAGTTCCTCGACCTCGAGCTGGCGGTCCGCGTCGTCGACGGTCTCGATGAAGCGCTGGAGCACATCGCGCGCTACGGCACGCAGCACAGCGAGGCCATCGTGGCGAACGACCTGGGGGTCGCCGAGCGCTTCCGCAACGAGGTGGACGCGGCGGCGGTGTACGTCAACGCCTCCACGCGGTTCACCGACGGCTTCGCGCTGGGCTTCGGCGCCGAGATCGGGATCAGCACCCAGAAGCTGCATGCCCGCGGCCCCATGGGGCTGGCCGAGATCGTGACCTACAAGTACCTGGTCGATGGCGAGGGTCAGGTCCGCGACTGAGGGCCGCCGTCTTCCGTCGCGAGCGGCAGGCGCACCGTGAGCACGGCGCCCCCGTCCGGGTGGGAGGCGGCCGCCACCGAGCCGCCGTGCAGCTCCACCAGCGTGCGCACGATGGCCAGGCCCAGACCCGACCCGCCGGTGGCGCGGCTGCGCGCGCGATCGACCCGGTAGAAACGCTGGAACACCCGTTCGCGTTGCTCCTCCGGGATGCCTTCGCCCCGGTCCCTCACGGTGAGGATTGCGTGCTCGTCGTCCCGCCCAAGGCCCACATCCACGCGGCTGCCCGGCGGCGCGTGGCGCACCGCATTCTCCAGCAGGTTCGCGAGGACCTGGCGCAGGCGATCCGGGTCGCCTTCCAGGATGACGGACGCGACGTCGGGAACGACGGTCACGTCGCGGTGCCGCGCGTGCGCGGCGAACGAGGCGGTCGCCTCGCGCGCCAGGGCGGCGAGGTCCACGCGCTGACGGCGCAGCGACAGCTCGCCGCTCTCCGCCTGGGTGAGCAGGCGCAGGTCGTGCACCAGGCGTTCGAGCAGGGTGACCTCCTCGCCCAGGCGGCGGAAGGTCGCGGTCTCGGGCTCGAGCAGGCCGTCCTCGAGGGCCTCGAGCTCCCCCTTCAGGATCGTCAGGGGCGTCCGGAGCTCGTGGGCGATGTCGGCGATGAGCCTCTGCTGCTGCTGCTCCTCGAGGCGCAGGCTGTCCGCCATGCGGTTGAACGCGTGCGCGACCTCCGCCACCTCGTCGCGACCGGTCTCGTCGGCGCGGGTGGCGCGCTCGCCGGCGGCGTAGCGATTGGCTGTGGCCGTGAGGGCGCGCAGCGGCCGGGCGAGCCGTGCCGCCAGTGCCATGCCGACCGCCGCCGCCACCAGCAACGCGATCCCCGCGGACTGCAGGTTGGCGCGCCACAGGTCGCGTCGCAGCGTTGCCCGGCGTACGTCGGCGAAGGCGGGGCCCGCGCCGGCGGCCATCCCCGGACCCGCGCCCCGCGCGGCCGGCACGCGCCCGGCGTCCTGGGTGGCGGGGGTGTCGAACAGTCGGCCGACGCGCTGCGTCGCCACCTGGACGCTCAACAGCGCTGTGACGGTGACCGCTGCCAGCGCTACCAGCGTCACGGCGATCATGAGCTGGCCGCGGAGCCGCACCCGTCAGCCTCGGAGGCGGTAACCGACGCCGCGCACGGTCTCGAGCCGTTCGGCGCAGGCGCCGAGGCGTTGACGGAGGTTCTTGATGTGGGCGTCGACCGTGCGGGTGTCGGCGGTGGGGTCCTGCAGGGCCTCGAGCAGCTCACTGCGCTTGAACGCCCGGTTCGGCTGCTCGGCCAGCGCGCCGAGCAGCCGGAGTTGCGTGGGGCTGAGAGGTAGCGGGGTCCCGTCGCAGCGGGCCTCGAAGGCGTCCAGATCGATCTCCAGCGGGCCGACCGAGAAGCGACGGGCCTGACGGAGCGTGCCCTGGCTGCGCCTCAACACGGCGCGCAACCGGGCCACCACCTCGCGCGGGCTGAAGGGCTTGGTGATGTAGTCGTCGGCGCCGAGACCGAGCCCGACCAGGCGGTCGACCTCATCCGCCCGGGCCGTCACCATCAGGATGGGCACGTCGGAGGTGGCGCGTACCTTGCGCGCAACCTCCAGACCGTCCATGTCCGGGATCATCAGGTCGAGCAGGATGGCGTCGGGGTTGGCGGCGCGCCATAGCTCGAGCGCGCGCCGGCCGCTCGACGCGCGCTCGGTGAGGTACCCGGCAGCCCGCAGGAACCGTTCGAGCACGTCGGCGATGCGTGGCTCGTCCTCGACGATGAGGATCCGTTCGTTCACGTCGCCACCAGGGTAACGGACGGGGCGCGCGTGCGCAGTGGGCAAACGGCCCCGCCGGGTTGCAGCCGACCGGATCTAGCGCTGGGCGGTCTTCCCCAGGCTGGCGCGGAGTCCTGCCGCCAGCGTCGTGCGTTCGGCTGGGCTGAGCGCGGCGCCGGGGTGAAGCCAGGTGTAGTAGAAGGGGGGCATGGCGTGGTCGGTGACGGCGCGCGCGGCGCGCTCGGCGCTCACGCGAGAGGCCGAGGGGTCGGAGAAGTTGAGAGCGGTTCGGCCTTCGGACACGTGGTGGGCGACGACCCAGGAGACGGGGGCGACCCGGCTGTACCAGGGCCAGCGGGTCCGATTGCTGTGGCAGTCGTAACAGGCGCGCACGGCCAGGGTGCGGGTGGTGGTGCTGTCCCATTTCGGTTCGGCCACCACGGGAGGGTTGCTTCCGAGGCCCGGGAAGGGCACGAACTGGATCAAGATGGTGAAGGCCACGACGGCCACCAGCCCCCACAGCAACGTTCGTCGGTTCATGCGTCTCCTCTCGTCACGAACGCGCTGCTACCGTTGCGCGTCCGCTGCCGAGGCTACCGGTGGCGCGTTAGGCGAACGTGAACGGCGCGCAGTGCCCCGCGGCGCCGGACGGACCCGCACGCATGGTATGGAGTTGCGTCCCTGACGGCAAAAGTGTTTTGACCGGGGACCCCGCCGGGGGGTATAATAGGGCGTTTGGGGTGCGCTGCTTTTCCCACGCACATCGCATGTGTGCATCGGAGGGATGACTTGAGTACTTACAGTGCCGAGAGCATCAAGGTGTTGAAAGGCCTGGAGGGCGTGCGCAAGCGCCCGGCCATGTACGTCCAGGGCGGAACCGGCGTTGATGGCTATCACCAGCTCCTCACCGAGATCATCGACAACGCCATCGACGAGGCGCTGGCGGGCTACGCCGACACGGTGTCGGTCACGCTCAACGCCGACGGCTCGGCGACGGTGCGCGACAACGGGCGCGGCATCCCCGTCGAGGTGATGAAGAAGGAGGGCCGGCCGGCCATCGAGGTGATCTTCACCGAGCTGCATGCCGGCGGCAAGTTCGACAACTCGTCGTACAAGGTGTCGGGCGGGCTGCACGGGGTGGGCAGCTCGGTCGTCAACGCGCTGTCGACCTTCCTGGTCGCCGAGGTAGCGGTCGACGGCAAGATGCACCGCATCCGCTTCGACCGGGGCGATGTGACGGAGCCGGTCCACCAGGTTGGCGACGCCCCCAAGGGCGTCAGTGGGTCGACGGTGACCTTCCAGCCCGATCCCACCGTCTTCAAAGAAGTCCGCTCCTTCGACTTCCAGCGCATCAAGCGCCGTCTGCGCGAGCTCGCCTTCCTCACCGGAGGCGTGAGGATCGAGCTGAGTGACGACCGCGGGGACGAGAAGCGCCACGAGATGTTCCAGGAGCGTGGCGGGCTGGGCGCCTTCGCTGCCTACCTCGCGAAGGACAGCAAGGTGCTGTACGACCTGCCGGTGTTCATCCAAGGCTCGACGCGCGTCGAGTCCGACGGCGCCAGCCACGACATCGAGGTCGAGGTCGGACTGATCCACACCGGTGGCTACGGCCAGAATGTGCTCCCCTACGCCAACATGATCACCAACCGCGACGGCGGCACCCACCTCACCGGTTTCAAGACCGCCTATACGCGCGTGCTCAACAACTATGCGCGCAGCAAGAACCTCATCAAGAAGGGTGACCCGGCCCCCACCGGCGACGACTTCCTGGAGGGGATCTCGTGCATCATCTCGGTCAAGCTGCCGGATCCGCAGTTCGAGTCGCAGGCCAAGGTCAAGCTCCTCAACCCCGAGGCCCAGACCGCTGTGCAGTCGGTGGTGTACGAGAAGTTCGCCGAGGTGCTGGAGGAGAACCCGAAGGTCGGGCGCTCGATCATCGAGAAGGCGGCCAACGCTGCGCGGGCACGCGAGGCGGCGCGCAAGGCGCGCGACCTGGTGCGGCGTGCCAACCCCCTGGAGAACGACGATCTGCCCGGCAAGCTGGCCGACTGCCAGTCCCAGGACCCGTCGATGAGCGAGATCTACATCGTCGAGGGCGATTCGGCGGGCGGTAGCGCCAAGCAGGGTCGGGAGCGCCGCTTCCAGGCGATCCTGCCGCTTCGGGGAAAGATCCTCAACGTCGAGAAGGCGAACATCGGCAGGATCCTCAAGAACACCGAGATCCGGGCCATGATCGCCGCGATCGGCGCCGGCCTCGACGGAACCGGCGACGACACGCACTTCAACATCGAGGACGTGCGTTACCACCGGATCATCATCATGACCGACGCCGATGTCGACGGCAGCCACATCCGCACGCTGCTGCTGACGTTCTTCTACCGCTACATGCGGCCCATCATCGACGCGGGTTATCTCTACATCGCGCAGCCGCCCCTGTTCGGGGTGCGATTCGGCCGCCAGAAGGACCTCACCTACGTCTTCGACGAGGCCGCGCTGCAGCGCTTGCTGAAGGAGAACGCGGGCAAGAAGATGGAGATCCAGCGCTTCAAGGGGCTGGGGGAGATGAACCCCGAGCAGCTCTGGGAGACCACCATGAATCCCGAGAGTCGGGTGCTGCGCAAGGTCACCATCGAGGACGTGCTGGAGGCCAGCGAGACCTTCGAGATGCTCATGGGCACCGAGGTCCCGCCGCGGCGCGAGTTCATCGAGGACAACGCGCACCGGGCGGAACTCGACCTGTAGCGCTTTCGTCGCCCTTCGGGCGGGCTGCGTAACGACGAACGCCGCGGCGCCCTGAGGCGCCGCGGCGTTCGTCGTTACCGTCTACTTCGACTCGGCGCTCAGACTGGGCTTGCGCGTTTCCAGGAACGCCACCAGGTCGTCGAGTTCCTTGGACGAAAGGATGCGAGCGAACGACGGCATGTTGTAGCCGCCGTTGGCGATGCGCCAGGTGAGTTCCTTGGCGTCGAGGCGGTTGCCGACGTTGGTCAGGTCGGGGCCGCGGTAGCCACCGTCGTTGCCGATACGGTGGCACTCGATGCAACCCTTGTCGTGGAAGAGCTGTGCACCGTGCTGCGCCTCCGCGCTGACGTTCCCGATCGCCTGGGCCGACAACGGTGGCGCGTCGAAGCGTGGGGACCACGGCTCCCAGGTCGCCAGCGACCAGAAGGCGGCGATCGCGACCACCACCACCGCGACCGTGCCCAGCGCCCACGGGCGCCGCAGCGGGTGCCGTTCCCCGGCGCGCGCGAACAGCGGCATCAGGAACAGGGTCAAGAACACGACGCCGGGGCCGCCGATGATGACGTACGGGGTCCAGGCGTGCGGGATGAGCGCCAGCACGCCGAAGTACCACAACAGGTACCAGTCCGGCTTGGGCTCCGTGACGAGGTTGGTGGGGTTCGGGGCATCGACGAGGTGGGGCGGCCCCAGAACGATCGCCAGGCCCACGATCGCCACGATCATGGCGACCGCGAAGGCCACATCGCGCCAGGCGGCATCGGGCCAGAACGGGATGCCGTCCTTCTCGAGGAGCTCGTGATACTCCTCGTTGTAGGTCCTGGGGTCGACCGGCTTGCCCCGCTTGGGGGGCTCCGAGATGCCGTTGCGGATGACCATCCACAGGTGCGGCCCGAGCAGCGCGCCGATCAGTACGGGGAAGACGAACACGTGCAGCGCGAAGAACTGGCTGAGCGTCTGGCCGCCCAGGCTTTCGCCCGCCAGCATGAAGCGTGCCAGTGCCGGTCCGATGAGCGGTACGTAGCCGGCCTGTTGCGCACCCACCACCACCGACCAGATGGCGGTCTGGTCCCAACGCAGGATCTGCCCCGTGAAGCCCATGGCGAGCGTGAGGAACAGCAGCACCGTACCGCTCATCCAGCTCGCCTCGCGCGGGTACTTGTAAGAGGCGAACAGGAACGTGCGCAACATGTGCAGCCCCACCATCAGGATCATGGCGGAAGCACCGAAGTAGTGCACCGAGCGCAGGAAGTGGTCGAGTGCCGAGTTCTCGGTGATGAACTTCAGACTGTCGTACGCCTGGCTCGACGACGGGACGTAGACGAAGCTCAGTGCGATGCCGGTGACGATCTGCAGGAGGAACGCGAACAGCGTGGCGCTGCCGAAGACGTACATCCAGCTCGAGCCGCGCGGCACGAGGTGGGACATGACGGGGCTGATGAGCTCACCGATGCCGGTGCGTTCTTCGATCCAGTTGCCTATTCGACGGAACATGCCCAGCACCTCAGCTCGACCGCGGCACCCGGCCGTCGATCGGCAGGGGAGTGGTCTGGATCTCGACGTTACCGCCGCGCACGCGCACGGGGTAGCGGGCCAGCGGCCGCGGCGGCGGGCCGGCGGCCACGTCGCCGTTGGCGTAGTACACACCGCCGTGGCACGGGCACATGAACATGTCTGAGGACTGCTCCCAGCGCACGGGGCAGCCGAGGTGCGAACAGTTCACCGTGAAGCAGGTGAAGGCGGACTCGCCGTCGCGCCGCAGGTAAGCGGCCGTCCTACCGGTCACGCCCGCCCAGGACTTCGTCGCGCCGTTCTCGTAGCTGACCGCGACGGTCGAACCCACCTTGAAGTCGTCGATCGCGCCGACGCTGCGCCACACGCGCGGTTCCCGCGCGACCATGGGTTTGAGTACCGCACCCAGTACCGGGATCCCCACCAGGAGGCCCGCGAACGCCCCCAGCGCCACGCTCAGACGCGCCAGGAACTTCCGGCGGTCCGGGTCGCCCTCGGGGCCGTGCTGCGGGGATCCGCCCTCAGCCGTGGGACTCGTCGGCTTGTCCGTCACGAATCATCTCTCCCATCCAACCCACGATCGAGGTAACGAAGACGAGGAAGCCCGCCAGGGCCACGATCCAGTGCGTGATCAGCCCCAGAAGCAGGAAGGTGATGCCGAAGGCGACGCCCAGGGGCCACGCCGTAGGGCGCGGGATGAGCATATCCCGGGGCTCCTGCCACTCGATGCTGTCCTTGTCGTTCATCGTGCTCCTTCCAGGATGCCGCCGATGGCAGCAGGGTCATACCAGGCATTTCGCTGGGCGGAGACCGCCGGAACCGTTGTCGAGGCCGCACGTTCCGGCGCTACGGAGTCCTGACCGATACCGGTCCCCAACGGCTCTTGCCCTTGTCGGGCGTCCGGCTGCGGGCCGGATCCGAGGACCGCGTTCTCGTCCGCCTCCGGCTCACCGAACCACAGCCCGAACTCCGCCAGGATCGCCACGATGTAGAAGATCCCGCCCGGGATCCACATCGCCAGGCCGCCCATCTGCTGATCGCTCAGGACGCTCACGCGCCAGGTCTCCCGGATCAGCGGGAGTGCGCCGTAGGGGTCCGGCGGATGGGCGTAGAAGGCGTACAGCGGGGTCGGCGAGAAGGTCAGGGCCACGCCCAGGCCGGCGTCGGACGCCATGCCGGCGAAGAGGTAGGCCATGGCCGCCGGCGGGCTCAAGCGGCGCTCCTTCTCCGGCCTCAGCACAGGCCACCAGAACATCGTGGCGGTCGCCAGGAAGAGCAGATGTTCCAGGGCGTGCACGCTCTCGTTGCGCAGGGCCAGGTCGTAGAGGGCGGGCAGGTGCCAGCCCCAGAGCGTCACGATGGCCACGGGCAGAGCGACCAGCGGTCTCCCCAGGACCCGCTCGACGCGGTGCACGACGCCCCCTCGCAGAAGGCGCCGGGTGGCCTCGGGTGGCAGCCCCCAGAGCAGCAGCGGCGGGACCACCAGGATCAGCAGAAGGTGCTGGACCATGTGCACGCTGAAGAGGTACAGCTCACCGATGCGGTCCAAGGGCCCCACCAGCGCGAACAGCATGACCGCGACCCCGGCCAGGAACACGATCGCCCGCGCGCCCAGGCGGCGCCTGAGCCACATCAGGTAGGCCACCGCGAGGGCCAGGCTGCCGCCGATCACGGACGGATCCGGGCTCCAGGCGATGGTGAAGAGGTGAGCAGTCGTCATGATCAGATGAAGATGAGGTAGGCCACGGTGAACACCGCGACCCAGACGGCGTCGACGAAGTGCCAGTAGTAGGAGATGGTGGCTACGGCAGACTCGTTCTCGGGGCCGAGCTTGCCCGCGAAGCTCAGGCCCGTGAGCGACCCGAGCATGATGAGCCCTGTGACCACGTGGAGGCCGTGGAAGCCTGTCAGGGTGAAGAACGCGGAGCTGAAGACGTCGTAGTTGAGGGTGATGCCGGTCCGGATCAGCTCCGTGTACTCGATCGCCTGGCCGGCCAGGAACACCAGGCCCAGCGCTATCGTCGCGAGCATCCAACCGCGGAAGGCCGCATGCTTGCCGCGGTGGAAGGCGCGCTCGGCGAACCAGATGGTGAGGCTGCTGGAGAACAGGAAGAGGCTGAACAGCAACGTCCGGGGCACCGCCAGGCTCTCACGGGGCAGGTTGCCGAACGCACCGCTGAGGTAGGCATAGCTGGAGAGCAGCGTCAAGAAGAAGAAGATCTCCGAGCTGATGAAGAACAGCATGCCCACCTTGTGGCGGTTCATGGTCGGTCCCGTCTTGGCAGTCGAGTTGGCCGTCGTCATGCCTTGGCCTCCGTGCGGTACTTGGGGTTGTCGGCCATTTCGGGGTGCGCCAGGTCGAACAGGGGCCGCGCGCTATGAACAGGGGGGAGCTTCTCGAAGTTGTGCTCGGGGGGCGGCGATGTCGTCGCCCACTCCAGCGTCCAGGCATCCCAAGGGTTGTCCCCCGCGATCTTGCCGCGCCGGAAGCTCACCACGAGGTTCCACAAGAACAACAGGACGGCCACTGCGAGGATGAAGGCGCCGATGGTGGAGATCATGTTCATGGTGCCGTAGCCGGGCAGGTTCGGGTAGGTGTACACGCGCCGCGGCATACCGACGAGGCCCAGGATGTGCTGCACGAAGAAGGTCATGTTGAAGCCGATGACGGCCAGCCAGAAGTGCCACTTCCCGAGCCGTTCGTCCATCAGGCGGCCGGTGATCTTCGGGTACCAGTAGTACATGCCCGCCCACAGCGCGAACATCGAGCCGCCGAAGAGCACGTAGTGGAAGTGCGCGACCACGAAGTAGCTGTCGGTGAGCTGCCAATCGATGGGGACGGCGGCGAACATGACGCCGGTGATGCCGCCGATGACGAACTGGATGATGAAGGCTGCGGCGAACAGCAGGGGAGTGTCGAGGCGCAACTTGCCCTGGAACATGGTGGTGCTCCAGTTGAAGATCTTCACGCCCGTCGGCACCGCGATGAGCATGCTGGCGGCGCTGAAGGCCGCGTTCATGGGCGTGCTCAGGCCGACGGCGAACATGTGGTGTACCCACACCGCGAAGCTCAGCAGGCCGATGGCGATGCCCGATCCGACGACGAAGGTGTAGCCGAAGATCGGTTTGCGCGAGAACACCGGCACGACCTCCGACATCATGCCGAAGGCGGGGAGCGCCATGATGTAGACCTCGGGGTGCCCGAAGAACCAGAAGATGTGCTGCCACAAGATGGCCGAGCCGCCGCTCACGTTGGCACGGAAGAAGTGCAGGTGGAGGATGCGATCGCCGAGCAGCATGATGAGGCCGGCGTTGAGTGGCGTCAGCGCGTAGAGGATGATCAGGCTGGTGATCATCATCATCCACACGAAGAGCGGCATGCGCCGCCACGTCATTCCGGGGGCGCGATAGCGCACGATCGTGGCAAGCAGGTTGACCGCCGCCCCGATGGTGCCGACCCCGGTCTCGATGAGGCCGACGATCCAGTAGTCGACACCCGGTCTCGACGAGTAGGCTGCCTCGCTCAGGGGGGCATAGCTGAACCAACCGGCGTCGGCGAGACTACCCGTGAACAGCGCCAGATAGATGACGACGCCGCCAAGCAGGAACACCCAATAACCCAGGGCGTTCAGGCGCGGGAAAGCGACGTCACGCGCGCCGATCATCAACGGCACCAGGTAGTTGGCGACGCCGATGAACAGCGGCATCACCACCAGGAAGATCATGGTCGTGCCGTGCATGGTGAAGATGGCGTCGTACTCCTGCGGTGTCAGCACCTTGGCGTTGGGCGCAGCCAGCTGGATGCGGATCAGGAGAGCCTCGATGCCGCCGACCCCGAAGAAGAACAGCGACGTCACCATGTAAAGGATGCCGATCTTCTTGTGGTCCGTCGTGGAGAACCACGCCAGCCAGCCCCACCCCTTGTTCAACGGGGGGAAGGGGAGGGCGTGAGGGGCGATCGGCTCCTGTCTCACGGTTTTGCCTCCAGGTAGGCGACCAGCGCGTCGAGCTGCTGTGACGAGAGGTGAAGGTTCGGCATGTTCGAACCAGGTTTGATGCTGTTGGGGTCGGCCAGCCACTTCCGCAGCTCATCCGGGGTGTTGGGCACCACGCCCGCGGCCAGCGTCTGCCGGTCGCCGAGGTGCGTCAGATCGGGCCCCACGTCCTTGCTGGGCGGGGCGCCCGAACCCGTCATCGTGTGGCAGCTCGAGCACGTGAGGCCCACGAACAGGGCCTTGCCGTTGGCCTGCAGGGCGCTCTTGGGTTCCGGGTGTGGCTGGGCCTGCGACGCCAGCCAGTTCTGGTAGTCCGCCTCGGTCTGGGCGACGACGCGGATGCGCATCCAGGCGTGGCCGGCTCCGCAGTACTCGGCGCAGGCGCCGAGGTAGACGCCGGGCCGGTCGGCCTGGATCAGCATGGTGTTGGGGTGACCGGGGACGGCGTCCATCTTGCGTCCGAGCTCAGGCACCCAGAAGTCGTGGATGACGTCGACCGAGGTGAGCTGGATGTGGATGCTCTTGCCGACCGGGATGTGGAGCTCGTTGGCGGTGACCACCTTCGAGCCGGGGTAGCGGAACTCCCACCACCACTGATGGGCGATGACGTCCACGTTCACCGGGGGCGTCTTGGGGTGTGCCGGCGGAGACACGGCGGCCATGGTCTGCATCGTCAGGACGAAGAGCACGACCAGGATGGCCAGCGGGATGGCCGTCCAGGTGACCTCGACGACCATGTTGCCGTGGGTCTGCGGAGGCAGCCCTTCCTGCCCGCGGTCCCGGTAGCGGATGAGGTTGAAGATGACGAAGGCGCTGACGGCCACCAGGATCACCAACGAGATCCAGAGCGTGATCCAGAACAGCCGGCCGATTTCCGCCGCATAAGGCGAGGCCGGGCTCAGCACCGAGGCAACATTTGAGTAAAGACTATGCACGCACGCTCACTCCACGGGGGCGGACCGGCGCTGAGCCTCCACCCTGGTCTTGGTTTGGGGCCACGCTCCCACCGACGTACCGTTCCCTTCGACCCCCGCGCAGTGCCCCGGCGCTCCTGAAGGTACTTACGCCCGACACGATGAACCGCTCACGGGCGTGTTGATGGGAAGGTGTGGGCCCTCGGTTTGGCGCCCCGGCCCGCTCTTGTCGAACACGGAGCCAGGTTGCCGCACCTGGCCGAGTCTATCACTAGCGCCGCAAACGGGTGGCGAATTCGGGACGTTTGTCTCTTGTAGGTTGCGAACCGGCGACCTACGAGGCCGAATCGAGCGCTTCCAGGTTCAGGATGTTGCCGGTTGTGCGTCCTGCGAGCGCGGCAACCACCGCCTCGGACGCCAACCGCGCCATCGCCGTGCGGGCGCTCTCGGTGGCGGAGCCGGTGTGGGGCGTCAACACCACGTTGTCGAGCTCCATGAGGCCGGCGTGCACCTGGGGCTCGTGTTCGAAGACGTCCAGACCCGCGCCCCCCAGGGCCCCGCGTCGAAGCGCGTTCGCCAGCGCTGCCTCGTCCACGACGGGCCCGCGAGCGGTGTTGATGAGGATGGCCGTGGGCTTCATGCGCGCGAGCGCTGCGGCGTCGATGAGGTGGCGCGTTGCCTCGGTGAGGGGGGCGTGGAGACTGATGAAGTCGCTGGCCGCGACCAATTCGCCGAGGTCCACGTAGCGTGGCCCCAGCTCGCGCTCGGTCTCGGGGTCGCGGTGACGGTTGTGGTAGAGCACGTTCATGCCGAAGCCCCGGGCGCGCCGGGCCACGGCGCGCCCGATCCGGCCCATGCCCACGATGCCGAGGGTCGCCCCACCCACATCTCGGCCCAGGAGCTGCAGCGGCTCCCAGCCCGTCCATGCACCTGAGGCGACCAGCTCGTGTCCCTCGCGCACGCGCCGGGCGACGCTGAGGAGCAGGGCGAAGGCCTGGTCGGCGGTGGCTTCGGTGAGGACGTCGGGGGTGTTGGCGACCGCGACCCCGCGCCGCGTACAGGCGGCCAGGTCGATGTTGTCGTAGCCGACGGCGTAGTTCGCCACGATCCGGAGCCGGTCGCCGGCGGCGCTCAGGAACGCCGCGTCGACGCGGTCGGTCAGCAGGGTGATGACGGCGTCGGCGCCCGTGGCGCCGGCCAGCAGACCCTCACGATCGATGGGATCGTCCGCGGCGCGCATGTCGATCTCGATGTCGGCATCGCGGAGCGGGGCCAGGCCGGCCTCGGGGAGGCGGCGGGTGATGAACACGCGGGCCTTCGGCATGGGCCAGTCTAGCCGGCGGCGTTCGGGTCGCTACGCGAGGTGTGCCGGCGCGGCATCAACCCCCTCTCGTCGCGCTTGCCGGTGTGCCCCCGCACTCGTAGCCGAACCCTCTGATGTGAGGCGCTCGGTCACGGGGATCGGACGGGGGCAGAAGAGATGCCGGCGGTCGGTTTGCATGCGGAGCCATCGGCTTGGTCGCGTGCCCTCCAAGGGTGCAAGTCGTGTTTGCTGCCGTAGCGCCCGAAGTGGCTGCGCGCTAGCGTCAGGGGAAAAACATCGTAGAGAAGTTGGAGGGGGGAGTCGTCATGCGCGCATTGGCACGAGTCGTGGCAGGATCGATCGCGATCTTGCTCGTTATCGGGTCGTTGTCGGCCTGCAACGTGATCGGTTCGACCGGGGTCGCCACCTCGGATCTCACCGTGAGCGTCTATGTCGAGGCCTATCCCAGCGGAACGGTCGACGTGAGCGCGTCGTTCCGCAACGGTCTGGCCGGTCTCGTCCAGTTCGCCTCCGGCGGCTCCGTCACCGTCACGGACGCGCACGGCGTCACCACCCCGATGAGCTTCGGCAAGGATGTGAACTACAACGCCGCCTACCTTGCCCAGATCACCGGCGTGTCCCCGGGCGACGAGCTGGTGATCGCGGTGACGCGCGTCGACGGTGCGGACGCGCCCGCCACGCGCGTCACCGTTCCGGCCCCGTTCGCGATCACAGCGCCGAGCAGCGGCGACGCCTTCACCGAACGTGCGGCCTTCCCCGTAAGCTGGGTCGATAGCGGAGGCGGCGCCGACGTGGCCATGCGCTTCGATCTCAAGAGCTGCAGCAAGGCCACGGCTGCCGAGGTGGCCGATGCACGCCCCCTCGTCGAGCTTCCGAAGACGGTGCCGGAATCCGACGGAACGGCCGACATGACCCTGCTGGTGAACGACATCGCAGGCACCTGCCTGGCGGATCTGCTGGTGGGGCGGGCCACGACGAGCGCCATCACGCTCGACCCTGCCTTCAAAGGGTTGAGCGGGCTATCGGAGGTGGTGGGACTGGCTCCGCCGGTGCCGCTCGTGTTCCAGCCGGCCAGCCCCTGACCTCGGGTCCGGCGATGGAGACGGAGCGGCGCATCGAGGTACACGGATCGGGTCGCGTGGGATGCGGCCACGTTGGACCGGCGACCAGAGCGCGCTCGCGAAGGGCCAAGTTCGGCGGTCCAAATGGGCGCTCCGGCGAGTCAAGAGCGACTGCCGGAGCGCTGTCCCGAACATTTGGTGGAGCCTGCCGGATTCGAACCGGCGACCCTTCGCTTGCAAAGCGAATGCTCTCCCAGCTGAGCTAAGGCCCCTCGATGGGCGCGCAACACCGTGCATGACGGTGCCTGCGCCACCGCGCGCCCTTGAGGATACGCGGGCCGCGCATGCCTGTCAAGCGCGCTTGCGAACGTGCAGGACATCGTTTCCCGCAAGCCGGGGGGGTTCAGCCCAAGTCCTCCGGCTCCCCGAGACGCGCGAAGATCATGCGACCCATGTTGGTCTGCAGGCTGCTCGTCACCATCACCTCGACGGTGCGACCGACCAGCTCGCTGGCGTCCTCCACGACCACCATGGTGCCGTCTTCGAGGTAGGCGAGTCCCTGGCCCTGCTCGCGGCCTGTACGCACGATGCTCAGCGAAAGCCTCTCGCCCGGTAGGAAGGTGGCCTTCACGGAGTTGGCGAGCTGGTGCAGGTTGAGCACCCGCACTCCCTGCAGTGCGGCCACCCGGCTCAGGTTGTAGTCGGTGGTGATGAGGTCGGCGCCGCGTGCCTGGCACACCCGGACGAGCTTCTCGTCGACCGCCGTGGCGGAGGCGGGGTCGTCGTGGATGACCTCGGTGGGGATGCTCTGCTCCTTGGCGATCCGGTCGAGCACCTCCAGCCCCCGACGTCCGCGCTGGCGCCGGAGCGGCTCGTCGGAATCGGCGATGCGTTGCAGCTCGCTGAGGACGAAGTTGGGGATGAGCAACGTGCCGTCGACGAAGTTGGACTCGGCCACGTCGGCGATGCGCCCGTCGATGATGGCGGAGGTGTCGATCACCTTGTCGCGCAGGCTGCCGGGCCGGGGCACCACCGGGCCCTGCGGCCGGTTGAAGGTGAACAGCTGCCGGTTGACGACGAAGAACGACGTTGAGGACGCGACAAGCACCACTGCGATGAGCAGCGACCAGTACCAGGTGAAACCCGGCACCGTGGCCAGCAGGTTGTTCAGCAGCACCGTCACCAGGAGCGCCACCGTGGCGCCGGTGCCCGCGGCCAGGACCGCCTCGGGTGGCGTCTTGGACGCCCGCGTCACCAGCCGGTCCCAGGCGCGAGCCGTGCGGTGCGCCATCGTGCCGCCTGCCAGGTAGGCGGCGAGGAGCCCGAGAAGCGTGAGGTAGAGCAGGTTGTTCGGCCCCGTCAGCAGGCCGCGATCGAGCAGCAGCACGGCCAGCCCGTAGCCCACGAGCGCTCCGATGAGGCTGAAGACCGCGCGCGCCAGGAAGGTTGCGGTGTTCGCCGAGTCGCTCATGACGCCTCCCTCCAGACGCGCGCGATCGCCTGGCGCAGGTCGGCAACGCCGCCGTCGAGCTCGCGCGAGCGCGGGCCCACCAGGTGCGGATGGTCGGCGCGCCGCGCTTCCTCGAGGCGGCGCCCGAGATGGCCGACCGAGCGCACCTCGCCCGCCAGCCCCACCTCGCCCACCACGGCGGTGCGCTCCGGCACCGAGCGGTTCGTGACCGCCGAGTACACGGCCAGCGCTACCGCGAGATCGGCGCCCGGATCGGTGAGTCGGAGTCCGCCAGCGACGTTCACGAAGATGTCGAGATCGGCGAGCGGCAGGTCGAGCCGGCGTTCCAGCACGGCCAGCACCACGTCGACACGGCGCTGCTCGAGCCCCTGCACCACCCGCCGGGGCGAAGCGTAGGGCGTCTTGGAGGCAAGCGCCTGCACTTCGAGCAGCAGAGGCCGCTGCCCCTCCAGCGCCGCCAGCACGATCGACCCCGGCACGCCGTGAGGCCGTTCGGCCAGGAACGCCTCCGACGGGTTCGGCACCGCGCGCATGCCGGACTGCGCCATGTCGAAGACGCCGACCTCGCCGGCCGGCCCGTAGCGGTTCTTCATGGCGCGCAGCACCCGCAACCCGGCTGCGGATTCCAAGGCGAAGGTGGCGTCGACCACGTGCTCGATGACCTTGGGGCCGGCGATCGACCCCTGCTTGGTGACGTGGCCGATGAGCACCAGGGTGCTGCCGCTCTCCTTGGCCGCCGCGACGAGCAGCGCCGTGCCGTCGCGCACCTGGCTGAGCGTTCCGGGCGTGCCGTCGGGATCGGCCAGCAGGGTCTGGATGGAGTCGACGATGACGAGGTCGGGGGCGGTGGCCCGCAGGTGCTCGGCGAGCGCCCCGGCGTCGGTCTCACGCGTCAACAGGACGCCGCGTGACAGCCCTAACCGCTCGGCCCGAAGCCGCACCTGAGCGAGCGACTCCTCGCCCGCCACGTAGAGCGTGCTGCGCCCCGCTTCCACCGCGTGGTGCGCGAGCTGCAGCAGCAGGGTCGACTTGCCGATGCCGGGCTCGCCGGCCAGCAGGACCGCGGAACCGGGGACCCAACCGCCCCCGAGGACGCGATCGACCTCTGCTTCGCCCGAGCCGAGACGCACGAGTTGAGCGTCGGTGACGGACTCGAGGGCGACGGGCGAGATGCGGTGGGTGGGCGTACGCGCCGAGGTTCGGGGGCCGGCGTCGCCGCCGAGCACCTCCTCGTCCAGGCTGTTCCAGGCCCCACAACGCGGGCAACGGCCCATGGGCGTGGCGGAGTGGCCGCCACACTCGCGGCACACATAACGGACGCTCACGCGAGCCACGGCATCACCCTCCCCCAGGGCACAGTCGGCCACATACCGGTCACGATACCGCGGCCCGACCCGAGCCGTTGGGCGTTCTCGGCAACGATGCCCTCCCGGGCCGACGTTCGGACGGCGCTCCGGGAGCGTGGCACGTCAGAATCAGACCATCGGTACGGGTCGCGCGAAGACCACGCGGCCCTCTTCGACGGTGACGAGCAGGGGCTCCTCGGAGCCGTGCTGCAGGATCTCCAGGGAGAGCGGGTCCTCGATGTGCTCGCGGATGATGCCGCGCATGGGGCGGGCGCTCTCTCCGCGCGGCAGCTTGTCGACGAGGAACTCCGCGACCTCCTTGGAGAAGGTGACGTGGATGTCGCGGCCGGCGAGCTCGCTCCGGATGTCCTCGAGCATCTGCTCGGTGATCACGACGATGCCCGCGCGGTCGAAGGTCTCGAACACGATGACCTCGTCGAGGCGGTCCAGGAACTCCGGGCTGAAGATGCCCTTCAGCGGCGAGTTGGAGTCCTGCTTGCCCTCCTCCTGGAAGCCGATGGTGGAGCCCCGGTTGAAGCCGGTGTTGCTCGTCATGATCAGGATGACGCGACGGAAATCGACCGTGCGGCCCAGGCCGTCGGTGAGGCGGCCGTCGTCGAGCACCTGCAGGAAGGTGTTGTAGATGTCGGCGTGCGCCTTCTCGATCTCGTCGAGCAGCACCACGCTGAACGGCTGGCGGCGCACCGCCTCGGTCAGCCGACCGCCCTGCTCGTGGCCGACGTAGCCGGGAGGTGCCCCGATGAGCTTGGAGATGCTGTGGGACTCCTGGAACTCGGACATGTCGAGACGCACCAGCGCCCGCTCGCTGCCGAAGAGCTCGAGGGCGAGCTGCTTGGCCAGGAAGGTCTTGCCCACGCCCGACGGACCGACGAACATGAACGAGGCGGCCACCCGGGTCCGGCCGCCGAGGCCGACCCGCGCGCGCCGCAGTGCCGAGGCGAGCGCCTTGATCGCCTTGCTCTGACCGACCACGCTGCGCTCCAGGTTCTCCTCGATGTGGGCCAGCTTCTCGGAATCGGCCTCGTCGACGTAGATGCCCCCCCAGGAGTTCACGACCGCCTCGAGGTCCTCGCGGGTGACGACGGGTGTGCCGTCCTCCTCCTCGAGCACCGGGAAGCCGAGCGACTTGTTGAGCCGCGTGCGGGCGGCGGCCTCGTCGATGAGATCGATCGCCTTGTCGGGGAAGTTGCGGCCCGGCAAGCTGCGCTCGCCGTAGCGCACGGACATCCGCAGCATCTCCTGCGGGATGATCACGCCGTGGTGGGACTCGTACTTCTCGCGCAGGCCCTCCAGGATCTCCAGCGACTCCTCGGGGGAGGGCTCCAACACGATGACGGGCTGGAAGCGCCTTTCCAGGGCCGCATCCTTCTCGATGTACCTGTGGTACTCGCCAGTCGTGGTGGCGCCGATCACCTGTACCTCGCCCCGCGACAGGGGAGGCTTCAGGATGTTCGCGGCGTCGAGCGTTCCCTCGGCCCCGCCGGCGCCCACGAGCGTGTGCAGCTCGTCGATGAAGGCCACGACCTTGGCGTTGCGCAGCTCCTCGATGACCTGCCGCAGCCGCTCCTCGAACTCGCCGCGGTACTTGGTGCCGGCCACGATGTTGCTGAGGTCGATCGACAGCACCCGCACGTTGGTGAGGTTGGGCGGTACGCGCCCCTCGACGATGGCCTGGGCGAGCCCTTCGACGATGGCGGTCTTGCCGACCCCTGGTTCACCGATGAGCACCGGGTTGTTCTTGGTGCGGCGCGTCAGGATCTGGATGACGCGGCGGATCTCCTCGGTGCGGCCGATGACCGGGTCGAGCTTGTCCTCGCGCGCCTCCTTGGTGAGGTCGCGGGCGTACTCGTCGAGGAAGGGGGTGTTGACCGTCTCCGTCTGGTTCTTCGGGTCGGCGGCGGCCAGGATACGCCAGCGCACGGTGTCGACGTCCCGCGTGAGGTTCTGGAGGATACGGTAGGCGACGCCGTCCCCTTCCCGGATGATGCCGAGCAGGATGTGCTCGGTGGCGATGACGTTGCTCCCGAGGCTGCGCGCCTCCGAGCCCGCCAGCTCCATGACGCGCCGCGCGCGGGGCGTGATGGCTGCGGTCTCGTTGCGGGGCAGGCCGTCCCCGCGCCCCACCATCTCCTCGACCTGCCTCCGGAAGCCCTCCAGCGTCGCGCCGAACTCGGCCAGCACCTTGCTGGCGGTCCCCCCCTCACGCATCAGGCCCAGAAGCAAGTGCTCGGGTCCGATCATGGCGTGCCCGAGCTTGGAGCCCTCCTCGCGGGCGAAGTGGAAGACCAACCTCGCTCGATCGTCGTACCTGTTCAAGGTGCCCTCCGAAGGGGAGAAGGAGGCGTCGGTCGATTCGGCCCCATGCTGCTCGCCTTTTGCCGCCGAATCATGATGGTATAGTACCCGCCTGATGTGAGTCCAGAAAGGGCGTTCGTTACGTTTGCCCCGCGCTGGACCCGAACTGGAACGCTGCGTACGCCTCGAGGAGCTTCTGTGCTGTTTCAAGATATCATGCTCGGCCTCGATCGCTTCTGGGCGGACCAGGGGTGTGTGATCGCGCTGCCGCACGACACCGAGGTGGGGGCCGGCACCTTCTACCCGACCACCTTCTTGCGGTCGCTGGGAGCGGCGCCCTGGCGCGTGGCCGGCGTGGCGCCCAGCCGCCGGCCGACCGACGGCCGCTACGGCGACAACCCCTACCGCTTCCAGTACTTCTTCCAATACCAGGTCCTGCTGAAGCCGTCGCCGCTCGACGTGCAGCAGGTCTACCTCGACTCGCTCTACGCGCTGGGCATCGACCCCCACGCTCACGACATCCGCTTCGTGGAGGACAACTGGGAGTCGCCCACGCTGGGGGCCTGGGGGCTGGGCTGGGAAGTGTGGATGGACGGCATGGAGATCACGCAGTTCACCTACTTCCAGCAGGTCGGCGGCTTCGACTGCCGGCCGGTGTCCGTGGAGCTCACCTACGGGCTCGAGCGCATCGCCATGTACCTCCAGGGCGTCGATCACGCGTTCGACGTGGAGTACGCGCCGGGCGTGACGATGGGAGCGCTGCGCGGAGATTTCGAGGCGCAACACTGCCGCTACAACTTCGAGGAGTCCGATGCCGAGCTGCAGCGCCTGCTCTTCGAGAAGTTCGAGATCGAGGCCAGGCGTCTGCTCGAGCTCGGACTGTTGCACCCCGGCTACGAGTTCGTGATGAAGGCGTCGCACGCCTTCAACCTGTTGGACGCCCGCGGCGTGCTGTCGCAGACCGAGCGCCAGAACTACGTCCAGCGCGTCCGGCGGCTGAGTGAGGCCAGCGCCCGCGAGTACCTCTCCCAGCGCGGCGAGCTGGAGACGGCTCCGGAGGCGTCCTGATGCCCGACCTGCTGTTCGAGATCGGTACCGAGGAGCTGCCGAGCTGGTACGTCGACGAGGGGCGCGCCGCGCTGGCGCAGCTCCTCGAGGAGCGGCTGGCGGACGCCGGCCTGGCCGCGCAGCAGGTGCGCGGTTTCAGCACCCCACGGCGCCTGGCGGTGCTGGCCGAGGGTCTGCCGGAGCGCAGCCAGACCCGCGAAGAGCTCCGGCGCGGGCCCGCCGCCGAGGTGGCCTTCGACGATAGCGGCGCGCCGACCCGCGCCGCGCGCGGCTTCGCGCAGTCCAGCGGCGTCGAGCCCGGCGACCTGGAGATCCGCGACACCGAGCGCGGACGCTACGTCTTCGCGCGCTTCCAGCGGGGCGGCGACTCCGCCTCCGGCGTGCTGCCCGCGCTGCTGGCCGGGCTCGTGGAGGACCTGCCGGCACCGCGCAAGATGCGCTGGGCCGACGTGAGCACGCCCTTCATGCGGCCCGTGCACTGGTTGCTGGCCATGCTCGACGACACGGTCCTGGAGCTCGAGGCCGCCGGCGTGCGCTCGGGGGCGACCACCCGCGGCCACCGCTTCCTGGCGCCGGACGAGGTGCGTCTGCGCCACGCTACGACGTACGTCGACGTCCTTCGGGAGGCGTGGGTGCTGGCCGACCCCGAGGAACGAGACGAGGCGACCTGGCGCGCCGCCAGCGAGGCGGCGGGCCGGGAAGGGCTCGTCGCGCACGACGATCCCGCGCTGCGCGCCGAGGTGTGCAACCTGGTCGAGTACCCGGTGGCGGTGCTCGGTCGCTTCGACGAAGGCTACCTGGAGCTCCCCGACGAGGTGCTGAGCACGGTGATGATCCACCACCAGCGCTTCTTCCCGACCCACGCCGCCGACGGCGCCCTGGCGAGCTTCTTCGTGGGGATCTCCAACAATCGTGTGACCAACGAAGACGTGGTGCGGGCGGGTTACGAGCAGGTGCTCGAAGGCCGGCTCTACGACGCCCGCTTCTTCTGGGACGCCGACCGCCGCAAGAGCATGTCGCAGCACGCCTGGGGCCTGTCGGGCATCGGCTTCCAGAAGGAACTCGGGAGCATGGCCGACAAGATCGCGCGCGTCAGCGACGTGGCCGGGCGTCTCGCTGAGGTGCTGGATCTCCCCAGGGAGGAACGGGCATCGCTGGACCAGGCGCTGCCGATCTTCCGGGCCGACCTGTCCACCGACATGGTGTTCGAGCTGCCCGAGCTGGAAGGGGTGATGGCGCGGGCCTATGCTCTGGCCGAGGGTCTTCCCGAGGAGGTCGCGGTGGCGCTGGAGGACGGCGTGTTGCCGCGCGGGCCGGGTGACCGGCTACCCGCCACACGTATCGGCGCGGTCCTGGCGGTTGCGGATCGCATCGACAAGGTGGTGGGCTTCTTCGCGCTGGGCAAGCGTCCCTCCGGTTCGGCCGATCCCTTCGCGCTCCGGCGTGACGGTCTCGGCATCGCGCGAGTCCTCAATGCGCAGGGTTGGCGCCTGCCGCTCGCCGATGTGGTGCTCGAGGGCGCCGCCCCCCATCGGGCCAACGGCCTGGACATCCCGGCCGAGGGGGAGGCCGAGGTGGAGCGTTTCCTTTGGGACCGCGTCGGCTCGCTCCTCAACGAGCAGGGCATGCCCGTCCCCGTCGTACGTGCCGCCGTGCAGGGCAGCCGCAGCGTGATCGATGCCTCGCGGCGTGCGCATCTGCTGCGCTCGCTGATGGGGCACGAGGGGTTCCCTGATCTGATGGCGCTGTACAAGCGCGCGGCCAACCTGGCGCGCCAGGAGGAACGCCGCCGCAACGTCAAGCCGGGCCTGTTCCGCAACGAGTTCGAAGCGCCGCTCTTCGAGGCGCTGCCTGGCGCTCGCCGCGGGGTGGAGGCGCTGCTCGCGCAGGTGCGCGAGGCGCTGCCGGGCTGGGACCTGGCGTCTCCACCCGCGACGCCCCTGGGCGAGCTGGGCGACGAGGTACGCGCCGTGCTGGCGCTCAAGGCGCCGCTCGATGCGTTCCTCGACAACGTGCTGGTGATGGTCGACGAGCTCGAGGTGCGCAGCAACCGTCTGGCGCTGTTGCGCGAGGTGACCGAGGTCCTGCGGGAGCTCGGCGCGCTCGACCAGCTCGAAGGAGTCTGAGTCCGCTCGGTCGCGACGGTCTTCGCCGCGACGCTGGAGGCAATCAAGGGAAGGGCCCCGCCGTCGCGGGGCCCTTCCCTTGATTCGATTGGTGCCGAAGGGGGGACTTGAACCCCCACGACCTTGCGGTCACATGACCCTGAAACGCTAAAAGGTATGGCCGGTGAGGACGAATAGGCCGAGAAGTGCGCCCGAGACGTAAGGGAAAAGGGCTGGCCGTATGCTATGCTCGCGTCAGTATGGCAGAGGGCGCCGAGTTGGCACACTACTCGCACACAAGATCATGAGCTCTGAACCGGTTAGCGAGGCCGAGCTGGTATTCGCGCGGGCGACGTTTCTTGAAAGGGTCGAGCGCCACGCGCCTCACGTACTGAGAGACCTTGCTGGAGATCCGCTCAAAGAGTTGAGGCGCTTTCTTGAAGGCGCTTCGGGCCTAACGCGGGCGGAGTTCTCAAGGCCAGGGCTTATCTACGAGAACGTAGCAGTCATATTGGAAGGCCAAGCAGGCTTTCTAGCGTTTGCCGCTGCGCTCGCGCGCGCGCTCGAAGCGCACAACATCGACGCCCGCTGGGTCCGCGACCAGGCCCTAGATAGTCTGTGCCTCTGGATCGAGGAACCGGCCATTGCCGGCAAATCTTGGGGCGAACTGCCAAGGATAGCCGTCCACCGCACGAGAGACGATCTGTATGACTTCAAGCCGGAGCCGATCGTCGGATGGAACCGGCTCGCTTGGAACGAGGGTCGCGACAACTTCAGGGCTCAAGCCTTGAAGGAACTTGAACGCCAAGTGACTGCATACATGGACCGGTTTGAGGCCTTCCTGGCGGAGGAAGGGCTCGCTCTGCCGTTGACGACCTCCACGACCGGCCGCAATATCGAATGGTTTGTCCTGTACCAGACCTGTGGCGTGGACGTCCGCGAGTTGCAGGTGCTGATGCACAAGTCCAAGGCAACGGTGAATCAAGCCTTGAACGCCGCATCCACGTTGCTGGACATTCCTCGGGCAAAGCGCGACTCTGGCCGGCCATCAAAAAAGGTATGAACCTCTTCGGGTGGTGCAGAAACACCCCTTTTTCACGTCCCTGACGCCCTTATTGCGATTGACACCGGGCCGCTCTTCTCCCTATGGTGAGACCATAAGGAGGACGGCTTGCTGCGGCCAGACACGAACAGCCCGAAACCAATAGCAGATGGAGGCGCCTTCTCCGCCAAGAGTGACAGCGCCTCCACCCAAGCACAAACCCAAGGAGGGTTTGCATGACCAATGTATCTGAGGGACGCGACACGCATGCGCAACAGGAACGGCACCGCACCGCAGGCATCATGCACTTGCTTTCCGGCAGAGACGTCGCCGAAATCCTCGACCTCCCGCCCAGCAGCGTCTACGACTATGCACGCCGTCGCCTGTTGCCCTGCGTCAAGATCGGCCGCAACGTCAGATTCCGCCCAGAGGACGTGAGAGCCTTCATTGAATCCGGCGGCCAAGCACTGCCTGGAGGCTGGAGGGAAGAGCCAGCAGAGGGTCCGGCATGAAAGAGCCCCGCTGGCAGGCGGGGCGCGGCACCGACGGGTACGGGAAGACTCTAGCACGACAAGTCGATCTGGAGTACCTCCGCGACGCCGCCAACCGTGACAGCTTCAACGAGCACGAACAGATTGGGCTGGGCTGGGCATTGTTCGGCATCGCCTACGCCAAGGCGCACGCCCTCAACGACGACGACCGGGCAAAGATTGAGCGGCTGCAGAAGACCTTGGAGTCCGGCAGGCTTCAGCTCAGCCACTTCGCCAAGACCAGGGCGCGGGAGCTGATCGAGGACGCGCTCTCCGGAGGCCTCGAGGCACGAATACGAATGCTCCGCTGGGCCGACCGCGAGGACATCTGATGCCAAGCCCCCGCTCCCTCCCGCCGACCCTCCATACGTTCACCGCCAACGACCTCCGCGACATGGAGATACCACCCCAGCAATGGGTCGTGCCCGACGTCATCGCCTACGGCCTCTGGCTTCTCGCCGCCCCACCAAAGACAGGCAAGAGCTGGTGGGTCCTCGCCCTCCTCCTCAGCGTCGCCGCAGGCGGACTCGCCTTCGGGAAGATCCCAGTAGAGCCTGCAGGCGTCCTGTACCTAGCGCTCGAGGACACACGCCAGCGACTCCGAACCCGGCTGCAATTCCTCGGAGCCGACGAAACCGGCTGGCCAACCACCTTCCACATGCTCACCGAAGCACCTGGCCTGGACCGCGGGCTCATACAGGCACTACGCAAATGGATCCAAGACCACCCCAGCACCAAAGTCATCGCGATCGACACGCTCGTCCGAATCCGCGGCCAACGCATCAAGAGCGAAGACCTATATAGCGGCGACAGCAGGATGGTCTCAGAACTCCAAGCGCTCACAAAAGAGTTCGACATATGCATCCTCCTCGTCCACCACACACGGAAGTCACAAGGAGCCGATCCCTTCGAGGAGATATCCGGCAGCTACGGCATCACCGGACCTCTAGACGGAATGATCGTCATCAAACGAACCCGCGGCGACGCCGACGCCACCATGCACATCACCGGCAGAGATGTCGAGGACCGAGAGCTCGCCCTCCAATTCGACAATCACACCGGGCTCTGGCAAGTCCTCGGCTCTGCGCGCGAATGGAGCCTCTCGCAAGAACGCAGAGCCATCCTCCGGGCTCTAGAGGAAGCCCCGGAAGGCCTCACTCCAAAGGAAATCGCCGAAGCCGCAACACTCAAACGCGACAGCACACGCCACCTTCTCATCCGCATGCGCAACGAAGGCATGCTCGCCAGTGACGACAAAGGCAACTACTCTATCGTTCACCTTGTTCACAGCGTGCTAGAAGATGCGACAGAGACAGCGCAAACCCCTGTGAACGGCACAGACCCCTCTCATTCACAGGCATTCACACCAAACCCCCCTGTGAACGCTGTGAATGGGGATACTCCAGAGGAAGTCAAGAACCTCCACAAGAAATGGATAGCTGGCGAGTTCCAAGGAACCGACGCCCAGGACGAACTCACCGCCATCTTCTCGAAGGATCGCGCCACCACTGAAGATAGGGCGCGCCTGCGTAGTCTCATTCAGGAGCACAGCGCATGACCGTTGGACGAGAGTGCGTGGGCTCTTGTTTGTGGGACGGTGGAGAGCCAAAGGGCGCGAATATCGCGTCCTCAGCGGCGCCGAGTGGGACTAGCTTCCGTCGGCTGGCGCGCTTCGGGCCAAGAGGTGGGACGTCGACAGTCCAGCGGGACGAAGGCTCGGACAGACTACTAGTCTGTCGAACCCCTCAGGCAGAGCTGGCGAATAGTGGCGTCAGGCGCGCATGTTGGCGCTTGCGGTCATGCTCGCCTGGTGCTGCCAGTGTGCGAATAGTGCGCGAAGGCCGGTGGGCTTGATGGCTCACCCGTCGAAAAGGAAGGGCGATCGAGGCGAGCGGATGGTGGTTCGGGCCGCGTCCGAGGCTGGCCTGCCGGCGGTCAGAGCTCGCGGAAGCGATGGCCGGTCGCTGGGGCACTCCGAGACGGTCGACGTACTCGTGGGCAACATGCGCGCGCAGGTGAAGACGAGAGCCAAGCTAGCGGAGTTCCTGACGCCACCCGAGGGCACGGACGGGGTCGTGCTGGTGGAGTCACGGCGCGGCTCGAAGTCGCAGATGTTCGCCGTGCTGAGACTCGCGGACCTCTTAGAGCTCCTGGCGCGCTCTGGGGGTTGGAAGTGAACCGGTACGTGTGCCCTGAGTGCGGGCAGGGGGCATCCACCCCGACGCGAGCGCCGCTATACTGTGACGCCTGCGAAGTCTGGATGGTATCGGCGGATGATGGCCCCTCAGAGGCGGTCAGGGTGCTCTACGGCCGCCCCTCGGGGCCCGCGCGACGCAGTGCCCATCCGAGCTTCGTGTCGCCTCGTGAGCGGGCTTACACGCCGTCCTGGCAGCGGGCGCCGGCCGCGCCGAGGGAGTACACGCTCGAGGGGGTCCAGGAGTTGACGGGCCTGCCGTACTCGACGCTTACGTGGCAGTGCCGAGAGGGCTTGATCGACGCTCGGAAGGGCCGGCGGGGCGATAACCGTTCGGGCTGGCTGGTGCCCGAGGCGGAGGTCGAGCGGTTGCGCCGGAAGTACGGCGTTAGCGCGAGTTAGCGCGAATGTACGCTTGGGACTGTAGAAGCCGCTGGTGGCCCGGTCGCAGAGATCGGGCCATTTTCTTTGGGAGGAAGCATGAGCGACCAGCAGAAGGACGAGCGGAGCGAGCCGAAGGCCAAGGGCTACCAGTGGAAGTCGAGGAGGGCGACGGCGGAAGAGCTGCAGGCGCTTCGAGGGAAGACCTCGGAGAAAGTCAACGCGTACCTGGAGAGCAACAACTTTCTGGAGGTGGAGCCGTGAGCACGAAGACGGAACTCAAGAGCACGAGCGAGACGCTGGACGCGCTGCGTTCGGATGAGCCGCGGTTGGAAGCGTTGCTTGCGAAGCGCGACCGCGAGTATCGGGAGGCGAAGTCCGGTGGCGTGGACATCGACGAGGTCGCGGACCTGCGGGCCCGTCGGGATGCGGTCGAGTCCATGCTGGCGCAGCATCGCGAGGAGATCGCGGAGGTCGAGGCGGAGCTCGCCGGGCTGGAGTCAGTCGCGGAGGACGAGCGGGAGCTGGCGGAGGTCGCTGCGGGGTCGGTTGCTTATCGGGAGGCTGAGGCGCAGTGGTACGCGGTGATGGAGGCGGCTGACGCGTCGGTGCGGCGCGCGGTGACGTTGTCGAAGCACTTGAGTGAGCGGGCTAATCGGGAGTTTCACCGTGCCACGTCGGCGGCTGTGCGGTTGGCGGGTAAGCATGGCGGCGACGCGAATGAGCAGCTGGCGCGCGGGGTTGTCGGGGCGGACGTTGAGCCGTTGCAGCGGGGGAACTCCAATGTGCCGGTGTGGCTCTCGCATGATTTCGGTGGGCGCTTCAGGGCTTTGGCGGCGATTCGGAACACGGCCGGACTGTTTTCCCCGGACGTGGATCCGGAGGAGGAGTTGGCGTGAGGCTGCGTCGGAAGCTTCGTGCGGCGGGGTGGCTGTTGGATGGTCATTTGTACGCCGCGTTTCGGGCGTTAATGGCGGGCGTGACGTGAGCCCCGTCGCGCTCGAGGAGCTGCGTGTGGAGTGGCAGGCGTGAGCGCGAGCCAAACGACCATCACGACGCATCCGAAGCGCAGGGAGGTCGAGGAGGCGCTCGCCAGGGGCATGCCCGTCCGGCAGGTGGCGGAGGCATTCAGGCTCAGCAAGAGCGCCGTGCACAGGCACAAGGACCGCATGGTGGCGGAGATGGCGGGCGCGCCGACCGCGGCGAACACGAACGCCGATGACCTGTTGGCGAAGGTGCGGGGCCTGCAGAGCGAGGCGGAGGGCATCCTCGCGAAGAGCAAGAGCGCCGGCGACCATAAGACCGCGCTGCTGGCCATCAAGGAGGCTAGGAGCAATCTCGAGTTGCTCGCGAAGATGCTTGGTGAGCTGCAGACCGGCACGACCGTCAACATCACGGTGAGCAACCAGTGGATCGCGCTCCGGGCGGACCTGATGGGCGCCCTTCAGCCGTTCCCGGAGGCGCGCGTGGCGGTCATGCACGCGCTGGAGAACCATGAGCCTAGCGAGTGACTTCAGGTACGCGCTGGATCGCGCGGCGTTCGCTGAGGAAGTGCTCGGGCTCAAGCTCGACCCGTGGCAGCGGAAGGTGCTCACGAGCGACAGCAAGCGCGACCTCATCAATGTCACGCGGCAGGGCGGCAAGAGTACCCTCGCCGCGGTGCTAGGTCTACATACCAGTCTTTACGTCCCGAAGAGTCTGACGCTCATCGTGAGCCCGTCGCAGCGGCAGAGCAGCGAGCTGTTCCGGAAGGTCAAGGAGTTCGCCGAGCTGCTCCCCCGCAAGCCCGACCTCTCGGAGGACAACAAGCTCTCCTGGACGGTGAGGAACGGCGGACGCGTGGCCGCCCTCCCGGGCTCGGACGCCACCATTCGCGGCTTCTCCGCTCCGACGCTCATCGTGGAGGATGAGGCCGCCTGGGTGGAAGACGATATTCACGCCGCGATGCGGCCCATGCTCGCCGTCTCCAACGGCCGCATGGTCCTGATGAGCACGCCGTGGGGCAAGCTTCGGCACTTCTGGGAGCTGTGGAGCGAGGCGACCGGCTGGACGCGCACCGAGGTGCCGGCAACCGACATTCCCCGCATCAGCGCGTCGTTCCTCGAGCAGGAGAAGGCCAGCATGCCGCTCTGGCGGTATCAGCAGGAGTACATGTGCGTCTTCAGCGACGCCGATGATCAAGTCTTCAACTACGAGCTCGTGCAAGCCGCGATGGACGACGGTTTCGAGCCGTTCCTGGAGGCCTCGGCATGAAGCGTTCCCGCAAGTTCTTCATGGGCGTTGACCTCGGCCAGGCCAACGACTACACGGCCATCAGCGTCGTGGAGAAGGTCGAGCATCCTGACGTGAGCAAGCCGCGACTGTACCGCCTCGGGCATCTCGAGCGCCTGCCGCTCGGAACGTCCTACCCCAATCAGGTGGAGCGGGTGGGGGAGATCATCAAGCGGCTGATGGGAGCGCCGATGCACCTTGACGGGCGCACCTATTGGGACGGCGATGTGACGCTCATTGTGGATGCGACGGGTGTCGGCCGGCCCGTGGTCGACCTGTTGCGGCAGGCGGGCCTCAAGCCGAAGGCTGTGACCATCACGGGCGGGGACGCGGCCACCTCCACGGACGGCTACCATCGCGTCCCGAAGCGCGATCTGGTGTCACGCCTGCAGGTGGCGCTTCAGAAGGGCGTGTTGCGCGTACAGAGCGACTTGTCGCTGGCTCAGGTGCTCAGGGACGAGATGCTGGCGTTCCGGGTGAAGCTCAACGCTCGCGGTCATGACACGTACGGGAATGACTGGCGGGAGAACCCGCACGACGACCTGGTGCTGGCTACGGCGCTCGCGTTGTATTGGCCGGAGCGGCACCCGATCGCGGACCCGGAGACGGTGCGCCGCGCGATTGGGTATGGGCCGCATTGAAGGCGCCCGCTGCGGCTCCCGCTGTCGGGTGGCGCATGGCAGACGGAAGACTCGCGTTCCAGAGACGGACGCTGGCGGCAGGGTGGTGCCGGTCCGGAAGCGACGAACGGTGGCTCCCGTGCCACGCCGATGCGCTCGGCGTCTGGTGCGCCAATCGCTCTTCGCCGCACCAGGTCTCCATCGAGTTGGTGGCAATTGGGCCTCGTTCGCTCGCCGTTCGCCCATGCAAACGCTGAGGTGGCAAGACTGGGGCCGCGCGCTGGACACGTTCCCCTGAATCACTTAGGTGGCCGAAGCGCCGGCATCGAGTTGGCCAGTATCGGACGGCCAGGCATCCTGCTCCTGGCCGTCCGCTCAGTCCTCGTCACGGTGTGTTCGAGAAGTGCCTGTGCAATCCGGCGTTAGTGGCCGGAGTTGGGGTTGGCAACGATGCTAGCGATGCACTGTCCCTGGTTCTTGAATCCGTAGCCTTCCCACGCTCCGTTCTTGCACTGGTCCATGCTGTCCAGTGTCAACGGGTAGAAGCGCGTCCAGTCGAATCGTTCGTTGGTCTCGGCTCCGAACACCATGCGAATATCGACGTGGTCACTGGCGGCGACCGTTTTGGTCGTTTCCGCCGGGGTAGCGATGCTACCGCCGGTGAGGCAGGTGAAATTCCACATCCCGTCTGCGACGTCGGGGTTGTAGTTGGCGCCGCCGTTTGATGTGGAGGTGGGGGCTTCGTCGTCGATGCGGTACTCGAAGCAGGAAGCGTAGCTGTGCCGGCTGACGAACTTGAGTGTCACCTGCCCGATGTCAGCGCTGACGAGCTCCACATACGCATAGTCAGTGCTGTCGAAGTTCTTCTGGTTCGTGCTCGGCATCACGTCGGCGGCATTCAAGCCGGAAGTCACCTGGGTTCCGCCGACCGGGTTACCCAGGTAGCCGGGAGTGGTCTCGACCGATTGCAGTCGGAGGCCAGCACCGTTCCCGGCATCGTTCACGGTGCTACAACCGGCGAGCAGCGCCAGGCCCAGCACCAATCCAGCCAATACCCAAAGTCTCTTCATGTGTGGATTCCCCCTTTGCGGCCCAGTCCCTTACTGCAATGCACGACCATCACCGTGACATTTGGCATGACAGTTGAGGCCAATGGGCCTGTTGGCGTCAAGTCCGAGCGTAGCACCGAGCGAGGGGTTGCGCAGCGACACATGTGGGCCGCGGGTCGCGCGGTGATGAGGAGCAGCGCATGGGATAAACCGGCACCCGACGCCGGACCCGGTAGAGGTCGAGGTGATCGGCTGCCATGTGTAGTTTGCCCGCTCTGCGAGGAGACAGCGCGGGCCATTACGCGCGGAGGAAGTCAAGTATGCGTCCCGGAGGGTTGCGAGGCGGTTGCCAAGGCCAAAGGAAGAAGATCCGTGGCATGAGCTAATTGCGCGCGAACCAAACCGCGAAACGCCACGGCCCGAGCGATCAGCTACAGATGAGAGGCGCGCGCCGTCTCCCCGCAGAGCGGGCTCCCAAAACAGTTTGCAAGGGGAGACAGATGTGAGCCTGAACCAAGGTCTTGCTTCCGATTCAGTGCAGGGAAGCGGTCCAGCTCGTTAAGCTTCGCATCGAAAATGAAAGTCAAGAAGCCCGAAGACCAGCCCGAGGGATTCAGTCTTATCTGTGTCCCAGGCGTCGTGGGCAAAGGGACGTACAGGCTGTCGGTTGAGACCTGGTTGTCGGATACATAGGAGCGCGAACAAAGGGATACAAGCGACCTGCCCCAATCCTCCGTACCGACCGCCGCCTTAAGGAATGGGTCAAGCACGACCTTGTCGCTTGCCACTGTGGTCAAACGCGTGATTGTGAAAGCGGATCGGGAGATGATCAAAGAGCCGTTCAGGACGCCCTCGAATGTCCAGTCCTCGCAGTGGAACACGTGCACCTGGGGGGTCGAGAATCCTTCAGACCCTCTATGCACTAACTGGTCGCCGATGGTGGCTTTGGTGGAGAGATAGACGACATCACGGAACGTTCCCGCGCCGGTTGAGTCGTTGTGTATGTAAAGGAGGTAATCGCTTGAGAGAGTGCGATAGGACGTCCAATTCGATTGAGCGAGCGCGGATGCTGCGAACATGCAAACGAGAAGGCTCAAGCCGACACGCATATTTGCCCCCAATCTCATCATTCTCGAATACCTCAAGTGCACACGCCAGTACGCGATGTGGTGAAGAGGACCATTTGTGCGGGGCACCTACTCCGTGGGAACTGTTCCGACGTCTCGGCCGCAATAGCGGCAGACCTTGGCGTCCGCCTTGATGAGTTCAGCGCAGTGAGGGCACTTCTTCTGCGTTCCGCTCCGAAGGGCGCGCGTCTCGACCGTCTTCTGGTTCGGAGGCGACACGAGGATATGTACGAGAGCTATTGGCCAAAGCAGGAAGCCGTAGATGAACCATCCGCAGCCGCTGCGGCCCTTCGAGTTGGCGATGAGCGCCACAACGATGCCAGCGATGATCCAAAAGACAATGAAGGTCATGGTTCCCGCCCGCCCCCCCCTACGTGACAGCCCTGACAAGTCTAATCGACACTCTAGAGCGACCGTTGCGCGAGGCCTACTTGCAGACGTTGTAGACGTACATGTTCCGGCCGTATTGGTCTGTTTGCCCCTGCACGACGAACGCCCCTGATGGAAGAGGGTCTATCGCGATTCCATACCCGCAATTGCTCGTGTCGAGCTGGACCTTCGCGATGCTTCCGGACTGTGCGGTGACGAAGCCCATTCCCGTCACTTGAGCCAGAAGAAAGCCGGCCAGGACCGCGGCCAGGACGATGGTAGAGAGCTTCCATTTGTTCAGCATTGGTATCCCCCCTTTGGTTCTTTCAATCCACCATAGGGGAGGCCAGCATGGTGTGGGCTTTCTCAAGCGCCCATTCACGGCGCTCAACCCATAGCGCGGGCTAGGTTTCTCTACTAACTCAGTTCCCTTACGCCGCGGAGCTCACCGAACGGGTTCATACTCTCCCTTGCTAGGGGCTCGTCACTCGGTATAGGCAAGCTCCGACCTCCTGCGTGCCGAGGAACGATCCGAGCAGATCAGGGGAATACTGACCGAATCCGACGCTCAAGTAGACCTCACCCGATTTACTGTCCTGAACAAGATTAACGCCGTGGCCGTATTCCTCAAGGAACTTGTAGCTGACGATGCCGAAGAACGGGAACCCCCCATATTGTTTGCATAATCGTGCCGTGACGGGTCCGCGCGACGAGCGCATTTGGAACTCGCCAATGGACCCGCGTTCCTTGCCTGAGAGCATGGACCACGCTCTTGCAGATGCCAACGAAGCGTGAAGTTCCGAGTCTGGGAAGCCCTGATATTCGGGGTGGGCTGTCGCACCCAAGACCCAGTCGCGGAACCCTTCGCTGTACATGAACGCAGCTACGAATAGGAAAAGGAGGAGCCCGAAAGCCCCCAAGACGGTCCGCAGAACCCTGGCCATCCGACTCAAGCGCCCGTCGCGTCGGTGGAACTGGCGCTTGCTGACAACCTCTCCGCGCCCGTCCTGCTCGGAGAAACGGGCAGCTCGTCTCCTTGTGAGCGCGGTCCGGCTTCGCCTAGGGCGTCCAAAGCTGGTCCGATTGCGACGAACGCACCAAGCCGAATCGCATAGCCTCCGCGAGCAACTCGTTTGGTGAACGGGAACAAAGAACCCAGCATCGCCATCCCCCCTTCGGTCGTTGGTGAACTGGTCTCGGTATGCCTCAGACTATAAGTCCGGGCGTTCGCTCACGGCAGGTGACCCGGCACGGCATGGAACTCGATCCCTGACAAGTTGGTTGCGCCATTTTGGCGGACCGCGCTCCTGATTTCCTCCTTCCGGAGACGCTGGCGTGTACCCCTTACAGTTACAGTGGTCAACAGATAGTGGTAAAGTGATAACCGAGGAATGGAGACGTGAGAACATGGCAGCCATGAACGACCAGATCCGCCGAGCCGTGCGCGTCCGACTTGCCGAACGCGACCTCAAGCAAGGCGACCTCGCCCAACTCGTTGGCATGAAGTCCCAATATGTCAGCCGCCTCATGACCGGCCACGTCGGCAAGATTCCCGAGACCTGGCTCAAGGTTCTCGACGCCCTCGACCTCGAGCTCGTCGCCGTCCCGAAGGAGCGGTAAGCATGGCCCGTAGAGCCGGCCAGATCATCGACCGCGGCGACCGCACGTTTGTCGTGCGCATCTACCTCGGCGCCGACGGCACAGGGAAGCGCCAGTACTACAACCAAACCGTTCGCGGCACCGACAAGGACGCTCAGCGCGTCCTGAACAAGCTCCTCGTGAAGAACGATGCCGGCGAGCTCAGCAAGGCCAACCCGCAGACGCTCAACGAGTACCTCGAACACTGGCTTCGGGCGGCCGCCAAGCCACGCCTCCGCGAGCGCACGTACAACCAATACGAGGAGACGCTCGAGCGGTACGTGACGCCCGTGCTGGGCGCCAGCAGGCTTGAGAAGATCACGCCGCTGCAGATCCAGGGCCTCTACGGCCAGATGCTCGACAGGGGCCTCTCAGCCCGCACTGTGAGACTCACGCATGCCATCTTCCGGAACGCGCTGCAGCAAGCCGTCAAGTGGCGCATGCTGCGCGTGAACCCAGCGGACGCCGTCGACCTGCCGAGGCAACAGCAGCACGAGATGCGCACGCTGGACCAGGAGCAGGCTGGTAGCTTCCTCGAAGCGATCGAGAGCGATCCCTACCGAGTGCTTCTGGCAACCCTGCTCGGGACCGGCATGCGCCCTAGTGAGGCCGCAGGATTGAAGTGGAGCGATGTCGACCTCATCGGCCGGCGCCTTCACGTCCAGCGCACCGCGTCAAAGGTGGGCGGTCGGTGGGTGTTCAATCCGCCGAAGACGGCGAAGGGGAAGCGCCAGATCGACCTGCCCGACGGCCTGGTGAGCCTACTAGCGGACCACGTGCGTGATGGCGAGCTGGTGTTCACGAACTTCTCCGGCGAGCCTTACTGCCAGCGTGCCCTGGTAGAGCACCACTTCAAGCCGGCCCTCAAGCGGGCCGAGCTCCCGCTCGACCTGCGGCTCTACGATCTGCGGCATACGCACGCTTCGCTGCTCCTGTTGGCCGGCGTGCATCCCAAGGTCGTGAGTGAGCGCCTCGGCCACTCAACCATCCAGATCACACTGGACACCTACAGCCACGTCCTCCCGAGTCTGCAGCGCGATGCCAGCGACGTTGTCGATCGGATGCTCGGTGGATTCGGCTTAGATAGACGAAGAGGTGGGAGCGCCGCACCCAATTAGCTCGACAAGACAGTTGTCTGGCCATACGTAGGCGGCGAAAAAGCGCTCTTCACGGTCAGTTTCCATCCTGCTACGGATTGTGACGCGTTGACGCGGTTCCAGCGTCCGCAAGAGGGCTAGGTCGGCGAGGCGCAAGACGTCGAAGGTCGCATCGAACCGTCGCCCATACCAACCTCCAGCGTTTGGCATCAGTGTTCCAAGGACCTGGGGCTTTCCTACAACATCCTCAAGTGTCATCGTCTCACCGAACATATGGCTCCGATCTCGGCCGGCTGGTGACCGCTTGCCTGCCGATCTCCTAATCATAGGGCTTCGCAACTCCCCGTCGCTAGCCTTGACAGTGTCCAGGGCGTGGTTTCTGGCTCTTGGCGCAGTGCCCAAGCGCTCTGGGGTTCTCGAGCGAGGGCCCACAAGGCGGTCGTTCGAGTCGGGGCTGATCCCGGCACACTATAGGCACACAACGACTGCGGGCGACCTTGGGGGAAGGTCGCCCGATTTGCCGTTTGTCCTGTCTAGGACTTGGTGCCGAAGGGGGGACTTGAACCCCCACGACCTTGCGGTCACATGACCCTGAATCATGCGCGTCTACCAATTCCGCCACTTCGGCGTCCACGCGCGGTCGCGGGTTCGCATGTTACCACGCCCCGCCGGCGGCGCAAGGGGGCGCGGGCGCCTCACAACAGGAAGCGCCCGCTCTCCTGGACCGGCTCCCCGTCGATCAGCAGCGAGCCGCCTCGGCGCAGGTCGCACACCAGGTCCCAATGGATGGCGCTGTCGTTGACACCGCCGGTCTCCGGGTAGGAGCGTCCCAGCGCCAGGTGGACGGTGCCGCCGATCTTCTCGTCGAAGAGCGTGGAGCGGGTGGGGCGCTGGATGCGCTCGTTGGTCCCGATCCCGAGCTCGCCCAGGAAGCGAGCGCCTGCGTCGGTGGCGAGCTGGGCGTCGAGCACCTCCTGGCCGCGCCCGGCATGGGCCTCGACCACCTTGCCGTCGCGGAAGGTCAGGCGCACGTCGTCGACGTCGACCCCCTCGACCGTGCTTGGCACATCGAAGCGGATCGTCCCCTCGGCGCTCGATTCGACCGGGCCGGTGAAGACCTCGCCCGACGGCATGTTGCGCTTGCCGTCGGAGTTGATCCAGGTGCGCCCCCGGACGTCGAGGCGCAGGTCGGTTCCCTCCGCTAGGATGCGCACCTCGCTGGCACGCTGGAGGCGCTCGATGATGCGCGCCTGATGCGAGCGCAGCTCCCGCCAGCGGCGTGAGGGGTCGTCGTCGAAGAGGTACATCGCGTCGAACACGAAGCGCTCGTAGTGGTCGAGGCTCATGCCCGCGTCCTGTGCGCCGCCGGTCGTGGGGAAGAGCGTGCTCACCCAACGGGTACGGTTGACACGCTCCTCCTGGACCGGTTGGTTGCGCCGGCGCCAGCGCGTCGTGCGTTCCTTGTCGATACCCTGCAGGACCCGGCCGCCGTCCGGGGCGGCGACCCGGATGTAGGCGTCCATGCGGCGCATCTCCTCGAGTTCCAGCTCGGGACGGCCGTCGAGGAGGCCGTCGCTCGCCAGCTCCAGGACGTCACCGGCGTACGCGGGGTAGGCGAGTCGCAGGTGGGGCTGGGCGCCGGCCCGCAGCACCGTGCGGACCAGGGCGCGCCCCAGCTCCATCGCCGGGGTGTCGACGGAAAGGTAGACGTGCTCGCCAGGGGCGACCTCGGTGCAGTAGCCCACCAGCAGCTCGGCGTAACGCTCGAAGATCGGCTGGATCACGGCGGCGAGGCTATCACGACGTTGGGTTGCTCAGGGGTTGCATCGGGGTTGCACAAGCCGCCCGCGTGCCTCAACGCGCCACGTGGAAGGCGTTGGACCCCAGCGCAACCAGAGCGCCGGTATCGTCGTGCACGTCGGTGCGCACCACGATCACGCGGTGGCCCGTGCGCATCACCTCGGCGTGGGCGTGGAGCGACGCGCCGCGCGCGGCGCGCAGGTAGTCCACCCGCATGTCGATGGTGGCCACTCGGTCCGCCAGCGAAAGGTCCTCGAGGGAGAGCGCGGCGGCAGCGCCGGCCGTGGCGTCGATCAAGGCCGACACGACGCCACCGTGCGGCATGTCGCGCAGCGCGTTGCCCACGAACTCCGGTCGCAAGTCCAGGCGCGTGCCGAGGTGACCGGCTTCGCGGTCGACGCTCTCCAACCGGACCCCGAGGAAGCGGTTGAAGGGGATGAGCTCCTCGACGAGCGACCGCATGGCATCCGGGCTGAGCGCGTCCATGACGCACCATTCTACCGGTTGCCGGTCGCTACCGCAGCGCCGGCCGGCGGCCGGAAGGGCGCATGCGTACAATGGCGCAGCATGGCGACGAGAAGCTACCCCTACGAGCGCTGGGACGTGTTCACCGCGCGCGTGTTCGGCGGGAACCCGCTGGCGGTGGTCACCGACGCCAGCGGTCTCGACGACGCCGCGATGCAGGCCCTGGCGCGTGAGTTCAACCTGTCCGAGACCGCGTTCGTGCTCCCCAGCGAGCGGGCCGAGGCGCGGGCGCGATACTTCACGCCGGCGCGGGAGCTGCCGATGGCCGGCCACCCCACGATCGGGACCGCGTTCGCGCTCGACGCTCGTGGCGTCTTCGGCGGCGACCGGGGCCGGATCGAGCTCGGCGTGGGCGTGGTGGGGCTGAGGTTCGAACGCAGCGCCGGGCGGTTGGTGCGCGTGTGGATGGACCAGGGCCGACCACGGCGGCTGGCGCGCGTCGGGGATCGTCCCGGGGTGGCGCGCGCACTGGGGCTCGACGTCGACGAGCTCGACGCCGATCTTCCTCTCGAGGTCGTGAGCGCCGGCGTGCCCTTCCTGCTGGTGCCGTTGCGGGACCGGAGCGCGCTCGCACGCGCGCGCCTCGATCTCGAGGTGGTGGCCTCGTTCGTGCCCGCCGACCACCGCGCGGTGCTGGCCTTCACCCTCGACGCCGAGGACGCGTACGTACGTGCGCGCATGTTCGGCGAGGCCCTCGGCGTGGTGGAGGATCCTGCGACCGGAAGCGCGCACGGCCCGCTGGGCGCGTACCTGGCGTGGACCGGTCTCGTCGACGCCACGCGGGGACCCGTCGAGGTGCTCAGCCGCCAGGGTGTGGAGATGGGCCGGTCGAGCGAGATCCACCTTCGCATCCGCTTGGAGGACGGGGAGCCTGCGGTAGAGGTCGGCGGCGGCGCGGTGCGCGTCGCCCATGGCGTGCTCGAGCTGTGAGCGCGCCCGGCGGCCCCACGGGGCGGGGCGTCGAGGGCGAGCGCCTCCAGAAGATCCTCTCCCGGGCGGGCGTGGCGAGCCGCCGCAAGTCCGAGGACCTGATCCGCGCAGGGCGTGTCACGGTGAACGGTCGGATCGCCGGTCTGGGAGACCGGGCGCGGTCTGGCGACGACGTCCGCGTCGACGGACAGCTCGTGGCTCGGCGCGCCGAGCACGACACGTTCCTCGTGAACAAGCCGCCGGGTGTGGTGAGCACGGCGCGCGACGACCGCGGCAGGCGCACCGTGCTCGACCTGCTTCCCGAGCTGCCGGGGCTCCACCCGGTGGGGCGGCTCGATATGGACTCGGAAGGGCTACTGCTGGTCACCACCGACGGCGACCTCACGCTCAAACTCACCCACCCGCGCTACGGGCACGAGAAGGAGTACCGCTTGTGGTGCGCCGAGGGCACCGTCGAGCCGTCTGCGCTGGCGGCGTTGGCGGGCGGGGTCGAGCTCGACGACGGTCCTGCCCGAGCTGCGATCGTCACGGCGGCGGAAGGAGGGTGCGTGCTGGTGCTGACCGAAGGGCGCAACCGGCAGGCGCGCCGCATGCTGGACGCGGTCGGCTACCGGGTCACCCGGTTGGTGCGCATCCGACAGGGGCCGCTGCGCCTCGGCGACCTGCCCTCGGGCCACTACCGCCGCCTCACGGAGCGGGAGCTGGCACGCCTGCGCAGCGCCTGAAGCGCGCGCCGACCCGCCTCGTGAGCGGGTCGCCGCGGGCGGCGGGCTCGGGTATACTCGCGCAAGCCGTGCCGGGCGGCGAGCGAGCCGCACCGGTCGACACCCCCATCGAGAAGGACGCGTCATGTCCGAAACCAGCATCTTCCGGGCCGGCGACGGCCCCGTCCAGATCACCCGCGAGCAGATCGAGGCCCGAGTCGCCGAGCTCGGCGGCCGGATCCGCTCCGATCATCGGGGCCACGAGCTCCACCTCATCTGCGTGCTCAACGGCGCCTTCATGTTCATGGCGGACCTGGTGCGCGCCATCGACCTGCCCCTGACGGTCGACTTTCTGTCGGTATCGAGCTACGGCTCCCGCACCGAGTCCTCGGGCGAGGTCAAGCTCGTCAAGGACCTCGATCAGAGCCTCAAGGGCCGGCACGTCTTGCTGGTCGAAGACATCGTGGATACGGGCCTCACCATGCAGTACCTGCTCGGGTATCTGCGCGGGCGTGGGCCGCTCTCGGTCGAGGTGGTGACCCTGCTTTCGAAGCCGTCGCGGCGCGTCGTCGAGGTGCCGCTGGACTACGTCGGGTTCGAGATCGAGGACGCCTTCGTCTACGGTTACGGCCTCGACGTCGCGCATCGCTTCCGCAACCTGCCGTTCGTGACGAGCCAGAGCGAGGCATGAGGCGGCTTCGCCGACCCGCGTTCATCCTCCTCGTCGTGCTCAGCGCAGCCCTGGCCGGGCTGGCGGTGTCGGAGGCGCGGCGCGACACCACCCCGCCCAAGCTGTACATCGAGGCGCCGCCGCGCGCGGAGGCCGGGAGCGCCACCCAGGTGCTCATCACGGCCGACGAGCCGGTCACCTACCGCGTGCGCTACGGTAGCTTCGACGCTACCAAGGTCACGCAGGACTGGAACGTGGCGCTCACCGCCGAAGCAGGCCCGCAGCCGGTCGACATCGTCGCCACCGACGGTGCCGGGAACCGTACCGACGCGCAGGCTACGATCGACGGCGTGGCCGCGCCTGTGCCCGAGGTGCGGTCCGAAGCCCAGCTCACGGCGGGTGACCCGTTGGGCGTCCGCGTGAGCTGGCCGGCGGGCAGCGCGCATGTAACGAAGGTCCAGGTGAGCTTCGACGGGAAGGACGAGCGGCTCGTGCGGGGAAGCGACGGCGCGCGCGCCATCGTGCCGGTCCCGCTGGCGACCGCTCCGGGCGCCCATACGCTGGCCGTGAGCGTTACCGACGAGTTCGGCATCATGCACCGCGACACGCGGAGCATCGCGGTGACGCCCCTGAAGGGAGCGGTGGAGACCATCCATCTACCGCCGAAGGTGCTGGCGACCGACACGCCGACGGCGTGGGCCGAGGAGCAGCAGGCGCTGGCGACGGCGTTCGCACAGAGCGCTCCCCGGCCGCGCTGGACCGCCGCCTTCGAGACCCCCATCGAGGGGGCCGAGTCCGCGGGGTTCGGCTCCGCCCGGCGCTACGCGGCCGGCGGGCCGGTGTCCTACCACACCGGTCTGGATCTGGCGGCGCCGGAGGGCACGCCCATCCATGCGACCAACGACGGCACGGTGGTGCTAGCGCGCGAGCTTCCCATCTCCGGCAACGTCGTCGCCATCGACCACGGCGACGGCATCGTCAGCCTGTACTTCCACCAGTCGAAGATCCTGGTCCACGACGGCGAGAGCGTCAAGCGCGGCGACGTCGTCGGATTGGTAGGGACGACGGGGCTCAGCACCGGGCCTCACCTGCACTGGGAGATGCGGGTCGACGGGGTGCCCACCAACCCGCTGGCGTGGGTGGGGCACACCTTCCCCTGAGCAGGACAGCGATCACAGGGTGGTCGGCGACGACGTTCGCCCTGCTGGCCGGACGGCCTGCGGCGGGCCGACCGTCGCCGGACGCCGTCGGTATACTGTCCGGATGAGTTCCACCGACCCCGTGGCCGCGTCCTCTCCCGCGTCCCGCACGACGTCTTCCGCCAAGCCCCGCGTCTTCTCCGGCATCCAGCCCACCGGCGACCTGCACCTCGGCACCTACCTCGGGGCTCTCAGGCAGTGGGTGGAGCATCAGGACGAGCGCGACAACGTCTTCTGCGTCGTCGACCTGCACGCGCTCACCATCCCCGAGAGCGTCGACCCCGCGGGCCTGAAGGACGACGTGAGGCGGGTGGCCGCACTCTACTTGGCGGTAGGGCTCGATCCCGACAGCAACATCATCTTCGCGCAGTCCCACCTGCACGAGCATGCCGAGCTCACGTGGCTGCTCAACTGCGCGACGCCGCTGGGGTGGCTCTACCGCATGACGCAGTTCAAGACCAAGTCCGAGGGGCGGGAGAGCGTCGGTACGGGCCTGCTCGACTACCCCGTGCTGCAGGCCGCCGACATCCTGCTGTACGACACCGAGGTGGTGCCGGTCGGTGAAGACCAGCGCCAGCACATCGAGCTCACCCGGGACATCGCCGTGCGCTTCAACAACCTCTTCGGCGAGGTGTTCGTGCTGCCGCAGGCGGTGGTCCCCACCATGGGCGCCCGCATCATGGGTCTCGACGACCCCGAGGTCAAGATGTCCAAGAGCATCGGAGCTCAGCGCTCGGGCCACGCCGTCAACCTCCTCGACGACGAGCGCACCATCCGCAAGGCCATCATGTCGGCGGTGACCGACTCCGGCCGCGAGGTACGCTTCGAGCACGCCTCGCCCGGCGTCAGGAACCTGCTGACCATCCTGCAGACTCTCGACGGGCGCCCGATGGGGGCGCTGGAGGGGACGTTCGAAGGAAAGGGCTACGGCGACCTCAAGAAGGCGGTGGCCGGTGTGGTGCTCGACACGCTGCAGCCGATCCGCCAGCGCTACGAGGCCATCATGGCGGAGCCGGGCCGGATCGACGAGCTGCTGGCGCACGGAGCGGAGCGCGCGCGAGCGGCGGCCGCCCCCACCCTGGCCCGGGCCAAGGAGGCGATGGGGGTTGGTTGAGGCGAGCGGCCCCGGGACTCGCGGTCGTCCGGGGGGCGTGGTCATGGTGTTCCTCGATGGTGTGGGTCTGGGGGAGGCCGATCCCGGTCGCAACCCCCTGGTGGCCGCGGACCTGCCGCTTCTGCGTGAGCTCGTTGGTGGCGCCCCCGTCGCAGGCGCCGCGGCGCGCAGCGAGGCCGGCCTGGTGTTCCGGCCGATCGACGCCCGCCTCGGGCACGAGGGGCTCCCGCAGTCCGCCACCGGGCAGATGAGCCTGCTGACGGGGCGAAACGGCGCGGCGATCATGGGGCGCCATTACGGACCCTGGCCGGGGCCCACGCTGGCGCGCGAGCTCCAACAGGACACGCTCTTCCACTACGCCGACGGTTCCGCCGCGCTCGCCAACGCCTATCCGGAGGGGTACTTCCGCGCCCTCGAAGGACGGCGCCTACGGCCCAATGCCCCCGTGATGGCGGCCCGGGCGGCGGGCGTGACCCTCTTCGACCTCGACGCCTACCGCCGCGGCGACGCGCTGGCGGCCGACGTCACCGGTGCCGCCTTCCGCGAGCTCGACCCGTCGCTGGCGACGTTGACGGCCGAGGAGGCGGGACGCCGGCTCGCGCGGCTGGCCGGGCACCATGCCTTCTCGTTCTTCGACGTCTGGCTCACCGACCGACTCGGGCATGAGCGGCGCTTCGAGGACGGGGTGCGCTTGCTGGAGGCGATCGACGGCCTGCTGGCCGGTGCGCTCTCGGACCTGAGAGACACCACGCTGGTGCTCACCTCGGACCATGGCAACCTCGAGGACCTGACGTCATCCAGGCACACCCGCAACATGGTGCCGCTGCTGGCCGTGGGTCCGGGCGCCAGCGCCTTCGCCGAGGCCGCCGACCTGATGGACGTCGCGCTCGCCAGCCGCCGGCTCCTGCTACGGGCTTGACGGGGGACTCAGCCGCCCAGACGGAGGACGATGAAGGCCTCGTACCAGGCGCCGAGCAGCAGCATCACCATGGCGAAGGGCAGCATCGCCGCGAGCTTTCGGAACGCCTGAGGCAGCGATCCGAGGCCCCGCCGCACCAGAGTGGCCAGGAACATGCCGCCGCCGGCGACCACGATGAAGTACGAGCTGAGCTCGATCAGCAGCAGGATCAGCACCAGTACCAACTGACCCGCCGAAGCGGTGCCGATCAGGCCGAACGGGATCCCCTGCACGAAGTACGAGGCCGCGCTCAGCAAGTAGGCCGGCACGCCGAACAGCAGCGCCAGCGTGAAGGTCACCGAAAGCGTGACCACCACGAAGTTCTGGTAATAGGTGGTGACCGCCGCGCGCACGATGTCGCCGCTGCCGTAGGCCTGGGTGGCGCCGACGCTGGTCACCGCGGTCTTGACGACCGTGACGATGGCCGTCTCGCACTCCTTGGGTAGGCCCGAGCCTACCAGCGCGCCGAGCGCGAACATGGCGTAGAGGAACACGAAGGTACCGATGACCAGCCGTCGGTGCTCGCGGATGTAGCTCCAGCCCTCGTGCAGCCAACGCCGTAGCGGGCTGGGCCGCACGAGCCCGAACAGGATCAGGAGGCTGAAGGCGATGAACAGCCACGACGCCGTGCTCCCCTGCAGCCAGGCGCGTACGCCGCTGGGCTCCACCGTGGTGCGGTAGCCGACGTCGTCGACCGTCCAGACCTTGCCCTTGCGGCTGAGATCGACCTCCACCACGTCGAGCTGGTTGCCGGGTCGCACCGCGCTGTAGGTGAAGCGCTTCCGGTTCGGGTCCTGGGTCGGTTGCTCCTGGCGGTCGTTCAGGTGCACCTGTGTGCCCGCCTGCGGGGCGGGGTGGGTGATCATCCCGGGCAGGGCCTGGCAGAGCTGCTTGGTGTCCAGCGCGGAGAGTCGCTCCAGCGTGACAGGACTGCGCTTGAGCCAGGTGCTCACGGCCTGGTCGGCGAGGGCGGCCGGAGCGCTTCCCGTCATGCCGATGGCGGACGCCGTTTCCGACGAGGCTCCGTTGCCGGACGCGGGTGCGGCGACGGTGCCGGGGGCGGGCGCAGCCGTGGAAGCACCGTTGGATCCGTTGGGACTCGTGGGTGTGCCCTGGGCAGCGGCCGCACCTGCGAGCAGCGTGGCAACGAGGATGAGGACGAGGAGGGCGGTGGCAGAACGGGGCTGGTGCATCGGAGAACTCCATCCGGGGCGTGGCGGACGCCCCCGGATCGCGCCAGCCAGCATACCCCAGAAGGGGCGGCGGGCCTGACCGCGGCGGCAAGGTGCGCGCCTCGAGGCGGGACGGGGAAGCGGTAGACTCGATCCGCGATGGCTCGGCCGCCCGTCTGGTACCTCAACGCCGCGCGGCGCACGCTGCGCGCGGTGCTGCCCTCGCTGGCGCCGCCCGACGACGCCTTCGCGCGTCGGCGCCTGCCGGTCGCCGAGTACGGCGTCTACCAGAGGATGGATGTGCGCGACCGGCACCACGCCTGCGAGGTTGCGAAGGCGCTGCTGGCGCGCCACCCCGACGCGCCGGACGAGCTCGTGCGGGCCGCGCTGCTCCATGACGTCGGCAAGTCCGGTCGGCGCTACCGCGTGCTGGAGCGCGTCCTGGTGCACCTTCTGCCGGAGCGGCCGGTACCCGCCGAACCGCGGCGACGGGGCCTGGCGGGTGCCTTGCAGGTCAAGCGTCACCACCACGCCTACGGCGCCGAGATGATCCGCTCCGCGGGCGGGAGCGAGACCGTAGCCCGGCTGGTGGCGGACCACCACGTGATCGGTGGGGATGCGGAGCTCCTGCGACGGATCGATGACGAGACCTGAGCCCGACGACCTCCTCCGATGGGTGTTCGAGCGCCAGCGCTTCGGCGTCCACCTGGGGCTGGATCGGATGCGGCGGCTGCTCGACGAGCTCGGGCGGCCCGACAGGGCGTTCCGGTCGGTGCTGGTGGGCGGGACCAACGGCAAGGGGAGCACGGCGGCGGTGCTGGCGGCGACCCTTCGCGCCGCGGGCGAACGCGTGGGGCTCACCACCAGCCCCCATCTGGTGCGCTTCGCGGAGCGCTTCGTGGTCGACGGTGCACCCCTTCCCGACGACATCGTGCTGGAGGCCCTGGCGCGGGTGCGGCCCCCGGCGGAGCGTCTCGGCGCCACCTTCTTCGAGATCGTCACCGCCGTTGCCCTGCTGCTGTTCGCCGACGCCGAGGTCGACACCGCCGTGTTGGAGGTCGGTCTGGGTGGACGCTTCGACGCCACCAACGTCGTCGAGCCGGTGCTCTCGCTGGTCACGGGGGTGGCGCTCGACCACGTCGGCGTTCTGGGGGACACGCTGGAGCGGATCGCCCGCGAGAAGGCGGGCATCCTGCGCGCGGGCGTGCCGGCCTGGACCGGTGCGTCCGGCGAGGCGCTGGCAGCCTTGCGGGCCGAGGCCAAGGTGCGGGGGGTGCGGCTGCGCACGTTGGAGCAGGAGGTCGAGCTGCAGGTGCTCGATCGAGGATGGCAGGGCCTGGAGCTCGAGCTACGCACGCCCGTCGGCGCGGTCGAGGCGACCACGCCGCTGGTCGGGCGCCACCAGGCACGCAACGTGGCGTTGGCGCTCGTGGGCGCGTCCGAGCTCGGCGTGCCGCTCGAGGTGGCCGCGCGCGGCGCGGCGGAGACGCACTGGCCGGGGAGGCTGGAACGGCTGCGCTTCCGCGGGCGGTGGCTCGTCCTCGACGGGGCCCACAACCCCGAAGCGGCGGCCGCCCTGGCCCGCGCCCTGGCGTCGCTGGAGGGCCGGGTACCGGTGCTCGTCCTGGGTGTGTCGGCAGGCAAGGATGTCGCGGGCGTGGCGTCGGCGCTGGCCGGCGTGGCCGACAGGATCGTCGCCACCAGAGCGACGTCGAGCCCGCGAGCCATGGAGCCGGCGGCGCTGGGCCGCGTCGTGGGGGCCGATGCCGTGGCCGCCGACCCGCCGGCGGCGCTCCGGCTCGCGGCGCGCTGGGCGGGGGTGGACGGCACCGTGGTGGTCGCAGGCAGCCTCTTCCTGGTGGGCGAGGTGCGCGCCCTGGCGCGTCGCGAGCGGCCCGACGGTGGTGAGCGCTGGCAGTGAGCTCGCGTGTGCGTCGCGCGCCGCACTGGGCCGGGCCGGTACGCTCAGCGCCGCCGCGCGCGTTCACGGCGGAACGCCAGGTAGTGGCGGTAGAGCACCACCAGCGCCATCGACGCGACGCCTGCGGCGATGGCCAGCGCGGCGTTGGTGCTGCGACCGGCGAGGATCTGCGCGCTGAGCACCAGCGCCGGGTACACCGCGACCGTGAGTACGGCGGCCAACCCGGAGCGGCGCCGCAACGCCAGCGTGAGCACGAACAACAGCGCGACGGTGGCCAGCGCGGCCAGCGGGTAGAACGGCAGCGCGACCCCGAGGGCAGCGGCGAGCCCCTTGCCGCCGCGGAAGCCGATATAGAGCGAGAAGGCGTGACCGAGGATGGCGCCCAGCCCGGCGGCGAGCGGCGGCAGCAACGACATCACGGGTCCGGTCGGCGCTCCGGGCAGACGCCCGAGGGCCAGGCCGATACCGGTGGCCGCAGCGCCCTTCGCGGCGTCGAGCAGGAGAACCAGTGCCCCCAGCCCGAAGCCGACGTTGCGCGCAGTGTTCATGGCGCCCATGTTCCCCGACCCCACCTCGAAGATGGTGGCCCCGCGAAGGCGGGCGGCCCAGGCGGCGAAGGGGAGCGACCCCAGCAGGTAGCCGGCCAGCAGTGCCGCGAAGACCTCAAGCACCGGCGGCCCCGGCTGCGGCGTGCGGCGGCGTGGCGAGCGCTTGCAGCTCCCGCACGTGGTAGGCGACGTAGCGTTCGAGCACACGCCAGTGCAGCTCGCGGTCGACGGGAGGAGCGCGCAGCAGGGTGTGCAGGCTGCCGGCGACGAGGCGGTGTAGCTCGGCCGCCCCGTCGGCGCCCAGGCGTATACCTCGGGCGCACGAACCGCAGGTCAGGCCGCCACCGGCGACGTCGAGCGCAACCAGCGGCGCCTCGGTGCGGCAGTGCAGGCAGGCGTCCGTGGAGGGTGCCAGGCCGGCCAGCCCCAGGAGCTTCCAGGCGTATGCCAGCGCCACCAGGTTCGGGTCCGGGTGGCGGTTGAGCCCGCGCAGGCCGCTAGCGAGGTAGGTGTAGACCTGCTCGCCGAGGTGCACGTCGACCGTCAGGGCGTCGGTCAACTCGGCCAGCACGTGTGCGTAGGGGTAGATTTCGGGGCGGCTCAGGTTGGGCAGGGCCCCGTTCAGCCGTACCTGGGTGAGAAGCGCCAGGTCGTCCTCGTGCTTGCGGTAGTACTGCACGGTGACGTCGTGGAACAGGCTGAGGCGGCCCAGATTGCCGCCCGGCAGGCGGCCCTTGCGCGCGACGGCCCGCCACTTGCCGTGCTCGCTCATCAGGGTGATGACCACGTCGCCGCTCGGCAGGACCTTGCGCCGGATGACGATGCCCTCGGTCACGGATGTGCGCTGCACGGCTCCAGTCTACGGGGCGCGGCCGCGGATCAGGTGTCAGCGGCGGATCTCCAGACCAGCAGGGCTTCGCCCTCGACCGCCTGCAACGCCAGCTCGAGCCCGGCCGGCAGGTGCAGCGCGTCGCCGCGCTCCAGGATCCGGAAGTCGCCGTGGGGGAGGTCGACGATCAGGCGCCCCTCCAGCACCAGCAGCCAGCTCGGCGCCGTCGTGGTCTCCCACCGGCGCTCGGCCAGCCGGCGAACGCTCAGGTCGGTGCCCGGCACCAGCGCGGCACGCTCCCCCGCGGCGCGCGCCAGCCCCAGCAGGTTGAGGGGCTCGCCGACGCTCACGCGATCCGTTTCGCTCAGACCGCCTCGGCCTGGCGCTCCTGGTTGCGGCTCTTCCCGAAGGCCATGCGCAGCTTGAACATGCCGCGCTTGTGCAGGCGCGCGACCTCGTCCTGGCTGACGCGCAAGGCCTTCGAGACCTCCTCGGGCGGCTGCGCTTCGTGACCGTTCATACCCTCGACCCTCGCCACCACCTCGGCCACCTGCGGGTCGAGCTCGCCCAGGAAGGGCGCGAGGTCGGCCTTGCCCGCTTTGGGGCGCTTCGGCTTGGCGCTCGACGCCTTCTTCTTGCTCTTGGCGGTGCCCTTGCTCTTGCCCTTCGCAACGGCCTTGCCCTTGCCGGCAACCTTGCCACCCTTGACGCTCTTGCCCGTCTTGGCCGCGCGCGCCGCCAGCAGCTCGACCGCCTGCTCCAGGGTGACGTCATCGGGGGAGACGTCGTTGGGGAGAGAAGCGTTCAGCTTGCCACTCTTGACGTAGGGCCCGTAGCGTCCATCGCGCACCTCGACGGCCGTGCCGGCCTCGGGATGCTCGCCCAGCACGCGGAGCGGCTTGTTGCGCGAGGCCTTCTTCTGCAGCAGCTCCAGCGCCTGCTCGAGCGTGACGTCGAGCACGAAGGTGTCCTTGGGGACCGAGGCGTAGATGCCCTGGTGGCGCACGTACGGCCCGAAGCGCCCCACACCGAGGTCGACCGGCTTGCCCGACTCCGGATGTTCGCCGATGGGCGCGGGCAGGGCCAGCAGCCGCCCGGCGAGATCGGCATTCACGTCGTGCGGTGAGACGCCGGGCGGAAGCGAGACGCGCTTGGGCTTCTGCTTCTTCTCGCCCTTCTTGGATCCCGACTTGGCGTCGGCCGGGACTTCGCCGAGCTGGAGGTAAGGGCCGAAGGGACCGCGCTTGAGCAGCATCGGCAGGCCGGTCTCGGGCTCCTCTCCGACGACGACGTCCCCCTTGTTGCCTTCGACCAGGTAGTGCTCGAGCATCTCGCCGGTGACGTCACCGGGCGCCAGGTCGTCGGGAAGCGAGGCGGTCTTCAGCTCGCCGCCCTCGACCGGCCCTTCGACGTAGGGCCCGTAGCGCCCGACACGCACCACGTACGGGTCCCAACGCCCGGAGTGGATGGTCGAGATCTCGCGTGCATCGATCCCCTCGAGCCCCTCGCTGACGCGCGCGTCGATCCCTTCCTCGCCGAGGAAGAAGTCGCGCAGGTAGGGTTTCGACGCCAGCGCGCCCGTTGCGATGTCGTCGAGCGCGGACTCCATGTTGGCCGTGAACTCCGTGTCGACGAGCTGCGAGAATTGCAGTTCGAGCAGGTTGTTGGTGGCGAAGGCCATGAACGTCGGCACCAGCTGGGAGCCGTTCTTGCGAGCGTAGCCACGCCGCATGATGGTGTCGATGATGCTGGCGTAGGTGCTGGGACGTCCGATGCCTTCGCCCTCCAGGAGCTTGACGAGCGACGCCTCGGTATAGCGGGCGGGCGGCTTCGTCTCATGTCCTTCGGCCGAGACCTCGCCCGCCGCGAGCGCGTCGCCCTGTGCGAGCATGGGAAGCGGTTGCTCACGGTCGTCCAGCGCGGCCTCGGGGTCGTCCGAACCTTCGACGTAGGCGCGGAAGAAGCCGGGGAAGAGGATGGTGCGCCCGCTCGCCCGGAACGTACCCTCGCCCCGGGTCGTGTCGGCGGTGATGCGAGCCGTGACGAACTTCAGTCGTGCGTCCGCCATCTGGGTCGCCACCGTGCGCTTCCACACCAGCTCGTACAGCGCCGCTTGCACACCCTTGAGGCCGTTCTCGTCCGCGGTCAGCATGGCGCGGCCCGCCGGGCGGATGGCCTCGTGCGCCTCCTGGGCGTTGCGCGCCGTCCCCTTGAACTGCCGCGGCTGCGGGCTCAGGTAGTCGCTGCCGTAGCGCTGCCCTATGGCCTCGCGACTGCCGTCGATGGCCTCTTGCGACAGGTTGGTGGAGTCGGTACGCATGTACGTGATGTAGCCGTTCTCGTATAGCTCCTGGGCGATGCGCATGGTGTCCTTGGCGGCGAGGCCGAGCTTGCGGCTCGCCTCCTGCTGCAACGTCGAGGTGGTGAACGGTGCTGATGGGGACCGGGTGGCGTTGCGCTCCTCGACCGAGGTGACACGCCAGGCGGCGCTTCGCGCGGCCTCGGCCAGGTCGCGTGCGCGCTTCTCGTCGAGCAGCAGGACATCGCGGCCGGCCTCCAGACCCTCCTTGAGGCGACCGGTCTCGGCGTCGAAGTCGCGGCCGCCGACCAGGCGCACGCCGTCCAGATGCGTCAGCACCGCCCCGAACGAACTCGAACCCTTGCTCAGCTGTGCCTGAAGGTCCCAGTAGCCGGCGGGAACGAAGCGCATCCGCTCCTTCTCGCGCAGCACCAGCAACCGGACCGCCACGCTCTGTACCCGCCCCGCCGAGAGCCGCGGGGCGATCTTCTTCCACAGCAGGGGACTGATGGTGTAGCCGACCAGCCGGTCGAGCACGCGGCGCGTCTCCTGCGCGTCGACGAGATGCACGTCGATGTCGCGGGTGGCGTCGAGCGCGCCACGGATGGCATCCTCCGTGATCTCGTGGAACACCATCCGCTTCACCGGCACGTCCGGGCGCAGCACTTCCACGAGGTGCCAGCCGATCGATTCCCCTTCGCGATCCTCGTCGGTCGCGATATAGAGCTCGTCGGCCTGCTTCAAGGCCGAGCGCAGGTTGCTGACCACGCTCTTCTTGCGGGCCGACACCACGTACAGCGGTTTGAAGCCTTCGTCGACGTCGACGCCGAGGCGCGCCCAGGTCTGCCCCTTGAGCTCCTTGGGGATCTCCGCGGCAGACGCCGGGAGGTCACGGACGTGGCCCATCGACGCCTCGACCTGGTACTCCGGCGGAAGGAAGCGCCGGATGGTCCGGGCCTTGGTGGGCGATTCCACGATGACGAGGCGTTTGGTCGGTTTCTCAGCAGTCAATGGGGTTCCACCTTCAAATGCGCCGCCATTATACGGACCGTCCCCCGGCTGTCAATCGTGACCTGGGCACCAGGAGGAACGCAGGCCGAGCGCGCTGCCGCCGTGCGATACGTGCTCGAGGCGGTCGCCGGGGCCCGCTCAGAGCGGTCGGCGATGACTGATGGCCCGCCCCAGGGTCACCTCGTCGGCGTACTCGAGGTCGCCTCCCATGGGGAGGCCGTAGGCGATGCGTGAGATCGACACGCCGCGCTCTCCGAGCTGGCGCGCCAGGTACATGGCGGTGGCCTCGCCCTCGACCGTCGTCGAGGTCGCGAGGATCACCTCCTGGATCTCGGAGGTGTCGGACCGTCCCATCAACGCATGGATGGTGAGCTGGTCCGGTCCGATGCCGTTCATCGGGCTCAGCGCGCCATGAAGCACGTGATAGAGCCCCTGATACTCTCCGCTGCGCTCGATGGCCAGTACGTCCGCAGGCTGCTCCACCACGCACACGACCGAGCGCTCGCGCTGCGGGTCGGAGCACACGGCGCACGACGGCTCCCCCTTGGTCATGACGTTGAAGCACACGGGACACCGGTCCAGCGACGCCTTGGCGTCTCGGATGGCGTCGGACAGGCGGCGCACGTCCTCCTCGGGTTGATTGAAGAGGTAGAAGGCCAGGCGTTGGGCGCTCTTGGGGCCGATGCCCGGCAGGCGGCCGAGCTCCCGGATGAGGGCGACCAGCGCGTTCGGGTACCTCATGGTCGGGCGATCAGAACATGCCTCCCATGCCGCCGAGGCCCGAGAGGCCGCCCATGGCACCGCCGAGCTCCTGTTCCTGGAGCTCCTTGACCTTGCGCTGGGCGTCGTTGATGGCGGCGGTGACGAGGTCCTCGAGCATCTCCACGTCGTCGGGGTCGACGGCCTTGGGGTCGATGTGCACGCGCGTGACGGTGCCGTCGCCGTTGGCGCTGGCCCGGACCATGCCGCCGCCGGCGCTGCCCTCGACGGCCATGCCGGCGAGCCGCTCCTGAGCCTCGGCCATCTGTTTCTGCGCGCGTTGGGCTTCCTTCATCAATTTCTGGATGTTCATGCGTTCTCCCAGGGCAGTCTAGCCCGCGTCGGTGCGTTCGTGCGTCGGGTCTCCGGCGCCGTGTACGTCGCCGTCCTCGCCGTCCCCGTCGTCGCGCCTGCCGGCGTCGTCCTCGGCGGCCTCCATCGCGCCTTCGTCCTCGTCCGCGCGCGGCGTGACCGCCAGGAGCTCGCCGGGGAAGAGCTCCCGGAGCGCGTCGACGGTGTCACGCAGGGCTTCGGGGAGCTCGTCGGCGGTGGTCTCGCCGCCGAGAAGGGCGCGCTCCAGGTCGCCGTGCGGCGCCGCGCCACGTTCCCTCGAGCCGGATCCACCGTCCCGCGCCGTCTCGCGGGTCGCGCCAGGCTCGGGCCCGGCCGACGCCGTCGGCGCGCTCCGGGGCTCCTGGTCCGGGCGCGTGCGGTTCACCCGCGCGGGGGCCGCGGCCGGGGGCTCGTCCCAGAAGCCGGGCGGGAGCTCCTCCAAGCCGGTGGCGACGTCATCGGGGACGGCGGGTTCGTGCGCCTGTGCATCCGATGCCTCGGTCGCCGATGCGTATGCGTCCGCCGCCCCGGTCTTCGCCCCGTCGTCCTTCGCGGCGGCGGCCTCCGGCGCCGCGTCCCGTGCCGGCCCGTCGTCCTTCGCCGCGTCGTCCGCCGCGTCGTCCCGTGCCGCCGCGGCTCCCGTTGCGCCGGCCGTGCCGGCGGCGCTCGTCGCGGGGAAGTCCGCTGCGGCACGGTCGCCGGCACGCGGTCGGCTGGACGCGGGTGGAGGGGCCTCCGGGGCGCCCGCAACGCGGGGCCCCGTCACGCTATTTTTTTTGGTGCGCCCCCCTCGGGGCCTTCGATCAGGATGGTGTAGCCGGGGCCGGCGACCTCCTCGACCAGCGCCGCCAGCTCGTCGGAGCGGCCCAGGAGCTGGCCGTGATGGAAGCGGTGGACGGCATCGAACTTGAGCCGCACCACCGTACCGTCGACGCTCTCCTGGGCAGGCAGCAGGAAGGCCTTGAGCTGCGCACCGGCCTTCGCCTTGACCGCGCGCCAGGAGAGCGGCTTGCCGGGAGCGTCGCTCGCAGGCGTGCCCGCGGCGGGCTGCGCGTGGGCCGCTGCCGGCGGTGGGCTCGGGGTCGCCTCGCTCGGGGTCGCCTCGCTCGGCGGCGCCGCCGAGCGCGCGTCAGGAGGCGTGCCTCGACGCCCGGGCCGGTCGCGCCGTCCGCCGTTCGGCTCGAAGGGCGGGAGCTCGGGCGCGCCGTCGGCGGCCGTGGCGGTCGCGCCGGGGCCCGTTGCCTGGGCCGCTCCCGCCGCCAGCGCGTTGAGCCCCTTGATGAGCGCCACCTCTAGCGCGTAGAGATCGTTGTGCCGCAGGAAACGCTCCATCTCGTCGTCGAGCGTCTGGATGACGCGCATCAGGGCGGGATCCTCGACCGGAAGCCGGAACCCCTCGTCCTTCACGGAGCCCACCAGGGCGTCGCGGAGCGTGCGCGTGAGCTGTTCGGCCAGCGTGCGGGGCGAGAACCCCTCCCGGTAGAGCCCGTCGGCTTCGTCCAGGAGCGTCTCCAGATCTCGGTCGGCGAGCGCCGAGCCCATCGCCTGGAGGCGCTCCTGCGGGGGTAGTCCCAGTGCCTCTTCGGCGGCGCGTGCGGTGATGCCCTCGTCGAGCAGCAGCAGCCGCTCCAGCATCGACTCGGCGTCGCGCATGCCGCCGTCGGCCACGCGCGCCACCAGCCTCAGCGCTTCCAGCTCCGCGTCGATATCGGCCGCCGCGGCGAGCGTCTGCAGCTTGCCTACGATCTCGTCGTCGGACAGGCGCCGGAAGCGGAAGTGCTGGCAGCGCGACAGGACGGTCGGAGGGAGCTTCTCCGGCTCGGTCGTTGCAAGGATGAACAGCAGCCCGGGCGGCGGCTCCTCGAGGGTCTTCAGCAACGCGTTGGCGGCCGCCCGGCTGAGCATGTGGGCCTCGTCCAGGATCCACACGCGGGTCCCTCCGCGCAGGCCGGCGAGGCCTACCTTCTCGCGCAGGTCCCGCACGTCCTCCACGGAGTTGTTGGAAGCCGCATCGAGCTCGGTCACGTCCGGATGCGAGCCAGCCTGCACGAGCCGGCAGGAGTCGCAGGTGCCGCAGGGACGCGCCGCCGGATCCTCGTGCTCGCAGTTGGCGGCCATCGCCAACAGACGGGCGGTGGTGGTCTTGCCCACGCCGCGCGGACCGGAGAAGAGGTAGGCGTGCCCGATGCGGGCGCGGCGCACCGCCGAGCCCAGCACCTCGATGACATGTTCCTGACCCACCACCTCGTCGAAACGGACGGGGCGGGCCCGTTGGTACAGCGCCGACATCAGGGGTCACTCTACCACCGGGCGCACCCCCTCAGGCGGCCCGCTCGGCGCCCGATGGGAGCCTCTCGCGTGCGTCCTGGCGCGTGTCGAGGCGTTCCACGCGGTGTAGCATGGTGGCCATGGAAGCGCCCGCATACCACGGCGTCCGGCCGCGTCTCGGGGTGGCATTGGGCGGCGGCACGGCGCGCGGTCTGGCGCACATCGGAGCGCTCAAGGTGCTCGAGGCCGAAGGAGCCACCCCGAGTGCGTTGGCGGGCACGAGTTACGGAGCGATCGTCGCTGCTCTGTACGCACTGGGCATGCCGGCGCTGGAGCTCGAGAAGCTCGTACGGGAACAGAACACGGGGGAGATCTGGCTGCAGGGCGTGGATTTCGGGTTGCACCGTGGCAGCCTCATCCACGGGCAGCGCCTGGCCCGCTGGCTCGATCGCAAGTTCTTCTTCGGCGCCACCTTCGCCGATACCGAGATCCCGTTCGTGGTGGCCTGCACGGACCTGTCGACGGGTCGGCTACGGGTGATCCGCCAGGGGGGCATCGCTCACGCGGTCCAGGCGAGTTGCGCGCTGCCCGGCGTGTTCGCGCCGGTCCGCATGGACGGCCGCGTGCTCATCGACGGAGGCTTCGTGGAGACGGTACCGTTCCGGGCGCTGGCGACGTTGGACCCAGACCTGGTGATCGGGCTCCATGCGGGCGTCGACGTCGAGCATTCACGCCTCATCCGCTTCATCCGGCGGTTCAACGCCTCTAGCCTGGGACGGGGCTTCCAAGAGCTGGCTGCCCGCAGTGGGGCAACCGGACCGTTCGGCCAGATGACGCGAGGCATGGCGATCTCGCTGCGCTCATACAGCCACGGTCTGCGCGCCCCGCGGGGGGGCCTGCTGGTCCGCGAGGACCCTCCCAGCGCCTGGTGGGACTTCCACAAGTCGCCGCAGAACATCCGTGCCGGGGAGCAGGCGATGCGCGCGGCGCTCGCCGCCGCGCCGGAGTTCACCCGCCAGCTGCGGGGCGAGGAGGTCCCGTGCGACCGTTGATGGTGCTCCGGGGGCTCGAGCAGCGCCCCACCTGGCCCGCCCTGCGCGCGCTGGACAGGACGCTGCAGGGTCGCGACCCGGAGCCGGTCGAGGCGGCCTACGTCGAGGTGGTGCGGGCGCTGCTGGCCGACGAACGCGCCGATCTGGCGTCGGCGTTCGCGGCCGCCCTGCTCGAGGTGGACAACCCGCTGGCACGCGCAGCCGATCCGCCGGAGGGCCTTCTGGACGTTGCCCGGGCGGACGTGGACGCGATCGTGAGCGCGTTGCGGCGCGACTGGCGGCGGGAGGCCGAGGCGCAGGGTGCGGGCGACCTGCCGCCGCTCGAGGGCCTGGTGCGGCCGCCCGCGCCGGACGCCTGGGAGGAGGCGGTGGCGTTGTTCGCGGCCGCGCTGCTGCGTGAGCCGGTCGAGGACCTGCTGCAGCAGCTGCTCGAGCGTTACCGCGATCACGGTGCCGGGGCGGCCGCGCGTTACCCGGCGCTCCGGTGGCAGGGGGGTGTGCTGCACGGCATCCCCCACCCGGCCATGGCCGACGCCTCGGCGCTGGTGGGCGTGGACGACCAGCTCGCCCGCCTCTTCACCAACACCGAGGCGCTGCTCGCCGGCGCTCCGGCGCACAATGCGCTGCTCTACGGGCCGCGTGGCAGCGGCAAGTCCACGGCGGTGCGTAGTCTGCTGCCGCGCTACGCCGAGCGTGGGCTGCGGCTGGTGGAGCTCGCCGGCGGCGAGCTGCAGACGCTGCCGGAGGTCGTCCAGCGGTTGCGGGCGCTGCCGCAGCGCTTCGTGCTCTACGTCGACGATCTCAGCTTCGAGCACGACGACCGCCGCTACCACCCCCTGAAGACGCTGCTGGAGGGGAGCCTCACGGCGCGCCCGGGTAACGTCGTGCTCTACGCCACCAGCAACCGCCGGCACCTGCTTCGAGAGCGCCTCTCCGAGCGCCCGCAGCCCGGCGAGGACGATGACGTGCACGCCTGGGACACCCACAACGAGCGACTCGCCCTGGCCGATCGCTTCGGGTTGACGCTCACCTTCCCCAGCGCCAGCCAGCGCCGCTACCTAGAGATCGTGGAGGCCCTGGCGGCGCGCGAGGTGGTCGGTGGAAGCGACCTTCGGGAGCGCGCCGTCCGCTTCGCCGATTGGGGGAACGGGTACTCGGGTCGCACGGCGCGGCAGTTCATCGACGCCATCGTGCAGGAGCGCGCGACCGGACGCGTCTGAGCTCACGCGGACGTCGCGCCTCTCAGTGCCCCCGGGCGCCCGCGGCCATGCGGGCGATGCCGGCGGCCAGGGCGTAGGCCTGGCCGCGGTCCAGCGGCGCCGTGGGGGCGAACCCCGGTGGCGCCAGGCCGGCGCGTTGCAGCGCGGCCCAGGTCGGCTCCGCCGGGCATCCGCCCAACAGGCACGCGGCGTCGTACGCCGCGCTCAAGGCGATGGCCGGGCGCAGGGGCGTGGCGCTGACGCCGTAACGCGCGACCAGCGTCGGACCGGCGCTACCGTCTGCGAAGAAGCGCTGCGCCACGTTGCTCAGCAGGTAGAGGAAGCTCTGCTGGGTGACTGCCTTGCCGAGGTGCGGGTCGTTGTCGTAGCCGCCGACCGCCAGGCCCCGACTGAGGAGCAGTCGGTAGGCCTCGTAGTACGGACTGTCGACCGGGCCGACCGGCGTCCGGGGCTCGACCGGCGCCAGGTAGGCTCCCCGCTCCGCGAGGGTGGCACGGACGGCCTGGACCTGCTCTGGGTCGGAGGTCAGCGCGCCGGGGTCGAGCCCGAGCGCCGCGGCCCGGGCGGCCGCCACGCCCACCGCCTCGGCCAGCGCCATCCCGAACGGCACCACGCGTGCGCTGGCGAACGCGATGGGATCGAAGCCCGCGGTCTTGCCCACGACCCACAGGGGCGCCGGGGAGGGCGCCACGCTCATGCACAAGCGCGCCCCGTACACCTCGGGAGTGCCGAAGACGAAACCGGTGTCGTGCTCGGTGAGGCTCTGCACATCGAGCGGGTAGCCGCCGGCCGCCACGTCGGAACCGGTGACGCGGTTGTCCAGCACGTCCCCCACGTGCAGCACGCACTGCGCCTCGAGGTGGCGCGACTCCCGAACGTACAGCCTCGGTGCCACGCCGGCGAGGCGCACGTGCTCGAAGCCCGGGATGCCCGCCGCCAGGTAGCGCACGACCGACGGCACCTCGTCCGCCGCCCGCCGACGGGCGGCGGCGCGGCTGGCCGGGTCGAGTGGATCTACGCCGTAGACGAGCAGGGCGTTGACCAGGACGGTGCCGTCGCTCTCCTTGCCGAGGTTCAGTCCGCGCAGGCGCAGCCCACTGCGCTCCGGCCGGTAGGCGGCCGGGTACCCCCCGAAGGGGCCCCACACCACGTTGTCCCGCACGTCGGCGTAGTCGGAGCCGCGGGCCCGAACCGCACGCGTCAGCGTCTGCCAATCGACGTCGTGCAAGGCGAACACCAGGGTGTCGGCCATGCGCTGCTGCACGCCTAGCGACGACCAGCCCAGCGTGAACGGCGCGCCGGCGGCCGCGGCGAACCGGCCGTCGGCCTGGCCGTCGACGACCTGGTTGGCGAGCAACGTGCGGTTACCGGCGCGCGCTCCCAGCAGGCGGCCGTTGGCATCCAACAACGGGACGGGCTCGGCGGTGCCACGGATCACCTCGACCCCGGCCTGCGAGAGCATGGATTCGAAGGCGCGTTCGGCGGCGGGGACGTCGAACGCTGGACGCTCTCCGACCCGGCGCCACCAGCGCAGGAAAAGCCCGCGCTGGTACAGGTGCGGTTGCGTGCGCAGGTCGAGGACGTTGAGCTCGCCCAGGACGAAGAGCCCGCCGAGGCGCGTGGCGCTGGTCAGGAGCGCTGTATGTGCGCCCTGTTCGGCCGCGGCCACGGCGGCCATGATCGCTTCGGGTTGCGAGCCCACCACGAGCACGTCGACGGACTGCGCCCCATCACCCGACGGCGCGCTCGGCGCCGTGGCGTCCGGCCTGGCCTGCGCGGCCGCCGACGACGCCAGGACGAGGTACGTCGCGAGCAGCAGGGCGGGCACCAGCCGGGCGGCGAACGCCCGGACCGACGCCTCCATGAAGGCGCACGGCTGCGACCGACCGAGGATCATAGGGCGGGGTCGACCTCGAGCAGCTCGCTCCGGACCGAGTCCACCACGGCGCGGGCGGCGTCGGGTCTGCCGATTCGCCGAGCCGCCTCTGCCATGACGGAGCGGCGCGTCGGATCGCCGAAGAAGCCCCGCAGCTTGTGCGCGAAGGTGGTGATGGGGGCGATGCGCATGGCGGCTCCCTGCTCCAGGAGCACGTTGGCGTTGGCCTCCTCCTGCAGGGGGTAGGGGTGCACGACCGCCAGCGGCAGGCCGGCCGCCATCGCCTCGCTGCTGGTGAGGCCGCCGGGTTTTCCGACCAGAAGATCGGAGGCCGCCATCAGCAGGGGGATGTCTTCGCGCCGCCCGTGGACTTCGAAGGCGATCGGTCCCTCGTACGTCTCGATCGCGTCCTGCGCGACCGCCACCAGAGCGGGGCTGCGCCCGCAGACCACGTGCACGACGAGGGGCCAGCGCAACTCGCCGAGCTGTTCGAGAAGCGCCCGCAGGGTCTTGCCGTCAAGCCCCGAGGCCATGAACAGCAGCACGTCGCGGTCGGCGCCGATGCCCAGCGCCGCGCGCGCCTCCCGCTTGCCCGGGAGCAGCGCGAAGCGCGGGTCGACGGGGATGCCGGTGACGCGGATGCGTTCCGCTTCCACCCCCGCCGAACGGAGGTGCACCGCGACCTCGTCGTTGGCGACGTAGTAGCGCTGGAGGCCGGGCTGGAGCCATAGGCTGTGGGCGAAGAAGTCGGTGATGACCTCGACCTGAGGCGGCGTCGTCGGGTTGCGCCTTAGCCGGCCGCTGAGGATCTCTGGACCGAGGAAGTGGGTATGCACGAGTACGTCGGGGTAAGCCATGGCGATGCGGTCGGGCAGCTCGTAGCTGAGCATGCGCGTCAGGCGTGCGCGCAGCCGCTGCTGCCGCGACTTCTCCTCGCCCGGTGTCTTGTCCAGCCGGCGACCCAGCCACTCGACCAGGTCGGGAGCGGTGCGGACCAGGTCGAAGTAGGCCTGGCGGTACAGGCGCCGGAAGGGCGCAGCGGTGTACTCGAGGAGATCGACATGATCGGCGACCATCCCAGCGTCGTCGAAGGCGGTCTGGAGCGCGCGTCCCGCCGCCACATGCCCCCCTCCGATGGAGGCCGACACGATCAGGATGCGCTTGGCCCCGGGCGACACGCCCGCAGCATAGCAGGGGGGACGGACACCCTATCACGATGGGCGACGCCGTCCCTCAGCGGGTTCTCAGCTGCGCAGTGATAGCATGCGCCGAGGAGGTACGCATGCGTTTCGCCTTGCCCGCTCTGGCCGTGCTCGTCCTACTCGCGGGCTGCGCACCACAGTCCGGACCGAAGCTCCACGACGTCACCGTGTACGGTGCGCTCAATGCTCGGCTGAGCTACCTGTACGGGTCGCCGAGGAAGTTCGATCTGGACGGTAAGCAGGTGACCCTGAGCCAGGGGAGTGCGACGGCGCCCTATGCCGTCGACGGTGCGTTGCTGGTCGACGGGAAGGCGTTCGCCCGGACATCCGTCCCGCCGCTCGATCCCGCACCTGTTGCGGTGTCGCGCATCCCGCTGACGACCGATCTCCGTCTGGCAGCCCACACCGACGTCGAGCAGGTGGTCTACTTCGACGGCAGCGACTACTTCAAGCTGGTGGACGGCGCCAAGGCCGGCACCACGCAGACGGTGGTGCCCACGCCGCGTCTCAACCGCCTGCGCGGGCTGGGCGAGCTCACCGACCGCGAGGCCGACGCCCTGGCCAACGGCCTCGAGAAGGGCGGCAAGCCCTACGTGCTGGCCGTGCTCCCGAGCGCGTCGCTCACCAAGCACAGCGTGAACGGCACCAGCGAGTATCTGCAGACCGGCGTCTACGTCCAGCAGGGGCTCGAGACGGCGGCCTCGGCGCCCGGCGCCGGCGCCCAGCAGATCGCCTGGGAGGTGCTGGCGCAGGGGCAGAAGGCGGTCGGTTTCGACAAGCCGCAGTACGTGCTGGTCAACAGCCGGGACCAGCTCACCAACCTCTGGTACAAGGCCTACGGCTCGCAGCTCAACGTTCCGCCGGTGCCCACCATCGACTTCTCGCGCGAGACGGTGCTTGCCGTGTTCGACGGGCAGAAGTCCACGGGAGGCTACGACGTCAAGGTTCGCAGCGTGACGGTGGAGAACGGTGAGCTCTACGTCGACCTCGTGAGGCAGCAGCCCCAGCAGGGACAGATCACCACCCAGGCGCTCACCAGCCCGTGGCTCCTGATCCACGTGCTGCGGGGCGGCTTCAACGTGGCCTGGTTCCGCAACCCCGATGACGGCAGCTTGATCGCGGTGGCCCGGGCGACACAGTAGTGCCGGGCCGCTCCACTGCTCAGGTCAGCACGTCGGGGTCGAACAGGCGCCGGTACTCCTCGCGGGCATAGCGGTCGGTCATGCCGGCGATGTAGTCGGTGACGGCGCGCTCTAGCCCGAGCGCCTCGGCTTGCGCCTGCACGTCGAAGGGCAGCATGTCCGGCGCGTCGACGTAGGCGAGATACATGCGTTCCAACAGAGCGTCGGCCTTGTGGGTCATGCGGATCTGGCGGTAGTGGAAGTAGAAGCGCTCGAACAGGAAGGCCTTCAGCTCGGCCAGCTTCTCCCGCATCTCCGGGGATGTCGACACCAGCTTGCCCGGCGCCTCGCGCACGTCCGCGACGTTGAGCACCCCGACCTCGACGAGGTGGGCATGGGTGTGCTCGGCCGCGTCGGTGATGACGTCTCCCAGCAACTCACGGATGAGGTAGTAGCGCTGCGTGTTGGCGAAGTTCAGGGGATCGATCCCCAGCCGATCCATCAGCTCGCGCACGACGCGCACCTCGACGATGTCCCGCGGTGACAGGTGGCCCGAGCGCAGGCCGTCGTCCAGGTCGTGGGCGTTGTAGGCCAGCTCGTCGGCGACGTTGACCACCTGCGCCTCCAGCGACGGTTGCCGGTCCGGCTCCCAGCTGGGGTCGGGAAGGTCGTACTCGGTCTCGTGCTTCATGATCCCCTCGAGCGTCTCCCAGCTCAGGTTCAGCCCGGGGAAGGCCGGGTAGCGCCGCTCGAGCTCGGTGACGATCCGCAGGCTCTGCTTGTTGTGGTCGAAACCGCCGATCGCCTGCGTCAGCCGGTCGAGCGTGCGCTCGCCGGCGTGGCCGAAGGGAGGATGGCCCAGGTCGTGTGCCAGCGCGATGGTCTCGGTGAGGTCCTCGTTGAGCCCGAGCGCCCGCGCGATGCTCTTGCCGACCTGCACCACCTCGAGCGTGTGCGTCAGGCGCGTGCGGTAATAGTCGCCCTGGGTGTTGACGAAGACCTGCGTCTTGTACTCCAGGCGGCGGAAGGCACTGGTGTGGATGACCCGGTCGCGGTCCTTCTGGTAGGCCGTGCGGTAGCGGCTCTCGGCCTCCGGGTGGAGGCGCCCGCGCGAGGCGGACGCGAGGCTGGCGTAGGGTGCGAGGGATCGGAGCTCGCGTTCCTCGAGCAGGGCGCGCTCGTAGAGCATGATGGGCGTATCGTACCATTCGCGTGGTAGGCGTGACTTCCGGCCCTGCGCGCCCCAGGCGCCGCGGGCCGGAAAGGGAGGTTGAGCATGGCAGAGGATCCCCTCGACGTCGCGATCCGCACCGCCTACGAGGCGGGCAGGCAGACGCTGGCGAGCTTCCGGACGGGCGTGGAGGCCGAGTACAAGGCGGACGACAGCCCCGTGACGGCGGCCGATCGCGCCGCGGAGGAGCTCATCCGGGAGCGCCTGCACGCTGCCTTCCCCGACGACGGCATCCGTGGCGAGGAGTACGGCGAGGAGCGCTCCCGTAGCGGACGGAGCTGGTGGGTGGATCCGATCGACGGGACCAAGAGCTTCCTGCGAGGCGTGCCGCTCTACGCCGTGCTCATCGCTCTCGAGGTCGAGGGCCGCATCGACGTGGGCGCCGCGTACTTCCCGGCTCTCGACGAGATGGTCTTCGCGGCGCGCGGGCGCGGCGCCTTCCTCGACGGGCGGCGCATCCGGGTGGCGGCCACGCCGTCGCTGGAGCGCGCCTTCGTCTCCTGCACCGACCCCGGAAGCTTCGCGCGGCACGGCCGGGAGGGCGCGTGGCAGAGGCTGCAGGCCGCCAGCTACGCGGCCGTCGGCTGGGGCGATGCCTACGGGCACGCGCTGGTGGCCAGCGGACGGCTCGAGCTCATGCTCGATCCCGTCATGAACCCCTGGGATTGCGGCCCCTTCGGGATCATCCTGCCCGAGGCGGGCGGCTACTTCGGAGACTGGTCGGGCCGCGAGACCATCCATGGCGGCGAGGCCATCAGCACCACGCGAACGTTGCTGCCCGAGGTGTTGGAGCGTATCCGGGACGAGTCGGGGGAGGCGTGAAGGGCCACGTGCCGAGGCGCGCGATGGTGGCGTGCGGACCACAGGGCGCGCGCCGGACGCCGGTAGACTGAACCGATGAGCAGCACGCGCCGACATACTCCCACGGTCCGCGTCGGGTCCGTCCCGGTCGGCGGCGATCACCCCGTGGTCGTCCAGTCCATGACCAACACCGACACCGCCGACGCGGCGGCTACCGCCGAGCAGGTGGCGACGCTGGCCCGCGCCGGCAGCGAGATCGTGCGCGTGACGGTCAACAACGACGCGGCTGCGGAGGCGCTCCCGGAGGTCCGCGCGCGCCTGCAGGATGCGGGCGTCGAGGTGCCGCTGGTGGGCGACTTCCACTACAACGGCCACAAGTTGTTGACGGCGCACCCCGCGGCCGCGGAGCTGCTGGACAAGTACCGCATCAACCCGGGCAACGTCGGGGTGGGGAAGCGTCGCGACGACAACTTCCTCGCCATCATCGACGTCGCTCGCGAGCACGCCAAGTCGGTGCGCATCGGCGTCAACTGGGGCTCGCTCGACTCGGACCTGCTCACCCGCCTGATGGACGAGAACGCCCGGCGCCACGACCCGTGGGACGCCAGCGAGGTCCTGGTGGAGGCGATGCTGCAGTCGGCGCTGCTGTCGGCCGAGCTCGCCGAGGAGCGGGGCCTGCCGCACGACGCCATCATCCTGAGCGCCAAGGTATCGGGTGTTCGGGCCCTGTGGGACGTCTACCGCAAGCTGGCGGCGCGTTGCGATTACCCGTTGCATCTCGGCCTCACGGAGGCCGGCATGGGCGTCAAGGGGGCGGTGTCGAGCAGCGCGGCGCTCAGCGCGCTCCTCGCCGAGGGCATCGGGGACACCATCCGGGTGTCGCTCACGCCCGATCCCGGCGCGCCGCGCGAGCGGGAGGTCGAGATCGCCCAGGAGATCCTGCAGGCGCTCGGTCTGCGGAGCTTCGCGCCGACGGTGACCGCCTGCCCCGGTTGCGGCCGCACCACCAGCACCCTTTTCCAGGAGATGGCGCGCGATATCCAGGCCTACCTGCGTGCCCAGATGCCGTCGTGGCGCGAGCGCTACCCCGGGGTCGAGGAGCTCCGGGTGGCGGTGATGGGGTGCGTCGTGAACGGTCCGGGGGAGTCGAAGCACGCCGATATCGGGATCAGCCTGCCCGGCACCGGCGAGACCCCACGGGCGCCGGTCTACCGTGACGGCAAGCTGGTCGGCACCCTGCAGGGCGACACCATCGTGGAGGACTTCAACCGCATGCTCGACGAGTACGTCGAGCGGCGCTTCGCCCGGACCTGACCCCGCCGACGAGCCTCCGGCGGGATTTGGTTCCCGCTCCTATTGGCAGACGCGGACCCGCGCTAGCTTTGGCGCATGGTCGAACCGGGACTGGGATTCGGGTGGGGAGCGTCCGCTCGCGGACGGCGTTCAGCGCTTCGGCGGAGGCGGCGGGGCACGGACCCCGCGCTGCGCGCGGCGTTCGCCGGTTGCCGCGCCATCACCCGCAGGCACTCGAGCACCTTCTTCCTGGCTTCCAGGCTGTTCGCTCCCGGAGCCCGCGAGGCCGCGACCGTCGTCTACGCCGTGTGCCGCACCGGCGACGACGCGGTCGACGCAGCGCCCTCGCCCGGCGAGGCGCGCCGAAGGCTCGAGACCTGGTGGGCGGGCGTGGCCCGCGCCTACGCGGGCACGCCGGATCCCTCGGCGCCGGTCGAAGTGGGCCTGCGCTGGGTCTTGGAGCGCTACCCTCTGCCGCTGCAGGCCTTCGAGGAGCTCCGGCGCGGGTTGGAGCAGGACCTCTCCTGGGAGGAGACGGCGGCTGAAGGCCGCGTGCACGTCCTGGCCGACGACGACGAGCTCATGGCCTACTGCTACCGCGTCGCGGGGGTGGTGGGTCTGCTGGTGGCGCCGATCGCAGGTTACCGAGGTGGGGAGGACACGCTCGCGCGGGCCGTGGCGCTGGGCCAGGCGATGCAGCTCACCAACATCCTTCGCGACGTCGGCGAGGACCTGCGCCTGGGGCGCTGCTACCTTCCTCGCACGCTGCTGCAACGTCACGGGGTCTCCGTCCAGGCACTGCAGCGCGGCCGGGTGGATGCCGCCTACCGTGGCTTGCTCGAGGAGCTGGCCGCGCGCGCAGACGAGCTCTACCGCGAGGCCTGGGAGGGCATCCCCCGGCTGCGAGGGCTCTCGGCCGCGGCCGTGGCGCTCGCGGCGCTCAACTACCAGGCCATCCTCGGCAAGCTGCGGGCGAACGGCTACGACAACCTGAGCCGCCGGGCGCACCTGCGCGGCGTGGAGCGGCTGGCGACATTGCCGCGGGCGCTGCTCGCTCTGGTGCAGGCGCCGTGAGGCGCGGGCGCGGCCCGCAGCCCGGCGTCGGCGCCGGTGAGGGCGGGACGGGTCGATGAGCGACGTCGACGTGGCTGTGATCGGCGCCGGCCACAACGCGCTCGTGGCAGCGGCCTACCTGGCGCAGGCCGGGCGCAGCGTCGCCGTCTTCGAGCGGGCGCCCCGCGTCGGCGGCGCCGTGGCGACCGAGGAGATCGTCCCGGGGTACCGCTTCGACCTGGGGGGCAGCGCGCACATCCTGATCCGCTCCACGCCGATTGTGGAGGAACTGGGCCTCGAAGCGCACGGCCTGGACTATCTCGAGCTCGACCCGCTGTTCTTCGCGCCCTTCGAAGACGGCGACCACGTGATGCTGCACCGTAGCGAAGCGCGCACCATCGATGGGCTCGAGGCACGCTTCCCGGGGGAGGGGGCGGCCTACGCGCGCTTCCTGGAAGACTGGCGCCCCTTCGCCCGCAGCGTGCGCGACGCCTTCCTGGAGAGCCCCAGCCCGTTGCAGCTGGGCCGCACCATGGGGCTGAAGAGCGGGCTCGCCCGCGACTTCAAGCGGCTGATGCCCCTCCTCACGCGTCCCTACGGCAGTCTCGTGGACGCGTACTTCCGGGAAGAGAAGGTCAAGGCACCCCTGGTGTGGATGGCCGCCCAGTCGGGGCCTCCGCCCACCGAGGCGCTCACGGCCCCGTTCGTGCTGTGGCATCCGCTCTACCACGAGGACGGCGTCGCGCGGCCGCGGGGCGGCTCCGGCATGCTGAGCGAGGCGCTGGCGCGGAAGATCCGGAGCCACGGCGGAAGTGTCACGATCTCCTCCCCAGTGGAGGCGATCCTGGTCGAGGGCGGCCGTGCGGTAGGGGTCCGTGTCGACGGCCAGACCGTCACCGCCAAAGCGGTGCTCGCCGGGGCGCACGCGGTGGAGACGTTCGAACGGCTGTTGCCCGAGGAGCACCGTCCGCGTGGCGCGCGTCAGATGCGGACCGGTAACGGCTTCGGCGCGGTGCTCCGCCTGGCGCTGTCGCGGCCGGTGCGCTACGCGGCGCACCCGCACGACGACGCCCGCGTGGCGCTGCAACTGCTGTGCCGCGACCGCACCCAGATCGAGGCGGCCTATGGCGATTACCTGCGCGGCGAGCCGAGTCACGACCCGCCGATCGTGGCGATGACGTTCAGCGCCGTCGATCCGTCGCTGGCGCCAGCCGGCGGCGAGGTGCTGTGGCTGTGGGCGCAGTACTTCCCCTACCGGATGAGCGGAGGCCGGAGCTGGGACGTCATCGGCGACGAGGTCGCCGACGCGATCCTCGATGCCTTCGAGCGTTACGCGCCGGGCACGCGCGACGCGGTGGTGGGACGCCTGTTCCAGCACCCGCTGTGGCTGGAGCGCGAGCTCGGGCTGGTCCGTGGCAACGTCATGCACCTGGAGATGAGCCTCGACCAGATGTTCGGGCTGCGCCCGTTCCTGGGCGCCTCCGGCTACCGCGCGCCGGTGAAGGGTCTGTACCTTACGGGAGCGAGCACCCATCCCGGCGGGGGCATCATGGGCGCTTCGGGACGCAACGCCGCGCGCGTGCTGCTCGGCGATCTCGACCGTCGGCGCTGGTGGCCGGGAGCGCTGCGGTGATCCCCCGATGACCTACCTGACCTTCCACCTGCTGTTCGTGGTGCCCCCGTTGCTCGCGCTGCTCGCATACCACCGCTCCCGGCGGGCGTCCGCGCCCCGGAGGCTGGGTCCCGCCCTGGCGGCGATGGTGGCCATCGCCCTGGTCTACACCACGCCCTGGGACAACTTCCTGGTGGCGCGCGGTGTATGGAGCTACCCGCCGGGGCGCGTATGGTTCGCGCTGGGCTACGTGCCCATCGAGGAGTACCTCTTCTTCGTGCTGCAAACGCTGCTGACGGGGCTGTGGCTGGCTGCGCTGTGGCGGCCCGCCCTGTCGCCGCCCGCCCGACACCGCTGGCAGCGCGGACTTCCCGGGCCGGGGCCGGGCTGTACGGACGGCGGGCGCCGTCGCGTTCGGTGCCGTGGGGGCGGCGGGGGCGCTGCTGCTGGCCTTCCCGCACGGGCTCTACCTGGGCCTGGTGCTGGTGTGGGCCGGTCCCGTTCTGGCGCTGCAATGGGGCTTCGGCGGCGACCTGCTGGCGCGCCGCTGGTGGCTGCTGCTCGCCGTGGCGCTGCCCGTCACGCTCTACCTCTCGCTGGCCGATCGCTTCGCCCTGGCACGCGGCATCTGGTCCATCTCCCCGGCGGCGACGACCGGCGTCCACCTCGGCGGGCTGCCGCTGGAGGAGGGCGTGTTCTTCCTCGCGACGAACCTGATGATCACCCTGGGGCTCACGCTGGTGCTCGACGAGCGCTCTCCCGCCCGATGGCAAGCGCTTCAGGCGCGCCTGAAGCAGGCGCGCCTGCGTGCGCTGTGGCGGAGTCGCCGCGGTCCGTTGGGCGCCAGCAGGGTCGGTGGCGCGGAACCGCGCACGAAGGGAGCACGGGTCCCCGGGACTCGGGGGGCTCGGCCGCGGCGCTGGTGGCGGGTCGCGCTGATGGCCTGGGCGCTCGCCATGATCGCGGTCCCACTTCTGGGCGCCACGGCCTTCGTTCCGCTCGCCTACCTGAGCACCGGCCTGCTTGCCGCCGGCGTGTTCGGGCTGGCGCTCGAGCGGGCCGGTCCGCGCGCGATCCCGGCGGCGGCCGTGGCCCTGGCCTTCGGGTGGGCGGTCGAGCTGCTCGGCAGCCGCACCGGCCTGCCCTTCGGTCCCTACCGCTACCTCGCTGCGGGGCCCGCCCTGCTTGGCGTCCCCCTGCTGGTGCCGCTCGGCTGGTTCACGTTCACGGTCCTCGCGGTGCAGCTCGTCCCCGGCCGGCGCCGCTGGTGGGGGGCGGTAGGGGCGCTGGTGGCGTGGGACGCCGGGCTCGATCCGCTGATGGTGCGCCAGGGGCTATGGCGCTTCGAGCCCGCCGGCGCCTACTTCGGCGTCCCGCTGCAGAACTTCTTGGGCTGGGCCCTGGCCGGGGCCGGGCTGGCGGCGCTGCTGCTTCGCATCGCTCCCGGGCTCGGCACGGGCCGGCCGGCCGAGGCGCGCACCGTCTATCTGTCGCAGGCCGCCTTCATCGGCGCGGGCCTGGCGCTGGTCGGCCTCCCGATCGCCGGGTTCCTCGCTGCCGCGGCGATGACGGCCGTGGTCGCGGGTACCCTCGGGGGGCGGCGCCTGCGGTCCGTCCTGGCCCGTGCGCTGACGGTCGGGATCGGCTGGACGATCCCTGGGATCGTGGCGCGCTCGCTCCGGCGCGGACTCGTCGGAGTGTGGGCGCGCGACGAGGGAGCGCTGCCAGGAGATGGCGTGGTCCTGGCGGCGAACCACCACTCCTGGTGGGACGGCTACCTGCTCTATCTGCTGGCGCGGCGCCGGCGCCGACCCTTCACCGTCTTGATGAACGAGGCCCAGCTCGGGCGCTTCCCCTTCCTCCGGCGCCAGGGCGCCATCGGCGCGCAGGAGCTGCGCGAGGCTCTGAGACGGCTGGCGGCGGGGCACCTGGTAGCGGTGTTCCCCGAGGCGGCGCTGCGGCCGTCGGGCCCACCGGCGGCGCTGGCGCCCGGCGCGGCGTTCCTCGCCAACCGCGCGAGGCGGCCGCTCGTCCCCGTCGCCGTTCGGGTATCCGTGCGCGGACAGCAGCGCCCGGAGGCGTTCCTGCGCTTCGGTGCCGCCCTCGCTCCCGACGCGCCCGACCTGGAGCGCGCGCTCGCCGACGCGCTGGACGTGCTGGTGCGGAGCCTGGACGCCGATCTGGCGGCCGCCGACCCGGAAGCGCCCCCTGCGGGCTACACCCGGTGGCTGTCCGGTCGGGCCTCGACCGATCGCAGGCTCGCCTGGGGCGTGCGCCTGTGGGGGCGGGAAGCGGGATGACAGTGGCCTGGCCGGTCGTCTCGACGCTCGTCTTGACGGTGGGCTGGGTGTTGGCGCTGGCCTTCCTGGGGGCGCAGCTCGTCGTTCTTGCGGTGAACGCCGTCAGCTTCCCCCACCTGCGCCCCGCTCCCGCGGACCGCGCACTGCGTGCCCGCACCTCCCTGTTGGTGCCGGCGCGCGACGAGGCCATCAACCTGCCCGAGACGCTGCCCGCGCTGCTGGCGCAGGGCGCGGGGGAGGTGGTGGTGCTCGACGACGGCTCGACCGACGGCACCGCCGCCATCCTGGCCGCGATCGCGGCCAGGCATCCGGAGTTGCGGGTGTTGACGGGCCTGCCCTTGCCGGCCGGCTGGATCGGCAAGAGCTGGGCCTGTACGCAACTTGCGGCCGCCGCCCGCGGGGAGGTCCTGGTCTTCACCGACGCCGACGTGCACTGGCGGCCCGGCTCGCTGGACGCGGTGCTGGCGGTGTTGCGCGAGGCGCGCGCCGACCTGGTGACCGCCTGGCCACGGCAGCGCACGGTCGGCCTGGGCGAGCGGGTGGCCGTGCCGCAGCTCGACCTGCTGTTGCTGGGCGCCCTGCCCTGGCCGCTGGCCGCGGCGTTGCCGCAGGCCTCGCTCGCGGCGGCGAACGGGCAACTGATGGCCTGGCGCCGTGGGGCCTACGCCCGCGTCGGCGGTCACGCTTCTGTGAGGACCGAGGTGCTCGAGGACATGGCGCTGGCTCGGCGCGCCAAGGGGCTGGGGTTGCGGTTGTCGCTCCGGCTCGGCGCGCCGCTGCTCGAGACCCGCATGTACCGCTCGTGGCAGGGCGTGATGGAAGGGTTCGGCAAGAACGTGCTGGCGGCGGTCGGAGGACGGCGCGCCGCGCTGGCGGCGCTGGTGGGCCTCAACCTGTTGGCGCACAGCCTGTGCTGGCCGCTGGCGCTGCTCGACGCGCGCTGGCTGGTGGTCGGCGCGCTATCGCTGGCGCTGCGCTACGGGAGCGAGCGCAAGGCCGGTCGCGACCCGTGGGACACGCCGCTGCAGGCGCTGGCGCCGCTGGCATTGGCCCTCATCGCCGGACGGGCGCTGACGCGCAGCGGTGTGGTCTGGAAGGCGCGGCGCTACCCGTGAGCTCGCGCGTCGCCGTCGTCGGGGGCGGCCTGGCCGGCCTGTCGGCGGCGCTCCGATTGGCGTCGCGCGGCGTGGAGGTTGTGCTGTTCGAGCGAGCGCGCCATCTCGGAGGCAAGGCGCACGAGCTCCGGCTGGACGGCTACCGTTTCGACACCGGTCCCACCGTGGTGACGCTGCCCGACGTCCTCGCCCGGACCTTCACCGAGGTGGGTGCGACCCCACCATCGATGGCGGCACTCGACCCGCTGACGCGCTACCGGTTGCCATCGGGCCGGACGTGGGACGTGCACCGGGACGCCGACCGGACGCTGGCGGGGCTGCCCGCCGGGCAGAGGCGCGCCTACGCCGAGCTGCTCGATGACGCCCGGCACCTCTTCGAGGACGCTGCACCCACCTTCGTGTACGGTCCCGAGCCTGGGCTGGCGGCGCTCCTTCGCTACGGGCTGGCCCACGGCAGGCGCGCCTACCCGTTGCGCTCCATGGCGCAGCACGTCCGTCGTCGCGGGGCGGACGCGGATCTGGAGGCGTTCTTCCTGCGCTTCGCGACCTACGCTGGTGCCGATCCCTACCGTGCGCCGGCGGTGCTCCTGAACATCGCCTGGGCCGAGCTGGGGCTCGGGACGGTCCACCTGAGGGGCGGGGTGGGGACGCTGGTGCGCGCGCTGGCAACGGAGGCGCAGGCTCGGGGCGCGCGCCTCGAGACGGGGGTCGCGGTCGAGGGGCTCGTCGTCGAACGCGGCCGGGTGCGTGCCGTCCGCACCTCGGACGGCGTTCTCGAGGTCGATGCCGTGGTGAGTGCCGCGGACCGCGTGGTCTCCCATCGCCTCGTCGGCAGGGACGTGCCGCGTCCCCGCGCAGCCGCGAGCTCGTCGGGCTTCGTGCTGCTGCTCGGCGTTGCGGGCGCGGAGCGGGAGGGCGCTCACCACACGGTGCTCTTCCCCCATGCCTACCCGGCGGAGTTCGCGGCGCTGCGCGCGGGCCGCCTCCCGGGCGATCCCACCCTCTATCTGAGCGTCAGCGCCCGCAGTGACGCCGACGACGCGCCCGCGGGGCACGAGAACTGGTTCGTGATGGTGAACGTGCCGCCCCTGCCCGAGGCCGACGCTTCGGACCCCCCGCAGGATCCGCTGGCGGCCGCTCTGCCCGACGGCCTTCGAAGCGATCCTACGCCGCCCCGAGCGCTACTTTCGCTCCGGGACGTCGACGGCGGGCCGGCGACTGCGGCCGAGACCGCCTATGCGGCGCACGTGCTGGGCGCCCTGTGTGCGCGGGCCGGACTCCGGCCGGAACGCGTGCGCGGCTGGCGCCTGGTGGGTCCTCGCCAGCTCTCCGCCACGGGCCACCGGGGAAGCATCTACGGGCCCGCTCCGACCGGACTGCTGAGCGCGTTGCGGCCCGCCCCGCGTGTGCGCGGCGTGACGAACCTGATCCTGGCTGGCGGCACGGTGCATCCTGGCGGGGGCATCCCGCTGGCGCTGCTGTCGGGTCGGAATGCGGCGAACGCCGCCCTGGCCATGGTGCCGGCGACCGAGGGCGCCGGCCCGCCGACGCGCCCGGCTTCGGTCGCCAGACCGCCCGGGTCGACTGACTAGGACGAACTCACTGGGCGCCGGCTCCCTCGCCTCCGACATCGGCCGCGGCCGCCCACTCGGAGCGGCTCGCCGGCGCCAACGCCGGCGGGTTCTCGCCGCCCTCGAGGAAGAGCGTCTGGGTGGGGAAGGCGAACTCGATGCCCTCGCTCTGGAAGGCGTCCATGATGGCGAGGTTGATGCGCTGCTGGATGTCCATGTACAGCGTGTAGTCGGGATCGAGCACCCAGTACACCGTCTCGAAGTTGAGCGAGAAGGCCCCGAACTCCTTGAAGTGGCTGCGGTCGAAGCGCACCTTCTCCTCGGCCTCGACGATCCCTCGGATGGTGCCCGCGATGCGCGCCACCTTCTCGCGCGGCGTGTCGTAGGTGACGCCCACCGAGAACAACACGCGGCGCTCGGCCATGCGCTTGAAGTTGCGGACGCGCGCCTTGATGAGGTCGTTGTTGGAGAACACCAGCTGCTCGCCGGACAGGCTGCGGATGCGCGTGGTGCGCAGCCCGACGTGCTCGACGGTCCCGAGGTGCTGGTCGACGATGATGAAGTCGCCGATCTCGAAGGGTTTGTCGAACACGATCGACAGCGAGGCGAAGAGGTCGCCGAGGACGTTCTGCAACGCCAGCGCTACCGCCAGCGAGCTGATGCCCAGTCCCGCGAGGAGTGTGTTCACGTGGATGCCGAGGTTCTCCAGTGCCAGCAGCAGCACCAGCGTGAACAGCACCAATCGCCCCACGAAGCCGATGGCGGCCAGGCCCGTGCGCCTTCCGGGGCCGAGCGATTCGTCAGCGTGATAGCGGTCCAACAGCGCTTGCAGCGCCCGGTTGGCCCACAGCGCGAACTGGATCAGCAGGACCACCACGAAGCCGCGCGCGATCATCTCGTGGGCGCGGCCTCCGACGATGAGCGCCTGCGAGCCCAGATAGACGGCGGCGGCCAGGAACGTGATCGTGTGCGTGGCCCCCAGGACGCTCACCACCACGTCGTCGAACGCGAAGGAGGTGCGCTCGGCGAGGCGGGCCAGGCGTCGCCGCACCAGGCCTCTGACGGTGCGCAGAGTGAAGTAGCTGCCTACCGCAACGGCCAGCCCGATGAGCCAGCGCAGGAGGTCGTTGCCCAGGACGGAGGTGTGGAGAATCGACATCACGGTCATTGCTGCAGCCAGTCTACCCGAGGCCGCGGAAGTGTTCGCAGCGGGCTATCCTGCGACCATGAAGATCTACACCCGCACCGGCGACGACGGCGACACCGGGCTGTTCGGCGGCGATCGCGTCTCCAAGAGTGATGCCCGCGTGCGCGCCTACGGCACGGTCGACGAGGCCAACGCTGTGCTGGGCGTGGCGCGCGCAGCGTTGCGGCGCGCGGCGACCGTCGACGAAGCCCTCGATGGCGAGCTCGCTGCGTTGCAGAGCGCGCTGTTCGACCTGGGGGCGGATCTGGCCACGCCGCTCGATGCCAGGGCGCGTCGGGTCGTGACGGCCATCGACGAGGAGGACGTGACCGCGTTGGAGGGCCGCATCGACGCTCTGGACGCCGAGCTCGAGCCGCTCACGAGCTTCGTATTGCCCGGTGGGGAGGAGGCGGCCGCCGCGCTCCACCTGGCGCGGGCCGTGGTGCGCCGCGCCGAGCGCGATACCGTGTCGCTGGCACAGACCGCGGCCATCAACCCGCACGCCCTGCGGTACCTGAACCGCCTGTCGGACCTGCTGTTCACGCTGGCCCGCGTGGTCAATGCGCGCGCGGGCCGCCCGGACGTGCCGTGGCGGCCGCGGACGAGCCGCGGTTCATGAGCTCTGCCACGTGCTTCAGGCCGCGCCGATCGAGCGTGGCCAGGAGGTCGCGATGGGCGCTTCTCAGCATCTCCGGCCCGCGGTAGATGAAGCCGGTATAGACCTGCACCAGTGTGGCGCCCGCCTCCAGCCGTTCGACCACGTCCGCTCCATCGAACACGCCTCCGACCGACACCAGCGGCAAGCGGGTGGCGCCACGTAGCACGCGCAGCGCGGCCAGCGACGCCGGCGCCAGAGGCCGCCCCGACAGCCCGCCCGCCTCGCTCGCCAGCGGGGAGCGTACGCCGTCGCGGGCGACGGTGGTGTTGGTGGCGATGAGGCCGGCGGCCCCGGAGCGCTCGGCCAGCTCCGCCACTTCGAGGAGCTGCTCGCGGGTCAGGTCAGGGGCGATCTTGAGCAGCACGGGCTTGCGTCCGAGCTCGTCCTGCAGGCGTGTTGCGAGCGCGAGCAGCGCTTCGAGCGGGCCGCGCTCCTGCAGCCGGCGCAGGCCCGGGGTGTTGGGCGAGGAGACGTTGAGCGCCAGGTAGTCGGCGACCGCCCACACGCTGCGTAGCGCGCGTTCGTAGTCGTCGATGGCGTCCTCCAGGGGGGCCGCCCGCGACTTCCCCACGTTGATCCCCAGCGGCACGTCGACGCCGCCGGCTGCCCGCAGGCGTCGCAGTCTCTCCGCCATCGCCTCGGCGCCGCGGTTGTTGAAGCCCATGCGGTTGACGATGGCCTCGTCACCTACGAGGCGGAACAGGCGCGGTCGCGGGTTGCCGGGCTGGGCTCTCGCGGTGACGCTGCCGAGCTCGAGGTGCCCGAAGCCGAGGGCGGCGAGGGAGCGCACCGCCACGCCGTCCTTGTCGAGGCCGGCAGCCAGCCCGATGGGGGAGGGGAAGCGCAGACCGAAGACCTCGACCTCCAGGCGCGGGTCGCGCAGGGCGTAAGCGCGCTCCAGGGCGCGCCGTGCCAGCACGCTGCGGCCCGCCAACGCGAGGCCGCCGATCACGACGTCGTGGGCGCGCTCCGGCTCGAGTCGGAAGAGCGCGCGGCGCAGCGCTCGATACATGGGAACAGTGTACCGGCAGGCCGAGCCCGGTGCCGCCCGGTGCCGCTAGCTGCCCGGCGGTCTGCTGGGGCGCACCTCGATCTTGCTCGGCAGGGTGCGTTGCGGTGTGCGCAGCAGGTAGAGCACCATCTCGGCGAGGTCCTCGGGCTGGATCTTCCAGGCCTCGTCCGGGCCGGGGGCGTTGCCGGAGAAGTGGGTGGCGACCGAGCCCGGCATGATCGTCGAGACCTTGATCCCGTGCTTGCGCAGGTCGAGCATGACGGCCTGGCTGAAACCGGCGAGGCCGAACTTGCTGGCGTTGTAGGCTGCGCCTCCCGCGAAGAAGTTGGCGCCGGCCAGGCTGCCGACGGTGATGATGGTGCCCTGGCTCCGCTTGAGCGCTTCCACCGACGCCTTCACCGTGTAGAACACGCCGCTCAGGTTGGTGTCGATGGTGGAGCGCCAGGCGTCGAGGCTCATGCTGTCGACGGGGGCGAAGGCGCCGATCCCGGCGTTGGCGACGACCGCGTCGAGGCTGCCGAAGCGCTCCAGCGTGGCGTCCACGGCGCGCTCGAGCGCCTCGTATTCGCGTACGTCGCACGCCACGCCCAGTGCTCGACCGCCGCCGGCGGCGCTCAGTGCCTCGGCTGTACGCTCCACGTCGTCGGCGTGCCGCGACGTCAAGGTGACGTTCATGCCCGCTTCGACCAGGGCTTGGGCGACGGCGCGGCCGATGCCGCGACTCGCGCCGGTGACCAGGGCTGTCTTGCCGGAGATCTCCATATGGCGACCCTAGCATGGGCAAAAGAGCGTTCTGCACGTGGTGGCGACACGTTCGCCCGGGCGGGCGCGCGGGGTCGGGGGCTGGTAGACTCGGGGCCGGATGCACCGGCTCACGCTGATCCGTCACGCACTCACCCCTTGGAACGTCAGCGGGCAGTTCCAGGGGCAGAGCGACATCGCGCTTTCCGAGCAGGGGAGGAAACAGGCGCGCCGCCTGGCGCGTCACGTGCGCGGCCTGGAGCCCGACGCCGTCGTCTACTCCAGTCCGCTGGGTCGGGCACGCGAGACGGCCGAGATCGCCTTCCCGGAACGCGAGATCCGGCTCGACGCTCGCCTCGCGGAGATCGACTTCGGCGCCTTCGAGGGGGCGACCCAGCAGCAGAACGAGATCCGTCCCGAGTGGGCGTGGTGGATCGCCGATCCCTACGAGCGTTCGGCGCCTGGCGGGGAGTCCTACCGCCAGCTTCGGGAGCGGGTGGTGGCATGGATGGTTGAGCTGGACGGCCCGGACCACGTGGTCGCGGTGAGTCACTCGGGCACCATCCAGATGCTGCTGGCCCATGTGCTCGGCGTCGAGCGGCCGCGCTGGCGCAAGCGCATCTACCTGCGCCACACCGGTATCAGCCGGGTGCTGTTCCGCGGCGACGATGCCATCGTCGAGCGCGTCAACGACACCCGTCACCTCGCGGCGGAGGGCGTGGACCCCTTCCTGGATTGACGCCGCCGGGGCGTTCGGAGCCGCGGCGGGCCGATGGTAGACTCGCGGCGTGGCCGACGCGAACGCGTTCACCGTCGAGCAGGAGCACTTCCGCGGGACGCTCGGGGAGCTGGCGCACGCGCTGCGAAGCGGCAACCTGGCGCCGCGCCGCCTCGACCTCTACCGCCTGGTCCGCGACTATCTGGTGTTCTTCGACGCCGCGGCAGAGCACGATCTCGAGCTCGCCAGCGAGGCGTTGCCGCGCGTGGCGCAGGTCATCGAGCTGAAGGTCCGGCTGCTGCTACCGCGTCCCCCGCGCGAGGAGCCCGACGACGGCGAGGTGCTGGAGGAGACCCTGTCGGCGGTCACCCTGTTGGAGGAGCTGGAGGAAGCGGTGCAGTTCCTGCGGCTGCGGCGCGAGGAGCGCCGGCTGGTGCTGCCCGCACGGGCGCCCCGGCCGGAGTATCCACGGCCTGAGCGGCCGTTGCGCGCCCACCCCACCGACCTCGCGAGGATCGCGGGCCGCTACCGTGTCGGTAACTACTTCGAACTCGCGCTCGAGCGTCTCACGCTGGCCGGGGCCATGCGCCGCGTGATGGCCGCCCTGCGCCGGCTGGGACGGGGGCGCCTCTTCGAGCTGGCCGACGCGACGGACTGGTCGACCCGCACGGTGAGCTTCGCGGCGCTGATGGAGCTGGTGCGTCAGGGTCGGGCCCGTGCCCGGCAGGAGGCACCCTACGCGCCGATCCTGGTGGAGCGGGGGCCGCGCGCCGATGCTCCACCGGACGGCTCGGACACGGAACGTGCGCGGCCGCTCGCATCGCCGGCGCCCAGCGCGCCCCCGGCGATACCGGTACCCGAGCCCAACTGATCGATGGGGACGCCGGCCGGCGCGGCCGGGTGCAGGCGTACGCGGACGTTCAGACGGTGGCTGCCGCCTGCGCCTTCTTGCGCATGCCCGGATCGAGCACCCGCTTGCGCAGGCGTACCGACTTGGGCGTGATCTCGAGCAGCTCGTCGTCGGCGATGTACTCGAGCGCCTCCTCCAGGCTGAGGCGCCGCGGAGGGGTGAGCAGCAGGTTGTCGTCGCTGCCCGAGGCCCGCACGTTGGTGAGCTTCTTGTTCTTGCAGACGTTGACGTTGAGGTCGCCCTGTCGGCTGCTGGCGCCGAGGATCATGCCCACGTAGACCTCGGTGCCGGGGGTGATGAAGAACTCCCCGCGGTCGGCGAGCTTGTAGAGGCTGTAGGCGAAGGTCTCGCCCGCCTCCATGGCGACCAGCGAGCCGTGCCCACGCATCTCGGCGTCGCCGGCATAGGCCTCGTAGCTGTCGAAGACGTGGCTGAGCACGCCCTCCCCCTGGGTGATGGAGAGGAAGGAGGTGCGGAAGCCGAACAGCAATCGGCTCGGTACGCGGAACTCCAGGCGCGCGCGGCTCTCGCCCGGCTCCATGTGCACCAGCGTGCCGCGGCGTGCCGATAGAGCTTCCATGACGTTGCCCATGGCCCCGGTCGGGACGTCGACGATCACGCGCTCGAAGGGCTCCTCGAGCTGCCCGTCGTTCTTGTGCAGGATCACTTCGGGGCGCGACACCGAGAACTCGTACCCCTCGCGCCGCATGGTCTCGATCAGGATGCTGAGGTGGAGCTCGCCGCGGCCCGACACCCGGTAGCGCTCGCTCCCGAGCGCCTCCACCCGGAGGGCGACGTTGGTGAGCAGCTCGCGCTCGAGCCGGTCGGCCAGGTGGCGGCTGGTGACGTAGGTCCCCTCGCGCCCGGCGAACGGGCTGGTGTTGGGGCTGAAGGTCACGCTCACGGTGGGCTCGTCCACCGGCACCACCGGCAGCGCCTCGATCGCGTCGGGGTGGCACAGTGTCTCGCCGATCATGACGCCCTCGACCCCCGACAGCGCCACGATGTCGCCGGTCTCGGCCTCCTCGCATTCGGTGCGGCTCAGGCCCAGGTGGGTGTAGACCTTGGTGATGCGCGCACGATTGGTTTGGCCGTCCGCCATGGCCCGCACGATGGTCTCGCCGGCCTTCACGCGTCCCTGCAGCACGCGGCCGATGGCGAGCCGTCCCAGGTAGCCGGAGTAGTCCAGGTTCGCCACCTGCATCCGGAACGGGCCGTCGGGGTCGCCGCGGGCCTCGGGCACCTTGGCGTGGATGGTCTCGAACAACGCCGACAGGTCGTCGGCGGGTGCGTCCCCTTCGTGCCAGGCGCGCCCTTCGCGGGCGATGGCGTGGAGGATGGGGAAGTCGAGCTGATTGTCGTCGGCGCCGAGCTCCACCATCAGGTCGAAGGTCAGGGTGGCCACCTCGTCGGGGCGGGCGTCCTTGCGGTCGACCTTGTTGATGACGAGGATCGGCTCGAGCCCCCGCGCCAGGGCCTTGCGCAACACGAAGCGAGTCTGCGGCATGGGCCCCTCGGCCGCGTCCACCAGCACCAGGGCGCCGTCGACCATGGTGAGGGCGCGCTCGACCTCGCCCCCGAAGTCGGCGTGCCCGGGTGTGTCGACGATGTTGATCTTGTCGTCATGCCAGAGAACGGCCGTGTTCTTGGCCAGGATCGTGATGCCGCGCTCGCGCTCAAGGGCGTTCGAGTCCATGACGCGGTCGACCAGGTCCTGGTTGGCGCGGAACACGTTCGATTGACGCAGCATGCCGTCCACGAGCGTGGTCTTGCCGTGGTCGACGTGAGCGATGATGGCGATGTTGCGGTAGCGCATTTGGTCTCCGGGGGTGTGGGCGCCCCTTGGGGGCGATCGGCGTTGAGCGGCGTGGTCGCCGAGGATTCAACGAAACAGTATAGCGGACGCACCCGCCGCCGCGTGCAGCGCGGAGACATGCTGCGTCCGCACAACGGCGAAGGCGGGGCCGACTTGGCCCCGCCTTCGCCCTCTCGCGGATGGATGGAGGGGCAGGTCAGTTGCTGGTGGCGGCGCCCATCGTCATGCTCGGGGGCAGGATGACCTTGTCGATGACATGGATGACGCCGTTGGAGGCCAGGATGTCGGTGGCGGTGACGTTGGCGTCGTTGACCATCACGCCGCCGGCGCCGACGCGGATGGCGATGGGTTCACCCTGCACGCTTTCGGCCGAGGAGAGGCCGACGACGTCGGCCGCCATCACCTTGCCGGCGACCACGTGGTAGGTGAGCACTGCCACGAGCTGCTCCTTGTTGGCGAGCAGCGCCTGGAGCTGGCCCTCGGGCAGGGCGGCGAAGGCTTCGTTGGTGGGCGCGAACACCGTGAACGGACCGTCGCTGTTCAACGTGTCGACCAGGCCGGCCTCGGTCAGGGCCGTGACGAGGGTGCTGAAGTCCGGGTTCGACGCCGCCACGTCGACGATGGTCTGGGCGGAGGCGGTTCCGAAGGTGAGGAGCGCGGCCAGCGCGGCTCCGGCGAACAGGGTCTTGAGGGTGTGTCTCATGAGTTCCTCCTTCTCGTTTGGGGTCGGTCCCGTCGCCTGTCGCTCCAGGGGTGGTTTGGAGAGAGGTTGGGGTGCAGGGAGGGATCGCAGGGTATGGGGCTTTTCCGACCTTGAACAAAGGGTATACGAACATCCTACGCAGGGACCGCGTCCGGCGCTACAATCCGGGTGCCGGAGAGCGGGTGCCGGAGGCGCCGAGGCGCGCGGCTCCGAGCGTGCTTCCTGGTTGACAGGTGCGTGAGCCGGCATCTGATAGGTTCGTGTGCAGTGCATGAGCCACCCGTGCCGACGGGTGCCGCTCGATCGCCTGGAGGACAGCGTTGCAGACCGATCCCTTGACCATGTACACGACCCGTTGGTGCGGCGATTGCCAGCGCACCAAGACGTTCTTGCAGAAGTTCGCGATCCCCTTCGTCGAGGTGGACATCGAGCAGAACCCCGAAGCGGCTGAATACGTTCAGCGCGTCAACGATGGGCGGCGCAGCGTCCCCACCCTGGTGGTGGAAGGGCGCGCCACCAGTCTGTCTGGCTTCACGCGGGAGAAGTTCGACGCGTTCCTGGACCAGCACGGCCTGCGCCGCGCTTGACCGGAACGTACGGGTGGCTTCGTGCGGACCGCGCGCGGGGCTGCGCGCGGCGTCGGTTGCGCTCTGACGGCGCATGGTAGCCTCGTGAGGATGGCGTCGGCCGGACAGGTCCCCAGCGACAAGGCGGCGGAGGTGCGGGCGATGTTCTCGACCATCGCTCCGCGCTACGACGCCCTCAACCGACTCCTCAGCTTCGGCATCGATCGCCGCTGGCGCGTTCAGGCGGCGCGTGCGGCGCTCCAAGGCGGGGCGCGTCACGTGCTCGACGTCGCGACCGGCACGGGTGACCTGGCATTCACGCTGGCCTCGCTGGCGCCGGACGCCGAGATCGTGGGCGTCGACTTCGCCGAGCCCATGCTGGAGCTCGCGCGCGCCAAGGCGGGTGGCCGGGATGGGCACCTGCGGTTCGAGGTCGGCGACGGTACCCGGCTCGCCTACCCGGACGACAGCTTCGACGCCGTGACCATCGCCTACGGCCTGCGGAACTTCGACGACCTGGATGCGGGACTGCGGGAGTTCCAGCGGGTGCTGCGCCCGGGCGGGCGACTGGTCGTGCTGGAGTTCCCTCCGCCACCCGGTGGGGCGTTCGGGCGGCTCTACCGCTGGTACTTCACCCGGGTGCTGCCCGCCGTCGGGGGTCTGATCTCGGGGCGCGAGAGCGCCTATCGCTATCTGCCGGCGTCCGTGATGGCGTTCCCCGCGCCCAGCGAGCTGGCCGAGCGTATGCACGCTGCCGGATTCGCGGACGTGCACTTCCGCTTGCAGACCTTCGGCGTCTCAGCCATCCATCGAGGAGAGAAACGCATATGAACCTCTCGGACGTCACAACGAGCGGCTTCGAGCTCAACACCGACGCCTCCCTGGTCAACCCCGACTGGGAGGACTTCGCGGAGGCGCACGACCGGCGGTTCGGGCTGGCCATCTCGCATTTCAAGAGCCTGGTGAAGGGGCGCGCCTACGACAACCAGGTGATGCGGCTGCGCGTCGGACGCGAGGGTTTCTACGCGCAGGCGCGGAACTTCCCGGCCGCCTTCTTCGGCGACACCCGCTCGCCGGAGGTCGTCACAGTGCAGGAGGCCGATGCCCAGGCCGCCGTGTGGGAGGCGGTCGCGCACTACCGTGCTGGCGAGGCGCAATCGCTCACGACCATCTACTCCGGGGATGATCCGCCCGACGTCTTCTTCGGCTACCGGCTCACCGGCGAGCGTCGCTACGAGCTGGGACATGTGCGCACGTCCCTGCCGCTCCACCTGCGCGTGCTGGTCGACGCGCCCGAGGAGAGCCCCCTGGTGGGCGCGTCGGCCGGCGTGCTGATCTACCAGCGGACGCGGCGCGGCGAGCACGTTCTCATCCGAGCTGCCGGGAGGCGCCAGCCCTTGCTGGCCGGCGTCCAGCTCGCCGACTGAGGTCTGCCGCTTGCCGACGTACCCGACGCGCGGCCACCGCTACGAGGTCATCGTGGTGGGCGCTGGCATCGCCGGCAGCGAAGCGGCGTACGCCTGTGCCCGCGAGGGCCTCGACACGCTCCTGGTGACGACCAGCCTCGACACCGTCTACAACACCGTGGGAGACACGGTCACCCTGGCGCCCCCGGAGGGCACGCTCATGCGGAGCCTGTGGACCGAGCACGCCGACGGTGCCGGGCGCATGCGGAACGCCGAGCTCCACCGGGCGGCGAAGTACGCCCTGGAGCGCCAGGACGGATTGCATCTGCTGCAGTCCAACGTGACCGCCCTGCGCTTGGACGAACGTGGGCGCGTCGACGGGGTGGACACCTGGGAGGGGGTGGCGCGACTCGGACGCCCGGTCGCGCTGTGCGTGGGCAGCTTCCTGCGGGCGCGTCTCACGGTGGGATCTCTGACGGAGGTGGCTGGGCGGCTCAGCGAGATGGCCTACGACGAGCTCTACCTCGACCTCGAGCAGCGCGGCGTCACGTTCCGTGACGTGGCGTTGTCGGCCGATCCCGCCGGTGGGGCTCTGCCCTACGAGGTGCGCTGCCGGGTGCTGGAAGCGTCCGGGGTGGCGGGCGATGGCTACCGGTTGCCTGAGCTGCCGGGGCTGTACGCCGCCGGGCTGTGCGCGCGCGGCTACCTGCCGTTCGAGCAGGCGGCGGTGGACGGCGTGCGGCTGGCGCGAGCCCTGGTGGCCGTGAGGACGCGCCGCTGAACGGCCAGCTCAGATGTTCTGCGTATCGTCGTGGGGCCGGGTGTAGGCGTCGATCTTGTGCAGCTCTTCGGCCCGGGCCCACGCCATGCGGGCGCCCGCCGGCGTCGTCGCCAGCAGGCGGTACCGGTACGGCGGCTGGGCCGGGGCGGTGCTGATCACGTAGCGTCGACCTTCGTAGAGGACTTCCTCACCGACCGTGAAGCTCGCCATGACGCCCACCTTACCGCTCGGCGGCGAGGAGGATGAAGGGGCCAGACGTCCTGAGGATGGGGCCTGGCCGCCGCCGGCCCGCCCCTACTCGCGGAGTCAATCGGAAAGGAAGAGCGGCCCCTTCGGCCGGGGGAAGAGCCCCTGCTCGACGGCCCGTCCCAGCAGCGTCTCGGCGGCGCGTGCACCGTCGGGCCCGACATCCATGGAATAGTGGTTGACGTAGAGGTCGATGTGTCGTTGCCTCACGGTCTCGTCCATCTCCTGGGCGTGTTCGGCGACGTAGCCCCGGGTCTCACCGGGGTTCTCCCAGGCGTACGTAAGGCTCGCTCGCAGCATCGCCTGAAGGCGGTGCAGCAACTCGGAGCCGAGGTCCCGCCGCGCCACGATGCCGCCGAGCGGAACCAACTCGCCCGTCGTCTCCTCCCACCAGGTCCCCAGGTCGAGGAAGCAACGCAGGCCGTGGTCGGGATAGGTGAACCGGCTCTCGTGGATGATGAGGCCCGCGTCGACCTCGCCTGCGGCCACCGCCGGCATGATCCGGTCGTAGCGCATCTCGCGTAGCCGGGCCGATGGTTGCGACAGGCGCAGGAGCAGGTTGGCCGTGGTACGGCCCCCTGGGATGGCGATCGACTTGCCGGCGAGATCGTCCAGCGGCTCGCGGGTCACGATCAGTGGCCCCACGCCGCTTCCGAGGGCGCCTCCCGCGCGCAGCATGACGTAGCGGTCGGCCAGGTAGCCGTAGGCGTGGTAGCTGACCTTGGCCACGTCGAGTTCGCCGCGGTCGGCGGCACGATTCAGGGCTTCGACGTCGTCCAGGGCGATGTCGAAGCGCACCTCGGGTTGCTGCCCATCGCCGCTGAGGCCGTGCGCCAGCGCGTAGAAGATGAACGCGTCGTTGGGGCACGGGGAGTAGCCGAGGCGAAGCGTTCGCGTCCCGGCGGCGCTCATGCGCGCGTCGCTCCGGTGGTCTCGGCAGTCCCTCGCCGGTGCTCGATCTTGGTACACCGATCCTGGACGACGACGATCCCGTGCTCGCGCAAGGTGCGCGCGGCATCGTCGTTGCGGATACCGAGCTGGAGCCAGACCGCGCCCGGCAGCGGCCGCATCGCCAGGATCTCCTGCACGTGGCCGGTGACGTCCTCCGCCCGGCGGAAGACGTCGACGATGTCGACGCCCTCGGAGATCTCCGAGAGCGAAGCCAGCACCGTTCGCCCGTGGAGTTCTTCGCCGGCGTAGCGGGGATTCACCGGCACGATCTCGTAGCCGTGGCGCGCCAGGTAGGCAGGGACCTCGAAGGCGGGTCGATCCCGGCGGGTGCTGGCGCCCAGCACGGCGATGCGGTGTGCGCGCGAGAGGAGCTGGCGTGGAATGTCGTCGAGCGAGTCGTCGTCGTGCTCGTCCATGGCTCAAGGGTATCGCGGGGGCTCTCGTCCCCTCGTACGCCCGGCAGCCTCGTCGCCTTGTCGACCGCGCGTTGAAGGGGCGGGAGCCATCTGCTAGACTAAAACGCTCTGTGCCGGGCCTAGCACCGGCACGACCCTTGGAGGTGAAGTCCATAGCGAGAGAGTTGAAGGTGAACGAGCAGATCCGTGCTCGCCAGGTGCGCCTGATCACGGAGTCCGGGGAACAGATCGGAATCATCGATACCCGTGACGCCATGCAGCGCGCCCGCGATGCGGAGATGGATCTCGTGCTCGTGGGTGAAAGTGCGGAGCCGCCGGTTGCCCGCTTGATGGACTACGGCCGCTACCGCTTCGAGATGCAGCAGCAGGCCAAGGAGGCCCGAAAGCGCTCTCGTCAACAGGAGATGAAGTCGATCAAGTTCCGCGTGAAGATCGACGACCACGACTACGAGACCAAGGTCAATCATATCCGTCGCTTCCTCAAGGGCGGTCACAAGGTCAAGGTCACGATCATGTTCCGCGGTCGTGAACGCACCCATCCGGAGCTGGGGCAGGAGATCCTCAACCGGGTGGCGAGCGATCTCACCGAGCTCGCGGTGGTGGACTCCGCGCCCGTCATCGCCGGCATGGACATGAACATGATCCTTCGTCCCCACGATATGTAAGAGGCCTGTTCGAACCCCTTCGCTCTGCGACCTGGAACTTCCGGTCCAGGGAGATTCGATCGGCGCCGCAGACACGGCGTCGGGTCGCCCCGAGCGGCGGCCGAGGAGAGACATCATGCCGAAACTCAAGACCCATAAGGGCACCAAAGCCCGTGTCAAGATCACTGGGCGAGGTAAGGTCAAGGCGATGCGCTCCGGCAAGCGGCACCTGAACTTCAAGAAGTCGGGTGACCGGATCCGGAGAGGCAGAACCGGCCTACTGCTCGCCAAGCCCGAGGCGGAGCGCATCAAGGCGCTCCTGCCCTACGAGTAGGAGGTAGGTCATGCCACGCGCCAAGACCGGTGTGGTGCGCCGCCGGCGCCACAAGAAGATCCTGAAACGTGCCAAGGGTTTCTGGGGACTGCGCTCGAAGAGCGTGCGGACCGCCCAGCAGACGCTGCTCAACGCCGCCGACTACGCCTACCGCGACCGCCGCGACAAGAAGACGGAATTTCGGCGCCTGTGGATCGCGCGCATCAACGCGGCCGCCCGGGCCGAAGGGATGAGCTATTCCCGCTTCATCAACGGCCTTCGTCTTGCCGGCGTCGAGGTCGATCGCAAGGTCCTCGCCGACCTCGCGGTCCAGGAGCCCGAAGCCTTCAAGGGCCTCGTCGACAAGGCACGCGAGGCCGCTTGAGCAGGGTCTGAACCACCAGCGTCGGAACGAGCGAACGGCTCGGTTCGCCCCCAGGGGCGAACCGAGCCGTTCGCTTGCCGGGCTCCACGCGTTCGGCCTGGGCTCCGTGCGGCCGGCGCGCGAGGGTCTTGCGACGGGCCGCGGCCTGGGCGGTCCGGGGTCGGGGTAAAGTGCAGAGGTGTCGTCCCCAGCGAGCCTCCGAGAGCGCAAGAAGGCGGACCGTCGCCAGCGCATCTTCGAGAGCGCCATGCGCCTGTTCGAGGAGCGCGGTTTCCAGGCGACGACGTTCAGCGACATCGCGCTCGCGGCCGGAGTGTCGCGGGGCACGGTGTTCAACTACTTCCCCTACAAGGAAGCGATCCTGATCGAGTACTTCGGGAGGCACCTGGAGGCGCTGCGAGAGGCGCTGGCGCGCCGCCGCGCAAACGCCGGGAGTTCGGTCGACGACGCAGGTGGCGGGCCCGGGACGGGGCCACTGGCCGAGCTCACCTTCCTCTTCGACGCCCTCGCTGCCTTCGTCGAGGCCCACCGCGGGCTGGTGCTGCCGCTCAGCTACGAGCTGCTCAACCCCGACCCCGAACGCTCGCGCCGAGCCTATCTGGCCCTGCCTCTGGGTGACCTGCTGCGCGACGTGTTGACGCGGGCGCGCAGAGCGGGCACCGTGCGCGACGACTACTCGCGCGAGCGCCTGGTCCGGACGCTGGAGAACGTCTACTTCATCACCGCCATGCAATGGGCGGCCTACCGACAGGACCGCTCGATTCGCGAAGAGCTGCGCAAGGCGTTGACCCTCACGCTGGAAGGCATTGCCACGCCCTCCCCGCCGACGGTCGTGCCCGCCTAGCATCGGCGGCTGGCCGGCACGCATCCCGTCGGAAGGGAGTGTCGGCCGCCGGCGCCCCGCCGGGCAGGCGCTTGACGTCCGGGTCGGGGAGGGTCCCGGCGAGGCGCCGCGCACCGGTATGATGGCCGGCATGCGCTGGATCGAATCCCTGGAAGCTGCGCTGGACGCGTTCCGAGGACGCGCCGTCGAGACCGTCGACCGCGAGGTCTCGGCCCGCGTCCGCGCCCTCATCGAGGAGGTGCGCGCCGGCGGCGACGACGCGGTGCTCGCCATCACGGAGCGCCTGGACGGCGTGCGTCCCCCCGGCCTGGCGGTCCCGGCCGAGGACATCGACGCCGCCGAGGACCGTATCCCCGCGGAGCTCGCACAGGCGATCCGGCTGGCCGCGGCCCGCGTGCGCGCCTACTACGAGCAGCAGCCGTCGAGCGGCTTCCTCGAGCAGCAGCCCGGCGCTCTGCTCGGGCAGCTCGTGAGGCCGCTGGCGCGTGTCGGCTGCTACGTGCCTGGGGGCACGGCGCCGCTGTTCAGCAGTCTGCTCATGACCGCCGTGCCGGCTCGGGTGGCGGGCGTGCGCGACATCGTGGTGGCGACTCCGCCGCGCCGCGACGGTAGCGTCGCGCCCGAGATCCTGTTCGCCGCGTCGATCCTCGGCGTGAAGGAGGTCTACCGGATGGGGGGTGCGCAGGCCATCGCTGCACTGGCCTACGGCACCGCCAGCATCGAGCCGGTCGACAAGGTTGTGGGGCCGGGCAACCGGTACGTGGTCACGGCCAAGCGTGAGGTGTTCGGCCGGGTGGGTGTGGAGTCGCTTCCAGGGCCCACCGAGACCCTGGTGCTGGCCGACGACGGGGCCGACGAACGCCACGTGGTGGCGGATCTACTGGCGCAGTCCGAGCACCTGGGCGCGCAGCCGGTGCTCGTCACGCCGAGCCGGCGGCTGGCGCGGGCGGTGGAGGCGGCGCTGCCGGCCGCCATCGCATCGCTTCCCACCGCCGTGGCGGCACAGGAGTCCGTCGACGAGCGCGGAGTGATCGTGATCGTGGACGACCTCTCGGATGGGATCGCCGTCGCCAACGCCTACGCGCCGGAGCACCTGTGCCTGCTGGTTCGCGACCCCTGGGCGCTCGTGCCGGAGGTCGTCAACGCGGGGGGCCTGTTCGTTGGCGAGTACAGCATGGAGGCGCTCGGCGACTACCTCGCCGGCCCCAGCCACGTCATGCCGACCTCGGGGACCGCGCGCTACGCCAGCTTCGTGAACGTACGCGATTTCCAGAAGGTGATCCCGTTGGTGGCGCTGGGACCCGCCACGGTGGCGGAGGTGGGTCCCGCCGCCGCGCGCATGGCCCGCGCCGAGGGGCTCGAGGCACACGCACGCGCCATCGAGGCGCGGCTCGAGCGCGAGTAGCGCGAACGAAGACCGCCGCGCACGGGCCGCCGCGGAAGGGCCGGCGCGCTCAACGATCGAGCAGGAAGGGGTTGCTGCGCTTCTCCAACCCGATGGTGGTCTCGGGCCCGTGCCCAGGCAGGGCACGGGTCTCGTCGGGCAGGACCAGCAGCCGTTCGCGGATCGACTTCAGCAGGTCGTCGGTGTTGCCGAAGGGCCGGTCGGTGCGTCCGATCGAGCCGCGGAAGAGGGCGTCCCCCGTCAGCACCAGATCCTCGCTCGGCAGATGGAAGGCGATGTGCCCCGGACTGTGGCCCGGCGTGAACAGGCAGCGAGCGACGATGCCAGCCAGCGAGAGTTGCATGTCGTCCGCGAGCGGCTCGGTGTCGGTGGGAGGCTGCGCGATGAACAGGCCCCAGCTGGCCGCCTGGCCGGCCGCAGAGGCCAGCAGCGGACCCTCGCCAGGGTGGAGGTACACGGGCACACGCCGCGCCTCCAGCAGTCCCGCCAGCCCACCGACGTGATCGAAGTCCGCGTGGGTGAGCCACACCGCGTCGAGAGTGGCGCCGTGCCGGTCGAGGGCGGCGAGCAGGCGCCCGGGCTCGTCGCCGGGATCGATGACCACGGCGTGGCCGTCCTCCACCAGGACGTAGGCGTTCGCTTGGAGCGCCCCCACCGGGTGCCGCTCGACGATCACGTCCCGTCACCGCGGCCGTGCAGCAGGGCGCGCAGGATGTCGCGGTACATGCTGGCGCGTGTCGACAGACCGGCCAGCCAGCCCCGCTTCTCCTCCTTCATGATCTGCGACACCCCCTCGAGTGCAACGTCGCGGCAGCGCCAGCCGCCGCGACGCGCGTGCTCGCCGATGACGACCTCCACGCCGTAGCGGCTGGCGCCGATGCCGGGCACGGCAAGGAAGCTCGTGCGCCTGAGGGCCCGTTGTCCGTTGAGCTGGGGGGTGAGGAGCTGCGCCGCGGTCGTCCGCCAGCGGCCGCCGCGGAAGACGCCGCGCGTCATGTCGGCGTGGCCGCTGAGCACCGGTTCGGCCAGGGCGCGCACGTGGGAGGGTTCCAGGCCGACCAGATCGGCGTCGAGCAGGACCAGGACGTCCGCGTCGAGCGTCTGGGCGGCGGCGAGCAGCGCGCCTCCCTTGCCCACGTTCCTGCCGAGCTCGAGCACGCGGGCCCCGGCGGCGCGGGCGATGTCGGCGGTGCCGTCGGTCGAGCCGTCGTCGACGACCCAGACCGGTCCGACCTCGCTCGAGAGCGCGGCCGCCACCACCTTGGCGACGCCCTCGGCCTCGTTGAACGCGGGAACGACCACGGCGCAGCGCGAGCTGACGGCATGTGGCCCGGTGTCAGGGGCCGCCGCCACCTCAGCAGCCGTCTCAGCCGCGGAGGAGGCCGCTGATCTCATGGACGGTGACGAGGACGATCAACGCCAGGACGGCCATGATGCCGATGAAGTGGAGCTGTTCCTCCTGGCCGGGCTTGAAGGGTCGGCCCCGGAGGGCGACAACGCCCGCCAGGAGCATGCGTCCGCCGTCGAGGCCGGGGATCGGGAGCACGTTGAACACTGCCAGCGAGAAGTTGATGATGGCGGCCAGGAACAGCACCGACGCGATGCCAACGTGCGTGGCCTGGTTGACCATCCCCACGATGCCGACGGGTCCTGCCACCTCGTTGTTCTGCTTGCCGGTGATGGCGGCGGCGAAGCCCTGCGCGAAGCCTCGAACCATCTCGGGGATCACGCGCACGCCGAACCAGGTCGACTCGACGAGCGCTTGCGGCGCGGAGACCCCCTCGAAGATGGGAGCCACGTTCACGCCGAGCAGCGCCTGGCCGTTGGCGTCGGTCAGCGCGTTGGGCCCGGTGGGGGGCCAGGGCGTGGTCACGGTGCGGCGCTTGCCGTCGTTGACGAGTGTGAGGGTGAGCTCGCTGGCGCCGTGGATCGTCTGCACGACCTGTTGCGGCGTGGGGTCGTTGATGCCGTTGATCCCGACGATCTGGTCGCCTGCCCGGAGGCCGAGCTGAGCCGCGGGAGACCCATCCACGACGCTCAGCACGGAACTCCCGCGACCGACGTCGGCGCCGGTGGTGAAGCTCCGGTAACCGGGCTGGAGCATCACGGCCGTGGTGAGCAGGGCCACTCCCAGTACGAAGTTGGCGAGGATGCCGCCCACCAGGACCCACAGCTTCGGCCCCAGCTTCTTCTTGGCGATGCCCTCGTCCGGGTGCTGCAGGTTGCCGTTCTCGTCGACCTTGGGCGCCATGCCCGGGAGATCCACGTAGCCGCCGAGGGGGAAGATCCCGATGCGCCACTCGGTGCCGCGCCAGCGTCGGCGCCACACGACCGGCCCCATCCCGATGCTGAACGCGCGCACCGGCACGCCGACGCTCCGGGCGTTTACGAAGTGCGCCCCTTCGTGCACCAGGACCGCGGTGAACAGGATGAGGATGAAGGTGATGGCTGTGAGCATGGAGGACTCCGGGCGTCTCGCCCTGAGGTCAGTATGGCAGAGGTCGGCCCGCCGCACGGTGGACTGCCGTACCGATGCAGCCCTTCAGCCTCGACGGCCGGCTGTCCCGCCCCAACCCGCGGCGTCTCCGGACTCGCCGTGCTCGCGCAGGCGCCGGATCAGATCGGTCTTGCTGAGCACCCCAAGCAGGGTGCCGGTCGCGTCCACGACGGCCAGGCGCCCGATCTCCCCCTCTCCGATGCGGCGCAGGGCGTCGTTGGCCTCGGCTTCCGGTGCGATCGTCTCTGCCCGCACCATCACGTCCGCCACGATCCCGGCTGAAACGGCCCCGGCGGCGACCGTCCCGGTCGCTTTGCCCACGGCCGCGTCGCCCCGGGCCGCGTCGCCCCCGCGTGCGTCTTGGAGTCGGGCGAAGCCGAGCAACCGACCGGCGTCGTCCACCACCGGGTAGCCGGTGTGGCGGCGGTAGAACATGAGCTGAGCGAACTGCGCAAGCGCCATATCCGGCCCCACCGTGACAGGGTCCGGGGTCATCAGGTCGCGCACGCGGAAGCCCTCGAAGGCGTCGTTGACGATGGCGGCCCGCGTCTCGGCGCGGCCGGCGTTGTACACGAAGAAGGCGATCACGATGAGGAAGAGGTTGAGCGAGAAGAAGCCGTAGATGCCGAGGAGGACGGCGATGACGATGCTGACCGAGCCCGCCACGCGCGTGGCCCGGAGGTGCGGCATGGCGAGCGCCAGCAGGGAGCGAAGCACCCTCCCGCCGTCGAGCGGCAGGGCCGGCAGCAGGTTGAACAGCGCCAGCCCGGCGTTGGTGACGCTCAGGTAGGTGAGGACGAAGAGCGTCGCGTCGTGGCCGCCCGCGAGCTGCCAGGAGAGCCCCGCGAGCAGCGCCAACAGCGCGCTCGTGATGGGACCGACGATCGCCACCACCGCCTCGGCGCCGCGCTGGCGGGGCATGGCGGTGAACTGGGCGACGCCTCCGAGGAACCACAACGTGATCTCTTTCACCTCGACGCCGTAGGCGCGCGCAACGACGGCGTGACCCAGCTCGTGGACGAGCACGCTCAGAAACAGGCCCAGGGCGCCGACGAGTCCCAGCAGGTAGGGGGTGGCGCCGTGCTGCAGCGCTGCGCCGTCGATGGCGACGCCGACGCGCTGGAACAGCGCCACGTAGCCGGCGATCTGCGAGCCGATCAGGTAGGCGAACAGCGGCAGCACCAGCAGGAACGAGGTGTCCAGGCTGACGGGGATGCCCAGCAGCCTGAACGGCAGGCGAAGCGCGTGCCGGAACATGCTCCACGATAGGGCATGGGGAAGGGCGCGGTCTGCGGCTCCGGCGCGCTTCAGGCGTGCGCCTCGGGCGTGCGCTTCAGGCGTGCGGGTGCCAGGCCTCGGCCAGCGAGCGCGCCGTGGCATCGGCTTGGGCGAGCGCGCCCCAGCCGAGCGCCCCGGCCGGCGCTTCCTCCAGGACGGCCTCGAGCAGGCGCGGGATGTCGGTGAAGCGCAGCGCGCCGGCGAGGAAGCGGGTCACCGCCACCTCGTCGGCCGCGTTGAGGTAGGCGGGCGCGAGGCCGCCGAGCTCGCCGGCGCGGTAGGCGATGCGCAGGCTGGGGAAGCGTTCCAGGTCGGGGGGCGCGAACTCCCAGCTGCCGACCAGGGGCAGGGGAGGGAGCGGGGTCGGCGGCCGGTCGGGGGCTGTGAGCGCATACTGGATCGGGAGGCGCATGTCGTGCGGGCCGAGCTGTGCCTTGATGCTGCCGTCGGTGAACCGGATCAGGCCGTGCACCAGCGACTGCGGGTGCACGACGACCTCGATGGCGTCCAGAGGCAGGTCGAAGAGGAAGTGCGCCTCCAGCACCTCCAACCCCTTGTTGAACAGCGTCGCCGAGTCGATCGTCACCTTGCGTCCCATCGACCAGGTGGGATGGCGCAGAGCTTGCTCCGGCGTGACCTGCGAGAGGTCGGCGGGCCCCTCGCGGAAAGGCCCTCCCGACGCCGTCAGCACCAGCGTGCGCACCGCACTCCGGGGCTCGCCCACGAGCACCTGGAACAGCGCCGAGTGCTCGGAGTCGACGGGTGTGATGCGCGCGCCGCTAGCTCTAGCCAGCTCCCACATCAGCGGGCCCGCGATGACCATCGCCTCCTTGTTGGCCAGCGCCACGTGGCGTCCGGCGCGCAGGGCGGCGGCGGTGGGCTCGAGCCCGTCGAAGCCTGGGATGGCCGCCACGACGGCGTCGGCTTCCAGCACGGCGGCCTCGACCCGGCCCTCGACGCCGGTCGCGAGGCGGGTGCCGCCCGGCAGGTGCGGCGCCACCTGCGCGGCCACATCGGCATCGCACACCACCAGCTCGGGTCGGAACTCGGCGGCCTGCGCCACGAGCGCCTCGGCATTGCGCCGCGCCGCTAGCGCCACCGGCCGGTATCCTTGCCAGCGCGCGACGTCCAGGGTCTGAAGACCGATCGATCCGGTGGAGCCGAGCACGACGATGCGTTTCGCGGCGCCCGCTTCGCTGGGGTGCATGTGCCCATTCTGGCATGCGTCCCGTCAGGCCCGGCGTTCCTGCGCTTGAGGGTGCTATCCTTGGAAAGGTCCGCAAGGAGGAAGGCATGCTTGTTCGTGAGTGGATGACCCCGAACCCCAAGACTGTCACCGCCGACACGCCCGTGATGGAAGCCATGCAGCGTCTGCGCGAGGGCGGCTTCCGGCGTCTCCCCGTCACCCGCGACGGCAAGCTCATCGGGATCGTCACCGACCGCGACCTCAAGGAGGCCACGCCTTCGAAGGCGACCACCCTGTCGGTCTACGAGCTCAACTACCTGCTCAGCAAGCTCCTCGTCAAGGACGTCATGAAGGCGCCCGTCATCACGGTGCGGGGCGACGACCCCATCGAGCATGCCGCGCTGCTGATGGAGGAGCACCGGGTTTCGGGGTTGCCGGTCCTGTCGGGGAACGACCTCACCGGGATCGTCACCATCACCGACCTGATGCGGGCGTTCGTGTCCTTCCTGGGCATGCGCGAGGGCGGCATCCGGGTGACCGTCGACCTTCCCGACGAACCCGGCGTGCTGGCGCGGGTGGCGGAGGCGGCGCCTCCGTCCAACATCATCGCGGCCGTGACGACCGGCGTGCAGACCGGGCACCGGCGCCGGCTGGTGATCCGCGTGACCGGCGAGGACGCCGACGGCTTCCCCGATCGCTTGAAGGCTGCCTCCATCGACATCGTCGACGTCCGCTAGCGGCGGCGTGGCGAAGGGACGGGGCTCCCCGGCGCCTGCCGATGCCGAGGCGCTCGCCAGCGCCGCGCGCGGCGGCCGCGTCGCGCACACGGGCTTCCTCGAGCCTCCCGACGCCGACGCCCTGGTCGCAGCGCTCCACGGTGCGGGGGTCTCGGTCACCGTCGACGGCGGCGTCAGCGCCGCGCGCCGGCGGGTCGTCGTGGCCTACCCCGAACACGTACCGGAGGCGACGGTGGCGATGGCGGCCGTGTACTTCGAGGGCGTCGAGGACCCCGACGCGCTGCGAGTGGCGGCACGCGCGGCCGGTGTCGAAGCGGCCGCTCTGGGCGACGCCGTGCGCCACCAGGACGGCAGTTCTCTGATCACGCTGGCGCCACCGCCCGAGCTGCTGCTTGCGCTCGAGCGGATCGCCGGTCGGCAGGTCACCCCGCTCGTGGTGCCGATCGAGCGCGTGGCCGGCGGCAGCGAGCGCGAGCTCGAGGTGGTGGTGCCGTCGCTGCGTGTGGACGTGCTCGGCGGCAAGGCCTTCCGGGTCTCGCGCAGCTACTTCGCCAAGGGGGTCGCTGCCGGCCGCGTGCGGCTCAACGGCAAGCGCGCCGACAAGGGGGCCACCGCCGGGCCGGGCGACGAGGTCTACGCCGAGGGGCTGGGGCGCTTCCGGATCGTGCGGGTCGAGGGGCAGACGCGGCGCGGCAACCTCCGGGTGACGTTGCACGCCGAGCGCACCTGAACACGCATGCTCACACCCGCACCTTCTTGCCGCCCCCGCTGTTGCGGGCCTTGAAGACCATGCGGAAGGGCACCTCGCCGAAACCCAGGTCCTCGCGGATGCGGTTTCGCAGGTAGTGCTCGTAGGCGCGCGTCAGCAGGCGCTCGCTGTTGACCGAGAACACGAACGTGGGCGGCGCCACCGTGACCTGGCTGGCGTACAGCAGCTTCAGGGAGCGACCCTTGAAGTTGGGTGGTGTTTGGCGCTGCGTCCACACCTCCAGGAAGGCGTTCATGGCACTGGTCTGCACTCGCCGGCGCGCCGTGTCGTACAACCGGATGGCGGTGGCGAGCAACTCGTGCAACCCGAAGTCGGTCACCGCGCTGGTGTAGACGCGCGGCGCGAAATCCAGGTGACTCAGCGCCTGGTCGATGTCGCGACGCAGGGGCTCCAGCTCCTCATCGGTGACCAGGTCCCATTTGTTGATCGCCAGCACCACCGGCTTGCCCCAGCTCAAAGCGAGGTTCGCCAGGCGCATCTCGTGGTCGCCGAACTCGAACGGGTCGACCACCAGGATGGCGACGTCGGAGCGCCGCAGCGCACTCTCGGAGCGCAGTCGGGCGTAATACTCGACGTCGACCTCGGCCTTGCGGCGGATGCCGGCGGTGTCGACCAGCACGAACGGCCGACCCGCGAAGGCGAAGCGCACGTCGACGCTGTCGCGCGTGGTTCCGGGCTCGTCGGCCACGATCACCCGCTCGCTGCCGATCAGGGCGTTCAGCAGGCTCGACTTGCCGACGTTCGGGCGACCGATGATGGCGACGCGCACCGCCTCCTCCTCGGCCTCCTCGGCCTCGCTCGGAAGATGCTCGAGGACGGCGTCGAGGAGTTCGTAGGTGCCGCGGTCGTGCAGCGCCGAGACCGCCAGCGGAGTCCCGAAGCCGAGCGCGTAGAGCTCGAACAGCTCGGCCGCCTCCTCGTGGCGCGGATCGTCGATCTTGGTGGCCACCAGCAACACCGGCTTGCCCAGCGAACGCAGCCAGGAGGCCACCTCGTGGTCGGCGTTGCTGACGCCGAAGCGGCCGTCGACACACAGGAGCACCAGGTCGGTGCCGGCGATAGCGGCCTCGATGCGGCGCTTCACCGGCTGTTCCCACACGTCGCCCGACCACAGGCCGCCGGTGTCGAGCAGCCGGAAGACGCGACCCTCGTCGGTGACGACGTCGGCTTCCTTGACGTCGCGGGTGACACCGGGCTGATCGGCGACGATCGCCTCGCGCCGGCCCACCAGCCGGTTGAACAGGCTCGACTTGCCTACGTTGGGGCGGCCAACGATGGCGACGCTAGCCAAGGCACACCCCCGGCCGCACCCTGCGGCCGTTGGCCCAGTCGCGTGCCGGCAGGGCCCGTCGGCCGGCGCTCTGCGCCTGCTCGAGCTCGATCGCTCCGGCACCGCAGGCGACGCGCACCACGCCCTCCTCGATCGCCAGCACCGTGCCGGGAGGCGTAGAGCCGGGGGCATCGAGCGTGCCTCGCGCTGCGGGCCGCAGGGCCGGCACCTTCACCGCTTCACCGTCCAGCACGAAGGTACTCCCCGGCCAGCCGGCCACGCCCCGGTGACGGGCGTAGACGGCGTCCGAAGGATCGTCCCAGCGGATCCGTCCGTCCTCCTTCGTCAGCATCGGGGCGTAGCTGGCCTGTGCGTCGTCCTGTGCCTCGCACGGCAGCCGACCGTCCGCCAGCAGCTCGAGCGCCTCGAGCAGGGCCTGTGCCCCGAGGTCGGCCAGCGCCGCGAGCAGCTCCGGGGCGGTCGCGTCGGCCGCGATGGGCTGGCGTCGCTGCAGGCGGATCGGGCCCGTGTCGAGGCCGGCCTCGGTCTGCATGATGGTGATGCCGGTCTCGCCCTCGCCGCGGATGAGTGCCCATTGCACCGGAGCGGCGCCGCGGTAGGCGGGGAGCAGGCTGGCGTGCACGTTCAGGAAGCCGTGGCGGGGGATGCTTAGCAGGCCGGCCGGCAGGATCTTGCCGTAGGCGGCGGTGACTGCGACATCGAGCCCGCGCAGGCGCTCGGCCACCTCTTCGTTGCCCTTGAGGCGCGCCGGCTGCAGCACGGGCACGCCCAGCGCGCGGGCGCGCTCCACCGTCGGCGGGGACGAGCGGCGCATCCCTCGGCCGGCGCGCTTGTCCGGCTGCGCCACCACGAGAGCGAGCTGATGGCGTTCGGCGAGCGCATCGAGCGACGGCAGCGCGAAGGCGGGCGACCCGAACAGCGCGACGCGGAGCCCGGGCGAGGAGGGGCTGCCCTTCACTGTACCGACACCGGGATCGGGGACGCGCGCAACTCCTTGAGCAGCGCCTTGGCCTGGCGCTGGATGTCGGCGAGCGCGCCGCGGTGCTCCTCCAGGAAGGTCTGGCGCTCGCCGTCAGGGAGCCGGTCGAAGAACAGCACCCCTTCGAGGTGGTCGTACTCGTGCTGGAGGACGTGCCCGAAGTGTCCCTGGGCGTCGGTCTCATGCCAGGCGCCGCGGACGTCCTGGTAACGCACACGCACCCGCAGGTCGCGCTTCAGCGCATCGACGTACACGCCGGGCACGCTGAGGCAGCCGTCCTGGCCGTACTGCACGTCCTCGCGCACGAGGAAGGAGGGATTGACCATGACGTGCTCGGCGACCACGCCGAGGCGGCGGCGCATCTGCTCGGGTGTTTCGTCCTCGGGGATGGGCGCCTCGTCGTCGGCGCTGACGAGCTCCTGGCCGACCTCGTCCTCCTCGGCCTCGGGCTCGAGCTCCAGCGCCACGAACAGGCGCTTGGGGACCCCGATCTGCGGGGCCGCAAGGCCGACGCCGGCGGCGTCGTACATGGTTTCGATCATGTCGTCGGCGAGCCGTGCCAGCGCCTCGTCGAAGCGCGTCACGGGGAGCGCGCGGCGGCGCAACACGGGGTCGCCGAAGTAGCGGATCGGGTGGATCACGTCTGCAGGTCCTCCAGGGGGTTCGAGCTAGGGGCTACTGGGCGGGGGCGCATACCTCAACACCGCGGTGGGGGTCGACAACGCCGCCACACCCGCCGGAAGCTCGAGCCGGACAGGCAGAGTATACCGGCCGGCGTCCACGTTTCCCGTCGGCGGCTGTACCGTCCCCTTGACGCTATCGATGCCCGCGAGCACGTCGGGGGGCCCCGTCAGCGTGATGTCGGGCTGGCTGAGCGTCGCCTCTTGAAGGTTGGGCGCACTGGGTTGGGCAAGATCGATGGGCACGCTCTTGGTGACCATGGCGGTGCGCGCGCTCACCTGGATCGTGACCGTCGAGGGCGCGATCTTCACGTTGTTGATGGGCACCCCGGCATCGTCGACGACGAACGGATGCTCCTGGAAGCTACCTTCCTTGGCGGGCGCCACGACCTCGACGCGGGCGACCTTCTGAAGGAGCTGTTCCTGCCCTGTGAGGGTCACCGTGGCGGGATCGGAGACGACCGACAGCAGCTGGTTGCCCGGGGGGCTGCCGCCGAGCGCCACCGTGAGCGCCATGTCGCGGTTGCCGACGGTCTCGAGGAAGCCGATGACGTCACTGGGGGAGACGTTCACCAGCTGGATGCCGCGCGGGGGCTGGGCGTTGATCTGTTGCTGGAACTCGCCGCTGAGCCCGCTGAGGTCCAGGGTGACCGTGATGCTGTCCGGGCTGAGGCGGTCGACGCGGCTGCTGGGGCCCGACACGTTGACCTCCACGACCTTCGGGACCCCGACCGCGACCTGGCTCTGGTTGACGCCTTCGACGGTGAGCGGGACCAGCAGGCTGCGCTGGGTCGTCGTGACGGAACTCGTGGTGACGAACAGCCACATCACGAAGGCCAGCAGCAGGGCGCCCAGCTTCTGCGGCCAGTTGTGGGTCGCCAGACCGAAGATGCGCTTGAGGACGATCATTCCGCGTAGACCTCGCGCAGGGCCTTGAGGACGTCGGCGGGCGCGATGTCGCTCACCAGCTCACCGCCGCGGGCGATGCTGACGGTTCCGCGTTCCTCGCTGACGACGACGACCAGCGCGTCGGTGACCTCGGACAGTCCGAGCGCCGCCCGGTGCCGGGTGCCGTGCTTGACGGACCAGCCCTCGTGTCGGTCGGAGAGGGGGAAGATGGCGCCGGCGTGGGTGACCGTGTCCTCGTGGACGATCACGCCGCCGTCGTGCAGCGGACCCTTGGACGCGAAGATGGTCTGCAGCAGTGCGCTGCTGACCGGCGCGCCGACGGAGGTCCCGGATTCGCCGTACTCGCGCAGCGGAGTCCGGCGCTCCACCGCGATGAGGGCGCCGCGGCGCTGGGTGGCGAGCTCACGCACGGCGCTCATGATCTCCTGGACCGGACCGCCGTGGCTGGTACGCGTCAGCCGACCGCGCCCGACTCGTTCCAGCGCGGCCCGCAGCTCGGGCTGGAAGACCACCACGATAGCGATGAAGCCGACGGGGGCCACGCGGTCGAACAGCCACTTGGTAGCCTCGAGTTTGAGTTGTGCGGCCAGAAACCACAGCGCACCCAACGCCAGCAGGCCCCTCAGAACGTTCCAGGCGCGGGAACCGATGAGCAGGACATATGCCTGATACAACAGAACCGCGATGATGAGGATGTCTACGACGTCCTGGACGCGGAAGCCGCTAAGTGCAGCCAAACCCTAGCCTCCACCCTCGTTCGGTACGCTAGCGGCCTTCGCGGGCGAAGACGGCCGCCGCGGAAGCGTGTGGTGAGCGTGACCCGGTCGCTCGCGCGTGCGAGTGCACAGGAAACCCGTTCGTTACGGCGACGATACCACAGACGGGTGCGTTCGCCGTGCCTGACGTGACCGATGGGCTCGCGTCGGCGACGGAACGGGGGGCCGGCGTCGGATCGGTCGGGTGGAGCGCCGGCGGGGTGAGGGCGCGCGTGGGGTACACTGCGTGGCTGGAGGCGATGATGAACGAACTGAAGACCCGACTCGACGCCCTACGGGGGTATCTTTGACTTGGCTGGGAAGGCCTCCCGGCTGAGCGAGCTCGACCCCGAGTTGAACGACCCCAATCTGTGGAACGACCCGGACCGCGCGCGCGTGGTCACGCAGGAGGCGACGCGCCTGAAGCGCGTGGTCGACGCGTTCGCATCTCTCGAAGGAGACGTCGACGGGTTGGCGGAGCTGCTGGAGGGCGCCAGCGACGAGGATGTCGCTGAGCTCGAGGGCGAGCGCGTGCGTGTCGAGCGGGATCTCGAGACGCTCTACCGCGAGGCGCTGTTCGTCGGGGATCACGACGATGCCGCGGCCATCGTCACGGTCAAGCCCGGGGCCGGCGGCACCGAGTCCTCCGACTGGGCGGGGATGCTGCTCCGCATGTACCGGCGTTTCGCCGAGCGGCACGGCTTCAAGGTCGAGCTCCTCGACCTGGTCGGCAACAGCGACGCGCCCAGCGGCATCGACTATGCGCAGATGATCGTGCGCGGCGAACGCGCCTTCGGGCTGCTCACGGTCGAGAGCGGCGTGCACCGGCTGGTGCGCGTCAGCCCGTTCGACGCCCAGAACCGTCGCCACACCAGCTTCGCTTCGGTCGAGGTGATGCCCGAGATCGACGAGGCCATCCAGATCGACATCGATCCCAAGGACGTGCGGGTCGACGTCTACCGCTCGAGCGGCCCCGGCGGGCAGTCGGTGAACACCACCGATTCCGCGGTGCGGGTGGTGTACCGCAGCGGCACCCCCGAAGAGATCGTGGTGACCTGCCAGGACGGCAAGTCGCAGATCAAGAACCGCGAGAAGGCGATGACGGTCCTCCGTAGCCGGCTCTTCGAGCGCGAGGAGCGCCGTCGCCGCGAGGAGCAGACGAAGGCGCGCGGCGAGCAGAAGGCGATCGAGTGGGGCTCGCAGATCCGCAGCTACGTGCTGGACAAGCAGTACGTCAAGGATCATCGTTCGGCCGCCATGCGCCACGACCCCGACCACGTGCTCGACGGCGACATCGACGACCTGATCTGGTCCGGTCTGGAGTGGGCGGCTCAGAGCCGTGCTACGGGCTGAGCGCCGAGCGCCTCGCGCCGTGCGCGGGGCTGCCCGCCGCGCGTGCGTGATCGCGTGCGCCGTACGCCGAGGCGCTCCCGCGCCGGGGGCGACGGGCGCGTGAAGATCCTGGTCCTGTCGGACGTGGTGTCGCCCATCATCTACTCGCGCAACTTCCCTGACAACCTGCCGCCGTTCGACGCGGTGCTCGCCGCCGGCGACCTGCCTGGCTATTTGCTCGAGTTCGTGGCGACGAAGACGAGGGTGCAGCCGATCTACGTGCTGGGCAACCACGGCAATGGCTACGTGCGCCCGGCCGACGGGAGTGTGGCCCGCCTCCCGGGCGGATGCCTGAACGCGCACGGCCGCGTGGTGGAGGTCGGAGGGTTGCTGGTCGCAGGCATCGAGGGCTGCCTGCGCTACCGGCCCGGACCCCAGCAGTACTCCGAGCTCGAGATGCGCTTGTTCACGGCGCGCCTGGGGCCGCGGCTGCTGTACAACCGCTGGCGCACCGGTAGGGCCGTCGACGTGCTGCTCACCCACGCCCCGCCGAAGGGTCCGCATGCGGGAGAGGACTACCCGCACCGCGGCGTGGGGGCCTTCAACCGCTTCCAGCGGGCCTGGCGACCGCGGCTGCACGTCCACGGGCACGTCCACCTTTCGGGCGCCAATGCGCCCCGCGAGTACGTGACCGAGGAGGGCGTGCGCGTGGTGAACGCCTACGACTTCGCTCTGGTCGACCTTCCGGCGACCCCCTGAGGGCGCGACCCCGGCGTGCGGTGCCGTCGGCCACGCGGCGCGGGCAGCGGCTTCGCTCTGGCATAATCGCGGGCATGGACCCGCTAGCGTTCTACCGCGACCTCGGGGCCGCATTCGAAGGCGAGGACGTTGCGCACTTCGGCGCTCCCCAGGACGAGGCCGCTGCCGCCGCCACGGGCGACGGTGCGCTTCTCGTGCCGCTGCTCTCGCTAACGTCGCTGCAGATCACGGGCGGCGATCGCGCAGGTTTCCTCCACGGTCAGCTCAGCAACCGCGTCGAGGGTTTGGCGCCGGGTGCATGCAACCATACGCTGCAGCTCAACGTGCGCGGCCAGGTGGTCGGCGAAGGGGTGCTCTGCGTCCGCGAGAACGATCTCTTCCTGGCCGTCGACGACGGGCGCGGCGAGGCCGTGCGCGCGTCGCTCGAGGGGCACGTGGTGTTCGACGACGTCACCATCCACGATCTCGGCGCTGAACTCGCCGCGATCACCCTGCAGGGAAACGGCGCTGCCGAAGTGCTCGCCCGCGCCCTCGGGACGCCGCCGGATGTTGGAACGTTCGCCCGCTACGCCGTTGGGGACGCCGAGGTGCTGGCCGTGGCGCGGAAGCGTTCGCGGGCCGGCGGGTTCGACGTCCACCTGCTAACGCGTCAGCTTCCCGAGGTGGTCGGCGCGCTGCGCGGGGCCGGCGCGCGCCTGGCAGGCGTCCCCGCGCTGACGCTTGGGCGCGTGCTGGGGGGCGTCCCGAGCGTGATCCGAGAGGGGGGCTCCGGGTCGCTCCCGCAGGAGATCGGCCTGGAGGACGCGCTCTCGTACCACAAGGGGTGCTACCTGGGGCAGGAGATCATGGCGCGCATCGAGGGACGCGGCGCCGTGCGCAAGGGGCTCGCCCGCCTCCGGCTCGAGGGTCCCGGCGCGGTGCTGGCCTCGCTGGCCGAGCGCGAGGACCGCGGTCTGCGCGTCGACGACCGCGACGTGGGCCGGCTCGGCAGCGTGGCGCGCGCTCCGGACGGAAGCTGGTGGGGTCTGGCCGTGCTCCGTCGCGACCTGCCGTCCGATGCCTCCATCGCCGTGGGCGATGCGCGCGGCCGCCTCGACCCGGTCGAGAGTGCGTCGGCGTGAGAGTGCAGAGGCGCCCTCGGGGCCGTACAAACAGGGCCGCACGTCCACCCGGACCTATAATGCCCGCATGAAGGATAAACAGCGTTGGCTGCGGGAAGACTACGCGGAGGCCGGTGAGCGCTTCCCGGAGCGCGACGCGCTCTTCGAGACGCTCTCGGGCATCCCGGTCGACCCCATCTACACGGCCGACGACCTCACGGCCATCGACCCCGAGGCCGACCTCGGGTATCCCGGCAGCTACCCCTACACGCGGGGCGTGCAGCCCTCCATGTACCGGGGCAAGCTCTGGACCATGCGCATGTTCGCCGGCTTCGGCACCGCCGAGCAGACGAACGAGCGCTTCCACCGCTTGCTCGAAGCAGGGCAGACCGGTCTATCCACGGCCTTCGACCTGCCCACCCTGATGGGCTATGACAGCGATCATCCCATCGCCCGCGGCGAGGTCGGGAAGTGCGGCGTGGCCGTGTCCAGCCTGGCCGACATGGAAGTGCTGTTCGACGGCATCGACCCCCAGCGCATCACCACCTCCATGACCATCAACAGCCCGGCCAACGCCATCTGGGCGATGTACCTGGCGATGGCGCAGAAGAAGGGGGCCGACCTCGCTCGCGTCGGCGGCACGATCCAGAACGACATCCTCAAGGAGTTCATCGCCCAGAAGGAGTTCATCTTCCCACCCGAGCCCAGCGTGAAGCTCGTCGTCGACACCTTCGAGTGGGGACCTGCGAACGTGCCCCGCTGGAACTTCATCAGCGTCTCCGGCTACCACATCCGGGAAGCGGGCTCGACTGCCGTGCAGGAGCTCGCGTTCACGCTGGCCGACGGGATCCACTACGTACGAAAGGCGTTGGAGCGCGGCCTGGACATCGACGAGTTCGCTCCCCGGGTGAGCTTCTTCTTCAACGTCCACAACGACTTCTTCGAGGAAATCGCCAAGTTCAGGGCGGCGCGCCGCATCTGGGCGCGGCAGATGCGCGAAGTCTTCGGCGCCAAGGAGGCGCGCTCCTGGATGCTCAGGACGCATGCCCAAACGGCCGGCGTCTCCCTGACCGCGCAGCAGCCGCTCGTCAACGTCGCCAGAGTGGCCATCCAGGCGCTCGCCGGCGTGCTCGGCGGGACCAACAGCCTTCATACCGACGCCTACGACGAGGCGCTCGCGCTTCCCACCCAGGAGGCGGCCACGCTGGCGCTACGTACGCAACAGGTGGTCGCGCACGAGACCGGAGTGGCGAACACGGTCGACCCTCTTGCCGGCTCGTACTACCTGGAGTGGCTGACCGACGAGATGGAACGCCAGACGCTCGCCTACTTCGAGCAGATCGACGCCCTCGGTGGGGTCGAGAACGCGATCGAGGCCGGCTTCTTCGCACGCGAGATCGGGGACGCGAGCTGGCGTCAGCAGCGTGAGATCGACGACGGTCGACGCCAGGTCGTAGGTGTCAACGCCTTCCAGCAGGAGAATCCGGAGGTGCCGATCCAACTCGTCGATCCCGAGGTGTCGAGGGTGCAGGAGGAGCGCCTGCAACGTGTGCGCCGCGAGCGCGACGCGGCTCGAGCCGACACCGCCTTGGAAGCGCTGCGACGCGCGGCGAAGACGGGGGCGAACACCATGCCCGCCTTCCTGGAGTGTGCCCTGGCCTACTGTACGCTGGGCGAGCAGATGGACGTGCTGCGCGAGGTCTACGGCGTCTACGAGGAACCCGTTCTGATCTGATCCGCCTGGGCGGATCCGTGGGGCGAAGGCCCGAGGAGTGTGCATGGAACGACCCATCCGCGTACTGATCGCGAAACCCGGCCTGGACGGCCACGACCGCGGAGCCAAGGTCATCGCCCGCGCCCTGCGCGACGCAGGCATGGAGGTCATCTACACGGGGTTGCGACAGACCGGCCCGATGATCGTCAACGCCGCCATCCAGGAGGATGTGGATGCAGTTGGACTGAGCGTTCTGTCCGGCGCCCACATGCACTACTTCAACGAGGTCGTGGAGGGCCTGACCGCGCGCGGCGGCGAGGACATCCTTGTGTTCGGCGGCGGCATCGTGCCGGACCAGGACCGGGCCGCATTGGAAGCCCTGGGCGTGGGCGCCATCTTCACGCCCGGCGCCAACACGCACGCCGTGGTCGAGTACCTGCGCCGGGAGGTCCCCAAGCGGCGCGCGGCAGAGGTGTGAGCCGGGCGGCCGGCGAGCCGATGGAAGGCCGGAACGTGACGGGCGTCACAGCGACGGCGGTCGCTCGCGTCGGCCCCCGACCGAGGCTTTGCGTTGTACTGAACGTTCTTACCTGGCCGTGGGCGGTCAGCGGGCATGGTTCATGAACATGAAGCATCTCATCACTCTCTAAACCCCAGGCTGGTACATTGCTTCAGAGCTGGATCTCCAGCGAGTTCCAACGAGGGGAACGACCGTTGCAGCACCGAATCGTTGCATGGGCCACTATGGCTCTCTTCCTGCTGGCGCCTGTTGCCGTTGCCGACGGTTACGCGCTGCACACCGTTCGACCGGGCGAGTCCCTGGGGTCGATCGCATCGGACTACCGCATCTCGGTGGACGCCCTGATGGCGGCCAACGACCTCAACGGGTCGGTCATCCGACCGGGCGAAGCCCTCAAGATCCCTTACGTCGAGGCGATCGGCGGACCGGTCGAAGCCGGCCCCCGCACCCCGCCCGGCTTCAGCTGGCACACGCTGAGGCCGGGGGAGACGTTGTCGTCGGTGGCGACCGCATACGGGCTCAGCCTGGAGGCGCTCGTCGGCGCCAATCCCACCATCTCGTCACTCGACAGCCTGCCGGCCGGCGTAGACCTCCTCATCCCGCCGCGCGAGGGGCTGGTGGTCACGCTCGAGGCCGGAACGTCGCTGGCTGACGTGCTGGCGGAGTACCACGTCGATCCCGCCACCGTTGCCCGGGCCAACCACCTGCGTTCGCCGTTCGACGTTCAGCCGGGCATGATGCTGTTCCTTCCGGGCGTCCAGCCGACCCAGGCGCTCGCCCGACTCAAGAAGGTGCGCGAGGCCGAGCACCGCTTCATCTGGCCGATCCAGGGGCGCATCACCTCCCCCTACGGGCCCCGGCACCTCGGCATGGGTACCTCCAACTTCCACCGCGGTATCGACATCGCGGCGCCGTGGGGAACGCCGGTCCACGCCTCACGTTCGGGCGTGGTGGTGTTCGCGGGCTGGTCGACCGAGGGGTACGGAAATCTGGTGAGGATCCGGCATCCGGACGGCGACGAGACGTGGTACGGGCACTTCAGCAAGATCCTGGTGCGCGTGGGCGAGTACGTCGACCAGGGCGCGATCATCGGTCGCGAAGGGTCGACGGGCATCTCGACCGGACCGCACGTCCACTTCGAGGTGCACGTGCACGGTCGTGCCGTCGACCCCATGACCCTGTTGCACTGACCGTTCCGGCCCGCCAGGACAGGCCGCGCCGGGACGGGCCCAGGACCTGGCGGAACCGAGAGCACGCAAGACGACGGCCGGCGCCCCTCGGGGCGCCGGCCGTGACCGTGGTGGCGTTCGAAGGCTCGTTGGGGTCGGTCTAGCCGTCGGCCTTCGGCCACAGGATGCGCCCGCAACTCGGGCAGCGCACCACGCCCCGGCCGCGGCGGGCCTTCTGGATGACGTGGATCGGCAGACGCACGCTGCAGCCCCCGCAGCGCTGGTTGTCCACGATCTCCACCAGGCCCAGCCCGCGGCGCGCCCGGCGCACCTGCTCGTACTGTTTCAACAGGCTCCGATCGAGCGTGCCCGCCAGCACGTCGCGCTGCGTCTTGAGGTCCGCGGTCTTCTCGTCGACCGCCGCGACGCGGGCATCCTCGTCGGCGACCATGGCGTCGAGCGTGGGCTGGAGCTCGTCGAGTTCGGCCTGGAGCCCGTCCACCTCCTGCTCCAAGGTCTCGAGGCTCTCCATCAACGGGAGCGCGTCCTCCTCCAGCTCCTGCACGCGCGTAGCGAACTGCAGCTCCTGGTTCTGGTACTGCGACGCTTCCTTGGCGCTGCTGGCGCGAAGGGAAGATTCGGAGGCATCCTTGCGCCTCTGCTGCAGGGTCTTGAGCTCGAGCTCGGTGCTCGCGACCCGCTTGCGCAGATCGTCGCGCTCCTGCTGCTTCCGCTCCAGGCGGCGCACCAGGTCGCGCCGCTTCTCGCGCGTCTCCAGGAGCTCGGGCGGCGTCTGCGCCCGCTCTTCCCGGAGGGCGTCGAGCTGCAGGTCGAACCCCTGGACTTCGCTCAACTTCTCCAACATGCCGCCTCCAGACAATAAAAAACTCCGTTCACCCGGACCCGAACGGAGTTCATGAATGCGCCTTCGTGAACGGTCGCTTCACGGAAACGAGTTTAGCACGGCGGCGGCCGAGCGCGACCGGCCGTGCGTGGCGACGCCGCGGAGCGAAGGACCGCCGCTGCAGCGGTAGAATGCCGACGGCATGATCGAAGACTCCCCCGAGGCGTTCATCCAACGCTGGCGTGCGTTCGCCGCCGAGGTCCAGCTGTTCGCGCGGACCGAGGGTTCGCCGTTGCTCGAGTGCATGGCCGACGGGGTGATCCTTCAGCTCCTCGATCGCACCGGCCCCTACCTCGCCGGACCGGGGACGTACCGCGTCATCCTCAACCCCATGGTCGAACGGCTCGCCGAGGCCGAGGGAGAGGACGTGGAGCTGGAGGTGACAGGGCTCGGTGAGCTGCGCGGCGCCGGTCGCGTGATCGGGGGGGAGGGGCGCCTTACCGTCGTCGATTGCGGCGTACCCCTGGTCATCGCGGCGATGGACGACGGCGGCGAGCGTTTCGATGAGGGCCGCTTCGTGCGCTTCGAGGGGATGCCGCCGGTCCATGGCTTCATCGTGCCGGACACGTCGCGTTCCCACCGCCCTGACGCGGGCGAGAGCGCCGACGAGGCCATGTAGGCGCCTGCGCGCTCCCAGCGACGCCGGCCCGCGAGGCCGTCTGCTAGAATGACCGGTCATGCCGAAGGTCGTGCTCAGCCGCAAGTCCCCCCGCCCCCTCGAGGTCACGCCGGCCGCGATCGTCCGGGTCGAGCCGGGCTCGCCAGCGGAACGTGCGGGCGTGCGCTCGGGTTGGGAGCTGCTGCGCGTCAACGGCTGCGCCATCCCCGACGTGCTTGCGTACCGGCGTGAGCTGGAGCGCGGTGACGTCGCGGTCGAGGTGCGCGAGCCGACGAGCGGCCGGGTGAGCACCTTCGATGTGTCCTGGGAGGACCCCGGCCTCGAGTTCGACGAGGTCATCTTCGACGGCATCCGGCTGTGCGCGAACAAGTGCGACTTCTGCTACATCCACCAGATGCCCAAGGGCATGCGCAAGAGCCTCTACATCATGGACGACGACTTCCGCACGAGCTTCCTCTATGGCTCGTTCGTGACGCTGACCAATCTCACCGAGCACGACGTCCAGCGCATCCTCGACGAGCACTTGAGCCCCCTGTACGTCTCGGTGCACAGTGCCGACGAGGCCATGCGCGACGGTCTCATGAAGCCGTGGCCGCACAAGGTGCCGCACCCCGGTGCGCTGCACCTCCGCGCCATGATGGAGCGTCTGGCGCCCATCGACCTCTACACCCAGATGGTGGTGCTGCCGGGGCGCAACGACGAGGAGGATCTCCAGTCCACCCTGGAGTACCTCGCCGGCAGGCCTAACGTGCAGGCGGTGGCTGCCGTGCCCGTCGGCCTGACCGCGCACCGCGACCATCTGCCGCGGCTCGAGCCGCACACGCCCGAGCAGGCGGCGGACGTGCTGCGCCGGGTCCATGCCTTCCAGCAGCGCATGCTCGCGGAGCGCGGCACCCGCTTCGTGTTCGCCAGCGACGAGTTCTACCTGCGCGCCGGCGTCCCGTTGCCCGACACCGACGCCTACGAGGGGTTCCCCATGCTGGAGAACGGCATCGGCATGGTGCGCGACTTCCTGGACGAGGGCCTACCGGCACTTCCCGACCGCGTCGATCCGCCACGGCGTGTGGTGCTCGCGACGGGGCGCCTCTTCGCGCCCGTGCTCAGCAGGGCGGTCGCGCCGCTGGCCGCCATCCCAGGGCTCGATCTCGAGGTGCGCACGGTGACCAACCGCACCTTCGGTGAGGTCACTACGGTGGCGGGTCTGCTGGCCGGCCGGGATCTCCTTGCCGCCGTGGAGCCGCGCGAGGCCGACCTCCTGCTCCTCTCGCCCAACATGCTCAAGTACGGCACCGAGTCCTTCCTCGACGACACCACGCTGGGGGAAGTGCAGCAGCGCCTGGCCATGCCCGTTCACACCGGCGGTACGACCCTCGGTCGGCTGGCGCGCGCGGTGCTGCAGGGCTCGGCGCAGCCTGACCTGCCGTCCTTCGGCTTCAGCACCCACGCGGTCAAGGAAGCGTCCAAGCAGCACTGACGCGCTGCCCGGGGACGCTCGCGGCGTTGCACGCGTGGTAGCCTCTTTGGCGTGACACGCGAGACTCCCGGCACGCGGTCCCTGGGCCGCTACCTCGCCTTCGTCAAGTTCGAGCACACCCTCTTCGCCCTGCCGTTCGCTTACGGCGGCATGCTGCTGGCGGCAGACGGCTGGCCCGGTTGGCGTGTGTTCGTCCTGGTGAGTCTGGCGATGATCGGTGCACGCAGCGCCGCCATGGCCCTGAACCGCGTCATCGACGCACGCATCGATGCCAAGAACCCCCGGACGAGCGACCGTGAGATCCCGGCCGGCAGGCTCACGCGTCGCGACGGGCTGGTGCTGGCTGCGATGGGGTTGGGGCTGCTGGCGGTGGCGGGGGCGCTCCTCAACCCTCTGACGTTGGCGCTGTTGCCGCTCGCCGTGGCCTTCCTGGTCGTCTACCCCTACCTCAAGCGCTTCACCTGGCTGTGCCACTTCTGGCTCGGCGCCACCATCGGCGCTGCGGCCGCCGGCGGGTGGATCGCGGTGACGGGTGCGTTCTCCTACACCGCCGTGGCCCTGTGGCTGGCCGTGGGCACCTGGATCGCCGGCTTCGACATCATCTACGGCGTGCTCGACCTGTCGTTCGACCGAAGCGCGGGCTTGCACAGCATCCCGGCGCGCTTCGGCGTGCGGCGAGCCCTCGCGGTGTCGGCCGGAGCGCACCTGGTGAGCTTCCTGGCGCTGGCCGCCGTGTTGCTGTGGGTCGATCTGGGATGGCCTTACGGCCTGGCGCTCGCGGCTACCGCTGCGGTGCTGATCTACGAGCAGGTGGCGGTACGCAGGCTCGATCCCGCGGTAGTGCTGCGGTCGTTCAACGCCAACCTCGTGGTGGGACTCCTGATCCTGCTCGGCATCGTCGGCGGTCTGGCTCTGCACGGCTGAACCCGCGACCCCCGCGCGACCGGGTGCCGGGGAACGGTGCTGCCGAGCGGACCTGTTACCGTAGCAGGCGTGGCCGAGGTCCCGCTGTTCCCGCTCGAGGCCGTGGTGTTCCCCGGCATGACCGTGCCGATCCACGTCTTCGAGGAACGCTACAAGCGTCTGGTGCGCTTCTGCTTGGAGCAGGAGCACAAGCGCTTCGTGGTGGTGCTGGTCACGCACAACGCACCGATCCGTGACACGCCGGTCGGGATCGCCGACATGGGGGCGCTGGTCGACATCCTGAGCGTGCAGGAGAACGCAGACGGCACCTTCGATCTTCTGGTGCATGGCCAGGAGCGCTGCCGGGTCGACGTGCTGCGGCGCGAGGACGTGCAGGAGGTGGACGGCGGCCACCGACCGCTGTTCTTCTTGGACGACGTTCCGACGCCGATCGGACGCGACGACCCGAACCAGGAGCAGGTAGCGGCCTGGGACGCGCTCGACACCTTCCGCGAGTACGCGTCGGCGTACTTCGCCGACGGCGCGGTGGCACAGGTCGAGGCCAATCTTCCGGAGGAGCCGCTCTACCAGGCATCGTTCGTGTGCGCCAACATGCGTGTACCGCTGGCGTCGCGCCAGGTGCTGCTCGAGGCGGAATCACTGCGCGAGCGCTTCGAGCTCGCCCGCAAGATGATGGGCGAGCAGCTCAGCGCCGCCTCCGGCAGGGAAGCGTGAGCGAGCTCCCGCCGGTCGATCCCGTTCGCTTGCGCTTCCGATGGCACGAACTTCCGAGCGTGACCGAGGACTTGCCCGGCACCGGGGGGCGCATCCGGCAACGCCCCGACGACTTCCGTGTCGAGGAGGTGCCCGCCTATCTGCCGCAGGGCAGCGGGTCGCACCTCTACCTGAGGGTCGAGAAGCGCAACCTCACCACGCGCGATCTGGTCGCCGCGCTGATGCGTCACGGCTTGCGCGAGAACGAGATCGGCGTGGCCGGGTTGAAGGACAAGAGTGCCGTGACCGTGCAGTGGATCAGCATCCCCAAGCGCGGCGAAGCGGCAGCGGCCGCCCTCGAGGCGTTGCCGGGGGTCCGTGTGCTGGAGCGCGCCTACCATCGCAACAAGCTCGGCATCGGTCACTTGCGGGGCAACCGCTTCGTCGTGACGATCCGTGACGTCGACGATGCCGCGGTGGCGCCGGAGCGGGCGCGCGCCGTATTGCAGGCGCTGGCCGAGCGTGGCGCTCCCAACTACTTCGGGCCGCAACGCTTCGGCCGCTTCGGCAACAATGCCGTCGACGGGCTGCGGGTGCTTCGCGGCGAGCGCGTGCCCGGGGGGCATCGGCTGCGCCGGTTCTTCGTGTCGGCGCTCCAATCGCTGCTGTTCAATGCCATGTTGGCCGAACGCATCGAGGGCGGGCTGTACCGCAGCGTGATCACCGGAGACTGGGCGCGCAAGCACGATACCGGCGGCGTGTTCCGGGTCGAGGATGGGGCGCTGGAGTCCGCGCGAGCGGCCCGTCTGGAGATCAGCGCCACGCTGCCGCTCTACGGGCGCCGTGTCCGCCTCTCCGAGGACGAGGCCGGCGCGCTGGAGGCCCGCATCCTGGAGCATTTCGGGTTGCGTTGGAGCGCCTTCGGCTCCCGTCGGGGCGACCGCCGTCCGAGCCGGTTGGTGCTCGAAGAGGTCGATGTTCGGGAGGACGACGGCGCACTCGCCGTGGCCTTCCTGCTCCCCAAGGGGAGTTACGCCACGGTGGTGCTGCGTGAGCTGATGAAAGTCGACGTGGACGCCCCGGTTGAACCGGGTGGCGGCGCCGCTGGGGACGAGGGAGCGGAAGATGAGGGAGCTGGGGACGATGACGAGCGAGACGCCTGAGCGAAGGGCCGGTCGCGGCGCAGGTCAGTCCGACGCGGCGCCCTGCGCGCCGCGTTTGCGTCGGCCGTCGCGGCGCTCGGCCCGCGGTCCCAACCGCCGAGCCAGCAGCTCCAGCAGGAACAGCAGCGCCGCCGCCATGGTCAACGGAGGCCACAGCGGCAAGCGGCCACCGCCCACCGACGGCGCGTAGACCTCGGAGGGCGTCACCACGTTGCCGCCCGTGCGCTGCGCGATCTCGGCCAGCAGAGCGGTCCCATCGGTGTCGGTGAACTCCGGGTCGGGGCCGCCGACGCCGGCCCGGGCAACCACCTCGGAGCCTTCGGAGACCACCACGTCACCGCGACTCCCGGCACCATAGGGGAGACGGGCCTGGTAGCGGCCCGGGGCGACCTGTTCCATGGTCGCGGCGTTGCCGGCGAAACGCGCCGTGAGCGACTTGTTGTTGACGTACTGGCCGCCCTTGACGGCGTCCACCACGACCTGCAATCCGTTGCCGTCGCGCTTCGCGCGCGCCTGGTACACGAGCGGGCTCGCCTGGAGCCAGCGCGTGAGGGTCGCGAGATCGCCGGGCAGGCCCGGCCACGCGCCGAACGGCCCGGCCCACTGGTTGAGGTCGGTGGTGAGCGCCGCCGTGCGCCCCAGGCCGACGTGCCGGATGGCCAGGATCGGTTCCTGACGCTTGCCCTCGAGCAGCCCCTGGGCGTCCGGCCGGAGGCTGGTCGCGACGTAGGCGTCGACCTGCGGTAGTGCGTTGGGGAACTGCAGCAGCGCGTTGGGGCGGGCTTGCGGTACGGTCGGATCTTCTACCAGAAGCTTGCGCGTGGCGGTGAGCGCCTCGTTGGTGAAGATGGACGGGAGCGTGTTGGCGTCCAACGCCTGGTAGTACCGGCCGCCGCCCGCTTGCGCGATGGCCGCGAGTCGCTGGAAATCGGCGGCGTCGCCGATGGCGATGGTGGAGGTGGTGATGCCGTCGGCGCGGGCGCGCGACGCCAGCGCGCCGAAGTCGGTCGCGGGGCCGCTGTTGAACGGTCCCTGCCCGTCGTAGAGCTTGCCGTCGGACAGGATGATGATGTGCTTGACCGAGGCGCGCGCCTTGCGCAGCGCGTCCAGGGCGTCGGTATAGGCGGGGCCGAGGACGGTGCCGCCGGCCGTGGCGATGCCGAGGATGCCCTGCAGCATCTCGCGTTTGCCCCGCTCGGTCGCCTTGCGCAGCTGGAACACCCAGCTGGTGCTCGACGGGTCGCTGAAGGCGATCAGGCCGATCAGGTCCTCCTGGTAGGCGAGCTCGACCACTTTGACGGCCCCCCGCTTGGCGAGCTCCAGCTTCGAAGGCGAGCCCGCGCTCATCGACTGGGAGTGGTCCAGGATGATGACCATCGCCACCTGCGGGAGGGTGACCTCGGTGCGAACGTCGGTGGTGACGGGGAGCACGTCCTCGACCGGTGTGCGGTACCAGCCGCCGAGCCCGAAGCTGTGCGGCCCTCCGGTCATCCAGAGGCCGCCGCCGCTCTCCACGTACTGCTTGAGGAACACGAGCTGGCCCGGGGTGAACTGGGCCGCGCTCCCGCGCAGCACCACGGCACCGGCGTCGAGCGGCGCCTTGATGTCGGCGACCGTTCCGTTGCGCACGTCGATGCCCTGCGCGCCGAGCAGCCTGGCGAGGGCGGGGTCGCCGATGATCAGGACGGGGGGCTTCGCCCGCACCGTGATCTCGGTGCGCTGGGCGTCGTCGGCCGTCGGCTGCGCGAAGTCGGCGGCGAGCGAGGCATCGACCTCCACGGAGGAGGCGTCGGTGCCCACCTGGAAACTGAACGGGATGGCGGTGCGTCCCTTGGCGACGTCCTTCGTGATGGGATCGAGGACGCGCCCGTCGACGCTCGGCCGCAGGGTCACGGTGCCGGCACGATCGCTGTCGACGACGGCGACGACCTGGACCTTCTGGCCGGGCGCCGCCTGGTCGGGAGCGAGGAGCTGCGACAGGCGCGCATTGGGCCGGCGGGGCACCGTCAGCGTATCGATGGGGATGTCGGGAAGGGCGTCCAGGGCGTTCCCACTCGACTGGACGCCGTCGCTCACCAGGAGCGCCCGGCGCGCTCCCGAGGCCGCCGCCACCTGCAGGGCGCGCGCCAGGTCGGTCGATCCGGTCGTGAGGACCGAAGGCACTTCGGCGCTCAGGGTCGGCACGCGGGCGGCGTCGCCGGCGAGATAGAAGACCTCGGGACGGGCGGCCGCACCGCGGCGATCGAGCGCCCGAACGGCCTGCAGGGCGCCGTTGCCGACGCTGTCGGAGACGTCGACCAGCACGGCGAGGCTCCCGCCTGCCTTGGGCAGCGAAGGCTGGGCCAGGGCCACCACCAGCAGCGCCAGTCCCAGTGCCCTCAGCCACCACCAGGGCCGCCGCGGCAGGAGCAGGAGCAGCGGCAACGCCAGCAGCGCCCAGGGAAATCCCAAGTGAAGGCCCGCGGGGAGCACGCCTCATGCTAGCAGTCCCCCGAGCCGGCTCCGGGGCGCTGGCGACTGCGCGAGCGCGCTCGCGCCAGACGCGAAGTTTTCGCCCTGGGGACGTGCCGGTGCCCTGGTATGATCTGCACGATGACCGTGGCCCAGCAGCCCTACGTGCTCGTCGCCATGACCACCGAGGAGCGTGGTGAGGGGCTCCGGGGCGTGGTCACGGAGATGGGCCTGGCGGCCACCATGTTCAGCGACGTGGAGGAGCTTCTCTACCACACGCGCGTGTCGGTCCCGACCGCGCTGGTGCTCGAGCATGGGTTGGCGGCCAAGGTGCCCCAGCTCGACCTGGTGGCGCTGCTGCGGCGGCGCAAGGCCCTGGCCGAGGTGCCCTTCATCTACCTCGGGCCCCCCGACCCCCAGGTGCATGCGGGTGTCATGCACTCCGGTGCCGACGCCTACCTGGCGCTGCCTACCCGACCCGAGGTGGTGAAGGCGCACCTGGAGCGGCTGCTCGACCGGCACCAGATGGAGAGGACGCTCCGCGAGACGCTGGAGCACTCCCGCAGCTTCGAACAGGCCTACAAGGAGAGCGAGCGCGTCAAGGACGACCTCATCCACATGCTGGTCCACGACCTCAAGAGCCCCATCGCGAGCGTCATGGGGCTGCTCGACCACAGCCTGGAGATGATCAAGGCCGATCCCGGTGAGACGGGCATCGAGGAGTTGCTGGGGCTGGCACGCAGCGAGTCGCAACACTTGCTGAACCTCGCGGCGAACATCCTCGACGTGCGGCGCATGAAGGAAGGGCACATGCCCTTCGAGCCGCAGGCCATTTCCAGCCTCACCGACCTCGCGAAGGAGTCGCTGGGCGACGTCAGCGGCGGACCGCGCGATCGCAACTTCGGCTTCCTGGTGCGCCCCGAGGCGGAGAGCCTGCAGGCCGACCCCAAACTGCTCCGGCGCGTGCTGGCCAACCTCATGGCGAACGCCATCAAGCACACCCGCCGCGGCGGCTACATCGACTTCCGGGCCTGGAAGCAGGACGACGACTTCGTGCTCAGCGTGCGCGACGACGGCGAGGGCATCCCCGAGGCCGACCAGAAGCGTGTTTTCAACGCCTTCGAGCAGTCGCGCCACACCGTTCACGACCGCTACGACACCGGCATGGGCCTCACCTTCTGCAAGCTCGCCGTCGAGAAGCACGGCGGCCGCATCTGGGTGGAGTCGAAGGTCGGGCGCGGCAGCACCTTCTTCTTCACCATCCCCGCGAACGTACCGGCGTCCACCGACGACGGCGTGGCCGTCGGCAGCGTGTGACGACGGCGCCGCCGGCCTACCGTCGCGCCGCCGCGCTCCCCTCGTGGTCCCTGGAGGCCCTGCTGTGGCAGCGCGGCTACACGCCGGTGGCCGGCGTCGACGAGGCGGGCCGTGGCGCGCTGGCCGGACCGGTGGTGGCCGCCGCGGTCGTGCTGCCGCCGGGGGAGCACCCCTTCCGCGACTCGAAGGTGCTCTCACCCCGCCGGCGTGAGGAGCTCGCGCTACGGGTGCGCGACAGCGCGCTGGCCTGGTGCGTGGCGGAAGCCAGTCCCGAGGAGATCGACCGGCTCAACATCCTGGAGGCCACGCGCCTGGCCTCGCGTCGGGCGGTCGCAGGGCTGGCTGCCACCGTGGTGCCGAGTGCGCTGGTGACCGATTACCTGAGACTGGGCGCCGGGCTGGCGGAGCTCGCCGTGCCCCGAGCCGACGGCCGCAGCCTGCAGGTGGCCGCCGCCAGCATCCTCGCCAAGACGGTCCGGGACGAGCGGATGCGAGCCTTGGCCGGTCGTTACCCGGCGTACGGCTTCGGGGCCCACAAGGGCTACGGTTCCCCCGAGCACCTCGCGGCGCTGTCGCGGCTCGGGCCCTGCCCGGAGCACCGCCGCACGTTCGCGCCGGTTGCCCAGGCCCGCCTGTTCGGGCCGTAGAATGGTGCGTCCCCCTCGGTGGGAGGCGCCCCCGCGCGGCGCTCCCGCGGCTACGTTGCATCGAGCGCGTCGTCGCGAAGCAGGCTGGACCGACGGGGAGCGAGGGAGAGAGGACCATGCCCGAGTGCATCGGTGTGAAGTTCGACAACGGACCGAAGATCCACTACATGGAGGCGCCGCCGACCCCACCGCAGGTGGGCACTCGCTGCGTGGTGAGCACCCGTCGCGGGCTGGAGCTGGGGCGCGTGCGCACGGAGCCGCGGGACGTCTCCAAGGCGCACGGCCACTACGTGCGCGACGCTCTCGAGGACGACATGCACCGTTACGACGAGCTGAGGCGCCGGGCCGACGACCTCAAGTGGCTCCTGCGGGCAAGAGCCCGCCAGAACGGGGCGGACGTCAAGATCGTGGCGGCCGAGTTCACCATCGACGAGGAGTTGATGCTGGTGAGCTACTCGGCTGAGGAACACCCGCCGCTCCGGGTGCTGGCGCAGGAGCTCATCCAGCACACCCGGGCCCGCATCGAGTTCAACAACGTCGGACCCCGAGACCAGGCCCGCATCCTGGGTACCCTCGGGGCGTGCGGTGACGCCTCGTGCAGCTCGACCTGGTTGCAGAGCTTCAGCGCCGTCAGTATCCGTATGGCGCGGGACCAGCAGCTCCCGCTGAACCCCGAGAAGATCAGCGGGCCGTGCGGGCGCCTGATGTGCTGCTTGCAGTACGAGCACGACATGTACCGCGAGCTTCTCAAGGGCATGCCCAAGAAAGGCGGGCGGGCCTGCCACGACGAGAGCGGCACCTGCGGACGGGTCGTCAAGCTGAATCCGCTCAAGGGCACGGTCGATCTTCGAACCGAGGAGGGCGCGGTGGAGGAGTTCCCCGCGTCCGAGGTCAGCCGCACGCGCGCCTGACCCGGTCGGGCCCTACCTGCGGAGCGCGGCGCGCAGATCGAGCGCCAGTGCGACGAGGGCGAGCGGCGGGCTGACGTAGGCCTCGAGCGCGTTCTCGCAGCGTTCCACAGCGTCGAGCGCCGCGGCGTAGGCCGACGGTGGAGCCTTGCGCAGCGCCTCGCGCAGCAGCGCCATCGGTGCGACGACCTCGCTGCGGTCCAGGCGTTTGGCGAGCGCCTCGGCGGCGTCGATAGCTTCCCGGAGTTCGCCGTCGAGCGCGTCGATCAGCCGGTCGACGTCGTCTTGCAGCGCGCGGTAGTCGGTTTCTTCTTCGCGTGCCCGCACGAGCGGGCCCGGTAGGCCGAGCCGGAACCCCGGATGCCGTTCGAGATCGGCGAAGGAGCTGACGTCGACCGCGCCCAGTCGCACGGTGGCGCAGCGAGAGGCGACGGTGGGGAGCAGGGCGTCGGGGCCGGTGGCGACCAGCACGATCACGGCCCAAGGAGGCGGTTCCTCCAGCATCTTCAGGAACGCGTTGGCGGCACTGGCGTTGAGCGCTTCGGCGTGGTCGATGATCCCGACACGGCGCGCGAAGCGGGGGCGATGCTCCAGCCACGGGCCCAGCGGGTCCGGGTCGGCGTTGGGCCTGGTCACGAGCTGATCGATGGTGATCTCGAGCTGGCGGCGCTGCCGCCCGCTGCGTGTGGTCTGCGAGGGCGTCACCTCGCGCACGTCGGGGTGTTCGCCCGCCGCCTGCGCTCGGCAGCTCGAACAGTGCCCGCAGGGGCGGGCCGCGGCGTCGGGTGCCTCGCAGTTGAGCGCTGCGGCAAGCCAGCGCGCCACGGGACGCCGCCCCACCCCGTCGGGACCGGCCAGGAGCAGGGTGTGCGGACCCTCGGTGCGGTACAGGCTCCGTAGGGACTCGCGGGCCGAGTGGTGCCCGAGGATGTCCTGGGCAGCGTTCAGCGGCCCACCGCCAGTCGCGCCGCCAGGACTTCGGGATAGCCCGCCGAGCGGACCGACTGCTGCGCCGCGAGGATGTCGAACTCCACCCGGAACAGCTCGAAGGTGCTCGCCGCGTCGTCGAAGAGGGCGTAGGCGGCCAGGGGGATGCCGTCACGTGGTTGTCCAACGGAGCCCGGGTTGACGAACAGGCGGGCGCGCGGGGGGATGCGGTAGAGCGTGCGCTCCTGCCGGAACTGGACCGTGCGCCACATGGGACCGGCCTCCGTCTCGACGGCGGCGAAGACCTTGGGGACGTGGGTGTGGCCCACCAGGCACACTTGCTGCTCGAGCAGAGGGAAGTTGGCCTGCGCGCTCTGAACGGTGGCGAGGTACTCCCAGGGGTTGCGCAGCGCCCCGTGCGCCGCCTCCCAGCCTTCGTCCACGACGTGGTCCTGGAGCTCCTGGAGGAACTGCAGGCTGTCGTCGGAGAGCATGGGGAGCTGCTTGGCCAACACCTCGGTGACGACACCCTCCTCGCGGTGGCCGGCGTTCTGCCCGCCCGCCATGGCGAGCAACGCGGCGTCGTGGTTGCCCAGGATGCTCGCCCTGGGCTTCAACGAGCGCAGAAGCGCGACCACCTTCTCGGCGTCGGGATAGTAGCCCACGGCATCGCCCAGGAACAGCACGTCGTCGTAGCCGCGGTAGTCGGCGTGGCGCAACACCGCCTCGAGCGCGGGAGCGTTGGCGTGCACGTCGCTCAAGACCAGATGCCGCATGTGCGCTGAGGATACCATTCCGCCGTCCCCGTTCCGACAGGAGAAGGGACGACGCGCAGGGCTATACTGAGGCGATGCACAGCCCGTCCCAGCGCCGCGGGCTTCTGGCCGAGCGACGTCGTTCCTGTTGGCTTCATCCCTGTACGCGAGCGGCCGCGGGAGCGGGCGTGGTCGGCGTGCGGAGCCTGCGGGTGCTTGCGCTGGCGGCGTTGCTGGCGTTGCTGTCCTCGGCCGCGGCACAGATCTCGGTGCCGACCTTCGGCACCCGGGGCGGCGTACCCGCGGAGGTGGTCGACAGCTTCATGCCGGCCCTGAGGCAGGCGATCGCCCAGGCCACCGGCTTGAGCGTGAGGACCGGAGAGCTCATCACGCCCGGCATCGCGGGCAGCCTCGAGCCGGAGTTCGCCATGCTCATCGCGGAGCTCGATAACGCGCGCTACGCGGTGTCCGGCGAGATCGCGCGGAGCCAGGTGCAGGGCGGCGAGCCCTACACCGTGAACCTCATCGTGGTGGACGCGCAGCGCAAGCGCAACACCGACCTCATCAGCCGGCCTTTGCAGCCGAGTGCCGTCGACGGCACTGCCGAAGCGCTCGCCGCCGCCGTCGCCGGCTTCACGGGCGCGGCCGTGAGCCTTCCGAAGGGCAGCGCCGGGCTCTTCATCTCCAGCGAGCCGGGGGACGCCGAGGTGTTCCTCGACGGGGTGGCGGTGGGGCGCACCTCGAAGCTCGACGTGCTGATGCTCGAGCCCGGACGCCACGACCTCGAGGTCCGCAAGGAGGGCTTCCTCCCCGAGACGCGCTCGGTCGAGATCCGTGCTGACGACACCAGCTTCGTGCACGTCATCCTCACCGCCATCTCGGGCGGCAGCATCCAGCTTTCGGCCAAGCCCGAGGCGCGTGTGTTCCTCGACGGCGCGCGCGAGGGGATGACGCCGCTGACGCTGCCCGCACTGCCCGGCAACCACACGGTCAGGCTCGAGCGCTCGGGTTTCGACGCCGAGAGCTTCGCTGTCCTGGTGAGGAACTACCGCGTCACCCGCGTCGCTGTGACGCTCAAACCGGTGAGCGACCCGCTGGTGTTCTGGTCGGAGAGCCGCGCGCAGGTAGTGTCGATCGACGGTGTCGTTCAGAACGGCGGCTTCGCCGTGAGCCTGCAGCCGGGGTTGCACACCTTCGAGCTGCGCGGCCCCGACGGCTCCACCAAGGTGCTGCGGGCGGTCCCGGAGCATGGCGTGTTCCGCCTCGATCTCAACAGCGGTGAGCTGATCGCCGTTCCGCGCTGATCGCGGCCCAGGGTCGCGCCCTCGCCGCGTTGCCTACGGTGCAGGCGCTCTCGGCAGCGCGACGGCCAGTGCGTAGCTCAGGGCCAGCACTGCCGACGACCCGCCCGGACCCGAAGCGGCCGCCCCGCTCACGGTGGCGTTCCCCGCTCCCAGATCGAAGGACAGGTCGAGGTGTGCGCGGTAGGGGGGCACGTCGCGCCGGTACGGTTCGGCGTCCACCCCGAGGGTGGCCTGCACCGGACCCAGCGCTTGTGACAGCGATGCCGTGGCGCCGGGGGCGAAGCCGCTCGCTCCCACCCCCAGGTAGAGCGCTCCGTCGAGGTCGGGCGCACGGCGCCGGTGGTAGGTGAACCCCAGCCCGACGGCGGCGTCGCCGCCGGCTCCCGGCGGCAAGTAGCCCCGGAGGCGGAGCGACAGCTCGTGCGGGCCGATGGCGCGCAGCCGGCGCAGGCGGGCGTCGGCGCGCCAGGCAGCGCCGGTTGGGAGCAGGTAGAGCTGCGGGCTCGCCTCCACGATCCACGATCGAGCGGGGCGGCCGCTGGCGTCGAGCGCCAGGCCCCAGCCCCCGGCGGCGAAGGTGGGGCGCGTGGCGCCGGCCACCATCCGCGGGTCGAAGCGCTCGGGTGGATCCGTGAAGCCCGACAGCCGAACGCCCAAGGCCACCGGGCCCAGCACGCCGCGCACGCCGAGCGCGCCCTGAACAGCGCCGTCGGTCCGCAGCGCCATCGTTGCCTCCCCGACGACGTTGCCCAGTGGGCCGAAGGTCTCGTTCGCCTGCATCCCCAGATCGAGCTGAGCGGCGCCGTCGTAGGCAAGGCCGAGCATCACGCGGCTGCTTCCGACGCGGGCGTTCTCCACGCGTAGCGACGCCCGCGGGGCGATGCCGGGGTCGCCGACGGCCACGCCGAGGCGCAGCGTCTGGGCGCGGGCCGCCGCGGGCACGGCGAGCGCGAGGAGAAGGGCTGCGAACGCGAGGCGAGGAAGGAAGCGGGGGGCGCGTGCCATGGACTCCAGTGTGCCTCCTGAGCGGGCGCCGAGGCCAGTGGCGGGCCCGCCACGGCGGGCGGCGTGTAGGCCAGCCCCTTCCGGAGCGACCGGGGCCGGGTGCTAGACTGATCGGCGATTCCCGCTTCCGGGAAGTCCCCCCCTACCCATGAACATACTTGGACACATCACCGTACTTCCCCGCATACCCGAGCCTATCCAACGCCTCGAGGACCTGGCGCACAACCTGTACTGGACGTGGGAGCCCGACGCTCGCCGCCTCTTCCGGCAGCTCGATCGCGAGCTCTGGGAGGCGTCGAACCACAACCCCATCGTGCTGATCCGTGACATCGGCCAGGAGCGCCTGGACGCCGCCGCAGCCGACCCGGAGTACCTGGAGGCCTACGCGAGGGTGGTCGAGCGCTTCGACGCCTACCTCTCCGCGCCGAGCTGGTTCCAGCACCACATCGGGCAACCGGACGACCTCTACGCCTACTTCTGCGCGGAGTACGGCTGGCACGAGGCTGTCGCCTTGTACTCGGGGGGCCTCGGCGTGCTCGCCGGCGATCACACCAAGGCCGCCTCCGACCTCGGCGTGCCCCTGGTCGCGGTGGGACTCTTCTACCCGGAGGGTTACTTCCACCAACGGGTAGCCAGCGACGGCCGGCAGGAGGCGGTGTACGTACGGCACAGTCCCGCCGACCTGCCCTTGACGCTAGCCGTTGACGGCGAAGGGGAGCCGGTGACCGCGCGCGTCGAAGTGTTCGGGCGCGAGGTCGCGTTGCGCGCCTGGACGGTCCGCGCGGGGCGCGCCCGGGTCTACCTGCTCGACGTCGACTTCGGCGACAACCACGCCGACGACCGGCAGATCTTGCGGCGGCTCTACGGCGGCGATCAGCGCACCCGCGTGGCGCAGGAGATCATCCTTGGCGTCGGCGGCGTGCGTATGCTGCGCGCCCTCGGTGTGAGCCCCAGCGCCTGGCACATGAACGAGGGGCACAGCGCCTTCATGGTGCTGGAGCGCTGCCGCGAGCTGGTGGCCGACGGCCTGTCGTTCGCGCAGGCGAGGGAAGTGGTCACCGCCAACACCCTGTTCACGGTGCACACCCCGGTCGCTGCCGGCAACGACGCCTTCCCGTTCGATCTCGTGAACCAGGGCTTCGGCGGCTTCTGGGGGAGCCTTGGCCTCAAGCAGCAGGAGTTCCATGAGCTCGGCAAGGCCGACCACGGCTGGGGGGCGGTGTTCAGCATGCCGGCGCTGGCTCTGCGTTTCTCGTCCGGGCGCAACGGCGTCGCACGACTGCACGGCGAGACCAGCCGGCGCATCTGGAACGACCTGTGGCCCGACGTGCCGGTCGACGAGATCCCGATTCGCCACGTCACCAACGGCGTGCATCTGTCGAGCTGGATGGCGCCTGAGGTGCAGGATCTGCTGGGGACGGTGCTGCCGGAGGACTGGCCCGAGCGCTTCGACGACCTCGCTATGTGGGACGGCGTGCGCGAACTCGACGACGGCGCGCTGTGGAAGGTGCGGCAGAGCCTGAAGGCACAGAGCGTGCGGTTCCTGCGCCGGCGTGTGCTGCGCCAGCTCGACCGCCATGAGGCCAGCCCCACCGCCCTCAAGGACACCGGCCAGCTCTTCGACGCGGGAGCGCTCACCATCGGGTTCGCGCGGCGCTTCGCCACCTACAAGCGTGCCACCCTGATCTTTCGCGACCTGGACAGGCTCGAGCGCATCCTCGGCGATCCCGATCGGCCCGTGCAGCTGGTGTTCTCAGGCAAGGCGCACCCGGCGGACGAGGCGGGACAGGCGCTCATCGCGCACATCCACAACCTCTCGAAAGACCCCCGCTTCGCCGGGCGCATCCTCTTCGTGGAGGACTACGACATGGCGATCGGGCGGGCCCTTACGCGCGGCGTGGACGTGTGGCTCAACAATCCACGCCGGCCCCTGGAGGCCTCGGGCACGAGCGGCCAGAAGGCAGCCATGAACGGCATCCTGAACCTCTCCATCCTCGATGGCTGGTGGCCCGAGGGCTACGACGGCACCAACGGCTGGGCCATCGGCGGGGCGCGCACCTTCGAGGACGACGAACGGGCCGACGCCGAGGACGCCGACGCGCTGTACGCCATCCTGGAGCGTGAGCTGATCCCGCTCTACTATCGCCGTGACGGCAACGGCGTTCCCCTCGACTGGCTGACGCGCGTCAAGGAGGCGATCGCCACGGTGGCGCCGCGTTTCAACGCGCAGCGCATGGTGAAGGACTACGTGTCCACGTACTACGCGCCGGCAGCGCGACGCGGTGAGGCGATGGCGGCGAACGGCTACCGCAAGGCGACCGAGCTGGCCGCGTGGAAGAAGCACGTGGCCGATCAGTGGCCCGAGGTGTACTTCAGCGCCGAGCCGGTCGAGGGCCAGCTCCGCCGCATCGGTGAGGAGCTCGAGGTGAGTGCTGTTCTCAACCCGCGGGGTCTGTCGGACGACGAGATCCGGGTCGAGGTGGTCTACAGCCCCGAGGAGGATGCCCTCCAGCGCAACCTTCACGTGGTGCCCATGAGCAAGGTCGACGCTTTTTCGGACGGCGGGACGCACTACCAGGTGCGGTTCCGGCCCGACGCGAGCGGGCGGCTGGCGTACGGCGTGCGCGCCTACGCGGTGCACCCGCTCCTGGCCACGCCGGTGGACGCGCACGCGGTGCGCTGGGCCTGACGCGGCGGGCGCGCCACGGCCGGCTCGTCCGCGGCGCGAGGCTACGGCGCGTCGAGGTCGGTGATCACCAGTAGCCGCTCGAGCGCGCTGATGGCGCGCGCTGGGAAGCGATCGAGCTCGCCCGCACCGTTCAGCGTCGCCTGCAGGGCCGCGCGCTTCTCCTCGCCCCGGACCAGGAACGCTACGACGCGGCTACGGCTGAGGGCAGCCGCCCCCAGGCTGAGCCGCGTCCGCACCTGGTCCGGTGGACGCACGACCAGCGTCAGGGCGGGCTCGAGTGCCGCGCCCGTCCCGGGGAAGAGGCTGGCGGTGTGGCCGTCGGCGCCCAGCCCGAGGAGCACCAGGTCGAGGGTCGGAGTATCACCCAGCGCGGTCCGCAGCGTGGCGGCGTAGGCGCTCGCGGACGCCTCGGGCGTCGCCAGGTGAGGCCACGGCAGCACCTGCGCCTCCGGGACCGGAACCGCATCGAGGAAGGCCTTGCGGGCGGCGCCGGCGTTGCTGTCGGGATGATCCTGGGGGACGTAGCGTTCGTCGCCCCACACGACCCAGACGGCATGCCACGGTAGGTCGCTCCGCGCGGCCAGCGCGCGGTACATCGGCAGCGGCGTCGAGCCGCCGGAGAGCGCCACCACGAACCGACCCCGCGCCGCGACCGCTGAGCGCAGGGTCTCTTCGAACAGCTCGAGAGCGGCGGACGCGACGTCGTGCACGTGCAGGATCTCGGGATCACGCATGGCGCGAGTATACGGGGGCTCGGCGGAGGGCTCGGTTACACTGGCGCATGACGCCGACACGTGACGATGCCCTTGCGTTGATGGAGTCCTGGACGGAGTCGGACAGCCTCCGCAAGCACATGCTGGCGGTGGAGGCGGCGGTGGCCGCCTACGCTCGCGCCCAGGGCGAGGACGAGACGCTGTGGTCGGTCGCTGCGATCCTCCACGATTTCGACTACGAGCGCTATCCCAATCCCGACCGGGACGCGAGCGGTCATCCCTGGGTGGGGGTCGCGAAGCTGAAGGAGCTCGGTTACCCCGAGGTGGTGACGGACGCCATCCTCGGCCATGCCGACTACACCGGCGTGCCGCGCCGCACGCCGCTCGCCCGCACCCTCTTCGCCTGCGACGAGATCACCGGGCTCATCACGGCGGCGGTGCTGGTGCGCCCGGACCGCGACATCGCCAACCAGACGGTCAAGAGCCTCAAGAAGAAGTTCAAGGACAAGGCCTTCGCGCGCGGCGTCAACCGTGAGGACGTACGTGTCGGCGCATCGGAGCTCGGCGTCGAGTTGTGGGATCACGTGGGCTTCGTGCTGGCCGCCATGCAGGAGCGCGCCGACGCGCTCGGTCTTGACGGGCGGCTGTCCGAGGCGGGCTAGCGCGGCGCCCGACCGCCGGCCGTCCTCGGTGTCGATCGGGTGTCGATCGGGTGTCAGCGGGCGGCAGCGGCACGGCGGGTCGCCGGCGGGGCAGCGCTGTCGCGCCGTGCGTTCAGGAGGCGGACATTCCAGCTCCAGCCGTCGGTGGAGCGCCTGAGCAGCGGCCACACCACCAGGATCGCCCGCCCCTCGATGGAGCCGGTCGGCACGGCCCCGAACCTGCGTGAGTCGAACGATGCCGTCGGACGGCGGTTGTCCCCCATGACGTAGACGTGACCTGCCGGGACGCGCGTCGCCGGCACGCTGCCGAGGCCTCGGAACGCGCCGGCGAGGTAGCGCTCCGGCCGTGCCCGCCCGTCGACGTACAGCACACCCGCCCGTATGCCGACGCGTTGGCCCGGCCCGGCCACGATGCGCTTGATGAGCAGGTGCGGGCTCAGCAGGCGGGCGAACGCTGGCGCCTTGCGCGTGGGGTCGGGGAAGAACACGATGTCGCCGGGTTCGAAGGCGTCCCATCCCAGCCTGTGCAGCCAGGACCCGGTGCGCAGCACCAGCACGCGCTCGTTGTTGTGGAGCGTGGGCTCCATGGAGTGACCGTGCACCACGACCACGCCGGCGACGAACAGGCTGAACAGCAGACCGACCAGGACCGACGCCAGGCCCAGGGTCAGCCAACGCACGGCGGCTGGGCGCGCTGCGCGGCCGCCGGCCGTCACGACCGCTCCGGACGGGACGCCGTCGTTCGGGGGCTTCCCGTTCACTCGGCTCACGGCGAGCAGTCTAACGCCGTGCAGGAGCCCGGTCTGCAGCCTGCGAACGGTTCGGGTCAGCGGGTGCGGGGGCTCGGGTCGCGGGGCCTGGTCACCGTGCGCTCGGGCGTATCGGAGCGCGGTGGCGCGAGCAGGGCGTCCAGCCCGCCGACTGCGTCCAGCGCGCGTTCCGCGGTCTCCTCCCCGTAACTCACGATCTTGCGGAAGTCGCGGAAGGACTCCATGCGCACCTCGGGCATGTCGAGTCGGATGCGAAGATCGGCCGGATGAAGGCTGTACTGGATGTCGACCAGGATGGCCTGCGTGATGTCGCTCGTGCGGAACAGCATCTGCGCCATGGGCGTGCGGCGCTCGAGTCGCACGGTCTGGACCATCCGCTCCCACCAGTTGCCGTCATTGGGCGCCGACGCGTAGACGGAGCGGCGCGGGGCGGTGACGTCCGAGGCGATGCAGCGCGTGGCGCCGAGCAGGGTGGCGGCCCCCACCGGCAGGTTGTTGACGATCCCGCCGTCGGCCAGCGTGCGCCCCTGGAACTGGATCGGCTCGAAGGCTCCGGGGAAGCTGCTCGAGGCACGCACCGCGCGCACGAGATCGCCCTCCATGTGAACGACTCCCTCGCCGGTCTCGATGTCGGTCGTGGTCACGGCGAGCGGCACGTCGAGCCGGTCGAAGGTGGCGGGCAGGTGGTCGGCAAGGAACGCCTCGAGTCGGTCGCCCTTGAACAGGCCGGTCTGCAACGAAAGGTCCACGACCTCGCGCCAGCTTGTGGTGTCGGCGAGGCGGTAGAGGTCGTCGGCGCGGTGGCCGCTGGCGTAGAACGCGCCCAGGATGGCGCCCATCGAGGTTCCGGCGATGACGTCGAAGCGGGCCCCCTCGCGTTCGAGCACCCGCAGCACCCCGATGTGTGCGAAGCCTCGTGCGCCACCGCCCGAGAGCACCAGCCCCAGCCGTCCGTGGTCGATCGGTGACTCCATGATGGTCAGCCTAGCATGCGTCTTCGGGCGCTTCCGTGGCGCTGTAGACGGCATTCATGGGCCCACCGCGCGCCCGGCGGTAGACTCCGATATGACGACCGGGAACCGCCCGGGACGGGTCTGCGCCACCCCGGATCGGCCGCCGCCGCGGGCGGCCTACGACATTGTCGTCCTGGGCGGTGGGCTCATGGGCGCCGCGACCGCGGCGCTGCTGCGCCGCTGGGCGCCCGCGCTCGACGTGGTGCTCATCGAGGCCGCCGGAATCCCCAACGAGGGCGGCGCCACGGTGGCGTCGCCCGGGCTGCTGCCGCCGATCTCCGAGGACGGCGGGGGCGTGCCGGTCGCCGCGTTGCGTTGGGCGCGCTCGCTGGTCGAGGCGGCGCTGCCCTCGGAGGGCGGGGTGCGTGCGGGGTGGCTCGAGCTGGCACCCGGTCAGGGCGCCGCGGCCCGGCCTCTCGATCGCCTGCTGACGGCGCCGGCGGTGGAGGCGGTCCGCGCAATGACCGGCGTTGCCGCCGACCGCCCGGCTGTGTTGGAGGCGGGCGGCTACCTGGGCGGGGACGCGCTGGCGTACCGTTTCGCCCGGGAGGCCGTGCGTAGCGGGGCCGACCTGATGCTCAACACCCGGGTCCGGCCGCGGAGCGGTGAGGAGCTGGTGTTGGAGCGGCTGGCCCTCGACCGTCGCATGACGCTCGAGGTTCGCGCCCGCCACACGGTCGCCTCGCGGGCCGTGGTGGTGGCGTGCGGAGCCGACGGTGCCGAGGTGGCCGAGTCGGCGCTGGATCGGCCGGTGCGTCTCGACACCGCCTTCCAGCAGTACCCGCGGGTGCGCCTGGAGCCGTTCCCGGCCGGCGTCACGCTGCCCGTCGTGAGCCTGGGGAACTGGCGGTTCCGGCCGGCGCCTGGCGGGGCGCGGCTGGTGGCCCCCGCGCTGCCTCCCGATCCGGTAGGCTACGAGCCCGTCGGCGGGCGCCTGCTAGGGGTCCCCGTGGGGCTTCGGCGCGAACTGGTGGAGGCGCTCCTCGACGCGCCGGAGCTCGAAGCGCTGCTGGCCTCCGGCCGCCTGGATCTCGGTAAGAGCGTGCGTGCGGTGCGTGGGGCACGCACCAGCGTGCCCGCGGACGGGCTTCCGGTCGCACGTCGCGTGGCCGAGCGCTGGTGGCTGCTTGCCGGTTCCGGCGTCGGGCTGCTCCACGACCTGGCCGGTGTGGCCGGCGTGGTCGCGGAGGTGGCGGCGCGTGTCGCCGGCGTCTCGGCACCATGGCCGCCGACGGAGGATTGAGGCGCACCCATGCGTCACGAAGAAGGGAGGGCGGCTCGAGGCCGCCCTCCCTTCCATTCCGGTTGCATGGGCCGTCTCAGTCCATCACTGCCCGGAGCCGCCGGACCCGTTGGAGTTGCCCGAGCCGTTCGAGTTCGGGCTCGGCTGCACGACCTCGAGCGTGACGGTGACGTTGCGCGTCTTACCGTTGCGTTCGACCTGCAGCTCGAGCTTGTCGCCCGCCTTCTTGCTGAGGACGATGCGCTGGAGGTCGGTCACCGTGTTGATCGCGGTGCCGTCGGCCTGCAGGATGATGTCGCCGCCGGCGGGATAGTTCTGCCCGTTGACGTTGGCCTGGTAGCCGGGGCCCTGCAGCCCGGCCTTGTCGGCGGGACCGCCGGGGGCCACCTGCATCACCACGGCACCTTGGTCGGGCATGTTGAGCGTCTTGCGGACGTCGTTCGGGAAGTTGTCGACGCCGATGACCGACACGCCGATCCGCGGCTTGTTCTGGATGTCGAGGGCCTGCGCGTAGATGCCGGTGAGGCCGCCCTTCTTCAGATCGGGCAACGCCTTCTGGATGAGGCTGGACGGCACGGCGAAGCCGATGCCGATGTTGCCGGCCTGGCCGTTGGCGCTCATGCCGGGGATGATCATCGTGTTGATGCCGATGACCTGACCCGCGGAGTCGAGCAGTGGACCACCGGAGTTGCCGGGGTTGATGGCCGCGTCGGTCTGGATCATGGAGATCTTCACCTGGCCGACGGAAGGCAGCTCACGCCCCATGGCCGACACGATCCCTTCGGTCACGGTCGACTGGAGCCCGAACGGGTTGCCGATGGCGATGGCCTTCTGGCCCACCTTCACGTTGGCGGCGTTGCCGACGGGGATCGGCGTGGCGTTGCTCGGCAGGTTGCTGGGATTGTCGAGCTGCAACAGGGCGAGGTCGTAGTCGGGATCCGCGCCGATCACGTGCACCGGTAGCTCTTTCTGGCTGCCCTGGAACGTGACCGTCATCTTGGCGCTGCTCTGGAGCTGCACCGTCCCCTTCTGAAGGGCGTCGCGCACCACGTGGTAGTTGGTGATGATCTGCCCCTGGGCGTCGATCACGAAGCCTGAGCCGGCCGCCTGGATGACCTGCGGCTGCTGCGGCAGGAACTGTTGGAACTGCGGGGGCACGCCCTGCTGCTGGAACGGGTTGACCCGTTGACCCTGCACGGTGACGTTGATCGCCACCACGCTCGGGCCGTAGGTGTTGACGATGTTGACGGTGTTCTGCTCGTTCTGTAGGAGCGCCGAAGGCTGATTCCCGGACGGGGTGGTGCTCGACTGCGCACTCACTGCCGGGAACAGGTTGGCGCCGACCAGCACCAGCCCCACTGCCACGATCAACGTTCCCAAGCCGAAGGCTATGCGCTTGCGAAACAAGGTCCTCCTCCTTTTCGAAAAGCCGTCGCCCGGCTTCCGGTCGCGGTGTCTGTCGGACGCGGGATGCGCCTTGGGGAGCGGGCCCGCACAACCCGCCTACCACCGCTACTGTACGGGCGCAGGGTTAACGTGAGCGGAGACCACAATGAACTTCCTGAGGGGGAGGGCGCCGGTCAGGCGTCGCGTCGGGATCCGGCGCGCTCCAGCCATGCCACGAGGGCTGCGCCCATCACCAACAACAACAGTAGCAGGGCGGTGCCGGTGCTCAGCCAGGGCCAGGTGACATGCCCGTTCGGTGCCACGAAGGGCCACACCTTGCGCAGGCTGCCGAGCATGAAGCCGGCAAGGATGGCCAGCGTCGTGTCGTGGGCGCGGTGCAGCAACCACGCCAGCAGGCGCGCGAACGTGAGCAGGCCCAGGACCGCGCCGACCGCCAGCGGCAGCAGCACGGCCAGGTCGAGGTTCGTCACGGCCGCGAGGGCCGTGTCGTATTTGCCGAGGAGCACCAGCACGAACGCGCCGGAGATGCCCGGGAGCATCAGTGCGCACACCGCCAGCGCGCCGCTCAGCAGCAGGAAGGCGGGAGCGTCGGGCGTGACCGCCGGCGTCAGACCCACCAGCCAGAACGCCCCGGCCGTCGCCACCAGGGCGCCGACGATGCCGCCGGCCGTCCAGCGGCCGACGAGCCTGGCGACCAGTCCGGCCGATGCCAGGATGAGCCCGAAGAAGAAGGCATGCACGCCGCTCGGATGGGCGGTGAGGAGCCAGTGCATCAGCCGGGAGAGCGCACCCACCGCGGTCGCGATCCCCAGCAGCACCGCGACCAGGAAGCCGCCGTTGGCAAGCCGGAAGGCGCGCCGCAGGCGTAGGCGCCCGACCGCGGCCAGGAACGGGCCCGAGGTCAACGCCCCCAGGCTGGCGATCAGCTCCTGGTAGATGCCCAGGATGAGCGCCATCGTTCCGCCCGAAACGCCGGGGATCAGGTCGGAGGTGCCCATGGCGACCCCGCGCAGGTACAGGCCCAGGGGGCCGGGGAGGGTCGAGCGATGCCGCGCTCGAGGGCTAGGCGATGAGGGCGCGGACACCCGCGTAAGCTACCACGCGCCCGGTGGCGGGCGGCAGGCCGGCGTTTCGAAGGTCGTGGAGCGAGGGCGGCCGTGCCAGCGAGCGCCGGTCGAATGCGGTAGTCTGATGCCAGGAAGGGGCCGGCCGGTGAGCGAAGCCGAGGTTCAGGAGCGCAAGAGCGAATTGCTGTCGGGGACGGGTGTGAGCCTGCCTCAGCTCGACGACCTGGCAGGTCAGTTGCTGTGGCGCATCGGCCGCGTGAGCGACGACGGCCCCGTCACCGTGCGGGTGGGCCTGGCGTCGAGCGCCGGGCTCTTCCACGAGCTACCTCGCCTGAGGACGGCCAGCGACAGCGAGATCGAGGCCGCGGTGGAAGAGAGCGCGTTGCGGGTCGAGTGGGTCGGGCCGCGTCCGCGTGGCCAGGCCGAGAGGTGAAGGCGTGGACTTGACGCACGAGGTGAGCTTCATCCTGGACCTGGACTTGCCCCCCGAGGCGGGCCGGAGCTTCGTCCGGGACGTACCTCGGTCGCTCTCGCAGGCGACATTTCTGGCCGACCTGCAGGTCGTGGAGGGTTCGCCGAAGGTCGTGACGGCCACGCTGCCGGTCAACGCTGCGCTCTTCGGCCAGCGCGAGCTGCCCTTCCGCTCCGAGCTCACCTACACCGACGCCGGCGCCCGTCTGACGGGCCTGCCGCTCGCTCCCGAGGGACCCGGATGGGCCGAGGTATCGGGCGACGCCCGGGTGCTGCACGCGGAGCGGGGTTGTCGCGTGGAGTATCGCTTCTGCATCACCATCCATCTGGCCCTTCCGGCGCCCGAGAAGTGGGGTGGGCGGGCGCTGCTCAGCATGATCGAGTTCACCGCCAAGAGCGTCTTGCAGGGCGTGATGGCCAGCTTCCCCGCCGCCGTGCGGGCTGCGGCGCGCGAGGTCGAGGCCGCCTGGGCCTGACGACGCGCCTCACTTCCCCACGCAGAAGTTCGCGAAGATCGCGGCCAGCGTCTCCTCGGCCACGCCCGAGCGGCCGGTGATCTGGCCGAGCGCGTCGAGTGCGTCCTGCAACTCGAGCGACGCGATGTCGGGGCTAGCGCCCCGCGCACCCGTCAGGTGGGCGCGCACCGCCTCGAGAGCCTGCGCGTGTCGCTCGTTGGAGATCCACAGCTCCGTGCCCGCGGCGTCCCCCAGCAGACGCTCGCGCAGCCGCGCCTTGAGTGCGTCGAGGCCGGCGCCGGTTCGCGCGGACACGGGAAGGACCGGTATCGGCAGCGCATCGTCGCCCCACACGGCGGCCAGGTCGGCCTTGCTGGCGAGCACCAGCGTCCGCTCGGGTGGCAACTCGGCGGTCAGCGCCAGGTCGTCGGGGTCCAGGGGGACCGACCGGTCGAGGAGCAGCAGGCACAGATCCGACGCCTCGGCGATCTGCTTGGCGATCCTCACGCCGGACGCTTCGACGGCGTCTTCGGCGTTGCGGATCCCGGCGGTGTCGATGGCGGTCAGCGGGATGCCGCCCAGCGAGAGCGGCGCCTCGAGGTAATCGCGCGTGGTCCCCGGCGTGGCGCTGACGATCGAGCGTTCGAACCCCAGCAGCGCGTTCAGCAGGCTCGACTTGCCGGCGTTGGGACGGCCCAGCAGAGCGAGCCGCGCGCCGTGGCGACTGATCCGACCCGCTTCGGCTGTGGCCAGAAGCTCCTCGACCTGGCGCAGGGCCTGCGCCAACGGCGCCTCCAACTCGGCCTCTGGAACGCCCTCCTCAGGGTAGTCGAGGCTCGCCTGCAGCGCCGCGTAGGCCTGGGTGACGTCGGTCTGGATGCGGTCGAGGCGCTCGCCGAGGGCCCGCGAAAGTCCCAGCGCGGCGTTGCGGCGGGCGCTGTCGGTCTGGGCCCCGACCAGGTCCATCACGCTCTCGGCCTGGGCCAGGTCGAGCCGCCCGGCCAGGAACGCGCGCAGCGTGTACTCGCCCGGTCCCGCCAGCCGCGCCCCCGCCGCCACGCACAGGTCGAGCACCGTGCGCAGCACGGCCGGCCCGCCGTGCGTCTGCAGCTCGATCACGTCCTGGCCTGTGTAGGAGTGCGGCGCGCGAAAGGTGAGCAGAAGAGCCTCGTCGATCACGTCATCGGGCGCCCCTGCCGCGCGCCCGTCCACGATGCGCCCGTGTACCACGCGGCCCGCCGGGTGCCGGCTGGGGGCTTCGCCGCGTCGCGGCCGGAACAACCGGTCCGCAACGTCGTATGCCGCCGGTCCCGAGACCCGCACGATGCCGATCGCCGCCGCCCCGGGTGCGGTGGCGATGGCGGCGATGGTGTCTCCGGTAGGCGGCAGCGGCACGTCAAGCCCCCGTTGCGAGGTCCTCGAACGCGCCGGCTGCGGCCTCGACGACCGTGTCGACGTCGTTCGGAGTGTGAGCGTAGGAGAGGAAGGCGGACTCGAAGGGGCTGGCCGGCCAGTACACACCGCGCTGCAGCAGCCCGTGGAACCAGCGCGCGAACCGGTCGCGGTCGCTACTGGTGGCCGTGGCGTAGTCGGTGACCTCGGAGCCGGTGAAGAACACGGTGATCATCGAGCCCACGCGGTTGATGCGCACGTCCACGCCAGCGCCGCGGGCGGCCCGACGCAGCCCCTCCTGGAGCTGCCGGCCGCGCGCTTCCAGCGCTTCATAGACGTCGCCGGCGTCGTCGATGGCACGCAGCGTGGCCAAGCCACCGGCCATCGCCAGTGGATTGCCGGAGAGCGTGCCCGCCTGGTAGACGGGGCCGAGAGGGGAGACGCGGTCCATGAACCGGTCCGTGCCGCCGTAGGCGCCCACCGGCAGACCGCCGCCGATCACCTTCCCCCACGCGATCAGGTCGGGCTCGAGACCGAAGCGTTCGACGGCGCCCCCGCGGGCGACTCGGAAGCCGGTCATCACCTCATCGACGATCAGCGCGGTGCCGTGCGCGCGTGTCAGCTCCCGCATCCCTTCCAGGAAGCCTGGGGCGGGGGGGACCACTCCCATGTTCCCCGCGACCGGCTCCACGATCACCGCTGCGATGGCGTCTCGGTGGGTGTCGAAGAGCGCGCGCAGGCTCGGGAGATCGTTGAAGCCGGCCACCAGCGTGTCGGCAGCGGTCCCGGCGGGAACGCCGGCGCTCGAGGGAACGCCGGTCGTGAGCGCGCCGGAGCCGGCAGCGACCAACAGACTGTCGGCATGCCCGTGATAGTTGCCCTCGAACTTCACCAGCAGGTCGCGGCCGGTGACACCGCGCGCCAGCCGGATCGCGCTCATCGTCGCCTCGGTCCCGGAGTTGACGAAGCGCACTCGGTCCATCGAGGGGACCCGCTCGAGGACCGTCTCCGCCAGGGTCACCTCGTCTTCGATGGGGGCGCCGAAGGAGGTGCCACGCGCCAGCGAGCGCTGCAACGCGGCCACCACGTCCGGGTGCGCGTGCCCCATGAGCAGCGGCCCCCACGAGCCCACCATGTCGATGTAGAGGTTGCCATCGACGTCCTCGAGGCGGCAACCGCTACCGGAGCGCATGAAGCGGGGCGAGCCGCCCACCGACCCGAAGGCGCGGACCGGGGAGTTGACCCCGCCGGGCGTGACCCTGCGGGCGCGTTCGAAGAGGCTGTCCGATCGAGCCGTGTCCATGGGCGTAGAATCGCACGCCTCCCCGGGCGCCGCAACGGACCTGGGCGACGCGACCGCCACCCACGCGGGGCTGCTACAATCCCGGGAGGCAGAGGGTGCGCCGTGCTGCGCTCGTGCCGGGAGGAGCGCATGGAGGTCATCCACGCCCTGCAATCCGCCGCCAGCCCTGCGCTCGATCGGCTGATGCTGTTCGTCACCCAGCTCGGGTCGGAGCAGGCCTACATCGTGCTCCTGCTGATCGCCTACATCGGCGTGGACGCCCGCGTCGGCCGGCGCCTGGCGATCTACTTCCTTGCCGGCTTCTACCTCAACCAGCAACTCAAGGCGTTGTTCCACACGCCCCGCCCCTTCACGCTCGAGCCCGGCATCGTTAGGTCGCCGGCCGCGCTCGCCACCGCACAGGGCAACGGTTTCCCGTCCGGGCACGCCCAGTCGAGCACGACCTTCTGGGGCCTCGCGGCGGTGTACGGCAAGCGCACGTGGCTCACGATCGTTGCCGTGCTGCTGGTGCTGCTGGTGTCGCTCTCGCGCCTCTACCTGGGCGTCCACCTGCCGGTCGACATCGCTGGCGGCATCCTGGTGGGACTGGCGGTGGTGAGCGCCGCCGCCGCCATCGACCGGTTGCGCCTGGAGCCCCGCCGGAGCACGGTGCTGCTGCTCGGGCTGGGCCTGCCGCTTGCCGTGCACCTGCTGCTGCCGACGCCGGAGTCGGGTGTGCTGATGGGCGCGCTGGCGGCCTTCGTGGTCGGTCCCGAGCTGCTCCCCCACAGCACCCGAGGACCCTGGCAGGGACGCGCGGTGCTGACGGTGGTGGGGGTCGTGCTGGTGTTCGCGGTCCAGTTCGGCAGCGGCCTGCTGCTCTCGGATGCGGTACGACACGCACCGCTGGTGGCCTTCGCCCGCTACCTGAGTGTCGGGCTCACCGGAACCGTCCTGGTGCCCGCCCTGGGGCGCGGTCTGCGTTTGACGCCCGCCGTCGCCGACGGTTGAGCCCGTGCGCCGCATCCGCTTCACGCTCGAGTTCGACGGGACCGCTTTCTACGGCTGGCAGCGGCAGGCCGCCGGGGAACGAACCGTACAGGCCGTCGTGGAGGAGGCGCTGGCGAAGCTCCCGGGCGACCACGGCAGCGTGGTGGCCGCCGGGCGCACCGACACGGGCGTACATGCGCTGGCCATGGTCGCGCACGTCGACACGGGCTCGACGATCCCCGACGAGAAGTTGCGTCTCGCCCTCAACGCCCACCTGCCGAAGGACGTGGTGGTACTTCGCCTGGAGACGGCGGACGAGGGCTTCCACGCGCAGTTCGACTGCCGCTACCGTCGCTACCTCTATCGCCTGCGCGTGACGCGGAACGATCCTCGAGGGCTGGCACTGCAGCGTTACAGGGTCCTTCCGGTGTTCCGCCATCTCGACGTGACGGCGATGCAGGCGGCCTGCGTCCCGATGCTGGGCAGGCACGACTTCAGCACCTTCGCCACGCGTGAGACCCGCACACGCGAACGCACGCTCCACCTGTGCGAGCTGCGCGAGGAAGGCGGTGAGCTGCGCCTGCACATCGCCGCCGACGGCTTCCTGCGCGGCATGGTGCGCACCGTCGTGGGGACGCTGCTATGGGTGGGGAAGGGGAAGCTCCGTCCCGACGCCATCCCCGGCCTGCTGGCCGCCCGCGATCGGACGCTGGCGGGCCGCAACGTGGCGCCGCACGGCCTGTACTTCGTCGAGGCGGGCTACGCTCCCTGGCACCCGCAGCGGTCGGAGGCCGCCTTGGAAGGGCTCGTCCTGTAGCGCACGGCCGTACAATGAGCCCATGCCGTCGAACCACTTCGAGGACGGGCACCCGACCATGGTGGACGTGGGCGTCAAGCCCGCCACCGTGCGCCGCGCCGTGGCCGAGGCGATCGTGACGCTGCCGGCGGAGGCCGCACGCTGGCTCGAGGACGGCGCTCCCAAGGGGGATGCGTTGCAGGTGGCCGAACTCGCCGGCATCATGGCGGCGAAGCGTACCCCTGAGCTGATCCCGTTGGCGCACCCGTTGCCGCTGACGTCGGTGAGCGTGCGCGCCGAGCGCCTGGCGGGGCGCGTTCGTTTCGAGGCTTCGTGCGGCACCACGGCGTCTACCGGGGTGGAGATGGAGGCACTGACGGCCGCCAGCGTGGCCGCGTTGACCCTCTACGATATGCTCAAGGGCGCCAGCAAGGACATCGTGATCGAGGCCGTCAGGCTGCTTCACAAGGAGGGGGGCCGTTCCGGCTCATGGACACGCACGCCAGACCATTAGAGCCTGACGACGCTCCGGTCGTTCGCGCCATCGACGGCGCCTACGCGCGGGCCTACGGGCTCGAGCCACGCGCCGGCGAGGCCAGCCTGCGCTTCTTCGCGCGCACCGGCCACGCCTTCGTGGCCGTCGGGGAGGGGGGCGTGAGGGGTTACGTGCTGGCGCAGGCAGTGTTCGACGGCGAGCGCCCCACGCTCTTCGCGAGCCGCTTCGCGAGCCCGCCGCCGGGCGACGGGGAGGCCCTGCTGGCGCTGCTCCGCGCCTTGACCAAGAGCGCGTACGACGCCGGCGTGTACGACCTGCGCGTCGAGTTGCCCGCCGAGGATGCGGCGGGGGCGGCCGCTCTCGACGCCGAGAGCTACCGGCCTGCGGTCACCTCCGTCTTCACGCGTCAGCTCGGTTCGCGTGCCGACGCCGTGGCTGCAGCCGCCAGTGCCCGCAGCGACGATAGTGGCGCGAAGGGTGGTGCCGGGCGTGGCTGAGCCCGAGGTGACCCGCGTCTTGCTGGGCGTACGTGGCATGGACACCGCTGCCAGCCGCACCCGCGTCGAGGAGACCCTGCGCTCGGTTCGCGGCGTGCTTGCCGTCGAGGCCAGCAGCGACCTGCAGGTGGCGGTGGAGTACGACGCCGGCGAGGTCACGGTGATGGACCTGATCCGCGCACTTCGGCGGCTCGGCTTCCTCGCCGGGATGGAGTAGCTTCGGTGGCCGGCAACCCCGTGTACGTAGGGGTCCTGCTCGTCACCCTGGAAACGCCCGGCGTCCGCAGCCTCAAGGAGAAGCGATCCCTGATCCTTCCGATCACCGAGCGCCTCAAGGCGCGCTTCCCGGTGTCGGTCGCACGGCTCGAGGGGCTGAACGCGCACGCCTGGGAGCGCATCGGTGTCAGCGCCATCAGCGCCGACCCGAGCTGGCTCGAGAGGACACTGGGCTCGGCACTGGCCTTCGTCGAGGGGCGCGGGCTGAGCGTGCGCACGTCGAGCATCGAGGTCGACGTCTGGGACGACGGATGAGCGGCCGGACAGCGCCGACGCTCGGCGTGCGGGGGACACCACGGGACGTCGTCACGGCACGGGCTAGAATGCGCTGACGACGCGATAGAGTCTCGCGTGACTCGCTGGTCCGCACGATCGGGGCCGGATCACGAGGCGACGGAGCGTGAACGGGAGGGACGTGTCATGGAGGAAGGCAAGGCAGGGCAAGACGCGCCCCGCCCCACCAAGCGCAAGATCAAGGAGCGCGAGATCGACCAGGTCCACGTTTCGGACGGCGCCCTGGCGTCGATCCTCGGCCTGGCTGCGCACGAGGTCCCCGGCGTGGTCGGCATGGCGCCAGCCAACATCGGCGAGGGCCTGCGCCGCGTGCTCGGACTGTCCCAGGTCGACGAGGGCGTGGTCATCGAGCACCCCAAGGGGGAGACGCGCGCCAACGTCGATATCCACGTGGTGGTGGCCTACGGCGTCAACATCCCGGTCGTCGCCGAATCCGTGCGTGATCGCGCCCGCTACGCCGCGCGTCGGTACGCCGGGATCACCCTCGACGACGTACGCGTCCACGTGGACGGGGTCAGTCGTGGCTGATGTCGCGACCAAGGAACCCGAGACGCTGGGGGCGCGGCAGCTCAGCCACGCCTTCAGCTACGCCACCGAGTGGCTCGGTGTGTACGTGGACGAGGTCAACGCCCTCAACGTCTACCCGGTCCCGGACGGCGACACCGGAACCAACATGCACCTCACCATGCAGTCGGTGCGGCGCCAGCTCACCGACGAGAACCCGGGCACCATGGAGGGTTTCGCGCACGCCCTGGCCTACGGCTCGTTGCTCGGCGCTCGCGGCAACTCCGGGGTGATCCTGTCGCAGGTGCTCAAGGGTTTCGGCGAAGTGGCTCGGAAGCATAAGCGCCTCGGCGGACGCGACGTCGCCGCCGCCCTCGGCGCCGGCACCAAGAGCGCCTACCACGCGGTCATGAAGCCGGTGGAGGGCACCATCCTGAGCGTCGTGAAGGCCGCCGCGGAGTCGGCCCGCAAGGTCGAGGCGCGCCCGCCGCTCGAGGTGCTGCGCGTCTCGTTCCAGGCCGCCGAGGAAGCGCTGGTGCGCACCCCCGACCAGCTTGCCATCCTCAAGCAGGCCGGGGTGGTGGATGCCGGCGGCAAGGGCTTCGTGCGGGTCCTCGAAGGGGTCCTCGCCTACTTCGACGGGCTCGACCTCCCGGCGCCGCCCGAGGTGACGGTGCGGGCGCAACAGCAGTTCGGTGAGGAGGAGTTCGGTTTCTGCACCGAGTTTCTCCTCTCTGACGTGACGGTACCGACGCGCGAGATCCAGAAGCTGGTCGAGCCCTACGGCGACTCCCTGCTGGTGGTGGGCGCCGAGGGATTCGTCAAGGGCCACATCCACACCGAGGACCCCGAGAAGCTGCTGGCGGACGTCGCGCACTACGGCACCATGGTGCGCTCCAAGGTCGAAGACATGAGCGAGCAGCACCACGAGATCCTGGCCAACGTGGAGCCGGAGGAGGCCGAGCCTCCCCGCACGGGCCTGGTGACGGTGTCGAGCGGCTACGGCGTGACGCGGGTGTTCCGCAGCTTCGGTGCGCGCGTGGTCGGCGGCGGTCAGAGTGACAACCCGAGCGTGCAGGACATCGCTGATGCAGTGCGTTCGGTGGGTGCGCCCGACGTCATCGTGATGCCGAACAACAAGAACATCCTCATGGCGGCCGAGCGGGTGCGCGAGGTGGTCCCGGAGAAGCGCGTCGAGGTGCTTCCGACGCGGACGCTGGGCCAGGGTCTGGCGGCCGCCGTGCTGTTCCAGGAGGGTGAGGACATCGGCCCGCTGCTCGAGGCCATGCAGGAGGCGGCGGACGCCTCGCTCACCCTCGAGATCACGACGGCCAGCCGCAGCGCCACCATCGAGGACGTCGACATCGCTCAGGGCGATTCCATCGGACTCGTCGACGGCCAGCTCAAGGTCGCCGACGAGGACGCCGACGGCTGCCTACTCGCGCTGCTCGAAGAGCGCGCGAACGACTACGAGCTGGGCACGCTGTTCTACAGTGCGTCGCTCGGCAAGGAGCGCGCCGAGGCCGTGGCCGAGACGATCCGCGAGCGTTTCCCGGAGCTGGAGCTGGAGGTGCTGGCCGGCGCGCCCGACCTGTATCCCTACCTGATGTCGCTGGAGTGAGGGGGCGAAGGCGACGGTGCAGAGCGGCATTTCAGACCCGTCATGAGTGAAGGGTGAAGGTGCTCGCAACCGCGGTCCGTGTGGGCTCGCTACACTGCGACAAGGAGGCTCCATCATGAGACGATTCGGACTCTTCGCAGCGCTCCTCATGCTCGCAGGCGTCCTGGCGGCTTGTACCATCACCGTCACCTACAGTGCGCCTCCCAATCCAGACCCGGCGACGGCGAACACCGACAACACGACGCCGGTCGCTCCGAACGTGACCGTGCCCGGGAACTCGACCGTCTACTTCGACGTCGCGCTCCCCAGCTCGGTTAGGGCGCACCCGTTGCTCTACGTCGAGCTCGACTCGAACCTGAACCTGAGCCTCATCAGCTACAGTACCTACCACACCCTGGCGTCGAGCCACAGCTCCGGCTTCTTCGCGTCGGGCACCGTGGGTCTGACGTCGCTCTCGGCGGCCGGAGGGCTTGCGCCGCAGGCCGTCGGAGTCAACTACAACTGCCATGGCTCGTGCGTCATCTGGCCGATGAGCGGCGAGAGCCACGTCTATGTTGGGATCGAGAACACGGGTAGCTCGTCCACCACCGTTGACTTGTACGCCTACGGCTACGACTATCAGGATTCCTACGAGAGCGGGAACGATGTGCGGTCGGGGGCAGTGCCGCTGTACTCCGGTTCGCCGGACTCCGGGGCGATCGAGACGCTCGGTGACGTTGACTGGTGGCACATCTCGTCAACAGGTAACCTGACCTTCACCAAGGTGTCGAGCGCGATCTCGTTGGAGGCGGAGCTGTACGCCAGCAACGGTGACTATATCAACACGTACAGCCCCTCGAACTCCGCGACCATCTCGGTCCTGGCCGGGGACTACCTGATGGTCCAGTCCGTCAACGGATATGCGGGCTCTTCCGGCGTGAGCCGGTACGACCTCTCCTACTGAGCTACGCCGGCGCAGGATGTGCCGGTGCCTCACATGACGCACGCCGCATGGCCCGATAGACTCGGGCCATGCGGCGTTTCCTTCTCCTCCTCCTCGCGGTTCTCGTGTCCTCGGCCGCCGCCGCCCCGATCTGCGTCCCGGAGCTCCGTGACGCGCTCACCGATCTGAGTACCGACCGGCCCGCGACCGGGGTCGACGCGGCGCTGGTGGTGGAGCGGGCGGTCCGCCTGGTGGAGCCGGCCCTGCCCCGCATGGTCGCCGTGAACGACGTCCCGATCGCCAAGGACGCTCCGCACTACGCCGACGTGCTCTACCTGGCCGAACGCCGGTTGCTGCCCGGGAGCTGGAAGCCGGGTCCCATCGACGCCAAGACCTGGCAGGCCATGCTCGACCGCTTCCAGAGCTGGTACAAGGTGAAGCCCTTCCCGGTCCATGCGCCCGCGCGCGTCAGCGACCTTCTCCTCGACGGTGGCACGGCGCTCGATCGCGTGTCGCAGGCGATCCGCCCGGCCGCCCTGCTCGCCTCCGACCCCAACGATCCGAAGCGCATTGCCTTCTGGGCCATCATCTGGAACTGGACCGTGTACCCGCGGCTCATCGTGCTGCACCCCAGGAACGACGTCACGCTGGCGAACGGACCGAAGCCGGTGTTGCAACACATGGGCGACTGCGCCGTGCACATCTCCAGCTACGTGATGGCGCCTGAGCGGGACGCCTCGCAGCTCTTCCTGGCGACCAACCAATCGCGCATGTACGTGGTGGGCAGTGTTCCCGGCGGCGTCGCGAGCTGGCCCAAGCAGGTCGCGGCCGGTAAGGAGCTCGAAACCTTCGCGTTCCGCACGGCGCTGGTCGAGAGCCTCGACAGCTACGCTGCGGTGTTCGATGGCCCGGAGGTGGGGTTCCGGACCGTCCTCGGGCTGCTCCCCAAGCTGCGGACGAACATGTCGCCCACACGCTTCCTCAGCTACATGAAGACGCCCTGACGGGCGGTTCCTGAGCCGCGAGGTGCGTCAGGCGCGCGCGTCGAGTGCGCGATTGATGGCGTCGCGCATCTCCCGGACGGCCGCCAGGGCGGCTGAAGCGAGCTCCTGCTCGTTCGTCGCTGGAAGGTAGGTGAGGGACCTGCTGGCGCTCACCACGGCTCCGAGACCGTCGGCGTCGAAGGCGGCGGCGACGTCCCCGGCTCGCCCGCCCTGGACGCCGTATCCGGGGACCAGCACGACGCTGGCGGGGACGCGACTCCGCAGTGCCGCCAGCGCCTCCGGATAGGTCGCGCCGACCACGACGCCGAGAGCGCTGTAGCCGTCCGGACCGCGGGGAAGGTCGCTCGCCCGTGCCGCTAGCCGGTCGGCGAGGGCCTCGTGGAGCAGGCGGCCGTCGGCGAGGACGAGGTCCTGCAGGTCGGCACTGCCCGGGTTCGAGGTCTTGAGTACCACGAAGAGCCCCCGGCCGTGCTCCAGTGCGGCGTCGAGGAAGGGTTCGAGGGTGTCGAGCCCCAGGTAGGCATTGACGGTGAGGGCGTCGGCAGCGAACGTGCCGTTCGCCAGGTAGGCGTGCGCGTACGCCTCGGCGGTGCTGCCGATATCGCCGCGTTTGCCGTCGAGGATCACCGGTACCCCGAGTTCGCGGGCCGTACGCAGCAGCCCGACAAGCGCACGCAGCCCCGGCAGGCCCAGGGCCTCGAAGAAGGCGACCTGCGGCTTGCAGCAGGCGATGGCGTCTGCGCTGGCACGCAAGATGGCGGCGAAGCTCGCCTCGACCGCGTGGGCAACGCGCTCGGCGTCGTCGTCGAGCCGCGCCGGATCGGTCAGCGGACTCAGCGCGGGGCGCGGGTCGATGCCGAGACAGACGCGCGAGTCCGTGGCGCGGATGCGGTCGTGCAGGCTGCGGACGAAGTCCATGCGGCGCTCAGCTTAGCAGAGTAGGGGCGTCGGCCGACGGGCGGGCGCCGGCCCCGCGGCCGCAGCACGTTGAAGCGGCCCGCTCGATGGCGGGCCGCGGACAGTCTAGGCGGATTCGCGGGGCGCGCCGCCGGCGGTCCCCCTAGGCTGCGGCCCTCCCGTGGCAATGGGCATTGCCGCGCAACGTGACGCCGCCTGAGGTTGCTGTCAGGCTGCGGCCCGCCCATGGCAATGGGCATTGCCGGGTGGGGGATGCATCGCCCGTTGTCGTTCCTAAGCGGCGGCCCTCCCATGGCAATGGGCATTGCCGGGTGGGGATGCATTGCCCGTTGTCGTTCCTAAGCGGCGGCCCTCCCATGGCAATGCTTGTACTTCTTGCCGCTGCCGCAGGGGCAGGGATCGTTGCGCCCGACCTTCTTGTCGGCGTGGATGGGTCGGGTGGGACCGCCCTCGCCGCCCTGTCCGACGCCCGGCTGCGGCCGGTCGGTGCTGTACTCCACCGCGGGCGGACGCTGCTGCCGGTGCTCGAGCCGTTGGTCGGTCTCCACCTGCACGCGGAACAGCAGCTTGGCCACATTGAAGCGGATGTCGCCCTTCATCTCCTCGAAGAGGTTGAAACCCTCGAGGCCGTACTCCTGCAGGGGGTTGCGCTGGCCGTAGCCGCGCAGGCCGATGCCCTGGCGCAGCACGTCCATGTTGTGGAGGTGCTCCTTCCAGTGCTGGTCGACCACCTGCAGCACGATGAAGCGCTCGAGCTCGCGCAGCAACTCGGCCCCGAGCTCCCCCTCGCGGGCCTGGTAGGCCGCCTCAAGCTCGGGCACCAGCATCTGGGTGGCGTCATCGGGGTCCTGGCCGCGTAGCTTCTCGAAGTCGAAGTGCTCGAGCTGTGGGGCCGCCTCCAGGATGGCCGCGCGCAGCGCACCGATGTCGTGCTCCTCGGGCTCCAGCGCGGCGTTGACGTAGCGCTGGACCTGCGAGTCGACGTACTCGGCGATCATGTCCTGCACGTCCTCGCTGATGTCGTGGCCGAGCAGGATGTCGCGGCGCTGGGCGTACACCACCTCGCGCTGCTTACTCATGACGTTGTCGTAGTCCAGGAGCTGCTTGCGGATGCCGAAGTTGCGATCCTCGACGCGCTTCTGGGCGCGCTCGATGGCGCCGGTGACCATGCGCGCCTCGATCGGCTGGCTGTCGTCCATGCCGAGGCGGTCCATCATGCCGAGCACGCGCTCGCTGGCGAACAGCCGCATCAGGTCGTCCTCGAAGCTGACGTAGAAGCGGCTCGAGCCCGGGTCGCCCTGTCGGCCGGAGCGGCCGCGGAGCTGGTTGTCGATGCGCCGCGACTCGTGCCGTTCGGTGCCGATGATGTGCAGCCCGCCGGCCTCGACCACCTTGACGTGGTCCTTCGCTGCCTCGTCGCGGATGTTCTCCAGGCGCGGGATGATGTCCTGCGGAAGGCCCTCGAGCTTCTCGCCGTGCGCGCGTGCCTCGTCCGGCCTTTCCCTCATGATGGCCTTGATGAAGAGCTCGGTGTCGGTGTCGTAGCGCTCGAAGCCCTCACGTACCAGCAACTGTCGCGCCAGGGCCTCGGCGTTGCCCCCCAGCACGATGTCGGTGCCGCGCCCCGCCATGTTGGTGGAGATGGTGACGGCTCCGCTGCGCCCGGCCTGCGACACGATCTCGGCCTCGCGCGCGTGGTACTTGGCGTTGAGCACCTCGTGCTGGATACCCTTGCGCTTGAGCATCCGCGCCAGCCGCTCGCTGGCCTCGATGGTGACGGTGCCGACCAGGATCGGCTGCCCCGTCTTGTTGATCTCGACGATCTCGTCGACCACCGATTCGAACTTGCCCTCGACGGTGCGGTAGATGACGTCCTCGTAGTCCTGCCGTACGATCGGCTTGTTGGTGGGGATGACCAGCACGTCGGAGCTGTAGATCTCCTGGAACTCTTTCTCCTCGGTCTTGGCGGTCCCCGTCATGCCGGCGATCTTGTCGTAGAGCTTGAAGAAGTTCTGGTACGTGATGGTGGCGAGCGTCTGGTTCTCGCGCTCGATCTTCACGCCCTCCTTGGCCTCGATCGCCTGGTGCAGGCCTTCGCCGAAGCGCCGCCCGGGCATCAGGCGGCCGGTGAACTCGTCGACGATGACGATCTGGCCGTTATCGTCCTTCACGTACTGCTGGTCGAGGTGGTAATGCTCCCGGGCGCGCAGCGCCTGGCGGAGCATGTGGCCGAACTCCATGTTCTGCGGGCTGAAGATGTCGGACACGCCGATGAGCTTCTCGGCCTTGTCGATGCCGGGCTCGGTGAGGTGGATGTCCTTGGCCTTCTCGTCGGCGGTGTAGTCGCCGGTAGGGGGCTCCTCGCCCTCGCCCGGCTCGCCGCGTTCGAGCTGCTGGACGATCTTCGCCATGGTGTAGTACTTGTCGGTGGCGACCTCGGCGGGCCCGGAGATGATCAGCGGTGTGCGCGCCTCGTCGATGAGGATCGAGTCGACCTCGTCGATGATGGCGTAGTGCAGTGGGTTGTCCTCACGTAGCACGAGCTGATCGGTGCGGAACGACATGTTGTCGCGCAGGTAGTCGAAGCCCAGCTCGGAGTTGGTGACGTAGGTGATGTCACGCCGGTAGGCGTCGCGGCGGTTCTCCGGCAGGCTGTCGTGCTCGATGACGCCGACGGTGATGCCGAGGCCGCGGTAGACCGGACCCATCCACTCCGCGCCGGTACGCGCCAGGTAGTCGTTGGGCGTCACGAGGTGGGAGCCCTGCCCGCTGAGGGCGTTGAGCGCCAGCGCCAGGGTGGCGACGAGGGTCTTGCCCTCGCCCGTCTTCATCTCGGCGATGCGCCCGTAGTGCTGGGCTGCGCCGCCGATGAGCTGGACGTCGTAGTGCCGGAGGCCGAGGTTGCGGACCGCGGACTCGCGGGTGAGCGCGAACGCCTCCGGGAGCAGGTCCTCGAGCACTTCGCCGCCCTCCAGATGGCGGCGCTTGAGGGCGGCGAAAGCGGCCGCAAGGTCGTCGATCTTCTGCGTCTCGGGCTCGAGGTCGTTCACCCGTCCGATGACCTCGTTCTCGAGGCGACGGACTTCACGATCGTTGTTGTCGAAGAGCTTCTGGACGAATCCCAGCATTCAAGACCTTCCAGCGCGCGCCGGCGGGGCGGTACTCGTGCCTTACCCGTCTCCGGGCGCGACGGTAACATGCTACTCTAGCACGCCCTCACAGGCCTGCCGGTAGTCGGAGACAGGGTTCCGGGGCGTTCCGTGGGTGCTGCGGGGGCCTCAGCGCGAACGGCGAAACAACGTCACGGCATTGGTCCCGTATCGCTTCTCGCGCCGCGCCTCCAGACCTTCCTGGGGCTCGAGCGACGGAGGTTCCCGGCTGGGGTGCTGGAACACGTAGAGCCCGCCGGCCCGTACCGTGCCTGCGTCCAGGATCGCCTGGAAGACGGGCGTCAGTTCCAGATCGTAGGGCGGTGCAGCGAACACCACGCCGAAGGCGCCCCGGTGCTCGCGCGCGAATCGCAATGCGTCGCCCCGGACCACCTCGACTTGCAGGGCGGCGCGGGCGGCGTTGCGACGGATGACGCTGACCGCCTCACGCGACAGATCGACGCAGGTGGCGTCCCAGCCGCGGCTGGCGGCTTCCAGCCCGACCGCGCCGGAGCCGCTGAAGAGATCGAGGAAGGGGCCTACTTCTTCGAACGCGAGGATGTCGAAGAGCGCCTCACGCAGCCGCGACGGGCTCGGCCGCGTTCCGCGGCGCGGAGCGTCGAGCTCGCGGCCCTTGGCGCTACCGCCCAGGATGCGGGGGCGGCTCACGGGAGATCCTCGGCGTCGGTCACGGCCGACATGCTACCAGTGCGCAACACACGCACGCTTCACAAGCCGAGGTACGCCTCCTTGACGCGCGGGTCGTCGAGCAGGCTGTCCGCGTTTCCCGTCAGGGCCACTTTCCCGTGCTCGAGTACGTAGCCGCGATGCGCGATGGAGAGCGCGCTGTTGACGTCCTGCTCGACCAGCAGCACCGTGACTCCTTGCTCGTGGATGTCGCCGAGCACCTCCAGCAGTCGCTCCACGATCACCGGCGCCAGGCCCAGGCTCATCTCGTCGACCATCAGCAGGCGGGGCGCCGCCATCAGTCCGCGCGCCATGGCGCACATCTGCTGCTCCCCGCCCGACATGTCGCCGGCGAGCTGGCGCCGCCGCTCGGCCAGGACGGGGAAGAGCTCGTACATCCGCTCGAAGTCGCGCCGCACCGCCGCGGCGTCGCGCCGTCGGAACGCGCCCATCCGCAGGTTGTCCTCCACCGTCATGCGGTCGAACAGTTGACGCCCTTCGGGGACCTGCACCAGGCCGCGGCCGAACGCCTCGTCGGGGCTGATCGACGACGCCGGCCGGTCGGCGAAGCGGACCTCGCCGCGGCTGGGGATCACGCCGGACAGGGCGCGCAGCAGCGTCGTCTTGCCGGCGCCGTTGCTGCCGACGACGGCGACGATCTCGCCCTCCTCCACGCGCAGCTCCAGGTCGTGCAAGACCACCGCGTCGCCGTAGCCCGCGCTCAGGCCGGAGACCTCCAGAAGCGCCATCTAGTGCCGCCTCCTGCCCAGGTACGCTTCGATCACCTTGGGATCGTCGAGCACGTCCTCGGCCGTGCCTTCGGCGATGAGCTGACCGTACTGCAGCACCAGCAGCCGGTCCGAGAGCTGGCGGATGGCCTTCACCACGTGCTCGATGACCAGGATGGTGGTGCCGCTGTCACGGATGCGGCGGATGAGGTCGACCACTTCGTCGATCTCCACCGTGTTGAGCCCGGCCATCACCTCGTCGAGCAACAGCAGCCGGGGTTTCAGCGCCAGGGCCTTGGCCAGCTCCAGACGCTTGCGGTCGGGTCCGCCGAGGGCGTCGGCGGGTTGGTCGAGCTTGTCGCCGAGCCCCACGAACTCCAGCCAGTGAGCTGCCGCGGCGCGTGCCGAGGCCATGGCGCGTTCCGGCCGGCGGCCGAAGAGAGCGCCGGCGGTGACGTTGTCGAGGACGCTCAGGCCGGGGAACGGCTTCATGATCTGGAAGGTGCGGCCGATGCCCAGGTGGGCGCGGCGGTAGGGGGGGACCCCCCGCAGGGAACGTCCTTCGAACAGCAGCGCTCCGCTGGTGGGTTCCTGCGTGCCGCTGATCAGGTTGATGAGGGTCGTCTTGCCGGCGCCGTTGGGGCCGATGAGGCCCAGGATCTCGCCCTCTGCGTGGCGGAAGGACACGTCCGACACAGCCACGAGGCCGCCGTAGCGCTTGGTGACATGGCGCGCCTCGAAGAGGGCGCCGGGCTGCACCGTCACAGCCGGGTCCCCCGGACCGAGTCGAGGAACGTCGCCAGGCCGCGGCTGGGAAGGCGGCGGATGGCGTCGATGACCCCGCGCGGCGTGAACACCACCGCTGCGATGATGACGAGCCCGAAGAACAGGCTGGCGACGCCGGTGATGTAGGAGGCCAGCACCTCCGACACGCCCGACAGCAGGAGGGCGCCGACGACCGGGCCGATGACGGTGCCGGCGCCGCCGAAGACCGCCATGATGATCATGCGCACGTTGAGCGAGATGTCGAAGGCGCTGGCGGGGTCGATGAACGTGATCCAGTAGGCGTGGATGCCCCCGGCCAGGGCGCTGAACAGGGCCGCCAGCCCGAAGGCGAGCGTCTTGTAGAGGGTCGTCGGGATCCCCATGACCTCGGCAGCGTCCTCACGTTCGCGAATGGCGATCAACCCGAACCCGAAGCGGCTGCGCGACAGCCACAGCACGGTCAGGGTGGCCAGCACCATCAGCCCCAGGCTGAGCTCGTAGAACATGGTGTCCCCACGGATGAGCGGCAGGATCAGGCCGGTGTTGCGTCCCGCGATGTCGAGGTTGGAGATGATGGCGGCAACCGCCTCGGACAGGGCGAGGGTGGTGATGGCGAAGTAGTGGCCTCGCAGGCGCAACACGGGCAGGCCGAGCAGCAGCGCGAACGCGACTGCCACCACGGCCCCGATCGCCAGCCCCAGCCAGAACGGCAGATGGAGCTGCACCATGGCGACCGCCGTGCCGTAGGTACCGAGGCCGTAGAACACCGAGTTGCCGAACGAGGCGTAGCCGGTGAAGCCGCCGATGATGTTCCACCCCTGCGCCAGCACGGCCAGCAGCAGCGTGCTGATGCCGAACTGCACGATCACCGGGGAGAGCGTGAAGGGGACCAGGGCGAGCGCCGCGACAGCCACCAGCGACAGGACCCAGGGGAGGGCCTTCATGCCGCCCTCCCCAGGATGCCGGTGGGGCGCACGATGAGCACCAGCACCAGCAGGCCCAGGCTCACCGCGTCACGGTAGGTCGGGCCCAGCCACAGGCTGCCGAACGCTTCGGCCAAGCCCAGCACCATGCCGCCGACGATGACGCCGAGCGGGTTGTCCAGGCCGCCGATGATGGCGATCGCGAAGGACTTGGCCGTCAAGGGGACCCCGACGTAGGGCGTGAGCTGGGCGACGACACCGTAGAGCGTGCCTGCGCCGCCGGCCAGCGCGGCACCGATGCCGAACGTCAAGGCGTAGGCGAAGCGGGGAGGGACGCCGTGCAGTCGCGCCGCCCCGAGGTTCTGGGCGGTGGCGCGGATGGCACGTCCCCAGCGCTGGCGTTGCAGGAACAGCGCCAGCAGGCCGGTGAGCAGCATCGCTACCACGAACGCCATCAGGTTGGCCCAGGGGATGGTGACGCCCAGGAACTGGAAGTTGCTCCCGGCGTAGGCGGGGCGGATGGTCCGCAGGTCGGCCGAGAACAGGAGTTGCGCAAGATAGGTCAGCACCACGTCGATGCCGAAGGTGACGAGCAGCATGTTGAACATGGGGGCGCGGACCAGGAAGTTGAGCAGCCCCCACTGGATCAGATAACCGAAGACGAACATCGCCGCCATCACGAGCGGCAGGGCCGCGAAGGGGTCGAGACCGAGTCCGGTGAACAGGTAGTAGGCGAGGTAGCCGCCCAGCATGATGAAGGCGCCGTGGGCGAGGTTGATGATGTCCAGCACGCCCCACACCAGGGCGAGCCCGAGCGCGACGACGGCGTAGAGGCCGCCCAGCAGGATGCCGTTGGTGAGGACCTGGAGGACTAGCACGTTCGAGGCCCGCGCAGGGTACGCGCGAGGCGGCGCCGCGACCGGCCCCCGGGTCGATCGCGGCGCGCCTGTGCGGCGGCCCGTCCTGGACGGACGGGCCGCACGCGGACTCCGGCGTCGGAGGGCGCTAGCGCGCGCTCCATGCCGGCATCGGGTACTGGGGTTGCGTCTCGAAGTTGCTACCGCTGAACACGGTGGCCAGCTTACCGTCCTGGACCTGGATGACGGTCTGCGGCAGGTCGATCTGACCGGTGGCGCCGAACGCCACGTGCCCGTAGAGGCTGTCGAACGAGACGTTGGCGATGGCGTCGCGCACCGCTGTCGGATCCAGGCTGCCGGCCGCTTCGAACGCCTTCACGAAGGCCTCGACATCGGCGACGCCGGATGCGGCGTGGTAGTCGGGCTCGTAGCCGAAGCGCTTGTTGTAGGCCTGCTCGAACTGCGCGGCGTCCCCGAAGTAGCTGTCCTTGAGGCTCGCCAGCGGCAGCCAGGGCGTCATGCCGAAAGCGTAGTTCGCGTCGGCGGCGAGCGCTTTACGGAAGTCGGCGGTCGGCACGCCCACGGTGAAGGAGTACATCTTGGGACTGAAGTTGAGGCTCCTGGCCTGACGGATGAAGTTGAGCGACTCGGTCTCATGCCCCGCGACCAGCACGGCGTCAGGGTTCTTGCTCTTGAGCTGCGAGATGACGGTGCTGAAGTCCGAAGCGTTGGTGCTGTAGCGCTGATCGAGCACCACGTCGATACCAGCGGCTTGCGCCAGCTTCTTGGTGCCCTCGGCGACGCTGACGTCGAACGAGTCGTCGGCGTAGAGGAGCCCGATCGTCTTCACGGGCGGGTTCAACTGGCCCATCATGTCGATGGTGCTCTTGAAGTAGGAGCCGGCGGCCGGGAGGGTCCCGAAGATGTACTTGTAGCCGCGGCTGAAGATCTGGCCGGAGGAGCCGCCCCCCTCGATCATGGGGACCTGGTACTTCTCGGCCACGGCCGAGGTCACCAGCACGAAGTCGCTCGCGTAGGGCCCGAGTAGGAAGTCGACCTTGTCCTGCGTCAGCAGCTGCGTGTACTGGCGCACGGCGAGGTTGTTGTCCGACTGGTTGTCCAGCACCTTGAGCGCGAGCTGGTAGGTCTTGCCGCCCACCGTGACCCCGCCCTGCTGGTTGATGGTGTCGATCGCCATCTGGAAGGCGTCCTTGTAGTAGCGCCCGGTGTTGGCGAGGCTGCCGGTGAGCTGCAGCGACGTACCGAAGGTGATGGTTTGAGCGGAGGCCATGGCGCCGAACCCTACGAGGGCCAGCACCAAGGCAGCGACGACGAACTTGAAGGTTCGCATCCGACCTTCCCCCTTTCGGCGCGGAGCGGCCGCGCCAAAGAAGCGTGAACTCATGTCACCATACCGTGCCAACGGTCCCGTCATGCAGGGCGGTCGCGGGTACACCGCAATGCGCTCGCGCGCCGGCGCGTCCGTGGGCAGGCGTGGGGGCACGCCTCGGCCCGAGGATGCCGCGAGCCATCGGGTAGACTGGTCGACCGTGATTCGAAGCCTCACGCCCGACGAGGTGGCCTGGTTCGTGAGCAGGGCGGTGGCCTATCTCGGCCACTCCGACCCGCGTGGATTGTCGCAGCGGCTCGCGCCGCGCCTGCGCGATCCGACCACCGACGCCTCGCGTTGCTTCGTGAACGGCGCCGGCAACGAGCCGTCGGCCGGCGTCTACGTGCGCTCTCCCGGGTCCGAGGACGACGACCAGACGCTGACGTTGGTCAGCCCCTGGCACGACGACGATCCGGACGGGCTCCGGGACTTGATCGGCGCGATGCTCGAGCGTTTCCCTCACGAGGCGGCGGTCGCCCCGCTCCACGCCGTGCCTGAGCGTCGGTCGACCGAACTGGCGTCCGTCCTGGAACCCCTCGGCTTCCTGCCCGACGAGATCCGACGGGTGCGCTTCGAGCTCGCCGATGTTCCTCCGCTGGGCCTGCCGCTGGTGTTGGAGTCCTGGTCCCTGCCGGTCGACCGGGCGTTCCGGGATCTCTATGAGCGGGCCGAAGCCCGCCGCGTCAGTGATCGCCTCTGGGCCTACCTGAAGCGCCGACATGGTTCGTTCCGGCCCGACCTCTGGTTCGTGGCGCGTGAGACGCTCGACCAGGAGCCGGTCGGCTATGCCTTCTGCGGCGCTGAACGGCGTGGCCTGGACGCCGGTTACATGTTGAACGGTGTGGGCGTGCTGCAGGAGCACCGGGAATCGAGCGAGATGCTCAGGCGCCTGGTGGTCTCCACCCTGAACGAGCTGGCGGGCGTCAGCCCGTTCGGCACGATGGTGGCCGAACTCAGCACGTCCGACCCGAAGCTGATCGACATCCTGATGTCGCTGGGCTTCACGACCGTGGAACGCTACGCGCTGCTGGTGCGCATGCCGGCGTGAGCCCAGCGCCGTTCGCGGAGGTTGCCCGGACCTGGACAGCTATACTCACGCCATGAACCTCCTCTTACGATGGGCGCTCAACGCCCTGGCGCTATGGCTTACCGTCGCGCTCCATGTGGGGCTGAGAATCGTGCCTCCGACGGTGGGCGCCTATCTGGTGGCCGCCCTCGTCCTGGGGCTGGTGAACGCCGTGGTGAGGCCACTGATGGTCCTGCTCACGCTCCCGCTCACCATCCTGAGCTTCGGCTTGTTCCTGTTGGTGGTGAACGCGGTCGCGATTCTTGTGGTCGCCGCGTTGACGCCGCTCACGGTCAGTGGCTTCGGGGGCGCGGTGCTCGGGGCGCTCGTGCTCACCGTCATCAGCGCGGTCTTGTCTCGGCTGTTCAAGGACAAGCGCAGCAACCGTCGCATCTAGCCCCGGTCGGGCGCGTGTCGGCCAGCAGCCGAGCGCTTCCGCGCGCCGGCCCCCGACGAGCGGTCGACGTCAGGGAAGGTACTTCTCCCAGATCGGATCGATGTCGGGAAGCACGCCGTAGGCGCTCGAGAAGATGAAGCGCGGCGCGTACGGATCGCGCCGCAACGCCATCCTCGCTTCGTCGGGGGTGCGGTCGCGCTTGCGCGCATTGCAGCGCTTGCAGCAGGCGACCACGTTGTGCCAGTTGGTGGGGCCGCCACGGCTGCGCGGAACGACGTGGTCGAGGGTGAGGTCGTTGCTGCGCGTGCCGCAGTACTGGCAGGTGTGGTCATCGCGCTTGAAGAGGTTGCGACGGTTGAACGCGACGCGCTGCCGGAACGGGCGCTTCACGAACCGCTTGAGTCGGATCACGCTGGGCACGGGGAACGCCTGGTTGACCGACCTGAGGACCTTGTCACCGTCCTCGACGCGCTCGGCCACCTCGTGCATGAGCAACCCTACCGCCCGCTTGAGCGAGCAGACGTGGAGCGGTTCGAAGCTGGCGTTGAGGATCAGGACGCGCGCGTGGTTGACGTTGAGGAGCGGGGTGCGGCGCGCTGCGCCGTCCGCGCCGGGCGCCAGCGTCCCGCCCCCGGCCCCGGTGGCGGCAGGAATGTCGTCGGGCGTGTTGTGCGGAGCTCGGGCGGCGGCCGTTACCTCCAGATTGGACTTGGGAGGAGTATAGCAGCCCGTCCTCGTCCCTCGGCCCCCGCGGACGCGATCAGCGCGTCTCCATGCCGAGTGCGATCAACCTGCGGATCAGCTCCGGGTAGGGGACGCCGGCGGCCTCCCACAGCTTGGGGTACATGCTGTGGCGCGTGAAGCCCGGCATGGTGTTGACCTCGTTGAGCAGCAGGTCATCGCCGTCGGCACGGTAGAGGAAGTCGACGCGCGCCAGGCCGGCGACGTCGAGAGCGCGGAACGCCCGTTCGGCCAGGCTCCGTGCCCGCTCCGCCACCGACGCGGGCACGGGTGCCGGAATGAGCAACTCGGCCCGCCCGTCGGTGTACTTGGTGGCGTAGTCGTAGAAGTCCGCACGGTGGCGGATCTCGCCGACCGGGCTCACCGCCGGCGCGTCGTTGCCGAGCACCGCCACCTCGAGCTCGCGCACGGGGTGGACGCCCTCTTCGACGATGACGCGGCGGTCGAAGCGGAAGGCGTCCTCGATGGCCTCCTGCTGGGCAAGGGCGGTATCGACCCGGCGGATGCCGATGCTCGAGCCGAGGTTGGCGGGCTTGACGAAACGTGGCCAGGGCAGGGCCTCCAGGGAGCTCAGGCTCGCCTCGCGGTCAAGCGTCCAACCGTCGCGGCGCACACCCCCGTAGCCAACCTGCGGGAATCCGTGGGCGGCGAAGACCGCCTTCATCATGAGTTTGTCCATCGCAACCGAGCTCGCCAGCACGTCGGACCCCACGAAGGGGACACCCAGCAACCTCAGCAGTCCCTGGACGCTGCCGTCTTCCCCGAAGGGACCGTGGAGCAGCGGGAACACCACGTCGACGCCATCGCCGGTGAGGCGGGCCAGTCCGCCCGTGAGCTCCTCGCCCTCGCCGGCTTCGGGAGCGTCGGCGGTGACGGCCCCCTCGACCAGGGCGCGACGAGAGGCCTCGCCCGTGAGCAGTCGCCCGCTCCGGTCGATCACGCGCGGCGTGACATCGAGCGAGCCGCCCACGGCCTCGAGCACCGAGCGGGCGGAGGCCAGCGACACGTCGTGCTCTTCGGAGCGTCCGCCGCACAGGAGCAACACGCGCGGAGCGACGCTGCCAGACGTCACGGCGTCCCGCCTAAGTTGTGTAAGTTACACATGCTGGCTATCGTAGGACCGTGCGGCCAGCGGGTCAAGCGCGTTACGAGCGCCAGCGCGGCTCGCGCTTCTCCAGGAAGGCGCGTACGCCCTCGCGCAGCTCGTCGCGCTCCCGTGCGGCGGCGTTCACCTCCACGGCATAGCGCAGGCCGTCCTCCAGGCTCATCGAGGGCACCCCGGCCAGCAGCGTCTTGGTCATCGACAGGGATCCGGGGGCATTCCGGGCCAGTCCCCGCGCCCGGTCGAGCGCGGCTGCCAGGGCCTGGCCGGGCGCCGCGACCTCGTTGACCAGGCCGATCGCCGCGGCCTCCTCGGCCGTGACCAGGCGCGCGCTCAACAGCAGATCGCGGGTGTGCTTCTCGCCCACCTGGCGCACCAGGAACACCGACACCAGCGCCGCGACGAAGCCGATGCGCGCCTCCGTGTAACCGATACGTGCGTTGCGGTCCATCACGGCGAGATCGCAAGCGGTCACGATCCCCGCCCCGCCCGCCACCGCCGGCCCGTTGACGGCCGCCACGACCGGCTTGGGGAACGTCGCGATCTGCAGCAGGAGGTCGGCCAGGCGGCGCGAGTCGGTGCGGTTCTCCTCGGCGCTGCGTTCGCTCATCCCCTCCAACTCCCGGAGGTCGAGACCGGCGCAGAAGGCCTCGCCCGCGCCGGTGAGCACCACCGCACGGGTTTCCTCGTCGTCGGCCGCCTCCCGCAGCGCCTCCGCCAGGGCGCCGCGAAGCTCCGTGCTGAGGGCGTTCCTAACGGTCGGTCGATTCAAGGTGAGAATACGGACTGCCCCCTGCCGGTCCGTTAGGATGGGTTGCATAGGCTCATTCTACGGGTCCGTCTTGTGGCACCGTCTCGTGGCTCGTTCTCCAAGGGGAGGCTGCATCCTGGACGCCACCGCCAGCGCACTGCAACTCGTCGATTTCCGTCGGCGGGTGGCTGGGATGTACGAGGTGGCGCGTGGCGCCGGCCCGGCCGATGTCCGATGGAGGCACTTCCGCGCCCTGCGCGACGAGCTGTTCGCCCACCATCCGTGCTCGCCGCTCCGTACCGAGGACCGGGCGTCGATGACGAGCGTGCCCTACTTCTCGTTCGACCCCGCTTACCGGGTGTTGGCGGACGCGGAGGACGCGCCGGGGGAGGCTTTCCAGATCACCTTGCACGAGGACGGGGTGTTGCAGCTGGAGCGTCTGGCGTACCTGGCGTTCGACCTCGCTGGACGGCGCTTCCGGCTTGCCCTCTACCGTCTCCTGGGCTACGGGGGCGGCCTCTTCCTGCCGTTCCGGGACGGCTCCGCCGGCGACCGCACCTACGGTGGCGGTCGCTACCTGATCGATACCCGCAAGCACGCCGACCTCGGCGTCGAGGACGGACGCATGGTCCTCGACTTCAACTATGCCTACCACCCGAGCTGCGCCTACAGCCCGCGGTGGGACTGCCCACTGGCACCCCCCGAGAACCGCGTCGACATGGCGCTGGAAGCCGGGGAGTGCTTGCCCGCGAACGGCTGGAACACGCCGCGCGCGTGAGCCGCGTTCGCATCGACCACCGTCAAGTCGGCTACGATGGCCGCTTAGCATCAGGATCTGGGAGGACACCATGTACATGCACATCCTTCGGAACGTCCGTCTGACGCGTCTGCGTTTGGGGCTGGCCGCGCTGCTGGGCCTGGTCATGCTGGGGGGCGTGACGGCGCAGTCGGTTCCCGCGGGCACCCTGCGGGTGGGGATGGAGTCCCCCTCGAAGCTCGACCCTGCCTACGCCTCCAGCGACGCTGAGATCGCGGTCCTCAACGCCGTTTACGACTACTTGGTCGATGTCGACGCGGAGAACAACATCCAACCGCGGCTGGCGAGCTCCTGGAAGGTGTCTCAGGACGGGCTGACCTATACCTTCCAGCTCGCTCCGAACGCCACCTGGCACGACGGCAGCCCGGTCACGGCACAGGACGTGGTCTTCACCTTCGATCGCCTCCGCAACCCGGACCTCAAGCTGCCGACGTCCGACCTGTACTCCGATATCGACACCATCAAGGCCACCGGCACGCACGAGGTCACCTTCACGCTCAAGCAGACCAATCCCTTCTTCCTCTACGACCTCAGCGACAACCACGCCGTCATCGTCAAGAACGGAACCACCGACTTCGGCTCGAACTTCGACGGCAGTGGCCCGTTCGTCGTGCAGAGCTACCACCCCGACGACCGCATGGTGCTCAAGGCCAACCCGGACTACTTCATGGCCGGCAAACCCGGGGTCGGCACGCTGCAACTCATCTTCTTCAGCGACCAGTCGGCCGAGGTTTCGGCCCTTCGGGGCGGACAGATCGACCTCGCGATGCGCCTTCCGAGCTCGCTCTATGAGTCCCTCAAGGGCGTGAACGGGGTCACGCGGGTCGACGTGCCCACCAACGGTTTCAACGTCGTGCGGCTCCGCAGCGACCACAAGCCGGGCAGTGACCCCCGGGTCGTCCAGGCCTTGAAGCTGGGGGTCGATCGCAAGGCCATCACCGAGGCCGTGACCCAGGGGCTGGGCGTCGTCGGCAACGACAGCCCCATCGGCCCGCTGTACAAGAAGTACTTCGACGCCGGTGCCACGCCGCCCGCTACCGATCCCGCCAAGGCCAAGGAGCTGCTCAAGGAAGCCGGCTACCCCAACGGCCTCAAGCTCGACCTGTACACCCCCAACACCGGCGATAGGCCCGACCTGGCCGTCGTGCTGAAGCAGCAGCTCGCCAAGGCCGGGTTCGACATCAACGTCGTGGTCGAGCCCGAGAGCGTCTACTACGGGGACAACAAGTGGCTGCAGGTCGACTTCGGCATCACCGGCTGGGGCTCGCGCCCCTACCCGCAGTTCTACTTGAACGTGATGCTCGAGTGCGGGGCCAAGTGGAACGAGAGCCACTTCTGTAACCAGGAGTTCGACAAGCTGGCCAAGGAGGCCGGCAACACCCTGGACACCCAGAAGCGCATCGACGATTACCACAAGATCCAGCAGTTGCTGGCGAGCAGCGGTCCCATCGTGATCCCGTACTTCTTCCCGCAGCTCGGCGCCATCCGAGATGGCTTCACCGGCTTCCAGATGAAGGCGTTCGCCGGTCGCACCGACCTGGCGGCCGTCCACGCCCAGTAGGTACGTGGCTCGTGGGCACGCTGAACGGCATGCCCACGAGCTTCCGATGCCCCCCACGATGACCCATTCGCATGCGGGCATCGGCCATGGCTAGCTCCGCGCGGGCCACCGTGCGCCGCAGCGGCTGGCTGCGTGGCCTGCTCGAGCTCTACGGCAAGCCGTCGTCCGCTCTCGGGACCAGCCTGGTAGCGGTCTTCCTGGTCCTGGCGGTGCTGGGACCGCTGGCGACGCCCTACGGGGCCACCGAGCAGGTCTTCACCGACCGCAGCCAGCCCCCGTCCATGCAGCATCTGTTCGGCACCGATCACCTCGGCCGCGACGTCTTCAGTCGGGTGGTGGTCGGCGACCGCGACATCTTCCTCCTCGCCGGCAGCGGAACGCTCATCGCCGTGCTGGTGGGAACGCTGCTGGGGTTGTTCGCCACCTACCGCGGCGGTTGGGCCGATGAGATCACCTACCGTTTCTTCGACAGCCTGCTGGCGGTTCCAGCGCTGCTGCTGGCGCTGCTGCTGCTGGGCTCGCTGGGGCCGTCACGCAGCAGTGTGCTGGCGGTCATCGCGGTGGCGTATACCCCGATCGTCGCGCGCGTTGTGCGGAGCGTGGTGCTCGACACCAAGACCAAGGAGTACGTGCTCGCCGCGCGGATGCAGGGGGAGAGCACGGCCTTCATCCTGGGTCGTGAGATCCTCCCCAGTGTGCTGCCCGCGCTGGCGGTCGAGTCGGCCCTTCGCTTCTCCTACGCCATCTTCCTGGTCGCGTCGCTGGGGTTCCTGGGGGTCGGGGTGCAGCCCCCCAACCCCGACTGGGGTCTCATGGTCAGCGAGGCGCGGGACTTCGTCTACATCACGCCCTGGACGCTGACCTTTCCGGCGCTGGCGATCTCGCTGCTGGTGATCGGCGTCAACCTCCTGGCGGACGGGCTCAAGCGCGTCCTGCAGGTCGGAGCCGGGCCGTGAGCGGCGCCGCTGACACCCCCCTGGTCGAGTTCGACGGCGTCACCGTCGCCTACCGGCGTGGTCGGCACTGGTCACGCGCCGTGCGCGGCGTCGACCTCCGCATCCGTGCGGGCATGACCTACGGGCTGGTGGGGGAGAGCGGCAGCGGGAAGAGCACGCTGGCGCTGGCGTTGCTGCAGGTATTGCCCCCCAACGGCCGGGTCATCGAGGGGACCATCCGCTACCGTGGTCGCGTGCTGGCCGATCTCACGTCCGACGAGCTCCGCGACTTCTATCGCAGCGTGGCGCTCGTTCCCCAGGATCCTTTGCCGTCGCTCAACCCGGCCCGGCGGATCGGACGTCAGATCGAGGAGGTGGTCGACCCAACCGGTGGGTCCGGCTCGGGGACCCGGTCACGCGCTTTGGAGATGCTGCAGGCCGTGGGGATGGCCGACCCCGAGAGGGTGGCGCGCTCCTACCCCCACCAGCTCTCGGGTGGGATGCAGCAGCGCGCGCTCATCGCCATGGCGCTCGCCGGCGAGCCCGATCTGCTGGTGCTGGACGAGCCCACCACCAATCTCGACGTCACGACCGAAGCCACGATCCTCGACCTGGTCCGGGACCTGGTGCGCGACCGCGACACCGCGGTTCTCTACGTCTCGCACAGCCTGGGCGTCGTCGCCGAGCTGTGCGACCGGGTCGCGGTGCTCTACGCCGGCGAGCTGGTGGAGGACGCGCCGACCCGGGAGCTGTACGATCGCCCGCGTCACCCGTACACCCAGGGTCTGTTCGACAGCGTGCCGAGGCTGGGGACCAACCGACGGTCGGTTGCGCTGCGACCGATTCCGGGACGCATCCCCTCACCGTCGGCGCTGCCGCCCGGATGCGTGTTCGCGCCGCGCTGTCCGATCGCGATCGACGCCTGCCGTGCGGATCAGCCTCCGCTGGAGGCCGCCGGGGAGGGCTCGGTGCGGTGCATCCGATGGCGCGACATCGAGGCTGGGAGCGTGGACCCGCACCAGAGCGCGCCCCCTTCGCGCGTCTCGACGCCTGCCGGCGAGGTCGACGCCGTGCTCGACGTCGCCGGCCTGCGCAAGCACTTTCCGCTGCGGCGGTCGCTGGGCGAGCTGCTTTCGGGCGGACCGCAACGCGCGGTGCGCGCCGTGGAGGACATCAGCGTTACCGTGAGGCGCGGCCACACGCTGGGCCTGGTGGGGGAGAGCGGTTCGGGCAAGAGCACCACGGCGCGCGCCATCGTTGGGCTCGATCCCGCCTCCGCGGGCACCATCGAGCTCGTTGGCGAGCCGGTAGCGCGCGCGCTCGAGCGGCGCTCGCAGCGTGCCATCCGTCGCTTGCAGATGGTGTTCCAGAGCTCCGATGAGGCGCTGAACCCCTACCGCACGGTGGGAGCCACCCTGCGCCGGCCCTTCCGCCGGCTGGCGGGCCTGTCGCGCTCCGAGGCCTCGCAGCGCGTCACCCAGCTTCTCCAGGACGTTCAACTCACGGGAGACTACGCCACGCGCCGTCCGTCGGAACTGTCGGGAGGCGAGAAGCAGCGCGTGGCCATCGCACGCTCCTTCGCCGCCGAGCCCGAGGTGCTGGTCTTCGACGAGTCCGTATCGGGGCTCGACGTGTCGGTCCAGGCGGCCATCCTCAACCTCCTCAGCTCGTTGCAGGAGGAGCGGGGCACGGGTTACCTGTTCATCTCGCACGATCTAGCGGTGGTGAGCTTCCTCGCCGACTACGTGGCGGTGGTGTATCTGGGCAAGGTGATGGAGTCCGGTCCGGCGGAGCAGGTGCTGCAGCCCCCTTACCACCCCTACACCGAGGCGCTGCTGTCGGCGATCCCGCTTCTCGACCCGGGCGCGGAGCGCTCGCACATCCGCCTCGAGGGGGAGGTGCCGAGCGCGGTAGACACGCCCTCCGGATGTCCCTTCCACACGCGCTGCCCCCGCTACCTCGGGGACGTGTGCCGCGATGAACCGCCCCCCTGGCGAGAAGCGGCGGATGCCCACGGCATCTACTGCCACATCCCGCTGGAGGAGCTCCGCGCTTCGCAAGCGCCCGCGTTCGGGTACGCGCGCGATGCGGGTCCGGAGCAGGAGGACCATGGGTAGGTTCCTGCTCCGGCGTCTGGGCTTCCTGCTCCTGACGATGGTCTTCACCTCCTTGCTGATCTTCCTCATCACGCAGGCGCTTCCCGGTGACGTCGCGCGTATCCTGCTGGGCCGGGAGGCGAGCCAGCAGGCGCTCGACCAGCTCCGAAGCCAGCTCGGTCTCGACCGCCCCCTGCCCATGCAGTACCTGAGCTGGCTGGGCGACTTCGTCCGTGGCGACTGGGGCACGTCGTTCAGCACCGGTCAGAGCGTGCGCGCCCTGGTGCTGGCGCGGCTCGGGAACTCGCTCGAGCTGGCCGGACTGACGCTCGTCATCGCCGTGCCGACCGCCGTCACACTGGGGGTCGTTGCCGCCCTTTACGAGGAGAGCTGGATCGACACCCTCATCAGCCTCGCCAGCCTGTCGGTGGTGGGACTGCCGGAGTTCATCACCGGACTGGTGCTCATCCAGATCTTCAGCTTCCGGCTCGGCTGGTTGCCGGCCAACTCATCCATCGCGCCGGACACCGGCTTCATCGCGGCCTTGCCGTCGCTGGTGCTGCCGGCCCTGACGGCCACCCTGGTGTTGCTCGCCTACGTCGCGCGCTTGACCCGTGCCAGCATGCTGGTCGAGCTCAAACGTCCCTACGTCCGCACGGCCGTCCTCAAGGGCGTGCGCTGGCGGCGCGTGGTCGTGGCGCACGTGCTACGCAACGCCCTGCTGCCGACCATCACGGTGGTGGCCATCAGCTTCGGTTGGCTCATCAGCGGGCTCATCGTCGTCGAGAACGTCTTCAACTACCCTGGACTGGGCAGGTTGCTGACCTTCGCCATCGCGCGGCGCGACATCCCGCTGCTCCAGGCGGTGGCACTGGTGGCGGTGCTCGGATTCGCACTGGCGAACCTGGTGGCGGATATCTTATATGCCGCCTTCAATCCCCGCATTACCCTGCGGTGACAGGCGCTTCCGAGCGCCGCGGAGGTGTCGTGTGCGTCGCTCATGGCTTCTGTTCCTAGTGGCGATCCCCCTGCTGTTGACAGCGTGTGCGCCGGGCGCGGAGCCGGCCATCGCTGCGCCGACGTTCACGGTGCTGGAGAGTGGGACCGGCTTCCAGTACGTCGATCCGCCCGGGGTCGGGGAGGGCGCCGCCGTCTTCGACATCCACCTGCGGGCGCACAACCCCAACAGCATCGGCCTGAGTCTGGCCACCCTCGACGGCGACTTCTACCTTGGCGACCGCCGGGCCGCCACGACCACCTTCCGTCACGGCATCGAGCTTCCTGCGCGGGGCAGCAGCGATCTCACGATGGAGGTCCGGGTGCCGCTCGCCCAGGCGCCCGCCCTCCTCCAGACCGTCGCCGGCCTGCTCACCGGCGCCGCGACCTCCTACCGCGTGGACGCCACGGTGGGCGTGCGCGTGTTCGGTGCCGTGCAGCGCTTCCCGCGCGCCACCCTGGCCCAGGGGAGCGTTCGGTGGTCGCCGAAGTGGGTCGCGCCCGAGATCCGTCTGGCTTCCTCGGGCCCCACGCTGCACGTCGACTCGCTGACGAGCGCGACCCTCGACATCCAGGCGACGCTACACAACCCGTCGCCGCTGGGTTACGTCGTCCAGGCACCGACCGTGAGGCTCGTGCTCGGCGGAGCCAACGTCGCCACCTTGCAACTCGGTCGGATCATCGCGCCCGCGGGCGCGACCGTTCCCATCGACCTGCGGTTCCGATTCAACCCGTTGCAGGTCGGACCCGCGCTGGCGGCCCAGGTCTCGGCCGTGGCGTCGGGCGCCGGCAGCCTCGACTTCCGGGTGTCGGGTCCGCTCAGCCTGCAGGCCCCCGGGCTCGCCAGCCACCAGGTCGATGCGACGGCGCTCCTGACCGGCACGCTGCGCTGACCGAGGTGCGTGCGCCGGCAAGCGGCCGGTGCACGCGCGGTGCTCGGAGGTCTAGTCGGGGCTGAGTTTGCTTCGCTTCGTGAGGCGCGTCAGTGCAGCCGGCATCCACCAGTTCCAGCGGCCCGCCAGGGTCATCACCGCCGGGACCAGCGCCATGCGCACCAGGGTGCCGTCGAGCAAGACCGCGACGGAAAGCCCCAGGCCGAGGGTACGTACGAGCACCACGTGGCTGAACAGGAACAGCGCGAAGACCGTGATCATGACGGCCGCAGCGCTGGTGATCACGCCGCCCGTGGCCGACAGCGCGGTGGCGACGGCCTCCCGGTCGCTTGCGCCGCGCTCGTGCTGCTCGAGGATGCGCGCCACCAGGAAGACCTCGTAGTCCATGCTGAGCCCGAACACGATCGCGAAGATGAACAGCGGCGCGCTGGTGTCGATGTACCCGAGCACCGGCCCGCCTCCGAAGAGCGTCGTCAGCACGCCCTGCTGGAACACCAGGGTGATGACGCCGTAGGCCGCAGCGACGGTGAGCGTGTTGAGGATGATGGCCTTGATGGGGATCAGCAGCGACCGGAAGGCCAGGCCCAGGACCACGATGGTGGCGAGGTACACCAGCAGCACCGCCCACGGGAAGCTGCGATAGAGCACCGCCGCCCACTCGGCCTCCTGCACGTAGCCCCCGCCTACCTTCACGTCGAGGCCGAGCGCCTGCGCCCGATGCTCGATCGTAGACAGCAGGGTACCGCCCTGCGCGGGGGTGAGCGTTCCCTTGGGGAAGACCCGGACCAGCGCGTAGCGCCCGGCCGTGCTGATCGTAGCCCGGGCGAGGGGGGCGATCTCGCTCTTCAAGGCGATGTCGGGCGAAGCGTAGTACTGGTAGAGGAACAGCCGCGGAACGCTGCTGACAGCCATCGGGCTGGTGATGGCCTCCACCCGGTCCAGCTCCGTCAGGCTACGGTCGAGCTGTGAGATCTTGCGGACGTTGTCCGGGCGGTAGAAGCCCTTGGGGCCGAAATCCACCAGCACGTCGAAAGAGTTCAGCAGGCCCTCCAGGCCCAGGTTCTCCAGTGCGGTGACGGTGCGGTTGGCGTCGGTGGTCTTCGAGAGCCCGCGGGGACCCGGGTCGGCCACCTGCATGCCGAGCGCAGGCAACCCGGCAGCGACCAGGACGACCCCACCGATGACCGCCCAGAGCACGGGGCGCCTCATGATCTCGTTGGCGCGGGCGCGCCAGAAGCTGCGGCTGCGCAGCCCGGGCTCGCGGCGCGTGACCTTGAGCCAGTTCACCCGGTGTCCGAGCAACGCCAGCGCGGCGGGCAGCGCCGTGACCGACACCGAGACGCTGATCAGGAGCACGATGATGGTGCCGACGCCGATCGAGCGGATGAACGCCAGCGGGGGCACCAGCAGGCCGCTCAACGCCATCACCACCGTCAGCCCACTGAAGGCCACGGCTTTACCCGCCGTCTGCGCGGTGCGTTCGGCCGCCTCTCGAGGGTCGAAGGTGTGGCGGAGCTCCTCGCGGAAGCGGTTCACCATCAACAGCGCGTAGTCGATGCCCGTCGCCAGCCCCAGCATGGTGACGATCGTCTGGGTGAACACGGCGAACTCGACCACCTGGCCCATGGCGTAGAGGGCGGCGAGCGAAACAGTGATCGAGGCCAGCGCCACCAGAAGCGGCAGCGCCGAGGCGATGACGGCGCCGAAGGCGATGATGAGGATGAGCAACGAGATGGGCAGGCCGAACACTTCGGCGCGCCGAGCGTCGCGTTCGCTCACGTGCTCGAGCTCCTGTACGGTGGCCGGCCCGCCGGCCATGGTGAAGCGTAGACCGGGCGCGCCCTTCAAGACCTGGCGGATCCGGTTGGTGATGATCTTGGCCTTGCCGAGGTCGGGCGCCGCCATGCTGACCAGGGCGACCGTGTAGCTGTTGTCGGGCGCGACCAGGTTCAGTCCGGTGACACTGCGATGGTCGCGGACCGCTGTGACGCCGGGGACCGCCTTGATGTTGTCGACCACCCGGGCGAAGGAGTCGTCGAAGGCGGGTTGCCCCACCTTGTCGCCGACGCCGTGTACCACCAGCACGACGTTGTAGTCGTCGGGCAGCGCGAACTGCTGGCGCAGCACGGCACGCACCTGCTTGGCGACACTGTGCGGCGCCATTCCAGGCTGGGCCGTAAGGACGTCGCCGACCCGCGCTGCGAAGGGGAGCGAGATCCCCGCCAGCAACAGCCACGCGGCCAGGACCCATCGTGGGTAGCGGGCCGTGATCCTTGCGATGCGTCTCAACATGCGGTTTGCGGGGGCCGCGCCGGCCCGCTCACACCCCCACGAAATGTTCGATGATGTCGCGGGCGTTGCTCTGGGCGGTGCCGGTTTCGCCCGAGACCCGGCCGTCACGCAGGAATACGATGCGGTCGGCGTGCATGGCGGCGTTGGGGTCGTGGGTGACCATCACCACGGTCCAACCAAGGGTATCGACCCCGTGCCGGAGCAGGTCGAGGACCTCGGAACCGGTGTGGGTGTCGAGATTGCCGGTGGGTTCGTCGGCAAGCACCACCACGGGGTCGTTGATGAGCGCGCGGGCCAGTGCCACACGCTGTCGCTGGCCGCCGGAAAGCTGACGGGGACGGTGGTTGAGCCGATCGACGATGGCGAGTTGCTCGGAGAGCTCGCGGAGACGGTCGGCCGCCTGGGCAGCGCGTCCGGCGATCTCCGCCGGCAACAGAATGTTCTCACGGGCCGTGAGGTTGGGGATCAGCTCGAAGCTCTGGAACAAGAACCCCAGCTTGGTGCGCCGCAGCCCCGTCAGGGCGTCGTCGTCCAGGTCGGCGGTGACCTGCCCGGCCACCTCGACGCCGCCGCCGTCCGGCAGGTCGAGCAGCCCCAGCAGATGCAGGAGCGTGCTCTTGCCGCTGCCGCTGGGGCCCATCACGGCCAGGAACTCGCCCGCCTTCACGGTGAGATCGACCTCCTTCAGCGCCTCGATGGTGAGGTCGCCGAGGCGGTAGCGTTTGGTCAACGCGGTCGCACGTAGGACAGGAACGTCGCTCGTCGCCATGGTCACTCCACGAATCCCAGCGCCCGGGTGGGGGAGAGTTGCGCCGCACGCCGCGCGGGGAGCAGCGACGCGAGCAGGCCCACCAGGGGGGACGCCGCCAGCGCCAGGCCCACCAGGGCCCAGTTGATCGCAGGCGTCAGCAGGAAGCCGGTCAGGGCGCTCGCGCCCGCACTGATCACGCGGGAGAGGAGCAACCCGAAGGCCACGCCGAGTACGGCGCCCACCAAAGTCACCACCATACCCTCTGAGGCGATGAGACGCCTGACTCCGCCGCGCGTCATGCCGACCGTGCGCAGGACGGCGATTTCGTGACTGCGGCTCACCAGGTTCATACCCAGCGTGTTGGCCACGCCCAGCGCCGCGACCAGCACCGCGATGAGCAGCAGCATGTTGGTGGTCTGGAACGATCGTTGCGTCAGGCTCAAGACGTAGCGCCGGTAGTCGGCGTTGAGGGTGACGTCGAGGTGCAGCCCCGGGAAACGGGTCAGCAACGCCTGGCGCACCTGCTGCGGGTCGGCACCGGGCTTGTCGGCGATGACGAAGAGGTCGGGCGAGCCGCCCCCGAACAGGGGCAGGTCGTGGATGCTTCCCACCACCGTCTCGCCACCGCCGGTGAAGTCGACCACCACGCCGGCGACGGGGAAGTCCTTGAAGCCGTCGACGGTTCGCAAGCGGATGGTGTCGCCCTTCTGGACGCCATACTTGTCGCGCATGGTGTTGGCCACCAGGACCTCACTGCCCTTCGACAGAGCGCGGTAGCCCTCGCGGTTGTCGCCCTGGCCCTGGATGTACTGGAAGTGGCCGAAGCCGCCGCTGGGGTCGAAGCGCTGCGGGTCGACCAGGATCATCGCGATCGAGCGGCCGCGCCCGCCTCCCTTCGGCTCGAACCGGACGACCCGGATGCCGACGCCGCTGGCCACGTTCACGCCCGGGACCTGCTGCGCCTTCTGCTCGAAGTCGTCCGGGAAGCTGACCGGAGAGGTCACGAACAGGTCACCCACGATGGTGGTGTCGACCCAGGAGCCGATGGCCCGGTTGATGCCGGCGACCATCGACCCGACGCCGATGATCAGCCCGGTGCCGACGGCCACGGTGCCGATGGCCACGCCGTTGCGGGCGGCGTTGCGCAGGGCGAAGTTGCTGCCCAGGCGTCCCGAGGCGCCGAAGAGGCGCGCGAGCAGGGGCGTGAGCAGCCGGAGGGAGGGGCGGAGCAGGCTCGGCGTGGCCAGGGCCACCCCGACGAAGAACACCGCCATCGCGGTGCCGCTGGCGGCGAGCGCGAGATACCCCGACCACGGCAGGACGCCCAACACCACGCCCAATGCCAGCAGGCCCCAGCCCAGCGCCGCCAGGCGCGGCGACGGGGCTTCGTCCGCAACGCGGCTGGCCGCGATGGGGGGTGTGCGTGAGGCGCTGCGCGCCGGCAGGACGCCTGCGGCCAGCGAGACGATCATGCCGACCCCGGATGCCAGGGCCACGCTGCGAACCGGGATGACCAGCGTCCGGAAATCGAAACCCAGGTTGACCGCGTTCATGCGCGTGATGACGTAGGCCAGTCCGACGCCGAGGACAAGCCCCGCCAGCACCCCGACGAGGCTCAGGGCGCCCGCCTCGTACAGCGCCAGGCGTTGCACGTCCCCCCGCGTCATACAGATGGTGCGCAGCAGCGCGTACTCCCGCGTGCGCTCCACCACCGAGGCCATGAAGGTGTTGTAAGCCATGAACCCGCCCAGCGCGAGCAGGGTCACCGCAAGCACGGACAGCCCTGACTGCAGCGTGTCGACGATGCCCGATGCCACGTTGCCGGATACCGCCGGGTAGGTGACGGTCAGATCCTGCGACAGCGACGGGAGACGGGCCTCGATGCGCGTGCGCACGTCCTCCACCGGCACCGATGGATCCACCAGGACCTCGATGTGGGAGGCGCGCCCCTGCATGTGGAGGATGGTCCGGAGGTCCTGGATGGCGATGATGCCGACCCGCCCGCCGTTGGTGCTGGCCAGCCCGTAGCGGTCGTCGAGGAGGCCCGTCACCGTGAGCGGGATGTCGCCGAAGCTGGTGGCGAAGCGAACGGTGTCGCCCATCGCGATCCCGCGTTCGCGAGCGAATCCCTGAGCGATGGCCACGCCGTTCGACCCGGGTTGGGGGAGGGCGCCCTGCGCGAGCTCGGCCGGCAGGTCAGCGGGCTCGGTCGTGACGCGACCGCTGAGCTGGAACCCGGTATCGACGCCGGGGATGATCGACTTCTGGAAGTCCTGGATGGCGCGCACGGGTTCCGCGCGGGTGTTGAGGACCGGATAGACCGCCTTCACGCCGGTGACGGTGCGCAGCAGGTCGAGGGCGGGGCCGTCCTCGAAGACGGCGCGTCCGCCGGCGCCCGGCGTGACCAGCAGGTCGGCCTTGCCCGCGGCCGCCTGCAGCGCGCCGCGCACGTTGGCCTCGACGTTGGCGCCGACCGACAGGGTGGTCAGCACCGCCGCGATGCCGATCCCCACACCCAGGACCGTGGCCAGGCTGCGCCAGGGGTGCCGGAGCAGGTTCAGGAGGGCCAAACGACGCAGCGCCGTCACGACCCCCAGTGTACAGGGCGCTCCAGAACGAAATCGTGAACGTTCGGCCGGTGCGACATCAGGCGAGGCTCTCGATGGCGCGCCGGTAGAAGCCGACGGTCGCGTCGAAGACCCGGTCCTCGCCGTACGCATCGCCGGCGCGGCGACGGGCAGCGGCGCCCAGGCGGCTGCGAAGCTCGTGATCGGTGAGAAGCCGGACGATGGCGTCGGCGAGCTCGCCGACGTTCGGAGGATGGTAAAGAAGGCCGCACTCCCCGCCGTCCAGCATGTCCTGCATGCCGCCCGCCGCGCTGCCGACGACGGCTTTGCCGGCAGCCATCGCCTCTAGGCAGGTATAGGGGAAGTTCTCGAACAACGAGGGGAAGACGCAAACGCTCGCGCCCTGCAAGTAGGCGCCGATGCGCTGTAGCGGAACGCGCCCCTCGAAGGTGACCTTCGCTGCGGCCGCCTGCGGTAGGCGGTCCCTGAGGGCCTCCACCGTGGTGCCCGATCCGGAGGAGGCAGGGCTGTCTGCGCCCACGAAGCGGAAGTGCGCTCCTGGCACCTTCTCGAGCACTTTGGGTATGGCATCGGCGAGCACGAATACGCCCTTGACGGCGGTGATCCTCCCGACGTAAAGGACCTCGGGTGCGGCCGGGTCCGTTACGGCGTTCGTGATGCTGGTTCGTGCAGCCGTGACAGCGGGCATTCCCGGCGGCGGGTTGGGGATGGCCTCGATGGGACGACCGCCGAGGCGCATGGCCTCCCGGAAGGTGCGGCGGGGAGTGGCGCTCGGCACGCTCAGATGTGTCGCCCTACGCAGATGGACGCGCTCGATACTCTGAAGCAAGCGGCGGGCCGGCTCGGGCAAGTTCCGATCGAAGCGTTCTGCCACCGACATCGGGGTGTGGAGCCGGATCACGAAGGGCACCTTCGGGTGGCGGGCGGCTCGGTAGAAGAGCGCCTCTACGAAGGAGTCCGCGGCCTCCACGAGTTGCACGCCTTCGCGCCGCACCAGCATGTCGAGCGTGGCCGCGACGCGCGAGCGGTAGCGGAACTCGTTCGCGATGCTCCGCGCGGCGAGGCCTACGAAGGCGAGCGGGGCGATGTGGGTCGGGAAGTCCGGCCGTTGCACGCCGATACGGTGAACCGTCACGCCGCCGTCGTCGACCGTGGCGTCCCCCTCCGGCCCCCGCGTTACAACGTGGACCCGGTGCCCACGCCTCGTCAGGCCTTCGGCGAGGCTCTTGGCGTAGGTTCCGATGCCGGTTCCCATGGGATCGGGGGGGTAGTCCGGCGTGGCGAGTGCAAAGCGGAGCGCCGTCTCCGAGTCGCTCATCCGGCGAAGCGTACCACCGGGCACCCGGTCGTGGGTGCGGCCGGGCGGCTTCTCAGGCATCGGGGGCCATCCGCTGCGTCAGCAGGTACCCGCCCAGTAGGGGGCCGAGTAGGAAGATCGAGTAGTAGGTCACGAGCCGCCACAGCAGCACCGCCGCAGGGACCGATGCCGACGCACTGCCTCCGGACGAGACCAGCACGTAGGAGATGCCGAGCTCCAGGAAGCCGCTCCCGCCCGGTGTGGGCACGAAGGTGGACATCACCGTCACCACCATCTGTGCGGCTTCGATGGAGGCGAGGGAGACCAGCAGCCCGAGGCCGCGCGCCACGAAGAACAGGACCGAGAAGAACGAGATCCATGAGAGAGTCGTGAGGGCCTGCAGAATCAGGTGGAAGCGCGCCGGTGCGCGCTTGAACAGTCGGTTGGACTCGAGCATGGTTTCGACGAAGCGCAATCCGCGACGGCGGAAGCGGACCAGCGGCCCGCGGAGAGCCCAGCGCGCGATCGGCTCCAACCACTCGAGCCGGAACTGCACCAGGTAGGCCACCCCCGCCGACAGCGCCACCGTCAGCGCGCCGAGCGCCAGCCAACCGGGCGCGTGCGGGTAGAGATGCAGGGCGTAGAGCAGACCGAGCGCGATGGGGAGCCCCCAGGCGTGGAACAGCGCGTCGGCCCCGAACACGGACACGCCTACCGCCCACGCCACCCCCGGCGGCAGACCCTGGCTCTGCAGCGACAGGGCCAGGGCTGGAGTGGCGCCGCTTCCGCCCGGCGTGACGGTGGCGCTGAACATGCCTAAGATGTGCGCTCTCAGGGCATGGCGGAGCTTCACCGTGTGGCCCAGGCGGCGGCACATGAAGCGCAACCGGAACGCCGCCATCACGAAGGCGCCGAGCAGGCCGAGCACGGCGCAGACACCGTAGGTCCATCGTAGTTGGCGGATGCTGGCGAGGTCCTGGAGCGTGCCTACCCGGAACACGACCCAGGCGAGCCCCAACGCGCTGAGCACCATGGAGACGATCAGCGAGCGCAGGACCATCCTGTTCAAGGGGCCTCCGCCAGCGCCGCCAGATGCTCAGCGATGTCGAGTGTTCCCGGCTGGAGGCCCAGAGCTCGGACGCGCTCTTGCCAGGTGTGCAGGGGCGCCGGATCCTGGCAGAGGGGCGCCAGCAGCCCGACGACGTCTCGGGGCCTGGGCACGTAGCCGCCGATCTCGTGCTGCCGGCAGTACTCGAGGTTGCGCTTCTCGTTGGGCGCCACGTAGCTGGTGTGGAAGATGGGCCTGCCCAGCGCCAGCGCCTCGAAGGTCGATGCCGCCCCGGCCTTGCCGAGCACCAGATCGCTGGCCGCGATCCACTCCGGCATGTTGGTGGTGAACCCCTCGACCTTGAGGCGGGTCCGGCCTCCCCGAGCGGCGTGGGCGTCCGCCAGGTCCTGCAGCCGCGCGCGGAGTTGCTCGTTGCGCCCGGCGATGACCACATACTGCAGGTCGAGATCGGCTGCCAGCACCGCCTTGACGATGCCTTCGACATCACCGCCGATGCCTTCGCCTCCCGGAGTGTGGAGCACGGTGAGGCGGGCGGCGTCGAGGCCGAGCTGACGGCGCGCGGTTTCGGCGTCGGGAACGGTTTCCACGAAGGCGAGGTTGAGCGGGTAGCCGAAGACCTTCACCCGCTCAGCGGGCACGCCCTTGGCGCTCAGCAGCGCCCTCGCCTGCTCGCTCGCCACCACGATCTCGTCGGCGTCCCGGACCGCCCAGAGGGCGTGGCCGTCGAAGGGGTCGGTATCGACGCCCACCACCCGGGCGCCCAGCTCGCCCCGACGGCGGGCCATCGCGGCCGCCTGCAGCGGCATGAAGTGCACGGCCACGACCAGATCGTAGCCCTGCTCGCGCACGAAGGAGGAGAGACGTCGGCGGAAGCCGGCTAGCGTCCGAGCCTGCACGGCCTGGGTCCAGGCCACGGGTACGACGCGATCGATGGCGTTCTGCAGCACGAAGGTGACCCGCGGGTGGGCGAGCATCCACTTCCAGCTCTGCTTGTGGCGACGGTCCAGCGCCACCTCGCCGACGTGGCGCATGATGTCGAAGACGTCGACGTCGAAGCGTCCGGGCCGGACCCGCTCCAGGGCGGCCTGCAACGCCAGGGCGGGCGCCCGGTGTCCGCCCCCGGCCTCGATCATGGCGATGAGGATGCGCGGGCGCGTGCCGCTCGGTGACGTCATGAGCTTGACCCCGGTGTCCCGGACGTCACACGTCCGGCAGCGTCTCGAAGGTCTTGAGCGCCTGTGCCACGACCTGATCCATGTTGTAGTACCGGTAGGTACCGAGACGGCCGGCGAACGTGACGTGCGCGAGCTCGGCGGCCATGGTGCTGTACTCCTCGTAGAGCGCCCGGTTCTCGGGCCTGGGCACCGGGTAGTAGGGATCGCCCTCGGCGCGTGGGTGCTCGTACACGAGCACCGACTTGGCGTGCCGCTGGCCGGTCAGGTGCTTCATCTCGGTGCGCCGGGTGTAGGCGTAGTCGTTCGGGTAGTTGGTGGTGCCGGTCTCCTGCACCTGCTCCTCGTCGTGGGTGACGAACTCGAACTCCAGCGAACGGTAGGGTAGCGGGCCCAGGCTGTGCTCGAAGTAGCCGTCGATGGGACCGGTGTAGATCAGGTGCTTGTGGGGTACCAGATCGGCCACCTCGCGGTAGTCGGTGTTGAGCATCACCTTGATGTTGGGATGGCGCAGCATGCGGCGGAACATCGCCGTGTAGCCGTGGAGGGGCATCGCCTGGTAGACGTCGGTGAAGTAGCGGTCGTCGCGGTTGGTGCGCACCGGCACGCGCGCGGTCACGGTGGCGTCGAGCTCCTTGGGCTCGAGCCCCCACTGCTTCTTGGTGTAGCCGCGGAAGAACTTCTCGAACAGCTCCCGCCCGACGCGCGCCACCACCACGTCTTCGGACGTCTCGATGCGCTCGCGCTTCTCGGCGCGCGCCGAGAAGAACGCCTCCAGCTCGGAACTCGACAGGTCGAGGTTGTACAGGGTGTTGATGGTATCGAGATTGATCGGGATCGGCACCAGGCGGCCATCGACCAGGGCCCTCACGCGGTGCTGGTAGGGACGCCAGCCCGTGAACTGTGACAGGTAATCGAACACGCTCTTGGCGTTGGTGTGGAAGATGTGCGGCCCGTAGCGGTGGACCAGCACGCCGTTGTCGTCGTACTCGTCGTAGGCGTTGCCCCCGATGTGATCGCGGCGGTCCACGACCAGCACGCTACCGCCGCGCTGGCTGGCGATCCGTTCGGCGAGGACAGCTCCCGAGAAGCCTGCGCCCACGATGAGGAAGTCGAATCCCTCGCTCATGTCGCGCCACCATACCACCGCCGCCAGAGCTCCCGGTTGGAGGGGCGGCGGCACGTCGAACCGGCCCTAGACGGGGGCGAGGGCACCTACCGAGCGGCGCAGCCCCTCGCGCCAGGACACCACCGGGTGGTAGCCCAGCTCCTCCACGGCGTGCCGGATGCTGAAGTGCACGTCGCGGGTCATCAATCCAGCACGGTAGCGTGTCATGGGGGGCTCGTTGCGCGGGAAGAGGGCTCCCCAGGTCGCTTCCACGCCGCGGGCGAGCGCCTTGGTGGGGGTCCCGGGCAGGCGCAACCGGGGCGGACGCTCGCCCAGGAGGCGCGCCAGCTCGGCGAGCAGCTCCCGCCAGCTCGGCATGCCGTCGTCGGCGATCACGTACGAGCGGTGGGCCGCCTCCGCGCGCTCCAACGCCAGGCGTATCCCGAGGGCGAGGTTCTCGGCGTAGGCCGTGTTGATGACGCTGTCGCCGCTCCCCACCATGGGGAGAACGCCCTGCTCGAGCGCGCGTGCCACGCGGCGGAAGTTGGGATCCCGCGGGCCGAAGGGCCACAGCCCGGGGCGCACGATCACGCCCTCGATCCCCTCGGCCTGCCGGACCAGGTCCTCGGCCATGATCTTGGAGTGCGCGTAGGCCTCGCGCAGGTTGTCGCGGGGGACCTCACGCGGGTCGGCGTTGCGGAAGCCGCTGTAGCGGTGGACGGCGACGCTGGAGATGAGCACGAAACGAGCTGCGCCCGCACGGGTGGCCTCCTGCAGGAGCTGTTGCGTGCCCATCACGTTGGTGCGGTAGAAGGCGTCCCAAGGTCCCCAGTCGGCGACGCGGGCGGCGGCGTGCACCACGGCATCGACGCCGTCGCAGGCGCCGCCCAGGGCGCCCTCGCGGCTGAGGTCGGCGCGCCGGATCTCCAAGCTCTGCCGATCGAGCACCGCGGACAGGTTCCCGATGGTCCCCCAGGGGGAGACGAGGGCCCGCACCTGGTGGCCTGCGGCCAGCAGGTGTTCGCTGATGTGGCTCCCGAGGAAGCCATGGGCACCGGTAACCAGGACTTTCATGACAGCCGTCGCCATCCAAGCCTACCAGGAAGGGGTCTCGCTCGGTCATTTCGGGCGTCGCGGCGGGCCATGGCGTCAGCGGTGGAACAGCAGGCCCTGGTGGTAGAGCACGAACAGATCGGTGGACAGGCCGATGACCAGATGGATGATGGTGGAGTAGAGCACCGACCGGCTGCGCAGCGCCAGCGCTCCGAAGAGCAGGCTGGCGGGCAGCGCGGCCAGCAGCTCGGTCATGGGCTTCCCTAGGTGGATGAGGGTGGCCGCCAACGTCTGCACCCAGATGCCCTGCGGGGCGCCCCAGGCGTCGGCGACGATGCGCTGCAGGAAGCCTCGGTAGAAGAACTCGAACGCGACGTAGTACAGGCCGTAGATGAGGGCCCAAAGCAAGATGGTGCCGAGGCTGCGCCCGACCCAGGCGCCCGCCCAGGGGTAGGTCGCCTGGAGCCCCTTGTCGAAACTGGCCAGGTACATCAGCGGCACGACGATCACGGCGCCGCCCAGCGCCACGGAGAGGCCGAACCGGGCGTCGCCGAGGCGAAGCCCGACGTGCCTGAGATCGACGCCCACGACCGCCAGCAACAGTGCGGGCAGGGCCAGCAGGAACACCAGGGACCACGCCACCGTGGTGATGCCTGTCGTCAGCGTGCGCGGCTGGAACTGCATGAGCGCGGGGCCGGGGCTGGCGATGTACCAGAATCCCACCTGCAGAAGCACCGCCGCAGTGAGCAGGAACCACAGCCGGGCGTGCTTCCGGTCGAACAGCTGCGCCAGGTCGGCGAACACCACGCCGACCGAACGCAGCGGGCTCACAGCGCCTTCTGGTACATACGGTAGGTCTTGTAGAGCTCGCTGCCCGCCGCCTCGATCCCACGGTTCATGGCGTCATTGTCCTCGAGCACCCAGCTGCACTCGCCGCCGGTGTAGCCGATGGCGCGACCGCGCCGCGCGGTCTCGGCGATCATGAGCAGCTCGAAACCCTTCCGGCGATACTCCGGCAACACCCCGAGGATGGCGAGCCGTCCCTGGTCGATGATCTTCTTGCGGTTGAGCAGGTGGAAGATCCCGAAGGGGAAGAGCCGGCCGTTGAACTTCGCCAGCACCTGGTTGAGGTCCGGGATGGTGATCGAGAGCCCCACCGTCTCCCCCTTGTACTCGAGGAAGAGCGCCAGCTCCGGCTCCATGATCATCTTGAGGTCGTTGGCAAGATAGTCGAACTCCGCGTCGGTGCCGCGCACCTGCCCCCAGTTCTCCTCCCAGGCGACGGTGTAGAGGTGCTTGAGCAGGCCGACCTCGCGCTTGAACTGCTTCATGTCGGCGGGTCGCACCGTGACGTCGTAGCGCTTGCGTACGCGATCGGCCATGCGCTCCAGGCGTTCGGTGGCGCCGTGGCGGATGTCGATCTTCCAAGCGTAGAGGTCCTTGATCTTGCTGTAACCGGAAGCCTCGGCGAAGCCCAGATAGTCCGGCGGATTCTGCGGCATCATGATGAACGGCCTGGTCTCGAAGGCATCGATCTGGAAGCCGGCGCCGTCGTCCATGGTGGGGTTGGCGGGACCGCGAACGGTGTCCCTGCCCAGCGCCCGCGCCTCCTTCTCGACGGCTTCGTACAGCGCCGCGGCGATCTCGGCGTCCTCGGCCTCGAAAAACCCGAAGAACACCAGGTTGTCTCCGAACTGCTCGTTGTGGGCGTCGTTGTCGATGCAGGCGATGCGGCCGACGATGCGTCCGTCGCGTTCGGCGAGGTAGGGGGTGATCCGGCCGTGCTCGAAGAAGGGGTTCTTCTTCGGGTTCAGCTTGTCGAACTCCCCCATGCGCAGCGGGGGCACGAAGGTCGGATCACCCCGGTATTTGTCGTAGACGTAATCAATGAAACGACCGAGGTCGCGCTTCGTCGCGACCTTCTTGATCTCGACCATGGCTGATCACCCCTTATTCGGTTGTCAGATTACACCAAGCCCCTTGCCCACCGTTTCGAACGCGGTGAGAAGGCGGTCGAGCTCGTCGTCCGTGTGGTTCGCGTTGACGCTGGTCCGGATGATCGAGTGCCCGGGGGGAACACCGGGCGGCAGCGCCGGGGTCGTGAACACACCCGCGTCCCACAGGCCCTTCCAGAAGGCCAGCGCTCGGTCATCCTCGCCTACCAGCACAGGCACGATCGGGGTCTCGGAGCCGAGCGTATCGAAGCCGAGCTCTTGCATCCCGGTGCGGAAGCGCTGGACGTTGCTCCACAGGCGCCGGCGATGCTCGGGTTCGGTCTCCATGATGTCGAGCGCGGCAAGCGCGGCCGCCATCTGCATGGCGGGCAGGGCGGCGGTGAAGATGAAGGGGCGCGCGTGATGCTTGACGAACTGCACCACCTTGTGATCACCGGCCATGAACCCGCCGACGCTCGCGAACGACTTCGAGAAGGTGCCGATGATGACGTCGACCTCGTCCTCGAGGCCGAAGTGCTCGCCGGTGCCACGGCCGCCGTCGCCCAGAACGCCGCTGGCGTGGGCGTCGTCGATCATCAGGCGCGCGCCGTAGCGGCGCTTGACCTCGACCAGGCCCGGCAGGTCCACGATGTGGCCGCTCATGGAGAAGACGCCGTCGGACACGATGATGCGCCCACCCGGCTTGTCGGCGTCCGCAGCCAGAAGGCGCTCGAGGTGATCGAGGTCATTGTGATCGTACTTGCGCAAGGTCGCGAACGACAGACGAGCAGCGTCGTAGAGCGAGGCGTGGTTCTCGCGGTCGTAGTACAGGATGTCGTGCCGACCGGCGAGGGCGCTCACAACCGAGAGGCAACCGAGATAACCGGCGCTGAACGTGAGAGCCGCCTCCTTGTTGAGGAAGCTCGCGAGACGCTGCTCGAGCGTCTCGTGGAGCGTCAGCGTGCCGGTCAGGAAGCGCGAGCCGGTGCAGCTCGTGCCGAAGTCGTCCAGCGCGTCGCGGGCCGCGTTCTTGAGGCGCTCGTCCTGGGTCAGGCCCAGGTAGTCGTTCGAACCGGTGATGACCATCTCCCGTCCGTTCGCGCGGACGGTTCCGCCGTGCTGGGCGGCGATGGGTTTGAAGTAGGGGTGCAGGCCCGCCGACTCGGCCTGTTCGGCGCGACTGAACGCGAAGGCCTTCGCGAAGGCGTCCCGGGCTCGCCCCGAGCGCTGCTCGGAGCCTTCCTGAGTCACCGGATTCTGGCGGGCGTCAACGACCTCTGACAAGACTTCCTCCAACGCGGCTGCAAGCCAATTAGGGCACTATAGCACGCACCCGTCGAAGTCCTGCACGGGGGCGATGGCTCGTCACACCCTACGCAATGGTGCTCCCAGGCGCAAGCGATGTTTCCTCCTTATCGCCCTGTCCTCCAGCGAACGGGAACGGGCCCCAGGGGCCCTCGGCGTGTGACCCAATCCTCCGCGAGTGTTCCGCCGGGCACGATATACTCGTGCCGTGGCCGTCAAAACCTACGTGCCGTGCATGCGAGGAGTGCCGGAAGGATGAGCGCATTGAATCTGACGTCGCCCGGTGCCCTGACGCGTCCCGCCGACGCGTCAGATGCCACCCTGGTCCATCGACTCTACGAGAAGACCCCCGGCTATTTCGACGTCATCTCCATCCCGATCCCGACGCTCGCCGAAGTCAAGACGGACCTCGACACCGCGGTCCGCGACAGCCGGCGGCGAATCGAGCTGGTGCTCTTGCCTCCTCATGAGCGCCTTCCGCGCGATACCGAACTCGAGGACCCGGTGAGCGGGCGTCAGGTCGTGGGCTACCTCGACTACAAGCTCGACTACCCCGACGCCGGAGATGCCACGGTCAACTTGCTGTTGGTCGAAGGCGACCTGCAGGGGCGCGGCATCGGCGGCCAATGCGTGCGCGATCTCGAAGAGCGTCTACGCGGCCGCGTGCGACGGGTGCTCGCCAGCATCTACGGGCAGAATCCGCGCGCGCGCCGCTTCTGGGAGAGACTGGGGTACGCCTTCGCGATCGACGCGAAGCCCGTGCTCGACTGGTACGCCAAGCAGCTCGGCTGACCCTGGGCCTGACGGAGAATCGCGACCCCGACCGCACGGGGCGAGCAGGGATGTGTGCCCCGGGGAGACGACGGTGTATCCTTTCCGCCATGAAGCATGTCGTCAGCGTCTCCCTCGGTTCGGCCACGCGCGATACCGATCAGACCGTCAGCATCCTGGGCGAGCAGGTCCACCTGGAACGGCGGGGGACGCAGGGCGACTTCGACGCCGCGCGTGACCTCATCCGTGAGCTCGACGGCGAGGTCGACGCCATCGGTCTGGGGGGCATCGACCTCTTCCTTCCGGTGGGGAGCCGGCGCTACTACTTTCGCGACGCGCGCGGCCTCGCTGCGGCGGCGAAGCGCACGCCGGTGGTGTGCGGCGCAGGCCTGAAGAACAGCCTGGAGCGGGCCATGGTGCGGGCACTCTCGGACCGGCTGCCGTGGCAGGGACGCAAGGTGCTGATGGTCTCCGCGCTCGACCGCTTCGGCATGGCTGAGGAGCTGGCGTCGCACGGCGCCCACGTGCTGTTCGGAGACTTCATCTTCTCGCTGGGCCTGCCGATCCCGCTGTACCGGTTGGGGACCCTGCATGCCCTCGCCACGGTCCTCTTGCCGGTGTTCGTGAAGCTCCCGTTCAAGTGGCTCTACCCGGTAGGGGCGAGCCAGGAGACCGAGGTCACCACCGAGCGCTTCTCGCGCTACTACCGCTGGGCCGACGTCATCGCGGGAGACTGGCACTTCATCCGTCGCTACGCCCCCGACGATATGCGTGGCAAGACGGTGCTCACCAACACCACCACCGAGTCCGATGTCGCCTTCCTGAAGGCGCGCGGCGTGCGTACCCTGATCACGACCACCCCACGTTTCGACGGGCGCAGCGTGGGTACGAATCTGTTGGAGGCCGCGTTCGTCGCCATCGATGGAGGCTCGGGCGAGCTCTCCGCCGAGCGCTACCGTGCCATGATCGAGGAGGCGGGGCTCGAGCCGACGGTGCTCGAGCTCACGTCCTGAAGGCGCCCAGAGCGTTGAACGAGCAGCACGGCGCGCCAGGGGCACGCGTGCCCGGGTGCTACACTGTGCTGCGTCTTGAACTTCCGCGAGCGCGTGCCGCCATCTGCGGTCGGGTACGTGCCGTGATGCGTCGGAGGCTAGTGGATGATCAGTGTGACGGACCTGCGCAACGGGACGAAGGTCGAGATGGATGGCGGCCTGTGGGAGTGCCTGGACTACCAGCACCAGAAGATCGGGCGGGGGGGTGCCAAGGTGGTCGGCAAGTTCCGCAGCCTGGAGAGCGGGTCGATCGTCGAGCGCACTTTCAACGCCACGGAGAAGCTGCAGGACATCTTCATCGACTACCGTCAGATGCAGTACCTGTTCGCCGACGGTGACCTGTGCACCTTCATGGATATGGAGACGTTCGAGCAACCCGTGCTGAGCCGGGACCAGATCGGTGAAACGGCCCGCTTCCTCAAGCCCAACCTGGAGGTGACGGTGGACTACTACCAGGGCAGACCCCTCAAGGTCACGTTGCCCAACGTGGTCGAGCTCGAGATCACGCAGACCGATCCCGGCGTACGCGGGGACACCGTCTCGGGCGGCAACAAGCCTGCGCTTCTCGAGTCGGGGGCGACCGTCAACGTGCCCCTGTTCATCGAGCAGGGCGAGGTGATCCGCGTCGACACGCGCAGCGGCGAATACCTGGGGCGTGCCTGATGGACGTCAAGGACATCAAGCGCTTGCTCGACGCCCTGGCGACGTCCGAGGTTCGCGAGTTCAGCTACGAGACCGAGGAGTACAAGCTCCACGTCAAGCGCGGCCCGGAGCCGGTTGTCACGCAAACGGTGGCCGCCGTGCCCCAATCCGGGCACCAGGCGGCGCAGCCCGCCTCGGCTGTCCAGGGGCCCGCGCCGGCGGAGAGTGCAGCGGCCGCCGCGCCGGCGGAGCCGGGGACAGACGAGGTCCCGTCGCACTGGGTGGAAGTGACGGCCCCGATCGTCGGGACCTTCTATGGGGCGCCTGCCCCCGATGCGCCCTCGTACGTCAAGGCCGGTGATCGGGTCGAGCCCGGAACGGTGTTGTGCATCATCGAGGCCATGAAGCTCATGAACGAGATCGAGGCCGAGACCTCCGGCGTGGTCCGCGACGTGTTGGTGCGCAACGAGGAGCCCGTGGAGTACGGTCAGGTGCTCTTCCGCATCGAGCCGGCCTGAGGCTCGGGGACCGACATCGTGTTCCGCAAGATCCTGATCGCGAACCGAGGCGAGATCGCCCTGCGCGTGCTGCGCGCCGCGCGTGAGCTCGGCATCCAGACGGTGGTGGTGTACTCACAGGTCGATGAGAACTCGCTGCCGGTCCTGCTCGCCGACGAGGCCATCTGCATCGGCCCCGCCCCCGCGAGCGCGAGCTACCTCAACGTCCGTAACATCCTGTCCGCGGCGCTGGTGACCGGCGCCGAGGCGATCCATCCGGGCTACGGCTTCCTGGCCGAGAATGCGGAGTTCGCGGAGAAGTGCGAGGAGCACAATCTCGTCTTCATCGGCCCCCGCGCCGAGAACATCCAGCGCATCGGCGACAAGGCGGCCGCGCGGCGGCTGGCCGAGGAGGCGGGGGTCCCGATCACGCCGGGGTCGGAGCCGCTCAAGGACCTGGACGCTGCTCGAGCGTTCGCCGAGCGCATCGGCTTCCCGCTCATCCTCAAGGCTTCGGCAGGGGGTGGGGGGCGCGGCATGCGCGTCGTCCACAGCTTCCAGGACCTCGAGCGGCAGTTCGTGAACGCCCAGGAGGAAGCGCGGGCCGCCTTCGCCAATCCCGAGCTCTACATGGAGAAGTACCTGGAGGAGCCCAAGCACATCGAGGTGCAGGTGTTCGGGGACGGCGAGGGCAACGTGATCCACTTCTTCGAGCGCGACTGCTCGATCCAGCGTCGCTACCAGAAGATGCTGGAGGAGGCGCCCAGCATCGTCGACGACGACCTGCGCCAGCGCATCATCGAGGCCGCCGTGAAGCTTGCGCGCCACATCGAGTATCGCGGCGCCGGCACGTGCGAGTTCCTGGTCGACCGCGACGGCAACTTCTACTTCAGCGAGATGAACACGCGCATCCAGGTCGAACACCCGACCACCGAGATGGTCACCCGCTTCGATCTGGTGCAGGAGCAGTTCCGGGTCGCGGCCGGCATGGGCCTCTCGCTGGCCCAGGAGGACGTGCGCCTGGAGGGGCACGCCATCGAGGTGCGGGTCACCGCGGAGGACCCCGACCACGACTTCCGCCCCTCGGCGGGAACCATCAGCGACGTCCACTGGCCCGGCGGGCCGGGCATCCGTGTGGACTCGCACGTCTACGCCGGCTATCGCATCCCGCCCAACTACGACAGCCTCATCGCCAAGATCATCGCCTGGGCGCCTACCCGGCAAGAGGCGATCGCCCGCATGGAGCGCGCCCTGCGCGAGACCGTCATCGAAGGGGTGAAGACCACCGTGCCGTTCCACCTGAAGGTCCTGGACAACGCTTTCTTCCGGCGTGGCGCGATCTACACCAACTTCGTGGCTCGAAGGATGTCACCGTGACCGAAGGTCCCGATCTCGAGATCGCCCCCGATGTGCTGTACGGCATCGCTCAGCTCGCCCTCGACGAGATCGAGGGCATGCGACCGATCGTGCCGCCGGCCCGGGTCGGCGAGTTCCTGAGCGGCCGCCGCGCGAAGGGGATCCAGATCGAGCGCGAAGGCGCGGACGTGTACGTCGACCTGCGGGTGGCGGTTGCCTACGGCGTGGAGATCCCCGCCGTGGCGTCGCGGGCGCAGACGTCGGTGCGGGAGGCGGTGGCGTCGATGACCGGCCTGAAGGTCCGGAGCGTCAACGTCAACGTGGAGAGCGTCGATGCTCCGGAGGAACCGCCCGGTGGCTAGGCGGAAGGCACGCGAGCTGGCGTTCCGCACCCTGTTCCAATCCGAGCGTGGAGGTACTCCGGTCCTCGAGGTCTGGCGTCAGGTCCGCGAGGAGGCGCTCGAGGAGCCCGAGCCGGAGGCGGACGCGGCCTACGGCGAGGGCCTGGATACCCCGGCCCTCGATTTCGCGCAGACCCTGGTGCGGGCGTATGCCGAGCACCGGGACGAGGTCGACAGCGAGCTGACCGACCTCGTCAGCGGTTGGAGCTTCGGCCAGATGGCGCAGACCGATCTCAACGTGTTGCGCCTGGCGGTGACCGAGATGAGGTACGGGCCCCCTGGGCCCCCGGAAGTTGCGATCGAGATGGCGGTCCGGCTCGCCAAGAAGTTCGGCGGCGAGGAGTCCGGACGCTTCGTCAACGGCGTGCTGGCCAAGCTGTTCCGGCGCCTGGCCGGCGAACGAGCATGAGATGAGGTAACACGTGGCGGCGATCAGGCTCGACGGCAAGGTGGTCTCGGCGGCGGTGGCCGAGCGGCTCAAGGAGACGGTGGCGGAGCTCGCCTTCGCGCCCAAGCTGGTGTTCGTCCGGGTCGGAGAGGACCCGGCGAGCGCGTTCTATGTCCGCTCCAAGGAGCGCATGGCGAAGCGCGTGGGAGTCGTGTCCGAGACGCACGTGTTGCCGGTGGGGACGTCGCAGGGCGCGCTGGAGAAGCTCATCGGCGACCTGAACGCCGACCCGGAGGTCGACGGCATCCTGGTGCAGCTACCGTTGCCCGACGGTCTGGCGTCGCAGCCGGTGCTCGACCTCATCGATCCCGACAAGGACGTCGACGGCTTGCACCCGGTCAACGTGGGCCGGCTGTGGACCGGCCGTCCCGCCCTGGCGCCCGCCACGCCGCGCGGGCTGCTGGCGCTTCTCGACCATTACGGTGTCGAGATCGAGGGGCGGCACGTGGTCATCGTGGGGCGCTCGAACCTGGTCGGCCGGCCGGCGGCCGCGCTGTTCCAGCACCGCAACGCCACGGTGACGATGGCGCACTCGCGCACGCGCGACCTCGGTGACGTCGTACGGCAAGGGGACATCGTGGTCGCCGCGGCGGGCCGTGCCCGGATGATCAGCGGGTGGATGGTCAAGCCTGGGGCCGCCGTGCTCGATGTCGGCATGACCCGGGAGGAGCAGGGCATCGTAGGGGACGTCGCGCCGGACGTCGCCGAGGTGGCGGGTCACCTGACCCCGATGCCCGGGGGCACGGGCCTGATGACGGTGGCCATGGTCATCGACACCACCGTGGAGGCGGCCCGGCGCAGGCGCTCGAGCGGATGAGCACGGTGCTGTCCAACGGCGTGTTGCTGACCGCGCTGATCGCGACTTCTGCGGCGCAGATCCTGAAGGTGCTGCTCGTCGTCATGACCGAGCGGCGTCTGGCCCTCGGGAGGTTTCTCGAGACCGGCGGGATGCCTTCGTCGCACACGGCTGCCGTCACGGCGCTGGCGACGTCGCTCGGTCTGCGCTTCGGCTGGGGGAGCCCGCAGTTCGCGATCGCAGCGGTCTTCGGCTCGATCGTGATGTACGACGCCACCGGTATCCGCAGGGCGGCCGGCGTGCAGGCCGAGCTGATCAACGACCTCGTGCAGGAGCTCGCGCACCTGTTCGACGAGGGCTTCCAACCCCAGGCGCTCAAGACGCTCCTCGGGCACACCTACCCGCAGGTGCTGGTGGGGGCCCTGGTCGGCATCACGACCGCCCTGCTGGTCGCCCTTTGAGCGGAGCGGAGGCGCGGTCGGCACGCGCGACGTCGCAGACGGCGAGTGCGAGCGTTCAGAGCGGGCGATGACGGCCAGGTGAACCCTGGATGCACCGGCGGCGTAAAGCGCCTCACGGCAGGCCGCGGCGGTGGCGCCGGTGGTGAGCACGTCGTCCACCAGCAGGACCGAGGCGCCGGGCGCCCGCTCGCTGCGGAAGGCGCCCACTACGTTGCGCAAGCGTGCTTCGCGGCTCAGCCGGGCTTGTGACTCCGTGGCGCGGGTGCGCACCAGGAGCGGGCGGTAGGGCACGTGGAGCGCGGCGGCCGCATGGCGGGCCAGCAGCAGCGCCTGGTCATGGCCGCGCCGGCGACGGCGGGAGGGGTGCAAGGGCACCGCGCTCACCACCGTAGGGTGCCAGCCGGCGTCGGCCACCTCGCGCGCCAGTCTCTCGCCCAGCCAGCCGGCCAGCCGCGTGGCGCCGCGGTACTTCAGGGCGCGCACCGCACGTCCGAGCGGCCCTGTATACGGCCCCAGCCACAACGCGTCGCCGAGGCGCCCTGGACGGCAGGCTCGGCGACGGCAGCGGCCGCAGCAGCCCCGCCGGCCGGCGGGCCGGGCGCCGCAGGCCGGGCAGGGCAGGAGCGCGCCCAGGGTCGCGCCCAGGGTCGCGGACACTCCCGCCTCCAAGGCGGACCGGAGCGCACGCAGGGGAACGGTCATGCCCAGACTCTAGCCGGACCCCGTGGCCGGGAGAGGCGGTGATGGGCTGCGATCGGCCAGTCCTGGGCAGGAGCGGGAGCGTCAGGTGGAGCGGAGCGCCAGCGACCGGAGGAGCGTTTCGAGTTCGTTCGCGGCCGGCCGACCCGGCAGGGGCGCGAACGCCTCGGACAGGCGCGCGAGCCCGCGCCGTGCGCGGTCCTCCGCAACGGACTGGGCGTAGGCCAGCGAGCCGTGGCGCTCGATGGCATCGAGTACGCGACGGATCCCGTCGGGGCTCTTGACGTCGCGGGGTTCGGCCAGCACCTCCACGACCTCGTCGCGCTCGCTGCTCGAGGCATTCGCCAGCAGGTGGGCGAGGATGAGGGTGCGTTTGCCCTCGTAGAGGTCGCCGGCGAACTCCTTGCCGTATGCGATGCCGGGCGTGAGGTTCAGGACGTCATCGCGGATCTGGAAGGCGACGCCCAGATCGATCCCGGCCGCCTCGAAGACGGGCGAGGGCTCAACGCCGGCACAGGCTGCTCCCAGCCGCAGGGGGCAGACGACCGTGTAGTAGGCCGTCTTGAGCGTGACCATGGTCAGGTAGTCCTCTTCGGTGACGTCGAAGCGGCCGGACGCGACCCAGCTCAGATCGAGGTGCTGCCCCTCGGCGGTGCGTTCGATCATCCACAGGAACTCCTGCAGGACGGCTTCCCGATCGAGTCCGCCGGCGGAGACCGGGGGGAGCGACATCACGAGCCGCCACATCGCAACGTGGAGTGCGTCGCCAACGTTGATCGCGATCGGTGTTCCGACGAGCCGATGCAGGGCGGGCCGTCCCCGGCGCTCCTCCGAGTCGTCCTCGATGTCGTCGTGGACCAGCACCCAGTTCTGGAAGAGCTCGACGCCGGCGGCGGCGGTCAGCGCCGATCGCTCGTCGCCGGCATGCGCGCGGGCCGAGAGCACCACGATCTGGCCGCGCAGGGTCTTGCCGGCGCGCTCCGGGTAGGCACGCTGCAGCTCGATGAAGCGCCGCAGCTCCGGATGGCTGTGACCCTCGGGCAACGCCGCCACGACAGCCTGCCGGATGCGTGCCGGAAGGTCGCTGGCGGGCGCGTTCACGACGTCCCCTCGCGCTCGCGCCGAGGCGTTGCCAGCACCGGCCTCAGGGCCGCCGGATGCAGGCTTTGAAGTGACCGGGGCTCACCTCTTCGAGCGGCGGCACCACGTGGGCGCAGTCCTCCACCGCGATCGGGCAGCGCGTGCGGAACACGCAGCCGGAGGGTGGGTTGATGGGACTGGGGATGTCACCTTGCAGGATGACGCGGTCGCGCTTGATGGTGGGGTCCGGGATGGGCACGGCCGACAGCAGCGCCTCGGTATAGGGGTGGATCGGGTTGGCGTAGAGGTCCTTCGAAGGAGCGACCTCCATGACGCGGCCCAGGTACATCACCACGACGCGGTCGCTGATGTACTCCACCACGCCCAGGTCGTGCGCGATGAACAGCAGCGTCAGGCCCAGCTCCTCCTTGAGGTCCTGGAGGAGGTTGACGACCTGCGCCTGGATGGACACGTCGAGCGCGGACACCGGCTCGTCGGCCACGATGAACTGCGGGTCCACCGCGAGGGCGCGGGCGATGCCGATGCGCTGGCGCTGTCCGCCGGAGAACTCGTGCGGGTAGCGGCGCATGTGGTTCGGGGACATGCCGACGCGATCGAGCAGGTCAGCGACGCGCTGCTCCTTGTCCTTGCCGCGAGCGAGGTTGTGGATGGTCATGGCCTCGCCGATGATGTCGCCGACCGACATGCGCGGATTCAGGCTGGCGAAGGGATCCTGGAAGATGATCTGCATCTCCTTGCGGTAGTCCCGCATCTTCGCCTTGGGGAGCTTGGCGATGTCGACGCCATTGAACAGGATCTCGCCGTCGGTGGGTTCGATGAGCCTCAGGATGCTGCGGCCGGCCGTGGTCTTGCCGGAGCCCGATTCGCCCACCAACCCCACGACCTCGCCCTTCTTGATCTCGAACGACACGTCCTCGACTGCCTTGACGTTCGCCACGACGCGTGAGAAGATCCCGCCGCGGATGGGGAAGTACTTGCGAAGGTTGCGGACCTCGAGGAGGTTGTCCGTGGCGTCGCGGATCGCTTCGGATTCCGCGCGGGTCGTCGACGAAGTCATGCCACCATCTCCTGCTTGAGATCGAGGTCCTTCCAGCGTATGCATCGCACCATGTGGCCGTTGCCGGTGTCTTCGAGAGCCGGGATGGCTTCCTTGCACTCGGGGGTGGCGAAGCGGCAGCGCGGATGGAAGGCGCAGCCTTCGGGCAGGTAGAGCGGGTTGGGCACGTTGCCAGGGATGGCCTCGAGGCGGTCCTGGTGCTCGGCGGCGCGGTCGACGCGCGGGATGGAGTTCATCAGGCCAAGCGTGTAAGGCATCTGGGGCCGGGCGAAGATATCGTTGACGTCGCCCTCTTCCACGGCCCGTCCGGCGTACATCACCACCACGCGGTCGGCGATCTCAGCGACGACGCCCAGGTCGTGGGTGATGAAGAGGATGGACATGCCGATCTCGCGTTGCAGCTTGCGCATCAGGTCGAGGATCTGCGCCTGGATGGTCACGTCGAGGGCCGTGGTGGGCTCGTCGGCGATCAGCAACTTGGGCCCGCAGGAGAGTGCCATGGCGATCATGACGCGCTGCCGCATGCCGCCCGACATCTGGTGCGGGTAGTTCTTCACGCGCTTGCCGGGTTCGGGGATGCCGACCAGATCCAGCATGTCGACGGCCACCTTCATGGCATCGCGGTAGCTCTTGCCCTGGTGCAGGACGATGGCCTCAGCGATCTGGTCGCCCACGGTGTACACCGGGTTGAGGCTCGTCATGGGCTCCTGGAAGATCATGGAGATGTCGTTGCCACGGATCCGGCGCATGTCGCGCTCGCTCTTGCGGGCCAGGTCCTGGCCCTCGAACAGCATCTGGCCGGACGCGATCCGTCCCGGAGGGGTGGGGATGAGGCGCATGACCGAGAGGCTGGTGACGGACTTGCCGGAGCCGGACTCGCCCACCACGGCAAGCGTCTCGCCCTTGTCGAGGTGGAAGCTCACCCCGTCGACGGCCTTCACGACGCCTTCGTCGGTGTCGAAGTAGGTCTTGAGGTCCGTGACCTCGAGTAGCCGGTCGGAACTAGGCATCAGCGCGTACACTCCTCACAAGGTTCGATTCTACCCGAATACGCCGGGGTCGGACGGGAGCCAAACCCCCGTCCGGGACGCGGTGGATCCCACGCAAGATGGTGAGACGCCGTCGCGCCCAGCGAGATACCCCCATTGCAAGGAAATAGCCGGTTCCGCCTGCGGGCGCTCCCGGATCCGGAAGGTCCGCGTCGCGGCGGTGCCGAAACCCGGTCGGACGACGAGCGCGCCCTTGTGACCGAGCGTACCGGACGGGCCGAGGAAGTGTCGAGGCCGAGGCGCGCTCCCGAGGAGCGCGGCTCGCTCGCGTTTCGGCGGGCCGGTCCCCGCGAGAATATAGCGCGGGCGCGCACAGGTCAAATCCCTCCCGTCCCATGGCGGCGGCACGTTCGGGCTCTGCCGCGGCGCCCGTCATCGGCGACTCTTGGGATCGAAGGCGTCCCGCAGGCCGTCCCCCAACAGGTTCCACGTCAGCACTGCGACGAAGATGGCGACGCCGGGCGTGAAGATCCACCAGCGGTCGCCCAGACCGGTGACGCCCGCGAACGATTGCGCCGTCGAGAGCATCAGGCCCCAGCTCGTGGAGGGCGGTTGGATCCCCAGCCCGAAGAAACTCAGCACCGACTCGGCGAGCGTGTACTCCGGGATCTGGATCGAGAGGGAGATGATGATGAAGCTCAGGGTCTGGGGCAACAGGTGGCGCGTGATGACGCGCATGTTGCTCGCTCCGAGGGCCTGTGCGGCGACCGTGAAATCGCGCTCGCGCAGGCTCAACACCTGGCCGCGAACCGCGCGCGCGATCTGACCCCAGCCGATCACCGACAGCGCCACGATGATCACCATGAATTGCGTGGTGGACGGCAGGTGGAGTGGGTAGAAGATGGCAGACAGGGTGAGCAATAGGAACAGGAAGGGGATGGCCGAGAGCGCCTCGACGAAGCGCAGGATGATCTCGTCGAGCCAGCCGCCGTAGAAGCCGGCCAACCCGCCCATGAGCATGCCGATGACGATGGCCACCGCGCTGGCCAGGATGCCGATGGTGAGACTGATGCGCGCTCCGAACATCAGCTTCCCGAAGACGTCGGCCCCGATGTCATCGGTGCCCAGCAGATGGATCTTGGCCTGGTCGCTCGCGTCGGCGACCCCGAACAGGTGGAGCGTCGCCCAGGGCCGTATGCCGAGCACGTGACGGAGCTGAACCGGGATCAGGTTCACCGGGAAGGGCACGTAGCGGTCGCGGATCCCCGTGCGGTGGACGAACAGCGTCAGCGGGTAGCGCGTCGAGGTATCCGTCGTCCACACCGATGCGAAGGTCTGCATGTTGATGGTCTTCTTCAGGCCATAGATGTACGGCCAGGTCAGCTGCCCCTGCGAGTCGAGGAAGTGGACGACGGTCGGAGGCTCGAAGGTGGCGTTGGGGTTGATGTCGTGCTCCGGATAGGGGGCGACGAAGTCGGCGAAGGCCGCCAGCAGGTACATGACGCCCAGGATGACGAGCGCGGTGCGCGCCATGGGGTGCTTCTTGAACTGCTGCCAGGCGATGGTGGTGAGGCTGGCGCCCTGGACGGCTTGCTTGTCCACAGGGGCCTGCGCGGTCTCGACCTCGTTAGGCACGCGCTCCATGTCAGTACCGGATCCTGGGGTCGATCATGGCGAGCGCCAGGTCGGACAGGAGGTTTCCCACCATCAACAGCAGCGTCAGGATGGTGAGCAGCGCCATCACCACGTAGACGTCCTGCGCGAAGATCGAGCTGATGAACAGCGGGGTGATGCCGGGCCAGCCGGTCACGTACTCGACCGAGCCCGCGCCGGATACAAGGCCGGGCAGCGTGGATCCGATGATGGCGACGATCACCAGGATGGCGTTGCGCAGGGCATGTTTGACGTTCACGGAGCGCTCCGACAGGCCCTTGGAGCGGGCGGTCCGGACGTAGTCCTGCCCGAGCACCTCGAGCATCTCGCCGCGCATCACGCGGCTGACGAACGCAAGGGAGGAAAGGGTGACCACCAGCACCGGTCCGATCAGGTGCCACCCGACGTCGAGGACCTGGCGGACCGGGCTGAAGCTGCTGAAGTCCGTGCTGGTCATGCCGCCGGTCGGGATGAGGAACCAGTGGTAGTGGTGGAACCACTGCACGCTGAACGCCAGCACGATGAGCGCCAGGAAGAAGTTGGGAACCGCCAGCCCGAGGAGGCTGAAGACGGTGAGGAAGCGGTCGGCGAGCGAGTACTTGTGAAGCGCCGAATACACGCCGATGGGGATGGCGATCGCGAACGCCAGGACGGTCGCCGGGATCAGCAACACCATGCTGTTGCGCATCAGCGGCAAGATGAGCGCGGTCACGCTGGCCTTACTGGTCATGCTGGTGCCCAGGTTGAAGTGCAGGATCAGATTGCGCAGCCAGTAGAAATAACGGACGTACCAGGCCTGATCGAGCCCCAGCAGCTGCCGGATGCGATCGGCCTTGTTGGGGTCGACCTGGTCGAAGGCGAACTGCGTCGCGAAATCGCCCGGGGCCGCCTGGATGATGCCCCATGCGAGGAAGGTCGCGATGATGAAGGTAGGGATGAGATTGAACAGCCGGCGAACGATGAACGGCAACATCGCGAAGACGGGCCTCCGGGGTCGGTTTGCGGGGCGCGCCCTGAAGACGGGGCGGGCACGTGCCCGGCACTCAATGGAGCATTGTAAGCCAGATGGGGGAGCCGTCGGCTGAGAGTGGCCCTCCAGGATTCGGGGGCTCCGGCCTGTCGTACCGGAGCCCCCGTTCCCCTTGCATAGAGGCCTGTTACCGGAGGCTCAGTTTGCGGTGAGCAACTCCCGATAGCTGCCCGGGTTGTAGGGCGACTGGATGCTGTTGGCGTCCAGCGCCGACTTGGGCCAGGTGTTGCCCAGATCGGTGTAGAAGCTGAAGGCCTGGCTGATCAGGGGCGTGAGCGGCAGCCACTCGCGCATCAGCGCGGCGCGCTGGTTGTAGAGATCCACGCGCTTCTGCAGGTCCAGGGCCGCGTTCATCTCGACGGTGTACTGGCCCATCAGGATCTCCCAGGACTGCAGGTCGGTCTTGCTCTTGTTCCAGGAGTTCAGGTTGGTGCCCGGGCGCAGACCGTTGTCGAAGCTGGGGTTGTCGACGTCGCCGCCGGCGAGGCCCCAGATCTGGGCGTCGTAGTTGACGGTGCGGCCCTTGGCGGGGTCGTAGTCGGCGCTCGTGCCCACGATGGAGTTGGCCCAGATCTGTGTCGAGACCTCACGCGGGTTGATCTTCACGCCGTAGGGCGCCACGGTCTGCGCGATGACCTGCGCTTCCTGGCCGCGGCGGGTGTTGCCGCTGTTGTACTGCAGGTCGAACGCCACCTTGCAGCCGGTGGTGGGGTTGGTGAGCACCCCGTCGGAATCCTTCTGGGTGAAGCCGATGTTGTGCAGGAGCTGCACGCCCTGCTCCGGGTCGAACGCGAAGGGCTTGACGTTGGGCGCGTCGAAGGGCTTGGCCGCCTCGGTGTTCCAGTCCTTGGCCGGGAAGCCCAGGCCACCCAGAGCGGCGTTGACCAGCGCGTTGCGGTCGATCATGTCGCTGATGGCGCGGCGGAAGTAGACGTTGCCGAACATGTCGGCCTTGCACTTGTCGGTGTTGTTGAAGTTGTAGGTGATGAAGTCGACGGCGCTGCTGGGCCCGATGTTGGCATAGAGGTCGCCCTTGATGGTGCCCTTGTCGAGCGCGTCCTTGACGGCCTTGACCTGGTCGAGGTTGACCGGCCAGTAGAAGTCCGACTGGCCCGTGACGGCGCGGCTCAGCACCTGGTTGGCGTCCTTGACGAGCGTGACGTTCCAGGTGTCGGGTCCGGGCACGCCGCTGCCGTCGGCGGCCTTGACCTGCTCGGCGTATTGCGGGTTGCGCACCAGGACCACGCGTTCACCGGCCCGGAACTCCTTCAGCATGTAGGGGCCGCCCGATACGATCTTGCTCACGTCGGCGTCGACGCCCCACAGCGCCTTGACGCCGTCGGCGCCCTTGGCCTTGTACACGGGCATGAAGATATGGGCCGGGATCAGGCCGTTCAGCGTCACGCAGTCGTTGTTGGCCAGCGCGTTGACCTGCGGCTCGGGCAGCGTGATCTCGTACTGGTACTTGCCCAGGATCTTGAGGTCGACCTTCTTGTCGCCCACCACCGAGCAGGAGTAGTTGTTCGACTCCACCTTGGGGTCGCCCACGATGTCCCAGGTCGCCTTGACGTCGTCGGTGGTCATCTCGACGCCGTCGGACCACTTCCAGCCCTTGCGCACCGTGACGATGAACTGCTGGTCCTTCTTGAGGACCTGGATGTCCTTGGCCCACTGCATGTTGTAGCTGCCGTCAGCCTTCTGGAAGGAGCGGTTCCCGACCCAGTCGCGATAGATGGCGGCCGGCCCGGCGTACATGCCGATGATCGCCGCTTCGTTGGCGCTCGAGGTGAGGACGGGGTTCAGGGTGGTGATATCGCCGAACAATGTTTCGTTGACGGTACCGCCGCTCTTCAGCGTCGGCGCGTAATCCTTCGGCCAGGTGAACGTTTCCACCTGCGCGGTGGCCACGGCCAGAAGCGCTGCCGCAACGACGAACAACAGAGTTCGCTTCACTGACATACCTCCTCGGGGACATGCGAATGGCTGGACCGCGGGAACACCCGCAGGGAGCCTGCTCATCCGTTGGAACTACGTCAGCAAGCCTACCCGCTGTCATGCTCTGCATCAAGAGGATCTCTCATGCAGCGCAAGGACGCGGCACCCCCGGTGCTCTCGTCAGGCCCTGGGGATGACCTGCAGCGCCAGCGCCAGCACGCCCCAGACGGTGCCGAGCCAGATGGTGAGCCGGTGCAGGCCGCCGGCGGTGCCACCCATCGTCCCGAAGTCGCCGCCTCCCCCGCCGCCGCCCCCCAGGGCGTCACCGAGCCCCGACTGCTTGGGCTCCTGCATGAGGATGACGACGGTCACCAGGACCGAGTCGATGACGAACAGTATGAAGGCAATCCAGAACATGCTTCCTCCGCGGCGAACGGGAAGCGGACAGGTGCGCCCGCCGATCTCTCGCGCCGAACTCTCACGCCGATCCTACGGCAAGGTGGTGCCGAGAGCGGGACTCGAACCCGCACGGGTTGCCCCGGTAGATTTTGAGTCTACTGCGTCTACCGATTCCGCCATCTCGGCCCGGACAGGCGGCTCACGCCGCCCGCATCCAAGCGTAACGGTAGGGGCCCGTGTCCGGCAAGGGCCTGCGAGAGCCTGCGACGGACCGGGAGTTCCGGATTCTGCGCTCCGGGGGTCAGCGCTCCGCCAGGTCGGCGTAGCCCTCGACACGCAGGAGCGCCTCGCCCACGCTGTCGATCAGCATGCCCAGGCTGCCGGTGATGAACAGCCAGGTGCCGGCTTCCTTGAGGCCCGCGAACAGGAAGAAGATGCTCCCTACGAAGAAGGTGGTGTTCCCGACCAGGCCCAGACCGGTGTGGATCCAGGGGTAGTCCTGGGCGATGCGGCGGAGCGGCACCAGGTGCGGCAGACTGGCGACCGTGCGGAGCAGCGACATGAATCCCTCCTTTTGAGCGCCCCAAGCAGGCTCACGCGTCGCGCCCACCCCTCTCTAGCGGCCGGTGGTACAGTACGCGCGTCGCAGGGTCGCCGGCTGCAGCTGGCGGGCGCCGTGCGCCCCCAGGATTACCATGACCATCGCCGTTGTCCGTTTCCCAGGTAGCAACTGTGACGACGACGCCCGGCACGCGTTCGAGTTCGTTCTCGGATCTCCGGTGCGCTTCGTGTGGCACCGGGACACCTCTCTGGGCCGCGCCGACGCCGTGGTGTTGCCGGGCGGCTTCAGCTATGGCGACTACCTTCGCGGCGGCGCTCTGGCGGCGCTCAGCCCGGTGATGGAGGCCGTACGCGGCTTCGCGCGGCGGGGCGGCCCCGTCCTGGGGATCTGCAACGGCTGGCAGATCCTCACCGAGGCGGCCCTGTTGCCGGGTCAGCTCGCGCGCAACCCCTCGCTCCATTTCCTGTGCCGGGACGTGCACCTCCGCGTCGAGCGCGACGACCTGCTCTTCACCCGCCGCTTCGAGCGCGGCCAGGTGCTCCGTCTCCCCATCGCGCACAACGAAGGGCGCTTCTACGTCGACGATTCCACTCTCGAGCGCCTCGAAGGTGACGGGCGAGTGGTCTTCCGCTACGTCGACCCACAGGGCCGCGCCACGCCCGAGGCCAACGCCAACGGCAGCGTGAACGCGATCGCCGGCGTGGTCAACGAGCGCGGCAACGTGCTCGGCATGATGCCTCACCCGGAGCGCGCGGTCGAGCCGCTGCTCGGCTCGGTCGATGGCGCGGAGCTGCTTCGCGGCATGCTGGAGCACCTGCACGACGGGGCGGCGCGCGCATGAGCGGATGTTTTCGCGCGCGGCGTGCGTGGCGACGGAGCGGACGATGAGCGCGAGCCTGCGCGCGTCGGCGGCCACCTTCGGGCTCAGCGACGTCGAGTTCGACGACGTCGTCGAGCGACTGGGTCGCGAGCCCAACGCGCTCGAGGCAGGCGTGTTCGGTGCGTTGTGGAGCGAGCACTGCGGCTACAAGAACTCGCGTCCGCTCCTGAAACGCCTGCCGACCACCGGTGCGCAGGTTCTCCAGGGGCCCGGGGAGAACGCCGGCGTCGTCGACATCGGCGACGGCTGGGCGGTGGCGTTCAAGATGGAGAGCCACAACCATCCCAGCGCGGTCGAGCCGGTGCAGGGCGCGGCCACCGGCGTGGGAGGCATCCTGCGCGACATCTTCGCCATGGGCGCGCGGCCGGTGGCGGTGCTCGACTCCTTGCGCTTCGGTGACCTCAGCGAGGCGCGCAACCGCTACTTGCTGGCGGGGGTGGTGCAGGGCATCTCCCTGTACGGCAACGCCATCGGCGTCCCCACTGTCGGCGGCGAGATCGCGTTCGACGCCTGCTACCAGGAGAATCCGCTGGTCAACGTCATGGCGCTCGGGTACCTGCGTCATGACGAGCTCAAGCGGGGCACGGTGGGCGCGGTTGGCAACAGCATCATCTACGTGGGGTCGAAGACCGGGCGGGACGGGCTCGGTGGCGCTGTGTTCGCATCGGCCGACCTGAGCCAGGCCTCCGATGCGGACCGACCGGCCGTGCAGGTCGGCGACCCTTTCATGGAGAAGCTGCTGCTCGAAGCCTGCCTGGAGGCGTACGCTCGCGGGCTCGTCGCCGGCGTGCAGGACATGGGCGCGGCAGGGCTGAGCAGCAGCGTGGCCGAGATGGCGCACCGGGCCGGGCTCGGCGTGGACCTCGACCTCGACCGGGTGCCACGTCGCGAGGACGGCATGAGCGCGCTCGAGGTGATGCTCTCGGAGTCGCAGGAGCGCATGCTGCTGACCGCCACGCCGGGGCGCGAGGAGGAGTTGCTGGAGCTTCTGGAACGGTGGGAGCTCGATGCCCATGCCATCGGCGTGGTGCGCGACCACGGGCGCCTGCGGCTGTACGACGGCCGGCGGCTCATCGGCGATCTGCCGGTGGCGGCGCTCAACGAGCCCCCCACCTATACCCGGGAGGGCGTGGAGGCGGCCGAGACCGTGGCCCTGCGCGCGCGCAACGTGGATGTCTCCGATACGCCCGACCCTGCTGGCGCCCTGCTCACGCTCCTCGAGAGCCCCACCATCGCCAGCAAGGAAGCGGTGTTCCGGCAGTACGACCACCAGGTCATGACCAACACCGTGGTGCTGCCCGGTCGCGGTGACGCGGCGGTCCTGCGGGTCAAGGGGAGCCCGTTGGGTGTGGCGGCGACGGTGGACTGCAATGCCCGCTACGTGCGCCTCGATCCGCGGCTGGGGGCAGCCCACGCCGTTGCCGAGGCCGCTCGCAACCTCACCTGCGTGGGCGCCACGCCGCTCGGCGTGACGGACAACCTCAACTTCGGCAACCCCTACCTCCCCGAGGTCTACTACCAGCTCGAGCAGGCGGTTGAAGGCCTGAAGGAGGCCTGCCTGGCGCTGGGAACGCCGGTGACCGGCGGCAACGTCAGCCTCTACAACCAGTACCGCTCCGAGGACGGCTACCACGCCATCGACCCGACGCCCACGGTCGGGATGGTCGGGGTGCTGCCGGACGTCGGGCACCGCGCCGACATGGCTCTCAAGCGAACAGGCGACGTTCTGCTGCTCGTCGGCGAGGCTGCCGGCTCGCTGGGCGCGAGCGAGATGCTGGCGCGGCTGCACGGCACCGTCGCCGGCGCTCCACCGCCGCTCGACCTCGAGCGGGAGGTGGCGGTGCAGAGCGTGGTGCGTTCCCTGATCCAGGAGGGCCTGTGCGACACCGCGCACGACGTCTCCGAAGGCGGGCTGGCGGTGGCGCTGGCTGAGATGGCGATCACCGGTGCGTTCGGCCTCGACGCGACCCTGCCCGGCGTTTCGGGGGCGTCCGACGACGCCGTCCTCTTCGGGGAGGGCGCGGCGCGCATCGTGCTGGCGCTGCAGGGCGAGGAGCGGGTCGTCGAGGCGCAGAGGCGCTGCGCGGAGGCGGGCGTTCCCTGCCACCGGCTGGGGACCAGCGAAGGTCAGGACGTCCGCATGCGCACCGTCCGCGGGGCGTTCGCCGTGCCCCTGACGAACCTTCGGACGGCTTACCACAGACCCCTGGCGGAGGCGCTACGCTGATGGCGATGGACGGCACCCCCTGGGACATCCTTGGCGAGGACAAGCTGCACGAGGAGTGCGGCGTGGTGGCGGCGCACCTGCCGCAGGCGAGCGACATGGCGTCACTGCTTCACATCGGCCTGTTCGCGCTCCAACATCGCGGGCAGGAGTCGTGCGGCATCTGCGTGGCGTCGGACGACGAGATCCGCATCGAGAAGGACATGGGGCTGGTCAGCGCCGTGTTCACCGAGGACCGCCTCGAGAGGCTTCGCTTCGCCGGCGCGCGCACCGGCATCGCCCACACCCGCTACTCGACGACGGGCTCGAGCCTGCGCTTCAACGCCCAGCCCATCACGGTGCGCTCCAACAAGGGTCTGCTGGCGCTGGCGCACAACGGCAACTTCACCAACGCCAAGTCGATGCGCGCGCGCATGCTCGACGAGGGTGCGGTCTTCCAGACCACCAACGACAGCGAGGTGATGATCAACCTCATCGCCCGCTACAGCCATCTCAGCCTGCGCGACGCCACCGCGCAGGTGATGGGCGAACTCGAGGGCGGCTTCGCGGTCGTGCTCATGGACCGCCACCGCATCCTCGGGCTGCGCGACGCCAACGGCGTGCGGCCCCTGGTCATCGGCGAGATCGACGGGGGTTACGTGCTCGCTTCCGAGCCGTCGGCGCTGCACGTGATGGGCGCCACGTTCCTGCGCGACGTCCGGCCGGGCGAGCTGGTGATGGCCGACGACGAGGGGCTGCACAGCTATCAGGTACTCTCCCCCAAGCCCACGCCCTGCGCCTTCGAGTGGATCTATTTCGCGCGCGGGGACTCCGTTCTCGACGGCGTCGAGGTGCATGCATCGCGCATCCGCATGGGAGAGGTGCTGGCCGCGGAGGACCCGGTCTCGGCCGACGTGGTGGTGGGCGTGCCCGAGTCGGGGCTGGCCGCCGCCATCGGTTACGCGCGCGCCTCCGGCATCCCTTACGACATGGGGCTTTACAAGTCGCCCTACGCGGGGCGCACGTTCATCCACCCCAACCAGCGTTTGCGTGACCAGAAGGTGAAACTGAAGCTTGCTCCGACGCCTGCGGTGCGTGGCAAGCGGGTCGTCCTCGTCGATGACTCGATCGTTCGGGGTACCACCTCGGGCCGCATCGTGCAGCTGCTCCGGGAGGCGGGCGCGACGGAGGTCCACTTCCGCGTATCGAGCCCGCCCATCCGTTTCCCCTGCTACTACGGCATCGACACCGCCGCCCGCAAGGAGCTGGCCGCGGCCACGATGAGCGTCGACGAGATCCGCCGGCGCATCGGCGCCGACACCCTGCACTTCCTGTCGGAACCTGGGTTGGCGCGCGCCATCGCGCTCGACAGGACCTGCCTAGCGTGCTTCGACGGCCGCTATCCGGCCGGGCACCCCGGTGAGGAAGCAGAGAAGGACGGCCTGGACGCGGAGAACGAGCGGCCGGTCGAGGTAGCGCCGGTCTGAAGGGCGCCTTCAGGGGCGCGTGTCGTTGCGCCGCAGCACCATCCAGGTGAACCGCAGGAGCCGGGGTACGCGTCGCCAGCGCTTGGCGTCGAGCCCGACCCGGAGCAGCCACTCCACGCCGAGCCGGCTGCTCCAGGCGGGCATGCGCTGCACCTCGCCGGCGAGCACGTCGAGGGTGCCGCCCACCCCGATCGACACCGGCGCGCCGAGCTCGGCAGCGTTCTCCCACAGGAAGCGTTCCTGGCCCGCGCCGAGCCCGGCCAGCAGCAGTTGGCAACCGCTCGCCGCGACCTCGCGGCAGACCTCGGGGACCTCCTCGGGACGCCGGAAGTAGCCGTGGCGCACGCCGACGACCCGAGTGCCGTAGCGGCGCACCACGGCGGACGCCGCCCGCTCCGCTACGCCGGGACGACCGCCGAGCAGGAACACGCTCAGCTCCGGCCCGGCCGTGCGCAGCACCTCGACGACGAGATCGACGCCGGGCACGCGCCCAGGCAGGCGCTCCCCTTGACGGCGCGCCGCCCAGGCGACGCCGACGCCGTCGGCCACGCTGAGGTCGGCGCCGCGGAGCGCCTCGAAGAGCCGCGGATCGTCGTGCGCGCCGACCACGATCTCGGGGTTGAGGGTCACCACCAGCCGGGGACGGTCGCCGTGCGCGGCGTCCAGCACCCAGGTCGCGGCCTCGGGGAGCGTGAGCGCGTCCACCGGGAGGCCGAGCAGCCAGCGGCGCGGGCCGGGGGCCCGTTCCATCAGCTCGGGCGGGGCGCGGGCGCGAACAGGTAGAGGGGGGCGCTGCCGGCACCCGGCTGGCGGCCCACCAGTTGCGGCACGACGCTACTGGCCGAAATCTGGGCCGAGAACGCCAGGTCACGCTCGAGCCCGACCCGCCGTAGATAGTGCCCGGAGACCGACTGCCACAGCGCTTCCATCGGGTCTGGGAAGGCGCGCAGCAGACTGAGGGCGAAGCGGGTGGCGCCGCTGCGCGCGGCCGTGGGCAGGCGCTCTGCCAACATCGCCGCCAGCACGCCGGCGGCGAGCGCATCGTCGAGGTCGGGTTCGCCTTCGAAGCCGGAGCCGACCAGGTCGATGCTCTCCAGGGCCTGGCGCGACGCCACCTCGGCCACGGCGGAGGCGTTGTAGAGCGAGCCGAGAAGCACGCGTCGGGCGTCCGCGATCTGGGGAAGCCAGTGCGGCGCGTTCTCCGACACCATCACCGCTCGCTTGCCCGTGACGTCGATGCCCGTGAGCTCCGCGGGGGAGTTGCCGTAGTTGAACCCCTCCGCCGGCACGCCCTGGCGCTCGCCCAGCAGCAGCCAGCCCTCTCGGGCGGCCGCGCGTGCGCTGCGCAGGCTGGGCGTGAGCGCCAGCTCGGTGAGCCCGCGCTCGAACAGCAGCGGAGCCACCGTACAGGTCCGTAGAACGTCGACCAGGACGACGACGTCGTGGTAGCTGCCGGTGGGGGTGAGGTCGGTGTGGATGCGCATACGTGGGGGTTGCGCCGGTCGCGGCGGCGCGGAGAGCCGCGCAGACGCACGAACGGGATTCTACCACGAGGCGCGCACGATTCCCGCGCCCTCGCGTGCGTAGCACGCGACTTCCCCCGCAGTACCCGGAGGGTAAGCTGTCGCGTGTCCCGCGACGATGCGCCGCCGTCCCGTACGAGCTTCCTGGACCACTACCGGTCTGGGGGCCTGAGCGAGTTCTTCGATCTACCGGCGGGAGACGTCGATGCGGCCCTGCGGGTGCCGCGCCCCGCCGGGCGCCCCGCCCTCGCCGCGGCGATGCGCAGCCACGCCGGCGCGCTGGGGGCGCCGCGGGCGGTGTTCGAGAGCCTTGAGCGGCTCGAGCACCCTGCGTCGCGCGCGGTCGTGACCGGCCAGCAGACGGGATTGCTGCTCGGGCCCGCATACACGCTCTCCAAGGCGATCACCGCCGTGAAGCTCGCCCGCCGTCTGGACCGCGAGGACCGGCCGGTGGTGCCGGTGTTCTGGCTCGCCAGCCAGGATCACGACACCGCCGAGATCGACCACGCGCACCTGCTTGACGGCGAGGAACGACTGCACCACCTGAGCGTCGGTCTGCCGGAAGACGCGCCTGCCGGACGGGTGCGCCTGACGGAGGCGATGGTGGACGGCGTGGTGCAGGGCATCGACGCCATGCGCCCGGCGGCACCTTTCCGCGACGAGGTGGTGGCTCTGCTGTGGGAGTCGGCCGGGCCGGCCGTGACCTACGCCGACTGGTTCGCCGCGGTGCTCTACCGGCTTCTCGGCGACCAGGGACTGGTGCTGTTCGACCCCATGCACGCCGAGACCGCCCCCCTGCTCAGGCCGGTGCTCGAGCGCGAGCTGGAGCGGCCGGAGGAGAGCGTTGCCGAGGTCAACCGGGCCGCCCGGCGGCTGCGGCGGCTGGGTTTCGATCCACAACTCGGTCGCGGCGCCGACGCCACCAACCTGTTCCTCGAGGTCGGCGACGGCGCCACGCCGCGCCGGGTGCTGCTGCGGCACGAAGGTCGGAACTTCCGATTGGAGGGTCGGGTGCTGTCGATCGACGACGTGCGCGCCCGGCTCGAACAGGACGCCGCCTCGCTCACGCCCGCGGCCGGCCTGCGGCCGGTGGTGCAGGACGCCGTGCTGCCCACGGCCGTGGTGGTGCTGGGGCCGGGCGAGCTGCGCTACTTCGCGCAACTCAGGGGCGTGTACGCGCGCCACGGGGTGCCGATGCCGCTGGTGTGGCCGCGGGCCACCGCCACACTGGTCGAGCCGCCGGTCGCGCGCATCCTCGACAAGTACGGCCTCGACGTGGCCGCCTTCCAGGCGGACCCGGAGGGTTGCCTGGAGCGCGTGGTGCTCGAGCGGAGCGGCCACGGCGAGCGCTTCCGCTCGACCGCGGACGATCTCGAACGTGCTATGGATCGTCTGCTCGTCTCGGTGGAGGGGATCGATCCCACCCTGCAGGGGACGGTCGACCGGGGACGCGGTTACCTGGAGAACACGCTTCAGCGTCTCCGGAGCAAGACGGCGGCCGCGCTGGCCCGCGAAGACGCCATCACAGGGGCGCAGTTCGAGCGCCTTCGCGCCCACCTGCTCCCGCTCGGCCAGCCGTCCGAGCGCGTGCTCAGCCCGTTCGGGGCCTTCCTGAAGTTCGGGATCCAACCGACGATGGCGGCCTACACCTCGATCGGGGCCGAGGGCGCCTTCGCCGTGCGCATCTGAGCTTCCGCGCCGCTTCCGGTGCCGCCCGGACTCAGGAGCGGCGCTTCAGCGAGTAGTTGGGGGCGTCCTTGGTGACGGTCACGTCGTGCGGGTGGGACTCGACGAGGCTCGCCTGGGTGATCTGCACGAAGCGGCCGGAGCGCTTCAGGGCGGGCACGTCGGGCGCCCCGCAGTAGCCCATCGACGAGCGCAACCCGCCGATCAGCTGGAAGAGCACGTCCTCGGCCGGCCCCTTGTAGGCGACCATCCCTTCGATGCCTTCGGGAACGTGCTTCTTGGCGTCCTCCTGGAAGTAGCGATCGGCGCTGCCGCCCGCCATGGCGCCCAGGCTGCCCATGCCGCGGTAGGCCTTGTAGCGGCGGCCGTCGCGCAGGATGTCCTCGCCGGGCGCCTCACTGGTCCCGGCCAGCAGCCCTCCCACCATGACGCTGTCGGCGCCGGCCGCCAGCGCCTTGGGGACGTCGCCGGTGAACTTGATGCCGCCGTCGGCGATGAGTGGGATGTCGGCCTCGCCCGTGAGCTCTGCGATGGACAGGATGGCGCTGAGCTGCGGCATGCCCACGCCGGTCACCACCCGGGTGGTGCAGATGCTGCCGGGCCCCACCCCGACTTTGACCGCGTCGGCGCCGCGATCGATCAGGTCGGCGGCGGCTTCCGGGGTGGCGATGTTGCCGGCCACCACGTCCACCTCGTAGGACTCCTTGAGGTAGACCAGAGCGTCGAGGATGCCCTGGGAATGGCCGTGCGCGCTGTCGAGCACCAGCGCGTCGACGCCCGCCTCGACCAGCGCAGCGCTGCGGGCCTCGAGGTCCTGGGAGACCCCGACGGCGGCGGCCACCCGCAGGCGGCCGAGCGCGTCCTTGGCGGCGTCGGGGTAGTCCAACTTCTTCTGGATGTCCTTGATGGTGATGAGGCCACGCAGGATGTTGGCCTCGTCGACCACCAGCAGTTTCTCCACCTTGTGCTGGCGCAGCATCTCGCGCGCCTTCTCGAGCGTGGTGCCCACCGGGACCGTCACCAGGTTCTGCGAGGTCATCAGCTCGTCGACGCGGCGCGCGAAGTCGGTCTCGAAGCGCAGGTCACGATTGGTGAGGATGCCGAGCAGCCGCCCCTGCGGGTCGACGATCGGCACGCCGCTGATGCGGTACTCGCTCATCAGGTGCTCGGCCTGCTCCAGGGTGGCCCCCGGCCCCAGAGTGATGGGATCGACGATCATGCCCGACTCGGAGCGCTTGACCTTGCGCACCATCTCCGCCTGCACGTCGACCGCCATCTTCTTGTGGATCACGCCGATGCCGCCCTGGCGCGCCATGGAGATGGCCATCTTCGTCTCCGTGACGGTGTCCATGGCCGCGGAGGCGACGGGGATCCCGAGCTCGATCGACCGGGAGAAACGGGACACGACCGAAACGTCACGCGGAAGCACGGCGGAGTGGGCGGGCACCAGCAGGACGTCGTCGAACGTCAGGGCTTCACCGATGATCTTGGCGGAGCGGGTGCGCTCGCGGTTCGGTAGGATCTGCGCGGTCTCGGTCATGGTTCACCTCGCGGTCGCGCGCTTCGCGGGCGCGGCATTGCGACAGTATACGGGCGCCTCACGCCGGCACCGGTAGGGCCCACGCAGCGCTCAGGACGTCGGCTCGACGAGCGCCGCGATCGGCGTGAGCCACGTCTCGGGAAGCCGCACCGCATGGCCGCGCCGGTCGGTGGGGACGTGGACGGAGGCGCCCGTCGCGAGCAGGCCGCCGTCGTCCACCCTCGTCAGGCGGTACTCGAAGCGCATGGCACGGCTCCGCGCGACCCTCAGGTGGGTGTGGACCGCGACGAGATCGTCGAAGCGGGCGGCCCGGCGGTAGCGCAGCTCGAGCCCCGAGACCGCCAGCGACACGCCGCTCTCCTCGATGCCGCGGTAGGAGAGTCCGTGCGCCCTCAGCCACTGCACGCGTCCGGCCTCCATCCACACCGGGTAGACGGCGTGGTGGGCGATGCCCATCTGGTCGGTCTCGGCGAAGCGCACCCGCAGGTGAAGGACCGGGCTCTCGTCGGGCGGGTCGGCGGTCGCGGCCATGGCTCAGCTTAACGCCGGTCCGGGCAGCAGCCCTTCCTGCCGGAGCCGCTCGAGCACCCGAAGGTCGACGCCCGACAGGGCCAGGCCCGGAAGATCGGCCAGCGGTCGCGGCGTGGCGTCGGCGGCGCGGGCTACCACCGGGTGGGCCGGCTCGACCAACGCGGGCACCAGCTCGAGGTGGAAGTGGCTGTAGCTGTGGCGCACGCTCGTCAGGCAGCGTGCGCCATCCGGAGCGCTCACGACCTGCGGGAACCCCCACAGGCCGCTCAACATCTCGTTCCGGCCGCGGCGTCGCAGCCACAGGCGGTCGGCCTCGAGCGCCACCAGCGCGAAGCGCCGGCGCCGGGGCGTCGCCCTGCGCGCCCTCGGAATCGGGAAGGCCTCGGGCGTCCCGCGTGCCGCCGCCCGGCAGTGGGGCTCCAACGGGCACCGCTGGCAGGCCGGCGTGCGCGGCGTGCACACCAGGGCCCCCAGCTCGATCAGCGCCTCAGCGAGCGGAGGCTCCGGCGGGCGCGGATCCGCTCCCGCGGCCGTGTCGTCGTCGAGCAGGTCGGCCAGCGCGCGCTCGACCTCCCGGTCGGGCGGCAGGGCGGACCAGGCCAGCAAGCGCGCGGCCACGCGCCGCACGTTGCCGTCCACGGCGATCGTGTCCCGGCCATAGGCCAGCGCCTCGACCGCAGCCGCGGTGTAACCGCCGACACCGGGGAGGGCCTGGAGTTCGGCGCGGGTGGTAGGGAAGACGCCGGCACGTTGCAGAGCCACCAGCCTGGCCGCTTCGTGCAGGCGCAGCGCACGGCGGTAGTAGCCGAGCCCCTGCCACCGTTTGAGGACCTCGTCTTCATCGGCGACTGCCAGGCTGTGGACGTCGGGGAAGCGGCGCATCCAGCGTTCGAAGTAGGGCACCACCGCTTCGACCCGCGTTTGCTGCAGCATCACTTCGGAGACCAGCACCGCGTACGGGTCCCGCGGCGCGTGGAGAGCGCGTGTGTCCATGGGCCGCCACGGCAGGGACCGGCCATGCTCGGTGAACCAGCTCGCGAGGGCGCGTCTCACCCGGCCAGGGTACCCTCGGCGCCGGGTTGGTGGCGGTCCGCCGCAGCGCCAGCCCGGGCCTCCCCGCCCGGGCCTCCCCACCCTGCCTCGGGCGCGGCGCTCGCCGTCGCGGCGGACGGGCCGACGGGTCCCGCAACGGTGCCGGAGACGCCGTCGGCATCGCCGTCGTGGCGCCTTCGATCGAGGTCGCCGAGGGGACACGCGCCGGGTGCTAGACTCGCGTGGGAGCACCCGTGGCTCACAGCCGTGACAAGTCGATAGGGGCAGAGTTCCATGCCCAAACGAAGTACCGCCGCGGCAACGTGCCGCGCACGCGTACGCGGGTGGCGCCGCCGTTCAAGGTGTACGCCAACCCGCGTGAGGTCGCCGCGTTGCCGGTGCCGCAACTCCGGGGGGGCTCGGGTCTGTGGAGCGTGTTGTCGACCGCTCGCGACGGTGCGGCCGAGGGCGGGCGCCTCAAGCAGGCGCAGCTCTCGCAGCTCCTGTGGGGCGCGGCCGGCTTCACCTTCGGTTTCGAGCGTACCCACCTGTCGGCGGTCGACGTCTCGAGCATCGAGACCTACGTCGTGGCCCGGCAGGTCGAAGACCTCTTCGCCGGCGTCTACCATTACAACCCCCGCGACCACACCCTGGAGCACCTGTCGACGGGCGATCCGACCGACGGTTTCACCGCCAGTCTGGTCGACCCGGTCGACGTCGGCGCGCAGGCCGTGGCGCTGTGCTTCACGGGGATCTTCGCCCGGCATCGGGCCGGCAGCAACGGTCGTGCGTTGCGCTACCTATGCCTGGACGTCGGGGCCGCGGCGCAGTCCGTGGTGCTGGGATGCTCCGGTATGGGCCTGGCAGCGCACTTTCTGGCCGACTTCTACGACGACGAGCTGTCGGAGCTACTGCAGGTGGACGGTCGGGGCGAGGTACCCATCGGCATGGTGCTCGTCGGGGCCTGAACCACGCATTACGAATCGTAGGTATCGAGCGGGCACGGCCAGGCAATCGCAAGCCGCCGAGGGGACCCGTGAGGCGATCCTCGGCGTCGACGATCCGGCTCCTTGGAATCGACAGAAAATCCCTTTCTGATCGTATTTCGTTGACTTGACAGCCTGTGCGACGCCCTCGTAGGATGCCTCCCGGATGCCGTGACTCGGGCGGCGAGCGCCCCGCCCGGGAGAGCGGCGCAACTTTCGGAACGAAAGCGTTGCGGCAACGAGCGGGAGCGGCGCGCTCCGGCTCGGCGAACCGGCCACGAGGTGAGCATGGCAATCAGGGACTGGCACATCATCGACTCCACCCTCCGCGAAGGCGAGCAGTTCGCCCTCGGCAACTTCTCGTTGGAGGACAAGATCGAGGTCGTGAAGCTCCTGGACGCGTTCGGGGTCGACTTCATCGAGCTCACCACCCCCGTCGCGTCGCCCGCCTCGCGCAAGGCCTGCGAGACGATCGCGGGGCTCGGGTTGAATGCCCGCATCCTCACCCACACGCGCGCCAACCTGCACGACGCCCGAGTGGCCGTCGAGTGCGGCGTGTACGGTGTGGACATCCTGTTCGCGACGAGCCGCGAGCTGGCCAGCAGCAGTCACGGCCGGAGCGTCGAGCAGATCATCGACCAGAGCCTCGAGGTCATCGATTACGTCAAGGGGGAGGGGCGCAACGTGCGCTTCTCGTCGGAGGACACCTTCCGTTCGGACAAGCGCGACCTGCTCAAGGTCTATCAGGCAGCCGACCAGGCCGGCGTCGACCGGGTCGGGCTGGCCGACACCGTGGGCATCGCTACCCCCGCCCAGGTGCGGGAGCTCGTTGCCGACGTCCGCCACGCGGTGCACTGCGACATCGAGTTCCACGGTCACAACGACACCGGCTGCGCTATCGCCAATGCCTTCGAGGCGGTACGCTCCGGCGCCACCCACGTCGACACCAGCGTGCTGGGGATCGGCGAGCGCAACGGCATCACGCCGCTGGGAGGCTTCCTCGCCCGCATGTTCACGCTCAACCCCGAGCGGCTGGCGAAGAAGTACGATCTCGAGCTACTCCCCGAGCTGGACCGCATGATCGCCCGCATGACGGGGATCGAGATCCCGTTCAACAACTACCTGACGGGCGCCTTCGCCTACAACCACAAGGCCGGCATGCACCTCAAGGCCATCTACGTGAACCCCGGTAGCTACGAGGCCATCCCGCCGCAGGCGTTCGGCGTCGACCGCCGCATGCAGCTCGGGAGCCGGCTGACAGGCCGTCACGCCATCGCCGCGCGGGCCCGTAATCTGGCGCTAGAGCTCTCCGACGAGGCCGTCCGCGACGTGACGCGCGAGGTCAAGGCGCTCGCGGACGACGGCGATGTTCCGCTCGACGAGATCGATCGCATGCTGCTCGAGGCCTTCTCGCGGGAGACCGCCGAGCACCAGCGGAGGTCGGCATGACCGGGGCTCCGCGGCGAGCCGCTTCGGCGCGCTGGCCTACCACGCTGCCCGACGATCCCGGGTTCGACCTGCGCGCTCTGACGCTGGCCGAGCGCATCCTGTCGGTCAAGGCCGGCCGCAGGGTGCACGCGGGCGAGGTGGTGGTGGTCCCGGTCGACCAGGTGATGATGGTGGATTCCATCGCGCCGAGCGCGCTGCGCATCGTCGAAGAGGAGCTGGGCGGCGTCGTCCAGCACCCCGAGCGGGTGTCGGTGGTGGTCGATCACGTGGCGCCCGCCTCCAACGTCGAGGTCGCCACGACCCAGAAGCACCTGCGCCAGGTCGCCCGCGACAAGGGCCTGCGGCTGTTCGACGTGGGTCGCGGCATCTGTCATCAGGTGTTGATGGAGGAGGGGTTGGCCCGGCCGGGCTGGGTGGTGGTCGGCTCCGATTCGCACTCCACCACCTACGGTGCGGTGTGTGCCTTCGGCACGGGCATGGGCGCCACCGATATCGCGCTGGCGATGGTGGCCGGCCGTACCTGGTTCCGCGTGCCGGAGACGGTGCGTGTGCGCCTGACCGGCGAACGCCCGGCGGGCGTGGCCGCCAAGGACGTGGCGCTGGAGATCGTCCGGCGGCTCACCGCCGACGGCGCCACCTACGCCAGCATCGAGATCCTCGGGGCCGGCGCGTTCGGTGCCGGGGAGCGCATGACGCTGGCGAACCTCGCCGTCGAGGCCGGGGCCAAGGTGGGGCTGGTCGCTCCCGACGAGGCGCTCCGTCAGCGCTACCGGGTACCGGCCTGGCTGGAGGTCGACGACGCCGCCAGCGTCGCGAGGACGATGGAGATCGAACTGTCCGAGCTCGGCCCGGTGCTCAGCGTCCCCTTCCAGGTCGACAACGTGCACCCGGTCGGCGAGCACCTGGGCGTGCACGTCGATCAGGTCTTCGTCGGGACCTGCACCAACGGGCGCCTCGAGGATCTGCACGAGGTCGCGAACGTCCTTCGCGGTCGCAGGGTGGCCGAGGACACGCGGCTGCTGGTCATCCCCGCGAGCAGCCAGGTCCTGGAGGACGCCCTGGCCGACGGCACCATCGCTACCCTGGTGGCTGCCGGCGCCAGCATCGGCGTGCCCGGCTGCGGGCCCTGCATGGGCCGGCATATGGGTGTGCTCGCGCCGGGCGAGGTGTGCGTCAGCACCAGCAACCGCAACTTCATGGGCCGCATGGGCAGCCCCGAGGCCGAGATCTACCTGGCCAGCCCCGCGGTCGCCGCCGCTTCGGCTCTGGCGGGCGCCGTCGCGCTGCCCGATGCACGGCCCGACGAGGGAGTGCCGGCATGAGCGCAGGCAACCGCGTGTGGCGCTTCGGCGATGCCGTGAATACCGACGACATCCTCCCGGGCAAGTACGCTCCCCTCATGGTCGGTGAGGAGGTGTTCCATCGCTACGCCTTCGCGCACCTGCGGCCGGAGTTCGCCGCCGAGGTGGCGCCCGGTGACGTGCTGGTGGGGGGGCGCAACTGGGGTCTGGGCTCGAGCCGCGAGTACGCCCCGCAGGCGCTCAAGCGCCTGGGGGTCGGCGCGATCGTTGCGCGTTCGTTCGCACGTATCCACTACCGCAACCTCCTCAACCTCGGCATCCCCGCCTTCGCCGCCCCCGACCTCGTCGATGCGCTGCGCGACGGCGACGGGGTGAGGCTGGAGATGGCGCACGGGCGCCTCGTTCGGCTGCGCGAGGACGGTGTGGAGGAGAGCCTTTCGCTGCCGCCGGTACCCGAGTTCCTGCAGGAGGTCCTGAGCGAAGGCTCGGTGCTGGCGTTCTTCAAGAAGCACGGCCGCTTCCCGGGCGAGGACGCCTCCGCCCCGGAGCGTGCCGGCTGAGAATCATCCATCCCGCGCACGTCCGCTGCGGGCCCGAGGCGGACGTGGGCTGCTTCGAGGCAGACGGGCCCCAACCCCGCGGCGCTCCCACGCCGCTCCAGAAGGAGAACCAGGCATGCAGACGATCGACACCCCCTACGGTCGCGTGGATGTGGACCCGGAGAATCTCACCCTCGGCGAGCTGGTGGTCACCGACGAAGGCGCCGAGCTCGAAGTCGTCGGGCTCGATCCGTTGCGCTTCGAGCCGGCCCCCGAGGAGGACGAGGACTGGGGAGAGTAGGCCTTGAGCGAGGTTGCCGCCCACCCCCGGATCGCCGTGGTCTACGACCGCCTGCGTCCCGAGGAGCGCATGCTCTTCGAGGCGTTCGAGCGCGGTGGCGTGCCGTTCGAGCAGGTCTACGCGCCCCATCAGGCGGTGGACTTCAGCCGCTTCGAGCGCTCGCCGTTCGATGTCGTGATGGAACGTTGTCTGTCGCAGACACGGGGGCTCGCCTTCAGCCGCCTGTACACGGCGGCGGGGGCGCGGGTCATCAACGGGCCGGAGGTGATCGAGACCTGCGGCGACAAGCTCGCCACCAACGCTGCGCTCGCCGCCGCCGGCGTTCCCGCCCCGCGCACCGGCGTGGCGTTCACGACCGATGCGGTGCTGGAGCTGTGCGAGCGCTTCGGCTACCCGGTGGTGCTGAAGCCGGTGGTCGGGAGCTGGGGGCGCATGGTGTCCAAGCTCTCGGATCGAGATGCGGTCGAGGCCGTGCTCGAGCACAAGGAGGTGCTGGGGGGCCCGCAGCACAAGGTCTTCTACGTCCAGGAGTTCGTGCGCAAGCCCGGGCGCGACATCCGCGCCTTCGTGGTCGGCGACGAGGTGATCGCCGCCATCTACCGCTCGAGCGAGCACTGGATCACCAATACCGCACGTGGCGGTAGCGCCAGCAACTGCCCTCTCACCGACGACCTGGTCGAGGTGGCGTCCGCCGCCGCCCGAGCGGTCGGCGGGGGCGTGCTGGCGGTCGACGTCATCGAATCCGAGCGTGGCCTGCTGGTCGTCGAGGTGAACCACACCATGGAGTTCCGGAACTCGGTCTCCACCACCGGGGTCGACATCCCGGTACGGGTGGTGCGCTACGCCGCCGAGCAGGTCGTGCCGGTCTGAAGAGGAAGCGTCCAGACGGATAGAATGCCAGGCATGTCTTCGAGCGATCCCACCGTTCCCCACGCGTTTCGCGATGCAGACACGGTGCGCGTCGGCATCATCGGCGCCTCGGGTTACGCCGGCGGCGAGTTCCTGCGGCTGGCGCTGGGTCACCCCCGGCTGCAGGTCGTGCAGGTCACCAGCGAGCGCAACGCCGGGTTGCCGGTGCCGCTGGTGCACCCGAACCTGCGCAGCGTGACGAGGCTCCGCTTCGTCACGCTCGAGGAGCTCGACGACGTCGACGTGCTGGTGTCCGGGCTGCCGCACAAGCGCTTCGCCTCGCGCTTCGACGCGCTCGCGGCCAAGGCGCCCGTGGTCATCGACCTGTCGTCGGACTTCCGGCTACGGGATCCCGACGAGTACCAGCGCTACTACGGTGAGGCCCATCCCCGCCCCGACCTGCTGGGAAGCTTCGTCTACGGCAATCCCGAGCTGCACCGGGAGGAGCTGGCAGGCGCGACGCGCATCTCCGGCGCGGGTTGCATCGCCACCGCCACCATCCTCGGGCTCTACCCGCTCCTGGCCTCCGGCCTCGTCGCTCGCCGCGACATCGTGGTGGAGGCCAAGATCGGTTCCAGCGCAGCGGGCAACCAGCCGACCGGTTCGGGCCACCACCCCGAACGGATGGGCGTGGTTCGTACCTACGCGCCAACCCGCCATCGGCATACCGCCGAGGTCGAGCAGGAGCTTCCGGGAGACGTCAAGGTGCACCTGACCGCCACCGCCGTGGAGCGCGTCCGCGGCATCCTCGCCACCGCCCACGTCTTCGTGCCGGACGGCACCAGCGAGCGCGACGTGGCCGCGGCCCTGCACGAGCGCTACGATGGCGAGCCCTTCGTCCGCATCGTGCAGGCGCGCAAGGGCATCCACCGGGTGCCCGACCCCAAGATCCTCGACGGCACCAACTGGGCGGACATCGGCTTCGAGATGGATCCCGACAGCGGGCGCGTCGTGGTGATGAGCGCCATCGACAACCTCGTCAAGGGGACGGCCGGGCACGTCCTGCAGGCCCTCAACCTGGCCATGGGGTGGGATGAGACCCTGGGACTGACGTTCCCGGGGCTCCACCCGTGAAGGGCTCGGCCGCCCGCCGTGGCCGAGCGCAGGGCGCAGCGCGGTTGGGTGCGAGGGGCGGAGGAAGCGAGCCCGTGGTGCGTTTGACCGGCCACGGGGCGCGACAACTGCTGGGCACCTACCACTTCGCGCCGCGCAAACTGGCCGCCGCCTTCGAGCACCTCGGTACCGTGCAGTACGACCCGCTCAAGCCGCTCGGCCGCAACCCCGACCTGGTGCTGCAGTCGCGCGTCCCCGGCTACCGTGTCGATGGCTGGCAGCATCTCGCCTACCGGCGGCGCCGCGTCTACGACGCCTGGGACAAGCAGGTGTGCCTGACGCCGGTGGAGGACTGGCCCTACCGCCGGCTCTACCACCGGCATTTCCGGCGCCGCTGGGGTGAGCGCGTGCTCGACGCGTACCCCGAGGAGGTGCGCATCACGCTACGCCAGTTCGAGCGTCACGGCCCGCTGTCGAGCCTCGACTTCGCCGACGAGCTGTTCGACGACCACCGTCCCGAGGCCATCCGCGGTAGCTGGTACGGTGACAAGCTCGTCAAGCACATCCTGCGTGGCCTGTGGATGTCAGGGGAGATCGTCACGCATCACCGCATCAAGGGCCGGCACGTCTACGATCTGCCGGAAAGGGTGCTGCCGGTCGATGTGCTGGCCACGCCCGATCCCGGTGAGGAGGCGAGTCTGCGCTACCTGCTGACGCGCCGCGTGCGAAGCGCCGGCCTGCTGAGACCCGGCGCGGGCGCCGAGGTATGGTCGGTGCCCGTCGAAGGCGACAGGCGACGCCGGGCGCTCGACGACCTGCTGGCAGAGGGAGCGCTTGTGCTGGTCGAGGTCGAGGGCGAGGCCTTCCTCGCCCTGCCCGACGCGCTCGAGGCGCTGGAGGGTGCTACCCCGCGGGGCATGCGCTTCCTGGCGCCGCTCGACGGCGTGCTGTGGGACCGGCGGGGCGTGCAGCGCCTGTACGGTTTCGACTACGTGTGGGAGGTGTACAAGCCCGTGCACAAGCGGCGCTGGGGCTACTACGTGCTGCCGGTGTGGCACCGTGGTCGCCTGGTGGGGCGATTCGACTCGCGCCTGGAGCGCAACGGTCGGCATGCCACCTGGCGCGTCCAGCGCTTCGACTGGGAGCGGACGCCGAGCGCGGCATCGTTGCATGCGCTCGAGGGCGCCGCCCGCCGTTTCGCCCGCTACCTGGGCGCCGACGGTCTGGCGGCGGGCGAGGGCGTCGATGCGTTGACGGCCGCCGCGCTCTCGAAGGGAGCGGAGGCATGAGCGTATGGCGCCGGGGTGACGCCGTGGTCGACACCGACCGCGATCGGCTCGACCTTGCGATGATGCAGGAGTTCCTCACCAACAGCTACTGGGCCCGCGGTCGCAGCCTCGAGGAGCTGCGCGTAGCGGTCGACCACAGCCTGCCTTTCGGTCTCTATCTGGGCGAACGCCAGGTGGGCTTCGCTCGCGTCGTCACGGATGCGCTGACCTTCGCTTACCTCGCCGACGTGTTCGTGCTGGACGCGGAGCGCGGACGCGGACTGGGGAGCTTCCTGCTGGAGTGCGTGACCGGCTACGAGGCGCTCTCGACGGTGCGCTACTGGACGCTCTTCACGCGCGATGCGCACGACCTCTACCGCCGCTTCGGGTTCGGCCCGCTGCAGGGCGAACGCCGGGAGCGATTCATGATCCGTGAGCGGGGTGCGGCGTGAGCGGGGCAGCGGCCATGGGCGGCCTGGTGGTCGTGAAGGTGGGCGGGTCCGAAGGCATCGACTACGACGCCGTATGCGACGATATCGCTGCCCTGCAGAGCGCGGGGCGTCGACTGCTGCTGGTGCACGGTGGTAGCGCGGAGACCAACCGGGTGGCCGAGGCGCTGGGACACCCGCCCCGCTTCGTGACGAGTCCGAGCGGCTTCACCAGCCGCTTCACCGATCGGGAGACGCTCGAGATCTTCGAGATGGTCTACTGCGGCAAGATGAACAAGGGCCTGGTCGAGAGACTGCAGCGACGCGGCGTGAACGCCGTCGGGCTCTCGGGCCTCGACGGCCGCGTGTTCGAGGGAAAGCACAAGAAGAGCGTCCGGAGCGTGGAGGAGGGCAAGACCGTCATCTTGCGGGGCGACCACACCGGTACCGTGGAGCGCGTCAACGACGGACTCCTCCGGCTGCTTCTCGACCACGGCTACCTGCCGGTGCTGACGCCGCCCGGCGCCAGCTTCGAAGGGGTCGCCGTGAACGTCGACGGCGACAGGGCGGCCGCCGCCGTCGCGGCCGCGCTCGGGGCCGAGGCGCTGGTGCTGCTCTCCAACGTGCCGGGGCTGCTCGCCGCGTTCCCGGACGAGGCCAGCCTGATCCGTGAGATCCCCGCCGCCCGCGTCGAGGAGTACTTGGAGATCGCGCAGGACAGGATGAAGAAGAAGGTTCTCGGAGCCGCGGAGGCGGTGGCCGGAGGGGTGGGGCGCGTCGTGTTCGCCGACGCCCGCGTACCCGAACCGATCGAGCGCGCCCTGCGGGGCGAGGGCACCGTCGTTGCGTAGACATGTCCGACCGACAGGCCCGGCGCCCGCCATGGCGGCAACGCCCAGGAAGGAAGGGATCGCATGACCGACATCGAGGAACGCAGTAGGGGCATCACCAGTGCCGAGCTCCTTGCGCGCGACGCCGTGCATCGTTCGGGTCTCTGGGAACCGGACACGGTGTTCGTGCGTGGCGATGGCGCGCTCCTGTACGACCTGGACGGCAACGAGTACCTCGATTGCATGGCCGGCATCGCGGTGGCCAGCGTCGGGCACGCCAACCCCAGGCTGGCGCGCGCCGTGGCCGAGCAGGCCCAGCGACTCATCGTGTGTCCGCAGAACCTCGGCAACGACGCCCGCACCGCGTTCGTCGATCGCCTGTTCCGGCACGTCCCGGCGCCCCTGAACCGAGTGTTCCTGTGCAACTCGGGCAGCGAGGCCAACGAGGCGGCGTTGAAGTGGGCGCGCGCCGCCACGGGTCGGAGTCGCTTCGTTGCCGCCAAGCGCGGCTTCTCCGGGCGGACGCTAGGTGTGCTCCCGATGACCTGGGAACCGAAGTATCGCGAGCCTTTCGGTCCCTATGCCATGGACGTGGAGTTCATCCGCTACAACGACGTCGACGAGCTCCGCGCAGCGGTGAACGAGGACGTGGCGGCGGTGCTGCTCGAGCCGCTGCAGGGCGAAGGGGGCATCCACCCTGCCGACGAGAGCTTCCTGCGCGCCGCCAGGGAGGTGGCGAGCGCCGCCGGCGCGATGCTGGTATTCGACGAGATCCAGTGCGGCGTGGGACGCACGGGTACCTTCCTCGCCAGCGAAGCGTACGGCGTGGATCCGGATATGGTCACGCTGGCCAAGGGTCTCGCCGGTGGCGTGCCGATCGGCGCGTTGCTCATGACCGACGCCGTGGCGGCGAGCATGCCCAAGGGAGGCCACGGCACCACCTTCGGTGGCAACCCGCTTGCGAGCGCCGCCGGCCTGGCGGTGCTCGAGGAGATCGAGGAGCGCGGACTCATGGAGCACGCGCAAGCGATGGGGGAGCGCCTCATGGAGGGCCTGCGCCGCATCGGGGGCGACCGCGTGCGGGAGGTGCGCGGGCGGGGTCTGATGGTCGGCGTCGAGCTCAAGGAGAAGGCCGCTCCGCTCATCGCTGCGCTCAAGCGAGAGGGCGTGCTCACCATCGCCGGGGGCGCCACGGTCATCCGCTTCCTGCCTCCGCTGGTGATCGAAGAAGCGCAGATCGACGAGGTGCTGGCCCGGACGGCGCGCGTGCTGGCGTCGTGAGCGAAGGGTTGCTCGACCCGGCCGATCTGTTGGAGCGCGCGGTGGCCACACCCAGCCCTTCAGGGCAGGAGGCCGCCGTCGCCGCGTTGCTGGTGGAGGCCATGGCGGGATTCGCCGACGAAGCGTTCGTCGACGAGGCCGGCAACGCGGTCGGCGTGTGGGGGCACGGCGACCTGGCCGTGACCGTGCTGGGCCACATCGATACGGTTCCGGGCGAGATCCGGGTGCGTCGGGAAGACGGCGTCCTGCACGGCCGGGGCGCGGTGGACGCCAAGGGGAGCTTCTGCGCCGCGATGGCGGCGGTCGCTGGGCTGCCGTCGTCGCTCAAGGGCGCGCTCCGGCTGCGCCTGATCGGCGCGGTCGAGGAGGAGGCACCCAGCAGCAAGGGGGCACGCTACGCCGTGGAAGCCTACGAGACCCCGAACCTGGTGATCATCGGCGAGCCCAGCGGCTGGGACGCCTACACCCTGGGGTACAAGGGCAGGTTATTGGTGCGCCTGCGTGCCGAACGACCCAACAGCCATTCCTCCCGTGACGAGCCGACCGCCGCCGAGCTGGCGGTGACCGGCTTCGCGACCGTTCGGGCTTTCGTGCAAGAGGACAACCACGGTGTGGAGGGGAGGTTCGACGCGCTGCAGGTCTCGCTGCAATCGCTGCGCTCGGACAACGATGGACTCACCCAGCGCTGCGAGGCGGTGCTGGGTTTCCGCCTGCCGCCACGCTGGCCGCCGCGGGCGCTCAGCGAGAGCCTGCAGGCGTTGGCCCTGCCCCACGGCGTGCGGCTCTCCATCAGCGGGCCCGAGCAGGCCTATCGTGGCCCGAAGGACTCGTCGCTGGCTCGCGCCTTCCGGGTCGCCATCCGCGGGGCAGGAGCCCGTCCGCGGGCCAAGGTGAAGACGGGGACCTCGGACATGAACGTCGTCGCCCCCCACTGGGCGGTTCCGATGGTGGCGTACGGTCCCGGCGACGCGTCGCTCGATCACACGCCCGAGGAACGCATCGACCTGACCGAGTACGCGCGTGCGGTGGGGGTGCTGCGCGCGGTGTTCACCCATCTCGCCGGTGAGGCGCACGCGCCAGCGGGCGTACCCGCGTAACCCGTACGAGAGCCGGTTCCCGCGTCCAGGACGGTTGGGTCGCGTGAGGTTTCCGCCAGCACGAGCTCACCATGCAACCGTATACTGGAAACCGTATGTTGAAGTTGGAGAGCGTCGCACTCGAGCTGCTGGAGTACAAGGTGTCGGAGTATCGCGCCACCCGGCAGGTACAAGGCGGCGTCAACGGCATGTGGGAGCTCTACGGGCACCTCAGCCGCCAGATGACATCGCTCAGCCAGGAGGAGCGGGCGCGGCTCGAGGCCGTGTCGCAGAGCCTCAAACTCATCTCCGACGGGGCGCAAGGCTCGGCTCAGCGTGCCCCCGACATCGATGCGCTGGTGCTTGGCGACGAGTCCGACGTCGAGCTCGACGACCACGACGTGGCGCCGATCGCCACGCCGGCCGACCGACCGGAGGAGCGCGAGGAGCAGGCGGTCCTCCAACGTCTGGCGCAGCGTGTTTGGTGGGAGCAGCTCGACGAGTTCGTGCTCAAGGTGGCAGCCGGTTGGCGTGCCGAACGGGAGCGTCAGACGGCCCGGCTGGTGTACGCGACGTTGCAGAACCTGCAGCGCAACAGCGCGAAGAAGACCTTCGCGCAGGACGTGAACCTGCGCGGCTTCCAGGTGTACGAGCCGATCCCGGAGTTCAACGATCCGCTGGTGTCGCTGTCGGACCTGGACGCCCTTGCCGAGCTCGTCCGCGAGCTGGTCAACACCGTCATGACGCTCGGCAAGCGGGGAGGCTCCTTCGCCGATCTGGAGGTGCGCGAGGCGGACGCGCTGGCGTTCGTGCGTCAGGTTGCCGGGGCGGTCGCGCAAGACCCCTACGCCGGTGCGTTGTCGCTGATCGAACACCGGGGGCCGAGCAGCAAGCAACTCCGGCTGGCGATCCAGGAGATCGCCAAGGAGCGTCTTCCCGACGGGCAACGCGGCGCGCACCGTAAGGAGCTGGAGAAGCGCCTGGCCGAGACGCTCGCCTTCGAGCGCAACCAGAGGCAGCTGTTCCAGCGCGACGTGCTGCAGTTCAGCGATCTGGTCCACGCCTTCTTCGAGCGGCTGGCCGACTACCTGCCGACTTCGGTGGGCGGCAGGGCGAGCGGCCCGCAGCTCGAAGGCGGCGTGCTGTTCGCCGTGAACCCCGCTCTCCGGTGGGACGCCGTGCCCCCGGGCGCTGCGGCCCTGACGGTTCGGCTGGTCGGTCCGGTGCGCTTCACGCTGGCGGACCACGAGATCGCGATCATGGGAACGGGACCGTCCCGCTCGCTGTTCGTCGGGGACCAGGAGGTGGCGCTCGAGGGCCGGCTGGTGCTCGACCTCGGCCGCAGCAAGTTGAGCGTGTTCAGCGAGGGCGATTACGTCCACTTCCGCTATCGCGACGAGGGACGCTCGCTGGCGGTGAGGCTGGCCGAAGCGCTGGTCGTGCTGTTCGTGCTGGCCGATCGCCGGCGCGATGACCTGCTGACAGTGCTCAAGGTGCTGGCGAGCTCGGTGCAGGGCGACCCGCAGGACCTCGTCGCGCGCGCCGTCGCTCGGGCCAACAACGTCAGCGCCCGCGCTCCCAACCGGCGCCAGGCCGTGGAGGGTCTGCTGCGAGGGGCCGCCCGCGCGGCCGGCGTGACACTCGACGACAACGCCGTGCTCGGTCTGGTCCAGCGCTTCGTCGATGCCATGACGGTCGAGGCCAGCGATCTCTCCGATGTCATCGAACGCGTTCCCGGCGCCGACGCCAACGTCTACCAGCTCACCGGTGAGCCGCTCACGATCGATCTGGGCGGGCAGAAGATCACCGTCCGTCAGTACCGCGGGCGGAGCCGGGACACGCAGGAGAGCCTGGTCGCCATGTTGCCCGGTCAGGTGCTGGGCTCGTTCACGGACTACCTGATCGCCCCGGTCGGTAACGGTACGGTGACCCTGGTTCGTGGCGAGCAGGAGCTGGCCGTGCTCTACGTACCGGAGTTGAAGACCGGCGCAGGCCAGGCGCTCTGAGGCGCTCGCCCGCCGACGACACACCACGTAACGGCCCGAGAAGGGAGCAGCACCATGGCGCAGATCCTCGACGACGCCACCATCCGCGACCGTCTCTCCGGCCTTCAAGGCTGGAGCCTCCGGGAGGGCAAGCTCCGACGGGAGTACCGCTTCGACGATTTCTCGGCCGCCTTCGGCTTCCTCAGCCGGGTGGCGTTGCTGGCCGAGAAGAGCAACCATCATCCCGACATCCAGAACAGCTACAGCCGCGTTGTCATCGAGCTGGTGAGCCACGACGCCGGAGGCGTGACAGACGCCGACCTGGAGATGGCAGGGTCGATCCAGAAGCTGGGTTGATCAGGGGGCGCCCGCTGGGGTCGACCCCTTGCCGCCGGTGGCGCCGCCATTCGGCGTGTCGGAGGAGCCGGGCGCCGCGGGCGGCGCAGGCGTCTCGCTGCTGGCAGGGGGCGCCGAAGGCGTGGTCGGTGAGGGAGCCGGGGCGGGTGCGTTCTCGCCTGGGCCCGTCTTCGACGGGGGCGCGAAGGTATAGGCCTTCTCCAGCATCGACAGGTCCTGCCGGTCGACGCGTCCGTCGCCGTTGAAGTCCGCCGGAAGGTTCACGCCTTGCGCCCCGTATGCCTGGCCGAACAGCACCAGATCGTAGAAGTCGATCGTGCCGTCGTGGTTGAGGTCCTCGCGGGCGTAGCTGCGCTGGGCCCGCAGCGTCTGCACGTCACCCGCGGTCGGCGCGGTCGGCTCGTCACTGGCGGGGACCGCGAACGCCATGACCCCGCTGCCGCCCTCGGGGAGGCCCAGCAGGACGCCGACCTCGTGGAGCAGGACCATGGGGTGCTCGGCGGGCGCGCCGGAGGCGATGTGGACCTCGACGCCGTCGCGGCCGGGAACGCGGAGGTCGAGCGACAGCGTTTCGGGACCGAGTCGGGCGGGCGCGGCGTAGCCGACGCTGGAGGCCGCCGCGGGGTCGATGGTGAGCCTCGCGAGGTCGGGTGCGGCCTTCGTCCAGGCGGCGATCGCCGCCTTCAGGTCGTCTTGCAGGCTGGCGGGACCGCCACCGGCGTCGACGGTGACCGTCCTGGTGGGCGCGGAGGCGGCGTCGGTGGTCGCTGTGGGGGCCTGCGTCGCGGCAGGCGGAGGCGTCGTGGGCGGAGCGATGGGCAGCGGCAGCGACGAGCCGTCCTGGGCCGTAGCGGGGGCGGCGACCAGCAGGAACAGGAGCGCCGCCAGGGCGGTCCGGCGTCGACGGTGAGCGCCCCTCACGGCGTTCCGCCCGAACTCGCGAGTCCGTCGCGGATGGCCTGGACGATGCTGTCGAGCGGGGCGCCCGATCCGCCCGCGACCAGCTTTCCGGTGTCTGACACCGACAGGAATTGGCCGTCCTCGTCGCGCAGACCCGCGGGCGTGATGCGCCACAGGCCCTGACGGAAGCCCACGATGGGGGAGGCGTAGGTCTGGTCGTAGGCGAACACCAGCACCTTCTCTCCGGACTCGAACTGCGGCATGCCGCTCACGGTGAGTGCCGGGCCTCCGGGAACGGTGCCTCCGAGGAAGGCGAGCTCGACGGGCTGTCGTGCCTTGCCGTCGGCGCCGACCGGCACGCCGGCGAGGGCAGTGTCGACGTTGAAGCGCACGTGCGTCCAGGGCGTGCCGACGTCGTTGGTGACGCGAACCTCGGCGACCGTACCGACGAACACCAGGCTCGCCTTGGCGAGCATCGCCTGCGGCGTCATGTGCAGATAGGTGGTCGCGCTGGCCGGCACGCCGAACAGCGCCGCGGCGAGCAGCGCGCTCGCCAGGCGGCGCGCGAATGCTGGCAGGCCGTGGCGTCCTGGGGCCTGGGAGCGCGCGTTCACTGCGTGCCACCGCCGTTGCCAGGGGAGGAGGGCTTCGTGTCCGTCGGGATGCCATCCGTCGTTCCGGTGCCCGTCGTCCCGGAACCGGTGGGCGGCGGCTGGCGTCCCTCGCTCGTCTGGGCGAAGTCGTGGCCCCTTACGGACATGAACTCCGTCTGCGCGTCGAGCTTCAGGTAGCTCGCGCCTGCCGTGGGTTGCAGGTCGAACTGGAAGAGGCCGACGTCGCCGTCGAGATTGTTGCCGAGCGGAGCCAGTGCCACCTGGAGCTGCCCGCTGGCCGCCTGGTGGAGCAGCGCCAGACCCTGACGACTGGCGCGCACGCTGCCCTGCACGAGTTCGAAGCGTTGCGGGTCCCACCGGATCTGCGTACGGAGCCCCTGGAAGCCCCGGCCGTTGTGCAGGTACCCCCGCAGCGTGATGCGGTGGTCGATCTCGGTGTTGGGAACGTTGAGGGTCAGACTGGGAGGAGGGAGTTCGGCCACCGAGAGCGTGTACTTCTGGACGGTCTTGGAAAGGTTCGCGTCGGTGACCTGCAAGGTGAACGTATACTGACCGGTCTTACTAGGCACGCCGCGGAGCGTGCCACCCTGCAACTGGATGCCGGGCGGCAACGCTCCGTCGGCGAGCGCGAACTCGAAGGGGCGCAGGCCGCCCACGGCCTGGATGGGCTGGTCGTAGGCTTGCCCGAGGTATGCGGGGGGGATCCCGGTGCCGAGGATCCGGAGCGCCTCGCCGGGCGTGTTGAGATCGCCGGTGCAGCCGCTCAGGAGGAGGGAGGCGAGCAAGGCGGCGACGAGCGGTCTCGCCGCGCTCGCACGCCGAACGGTGCGGTTGGCTCCCTGCTGGCGTGACGTGGCGATCCGCTCCTCTCCCGTTGCGGGCTTCCGATGAATGGGATTGTACCCGCGCAGCCGGCCTCCCGGCAATGGAACGCTCACAGCAAAGACGTCGGTGACGCTACTCACGTCCCTCGGGGGACGTGCAGCGCGCGGGGCGCGTGCTACGCTCCGGGGGACTACGAGGAAGTGCGCGGGGTCGGAGTGGCCTCGCGTGGCAGTGCCGCGTCCTGGGGCCGGAGCGGCGTGCCTGGTGTTCGAGGCCCCCGGGAGGGCGAGACCGTGAGCACATGCAACGACAACCGCCGCCCCGAGTGTGCCGCCTTGCAGCCGCACCGCGCGCGCCATCTTCATGTGGCGCTCGATGCACGGCGCCGCTATCGCATCGAGGGTGAGTTGTTCGGCCTGCGTGGCCGTGTGATGTTCGGTGATCTCGCCACCGCCTACCGCCTGGCGGCCCGGATGAACGACGTGCGCGAGGCCGGGCGCTACCCCGAGTTGTCGATCGCTGGCAGCGAGCTGTACGGCGCGGCGCTGCTGCACGAGCTGATGCACGCTGTGCTGCAGACCGCCTCCGAGCGATCGGGCCGGAACGTGGTCGAGGACGCGCTGGGTCGCTTGGAGGGCGCGATCGGCGACGGCGCTCTGGGTGGCATGCAGCGCGCGTTCGTCGAGCGCTTCCCGGCCCCTGCCGTTGCCGATGGCTGGGAGGATGCGCAGCGCTACCTGGCGGGAACGACCGAAGGAACGTCCAACCGGCTGGTCGTGCTGGAGGAGGCGCTGTTGCTCTGGCTGGCCAACGCCAATCCGGCGCTGGAGCGCCTGCAGGAGCTCTTCGATGATGCTCCCTTGCGCCGCTCGAGCGCCTACGAGCGGGCGCTCCCGTTGTTGGAGGAAGGCCTGCGCGAGCAAGGCACGACGTGGGCGGGGGGCATGTCGCTGATCGACTTGCTGTGGGCGCCGCAGCGCCGGAGCCCCACCTCGCTCGAGGGGCAGCTGCGCGTGGCCGAGGAGCTGTGGGGGGCCGTGTTGGGAGAGCGCTATGCCGGGCTGTTGGCGCGGCTGTTGCGTTCGACCGACGCCCTCCGGGAGGAGCGCAGCCGTGGCCCGGTTGGGCCCGGGCCGGCTCCGGTGCTCGACGCCGAGGCCCTGGCCCGCCCCGGCGAGATCGAGGCGTTCAGCCCCGACAGCGACTGGATGCCCCGCGTGGTGTTGGTCGCCAAGAGCACCTACGTGTGGCTGGCGCAGTTGGAGCGTCGCTTCGGCAGGGAGGTCCGCCGTCTGGACCAGATTCCCGATGAGGCCCTCGACGAGCTGGCGGAGCGCGGGTTCAACGGCCTGTGGCTGATCGGCCTGTGGGAGCGCAGCGAGGCGTCACGGCGCATCAAGCAACGTCGCGGTCAGGCCGACGCGCTTGCCAGCGCCTACGCCCTGTACGACTACGTGGTGGCCGACGACCTCGGCGGCGAGGCCGGACTGCGCGAGCTCGAGCGGCGGGCCGCCCGCCGCGGCATCCGCCTGGCCGGCGACATGGTGCCCAACCATGTGGGCATCGACGGCCGGTGGGTGGCGGAGCACCCCGACTGGTTCATCCAGCTCGACCACCCGCCCTACCCGGGCTACCGTTTCGACGGCCCCGACCTCTCGTCGCACCCGTCGATGGCCGTGATGATCGAGGACCACTACTGGGACGACAGCGACGCGGCCGTGGTGTTCAAGCGTGTCGAGCGCTCGAGCGGCGAGGCGCGCTACCTCTACCACGGCAACGACGGCACGACCATGCCATGGAACGACACCGCGCAGCTCGACTACCTGAAGTCGGAGGTCCGCGAGGCGGTCATCCAGGCCATCCTGCATGTCGCGCGGACGGTGCCGATCATCCGCTTCGATGCCGCCATGACGTTGGCCAAGCGCCACGTCCAGCGGCTCTGGTACCCGCCTCCCGGCCACGGCGGCGCCATCCCGTCGCGCAGCGCCTACGGAGGCATGAGCGCCGAGGAGTTCGAGCGCGCCCTCCCGACCGAGTTCTGGCGGGAGGTGGTGGACCGGGTCGCGCAGGAGGCTCCCGGCACGCTGCTCCTTGCCGAGGCCTTCTGGATGATGGAGGGGTACTTCGTTCGGACCCTCGGCATGCACCGGGTCTACAACAGCGCCTTCATGAACATGTTGAAGCGGGAGGAGAACGCCGACTACCGTCTGCTGATGAAGAACGTGCTGGCGTTCGACCCGCGCATCCTCGGGCGCTTCGTCAACTTCATGAACAACCCCGACGAGGAGACCGCCATCGCGCAGTTCGGCGACGGTGACAAGTACTTCGGTGCGGCGGTGATGATGGCCACCCTGCCCGGCCTGCCGATGTTCGGTCACGGACAGGTCGAGGGATTTCGCGAGAAGTACGGCATGGAGTACCGGGCGCCCACGTTCGAGGAGGAGCCCGACGCACGCATGGTCGCGCGCCACCGGCGCGAGATCGCACCGCTGTTGCATCGCCGCGCGCAGTTCGCTCCGGCCGAGACCTTCCGGCTGTTCGACGCTTACGGGGACGACGGCACGGTACGCGAGGACGTCTATGCCTACAGCAACCGGGCCGATGGCGGAGCCTCGCTGGTGCTGTTCAACAACCGCTACGCCCGCGCCGAGGTCACCATCCACCGCAGCGTCTTCTTCGCCGAGCCCTGGTCGGACGGTGGGACGCGCACCGAGCCACTCCACGAGGCCCTCGGCGTCGCGGGTGGCGAGCGCCGCTTCACCATCCTCCGCGAGCGGCTCACCGGCCTCGACTACCTCCATCGCTCCGACGATCTGGTCCGGCAGGGATTGCGCTTCGACCTCGACGGCTTCCAGGCGCGCGCCTTCACCGAGGTCCGCGAGGTGCACGACGTCGACGGCAGCTACGCCGGGCTTCACGACCAGCTCGCCGGTGCCGGCATCCCCGAGCTGGAGGCAGGCCCGCCTCGATTGGACGCTGCGCCGGCCCCGCCGGACCTTCCTGGCCCTGCTGGACGCGGCCCGCGACGGCGGGGACGTGGCCGGCTCCGCCCTCGCCTTCGTTCGTGCCGCGCGCGAGCACGCCGAGGTCGTGCCGGCACGAGGCGGGGGCCCGGAGCCGGCCTCGCGCCGCCGCCGCGCCGCGCCGGGCTCGACCGCTGCGGCCGTGTCGAAGCCGGGGCCGGCGACGGACGCTGGCGCGGCCCACACCGCCGAAGGGCGGGCCGGTGACAAGCTCGCCGGTGCCAAGCCCACCGCTGCCGAATCCGCCGCTGCCGAATCCGCCGCTTCCGATGCGAGCGGAGCGGTAACCGAGGACACCGCGGGCGATCTCGCCGCGGTCGAGGCGCTGACGACGGCCCTGCGGGGCACGCCTCGGAAGCGCGGCGCCGGCGGCCAACGACAGGCGGCCCGCCCGGTGGAGGAGAGCGCGTCCCCGCGCACCGGCGGCACAGGTGCTTCCGAGATCGGTGCTTCCGAGGTCGATGCTTCGGAAGGCGGTGCTTCGGAAACAGGCGCTTCCGGCAGCGCGGCCAAGGACGTGGCGGTCGTGATCGACGACGCCGCAGCGACGGCGCTGGATCGCGCCGGCGTAGAGGCGGCGGAGGCGAGCGGCCTCGGCGTCGCCGCTGCGCTGCGGGCAGCGCTGGCGTTGGGCGCGCTGGAGGGAGGCGAGCAACTCTACGCCTCGCTGCGGTTGCAGGGCGCCCTGGAGGGTGCGCTGGCGTCGTCCGGTGTGGCCGATCCCTGGGCGGCCGCCCGACTGCCTGCGCTGCTCACGCGGCTGGCGCCCCACGGGGCCGAGATCGAGGTGGCGTCGCTGCTCGACGCCATCACAGGCGACGCGGCGGCGCAGGAGTTCCTCGACGTGCACGAGCACGGGGGTGAGCGCTGGTTCCGGCAGGAGCGCTTCCGGCTGCTGTGTGCCGGTGCGCGGGGGCTCGCGGCCGCCTCCGGCGCCGCCAAGACGGTGCTCGGGACGCTTCGGCGCGAGCTCGAGCGCGTCGAGCGTGCCAGCGGCTACCGCTTCGACCGGCTGCGCGAGGGTCTGGCGGAGCGTGCGGCGGCCGCGGGGGGCGACGGTTCCGCAACGCCGCAACCCGCCTCGAAGCGGACTGCGAAGCGCGGACCGAAGGATTCGACGAAGCGAGCGACGAAGAGGAAGACGGGCAAGAAGACGAAGTAGCGGAACGAAGCGCACGACGGAGCGTGCGTTGACCGCTGAGCCGACCTGTCGATCGAAGGACGGTCGGCACGGCGGCACGTGGTCCGGCGCGCGTGGCGCTCAGAGCCCGGCTTGCGAGGGTAGTCGCCGGCTGTGTAGGTGCGTGAGCGCCAGCGCCAGGGCGTCCGCGGCGTGGTGGTTGGCGACGGCCTTGTCGAGACCCAGCAGCGCCCGCACCATGAACGCGACCTGCGTCTTCTGGGCGCGGCCTGTGCCGACCAGGGCCTGCTTGACCTGCATGGGACCGTACTCGAAGACGGCCACCCCGCGTTCTGCGGCGGCCAGGAGCACGACGCCGTAGGCCTGGCCCACCCGGAACGACACGTCGCGCTGCTGATGGAAGAACTGCCCCTCGATCGCCAGGGCGTCGGGCCGGTGGGCGTCGAGGAAGGCGGCGACCGCATCCCGCAACGTCAACAGTCGCGTTGCCTGGGCCTCGCCGGAACGCGTGCGGACGACCTCGGAGGCGAGGAGGCGGGCGTCTCGCCGCACCTCCTCGATCGCTCCGAGGCCGAGGTTCGCGATGCCGGGGTCCACGCCCACCACAATGTAGGGCCGAGCGGAGTCGGCACGCTGGTCAGCGGGCTTGGGCATGGCAGGAGAGCCGCGAGGTGCGGCTCAGTACTCGGCCAGGTACTTGTCGAGCTCCCAGTCGTGGACGGCGATCCGGTAGTCGTCGAACTCGCTTGTCTTGGCGCCGACGAAGTGCTCGAAGGCGTGCTCGCCCAGTGCTTCGACCATGGTCCGGTCCTTCTGCAACGCGACCAGGGCTTCGCGGAGGGTGCCCGGGAGTTCCTTGATCTTGTGGCGCCGACGATCCCGCACGCTCATCTCGAAGATGTTGCGCTGGATGGCGGGGGGCGGCATCAGGTCGCGTTCGATGCCGTCCCGCCCGGCGGCCAGCATGACGGCCAACGCCAGGTAGGGGTTGCACGAGGGGTCGGGCATACGCAGCTCGCTGCGGGTGCCGAGCCCCCGGCGCGCCGGGATGCGGATCATGGCGCTGCGGTTGGAGGCCGACCACGCGATGTTGGTGGGAGCCTCGAAGCCCGGCGTCAGACGCTTGTAGCTGTTGACCGTGGGGTTGGTGATCGCGACCATGCCCGCGGCATGCTCGAGCAACCCCGCGATCCAGTTCAGCGCCGTGCGGGAGAGCTGGTACTCGGCCTTCTCGTCGAAGAACGCGTTCTTGCCGTTCTTGAACACCGACAGGTGGGTATGCATCCCCGAGCCGTTGATGCCGGCCACCGGCTTCGGCATGAAGGTCGCGTGCAGATCGTGGTTGAGCGCGATGCGCTTGACCACCATGCGGAACGTGGAGATGGCGTCCGCGGTCCGGAGCGCCTCGTCGTACTTGAAGTCGATCTCGTGCTGCCCGGGCGCGACCTCGTGGTGGGCCGCTTCGATCTCGAAGCCCATCTCGACCAGCGCGTTGACCATGTCGCGCCGTGCGTCCTCGCCGAGGTCCACCGGCGCCAGGTCGAAGTAGCCGGCCTTGTCGTGGGTGACGGTCGTCGGCGTGCCGTCGGCATCGCGCAGGAAGAGGAAGAACTCCGGCTCGGGACCGGCATACATGTCGTCGAAGCCGAGCTTCTTGAGCTTGTCGATCTCACGCTGCAGGATGGTCCGCGGATCGCCCTCGAAGGGCGAACCGTCGGGCAGCTTGATGTTGCAGATCAGCCGTGCCACCGTGCCGCGCTCGGTTCCCTCGATGATGTCGGGGAAGATGAGGAAGGTCTCGAAATCGGGATCGAGGAGCATGTCGGACTCCTCGATGCGCGTGAAGCCCTGCACCGACGAGCCGTCGAACATGATCTCGCCGTCGAGCGCCTTCTCGAACTGCGAGGCGGGCAGCTCGACGTTCTTGTTGTGCCCCAAGATGTCCGTGAACTGCAGACGCAGGAACTTGACGTCGTGTTCCTGTAGCTGCTTGCGGATGTCCTCTTTGCTGAAGCCCATCGAGTGGTCCCTCCTCGGACGAGTTGTGCCGGTCGGCGCGAGGCCGCGGTGGACCCGACGGTACCACGGGGGCCGGTACGGCGTTGGCGAAGTGTACACCAGAATCGTGCCCAGCGTTCAAGTGATCGGTGCCACCGAGCAAGATCCGTAGGTCATCTGACGGATTGTGACCGGACGGGACGGCCGGATGGGCTTCAGAGATGCCACGAGCGCAGACGAGAAGCGAGTCGGGGAACGGGACCCGTTGGGGTGTTCGGAGCTCGCCGCGACCGCCCGAAGCGGGAATCGCCGCCTGCTGGACATCTTGGATGGCCTCCGGTAGACTCGGACCTGCAACGCGAAAGGAGAGCGAGCCTGATGAGGAAGGTTCTCAAGGTAGGCGTGGTTGTCACAGCTCTGGCGTTCGGCTCGGCCATGGCGCAGAGCTGCACGGTAACCATCGGAAGTGTCATGGCACTGACGGGATCCCTGGGGGTCCTCGGTCAACAGATCGCGAAGGGCGCACAACTGGCCGTCTCTGATCTGAACGCAGCCGGGGGAGTGAACGGCTGCACCGTGAAGCTGTCGTTGTCCGACAACCAGACGCAGGCGAACGTCGGGGTCGACGCGGCCAAGAAGCTGGTGGACGTTCAGCACGTGCCCGCGATCGTCGGGGCGCTGTCGAGCGGCATCACTACCGCCATCCTCACCTCGGTCACGGCACCGAACAACGTGATCCTGATCTCACCCGCCTCCACCTCGCCCACGCTGACCGATCTCGGTAAGCAGGGCAAGACCGGCGGCTTCTTCTTCCGCACGGCTGCGTCGGACGCCCTCCAGGGCGTCGCGATGGCCGACTACGCGTACACCGGCGGGCTCAGGAAGGTCGCCGTGTTGTACCTCAACAACGCCTACGGCCAGGGCCTGAACGACGAGTTCTCCAAGGCCTTCGAGGGCCTGGGCGGCACCGTGACGCAAGACGTCGTGTACAACCCGGATCAGCCCTCCTACCGTTCCGAGGTCACCAAGGCTCTCGCGGGCGGTCCGGAAGCGCTGTTCCTGATCGGCTACCCGGGTGACGGCACGACCATCGCGCGCGAATGGGTGGCCTCCGGTGGCCCGCAGACGTGGCTGCTGCCTGACGGCCTGGAGGGCCAGGCCTTCATCGACGACGTGGGCGCCCAGTACTTCAAGAAGGTCTACGGCACGGCGCCCGGTACCTCGGACACGCCGTCCCTGACGACCTTCCAGACGGAGTACAAGGCGAAGTTCGGCAGCCTCCCAACGCAGGCGTTCATCACCAACGCGTACGACGCCACCATCATCGTGGGTCTGGCGATGGATTACGCCAAGACGACCACCGACACGGCGGCCATCCGCGACGCCATGCGCAAGGTGACCGACCCTAACGGCCAGAAGGTCTACGCCGGGGTCAGCGAGTTGCAGGCGGCGACCGGCCTCATGAAGCTGGGCACGACGATCCAGTACATCGGCGCAACTGGCCCGCTGCAGTTCGACCAGTACGGCGACGTGGCCGGCCCGTACGTCAAGTGGACGGTCGGCAGTGATGGCAAGGTGGCCAACAACGGAATGATCACGGTGGCCGAGATCCAGAAGGTCCAGGCCGAGCTCAAGAAGTAGGTCCTCGCGACCCTGGGCGAGGGGGCCGTCGGTTCGTCCGGCGGCCCCCTCTTCATGGTTTCACCCGCTCCGGCGAGGGCAATGCTGGCCGTCGGTGCGGTGGCCACGCGGGTCCTGCGGCGGAAGGGGCGCTCCCGGTTTTCGGAGGGCATGCGCTCGCGGGGCGCTCCATCTGTTAATATCTTTCCGAGCGAATACAGACGGTCGGGGCGCAGGATCGGTCCATGCGCGCCAATGCGGCTCTTCACATGACAGGGAACGGGATGCTAGAGGTAACGAACCTAGTCAAGGACTTCGGCGGGCTACGCGCCGTGAACCGGGTGACGTTCCGGGTCGCGGAGGGAACCATCACCGGTCTCATCGGTCCCAACGGGGCCGGCAAGACCACCATGTTCAACATGCTGGCCGGTGCGATGCGTCCCAGCTCCGGGACCATCTCCTTCGTCGGTCACCGGATCGACGGCCGACCGCCGCACGCCATCTTCCGAACGGGCCTGGTGCGGACCTTCCAGATCCCACGGCCGTTCGCCGAGATGACGGTGCTTGAGAACGTGATGCTGGTGCCGATGGATCAGGCGGGCGAGCGCTTCTGGAACAACTGGGTGCAGCGCGGCGCCGTGCGCACGCAGGAGCGCAGCTCACGCGACCGCGCGCGCGAGATGCTGGCGTTCCTCGGGCTCGAGCGTCTCGCCGGCGAGTATGCCAAGAACCTCTCGGGGGGTCAGCAGAAGCTGCTGGAGATCGCCCGAGCGTTGATGGCCGATCCCAAGTTGATCCTTCTCGACGAGCCCGGCGCCGGCGTCAACCCCACCTTGCTGGGCACCATCATGGACAAGCTGCAGGAGATCCATGAGACCGGTATCACGTTCCTGATCATCGAGCACAACATGGACCTGATCGCCGCGCTGTGCGACCCGGTGCTGGTCATGGCGCAGGGAAGCCTGCTCATGGTGGGCTCTCCCGACGAGGTCCGTACCGACGCGCGGGTACTCGAGGCGTATCTGGGAGGGGCGCCCGCATGAGCGAACTGGCCTTGTCCGTCGAGGAGGTCGTGGCCGGATACGTTGCCGGCGTGGACATCCTGCGCGGTGTCGGGTTGGAGGTGCAGCACGGCGAGATCGTCACGGTGCTGGGGCCCAACGGTGCCGGCAAGTCGACCCTGATCAAGGTCGTCGCCGGGCTGTTGCGCGTGCGCTCGGGAGCGTTGAAGCTCTTCGGCGACGATATCTCCAACCTGCCCGCCCACAAGATGGTGGCGCACGGGGTCGGATACGTGCCGCAGACGAACAACGTGTTCCCCAAGATGACGGTCGAGGAGAACCTCGAGCTGGGGGCGTACGTGCGGACCCGCGAGATCCGGCGCGGCCTCGAGCAGGTGTATGCGACCTTCCCCGACCTGCATCGGTTGCGCCGGCAGGCAGCTGGCCGGCTGTCGGGCGGGCAACGGCAGATGGTGGCGATCGGCAGGGCTTTGATGCTCCAGCCTCGCCTGATGCTCCTCGACGAGCCTTCGGCGGGCCTGTCCCCGCTGCTGGTCGGACACGTCTTCGACAAGATCCGCGAGGTGAGAGAGATCGGGGTGACGATCCTCATCGTGGAGCAGAATGCCAAGGCGGCCCTGGCCATCTCCGACCGCGGCTACGTGCTCGCGGAGGGGCAGGATCAGGTCTCCGGGCCCGCCCAGGAACTGCTGGAGAACCCCGAGGTCGGTGAGCTCTACCTCGGGGCGCGAAAGGGGTTGGCCTAGTGGGTCAGTACATCGCCGACGGCATCATCCTGGGTGCGACGCTCGCGCTCGGTGCCATCGGCCTGACGCTCACGTTCAACATCCTGCGGTTCGCGAACTTCGCCCACGGGGAGCTGCTCACGTTCGGCGCATACTTCGGTCTGACGCTCGCCGGACCGCTCGCGTTCGGGCCCAACCTGGGCAACCTGACCTTCGGCTGGGGGTTCATCCTGGTCATCGTGCTGGCGGCGGCGCTCACGGCCGGCCTTGCGGTCCTCATCGATTTCATCGTCTACCGCGTGCTCCGGAAGAGCGACGTAGCCGTGGCTCTGGTGATCGCCTCGTTCGGCGCTTCGCTGATGCTGCGCAACGTAGTCGTGTTCATCTGGGGCCCGCAGCCCGAGTACTACTCCCGCGCCATCGCCATCGCGCGGCCCATCCTGCCCGGCGTGCGGGTCACCAGCGACGAGATCTTCGTGGTGGTGCTCGCGGCGGTGCTCATGGTGGCGCTGCACCTGTTCCTGACGCGCACCCGCCTTGGGAAGGCGATGCGCGCCGTTTCCGATAACGCCCTGCTGGCGCAGGTCACGGGTGTCAACGTGACCAACGTCATCCGCATGGTGTGGGTGGTCGGGGGCTCGCTGGCGGCGGTCGGCGGCGTCTTCTACGGGCTGACCGTGCAGATGATCCCCACCATGGGCTTCACCCTGATCCTCCCGATGTTCGCCGCGGCCATCCTCGGCGGCGTCGGCAGCGTGTACGGCGCGGTCCTGGGCGGACTCGTGATCGGTCTGGCGGAGTCGGTGTCGGTCATATGGATCGACCCGGGGTACAAGCCCGCGGTGGCGTTCGCGCTGATGTTCCTGATCCTGCTGGTCCTACCGAGCGGGATCCTGGGGGAACGCTCGTGATCGGCATCCTGTCCTACGTCGTCTTCTTCTTGATCCAGGCGATGGTGTACTCCATCGTGGCGTTGGGTCTCAACCTCCAGTGGGGTTATACCGGCCTGTTCAACATCGGTGTGGCAGGGTTCTTCCTGGTCGGGTCCTACACCTTCGCCATCCTGAGCGGTCCGCCTTACGCCACCCACCTAGGCGGGTTCGGCCTTCCGATCGTCGTGGGCGTCTTGGGCGCGATGGCGGCCGCAGGCCTGGTTGCAATCGTCGTCGGCATACCGACGCTGCGCTTGCGAGAGGACTACCTGGCGATCGCCACCATCGGGATCGCCGAGGTGCTGCGACTCATCGCGCTCAACGCCAAGGGACTGACCGGTGGGAGCCGGGGCGCCCAGAGCATCCCCAGGCCCTTCCAGGACGTGATCCAGAACAACTTCGCCAACAACGTCGTCTTCCTGCTGCTGGTGATCGCCGTGGTCGTGGTTGTCTACTTCGCCCTCGAGGCGATGGTCCGGTCGCCGTGGGGGCGCGTGCTGAAGGCGATCCGCGAGGACGAATCGGCTGCCTCCTCGCTCGGTAAGGATCCCTTGCGCTTCCGGCTGCAGTCCTTCGTCATCGGCTGCGTCATCATGGGGCTGGGCGGAGCGCTGAACGCCAGCTTCGTGGGCTTCGTCGCGCCCACCGACTTCCTGCCGATCCTTACGTTCGAGATCTGGGCCATGCTGATCGCCGGTGGCAGCGGCAACAACCGCGGCGCCATCCTCGGGACGGTCCTCATCTGGGGGTTCTGGACCGGCACCGGTTCGGTCGCCCAGGCGGTGCTGCCGTCCGGGCTCCAGGTCAAGGGCGGAGCCCTGCAGGTGATCCTGATCGGCCTGGTGCTGCTCGGAATCCTGATGGCGCGCCCGCGGGGCATCATTGGTGAGGAAGCGGTCGTCTCCCGGGAGGCGCAGCTCGGCGGGAGCGGCGGAGACTAGAGCACGGCGCTGGCGACGGTCCGCAGAGACCGTCGCCAGCGCATCTTCGGTTCCTCGGCTGTCGTCGGGGCGGTCAGACCTCGGGCTTCGCCAGGCGAAGCATCTCCTCGAGGGCGGTCACCTTGACGCGCGGGCGGCCCGCGGCCTTGCCCGCTTCCTGCTCGTACTTGTCCAGCGCCAGCCAGCGCTCGAAGTCGAACGGGTGCACGCCGCGCTCCTGCAGCAACCGGTCGACCGCGGCCGGTGAGGCCTTCGCTGCATCGATCGACGGCAGCTCGTCGCCCAGCAGCGACGCGACCGTCTCCATGGCGTCGGCCTTGTTGGTGCCGATCACGCCGGTGGGGCCGCGCTTGATCCAGCCGGCCACGTACTCGCCGGCCAGCGGCGCGCCGTCGGGGCTCTCGAGCACGCGGCCCTGGTCGTTCGGGATGACGTGCTTCCGGGCGTCGAAGGGGATGCCCGGCAACGCCGTGCCCTGGTAGCCGACCGACCGCAGCAGAAGCTGCGCGTCCAGGGTCTCGTACTCGCCGGTTCCGACCGAACGCATGTAACCGGACTCGGTGGGCTCCAGGCGGTTGCGTTCGAGCCTGACGCCCGCGATGCGCTCGTCGCCGAGCACCTCGACGGGGGAGACGCAGAAGCGGATGTGGAGCCTCCTGGGCTTGCCTTCCAGAGGCTTGGCCGCCATCTCCCGCAGCACCTCGAGGTTCTTGAGCTTGGTGGCGTCGTCTTCGATGCCCTTCATGCTCGCCTCGGACACCTCGAGCTCCTCGGGGAGGACCACGATGTCGGCGTTGGCGAGCTCGCCGAGCTCGCGCAGCTCCTTGGTGGTGAACTTCGCCTCCGCGGGGCCGCGGCGCCCGAGCATGTACACGTCGGTCACGTGGCTGGTGCGGAGGTGATCGACGGCATAGTCCGCCATGTCGGTCTGTGCCAGCTCGTCCACCGACTTCGCCAGCACCCGTGCCACGTCGACGGCGACGTTGCCCATCCCGACGACGGCCACGCTCTGGGCGTCCAACGGGACCTCGAGGCCGACGTAGTCGGGGTGACCGTTGTACCAGGCAACGAACTCGGTGGCCGACAGGCAGGCCGACTTGTCCTCGCCGGGGATGCCGAGGTTGCGGTCCGACGGTGCGCCCACGGCGTAGATCACGGCGTGGTAGTGGCGTGTCACGTCCTCGTGCGTGAGGTCGCGACCGAAGTCGACGTTGCCCAGGAAACGGACCCGGGGATCGCTGCAGGTGCGCTCGTAGAGCTTGGTCACCGATTTGATCTTCTGGTGGTCGGGCGCAACACCGTAACGCACCAGGCCGTAGGGGGTCGGCAGGCGGTCGATCAGGTCGACCGAGACGTCCTCACGCTGCTTGAGCAACGCGTCCGTGGCATAGAAGCCCGACGGCCCGGCGCCGATGACGGCGACGCGCAGGGGAGAAGGCTGCACAGAACTCATGCGTTCCTTGTACCACGGGGCTTCGGGGGCACAAAAAGGCGAAATGTCCCACCTAAGGTTGAATGTCCTCGGGCGCGTGAGGGCTCGCCCGCGACCCGGATTTGCGTCTGCGAGGGAGCGGCGGGTATCGTGGCAGGCCATGAGTTCGAGGAGCGCGGCGAGCGCTGCCCCCCCGGAGACGCCCCTGGTGCAGAAGTACGGCGGCACCAGCGTCGGCGACGTCGAACGCATCCGCAAGGTGGCGGCGCGCATCGCTGCGACCGTGGCGGGCGGCCGTCAGGTCGCCGTCACCGTGTCCGCGATGGGCCACAGCACGGACCGGCTGGTGGGGATGGCGCGCGAGCTGGCGCCCCGCCCGTCGCGGCGCGAGCTCGACGTGCTGCTGACGACGGGCGAGCAGCAGTCGATCGCGCTCCTCGCCATGGCGCTGCAGTCGCTGGGGGTGAAGGCGCGCTCCTTCACGGGGGCGCAGGCGGGGTTCCTGACCGACGCGCAGCACGGCAGCGCCCGCATCCTGGAGGTCGACACGCGGCGCGTGCGAGCCGCGCTCGACGCGGGAGAGGTCGCGGTGGTGGCGGGCTTCCAGGGCGTGGACTCGGACGGCGCCATCACCACCCTGGGGCGCGGTGGCTCCGACACCACGGCGGTGGCGCTGGCGGCCGCGCTGGGCGCTCGGGAGTGCGAGATCTACACCGACACCGAGGGGGTGTACACCACCGACCCGCACCTCATCCCGACGGCGCGGAAGCTCGAGAGCGTCGACTACGACGAGATGCTCGAGCTCGCGGCGCTGGGCGCCGGGGTGCTCCACCCGCGCAGCGTCTGGTACGCCCGGCGGTACGGCGTGCGCATCCACGTGCGCAGCTCGTTCAGCTACAACCCGGGGACCCTCGTCGCCCGGATCGAGCGTCCCGAGGAGGCCCGCATGATCACGGAGAAACCGGTCACCGGTGTAGCCCTCGACCTCAACCATGCCCGCATCGACGTGCACGGTGTTCCCGACGAGCCGGGCATCGCCGCGCGCCTGTTCGCGGCGCTGGGCCGCGCCGGGGTCAGCCCCGACATGATCGTCCAGGGGGTGCGCGCCGTCTCGGAGAGCCGTCAGCAGATGGCCTTCACGGTGCCGCAGGACGTCATGCAGGAGGCGCTCGACGCGATCCAGCCGGTGCTCGAGGGGTTCGGGGCCAGCGCCACGGCCGACCCGGACGTCGCGAAGCTCTCCATCGTGGGCATCGCGGTGGGTTCCACGCCCGGCGTGGCCGGCCGGATGTTCGACGCCGTTGCCACGGCCGGGGCCAACATCGAGATGATCACCACCAGCGAGGTCCGCATCAGCGTCGTGATCCCGGCGCAACGCGCCAAGGAGGCGCTGCGCGCCGTCCACGCAGCCTTCGGGTTGGACGCGCCCGAGCAGGCGGGTTAGGAGCGCAGCGGTGCGCGTCGACCGCGTGGAGCAGCTCTTCGTGCGGCGACGTGGCGGCCGCATCGAGCTGTTGATGGTGTTGGAGTCTCCCGCCGGCGATCGGGAGCGCGAGACCCTGCAAGCCCCGACGAGCTCGCCCGAGGAAGCAGTGCGTTTCGCCGGCACCCACCTGGCCCGGCGCGGCATCGCCGCGTCCGGCCGGCTGCGCTTGCGGGTCGAGCGTGGCGACGGACTGGTCGACGACGCCCGCCTGCGCGACCTGCTGGCGGCGACACTGGCACGCGAAGGGGTCGAGGACACGGGGTGGGAGTAACCGAGTGGGAGTAGCTGAACCTGGTCGCGACACCGTGGGCGTGGCGCCATGGGCCTGAAGCTCGCTACGCTGGCCTACCTGCGCCACGACGGCCACACCCTGATGCTCCACCGCAGCGGCCGGGCGGACGACTACCATCGCGGCCGCTACAACGGCCTGGGCGGGAAGTTCGAGCCCGGGGAGTCGCCGGAGGCGTGCGTTCGGCGCGAGGTCCTCGAGGAATCGGGTCTGCTCGTCGAGGAAGCGCACCTCAAGGGCTTCCTGACGTTCCCGGCGTTCGACGGCAAGGACGACTGGTACGCCTTCGTCTACGTCGTGCCGCGATTCTCGGGCGAGCTGGTGGCGCGCTCGCCCGAGGGCACGTTGCACTGGGTGCCGGACGAGGCCTTGCTCGACCTGATGTTGTGGCCGGGCGATCGCGTGTTCCTGCCGTGGCTGGACCGGTCTGCTTTCTTCTCCGCGCGCTTGCGCTACGAAGAGGGCCGCTACCGGGGCTACCGGGCGGCCTTCTACGGCGAGGGCGGTGTCTTCCTCGGCGTGGAGGAGGGCGAGGCGGGCTGATCAGGAGAGGTCGGCCAGGCTCGAGCGGTCGACGTGCGAGACCAGGCGCTGCGCCAGCATGACGTTGCCGTCGACCTTCAGCTTGCCGGTCATGAACGCCGACATGGGGTTGAGCTCCCCCTTCATCAGCCGGATGAGGTTCTCGTCGCTGACGCGGATGGTGACGTCGGGAGCATCGGCTTCGCCGTCGTGCGCCGTCAACTTGCCGTCCTCGAGCACGTGGTACACGGGCTCGGAGATGGCGTACTGGATGACGGCCTTCTCATCCATATCGCGGGCGTCGAAGCTCTGGGGGATGCGGTGGAGCAGCTCCTTCGCTGTCATGGCGCCAGTCTAGCGGTTGTACGCGGGCCGAGGGCCGCTCGCGGCGCATCCGCGAGCGCTCGGTATACTCGGCGGTGCGCCCTTCTCGCGAGCGCGCCGGTGACCATGGACTTCTCCCTCTCCGAAGAGCTCCTGGCGATGCAGACGCACGTGCGGCACTTCGCCCGCACGGAGCTGGCGCCGCTGGCTGCCGAGCTGGACCGTGAGCCGCGCTTCCCCTGGGAGACGTTGCGCAAGATGGGGGAGCTGGGCCTGCTCGGCGTCACCACCCCGGAGCGTTACGGCGGCGCCGGCCTCGACACGCTCAGTTACGTCGTGTTGCTCGAGGAGATCGCCGCCGCCGACGCCAGCCACGCCACCATCATGAGCGTCACCAACGGACTGCCGCAGAGCATGCTGTTGCGCTATGGCTCGGACGATCAGAAGGAGCGCTACCTCCCGAAACTGGCGAGCGGTGCCTGGATCGGCGCCTTCTGCCTCTCGGAGCCGCACGCCGGCTCCGACGCTGTGGCCATGACCACGCGCGCCCGGCGCGCCGACGGGGGCTACGTGCTCAACGGCACGAAGGCCTGGATCACCAGCGGCGGCGAGGCCCAGCTCTACCTGGTGATGGCCAAGACCGATTCCCACGCCGGCGCGCGCGGCGTGAGCTGTTTCCTCGTCGAGAAGGGCGCGGAGGGGATGAGCTTCGGCCGGCCCGAGCGGAAACTCGGCCAGCACGCCGCCATCACCACCACCGTGACCTTCGACGACTGCTTCGTGGCCGACGACGCGCTCCTCGGTCCCGAGGGGCAGGGTTTCGTCATCGCCATGGCGTCGCTCGACGGCGGCCGCATCGGCATCGCGGCCCTGGCCACGGGCGTGGCGCGTGCGGCCTTCGAGGCGGCACGGGACTACGCCGCCGAGCGCACCGCGTTCGGGAAGGCGATCCACCACTACCAGGCGATCGGCTTCTCGTTGGCCGACATGGACACCGAGCTGGAGGCGGCCCGCATGCTGACGCTGCGCGCCGCCTGGCTGAAGGACCGTGGTTACCGCGTGACGCGGGAGGCGGCGCAGGCCAAGCTCTTCGCCTCGAGCGCCGCGGGACGGATCACCCACGATGCCATCCAGGTGTTCGGAGGGTACGGCTACACACAGGACTACCCGGTGGAGCGCTACTTCAGGGACGCACGGGTCACGGAGATCTACGAGGGCACCAGCGAGATCCAACGCATGGTGATCCACCGCCAGATCTACCGCGACCTGGAGCGCCGCTAGGTGACCACGGCCGGTCGCCTCGAATAGGAGCGGACGAGTGATCGATTTCGAGCTCACCGACGAGCAGAAGCAGTTCCAGAGCCTGGCGCGGCAGTTCGCGCGCGACCACATCCAGCCTGTGGCCGCGCAGCACGATCGGGAGGAGAGCTATCCCGACGAGGTGATCCGGCGCGGCCACGAGCTGGGCCTGCTCAACACCATCGTGCCCGAGTCGGCCGGCGGCCTGGGTCTGGGCTCGGTCGACGAGGCCATCATCGGCGAGGAGCTCGCGTACGGTTGCATGGGGATCTACACCATCTTCATGGCCTCGGAGCTCGGGATCACACCACTGCTGCTGGCGGGCAGTCCCGAACAGCACGAGCGCTTCCTGCGTCCGTTGACCGAGGGCCCGAAGCTCGCTGCCTTCGCGCTCTCCGAGCCCGACAACGGCAGCGACGCCGCCGCCATGAAGACGCGGGCCGTCCTCGACGGCGACGACGTGATCTTGAACGGCAACAAGATGTGGATCAGCAACGGCGATCGGGCCGAGTTCACGGTGGTGTTCGCGACCTTCGACCCGGAGCGCAAGCACCGCGGCACGCTGGCCGTGGTGGTCGAGTCCGGTCGGGAGGGATTCCACGCAACGAAGCTGCACGGCAAGCTGGGGCAGCGAGCCAGCCCCACCGCCGAGCTGGCCTTCGACGACGTACGCGTGCCGCGTGCCAACATCCTCGGCGAGCCGGGGGATGGCTTCCGCATCGCGATGCAGACGCTCGACAAGACTCGTATCCCGGTCGCCGCAGGGTCGGTGGGGGTGGCGCGCCGGGCGCTGGACGAGTCGCTCTCCTACGCGGCCGAGCGACACGCCTTCGGTCGTCCGATCGCGCAGTTCCAGGCGATCCAGTTCAAGCTCGCGGAGATGAAGATCGGCATCGAGACTGCGCGCTGGCAGACCTACCACGCCGCCTGGCTGGCCGATCGGGGCCTGCCGCACGGGGAGGCCGCCGCCATCGCGAAGGCCTATGCCTCCGACATGGCGTTCAAGGCCGCCGACGAGGCGCTCAACGTCCACGGCGGCTACGGCTACGTCAACGAGTATCCGGTGGAGAAGCTGATGCGTGATGTGAAGCTCAATCAGATCTACGAGGGGACCAACGAGATCCAACGCGTGGTGATCGCACGTGGGCTGCTGCGGCAGGTCCTAGAATAGTCGGGTGGGGCGTCGGCGGCGGACGGCCGTGCTGGCGGGTCGCGCCGCGCTCGGGCCGACGCGGGCCGGCATTCCCGCCGTAGAGCCCCACCCCTGAGACCCTCGACCGACGTCGCGCCCTCCGGCGCGACCTGGAGGACACCATGAAGATCGTGACCATCCTGAAACAGGTGCCCGACGCCGAGGCGCGGGTGCGGACCGGCGACGGGAAGGTGGACCTCGGTGGGGTCACCTTCGTGATCGACGGCATGGACGAGTACGGCGTCGAAGAGGCGTTACGGATCCGCGAGGGCGGGGTCGAGGCCGAAGTGATCGCGCTGGCACTCGGTCCGCAGCGCTTCGAGGAAGCCGTGCGCACGGCCCTCGCCATGGGTGCGGACCGCGCTGTGCACATCGAGACCGACGTTGCCCTCGACGCCATCGCGCAGGCGCGCGTGCTCGCGCACGTCATCCAGGAGGAGTCCGCCGATCTGGTCCTGGTGGGCGGCAAGGAAGCCGACTGGGACAGCGCGGCCCTGGGCGCCGCCGTAGCCGAGGCGCTGGGCTGGCCGCACAGCGACTGGACGACCGAGCTCGAGATCGGTGGCGGTACGCTCCGCACGCGCCACGACACCGACGACGGAAGCGAGGCGTTGACGCTGCCCTTGCCGGCGGTGGTGACCACGCAGCAGGGACTCAACGAGCCCCGCTATCCGACGCTCCCCAACATCATGAAGGCCAAGCGCAAGGAGCTTGCCAAGAAGACGCTCGAGGACTTCGGCGGCGCCGAGCCGCTGACGACCACGCTGGAACAGACCATCCAGACCCGCGAGCGCATCGGAAACGTCCTGGAGGGCGACCCCGACGAGGCCGCCCGCGAGCTGGCACGCCTCCTGGCCGACGAGGCCAAGGTGCTGTCGTAGGCGTGCAAGGAGACGGCATGATCCTCATCGTGACCCAAGCCAACGCGGACCGCGCACAGAAGGCGGACCTGGAGCTGATCCGAGCGGGCCGCGAGCTCGCCGCTTCGCTCGGCCAGCCGCTCGCCGCGGCGGTGCTCGGCGCCGACCCGGCGCCGAAGGCCGAAGACCTCGCTCGCTACCTGCCGACCGTGTACCGCCTCGCCTCCGAGGCGCTGGCGCCGTTCCGGGCCGAACCCTTCACCAGCGCCGTTCACGGGCTCGTGCAGCGGACCGGCGCCCAGGTGGTGCTGATGGGAGCGTCGCGCTCCGGCCAGAGCCTGGGCCCGCGTCTGGCGATGCGCCTTGGCGTGCCCCTGCTCGAGGACGTCAACGCGGTCGGGGTGCAGGACGGCAAGGTGACGGCCACGCGCTTCACGTATCTGTCGCGCGTGACCGAGACCGTGCGGGCCGAGGCACTGCCCGCCGTCGTCAGCGTCAAGCCCAACGTGTTCACGGCCGCCGAGCCCGCCGACGCGGCAGGCGAGGTACAGGACGCCGACGTTGCGCTCGGCGAGAACGACGGCCGCGTCGAGGTCGGCGACCGCACCAGCGCGAAGGGCGGGCGCGTGGCCCTGGAGGACGCAAAGATCGTCGTCACCGGCGGTCGCGGCGTGGGCGATGCCGACGGCTTCACGCGCCTGGTGGAGCCGCTGGCCGATCTGCTGGGAGCCGGCGTCGGCTCGACGCGCGCCGTGGTCGACGCGGGCTGGCGCCCCTACGCCGAGCAAGTGGGGCAGACGGGCAAGACGGTGGCGCCCGAGCTCTACCTGGCGCTCGGCGTGTCCGGCGCGGTCCAGCACCTCTCTGGCATGAACCGCTCCAAGGTGATCGTCGCGATCAACAAGGACCCCGACGCCCCCATCTTCAAGGTGTGTGACTACGGCGTGGTCGGCGACGTCAACGCCGTCGTGCCGCCGCTCAAGGAGGCGCTGGCGGAGCGCCAGGGCTAACATGACCGGCCGGGACGCAGAGCCGGCGGACGGAGGCGACCCCATGGAGGCCGAGGGCGGCGAGGTGCGCGTGCGGCGTGCCGGCAAGGTCGACCTCGAGGCGCTGGCCGAACTCGAGCGCAGCTTCCCCGGCGACCGCCTCCGGCGTAGCTCCCTGTCCCGCCTGCTGGGGCGCGACAGCGCTCAACTGTGGGTTGCCGAGGCGTCTGGACGCGTCGTCGGAGACGCTGTCGTGCTGTTCCGAAAGGGCTTCGTCTCCTCGCGACTGTACTCCCTGGTGGTGAGGCCGGAGAGCCGCCGCCGGGGCGTGGCGCGCTTGCTGCTGGCGAAGGCCGAGGAGGGTGCGCGCGAGCGCGGCGCCGTGGCCATGCGCCTCGAGGTGCGCGAGGACAACGCGACCGCCATCACGCTGTATCGGAAGGCCGGCTACGAAGTCGTGGGCCGCACCGCCGACTACTACCAGGATCACTCCGATGCGGTGCGGATGCAGAAGAGCTTCGCCGCCGGCGGGGCCACCTTGCTAGGGGTGCCCTACTACCCGCAATCGCTGGAGTTCACCTGCGGGCCGGCCGCGCTGATGATGGCGATGCGTTACCACGGTTACCCGGTGCCGCTCGAACGTTGGTTGGAGCTCGCTCTGTGGCGCGAGGCGACGACCATCTTCATGCTCTCGGGGCACGGCGGTTGCAGCGCCCACGGGTTGGCGGTGGCGGCGTTGCGGCGCGGGTTCCGCGCGACCGTGGTGACGAGCGACGGTGAGGTGCCGTTCCTCGACTCGGTCCGCAGCGACGACAAGAAGGACGTCATCCGCATCGCGCACCACACCTTCGAGCGCGACCTACGTGACCTGGGCGGACGCGCCGAGCTGCGCGACTTCACCGACCGCGACGTGGTGGAGGCGCTCAAGCGCGGGGCGGTCCCGCTGGTGATGCTGTCGGGTTACCGGCTGTATGCCGAGAAGGTGCCGCACTGGGTGATCGCGACCGGCTTCGACGAGAGCCACCTGTACCTCCACGACCCGTTCATCCCCGACGGCGCCGGTCGCGCCGACAGCGTGCATCTGCCGCTCAGGCGCGACACCTTCGAGGCGGTGAGTCGCTTCGGGAAGCGTCGCCAACGCGCCATGGTGCTCGTCGAGCGCTGGGGACGGGTCAGCCGTCGCCAGCAAGGTAGCGGATGATCTCGGCGTAGATCTCGGGGTTGGCCTGGTCTTCCTCACCGGCCGCGATGGTCGGGTTGTCGTTCACCTCGATGACGTAGTAGTCGCCGTCGATCTCCTTGATGTCGACGCCGTAGAGACTGCTGCCGATGGCGCGCGCCGAGGCGAGCGCAACCTCGAGCAACCGGGGGTCGGCCTGCTCCCGGGCGACGCCCTCGACGCTCGCCAACTCGCCGGCATCGCTGCGGTCCATGGTGCGCCACCCCTGCGGCGGGAAGCGGTACTTCACGACCGCGAGCACGCGACCGTCGAGCGTGATCACGCGCCAGTCGAAGTCGCTGGGCATGTACTGCTGCACCACCAGCCGGTCGGCGCGACGCAGGAAGCGACGGCCGACCTTCACGAACGCCTCCGGCGTGGCCACCTTGTCGACGTAGAGGCTGAAGCTGGAGTTCGGCGCCTTCAGCACCAGCGGCGAACCGAGCGCCTCGAACAACGCCTCCGCCGTTGCTTCGCGAACCTCGTCCTCGGCCAGGTAGCGGGTGACGGGGATCGGTACGCCGTCCTTCTCGAGCCGGGAGTACATGTTGACCTTGTCGCAACAGATGCGGATCGACTCGGCGTGGTCGAGCACCCGGATGCCGAGCATCTCGGCGGTGCGGGCCACCACGTAGCTGGTGTTGAGCGGGTCGGTGAGCGCGCGGATCAGCACCCCGTCGTAGTTGCGGAGGTACTTCAGCTCGTCTTTGAACAGGAAGTCGAGCTCGTGGCCGATCTCGAACGCCGCGAGGCGGAAGTTCGTCAGGGCGGTGAGCTCCACGGACGAGCGGATGGTGTAGCGCTCGGCGAAGATGGCTAGTCGCGCCACGATCCCAGCTCCTCGACCAGAGCCTGCTCCTCGGGCGTGAGTTGCGCGAGCGGCAGCGGCATCAGGGCCGACAGCAGGTATGCCCTGGGCGTCACGATCACGCGCACGCGTGCCAGGGGCAGCCGGAAGGTGGCGAACACCGCGTGCGCGAACGCCTCGTACTCCGGTACCAGGGTCCGACCCAGCACGCAGCGCACCACGTCGATGCGGTAGTCGGGCGGCAACTCCTGGCACAGCACGGCATACTTGCCCGTGTAGGTCAGGCCCTTGCGACGAGCCTCGATGGCGTCTGCGTCGACGAGCAACTCACCCTTGTCGGAGAAGGGGTTGACCGGGTAGGCCATCAGCGGCGGCGGCGGGAAGCGCGAGGTCGTGATGAGGAACGCGGGCACCGGCAGACCGGCCAGACGAGCCTTCTCCATGGCGATCGGCACGACGTAGGCGTCGAGCGCGTCGCCGGTGGTCGGGATGAGCCGCAGGCCCTGCAATTCACCGTCGAGCGAGCCGTAATAGCCGCTCGCCAGGTAGCCGTAGTCGCCGGCCATGTTCGCCACGTCGGCCCCGGCGTCTTGCGACGCGGCGGGGCCGAACAACTTCGAATCGAGCTGCAGTAGCGGCGTGGTCACGGGCTCGTCGGGGAAACGCTCAGGATCCCAGCACCGCGACGCCGGGGAGGGTCTTGCCTTCGAGGAACTCGAGCGCGGCCCCGCCGCCGGTGGAGATGTGGCCGATGCGGTCGGCGAGACCCGTGCCGTTCACGGCGGCAACGGAGTCCCCGCCGCCCACCACCGTGAAGGCGGGAAGCTCGGCGACGGCGTGCGCCATCGCCACCGTGCCGGCGTCGAACGGGGGCGTCTCGAACACGCCTAGCGGACCGTTCCAGAACACCGTGCGCGCGCCGTCGAGCGCCTCACGGAAGGCCTCGATGGCGCGCGGGCCGACGTCCAGTCCGAGCAGCCCGTCGGGGATCTGATCGGTGGGGTGGACCGAGGTCTTCGCGCCCTCCTTCAGCTCGCTGGCGCATACCGAGTCCTCGGGGAGCACCACGGTGACGCCGCGCTCCGAAGCCTCCGCCAGAAGGCTCCGGGCGGTGTCGAACTGGTCCTCCTCGACACGCGAGGCTCCCACCTTGCCACCCTGTGCCGCCGCGAAGGTGAAGGCCATGGCGCCGCCGATGAGGATGCGGTCCGCGACCTGGAGAAGGCTGCTGATGACACCGATCTTGTCCGACACCTTGGCGCCGCCCAGGATCACCACGAACGGGTGCTCCGGGCGGTCGAGCAGCTTGCCCAGGGAATGCAGCTCCTGTTCGAGCAGGTGGCCGGCGGCCGACGGCAGCAGCCGCGCCACGCCCTCGGTGCTGGCGTGTGCACGGTGGGCCGAGCCGAACGCGTCGTCGACGTAGACGTCGGCGTAGCCCGCCAGGATGCGCGCCAGAGCGGGGTCATTCTTGGTCTCACGGGCGTCGAAGCGGGTGTTCTCGAGCAGCGTGATGCTGCCGTGCGGCGCCTCCTGGACGAAGGCCTGCTGCTCGGCGGAGCCGGGCCCGTCGCAGGCCAGGTAGCGCACGTCGCGCCCCAGCAGCTCCTCGAGGCGTGCGGCCACGGGCCGCAAGCGCGCCGACTCTTCCACCCCCTTGGGACGGCCGAGATGGCTCATCAGGATGAGCGTCGCGCCGCGCGAGGACAGCGCTTCCAGGGTGGGTAGGGCCGCGCGGATGCGGGTGTCGTCGCCGACGCGGCCGTTCTTGATCGGGACGTTGAAGTCGACCCGGACCAGGACGCGTTTGTCCTTGACGTCGAGGTCCTCGAGGGTCCTGAACATGGAGGCTCCTAACCGAGCGTTCGCGGTGGGGCGAGCGGTGCCGGAAGGCCCGTTCAGAGCTTCTCGCCCATGAGCTCGAGCACGTCCACCATGCGGTTGGAGTAACCCCACTCGTTGTCGTACCAGACCAGGATCTTCGCCATGCGCCCCATGGTCTTGGTCAGCGCGCCGTCCACGATCGCCGAGTGCGGATCGCCCACGATGTCACGCGACACGAGCGGGTCCTCGGTGTAGCGGATGACGCGATCGAGCGGCCCCTCGGCGGCCTTGCGAAGGGCAGCGTTCAGCTCCTCGGCGCTGACCTCGCGCTTGAGCACGGCGGTCACGTCGGAGATCGAGCCGGTGGGGGTCGGTACCCGCAGCGCCATGCCGTCGAAGATGCCCTTGAACTGCGGGAGCACCTTGCCGACCGCCTGGGCGGCGCCTGTGCTGGTGGGCACGATGTTGGTGGCGGCGTTGCGCCCGCGGCGGAGGTCCTTGTGGGGACCGTCGAGAAGCATCTGGTCGTTGGTGTAGCTGTGGACGGTGGTCATCATGGCCTGCTCGACGCCGAACGTCTCGTCGACCACCTTCATGACCGCGGCCAGCGAGTTTGTGGTGCACGAGGCGTTGGAGACCACGTCGTGTTTGGCGGGGTCGTAGTCCTGCTCGTTGACGCCGAGCATGATGTCGAAGTCGCTGTCGGGCGAGGGGGCGCTGATGAGCACCTTCTTGGCGCCGGCCGTGAGGTGCGCCGCCGCCTGGGCCCGCTTGCGGAAGATGCCCGTCGACTCGACCACGATGTCGACGCCGAGCTCCTTCCATGGCAGCTCTTCGGGCTTGCGGACCTCGGTGGCCCGCACCTTCTTGCCGTCGACGATCAGGTTCTCGTCATCGAAGCCGACGTCGCCCGCGAAGGGCCCGTAGTTGGAGTCGTATTTCAGCAGGTTCGCCAGCGTCTCGTTGTCCGTGAGATCGTTGACCAGGACGACGTTCAAGCCTCGTTGATGGGCGATTCGAAAGATCTGCCGTCCGATGCGTCCGAAGCCGTTGATGCCGATGTTCATGGAAGTCCTCCGATAGAGCTTGTGTACTCACGAGATCCGATGACAACGGCCTCATGATACTCCCGCCCTACGGGGCGTCCGCAATCGGGCAAACGACCCGGAGGGCGGGCGCTGCGTTCAGGTCCGCCGCAGGCCGAGCCGGAGGCGCTCGCCTTCGACGTCGTGCTCCTCGACGTAGGCGTCTGCCTCGGCAGGCCCCAGCGTCAGGTCGCTGGCCAGCACCTCCGAGGCGATGGCGTCGCGGTGCTCGCGCAGCGCGGTGGCGAGGGTGCCGTCGGCCGCGAGGGTCAGCGCGATGGTGTCGGAGACTGCCAGCCCGGCGTTCTTGCGCGCGTTCTGCACCAGCCTTATGGCGTCGCGCGCCAGCCCCTCGCGCACCAGCTCGGGCGTGAGGGCGGTGTTGAGCGCCGCGAGGTAACCACGCTCCTCGACCGCGGCGAAGCCTTCCGGGCTCCGCGCATCGAGCAGCAGGTCCTCGGGCTGCAGCCGTACCTCGCCACCGGGCAGTTCCAGCACGGTGTCCTCGCCGTCGCGCACGGCCGCCGCCACGGCGCGGCCGTCGAGGGCTCCGAGCGCCCGTCGCAGCTCCGGCACCAGCTTGCCCAGCCGCGGCCCGACGCGAGGCAGGTTGGGCTTGACCTGGTAGTCGACGAAGTCGTCGTGCACCCCCAGGTAGCGCACCTGCTTGACGTTGAGCTCCTCCAGGAGCTGATCCTCCAGGCGCCTCACGCCGGCGAGCTCCTCGGCGCTGCGCAGTCGCACGAGCACCTCCGGAAGGGGCTGGCGCACCTTGATCCCGGAGGCAGCGCGGGCTGCCCGGCCGAGCTCGACCAGGCGCATCAGGGCGCGCATGTCGCGCGTGAGGTCGGCATCGATGCGTGCGGCGTCCGCGACCGGCCAGTCCGCCAGGTGCACCGACTCGGGCGCTCCATCGTCGAGCGAGCGCACCAGGTTCTGGTAGAGCTCCTCGGAGGTGAACGGCGCCATCGGCGCCATCAGCTTCGCCGCCGTCACCAGGGCCTCGTACAGGGTCGCGTAGGCCGCGAGCTTGTCGGCATCGCCCTGCGACCTCCAGAAGCGCCGGCGGTTGCGGCGCACGTACCAGTTCGACAGATCGTCGACCACGAAGTCGCGCAGCGCGCGGCTGGCGGCGGTGGGATCGTAGCCCTCCAGGTGATCGGTGACGGCAGCGATGAGCTCGTGCAGCCGCGAGAGCAGCCAGCGGTCCACCAGCGGCCGCTCGTCGGCCGGCGGGGCCGCCTGCAACGCGGGGCGATCCAGGTTGGCGTAGAGGACGAAGAAGCTGTAGGTGTTCCACAACGTCATGAAGAAGTCGCGCAGCGTCTCGTCGACCAGTCCCGCGCTGAAGCGTTTGGTGGCCTCGGGCGGGGACACGCTGAACAGGTACCAGCGCAGCGCATCGGCCCCCTGCGCGTCGAGCACGGCCCAGGGATCGACGACGTTGCCCTTGGACTTCGACATCTTCTCGCCACGCTCGTCGACGATGTGACCCAGCACGATCACGTTGCGAAACGCCGAGGTATCCGGCGCGAGGTCTGCCAGGGGGCCGGCCGGTCGGGATGCCGCCGGATCGCCGCTGTCGGTGAGCAGGGTGGCGAGGGTGTGCAGGCTGTAGAACCAGCCTCGCGTCTGGTCGACGGCCTCGCAGATGTAGTCGGCGGGGAAGTTGTCGGCGAGCGCCCGCGCCGCCTCGGGGGTGGAGGCGTCGCCCTGGTAGTGCCACTGCGCGTAGGGCATGGCGCCCGACTCGAACCACACGTCGACCGTGTAGGGGACACGCCGGAAGGTCTTGCCTCCGCGTTCGAAGGTGACGTCGTCGACGTAGGGGCGGTGCAGCTCGAGCCCTTCCAGGTCGCGCCCCGTGAGCTCGGCGAGCTCACGGATGCTGCCTACGCACACCTGCTCCTCGCCGTCTTCGCTGACCCAGATGGGGAGCGGCGCACCCCAGAAGCGTTCGCGGCTCAGCGCCCAGTCCACGTTGTTCTCGAGCCACTTGCCGAAGCGGCCCGTGCGGATGTGATCGGGGTGCCAGTGCACCTTGTCGTTGTTCGCCAGCAGCTTGTCCTTGAGCAGGCTGGTGCGGATGTACCAGCTGCGCTTGGCGACGTTCATGAGCGGGGTGTCGTCGCGCCAGTTGAAGGGGTAGGCATGGCGTACGACGCCCCGGTGCCACATCAGGCCACGTGCGAGGAGGTCGTCGGCGATGGCGCTGTCGGCGTCCTTGAACCACTGCCCGGCGTACGGGCCGTCGCCCTCTGCGGCGTCGAGGGCCCGCACCTCGGGCAGGACCTGGCCGGTGAGATCCACCGAGAAGAGCGTGGGCAGGCCGTGCCGCCGTCCCTGCTCCAGATCGCCGTAGGCGGGCGCGAGGTGGACGATGCCGGTGCCGTCTTCGAGGCTGACGAGCTCATCGCTCACCACCCGGAAGCCGCTCGACAAGTCCTGGCCGGCGTCGACCCGCCCCTGGAGGACGGGGCGGTAATGCACCCCTTCGAGCTCGCGGCCGCGCGCACGCCGCAGCTCGCGCCAGTCCGTGCCCTCGAGGACGGTGGGTGCGAGCTCGGCAGCCAGCCACAGCAGGGTGCGCTCGCCGGCGGGATCCTGCTTGCGTGACGGCGCTTCGACCAGCGCGTAGTCTGCGTCCGCGGCCACCGCCAGGCCGGTGTTGGCGGCCAGCGTCCAGGGGGTCGTCGTCCAGGCCAGGAAGAACACGGTCCGCCGCTCTCCCTCGTCGAGAAGGCCGCGCTCGACGAGGTCCTCGGTCATCGCCGGGAACATGGGGAAGACGCTGGGATCCTCGACGTCCTCCTTGTAGCCGAGCGCGACCTCGTGCGACGCCAGGGTGGTGTTGCTGCTGGGACTGTGCCAGGTGGTCTTGTAGTCCTCGGTCAGGAGGCCACGGTCCCACAGCTGCTTGAGCACCCACCAGCAGGACTCGATGTAGTCGTTGGTGTAGGTGACGTAGGCGTTCTCTAGGTCGAGCCAGAACCCGATGCGCTCGGTCATGGCGTTCCAGTCCTGGATGTTGCTGAACACGTCCTCGCGGCACAGGCGGTTGAAGCGCTCGATGCCGTAGGCCTCGATCTGCTGCTTGTTGGTGAAGCCGAGCCGCTTCTCGATGGCGATCTCGACCGGCAGCCCGTGCGTGTCCCAGCCCCCCTTGCGCCCCACACGGTAGCCCTGCATGGTCTTGAAGCGCGGGAAGAGGTCCTTGAAGGCCCGGCTGATGACGTGGTGCACACCGGGCTTGCCGTTGGCGGTGGGGGGTCCCTCGTAGAAGACGAAGCGGCCCTCGGGGGCGGGCTTGTCGAGGGTCTTGCGGAAGATGTCGCGCTCGCGCCAGAACGCGATGATGCGCTGTTCCAGATCGGGGAAGCGGACGCCGGACGGCACCTCACGGAACACGGTGTTACCTCGCTCTCCGGGGGCGGCCACGAGAACGCGCCCCGAACGCTTGCGGCGTTGGGGCGCGTGACGTGCCGCGCGGAACCACCCAACTTCTCCGGCCCCTCACGGGGTCCGGACTCGATCGACTGCCCCGCTCACGGGAAGCGGAAGAGTCTGGCGCTGTGACGCGCGCCGCGCGGCTCCGTCTACTGCCGCCTCCGCCCGAGGGCGTCGCGGGTTCGGGGAGCGGCTCGGGGAGGATCTTCCGCCTGTCGGTACCCGACCGGGCTCGCACCGTCCCCGGTTCGCTGGAGAGTACTTCGCGCAGGCGTACTCGTTCCCGTCATCGCCTTTTCGCCGGCCGGAGTGCACCGTGCCGTGGCCGGCGGTTCGGAGCCGCTTTACAATCTTCAGCGGCCCCGCATATACTAAACCTAGCAGCAGGCCGTGACAACGTCAATCTCGCCGCTGCGACTCCTCGCACAACCTGTTCGTGCGTCCTCGCGGTGCGCGCATGCTCCACGGACGCACGGCGTGCGACCCTGCCGAGCGATGGACAACGAGTGTTTCCGTGATTCACTTCAACGTTCGACATCCAGTTCGAGTTCTGCATCCCAGCCTCGGAACCCTGCGAGGGCGAGCGCACAGAACGGAGATGGCATGAGCCCCAGAAGCCGGAAGACAGCCAACGACAGCGGCGCCAACGAAGTGTCCGAGGCGACGGACGCCCAGGACGTGAAGCCGCGCAAGCGCGGCCGGCCGCGCAAGCAGGACGCGGCGGTCGCCGACGCGGCGGCTGGCAACGGCGCAGTGGCCGATGACGCGCCGGGAACGGGCGGCGCCGTCGAGGCAGCGGCCGACGTCGCCCGGCAGGAGGCCGGCGGCGACGGCGGCACCTCTGAGAAGCCGCAGGGCGATCGCAGCGGTGAGAAGAGCAGTGGTGAGAAGAGCAGTGGTGAGAAGAGCAGCGGTGAGAAGAAGGGCGGCCGCTCGGGCGGCCGCAAGGGGGGCGGCAACAACGGCAAGAGCAAGCGGAACCAGGACGGCAGTGGCCGAGGTGGCTCGGCGGCCGCCGACGACGCCCCGGCCGACCAGGCTGGATCCGGAGGCTCGCAGGAGCGTTCCGGTGACGACGCTGATCAGGACGAGCGCGGCCGTGGCGGTCGCGGCGGCCGCAACCGGCGCGGTCGCTCGGGCGGTGGGCGCAAGGGTGGCCTGAACTTCCGCGAGCTCCAGTCCAAGATCGTGCCGGAGTTGCACCTGCTGGCCAAGGAGGTCGGGCTGGAGGACTACCGCCAGATGAGCAAGGACGACCTGGCACTGGCGATCCTCGAGCGGTCGGCCGAGAGCGAAGGGCTCAAGGTGGTTCAGGGCTACCTCGAGATCTCGTCGGACGGTTACGGTTTCCTGCAGGAGTCGCTGTTGCAGCTCAGCTCGCGCAGCGTGATCGTGTCGGCCGGCCTCATCAAGCAGTTCAAGCTGCGCGCCGGCGACTACATCCTGGGCAAGGCGCGCCGCCCGCGCGACAACGAGCGCTACGGGACGCTGATCCGGGTCGAGGCCGTCAACGGGGTCGACCCCTTCCACGCCGCCAAGCGTCCCCGCTTCGACGATCTGGTTCCCACCTTCCCGGAACAGCGCATCACGCTCGAGACCGTGCAGAACGAGCTCTCGGCCCGCGTCATCGATCTGCTCGCGCCGATCGGCCGGGGGCAGCGCGGACTGATCGTGGCGCCGCCCAAGGCAGGGAAGACCACCCTGCTCAAGAAGATCGCCAACTCGGTGGTCAGCAACGAGGACGACATCAAGGTCATCGTGCTGCTGGTGGATGAGCGGCCCGAGGAGGTCACCGACTTCCGGGAGTCGGTCAGCGGCGTGGAGGTCATCGCCAGCACCTTCGACGAGCCCCCCTCGAACCACATCCGCGTGGCCGAGTTCGTGCACGAGCGGGCGCGCCGCATCGTCGAGGAGGGCGGCCACGTGATGATCCTGCTCGACTCGATCACCCGTCTGGCCCGGGCGAACAACCTCGTGACGCCGGCGACCGGACGCACCCTGTCGGGTGGTCTGGATTCCAACGCCTTGCACTGGCCGAAGCGCTTCCTGGGCGCGGCCCGCAACATCCGCGGCGGCGGCAGCCTCAGCATCCTGGCCACCGCCCTGGTCGAGACGGGCTCCCGCATGGACGATGTCATCTTCGAGGAGTTCAAGGGAACCGGCAACATGGAGCTGCACTTGAGCCGACGCCTCGAGGAACGGCGCATCTTCCCGGCCATCGACATCCTGAAGTCGGGCACGCGTCGCGAGGACCTGCTCCTGGGTGAGGCGATCCTGGCCAAGATGTGGTTGCTTCGCAAGGTCATCAGTGACATGGATGCCGCCGAGGCGATGGAGATGCTGCTCTCGCGGCTTTCGCGCACCAAGAGCAATGAGGAATTCCTCGCCACGCTCGGCCAGGGTTGAGTGACAGCGTAGAGCCATGAGCGTCGTCTCATGGTCAGGTTGAGGCTGGGCGTCGCCAGCGTCTTCGTGTTGGCTTGGCTGGTGCTAGGCGCCGTGGCGCACGCTCAGCAAGTCTACGTGGTCCGTCCAGGTGACACCCTCTTCGCGCTGGCCGGGCGCTTCGACACCACCGTTGCCGCCCTGGTGGCGTCCAATCGGCTCGACAGCGATGTCCTGCGCGTCGGTCAGGTACTCGAGGTGCCGGGCGGGCAGCGAAGCGGATATCGCATCACCATCGCAAGGCCGGGGGAGACGTTGCTCGACGTGGCGCAGCGTGTTGGCCGGATGCCTGCGTCGCTGGCGTCGGCGAACCCGGGCCTTGCCTCGGGGAGCGTCGCGGCGGGTGCGGCGGTCTCGGTCCCGCCGGCCGACGGCGTGACCGTCGAGGTCGCTCCCGGCGACACGCTTGCGAGCCTGGCCGCGCGCTCGGGAACGACTGCCGAGGCTCTGGCCCGTGTGAACGACATCGCGGGCGACACGGTCTTGCAGCGCGGTCAGTCGGTGCTCCTGCCGGGAGGCGCCGACGGGCTCGCGGGAGGACGTGGAGGCGTGGGCGGCGCCGGGCCCATGACCGGGCCCATGACCGATGCCGGCCGCTCCGGTAACGGCGCCGCCATGGCGCCAATCGCGCCGGGACCGCCCGCGGCGTCCGGCGCTGCTCCGGGTGTCGCCGCAGCGGCGGTGCCCGGAGACGCGGCCCCGGCGCGCGACCGCTTGCGCCGCCTGCAAGACGCCGACCTGAGCGCGGCCGTGGCGCGACTGCCGGCGGTGTCCTTCGAGGACCACACCTTCCGGGCGCCGGTGCAGGGGAGGGTATCCTCCCGGTTCGGCTGGCGCGCATTGAGCGTGAACGGCAACCATTTCCATGCCGGCGTCGACCTTGCGGTAGCGCTGGGAACGCCGGTGCGCGCCGCCCGCGACGGCGTCGTCGCCAAGGCCGGCTGGGGCGGCACCTACGGGAACGTGGTCTACCTGGACCACGGCGACGGCACGCAGACGCGCTACGCGCACCTCAGCCGCATCGAGGTGCACGACGGGGAGTCCCTGCGGCAGGGGGATGTGCTTGGGCTGGCCGGCAGCACCGGCGCGTCGACGGGGCCACACGTTCACTTCGAGTTGCGTTTCGATGGCCGCGCCGTCGATCCTCTCGATTACCTGCAGGGCATGGCGACGCCCTGAGCGGTCCCGGAATGGACACAGACGAGGCTCCGCCCTGGAGCGTAGCGTGTGGCCGTGCCCACGGTCCTTCTGGTTGAGCCGAACGATCACCTGAGGCGCGTTTTCCGCCGCCGCTTCGCGCGCGAGGGTTTCGAGCTGGTGGAAGCCGTCGACGGCGAGGGAGCGCTGGGCGTGGCCCGTCGTGGCCTGCCCGACCTCATCGTGGTGGAGGGCTCGGTGCGTGACGCCGGTGGACTCGACCTGGCGGGTCTGCTGGCCCGTGATCCGGAGCTCCGCGGGGTACCGGTGATCGTACTCGAGGGGCGCGGTCACTGGGGCTTCCCGATCCATCGCGCCGGCGATGCCTTGGCAGCGCACCACGAGACCACCCGCCAAGAACGCATCCGGCACGACGCCGCTGACGGCGTAGGCTGGCCGGAGAGCGTGCCAACGACCGGTGAGGTCGCGGCATCCTCCGAGCTCGCGGCGTCCTCCGACCTCGACGGTCGACTCCTGGCGCCGCCGTGGAAGGAGCTTCGTCACCCCTTCCGGCCGGGACGGTTGGTCGAGCTCGCCAAGGGCGTGATCGCGTCGAGTGCGGAACCCACCGTCGGAGGCTGAGGCCTCGGAGCGCGCCCAGCGACAGGTGAGAAGCGCCGTTCGCATCGGATTTCGTTGACGTTGGTAGGGCCCCGCGGCTATACTCACGTGTAACGATTCTTCGGAATGATTCCGAGGATATGCCTAGGGGATGACAAACCATGTGGATCTCGACGAAGGCCCAATACGGCATGCGAGCCCTGGTCGAGGTGGCGCTAGGCGGTGACGAACCGACCAGCCTCAAGACGGTCGCCGACCGCCAGAGCTTGAGCCACCAGTACCTGGAGCAGATTTTCGCCGTGCTGCGGCGCGCCGGGATCGTGGAATCCGTGCGTGGCGCCCGTGGAGGCTACCGCATGGCGCGTTCGCTCGACACCGTACCTGCGCTCGAGGTCGTCGAGCTGCTCGAGGGTAGCGTGGCGCCGGTTACCTGCATCGATGACGAGGGCAATTGCGAACGCGTGGGCCACTGCTCGACCGAGATCCTGTGGCGCCGCGTGGACGCCGCCGTGCGCGAGGTGCTGGGTTCGACCTCGCTCGCCGACCTGGTGGCGCAGCGGCAGATCCTCGGGCTGGGGAGGGTCCGCGAACCCGAGAGCGTCGGGCGGGCCAGCTGATTCCCGCCCCCGGCACCCGGCGCGACGTGCCCCTCTACCTTGACTTCGCCGCCACCACGCCGCTCGATGCGGCGGTGCTCGAGGCGATGATGCCGGCATTGACCGACACCTACGGTAATCCCGCCAGCGTGCACCGCGCGGGACAGCGCGCGCGCCGGCTCATCGAGCGGGCACGCGAACAGGTCGCTGCGGCGTTGGGAGCGCGGCCCCGACAGATCCACTTCACGTCCGGAGCGACCGAGGCCGACAACCAGGCCCTCCGTGGCGTCCTGGACGGCGACACGGGCGGTCTCGTGACCAGCCCTTTGGAGCATGCTGCGGTGCTGTCCACGGCGCGCGTGTTGCACGACGCCGGCACGCCGGTGACCTATCTGCGCCCCGACGAGCACGGGCGCCTGAGCGTCGACGCCCTCGACGCCTTGCTGGCCGACGCGCCGGACACCCGCCTGGTTGCGCTGATGGCCGTCAACAATGAGACCGGTGTGCTCACCGACATCGGCGCGGCGGCGGAGGTGGCGCATCGCCATGGGGCGCTGCTGTTCTGCGACGCGGTGCAGGGCTTCGGGCTGGAGGCACTGGATGTTGCTACCTTGGGCGTCGACCTGCTGGCGGTGTCGGGACACAAGATCTTCGGCCCCAAGGGGGCGGGCGCTCTCTACGTCGCTGACGGCGTGGAGGTGCGGCCGCTGCTTTCCGGAGGCGAGCAGGAACGGGGCCTGCGGCCGGGCACCCACGCCACCCCAGCCATCGTGGGATTGGGCGCGGCCGCAGAGCGCGCCGCAGCGCAGCGCAGCCCCCGCCGCGAGGCGGTGCAGCGGGCGCGCGACGCCTTCGAGGCGGCCGCCACGAGCGTGCGCGGCGTCCGGGTGAACGGGGCCGGCGCGCCCCGCAGCGTCAAGCACAGCAACCTGCGCGTCGACGGCGTCGACGGCGAGACGCTCCTGCTCGCACTCGACGACCTGGGCGTGGAGGCGAGCGCGGGGAGCGCCTGCTCCGCCGGGAGTCTTGAGCCGAGCCACGTGCTGATGGCGATGGGATTGAGCGCGGCCGAGGCGAAAGCGAGCGTACGCTTCAGCTTCGCGCACACCGTGAGCGAGGCCGACGCTATCGAGGCCGCAGGTTTGTTCGGGCGGGCCGTGGCACGCTGCAGGTTGCAGGTGGCGTGATGCGCGTCGCCGGCGTTCAGGCGGTCTTGCGGCGCTGAGCGCGGTCGAGGGCGCGCAGCGGGTCGTCCAGGTCGCCCTCTTCCAGCGTCAAACGGGTGATCTCGCTGCCGGGGATCTCGTACATGAGGTCGGTCAGGCTGCGTTCCAGCACCGAGCGCAGTGCGCGGGCGCCGGTGCGCCGATCGCGTGCCCGCCGGGCGACCTCGTACAGGACACCTTCGCTGAAGTTGAGCTCGACGCCTTCCAGCGCGAACAACTCGCGGTACTGCTTGACCAGGGCATTGCGGGGCTTCGTCAGCACGTCCACCAGGGCCTCCAGGCTGAGGTCCTGCAAGCGCACGGTGACCGCGAGCCGGCCGATGAGCTCGGGGATCAGTCCGAAGGCCATCAGGTCCTCCGGCAGCACCTCGGCCTGCACGACAGGGTCGGGGCCACCGAGCAGCGGGGGGTCACCCTGGAAGCCCACGCGCGACACGCTCACGCGCCGGCGCAGGATGTCCTCGAGCCCCTCGAATGCGCCACCCACGATGAACAGGATGTTGGTGGTGTCGACGGGGATGAGTTCCTGGTGGGGATGCTTGCGCCCTCCCTGCGGGGGGACGTGGGTCACGGTACCCTCGATGATCTTGAGGAGCGCCTGCTGGACGCCCTCGCCGGAGACGTCGCGGGTGATGGACACCCCCTCTGACTTGCGCGCGATCTTGTCGATCTCGTCGATGTAGATGATGCCACGTTCGGCGGTCGCAACGTCGTAGTTGGCCACCTGAAGCAGGCGCAACACGATGTTCTCGACGTCGTCGCCGACATAGCCCGCCTCCGTGAGGGTGGTGGCGTCGGCGATGGCGAAGGGAACCTCGAGCGTCCTGGCGAGGCTTCGTGCCAGCAGCGTCTTTCCGGTGCCGCTGTTGCCGATCAACAAGATGTTGGCCTTCTCGATCTCGGCATCGGGGTTCTGCAGGCGGCGGTAGTGGTTGTACACCGCCACCGACAGGGTGCGCTTGGCGTCGTCCTGCTCGATGACGTACTGGTCGAGATGCGCCTTCAGCTCGCGCGGCGGCGGCAGGTGGAGCTTGGGCAGCTTGTGTTGCTCGGCCCCCGCCAGCACGTCGCTGACTCGTGCGGCGCAGTCGTTGCAGATGTGCGCACCGCCGTTGGCGGCCGAGACCAGCTCGCGGACCTCGGCCTGGGTTCGGCCACAGAAACTGCACCGGGCCTGCGCCACGCTCAGCCCGCCTGGTCGGTCCCGAACCGACCGAGGTGCCGCGGTTCCACGACCCGGTCGATCAGCCCGTAGGTCACGGCGTCCTCGGGCGCCATGAACTTGTCGCGTTCCATGTCCTGCCGGAGCTTCTCGCGGGGGTGACCGGTGTGCTGCTGGTAGATGGACTCGAGCGTGTCGCGGATCTCCATGAACTCGCGCGCCTGCACCTCGAGGTCGGGCAGGCTCGAGCGCGGGAACCCCGCCGAGCCAGCGTGGATCATGATGCGGCTGTGCGGCAACGCCACCCGGTGGCCCCGCTCACCCGCCATCAGGATGACCGACCCCATCGACATCGCGATCCCCACGCAGTTGGTGTGGACCGGCGCCGAGATGTACTGCATGACGTCGTAGATCGCCAGCCCGGCGTAGACCTCACCGCCCGGGGTGTTGATGAACATGTTGATCGGCTGCTCGCTCGACTGCGAATCGAGCAGCAGGAGCTGCGCCGTGATCACATTGGCGGTCTCGGAGTCGATGGCGGCCCCGAGGAAGATGATCCGCTCCTTGAGCAGACGGCTGTAGACGTCGTAGGTCCGCTCACCGCGGCCGGTCTGTTCGATCACGTAAGGGACGAGCGGCATACGGCCTCCAGCTTACCATCGCGCCGGGGCGTGGCCCTCGACGGCTCGAGCCGGCGCCCGCGCGATGCGGGCGCCTCGCCTCAGCTCTCCGAGCGCGGCGCCTCCACCTCGACCTCGTGGCCCTCATGCTCGTGACCCTCGTCTTCGTGGACCTCGTCGTCTTCCGCCTCGTCGTCGGCCGCGCCCGCGGCCGCGGACTCGTAGCCCGCCTCGGCCGCACCGGTGTCGTCGCTGGTGGCTGCGCCCGTCAGCTCCCGGACGACTTCGCGGAGCGCCTTGTCGCGCGCCAGGAGGAAGCGGTAGTTCGAAAGCCAGCGCTCGCCCATCTCGCGCTTGAAGCGGCCCGCTTCCTGCTGCCGGCGCCGTGCCATGTAGCGCACGGCATCGTCGAGCTCCTCGTCGCTGACCTCGGTGCCGCGCACCTCCTGCAGTCGCTCGAGCACCAGGTCGCGGCGCACCCCGCGCTCTGCCGCTTCTTGGAGCTCGGCGTCGAACGCCTCGCGCCCCTCGCGAGCCTCGAGGTCCGCCAGGTAGCGCTCCAACGTCGTGCCCTTCTGCTGGAGGTCGTCCTGGAGGTCCTGGAGGAGGCTGCGCTGGCGGCGCTGCAGCAGGCTGGCGGGCACCTCGAAGTCGGTACCGGCGACGAGCTTGTCGAGGAGCTCCTCGCGCTGCTGATCGAAGGCCTCGCGCTCGAGCTGGCTCTTCAGGCTGGCGGCGACTTGCTCACGAGCTTCCGTCCACGTCTCGAACCCGAGGGTCTTGGCGAAGTCGTCGTCCACCTCGGGCTTCTCCTTGCCCTTGACGTCCTTCACCAGCACTCGCAGGGTGCGCTTGACCGGCTCCGTGTCCTCGTCCGGCCCCTGGGCGTCGTCCAGGAGCTCGAGATCGATGATGTCGCCGATGCCTTTTCCGACGAGCTGCTCGCGGATCTCCTCGGCGGCCGACTCCATGTCCACGGGCTGTACCGAGCCGGTGCCCTCCGAAGGCTCGTCGCCCTCGCCTGCGGGTGGGAGCGACTCGAGCAGCACGTAATCGGTACCTTCGACGCTACGCTCCACCGGGACCAGGGTTGCGTTCTGGTTGCGGAGCTGTTCGATGGTGTCGTTCACCATGGCCTCGTCGAGCTCGCGGGGGGCGGCGTCGATGACGATCTCGGAGACGTCGGGCAGGGAGACCTCGGGGTAGAGCTCGGCGTGCACCTCGAAGGTGAACGGCTCGCCCTCCTTGGGCGCATCGCCGTGGAAGTGGGCGTGCACCGGCGTGAGATCGAGCTCGCGCACGGCGTCGGCGTAGTTCGCGTCGACCAGTGCCTCCTGGACCTCTTCCTCGAGCGTGTCGCGACCGATGCGCCGTTCCAGCACCCCGCGCGGCGCCCGCCCAGGACGGAAGCCAGGCACCTTCATCTGACGCGAGAGCGTTCCCAGCACACGATCGAACGCGGCGTCGACCTCGCCCGCCGGGACCGTGACCTTGAACGTGGCGTTGACCGCCTGCTTCTCGATGAGCTCTGTTTCCATGGATCTCCTAGCCTTTCCACGTCGCGCGGGCGCCCGCGCGAGGCGGGGCCGGGTCCGGCAGGGCGGCGACGCGCGTTCGCCGATGAGCGAACGCCTTCAAAGAGAGCGGCAAGCCCCGGGGCTTGCCGTCCTGGTGCGAGGAGCGGGACTTGAACCCGCACGGCTAGGCCACTAGATCCTAAATCTAGCGCGTCTACCAATTCCGCCATCCTCGCATGAGGCGCCCCGGAGGGCCGCTGGCGCAGCGCGGCTGGTATCACGCCGCGAAGAGGGGCCGCGCAGCGACCCCTCCCGGGCGCCGGGGCCGGCCCGTGCAGGACCTCGCCCCGTTGGTGGGGTGGATGATGGGATTTGAACCCACGACCCTCGGAACCACAATCCGATGCTCTAACCTACTGAGCTACATCCACCAAGCTCGCGTCCAATAGTCTATCAGACCGGCGCGGCGCGTGGGAACTCGGGTCACCTTGAACCGGCGAAGGCGCCGGATGGCTGCGGGCGGGCCCCGGTCTCCGCCGGGACCGTTGGGCGTGGGATCCGTTGGGAGTGATCCGTGCGGCGACCGTCTTCGAGCGCGAAGACCGCCGGGCTGCGCTTCTCGCGCCGGGTCCACCGGGGTCCGGAGCCGAGCGCGTTAGGCGGGCTTCGAGACGGGCTCCGAGGGGGAAGCGGGGAGCCGGACCTCGAAGCAGGTGCGCCCGGGAGCCGACTCGATGTGGACGCTCCCCTCGTGGTCCCGCACGATGCGATGAACGATGTCCAGCCCCAGACCGGCCCCGTCCCCGACCGCCTTGGTGGTGAAGAAGGGCTCGAAGGCGCGCCGCTGGACCTCGGGAGGCATGCCAGGACCGTTGTCGACGACCTGAACGATGGCCTCGTCGGCGGAACGGGACGTCGCGACCAGGATCTCCCCACCCGGCGGGAGGACGTCGATGGCGTTGTCGATGAGGTTCATCCACACCTGATTGAGCTCACCGGGGTTCCCCCTCACCCTGGGAAGCAACGGATCGAGCTCGGTCTTCAGGCCGATCTCCTTGATGCGCAGCTCGTGCGCCAGCATGGCGAGCGTGGAGCGGATGCCTTCGTGGACGTCGATGGCGCTCTTCGTCGGAGCCCGGTCCATGTTCGAGTAGGCCTTGACGGAGCCGATCAGCTCGGTGATGCGGCGGGTGGCCTCGGCGACGTCGTCGAGCAGTCTCCGCGACGCCAGGTCGGCTTCGAGCCACTGGAGTGCGAGCGGGACCATCGCTTCCGGTAGCGTCCGGGTCGCCTCGTCGAGGCGCGGCTCGGTCACGCCGGCCGACACGAGCGTCTCCGCGGTGAGCCAAGCGTCGGGGACCGACCGATGCTCGAGCCAGGCGGTGAGGGCGTCCTCCGCCTCGCTGCGGTCCAGGGGATCGAGGCCGCCACCGGCTGCGGCCCGGTCGATGGTCGCCAGCGTCAACAAGGGGACGAGACGGTCGTGCTCCACCTGGCGCTCGAGGAGCGAGCGAGCGACGTCGCTGAGGGTCTGGAGCCGGTGCGCCAGCTCGTCGGCCCGTCGCTGGATGGCGGCGGCGGGGTTGTTGAGCTCGTGGGCGAGCCCGGCGGAGAGCTTGCCGAGGCTCAGGAGCTTCTCGCGCTGATCGTCGCGCCGCGTGTACTCGCGGGAGCGGTCGACCATCACCGCCGCCAGCCGTGCCTGCAGGCAGGGGATGCGCCGCAGCATCTCGGGGAACAGGTCCGTCGAGAGGGTGGCCACGCGCGTGAAGATGGTGGCGCGGCCCGTGAACGGCGACTGCGTGAGGCGCGAGTGCGGAAGCATGCCCGTGACGTTGCCGGCCGTTCGCACGATGACACGGTCGTCGGACGGCCCCTCCTCGCGACGCGCCCGGATCTCGCCTTCGATGATGGCGAACAGGACTGTGGCCGGGTCGCCTTCGCGGAAGAGGATCTCGCCGGGTTCGAGGTCCAGGTAGTGGGCATGCTCGGCGAGCCATGCGATGTGATCCTCCTCGAGATCGGCGAAGACCTCCACGCGGCGAAGCTCGTGCTCGGCCGTCATTGCGCCGCCGCGGCATCCACGGGTGGGAGTCGAATCTCGAAGCTGGTGCGTCCCGGTTCCGACTCCACGGTCACGTCGCCCCTGTGCCGCTCGACGATGCGGCGCACCACGTCGAGCCCCAGGCCGGTGCCCTCACCGACGTCCTTGGTGGTGTAGAAGGGCTCGAAGATGTGCGCCTTGATCTCGTCGGGGATGCCGGGCCCGTCGTCGAGGATCGCGATCACGGCGCGTCCTGCCGCGCCCGAGGTGCGAACGGTGATCTCGCCGCCCTCGTCGATGGCGTCGATGGCGTTGTCCAGGAGGTTCATCCAGACCTGGTTGAGCTCCGCCGGGTTGCCGGCCACGCGCGGCGTGTCTGTAGCGAAATCGGTTCGGAGCACCGCGTTCTTGCTGCGAAGTCTGTGGCTCAGCATGGCGAGGGTCGACCGGATCCCCGCGCGCAGGTCGATCTCTTGACTGCGTGGGGCCCGGTCCATGTTGGAGTAGGCCTTGACCGCGGCGATGAGCTCGACGATCCTGCCCGTGGCGTCGGCGATGTCGGCCACCAGGCGCCGGAGCGCAAGGTCCGCCGTCAGCCACTCCAGGCCTGCGCCCACGGCGTCATCGGGTACGCCGTCGGTCAGCTGCTCCAGGTCGGCTGTCGAGAGTCCGGCGCCGACCAGTGTTTCGGCGGCCGCCCATGGGTCCGGCAGGTCGCGCGTTTCGAGCCAGCGCGTCACCGCTTCTTCGGCGTCGCTTCGCTCGAGCGCGTCGAGGATGAGAGCCGGCCCACCGGTCGACGGCTTCCCGACGATGACAGGAACGCGCTCCCTGAGCGCCTCTGCGGCGCCCGGCGCGAGTCCGCGCAGCGCCATGGCGCTGAGGTCGTCGAGGCGCCGAGCGAGCCCGTCCGTACGCTGCTGGATGGCCGCTGCGGGGTTGTTCAACTCGTGCGCCAGGCCGGCGGCCAGCCTACCGAGGCTCATCAGCTTCTCGCGTTGTTCGCCGTGGCGGGTGAACTCCCGCGAACGGTCGATCACGATCGATGCCAACCGCACGTGCAGCACCGGCATGCGTTCCAGCATGGCGGGGAAGATCGCCTTCGGGAAGTTCGCGGTACGCGTGCGGACCACCGCCCGCAACGTCACGGGAGTGTGCGTCATCCGTGAATGCGGCATCAGTCCCGTGATGTCACCGCCCCGTCCGACGATCACCAGCCCGTCGGACGGTTCCTTCTCTTTCCGCCAGGTGATCTCGCCTTCGAGGAGGGCGATCATCTCTACGGTGGCGTCGCCTTCCACCATCAGTGCATCACCGGGCTCGAAGGTCCGCATCTCGGCTCGCTCTGCGAGCCACTGCAGGTCGTCGTCCGCCAGGTCGGCGAAGGCGGTGACCTTCCGGAGCTCCTGCGGGTCGATCACAGCTCGGCCAGGTAGCGGTGGATCGACGACACCGAGACCGAGCCCTCGCCCACGCCGGAGGCCACCCGCTTGACCGATCCGCTGCGCACGTCGCCGGCGGCGAAGATCCCGGGCACGCTGGTCTCGAAGGGGTAGGGGTCGCGTTCCAGGGGCCAGTTCCGCAAGCGTCCGCCGTCATCGGTCAGGTCCGGACCGGTCAGCACGAAGCCCTTGGGATCGCGCCGCACCAGGCCGTCGAGCCACTCGGTGTGGGGCAGGGCGCCGATGAACACGAAGAGCCCGGCGGCCTCGACGACCTCGGTGGTATCGGTGGAGCCGTCCCGGATCACGAGCTGCTCGAGGTTCTTCTCGCCCCGCGCTTCCACCACCCGGGTGTTGTTGCGCACCGTGATGTTGGGCGTGGCATCGATCTGGTCGATGAGGTACTGCGACATCGAGGACGCGAGGCTCTCTCCTCGGATCAGGATGGTGACGCTTTGCGCGAAACGGGAGAAGTACATGGCTGCCTGACCGGCCGAGTTGCCTCCGCCTACCACGTACGCATCGCGTCCCTCCACGGTGGGGGCCTCGGTGGCGGCTGCTCCGTAGTAGACGCCGGTGCCGGTGAGCTCGTGCAGCCCCGGCGCCTCCAGGCGGCGGTACGACACCCCGCTGGCGATCAGAAGCACGTGGCTGAGGATCTCGCTGCCGTCGGCGAAGACGGTCCGACGGCCCGGGCCGTCGACGTGGACCGCCACCGCCTCCTGCGGAACGAGGATGTCGACGCCGAAGCGGCGCGCCTGCGTCGTGGCGCGCCGCGACAGCTCGCTTCCGGCGATGCCGGCGGGGAACCCGAGGTAGTTCTCGATGCGGGAGCTCTCGCCGGCCTGGCCACCGGGGGCGTCGCGCTCGACCAGCAGCGTGCGGAGCCCTTCGCTGGCGCCGTACACGGCGGCGGCAAGCCCGGCGGGTCCGGCGCCGATGATGACGAGGTCGTAGAAGGCGGCGTCGGCGTGGGTCTTGAGCCCGAGGCGCTCGGCGACCTGTGGCGCATCGGCGTTGGGAAGCACCGTTCCGTCCTGGAAGACGATGGCGGGAAGCTGGGCGTCGGAGAGCTCGGCGTCGGCGCGAAGGTTCCTCGCCTCGGGAACGGTCTCCACGTCCAGGAAGTGGTAGGGGACCTGGTTCCTGGCAAGGAAGTTCTTCAGGGCGTAGGCGTCCCGGGTCCAGCGGTAGGCGAGCAGCCGCAACCCCTCGAACGGCGGCCGGTAGTGCGCCTGCCAATCGTCGAGGAAGTCGTCCAATACCGGGAACAGCTTCTCTTCCGGCGGATGCCACGGCTTCAACAGGTAGTAGTGGACGTCTGCCCGGTTGATCGCCTCGATGGCGGCGTTGGTATCGGCGTAGGCCGTCAGAAGGATGCGCTTGGCGCGCGGGAAGATCTCGCTGGCCTGCGCCAGGAACTCCGTGCCGGTCATCTGGGGCATGCGCTGGTCGGACAGGAACAGCGCGACCTCGTCGTTGCGAAGCCGGAGCTTATGCGCCAGCTCAAGCCCGGCCGCGCCTGAGCCGGCCGAGAGCACGCGGTACTGCTCGCCGTAGCGGCGCTTCAGGTCGCTGGCGACGGCCGTGAGCACCTGCGGATCGTCGTCGACTGCCATCAGGGTCGGCTTGACCATGATGTCCCTCCCGTGACCCCCACGTTGTCGTTCGTGCGGTTCATCGTAGCAGGTGGCAGGTCCGATGCACGGCCCAGCCGCGCTACCGCACGAGCGCTCCGCGCCGACCTGGCGGTGGCGAACGCCGGCGGCGAGACGGTCACGCTGCTCTACGGGCTCGCCGCGACCGCCTGCCGGCCCCACCCCGGTGCGACAGCCGGAACGGGGCCGTCCGCGCTCGTTGCGACCGACCCGAATGTGCGATCGACTTGACCGGTGGTGGCCACCCCGACCTGAGCGTTGCCAACAGCGGTGAGGACGACGTCGCGGACAAAGTCGTGGACAACGTTGCGGACAACGTCGCGGTGTTCCTCGGCGTCAGCTACGGCTCCCAGACATCCGTGATGGGTGTTGCGGAGGCGCTGGAGCCCATCGGGCTCAACCCGTACATGTCCTCGAGCGTACGCAGGACATAGAAGTGGTCGATACGCTCCGGATAGCTTCCCTGCTTCACATGCTGCCCGTAGAACACCGTATAGATGCGCTGGTTCGAGCCGGCACCTTCGTCGTAGGTGACGATGAGGAGGCTGTTGTGCGTCTTCGCCCATCGCGCGTAACCGTCGATGTTGGTCTCGAGCCACGCGTCGCCCTGCGCCACGCTGCCGTCGTGCATGTCGTGGTCGAGGTTGGGAATCACGAACGAAACGTCCGGAAGCGTGGAGTAATCACTCGGGAAACCGGTGAAGGGCATCGCGGTGCCGCCGGGGATACCGGGCCAGTTCACCCAGGGGTCGTGCTTCCTTGCGTACTTCTGATGGGAGCACACGGTGCTTCCAGCGCTCGGGAGGTCCTCCGAGTAGGCCCCGAAGGTGAAGCCCGCGTCCATCAGCGCGTTGGCGAGGTTCGGGGTCGTGAAGGTGTGCGGGCAGGAGTCGTCCGTCACGCCCTGGTTGGAGCCCGAGAACAGGTCGAGGTAGTTGGGCTCGCTGGGGTGCTCGACGCCGTGCGACTGCGTGAACAGGGCCCCGCCATCGGCGAGGCTCGTCATGTAGGGCGCGGCACCGTTGCCGTAGATGTCGGTGAAGACGTGGTTCTCCTCGATCACGATGACGACGTGATCCGGTCGCGGAACAGCGGTGGATGAGCCACCGGAGCCCCCCGAAGAACCTCCGGCTCCGGTCGCCGTACTGCACGCAGTCGTGCCGAAAAGGACCAACGCTGCCAGTAGCAGACCACACGATCGTGTCTGTTTCATGGTGCTCCCATTCTCGCGGAGGCGCGGCTCACGCCAAGGTCTCAGGACGCTCACAGCATAGCCAAGGTGTCCATCCCGCCAACTCCCGCGACGGCGGGGGCCCAAGGGAGGTGTCCGCGCCGATCGCCTTGGCGCGGATTCGCGTCCCAGGGGATACTGGTGCACCAGGAAGGACTCGAACCCTCGACCTACCGCTTAGAAGGCGGCTGCTCTATCCACTGAGCTACTGGTGCGTGCGTCGCCGTTTGGGTTCCGGGCCCCGGAGGGGCCCGGAACGCGGGCGGTTGGAGCGGGAGACGGGATTCGAACCCGCGACATACAGCTTGGAAGGCTGTCGCTCTACCAACTGAGCTACTCCCGCGCGCGTGCGGCGCCGGGCGCGGCCGCCGCGTGGCTGGTCGGGGCGGCTGGATTCGAACCAGCGACCCCCTGCTCCCAAAGCAGGTGCGCTACCAGACTGCGCTACGCCCCGTACCGTCTCACGGCGTTCGGCCGCCGCTCGCCCAGCGGGCCCTGCGGCCCGGCGGCACCAAAGTATACACACCGCGTCGACGACGGGACAAGCGCCGCCCTACGCACCCGAACGCGCTGCAGGACGGCGTTCTGTGTATTCGGACGGAGGTCGTGGAGCGTCAGCCCAGCTCCACGAGGGCGAGCTCGGTCCAGGCCCGTACCTCGTCGGTGAGGTCGAGTCGCTGCAGAGACGCGGCGTCGTACCAGCCGAGCCCGTCCTGGTCGGCCGAAAGACTGCCGTCGTAGGGCTCGACCGGGCGACCGAAGTAGATGAGGTCGATGTGCTCGTGATCCTCCCGGATCGTCTCGAGCTGGACGCCGCGCGGCCGCATCAGCTGACGCGGCGCCGGCAGCGCCAGCGCCCGCTCGCCCACCAGCTCCACGTGCACGCCCGACTCCTCGAGCACTTCGCGCACAGCTGCGTCGTCGGGAAGCTCGTGAGGCTCGACGTGACCGCCGCAGGGGAGCCACATGCCGAGCTTGCGGTGGCGGTGCATCAGCAGGTGGCCGCGCCAGGCCACGAACACGGTGGCAGCGAGATCGCGCGTGACGGCTGCCGCGGGCGGGCCGGGCGCACGCGCGCTCACGACGCCATGACCAGCGGCACCGCGCTCACGTCCGCGCCGACGACATCGCCGTAGAGCGTGTGGGGCGTGGCGTGGTTGATACGCACGCGATGCAATCCCATGTGCCTCACCTGCTCACGCGGCACCAGCACCGTGTGGTTCTGGTCGGAGTGCCCCACCCCGTAGCTGCCGTCGCGCCCCAGGTCCTTGATGAGCACGCGCACCTCGCGGCCCTCGAAGGCGCGGTTGGAGCCCAGCGACCAGTGCTTCTGACGCTCGATCAGGCGCTGCAGGCGTCCCACCTTCACGGCCTTCGGGAGGTCCTCGAAGCGTTCGGCCGAAGGCGTGCCGGGGCGTGCGCTGTAGACGAACATGTAGGCGTGGTCGAAGGCGACCTCGTCGTAGAGCGACAGCGTCGCCTCGAAGTCCTCCTCGGTCTCGCCCGGGAAGCCGGCGATCAGATCGGTGCTGAGCACCACGCCGTCGACCTTCGCGCGGATCTCGTGGACGATCTCGAGGTAGCGCTCGCGGCGGTACTCGCGCGCCATACGGCGAAGCACCCGATCGCTGCCGCTCTGGGCGGGCAGGTGGATGTAGTTGCAGACGTTGGGCTCCTCGGCGATGGCGTCGATGACGTCCGAGGTGAAGTTCATGGGGTGGCTGGTCGTGAACTTCACGCGCGGGATGCCCACCGCCGCCACCTTGCGCAGCAGCTCCGCGAACGAGGGCAGCGCGGGGTCGCCCAACCCATAGGAGTTGACGTTCTGACCGAGCAGCACGACCTCCTGCACGCCGGCCTCGCGCATGGCCTGGGCCTCGCGCAGGATCAGGTCGGCCGGCCTCGAGACCTCCGGGCCACGGGTGGTGGGGACGATGCAGTAGGTGCAGTGATGGTTGCATCCCCGCATGATGGTCAGGAAGCCGGTGAGGGCGTCCGGGGCCGGTGGCAGGACCCGGTCGAGGTCGTCGCGGAAACGCAGGCTGCGGTATCTGCCCTCGCCCCGTTCCACCGCTTCGATAGCGGGCAGGATGTCCGAGATGGCGCCGGGCCCGACGAGCAGGTCGACCTCGAACTTGTCGGCGATGGCCTGCCCCTCCTCGAGCTGGGCCAGACAGCCCATCAGGCCGACCGCCAGCGGGCGACCGCGCTGCTTCTCCTTGCGGAACTCGCCGAGGAGCGACACCACCTTCTCGACCGGCTTGCCGCGCACGGCGCAGGTGTTGAGCAGCACCAGATCGGCGTCGGCGGGGTGCTCGACCAGTTGATGGCCGCCCGCCACCAGCTCCGACTGGATGACGTGGGTGTCGTACTCGTTCATCTGACACCCGTAGGTGATGATGTGCGCCCGAATGGTTCCTTCCCTCCTGGCGGAGCCCGCCCCAGGCCGTGTCGTGGCCGCCCCGTCGTGCTGCGGCGGCCATTCTAGCAGGCTGCTCGGGTCGTGGCCCGCGCCGCCCCCGACGGCCTCAGCCCAGCAACAGGGCGCCCGCCAGCACCAGGAACACGCTCACCACCGAGATCAGGAAGCCCAGCAGGTAGAGCCGCGGGAAGCGCCGCGACAACGCCGGCACGGGCGACACCACGACCATGACGATCCCGACCAGGAACAGGTAGGCGGCGATGCGGACGAGGAACGACAGCGCGCTGGACACCGGAGCGAGGATACCCTCAGCGTGCCTTGCCGGCCAGCAGACGAGGGACGTCTGCCCCGGGATCGATGTGGAAGCGATGGAGGATGGAGACTTCGTTGCCGGCGCCTTCCAGCCCGACCGACAGCGTGGAGGGCCCGAGCGTGTCGGGAAGGAACACCGTGAAGCGGCCCGGCGAAACGCGGGCGGTGGGCTGTGCGTTGCCCTGTACGAAGAGGGCGAGCCTGCCGCGCGAAGGCGGCGCGTAGCGCAGCTCGAGCCGCGCACCGCTCTCGGTCTCGCGCCGGACGCCGACATCAAGCACGCTCAGCGTCGTGCGGGGTTCGCCGGGGTCGGGAAGGTAGCGACCGCTCGCGAGATCGAGCGTGCCGCCGTCGTCGACGACGTAGTGGTTGCCCTGCAAGGGCACGCCGGCGAACAGGGTCGACGTTCCGGTCGCTTCGGTGGTGAGCGTCACCGTCGAGGTGCCGGCGGGAAGGTCGCGCGTCTCGGGCGCTGCGTCACCGAGGTGGAACAGCGCGCGGGTGGCCACGCGCGCACTGATCTGGACGGTCACGCGGTGCACCGTGCGAGAGGCGTGGGCGACGGTGACGTCCAGCAGATCGATGGGATCGGCTCCGAAGTCCTGCACCGCGAAGAGCTCGCCCTGGCCGTTGCGGGCTACTCCGAAGCCCACGCGGTCGTAGTGCGCGTCGAGGAGGTTCCTGCGGTGCGGCGGGGAGTGCAACCAGTCGTCCACGGCCTGGCGGCCGGCGGTCTCGGCGTCGCCGGGACGGGCCAGCATGACGATGTTCTCGGCGATGTCCACCAACGGGCTGCCGGCCAGCGCCAGGCGCTTCTGCAGGGAGTCGTGCGCCGGGACCGGGGATCCGTGGGAGAAGTAGTTGAGTTGCGCCATCTCGGCGGCGTGCGCGCGCGCTGCCCGCGCCAGGCCCTCGTCCTGGGCGACGGGCGCCAGCCCCTGGGCCGTACGCGCGTCGTTGGTAGCGCGCAGCAGCGCCGCCTCCAGCGCGGCATCGGGCGGAGGGATCGGCTCGTGCGCTGCCAGGGGCAGGGGTGCGGCGAGGGCGACGGCCAGGGCGAGAGAGCCCGCCAGGACGACGATCCGCATCCAGGCGAGGGGAGACCGGAGGTGAGCGCGGAGCATGGCGCAGTCTACGGCGCGCCTCCGCATCGTGGCGGGTGACGCGATGAACGTGGCTTCACTGCCGGCTGCGACGAGGCCCGCCCGCTAGCATGGGGCATGGATCCGTTCCGGAGTGCGGTGCTGCGGGTGGTACGCGCCGTTCCCGAGGGCCGCGTGGTGAGCTACGGTCGTGTGGCGCTGCTGGCGGGGAGGCCGGGCGCCGCGCGGGCCGTGGGCGCGGTGCTGCGCGGTCTGCGGGAGGCCGACGGGGACGTCCCGTGGCAGCGCGTGGTGAACGCCCGCGGTGGCATCTCCACCTACAAGGTGGGTCACGGCGAGCTGCAGACGGCGCTGCTGCGGGCCGAAGGCGTGGAGCTGGAGGGCGGACGCGTGGACATGGCGCGCTTCGGTTGGTGGCCCGACGACGAGCTGGCGCTGCGCATGGCGGGCGGCCCCGCTCAACCGACGTAGAGGTCGGCGCCGACGAAGTAGGTGATCACCCGGCGCTTGAAGGTGCGCCGCAGCCAACCCACGCGCACGCTGGCGCTGACGAAGTAGCCGCCGTGCTCTTTGAGGTTGCGCGCCGTGAAACTGAGACCCGGAACCACCCACCCCAGGACGCCCAGCAGCGACGCCATCGCCTCTGCGACCAGGTCGGTATGGCGCGTCGCCGGGAAGGGCGCGGGGAAGAGGGCCTTGAGCACGTGCGTGTGGCGCCCGCGGAGAGGCTCGCCGAACATCGCGACCTGCCGGTCGAGGCGGCGCGTGCGTGTCTGCACGCTGCCGTCGCTCGCGCGCTGGTAGAAGTTGTCGACGAGCGCGAAGCTCACGTGCACCGGTGCGACGCGGTCGTAGGGCACCAGCGTCAGGGTGGCCTCGAAGGGCTCGCCGCTACGGGCGGTCTCGGGCACCTCGAGCCGCATCTCGTTGAACGAGCGCTGCCACAGCGCGTCGACGAGGGACGACCAGGCGGCGCCCGCCGCCGACGCCAGGCCCAACCCTACGAACACCGGGCCGAGGCCGAGCGCGGTGCGCCACCCCGGCGCCAGCAGCAGCGCGGCGGCGAGCAGGGCGACGGCCGTCCACAGCAGCCCGGCGTAGAAGCCGGGGAGAGCCGTGAGGCGTGGCGGGAACGGGAGATCGAGCGGCGGGTCGTCGAGGTAGCGCTTGGCGACCCCACACGCCGCGCACACGGCCCCGGCGGCGTTGTGGTGGCCGCAGGCGCCGCAGTCCCAGGCGAGCTGCGTCATGCCCGGAGGATAGCCGACGCAGCGCGGGGCGGCGATGGGAAAGTTCGTATGATGCCAGGCATGGATTCCGACGCCCTGGTGACGCTCGCCTCCGACCTGATCCGCGCTCCTAGCCCCTCGGGTCGGGAGGACCCGGCGGCGGAGGTGCTGCTGCGCGCCTTCGGCGAACTCGGTTTCGACGAGGTACGGCGCGATGAGGCCGGCAACGTGCTCGGCGTGTTCCGGCGCGGCGACGGGCCTGTGGTGATGTTCAACGGTCATCTCGACACCGTGCCGGTGGGCGATGCCTCGCTGTGGCCGCAGCCCCCGCTGTCCGGCGCGGTGGTGGACGGGCGGCTATGGGGGCGCGGCGCGTGCGACATGAAGAGCGCCCTGGCCTGCATGACGCTGGCGGCGGCCGACGCCGCGCGGACGGGTTTCGCCGGCACGCTGGTCGTCGCTGGCGTGGTGCAAGAGGAGGTCGGGGGGCTGGGTGCGCGCTTCCTGGGCGAGAGCCTGGCCGCCGATGTGATCGTACTGGGCGAGCCGAGCAAACTCGACCTGATGCTCGGACACCGGGGCCGCATCGAGCTCGAGGTGCGCTTCCCCGGGCGCATCGCGCACGCGGCCAAGGCGGAGCTGGGAGAGAACGCGCTATTGAACGCCGCACATTTCCTCGAACGGCTGGAGCGCGCCGAGCTTCCCGCGGGCGGCCCGCTGCACGGGTCCAGCGCCACACCCACCCAGCTCCTGACCTTCCCGGAGGGCGGCGTCAACGTCGTGCCGGGCTCGGCGGTGCTGACCGTCGACTACCGCACCATCCCGGGCGACGACGAGGCGAGCGTGATGCGGCGCCTCCAGGAGATCGCCGCCGATCCGCGCGTCGAGATCACCGTCCCCACCGAATACGCACAGAGCGAGGACGGGGCGTTGCGGCGGGAGTTCCCCCGTTCGGTCGACGCCTACCTGGCTCCCGGCGAGAGTCCCGTCATCGAGACGGCCCGCGGTGCGTTGCGCGCGGCATTGGCGGAGGCCGGCCGAGCCCTGGAGGAGCGCACCTGGTGGTTCGCGACCGACGCCCCGCACCTGGTCCGCTCGGGCGGCGTGGTGGTCGGCTTCGGCCCCGGCGAGGAGGAGCTGGCGCACACCACCGACGAGAGCGTGGAGGTCGCCAGCCTGCATGTGGCCCGGGCTGGTTATCGCGCATTGGCGCACGCGTTCCTCGGACAGGGGGTGAAGTGACGTGAAGGGACAGACCGTCGTCATCAACGGGGACCGGTGGACCATCGTGGACGTGGCGCCGGCCCAGGCGCTGGCGGAGATGGTGGCGGCACTCCTCGAAGAGGAAGGGATGGTCGCCATGGTGCGCGGCTCGGACCTCCTCACCGACGTGTTCTCCAACCTTGGCGCCAGCGGCGTCGGCTCGGCGGTGGTGCTCGTCCCAGAGCCTGAGGCGGAGCGCGCCCTGCGACTGATCGAGGAGACCGTCACGGATTTCGAGGGCGAGGAGTTGGAGGCCATCATGGGTGCCATCGCGGCCGGCGCCGATCCCGAGGAGGTACTCGGTGGCGCCGACGATCTCGCCACGGAAGGGGACGCTTCCTCCGCGGAGGGCGCCCCTGACGAGGACGAGACGGCGTGAGCACCGGGGCTGACGACGGCGGCGCCGTACGGCGGCGTGCGGCACGCGTCGGCCTCGTCGGTGCCCTGGTCATCCTGATCCTGAAGTTCGGCGCCTACGCGCTCACCGGTTCGGTCGGCTTCCTGTCCGACGCCGCCGAGTCACTGGTGAACCTGGTGGCGGCGGTCGCGCTGATGATCGCCCTGTCGGTGGCGGGGACGCCGCCCGATTACCGCCACCCATACGGTCACTCCAAGGCCGAGTACCTCTCGAGCGTGCTCGAGGCCACGCTGATCGTCGTAGCGGCGATGGTCATCCTGGTCACCGCGGTGCAGCGCCTGCTACACCCGCAGGCGCTCGAGCACATCGTGTTCGGCTCCTTGATCGCGGCGCTGGCCGCGGCGGTCAACGGCGGCCTGGCGGCCTTCCTGTTCCGGACAGGGCGTCGCGAGCGCTCGGCGGCCCTGGAAGCCAACGCCCGCCACCTGCTCACCGACGTCTGGACGTCGATCGGCGTGGTGCTGGCCGTGGCGCTGGTGGCCATCACAGGCTGGGGCCCGCTCGACCCCATCATCGCCATCCTGGTGGCGTTCAACATCGTGGCCGTGGGCGTCCGCGTGCTCCGGCACTCGGTCTCGGAGCTGCTGGACGAGCGGCTCCCCGAGGCCGAGGAGCACATCATCCTGAGGGTGCTCGACGACGCGCCCGAGGTCAAGGGATACCACCGCCTGCGGACCCGCGGGGCCGGACGCGCGCGTTTCGCCGAGGTCGACGTCTTCGTCGATCCGGAGTTGAGCGTGCGCGACGCTCACCGTCTGGTGGCGAGGCTCGAGGACCGCATGCATGCCGAGCTCTCGGACCTGGTGACGACGGTGCACGTCGAGCCCTTCGAGGCGGGCGTGCGCGACACCAGTCTGACGCCGCGGGAGGAGTTCCCGCAGGGCCGCTGACGACGCTTCTGCGGGTGCGCGCCCGGGCTGGCGTCAGCGCCGCGTGGGGCGCGAGAGGTGGGTCGAGGCGACGTCGACGAAGCGTAGCGGAGCGGCCGCCCAGTCGCCGGCGTAGTCGACGCCGATGCGACGGTCTACGCCCACGCGGGCTGGAGGGTCGCCCGGCAGGATCGAGACCGGTGGACCGGCGAGTTCGATGCCGTTGTGCGAGAGATCGATGCCCAGCGCACGGGTCAGCCGGCCGGGTCCGTCGGTGCGGGCCGTCAGCTCCGAGAGCGGTTCGACGGCACGGACGAGCACGGCGTGCGGCTCGCCTTCGGCCAGAACAACGACGTTGAACAGATGGTGCAGTCCGTAGATCAGATAGACGTAGGCGGTGCCGGGAGGTCCATAGAGGGTCCGGGTACGAGGGGTGAGGCCGCGCGAGGCGTGACAGGCGAGGTCCATCTCGCCGAGGTAGGCCTCGGTCTCGACGATGCGCGTGAGCGAGCGGCGCCCGCCCTGCTCGACGCACAGACGCTGCCCGAGCAGGTCGCGCGCGACCTGGTCCGCCGGGCGGGCGTAGAAGCCGTGGGAAAGCGGAGCCTCGCGCAGCTGCACTGGGGCCGGGCTCACCGCAGGTGCTCCGCCAGCGGGATCACGTCGAGCGGCTCACCGGCATCGATATCGCGCCCAGGCGGCACCACGGCGAGCGCGTCGCCTTCGCTCATCGAGCGCAACACGCCCGAGGACTGGTTCACCAATCCCACGGCGACCAGCCCGTCGTCGCTGTGCGTCAACCGGGCACGCGGCAGGCTCTCCTTGAGCGCCGCTCCGCGGAAGGCCGTGCCCGCGCGAGCCGGTCGCCGGTCGAGGTAGGGCGGCGGGTCGCTGCGACCGAGGGCGGCGTCGAGGAAGGCTCGGGCAAGCACCAGGAAGACCACCATGCTGGATACCGGGTTTCCGGGCAGGCCCAACACCGGGAGCTCTCCGAGCCGGCCGTAGAGGGCGGGTCCGCCGGGCTTCATGGCGACCTTCCAGAAGCGCACCGTTCCCCGACCGAACAACAGGTCGCGCACCCGGTCGTAGCGCCCCATCGACACGCCGCCGGAGGTGAGCAGCAGGTCCACGGCCCCGAGCGGCTCCAGGGCGCGCTCGAGGGCATCGGCATCGTCGCCGACGCGGGGTAGCCGGAGCATATCGGCCCCTGCCGCCTGGCCCAGCGCCATGAGCGATGCACCGTTGCTGTCATAGACCTGCCCGCGCTCGAGCGTCCGGCCGGGATCCACGACCTCGTCGCCGGTGGTCAGGAGCGCCACCCGCGGCCGGCGCATCACCGGCACGGTCGCGTGCCCCATGCCGCCCGCGAGCCCGATGGTGGCGGCATCCAGCCGCCGCCCACGTTGAAGATAGACCTGTCCGTCTACGAGATCCTGGGCGCGTCGTCGGATGTCGGCGGCACGCGCCGGCTGCGAGAGCTCGATCAGACCGTCCTCGCCCTCGTGACTTGCCTCGACCGGGACGATGCCGTCGGCGCCGTCCGGAACGGCGGCGCCCGTGAAGATGCGGACCGCCTCCCCGGGCTCTACCCGACCCTCGAAGGGGCGACCTGCGGGCGCTTCGCCCACGAGCCTGAGCCTTGCCGGCGTCGCTTCGCGGGCGGCGGACGTATCCGCCGCCCTGCAGGCATAGCCGTCGAGCGCCGAGTTGTCGACGCCGGGGTGGTCGCACAGGCTGGCGAGGTCGTCGGCGAGGACGCGCCCCAGCGCGTCGATCAGATCGACGCGCTCACTTCCGAGGGTGGGAGCGTCCTGCTGCAGGATGCCGACCGCCTCGGCCGGAGCGAGCCCGCTGGGTACGTCCATGGCGGCATGCTATCAGGGCCGCGCCTCATGCCGGCTGCACGTCGCGACCGTCCCAGCCGGCGTAGGCGTAGAACGTGCCGGGACGCTGGCCCTGCAAGTAGGCCACCAGCGGGTCACGCAGCGGCGGGATGGGGATGATGCTCTTGACGTCTTCGGCTGGGAAGAACCGGGCCTCGACGATGAAGCCGTCGGGATCTCGCGGGTTCAGGAGGCCGTCGTAGCGGGCGTGGAAGGCGAAGGACACGGCGCGGTCGTTACGACGACGGTCCTCCACGTGCACGGCGTACGCCAGGTGGGTGATCTCCGTGAGGACGAGGCCCGTCTCCTCGCGGACCTCGCGACGGAGGGCGTCGAGCGTCGACTCCCCGCGTTCCACCACCCCTCCCGGAAGCGTGTAGCGGACGTTCCCGTACCCTTGCCAGTCGTTGCCTACGAGCAGGACGCGCCCTTGGGCGTCCAGCAGGATCGCCGCGGCAACGACGAACTCACGCCGTGCCACCGGCCGCCGCGGTCTCGCCGTTCGAGGGCTTCGCCGCCATCGCTTCCAGCCGGCGCCCCTGCTCGGCCTCCGAGAGTGCCGCCGTCAGCTCCTGAAGGCCGCCGAGCAGCACCCCTTGCAGGTCGCGGGTGGTGTAGCCGATGCGGTGATCGGTCACGCGCGACTGCGGGAAGTTGTAGGTGCGCACCTTCTCGCTGCGCTCACCGCTGCCGATCTGCACAAGGCGTGCCTCCCGCGCTTCGACGAGCGCGCGCTCACGCTCGCGCTCGAGCAGCCGCGCGCGCAACACCGCCAGCGCCTTCTCCTTGTTCTTGATCTGCGACTTGCCGTCCTGGCATGTCACCACGATCTCGTCGGCGGTGCCCGCCCTGTACGTGACCCGCACCGCCGAGTCGGTAGTGTTCACCGACTGACCGCCGGGGCCGCTGGAACGGTACACGTCGATCCGGTAGTCCGACCCGGAGAGGTGGACATCGACGTCCTCGGCCTCGGGCAGTACCGCCACCGTCACCGTGCTGGTGTGGATGCGTCCCTGCGCCTCGGTGGCGGGTACGCGCTGTACCCGATGCACCCCCGACTCGAACTTGAAACGGCTGTAAGCCCCGCGGCCGTGGATCTCGAACGAGACCTTGGACAGGCCGCCGACGTCGGTCGGGTGCGAATCGAGCAGTTCCGTGCCGTAACCGAGGCCCTCGGCGTAACGCAGGTACATGTCGAGCACCTCGCGAGCGAAGAGCGAGGCCTCGTCGCCCCCTGCGGCCGCCCGTACCTCGACGATGACGTCCTTGTCGTCGAAAGGGTCGGTGGGGAGGAGCAGGCGCTCCAGGGACTGCTCGAGCGCTTCGATGCGTGGCTGCAGCAGTTCGGTCTCGGCCCGCGCCTCGTCTCCGAGTTCGGGATCGCCCTCGAGCTCGTGGGCCTCGTCGAGCTGCCGGCTCGCGTCGCGGTACTCCCTGAAGACATCGACGATCTCTTTGAGTTCGCTGTATCGCTGCATGGCCTCGCGGTAGCGCCCGGTGTCCGCGATCAACGCCGGGTCCGCAAGACTTCGTTCGAGCGCCTCGAACTCGTCCGTGAGGGTGTTCAGCTTCTCGATCATTGTCGCCAGTGTACCGCGGGCCGGTTCTGCGCCCGGTCTTGCCCCCCGGGGCTCCAAACGGGGCCCGACGCGCCCGACGCGCCCGTCGTGGCCTCGCTGGGGCCGTGGCTCACCGTGGCCCCCTCGACGGTGGTTCCTTAAGGTGCGGCCTCCAGCCGGCCTCCCTGCACCACAGCGATCGCCAGTCCCGCCGGTTCGACGGCGTCGCGCTTGCCCTCGCGCAGGTCGTAGAGCCCGCCCGCGCCGCAGGTCGGGGGAAGGCCGACGAGGGAGTCGCGCACCGCCTGCCGGCGAGCAGAGGCGTCGCTGTCCGGCAGGCGCAGCGCGGCGACCTGCTCGAAGGCCGCCCTCAACAGCTCGATCGCGTCGTACGCGGACGCGGCGGGTGCCAGGTCGATGATGCCGCCGTACACGCCGAGCAAGCGGTCGGCGGCGGTCCGGGCGGCCTCTGCGCAGGTCGCGGTAGGCGGAAGACCCTGCGCCACGGTCACCGGCGCCACCGCGAAGCGAACGCCCTCGAGCCGGCTCAGCGCCAGTCCGCCCATCACTGGTTTCAACAGGGCGCTGCGGGCGTACACCGGGCCGCGGTAGCCGCGGCGGTGGAGACCATCGATCGCGGCGAGAAGATCGTTCTTGAGACCCCATATCACCACGCCACCGGGTTGGCGCGTGGCGATCCAGAGCGCCTCGGGCGTGAGGACATCGGCCCCCGGCGGGTAGCGGGCCTCCGCTGCGTAACCGAGTCCGGCCACGGACAGCAGAGCCTTCAGGTCCTTCACGGCAACGTCTCCGAAGCCGTTGTCGAGTGTCATCAGGGCCAGGCTCCCGAGGCCGCGCGCGCTGGCGTCCGCCACCACCGCAGCCAGCGCGTCCTCGTCGCGCGGAGCGAGCGAAAAACTCCAGTACGGCGTGCCGCCCGCGCCGTCGAGCGTCGACATCGACAGCAGGGCCACGCCGGACGCCTCGGCGAGCCGGGCCACCGGCTCCGAGGCCGCTTCGGTGGTACAGCACACGAGCGCGTCGATACCGTCACCGATGAGCGTTCGGGCGATCTGGACGGCCTTCGTCGGATCCCCCGCGTCGTCCTCGACGCGGAGCTCCAGGGGGGTACCGAAGATGCCGCCGGACGCCCGCACGCGCGAGGCGTAGGCGATGGCGGCGAGCGCTTCGGCGTCGCCGGTGACGCGGGCCGTGCCCTCTTTGGAGACGATCACGCCGACGGTGAAGGGCGTGGCGGCGGAGGCCGAGGCGAGGACCAGCAGGATCGCCAGGAGCTGAAGCGGGCGGCGCATGGCCCCTTCTACCAGGACGCGTTCCGGTCGCGGTGAGAGGATGACCAAGGGCCGCCAACGGTCGGTAAAAGTCCCACAGGCAGTGTCGTGTAAACGCCGTGGCTGACTTGCGTCCCGCCTTCGTAGCGTGAAAGCGAGGTCGTGGGGCGTGCCGGGCATCGGTCGGGAGGTCGTGTGCCGAGCATCGCCAGGATCGATACGAAATCCAACGATCGCGCGGACGGGTTCCGTGCCGCGCCCGGCGGGCCGACGCCGGGGTCTTTCGGCGCGGGAGGGAACGTGTGATGAGCGACCCGGTCTGGCTCGAGAACGACGCCCCCGAACGTCTGGTGGAGGCTCTGCTGGCGCGCGGCTACCGCGTGATCGCGCCGCGCGTGGAGCACGAGACCCTGGTGCTGGACGAGGTCGCCGTCGGCGACGAGCTGCCTCGCGGCTGGTCGGACGAGGCGGCCCCCGGGCAATACCGCCTGGTGCGAACCGAGGACGATCCGACGCGCGCGGCCGAACGCTTCGGTTTCCGGGTTGGCGCGCACAGCTACAAGCGCTACCTTCACCCACCCGAGACGCGCCTGTTCACCGCTCGGCGTGACGGCCCCGGCGGTCTGCAGGTGCGAGCCGAGCCGGGACCCGACCGCCCCCTCGCACTCTTCGGCGTCCGGCCTTGCGACCTGGCCGCCATCGGCGTGCAGGACCGCGTTCTCATGAACGGCCCGCACGTCGACGGCATCTACGCGGCGCGACGCGAGGGCGCTTTCCTCGTCGTCGTGGAATGCACCCGGCCAGGGGCCACCTGCTTCTGTGCCTCCATGGGTACGGGGCCCGGCCTCGACGATGCGGCAGGGAGCGTCGACGTGGTGCTGACCGAACTCATCGACGCGGAGCGACACGGCTTCGTGGCGCGCGCCGCCAGCGAGCGTGGCCTGGCACTGCTCGACGCACTGGGCGGCCGCCCAGCGAGCGAGGACGAACGGTCGGAACGCGCCTCCAGGGTGGAGGACGCGGGGCGGAGCATGGAGAGATCGCTCGATTCTGAGGCCGCGCGGACAGCCCTCGCGCAGGGGCACGAGCTCGCGCTCTTCGCGGAGGTCGCCGAACGCTGCCTGGCATGCGCCAACTGCACCCTGGTGTGCCCGACCTGCTTCTGCACCACCGTCGTGGACACGACCGACCTGGAGGGCCGGGTGGCCGAGCGGAGTCGCGATTGGGACTCCTGCTTCGGTTTGGAGTTCAGCTACCTGCACGGTGGAAGCGTCCGGCAGAGCGTGTCGGCGCGCTACCGCCAGTGGTTGACGCACAAGCTCAGCAGCTGGTTCGACCAGTTCGGTACGTCGGGGTGTGTCGGGTGCGGGCGGTGCATCGCCTGGTGCCCGGTCGGCATCGACATCACCCAGGAGGCGGCGATGGCGGTCAGCCAGCAACGCGAGGCAGCCGAGAAGGCGCAGCGGGAACCCTCGAGGAGGGGGCCCCCGGCGAGGGGAGCACAACCATGATGCGAGACATGACGGCGCTGTTGAGCGCCAGCCCCGTGTTCGCGGGCCTCGACAAGGACCAGCTCGACTTCATCGCAGGCTGCGGCTGGAACGTCCACTTCAATACCGGCGATACGATCTTCAAATTCGGCGAGCCGGCCGACCGCTTCTTCGTGCTGCGCGGGGGCATCGTGAGCCTCGAGATCCGTTTCGCGGGCGGGCCCTCGCGACGCCTCGAGACGCTGGGCGAGGGGGAGGTACTGGGCTGGTCCTGGCTCTTCCCGCCCTACACCTGGCAGTTCGACGCGCGCACCATGTCCGACGTCCGCGCCACGGCCTTCGACGGCACCTGTCTTCGCGGCAAGTGTGATGACGACCCCTCCCTGGGCTACGAGCTCATGAAGCGCTTCGCGGGCATCGTGACCGCGCGACTGCAGGCCACGCGCCTGCAGCTCCTGGATCTCTATGGACAGCCGCTCTGAGGCCTCGTTCGGTCCCGTCGCCAACGCGGCGATGCTCCCACGTCCCTACGTGGTCGTGCGGCGCTGGACCGAGACCGCGGACACCTTCACGGTGGAGCTGCGGCCGGCGGGCGGTCCCGGTCCCGATGCTCCTCCGCCTGCCGGAGCCGTTCCCGCGTTCCGACCCGGCCAGTTCAACATGCTGTACGCCTTCGGGGCGGGGGAGGTGCCGATCTCGATCAGCGGCGATCCCGCTGACGGGGAGCGCCTCATCCATACCGTGCGAACGGTCGGCGCCGTCACGCGGCACCTGAGCGCGCTGGGTCCGGGCGATCCCGTCGGCGTGCGAGGACCGTTCGGCAGCGCGTGGCCGGTGGGCGAAGCCGAGGGCCGCGACCTCGTCATCGTGGCGGGAGGCATCGGGCTGCCGCCGCTGCGCCCGGTGCTGTACCAGGTCCTCGCCAGGCGCGAGCGCTTCGGGAGGGTGGCGCTGCTCTACGGCGCCCGCCGCCCCGCGGAGATGGTGTTCGTCGACGAATTACGCCACTGGCGCTCCAGGCTCGATCTCGACGTCGCCATCACGGTCGATCGCGCCAACGAGAGTTGGAAGGGGTCGGTGGGTTTCGTCACCACGCTGATCGGGCGGGCCCCGGTCGACACCGCAGAGGCGGTGGCGATGGTGTGCGGACCGGAGTTGATGATGCGCTTCGCGGCGCTCGAGCTGTTGAAGCGAGGGGTGGCCGAACCGAGGATCCACGTATCGATGGAACGCAACATGAAGTGCGGCGTCGGACTGTGTGGCCACTGCCAGTTCGGACCCAGCTTCGTGTGCCGGGACGGCCCGGTCTATCCCTTCGGGAACGTGAAGGACCTCTTGCAGGTGGCGGAAGCGTGAGGGACGACGTGATCACCAACGAGGCGGACGCCGTGCAGCGGCGCGGAGCGCGGCCGGGCGGCGGTGAGGGTGCAGGACGGCGCCGCCCCCGGCTGGCAGTGTGGAAGTTCTCTTCCTGCGATGGTTGTCAGTTGACGCTGCTCGACTGCGAGGAGGAGCTGCTGGCGCTGGCCGATCGTCTAGAGGTGGCGTACTTCCTGGAAGCGTCGAGCGCCGTCGTCGAAGGACCGTATGACGTGTCGTTGGTCGAGGGCTCGATCACGACCCCTGACGAACGGGAGCGCATCCAGGCGATCCGGCAGGAATCGACCACGGTGATCGCCATCGGTGCCTGCGCTACCGCGGGCGGAATCCAGTCGCTGCGCAATTACGCTGACGTGGACGCCTACGCCCGGGCCGTATACGCCCATCCCGAGGTGCTGGAGGTGCTGCCGACCGCCACACCCCTCGCCGCGCACATCAAGGTCGATCTGGAGCTGCGCGGATGCCCCATCGCCAAGGAACAGCTCCTCGAGGCCATCGGCGCCCTGCTGCACCAGCGCCGGCCACAACTCCCCACGGTGAGCGTGTGTCAGTCCTGCAAGCGTCGCGGCATCCCCTGCGTGATGGTGTCCCGGGGCGTGCCCTGCATGGGTCCCATCACCCAGGCGGGGTGCGGGGCTCTGTGCCCCGCGGTCGGCCGCGGCTGCTACGCCTGCTTCGGCCCCGCCGAGACCGCCAACGTGGGCTCGCTCATGCGCTGGTGGCGCGACAGCCTGGGCATGGACGAGGAAGCGAGTCGCCGCGCGCTGCGCACGTTCAACGCCGCTGCGCCGGCCTTCGGCCGTGAGGATCCGTACGGATCGGGTTCGGACGCCGAAGGGGGGTCGCGGGATGGACTCTGAGGCGCGCGAGATGCGCAGGATCAGCGTAGGGGCGCTCGCCCGGGTGGAGGGCGAGGGCGCCATGCGTGTGCGCGTGCGCGGGCAGACCGTCGAGGAGGTCGCGCTCGACATCTACGAACCGCCGCGCTTCTTCGAGGCGTTCCTGCGGGGCCGCGCCTACACCGAACCGCCCGACATCACGGCGCGCATCTGTGGCATCTGTCCGGTGGCTTACCAGACCAGCGCCGTGCAGGCCATCGAGGCGGCCTGCGGGGTCGAGGTCGACGCCTCCGTGCAGGCGCTCCGGCGGCTGCTGTACTGCGGCGAGTGGATCCAGAGCCACGCCCTTCACATCTACCTGCTGCACGCCCCGGATTTCCTCGGCTACGCCAGCGCGCTCGAGCTCGCCAAGGTCGTTCCCGACGTGGTCCAACGCGGGCTGACGCTCAAGAAGGCGGGCAACGACCTCATGAACGTGGTCGGCGGCCGCGCCGTCCACCCGGTGAACGTGCGCGTGGGGGGCTTCTACCGGGCTCCGAGCGCTTCCGAGCTGGAGGTGCTGGTCGAGCCGCTGCAGCGCGCTCTGGAAGCAGCGGAGGAGACGGTGCGCTGGGTGGGCGGCTTCACGTTCCCGGACTTCGAGCACGACCACGAGTACGTGTCGCTGCGCCACTCGCACGATTACCCCATGGAGGCGGGACGCATGGTGTCCGACCGCGGCCTCGACATCGGTCCCGAGGAGTTCGAGGACCACGTCGAGGAGCTTCACGTCGAGCACTCCAACGCCCTGCACGCCGTGCTGCGCGGGCGCGGGACGTACATGACCGGCCCGCTGGCGCGCTACAGCCTGAACTTCGACCGGCTGTCGGCCCGGGCGCAGACCGCGGCCCGGGAGGCCGGATTGGGTCCCACCTGCCGCAACCCCTTCCAGAGCATCGTGGTTCGGGCGGTGGAGACGCTGTACGCCGTCGAGGAGGCGCTGTCGCTCGTCCAGCGCTACCGGCGCCCCGATCCCAGCGCCGCCGACGTTCCGCCCCGGGCCGGCCGGGGATCGGGCTGGAGCGAGGCCCCACGCGGACTGCTCTACCACCGCTACACGCTTGCCGCGGACGGCACCATCGAGGAAGCGGTCATCACGCCGCCCACGTCGCAGAACCAGCGCGCCATCGAGGACGACCTGGCGCGCTTCGTGGAAGCCCACCTGGACCTCGACGATCAGGCGTTGACCTGGCAGTGCGAGCAGGCCATCCGCAACTACGATCCCTGCATCTCCTGCGCCACGCATTTCCTGGATCTCTCGGTGGAACGCCGGCCGTGACGCGGGTGTTGATCGCCGGGCTCGGCAACGAGCTGCGTGGCGACGACGGCGTGGGGCCGGCGGTGGCGCTGAAGGTGGCCCACGCCGCGGGGCCGGGTGTGACCGTCCTCGTGAACGCCGGCGAGCCCGCCGACCTCATCGAGGTGTGGCGCGACGCTGACGTCGCCATCGTGGTGGACGCCATGGATGCGGGGCTGGTGCCGGGAGCGACGCGGCGGATCGATGCCACCGCCCTGGCCGGAGCGACCCTGCCCGCAGGCTCCTCGAGCCACCTGCTGCCCCTTGCCAACGTGGTCGAGCTGGCACGGACGCTCGGCGCCCTGCCGGGACGCTTGCTGGTGTTCGGCGTCCAGGGCAGCATGTTCGAGCCCGGTGAGGGGCTCTCGCCGGCGGTGTTGGAGGCGGTCGATCGTGTCGCGGCCGAGATCCTGGATGAGATCGGCGCAGCGTTCGTGCCCTGACGGCGGCCTGGAGCGCGCCCAGGAAGCGGCCGACCGCCAGAAACGCCTGTCCGCGGCAGAAGAGCCGCGGACAGGGTGCGCTAGGAGGTAGAAGGAGAGTCGGGGTCAGTTGGACGGGGCTTCGCGCTCGAGCGGTGTGGCGCGGCCTCCGGTCTCCAGGTCGAGCAGGGATACCAGTGCCTGCAGCAGGTCGGTGATGGTGAGGATGCCCACTACGGCGTCGCCGTCGACGACGGGCAGGCCCGAGATCTTGTGCTCGTTCATCAGCAGGGCGGCCCGCTCGATCGGGTCGTCGGGCGAGATGGTCAAGACGGCCGTCTTCATCACGTCGTGGACCGCGAGGCGGCTGAGAAGGTAGTTGAGCTCGAACACCGACAGGCTGGTCGCCTTGGACGGCGCGGCCTCCCGGAGGTCGCGGTCCGTCACGATGCCGACGAGACGTCCCCGGGATACCACCGGCAGGCGCCGGAACCCGCCGTCGCGCATCACCTTCTGCGCCTCGAAGAGCTTGGTCTCCGGCGTGACGGTGACAGGATCTGCGACCATCCAATCGCTGACCAGCATGGCGACCCCCTTCGAGGTCCTGAGCCGGTGTGCTCCCGGCAGGCTGCTGGCGGGCTCCCGATGGAGCCTCAGCGCCTCAGGGCACTCCTCGATGCCAGCCTAGGACCACGGGGGAGCGGCCCCCATCCCCGTCTTTCCGACGCGCCTGTCGGAGATTCCCCTACATCCTGGGGACGGCGTCGCTCAGCCGCCCTGCATCCAGCGTTTCACCGACCGGCCGGCCACCACGCCGGCCACCTCGCAAGGGATGCTGACGACCAGCGAGGGTACGAGGCCCATGCCGTGGCCGGCTACCAGCCGGAAGAGCGTGTACACGACGCCGAAGAGGACGAAGGCCAGCAGATGTCCGATCACGGCACAGTCTAGGCGGGTCGGTGGGAGGGCGGGTGTGGTGGAGTCCGCATCGCCGCGTTCGCCGGGATGCGGTAGATTGGCCGCCCACCATGGCCGCTCACCCGCCCGCATCGCACCCGCACCGCTCCCCGTATCGGCGGCGGATGTGGTAGCCCGCCGTCTGGTGCGGGTAACGCCTGCCCCGGCGCTGGAGATCGCCGCTATCGTGTCGATCCACCTCGGTGCAGCGCTGGCGACCCGGCTGTTCGGCGCCTGGGGAGAGCAGGGCACGGCCTTCGCACGCCTGGCGCTCGGCGCCGGCGTCCTGCTGACGCTGACGCGTCCGCAGTTGACGGCCTTGACGCGTGCCGATGTGCGGCGGTTGCTGGCCTTCGGCCTCATCCTCGCCGGGCTCAACCTGTTCTTCTACGAGGCGCTGGCGCGGCTGCCGCTCGGCGTGGTCGCCACCATCGAGTTCGCGGGGCCGCTGACCGTGGCGCTCCTCGGCACGCGGCGGGCGCGCGATCTGCTGTGGGTCGGGCTGGCTGCGACGGGCATCGTGCTCCTCGCGCCGCTCGGGGGCGTGCCGCTCGACCCGGTCGGGCTGGCCTACGCCGCCGCAGCAGCCACCTGCCTGGGTCTGTACATCGTGGTGGGTGGGAAGCTGGGGCGCACCCTGCCGGGGTTGCAGGGGCTGGCGCTGGCTATGGCGGTGGCGGCGGTGGTGCTGCTTCCGGCGGGGGTGGGGCGGGCAGGCGCGGCGCTGCTCGAACCCCGTTTCCTCCTGCTTGGGCTGGCCGTGGCGCTGATCTCGACGATCGTGCCGTTCTCGCTGGAATTCGAGGCGATGCGGAGGATGCGCGCGCGCGCCTTCGGGGTGTTGCTCAGCAGCGAGCCCGCCATCGCCGCCCTGGTCGGCATCGTGCTGTTGGGAGACGTGCTGGGGCCACGGCAGGTGACGGCCCTGGCCGCGATCACGGTGGCGTCGGTGGGGTCGACGCTGGCCGACCGCGGCGAGTAGCCGGGACGCTCGACCAGCGTCGTGGTGGTGCGCCCGATAGGATTCGAACCTATGACCTTGGGCTTAGGAGTCCCCTGCTCTGTCCAGCTGAGCTACGGGCGCGCATGGCGCCGCGCGTGGGCGCGGTCGCGCCCGGCATTGTACGACGTGCGTGGTGGGCGGGGCAACGCGCTGAAGTAGTTCCGTTGTCTTGGTGCGCGCCGCCCCGCCGCACCTACAGCGCCGGGACGATGGCGGCCAGGTCGGCGCGGAGCGCGCCGGTCAGCGTCTTCACCTCGTCGAGAGCGGCGCGCCGGTCGATCGCGCGCAGGAGCGCCTCGAAATCGGCGCGCGCCTGTCGGGCGCGATCGGGGTACAGGCGGGAGAGGTCCGTCGCCTGGTCGAGGTCGTCGAGCCCGCGGCGGGCGGCGTCCTTGGCGGCGGTGAGGCTGTCGCCGGTCTGGGCCCCGGCGCTCTGGCCTCCGCCCGTCGCGCGGGCGTACTCCAGGTCCACCACGTCGAGCGTTCCCTGCGCGTGCTGCACGGCGTAGATCGAGGGCGTGAGCTGGGTAGCGAGGCTCGGAGTCGGCGCCGTAGCGCGGCCCAGCAGGAACGCCAGCGGGAAGACGACGACGGCGGTGATCAGCACTGCCAGGTAGGCGGGGAAGTGGCGCTGGCGTCGGTACAGCATGGTCTCCTCCTCAGCTCTCGTTCAGGACCAGCGCCACCTGGGTCTCGAGCCTGAAGGCGCCCCGGAGGAAGCGCCGCAGGGCGTCGGGATCGCTCAGGTGGCTGCAATCGATGAGTCGGCGCGGCGTGACGGCGTGCGTCCGGGGCGCGGTGCCGGTCCCGAGACGGGCCTCGAGAGCGGCCAGCACCTCGCCCGGAGCGCCGGTCAGGATGGTGGCGTCGTCGAGCTCCAGCAGTCGTGCTCCGCGCCGGTCCATCGCCACCATCGGGTGACGGTGGATGCGGGAGAACAGGCGGCGCTCCTGGCGCTCGCCGCTGAGCAGCACCAGTGCCGGGCTCCGGTAGCGCAGCTCGCAGGGGCCGCCTCCGAGCTGCGGACGTGCGAGCGTGCGCAGCACGTCGTCGTCGAGGTCACCCTGATGACCGTCGACGGGATGAGCCCCGAACGCCACGGCGCGCAGCAGTCGCTCCTCGGGCAGGTAGTGGACCTCGGACTGCAGGCGCGCCGGGTCCGCGCCGAGCCGCACGGCCTCCCCCTCGACCTCGCGCAACAGCAGGTCGCCGACGGTGGGATCGTCGATGCCGGCGTTGCGTTCGCGCTCCACGCGGATCAACGTGAGGGCGGCTCCGATGCTGGAGATGATGTCGGGCTCGGGAATGCACTCGAACGGCATGCCCAGGCGCGCGGCGACCACCGGGCCCAGCACGCGGGCGGCGCCGCCGCCGCCGTAGAGCCGGGTGCCCCCAAGGTCGTGGTCGTCGGCCACGGCCCGCACCGTGCGGGTGAGCTTCTCGGCGCTGGCTTCCAGCACCGCCACCGCCACGTCGTCGATCCCGGCGCCGAGACTGCGTGCCAGTGGTGCCAGTGCCCTGCGGGCGGCGTCCGCTTCTCGGTAGCCGGGGTCGTCGGTCGGAAGGCGGCCCAGGGCGTTGGCCGCGCAGGTGGGTGTGATCGCGAAACGGCCGCCGGCGGCGTCGATGACGACGTAGTCGGCGGGATCTCCGGGGCGCGGCGCGATGCGCTCGAGGCGCGCGCCTTCTAGATCGGCTGGGTCGGCGAGAGACGCGTAGGGAAGGCCGGCGATATGCGCGCTGCGCGGCCCCACTTCCTCGATACGTCGGCCCGAGAGGCGCACCAGGCTGCCCCCCGCCACGCCCGCGATGCGGATGTCGGCCGCTCGCAACGCCGTGGGGAAGTCCATCACCGTCATGTGCTTCATCACCGGGCGTCCTGCCTTGACGGCGCCGATGTTCGTGCTGGTGCCGCCGACCTCGAACAGGATGCCATCGGATACGCCGTGGTAGAGGATGGCGCCCGCCAGCGAGGCGGCGGGACCGCTGACGACGGTGTGGATGGGAGCTTCGCGCAGTCCCTGCAGATCGACGGCGCCGCCGTCGCCGCGGACCACCAGCAGGGGAACGCCAGGCAGGGTGCGCTCCAACGCTCGCTCCACGTGCTCGGCGGTCCGGAGCATGGTGGGCAGGATCGAGGCGTTGATGGCGGCGGTGCTCGAGCGCATCTCCAGGCCGTAGACGCCGGTCAGCTCCGAGCCGCCGGTGGCGGGCAGGCCAGCCTCCCGCAGCAGCTCGGCCGCGCGGCGCTCGAGAGTAGGGTCCTCGACGGCGAACGCCTGGCTCACGGCCGCCACCTCGACCCCGTCGACCTGCCAGGTCGCGGCCAGGGCGCGCACGCGCGCGTCGAAGTCCGGCGCGTCGGCAGGCACGAAGGCCCAGCTCAGCTCGAGCGGCCGGCCACCGGCCAGCCGTAGCTCGGAGAGCTGCGTGCGCCGGCGGATCAGGCGCTCCTCGGCGGCCGGCCCGAGCGCCAGCAAGCCCACGTGCGCCATGTCGCCCTCGAGTAGCGCGTTGGTGGCCTGCGTGGTGGCGTGCGCCACGAGCGCTACCGGACGATCGGCCGGTAGCGCAGCGAGAAGCCCCTCCAGGACCTGCAGCACGCCCGCCACCACGCCCTCGGAGGCATGGTGCGTGGTGGCGACGCGGACGCGTGCGTAGATCTTCCTGGTGACGGCGTCGAGCGCGACGCCCTTGGTGAAGGTCCCGCCGACGTCGATGCCGATGCGAACGGCGCTTTGCGGCGGCGAGGGGTTCGGGGTGGTCATGGCCTTGGCGTCAGAGCGGGCGAGCGGTACCCAGCGCCCCACCGTCGGGCGCGTGGGGCCGCCGGTGGGATTCTGCCCGTGATACGAGGAGCCGCCGTCAGCTCGAGGACGTCTCACCCGTCGCGGTGGCGGCACGTTGAGCCCTGAGCCGGCCCCGACGCAGGAGGAATGCTACCATCCCGACCGCGTAGACGCCGATCAAGCAGACCTGCGCCAGCACGGTTTCGAGGGTGGGGTGGAAGCCGGTCAGCGCCGCGAGGCTTGGGTTGAGGCGCGGCAACGTCCCCAGGAGGTTGGTGATCGGCAGCCAGCCGGCACCCTGGAGCGCCCGCACGGCGTTGCCCGCGAAGGCGACGGCCAGCAGCGCGGTGACGGTGACGGCGACCCGGAAGAACACCTGCAGGGGCAGCCTGCGCTGAAGGCGCAGGATCAGGAACGCCACCAGCGCAAGGGCGACCACCCCGAGGGCCAGCCCGAGCCACAGGTAGCCCATCACCGGCCCGCTGACGCCGACCAGCGCCTGGTAGAGCAGCACGGTCTCGAACCCTTCGCGGTAGACGCTGGCGAACGCGGCCCCCGCAACGGCGAGGAGGCTGCCACGCTGCACCGCCTGGCCGAGCCGCGCCCGCATGAACTCCATGTGGCGTCGCCGGTCGCTCTGCTGCAACATCCAGAAACTCAGGTAGAACAGGATGCCCACCGCCACCACGCTGGTGATGCCCGCGAGCAACTCGCGCGAGGCGGGCGCGAAGCGCAGCACGGTCGATGCGGCGACGTAGGTGAGGCCCGTAGCGGCCAGCGCAGCCAGCAAGCCGTACCACACGCCGGGTGCGAGCCGGTCGTTGCGGGTGCTTCGCAGGTAGGCCAGGATCGCGCCCAGCAGCAGCACGACCTCCAGCCCCTCGCGGAACAGGATGAAGAAGCTCCCGCCCGCGGCCAGCGTCGGCGCTAGCGCACCGGTGCCGCTGATCACGGTCTCAGCGCGCAGCAAGTTGGCGTAGATCTTGGTGGCGGCGCCGTCGATCTGGCTCATGGGGGCGCCCGCCTTCATGGAGTTGCGGAGGTTGGCGAAGAGGAATTCCGTGTCCAGGATCAGGTCGGGGTCGAGCACCCGCAGCTTGGGCTCGGCGTACTCGAAGTGGTCGAGGTAGGCCGAGCGCGAGAGCTGGAAGGCCTTGTCGACCTCGCCGGAGCGGTAGAGGCGCAGGCTACGAGCGACCATGTCGTGGGCGGTGTGCAGTTCGGCGCCGACATCGACCTTCTGCTGGGCGCGTGCCTGCGGGAACAACGCCAGCAGCGTCGTAGCCAGCGCCAGCGCGAGCAGCACGGTGAACGAGCGCGGCGCCAGGCGGCGGGGGCGGACGGTGGCTGGCGCTGCGCTCGCCGGCGCCGTGGTCGCCAGCGCCGTGGTCGCCAGCGCGGTTGTGGCCCGGGCCGGTGTCACTGCAGCGCCTCCCGCGCGCGCTCCAGATCGGCCCGCGTGTTCTCCACGGCCGCCTCGAAGCGGTCGGGCGAGACGCCCTGCGCCGCCAGCGAACGCAATCCGTCACGCAGGGTGTGTTCGAGGCGCTCCTTGAGGTCGGGCGCGGCGTCCACGAGCGGGGGTTCGAGGTCCTCGAAGTTCTCCAGGTAGGCGTCGATGAGCGCCTCGCGTGCGCCGGCGACGTCCCCCGCGCGGTAGCGCGCCTCGGCGAGGTCGAGATCGTGGTCGATCGCAGCGAAGAGCCGCTCGGTATCGGCTGCGCTGGCAGGCGCCCCCAGCGCCGCCAGGGCGTTGTCGGCCGACGAGCGGATGACCTCGGCCCCCGTGCCGGAACCGCCGGGGGCCCCGAGCGCGCTTTGCAGGGTGGCCAACGCATCCCGGGTCGTGCCGGCGGCGCCGTGCTCCCGCGCAAGGTCGAGGGCGACGTCCGCCAGCGCGGAGGCGTAGGCCTGGGGCTCGGTGGATGCCGGGACGCCGGCGGCGTTGGCGGCTTCGAGCCCCTCCCGGCCGGCCTCGCGCACCAGCGCGATCAGCACGGCCTGCACGGCATCGGCGCCGTCGAGCCGGGCCACGGTCCGGTCGCGGACGATGGCGTCGATGCGGGCGGCCGCCTCGCGTGCGGCACGCCCATCCCCGCGCTGCACGGCAGCGCGCAACTTGCCGACGTCTGCGAGCAGGGAATCGAAGTCAGGGGTGGCCGTGAGCGCCGCGACCGGACCGTTCGCGGCGCCGTCGAGTTGCGCACGGGCGTCGTCGGTGTGGCCGTCCGTGCTCAGGCTCGCCGCGGCGTGAGCCCGGGCCTCGAGCCGGAACAGGTCGACGACCTCGGACGGCGCGACCGCCGGGGCGGGTTGGGCGCCCGCCGCGGCGAGCGCTAGCACCAGGGCAAAGGCGGCCGATCGGATCGGACCGTCGGGGAGCGGCCGCGAACGGCGCGTGGCGGGCGAAGGCATGCGTCCGGTTCCTTTCACAGGAGACGGTCCCAGGGGCCGCCCCCTCTCAGCCGGTTCATGGAGGCGGCAACGGCGCCCTGCAGGGCGCCGGATTGGCTGCCACCGAAGAATCCCGAGCTTATTACTCGGGTATGCACCGAGTCTAGCGGCGCAGAATCCAGAGAGTCAAGCTCGGGACTACGGATCCAGCCGTCGGTCGCGCCCCGGCAGGGCCTCCTACCGAGCGATCACTGCGGTGTCACGGCCAGGCCGACCTGCGGTTCGGGGGCGTCGAACGATACGGTCACGGTGGTCTGAGCGTAGAGCTCGCCGCCGGCATCGCCCAGGGTGCCGCTGCCGTTGTCGTCGGTGCCGGCTCGTAGCGTCACGCTGCCCGCGGGCAGGTTGGGGATCGTGAGGGGCACGCCACGCGTCACGTCGAAGCTGCGGCCGTCCGAGGTCTCGACGATCAACGGGCTGGTGTCGGCCAGCGCCTGCTTGCTGGCGACGGCGTTCGCCAGGCCGTAGCCGAAGGTGGTGTCGAAGCCGGCGGCCCCGAGGTCGGTCGCGCCGTTCGCCAGCGCGGTGGCGATCTGATCGGGGGTCGCAGCCGGACGGGCGGTGAGGAGCTGGGCGGCGATCGCCGCCACGGCGGGGCTCGCCATGCTCGTGCCCAGGTCGTAGGCGTAGGTCTCGGTGGGGGGTGAGACGCTCCAGTCGTACCAGGTGCTGATGATCTGGTCGGATGCCTGACCGGGGCCCGACGCGGTACCTCCTCCCGGCGCCACCACCCACAGGTTGGGGCCGCGATCGCTGTAGTAGGCGATCTCGTCGGTGCGCGTGGTCGCTCCCACGGCGAGCACCTCGGGGTAGGCGGCCGGGTAGGCGACGGGGGTGGGCTGGTTGTTCTGGTCGTTGCCGGCCGCGGCGACGAGCACGATGCCGGCGGACTGCGCGGCCGAGAGGGCGTCGCGCACGCCCTGTCCGAGATCGGTCGTGGCGCCCAGGCTCATGTTGACCACCCGTGCGCGCGCATTTCCGCCGTTGGTGACGTAGTTCAGGCCATCGATGAGGGTGGTGTTGGTCATGGCGCAGCCGCTGGCCGCGGCGTCGCCGATGTTGACGAGCAGCAACCCGGCGCCGGGGGCGACGCCCGCCACACCGCGATCGTTGTTGGCGACGGCGGCGGCGATGCCCGCCACGTGCGTACCGTGGGAGCCACAACTGGAGTCGCTCACCATGACGTCGCTACCGCCACCGACGGCGTCATGCGTGCCGCTCACGTTGCCGCTGAGATCGGGGTGGGCGGGATCGAAGCCCCGGTCGAGGATGGCGATGGTCTGGCCGGTCCCGTCCCCCGAGGGCCAGGCCTGTTCGGCCGAGAGCCTGTCGAGGTTCCACTGCTCGGAGCGGAAGGTGTCGTTGGAGAAGGCTTGGAGCGTCACGGCCGCCTCGACGTAGCGAACGCCGGGGAGGGCCGACAGGTGGCGGGCTGCTGCCGCTGCGTTCTGCGCGTGGACCGTCACGACCCCGGCACGCGCGAACGCACTGCGAACACGTACGCCCTGCGACGCCCGGATCGGGGCGAGGTCCAGCGCGGGGGCCTGCGACGGTACCTTGCCGACGCCCACGACGAGGTCGCCTGGACCGGCTGCGAAGGTGTGCAGGGCGGGGTTCGGTGCCTTCGGGGCGGTCGGCTCGAGGGCCTGGCTGCTGAGCGTGTCCCCCCGGGTGACCGTGAGGGTGACGTCCGGGAAGCTGAAGGGGACGTGCACGCTGGAGGTGGTCCCTCCCGCGCTCAGGGTGAGGCCGATGCTGTAGCTCCCCGGTGGAAGGCTGGAGGGGTCGACCGTCAGTGTGACCTGGGTCGACCCGCTGCCCGAAGCTGGCTGCAGCGCGACCCACCCGGGATGGTCGGAGCTGAGCGTCCATGTGCCGCCGGCGGTGACGCCCACGGTGGCCGTCGTGACGCCGTTCAGGACGCTGGGCGTCACGGTGAGCTGCGTCGTCGGTGAGGGGGGCGGCGGGGGAGGGGACGTGGGATCCTGGACGAGATTGCAGGCCCCGAGCAGGACCGTCAGGGACAGCACGGCTAGCGTCAGCCCGCGTCGATGTCTCATGGCGAGTTGTCTCATGGCGCGTCTCATCGCGAGACCACCTCCGCCTGCAGCATGCCCGAAGCAGGCAGGTTCCAGGAAAGAGCACCATGAACCGCGGGGGGACGGCGCGGACGGTCTGCGGCCTCGCCGGCGGAGTCGACGCGTACCCGGAACGGCGTGGAAGCCCCGACGGGGAGGGGGCTCGTGCCCGATCATCGACCCGCAGCCGGAGGGTGCTGCGCGCGCCCCCGGAGGTCAAGGGAGGATGAACGCGGGTCGAGAGGGCCCGGTCGGTCAGTCGGCGCTCGGCAGCCGCCGCGCGAGGTACTCCCGGCGGCTCCTCTTCGCTGCTCTGCCGAGGACGCCGACCTCCTGATCGAGACGGGCGTTGGCGTGCTCGAGCAGCACGCGTCTCTCGTCCGCTGACGGGGCCGTGTGCGCCAGCAACAGGTAGGCGAAGCTGGTCTCCAGTACGGGGCCGGCCTCGAGGCGTTCTTGGACGGACCGCCTCATGGCGGTGGCCGCGCCGTTGGCGCCCGCCAGCACGCCGCCGCGAAGGGCGGCCACGGCGGCGGCGAGTTGCAGGTGGGCGCCGTCATCCAGCTCGGTGGCCTGCGCGACGCGCTCACGGACCAGGCCCGGATCGCTTGTCAGGAGCGCCTGCTCGAGGAGGCACCAGGCGTAGAACTGCGGGATGTTGAGTTGTGCCAGCTCCTCCAGCACGGCCTCGACCCGGGCCGTCGCGGCGGCGCGGTCGCCGCCCTTGGCGGTCTCGAGGTCGATGGCAGCCAGGTTGAACCTTGCTACCAGGGCGCCGCGTACGTCGGATGCCGCCTCGCGGAGCCGGGCCGCCTCGCGCAGCGCCGCGCGCGCGGGGCCGAAGCGGCCCACACGCCGCAGCGCGTAACCGTGCGCGAAATTGGCCATCGCCGCGGAGCGGTCGGCTCCGAGAGGGGCGGAGACCTCCAGCGCGCGCTCGGCGTGCCCGAGCGCGGCGGCCAGGGCGCCGCGGCTTACCTCGGTCAGCGACGCGTTGGACAGGGCGATGGCGCCGGTGCGGCGGTCCGCTGCGCGCAGGGCGACCTCGGCGGCCTCGGAGAAGTGTTCGATGGCCTGCTCGTAGGCACCCCGCCGCTCGCGGTCGGCACCCAGGCTGTTGAGCAGGGTCGCGATCAGTGGCACGTCGTGCAGGCGGCGCGCAAGGGTGAGGGCCTCGCGGTGATGCTCGAAGGCCGCGTCGACGTCGCCGCGCATGGCCTCCAGCGCGCCGAGGCGCTGGAAGGCGCGTAGACGCCGCGCCTCGTGCCCCGTGCGCGTCACCTCGAGGAAGTGGTCGTGCCCCTCCGGGTAGGCACCGGAGAAGTAGGCGATGTCGCCGAGCGCCAGCCGGGCGCGGTCGATGCGCTCGGCGTCGCCGAGATCGAGGGCATCGTCGAGCGCCTGGCGGGCCTTGCGTGCAGCGAGCGAGTGCTCGCCGCGCACCGTGGCCCAGCGCGCCCACCGCAGCGCGCTCTCGATCAGAAGGACGGGGTCCTGCAGGGTCGATGCGACGCGCTCGAGCTCCCCCAGGAGCGCCTCGGCGTCCTCGATGCGTCCTCGCTGCGACGCGACGTCGTCCAGGTGAACGAGCGCGTCGCCGCGCCCGGCCTCGTTCGGGGCCGTCCAGAGAGCGCGCAGGTACCAGCGCTCGGCCTCCTCGAGCGCGAACACCGCGCGGGCGCCGTCCCCCGCGCGCAGCAGGTGGGGGAACGCGCGCGTCGGCTCCCACGCGGCCAGGTAGTGCGTGGCGATGGCGGTGGGAGCTTCGTCGAAGGCCTCGAGTTGGACGGCGAGCCGCCGGTGCCACAGCCGGGCGGCCTCGGGGGGTGTCCGGCCCTCGATGGCGTCGGCCACGAGCTCGTGCGCCAGCTCGCCCTCGTGCAGCAGCCGGTGGCGCTCGAGCTCGTCCACCCCGGCCCGCACCGAGCCGGAAGGCACCTCCAGGACGGCGGCTGCGAGCTCCATCGAGAAGGCTGTGCCGGCCATCGCCCGCATCCGGAGCACGTCGGCTGCTGCGCGCGACAGGCGCTCGATCCGACCGGAGAGGACACCGGCCGCGCTGCTGGGAAGGGCGTCGCCTCCAACGGGAGTGTCGCCCGAGGCCTTCTGCCAGGCGTTGCGCAGGAACTCGAGGGCGTAGAAGGGATTCCCGCTCGAAACCTGGAGGACCAGGGAGGCGGGAGGTGCCGCGTCCGCCATGCCGGTCTCGGCGATGAGGCCCTCGATGGCGTCCAACCCGAGCGGCTCGAGCGTCACGATCTCGGCCAGCCCGCTCTCGGCGGCGGCACGCATGGTGCGGACCCTCGCTCGGCCCATCTCGTCCGGGCGGTACGAGACCAGGGCCCGGACCGGCGCGTCGGCGAAGCGCGTGACGAAGTACGCGCCCATCTCGAAGCTGGCGTCGTCCCACTGGTGAGCGTCCTCGTTCACGAGCACGGCCTTGCCCTCCAGGGCCCTGGCGAGGACCCGTGCGGCGGCCTCGAACAGGCGGAGCTTCTGGGGCTCGTCGGTGATCGGCGCCTGTCCGGCGGGTCGTGGGAAGAGGTCGGGGAGGATGCGTGCCAGTTCGTCGCGCACCCAGGGCTCGTCGGCGTAATCCGGATGGTCGCGCAGGATCGCTGCCAGCGAACGCGCCTTGCTGGCGTAGGCGACGTTACGGTCGCCGGGCATGCCGCGCGTGACCAGGGCTTCGCCCCGGGTCGCGGCGAAGTCGTGCATCAGATGAGATTTCCCGATGCCCGGCTCGCCCAGCACGACGATGGTGTGCACCCGCCGCCAGGCGTCCTCGAGGGCCTGCCACGCCGCCTCGCGTCCCAGCAATCGCGGCGGCCGGAGGAGCGTGACCGGCAGTGCTACCGTCGGGCGGGGACGTGGCGCGGCCGACGAGCCGCTGTCGATGGCTCTCGCAAGCTCCACGGTGTCGGGGAGGGGCTCGAGCCCGAACGTCTCGCGCAGCATCTGGCGGCAGCGGCGGAAGGCGGCCATGGCCTGGCCCCGGTCACCGGAGAGATAGTGGAGTCGCATGACCCTTCGGTAGTCCACTTCCGACAGGGGATCGAGGGCGGAGAGCCGCTGCGCCAGCTGGAGCGCCCGCCGGACGTCGCCGGCAGCCTCGAGCCGGTCGGCCTCCGTCTCGAGGCTGCTACGCACGATGTCGAGCAGGCGCTCGCGCTCGGCGATCACCCATTCGGCCAGGTCGGGGCAGTCGTCGTAGCTGTGGTCCTCGAGCAGCATCGGCGCATGCAGGCCCCAGCGCTCGGCGATGGCTTCGGCGTGGCCGGCAGCGTGCAGCTCCTGCAATTCCGTGACGTCCGCGGTGACGGCGCCGAGCCGCAGGTCGCCGCCCGGCTGGAGTAGGTCCTCGAAGGTACGGAGCCGGTGCAGGAGCTGCCGGAGGTTGTTACGGGCGCGCGCATCGACCACGTTGGGCCACAGCAGACCTGCCACCGTGGCGCGCGGCGTCGATCCGGCGATGGCCACGTAGGCCAGCAGCGCCGCGGCCTTCCTCTCTAGCGTTTCCGTCGCTCGTCCCGGGCGCTGCAACACGGCAGGGCCCAGAACGCTCAGCCCCCATCGGTCTTTCACGTCGGAAGCATTCTACGGGATGGCGAGATCGGGACGATTAGAAATCTCTCCGTTGGCAGGCTCGACGGACGGCGGCGCCGCGCGTGGCCGGCGGGCCGGGGCGGGCGCCGTCTCTCGGTCGGGGCCACGCCCGAGCGGGGCCCGGCGCCTGTGCCGGGCTTACGGGAAGATCGCGCCCAGCAGCTCCAGCGCCGCCACGGCGGCGAGATAGGCAGTCGCGCCGCTGCCGTCCACGAGGGGGTTCGTCTCCATCACGTCGAAGCCGACGATTGCGGTTCGCGCGGCGACCTCGCGCAGCAGCCTCCGGACCTCGGGGTAATCGAAGCCGCCGGGCTCCGGCGAGGACACGCCGGGTGCGAAGGCGGGATCGAAGGCGTCCATGTCGAGCGTGACGTAACACCGTTCGAAGGCCGCCACGGCGTCCAGTAGCGCGTCCCAGCCCTCCTGTGAGCGCATGGCCTCGCGCGTGAGGACCAGGTTGCCCCGTTCCTCGGCGTCGCGGTAGCCCGCCGGGGAGGTCCGCGGGCCGCGGATGCCGACCTGCACGATGCGCTCGACGTGAGGCGCCTCGGACGCGCGCCGCATCGGGCTGCTGCTGGTGTCGCGGCTGCCCATCACCTCGTCGGTCACGTCGAGGTGGGCGTCGATCTGGAGCACGCCAAGCGGCCCCTGGGCAGCCAGTGCCCGTACGGCGGGGCCGGTGACGGAGTGGTCGCCGCCGATCAGCACGGGGAAGGCGCCGGCTCGCAGCAGCGCCATCACGCTGGCCTCGACCGCCTCCAATGTGGCGCCCGGCTGGCTGCGCAGCACGTCGACGTCGCCGGCGTCCACGACGGAGGTGCCGGTCAGCACCAGGCGGTCGCGCTCGACGTCGAAGACGCCCTCGGCAGGCAGCGGACCCAGCCGGGTGGAGGCCTCGCGCACGGCGCGCGGCCCGAAACGGGCGCCCGGGCGATAACCCACCCCCAGGTCGTGCGGCACGCCGAGCACCGCGACCTTGCCCTTGCACGCCTCGAAGCTCTCCACCAGCGGCGCCTTGAAGAAGGTGGCGACGCCGGTGGGCGCCAGATCGGCGGGGTAGCGTTCGCTCACGGTCGGTCCTCCCTGTCCCGGGCGTCGCGCTGCCAGGCCACCCGCCCGCCGGCGATCACACGTTCTGCAAGGTTGGTGCCGTAGTGGTAGGCGAGATAGGCGGGGCTCGGCGCGTCGACCACCAGCAGGTCGGCGCGTTTGCCCACCTCGAGCGATCCCACCTCGGCGGCCATGCCCACGGCATGCGCGGCGTTGAGCGTGGCAGCAGCGATGGCCTCCTCGGGCGAGAGCTTGAGCTGCAGGCACGCCAGGTTGACGATCATCTGCATCGACTCGGTCGGGCTCGAACCCGGGTTGGCGTCGGTGGCCAGCGCGACCGGCACGCCGGCGTCGACCATGCGGCGGGCCGGCGCGTAGCGGCTCCCCATCAGGCTGAAGGTGGTGCCGGGCAGCAGCACGGCCACCACCTTCGCGGCCGCCATCGCCGCCAACCCCGCTTCGGAGGCGTAGACCAGGTGATCGGCGGAGACGGCGTCCAGCTCGCCGGCCAACTCCGCCCCACCCGAGCTGGCGAGCTCGTCGGCGTGGAGCTTGGGCTGCAGGCCGGCAGCGCGCCCCGCCTCGAGGATGCGCCGGGACTGAGCCGGGCTGAACACGCCCTCCTCGCAGAAGACGTCGCAGAAGGTGGCGAGCGCGGACTCGGTCACCGCCGGGATCATCGCCTCCACCACCAGATCGACGTAGCCTTCGGGGTCGTCGCGGTATTCGGCTGGGAAGGCGTGAGCGCCCATGAAGGTGGCGACGGTCCGCACGGGATGCCCGCGCCCGGCGCGCTTTGCGGCCCGCAACTGCTTCAGCTCGGTGGCGGTGTCGAGCCCGTAGCCGCTCTTGATCTCCAGGGTGGTGGTGCCGTGGCGCAGTGCGGTGTCGAGACGCTCGCGCGTGAGCCGCGCCAGCGTCGCTTCGTCGGCGGCGCGCGTGGCCCCGACCGTGCCCAGGATGCCCCCTCCCGCCTGCAGGATCTCCAGGTAGGACGCGCCCGCCAGCCGCAGCGGGAATTCACGCTCGCGGGTGCCGGCGTACACCAGGTGGGTGTGGGGGTCGACGAAGCCCGGCAGGACGGTCCGGCCACGCGCGTCGATGACCTGAGCGCCTTCGGCCAGCGAGACCTCGCGCTCGACGCGGTCGCTGGGTCCGACGGCCAGGATGCGATCGCCCGCGGCGGCCACCGCTCCGTCGGCGATGATGCCCAGCTCACCGAGGGCTGCGCCGGTGAGCGGCGACGTGCCGTGGCCGGCAAGCGTGACGAGAGCGTCGGCGTGATGGACCAATAGCGTGGCTTTCCTCGGATCGCCGGCGCTCACGGCGTGTCGGGGGCGAGCATCGGCAGGTCGATGCCCTTCTCGCGGGCGGTCCGTACCGCCTCCGGGTAGCCCGCGTCGGCGTGGCGCATCACACCGCTGCCGGGGTCGGTGGTCAGCACGCGCTCGAGCCGCTCGGCAGCCTCCGGCGTGCCGTCGGCGACCACCACCATGCCGGCGTGGATGGCGTAGCCGATCCCCACGCCGCCGCCGTGATGCACCGACACCCAGCTCGCGCCCGCGGCGGTGTTGAGCAGCGCGTTGAGGATCGGCCAGTCGGCGATGGCGTCGCTGCCGTCGCGCATGGCCTCGGTCTCACGGTTGGGCGACGCCACCGAGCCGCTGTCGAGGTGGTCGCGGCCGATGACGATGGGCGCGCTCACCTCACCCGACGCCACCAGGTCGTTCATGATGGCGCCCAGCTTGGCTCGGTCGCCATAGCCGAGCCAGCAGATGCGTGCCGGCAGGCCTTGGAACGCCACCCGTTCGCTCGCCATGCGGATCCAGCGTGTCAGACGTTCGTCGTCGGCGAAGGCCTCGAGGATGGCGGTGTCGATGCGCGCGATGTCGGCCGGGTCCCCCGACAGCGCCGCCCACCGGAATGGACCCTTGCCCTCGCAGAACAGCGGACGGACGAAGGCGGGCACGAAGCCGGGGAAGGCGAAGGCGTCCTGCACGCCGGCGTCCTTGGCCTGCTGGCGGAGGTTGTTGCCGTAGTCGAAGACCACCGAGCCTCGCTCCTGAAGCGCCAGCATGGCGCGCACGTGCTCGGCCATGCTGGCCTTGGCGCGTTCGACGTAGCGTTCGGGTTCGGCGACCCGGAGTGCCGACGCCTGCTCGAGCGTCAACCCCGCCGGTACGTAGCCGTTCAGGGCGTCGTGGGCCGACGTCTGGTCGGTCGTGAGGTCGGGCACGCGGCCACGGCGTACCAGTTCCGGGAACACCTCCGCAGCGTTGCCCACCAGCCCGATGGATCGTGCTTCCCGCGCGCCTACGGCGCGCTCGACGCGGGTCAGGGCGTCCTCGAGATCGTCGGCGACCTCGTCGAGGTAGCGCGTCTTCACGCGGCGTTCCAGCCGCGTGGGGTCGACGTCGACGATGAGGCACACGCCGCCGTTCATGGTCACGGCCAGCGGTTGCGCGCCCCCCATTCCGCCGCAGCCGGCGGTCAGCATCCAGCGCCCGGCGAGGTCGCCGCCGAAGTGCTGGGCGGCTGCCTCGGCGAAGGTCTCGAACGTGCCCTGCAGGATCCCCTGGGTGCCGATGTAGATCCAGGAGCCGGCGGTCATCTGCCCGAACATGGTGAGGCCTGCCGCCTCGAGCTTGCGGAACTCCTCCCAGGTGGCCCAGGCCGGGACCAGCAGGGAGTTTGCGATGAGCACCCTGGGTGCCTTGTCGTGGGTGCGGAACACGCCGACCGGCTTGCCGGACTGGATGAGGAGGGTCTCGTCGTTCTCGAGGCGCTTCAGGGTGGCGACGATGACATCGAACGCCTCCCAGCTCCGCGCCGCCCGTCCGCTGCCGCCGTAGACGATGAGTTCGTCGGGATTCTCGGCGACGTCGGGGTCGAGGTTGTTCATGAGCATCCGCAGGGCGGCCTCCTGCTGCCAGCCCTTGCAGGTGCGTTCGACGCCTCGGGGTGCCCTGACCGTGCGTGCTTTCGATGGCATGCGGGTACCGTTCCTCTCGCGGGCGCTGGTTGCCTTTCCGTCACGGTACCGCTGCGAGAGGCGGTCGATGAGGCATTGTCCTTCGTGCGGTCGATGCGGACCCGCGGCGGCCGGTCATGCCGTCGGCGCCGCGGCCCGTCGGCGGAGCTCAGAAGTCGTAGTTGACCCCGATCCTGAACCCCACGATGATGCCGTGGAACCCCAGGTCGGTGGCGGGTTGCAGTTCGAGGTAGGCCGCCGTGGTCGGGCCGGTGGGCACGTCGAGACCGGCGGTGAGATGCAGTCCGAAGGCGGCGACCGGTCCGAATGCGCCGGGGACGCCGAAGGGACTGGCGTAGACCTGGGGTCCGCCGCCGACGTACCACGAGATCGCGCCGCGCGGTGGGGCGCTGTCGTAGAGCACGTCCGTCCCGATCTGGAAGAACACGAATGCGAAGTCGTCGACCGTCAGCCGGGCCACGGCGTGCGGCGCGACGGTGACCCCGAACTGGCCGCCCAGCGTCGGCACGACCACGTCGAGGGCGCCCAGCTCCCAGCCCGCGAAGAGTCCCTGGGCGCGGGCCGAGGGGCTGCCGGCGATCAGGGCGAACGCCAGGCAGATCACGGCGACGGTGATCGCGGCTCGCGTGGGACCGGCCGAAGGAAACGTGAAGCGCCTCATGTGACTCTCCTCCCCTTGGGGAAGGAGGGTAGGTGAACGGCCGTTACTCGAGCGTTATCGGCCGGGGCGCGGCGCACCCGCGTGCACACGAAGCGGTGGGGCGCCCCCGAGGGCGCCCCACCGCGCAGCCGTCCGCCGTCGGCCGTCCATCGTCAGCCTGCGAACGCCTCCAGCAGCCGGTTGAAGGTCGCGCTGGGGCGCATCGCGCGAGAGGCGAGCGCGTCGTCCGGCCGGAAGTAGCCGCCGACATCGACCGGGGCGCCCTGCGCTGCCAGCAGCTCGTCGGCGATGGTCGCCTGGTTGGCCTCCAACGCCTCGGCCAGCGCCTTGAAGCGTGACGCCAGCGCCGGGTCGTCGGTCTGGCTCGCCATCTCCTTGGCCCAGTAGAGCGCCAGGTAGAAGTGGCTGCCGCGGTTGTCGATCTCGTTGACCTTGCGCGAGGGGGCCTTGTTGTTCTCGAGCACGGCTGCGTTGGCGCGATCCAAGGCGTCTGCCAGGATCTGCGCGGTGCGGTTGTCGGTCGCGGCGCTGAGGTGCTCGAGCGAGGCGGCGAGCGCCAGGAACTCGCCGAGCGAGTCCCAGCGCAGGTGCCCTTCGGCGACGAACTGCTGCACGTGCTTGGGCGCGGAACCACCGGCGCCCGTCTCGAACAGGCCGCCCCCCGCCATGAGCGGCACGATCGAGAGCATCTTGGCGCTGGTGCCGACCTCCAGGATGGGGAACAGGTCGGTGAGGTAATCGCGCAGCACGTTGCCGGTCACCGAGATGGTGTCCTCGCCCCGGCGGAGGCGCTGGCAGGAGAGGCGGGTGGCCTCCACCGGCGACAGCACGCGCAGGTCCAGGCCTGCGGTGTCGTGGTCGGCCAGGTAGCGTTCCACCTTGGCGATGATCTGGGCGTCGTGCGGGCGCTCTGCGTCGAGCCAGAACACCGCCGGCGTGCCGCTGGCGCGGGCACGGGTGACGGCCAGCTTCACCCAGTCGCGGACGGCGGCGTCGGTGACGGTGCAGGCGCGCCAGATATCGCCCGCCTCGACGTCCCGCTCGACCAGCGTCTTGCCGCTCGCCGCCACCACGCGGATGGTGCCGGCGGTAGGCGCTTCGAAGGTCATGTCGTGCGAGCCGTACTCCTCGGCCTTCTGCGCCATCAGCCCTACGTTGGGAACGCTGCCCATGGTGACCGGGTCGAAGGCGCCATGGGCCTTGCAGTCCTCGATGACGGCCTGGTACACGCCCGCGTAGGCGCTGTCGGGGATGACGAACTTGGTGTCGTGCTGCTTGCCGTCCGGTCCCCACATCTTGCCCGAGGTGCGGATGGCCGCCGGCATCGAGGCGTCGACGATGACGTCGCTGGGCACGTGCAAGTTGGTGATGCCCTTGTCCGAGTTGACCATCGCCATCTCGGGGCCCGCGGCCAGGGCGGCATCGAGGTCGGATTCGATCTCCCGCCGCTTCGCCTCGGGCAGGTCCGCGATGGCGCTATACAGGGCGGCGAGGCCGTTGTTGGGCTTGACGCCGAGCTCGCGGAAGGTGGCGGCGTGCTTGTCGAACACGTCGGCGAAGAACACCTCCACGGCGTGGCCGAAGATGATGGGGTCGGAGACCTTCATCATGGTGGCCTTGAGGTGGATGGAGAACAGTACGCCCTGGCGCTTGGCGTCCTCGATCTGCTCGGCCAGGAAGGCGCGCAGCGCGGCGCGGCTCATGACCGCGGCGTCGATGACGGTGCCTTCCTCGAGTGGCAGCTCGTCCTTGAGAACCGTGATACGTCCGCTCGCCTCGACGAGCTCGATGCGGGCCGCCCCGGCATCGGCCGTGGCGACCGTGGCGGACACCTCGTTCGCGCGCAGGTCGCCCGAAGTCATGTGGGCCACGTGGGATTTCGAATCGGCGCTCCACGCCCCCATGGAGTGCGGGTGCTTGCGGGCGAAGGCCTTCACCGACGCCGGCGCGCGACGGTCGGAGTTGCCCTGGCGCAGCACCGGGTTCACGGCGCTGCCCTTGACCCGGTCGTAGCGCTCGCGCACGTCGCGCTCGGCGTCGGAAGCGGGCTCGTCGGGGTACTCGGGCAGCGGGTAGCCCTTGTCCTGCAGCTCGCCGATGGCCGCCTTGAGCTGGGGCAGCGACGCGCTGATGTTGGGCAGCTTGATGATGTTGGCTTCCGGCGTCTCGGCCAGCTTGCCCAGGTAGGCGAGGTCGTCGCCGATGCGCTGGTCCTCGCTGAGGACCTCCGGGAAGCTCGCGAGGATGCGCCCCGCCAGCGAGATGTCGCGCGTCTCGACGGCGACGTCGGCCGCACGCGTGAAGGCTTCCACGATCGGCAGCAGCGAGTAGGTCGCCAGCCCCGGCGCCTCGTCGACCTTGGTGTAGATGATCTTGCGGGTGTGGGTATCGTCCATGAAGGGCTCCGCTCCTCGTTACCGTGCGGATCCCGTCCTGCCTGAGACCGCGCACGGTCGTGTCGTTCGATCAAGCCCCTGGGGGGCCGTTCAACCCTTCAAGCCTACGCCAACGGCGTGGGGGGCGGGGCGCGGAACGGCGATCGACCCGGACACGGGGCGTGGGCGTCGGGCGAGTAGGTGTAACGTGCCGCCGCGACCGCTAGTCTGGTCTCCATGGCAGACACCCACAGTCACGGAGAGGCCGTGTCGGCCCCCTCGGATTCGGCCCCGTCGGATTCGGCCCCCTCGAATTCGGCCCCGTCGAGTTCGGCCCCGTCGAGTTCGGCCCGGTCGAAGTCGGACCTCTACGCCGAGTTGCTCGAGCGACTGGCGGGCCTGATCGAGGGCGAGCCCGACTGGCTCGCCAACCTCGCCAACGCTGCCGCGGCCATCTACGAGTGGCTGCCAGGACTCAACTGGGCAGGGTTCTACCTGGTTCGCGACGGTGAGCTGGTCGTCGGACCGTTCCAGGGCCGGCCGGCGTGCGTTCGTATCGCGGTCGGCGCCGGCGTGTGTGGCGCCGCCGTCGCGCAACGCGCCAGCCAGGTGGTCCCGGACGTCCACGCTTTCCCCGGGCACATCGCATGCGATCCGCGCTCGCGCTCCGAGATCGTGGTGCCTATCTTCGATGGCGACTCCGATGGCGACGGGGCCGTGACGGCGGTGCTCGACCTGGACAGCGACCGGGTCGCGACCTTCGACGAGGAGGACCGGGCCGGGCTCGAGGCGGTGGCCGGACTGCTCTCGCGGGCCATCGACTGGGGGCGCGCCTGCCGCAGTTGAGCGCCTGGCGCGCACGTGATGCCGAAGCCGCGCCGGCCGGGTAGCCGTCAAGCTCGGGCGCATGGTGGATCTGAGCGGTGTCCCGGCGGGCGCGCCGTCGGGTGATCCTCGGCGCGGGCGAGCAGCGCTATCCGGGATGGATCCCGACGCAGAAGGAGGACCTCGACCTCCTGAAGCGGCCGGACTTCGTTGCGAGCTTCTCGAGCCGGCTCGTGTCCGCCTTCCTGTGCGAGCACGTCTGGGAGCACCTCACGCTGGAGGAGGGACGCCGCGCGGCCGCGCTGTCCTTCGAGTTCCTGGAGCCGGGAGGATACCTGCGGTGCGCCGTTCCCGACGGCAATTTCGGCGATCCCGCGTATCGGCGGCTGGTGCAGGTGGGCGGGCCGGGTCCGGCCGAGCACCCGGCGGCGGACCACAGGGTGCTGTACGATCACCGGCTGTTCGCGGAGGTGTTCGGGAGCGCCGGCTTCGACGTCGAGCTGCTGGAGTACTGCGACGAGCACGGGCGCTTCCATCACCGGCCGTGGGACCCGGAGGACGGGCCGATCTTCCGCTCGCAGCGCTCGGATCCGCGCAATTCTCACGGCGAGATGCGGTTCGTGTCCATCATCGCGGACCTGTGGAAGCGCTGAAGTTCAGGCGGCGTCCCCGCGCCCGCTCCTCCGGGTAGGGAGGGCGGCCGCCCCGTGGAGCAGAGGGGGGAGACACAATCGGTTCGCATGTGGACCACCCTGTCCCTTCCGCTATGGTGTACGCATGATCGAAGAGCGTTGGGGGGAGCGCGACGGGGTGCGGCTGCACTACCTCGTTCGGCGGGGTGGGGCTGGACAGGTGCCGCTGGTCTACCTACCCGGGAGCTTGGGTCAGGCGAGCGATTTCCGTGCGGAGATGGTGCGCCTGGCTTCGCGGTCGACGTTGGCCGTGGACAAGCGGGGTGTGTTCGAGGGCGACGCAGCGCCCGAGAACGGGTACACGTTCGACGATCGGGTGGCCGACCTGGAGGCGGTGTTGGCGGGAGCCGGGCTCGGGCCGGCCTGCGTGATGGCGTTCTCGATGGGCGTGCCCGTTGCGCTGGCGTACGCCGTGCGGCAGCCCGAACAGGTGCGAGGGCTGATCCTCCTCGACTATGCGGCGCGGTCGCCGGAGCTCGACGGGGCGTGGCTCGAGTACGCCTTGCCGTTCGCGCGCGAGCGCGGAATCCCAGAGCGCGTGGTCCGGGCGATCCGGCGCGATGCGCGGCGGGTCGACCTGTGGGACGACCTGCACGCTCTCGCCTGCCCGGTGCTCCTGGTGGTCGGCGGGAAGAGCGCGAGCGTGGCGGCGGCCGACCTCGAGCGCTACCGAACGGCGCTGCCGCAGTTGCGGGTCGAGTTCTTGGAGGAGGCGGGGCACGAGGTGTTCCGTCCGGACTACGAGCGCTTCATGCGGTTGGTCGAGGGCTTCCTCGCCGCGCTCGACGGGTCGGGACCCGCTGGCGCGTGAAGCCGGGCAAGCTCGCAGACGCCTGTGGCAGGCCGGTCTACGCGCCGTTCGGCACGCCGTCGCCCGGTGGGAGAGGGGCGATTTCCGCGTGACGCCTACGGTCGTGAGCCTTCGGTCCGTCGAGAAGCGTTTCGGGGAGGTACGGGCCCTCCACGCCCTATCACTCGACGTGCGCGCAGGAGAGATCTTCGGTCTGCTGGGGCCGAACGGGGCGGGGAAGACGACCACCGTCGAGCTCATGCTGGGGCTGACGGCGCCGTCGGCGGGCGAGGTGCGGGTGCTCGGATCGGACCCGCGGGTCGAGCCGCTGACGGTCCGCGCCAACGTCGGCGTGGTCATGCAGCGGCCGGCGTTGGACCCCTACCTGAGCGGGCGCGAGAACCTGGAGCTGCACGCCGCGCTCTACCCGCTGGCCAGGGCCCAGCGCCGCGTGCGCGTCGAGGCCGTGCTGAGGTGGTCGGGGCTGGGGGACGTCGCCGATCGTCTGGTGCGAACCTACTCGGGGGGCATGCAGCGCCGTCTCGATCTGGCCATCGGCATGCTGCCGCAACCGCCGATCCTGTTGCTCGACGAGCCGACGGTAGGGTTGGACATCCACACGCGCCGCCAGCTGTGGGCCCTGATCGGGGACCTGCGGGCCGCCGGAACCGCGATCGTGCTGACGACGCACTATCTGGAAGAGGCGAACGCCCTGTGCGACCGGGTGGCCATTCTCGACCGGGGGGCGCTGCGGGCGATCGGGACGCCCGCCGAGCTACGGGCGAAGATCCTGCGCGGTGCGCACCGCCTGGAGGTGCGCCTGGCGCCGGGCGCACCGAACGTGGCGAGCTCGCTGGACGCGCGGGTGGCCTTCGGCGTGGACGACGGTGGGAAGCTGGTCTTCACGGGGGAGCCGGAACGCCTGTGGGAGGTCGTGGATCGACTCCGAAGGGATGCGGGAGCGTACGTGCTCGAGCTGGCGTTCCAGCAGCCGACGCTCGACGACGTCTTCCTGCAGCTCACGGCCGAGGAGGTCTCGCGCTCTACGAGCGACGGGCCCGCACGAGGTGCCTCCAGATGAAGCACGTCGACCGCGGCCCTGCCGGGGGCGGCGGGGAGGGACCCGTCCCGACCCTCCCCGCCCGATCGACCCCGTTCGGGCAGGCGACCTGGGCGCTCAGCACACGCTGGTGGTGGCGGCTCAAGCGCACGCCGCTCTCGATCGTGGTGGCGTTGGCGCAGCCCGCGCTGTGGCTGGTGCTGTTCGGCAACCTGTTCGCGAAGAGTGGGATGGTGCAGGGCTCGAGCTACATCGCGTTCATGACGGCCGGCGTGGTGATCATGACGGTCTTCAACGGCGCGCTCGCGGGGGGGGTGGAGGTCCTGTTCGACCGCGAGACGGGCATGCTGAAGCGCCTGATGGCGGCGCCGATCCCGCCCGCGGCGCTGCTGTGGAGCCGCTTCGCCTTCGTGCTCGGCGTCAGCACGGCGCAGGGCGTGCTCATCCTGCTGGTGGCGTTCCTGCTGGGCGTGCGCGTGGCGTCCGGACTCGGCGGCGTGGCCCTGGTCCTGGCCACCGGGGTCCTGCTGGGGATCGGTGTCACGGCGCTGTCGATGGCGCTGGCCTTCGCGTTCCGCAACCACGCGCAGTGGTTCGCGGTGACCGGGTTCGTGGGCCTGCCGATCCTGTTCGCGTCGAACGCGCTAGCGCCGCTGCAGGCGATGCCCGTGTGGCTGCGCTGGATCGCGCGGGCCAATCCGATGACCTACGCCATCGCCGGCGCCCGCGGGCTCATCCTCGACGGCTTCGACGTCGGAAGGTTGCTCACGATGACCGCCGCGCTGGTGGTGTTCGACACGGCCATGGTGGCCATCGCGCTGGTCGCGATGCGACGAGCGATCGATTGACCTTCGGGGGTCTGCGCAGCGGTGGGCGTGGCCTACGGCTCTCGGGCCGAGCCGGACTGGTGCGCGTAGACACGGATCGACGCGCCGGTTGCGGGCTCCATACCGAGCGACGTGTAGAACGGCAGCACGTCCTGGTCGCAGAGGGCGTCGATCATGTAGAGGCCGTCGAGGCGCACCAGGAGGCGCCTGACCAACTCGCTGCCGATGCCGCGTCCGCGGTGGTCGGGCAGGACCTCGAGGAGCGGGATGTAGGCCGCCAGGACGCCGTCGGTGATGGCCGTGGCGAACCCTACGACGCGGGGTTCGGGCGTGTCGGTCAGCGCGAGTGCGACCTCGTCACTGCTTCTCAGGATGTGAAGGTGGGTCTGGGGCGTCGGCGGTCGGGGCCAGCCATCGAAGAAGCCAGCCAGTTGGTTCGGCGTGATGGTGTCGGCGGATTCGAGGTAGTGGATCATGCATCCCCCTCTCTCGGTCTCGCTGCGTGCCGCGAACCCTCGCCCGCGCCAGAAGCCTCCTCGCGCAGGGAGCGGCCGAGGTCGCGCCTCTCCCATTGCAGACGCAGCCACAGCCACGCTCAAGGGAGTGGCTGCGCGCGCTCGGTGGTCGTGCCGGAGCTCGCCAGGAATCCCTCGAGCGCCGAGAGATAGGCCTGCATGGCCTGCAGGGTCGTCGGCATGTCCCCCGGGATCTCGAGGCTGTGATCGGCGCCTTCGACGACCACGCTTCGGCGCCCGGTGCGCGCTGCGAGATCGTCGACCAGCGTCCCGTCGTAGAGGGGGTCGGCGGTGCCGATCACGAACAGGGAAGGGGGTCGCCGGTGGCGGATGGTTTCGACCAGCGAGGCGTCGTTCAACAGGGGGGTCAGCCACACGCAGGCGGGGGAAGGTTGCTGCTCGTCCCGTTCGAGGATGTCGGTTAGGGCGAGCGTCCCGAGGGACTTGCCGACCAAGACTACGTCGCGGTAGGGGCCTTGCCGGGCGGCTGCCTCGTACGCGCTGCGTGCATCGTCGCGGATCCACGTCCGCCGAGCGGACGGATCTTCCCGGGGGAAGTCGGGATCGAGATCGTACGCGAGATCGAGGCGCAGGATGTCGGCGCCGCGTTCGTGGAGGGCGCGCTGGGTGTAGTGGAGCAGGGGCATCGTGGCGCGGTAGCCCAGGCCGGGGAAGATCACGGCGAGCGTGTCGCTTCCGGCGTCGTTGCGGATGAACGTGTTCGGGAGCGGCTTATCGCGTGCGGTGGTTGCGATCGAGGTGCGTGGTTCGGACCATGCTTCTCCTTCGCCGAGTTCCGCGACCGGGGTGCCGTGGCGAGAGGCTCTTCCTCGCAATAAACGAGGACCAGACCCCCTCGGACGTCCTGAGCGTACTGTGGATGCACCGAGCGGGGTGCCGAGTGCAGGGAAGCTATATTGCCCCATGGTCGAGGAACGGCTGGGCGAGTGGCGGGGCGTGGAGGGGAGCGGGGCGCAGGGCGACGATGCGCGGGCGGACCCTCCGAGCGAGGCTCGCGGTCCCTGCTCCCTCCACGCGCGAACCCCTGCGCACGCGGTGGGCGGTTCCTGATGCCGTTCGGGCCGGGCGAGCCGCATCCGCGGCATCCGGAGCTTGCATGGGTCGTGATCATGCAGCCGCGCGGAGAGCGGCACCACATGGAGTTCCGACCGCAGCGCGGGGTCTTCGTCAGCACCGACCAGGAGTCGCTCCTGTACGTCCGGCGCTTCAAGGGCGCCTCCGGTTGGGTGGCCGGGTTCGGGGAGCCGCCCGCACCGCACTTCGACGTGCTGGTGCTGACCAACGCGCAGCCGCAGCCCGGCGATGTGCTGGAAGTCCGTCTGGCTGGCCTGTTCATGCGCGCCGAAGGCGACCACGAGCTGCTCGCGGTCGATATCCACGTGCCACCGCCGCACGGCCCGGTCGATCTGGAGGACCTGCCCACCCCGACCCTGGCGATGCTCGATCGCCTCTACCCCGAGGTTGGCGCGGGGGAGGGCTGGTACGGGGTGGAGGAGGCCAGGGCGTTCCTCGCCGCCGGCGTGCCGGCGGCGCCCTCGTAGGTGGCCTGTCCCGAGCGCGCCAACCTGCCTGGTCGGCGATCTTGTGCCTCTCCAAGGCGGCGCCTCGGGCCCAGGATGCTCACCCCGCGACCGGCAAGCTCGGCGCTGCACGACGGCTCAGCAGATGCGCCCCGTCGTCGCGGATCACGATGTCCTCCTCGTGGACCATGCAACGGCCCGAGCCCAGCGTGAGCCCCGGCTCGAGCGTGAGGACCATCCCCTGCGACAGCACGGTGGCGTCGCCCGTCCGGATCGAGGGCCATTCGGTCAGTTGCATACCCAGCCCGTGTCCCATGCGGCCGAAGGGGTCGGCCTCGTGCCCGTCCGCTTCGATCACGGCACGCATGGCGTGAAACAGGTCGGTACAGGTCGAGCCGGGGTGCGCGGCACGCAGTCCAGCCTCGGTGGCCCTGTAGAGGGTGTCGTAGGCGCGCAGCACCGTGTCGTCTGCACGGCCGATCGCGTAGTTGCGGTCATGGTCGCAGAAGTAGCCGTCGTGAACCGCGCCGGTATCGAGCACCAGGACGTCCCCGTCCTGCAATAGCCTTCCGCTCGGCGGCGAGATGACGTCGGGATAGCCGCCGGGCCCGGCGCCCCCGGCCAGGTAGGCGACGTCGTCGGCGCCCGCCCGGAGAAGGGCGATCCTGAAAGCGCGAAAGGTCTCTGCCAGGGGCTGCCCGGCGAACGCCAGCTCGGGCACGGACGCGAAGGCGGTCGACGCGACCTCGCACGCGTAGCCGATCTTCGCGATCTCGCGTTCGGACTTGGCCAGACGGAGGCTGCGCATGAGGCCCGTCGCGTCCATGAACCGTGCGTGCGGCAGCGCGTCGCGCAACCGATGGTAGTCGGCCAGCGGCATGCGCAGCGCCGTCTCCGGGCCCGTGAGAAGGCCGACGCGACCCGCTCCCGCTCCGATGCCCCGCAACGCGTCGAGCAGGAGCGACACACCGTCGTCCTCGGGGCGTGGAGCGGGCCACGTCCGTACATCCTCGAGCCAGGTTCGCAGCATGAGTGGCGCACCGATCTCGGGGATGACCGCGATCGGCTTGCGGGCCGCGGGCACGATCAAGAACCAGGGTCGCGTCGGACTCTGCCAGAGCGGTGTGACGAAACCGCTGAAGTAGCGCACGTCGGGCTCGCTCATGAGCAGCAGAGCGTCGAGCCCGTCCTCACGCATCGAACGTTGTGCACGCTCCAGGCGCGCCTCGTACTCCGCCTTTGGGAAGCCTCGCGGCGGTTCGGCGGGGTTCATGACGCCTTCCCGTCGGGTGCGCCGGCGGCGTTCGGCGAGGACGTGGAATGCTCGGCCGCGTCGAGGACGGTGAGACGGGGCGGGGCGCGGTCGATCGCAACTTCGATGGTGGCGTACACGGCGCGTTGCCTGCGGATCTCGTGGATAGCGACCAGCCCGTGTTCGACCAGGGCGCTCAACCTGGTCGTGTCGCCGGACGACAGCATGCGGGCCGGCCTGTCCTGCCAGGGTCTTCGAGCTCGTTGGGCGGGGCCTGCGCCACGCTCGCGACGTCGTTCGTATGGGTTCATCTTCCCCTAGGACCCTCGCGGGTGCTCTCGTCCGGATAGGAGGGTCAGCCAACGCTAGCACTCGCGGTGGACGCTCCGGTGTTGTAGCCCGCATCTGCACTGCGCCGGGTCCGGGCCTCGAGGGCGTGACCTGCGTGCCGCCGGACGTGGACGCCGGCCCGTTGGACGAATTCCGGGACCGCTGTTGGTCCGGACGAGGGGGACGCGGTGCCAATTCGCGCCGGAAAGCGCGATGCCCTCGGTCGGTGCCAGGAAGCGGCGATGCCCGATGTTACAGTGCCAGACGCAGTAGTGCCAGATGCTATAATCAATGTGCCCATATGGGCCAACGGCGAGGAAGGGATGACGGCCACATGACGACCGCTCGGCGGGCTTACAGGATTCCGAAGGTCGAGACGCCTGAGATGCGTTCTCGCAAGATCACGGTCAGGATCCTCGGCCTGCCGAAAGAGCCCGACACTGACGTCGTGATCCGCGCGGTTGGTAGGGGTCTCGAGAGCGCGTCCGTTTCTCGGCTGGCGGAGTACATGAGCGTCCCGGAAGGTGATGTCCTGAGGGCCGTCGACATCTCACGAAGTACCTTCGGTCGTAGGAAGAAGACGAAGAGGCTGACCGCCGAAGAGAGCGACCGGCTCTACCGGCTCACCAGGTTGCTCGCCAGAGCTGTGGCTGTGCTGGGAGACGAGGCAGAGGCGCGACAGTGGATCCGAACTCCGAAACGCGCTCTCGGGAACGTGAGTCCGCTGATCATGGCCAGGACGGATGCGGGCGTTCAGGAGGTAGAGGATCTGCTGGGCCGGATCGAGTATGGCATCCCGTCTTGACGGTCGTATGGCGGATCGTCTCGGTTCGGCACGCCGACTCGGCATTCTCTGGCGAAGGAGCCGCCAAGAGTCCTGGACGTTGGAACCACCGCGACCGGCGTGTGATCTACACGAGTGACACGCCTGCCCTGGCGGCGTTGGAGATCCTGGCGAACGCCGAAACGGCATCCGCGCTTCGCGATCGCCTGGCCGTCCGGGCAGTGATCCCGGATGGCGAGGTCTACGGCCTACCACCGGAGGACCTACCCACCAGCTGGGACGCGAACCCGATCGGGCCCATCACACGCGATCTCGGGGAAGCCTGGCGAGCGGATGGTGCGTTCCTTGCATTGGCGGTTCCCAGCGCAGTGATGCCACTTCAACAGAACATCATCATCAATCCAGACCATCCCAGCTTTCCTCTGCTGACGATCGATCATCCCATCCCCATCCGGTTCGATCCTCGCTTGGTCGCGTTCGGCGCTCGCTAGGGGCTGGCTGGCGGCCACAGGATGCTCGCAGTCCGATGATGCGTGGGCCAAGGGGTCCGGTCCGGCATACGGCTGTGCGGTCGGCCTCCCTACCCTCTACATGCGAAGCATCATCGGTACACGGCACGGACGGGCGCCTCCCTGTACAGACACAACTTCTTGGCGTTCTGAGGCCAGAGCCCAAGCCCGAGACTGTCCACGAACTGCGCCCAACTCCCGCGCCGGCCGTGGCGCTTGACCGCCGTTGTCCGCCCCGCGTCCTAGAAGGCGCTCAGGCTGAATCGGATGCCGACCAGGAAGAGCACGACCGCCACCGCGAGCGCAGTGACCCTCATCAGCTTGGGACTCCAGATGCGGTCGGTGAGCCACGCGATCAGGGAGATTCCGGCCCAGGCCGCCAGGACGGTCTCGACTTCGGGGAGGCCGTAACCGTTCAGCGCGAGCTGGGTCAGGCCTGCGCCTATGGCGGCACCGATGGTACCAAACGTTGCGATGGCGTAGGCGACCGGCCAGTGGTGCCCCAGGGCTCGGTTGTAGAGCGGTACGGCGAATGGTTTGCCGCCCGCTGAGATGAGCCCGGTGAGCGCGCCGGCACCGAGGGCGATGGGCAGGATCCAGCCTGGGTGGCCGGCGTCTGGGCGGCCCTGCCGCGGCTTCACCACGGCGAGTCGGATCGCCATCGCGATGGCGTAGATGCCGAGCACGCCGAGCAGGACTCTGCCCGGGAGGATGAGCCCCCATGTCCATCCCAGGGCGCCTCCCGTGAACCCTGCGAGCACGGCTGCCCAGCCTTCCCAGGATGGGAAACGGGCGAACTCTCCCCAGATCCAGCCTTCGCGTCGCACGAGCCCGTGGGTGAGCGAGGCGAGGAGCAGGACCAGGACGTTCAGGGCGATTGCCTCTCTGATCGGCAGGTGGCCCAGTGTGAGCAGGATGATGACGAAGAAGACGCGGTCGATCCAGATGCGGAGGGCGGACGTGACGAAGCCGACGACCACCGCCGCGAGGAGGATTACGGTCCAGGGAACCAGCACGGGCTACCTCACTTCGGAGCTTCGGGAAGGGGGCAAGGGTGTGGGTGGGGTTGGCGGGCCAGCTGACGCGTGAGGCGAGAACGTTGGGGGGTATGGATCCCCTCCGCCCCGCGCCTCTTGGCATGGTCGAGGCCTGGATGGGCCCACGGCCCCTGTCGTGGACAGGGGCTCTCGCTGTGGGCATGGCCTCCGGCACACGTGCGCGCCACGCACCCTCCTCGGAAGGCTCCGACCGTGGCTCTGCAGCTGTCGCAGGACCGCTCGGGCCTTCTCGTCGACGGAAACGCGTTCAAGGAGCCTCCTCTGTGGCTTGCGGTCGAATCCGCTTGTGCCTCTGTCTCGCTTGCACGAACACCGTCCAGTAGGGGAAGGGGCCCCGTCTCCTCGGAACCTCTGACCTAGGGACCCGGTGTCGGCCGGTCCAAAGCGATGTGGATGATACGGCTAGATCGCTGGAAGGTCCAGAGGCATTTGCCGGTGGGGCGGGACGGTCGCGATATACCCCCAGGGGGTTGACGCGAGAGGGGTTCGTGACTAATATGAATTGAACGGTCAGTTAGATACTGATCGGAGGAGGAATGCGATGAAGACTTGGTCCCGCTGGAAGGATTGGACGAACTTGGTGCTGGGCGCCTGGCTGTTCGTGGCGCCGTGGTTGCTGGGCTTCGCGAGTGTGTCTGCGGGAGCCTGGAACGCGTGGATCGTGAGCGTGGTCGTAGCGCTGGCGGCGCTCTCAGCGCTGGCCGGTATCGGTGGAGCGACGAAGGGGACCGCCCGGCCGTCGGCATGATGGTGGCGGACCTGGCCGTAGAGGCGAGTGGGCTCGGGAACATGATGCGATGGGAAGCTGGGTCGATGGTGGGGGTGCGCTCGGGGAGGCGCACCCCCACCATCGCGCTGCTCGCCCGAGCTTGCTGCGTTCCGGTGCAGCCGGGAAGGGGGGTGCGCGATGGCGAATGAAGAGCGCTTGCCCGAGACCGGAGGGGCGCGCAATCGCCCGGCGTCGCCCCAGCGGCCGCTCGGCCGGCGGCCGAAGGTCGCGGGTGGCGGTGCGGAAACGCGCGCCGCCATCCTCGATGCCGCGATGGCGCTCTTCGCGGAGCGCGGCTTCGACGCGACTCCGGTCAAGGTGATCGCCACCACGGCGGGGGTGGCGACGGGGCTGATCTTCCACTACTTCGGCGCCAAGGAGGGCCTGCTCGAGGCGTTGATCGACGAGCGCACCGTGCTGCCGCTGTTGAGCGCGACCATCGCCGACATCGCAACGAGCGAACCCCGCCTGGATGCCCACGAGGTCCTGAGACGGGCCGGCATGAGCGCATACGGTATAGCTAGGCACGCCGCGCCGATGCTGCGCATCATGGTGCGGGAGATCCTTCAACGCGAGGCCGTCCGAGCGCACTGGGACGAGGCCCGCCAGCTGGCCTTCGACGCTCTGGGTGAAGTCCTGAGCGAATCGGCGGCGGCCGACGTCGATGCGCAGACGTCCTTCGAGATCGCCCGCACCTTCCTGGACACCGTGTTGTTCGAAGCGCTTTTCGGTCCCGATGCCGACGCCGAAGTGCTCGTCGCAAGCATCGTTCGCACCGTCAACCTTTCCAGCCGCGCCAGCGGGAACTCCTTGCAGGACTAGGAGGGAGACGGACCCATGACCGCAGTTCTGGCGTCAGGAGTGAACCACCGCCCGTTCGACGCAGCGCTACCAGGCACCGCGTCGAAGGGCGCCGAACCGAGCACCCGTGTCGGCGTTGCGTTGGGAGGAGGAGGCGCTCGCGGCCTGGCCCACATTGGCGTGCTGCAGGTCCTCGAGGAAGCGGGCATCGCCATCGGCGCCATCGCTGGTGCGTCTATGGGCGCGATCGTGGGAGGCCTCTTCGCGGCCGACCCCGGACTGATCGGGGAGCCCGCGCGCTTGGCGGACCTATTGTCGGAGGCGCCTGGGAACCCTTGGCGGTCCGGCTCGTGGCGCCAACGGGCTAGTGGCCTGCTCGAGGCGGTCGATTACGTCGAGCACGATGTCTTCGGGTTGGGCCGCGACTCGGGTGCTCGGTTGGAGAAGCACCTCGATGCCATCGCTGCGCACCGGGCCATCGAAGAGCTGGACATTCCGTTCGCCGCTACCGCCACCGATGTGATGACCGGCGATGTGGCCGTCCTGCGTACCGGCAACCTTGCGAGGGCGCTCCATGCCAGCGCGGCGCTTCCCGGCGTCTTCACGCCCGTTGCGCGGGGCTCGCATTGGCTCATCGATGGCGGCGTGGTCAGCAACCTTCCGGTTCGCGCCACACGGGCCCTTGGCGCCGATGTCGTCGTCGGGGTCAGCGTGACGCCACCTCTGGCGCCCATCCTTCCCCGTACCGGCGTCGGCCTGCTTCTGCGCCTCAATGCTTTGACAGCCCACCGTCTTCAGGCCGAAGAGTTCGACGAGGCGGACGTGCGGCTGGTCGTTGAGATTCCGCGCGAGATCGGCGTGTTCGACTTCGACCTTCTGGACCGGCTCATCGCCTACGGCCGTTCGGCTGCACTGCGCGCCGTTCCCGAGATCGAGCGAGCCATCGAAGCGAGGTCGGGGCAGCGGGCAGGGGCTGCGACCGGCTCGTCTTCTCGTGTTGTTGAAATGGTCGGGTCATGACCCCGGTGGACGGTGCAAGCGCCGACGAGTAGGTACAGAGACCTTGGTCCCTCACCCCTCCTGGCAGACGCGGCCTACCGTTCGACGTGTGGCGACGGTTGCCCCGGGGCGGCCATCCGCCACCCCGATCGGGCGCGGGGACCGCTTTCGTCGGACCGCGAGAACGGAGTCCCCATCAAACCCAATACGGTTCACCCGTGATGAGTCGATCCCGAATCTGCCAGTTGGTCAACCCGGGCGTGCGTCGGCTCGAATCGGCACACAACCGGCACACAACCGGCACACAACAAACAGGTGGGCCTCCCGAGTCTCGGAAGGCCCACCTTCATTCTGCCGTCCTGGACGACATTCATCTGGTCGGGGTGACTGGATTTGAACCAGCGACCACTTGACCCCCAGTCAAGTGCGCTACCAGGCTGCGCTACACCCCGGGGCGGTCGCCGACGCCTTGCCCGCGTCGGTGCTTACAAAGTGTACGAGCGCCGTGCGCGGCGCGTCAAGCAGCAGCAGCAACAGCATCAGACGAGGCGAGCGGGAGGCGTGGGTAGGCGGGAAGGTTCGAGCGTCGGGAGCCTGCGCGGGCCATGCGCGATGGTTCGCGTCCGCTGCCGCGCCCGCCTCCTAGAATGACCGCATGACGACCCCCGCCGACGAGTTGCTCGAACTGCTCGACGACGACGGCGCCCCGCTCGGCCGCGGTAAAGCGCGTGCGGCCGTCCATGCCGACGGCGACTGGCACCGCGCCTTCCATCTGTGGGTGGTGCGTGAGGGCCGGCTGGTGCTGCTGCAGCGCCGCTCGCGCCGCAAGGATCTCGAGGGCGGCCGGATCGACGTGTCCGTCGGCGGGCACGTGCGGGTGGGCGAGACCCTCGTCGACATCGTTCGTGAGGCCGAGGAGGAGATCGGGCTGGTGGTGCGGCCCGGGCAGCTCACGTTCCTCGGGAGTGTACGCTCGGTACGCAGCTACGAGAACGGCCTCGATCGCGAGGTCCAGGACGTCTACGCGGTGCGCGAGGAACGTCCGGTGACCGAATACGCGCTGGCGTGTCACGAGGTCGCGGTGCTCTACGAGGTGCCGGTGGAGCGCGCCCTCGACCTCTACCGCGAGGGCCGCTACGTGGCCGCCGCCGGCTACGACTGCCAGCGACGCATCAGCAACGCCCTGCTCGTCGAGGACGACCTGATCACGCAAGGGCGCGCGCTCACGGCGCGCGCCCTGGAACGTCTGCGGGACTGGCTGAGCGGCGCGGATCCCGCGCCCTGGGCCGACGACCCCATCGCTTGATGGGCCGCGACCGGCCGGATTACCCCTGGAGCACCGTGGGCACGATGAGGGGGTTGCGCCCGGTGGCCTTGCGGATGTAGCGACGCACCGGGTAGAAGATGTCGTCCCGGATGTCGTTGAGCCGTCGCTTCTCGCGTACGCCCTTCTGCAGACCCTCGAGCGCGATGCGTTCGATCTCCTTGACCAGTCCGTTGTCGCCCTGCGCCACGCCGCGGGTGATGACCTCCACAGACGGCTTGCGTCCCGCCAGCGCCATGATGACGATGACGCCTTCGGCCGAGAGCATCTGGCGGTCGCGGATGACCGGTTCGGTGACCTCGTCGCCGGTCCGGCCGACGCTGTCGATGAAGAGCACGCCGGCCTCGACCTGGCCCGCGACCTTGAGGTTGTCCTTGGTCAACTCGAGAACGTCGCCGTTGTGGGCGATGAGCACCTTCTTGGGGGGATGGCTCATGCCCTCGGCGAGCCGCTGGTGGTTGACCTGGTGACGCATCTCGCCGTGCCACGGCATGAAGAAGCGTGGGCGCGTGAGGTCCAGGATGAGCTTGAGCTCCTCCTGCGAGGCGTGCCCCGAGGCGTGCACCTTGTACGTCGGCGGGTAGAAGACGTTGACCCTGCGCTCGTAGAGCTGGTTGATGACGCGCCCCACCGCCTCCTCGTTGCCGGGGATGGGGTTGGACGACATGATGACGGTGTCGCCGGGCTTGAGGTTGATCTTGCGGTGGCTGCCCGACGCCAGTCGGCTCAGCGCCGCCATCGGCTGCCCTTGCGAGCCCGTGCACAGGAACAGCACCTTGTCGTCCTGCAAGTCGCCGACGTTGTCGCTGGCGACGAAGGGCTGCTTCAGCTCCAGGTAACCGAGCTCCTGTGCGATGGTGGCGTTCTTGATCATGGAGCGCCCCTCCATCACCACGCGTCGGTCATACTTCTCGGCGATCCGCACGAAGTTCTGCAGCCGGTGGACGTGGCTGGAGAAGGTGGTGACGATGACGCGGCCGCTCGCCTTGGCGACCAGGTCGTCGACCGCGGCCATGACGTCGCGCTCGCTGGGGGTGTAGCCGGGGCGCTCGGCGTTGGTGGAGTCCGAGATCAGCAGCAGCACGCCGTCCTCGCCGGCCTGCGCGAGCTTGTGCAGGTGGCTGGTCTTGCCGTCGGCGGGGTTGTAGTCGAGCTTGAAGTCGCCCGAGTGCACCACCCGCCCGAGCGGCGTGTGGATGACCAGCCCGCTGTTGTCCGGGATCGAGTGGGTCATGCGGAAGAAGTCGACGGTGAAGTACTTGCTGATCTTGATGCGGTCGTCGGGCGTGATCTCGTGCAGATCGACGTCGGACTCGGAGAGCTTGAACTCCTCGAACTTGCCGCGTAACAGGCCCAGCGTGAGCTTGGCGCCGTACATCGGGATCTTGGGCAGCAGCTTGATCATGTAGGGCAGCCCGCCGATGTGGTCCTCGTGGCCGTGCGTCAGCACCCAGCCCTTGATCTTGTGGGCGTTCTCGACCACCCAGTCGATCTTGGGGACCAGGATGTCGACCCCGAGCATGTCGGCGTCGGGGAACGCGAGCCCCCCGTCGATGAGCAGGATCTCGCCCTCGTACTCGAAGGCGAACATGTTCTTGCCGATCTCGCCCATGCCGCCCAGCGGGATGATGCGAAGTTTGCGGTCGTCCGCAGCCATGACACTCCTCTCGTGTCCATCGGCGCAGCGCAACGCTCGCCACGCGGCACCCGGTGCGGGTGTTCGCGTCGGCGACGGCATGCGCCGTGCCGGAATCGCTTGTTGCGCGGCCGCCCGGTGGCTTCACGGGCGGTCCGTGCTCGCAAGATAGGGGGGGACGCGGGCCTCGCGTCGTCCCGGCCTCCCAGGGGAGGCGTGCCGCGGTCGGTCGAGGGGGAAGGCGCTGCGGTGCGCTCGTTCCGATGCGCTCGGTCCCACCGGGCGTGGTTCGTGCGGTCCGCGCCGCGCGATTCAGATAGGGGGCGGCGCATCGGCGCCGCCGGGCCCTCCCGTCGCGGAACGGGAGGGCCCTGTGTGGCTCAGCTCAGCGCCGGTCGCGCGGGGGCCGGCGGTCGCCGCGGTCCCGTCCATCGCGCCCGCCGCGCCCGCCGCCGCCTCCACGGCGCCCGCCGCCGCTGCTGCGGGGTGCGATCTTGCCTTCGAGCTCGGGACGTACCAGGTCGATCTTGCCGCGGTCGTCGATGGAGTTGACCTTGACGCGGATCGTGTCGCCCTCTTTGAGGTGGTCCTCGACGCGCTCCACGCGCTCCTCGGCGATCTGCGAGATGTGCAGCAGGCCGTCGGTGCCGGGGAAGAGCGTGATGAATGCACCGAAATCCGTCACCTTGGCGACCTTGCCGTCGTACTCCATACCGATCTCGGCGGTGGCCGTCATCTCCTCGATACGCCGGGCGACCTCCTTGGCGACCGCGGCGTCCTCGCTGTAGATCTTGATGAGGCCGTCCTCCGCCACCTCGACGGTGCAGCCCAGCGCTTCGAGCTCGCGGATCTGCTTGCCGCCGGGCCCGATGACCGTGCCGATCTTGTCGACGGGGATGCGCACGCTCATGATGCGCGGGGCGCGCGGCGAGATCTCCTCGCGCGGCGCGGGCAGCGCTTCGCCCATCTTGCCGAGGATGTGCAGCCGGCCGGCGCGGGCCTGGGCCAGCGCCTCGCGCATGATCGCCGGCGTGATGCCGGTGATCTTGATGTCCATCTGCAGAGCGGTGACGCCGTCGCCGGTACCGGTCACCTTGAAGTCCATGTCGCCGAGCGCGTCCTCGGAGCCGAGGATGTCGCTCAGGATGGCGTAGCGTTCACCTTCCTTGACCAGACCCATGGCGATGCCCGCCACCGGCTTGCGGACCGGAACGCCGGCGTCCATCAGGGCCAGCGAGCCCGAGCACACCGAGGCCATCGAGCTCGAACCGTTGGACTCGAGGGTCTCGGCCACGAGCCGCAGCACGTAGGGGAAGTCCTCCTGGCCGGGGACCATCCGCACCAGCGCGCGGCGCGCCAGGTTGCCGTGGCCGACCTCGCGGCGCGAGGTCCCGCGCAGGCGCTTCACCTCGCCCGTGGAGAAGGGCGGGAAGTTGTAGTGCAGCATGAACTCTTCGGTGTTCTCCAGGCCCAGGTCGTCGACCAGGCGGTTGTCGCGGCCGGTGCCGAGGGTGGCGACGGACAGCACCTGCGTCTCACCGCGCGTGAACACCGCCGAGCCGTGCGCCATCGGCAGCACGCCCGTCTCGATCCAGATGGGGCGGATCTCGTCGGGGCGGCGGCCGTCGGTGCGCTGGTTCTCCTCGAGCACCAGGCGCCGCATCTCGGCCTGCTCGGCCTTGTCGTAAGCGGCCTTGAGCTGCTTGAGGCGATCGCTCGCCCCGTCGGCATCGGTGTCGGGCACCAGGCGTTCCAGGATGCCGTCGCGGACGGCCCTGATGGCGTCGGCGCGCTCGTGCTTGCCCTTCGTCAGCAGGGCGTCGCGCAGGCCGGCGGTCGAGGCCTCGCGCTTCATCAGGTCGATGTCGGCGGTGTCGAGCTCGATGGCCGGCTCGAAGCCCTTCTTGGGCTTGCCGATGTCCTCGCGCATCTGTTCGATGAGCGCGACGACCGGCTTCAGCGCCTCGTGAGCGGCCTCGATGGCGCCCACCATGACGTCCTCGGGGAGCTCGTCGGCGGCGGCCTCGACCATCATCACCGCGTCCTTGCTGGCGGCGACGGTGAGCTCGAGCTGCGAGCTGCCGTTCTGCAGCTCCTCGAGCGAGGGGTTGATGAGGTACTCGCCGTCGCGATAGCCGACCACGCAGCAGGCCGTGGGCCCGTTCCAGGGCACGTCGCTGATCGATAGCGCGGCCGAAGCGCCGATGGCGGCCAGCGGGCCGGGTTCGGTCTTCTGGTCGGCCGACAACACGGTGATGATGACCTGCACCTCGTTGCGCAGCTGCTTGGGGAACAGCGGCCGGATCTGGCGGTCGGTGATGCGGGCGTTCAACGTCGCCCGCTGGCCGGGCCGGCCCTCGCGCCGCAGGAACGATCCGGGGATCTTGCCGATGGCGTAGTGGCGCTCCTCGTACTCGACCGTGAGCGGCAGGAACGGCAGCGGCGAGCCGCTGTCGTTCATGTGGGCGGTCACCAGCACCAGGGTGTCGCCGTAGCGTACGGTGACGCTGCCGGAGACCTGCTTGGCGTACTTGCCGGTCTCGATGACGAGCTCACGCCCTCCGAGTTGTGTGGCGTAGCGTCGGTAGCTAGGTAGGTTCACAGTCTCTCCTTCACGGTCCGGTTCGTCACGGCTGTGGCCGTTGCCGTCCTGGTCCTCGCGGTCGTGTCGTGCCCCCTCGCGAGCCGGGTCGGTCCGGGCGCCCGCGTCGGGTGTGGGTCCCGGGCACGGCGGGCGACCGGTCGTGAGCGTTCTTCGGGCTCACAGCCGACCGGCGAGGCAAACGTGGCCTCGCCGGAAGCGTCCTTCGACGTGGTGTGCGTTGCGGCTTGAACGGGGCGGTCGGGCGTCACGCGTTTCGCTTGCGGCCCCTCAGCGGCGCAGGCCGAGACTCGCGATGAGTTCTTTGTAGCCGTCGTAATCAGTGCGCTCCAAGTAGCCGAGCAGGCGCTTGCGCTGACCGACCATCTTGAGCAGGCCGCGCCGGCTGTGGTGATCCTTGGTGTGGGTGCGCAGATGCTGGCTCAGCTCCTCGATGCGGGCCGTGAGCAGCGCCACCTGCACAGCGGTGGAGCCGGTGTCCTTCTCGTCGCGGCCGTACTTCCGGATGACCTCGAGTTTCGTTGCAGGTGCCATCGTCATAGATACCAACCCTTTCCAGGCGTGGGTCCAGCGCGGATCGGCGTGATAGAGGCGATGCCGAGCCAGAACACCAACGTAGGAGTGTAGCATACCAGGGCCTCGTTTACCTGGCCGACGGGGCGGCGACACGCTGTGACCGCGGCGTCGGCAGCCCGTATGCTCGCACCATGACGACGCGCCAATGGTCCCTGACGCTCGACGCCCGCACGCGGGGGGTCCACCTCGTGACGCGCGAGGTCCTGGAGGCGGTGGACCTGCGTGGCGTGCGCGCCGGGCTGCTGCACCTGTTCCTGCAGCACACCTCCGCTGCGCTGACGCTCAATGAGAATGCCTCGCCGGAGGTCCGCGGCGACTTCGAGCGCTGGTTCTCGCGCGCCGTGCCGGACGGCGCCACGTACTTCCGCCACCGGCTGGAAGGTGACGACGACATGCCCGCGCACATCAAGGCCAGCCTGATGGGGGTGGGCGTGCTGCTGCCGGTGGCCGACGGGCGCCCAGCGCTCGGCACCTGGCAGGGGATCTACCTTTGCGAGTTCCGGGATCGCGGCGGCCCGCGCCGCGTGGTGGCGACGTTGCTCAGCGACGCTCCCGACGCCTGAGGTCGGTGGCGGGTGGCCGGTCTCAGGGGTGTCGCTCGAACCAGTCGAGAAGAGCGTCGAGGCGGGCAAGGCGCCGGTCGGGTCTGCCGGAACGCGAAAGCTCGTGTCCCTCGTCGGGGAAGCGCAGGAACTCCACCTCGGCGTGGCCCAGGCGCTTGAGAGCCGTGAACCACTGCTCGGCCTGCTCCATGGGGCAGCGGTGGTCCTGCTCGGAGTGCATCACCAGCACCGGCGTCGTCACGCTGGCGACGTGCTTGAGCGGGCTCTGGTCCCACAGACGTTCGGTGTCCTCCCAGGGCCGGCCGCCCTGCTCGCGCTCCGCGAAGCGGTAGCCGATGTCCGAGGCGCCGTAGAAGCTCAGCCAGTTGCAGATGCTGCGCTGGGTGACGGCACTCGCGAAGCGGTCGGTCTGCGTCACCAGCCAGTTGGTCATGAACCCGCCGTAGCTGCCGCCGGTGAGGTGCAGTGGCGCGCGTGGATCGCGGTGGTGCTCCATGGCGTGCTCGGCGATGGCGAGCACGTCGCGGGCGTCGCCACCGCCATAGTCTCCGAGGACCGCCTGGTAGAACTCCGGGCCGAACGAGCTCCCGCCGCGCGGATTGCCGTAGACGACGGTGTAGCCCTCGGCCGAGAGCAGGTGGAACTCGAAGGTGAAGCCGTAGCCGAAGTTGGCGTGCGGCCCGCCGTGCACCTCGAGCACGGCCGCGCGGTCCCGCCGGGTGCGCACGGGCGGTAGCGTCCAGTAGCTCAGATCGACGCCGTCGTCGGCGGTGAACGACACCGCGTTGGAGGGCCGCTTGAGCCGCACTTCGCCGAGCCATGCGTCGTTGTAGCCGCTGACGCGCCGTTCCTGGCTGCCGGGCTCGCGCAGCAGGAGCTCGCCGGGCGTGGTGGGCGTCTCGGCCGTGACCAGCGCCCGGCCGCCGCCGTATGCGAAGGCGGTCACGGCGCGTTGCCCGTCCATCAGCGGGGTGATACCGCCCTCCAGCGCCACGCGCGCGAGCCCGCTGGCGCCCTCCCGGTTGAGGTTGAAGATCAAACTGGTGTCGTCGTCCCAGACGGGCGCCTGAGGGTAGGTCCCGTATCGGCAGTCGCCGCTGACGGAGGCTGCGGCGTCGAGCCCGCCTGTCAGCAGTTGCGGCCGCCCTCCGTCGGCGGACACCGTCCACAACCCGATGGGGCTGGCGAAGTCCTCGGGCAGCGAGGGCGCCAGGAAGGCCAGGTGGCGTCCGTCGGGGGAGGGGACGGGCGCGCCCGGGCTGAGCAGGTCGGCGATCACGGGGCGCACCTCGCGGCTCGTCAGGTCGAGCGCGTAGATGCCGCCGCGCCAGACGTCCTCCTGGTCCTCGTCGGTCGCGCTCACGAAGTAGAGGGTGCCGCCGTCGGGGGAGAAGCTCAGGCCCGCAGCGCCGACCGGCAGGTCGGTGAGCTTGCGGGCGCGCCCACTGCGCAGGCTGTAGAGGTGGACCTGCGCAGTAGCTTGGGGTCGGAAGCCCTGTCCGTCGGCCTTGTAGTGGAGGCGCGTGATGCGCCGTGGCAGGCCGCGCTCGGCCGCCTCATCCTTCCAGTTCCCGCGGGTGGCAAGGGCGATGCGCCGGCCGTCGGGATGCCAGCACAGCTCCGCGACGCCGGCCTCGAAATCCGTCACGACCTCGGCCTCGCCGCCGTCGAGCGGCACGAGAGCCAGCTGCGACCTGCCCTTCTCGCTCGCCTTGCGCAGGAAGGCCAGGCGGTCCTTGCCTGGGGCGAAGCGGGGTGAGGTGTCCGCGTAGGCACCGGTGGTGAACGGGCGCTCCCCGCCGCCGTCCAGGTCGATCAGCGCCACGCGCGGCCGGTAGCGCGGCGGCGCGTCACCTTCTCCGGCGACGATGCGGGTGGTGACGGCGGCGCCTAGTCTCCCGTCGTGGGAGAGCTGTGGGTCGGACACGAAGGTGAGACGGAGCAGGTCCTGGGGGACGAGTCGACGTGGCACGACGTGCCTCCTATCGCTGCGGCGGCGCTGAGGCGCGCGCCTGGATGACGCTGTAGACGAGGATCCCAGCCGCGACCGAGGCGTTGAGGGACCCGATCCTGCCGCGAACGGGGATGCGCACGGTGTCGTCGCAGCGTTCGCGCACCAGGCGCCGCAGGCCGTCCCCTTCGGAGCCGATCACCAGCGCCGCGTCGCGGTTCCAGTCCACCTGGTGCGGGAGCTGGGCTCCGTCGGCGTCGGTTCCGTACACCCAGACGTTGCGCTTCTTGAGGTCGGCGATCGCCTGGGGCAGGTTGGGCACGGTCACCAGCGGCAGGTGGCTGGTCGCACCGGCCGCCGTCTTCACCACGACGGGGGAGAGCGGCGCGCTGCGCCGGGCCTCCATCACTACGCCGTGTGCGCCGAGCACCTCGGCGCTGCGGATGATGGCACCCACATTGTGGGGGTCGGTGAGGTGGTCCAGCAGGATCACCAGCAGGCGCTCCTTGCGGTCCGCGGCCAGCGCGAAGACGTCGTCGAGGGTGCCCTTGCGAGGTTCCGGCAACTCCGCCGCCACGCCCTGGTGAGAGGTGGTCTTGAGCGCGCGGTCGAGGTCGATGCGGGGTACCTCGTCGAGTATCACGCCAGCGCGCCCGGAGGCGGCGCGCAACTCGGCGAGGGTCTGCTGTTTGACGCCGCGCGCGACCAGCACTCGCTCCACGGTGCCCCCGCGGAGTGCTTCCAGCACGGCTCTTCGCCCGTAGATGAGCATGAGCAGAGTATACGGCTCAGGGGGCCGGCGGCCGGAGCGCCCGGCGGGCGGTCTCCGCGTCGCGTGCCAGCTGCGCCTTCAGGTCCTCCAGGCCCTCGAAACGGCGTTGCCCTCGCAGGAAGGCGTGGAAGTGGGTGGTGATCTCGCTGCCGTAGAGGTCGTCGTCGAAATCGAAGAGGTGGACCTCGAGGGAGGGCGCCTCGTCGGGGAAGCTCGGGCGTGGCCCGACGTTGGCCATGCCATCGAAGGTGCCCTGGGGAACCTGCACGCGCACGGCGTAGACCCCTACCGGCAGGGCCTTGCGTTCGTCGGTATGTACGTTGGCGGTGGGGAAGCCGATGGTCGCGCCGCGCGCGTCGCCGCGGATCACGCCGCCGCGCGCCGGGTAGGGAGCACCGAGCAGGGCGTTGGCCCGGTCGATGCGCCCCGCGGACAGGTGATCGCGGATGTGGGACGACTTCACGACCTCGCCCTCGAGGGTCTTCAAGCCGAAGGCCTCGAGCCGGTCGGGGATGGGGGACAGATCGTTCAGTCCACCGGCCCGGTCGTGGCCGAACCGGAAGTCCTCCCCCACGATGATGGCGTGCGGCGCCAGCCTTCGGAGCTGGTCGGCGAAGCGTGCCTTATCGGTACGCGCGTAGGCGCGCGAGAAGGGGATCATCGCCACCACGTCGGGCTCGAACGCCCGCAACAGGTCGAGCTTCTCCTCGGCGCTGTTGAGGAAGGTGGCATGCCCGAACAACACCTTGGCCGGGGGGAAGAAGGTGAGCACCATCGCCGGGCGGCCGCTGGCGTCGGCGAACTCCCGCATGCGGCCCAGCAGCATGCGGTGCCCGAGGTGGACCCCGTCGAAATTCCCGATGGAGACGATGGCGCCCTTGATCGCGGCGTCGTCCGGGCTCGCCACCACCTTCAAGGTTCGACCCCGAGGCGTGCCAGCGCGTGGCGCAGGCCCAACAGTGTCACGCCGCTGGTGGAGAGCTCCCCGTCCCGCACGGCGTTCCAGAGCTCGAGGGCGTCGCGCCACTCGACGCGCAGCTCCTCGCCTTCGTCCGGGGTGCCATGGACGCTGTGGACGTCGTGGGCTTCGAACAGGTGGATGCACTCGTCGCTGAACCCCGGGGAGGCGTACAGGCGGGTGAGGAGGGTCAGGCGCCCACCGAGCTGCGTCTCCTCGGCGAGCTCGCGGCGGGCCGCCTGCTCGGGACTCTCGCCGGGGTCGATCAGGCCGGCCGGCAGCTCCCAGGTGACCGCGCCGACGGCCGGGCGCCGCTGCACCACGCCCAGCACACTGGGCCCACGTTGCACCAGCACCGCCACCGCGTCCGGGTGCTCGACAACCTCCCAACGCTCGTCGAGTACGGCAACCGTGATGATCTTGCCGCGAAAGACCTCGTTGCGCACGACCGTCAGCGTACCAGAACGGTCCCCGGCGCGAACGCGCGCCGGGGACCGCGGTGGGGCGTGAGCTCAGTTCTCCGGGCTGTCCGGGTTGTAGCGCAGGAAGGCGGGGATGTCGTAGTTGCTCGGGTCGTAGCTCCGGCCCCCGGCCGCGGCGCGCAGGTGCGTCGGGCGGAGCACCTTCACCTGCGGCGACTGGTCGAACCCGGCCGCGATCACGGTGACACGCACCTCGTCGGCAGCGTCCTCGTCGTAGGTGACGCCGAAGAGCACGTTGACGTCCTCGACCTCGGTTGCCTCGCTGATCTTCTCGACGATCTCGTGGGCGTCGAACAGCGTCAGGTCCTCGGAGCCGGTGATGTTGATGAGCAGGTGCCGTGCGCCCTCGACGCCGCGTGCCAGAAGCGGGCTGTGGGTGGCGCTGTTCGAGGCCTCATCGGCCAGCTTCTCCCCGCGGCCGGCGCCGATGCCCATGAGCACCGTGCCCGCGCCCTGGAGCAGCGTCTTGACGTCGGCGAAGTCGACGTTGATCAGGCCGGGCATGTTGATGACGTCGCTGATGCCGCGCACGCCGTGGTATAGCACCCGATCGGCAACGCGGAAGGCATCGGTGAGTTTGACCTTGCGGTCGAGGGCCGACAGAAGACGCTGGTTCTCCACCACGATCAGCGCGTCCACCTTGTCCTCGAGCTTGCGCAGGCCCTCGTCGGCCTGCCGCATGCGCTTGGGCCCTTCGAACATGAAGGGTGTGGTGACGACGGCCACCGTTAGGGCCCCGAGCTCGCGGGCCACTTCGGCCACGACGGGCGCGCTGCCGGTGCCGGTGCCGCCACCCATACCGGCGGTGATGAAGACGAGGTCGCAGCCGCGGAGCGTCTCGGCGATGCGATCGCGGTCCTCGAGGGCCGACTGCTCGCCGATCTCCGGGTTGGCCCCGGCGCCGAGACCCTTGGTGATGTGGTCGCCCATCTGGATGCGGGTGTCGGCCAGGCTGGTGGCGAGCACCTGCGCATCGGTGTTGGCGGCGACGAACTCGACGCCCTTGAGGCCTGTCTCGATCATGCGGTTGACGGCGTTGTTGCCGCCCCCACCCAGACCGATGACCCGAATGACCGCGTTCTCGCTATGGCTCATACTCACGTCCTCACGCTCCCCACCGGCTCAGAAGAAGTCCTTCAGGATATTCCGGATGCTCGAAAAGAAGCCTCCCACACGATCGTCCTCATTGGCGTGTCGCTGCGGACTGGCGGGTTGGGTCCCTAGCTGCGTCATCCCGAAGCGCACCAGACCGACTGCAGTGGCATGGGCCGGGCTGGCCACGACGTCCGCCAGGCCAGAGACCCCCTCCGGCTTGCCGATCCGCACCGGCAGGCGGAACCGATCGGTCGCCACCTGCTCGATCCCCGGCATCAGGGAGGCGCCTCCCGTCACCACCACATTGCCGGCTAGGAGCTCCAGCGCGCCCATGCGCTGCTCGATGTTGCGCTTCACGAGGTCGAGGATCTCGATCACGCGAGGTTTGATGACCTGCGCCAGCTCGAACGTCGAGATGCTGGCGGTGTAGCTCGGGTTGGCGACCTCCAGCTCGACGTCGCGATCGGCGAGCTCGGGCAGCGCCACGCCGTAGCGGCGCTTGACACGCTCGGCCTCGTCCGGTGGGATACGCAGCAGCTGGCTGATGTCCTGCGTGATGTGGTCGCCGCCGAGCGGGATCACCGCGGAGTGGGCGAGGGTGCCGCGCCGGAACACGCCGACGTCGGTGGTGCCGCCGCCGACGTCGATCAACAGGGTGGTGAGCTCCTGCTCGCTGTCGTTGAGCACGGCCAGGCCGGAGGCCAGCGCCTGCACGACCAGACCGTCCACGCCCACCCCGGCATCGCCCGCGCAGCGCTTCAGGTTCTGCAGCGGTCCCTGCGCGCCGGCGACGATATGGACGTCGACCTCGAGGCGCACCCCCGACATGCCGACCGGATCCTTGATGCCGTCGTTGCCGTCGACCACGTACTCCTGCGGGATGACATGGATCATCTCCATGTTGGCCTCGAGCGGAACGGCCCGGGCGTTCTCGATGGTGCGCTCGATGTCGGCGCGCGTCACCTGCTGCCCCCGTCGGATCGCGGCCATGCCGTGGCTGGTGAGGGCCTTGAGGTGGCTGCCGGCGACGCCGACCCACGCCGAGGTGACGGGCACGCCCGCCACGCGCTGCGCGGCGGCCACCGACTGACGGACGGAGGCGATGGTGCGCTCGAGGTTCACGACCACGCCCTTGCGCAGGCCGTCGCTCGGCACGGTCCCCTCGCCGATGATGTCGAGCACGCCATCGGAGGCCACCTCGCCGATCACAGTACAGATCTTGGTGGTTCCGATGTCCAGCCCGACGATGATCCGTTCGTCACTCATGTGCCTTGCTCACTCCCCAGGGGTACACCGCGACGCGCCCCCCGCGGTGGCTCTCGAAGGCGGCCCACTGCTTCTCCAAGGCCTCCGCACTCGGTGTGAAAAGAGACGTCCCCGTCAATTGAATCTCGAATCCTTCTGGCGTGTAGCTTATCACCTTGGGCCCGTAGGGATGCAGGAGGCGCAGGAGGGTCATGGCTTCGTCCAGACGCTTCGGTCCCCAGCCCTCGAGCCGGGGTAGCGCGGCCCGCACGTCGGCCGGCACGCCCGGGAGAGCCGTGCCGTCGGTGGCCCAGGTGGTGGTGCCGTCGGTGAGGGCCGGCTGCCGCTCCCACACCATGATGGAGATGGTGTCGGGCCAGTGCCGGATGACGCGCGCCTTGCGCACCCAGGCGGCGTGCGTCAGATGCCTCAGGCGGAAGCTGGTCACCCACAGGAAGGGGTCGCCGGGCGCCACGTCGGCGAGTTGGAGCACCTGGGCGCGCGTCAGGTGCTCGGTGCCGCTCACCTCGACGCGAGCGATGCTGGGCACGAAGCGGCTCGTGACCAGGGCGGCCGCTGCGAGCACGAGCAGCGCGATCAGCAGTGCGCGCATACCGGTCCTCCCACCTCAGAACCCCCACCGTCGCCACTCCAGCTCCAGCGGCACCGGGGTGCGCTGCCGGATCTGCTCGAGCAGCTCGCACACGTCGCGGGCGCTGGCGTTGCCCAGGTTGACGATGAAGTTGCCGTGCTCGAGGGACACCATGGCGTCACCCACGCGCAGGCCCTTGAGGCCGGCGGCGTCGATGACCCGCCCCGCGCTGTCGCCGGAAGGGTTCTTGAACGCGCAGCCGGCCGACTTGATCTTGGGCTGCCCCTTGCGCGCGGCGTCCACCTCGGCCATGCGTGCCTGCACCGCCTCGGGTTCCGAGGGCGTGAGGCGCAGGCGGGCGCGCGTCACGACGGCGCCGTCGGGCAACTCGGTGTGGCGGTAGGCGAGATTCAACGCGCTCGCAGGCACGCGCTCGAGCGCACCGTTCACGAACAGCTCGACCTCCTGCAGGGTGTCGCCGAGCTCCCCGAAGCGCGTGCCTGCGTTCATCGCCACCGCTCCGCCGAGCACCGCCGGCACGCCGAGCAGGCCCTCCAGGCCGGAGAGGCCGAGCTTCTGCGCACGCCGCACCAGGCCCGGGAGCGGCGTGGCCGCTCCCAGCCACAGCTCGGGCGAACCGTCGATGCTGCGCAGGTCGTTGAAGGCGCGGCCCAGCCGGATCACCCGGTCGGGGACGCCGGCGTCGGAGACGAGCAGGTTGGAGCCGGCACCCAGCACCCGGTAGGGCTCGCGGGTGGCCTCTGCCAGCCCCTCGGCGTCGTCGACTTCCCACAGCTCGGCGGGACCGCCGACCTTGAGGGTCGTGAGGTCGCGCAGCTCGACGGTCCGGACGCTAGCGTGCGGCACGTGGCACCCCGTCATCGTCGAGACCGGCGTCGCTGCTGCCGTCGTTCCCGGCATCGCTCGGTGCGTTGCGTTTCGCTGTGCCGTGGCCCGAGGCGAGGGTGCGGGCCACGTGCCACACGTCGCCCGCACCCAGCGTGACGATCAGGTCCCCCGCCGCCAGCGTGTCGGCCAGGTAGGCTTCGGCCGAGGCCAGGTCGTGATGCGAGGCCGTCACGCCCTGCTCGCGCAGGCGCGCCACGATGGGCTCCACCGACACACCGGGGATGGGGGTCTCGCCGGCGCCGTAGATGTCGAGGACGATCACCTCGTCGGCGAGCGCCGCGGCGTCGGCCAGGGCCCGCCAGTGCCGCGCTGTACGCACCCAGCGGTGCGGCTGCAACACGGCGCGCACGCGGCGGCCCGTGTCCCGGGCGGTCCGCAGGGTGGCGGCGACCTCCGTGGGGTGGTGGGCGTAGTCGTCGACGATCAGTGCGCCTCCGCGCTCACCCCAGCGTTCCCAGCGCCGCCCGACGCCGCCGTAGGCGGCGAGTGCGGCCAGCCCGCCGGCGGTGTCGTAGCCCGCCAGCTCGACCGCCGCCAGGGCCGCCGCGCCGTTGAGGGCGTTATGGCGTCCGGGCACGGTCAGGGTCACCTCGAGCGTCGGCCTTCCCGGGCGGGTGAGGTGGAAGTGGCTGCCTTCGGCCGACAGCTCGAGCCCGTCGATGCGGTAGTCCGCGCCTGCGGCCTCGCCGTACGTGAGCGCGCACGGGTGGTCGGCGAAGAGCCCGTCCAGCCCCCTCCAGTCCCCGCAGTACAGCAGCGTGCGTCCGTTGCCGGCGAAGCGCTGCGCGGCCGCCTGTAGATCCTCCAGGCTGGCATGGTAGTTGCGCCGCTCGTCGTAGGGACCGGCGATATGGTCGTCCTCCAGATTCGTCATCACCGCGACCGCGGCGGCGAGCTCGGCGAAGCCGGGGTCCGACTCGTCGACCTCGGCCACCAGGTCGGGGCCCTCGCCGTAGCGGACATTGCCGTCGATGGCGGGCAGGCGGGCGCCGATCTGCACCGAGGGGTCGACGCCCAGCCCCAGCAGGACGGTGGCCGCCATGCCGGTGGTGGTGCTCTTGCCGTGCGTGCCGGTGATGGCGATGGTGTGCCGGGCGGCGAAGAGCTCGGCCAGCAGCTCGATGCGCTTCATCACGCGGGCGCCGCGCTTCCGTGCGGCGACCAGCTCGGGATGATCGAAGGGAATGGCCATGCTGTGCACGACGACGTCGGCGTCGTCGGCATGACCCCCGTGGTGAGCGCCGTCTTGCCCCGTGTCGTGACCCTCGCTCACTTCGATTCCGCGCGCACTCAGCATCTCCAGCACCGGGCCGCCCAGCGCGTCGCAGCCGCTCACGCGGTAGCCCTCGCGCGCGAACCACAGCGCCAACGCGTGCATGCTGACGCCGCCGACGCCCACGAAGTGGAGGTGACGAGCGTTCATAAGACCGACCCTGTCAACCGACTGGCGCCGTTGCCGTCAGGGGAGAGGTAGGGCAAGAGCAGCCCGAGGATACGCTCGGCCGCGCCGGCCGGGCTGCGGCGGAGCGCTGCGGCGGCGGCGGTGAAGCGTCGGGTAGGTTCGAGCAGGGCGCGCCAGGCACCTGCCAGGTCGGCCAGATCGGCCTCCAGCACGGTGATGCCGGCGCCGGCGGCCTCGACCGCCTCGGCATTGTGGCGCTGGTGGTCCTCCGCAGCGCTCGGCAGCGGCACCATCACCAGCGGGGTGCCGTGGAAGGCGGCTTCGCTGAGCGTCCCGACGCCGGCGCGGGTGATGGCGAGATCGGCGGCAGCGAAGGCCTGGGCTGCGTCCAGGTAGGGGTGAACATGGTACTCGGGGAGGTCGGCCACACTTCCGCGCAGCGTATCAGACCACCGGGGGCCGCTGGAGTGGAGCACCTGAAGGCCGGCGCGACGGAGCGCGCGGTAGGCGTCCGGCACGGCGCGGTTGAGGGTGAGAGACCCCTGCGAACCTCCCATCACCAGGGTGACGATGGCGTCGGGATCGAGGCCGAGGGCCCGTCGCGCGTCGGCGCGCTCGAGTCGGGTCTCGCGCACCGGGAACGGGGCGACCGCCAGCGCGCGCGCCCCCAGGTGCTCGCCGGCCGCTTGCTGGGCAACCACCACGATCCGGGCGCGGGGTGCGAACCAGCGGTTGACGCGGCTGGGGAACGCGTTCCCCTCGTGCAGGGCCAGAGGCGTCCCGGTCAGCACGGCGGCGGCGCAGCCGGGGAAGGAGGCGAACCCCCCGAAGCCGACCACCAGGCGCGGCCGGGCCGCGCGCACGGCGCGCACCGCACTCAGAAGGCCGCGGGCCGCCCGTAGGGCCTGGCGCGGGTCGGGCCGCTGACGGTCCCACTTGCCCGCGGCGATCCCCAGGAAGGGATGCCCAGCCTCCGGGACCAGGCGGGCCTCCATACCGCCGGCCTGGCCGAGGAACGCCACCTGCAGGCCGTGGGCCCGGGCGGCGCGGGCCACGGCCAGCGCGGGGTAGATGTGCCCGCCGGTGCCGCCGGTGGCGAACAGCAGGTCCACGCCGCGCGGCAAGACGCTCACAGCACCGCCCCTTCGCTGCGCGCCTGGCGGTAGGCGGCGTGGATGAAGCCCATGGCGATCGATACCGACAGCATGCTGTTGAGCCCGTAGCTGACGAACGGCAAGGGCACGCCGGTGATCGGGAGCAGCCCGGCGGCCACCAGCAGGTTGAGACAGGCCTGCCCGCCGATGTAGGCGCTGGCCCCGGCCGCCAGCAGGCTGCCCGGGCCGCTCAGGGAAGACGCGATCCGCAGGCCGCGGCCGACCAGGACGATATAGAGCGTGACCAGTGCGAGGATGCCCATGATCCCGAGCGCTTGCCCCACCGCCACCGCGACCATGTCGGTCTCGGCCTCGGGCACCTGTACGGGCTCGCCCGCACCGAGCCCGGTGACGCCTGCCTTGGCGAGGGCCAGCCGCGCGGCGTAGGCCTGGTAGCTGGTGCTGGCCGTCTGGTGCTGTCCACCCCACAGGTCGGCGAAGCCCTGGATGCGGCGCTGCAGGTAGTGGAACTGGCTGAGGTAGGGGCCGGCCACGAGGACCGCGATGAGGGCGGCGGCGGTGCTGATGGAGACGAGGCGGACGATGGTGGTGCCGGCCGCCATCATGATCGCGAAGGCCAGCGCGAACAGGAACAGTGCCGTGCTCACGTCCGGCTCGGCCACGATCAGGCCGGCGGCCAGGCCGATCACGACCATCGGCCGCCAGATCTGCCAGTTGCCCAGGTGGTTGTAGAAGAAGGCCGTCAGGTAGGCGATCACCGTGACCTTCATGAACTCGGAGGGCTGCAGCGCGATGGGGCCGAGCAGGATCCAGCGGCGGCTCTCCGAGCCCGCTGGAGACACGCCGATCACCAGCACCGCCAGCAGCAGCGCCAGCATGGTGACGTAGGCCACGGGGCTCAAGCGCGTGATGCGGCGGGGGGACGCCCGCGCCACCAGGATCGTCAGCAGCAGGCCCGCGACGAAGCGCAAGGCGTGCTCGATGGCGCTGCCGGGCGCCGCCGCCGTGACGCCTACGATGCCCAGCGCGCCGAGCAGGAGCTGGACGGTCAGCAGGAGGCGGTCCACGAGGGCTCCCTCCCCGCCGCGGCAACGACGTCGCGGAAGGCGCGCGCGCGGTCCGCGTAGTCCCGGAACTGATCGAAGGACGCGGCCAGCGGCGCCAGCAGTACATGGCCGCGACCCTCGTGGTGCTCGCGCAGGTAGGTCAGGGCGCCCTCGACGGCGCAGCGCAGAGCGGCCGGGCCGTCGGCTTCGGAGCACACGGCGGTGTCGGTGTCCGGCGCGAAGGCGCGCGCGAAGGCGGGGCCGGACTCGCCGATGCCGATCAGCAGCGAGACCCGCTCCTGCACCAGCCCTCGCAGCGCCTCCAGCGACGCGCCCTTGGCGCGCCCGCCGGCGATCCACACCAGCGGTGCCGGCGTGGCGCGCAGCGCGGCGGCCACGGCCAGAGGGCGGGTGGCGATGGAGTCCTCGATGAAGTGCACTCCACCCACCGATCCGGCAGGCGCGTAGCGCCCCGGAAGACCCGCGAACGTGCGCAGGCCGTGGGCGATGGCGTCGCGCTCGAGCCCGAGCGCCCGGCAGGCGAGCGCCACGGCCAGCGCGTTGGCGATCTGGTGCTCGCCGCGCACCTGCAGTTGGTCGGCGGTGAGCAGCGGTCGGCCCTCCAGCAGCAGCGTGCCGTCGCGACGGAGGTAACGGGCGTCGGCCTCGCGCTCGAGCGAGAAGACAAGGGCGCGCGCGCGCGACCGCTCCGCCCAGCCGCGCAGCAGCGGGTCGTCGACGTTGTAGACGAAGGTGTCGTTCTCGTCCTGGTGGGCGATCATGTTGCGCTTGGCGGCGTGATAGGCCTCCACGCTGCCGTGCCGATCGATGTGGTCCTCGCCCAGATTGAGGGCCACGGCCACGCGCGGCTTGAGCGTCGGGCAGCGCTCGAGCTGGAACGACGACAACTCGACCACCAGCGTGGCGCCCGGTCGGGCGACGGCGGAGAGCGCCGGGTCGATGTTGCCGCCGGCGACGGCGTCGACGCCCGCGGCCGCGAGCGTGTCGGCGATCCAGCGGGTGGTCGTGCCCTTGCCGGCGGTGCCGGTGACGCCTACCAGAGTGGCCGGCACGGTGCGCTGCACCCACTCGACCTCGCCGATGACCTCCACCCCGCGCTCGCGCAGCCGCTGCAGGTCCGGGTGGTCGATCGGGACGCCCGGTGCCGCGATGCACAGGCGGGAGGTGCTGGCGTCTATCGACGGCAGGGGAGGCCAGCCCAGGGCGCGTGCCGTGGCGATGTCCTCGCCCTCGGTCCGAACGTCGTAGGTCTCGATCGTGTGCCCCTGCCTGGCGAGGAGGCGTGCCGCCGCCAGACCGCTGCGCCCGAGGCCGTAGACCAACACCCTCACGGCCACGCTCCCACCAGCGCTGCCGTCAGCGCGGTGGTCGCGGCGGTCACCAGCCAGAAGCGCATCACCACGCGCGTTTCGCTCCAGCCCGAGAGCTCGAAGTGGTGGTGGAGGGGGCTCATGCGCAACAGGCGCTTGCCGCCTGTGGCGCGGAAGTAGAGCACCTGCACGACCACCGACAGGACCTCGAGCACCGGCACCAGCGCCACGAGCGGCAGGTACCAGACCCAGCCATGCAGGATCGCGAGCCCGGCGAGGGCGGCCCCCAGCGCTTCGGAGCCGACCCCGCCCATGAACACGCGGGCGGGATGGCCGTTGTACCAGAGGAAGCCGAGCAGCGCTCCCAGCAACGCTGCAGCCACCGGCGAGCCGGCGAACAGCAGCAGCATGATGCACATCAGACCGGCGGCGAGTCCGTCCAGGCCGTCGGAGAAGTTGAGCGCGTTGACGCTTCCCACCACCACGAAGGCGAAGGCGAACACGTCGAGAGCGGGGACGCCGAACATCGAGGCGCCCGCGCGCACCGCGTAGAGTGCGAAGGCGAGGGCCACCAGCGTCTGGCCGAGCAGCCGGTAGCGGGCGAGCAGCCCGGTGCTGGGCTCGAGCCCGCTGGCCTCGTCGGCCTTGCGTCGCAAGGACAGCACATCGTCGTAGAGGCCGAGGGTGCCGCTCAGCGCGATCAGTGCCACCAGGGGGAGGTCCGCCGCGGGGTCGGGGCTACGCAGCAGCCAGACCGTGGCGGCTGCGAGCAGGATCGCCAGGCCGCCCATGGTCGGGGTACCTGCCTTCACGAGATGGGTCCCCGGACCGTCGTCGCGAACGACCTTGCCCCAGCCGAAGCGCTTGGCGAGCTGGATGAAGACGCCGGTCAGCACCAGGCCCGCCACCGTCGCGAGCAGGACGGTCACGGGGTGCCGCTCTCGTCGGGTGCGGAGGGGGCGTCCGCGAGGCGGGCACTCTCGAGACGGGCCTCGTAGACCTCGAGCAGGCGTTCGAGCCGGACGCCGCGCGAGGCCTTGAACAGGACCGTGCCGTGCGAGGGCAGCTCGGCGAGCAGCGACTCGGCGCCCTCCGGGTCCGCGGCGTGGCGGGCGGCGGGGTTGGCCGTCGCGATGGACGCCGCCTCGGGTCCGACGGCCAGCACGACGTCCAGGTCCCGCGTGGCCGCGCCCAGGGCGTGGTGATGGGAGGCGCTGGCCTCGCCGAGCTCGAGCATGTCGCCGAGCACGGCGGCCCGCGGCGGCTGGGAGCCGCGCAGCACCTCCAGCGCGAGGCTGGCGGAGGCGGGGTTGCTGTTGTAGGTGTCGTCGATGATGGTGAGCCGGCCGTGGACGCGGCGTTGCAGCCGGCCCGGCTCGAGCCGGGCTTCGGCGAGGCGGCGTGCCGCCGGTTCCAGGTCGACGCCCAGTCGCTCGGCCATGGCCAGCGCGGCGAGCGCGTTGTCGGCCAGGGCCTTGCCGGGCCAGGGGAGCTCGATCCGTAGTCCCCGATAGACCAGCTCCTGGCCTTCGCCGCTGGCCGACAAGCGGCGCGCCGGCACCAGGTTGGGCGCGGTGGGGCTGGGCTCGTCGGCATCCAGCACGGCGTAGGGGTGGACGTTCTCGCGCAGCGCGGGCGGGAGCTCGCGGTAGGCCTGCAGGCTGGCCAGGCGATGGCCGGGCGCCGCCATCAACAGGGCGCCCTTCTCGAGGGCGACGGCCTCGACGGTGCCGAGACCTGCGAGGTGGCTGGCCCCGATGGACGTGAGGATGGCATGGTCCGGGTGGGTCAGGTCGATCAGGCGCGCCATCTCCCCGAGCTGGTCGATGCCGAGCTCGAGCACCAGGGGCCGGCCCCGGTCCCGCGAGGCCTCGGCCAGGGCGGCGTCGACGAGGGTGGTGGCGAGCGCCCACGGCGTGTTGAGGTTGCCCTCGCTGGAGCGGCCTTCGAGGGCGGCCGCCAGGAACGTCTTGGTGGTGGTCTTGCCCGCCGAACCGGTGATCCCGACGACCGCGCCGCGCAGGCTGCGTCGGGCGCGGCGCCCGAGTTCGAGCAGCCGCTCCCCCGGGCTGTCGACGACGACGCCGCGCTCGTGCGGCAGGTCGGACACGATGAAGGCGGCGCCGCGGGCGAGGGCCTCGTCGGCGTAGGCGATGCCGTGGCCGTGCTGGCCCGGCAGCGCGAAGAAGACGTCGCCCGGTCGCACGCGGCCGGAGTGGAAGGCCACGCCGTTGCCCGGCGGCAGCATCGCGTTCGGGTCGGAGACCGGGCCCAGCTCACGCAGGAGCGTCAGGTCGACGACGTTCATGGGCGGGTCCATATCATGACTACTTTACACAACGCGCTCACGACCCCCCTCGTACGGCATTGGCTCACGGCCGGCTGTCGGCGAGGGCGACGCTGCCCGGTGCCAACCCCCAGTGCGCCACGACCTCGCTCCCGATGGCGCGGAACAGCGGCGCTGCGACCCAGGTGCTGGTCTTGCTGCCCACCTGCGGCTTCTGGAGGGTGACGATGGTGACCACGCGGGGGTGATCGGCGGGGAAGACCCCCGCGAAGGTGATCGAGTACTCGCCCTTGGGGTAGGTGCCGAGGCGTCGATCGTAGATGTCGGCGGTACCGGTCTTGCCGGCTACGCTCACGCCGGGCACCTTCGAGTACTTCAGATCGCTGGCGTCCACCACGTGCACCAGCATCTTGAAGACGGTGTCGGCCACGTTGGCGTCGAGGACGCGGTGGGGTGCCGGGAGGCTCGCCCCCTGTACCAGCCGGGGCGGCACGTAGACTCCGCGGTCGGCCAGGATGCTGTAGGCAGCGGCCAGTTGGACCGTGGTGGTCGAGACGTTCTGACCGATCGTGTTGGAGGCCTGGTCCTGCGGTACCCAGTTCTGCCAGGGGTTGAGGATGCCGGAGGTGGCGTAGATGCTTGTCAGGTCGAGCGGCTGGCCGAAGCCGTAGCGGGCCAGCCAGCCGTGGAGCTGTTGCGGCGTGAAGCGCCAGGTCAGGTGGATCATGCCGACGTTGCTGGAGTAGCGCAGGACGTCGGGGATCGACAGCTCCGGTTTGTGCCACTCGACGTCCCGGAAGGTCTTGTCGCCCACGTGCACGCTCATGGGCGCCGCGATGGTCTCGTTCGGGCTCAGCAGGCCGTCCTGGATGAGGCCGGCCACCACGAACGGCTTCATGACCGAGCCGGGCTCGTACTCCTGCGCGAAGGGGCGGTCCATCATGTCGTTGCTGCTCGCCTGGCGCCAGTGGTTGGGGTCGAAGCTCGGGTAGCTGGCCGCTGCCAGGATGCGCCCGGTGCCGATCTCCAGGATGACGGCCATGCCGTCGGCTGCCTGGTTCTTCTGGGCGACACGCTTCAGGTTGGTCTCGGCCGCGGCCTGAAGGGTGGGGTCGATGGTCAAACGCACGTCCTGACCGGCCTGGAGACGACGGTCGAGGCGGTATTCGAGGCCCTCGAGTCCGTAGCGCCCGTCGGGCTGGATCGCGCCAGTGAATCCCAGCAGGTTGGCCGCTAGCGTGCCCTGTGGGTAGCGGCGGTCGTTGGCGGGTCCATAGGCCAGCACGGTGCCGTCCGAGGCGAGGATCTTGCCGCGCACCGGGGTGTCGGCCGGCGGCGCCGGGAAGCTGGGAGCGCCATGTTGTTGACTGGCGAAACCGAACAGAGCGGCCAGCAGTGGCACGACCAGCAGGACGGACATGAGGCCGCGGCGCGTGAAGCGCAGCTCCGACGGATCGCTCTTCTTCCTCGCGTTCAGTGCCATACCGTGCGGATCTCCAGACCGCTGTCGGGCAGCGTGAGCCGGGGGGCGGGGCCGGGCGCGACGGCGCCGACGTTGGAGGCTTCCGGCGCCGGCACCATGCCGTGCGCGTCCGCCCACTGCGTGACCGCAAGCGGCCCGTTCACGCCGGCGGCCTCGAGCTGTAGGTTGGCGACCGAGTCGAGCAGCGTCTGGCGCTCGTCGATCAGGTTCATCTGGTGGTGGTAGAGCCCCTGGTTCACCAACCCGACCGCGCTCAGCAGCAACAGCAGGCCGAGGTAGAGGGGAACGGCGCGACGGGCGATGCGATTCACGCCGCTGTCCTCTCGCCGGCACGGAACTTGGCGGCACGTGCCCGCGGGTTGGCCTCCACCTCGGCCTCGCTGGGCGTCAGGGGCTTCTTGGTGAGCGCATGCATGCGGGGCGAGTCGTTCAGGAAGCGCTTCACGATGCGGTCCTCCAGCGAGTGGTAGCTGATGACCACCAGCCGACCCCCTTGCTCGAGCAGCCGGGCAGCGGCTTCGAGGCCTTCCTGGAGGGCGCCGAGCTCGTCGTTGACATGGATCCGTAGAGCCTGGAAGGTGCGCCGCGCCGGGTGCGCGCGGCGGGGACCGCCGGGGTAGGCCGAGGCCACCACCTCGGCCAGGCGGCCGGTGGTTAGGATCGGCGCGCGCTCGCGCGCCTCCACGATGCGGCGGGCGATGCGGCGGCTGTAGCGGTCCTCGCCGTAGCGCCACACCAGCGCTGCGATCTCCTCCATGGGAGCCTCGTTGACGATGTCGGCGGCGCTGGGACCGGTGCCGTCCATGCGCATGTCGAGCGGTCCGTCGGCGCGGAAGGCGAACCCGCGCTCCCCCTCGTCGAGCTGCATCGACGAGACCCCCAGGTCGAGGAGGACACCGGCGACGGCGGAGAGCTCGTGCGATCGTGCCAGCCGCTCCATGTCGCGGAAGTTGCCCGCGGCGAACAGGAAGGCGCCCGACGCGTCGCGAGGCGCGACGGCTGCGCCGTCGTCGGTGAGACTGCCGACGTGGTCGGCGGCCCGGGGGTCCTGATCGATGCCGAGAACGTTCGCGCCCGCTTCGAGCAGGGCGCGGGTATGCCCGCCGGCGCCGAAGGTGGCGTCGATCACCCAGACGCCGGCGCGCGGCTGCAGATATTCCAGAGCCGTAGCCACCATCACGGGGCGGTGGGCCTGTTGCGCGGCGGCGCTCATCCCACCAGCTCCCGCAGCAGGTCGGGTGCTGGCGGTTGCGCCTGCACGGCGGTGAGGTTGCTCAGCCAGCGGTCCTCATTCCAGACCTCCAGCCGGTTGGGTGCGCCGGCGACCACCACGTTGCCCTCCACCTCGGCGAAGGCGCGGAGTGTCGCGGGCAGGGTGATGCGCCCGGCGGAGTCGAGCTTCGCCTTGGCGGCGCCCGAATAGAAGAAGCGCACGAAGTTGCGCGCTTCCGGGTCGGTCAGGGGGAGTTCGGTGAGGCGGGTCTCGATGCGCTGCCAGGAGGCCACGGGGAAGACGTAGAGGCAACCCTCCATGCCGCGGGTGACGACCATGCCATCCTCCACGAAATCGCGGAAGGCGGGGGGCATGATCACCCGGCCCTTGTCGTCCACCGCGTACTGGAATTCCCCGAACGGCATGCCCTGGTCGCTCCTCGTTCCACGTGGTTGCGGCGTACCCACCGCCTCGAACCGCTTCGGGATATTCTACCACATTTTCCCACGTTCTCCCACCGTTCCTCACGAAATAACCCCGTTAGCCGAAGGCCTCCCCACCGGTCCCCCACCGACGTGCCGGAGCCGGCGCCGAGCCCCCGGGCGCTCCCACCGGAGCGCTTCGTACCCGACGGCCGTCGGAGGCGTTCGACGCAGGGCCGTGTTGCGCAGGGCCGTGTTGCGTAGGGCCGTGCGGCGTAGAGGACCGCGCGGCTACGGGTGGGGAGCCTGGAAACGGCATGAGAAGGGGGCGACCCCGAAGGATCGCCCCGTAGCAGGTGGGCCTGTAAGCCGGGTTCTGGGACCCACCGGTCCACCGCAAGAGCGGAGGGCGGCAGGACTCTGGCCATCTATCTGGGACGCGCGTCGCCGCGCGCCTCGAGCGGTCAACCCGGAGATCGTGACGAGCCGGGCAGGCTCTCTCTCCCTATCGGACCTTGCACCGGGTGGGGTTTACCTAGCTGCCCCTGTTGCCAGGGGCACTGGTGCGCTCTTACCGCACCGTTTCACCCTTGCTGCGCGCCGCCGGGCTTCGAGGGCCCGACCGACACGAAGCGGTCTGCTCTCTGTTGCACGTGCCGTCGCCTTACGCGCCCAGCCGTTAGCTGGCACCCTGCCCTGTGGTGCCCGGACTTTTCCTCAGGCAGCCCTTTCGGACTCCCCGCGGCCAGACAGCCCACACTGCGAAGGAAAATCTTAGCACGCGCGGGCCCGGACGCGGGTCCTCGGCGCGCCCGTATACTCGCGGCGAGGAGGGGAACGTCATGACGCAGACGTTGACAGGCGCGCTGACCTCGCCGATCGGAGGCCGGGTCACGGGGTCGAAGGCGCGGCGCTGTCGGTGCCGGGGCCGACCGCCGAGCACGACCGGAGCGGCCGCGTGAGCGGGGCCGGCGGTTTCCTGGCCAGCGTGTGGGAGCAACTTCGGCAGAGCCTGCTGCGGGCGCTCGGCCCCTTCGGGCCGCAGGGCGTCGCCAGCGGAGGCGCGCTGGCCACGCTCGCCACCCGGCTGATCGTGGCGCTGTTGCTGCTGGTGCTGTTCGGGGCGGCCTACGCCATCGTGACGCGCGTGTTCGAGGTGGCGGGACGGCGCCTGCGCGTGCCCTCCGACCTGGTGAGGATGCTGCAGCGCGCGCTCGCCTACGCCGTCACGCTGCTGGCGTCGCTGGCGGTGCTGGCGCAGTTCGGCGTCGCCACCGCGGTGCTCGGCCGCGTCGCCACCGCGGCGCTGTTCGCGCTCGTCTACTACGCGGCCTGGCTGATGACGCACCGGTTGCTGTCCAACGCCACCGCCCGCGCGGGGCTCGACCGCTCTCTGGTGCAACTCCTGCGCAACGTGGTGGGCGTGGTCGTTGCCGCCCTGGCGGTGGTCACCGTCATGGACCAGTTCGGCGTCGACGTGCTGGGGGTCATCACCGCCCTGGGCGTCGTCGGGATCGCGGTGGGGTTCGCGGCGCAGGACACGCTGTCGAACTTCATCTCGGGCGTCACGCTGCTCATCGAGCGCCCCTTCCGGATCGGGGACTGGGTCGAGCTCGCCGGGAAGGTGGGGCGGGTCGAGCGCATCAGTCTCCGCACCACCCGCGTGGTGTCACGCGACAACGTGCACAGCTCCATCCCCAACGCCAAGGTAGCGTCGGCGGAGATCGTCAACCTGTCAGCCGGCGGGCCACTACGTCTGCGCGTGCCGGTGGGGATCGCCTACAAGGAGTCGGCGCGGGCCGCGCGCGAGGCGCTGATGCCGGTGCTGCGGCAGCACCCGCAGGTGCTGCAGGACGCCATGCACGCGCCGTCGGTGCTGGTGGAGGAATTGGGATCGTCGTCGGTGAACCTGGTGATGCTCGCCTGGATCGGGCCGGAGACGATCGCCGTCGAGCCGGTGGTGAGCTCCGGCCTGGTCGAGGGCGCCAAGGAGGCCCTGGACGGGGCGGGCATCCAGATCCCGTTCCCGCACCTGCAGCTCTTCATCGACGAGGCCCGCGGGCTCGAGCCGGTGGTCGACCGCCTGCGGAGCTAGACGCGGCGCGAGCCCGCCCTCGGGCGGTCAGCCCTGGAGTCGACGAAAGGGTGCGGCGGGCTCGCGGTCAGAACAGGATGTGGGACCAGTCGAGGTCGTCGAGCGGTTGGAAGATGTCCACGTACTCGAGCAGGATGCCGGCCGACTGGTTCTTGAACATGGCGCACTCCACGTGCTTGCCGGTGCGCTTGATGCCCTCGACCAGCTCCACGTAGTCGCCGTCGCCAGAGACCAGCAGGGCGGAGTCGTAGGCGTCCTGGTAGGCGAGCGCCAGTGCTTCCACGGCCAGCGCCACGTCGATCCCCTTCTCGACCAGCGAGCCGTCCTGCCTGCGGTGCAGGCGTCCGAGCCGCACGGTGACGTAGGGGATGCGCCGCAGCGACTCGAAGAAGCGCTGCTGGCCGTCGCGCAGGTCCTCGTCGTAGTCGTCGGTGAGGGTGGCGTTGTAGTAGTAGGTGCGGAACAGCGGGCGTTCGCGACGGAGCTGCTCGATGAACTCCGCCATGTTGACCCGCGTGTTCTGCAGGTTCTCGCGCATGCCGTTGTAGAGGTTGCTGCCGTCGATGAAGATGGCGACGCGCTCGTCGGTCGGCGTGATGCGGTAGGGCTCGTCGGTCCCCGCCGCGACGCTGGCGCTGCGTCGGCCTCCCTGATTCCGTCCCCGTGCGTATCGCGTGCTCATAGTTGTGTCCAGGCCGCTGCCTTGCCGATGTCGGGCCGGGGACCAGTGTAACCGGCGGTGCCTTTTCTGGCTAGGGGCCGTTCCGCGCCCGTTCTCTCGGGGCGGGCGGCCCGTATACTGCCGGCATGGAACCCGTCACCCGAGTCGCCAGTTTCGACCTCGACCACACCCGGGTCCGCGCACCGTACGTGCGCCACGCGGGCCACTATCAAGGACCGCACGGCGACGTGGTCTCGAAGTTCGACCTGCGCCTGGTGCAACCCAACCGCGCCGAGGTCCCGACCGCCGCGTTGCACACCATGGAGCACCTGCTGGCGGGCTACCTGCGCGACCGTCTGGCGGCCACCATCGTGGACGCCAGCCCGATGGGATGTCGCACCGGCTTCTACCTCACGGTCATGGGCGAGCCGGACATCGAACAGGTCCGCGTTGCCTTCGAGGCCGCGCTGCTGGACGTGACCCGCCACGACGGTCCCATCCCGGGATGCAGCGAGAAGACCTGCGGCAACTGGCGCGACCACTCGCTCCCGGGCGCGCAGGCGTGGGCAGAAAGCGTGCTCCAGACGGCGATCATCGTGCAGGAGACCATCCCATTGCAGGAGCACGGAACGGCGTCCGGGTAGGCCGCGTCGCGCCGGGAACGTCGCGCTCATCAAGACTCTCATGAGAACGGGCGGCATAATGCCCTTCATGGAGCGCAGACCCCTCATCCTGATCGTTGAAGACGAAAAGGAGATCGCGAAGTTCATCGACCTGGAGCTCCAGGCCGAGAGCTACGACACCGTTGTCACGTACGACGGGGTCACCGGTCTCTCGAAGTTCCGTGAGCTCAACCCCGATCTGGTGGTGCTCGACCTGATGTTGCCGGTGCTGGACGGCCTGGAAGTGGCGCGCCGCATCCGTAAGACGAGCAACACGCCGATCATCATCCTCACGGCCAAGGACTCGGTGGACGACAAGGTCACCGGGCTCGACTCGGGGGCGGACGATTACCTGGTCAAGCCTTTCAGCATCGAGGAGCTGCTCGCCCGGGTGCGCGCCCACCTGCGTCGCGTGAACCCCGCCGTCACGGGCGAGGTCCGCGTGGCCGATCTGGTGATGAACCTCGACGGTCGTGAGGTGTTCCGCGACGGCCGCCGCATCGAGCTGTCGGCCAAGGAGTTCGAGCTGCTCGAGCTCTTCGCGCGCAACCCTGGCAAGGTCTTCAACCGCTTCGAGATCGAGGAGAAGGTGTGGCCCGAGTACACCGGCGGGAGCAACGTGGTGGACGTCTACGTTGGCTACCTTCGCCGCAAGCTCGAGAAAGAAGGAGAACGGCGGCTGATCCACACCGTGCGCGGCGTGGGTTACGTGCTGCGCGAGGAATAGGCTCGCCATGTCCCTGCGCCTCCGCCTGACACTGTTCTTCAGCGCGTTCATCGCGCTGATCCTGGGTGCCGTGGCCGTGTCGGTCTACATCCTGACCGAGCACTCCCTGACCTCGGCGTTGGAAGACCGTGCCCAGCAGGCGCTGACGGACCTGACGAGCGGCACCGTACCGGTGCGCGAGGGGCTGCAGAAGCTCCCCAGCGACGCGTATTATCAAATCATTCTGTTGGGGTCCGCCAACAAGGTCCCCGAGACGCCGCAGGGAATCCGCGACGGATTCCCCTACCGCCCGTCGGACTACCCTCGCGCCAACCCGACCGAGGACTCGCTGGTCGGGCTCATGCCCGATGCGGCGCTCTCCGACCTGCTCGGCAAGGGGCACGCCACCTCGGTGGTGTCGCTGGCGGGAGGGGAGCAACTCACCGTGCTGGCGGAGCTCGGCACGCTCTACTTCCCGGCGCAGTCGCGCACCTTCGAAGCCGTGACCTTCGTGGGCATCCCGTCGAGCACGGTGGCCCGCACGCTCGACCAGCTCGCCCGCAACCTGGTCTTGACGGTCCTGCTGGCGTTCCTGGCGTTCGGAGCAGGGGTGTGGCTGTTGTCGAGCCGGGCCCTGCAACCGTTGAAGCGCGTGACGGCGGCGGCCGCCCGCGTCTCCGGGCGCGACCTTTCGCAGCGCGTTCCCACCCCGACCAGCCGTGACGAGATCCGCGAGACGGCGGTCACCATCAACAACATGCTGGACCGGCTGCAGGAGTCCTTCGAGACGCAGCGACGCTTCACCGCCGACGCCAGCCACGAGCTGCGCACGCCGGTGACGGCCATCGTCGGGCACGCCAACTACCTGCTCAGGCGGACCCATCCGACCGAGGCGCAGAGCGATTCCTTGACCGTCATCCGCCGCGAGGCGGAGCGCATGGCGAAGCTCGTCAACGACCTCCTCGAGCTCGCCCGGGCCGACGCAGGGTTCTCCATCCAGCTCGAGCCCATGAACCTGATCGAGGTGCTGGAAGCCGTGCACATGGAGGTGGCTCCGGTCGCCGGCGACGCGGTCATCGAGGTCGACACCGCCATGCCGGTGCTCGAGGTGCGCGGCGACCAGAGTCGCCTCAAGCAGGTGGTGCTCAACCTCATCCACAACGCCATCAATGCCGGCGCCAAGCACATCACCATCGGGGTGGCACGGGAGCGGCAGGAGGTGAAGCTGGAGATCCTGGACGACGGGCCCGGCATCCCACCCGAAGCGATCCCGCACCTGTTCGACCGCTTCTACCGTGTGGACGGCGCGCGCAGCGGACGTGGCAACGGCTCCGGTCTGGGGCTCGCCATCGTGCGCTGGATCGTGCAACAGCACGGCGGCAGCGTAGCGGTGGAGTCCCGGGTGGGGGAGGGAACGGTGTTCACGGTAACGCTGCCCGCCCTCAACCCGAAGCTCAGTGAGACACCGGCCACGCGAGGCGCCCTTGGCGACGGCCCCGGCGTCTTGAGCCGTCGCAACGCCGATTGATCGCTCGTCTGCGTTGAAGGTCGTAAGAGTTCCGTTGGGCGTGCGGTCCTAGGCTGAGGGCCCGCTGCAGCGATCCCCCCGAAGGGGTCGCGGCGCTGTGGCGCAGCCCATGCCCGCACCCAGCCACCCCCACCCCCACCCTCCGCTCCCCGTCGCACACGGTCCCACGGCCGTCACGCGCGCCGAGCGCCGCCCCGTCGCTCCCTGGCGGGCGACGACGGTCGTCTGGCTGCTCGTCGTGGGAGGAGCGCTGCTGCTGCACGGCGCCCCGCGCTGGCAGGCGGCGACGCAGGTCGCGGGCCTGGCGTGGGCGGTCAGACTGGCTGGCCACCGCACCCGTGCGGCCCGTGTCCAGGCCCTGTTGCTCGTCATCGTGGTGGTGTCGATCGACATGCTCGGGGCGGCGCTGGCCGGCCCCTGGCTGCGGTGAGGGACTAGCGGAAGCGGACGCCCGCGCCGCGCTCGACGCGGCCGATGGGCACCAGGGGCTCGGGGCACAGGCGCCGCGCCTGCTCGACACCTTCGGGCGGCACCACCAGAACGAAGCCCACCCCCAGGTTGAACACCCGCGCCATCTCGTCCTCGTCGAGGGCGCCGCGCTCACGGATGAGCCCGAAGATGGCGGGCTCTTGCCAGCTCCCCCGGTCCACCACCGCGCCCAGCCCGTCGGGCAGCGAGCGGGGCAGGTTGCCCGGCAGGCCGCCGCCGGTGACGTGCGCCATGGCGTGCACCAGACCGGCCTCGTCGAGGAGCGGCGTGACGGCCGGGAGGAAGCTACGGTGCGGCGCCAGCAAAGCGTCGGCGACCGTTCCGTCTCCGAAGGGTTCGTCCAAGGCGTCGGCCAGTACCTGACGGGCCAGACTGAAGCCGTTGGTCTGCAAGCCACCCGACGCCAGTCCCAGCAGGACGTCCCCTTCGCGAACGGCCGAACCGTCGACGACGGCACGCCGTTCCACGATGCCGACGATGGTGCCGACCACGTCGAGCTCGCCCTCCCGGTATACGCCCGGCATCTCGGCCATCTCGCCGCCCAGCAGCGCAGCACCGTTGGCGCGGCAGGCGTCGGCCACGCCCTCCACCACCGCCGCCGTCACCGCCGGTTCCAGCCTCGAGCTGGCGACGTAATCCAGGAAGAACAGCGGCCTTGCGCCCTGGACGAGGATGTCGTTGACGCAATGATCGACCAGATCGCGACCGATCCCCGGGTAGGCTCGCTGCCGCATGGCGACCATGGTCTTGGTGCCGACGCCGTCGGTCGAGGCCACCAGCACGGGGCGCTCCAGGCCCTGCGGTAGCTCGAACAGCCCACCGAAGGCGCCGAGCCCCTTGAGGACGCCAGGCGTGTAGGTGCTCGCCACGAGCTCCTTGACCCGAGCGAGGGCATCGTCTGCCGACGCCAGGTCCACGCCCGCCTCCCGGTAGCCTCCCTTGGTGCTGGTCATGACCGACACTATACCGACCGCGGGCGGGGCCCGAGGGGCCCCGATGGGCGCCCGGCGGCGGCGAGAGCGGCCTTGGCGACTGGGTAGACTGGGGCCCGTGCCCACCGCGATCGAGGTGCTCGTGCCGCTCCCGCTCGAGCCGCTCACCTACCTGCCTCCCTCATCGGGGCAGCCCGTGACGGTCGGCGGGCGCGTGGCCGTTCCCTGGCAGGGGGGTGCCCGGGTCGGGCTGATCGTGGGGCGGCGCGAGGTACCTGCGGGCCGCGGCATGGAGCTCCGTGAGGCGATCGACGGGCTCGATCGCGATCCCTTCGTGGCGCCCGAGGCGGTCGACGCGCTGCTGAAGATCGCGCGGCGCGCCGCCGTTCCCGCCGGCGTGGCGCTCGCCACGCTCATGCCATGGGGGTTCCGCGACCCGCTACGCCACCTGGTTCGGCCCTTGCCGGGGGTGGACGTGCCGGGCTTGGAGCGCGACGGCGATTGGGTCGAGGCGTCGACGATGTCGCTCGAACACCTCGACTGGTTGCGCGCGCAGGGCCTGGTCGAGGAGCACGTGGTGCGCGTCCGGCCCACCGTACGCGTGCTGGCAGCGGTGGCGCCCGTGGATGAGGGGCTGCAGGGGGCACGGCGCGCGAATCAGCGCGTTGCGCTTCACAGGCTGTGGGAGCTGGAGACGGTCGACAGCGCAGCGGAGCTGGCGCGCGACGCCGACGTTCCCGAGAGCGCCGTGCGGGCGCTGGTGAGCAAGGGGTACGCCGCCTACCGGGAGGTGGAGGCCCCGCCGCCGACCCTCCCGCGTCCTTCGCTCGACGCGCCGCCGCCGCCTCCGGCGCCTCCCGACGCCGTGCCGCCCGCCGGCGACGGCGGGGTGGTCGGAGGCCTGCGCCGCCAGCGCCTGGCGGCGCTGCTGCCTCGCCTGCGCAGCGATCTCGACGGTGGGCGCAGCGTGCTCGTGTTGGCGCCGGAGCAGGTACGCCTGAGCGAGGCCGCCGAGATGCTGGCGTCGCTCCCGCTGTTCGTGCTCTCCAGCGATCTCGACGACGAGCAGCGCCTGCGGCTCTTCGAAGAGCTGCCGTCGTCGGGACCGGTCGTGGTGCTCGGCACCTACCTGGCATTGCTGGCGCCGGTGCCGCGCCTCGGTCGGGTGGTCGTCACGGAGGCGGCCAGCGCCAGCTACAAGCTGCAAGCGGGTGCCCGGCTCTTCGTCACGGACGCGGCCGCGCAGCTGGCCCGTGCGAGTGGCGCTGCGCTCACGCTCACCGATGTGGTCGCCGGTCCGGAGACGCTGGTACGCCTCCCCGAGGGCACGCGCAGGACCTTGCCGCTACCGCGGCTGCGGCTGCATGCGGCCGACATGGGGGGCAGTGGGAACTGGCCGCTGCATCCCGATCTGGTGCGGGTGCTGAAGCAGGTGCGGGAGCGTGGCCGGCAGGCGGTGCTGATCGCGCCGCGCCGCGGCTTCTCGGCCGCGCTTGGTTGCGAGGCGTGCGGCTGGACTGCGCAGTGCCCCAACTGCGACCTGAGCCTGCGCTATCACCGCCAGGACGGCAGGCTCCGTTGTCACCAGTGCGGCCACGAGCAGGCCCCGCCCGCCGCCTGCCCCTCCTGCGGCGGGACGGTGCTGGCGCCGTTGCGGGGAGCCGGTACGCAGTGGGTCGCCGAGCAGCTCGCCGGCATGCTGGATGGCCTGAAGGTGCTGCGCTTCGACAGGGATCGGCGCGACGACCTCTCGCCCCTGCTGGCGGGGGAGCCGGGCGTGGTGGTGGGCACGACCGCGGTGCTCCGACTGCCGCCGCTTCCCTCCCTGTCCCTTGTGGCGCTGACGCTGTTCGACACGCACCTGTCCCTCGCCGACTTTCGCGCAGAGGAGGAGGCGCTGCGGATGCTGCTGGAGCTGGGGGAGCTCTCGGCACGCCGGCGCCCGCTGGTGTTGGTCCAGACCTACCAACCGCAGCACCCCGTCTTGCGGGCCCTCGCCGCCGATCCACCGGACCCGGCCGTGGAGGTTCTGGTGGGCGAACTGCTGGAGCGGCGTCGGAGGTTCGCCTACCCGCCCTTCGGAGCGTTGGCCAAGCTGCAGCTCGCCGCTCGGGAGCGGGGCGCGGCGGCCGAGGCCGCCGCCGCCCTGGCCGAGGAGCTGCGTCGGCGGGGCGCCGAGGAGGACGAGGTGCTGGGTCCGGCGCCCGCTCCGGTGGCACGCCTCAAGGGACGCTATGCCTTCCAGGTGCTGCTGCGCCTGTCCGCTCCCGACCGCCTGGAGCAGATCCTGGCGGGCCTTCCACCCAGGATGGGGCGCGCCCGTCTGCGCGTGGACGTCGATCCGCGCGACGTTGGGGAGTTGCTGGAGTGACGCGCGTAGCCGGCGTCGGCGGCCCCTCTTCGTGAACGTGAGTACATGTCCGGCGCTCGTGAACTCGTGAAATCCTCGGTTCGGAGGCGCGCCGCGCTTTGCCTTTCTCACGCGCCCTGGCTATCATGTGCAACGGACTTACCCCATGCTCAGAAATCGCCGCGCCACCCACGACTTCGAGATCCTCGAGCGCTTCGAGGCGGGCATGGCGCTCACCGGCAGCGAGGTCAAGGCGCTGCGACAGGGGGGCGGCTCCATCGCCGAGGCCTTCGCCCGCATCCGCGGCGGCGAGGTGTTCCTGGAGGGCATGACGATCCCCGTATACACCGAGGCGAGCTACAACAACCACGAACCGCTGCGGGCCCGCAAGCTGCTGCTGAAACGGCGCGAGATCGCCGAGATCGCGCGGGGACTGGATCGCAAGGGGCTGACCCTGGTCCCGCTCAAGCTCTACTTCAAGGAAGGCTGGGCCAAGATCGAGATCGGCCTGGCGCGCGGCAAGAAACTGCACGACAAGCGTCGCACGGAGGCCAAGAAGGATGCGCAGCGCGAGATCGATCGGGCCATGAGCCGCCGCGAGCGCGAAACGTGAGGGTCGGCCTTCGCCGCGGGCTTCCACGCCTTCTCGTGGGACTGTTGCTCGCGTTCTCGGCGATGGCGGCCGCCCAGAACACCCTGGTGGTCAACGGCGTGACGGTCGACGGCAACACCACCGAGCTGGTCGCGGGCACCAGCTACGCACCCGCTGCGGCGCTGGCAAGCGCCCTCGGGGCCCGTTTCTACACCGATGCCGACACCACCGTTGCCACACTCCAACTCGGCGGACACGTCCTTGCGGTGAAGGTCGTGAGCGATCCGGCCCAGGCCGGCGCCGCGGGCGCGGCACTGCACCTCGACGGCAGAGCCCTCGACGGTCCGGCCGCCGTACTCCAGAGCGGCGATGTGCTGGTCCCGGTCAAGCCGGTCGCCGAGGCGCTCGGCGGCAAGGTGGCCTATCTGCAGAAGGACCACACGGTCGTCGTGGTCCAGCCCCGGGCGCAGATCACCGCCCTCACCACGGAAGGTAGCGGTCCCCAGCAGCGGCTCGTGGTTCGCGTGTCGGCACCCGTGGGTACCTCGACCTTCTTCAACGAGCCGGTGGCGACGTTGCAGCTCCACTTCGACCGCGCCGACGTCGCGTCGGACGTGAGCGGAGTGGTCGGGGACGCGTTCGTGCGGGCCGACGCCGGAACTTCGGGGGGAGGCACGGACGTGCGCGTACAGCTCGCGCCGGGCACCTCCTACCAGGTCTACAGCCTCCCGGACGGCAACGGCTTCCGTCTGGTGGTTGCGTTCACGCCCAAGGGCACGACCGTACAGACGAGTGCGCATATCGTGATCGACCCCGGTCACGGCGGGAAGGACCCGGGCATCAACTTCCCGGGGTACGGCAGCGAGGCCTCGCTCACGCTGGCCTTCGCCGACCAGCTCCAGAAGGCGCTGCAGGCACGGGGATACGACGTGTCGCTGACGCGCACCGGTGACTTCACGGTCGACGCCGCCACGCGCTCACGCGACGGCGTGGGCGCCGACCTGTTCGTCTCCATCCACGCTGCGGTGCTTCCCGCGGGACAGTTCCACGCCTACTATCTCTCGGACGCCAGCGGCGTGAGCTCGCTCGACGCCGCCATCCGCAAGAACGCTCAGAGCGCGGTCCAGAGCCAGGACGTGAACGCCCTGCGCCGCAAGATCCTGCTCGGCCTGGTGCCTCAGCTCGACGTCGGCCGGAGCTTCGCCGAAGGCTTGGGGACCGAGCTCTTCCGGAACGGCGGATACCGGTCCAGCGACACCGGCGGGGCGCCCCTGTACGTGCTCGGCGGCGCGGCCGGTAGGGGCATGTTGCTCGAGTTCAGCCCGCAGGATCTTGCCTCCAGCGGGCTCGCCGCCGATCTGGCGAGCGCGCTGACGACGCTGCTCGGCTCGGGAGGCGCCACCCCGTGAGCGAGCCGAGAAGGCGTGGGCTCGCCCGCTGGCGACGGCTCGCGACGCCCTTCGTGGCAGTGGCGGCGCTGATCTTCCTGGCGAGCCTGGTGTTCTTCCTCGGCGGCCACGGCGCGCACGTGGCCAACCCGCGCCCCGTCGACATCAAGCCGGCGCAACCGCAGGTGCAGGTGAAGAGCCAGGAAGTGCGTCTGGAGCTCGTCGATCCCGGTGGTCTGGCACGCCCCGACTTCGTGACCTTGACGCTGTCTTCGGACCCGGCCGAGCGCCTGCAGAGCATCCTGGGAGCCTTGCGCAAGGCGATGGGTCAGGCCGGGAGCTGGCCGCAGGGACTCGAGATTCCCGAGGTGTACGTCCAGCAGGTCAACCGCAAGCAGGTGGCGGTGCTCGATCTGCGGGAGAGCGCACCGGTCGCAGTGGGGGTGGGAGAGGAGCTGCAGCTCCTGCACTCCATCCGGCAGACCGTGCTCAACAACGGCGCCGACGAGGTGCGCTTCCTTCGCGAAGGCCAGCCTGCGCACACGCTGCTCGGCCACGTAGCGGTGGACTCGGCTCTCTGAGCCTGGCCCTCCGGACCCGGACGTGCGGACGGCGGCGGCCAGCCAGAGGCCGGCCCGGAGGGCCGCCGGGCCGGTGCTGACGGTGCGCCGGACCTCTGGGGGAGGCGGTCAGGGATACATGCGGGTGAGCATGCGCGGGAAGGGCACGACCTCGCGCAGGTGCTTGGCGCCGACGATCCAGGCCAGCGTGCGTTCCAGCCCCAGACCGAAGCCCGCGTGCGGCACGCTTCCGAAGCGGCGCAGATCGACGTACCAGCCGAACGCCGACGCCGGCAGGTCGTGGGCGGCGATGCGCTCCTCGAGAAGCGCAAGATCGTGGATGCGCTGCGATCCTCCGATGATCTCGCCGTATCCCTCCGGGGCGATCATGTCGTCGCACAGCACACGGGTGGGGTCTCCCTCGACCGGCTGCATGTAGAACGCCTTGGTCGCCGTGGGCCAGCGCTCCACCAGCACCGGGCGATCGAAGTGCTCGCCCAGCAGCGTCTCGTGGGGAGCGCCGAAATCCTCGCCCCATTCCAGCGTCTCGCCCTTGTCAGCCAGGAACTCCAGCGCTTCGTCGTAGCTCAGCCGCGGGAAGCCGCCCGAAGCGCTCGGCTCCAGCAGCCGTGGGTCGCGACCGAGTAGCTCCAGCTCACGCGGGCGACGCTCCAGGACGCGTCCTACCAGGTAGGCCACCAGCTCCTCCTGGAGCTGCATGTTCTCCTCGTGCTCCAGGTAGGCGACCTCGGGCTCGATCATCCAGAACTCGAGCAGGTGGCGCCGCGTCTTGCTCTTCTCGGCGCGGAAGGCGGGACCGAAGGTGTACACCTTCCCGAAGGCGAGGGCCCCGGCCTCGGCGTAGAGCTGGCCGGACTGTGATAGGTAGGCGTTGTCCTGCTCGAACAGCTCGATCTCGAAGAGGTTGGTGGTCCCCTCCACGGCCGTCGGCATGAAGAAGGGCGCGTCGAATCGGAGGAAGTCGCGCTCGCCGAAGAAGTCGTGGATGGCGCGCTCCAGCTCGTCGCGCACCCGCAGCATGGCCCAGGGCCCGCGGTGCCGCAGGTAGAGGTGACGATTCTCGAACAGGAAATCGACCCCGTGCTCCTTGGGGGTGATGGGGTAGTCGTGGGAGGCGGACACGACCTCGACGTCCGTGACGCCGAGCTCCACTCCGCTCGGGGCGCGGGCGTCCTGCCGGACCTCGCCACGCACCACCACGCTGGTCTCCTGCGTGAGGGAACGAGCCCGTTCGAAGGCCGCCTCGCCCGCCTCGCTGCGCGTGATGACGCCCTGCACGAAACCGCTGCCGTCGCGGAGCTGGAGGAAGGCGATCTTGCCGCTGGAGCGGAGGTTGGTGATCCAGCCTCGCACCTCGACGGCCTCCCCGACGTGCTCGGGGAGCCGCAGGATCGATGTCGTAGCCATGCGTGCGAGTCTACCAGGGGCCGGTGGGGCGGGCGCGGCTCAGCTCCGACCCGACGCCGCGAGGGCCTCGTCGAGCGCTGCCACCACGCCGCACGACTCCACGTCGCCGGCCACGTGGGCGAAACGCTCCAGCAATTCGGGCGCGCTGTTCGCCATCACCACCGGGTGTCCGACCGCCTCCAGCATCGACAGGTCGCCGAGGCTGTCGCCCACCGCCATCATGTCCTCGAGTCGGACCCGGAGCACCTCCGCCACATGCCGCACGGCGCTCGCCTTGGAGACGCCCTCCCGTGTGACGCTCACGAAGGCGGTGTTCTTCAGAGCCGGGCTGGTCGCGGTGGACACCTGCACGCCGTCGCCCGACAGGCCCGTGACCGTGGCGACCAGGTCGAGCGGCACGATCCACTGCGCGCGCACGACCGGCTCGTTGGCCACCACGTCCTCCAGGTCGCGCACGATGGCATTGACGCCGAGCATCTTGGCGTGCGCCTCGCTCATGTCGGTCTTGCGCTCGACGAACAGGTTGCTCGGGGTGTAAAGCTCCAGCACGCTGCCGAGCTTGCGCGCCTGCTCGATGATGCGCCGCGCGGCCGCCTCCTTGAGCGCCGATGCCTTGAGGGTCTCACCGTCGGGGTAGGCGACGTGCGCGCCCGACTGGAACACGTGCGGCGCCGTCGGACCTAGCCGTCGCGCAACGCGCTGCGCGACGCCGAACGCCGGCCGGCCCGTGCACACCACCAGCTTGACGCCGGCCTCGCGCACGCGCTCGGCAGCGTCCCACACGCACGACTGCACCACGCCCTGCGATCCGATGAGGGTACCGTCTAGGTCGAGAACGACGACCGGGATCATGCGCGGTCACCTGCGAGGGCGAGCCCCAGCTCCCGGAGCTGCTCCTCGTCCACCGACGACGGAGCGCCGGTGAGTGGATCACCGCCGCGCTGATTCTTCGGGAAGGCGATCACGTCGCGCAGGCTCGAGGCCCCGCTCAATAGCATCACCAGCCGGTCGAGCCCCCAGGCGATGCCGCCGTGCGGGGGCGCGCCGTAGGAGAGCGCCTCCAGGAAGAATCCGAAGCGGCGCTCGGCCTCGTCGTCGCTGAAGCCCAGCGCGCGGAACATGCGGCGCTGCACGTCGAGACGGTGGATGCGCAGGCTGCCGCCGCCGATCTCGTTACCGTTGAGGACCAGGTCGTAGGCGTGCGCTCGCACCGACCCCGGGTCGCTCTCCAAGCGGTCGAGGTCGGCTTCGTTGGGGCGTGTGAAGGGGTGGTGCATATAGGTCCAGCCTCCGCTGTCCTCGTCCCGCTCCAGCAGCGGGAAGTCCACGACCCACAGGAAGTCGAGCCTGTCTGGAAGGTCGATGCCGAGCAGCTCGGGGAGGCGGCTGCGCACCGCGCCCAGAGCCGTGCCGGCAACCTTCCAACGATCGGCGACGAGGAGCAATACGTCACCCTCGTCCTCCGCCAGCTCCTGCAGCCGCATGCGCTCGCCCTCGCCCAGGAACTTCGCGATCGGGCCGCTGAAGGCGCCCTGGCCGCCGCGCCGGAGCCAGGCCATCCCCTTGGCTCCGTGACGCTTCGCGTGCGCTTCCAGCTCGTCCAGCACCCGTCGCGTCAACGGCGCAGCGTTGGAGGCGGGGACGCGGAGAGTCTTCACCACGCCACCGGCGTCGAGCACCGAGGAGAACCCCCGGAACGCGGTGCCCTCGAACGCGGGTGAGGCGTCGGCAAGCGGCAGGCCGAAGCGGGTGTCGGGCTTGTCGCTCCCGTAGCGGTCCATCGCCTCGCGGTAGCTCAGGCGTGGGAACGGGGTCGCGATCTCGGCGCCGGTGGCCGCGTTGACGACGGCTTCCATGAGCCCCTCGTTGAGCTCTAGCACGTCGTCCTGATCGACGAACGCCATCTCGACGTCGAGCTGGGTGAAGTCGGGCTGGCGGTCGGCACGGAGGTCCTCGTCGCGGAAGCAGCGCGCCACCTGGAAGTAGCGATCGACGCCCGCCATCATCAGCATCTGCTTGAAGAGCTGGGGCGACTGCGGGAGCGCGTAGAACGATCCCGGCTTGAGGCGCGCCGGAACCACGAAGTCGCGCGCTCCCTCGGGCGTGGACAGCGTGAGCAGCGGCGTCTCTACCTGGATGAAGCCGCGGTCGTCGAGGTAGTCCCAGATCGCCTTGGTCACGTGGTGACGCACGCGCAGCGGCGCCAGCGCCTGCGGGCGCCTGAGGTCGAGATAGCGATGTTTGAGACGCAGGTCCTCGCTGACCTCCCGGGCATCGACGCTGCCGTCGACCAGGAAGGGCGGCGTACGGGCGGGGGAGAGCACTTCGAGTCGCCTGGCCACGACCTCGACCTCGCCGGTCGCGTTGCGGTCGTTGCGCTGGTCGGCGGGGCGGAGTCGCACCTCGCCCTCGATCTCCACCACGAACTCGCCGCGGACGCCCTGGGCGGCGGCGAAGGCTTCGGTGTCGTCGGGCTCCACCACGATCTGGGTGAGGCCCTCGCGGTCGCGCAGGTCGAAGAAGATCAGCCCGCCGAGGTCGCGCCTGCGGTTGACCCACCCCTGCAGGACGACGGTCTGGGAGGCATGCGAGGCACGTAATGCCCCGCAGGAATGGCTCCGTCTCATGCCCGTGAGCTTATCAGAGCGCGCCCCCCGGGCATCTCCGCGTGCGCCGACCGGCAGGCGGGGCAGGTGGGCGGCCGGTTCACAGGCGCTCCTGCAGGTAGCGCATCACGTCGCCCTCGGCGACCGCCGCCTGTTCGCCGCTGGCCAGGTTCTTGAGCTGCACGACGCCGCGCTCCCGCTCGCTGCTGCCGCGCAGGGCGGCGAACGCCGCGCCACTGCGGTCGGCCTCCTTGAGGCCCTTGCCCGGGTTGCGGGGTTGGTAGCTGTGCTCGACCCGGAACTGCTCCCGCAGCGCGCTCGCCAGGCGCGTCACCTCGAGGACCGCCGGTTCGTCGAGCGGCACCAGGTAGAGCGCCGGACCGCTGTCGTCGGTCGGGGTGATCCCTTCCTGCGCCAGGGCGTCGAAGATCCGCTCGACGCCGACCGCCCAGCCCACGCCCGGGAGCGCCGGCCCGCCGAGGTTCTCGATGAGGCCGTCGTAGCGGCCGCCCCCACCGAGCGCGGACTGGGCGCCGATGCCCTCGAAGTGGACCTCGAACGCGGTGCGGCGGTAGTAGTCGAGCCCACGCACGATCGCGGGGTCGATCTCGTAGGGCACGTCCCATCCGTCGAGGTAACGCCGGACCTCGTCCAGGTGAGCGCGGGCCGCTTCCCCCAGGAAGTCGAGCGGGCGCTTGAGGCCCTCCAGCAGCGCCTGGTCCTCTTCGGACTTGCTGTCGAGCACCCGCATGGGGTTGAGCTCCAGCCGGCGCTGGCTCGTCTCCGAGAGCGCTTCGGCATGGGGGGTGAGCTTCTCGCGCAGATAGGCGTTGTAGGCCGCGCGGTCCTCGGGGTCGCCCACCGACCCCAGCCGCACGCGGTGCCGCCGCAACCCTGCGCGTTTCAGCGATCGATACACGAGCTGGACCGCCTCGGCGTCGGCGAGCGCTTGGGAGAGGCCCACGATCTCGAGGTTGATCTGGTGGAACTGGCGGTAGCGGCCGCGCTGCACGTTCTCGGCGCGGAACAGGGGACCCGCGCTCCACAGTTTCACGGGGCGCGGCAGGGTGTGCATGCCGTGCTCGATGAAGGCGCGTAGCACCCCGGCCGTGAACTCCGGCCGCAAGGTCAGGCTGCGTCCGCCCCGGTCCTCGAACGTGTACATCTCCTTCTGCACGACCAGATCGGCGGAATCGCCCACCGACTTGTCGAAGACCTCGCTGTACTCGAACACCGGCGTGGTGATCTGGCGGACGCCCGAGCGCGAGAACTCGCGCTCGACCGCACCCAGCAGGTGCCGCCAGAGGGGCTGCTGGTCGGGCAGGACGTCATGGGTGCCCTTCACGGCTTGCGGTTTCATAGGGTCCGAGTCTACCGCGCGTCTGAGCGCCCGCACCACGAGAAGCGGGGCCGCCGATGGCGACCCCGCAGGCTCGGTGAGCGGCTCGATGCCGCTCGTAGCGCTTCGTTCAGGGGAAGTTCGCGGGGAGGCCGTTGCTCGGCTGGCCGTTGACGACCACGAAGACGAAGCCGTACCCCGCGTTCTGCGGCTCCGGGAACTCGATACGGTTGGGGCTCCACGACGACGACTGCACCTTCATGCCGCCCTCGCGGTTCATGTTCGCCCCGACAAGGACGTAGCTGTTGGCCCCCGTGCCGCCGTGGCCGTCGCCGAAGTAGCGGCCCTGGAGCACGACGGTGCCGCCGCTCGACTGCGGGGGCGTGACGGAGATCAGGGTCGGGGTCACGTTGGTCTCCACCGCGGTGGTGGGTGCGCACGCTGCGAGCGTGATGGCCAGCAACCCGAGCGCTATCCAGGCAAGACGCTTCACGGTCTCCTCCTCGTTCACCAGAGCGTACGGAGCGCACCGCCACGCGTCAATGCGATGTTTCATAGCCTGCGGGCGGGCCCCTCCGCTGCCCACGGTACGATATCCGGCGTGAGCAGCCACTACTTTGCCTACCTGGCTCGCCTGAAATACATCCTGCGCTGGGGTCTGATGCGCAACACGCGCCCCGAGAACACCCAGGAGCACAGCTTGCAGGTGGCGATGGTGGCGCACGCCCTGGCGGTCATCCGCAACCGGCTCTACGGCGGTTCGGTAGACCCCGAGCGGACCGCGTTGCTGGCCGTGTTCCACGATGCCGAGGAGGTCATCACCGGCGACGTGCCTACCCCCATCAAGTATTTCAACCCCCGGGTCGCCGAGGCGATGGACGGCATCCGTGACGTGGCCCGCGAGCGTCTGCTGAAGATGCTCCCCACGGCACTCCGGCCCGACTACCGCGAGCTGTTCTTCCCGGCGGATGCCGACGCCGCTGAGTGGCGGCTGGTGAAGCTCGCCGACAAGCTCACCGCCTACCTCAAGTGTGTGGAGGAGGCCAAGGCGGGCAACGAGGAGTTCGTGCGCGCGGAGCAGGCCATCGGGGCCGATCTGGCGGCGGTGGAGGAGCCCGAGGTGGGCTACTTCCTGGAGACGTTCGTGCCGAGCTTCCAACTCACGTTGGACGAGTTGAACTGAGCCCTCGGCACGCGCCGTCACAAACGCACGAGCTTATTGCTTGTGACGATGTGCGCATGAGGTGCCGACGCGGCGGCCGCAGCCGGCGGGGGAGAGCGGCGCGCGGCTGGTAGACTTCCCTGGCCCCGGACGCGCCAGATGCGCGCCCGGCGTCGGTGACGGGCGGAGGTGAGGCACATGGTTCAGGCTCCCGATCTGGAGGCCCAGCGCGACGAGCTCCTGGAGCTGGTCGAGGCGCGGCGTTTCGAGGAGCTCCGGACGCGACTTCGCGACCGGGAACCGCCCGACCTCGCCGAGCTGATGGACGACCTGCCGCACGAGGCGGAGGCGGTGGTGTTCCGCATCCTGCCGCGCGACCTGGCGGCCGACACCTTCGAGTACCTGCGCGTCGACGCCCAGGAACGCCTGCTCAGGGCGATGGGCGACCGCGACGTGGCGCACATCCTCAACGACATGTCGCCGGACGATCGCACGGCGCTCCTCGAAGAGCTGCCCGGCAAGGTGACGAAGCGCCTGCTCAATCTGCTCTCGCCGGACGAGCGCAGCGTGGCCACGCGCCTGCTCGGCTATCCGGAAGACTCGGTCGGCCGCCTGATGACGCCCGATTACGTAGCGGTCAAGCCGCACTGGACCGTTGGGGACGCCCTGGCGCACATCCGGCAGTTCGGCAGCGACTCCGAGACCCTCAACATCCTCTACGTCACGGCCAAGGGCGGGCGGCTCATCGACGACCTGCGGATGCGTGAGCTGCTTCTCGTCGATCCGGAGACCCGCATCGAGGCGCTCATGGACCGGCAGTTCGTGGCGCTGGAGGCCACCCAGGACCAGGAGGAGGCGGTCAGCGCCTTCCGCAGGCTGGACCGCACCGCGCTCCCCGTCACCGACACCGGCGGGATCCTCGTTGGCATCGTCACGGTGGACGATGTGCTGGACGTGGCCGAAGAAGAAGCTACCGAGGATTTCCACAAGCTCGGCGGTGTCGAGGCGTTCGACGAGCCCTACTTGCGGCTCAGCATTCCCGCGCTGGTGCGCAAGCGCGCGGTGTGGCTGGTGATGTTGTTCATCGGCGAGATGCTCACCGCTACCGCGATGGGGTTCTTCCAGACCGAGATCGCCAAGGCCGTGGTGCTGTCGCTGTTCATCCCTCTGATCATCTCCAGCGGCGGCAACTCGGGCTCGCAGGCCGCCACGCTGGTGACGCGCGCCATGGCGCTGGGCGAGGTGACGGTCCGCGACTGGTGGCGCGTGATGCGCCGGGAGCTGGTGGCGGGGTTGTCGCTCGGGCTCATCCTCGGCACCGTGGGCTTCGCGCGCATCACCGTGTGGGCGCTGGCGTTCGATATGTACGGCCCGCACTGGCCGCTCATCGCCGGCACGATCTTCTTCTCGCTCATCGGCGTGGTGCTCTGGGGGTCGCTGGCCGGCTCGTTGCTCCCGATCGTGCTCAAGCGTATCGGCGCCGACCCGGCGTCGTCGTCGGCGCCCTTCGTCGCGACCATCGTCGACGTCACCGGCATCATCATCTTCTTCACCGTGGCCGCGACCTTGCTGACCGGCACGCTGCTATAGGTGCGACCGCGCGACCGCGGTGCCGGCGTGCTTGCGCGCGTGCGGGTGCGGTTCCATACTCAGGACGGGGCGCCGTCCCCCCGCGACCGGGGCGCCCCGGCGTGGGTGGAACCACGCACGCCGGGGTTGGCGGTCTTGGGGGTTCTCCCCGATGCCGGCGGCGTGCCGGTCGCGCTACGGTGCCCCCACACACGGGGGCGGGCCGGACCGAACGCCCCAGGGGAGGGCACCATGTACGTCGTGCGCGAGATCCTCAACTGCAAGCCGGGAAGGGTACGGGCGCTTGCCGAGAAATTCCGGGTGATGTCGACGGCGCTCGAGGAGCTGGGCGAGCGCCCGCTGCGCATCCTGACCGACGTCGCGAGCGAGCCCTTCTGGACGCTCGTCGCCGAGGCGAGCGTCGAGGGCATCGACGATTTCTTCGGCCTCGAGCGCAGGCTCATGGACGACGCACGGGTGCGCGGCGCGATGGCGGACTACCACGACCTGGTGGTGAGCGGCCGCCGCGAGATCTTCCGCATCGAGAGCTGACGGCCGGCGCGGGTGCCGCACGCACACCCCGCCCACCCATTCCGACGAGGGGAAGGAGGAGCCGTGAGCGACGAGCGCGTCGAGACCGTCGTCATCGGCGGGGGACAGGCCGGGCTGGCCGCGGGGTACCACCTCAAGCGTCGCGGGCTGCCCTTCGTCATCCTGGACGCCCACGAACGGGTCGGCGACAGCTGGCGCAAGCGCTGGGACTCGCTCAGGCTGTTCACGCCCGCGCGTTACGACGCGCTGCCCGGCAAGCGGTTCCCCGCCGCGGGTTGGAGCTACCCGAGCAAGGACGAGGTTGCGGCGTTCCTGGAGGCGTACGCGCGTGCGTTCGACCTGCCCGTGCGCACCGGGGTCCGGGTCGAGCGGCTGCGCGCGGCGCAGGGGCGCTTCGAGGTGCTGCACGGCGGGGGACGGTGGCTGGCGGACCACGTCGTGGTGGCCGCCGGGGCCTATCACGTGCCCAAGGTCCCGCCGTTCGCGGGCGAGCTGGACGAGGGCATCGTCCAGCTCCACTCCAAGGCCTACCGCAATCCCTCGCAGCTGCAGCGGGGCGACGTGCTGGTCGTGGGCGCGGGCAACTCCGGCGCGGAGATCGCGGTCGAGCTGGCGCGGACCCACCGGGTGGCGCTGTCGGGGCGGGACACGGGACAGGAGCCCGCGGCGGCGGGGACGCCCGGCCACCGCCTGGTCGCACCGATCTTCTGGTTCGCAGCCACGCGCGTCCTCACGGTGGGCACGCCCATCGGCCGCAAGGTCCGCGACGTCTTCCTGGACCCGCCTCGAGGCGTCCCGCTCGGCCGGGTCCGGCGGGCGGACTTCGCCGCCGCGGGCATCCGGAGGGTTCCGCGCGTGGCCGGCGTGCAAGGCGGCCGCCCTGTCCTGACCGACGGTACGGTCCTCAATGTCGCGAACGTCGTGTGGTGCACGGGCTACCACCTGCGGCACGACTGGATCGAGCTCCCGGTGCGGTATCGGGCCGGCCTGCCCATCGCACGGCGCGGCGTGGTGGTGTACTGTCCAGGACTCTACTTCCTGGGATTGCCGTTCCTCCACTCGCTGAGCTCGGTGTTGCTCGGGGGCGTCGGCCGCGACGCCGCCTACGTCGTGGCGCATCTCGCTTCGAAGCGTCAGCACGTCGGTGCCTGAGCGGCAAGAAGGGGTCCGTGCCCGCTCGGGAATTATCAAATCGATGGGACGTGCTTCCACCGCCACGGACGACCGACGCAGCTTCACGCCGTCCCCCCGAAGTCGGAGCGCCGCCGCGCCGCGCGCAGGGCCCTCGCATCGTGAAAGGTAGACCGTTCTAGCGAAGGTGTCGACGTGCAGCTAGACCGGTCGGGACCAACCATGATGCCGCGTCCGCTGGCACGATGCGCGTGGCGCCCTTCGCGTCAGGGACGTACGGCGGGCATCGCCACGCCGGTGAAGGCGCGTGGCCGCCGGCGGAGGCGGGGACCGTGCGTCTGGACGGGCGACCTGGGGGACCATCGCCACGCGGCGGTCCGCGGCGGGTTCGAGGAGATCGTGGGGGACCGGCTCGAGGTGGACCGCAGCCAGAGGGTGGTGGTACCGGGGAGCGCGCCGGCGCGGACCGGACGTCGGCAGCCGTGGGCGGATGTGGGCTGGACGCATGCGTGGGCGGTCGCCGGCGGACGGCCGCTCCGTCGGCGGCGGCGCGGTGCCGGGCGGCGCCGGTCGTAGCCGGGCGCCGGGGCCGGGAGCGCGACGCGTTGCGGGCGCCCGCTCGCCGGCGCGCCCGGAGGCGAGAGCCACGGCCGGAGCCCGCGGTCCCGCCGGGCCGGTGGCTGGTCGGCCGCGCCCGGGCGTCATGCGACACGGGGCGACGAAGCATAGCGACGCACGACGGCCGAGCCGGTCGAGGGCATTCCGGCCGTGCTCGAAACTGTAAAAAACCTGATAACTCGTCTTATCAGGTCTCGCTATGATGCCGACATGAAGGGGTGCTCGAACCCAAGAAACCGCCTGTACGCCCGTCCGGTGGCGCCGTGAGCGACCTCCAACGCTACCAGGGCGACGCGCTCAGCCGCGCCGAGGGCTGGGCCTCGCTGCCGACCGACGAGCTCCGGCGACGGGCCGCGCGTGCCGCCAATGCCCGCGATGTGGGCGAGCTGTGGGCGCTCACCGAAGCCTACCTGTTCCTGCACGGCTCCAAGGGCTCGCGCGCCAGCCGTCATACGCTCCGCACCTACCGGCGCGGCATCGCGGACCTGCTCGAGGGCTGGCAGGACGAGAACCTGCTCCGGCCCACCCGTGACGCCGGCGTGCTCTACATCCGCCGACTGGAGTCCACGCCCGGCGCGGCCTCGGGCGAGCGGCCGCAGCCCTCGACGCTGCAGGTGAAGCTGGCGGCGGCACGCACGCTCTACCGGGCGCTGCGCTGGGCGGGCGCGACGGAGGCACGGCCGTTCGAGAACGTACGGATCGCCAAGGACCCGACGCCGCCGTGGGAGAAGCGCCGCCCCTACGGCGATAAGGAGGTGGAACGGCTTCTCGACCTGGCCCAGCCAGCCGAACGCGTCGTGGTGCTGCTGGGCGCGCACGCCGGGTTGCGCATCAGCGAGATGACGGCGCTGCGCTGGCGTGATCTCGACCTGGCTCGCAACGAGCTCAGGGTGGAGTCCGGCAAGGGCGGCAAGAGCGCCCGCGTGAGCATGACGCGCCGCCTGCGCGCGGCTCTCGAGGCACTCCGGGCGGACGGGGCTACGGCGCGCCGCCAGCGTGACCCGGAGTGGGTCTTGCCCTGGGGCACCGATCACACCCGTAAGCGCTTCCGCACCCTGTGCCAGCGCGCGGGCGTCGACTACGCCTCGGCCGGCGTGCACGGCCTGCGCCACGGGGCCGGTACGCGCTACTACCGGCAGACCCACGACCTCGGCCGGGTGGCGGCGCACCTGCGGCACGCCGACATCCAGACCACCAGGATCTACGCCAAGATCGACCAGGACGCGATCGGCGAGGACATCGACGACTGGTGAAGGCTCCGGGAGAGCGGCGGTGGGGGTCGCGCGAGATCCCGAGCGGCCCCCCACCGCCGCCTGCCGTCACGGCTTGAAGGGCTTGAGCTGGGCGCGCATCTCCCCGGGCTTGTGCAGCTCGGAGTGGATCTGCACGTAGAGGTCACCGGCCTCCAGCGCCTTCACCTGCGCGTCGGTGAGATCGAAGATGCCGCGGATGCTGCCTGCGACGGTCCCGTCGACGCTCAGGCCGTAGAGGATCGGGCCGTTGTCGTTCGGCCCGCCCTGATGGATGTGGGCGCCGCCGCGCAGCTCGGTGGCGACCGGGCTGGAGAGGGCCAGGAACGACCCCAGGACGTCGAGCCGGTGACCGTTCAGCACGGCCACCGCGAAGCCGCTGGCGCCCGTGTGGACCGGCGGGACGACGTTGTTCGGGCTGAGGTTCGCGCTGAACACCTTCAGAGGGGTGGCCTGGGCGGCGGCGGTCGCTGCGAGCGCCAGCACCGCCAGGAGCGCCAGGAGCGCCAGCCTGCGGACCGTGGTGCGCGCCATACGGGGGAGCGAACGGGGACGGGTCATGCGCCTCACCTCCACGTTCACGGTGGCACGACGGGGCGAGAACATGCGTCGCACACGGATGAGGTCCAGCTGAAACGGGTCTGAGTTGCGGGCGGTCGTCGAGCCCGCCTGCCGCTGGGCGGCGGCGGTTCGCTCAGGGGAGCCGGCCCGCATCCAACAGGACGCTCCCCGAGCACACTGCCTGCGCGTCGCCGCCGGGCAACGTGCCCTCGACCTCGAGTAGCAGGCAGCCGTGCCCGTCGACGCCGCAGCCGACGCCCTCGAGGACGCGCCCGCCGGTCTCGATGCGCAGCGGGCGTCCCTCCAGAGCGTCGAACGCCCGGAATCGCTCGGGGATCGACGCGACGTCGTCCACCCAGGCGTCCAGACCGCGCTGCATGCCGGCCAGCACGGCGCCGTGCACGCCCTCCAGGTCCCAGCCGCGCAGCGCTACGCCGCCCGGAGGCGGTTCGTTGCCCACGTTGACGCCCACCCCCACCAGCAGATGACCGCGCAGGTACTCGGTCAGGATGCCTCCGAGCTTCCGCCCCCGGTAGAACAGGTCGTTCGGCCACTTGAGGGCGACCCGGACACCGACCTCGGACAGGGACTCCGCCATCCCGACCGCCACCGCGACGGCGGCGCCGCCCCGGCCCAGCGACGGCGGTGCCGGGTCGCGCACGATCAGCGTCTGGTAGCTGCCCCCCGGGGCGCTCTCCCAAGACTGGCCTCGCCGTCCTCTCCCCTGCGTCTGACGAGCTGCGCGCACCACCAGGCCGTCGACGTCCTCGCCGCCCTCCAGGCGCCGGCGGGCGTCGCTCTGCGTCGACGGGAGCGAGGCGTGCGCCTCGATGCGGAACGCGATCGCGAGCGGCATGCTTCTCAGCCTACCGGAGCGACTTCGTCACGACGGATGCTGAACACCCGGCTCACGCCGTCCTCGGTGGTGACCCCCCACAACACGTCGGCCACCTCGAAGGTCGCCTTCTGGTGGGTGATGAGCACGAACTGCGTGCCGGTCTTCGCGAGCCGCTCCAGGAACGCACAGTAGCGCCGGATGTTGGCCTCGTCGAGCGGGGCGTCGACCTCGTCCAGAACGGCGATCGGGAGGCCCGCGCCGTCGCTCCCGTCGGCCATCAGCGCGAACAGGAAAGCGAGCGCCCCCATGGTTCGCTCCCCCACCGAGAGCAGGTGGAGCGATTGCGTCTGCTTGCCGGGCGGTTGCAGGCGGATGCGGACGCCGACCGGCCGGCCTTCGTCATGCTCGACGTCGATGTCGCCCTGACCCTCGGCACCGAAGAGCTGCTGGACGTGTCCCCGGAAGCTGACCCGGAGGCGTTCGAGCGCGGCGTGCAGCCGCGCCGTGGTTTCGCGGTCGATGCGCTCCAGCGTGCCTTCCAGTTCGGTCACGGCCAGCGTGGCCTGTACCGCCTCGACCTCGAGTCCCTCCTTGCGCTCTCGGGACTCCTGCAGGTCTCTTGCCGCCCGGTGGTTGACCGGGCCCAGCGCGTCCAGGGCGGTCTCGACTTCACGCAGCCTGCTCTTGGCGGCGCGCTCGCTCAGCTCGAGCGGCTCGGCGCCTTCGGGGTAACCCTGGAGCTCCTCGGCGGCGAGCTCGAGTGCGGCCTCGCGGCGGGCGAGCTGAACGTTGCACCCTTCGAGCTCCTGGCCGCGCCCTGCCTGGTGCTCGGTGAGTTCGTTCAACGCCGCCTCGAACGCGTCGCTCTGTGAGCGCACCTCGGACAGCGCAGCCTCCGCCTCCTCCAGCCCCGTCGGCAGCGCCGCCTCGGCCTCTGTCCGGGCGGCCTGCGCGGCGGCGAGCGCCTCCTGAAGGTCCGCCAGCGTCTGCTCCTGACGACCGATCGAGGTGCGCAACTCCGAAGCCCGGGAGCGCTCCTGCCGGAAGCGCTCGAGCGCCGAAGCGTACGAGCGCAGGCGCTCCTCCAGCAGCAGGCGACGCTGCCGCACCTCCGCCAGCTCCTGGCGGCGCTCGGCATCGCGGTCGCGGAGGTCTTCGACGCTCTGGGCGGCGCTGCTGGCGGCTTCTGCGGCCGCCTCCAGCCGGTGGGGGTCCGGCGGATCGGGCGGCGCTTGCAGCGCGTCGCGCGCGCGATCGACCTCGACGGCGCGTTGCTGCAGGTCCTCGAGCAGCCCCTGCCGGCGTGAGCCCCGCTCGCGCGCCTCTGCCAGGCGCGTGCGCGCGTCCTCCAGCGCCGTAGCAGCCTCGGGCAGGCGCTCCTGCAGCTCCCGGACGTCCCGCTGCCCGCGCTCGAGTTCCGCCCTGGCGACCTCGGCCTGGCGGCTCGCACGCTCCTCGGCCGCTTCGGCCTCCTCGAGCTCCGCAGCCGCGCCCAGCACGCTCGACTGCGGCCCACGCCGCCCGCCGCTCATGGCTCCGGACGCCTCCAGGATGTCGCCGTCGAGTGCCACCATCCGCGCGCGCGGCCCGCGCCCGCGCGCCAGCGCGGTGGCCCGCTCCATCGTCTCCACCAGTGCGGTGCCGCCGAGGAGCTGCTCGGCGACCGAACGGTAGGCCGCATCGACCTCCACCACGTCGACTGCGGCTCCGATGACGCCTTCCTGAGCGAGCAGCTCGCGCGGGGGCCTGCGGCCGTCGTCGCGTAGCAGGTCGAGCGGGAGCACCGTGACGAAGCCGCCGTGCTCGCGTACCCAGCGCAGCACCCTGCGCCCGGTATCGGCATGATCGACGACGACGTACTCGGCGCGCCGCCCGAGGGCGGCGGCCACCGCCGTGCGGAAGCGCTCCGGAACGTCGAGTAGGTCGCCGACGGAGCCGAGGACGCCTTCGATGCCCGAGGTGAGGGCGTTGCGGGGGCCCTGCGCGTACCCGCGCCGTGCTTCGAAGGCTGCGCGCTGGCGCTGCGCCGCCCGACCCAGCGCCTGCCGTTCGGCCTCCAGGTGGGCGTGACGTTCATGCGCTTCGGCCAGGCGCTTGCGTGCCGTCTCCAGATCGGCGGCCAGCGTCGCCGAGCGCCGGCGCGCCTCGGCCTCGGAGGCTTCGAGCGCCGTCAGGTCCTCCTGCGGCGTTACGACGAGCGCATCCAGCCGTTGCTGGAGTTCGCGTGCCTGGCTCTCGAGTCCGGCACGCTGCGTTTCGAAGGTGGCGGCACTGCGTTCGGCAGCCGCTTGTGCCTCGCGTAGCCGGTCCAGCTCGCCGCCGGCCTCCTCGAGGGCGGCGCGCGCCTCGGCCAACTCGGCATCGGAGCCTTGAAGCGCCTCGCTCAGCGAGGCCTCGCGTTCGGCCAGCGGCGCTGGGTCGCCTTCGGGAGCGCTCGGCGGCTCGCCCGCTTCTAGCCGGCGGGCCTCTTCGTGCGCAGCCGCCAGGGCGTCCTGTGCCGCTTGCCACCGTTCGCCAGCGCGCTGCGCGCGCTCGTCCGCCACGCGAAGGTCGCCGCGCTTGAGTTCGGCTTCGGCCAGGGCGCTGCGGTAGGTCTCTTCCCTGACGTCGCGCGTGTGCCGTGCGCTCTCGAGCTCGGTACGCAGCTCCTGAAGCCGTTCGCGTCCTTCCTGGATGGCTCCCGTCAGCTCGGCACGGCGCTCCTGCAGGCCCGCGATCTCCTCTTCCAGCGCGTCCACGCGTCTGCGGGAGGCGGTGACGCGCAGACGGAGCGCTTCGGCGCTCAGGGAGGCGTGCCGCTCGGCGTCGGCGGCCTCCTCTCCGAGGCGAACGCAGCGCTCGTCGAGCTCCACCAGGACGTCCTGCAGCCGGTCGAGGTGGCCGCGCGCGGTCTCCAGGCGGGCTTGTGTCTGCTCGCGACGCGAGCTCATGCGTCCCACGCCGGCAACTTCGGCGACGTACTCCAGCAGCTTCGGCGGATCCGCCATGAGCACCTGGCTGACCTCACCCTGGCCGATGAGCGCGACCCCCGCTCGGCCCAGCCCGCTGCCCGACAGGGCTTCCTCGAGATCGAGGAAACGGGCGTTACGACCGTTGAGCCGCAAGCGGGTGGTGCCGTCGCGGTCGAGGCTGCGGTAGACCTTGATGGTCCGGCCGTCGCCACGAAGCTCCACCTCGACCTCCGCCAGGCTGAGGCCGCGCTTGCCCGTGGCGCCGTGGAAGATCAGGTCGGTCTTGTCGCTGGCGCGGAACTCCCGCGCGCGACCGCCGCCGGTGGTCCACTTCAACGCGTCGATCAGATTGGACTTGCCCGAGCCGTTGGGCCCGATGATGGCGGTGACGCCCGGAGCGAATTCGACCAGCGCGCGATTCCCGAAGCTCTTGAAGCCCTGGAGCGACAGGGAGGTGAGGCGCACGCGCCAGTCTACCCTGGCCCCGTGCTCACGCCGCGCGCCCGGCCAGGGCCCGTAGCAGGCGCGCGCTTGTCTGGATGCCGCGCAGGAAATCCCGCACCGCGAACTTCTCGTTCGGCGCGTGGGCGCGGTCGTCCTCCAGGCCCAGCCCCACCAGCACGACCTCGCTGCCGAGCAGCTCCTGGAAGTCGGCCACTACGGGGATCGTGCCTCCGGTGCGAGCGAAGACCGGCTCGCGACCGAAGGAAGCGCGCAGCGCCGCGGCGGCAGCGCGGACGCTGGCGGAGTCGATGGGCGTGGAGGCGGGACGGCCGCCGTGCAGGCGCTTCACCTCGACCTCGATCCCTTCGGGGGCGAGCGCTTCCAGCGCACGCGTGACCTTGTCCGCGATGTCGTCCGGGTCCTGGCCCGGTACCAGGCGGCAGGAGAGCTTGGCGGCGGCCGTGGCCGGGATGACGGTCTTCGCGCCCTCCCCCTGGAAACCGCCCCAGATGCCGTTGCAATCGAGCGTGGGCCGGCCCCAGAGCCGTTCGATGAGGCTGTAGCCGGTCTCTCCCGGCGTCGCGCTCACGCCAGCGTCGGCGCGGAAGGCGGCCTCGTCGAACGGAGCGGCCGCCATGCGCGCACGCTCCTCGTCGCCCAGCGGCACCACCGCGTCGTAGAAGCCGGGCACGGCGACCCGTCCGTCGCCGGTCTTGAGGCCCGCGATCATGCCTGCCAGGGCGTTGATGGCGTTGGGTACGCCGCCGCCGTAGGCGCCCGAGTGCAGGTCGCGGCCGGCGCCACGCACGTGCACCTCCAGGTACGCGAGACCCTTGAGGCCGTAGGTCAGGGTGGGGGTGTCCGGTGCGAGCATGGCGCCGTCGGAGATGACGACCACGTCGGCTGCCAGGGCGTCGGCGTTGCGCTCGAGGTAGGGACGCAGGCTCGGGCTTCCGATCTCCTCCTCGCCCTCGACCACGAACACCACGTTGAGGGGCAGGGCGCCATCCACGCGGGCGAGCGCCTCGACGCCCTTGATGTGGGCATACACCTGACCCTTGTCGTCGGTCGCACCCCGGGCCCGGATGTCCCCGTCGATCACGGTCGGCTCGAACGGCGGTGTCTCCCAGAGATCCAGCGGTTCCGCCGGCTGGACGTCGTAGTGACCGTAGATCAGGACCGTCGGCGCGCCCGGAACCTCGGGCGAGCGCGCGACTACGATGCCGTGCCCAGCGGTGGGCTCCACCGTGGCCTCCAGGCCAGCACGATCCAACGCGCCGGCTACGTAGGCGGCGGCATCGGCCACGTCCTGCGAGCGCTCCGGGTCGGTGGACACCGAGGGGATGCGCAGGAACTCGAAGAGCTCGTTGAGGTGGCGCTCGCGGTTCTCTTCCAGGTAGTCCGTCAGCGACATGCCGGCGAGTATACCGGTGCGGGGATCAGTCCTCGTCCTGCTCGGGCTCCTGCTCGCCCGAGGGAAGCGCCTGCTGACGCATGATGTCGAGGTGATCCTTGAGACGGACCTGCAGGTTGGAGATGCGGTTCTCCATGCTGAACTGGAGCTCGCCGAGGCGCCGCCTCAGCTTGATGATCTCCTCGACTCCGGCCAGGTTCACGCCCAGCTCCTGGGTCAGGCGACGGATCTCGCGAAGCTGCTCGATGTTGCGCTGGGAGTACAGGCGCGTCTTCCCCGCGCTTCGGCTCGGCTCGATCAACCCCTTGCGCTCGTACAGCCGTAGCGTCTGGGGGTGCATGTCCACGAGTTCCGCGGCGACGCTGATGACGTACAGCGGCTTGTCCTTGTCGATGCCCTCGGCGCGTTCTTCGGGCGTCTCGCCCTCCGTCGCGTCGTGGTCCGTCGCGTCGTCCTCCGCCACGCTGTCCTCCGCCACTTTGTCCTTCGGTTCGGGGTTGCGCTCCGCGCTCATGCCGCCGTCCCTCCGTCCGTCAGCTTACCCAGCCAGTCCGAGGCGGCCCTGGCCGCGCCCCGCCAGAAGTCGTGGTGCACCGTGACGACGAGGTCGCCCCGCCCCAGTCCTTGCCCCTGCAGACGCACCTTGCCGCCGTTGGGCGTTCCCGGCGGAACGTTCACCGGCTCCCCGGCGAAGCGGGCGGTCACGCCGCGGGCGGCCTCTGCCGGCATCACATGGACGTCGGCGAGCACGTCGTCGCCCTGCAGGCGTGCGCCGGCGGGCAGCGCCACGCCGATCTTCACGAACAGGTCGCCCGGCGGGTTGCCGGGCCCTCCAAGTCCGCGCAGGCGCAGACGCGTACCGTCGCGAACGCCTGCCGGGACCTGTACGTCGACGTTGGCGCGGCCGTTGCGCACGCCCGCGCCCCCGCAATCGGGACAGGTCGCGCCGGACACCGTGCGCTGCCCGCGGCAAGTGGGGCACACACTGGTCCCGGGCACGCGGACTCGACGAAGACCTCCGGCGCGTGCCAGTGCCAACGGCACCTGGACACGGATCTCACGGGTCTCGCCAGGAAGCAGGCCGGCGTTGCGGAACAGCCCCGTCATCATCCCGAAGAGCGCGTCGAACACGGCGTTGCCGCTGTGCGGGGCCCCCTCGCGGCCGTCCCAGTTGATGGGGATGTCGGCCTCCCGGAAGATGGTGCGCCAGTCCACGGTGCTGAAGTCCGGCGCCCCGGCCGCTCCGCTCCCGGTGGTCCCGTAGCGATCGAAACGCTCCCGCGCATCCGGATCGCGCAGCACCGCGTAGGCTTCGGAGATCTCCTTGAAGCGCTCCTCGGCCTCCTTGTTCCCGGGGTTGCGGTCCGGGTGGTAGCGCATCGCGAGCTTCCGGTAGGCCGCCTTCACCTCGTCCGCGCTGGCCTCCGGCGTGACGCCAAGAACCTCGTAGGGGTTGGTCATGACGGGACTCACTACGGGGTATAATACATAACTTGAGTCTGACCTTGTTAACCCGTGGGGCATGTTGGAGCAGGCTCGACCGAAGGGGTCCCAAGCCCTCGGTGCTATCCTGGGAACCGCGCCTCGCGGTCACGAGGCGCGGAGGTGCGCATTGAAGAGGACGCTCGTCCTGGTGGTGCTCGCGGTGGTCTTGCTCGCCGGCCTGGCCGGTTGCCGCAACGAGACGCAGAACCGGATCCGTCGCAGCATCCAGGACTTCACCAACCAGCGCATGTACATCACGCTCTACTCCTACGATGGCAAGGTCGTCTTCGACGGCGTCGTGGACGGCAAGGTGACGCGCTCCAGCACGGCTTCCGAGGGCGGTACCAGCGGCAACTCACAGGGTTACTACATCTACTGGTACGACGACCGCGGCCGCTACCACCAGTCCGATCTGCCCTACGTCCTCACGACCTACGATCGGAGCAAACCGGGGGCCCAGCAACCGTCGACGTCGACGCCCTGACCGGTGCCGCCCCAGGGCTGCAAGCGTGACCTGCGACACACTTGCCTTAAGCAGCCATGAATGCGTCACGCACGGGCAAGAGGCCCGCCTCGCGTATCATGGGGGCAAGGAGATTCGCTCATGAGCCACCATCGACTCGTCCGTTTGGCACCCGTCGTCCTGGTGTTGGGTCTAGCGCTGTCTGCGTGCAGCATCTACGTGCGGCCCGGCACGTCCGTGCAAGTCGGCGTTCCCCTCGACAACGTCATCACCTACTTCGAGCCGACACGTGGCTCGGGCGCCAACTACTTCCTCGGCGACGGGATCGAGTTCCGCATCCGAACGAGCGACACTGGCTACGTGACGCTCTCCGCCATGGACCCGGACGGGCGCGTGTACGTCTTCGCGCGCAACATCTACGTGCCGGGCAACCGGACGGTCATCCTTCCCACCCCGGAGATGCGCGTGAGTTTCAGCGCGGCGCCCCCGCGCGGCCTTCACCGGATCCGGGCGTCGTTCACGTCGGCGCGGACCGATCCCAGCCACGTCCGCTACAGCGGACGGCACGGCGAAGGGGATTGGACCAGCGCGATCGAGGTCGACATCAGGGGCTATCCGGTGCGAGACGTGGCGGTGACGACGCTGTACATCCGCTGACGTCCGCGCGTACGTCTAGAACGATCGGTTCGCTGCCCCGCCCGAGAGGTGGGGCAGCGAACACTTGCGGGCGCCGCATGACGGTCGGACGGCGCGCAGTCCCCCTTCGGTCGGGAGTGGCTCCGTCCCGAGCGTAGCCGTGCGATACAATGGCAACTACGCCGTCCGGCGACATTCTCAGGCAGTAGGCGCGCAGACCGGGAGGAAGCATCCTTGTCAGGCCATAACAAGTGGTCACAGATCAAGCGCAAGAAGGCGGTCAACGACCGTCAGCGCGGGAAGATCATCAGCAAGCACATACGGGCCATCCAGTCTGCTGTTCGTGAGGGCGGTGGCGGCGACCCGTCGGCCAACCTGTTCCTGAAGAACGCCCTGGCGGCTGCCAAGACGGACGACGTGCCGCAGGACAACATCGACCGCGCGATCGAACGCGCCCTCGGTGGCAGCGAGGGCGGGGACTACGAGCCCGTTCTGTACGAGGGATACGGTCCGGCCGGAGTTGCGGTGCTGGTGGAAGCGCTCACCGACAACCGCAATCGCACCGCGTCCGAGGTCCGACATGTGTTCACCAAGCACGGCGGCAACATGTCTGGATCGACGGCCTGGCAGTTCGAGAGCAAGGGCGTGATCGTGTTGGACGCCGCGGACGACACGCTGCAGGAACTCGCCATCGATCTCGGCGCCGAGGACCTCGAGCCCATCGACGGCGGCCTCACCATCTATACCTCGCCCACCGAACTGTACGCCGTGGTGGACGGCCTTCAGAAGGCTGGGCACGCTCCGGAGGTATCGCAGCTCAGCAAGTTCGCCCAGACCGAGACGGAGCTGGACAGCAGCGACGCCGACAAGGTGGTCCGGTTCATCGAAGCGCTCGAAGACCTCGACGACGTACAGAACGTCTTCTCCACGGCCAACCTGGAGCACGCTGAGCTGGTCGGCTGACCTCACGAGGGAGGGGTATGAGCTTTCCTGTCCTGCCCTGGGATGACCTCCCGGCGATTACGGCTGCCCAGATGCAGCAGCTCATCATGCTCGCCACCGGCAAGTACGGTCTGGACAACCGCGTGCTCGTCGAGCACACGGCCCGCAATCTGGTCACGCTCGTGGACGCCTTCGCAGGTGACGGGCCCGTGCTGGTGGTCGCGGGACGCGGCAACAACGGCAGTGGCGGTCTCGCCGCCGCCCGCTTGCTGGGTGCCCGGGGTCATCGGGTGTGGGTGGTCCCCACGCACGAGGCCGAGAACTACTCCGGCACCCCTAAGGAGCAGCTCGAGCACCTGCGCCACTTCGACAAGGTGCGGGTGCGCACGAGCCTTCCCAAGATGAAATTCGCGTGCGTCATCGACGCCGCCATCGGCACCAATCTCGAGGGGCCGCCGCGCGGCCGCACCCAGGACGTGATCACGGTGCTGAACAACATGGGTGACGGTTGCTGCGTGATCTCCCTCGACGCACCCACCGGCATGATGGTCGACGACGGCGAGGTGCCTGGCGACATCGTGCACGCCAGCATGACGCTGTCCGTGGCGCTGCCCAAGAAGGGGGTCCAGCCCGGCGGCATGGCAGGCCGGCTCTTCGTCGGCGATATCGGGCTGCCGCAGGGCGTTTTCGAGTCGATGGGCTTACCAGGCGTGCAGCTTCCCGGTTTCCTTACCGAGATCACCGGCGCCTAGCGCCGGGGTTCTCCTCGCTCAGCCGCCGACGTAGGCCGCGAGGTGCTCGCCGGTGAGGGTGGAGCGCGCGGCGACGAGGTCGGCGGGCGTGCCCTGGAAGACGATACGGCCGCCGTCGTGCCCGGCGCCGGGTCCGAGATCGATGATCCAGTCGGCGTGTGCCATCACCGCCTGGTGGTGCTCGACGACGATGACCGACTTGCCGGCGTCGACGAGCCGGTCCAGGAGGCCGAGCAACTGTTCGACGTCGGCAAGGTGGAGACCGATGGTGGGCTCGTCCAGGACGTAGACGCCGCCCTTGTCGCCCATGTGGGTAGCCAGCTTGAGTCGCTGCCGTTCACCGCCGGAGAGCGTAGTGAGCGGCTGCCCCAGGCTGAGGTAGCCTAGCCCGGCGTCGGCCATCCGGGACAGGATCTTGTGGGCTGCAGGGGTCTTCGCGGGACCGGACCCGAAGAACGCCTCGGCCTCGGTCACCGGCATCGCCAGCACCTCGCTGATGTCGCGGCCGGCGAGGTGGTAATCCAGTACAGCCGGCTGGAACCGCTTGCCCTCGCACTCCTCGCAGGTGGTGGCGACACTTTCCATGAAGCCGAGCTCGGTGAAGATGATGCCGGCGCCGTTGCAGGTAGGACAGGCGCCCTCGGAGTTCGCGCTGAACAGGGCCGGCTTCACGCCGTTCGCCTTCGCGTACGCCTTGCGGATCGGGTCGAGCAGGCCGGTGTAGGTCGCCGGGTTGCTCCGCCTGGAGCCACGTATGGCGCTCTGGTCGATCGACACGACGTCGGCGCTGGTGGGCATCGAGTCGTGCACGAGCGAGCTCTTGCCGGACCCGGCGACGCCCGTGACGACGACGAGCACCCCGGTCGGGACGTCGACGTCGACGCCCTGCAGGTTGTGCGTTGTCGCGCCGCGGATCTCCAGCTTTCCCTGGGGCTCCCGCACCGGCTCCTTGAGGCCGGCCCGGTCGTCGAGGTGGCGGCCGGTGGTGGTGGCGCTTGCCCGAAGCCCCTCGACGGTGCCCTCGAAGCAGACGGCGCCTCCCGCCGCACCGGCCCCGGGGCCGAGGTCGATGACGTGGTCGGCGATCTGGATCGTCTCGGGCTCGTGCTCCACGACGAGCACCGTGTTGCCCTTGTCGCGCAGTTGAAGCAGCAGGTCGTTCATCCGCTGGATGTCGTGCGGGTGCAGCCCGATCGTCGGCTCGTCGAAGACATAGGTGACGTCGGTCAGTGACGACCCGAGGTGGCGGATCATCTTGACGCGCTGCGCCTCACCTCCCGAAAGGGTGCCCGACGGCCGGTCGAGCGACAGGTAGCCCAGCCCGATCTCCACGAACGCGTCGAGGGTGCGTCGCAGAGCGACGAGCAGAGGTGCCACCGACGGCTCGTCCAGAGCGGCGACCCATGCGGCCAGGTCGCTGATCTGCATGGCGCAGGCGTCCCCGATGTGGATCCCTTCGATCTTCGACGACCGGGGGGCCCCGCTGAGCCGGGTGCCGCCGCAATCCGGGCAGGTGGTGAACGTGACCGCCCGCTCCACGAACGCCCGGATGTGCGGCTGCATCGCGTCGACGTCCTTGGAGAGCATCGACTTCTGGATCCGCGGGATCAGCCCCACGTAGGTCATGTTGATGCCCGCGATCTTCATCCTGGTCGGCTCACGGTAGAGGAAGTCGTGCCGCTCCTTCTTCGTGAACTCGCCGATCGGCTTGTCCGGAGAGAAGAAGCCGGAGGACGCGTAGAGGCGGTAGTTCCAGCCGCCCGTGGTGTAGCCCGGGACGCTGAGCGCACCATCGGCGAGCGACTTGGTGTCGTCGTACAGCTGGGACAGGTCGATATCGGTCACCGCGCCCATGCCCTCACAGCGCGGACACATGCCACCCATCCGGCTGTAGGTCCGCTTCACGGCCCTGGTCTTGTCCTCGCCGCGCTCGACCGTGATCGCACCGGTTCCCTGGACCGAGGGGACGTTGAAGGCGTACGCGCTGGGCGAGCCGATGTGCGGCTCCCCCAACCGGCTGAAGAGGATGCGCAGCATCGCGTTCGCATCCGTCGCCGTGCCCACCGTGGAGCGGGCGTTGGCGCCGAGGCGCTCCTGGTCGACGATGATCGCGGTCGTCAGGCCGTCGAGGACGTCGACCTCGGGCCGGGCGAGCGTCGGCATGAAGCCTTGCACGAAGGCGCTGTAGGTCTCGTTGATCATCCGCTGCGATTCCGCGGCGATGGTGTCGAACACCAGTGAGCTCTTGCCAGAGCCGGAGACGCCGGTGAACACCGTCAGGCGGCGCTTCGGGATCTCGAGACTCACGTCCTTGAGGTTGTTCACGCGTGCGCCTTGCACGCGGATGGAATCGTGACGGTCGGCAGCGTGCCGTTCGGGCGACTGCGTGTCCGTCCTCCCGGTCTTGCCCATCGTGCCTCCATCGCCGGTTGGCTCAGCGCAACTCCTGGATGCGGATCAGGTTGCCCGCGGGGTCGCGGAAGGCGCAGTCGCGGACCCCATACGGCTGCTCGGTCGGTTCCTGGACGACCTCGGCGTCGCCGGCCTGCAACCGCTCGAAGACACGGTCGAGGTCGGTGGTGGCCAGGTTGATGCTGGCGAACGTTCCCTTGGCCATCATCTCGGCGATGGTTCGGCGTTCCTCGTCGGTGATGCCCGGGGTGGCGGCGGGCGGGTACAGAACGATGGAGGTGCTGGGTTGCCCTGCCGGCCCGACCGTGATCCAGTGCATCCCCCCGTACTCGACGTCGCCGCGGACCTCGAAGCCGAGAGCGTCGCGGTAGAACGCGATCGAGGTGTCCGGATCGTCGTGCGGGAGCATGCTCGCGTGGATGGTGATGTCCATGGCCGTCATTCTAGGGGTGGTCTCGGCGCAGCGCTTCTCGATTCCCGACCGCCACGTTCCCGGACGGGTCGCGTCACCTGCTTCGCCACGCAGGGCGCCAGCCCTACGGTCGCCTGCGCCTCGCGCGCGCGGTAGACGCTCGGCGACAGGCCGACGAGCTCCTTGAAGCGCGTGCTGAACGTGCCAAGCGACGAGCAGCCGACCTCGAAGCAGACGTCGGTGACGCTGAGGTCGCCGCGCCGCAGCAGCGCCATGGCACGCTCGATGCGCCGCGTCATCAGGTAGCTGTAGGGTGACTCGCCGTAGGCGAGCCGGAACTGCCGGCTGAGGTGTCCGGCCGACATGTGCACACCGCGCGCGAGGCCCTCGAGGTCCAGCGGCCGTGCGTACTCCCGGTCGATCCGGTCGCGCACGCCGCGCAGCCTGGCGAGGTCGCGCAGACGCGACGCTTCAGCGCTTCGGGTGCTCACCACGGCGATCATGGCACGTCGAGGCGAGCGCCCACCCGTCTGGCGCGACGCGCGCGGGCACTGCAACGACAAAGTGACGCGGCTGGAGACGATGCATGGCGGCACCGCTACGCTACGCATGCCGCCCTGCAGCCTTCCTGAGGAGCCCGACGTTCGCCAGGTATCGGGCACGTTCCCTTAGAAGGGGCGGCCTCTCCCGAGGCCGAAGGGCGTCACGCCCGGCGGCATGGTGGGCCGCCTGTTCGTGGGTGACATCGGCCTTCCGCACGGAGTGTTCGAGTCGATGGGCTTGGTGGGAATCACGCTGCCGGGGTTCGTCGGCGAGGTCGAGGCGAGGTGAGTTCGGTCGCTGCCCATTCACGGTCTTCTCATGGTTTCGCCGATGTGAGGTTGTTGATCGTGTCAGGGAGCCAAGACATCGTGAGACGGAGCGTCTGGACGATGCCTGCGATATGACGCGAGGACGACCTGGCGGACCCGGTCGGGGGTACATCATTGGAGCTTAAGCGAGCGCCGGAACGCGACGGTGCCATGCGCGCCACGCGGCGCTTGGACAGCTGCTGCGACAGTGCCTGATGGCACGGCGGGTCGTCGGGAGGAGAGTGCCTTGAACGACGAAACCACCCACGCTGGCTCGTCCCACTCGGAACCGTTGCGTCTCGCCGACGTGTCCGGTACCGCGCTCGTCCTAGGGGCCTTCGGGACGTCGTTGCTTCGCCGCGACAGCACGATCTTGGACGTGAACGATGCGTTCTGCGGGATGCTCGGCTACGGTACCGAAGAGCTCGTCGGCCGATCCTTGCTCGACTTCGTCCACCCCGAGGACCACGCGTTGGTGGAGCGCATCCACGGTCATATGCGTGAGGGGCGCCTCGACAATGACCGCACCCCGCGTCGCTACGTTACGCGCCACGGGTCGGTTCTGCATGCGGTGGCCGGGGTCACGGCGGTGCGCGCGCCGGACGGCGAGCTCCTCGCCATCATCAAACAGATCCAGGACATCAGTGCGCGCGTACATGCCGAGATGAACCTGAATAGCGCCATGGACCGCCAGCGCATGATCATCGAGACGCTCGCCGACGGCTTGGTGGTCATCGATGCTACCGGCCGGGTGAGGGTGTCCAACCCCAGCGCCCGCGAGATCCTAGGGGTGTCCGAGGACGTCCTGAACGGCATTGGTGACCTGCAAGACGGGCTCCCGCTGCGCATCCTCGACGAGGACGGCAATCTGGTCAGTCGCGATGGCTATCTCTTCGCGAGGACGTTGGAGGACGGTCGGCCGCGGATGGGTGAGGTGCTTCGCGTCGAAGCGGGAGACGGCGTCAGCCGCTGGATTCGTGTCAACGCGCAGCTGCTCGACACCAGCGAGAGCGAACCGCGGGCCGTGGTGGTGTCGTTCTCCGATATCAGCGCCCTCAAGCTGCGCGAACGCGACTTGGCGCACCGAGCCTTGCACGACCCCCTGACCGACCTCCCGAACCGGCGCTACTTCCTGGAGCACCTGGCGGCAGCGATGGAGCGTCGCGAGGCCGGGACGGGAGGGGCGGGCGCTCCCTCCTCCCATGACGCTGTGCTCTACATTGACCTGGACGGCTTCAAGCGCGTCAACGACCGTTACGGGCATGCCACTGGGGACCGACTGTTGGTGGAGGCGTCTCGCCGCATGGTCGGCGCGGTGAGTTCCAAGGACGTTGTCGCGCGGCTCGCGGGCGACGAGTTCGCCGCCTTCCTGAACGGGGTGGGCACCTCGGGACGCGCCGGCGCGGTCGCGCACCGCCTGGTCGATGTCCTGGGGCGACCGTTCACGATCGACGGGATCACCATCCGCGTCGGCGCCAGCGTCGGCCTGACACCCGTACGGAGCGACGACACCGACCCCAAGGACGTGCTCGATCGTGCCGATATTTCCCTGCGTCACGCTAAGGAGCAGGGCAAGTCTCGCTTCGTGGAGTACAGCACCACCGTTGATGAGGCCGCCCGTCAAGTCATCCACCTCGAGCGCGACCTCCCCCACGCCCTCGAGCGGGGCGAGCTGGCGCTGCGCTACGCGCCCATCGGCGCGCTTGACGGCGGTGAGCCGGTCATCGCCAAGGTCGGTCTGGGCTGGAACCATCCTCGCTACGGGTCGGTCGACCCCGCCATGGTGCAGCGCGTCGCCCGCGAGACGGGGCTCGCCGAGAATCTCTACGCATGGACCTTGACCGAGGTCGTAGACGAGCTGTCGCGCTCGCCCGAGCTGCGCATTCCGTTGGCCGTCTCGGTCACACCCCAACAGGTCTTCGGGGAGGGGCACGAGCGCTTATGCGACCTGCTTGCCGAGAGCGGGCTCGATCCCGCACGCCTGATTATCTCCGTGCACGCCCACGATGATGTCGAGTGGCCCGGTCTGGCGGGCGCCACTCGAAGTTGCGCGGAGCTCGGGGTGGGGCTCATGCTCGAACACTCCGGCGAAGGCCGTACGCCCGCGCGCCGCGGCAAGGAACTCCCCTACCACTGGGTCACCGTGCACCCCAGCGCCATCGACCGCGCTCTGAGCGATGAACTCAGCCGAAGAATGACGCTCTCGCTGTTCACCTCCGTCACCCAGTCCGGACTCAAGCTCGTGGCAGAAGGACGCCCCAGCGACTCGCACAGCATCGACGATCTGCGCTCGGTAGGATTCACGCACATCCTGGGAGAGCCGCTGGCGCGCGACGATCTCACCACCGCCGGCCGCCCGCACCTCGCCTAGGGTCGGCCACACTCCGCTCCACAGCGCCGTAGGAAGGGGGTCGCCCGTGATGGGCGACCCCCTTCCTACGGCGTGAACGCCGGCGTTCGGTTGGTAGGCGCGGGCGGGATTGAACCGCCGACCTCTACAGTGTCAATGTAGCGCTCTCCCACTGAGCTACGCGCCTATGGTCGGAAGAGGTGGAGGCGCCGACCGGATTCGAACCGGTGAATCGAGGTTTTGCAGACCTCTGCCTTACCCCTTGGCTACGGCGCCGCACGCTCACGGACCGACGCCGGGTCGGGCCACCGAGCTAGGAAAGCCTAGCATGGCCGATTTTCCGTTGTCAACGCGCTCGCGGCGCTCTCTGCCGCCCTCTGCCGGGCCGTTCCGCGGGGCCACCGACCGGCCCCGCCGAACGTCCGCCCTTCCCCGGCCGCCCCCCCGACCCCGCGTTAGCATGGGGCATGTCGAGCGAGCCGACCCCCGCCTTCGCCCATCTCCACCAGCACACGGCCTACAGCCTCCTGGACGGGGCCGCGCGCATCAAGGACCTCATGCGTTGGGTGCGTTCGGTCACCCCCGGCGACCCTGCGGTGGCCATGACCGACCACGGCAACATGCACGGCGCGGTGGAGTTCTACAAGGCGGCGCAGGCCGAGGGCGTCAAGCCCATCCTCGGGCTCGAGGCCTACGTCACCAGCGGCTCGCGCTTCGAGAAGCGCCGCATGTCGAGTACGCTCGACGGCGGCTACTACCACCTGACCCTGCTCGCCAAGAACTACACCGGCTACCAGAACCTCTGCAAGCTCTCCAGCCGCGCCTACCTGGAGGGCTTCTACATGAAGCCGCGCGTCGACCACGAGCTGCTGACCGAGCACAGCGAGGGGATCATCGCGCTCTCCGGCTGCCTGGGCGCCCAGATCCCGCGGGCGGTGCTCGACGTGGGCGTCGAAGAGGGGGAACGCCTGCTGCAGGCCTACCTCGACATCTACGGCGACGACTTCTTCGTGGAGCTGCAGAACCACGGCCTCGAGGAACAGGAGCGCCTCAACCCCGTGCTGAAGGACTTCGCGGACCGCTACGGGCTCGGCATGGTGGCGACCAACGACGGCCACTACGTGCGCAAGGAGGACGCCCGCGCCCACGAGGCCCTGTTGTCGATCCAGACCAAGACGGTGCTCTCCGACCCGAACCGGTTCCGCTTCCCCTGCGACGAGTTCTACGTCAAGACGCCCGAGGAGATGGCGGCCGCGCTGCCTGCGAGCACGTACCCCGGCGCCCTCGAGAACAGCCTCACGGTGGCCGACATGTGCAACGTCGATCTGCCCATCGGCGACAAGCGCGTCTACCAGATGCCGGAGCTGCCTCTTCCCGAAGGACGGACGCTCGCGGAGCAGCTGCGCATCGATGGCTACCGGGGGCTGATGCAGCGCTATCCCGAGGACGTGGACGAGGCGCTCTTCCGCGCCTACCTGTCCGAGGCGCGCGGAGCCGACGCGGCCGGCGAGCTGGACTTCGACGCCGTGCTGCTGGCGCTGGCCGAAGAGGGCGAGCGCGGCCGCAGGCCCAAGAGCGAGGGCGAGACCTACGACCGCTACACCTACCCCCACCTCGAGGCCTTCACCGGAGGGCGCGACGACCGGGCGGCCACCGTGCTGCGGCGTGCCGAGTACGAGCTCGGCGTCATCATCGCGATGGGCTTCCCCGACTATTTCCTCATCGTCGCGGATTTCATCAACTGGGCCAAGGATCACGGCATCGCCGTCGGGCCCGGGCGCGGTTCCGGTGCTGGGTCGATCGTCGCCTACGCGCTGCGCATCACCAACATCGACCCGCTGGCTTTCGGGCTGCTGTTCGAGCGCTTCCTCAATCCCGAGCGCATCTCCATGCCCGACTTCGACATCGATTTCTCCGACGTGCGTCGCGGCGAGGTCATCGACTACGTGCGGGCGAAGTACGGCGACGACAAGGTGGCCCACATCGCCACGTTCGGCACCATGGCGTCGCGCGCTGCCATCAAGGACGCCGCGCGCGTGATGGAGGCCCCCTTTGCCGACGCCGACAAGATCTCCAAACTGGTGCCGGTGGTGTTCGGGCGCAGCGTCTCCATCGAGCGCGCCCGCGAAGAGGTGCCGGAGTTCCGGGAGCTGTACGAGGCGGGCGCCAAGGAGTACGTCGACGTCGCCCAGACCCTGGAGGGCTTGACACGCCACGCTTCGGTGCACGCCGCCGGCGTCATCATCTCCAGGAACCCTGTGCAGGAGCTCGCTCCGGTATTCCGCGCCGGCGACGGTCCCGTCGTTTGCCAGTACGACATGGGCTCGGTCGAGGATCTCGGCTTCATCAAGATGGACTTCCTCGGCCTGCGCACGCTGTCGTTCATCGAAGCCGCCGTGAAGATCGTGCGCGCGGCGCACGGCGTCGAGCTCGATCCCGACACCTTCGACCAGGACGACGCGGCGACCTTCGCGATGCTCTCCCGCGGCGAGTCCGCCGGCGTGTTCCAGTTCGAGTCGCCGGGTATGGTCGACACGCTCAAGAAGCTCAAGCCGCGCCGCATCCACGACCTGATCGCCGTGAACGCTCTGTACCGGCCCGGCCCCATGGAGAACATCCCGGCCTATCTGCGGCGTCACCGCGGCGAGGAGGCCGTCGACTACTCCGATTTCCCGGAAGCGCAGGCACTGCTCTCCCCCATCCTGGAAGAGACGTATGGCATCCCCGTCTACCAGGAGCAGATCATGCAGATCGCGCAGGCGGTGGCCGGGTACTCGCTCGGTCAGGCCGATCTCTTGCGGCGCGCGATGGGGAAGAAGAAGGTCGCGGAGATGGAGAAGCAGCGCAAGATCTTCGAGCGCGGCGCCTCCGCGAAGGGGATCCCGACCGCCGAGGCCAATCGCATCTTCGACCTCCTCGAGCGCTTCGCCAACTACGGCTTCAACAAGTCCCACTCGGCTGCCTACGGCGTGCTCGGGTACCAGACGGCCTACCTCAGGGCCCACTACCCGGTGGCCTTCGCCGCCGCCCTGCTCACCGTCGAACGCGCGAATTCGGACAAGGTGGCGCAGTACGTCGCCGACGCGCGCCACATGGGCATCGACGTGCTGCCGCCCGACATCAACGAGTCCAACGCCGACTTCACGCCGGTAGGGGACCTCGTCCGCTTCGGGCTCTACGGCATCAAGAACGTCGGCGACAACGCGGTCGACCACATCCTGGACGAGCGCAAGCAGGCGGGCGCGTTCGCCGACCTCTTCGACTTCTGCCGGCGCGTCGATACCACCCTGGTGAACAAGCGTGCCGTCGAACACCTCGTCAAAGCCGGCGCGTTCGACCAGCTGGGCGAGCGCTACGTGCTGCTCCGCAACCTTGAGACCGCCCTCAAGTGGGGAGCGGCCCAGCGCGAGCAGGCGGCGCAGGGACAGGCGAGCCTGTTCGGCGCCGAGGAGATCAAGCCGCCGACGCTCGACCCCGGCGAGCCGCTCGGCGAGCTCGAGCTGCTGCGCTTCGAGAAGGAGGCGCTGGGGCTCTACATCAGCGCCCACCCCATGAATTCCTACCCCGGCCTGGGCGAGGCCGCCACCTGTGAGGTCGACGCCATCGAGGGTTACTTCCGTACCCACCCGCCGGACCGGCCGGGCGGCCGGGTGCGTGTGGTCCTGGCCGGCATGCTCCAGAACGTGGTGAAGCGTCCGACGCGCAAGGGCACGATGATGGCGCGGTTCGAGCTGGCCGACGAGTCCGGCGCGCGCGAGCTGGTGGCGTTCAGCCGCAGCTACGAGGCGATGGCCCACCTCTTGGCCGAGGACGCACCGGCCGTCGTGGTGGCCGAGCTCTCGGAGGACGGTGACGGTGTGCGCCTGGTCGCCGATCGCCTGATCCGCTGGGACGCGCGCGACAACGCGCCCGAGGTGGCCGTGCTCCACTTCGACCTGGCGGAGGTCGGCCGGCATCACCTGCTCGAGTTGCGTTCGCTCCTGGACGAGTGCAGCGGTCGTACGCCGGTCCAACTCGACGTGCTGGGCCCGCAGGGAGCCGCCAGCTACGCCACCTCGGGCGTACGCGTGGACGTGGACCGCCTGGCGGAGCTGCAGGCCTCCTGCCCCTGGCTACGGACTTCGGTGACGCTCGACAGACGGGCCCTGCTTGAGAGCCGGTCGCAGAACGGCGGCTTCCGTCCCGCTCCCTCGGCCGCGCCAGACGTACCGTTCTGAGCTCTCGCCAATGGGCGCGGGCGGCCCTCAGACCCCGACGGCGGGACGCTGCACGTCGACCTGCGTGGCCGCCATCTTGAACGCCTGGGCGCTGGTCGCCGCGGCCATGCCGGTCTCGAAGGTGATGGCGCCGCTGGCGTAGAGTTCCGCCAGGTGGTCGTCGAAGAGCTGCATGCCGTCGAGGCGAGCGTCCCTAAGCGCGTCGTAGAGCTCACCCGTGCGCTCCTCGTCGCGCACCAGGTCCTTGATGCGCAGCGTGCCCTTCAGGATCTCCATCGCCGCTACACGTCCGGCGCCATCGGCGCGCGGCAGCAGGCGCTGCGACACGATCCCCACCAGCGCCTCGGCGAACAGGATGCGCGTGGTCGGCCGTTCGTGCGGTGGGAAGAGATCGATCATGCGGTTGATCGTCCGCACCGAGTCCTGTGTATGGAGCGTGCTGAACACCAGGTGTCCGGTCTGCGCCGCGGTCAATGCCGCTGCTGCGGTGGCGTGGTCCCGGATCTCGCCGATCATGATCACGTCCGGGTCCTGGCGCATGGCGGCGATCAGCGCCTCGGAGAACGAGCGCGCGTCGACCCCCAGCTCCCGCTGCACGATGGCCGAGCGCTTCGACTTGTGGAGGTACTCGATCGGGTCCTCGACGGTCACGATCATCTTGGCGTGCCGGCGATTGATCTCGTCGACGATCCGCGCCAGCGTGGTGGACTTACCGCTGCCCGTGGCGCCGGTGACGAGCACCAGCCCCTTCTCCTGGTCGCGGAAGTACTCGATCGTTTCGTCCGTCAGATTCACGACCTTGAGGGTGGCCTCGTCCGAGGTGATGATGCGCAGCACCGCGCTCACCGAGCCGCGCTGACGGAAGAGGTTGACGCGGAAGCGCGCGAGCCCGGCCACGCTGTAGGCGAGGTCCACCTGGTGCCGGCTCTTGAAAGCGGCCTTCTGGGTGTCGTCGCACATCAGGTCGATGAGAGCCTCGGTGAAGCGCGGTGCGATCTTCGCTTCGCTGACCGGTTCGAGCTTGCCGTGGAGGCGGGCCAGCGCCGGCATCCCCACATGCAGGTGGATGTCCGATGCACCGCGCTCGACCAGTCGTTGAAGCAGTTCGTTGAAGTGCATGGATCGACACTACCCTCAGGCTTCTCACGGCGCCCTTACGAAGCTCTTACGGCGTTCTTACAGCATGGGACACGTGCCCGGCGTTGGCTTGCCGGTGGGCCCGGTGCCGACGAGCGGGTAGACTTGGAGCCTATGCTGCTGTGCAAGAGCGCAACATGACCGTGAGGGAGCCTTCGTCGTCCGTTCGCTCGGTGCGTGTGGGTGTGATCGGGACGGGTTGGTCCGATCGCGTGTTGATCCCCGCCTTCCAGGCCGGTGGCGTCGACGTGGTCGCCGTCGCGAGCCGGGCCCTGGAACGTGCGCGCGCCGTGGCGTCGCGCCACGGCGTCGAAGTCGCGACGGGTGACTGGCGGGACCTGCTCCACCTCGACCTGGACCTTGTGGCCGTGGCGTCGCCGCCGGCGATGCATCGCGAGCAGGCCGTGGCGGTGCTGGAGGCCGGTCGGCACCTGCTGTGCGAGAAGCCGCTGGCGCTCGACGCTGAGGAGGGGGAGGTCATCGCGGCGGCAGCACGCGCCGCCGGCGGGGTCCGGGCGCTGGTGGACCACGAGCTGCGCTTCTCCCCTGCAAGGCGCAAGGCCAAGGAGCTCATCGCGTCCGGAGCCATCGGGCGCGTGTTGACCGTGACCGCGCGCGTCGCCAGCCGCATGCGGGTGGATCCGACGCGCCCCTGGACCTGGTGGTCGGATGCGTCGCAGGGGGGCGGCATCCTCGGCGCTTTGGGTAGCCACGTGCTCGACGGTGTGCGCTGGCTGCTCGGAAGCGAGATCGATCTGCACGGGGCCACCCTGGGCCGCGTCTATCCGACGCGGACCGACGGCGACGGCGTGCGCCGGGCCGTGACGTCCGACGACATCGCCTCGCTCACCTTCCGCGCCGGTGAGGTCGTGGGCACGGTGCTGCTCCACGGTGCGGCGCTCGACGACGCCATCGACCTGTTCACCGTGCGCGGTACCGAGGGCAGTCTCGTCATCGATCGCTCGCTGAAGCTGTATCTCGGCAAGCGCGGCGGTCCCTTCAAGGAGTACCTGACCCAGCTGCCGAGTTTCGTTCCCAACCGCTTCCGGGCCTCGGGCTTCGCTGCAGGTAGCGTCCTCTTCGCCGACGCGTTGCGCCGCGCGCTGGCCGAGGGCGAGAACGTTGCCCTGGACGAGGCGGCCACCGTCGAGGACGGCGTGGCGGTGCAGCGCCTCATCGATCGGGCCCGCCGGCTCGACGGCGGCGACATGGCCGCGGCCGGCTGAACGGGGCGAGGCGGCGTGACCCGGATCCTCGCTCTGGTGCTGGTCACGCTGGTGCTGCTGTTCACCGGGTTCTGGCTGGCTCGGCGCCAGAGCGCAACGGCGCCCCAGGGAACGGCGCAGAGCCCGGCGCAGAGCCCGTCGCAGTCGGTGGCGCCAGCCGCGACGGCGGCCGGCAAGGGAAGCGGAACGGGCGCGAGCGGCGCGGCCGCGGCGCCGGCCGGGAGAAGCGCGGGCGGCGCGGCCGCGTCGGTGCCGTTGCCCGATGGCTACAGCGCCCTCCCCTATGCGAATGCCGAGCGTAAGCTCGTGTTCGACAAGCCGGAACAGGTGGTCGTCCCGGGCAAGGCGTACGCCGCCGTGCTCGTGACCAGCAAGGGGAACATCACGCTCGACCTGCTGAGCAAGGACGCACCCGAGACCGTGAACAACTTCGTGTTCCTTGCCCTGAACCGTTTCTACAACGGGGTGCCCTTCCACCGGGTGCTCGACGGGTTCATGGCGCAGACCGGCGACCCCACCGGGACCGGCACTGGAGGCCCGGGTTACGCCATCCCCGACGAGATCTCCCCCCGGCTCCACTTCGACAAGCGCGGCGTCGTCGCGATGGCCAACGCCGGGCCCAACACCAACGGCTCGCAGTTCTTCATCACGTTCGCTCCGACTCCCTGGCTGGACGGCCACTACAGCATCTTCGGTCAGGTGGTCGCCGGCGGCGACGTGCTGGGCAAACTGCAGCGCATCGATCCCCGGAAGCCGGAGGCGGTCGTGGGGCTCGGCGACACGCTCGGGCTGCTGGCCTCGAAGGGAGTGCAGCTCGCTGGCCCCCGCTCCAACACCGTCGGCGACACGCTCGCCAAGGCCCTCGGCGTGGCTCCCGTCGGTGGCCAGTCCTTCACGGTGGAGGGCTACCGCGCCGTAGTCGGGAGCGCCAACGGCGAGCCGGCGGTCGCCTTCTTCCCGCAACCCGATACCCTCGAGCGCGTCGTGATCGCGGTCAAGCCCGCATCCTAGGCGGTGCGGCAGCCGCCGTACCCGTCGTGCAGGCCATGGAAAGGAAACACATGGACAGTCAGCCTCAAGCCCTCAACGGATACGCCCCGCTCGACCCGCTCGGCGCCGAGCGCACCACCCGCTTCGCTGCCGCGGAGCCCGTTCTGTCGCCCGGCGCCGACTACCGTGCGCTGATCTCCACCAGCAAGGGGCCGCTCGTGCTCGACCTCTACCAGGACGCCGCTCCCACCACCGTCAACAACTTCGTGTTCCTGGCACGTCACCGCTTCTACGATGGGGTGGTGTTCCACCGCGTGCTCGACGGCTTCATGGCGCAGACCGGGGACCCCACCGGCAGCGGCCGTGGCGGTCCCGGCTACACCTTCGCCGACGAGTTCGGCCCCGACCTGAGCCACGACGGCAAGGGCGTGCTGTCGATGGCCAACGCCGGACCCGGCACCAACGGCTCGCAGTTCTTCATCACCTTCGACGCCACGCCCTGGCTCGACGGACGGCATGCCGTGTTCGGCCGTGTGCTGGAGGGCGAGGAGGTCCTCGACGCCCTCACCCGGGTCGATCCCGGGCGCCCCGGCGGCGCCAAGCCCGACAACATGGAGCGCGTCACCATCTACGTGCAGGAGTGACCCGCAAGCGCGGGGCATGCCCGCCTGAGCGCGGGCGTTAGCCGGCCGTGCCTGCGAGCGGCGTCACCTCGGCGTCGCGCGCGTGCACCGCCGCCTCGAGGTGCGCGACGAAGGCGTCGAGCGCGACGCCGTTGCGGTTGGCCTCCTTGCGGCTCCTGAAGGAGATGGCGTCCGCTTCGGCCTCCTTGTCCCCGACGATGACGATGTAGGGGACCTTGAGCAGCTCCGCGTCGCGCACCTTGGCGTTCATGCGCTCGCCGCGGTCGTCGACCTCCGAGCGCAACCCTCGGTCGAGCAGCCGCTGCCGGATGCGTTCGGCGTACTCCAGGTGGCGGTCGGCGATGGGGACGAGCCGCACGTGCTCGGGCGCCAGCCACAGCGGCAGGTCGCCCGCGAAGTGCTCCAGCATCACCCCCATGAAGCGTTCGGTGGAGCCGGTCACCGCACGGTGGAGCACCACCGGGGTGTGCTTCTCGCCGTCCTCGCCGATGTAGCTGCACTCCAGCCGGGCCGGCTGGATGAAGTCGACCTGGATGGTGGAGAGTTGCCACTCGCGGCCGAGCGCGTCCTTGGCCATGAAGTCGGCCTTGGGGCCGTAGAACGCGGCCTCGCCGGTGACCTCCTCGTAGGGCACGTTCTCGGCGTCGAGCGCGCGGCGCAGGGCAGCGGTGGCCTTGACCCACTTCTCGTCGTCGTCGACGTACTTGCCCTCCTCGCCGCGGAGGCTGAGCTGGACACGGTAATCGGTCATCCGGTAGGTCGACAGCACCTCGCGGATCAGCCGGAGCGCCAGCGCGAACTCCTCCTGGACCTGCGCCTCGGTACAGAAGATGTGGCAGTCGTCCTGCGTGAGGCTACGCACCCGGGTCAGGCCGGAGAGCTGGCCCGACTTCTCGTAGCGGTACAGGGTGGCGAACTCCGCGTAGCGCAACGGCAGCTCGCGGTAGCTGTGGTGGCCGGCGTTGAACAGCGTCATGTGGCTGGGGCAGTTCATCGGCTTCAGCCGCATGCGCACCCCTTCGTCCTCCATGACGGGGTACATCACGTCGGCGTAGTTCTCGAGGTGCCCCGAGCGGGCGTACAGCGATTCGCGCACCATGTGCCCGGTCCAGACATGCTGGTAACCGTAGCGGGTCTGCAGCTCCCGCACGTAGCGCTCCATCTCGAAACGCACGATCTCGCCGCGCGGGAAGAAGATCGGCAACCCCGCGCCGATCTCCTCGCTGAAGGTGAAGAGCCCGAGGTCGCGACCGAGCTTGCGGTGGTCGCGCTTCTTCGCCTCCTCGAGCAGCCACAGATGGTGCTTGAGCTCGTCGGCGGTCTGGAAGGCCACGCCGTAGATGCGCTGCAGCATGGGGCGGCGCTCGTCGCCGCGCCAGTACGCTCCCGCCACGCTCATGAGCTTGAAGTGGGCGGGGATGGCGCCGGTGCGCGGCACGTGCGGCCCACGGCACAGGTCGGTGAACCCCGCATCGCCCCCTTGCTCGTAGAAGCTGATGGGCTCGCCCTCGGGCAGGTCCTCGATGAGCTCGACCTTGTAGGGGTCGCCGCGCTGTTGGAAGCGCTCGAGCGCTTCCCCGCGCGGCAGCGTGTACTTGCGAAGGTGCAGGTCGTCGGCGAGGATCCGACGCATGATCGTCTCGATCGCTTCGAGGTCATCCGGTGTGAGGGTACGCGGCAGATCGAAGTCGTAGTAGAAGCCGTCCTCGATGACCGGCCCGATGCCCATACGCACGCTGCCGGCCTCGAAGCCCTGCTGCTCGAAGTACTCGGTGACCGCCTGGGCCATGACGTGCGCCAGCGTGTGCCGCATCAGGTCCACCACGGCGGGGTCCTTGCGGGTCAGGATGGCGACGTGCGCCCCGTCGGGGACCTCGCTCATCAGGTCGGCCAGGCGACCGTCGATCTTGACGCCGAGCGCCGCCTTCGCCAGGCCCGGACCGATGGCCTGCGAGACGTCGGCGCCGGTGGCGTGCGGCGGAAGCTCCAAGCGCTTACCGTCGGGAAGAACAACATGCATGCTGCACCTCGGGGATGTGGGTTCGGGATCTTCAGGGAAGGGACAGGGACCTACGGGCATCCACCCGACGTTCGGCGCGTTCGGCGCGCAGGAGCGCAGGCACCGACGTGGGTCGTCCGGGCAGGTCGCTGTAGCGCCATGCGGCACTGTACCACAGCGTTCCTGGCGCGCGGCGCGTGACAGACGGGCTCGCGGCGTCCCGTCGGGGGCCGCGGCCGGCACGCACGGTATCGTGGGCGCCATGCACCTCGTCGCCGTCGTCAGCGCCGATGCGGATGTCCGCCATGCCCTGCGCTCCTTCCGGGACGCTCAGGGCCGTTTCCTGCTCCACCCGGTGCCCGCCGGCGGGGTGAGCGACCTGTTCAAGGCGCTCGCCCGCCTGGACTTCGCGGGCGCGCTGGTCCTCGACCCGGCGGCCCAGGCAGACGCGCTGCGCCATGCCGATCGTTGCTCGCTCGACGCCGAGGAGGTCGGGGGGGCCGACACCGTCACCGTCACGCCGGGGGGCGTGATCGCCGAGTACAACCTGGGTCGGGCCGTCGCGGGCCTGCTGGAAGCGGCCCGCTGGGACGCCCGCGACGCTGACGTGGTGCTCCTCGGAAGCGGAGCCACGGCGCGCGGCGTGGCGCGCGAGCTGTCGAGCCTGGGGGCGGCCTCGCTGTCGGTGCTAGCGGAAAGTCCGGCCGATGCCGAGCGCACCCTGCCCGAGCTGGCGGCGGGCACGGCGGTGGTGGCCCGAGCCGCGCAGGACCCGCTGGTGCCCACGCTGTTGGAGCGGGCCGACCTTCTGGTCCGGCTCGATGGGTCGGTGCGGGTGCCGGCGGCCCTGCTCGGGCCCCACCTGACTCTGCTGGACCTGGTGTCCGAGCCGGTTTCGGCCCTGCGCAAGCGGGCCATGAGCGTCGGCGCGCTCACGTTCAACCGGCGCGACCTGGACGCCTACGCCATCGGCCTGGGTCTCAGCCACATGCTTGGCGCGCCGGTCGGGGTGGAGCCACTGCTCGAGATCTTCCACGCACTCTGAAGCCCCGTCTCATCAAGCTGTCGTTCCGACCTGCAAGACTCGTGGCGTCGGTGATCTACCCCCGCTCCCTCTTCCCTGTTGTGCTGACGCTGCTGCTCGTCCTGACGGGAGCCGCGTGGGCGCAGCCGTCCACCCTCTACCGTTTGCCAGGGGCCTCCGTGCACGTCACGGACGGTGCCATCCGCCTGAGCTACGGCGGCACAGAACTCACCTACGTCGAGGGTCTCGGCTGGCTGGGCGACGTGCGCGCCGATCCCCCGCAGGTCTCCCCCGACGGCGTGCTCGTCGACGGCTCGGTGCTCGACGCCCTGGGGGTGTCGCTGCCGAGGCTGGCAGACGTGCGTTTCGGAGGCAACGGCGACGTGCGGGTGGTGCTCGACGTGCGGGACCTTTCGGAGAGCGACGTGAGCGGGCTACGGCGTGAGGGGGACGTCGCCAGCGGCAACCCGTTGACGTTGCACCTCCCCCCCATGCTGCTTCCCGCATCCTCGCCCGACCCCTACCACGGCGTCGAGGTGGCGGTGGATCCTGAGCCGGGCGGCGTCCGGGCGAGCGTCAGCGGCCCGGCCTTCCACTACAAGGTGTTCCCGCTGTCGAACCCCACGCGCGTGGTGATCGACATCGTTCCCCAGAAGCAGGCGGCGCTGCCCGAGATCGATCGCACGCTGGCGCCTGGCGTCCGCTACCGGCGCTTCAACGCTCCTTCCTCGTCCGGAAGCAGCGTGGTGCACCTGATCTCGGTCGCGCCCGGCGACGCCGAGCTGCGTGTGGTCGGCGCCAGCCGCGAGCCCCGGACGCTCACCCAACTGGCCTCCGGCGCCGTCGCCGGCATCAATGCCGGCTACTTCGATCCCAGCACCTTCGCTGCCGTGGGGATACTGCGCGTCGACTACGGCATGCTCTCGTTGCCCACCCGGAGCCGCGCTGCGGTGGCCTTCTCCCCGGGCGGAGCGAGCATCGCGCGGCTGCATGCGCACCTCAGCCTGCGGGTGGACGGGCGCAGCGTCGACGTCGGGGAGACCGGCGCCGGCGACATCGGGGTGGCGACGGCGGCAGGCGCCCTGGTCGGAGGGCCCCGCGTCGGTGTCATCACCGTTCAGCACGGCGTGGTCCTGGGCAACCGGGTCGGGCCGCGAAGTGTGCCTACCGCGGGCTTCGCCCTGGTCTATCCGCCCGACCACCGCACGCTCGCGCGCGTCGACGCTGGCTCGTCGGTCGCCCTCGACCTGCAGCTCCAACCGGCCTCGTTCGACGCCGCGCCGTACGTGGTGGAGGCGGGCCCACTGCTCGTGAAGGACGGCCAGGCCGCCTTCCACCCCGAAGCGGAGGGCTTCCCCACCGGGCAGCGCATCCTCGACGCCGTGACCCAGCAGTCGGCGATCGGCATCATGCCAGACGGCACGGTGCTCCTGGTGGTGGCCCAGTCGATGCGGGCGTCGGATCTCGTGCCCCTGTTCCTGGGTCTCGGGGCGCGCGACGCCATGCGGCTCGACAGCGGCTCGAGCGCGACGCTGGTCGCTGACGGGAAACCGCTCAACCGGGCCTTCGAGCGCAAGGTCGTGAGCGCCATCGTGGTACGCCCCAAGCAGCCGGTGGCGAGCCGCTCAGCCCCCTGACCCCGAGGTGAGGCGCCGCCACGCGGCGTGGTGCGGCGGGCCCGTATACTCCAAGCACATGAACGTCACGAACGCCGGTCCGGCCGTCGGGCACCGTGGTGCAGTCCATGTCGGGCTGTTGCGGGTGCTTGCCCTGGCTGTCCTCGCTCTCGCGGCCCACGCCGCGGCGCAGACCGACCGGGCCCAGGTCGAGCTGGGGCTGGGGGGTCACCCCGTCGCCGACGCCTGGAACCCGGTCCAGGTGACGGTTCGCGACGCCGCGCCCAGCGTGCTCCGTGTTCGCATCGACGAGGGTTCGCTGCTCGAGGGCCCGCGCATCGTCCGCTACAGCGCCTCGGTGCCCGGCGGCAGCGGCGTGACCGTGTTCCAGGACGACCTCTACGTGCCCAGTTTTCGCTCGCTCAGCTGGACGCTGGCGAGTGGACGAACGGTACTGGCGAGCGGCAGCCTGGGCGCGGGTGACGCGGACGCCAGGCCCCTGCAGGTGGTGCTCTCGAGCTCGCCGGGGAGCTGGCGCGGCGCCTTCGCCGCGGACGCCCGTATCGTGGACGTCGCGGCGTCCGATCTGCCGGCCAGGGCGGCCGCCTTCGACGGTGTGCGGACGATCCTGCTCGACGGCAGCGCCGCTGCGCCGCGGGCCACGTCGGTCGCCGCCGCTGCCGCCGGAGGCGTCCAGGTGCTGCTCGCCGGCACGCTGCCCGACAGTCAAGCTGGGCTCGCCGGGCTGGCGGCAGCCGGGAGCCACCGCCTCGGAGCCGGCGTGGTGATGCGCGTCGCCGCCGATCCTGCGGCCGTGCGCGCACGACTCGCTGCATGGAGGCCGCAGGACCGTGCGGGCCTGGTGCAGGCGCTGGCGGCCGATCGGCTGCTTCGCCCTCCCCCCACCCCGAGCCAGCCGCTGATGCTGTCGCTGGCCGCAGCGTACGCTCTGGCGGCGCTGCTAGGCCTTCGCTTCGGCGGTGCGCCCGGACTGGCGGCAGCGCTGGTGCTGGCGCTATTGGTTTCGGTCGCCGGTTGGAGGCTCCTGCGACCCGTCTCACCGGAGCTGACCGCGTCCCGCACGGTACTGCTGGGCGGCGGGGAGCTGGCGCTCGCGCTGAGGGTCGACGAGCGGCTCACCCTTCCGTCGGGCGTGGTGAGCCTCGACGGAGCCGGCCGCCCGCTCTCTGCGCTCCCGTACTCGGTCGACGATGGCTCCACGCACGTCGAACTCCCGCGCTGGAACGCGGTGGCGGTCGCCGCCCGACCGGCCCTTCGACCTGCGAACTTGCGCTTCCAGGACGGGCGGCTCGTCAACGACGGCCGTGGCCTCCTTCGCGACGTCTACGTGCTGGGCCTCGGGCGCCAGCCCGATCTCGCGTCCGGCGCGACGTGGGCCCCGGCACCCGGCGAGGAGGGTGGGCTCCCTCCGGTGCTGGCACGGCTGGCGGCGCTCCTCCCCGTCGGCACGGCCCTGGCGCAGGCTCCGGAGACGGTGTGGGTCGCTCTGCCCTCGCTGGCCGAGCTTCCGGGAGGCCCGCCTTGAGCCGCGCTCGGCTGGGTGTGGGGGCGTTCGCTCGTGTTGCGGACAGGCTCCGAAGCGCCGACATGTTGCAGGCGCTGGCGCTGTTCCTGGCGGCCCAGCTCTTCGTGCTGGCCGTGCGCTGGCCCAGCGCCGGTGGCAGCAACGAGGCCTGGTTCGCACTCGCTCAGGCGCGGATGGTGCTCTTGTCGCTGGCCGCGCTGGGGTACGGGGCGGCCGAGAGCGGTGCGAGCACGGGCACCCGGCGTGCCACGGCGGGCGCGCTGCTCATGTTCGTGGGGCTCTCCGCTCCCTTCGATGTCGCCAGCTACGCGGCCAGTTACCCGGCCGTTCCGTGGTGGTGGTCGAGTCTTCTCCCCTTCCCGGAGACGCTGGCGTACTTCGGCGTCGGGCTGGCGCTCGGTCGCGCGGCTGTCTGGGCGCGGATCGGGGCCCTGCTCCCGTTGCTGGTACCGGGTGTGGTCGTGGCCGGCATCTGGGCCGAGGTGCGCTTCGGCATCGACGTCTTCAACCCGCTGACAGCTGCACTGCACGTATCCGCCGTTCACGTCACAGCCATGGTCGTTCTGGCGGCGGCAACGGCCGGGTGGCTCGCGCGCCCGGCGAAGGACGCGCGCCGCCGTGAAGGGGACGCGAAGGACGCCGCATGATCCATCCGAGCCGACGCCAACGGACGAGCCGCCCCACCGTGGAGCAGACCTTCGCGTTGCACGTGCGCATCGCCGCCCGGAACGCCTGGAGCGTCCGGCTGCTGCGTGGCAGCGCGGCCGCTCTGCTGGCGTCGCTGGTCTCCGCCGCCGCCGGGGCAGTTCCGTGGTTGCAAGGGGCCGTCCTGCTCGGCGCCTTCTTCGTCGGCGCTGTGTTGCCCGTCGGCGACCACCGAGTGCGGGCCCTGCGCTACATCCGGGAGCGCGCCGGGCTGAGCTACGAGACCGCCCTCGAGATCGATGCCGGGTCCGAGGGCGCCACCTTCGCGGAAGCCGTCCGGGCCCGTGCCGTGGACAGCGTTCGAGACGTGAGGCCGCCTGATCTGCCGGCGTGGTGGCTGCCGCTGCTGGCGGCCGCGTTGGCGCTGTTGTTGTTCCCTCTGGCGAGTCGACCGGTACCGCTGACGGGCGCGTCGGGGAACCCCACGCAGGAAGCCCCGCCGCAGGCCGGAGCACCGGAGCGACCGACGCCTTCGAGCGCTCCGCCACCGCCCCCGAGCGCACCGCAACGCGCACAGGCCGCGGACAACGGCAGCTCGTCGAGCAACGCCTCCGACGCATCGGCGGCCGCAGGTTCGGGGGGACGGGCCAGCGACCAGCAGGTGCTGTCGAACTACCTGCAGACGCTGCAGCCGTCGACGCCGACCGGCGCCGCGCCGTCGGGTCCGGCGGGGCCGGCGACCGACGGCGCACCGAGCGACGGTTCCGCAGCCCCTGGCACGCCGACCTCCGGCGCGTCCCGGAGCGGCACCGCCGGCAGTAACGCTACGGGCAGCGGTGCCGCGGGCGGAACAGGCACTGCCTCGAGCGGAGTGCCGTCCCAGGGTGCCGCGCCGGGACGGGACACGAGCGGAGCAGCGTCGGGGTCCAACGGCAGTGGTGCCGGGGCTTCGCAGGCGCCCGCGGGCGCGTCGCCGCCGGAGGGCGCGGCTTCCCCCGCCCCACCGACCGGCTCCGGACCCCCGCCGTCGGGTGCGAACGGAGCGTCGGACGGACAGGGACGGCAGCCGGACGGCGGTGCTGGCTCGGGCCCGAGTTCTCAGCAGGGCGCCGCCCAGGGTTCACAGGCCGAGGGAGGCGGCGCGTCGGGCACGTCCGCCGGACAGCCCCAGCCCGGCCCCGCCGACGGCGGGACCCTCCCCGGCGCCCAGAACGGCGAGGGCTCGGGCACCGGCGGCAATCAGCCCGGTACCGCCGGCCCCAGCGGTCCCGCCGCCCAGGGTGCGGGGCAGGCTCCGCAGTTCCTCCCCGGAGAGCTGCGCCCGGGCGAGCAGAGTGCCAGCGGCTCCCTTCGGCTTCCGGGATCCACGGATGTCACGCTGCCCCCCGGCACGTCGATGGAAAGCTACCGGCGGGCCGCAGAGCAGGCGCTCACCGAAGGGGATGTGCCGCTCGAGTACCAGGAGGTCATCCGTCGTTACTTCCGTTGAGTCGCAGCGTTCTTCGCCTCAAGACCCGCCTGCGCGCACCTGCAATGCGTGCCTCACGGCGCCGACCACGGCCGGAGCCACGTCGCGCACGCCCTGGTCGCGAAGCGCCTGCACGTCTGGATCGTGCTGCAGTGCGGGTAGCGCGTCGGCTGTGCTCTCCTGTCGCGCACGCTGCATCAGCGGGGACTCGAACTGGGCCAGAACCGCGCCCGACGAGGCGTCGACGACCCGTGCCTCCATCCGCAACGTGACGTGCACCCGGCGGGCGCTCCCGTCTTTCGACACCGTCACGTCCCGCGTCATGGTGGGAGCGCCGATCAGAACGGCATAGGGGGCTCCGTAGCTGCGGGCGATGCGCGCGGCGGCGGGGACGGCACGGTCGTAGAAGAGGTCGTTGTGACCCTCCGCGAAGCGCATCGCGGCGTCGCTGACGAAAGCGAACGGAAGCGGCCCCTGCACGCCCATCTCGGTCTCGAGGAGCTGGGCGCTGCCGGTGATGCGGCCGTTGGCGGGCCCGTTGAGCACGGCGACCAGCGGCTGGGTGCCGGGAGCGATGGCGGGAGCGCAGGCGACGAGCGTCAGCGCCAGGGCCGCGAGGGCCAGGGTCAGGGTGCGGATGCGGGAGTGCCTCACACTCCCATGCTGCCACCGGCGACGCCCCAGTTGGGTAGCGGCCGCTTCAGCAGGCGCCCATGAAACACGCTTCGGCCGTCATGGCTCCCGCGGTTCCGGCCCGCCGTCCGCGACATCGCAACGCGCTCCGCCGCGGGTGAGTTCCGCCAGCCTTCGTTCCAGCGCAGCCGCGCGCTCCTGAGGGACCGTCAGGGCCACGCGCACGCCGTCGGGCTCGAAGGCAGGATCCCGACGTCGGACCTCGGGAAGCGCGTCGAGTTCCCGCAACACGGCATCGACGTACGCGAACGGCGCGTGGACCACCAGCGCGACGGTCGACGCAACGTCGCGTTCGCCGGCCGTTCGGACGGCCCGCGCAACGGCGCCGCCGTACGCCCTGACCAGGCCGCCGGCGCCCAGCTTGCGTCCACCGAAGTAGCGCACCACGACGGCCGCCACGCGATCGAGGTCGCGCTTGAGGAACACTTCGAGCATCGGGCGGCCGGCGGTGCCGCCCGGTTCGCCGTCGTCGGAGAAGCGCTGCTCGTCGCCCACCCGGTAGGCCCAGCAGTGGTGGCTGGCGTCGGGGTGCGCGGCGCGTTGCGCCGCCAGCAACGCAAGGGCTTCCGCGGCGTTGGCGACGGGCGCAACCGTGGCCAGGAAGCGTGATCCCATGACCTCGTCCTCGTGCTCGCCTGCGCGTCGCAACGTCCGGTAACCCACGGCGGATCAGTCTACCCTTCGAAGCGGCGCGGACCCGTGCTACACTCGGCTCCATGCTGACGCCGGTGACGAAGCTCCACTTGCCGCGATGTCTGCGTTGCACCGCCTGATCCTCGGTCCCTTCAACAGTCCAGAGTGTTCGCGGGCGCGCTTCTGCCCGCTCTCGTGCGAGGAGTGCCATGGCACTTGAGTTCTACAACAGCCTCACCCGCAACAAGGAAGTCTTCGAGCCGGTGGTTCCCGGTCGGGTCGGCATCTACATGTGCGGTCCCACCGTCTACTCCGAACCGCACCTGGGACACGCCCGCGGGCCGATCGTGTTCGACGTGCTGCGGCGCTGGCTCGAGCACAGCGGCTACCGCGCGCGCTTCGTGTCCAACGTGACCGATGTCGGCCACCTGTCCGACGTCGAGGAAGGCGAGGACAAGCTCCAGAAGCGCGCGCAGCTCGAGCGGCTCGAGCCCATGGAGGTCGCCGAGAAGTACTTCTGGGCCTATTTCGACGCCATGGCTCGCCTGAACGTACGGCGTCCGGACGTGGTCCCCCGGGCCTCCGGGCACATCATCGAGCAGATCGAGCTCACCCGTACCCTGCTCGACCGGGGCTTCGCGTATCGGAAGGACGGCAACGTCTACTTCGACGTCTCGGCGTTCGAGCCCTACGGCGAGCTCTCCGGTCGCGACCCGGACGAGTTGATGGAGGGCACGCGCGTCGAGGTGCGCTCCGACAAGGACGATCCGCGCGACTTCGCGTTGTGGAAGAAGGCGGAGGAAGGGCACATCATGCGCTGGCCGAGCCCCTGGGGCGAGGGCTTCCCGGGCTGGCACATCGAGTGCTCGGTGATGAGCACGAAGTACCTCGGCGACGAGTTCGATATCCACGGCGGCGGGCTCGATCTGATCTTCCCGCACCACGAGTGCGAGCTGGCGCAGGCTCGTGCGGCCGGCAAGCCGTTCGCCAGGGTGTGGCTGCACTGGAACATGATCACGCTCGAGGGCGAGAAGATGGCCAAGTCGAAGAACCACTTCGTGACCCTCTCGCAGCTCTTCGAGCGCTACGACCCCGTGGCCATCCGGTTCCACCTGTTGCGCTCGCACTACCGCAGCGTCTCCGACTTTTCGGACGAGAGCCTGATGGCGTCGGCTCAGGGCCTGAAGCGCCTGCGCGACGCCTACCGTCAGGTCGCCGAGAGCGCCAACGGCGAGCGCGATGCGGGCGCCTTCGACGGCCTACGTGCGCGCTTCGCCCAGGCGATGGACGACGACCTCAACACGCCGCAGGCACTGGCCGTGCTCTTCGACGGGGCCCGCGAGGTCAACCGCCGCATCGAGCAGGGCGCGACGGAAGCCTACCGCGCAGCTGCGCGCAGCTTCTTCGACGACCTGCTGGACGGTGTACTGGGCATCCCCGCCGAGCCTGCGGCGGCGGGGCAGGCGCGCGACGTGATGGATGGACTGGTCGGTATGCTCCTCGAGGAGCGCCAACGTGCGCGCGCCCGTCGCGATTTCGATACCGCCGACGGCATGCGAGCAAGCCTCGAGGCGTTGGGCATCGAGGTCGAGGACACCCCCGAGGGGAGCCGCTGGAAGCTGGCCTGAGGCGGCCTGCCCTCCGCCTGGCATGCGCCGGCCGGTGCCTACCCTGCCCCGGCGCCGGTCGACCCGCGAGCAGCCCGCCCGTAGACGACGGAGCAGCATGGTGCATGGCCGATCCCGCCGTGCTCACGCTCGCTGCCCTCGCGGCCGACGGCTTCGGCGCCGGCCGCCTGCTGCAGCTTCGCGACGCCTTCGGCACTGTGGCCGCCGGCATCGAGGCGGCGCTCCAGGGTGCCGATCCTCCGGCGCGCTTCCCGCGAGGTCTCTTCCACCAGGTGCCCGGCCGCCTCGACCTCCGTTCCGCTGCGCAGCGCGTCGGCAGCCTCCGGGCCGCGGGCATCGACGTCGTGTGCTGGGACGATCCGCGCTACCCCGCGCCACTATGGCTCGACAACGAGGCGCCGCCGGCCGTGCTCTACGTGCGGGGAACGCTTCCCGCGGGGCTGTCGCGGCCCGCGCGCCGGGTGCGCGCCGCCGCGATCGTCGGCACGCGCCGTCCGACGGGGCGCGGCCTGGCGCTGGCACGTGAGCTGGCCGCCTCGCTGGCGGCGCTCGACGTCACGGTCGTCTCCGGGCTCGCGTTGGGGATCGATGGCGCCGCCCACGAGGGGGCCCTGGATGGCGGGGGCCCGACCGTGGCGGTGCTCGGTGGTGGGCACGGTTACCTGCACCCGCCCTCGCACCGGTCCCTGGCGCGCCGCATCGTGCGTTCGGGCGGCGCTGTCCTCAGTGAGCACCCACCGGAGGTCCGGCCCGAACCGCACCGCTTTCCGGAGCGCAATCGGCTCATCAGTGGCCTGTCACGGCTCGTCGTGGTGGTGGAGGCGGGCCTGCGTTCGGGCGCGAACAGTACCGCCGAGCACGCCCGTAGGCAGCATCGCGACGTCTTCGCCTGTCCCGGCCGCCCCGGAGATCCCACCGTCGCCGGGACGCTGTGCCTGATCCGGGACGGCGCGCTGCTGTTCACCGAGCACGAGGACGTGCTGTTCCGCTTCCGCGCCGAACCGGGCGCACCCGAAGGGCAACGCGCTGCCGCGTCGCCGGCTCGCGGGCGTCGGCAGGATCGGTTGCTCGTGGCCCTGTACGACGTCGAGGAGGCCACGGTCGACGAGGTCTCGGCGGCTGCGGAGACGTCCGTGGCCGAGGCGCTCGCCGGCCTCACCACGCTCGAGATGCGCGGCGCGGTGGTGCGTACGCTCGCAGGACGCTACCGGCTAGCGGGGCCCGAGCGGGACCGGCGCACGGCCCTGCGACAGGCCCGCGCGACCGAGCGGACGGCGCTCTGAGGGCGACGGGTCCGGGGCAACGACCACGGTGGCGAGGCGCGCTGCCGCGGGCTCGCGGGCTAGGCTGGACGCGTGAGCACGTTCCCGCCCCCCTTCCCTCTCCCGGCGTCCCGTCCTCGTACGCCGCGTTCCATGACCCGTCCTCGACATGGGCGGTTCGAGCGCCTGGCCCTGCCCGGCCGAACGCTGGTGGTGCTGGCGCTGCTCGGCATCCTGTCCGGCGCCGCCGCGGCGCAGGGAGTGACGGTGTGGACCACGTACCAGGGCCCGGCGTTCGCCTGGCTCCAGAGCGAGGCGACCACCTACCAGCAGGCTTTCGGCAAGCCGGTGAAGGTCGTGGCGCGCAAGCTCGGTGAGATCAAGCAGAACGCCATGACCGAAGCGGCCAAGGGCGGTGCTGCCGACGTCTTCGTGGGTGTCCCGCAGGACCAGTTCTCGGCGCTGGCCGATGCCGGCATCCTGGCCGACGTCGGGAGCTTCGCCACGCCCCGTTACCTTGCGGACCTGAGCGACCAGGCGCAGCGCGCCTTCCGCTACCACGGCACGCTCTACGGGCTGCCACTGTCGGTGCAGGGACCCGCCCTCATCGTCAACACCGACCTGGTTCCGCACACGCCCTCGAGCTACCCCGAGCTGCTGGCGCTCGCCAAGTCGCTCACCGGCAACGGGCGGTACGGGTTCGCCTTCGACATCGCAAACTTCTACTACAGCTACGCCTGGCTCCACACCTTCGGCGGCTCCGTGTTCGGCGGCACGCCCGGCGGCGCGGTCGACCCCGGCCAGATCGAGCTCGCCGGCACCGCGGCGATCGCGGGCGCTCGCGCCCTGAAGGCGCTGCGCTTCGACGACGGGCTGGTGCCTGCGGGGAGCGACTACGCGTCGATGCGCAAGCTGTTCCTGGACGGCAAGCTCGCCATGACCTTCGACGGACCGTGGGCGGTTCCGGCGATGCGCGCCGCGGGAATCCCGATCGCCGTCGCGCCGATGCCCCCGCTGGCCGACGGAACGCCCTTCAGCGGCTTCATGAACGTCGACGGGGTGCTGCTGAACCACTACAGCTCCGACCCGGTGGCGGCAGCGAACCTCGCCAAGTGGCTCACCACCGCGGACGCTCAGGCCGCGCTCGCGAGGCGCGCGGGCCTCGTGCCGGCATCGAACGCCGCGCTCGCGAAGGTGCAGGACAACGCCGTGCTCGCCGGATTCGGTGCAGCGCTGGCCGACGCCCAGGCGATCCCCAACGCCCCCGCCATGGGCACGGTGTGGGGACCGATGGACCGGGCGCTCACCGCCATCCTCGCTTCGCCGGACAGCGACGTCGCGGCCGCGCTGCGGGGAGCGGTCGCATCGATCACCGCCGCCACGCCCTCGGGAACCCCGTGAATCCCGTCTGAGCCGGGCCTTTTGCCTCCTGCCCGGAGAGCGCCGCGTGGTAGGCTGGGCGCGGTGAACGCATACGACACCCTCGGATACGGCACCCACCTGATCCTCGACGGTTTCCGCGCCGACGGCGCGCTGCTCGCCGAGGAGGCGCGGATCGTGGCGGCTCTCGAAGCCATCCTCGACCTGATGGGTGAAGCCGGCGCCGGACCCGTACGGGTCCGTTACGCAAGTGACGGCGGCGGTGGGATCAGCGCGGCGCTCGTCGGGGCGGAGGCGCACGTATGCCTGCACGCCTTCCCGTCGCTGCACAAGCTCTCGCTCGAGGCGTTCTCGACGCGCGCGTTGCCGACGCAGGCGATCACCGAAACGTTCCTGGAACGCTTCGGCGTGGGGCGCCACGAGTCCCGGGTCCACGGTCGCGGCCGCCTTCTACCGCGGCGGCAGGAAGCTCTCGAGCGGGCCCTGGACGGTGACCGCGACTACGCGCGTTTGCGGTTGCGGGACCTGCTGGGCGCCTGAAGGTGATCGACGAAGCCCGCCGCGCGCACGGGGCGGCGCGCGCGGCCGCAGGCGGCGTACCGCCCTGGAGGTGAACGGTGCCCGAATTCGTTGTTGCGCTGGATCAGGGAACCACCAGCTCGCGCGCGATCCTGTTCGACCGCGCCGGGACCATCCGCGCGCTTGCGCAGCGGGAGTTCGAGCAGATCTACCCTCGTCCGGGCTGGGTGGAGCACGACCCCACCGAGATCTGGTCGTCGCAGGCTGCCGTGGTCGGCGAGGTGCTGGCGCGCGCCGGCATCCGCGGCGAGGACGTCGCTGCTGCCGGGATCACCAACCAGCGCGAGACCACCATCGTGTGGGACAGGAAGACGCTGCAGCCCTTGCACAACGCCATCGTGTGGCAAGACCGAAGGACCGCCGGTTTCATCGACGACCTTCGCGCCGACGGCTTCGAGGGCGAGGTACAGTCGCGAACCGGCCTGGTGCTCGACGCCTACTTCTCCGGGAGCAAACTCGCCTGGCTGCTGGAGAACGTGGACGGCCTTCGCGAGCGCGCCGAGCGAGGTGAAGTCGCCTTCGGCACGGTCGACAGCTGGCTGGCTGCGCGCCTGAGCGGCGGCGAGCTCCATATCACCGACATCTCCAATGCGAGTCGAACCATGCTCTTCAACATCCATGAGCGGGACTGGGACGATGTCCTGCTGGAGCGCCTGCACATCCCGCGCGGCATGATGCCGGAGGTGCGTTCCTGTTCCGAGATCTACGGCACCATCCGCGAAGGCGGCCTGGCTGGCGTTCCGCTGGCCGGCATGGCCGGCGACCAGCAGGCGGCGACGTTCGGCCAGACCTGCTTCGAGAAGGGGCAGGTCAAGAACACCTACGGAACCGGTTGCTTCCTCGTGCTCAACACCGGTTCCGAGCCGACGCGTTCGGCCAACCGCCTGCTCACGACCGTTGCCTGGGACGTGGGCGGCTCGCTCGACTACGCCCTGGAGGGAAGCATCTTCATGGCGGGAGCGGTGGTGCAGTGGCTGCGCGACGGGCTGGGGCTGATCCGCTCGACTTCGGAGATCGAGGCGCTCGCGGGCAGCGTTCCCGACAACGGGGGTGTCTACCTGGTACCCGCCTTCGCGGGCCTGGGGGCGCCGCACTGGGACGCCTACGCGCGGGGCACCGTGGTCGGGCTCACACGCGGTAGCAGCGCCGGCCACCTCGCGCGGGCCGCCCTGGAGGCGATCGCGTTCCAGGTGGCCGACGTCGTCGAGGCCATGCAGTCCGACAGCGGAGCGCCGATCCGCGAGCTCCGCGTCGACGGGGGAGCGGCCCGCAACGATCTGTTGATGCAGCTGCAGGCCGACATCCTCGCCGTTCCGGTGGTACGCCCGACCATCACGGAAACGACGGCGCTGGGCGCGGCCTACCTGGCGGGGCTGGCGGTCGGCTTCTGGTCGGGCCAGGCGGAGCTGACCCGTCATTGGACGGTGGACAGGCGCTTCGAGCCCGCCATGACGAGCGCCCGCCGCGAAGCGCTGTTGCACGACTGGAAGCGCGCGCTCGAGCGCGCCGGAAAGTGGGTGGAAGCATGAGGCCGGATTGGCCCGATCGCGAGGAACAGTTGGCCCGCTTGCGGGCCGATGAGGGCGCCTTCGACCTGCTCGTCATCGGCGGGGGCGCGACCGGGACGGGAGTGGCCCTCGACGCCGCGACGCGTGGTCTGCGTGTGGCGCTCGTCGAGCGAGGGGACTTCTCTTGCGGGACCAGCAGTCGCAGCACCAAGCTCATCCACGGCGGCGTGCGCTACCTGGAGAAGGCCGTCAAGCACTTCGACCGCTCCCAGTTCAACCTCGTCCGAGACGCCCTGCACGAGCGCGCGGTGCTGCTGCGCATCGCTCCGCACCTCAGCGACCCGTTGCCCATCGTCACCCCGCTGTACAACTGGCTGGAGGTCCCCTATTACCTCACCGGCCTGAAGCTCTATGACTGGCTGGCGGGCCGCTCCAACCTCCAGCCCAGCCGCTTCGTGGACGCCAAGGAAGCGCTGCAGCGCTTCCCCATGCTCAAGCACCAGGGCCTCCGCGGGGGCGTGCTGTACTACGACGGCCAGTTCGACGACGCCCGCATGAACGTCGCCATCGGACTCACCGCAGCGCGCGAAGGCGCCGTCATCGCGAACTACGTCGCCGTCGAGGATCTGCTGCAACGAGAGGGACGCGTGAGCGGAGCGACGGTGGTCGATCGGCTCACGGGGGAGCGCTTCGAGGTGCCGGCGCGGGCGGTCGTCAACGCCACCGGTCCGTTCACCGACGCCGTGCGGCGCATGGAGAGCGCCGATGCCCGACCCATGGTGACGGCCAGCTCCGGCATCCACATCGTGCTGGACCAGCGCTTCTCCCCTCCCGCCACCGGCCTGCTCATCCCCCAGACCGAGGACGGGCGCGTGCTCTTCCTCCTTCCCTGGCTCGGCCACACGCTGGTCGGCACCACCGACAACGAGGCTGCCATCGAGGAGGAGCCGCGGGCCCACGAAGAGGAGATCGCGTACGTGCTCCGTCACGTGGAGCGCTACTTCGACGTGCCGGTCACGCGCGCGGACGTGAAGGCCGCCTGGTCGGGCCTGAGGCCTCTCGTCTCGGATCCCGAGGCCGCCGACACCGCGGGACTGTCCCGCGACCACATCGTCAACGTGGGCCCGGCAGGCCTGGTCACCATCGCTGGCGGCAAGTGGACCACCTACCGGCGCATGGCGGTCGACGCCGTCAACGAGGCGGTTCGTGTCGGCGGGCTTTCGCCGAGCGGCCCGAGCGACACCGACACGCTCCTGCTGGTCGGCGCCGAGGGTTTCAGTGCGCAGGGCGCGGGTGCCCTGCAGGAGCGCTACTCGCTCGACGTCGACGTCGCGAGCTACCTCAACCGCGCCTACGGAGGGTTCGCCTCGGAGGTGGCGGCGCTGGCCAACGACGGCCATGCCGGTCGGTTGGTCGAGGGCCATCCCTACCTCGAGGCCGAGGTCGTCTATGTGGCCCGGCACGAGTACGCTCGCAGCACGAGCGACGTGCTGTGGCGCCGGCTCCGGCTCGGCGTACTCGACGAGCCGGCGGCCAGGACGGCGTTGGAGCTCGTGTCCGAGCTGCTCGCGGGCGAGTTCGGTTGGGACGAGGAACGCCGGGCCCGTGACCGCAGCGAGGCGTTATCGCTGCTGGGCACGACAGCCTAGGCCAGAACGGGCTCTCGCGTCGCGACACCGCGAGATCGGCGGCCGCGCTTCACACGCGGCCGCCGATCCGTCCCTACGCTTCGCTCTTCAACTCCGGGAAGTCCTCCTCCCAGAACTCCGCCTCCGCTCGCGGCTGACCGCTGTGCGCGTGCTCGTCACGGCGTAGGTCGACGCGGCGGATCTTCCCGGAGATGGTCTTGGGGAGCGATCCGAACTGCAGGCGCCGCACGCGTAGGTAGGGCGCCATGCGGCGCCGGATGAACCGGAAGATGTCGAGCGCCGTCTCGCGGTCCGGCGCCCGTTCGCCGGCCAGCGTCACGAAGGCCTTCGGGACCGACAGGCGCATGGGGTCGGGACTCGGCACCACGGCCGCCTCCTGCACCGACGGGTGCTCGATGAGGACGCTCTCCAGCTCGAACGGACTGATGCGGTAGTCCGAGCTCTTGAAGACGTCGTCGGCGCGGCCGACGTACCAGTAGTAGCCGTCGTCGTCTACCGAGGCGACGTCGCCGGTCCGGTAGAATCCGCCCTGCGTCACGGCCGCCGTCCGTTCCCGGTCGTCCATGTAGCCGTCCATCAGCGCCAGCGGAGCGGGGTCGAGGTTCAGGGAGATCTCCCCTTCGGGAACCCCGATCTGCCCGTCGGGACCGAGCAGCGTGACCCGGTAGCCCGGCAGCGGTCGACCCATCGATCCGGGTTTGACCGGCTGCCCCGGCGTGTTGCCGACCTGCGCCGTCGTCTCCGTCTGGCCATAGCCGTCGCGCAGGGTGATGCCCCAGGCTTTCTGCACCGATGCGATGATCTCCGGGTTCATCGGCTCGCCTGCGCCCACCAGCTCGCGGAGCTTCACCGGGTAGGAAGCGAGATCCTCGCGGAACAGCAGCCGCCACACGGTGGGAGGCGCACACAGCGAGCTCACCTCGTGCCGGACCATGGCCTCGAGCGCGCGCCGGGCGTCGAAGCGCTCGTAGTTGTACACGAACACCGTGGCCCCGGCATTCCAGGGGGAGAAAAAGTTGCTCCAGGCATGCTTGGCCCAGCCCGGCGAGCTGATGTTCCAGTGCACGTCCCCCTCCAGGTGCCCGATCCAGTACATGGTGGAGAGGTGCCCGACAGGGTAGCTCTGGTGGGTGTGGAGCACGAGCTTCGGCTTCGAGGTGGTGCCGGAGGTGAAATACAGCAACATCGGGTCGCCGGCTCGCGTCTCCCCCTCGGGCGCGAACGCCCCGCTCCACGACAGGGCGTCGTCGTAGCTCAGCCAACCGGGTCGGGAGCCGCCCACCACCATGCGGGTGAAGTCGCCGTCCACGGCGGCGACCTTCTCGGCGCCGGCCTCGTCGGTGATGACGTGGCGAACGCGCCCCCGACCGATGCGGTCGCGCAGGTCGTCCGCCGTCAACAAGGTGGTCGCGGGGATCAGAACGGTGCCCAGCTTGATGGAGGCCAGCATCACCACCCAGAGCGGGGCCACGTTGGGGAGCATCACCAGCATGCGGTCGCCGCGATGGGCGCCCTGCGCCTGCAGGAAGCCCGCCAGCTTCGAGGAGCGCTCGGCCAGCTCGGCGAAGGACAGGCGGACGTCGCCGCCGTCGTCGTTCACGACGTGCAGGCCGGTCCGGTCGTTGTCCCTGGCGAGGACGTCGAACCAGTCCAGAGCCCAGTTGAAGCGATCGAGCTCGGGCCAGGCGAAGCCGTTGTAGGCGGCGTCGTAGTCCTCCCGCTCGCGGAGCAGGAAGTCGCGGGCCTTCAGGAAGGTGTCGGTGGTCGTCAAGGAAACGCTCCTTTCCGGGTCGGCGCCGATACCGCGCGACGCGGAACCGGCTCCCAGCGCCGGTGCGCTTCACGCCTCCGGCGGCGCGGAAGCCGTCCCGTCCGGCCGGGCCCCCGCGGCTTGTGGGTGGGCAGAGCGTCGAGCGAAGCGCGCGCTCCTCGGCCGCATGGTACGCCCGACGGATGAGCAACGTCCGGCCTCGCGCCGGGCGCGGGTCGGCGCACTCGATGCGAGGCTCCGCTACACTTCTTGGGAGCGTGCCGGGATGGCGGAATCGGTAGACGCAGCAGACTTAAAATCTGCAGCCCGCCCGGGCATGCGGGTTCGAGTCCCGCTCCCGGCACCATGCACCGCCGTTCTAGGGATCAGAGGCGAGGACGCGGTTGTTGATCCCGTCGGTGAGGAACGATGTCGTGTCCGAGAACCGTGCCCCGATGGTCGTCCGGGCCCTCGGTAGCACCGGGACCGGTGGGCGACGTCCGGCGGCGGGTCTCGGCCGGCCGGCGTCGCCGTCGGCGAGGTTAAGAAGTCTGTAAGACGTCCCCTGGTACACCAGAGTCACCGTGATGACCGTGTCGTCGCTCCCCACCGAACCCGACCAGCACAAGTCGCTCTGCCCCGTTTGCGGTGCGGAACGCGTTCGTATCCTCACGTCGATCGAGGTCTACGTCGATGTGGTGGTGGGCGCGACCGGTGAAGAGCTGTGCGTGATCGACGAGGCGCTGGGCGACGCGGCCTGGGACGAGGCCACCGCGGTGGCCTGCGCTCGATGCGACTGGCACGGCACCGTCGGCGACCTGCACGAGCATGTGATGACCGAGATCCGAAGGATCTGACGTTCGAGACAGGCAACGACAACCCGTTCCGCGCGACGTCAAAGGGACGCACCTTCTTGTCCAGAAAGTGCGTCCCTGACAATTCTTGGTAGCGATGCGGGGACTCGAACCCCGGACCTCACGATTATGAGTCGTGCGCTCTAACCAGCTGAGCTACATCGCCGTGCTGGGCCGTCATCGGCGGGCCCGAGGGAGAAGTATAGCGAACCCATAGGCCCGCGACAAGGCGAGCGCGATGGGACGGCACTTCGTCAGAGCGCGCGGTCGTGGGCGGCCGATCGCCGTTCGACGCGCACGCGCACCTCGAGCCCGTCCGGGTCGGCGACGTCGAAGGCGTCGCCGACATCGTGCGCTCGAGCGTCGTGCCCTGCACGGATCAAACGTCGTTGCGCGGAAGCCCTTGCGTTCTCGTCGGGCACGAGCACCTCGATGCGCCGGAGTCCGGCGGCGCCCTGCGGTCGAGGACCGCGCCCACGCACGCCCCAGGTGTTGAGGCCGAGGTGGTGATGGTAGCCGCCCGCCCCCAGGAAGCAGGCGCCCGGGAAAGCGTCGTTCGTTCGTGGGAAGCCCAGAGCGTCGCCGTAGAACGCCGCCGAGCGCGCCAGCTCACCCACCTGCAGATGGACGTGCCCGATGCTGCTGCCTTCGGGGAGCGCGTCCCAGCTCGGAGCCGCCGCGGCCGTGAGGTCGTGTGCGTCGAGGGGTTCGGTGGTCATGGCGATCTGCCCCTGTCGCGTCTTCCACGCGTGGCGCGGACGATCGCGGTAGATCTCGATGCCGTTCCCCTCGGGATCGGCCAGGTAGATCGCCTCGCTGACGGCGTGGTCGGCGGCTCCCTGCAACGCGAGCCCGATCTCGAGCGCGTGCAGTAGCCAGGCGCCCAGCGTCCGTCGATCGGGGACGAGGATGGCCAGGTGGTAGAGCCCGGGGAGGCCCGACGCCGCCCGCCCGCCCGTTCCCTCTTCGAGGTGCAGAAGCGTCGCACCGGGCGTGCCGAGCGCCAACCAGCCGGGTCCGCGTTCGCGGGTCGCGAGTCCCAGGGCATCCCGATAGAAGGCCTCCCCGGCCACGAGGTCGGACACGGTCAGCGTCACCGTGCCCATGACCGTGCCGGCCGGAAGGATGTCGCCGGCGGGTCCGTCGTGCTGGTCCGGTAGCTCGTCGCTCACGGTTGTTGGCTCACGATCTGGTCGCTCACGTTGTTCTCGCTCACGTTCTGCTCGTTCCCGGCCCCTTGCCGGATCGTCCACGCCCTCCCCCGCCTGCAGGTGACCGCCGTTCCGCGGCGCCTCAGCCTTCCGACGTGCAGCCTACGCGGTCCCGTCCGGCATCCGAGCAGCCTGAGTGACCCCGACGGGCAGCGCCGATACCGACCACGGGACACGGGAGAGTGGCGTGTTCGACGTTGGCGCGCCTCAGCCTGCTGCTAGAGTATTGGCCATGCTCGAGCCTTCCCTCGACCTCTACGGAGAGACGTACGAGAAGGTCGACGCCATCCTCGCGGAGCTGCTGACCAAGAGTCACGCGCGCTACGCGATGATCATCGACCGCAAGGGTTTCGTGCTGACGCATCGTCGCGCATTGTGGGCGCCCAAGCCTCCGTCGCTCGACTCGCTGGCGACCTTGATCGCATCGAACTACTCTGCCAATACGGCCATCGCCAACCTGTTCGGTGAGAGCGCCTTCAAGGAGACGGTTCAGCAGGGCTCGGAGGTCGGTACCTACCTCGAGGAACTCGGCGAGAAGGCGCTGCTGGTGACGGTGTTCGACTCCTCGGCGGCACTCGGCCGGGTCAAGCTCTTCACCAAGAAGTCGGTCGAGGAGATCCGCACGGTGTTGCGCGACTCCAAGGACGAGGCGCCCAAGGTCGAGTTCGATCAGGAGTGGTCGAGCTCCACCGAGGCCCTGCTCGACGGGCTGTTCGGATCGGGCAAGACATGAGCACCATCAACTTCGCCGCCCGCGAGATCAACTTCAAGATCGTCTACTACGGCCCCGGTCTGTCGGGCAAGACCACCAACCTGAAGCAGATCTACGAACAGGTGCCGTCGGAGTCGAAGGGCGAGATGGTGTCGCTGGCCACGGAGGACGAACGCACCCTCTTCTTCGATTTCCTGCCGCTCGACCTGGGCAAGGTCAACGGCTTCAAGACGCGCTTCCACCTCTACACGGTGCCCGGCCAGGTGTTCTACAACTCGTCGCGCAAGCTGATCTTGCGTGGCGTCGACGGCATCGTGTTCGTGGCGGACTCGGCACCCAATCGACTGCGCGCCAACGCCGAGAGCCTGCGCAACCTTCGCGAGAACCTGCAGGAGTACAACCTCCGGCTCGCCGAGATCCCCTTCGTCATCCAGATCAACAAACGTGACCTGCCCGACGCGATTCCCGCCGAGATGATCCAGCAGGTGCTGGATCCCGAGAAGCGGGTGGAGTCGTTCGGGGCGGTGGCCGCGGAGTTCCAGGGTGTCTTCGAGCCGCTGCGTGCGGTGTCGAAACTCGTGCTGGAGAAGCTCGCTCAGAAGACCTGAAGCGCCCGTCGCGAATCGTACGTCCAGCGTGTCGCGAACCCCACCGGAAGCGTGAATAGAAGCGTGGAGGGCTGTGATATCGTCGGGTCGCATGAAGCGGACCCCCCTCTACGACACGCATGTCGCCCTTGGAGCCCGGATGGTGGAGTTCGCCGGCTGGAGCATGCCGGTGCACTACCCCACCGGGATCCAGCAGGAGCACATCGCCGTCCGTTCGGACGTGGGCCTGTTCGACGTCAGCCACATGGGTGAGCTGCGGGTCGTCGGTGACGGCGCCACTGCCTTCCTACAGTTCGCGACACTGAACGATCCGGCGCGCCTGAAGCTCGGTCGGGGTCAGTACACGATGCTGCCCAACGATCGCGGAGGCCTCATCGACGACCTCTACCTCTACCGCGAGAAGGAGCAGGAGTACTTCATCGTCGCCAACGCCTCCAACGTCGACGCCGTCCTCGCGCATCTGCGGGAGGTCAACCGGGGCTACGACTGCCACGTCGTCGACGAGTCGGCCACGTGGGCGCTCATGGCGCTGCAGGGCCCCGGTAGCGCGGTTCTTCTCGGTCAAGTCGTCGACGCGGACCTCACCGAGCTGCGCAAGAACGCCACCCTGCTCGTGACCATCTCAGGCTGCCCGGTGCGCCTCAGCCGCACCGGCTATACCGGCGAAGACGGCTTCGAACTGTTCTGTCACCCCACCGACGCTCCCATCGTCTGGGACGTGCTGGCTGACGCCGGGGCTGTCCCGTGCGGGCTCGGCGCGCGCGACACGCTGCGGCTCGAAGCTGGGTTCCCGCTCTACGGTCACGAGTTCGACGCGACCACCAATCCGCTTTGCAGCGGCTTCTCGTGGGTCGTCAAGGACAAGCCCTTCTTCGGGAGGGACGCGATGTGGGACCGGCCCTGCCCCCGGCGACTCGTCGGCCTTCGGCTCCTGGAGCGCGGAATCCCGCGCCAGGGCTACCGTGTGCTGCGCGGCGGCGCCCCCGTCGGCACCATCACCTCGGGAACGCTGTCGCCGCTGACGCGCGAGAGCATCGGTTTCGCCTGGGTGGACGCGGACGCGGCCCAGGAGGGTACGGAGGTCGGGGTCGAGATCCGAGGACAGACCGTGGCCGCCACGGTCGTCAAACCGCCCTTCTTCGGGCAATAATGCTGCGGCGTTTGGGCGCGCTCGACCCTAGTTCGGGCGCGGGCAGAGGAGTGAACATGCAGATTCCCGACAACCTCCGGTACACCGCCTCGCACGAATGGGTCTCCGAACCCGTCGACGGCGTCGTGACGATCGGCATCACCGACTATGCCCAGGATCAGCTCGGCGACGTCGTGTACGTCGAGCTGCCCGACGTCGGTGCCGACCTCGCTTCCGGCGATCCCGTGGCCGTCGTCGAGTCGGTGAAGACAGCGTCGGACATCTACGCGCCCGTATCGGGCTCGGTCGAGGCCGTGAACGAAGCACTCCACGACACTCCCGAGACGATCAACGAGAGCCCGTACGAGAGCGGTTGGCTGTTCAAGCTCCGGCTGCGCGACGTAGCCCAGCCGGCAACGCTGCTCGACGCCGGCGGTTACCAACGGGCGGTCGAGAAGGAGGGCTGACCTTGCCCTACCTGCCTCACACCGAGGAGGACGTGCGGCGGGCGCTCGAGACCATCGACATCGAGAGTGTCGACGCGCTCTTCGACGAGCTGCCCGCCACGCTGCGCAACCCCGATATCGATCTGCCTCCGGCCATGGACGAGACCGCGCTGCTCGCCCACCTGCGGAGCCTGGCCGCACAGGACCGTGCGGAGGGGCCGAACTTCCTGGGCGGCGGGATGCGCCGCCACTTCATCCCGGCAGTGACCCCCCATCTGGCGCTCCAGAGCGAGTTCGTCACGGCCTATACGCCGTACCAGCCCGAGGTGGCCCAGGGCATCCTACAGGCCACCTTCGAGTTCCAGACGATGATGACCGAGCTCACGGGGCTCGACGTCTCCAACGCCAGCATGTACGACGGGGCCACCGCCACGGCCGAGGCGGCGTTGTTGGCCGCACGGCAGACCCGTCGCGAGCGGGTGCTGGTCAGCCGCGGAGTGCATCCCGAGACGCGTGCGGTGCTCGGCACCTACCTCGAGGCGCTGGACATCCGCATCGATACCCTGGACCTCGACGCGCTGGCGACCCCGGTCCCGGCGGTCGACGACGACGTCGCCTGCGTGATCGTCCAGCAGCCGAACTTCCTGGGCTCGCTGGAGGCGATGTCGGCCCTCACGACGGCCACGCACGCCGCCGGTGCGCTGATGGTGGCGGTCGTGGACCCGCTCAGCCTGGCGCTGCTGAAACCGCCCGGCGCGTACGGGGCGGACATCGCGGTCGGCGACGGGCAGACGATCGGCAACCCGACCGCCTACGGTGGCCCGAGCTTCGGCTTCATGGTCGTCACGAGTGCCCTGCTGCGGCAGCTCCCCGGTCGTCTGGTCGGCGAGACGGTCGACGTCGACGACCGGCGGGCTTTCGTGCTCACGCTGCAAGCGCGTGAACAGCACATCCGCCGTAGCAAGGCGAAGTCCAACATCTGCTCGAACCACCAGCTCACCGCCCTGATGGCCACCGTGAACCTGGCCGCCCTCGGGCCCCAGGGGCTCCGCGAGGCCGCTGCAGGATCGGTGCGCCAGGCGCACCGCCTAGCCGACCGTCTCCGGGCTGCAGGTGCTGACGTCGCAGGGGACGTGCGGTTCTTCAACGAGTTCACGGTGCGCACGCGGCGTCCCGGCGCAGAAGTACGCTCGGCGCTGGCCGAGCGCGGCATTCATGCCGGCGTCCCGGTGGGAAACGAATACGGCCTCGGCAACGCCGTCGTGCTGGCCGCGACCGAGCTGGTGCGCGACGATGACATCGAGGCCCTGGTGGCCGCGCTCACCACCGTTGGGGAGCTGGCGGGTGGCGGGGTGGGCCATGGCTGACGCGACCTCCCAGGACTTCCCGGTGATCTTCGAACGCTCCAGGCCGGGCCGGCGGGCGGCGCGTCCGCCGCGCTTCGAGGAGCCGGAGCTTGCATCCCTGCTCGGCGAGGACCAGCTCCGCGCGGCGCCGCCGCGGCTTCCGGAAGTCTCCGAGCTCGATCTGGTGCGCCACTTCACGCAGCTCGCGCATCGGCAGTTCAGCATCGACGGCAACGTCTATCCCCTCGGCAGCTGCACCATGAAGTACAACCCCAAGGTGCACGAGGAAGCGGCGCGCCTGTTCCAGGACCTGCACCCCAATCAGGCGCCGGAGACTGTGCAGGGAACCCTCCGTCTGCTGTACGAGCTGCAGCGGGATCTGGGGGCGTTGACCGGCATGGACGCGGTCACTCTGCAGCCGGCCGCCGGAGCCCACGGTGAGCTGACGGGCATCTTGATGATCCGCGCCTACCACCGGGCGCGCGGCGAGGGCGACCAGCGGCGCGTGGTGCTCGTGCCGGACGGTGCTCATGGGACCAACCCGGCCACCGCGGCGATGGCGGGCTACCGCGTGGTCGAGGTCCCCAGCGACGAACGGGGCGAGGTCGACCTGGATGCCTTCACCCGGGCGCTGGGGCCCGAGGTGGCGGCGGTGATGCTGACCAACCCGAACACGGTCGGCGTGTTCGAGACGCGCATCCTCGAGATCGCGCGGCGCGCGCATGAGGCAGGGGCGCAGCTCTATTACGACGGCGCCAACCTCAACGCCATCGTCGGCCGCGTCCGGCCGGGTGACATGGGCTTCGACGTCGTTCATCTCAACCTGCACAAGACCTTCACCACGCCTCACGGCGGTGGCGGTCCCGGCACCGGCCCGGTGGGCGTGAAGGCGCACCTGGCCGACTACCTGCCTGTTCCCCTCGTGGTCGCGGGGGACGACGGCTATCGGCTTTCAGAGGACGTGCCCTCCTCCATCGGGCGGATGCGTTCCTTCATCGGTAACGTCGGCAACCTGATCCGCGCCTACGCCTACATCCGGACGCTCGGTCTGGAGGGCTTGCGTCGTGTGAGCGGTCTTGCCGTCCTCAACGCGAACTACCTGCGCGTACGTATGCAGCAGGCCGGGTATACGATCCCCTTCGATCGGCTCAACATGCACGAGTTCGTGGCGCAGCCGCCGCAGGGGGTGCACACCCTCGACGTTGCGAAAGCACTCCTCGACCACGGCATGCACCCCATGACGGTCTACTTCCCACTGATCGTCAAGGAAGCGATGATGGTGGAGCCTACCGAGACGGAGTCACTGGAGACGCTCGACGCCTATGCCGAGGCGTTGGGAGCGATCCTGAAGCGGGCGGCCGAGGACGACGGCTACCTGGCGGGCGCCCCCTATCACACTCCGGTTCGCCGGCTCGACGAGGTCCGAGCGGCGCGTCAGCCGGTGCTCCGCTACGCCTTCGACGAGGACAAGGAGACCCCGGACTAGCGGAAGGCCGGGGCCAGGCCAACGAACGGGGCGGCACCGCGATGGGTGCCGCCCCGTTGGATTACGTGGGTTCCGGTCGTCGCTCAGCTACCGCAGCCGGTTGCCCCTTCGGCTTCCGGAGCGGAGTTGCTGTCGGTTCTGAAGCTGTGCCCGCAACCACAAGAACTCGTGGCGTTGGGGTTGTTCACCTGGAAACCGCCGCCCATCAGGTTCTCGACGAAGTCGACCTGCGAGCCCATCAGCAGGGGCCAGCTACGGGGATCCACCACGACACGGACGCCCTCGGACTCGAAGACGCGATCGCCCTCGACCTGCCGATCGTCCACCGCCATGCCGTACTGATAGCCGCTGCAGCCGCCAGACTTGACGAACACGCGGATCGCTGCCTCGGGGTTGCCGTTCTGCTCGAGCAATGCTGCCGCCTTGACGGCCGCCGTCGGGCTGACGCTCAAGCTCGGTTCATCGGTGCCGGCCTCCGGACGTGCCACTGCCTCCATGCTGCGCTCCTAACGCGGGCCCCATGCCCGTTGCGGTCGTTATAGCACGCGACCCGGGGGCGGTTCGCCATCCCGGGCGACGGGCGATCGGCAGGGCGCCGGCGCCGGGCACCGCGGTTGGCAGGACGCGGTTGGCAGGGCCGGCGCGGGCTGGTATACTCCGTACTCGCTCTTGGGCGTATAGCTCAGTTGGCAGAGCGGCGGTCTCCAAAACCGTAGGTCGGGGGTTCAAGTCCTCCTGCGCCCGCCATGCAGCACCGTGCGCCCCGCTTCGGCGGGGCGCACGACTGCCGAGGGCCCCTTCGACGGGAGTGATGCCCGCGCTACAGTGTCGAGGTATACGAGCTGAGATAGTTGCAGGGTGCAAATACTGCAGACCGGACCCACGCGACGCTTCCTCTACGGCTTCTGGGCCGTGAGGCAGCGCATCTTTCGTCACACGGGCCCCGTCTTGAAGGAGCGCCACGGGCTCGAGATGGGCGACTTCTTCCTGCTCGACCGTATCGCTTCCAGCGACCTCTCCCCCACCGAGATCGCGGCCGCCCTGGAGATGCCACCTCACGCCATCTCCAGACGGCTGGACGCTCTCGAGAAGCAGCGCCTGATCCGGCGCCGCCTCGACCCGCGTGACGCGCGGCGCCGCGTCCTGAGCCTCACCAGAGCCGGCACCGAGCGCCTGGAGCGCGCCGGAGCGACCATGGCGGCCGAGACCGAAGCCTTCCTCGGCATCCTCGACACCGCCGCGCTCGACACCTTCCTCGACACCCTCGAGACCCTCGCAAAGGACCGCAGCGCATGACCGTGACCTCATCCCGTGACCGCACCCTCATCCTGATCGGCATCCTGCTGGCCCTGTTCCTGGGCGCTCTCGATCAGACCATCGTGGCGACCGCTCTCCCTCGCATCGTCGAGGATCTCAACGGCATCAAGCGCTACGCCTGGGTCGCCACCGCCTACTTGCTGGCATCGACGGCGTTGGTGCCGATCTACGGCAAGCTGGCCGACACCGTGTCCCGCAAGTCGATCGAGATCTTCTCGGTGTCGACCTTCCTGCTCGGATCGTTCCTCTCCGGCCTGGCCGGGGAGTTCGGGAAGCTGCCGCTGCTGGGCGACGGCATGAGCCAGCTCATCATCATGCGCGGTTTGCAGGGGATCGGCGGAGCCGGCCTGTTCTCCATGGCGTTCATCATCATCGCCGACCTGTTCCCCCCCAACGTGCGCGGTCGCTATCAGGGTCTGGTGGGGGCGACGTTCGGGATCGCCAGCGTCATCGGCCCGTGGCTGGGTGGCCTTCTCACCGACTACGCGGGAGGGATCATCCCCGGCGTGGAAGGCTGGCGCTGGGTGTTCTACGTCAACGTGCCGACCGGGGCGATCGCGCTGTGGTTCCTGCTGCGGCGCATGCCGCCCCTGAAGCCGTCGGCCGACCACAAGGCGATGGACATCCTGGGGGCCGCGCTGTTGGTGCTCGGCCTGGTCCCGATCGTGCTGGCCCTGCAGCTCGACAAGACCACCTACCCCTGGGGTGGCCCCGTGACGCTGGGCCTCTTGATCGGTGGCACGGCGCTCCTGGTCGGGTTCGTGCTGCGCTCCCTGACCTCGGCCAATCCCATCCTCGACCTGTCGCTGTTCCGTAACCGCGTGTTCTCCACTTCGAACCTGGCGCTGTTCTTCCTCGGCGCTGCGTTCCTGTCGCTCATCATCTTCCTGCCGCTGTTCATGGTGAACGTGGTCGGCGTGTCCGCCACCCGCGCCGGCATCAGCCTCATCCCGTTGTCGCTGGGGCTGGTGTTCGGAGCGGTGGTGAGCGGTCAGCTCGTGTCCGCCATGGGCCGCTACCGGCTGCTGATGCTGCTCGGCGCCGCAATCCTGTTCGTGGGCATCCTGCTGCTCTCGCGCATGGGCCCGGACGTCCCCTATTGGCGCGTCACCATCTACATGGTGATCGCGGGCCTGGGGGTGGGCCCGTCGATGCCGCTGTACACGTTGGCGATCCAGAACGCCGTCGACGTGCGGCGGGTCGGGCAGGCCACCAGCGCATCGCAGTTCTTCCGGCAGATCGGCGGCACGGTGGGCGCTGCGGTGATGGGGACGGTGCTGGCCACCAGCCTCACGGCCTCCTTCAGCGCCATGCAGGCGCCCGCAGGCATGGATCCCTCGTCGTTCGGCGCCGGGAGCCAGGTCGGCGCACAGGGACTCGACCAGGTCCAGACGGGCATCACCAAGGCCTTCGACCAGGAGTACCAGGCCATCGCGGACGCCGTGCGCGCCGGGGATGTGGCGAAGGTCCAACAGGTCGTGGCCGCCAGTCCCATGCCGGGAGCCGCCAAAGCGATGGTGACGCTGGGCGCGACCCAGGCCATGCGCAGCCAGCAGGCCGAGACGAGCTTCCTTGCCCAGCTGCACGACCAGTTCCAGCAGCAGGCAAAGTCGGTGGCCGCCCAGGTCACCACCAGCATCAAGCAGGCCTTCGCCACGGCGGTGACCCACGTCTACCGCGACTTGCTGCTGGTCGTCGTGCTGGGGTTCCTGGTGACGATGTTCGTTCCCGTGCTGACGCTTCGCACGAGCAACGACCACGCGGCCGCACCCGGGCTCGATTGACGATCCGCGGGAACAGCGTCCAGGACAGTACTGTAGGGCGCATCCCGGTCCTTCGCCGGGCCGGGGTGCGTGCTACACTGGTGTTGTGAGGACAGCCTCCTGGCCGACCCGGCTCGCCCTCGTCCTGGCCGTTACCTTCGCGCTGATGGCGACCGGCGCGGTCGGTCGCGCGCAGGCGGGGGGAAACAGTGTCTGGCTCGTGCCCATCGAAGGCGAGATCACGCCGGCAACGGCGCAATTCGTCAAGGCCCGCATCACGCGGGCCAACCGCGACCAACCCCTGGCGCTGCTGTTCTACCTCGATACCCCCGGCGGACGGATCACGGCCATGCAGTCGATCGTCGACGCCGTGCTCAACGACGCCCAGGTGCCCACGCTGGCGGTGGCGCAGAACGCCTTCAGCGCCGGCGCGCTCATCGCCATGAGCGCCGAGAAGCTGGCCATGTTGCCGGGCTCCTCGATCGGGGCCGCTCTCCCGATCACGCCTACCCCTACCGGCGCCAAACCCGTCAACGAGAAGTACAACTCCGCCATGCGCGGCGAGTTCCGGAGCGTTGCCGAGGCGAGGGGGCGCAATGCCCAGGTCGCCGAGGGGATGGTCGACCCGTCCGTGTCCATCCCGGGCATCGCGACCGACAAGGAGCTTGTCACGCTCACGGCCAAGGAGGCCGTGGACAACAACATCGCCAACATCCAGGCGAGCAGCGTGCGCGACGCTCTGCAGCAGTGGGGCTACGGCGGCGCGGCCGTCACCCGCATGGGGCCGAACCTGAGCGAACGCCTCGCGGGTGCCCTGACGACGCCCATCGCGGCCGCCGCACTGCTGGTGATCGGTGTTGGCGGCCTGCTCATCGAGATCTTCACACCCGGTTTCGGGGTCTTCGGAGGGTTGGGGCTGGTGGCGCTGGTGCTGCTGGCCACCGGCGCCTTCGTTGCTACCCCGGCCGGTCCACTGGACATCCTCCTGATCGTTGCCGGCGTATTGCTTCTCGCCGCCGAGGTGCTGGTGATCCCCGGTTTCGGGGTGGCAGGCGTGCTCGGGATCGCCGCGGTGATCGTCGCCATCGTGCGGATCTTCCAGGGCTCCGCCGCGACCGTGCTGGGGTACAGCGCGCTGTTCGGCGGCGTGCTGGTGGCGGCCCTGTTGTGGGTCCTGCCGCACAGCAGGATCGCCGCTGCGTTCCGGCTCACCGCCCGGATCACCAATCCCCCCTCGCCATCGACCGTGGGTCCCCCCGGCAGCGCCGACCGCGCCTACCTGGCTGGACGTGAGGGCATCGCGGTGTCCGACCTGCGGCCCGCAGGCGTGGCGCGTTTCGACACGGAACGCGTCGATGTCGTGAGCGAGGGCGACTACATCCCTGTCGGAAGCAGATTGACCGTGTTGCATGTCGAGGGCATGCGTGTCACGGTCCGCGCCGTCGAGCCCGAAACGGGCGACGTGCAAGAAGCCTGACCCGGGACGGCGACCCCGCCGATCCCGTGCGTTCCCCCACCTTGGAGGTGTTATGAGCTACACCCTGCTGATCATCGCGGGCGCCATCGTCCTCTTCTTCCTGATCCTGTTCTCGGTCGTTCCGATCGGGCTGTGGATCTCGGCGATCGCGGCCGGTGTCCAGGTCGGACTCCCGAGCCTGGTGGCCATGAAGCTGCGAAGGGTGCCACCCAACCGGATCATCCTGCCGCTCATCAAGGCGGACAAGGCGGGTATCGAGGTGGAGCAGAACCAACTGGAGGCGCACTACCTCGCCGGCGGCAACGTCGATCGGGTCGTCGACGCCCTCATCGCGGCCGACAAGGCACGCATCCACCTTCCGTTCGACCGGGCGGCGGCCATCGACCTTGCAGGCCGTGACGTGTTGGACGCCGTCAAGGTTTCCGTCAACCCACGTGTCATCCAGACCCCCAACGTCAGCGCCGTCGCCAAGGACGGCATCGAGCTCATCGCCACGGCGCGCATCACGGTGCGGGCGAACCTCGAGCGCCTGGTCGGTGGCGCCGGCGAGGAGACCATCATCGCTCGCGTAGGTGAGGGCATCGTCTCCTCCATCGGCTCGACCAAGAGCTTCAAGGACACTCTGGAGAACCCCGACACCATCTCGAAAGCCGTGCTGGCCAAGGGCCTCGACTCCGGCACCGCCTTCGAGATCCTGTCGATCGACATCGCCGACGTGAACGTGGGACGCAACATCGGAGCCCAGCTGCAGACCGACCAGGCGGAGGCCGACAAGCGGGTCGCGCAGGCGAAGGCCGAGGAGCGGCGCGCCATGGCCGTAGCAGCCGAGCAAGAGAACCGCGCGCAGGTGTCCGCCATGCGCGCCAAAGTGGTCGAGGCCGAGGCCGAGGTGCCCCGGGCCATCGCCGAGGCCTTCCAGAAGGGCAATCTGGGCGTGATGGACTACTACAACCTGCAGAACATCCAGTCCGACACCAGCATGCGGGGAAGCATCGGCCGTGCTGCCGGCCTGGAGGGCGACGAGGAGTCGTGAGCTTCGACACCCTGCTGACCTTGCTGTTCGTGGTGGTGTTCATCGTGTTGCCGCTGGTGTCGCGCGTGCTGCGCGAGCGCAATCGGCCGCCCACGAGTCGGCAGGGCCCCACCCGGCCTCCCGCGCCGGACGGCTCCCCCGCCGAGCAGGTGCCACCCCGCGGGCAGGGAGACCTTCCGGAGTGGGTGGCGGAGGCGCAGAGGCGGGTGCGCGAAGCGCGCGAGCGGGCAACGGCCGAGGCCTCGACCCGGCCCGCACAGGGGCGCACGCTGGTATCCGAGGATCCCTTCGAGCCCCTGGCGCCCGCCGACCGGCGGCGGACGATGGTGCCGGAGGACCCCTTCCGGGGACAACCGCGGCCCACCACGCAGGGTCGGTCGATGGTCCCGGAGGACCCGTTCGGGGGCCAGCCGCGGCCCTCCGGGCAGGGTCGGCTGGTCCCGGATGACCCGTTCGAGAAGGGACTCGTCGGCCCCGGGGACGTGCAGCGTGCCGGACCAGGGCTGGGGCGCGAAGGCATGCCCCCGACGTCGGATCCTCGCGCGGGCAGGGAGACGGCGGGCGAGGCCGAGTTGCGAACGCGGACTGCCGCGGGTGATGCGCCCTCGAGGGCCCGTCAGCGGGAGCGTCGTCCGCCTGCGTCGTCCGACGGGGCACGGCGCCCCGACGCGATGCCCGCCCACGCGCGACGACGCGCAGGCCGCGACGGCGCTAGACTGGTGGGCGTGGGGAGGCTTCGCTTCGACCGCGAGTCCATCGTGAGCGGCCTGATCTGGCACGAGATCCTGGACGAGCCGGCATGGAAACGTCGGCGCGGGAGGGTACCATCGCGACCTCGGTCACGCTGAAGCTCCGGAGCCCGGCGGAGGCGCTGTCCCTCTTCGGGCAGAACGACGAGAACCTCCGACTCCTAAGGACGCGACTGAGCGCGACTGTGGTCGCGCGCGGCGACGAGTTGCGCCTGACGGGCGAGGAGGCGGACGTCGAGGAAGCAGCGCGGACCTTCCGCTCGCTGATCGACACCATCCGCAGCGGTGGGGGGGTCTCGCTGACCGAGCTCGAGTACAGCGATCTCGAGCGCCTCCGTGACCGTCCCCCCGCAACCGAGCCCCCTCCGGAGGAGCCGCACCTGCCCGGCCGCGCCAAGCCCAAGACGGCGGGTCAGCGGCGCTACGTCGCCGCTATCCACGACAACCCGATCGTGTTCGGCAGCGGACCGGCCGGCACCGGTAAGACCTACCTGGCCGTGGCCATGGCGGTGGAGGCGCTCACCCATCGTCGGGTGAAGCGCATCATCCTGACCCGCCCAGCCGTGGAGGCCGGTGAGCGTCTCGGCTTCCTTCCGGGTGACCTGCAGGCCAAGATCGACCCCTACCTCCGCCCGCTGTACGACGCCCTGTACGACATGCTACCGGCCGACCGGGTCGAGAAGCTCCTCGAGCTCGGCACCATCGAGGTGGCGCCGCTCGCCTTCATGCGCGGGCGCACCCTCAACGACGCTTTCATCATCCTCGACGAAGCGCAGAACACCACCGCCGAGCAGATGAAGATGTTCCTGACGCGCATGGGTTTCAACAGCAAGGTCGTCGTCACCGGCGACACCACCCAGACCGACCTGCCAGGCGGCGTCAGGAGCGGCCTGTCGACCGCCGAGTCGATCCTGCAGGGCATCGAAGGGATCGCCTTCATCACCTTCAGCAAGGCTGACGTGGTTCGCCATCCGTTGGTCGCGCAGATCATCCTGGCCTATGAGCAGCAGACCTAGACGCCCGCGTCGACGCGACGCGCGGCTATGGCTGTTGTTCGCGCTGTCCGTGGCGGCCCTCACCGCGCTGCTCTTCAGCGTCTACGGCGGTCGCGGCGCCTCGGCGTTGCGTGCCGGCGAGGTGAGCCCGCAGACCTTCGTCGCGCCCGTCGACACTCAGGTGATCGACCGCATCGCCACCGAGCGCGAGCGGCAGGCGGCCCGGGCCCAGATCGGCGCCGTCTACACCAGCGACGCCGAGCTGCAGAACCTCGTCACGAGCGCCGTCACCTCATCGAGTCTGCCCCCCGACGTGGTGGACTTCATCGTCAACGCCTACGGCGACCCCAACGGGGTCAAGGACACGGAGATCCCTTCCCTGGTCGAACAGGCCGTGCAGAAGGCGCCGCCGGACCGCCAGCGTGGCGTGCGGCTGCTGTTGCAGCGTTACCTGGTGGCCACGTCGGTGCCGGACGCCAAGCTCACCGAGGCGGCACGCGACGCCGCGGCCTCGGCCGTGCAGCCGGTGATGCAGTCGCTGCGCGCCGGTCAGATCATCGTGCGCGAGGGAAGCACGCTCACCGAGGACAACCTGCGGGTGCTGGAGGCGCTCGGGTTGTACAGCGCCCGTACGGCGCAGCTCAAGGGCACCTTCTGGATCCTGCTGGGTTCGTTCCTGCTGGCGCTGCTTCTGAGCGCCCCGTTGCTGTATGCGCGGCGTAGCCTGGCGCCCGGTCTCTCCATGTCACAGCTCACGTTCCTGGTGGTGCTGACCCTGGCGGTGGTGGCGGTCCAGCGGCTGGCGTTGCTGGCTTCGGGGAACTTCTTGTTCGGCCTGTTGGTGCCGCTGGTGGTGGCGGTCCTCATCTCCGAGACCGCGGGGCTGATGTGGGCGGTGTGGATGGCGTTGGCGGTGGGACTGCTGGCGCCGCTGGCGCCGATGTTCGTGTTGGGCGGCACGTTGATCGGCTCAGTGGTGGCGTGCCTGCTGGTGCTCACGGTGCGCAGCCGCGTGGCGCTGCTGCTGGCCGGAACCATCGGCGGACTCGCCAGCGGGGCCACGATGGTGGTGCTGGTGCTGGTCGGGGGCGGCATGACCGCCGGTGGCACCGCGCTGGGAGCCCTGTTCATGCTGGCCGGGGGGGTGCTCGCGGGCATCACCGCCCTGGGGCTGCTGCCGCTGGCCGAGAGCGGGTTCGGGTTCCTGACCGATTACCGGCTGCTCGAGCTCTCCAGCCCGACCAGCCCGCTGCTGCAGCGCCTGCTCATCGAGGCGCCGGGCACCTATCAGCACAGCCTGATCATCAGCAACCTGGTCGAGCAGGCGGTGCAGAACGTCGGTGGCAACGCCCTGCAGGCGCGGGTGGGTGCGCTCTATCACGACGTCGGCAAGATGCGTCGGCCGCACTTCTTCGTCGAGAACCAGTTCAGCGGCGAGAATCCTCACGACCACGTCAGCCCCCACCTCAGCTACCTGATCATCACCAGCCACGTGCGCGACGGGCTCGAGCTGCTGCGCGAGTTCAAGATGCCGCGCGAGCTCGCCCCCTACGTCGCGGAGCATCACGGCACCACCGTGCTGAGCTACTTCTACAAGCGCGCGCTCGAGGATGCGTCCAACATCGACGAGTTGAACTTCCGCTACTCCGGCCCCAAGCCGCACTCCAAGGAGACGGCCGTGTTGATGCTGGCCGACACCGTCGAATCGGCGTCTCGCACGCTGACCGAGCCGAGCCAGTCGAGCATCCGTGCGATGATCGACCGGTTGTTCGACCAGCGCCTGCAGGACGAGCAGCTTTCCGAGAGCGCGCTGAACTTCCATGACCTGGAGATCATCGCCAACACCTTCGAGCGCATGCTCACGGCGATCCTTCACCGCCGCATCAGCTATCCTTCCCCGGAGGAGGTCAAGTCGCTTCGCCGTGGCAGTGGAGATCCTCGACGAGACGCAGCACTACCGACCGGTTGACCGCCTGGAGCGCGCCCTGAGCGCGCTGCTGGCGGAGCTGGGATCGGAGGGACGGGACCTCACCGTGGTCCTGATCGGTGACGTGGCCATGCACGAACGCAACGCCCGCGACCGCGGGGTCGACGCGCCTACCGACGTGCTCTCCTACCCGACCGTCGAACCGGATGACGACGGCTTCCCGGCCGTGCCCCACCTGGGCGACATCTTCATCAGCCTCGATACCGCGGCGCGGCAAGCCGTCGAGCTGGGGGTCGGGCTCGAGCAGGAAGTGCTGGTGCTGGCCGCCCACGGGCTCACGCACCTGCGCGGCTTCGACCACACGTCCGAGGCCGCATGGCAGCCGTTCCGGGCCGCCGAACGCCGGATCCTGAAGCTGGCCGGCAACGACGCGGCGCCCGAGGTAGGGACGTGAGGCGTTCGAGCTCGAGCTTGCCCGCGGCCTTCGGGCACGCCGGGCGCGGAGTGTGGCGTGCGCTACGGCGTGAAGCCAACCTCCGCATCGAGCTGAGCGTCGGGGTGGTCGCCCTGGCGCTGGCGTGGTGGCTGGGGGCACCGCTGGTGCCCGTCTTGTTGGCGGCAGGGCTGGTCCTCACGGCCGAGCTCTTCAACAGCGCCCTGGAGAGCGTGGTCGATCTCGCCTCCCCCGGTCACGCCGAGCTGGCGAAGGCGTCCAAGGACATGGCCGCCGGCGCGGTGCTGATCGCATCGGTCTGTGCTCTGCTGGTGGGACTGGCCGTTCTGGGGCCGCCGCTGCTGGTACGACTGGGGGTGTTCCATTGACACGCACACCGCCGGAGGACCTGCTCGCCGCGGCGCGCCGGGCGCACACCAACGCCTACGCCCCCTACTCGGGCTTCCGGGTCGGCGCCGCCTTGCGCGCCGACGACGGCGACGTCATCGCGGGGAGCAACGTGGAGAACGCCAGCTTCGGGCTGTCACGCTGCGCCGAGCAGTCTGCGGTGCAGGCGCTGGTGACCCGTGGCGGCCGCCACTTCGGGGAGCTGGTGGTGTACACGGAGGCCGATCCGCCGGCCAGCCCGTGCGGGGCCTGCCGCCAGGTGCTGTTCGAGTTCGCGCCTGATGCCACCGTCTATCTGGTGAACGACGCCGGCCGCTGCGAGGTGCTCTCGGTGGCGGACCTCCTGCCTCTCGGTTTCCGTCTGAAGGCCGGTGACGGCGGGCCTTAGGCTTCTCACCCCCCTGGTGGTATCCTCCCCCCTGATGATCAGGTCCCTACGCTTTCTCCTGCCGCTCGTCGTGGCGGTTTCGGCTGCTGCTTTCGCGCAGTCCACGCCCACCCGCGTGGTGGTGATGCCCTTCGACGCCAGCACCGCCGCATCCACGTACCAGCTGGGGCTGCCGACCGCACTCCAGCGTTCGATCAACGAGATCCCGAACGTCTACGTTCCCGCCGTCGGCGACGTGGCGTTGGTCATGCAGAAGGCGCGGCAGGCGGGCAAGGACCCGCTGACGACGGTGCGTTCGCTGTTCGGTGCCGACGCCGTCGTTCAGGGCAAGGTGAACGGTAGCGGGGCTACCGTGAGCGTCACCATGACGCTCGACCAGGGTGGGCAGCAGCAGACGCTGAGCGCCCAGACCACCGACGGACACCCGGCCACGCTGGCCCGCGCCGCGGCCAAGACCGTCGCGCAGGCACTGCGCCCGGATCTCGGCGCGACCGTGCTCAACCGGATCGACGCGGCCGCAGCGCAGACTCCGTCGCTTCCCAGCCTGGCACCCGTGGCGCTGGCGGCCTCCCGTCTCCCCGGTACCAAGCCCGACGATCTCAAGACGGCCATGCAGCTCGATCCCGATTCGGCCTGGGTCAAGGCGGAGTACGCGCGCCTGCTGGCGCTCGCCGGCGACGCCAAGACCGGCGTGACGATCGCTCAGCAGGCTGTGAAGGCGCAGCCGGACGACGTCGAGGCGCAGGTGGTGCTGGGCGTCGTTCTGCAGGCAGACAACCAGAACCAGCAGGCGATGGCCGCGTTCCAGAAGGCGCTCGACCTCAACCCCGCCAACGCGGTCGCCCTGACCGGCCTGGCGCGGACCGAGAGCGACACGACCAAGGCGACGCAGAACCTTCAGGCCGCCATCCGCGCCTACCCGCGCATGGTCGACGCCTACCTACAGCTCGCCAGCCTACAGAGCAGCGACCAGCGTGCCCTGCAGACGTTGCGCAACGCCGGGAGCTCGCTACCGGAGTCCCTTGCGCTCCAGCGCGCGGTCGTGCAGCAGGTGCTCAAGGTGGGCGACGACAAGGGGGCGCTGGCCTACCTGCAGCAGACCGTTCAGGACCCGATGGCTGCGTCTGCCGGGCTGTACGCGCTGGCGAGGCTCCTTCCCGCCGACGTCACCGACGGCGCGCTGGCGCTGGTTCGCCAGGGCGAGAAGGCCTACCCCGACTCCACCCTGCTCAAGGCGGCCGAAGGGGAGCTGCTCGTGCGACAGGGCGACTACAGCGGCGCCGAAGGCGTGCTGGCGCCGCTCCATACCGCTAACCCCAAGGATGGGGGGATCGCCAACCTGTTGACGGTGGCGCAGGCGCGGCAAGGCAAGCTGGATACGGCGCGTCAGACTTTCGAGAGCGTGAACGGCACCGGGGCGAGCGCCGAGAGCGATCTGGCCGGGATCTATCTGGCCGCCGGTCGGGCCGAAGCAGCGCTCGGCCTTCTCGAACCCCTCGTCAACGCCAGCGGCGCCAAGCCGAGCGCCCAGACTCTGGCCTACTACGGCCTCGCGCTCGGGCGCGTCGGCAAGTTCGACCAGGCGCAGGCCGAGCTCCAGAAGGCCCTGCAGGCGCAGCCGAACCTGGCGATCGCCGAGCGTGGGCTCAGCTTCCTGAAGCAACAGCGCCAGCTCACCGGCGGTCAACAGATCACCTTCAGCGCGGACGCGGGCGCCGCCTTCCAGCAGGGACTCTACGCCCTCGAGGTGCAGGACTACGCGACGGCCGTCCAGGCCTTCCAACGCTCGCGCAAGCTCGACGATAACGGGCTGACCGCCTTCTTCGAGGGCTATGCGCAGCAGCTCACCGGCGATCCGCGCTCCGCGGTCGACAACTACCAGGCAGCGCTGAAGGCCTTCCCGGAGAGCGACATCGTGCTCAACGACCTCGGGTACGCTCACCTCCAGCTGGGCCGCTTCGACCTCGCACTGGAGCAGCTCGACAAGGCGCTGAAGGCCAATCCCGACAACGCCCAGGCGCACCTGAACATGGGACTCACGTACTACGGGCTGGGCCGCTACAAGGACGCCATCGGCGAGTTCGACCAGGCGGTCAAGCTCGATCCCAACCTCAAGTCGACCGTGGCCCAGGTGCGTCAGCAGGCGCAACAGAAGGCCGGGGCGCAGTAACCTCGCCCTCTTGCGCTAGCATGACGCCATGAGCATCCGGGCCAGCGTGCGCGCCCTGGCGCGCTACCACTACACGCCGAGGACCTCATCGGTCAAGCTGGACCAGAACGAGGGTCCCTCCGATCTTCCGGAGGTGGTGCGCGAGGCGGCGCTCGAGCGGCTGCGGAGCGCGGCCTGGCACCGCTACCCGGAACTGCATCCGCGGACGCTCGAGGAAGCCATCGCCGCCCGCCACGACTGGGATCCCGACGGCGTGGTCGTCAGCAACGGCTCCAACGTGCTCCTCCAGGCGCTGGTCATCGTTGCCGGCATCGGGCAGAGCGTGCTCACGGTGACGCCGACGTTCGCGGTCTACGGTATGCAGGCCCGCCTGCTGGCGGCGGAGCTGATCGAGGTGCCGCTCGAGGGCGCTGGCTTCGCCCTTCCCGTCGACGGCCTGCGGGGTGCCATGGCCGGGCGCCGCGGGATCGCCTTCCTTCCGAATCCGGCGGCGCCGACCGGCAACGTGCACCCTCTCCAGGAGCTGACGGCCGTGCTCGAGGCCGGAGGCGAGGACTGGCTGGTCGTGCTCGACGAGGCTTACGGTGAGTTCGCTGGCACCGACCATCGCGACCTGGTCGCCGCTCACCCGCAAGCGATCTCACTCCGCACCTTCAGCAAGGCTTTCGGCCTGGCGGGCGCGAGGATCGGATACGCCCTCATGAGCCCGGATCTGGCGGCGGACGTGCGCAAGGGCCTGCTGCCGTTCTCGCTCTCCTCGCTCCAGGCCGCGGTGGCCATGGCGGCGCTGCAGCACCCGGAGTACGTCGAGGAACGCGTCATCCAGGCTAGAAGCGAGCGTGAGCGGCTGCTCGCCGGGCTGGCGTTGCTGCCGGAGGTGGAACCGATGCCGTCGAGAACGAACTTCGTGCTGTTCCGCGTACCCGACGCGGATGCCGTGTACCGGGGGCTCCTGGAGCGTGACATCGCGGTCCGGCGCCAGGACCATCTGGCGGGGCTCGAGGGTTGCCTGCGGGTGACCGCCGGCGCGCCTGCCGAGACCGACGCCTTCCTCGAGACACTGCAGACCGTGCTGCGGGCGGAGGTCGTCGGTGGCTAGGAAGGGCGACATCGAGCGGATCACCGGCGAGACGACGGTGCGCGTGGCCCTCGATCTCGATGGCAACTCCGGCGGCCGCGCCGACACCGGGCACGGCTTCTTCGATCACATGCTCGACCAGCTCCTCCGTCACGGCCGGCTGAACCTCGAGATCGCCGCGCAAGGGGACCTTCACGTCGACGTGCACCACCTGGTGGAGGACTGCGGCATCACGCTGGGCCAGGCGGTGGCACAGGCGCTGGGCGACCGCGCCGGCATCGAACGCTACGCCGATGCCTTCGTCCCCATGGACGAAACCCTCGCGCACGTGGTGCTCGATCTGTCCGGCCGGCCGACCCTGGTCTTCGAGCCGGCCGGCTTCGTCGGCGATGCCGCAGGCTTCAACGCCTACCACCTGCGGGAGTTCTTGCGGGGTTTCGTCAACCACGCCGGCGCCACGATGCACGTGCGTGTGCTCGCCGGTGAGGAGACCCACCACGTGGTGGAAGCCATCATGAAGGCCTTCGCCCGCGCGCTCCACGCGGCCACCCGCGTGACGCGCGACGGCGTCCCATCGACGAAGGGAAGCCTCTGAGCATGCGAACCGTTCTGATCGACTATGGCGCCGGTAACCTCCACAGCGTCGAGCGCGCGTTGCAGTGGACGGGCCTGGCTGTGGAGCGCCACGACGATCCCCGCCTCGCCGCCGGCGCGGATGTGCTGGTCCTCCCCGGCCAGGGGCATTTCGGACAGGTGATGACCGCGTTCCGGGCGTCGGGGTTCGAACCGCTCGTGCGCGAGCACGTGCACGCAGGGCGCCCGTTCCTCGGGATCTGCGTGGGGCTGCAACTGCTGCTCGAGGCGTCGGAGGAGGCGCCCGGCGTGCCGGGCCTGGGGCTGCTCCCCGGCACTGCCCGGCGCTTCCCTGCCGAGGGCGTGAGCGTTCCGCACATGGGTTGGAACCAGATCCGGCGGCACCGCGAGCCGGCTCTGCTGCGAGGCATCCCCGACGACGCCTTCGTCTACTTCGCGCACTCCTACTACGTGGACTTCGAGCATCTCGAGGTGCCGGGCGCGCTCACCCGCTACGGCCCCGTCCGCTTCAAGAGCGCCATCTCCCGCGGCGCCCTGCACGCCACGCAGTTCCATCCCGAGAAGAGCCAGGACGTGGGGCTGACGGTGCTGGCCAATTTCGCCCGCCTGGCCGCGGGCGCGGTGGAGGCCTAGCGTGCGACCTGTACCTGGACGCCGTACGGTCGTGTTGGCCATCGCTACCGCGCTGACCGCATGGCTGGCGAGCGCGGCCTTCGCGCAGGGGGGCTCCTGGACGGTGCAGACCGTGGCGCTGCGCGATCTGCGCCAGGCCGATACCGTCGTCGCTCAGCTGAAGAACCTCGGCTTCGACGCCTACGACGAGTTCGCCATGAACGACGGCAAGCAGTTCGTACGCGTTCGGGTCGGCTGCTACAGCGACCGCGCGGCGGCTCAGGCCGCCGCGACGGCGTTGACCACGCATGTCACCGAGCAGGCCGTTCCGGCGCCGATCTCGCCTGGGGCCAGAGTGGATCGTTGCGTCCGTGAGGAGGTCGGCTTCCTGAAGCCGGCAACCTGGAACAGGGTCGATGCCGGCGACGGGCTGCCGACGTTCCATGTCCGGGTCGCGGGGCGCAGCGCCGACCTGGTGTTCGATGGCTCACGCTGGGTCGTCGTGCAGGACGGCAGCGCTCGCCCCATCACGGCGGTCGCCAGCAGCGCGGTGTTCGTGTCGGCGCATCCCGGGGACGTGACGTGGGCCGCCGAGGAGTTGCCGGGCGGTACCCGTTTGCTGTGCCCCGGCACGCTCATCGGGCACGCCGGCAAGGCAGCCATCGTCGAGCGCGCGGGCGAAGTGGTGGCGTGCAGCTTCACGCCCCGTTCGTTGCGCCTCGCCGACGGCGGGAGCCCGTGAGCGGACGACTCGTCGTCCTCACCGGTCTCAGCGGGTCGGGCAAGACGACGGCGCTGCACGCGCTGGAGGACATCGGCTTCTACACCGTGGACAACCTCCCCCCCGCCCTGTGGGAGGGGCTGGTGCGGGCCGCGAGCGGCAACGAGAGTGCCATCGCGATCGGGGTCGACATCCGCACACGCGCCTTCCTGGCGGCGGCTCCCGCCGCCCTTGCGGCGCTGCGTGGCCACGGGCTGTCGGTGACGGTGGTGTTCCTCGACGCCAGCGATCCGTCGTTGGTTCGGCGCTACAACTTCACCCGCCGCACGCACCCTCTCGCCGAGGGCACGCTCACGGCCGATCTGGCGCAGGAGCGACGCGCCCTGGAGGGGATGCGGTCGTTGGCCGACGTGGTCATCGACACCACCGCCACGTCCGCGCGGGACCTTACGCAGGATCTGTGGGACCGCTTCGGCGCCGAAGGCGACTTCCTGCTCCGTGTTCTCTCCTTCGGCTACAAGCGCGGCGTTCCCACCGATGTCGACTCCGTCCTCGATGTCCGCGCGCTCCCCAACCCGTACTACGACCCCGCGCTCAAGCCCCTGCCCGGCACGGCGCCGGAGGTCCAGTCGTTCGTGTTCACGCCGACCTCGCTCGAGCTCTACACCCGCCTCAGGGAGCTGATCCGCGCGTTGGCCGTCGGCGCCCGCGCCGAGGGGCGATCGAGCTACAGCGTCGCCATCGGTTGCACCGGCGGGCAACACCGCTCCGTGGCCGTGGCCGAACGGCTCACCCACGACCTCGCCGACACGTTCCGCACCCGAGCCCAGCACCGTGACCTCGAGGAAGCCCTTCGGGAGCACGTGTGAGGCGTCTGCGCGACCGCCTCGCCACCGTGTTGACGTGGCGCTTCTGGCTCACCCCGGGCATGGGGGTCAAGCGACATGTGGTGCTGGCGGTGCTGGGGGCGTTGCTGTTGGTGCTCGGCGTGATCGGCGCGGTGTTGTGGACACTGAACGGACGCAGACGCGAGCTATCGAGCCCGATCGAACACGTGCTCGTCAGCGGCACCTGGCGCGCCAGCGGGGGATACTTGTCGGTGGCACTGGTCGTGCTCGGCGTACTCGTCGCCGTGATCGCCGTGGGCCGGCTCAACCGCTCGCTGCTGTCGAACTGGATGCCCAGCCCGAACCAGGCCGCCGTGCTGCTCCACCGCCGCCTGTCGCTGGCACGAGGGCCGCGCATCGTCGCACTCGGCGGCGGCAGCGGGCTCAGCAACCTGCTGCGTGGCCTGCGCGACTACACCTCCAACCTCACCGCGGTGGTGACCGTGAGCGACGACGGCGGCTCCTCCGGACGGTTGCGGGCGGCGTTCGACATGCCCCCGCCGGGCGACCTCACCGACTGCCTGGCCGCCCTGAGCGACAACGAGTTGGAGGTGAGCCAGCTCCTCCAGTACCGCTTCACGCGGGGTGAGGAACTCATGGGCCACACCTTCGGGAATCTCTTCATCGCGACGCTGACGGAGGTGCAAGGGGATTTCGGGCAGGCCATCCGTGTGCTCAACCGGCTGCTCAACCTCTCCGGCGCGGTCTACCCCGTCACCGGCCGACCGGTGACGCTGCTGGTGACGAAGGCCGACGGGCAGGTCATCCGAGGCGAGAGCCGCGTGCGGGAGTGCGCGGGCCCGGCGCGGTCGGTCGCGCTCGAGCCGGACGCGGCCGAGGCCGTTCCGGAGGTGGTGGCCGCTCTGCAACGGGCCGATCTCGTGGTGCTCGGCCCCGGAAGCCTCTTCACCAGCACGCTCCCCCCCATCCTCGTGCCTGCCGTTCGCGAGGCGTTGCAGAGCAGCGCCACGGCGATCGTCTACGTCTGCAACATCATGACCGAGGCCGGGGAGACCGACGGCTTCGACGCCTACGCCCACGTCGACGCGCTGGCGCGTCACCTCGGTCGCCTGCCCGACCTCGTGGTCCTCAACAGCACGCCCGTCGACGAGGCGCGCGTCGAGGCCTATCGCGCCGAAGGGGCTGCCGTTGTCGGCGCCTCGCTGGGGCGGTTCGGCGAGATCGGCGTGGAGGTGAGCCACCTACCGCTGCTGGGCATCGGTCCGGTCGCGCAGCACGACAGTGAGCGATTGGCGGCCTGGCTCGTCGAACTCGCCCGAGACCGCGCGGCCACACGAAAGGCAGGTCTGCGACCATGATCCACCTCCTCGTGCTCGCCGTTGCAGCGCTGCAACTGCAGGACCCCGCCGGTGACGCGGTCGGCGACGGCACGCTGGCGCCGCCCACCGCACCCGTGTACGCCAACACGGCCGATTTCGACCTGCAATCGGTGACGTTGACGAGCGACCCGAAACTGACCGTGCGGGTGCAGCTCGGCTCCCTGTCGAATGCCGGAATGCTCCCCAACGGCTTCTCCAATCCCATCATCGAGGTCTACCTCGACACGGCGCCGGGCGGAGCGCAGGAGCTCCTTCCCGGGTCGTCCATGGCGATGCCTCCCAAGCACGGTTGGGAGATCGCGCTTCGCGCCACCGGGGACGAGGCCTACGCGGTCGAGGCGCAATCCCAGGGCTCGCCTGCGAGCTGGCCGCGCCTCCCGGTGACCGTCGAGGTGCAGGGCAACGCCGTCACCCTGCATACCGGCATCCCGCGGCCGCCTAGAGCCGATCTCTACGCCCTGACAGGCGTCTACGATCCGTTCACGAAGGATGGATGGCGGCCGCTCACCTCCGGCGTGTCGCCGTGGGCGTTCTCCAGTGCGTCCCAACAGGTGCCGGTCGTCGATCTGCTCGCGTCGAGCCAGCGTGCGCAGCTTCGCGAGATCGACAGCGGAGTGCTCTCCCCCTACCGCTCCCCGTTGTATGGCGTCGGTTGGCTCGTGCTGATGGTGCTCGGGCTGATCACGGCGGCCGCGGGCCTGGTCCTGCGGCGCCGGGTACGCGCCCCCGAACGGCCGCGTACCGGCCGTGCGGCCACGACGGACGCCGACGCCGCGGCGCTCGACCCTCCGTCCCTCGGATCCGACGATCCGAGCCGCGGCGTGGACGCAAGCGTTCCGAAGGAGATTCACGGGCGCTTCCTCGACGACGAGGAGGAGGCGGCGCTGTGGCCCGACGCCGAAGAGAGCGTCGACCGCGCCATGGCGGGCTCCACCGAGACTGCTATGGAGAACGCCTCGGAGACGACCTCTGCGACCGCTACCGAAGCCTCTACCGATAGCGTCCGTGCCGACGACGCGCCGGTCGTGCATGCCGACGAGGCTGCGCAAGGCCCGGGGGCGGAGGCCACCAGTTCGGCCGGTGCTCAGCGTGCCGCTTCGCAGGAGACGCCGGCAAGCGCTTCGGGCGACCTCGCGCGTGACGCTGCGGTCGGGGGCTCCGACGTGGCCGCGACCGAGGAGGCGATGTCGGCGCGGCGTGACGCCCCGAGCGAGGTGCCGAAGGACGCTTCCGACAACGCTCCAGAGGGCGGGACGGACCGTGCCCAGAAGGACCGTGCCCAGAAGGACGATGCCCGGGAAGATCATGCTCAGGAGGATGGGAGCGTCCAGGACGGGAAGACGGCTCCCGACGAGCGTCGCGAATGATCGGACCGGCCCTTGCGTCCTTGTCCATCGGCCGCCGGCCTTCCACGCCCGGCCGAGTCGTCGTGGAGGCGCCCGTCGTGGAGCCGCCCATCACGCCCCAACGCGCGATGCTTCGGCGGCCACGCCGGGCCCGCGGGGCCGGGGTTCTGGACGGCGCCGTGACGGGAGCGTGAAGACTCGCCCCTTCGTTCGCGCTATACCGGGGCATGGAACCGGGTAACGATCCGCTCACCACCAAGCCGACGAGAGTAGTCTCTGTCCGGCATCGACTGGCGGTCGGTGGCGCCGCGGCGCTGCTCTCCGGCGTGGCCATGGTGGCGAGCCGCCTGCTGATCGGTGCCCGCACCCCGATCGACATGCTGTTCGACCTGACCGGCCACCTGCTCGGCGTTCCCGCCGTCTTCAACATCATCCACAGCCTCCCCTACGGCCTCGACCACTACGCCAAGTACGCCCTGTTCGGGACGATGGCGCTGGCGTACGTGCTCTCCTGGACCGCCCTGGCCGTGCCCTTGACGCGGCTGCCGCGCCCGTGGCGCGTCGTCGTTCCCGTTCTCGCCACCCCCGCGTTGGTCGGGCTGGTCCTGCTCCCGCTGGAAGGGCTCGGTGCGTTCGGCGCGAGCCCGACCAACTACTTCTACCGACCGCTGCCCACCCACCTGTGGGCGGCCGCCTTCGGCGCCGTGTACGGCGTGGTGCTGCTGATCGCGCGCGGGCGGGCCGCCGCCCGCGGACCGGAACACGATGCGGAGCACGATCCGGGCCGCCGCGAAGCGCTCGGCCGCAGCGCTCGCGGTCTGCTGGTCCTGGCCGTTGGGCTGGGAACGGCACGGTTGGCGCTCGGTGCGCTCGCCCGCGCCGCGGCGCAGTTGGAGGGTCTGCTGGGCCGGATCCGGGGGCTCGGTCCCGTCATCACGCCGGTCGGCGACCACTACGTGGTGTCGAAGAACTTCTCCGATCCGCGCGTCGACGCCTCACGCTGGCGGCTCAAGCTCCACGGACTGGTGGATCACCCGCTCGAGCTGGGCCTGGAGGATCTCAAGGCACTGCCTTCGGTGACGCGGAGCACGACCCTCATCTGCATCTCGAACGAGGTCGGAGGTCACCTCGTCGGTAACAGCATGTGGACCGGCGTTCCGATGACCGACCTGCTGGAGATGGCGGGGGTTCAGTCGGGTGCCTCGCACGTGATCCTGCGCGCCGCTGACAACTATTCCGACTCCTTCCCGCTCGAGGTCGCCGGTCGCGACGGCACCATGGTCGCCTACCTGCAGGACGGCGAGCCGCTGGTGCGCGGTCACGGTTTCCCTGCGCGGGTGCTGGCGCCCGGTATCTACGGCATGAAGAGCGTCAAGTGGCTGATGGACGTCGAGGTCGTCGACCACGATTACACCGGCTACTGGGAGCAGCGCGGCTGGAGCCAGACTGCGGTCGTGCACACCATGAGCAGGATCGACACCCCCACCGCGACCGTGCTGGGGAGCGACGCGGCGATCGGAGGGATCGCTTTCGCGGGGTTGCGCGGCGTCCGCCGCATCGACGTCTCCGTCGATGGCGGAGCGAGCTGGCAGCAGGCCACCCTGCGTCCGGCCGACAACGCCTTCTCCTGGACGCTCTGGGGCTTCGAATGGCAGACCGATCCGGGCGAGTACGACGTGCTGGTGCGGGCGGTCGACGGGACCGGTGCGCTGCAGACATCCGACAAGAGCCAGCCGCTACCCGACGGGTCGACCGGCTACCACCGGCTCAAGGTGAGGGTCGGTTGAGGTCCGGCCAGCCGGTCAGCGGCCGTAGGTACCGGTAACGAACAGCTCGGGCACACCGGGTGCTCCCTCGCTGCCCGCGCGCACGACCTCGGCACCGAGACGGGCCAGGCGACCGGCGACGTCCTCGTAGCCACGGTCGATGAAGCCCACCCCGCTGATCTCGGAGCGCCCACGCGCAGCCAGGGCCGCGACGATGAGTGCACCGCCCGCGCGGATGTCGGCTGCGTGCATGGTCGCACCCACCAGCGGACCGCCCTCGATGCTGAGGACCCGGTCGTCGAGCACCATGCGGGCGCCCGTCTTGGCGAGCGCTTCGATGTGCGTGTAACGGTAGGGGTAGATCTCATCGCGCACCGTGCTGCTGCCTTCGATCGTGGCCAGGAAGGCGCCGAAGGGCGCCTGCAGGTCGGTGGGAAGGCCCGGGAAGGGCCTTGCGACGATGTCGGTCGGCTCGAGCTGCCCGGTCGCGTCGATGCCTACCCCGTCCGGGCCGGTGTCGATGCGCACGCCGGTGCGGGAGAGCGCCTCGAGCGTGGCGTCCAGGTGGTCTGCCCGGACGTTCTGCAGACGCGCCCGTCCGCGACTCGCTGCGGCCGCCAGCAGGTAGGTGCCGGCCTCGATACGATCCGGGATGGGGCGGTACCGGACGCCATGCAGACGCTCGGCGCCGTGAACACGGAGTACCGACGTCCCCGCCCCTTCGACCGACGCTCCCATCGCGGTCAGCATGCGGGCCAGATCGGGCACCTCGGGCTCGAGCGCGGCATTCTCGATCACCACGTCACGGCCCGACAGCGCCGCCGCCAGCAGGACGTTCTGGGTGCCGCCGACGGTCGAGACCTCGAAGCTCACGTGATCCCCGAGTGGCCCGACGCGACGCGCCACGAAGTCTCCTTCGTCCTCGTCGACGTGGACGCCCAGGTCGCGGAACGCCTGGATGTGGCGGTCCACCGGCCTGGGGCCGAAGGCGCAGCCGCCCGGCATCGGGATGCGGGCCTCACCGCAACGGGCCAGTAGCGCCCCCATGGCGACGAAGCTGGCGCGCATCTTGCTGACGAGGCTGTAGGGTGCATGGCAGGTGCTGATGGTGCGCGCGTGGAGGTGCAGGTCCCTGCCCTCCCAACGCGTCTCGACGCCCACGTGGCGAAGGATCTCCTCGGTGACGAGTACGTCGCTGAGGCGCGGTACGTCCTCCAGCACCACGGGCTCGTCGGTGAGGAGCGACGCGAGCATCAGGTAGAGGGCCGAGTTCTTCGCGCTGAACACCCGGAGATCGCCCGACAGGGGCTTACCGCCGTGGATGATCAGGAGGTCGTTGTCGTCGGTCATCCCAGCCCCTCGCCCGGCGTCCCTTCCGGCCCGTGTGAGATTTGCCACATCATGTGCAAGTTACACATCCGTCGCACTCGTAGTCTAGGCTGGTACAGCAACATTGTCAAGAAAATGCGTCGGATGCTATAGTTGCTTGCCACAAGCATACGCATGGAGAGGAGCGCCGTGCCCAAGCGGGAGAAAAGCAAGCGACTGCAGGTCGTCATCACCGAGGCCCAGGACTCCCTGCTCACGAAGACGGCCTACCAGCTCTCGAACCCGGAGCGCCTCGTGTCCAAGTCGGAGGTCGTGCGCTTAGGCATCGAGATGTTGAACCGGGCCGTCGAGGAGGGCCGGATCGACCCCGAGCTGCTCAAGACGCTCGAAGAGCACTGAGCGCGGCGCGCTCCGATGTTCCAGACCGGCGACGTCGTCGACAACCGCTACGACATCCTGGGTGTCCTCGGCGCTGGGGGCATGGCCCAGGTGTTCCGGGCCCGCGACCGACACCTCGAACGGGCGGTGGCGCTCAAGGTCCTACGCCCCCACCTCACCGACACCGACAGCGAACGTTTCCGGCGTGAGATCCGCGCCCTGGCCAGGCTGAACCATCCCGGCATCGTCAGCATCTACGACCTCGGGCTGGGTGAGCACGTGTACTTCGCCATGGAGCTCATCGAAGGCGGTCCTGTCACCGACCTGGGTCCCATGGAAGCCGATCCCGAAGCGCTCGAGCGTCTGTTCCGCGCCGCCATCACGGTCGCCGAGGCCCTCGGGTACGTGCACCGGCTCGGCATGGTGCACCGCGACCTGACGCCCCGCAACATCCTTCTCACCCAGCAGGGACACCCCAAGGTGATGGACTTCGGGCTGGTGCAGCTCACCGAGACCTCTCGTGAGTTGACGCGTACCGGGTTCACCCTTGGCACGCCACAGTACATGGCCCCGGAGCAGGCCACCGGCGACGCGACCGGCGCGGCTACCGACCTCTACGCCTTCGGTGCGGTGCTCTACCGCACGGTGACGGGGTCCGCCCCGTTCGACGCCGATAACGATCAGGCCGTCCTCTACCAGCACGTCTACGGGGCCCCTACCCCGGCCGCCGAGCTCAACGCCCAGGTGCCGGAACCGCTCTCGCGCCTCATCGCCGGCCTTCTCCAGAAGGACCCCGATCAGCGCCCGCTCTCCGGTTTCGCGGTAGCCGACGCGCTGCGCTCGGTCCTGGCCAGCCTGCGCGAGCGCGCCACCCATGTGGCGCTCGGCGGCCCCGGCCGTCGCGGCCTCTACCCACGGGGACCGGCCTCGGCGACCGGACTGGCACGCCAGTGGGTCCGGAAGCTCGAGGAAGGTCCGCAGTGGCCCGCCGGCATCGCCGCCGCGGGCGGCTTCGTGCTGGTCGGGCAGCGCAGCGACGCCCTGGCCGTGCTGAGGCCCGCCGACGGCGGGGTGCAGGCGACCTTCGAGCTGCGCGACGAGGTCAGCCAGCCGCCCGCGTTCGCGGGTGACCGCATCCTGGTGGTGAGCCGGGACGGTGCGGTGCACGCCATCGCCTGGCCCCGCGGCGAAACGCTGTGGCGGCAGGACGATGCCGACGTGGTGGGGGTGCTCCCGCTGGGCGACGCCCTGCTGGTCACCGATCGGAAGGTGGGCGCCGGCGCCTGGGAACTCGACGGCAGCGAACGCTGGCACTACGATGCCGGTTCGGCCGCGGCGACGCCGCCCACCGTGCACCGCGGGCTCCTGTTGTTCGCCACCGAGGACGGTTGGCTGCATGCCGTCCGGGCCGACGACGGCTCGCCGAGCTTCAAGGTGGAGGTCGGGCCGGTGGTCGCAACGCTGTCCGCCGCCGAGGGCGTGCTGCTGATCCCCGAGCGCAGCGGGGCGCTGCATGCCTTCGATCTCGCCCGCCACGACACGATCTGGACGTTCGACCTCGAAGGGGAGCTGTGGGCGACGCCGCTGATCTGGAACCAGCGGGTCTATGCCGTCTCCTGGGGCCGCCGACTGCACTGTCTATCGCTGAAGACGGGCGACGACGTATGGGTGCGTGACCTGCCAGCGGCCGTCACCGCCGCTCCCATGCTCGCATCCGGCACGCTCTACCTCGGCACCGAGGGCGGCGAGCTGCTGTGCTTCGACGCCCGCGGAGGGCAGCTGTTGTTCCGCGACCGCGTCGGGAGCAGCGCCGTGCAGGCGAGCCCTCTGCCCGTAGGCGACGGCGTGGTGGTGGCAGCCCTCGACGGCACGGTGGCCGCCTACCGCTGACGCGGGGCGCGCCGCACGGCCTCAGGCGTACGCGGCGGCATCCGCCCTGACCTGCGCCAGCAACTCTTCCTCCAGTTGTGGGCCACGCTGTTCGCGAGCCGTCGCGTCCTCGAGTGAGGGGTGCGGCTCCACCTTCACGAAGCGGGTGTGCGCATCCGACCAGCCTTCGAGCAGAGCCTGGGCCAGGGGTGAGCCGGTGAGGGCCACGTGGCGCTCGATCAGCGCCTTCAAGAGCGCCTCGTCGACCGAGCCGGTCAACTCCACCACCCGCACCATGCCGGGATTGGTGCGCTCCGCGAAGGTGCCGTCCTCATCGAACACGAACGCGATGCCGCCGGACATGCCCGCACCGAAGTTTCGGCCGGTGCGTCCGAGCACCACGGCGACCCCGCTCGTCATGTACTCGCAGCCGTGGTCGCCACAACCCTCGACCACCGCCCGCGCCCCCGAGTTGCGCACGCAAAGGCGCTCGCCCGCCTTGCCGGCCGCGTACAGACTGCCCCCGGTGGCGCCGTAGAGCACCGTGTTGCCCACGATCACGTTGCCGTTGGGCGCGCGCGTGGTGCCCGGCGGGGGCAGCACCGCGATCTCGCCGCCGGCCATGCCCTTGCCGACGTAGTCTTGCGCCTCGCCCACCAGCCGCAGGTGCATGCCGTGGTTGGCGAACGCCCCGAAACTCTGCCCGGCCGCGCCCTGGAACGCCACGCGCACCATACCCGGCGCCAGCCCGGATTCCCCGTACAGGCGGGCGATCTCCCCCGACACACGCGCGCCTACACTGCGCTCCCCATTGTGGATGCTGTAGCTGAGGCGCACCGGCTCCGCGCGCTCGACGGCCGCCTGCGCGTCCAGCCACAACCGCTCGTCGAGCGGCGACACCTTCTCCGGGCGGTCGTTGTGACGCTGCTGGCTGCGGCGCGCCTTGCTGCCGCCGGGATCGGGATCGCGCAGGACGTCCGAGAGGTCGAGAGTCACGTTCTTGGCCAGGACGACCTCACGGGCCTGCAAGAGGTCCACGCGTCCCACCAGCTCGTCCAGGCTCCTCGCTCCCAGCCCTGCCAGCATCATGCGGACCTGTTGCGCGATGTACAGGAAGAAACGGACGACGTGTTCCGGCTCGCCCTGGTAGCGCTTGCGCAACTCGGGGTCCTGGGTGGCCACGCCGACGGGGCAGGTGTTCAGGTGGCACTGGCGGATCATGGCGCACCCTGCGGCGACCAGCGCGGCGGTTCCGAATCCGTACTCCTCGGCCCCCAGCAGGGCCGCCACGACGACGTCCCGGCCCGTCTTCATGCCGCCGTCTACGCGTAGCGTCACGCGACCCCGGAGATCGTTCTCGACGAGCACCTGCTGCGTCTCGGCGAGCCCCAGCTCCCAGGGAACGCCGGCGTGCTTGACGCTCGACAGCGGGCTGGCGCCCGTGCCGCCGTCGAAGCCACTGATCTGGATGTTGTCGGCGTAGCCCTTGGCAACGCCGGCAGCGATCGTGCCCACGCCGGCGGTCGACACCAGCTTGACGCCGACCCGGGCGCGTCGGTTGACGCGTTTGACGTCATAGATGAGTTGCGCCAGGTCTTCGATGGAGTAGATGTCGTGGTGGGGCGGCGGACTGATGAGGGTGACGCCCGGCACCGCGTGGCGGATGCGTGCGATCTCCTCGGAGACCTTCTTGCCGGGGATCTGGCCGCCCTCGCCGGGCTTGGAGCCCTGCGCCATCTTGATCTCGATCTCCTGGGCGCTGGCAAGGTAGCTCGGCGTCACTCCGAAACGTCCCGAGGCGACCTGTTTGATGGCGCTGTTGGCCCAGTCGCCGGCGTGCGGATGCCAGTCGGGCGCCTCGCTCAGTTCGGGCATGTCCCGCTCGTAGGGTTGGAAGCGGACCGGATCCTCACCCCCCTCCCCCGAGTTGCTCTTCCCCTGCAGGCGGTTCATGGCGATGGCGAGCGTCTGGTGCGCTTCGCGCGATACCGACCCGTGGCTCATCGCCTGGGTGGTGAAGCGCCGGACGATCGCCTCGGCCGGCTCGACCTCGTCGAGCGGGACGGCCGCGCCCAGCGGCCCAACGTCGAGCAGATCCCGCAGGCTGGTGGGCGGACGCTCGGCGACCTGACGCGCGAACTCCTGGTAGGCATCGAAGTCGCTGTTGCGCACCGCCTTGTGCAGGGACTTGAACACCAGCGGATGGAAGGCGTGGTACTCGCCCGCCTTGCGGAAGCGGTAGATCCCCCGGTCGGCCAGACCCTCGTCCTCACCGAAGGCCCCGGCGTGGAAGCGCAGTACGTCGGTGCCGAAGGTCTCGAGCGTGGCCCCTCCGACCCGCCCGGGCGTGCCGTAGAAGTAGCGCTCGATGACGTCGCGATGGACGCCGACGGCTTCGAAGATCTGCGCCCCGCGGTAGCTCGCGGTGGTCGAGATGCCCATCTTCGACATGACCTTCAGCAGGCCCTTCTCCACCGCCTTGACGTAGTTCTCGACCGCAAGGTCGCCGTCGATGGGTTCGCGGTGCTTGGCGCTCACGGCCGCGTGGCGGGCCGTCGCGAAAGCCAGATAGGGGTGGATCAAGGCGGCGCCGTAGCCGATGAGCGCGGCGTAGTGATGGTCCTCGCGTGGCTCGCCGGTCTCGCACACGATGGCGGCCTTGGTCCGTCGCCCGACCAGAAGGAGGCGGTGGTGCACCGCGCCGACGGCCAGCAGCATAGGGACCGGCGCCCACTCCCCGTCGATGTCGCGGTCCGAGAGCACCAGCACGCTCACGCCCGCTTCCACCTGCTCCTGCGCCTGGTCGGCGAGGTCCTCGAGGGTCCGTTCGAGCCCCTCGGGCCCATCGCTCACCCGGAAGCGCGTCTGCAGCGTGGCCGTCCCGAACTGCTGCTGCTGCCGGAGGTAGCGCAGCGTGGCGGCGTCCACGATGGGGCTCTCGAAGCGCATCACGCGGGTCGCCTCCGGCTCCTGCTCGAGGACGCTGGAGCGCGGGCCGACGACCGTCTTGAGCGACATCACCAGGCGCTCGCGCAAGGGGTCGATGGGCGGGTTGGTCACCTGTGCGAAGCGCTGCTTGAAGTAGCGGTAGATCTGCTGGGGCTGCTCGGACAGCACCGCCAGCGGGGTGTCGTCCCCCATCGATCCGACCGGGATCGACGCTTCGAAGCACATGGGCTGGAAGATGCGGTCGTAATCTTCGCTGGAGTAGCCGAACGTCTTCTGGGTCCTGACGAGCTCCGCCTCGTCCCAGGGGCGCCCGTCGAGGGGCTCTTCGACGCGCTGCAACGGGACGCCGTAGCGTTCCACCCACTCTCGGTAGGGCTGCCTGCGACCGTAGCGGGCCTTGATTTCCTCGTCGCGCAGAAGCTTGCCCTCGATGGTATCGACCGCAAGCAACCTGCCCGGCCCCAGGCGTCCCTTCTCGACGATGTCGGCCTCGTCCATCGGCAGCACGCCCGCCTCCGACCCCACCACCACGAGGCCGTCGCGGCGGATCCAGTAGCGCTGAGGGCGGAGGCCGTTGCGGTCCAACCCTGCCACCGCGTAGCGCCCGTCGGTAAGCGCGAGAGCGGCCGGGCCGTCCCAGGGCTCCATGAGGGTGCCGTGGTAGTCGTAGAAGCCGCGCAGCTCGTCGCTGATCGCGGCGTCCTGTTCGTAGGCCTGCGGGACCAGCATCATCAGGCTGTGCAGCAGGTCGCGCCCGGAGAGCGCCAGTAGCTCGAGTGCGTTATCGAGCGCCGCGGAGTCGCTCCCCCCGGGCTCGATGATGGGCAGCAGATCGCGCACCTCGGGACCCCACAGGTAACTCGACATCATGGGCTCGCGCGCCCGCATGAAGTTGACGTTGCCCTGCAGGGTGTTGATCTCGCCGTTGTGCGCGAGGAACCGGAAAGGCTGGGCGAGGGACCAGCGCGGCATGGTGTTGGTGCTGTAGCGCTGATGGAAGACCGAGATCGCGGTGTCGAAATCGGGGTCGGCCAGGTCGAGATAGAACTTGGGAAGCTGGTCGGCCACCATCAGCCCCTTGTAGCTGATGGTCCTGCTCGAGAACGACGGGATGTAGGCGCGTCCGAGGCCGGCCTCCCGGAGGCGGTGCTCGATGCGCTTGCGGGTCAGGTAGAGCTGGCGCTCGAAGCCGTCGTCGCTGAGCCACTCGGGTTTGCCCAGCAACACCTGGCGCAGGATCGGCAGGCGCGTCCGCGCCTGCTCTCCCAGCGCGCTGTCGTCGTGCGGCGGGTCGCGCCACAGCAGCGTCTTCAGTGGGCTGCGCGCGATCTCGTCGCGCACCAGGGCGTAGATCTTCTTGTAAGGTGCGTCGTTCGCCACGAAGAACACGCCCACCGCAAGATCACGGTCGCGTTCCAGGAAGATGCCGCGGGACTCGAGTTCACGCCGGAACAGGCGGTGTGGGATCTGGGTGAGCACGCCTGCGCCGTCGCCCGTCTTGCCGTCGGCGCTGACCGCGCCGCGGTGCGCCAGATTGTGCAGCGCCTGCAGGGAGTACGCCAGGACGTCATGGCTCCTTCGGCCGCCCATGTCGGCGATGAAGCCGACGCCGCAAGCGTCGCGCTCACGGGGCCAGGCCAGGGTCGAGACGTCGGAGTACTGGTGCATCGCATCCTCCCGTGGGGGACGAGGGTCGTGGCGGTCTGTAGAAAACGGATGACGCGCCTGCGGAAACGCGGCCCGGCGCGCATGGATCAGGGCTCCTCGAGGTGCTAGTCCTCGGGTGCCGCCCCCGGCATTCGCATCAGCAACTTGATCAACGGGTTCCTCACGCTGGCCGCCAGGTATCAAGGCCTTGCAGGACGCGGCAACTCCTTACAAGACCGGCCGCTTCGAGAGCGGCCTCGGTGCAAATGATACCGTTCACGAGCAACGCTGTCAACGAAGCAGGCCACGCGCTCGATACCGTCGGCGCGCGGCATGCGGCGATTTTGAAGCGAAGCCGCCGCCCTGCGCGAGGTTACGGAACGACGGTGCCTACGACAAGGGGCGGGCCGCCGCGAGAGCATGGTTATACAACCGGGCCCCGCTCAGTCGGCGCCCGGGACGACCTCCCGCGTGGCCTCTGCAGGCCCCTCCTGAGGCGCGGCGCCCGTCGCGACCAGACGGTACTCGTAGGCATCGACGAGCGCCTCGTAGGAGGCCTCGATGATGTTGGTGCTGGCACCGACCGTGCCCCAGCTGTCCCGACCGTCGCTCATCTCGACCTGGACCCTTGCCAGGCTGGCGGTGCCGGTCTCCGGACCGGACAGGACGCGCACCTTGTAATCGACCAGGTGGAGCTCACGGAGTTGAGGGTAGAAGCGGCCCAGCGCCTTGAGCAGGGCGCGGTCCAGGGCGTTCACGGGCCCGTCGCCGTCAGCGGCGGTGTGCTCCATCGTGCCCCCGACCTGCACGCGGATGGTGGCCTCGCAGCGGGCGCTGGAAGCATCGTCGGCCTTGTCGATCATGACGGTGAAGCCGTGGAGCGTGAAGTAGGGACGATAGGTCCCGCGCACCTTGTCGGCCAGCAACCGGAACGAGGCTTCGGCGCCTTCGTAGGCGTACCCGCGGTCCTCGAGCTCCTTGAGGCGTTGCACCACCGCATGCGCATCGTTCGCAGCGTCTCCGACGGCATCCGGTGAGCCGCCTTCCTCGAGGCTCTTGGCGAGCACGTTGGCGCGGCCGGAGAGCTCCGAGAGCAGGACCCGACGACGGTTGCCGACCGCCTCCGGGGCGATGTGCTCGTAGGTCTCGGGCCGCTTGTTCACGGCTGAGACGTGGACCCCACCCTTGTGAGCGAAGGCGGCGTCGCCCACGTAGGCGCTGCGCAGCGATGGCTGGAGGTTGGCGCGCTCGTCGACGAAGCGGGACAGGTCGCGAAGCCCGTCGAGGCGCTGCGGCTGGTCGGCGCCGAGCTTGAGCACCAGGTTGGCGATGACGCTCACGAGGTTGGCGTTGCCGCAGCGCTCGCCGTAGCCGTTGATGGTGCCCTGCACGTGCCGCGCCCCAGCGGTCACTGCAGCCAGGCTGTTGGCCACCGCAAGCTCGCAGTCGTTGTGCGCGTGGATCCCCACGGTGAGCTGCGTGCGCCCGCACACCTCGCCGACGCGCTCTGCCACCACGTCAGGCAGAGAACCACCGTTGGTGTCGCAGAGCACGATGGTGTCCGCGCCGCCCTCGATGGCGGCGTCGAGCGTCGCCAGGGCGTACGCCGGATCGGCGCGGTAGCCGTCGAAGAAGTGTTCGGCGTCGTAGATGACCTTGCGACCGTGCGTCTTGACCAGCGCCACGGAGTCGCGGATCATCTCGAGGTTCTGGTCCAGCGTGGCGCCCAGCGCCTCCGTCACGTGCAAGGTCCACGACTTCCCGAAGATCGTCACGACGGGGGTCTCGGAAGTGAGCATCGCCGCCAGGTTGGGATCGTCCTCCGCGGCGCGATCCTTGCGCCGCGTCGATCCGAAGGCGGCCAGCTCGGCCCGGCCGAGCGGCGCCCGCGTCATCATGTCGAAGAAGCGCACGTCTTTAGGGTTGGAGCCCGGCCAGCCCCCTTCCACGTACGTGATACCGAAGGCGTCCAAGCGGCGGGCGATCGCCACCTTGTCAGCGCCCGTCAGGTTGAAGCCCTGCCCCTGCGTGCCGTCGCGTAGGGTCGTGTCGTAGATCTCGATGGTACCCAGTCCGTGCTCGCCCACGTCTCGCCTCCCACCGCCCCTAGCGGAGGCCGCCCGGGTCGCTACGGCCGCTCGACTGTCCGGCCTTCGTCATGGCGCCGTCATCTCCTCGCTGGCATCCGTCCGGCGTCCCACCCCCGCTGCCAGCTTGTTCAGCACATCGACGTAGGCCTGGGCCGAGGCTTCGACCACGTCGGTGGAGAGCCCGCGCCCGTGCACCGTGCGACCGTCGCTCTGCACTCGGATCGTCACCTCGCCCATGGCGTCCTTGCCTGCGCCTACGCTGCGGATCTCGTAGCTGGAGAGCTCCAGCGGGAGCTGCGTGGCGCGCTCGATGGCGTGGTAGACCGCATCTACCGGGCCGTCGCCGGTCGACGCCTCCTCGTAGATGCCGGTGTCGGTCTTGAGCCGCACCGTGGCCACCGGCGTCATGCCGGTGCCCGATTGGAACTGCACCGCCAGGAGCTGGTAGGTCTCCGGGACGCGCGTGGTCTCGGCATCCACCAGCGCACGGATGTCCTCGCTGGTGACGTGGCTCTTGCGGTCGCACAGATCCTTGAAGCGCCGGAACAGCACGTTCACGTCGTCGTCCGAGAGGCCCTCGTAGCCGAGCTCCGCGAGGTTCTGACGGAAAGCACGCCGGCCCGAGTGCTTGCCCATGACCAGGACGCCGGCGTGCCGGCCGACGGTCTCGGCGTGCATGATCTCGTAGGTCTCGAGCGCCTTGATGACGCCGTCCTGATGGATTCCGGCCTCGTGCGCGAAGGCGTTGTCTCCGACGACCGCTTTGTTGGGCGGCACCAGCATGCCCGTCAGCCCCGACACCAGCTTCGAGGAGCGGTAGATCTCGGTGGTATCGATGGAGGTGGTGTGCTTCCAGAAGTCCTTGCGCGTTTCCAGCGCCATCACGACCTCTTCCAGGGAAGCGTTCCCGGCGCGCTCTCCGATGCCATTGACGGTGCACTCGACCTGCGTGGCGCCGTTCTGGACTCCGGCGAGACTGTTGATCACGGCGCATCCGAGGTCGTCGTGGCAATGCACGCTGATGTCCACGTTTTCGATCCCGGGGACATGCTCACGCAGATGCTGGATGAGGGAGCCGTACTCCCAGGGCATCATGTATCCGACGGTATCGGGCACGTTGATCGTCGTGGCCCCGGCCCTGATGGCCTCGGTGAAGATGCGCACCAGGAAGGCACGGTCGCTCCGGCCGGCGTCCTCGGCGCTGAACTCCACGTCATCGACGTAGCTCTTGGCCAAGCGCACGGCTTCGATCGCCCGCTCGACCACCTGGTCGGCCGTGAGCTTCAGCTTCTTCTCCATGTGGATGGGGCTGGTCGCGATGAAGGTGTGGATCCGCGGGCGGGCGGCTCCCTCGACGGCCTGGGCAGCGCGCTCGATGTCGCCTTTGGAGGCTCTCGCCAGGCCGGCGACGACCACGCGCTCGTCCTCTCCCTGGATGGCCCGCGCGATCTCGCGCACCGACTGGAAGTCCCCCTCCGACGCGATCGGGAACCCCGCTTCGATCACGTCCACGCCGAGACGCGCCAGTTGGCGCGCGATCTCGACCTTCTCCTTGGTGTTGAGCGCGACGCCCGGCGACTGCTCGCCGTCGCGCAGCGTGGTGTCGAAGATCTTGATGTGGGCCATGTCGATCGACTCTCTCTCCTACGTCCCGGTCGCGCCGTCGGCCGCCGGGTCAGGCGTTGCCCTTCGCGATGAACGGCATCATCTTGCGGAGCTTGCGTCCCACCTGCGACACCAGCGTCTCCCCCGTCGCGCGACGCTGCGCCTTCAAGCGCGGCTGTCCCACCTGGTTCTCCAGCAGGAACTCACGAGCGAACGAACCGGTCTGGATATCGCGCAGCACACGCTTCATCTCTTCACGCGTGTCGTCGGTCACGATCCTGGGGCCGGTCAGGTAGTCGCCGTACTCGGCCGTGTTGGAGATGCTGTAGCGCATCCGTTCGAAGCCACCTTCGTAGATCAGGTCCACGATCAGCTTCATCTCGTGCACGCACTCGAAGTAGGCGATCTCGGGCTGATACCCCGCGTCGACCAGGGTCTCGAACCCCGCCTCCATCAGCGACGTCACGCCGCCGCACAGCACCGACTGCTCGCCGAACAGATCGGTCTCGGTCTCCTCCTTGAAGGTCGTTTCCAGCACGCCTCCACGCGTACCCCCGATGGCCTTGGCATACGCCAGCGCCCGCTGCATGGCGGTGCCGGAGGCGTCCTGGTGGATGGCGACCAGGCAGGGCACCCCTGCCCCCTCGGTGTACACCCGGCGCACCAGGTGCCCCGGTCCCTTCGGAGCGATCATGAAGACGTCGACGCCGGCCGGCGGCTGTACCTGGTGGAAGTGGATGTTGAAGCCGTGCGCGAACAACAAGGCATTCCCGTCGTGCAGGTGCGGGGCGATCTGCTCGCGGTAGACGGCGCCCTGGACCTCGTCCGGGAGCAACACCATCACCAGGTCACCGGCCTCGGCGGCGGCGTCGACGTCCATCACCTTGAGGCCCGCCTTCTCCGCCTGCTGCCAGGACGCCGAGCCCTTTCGCAGCCCGACCACCACGTCCAGGCCGGACTCCTTGGCGTTGAGGGCGTGGGCATGCCCCTGGGAGCCGTAGCCGATCACGGCGATGGTCTGGCCGCTGAGGTGCTCGAGGTTCGCGTCGTCGTCGTAGTAGATGGTCGCCATGCTGAGGGGATCTCCTTCGTTCGAGGGTTGCTCGGTTACGCACGGACCGTCGGGGACCGCGGTGCGGCGAACCGGCGCACGGTGGGGGTGTCCGGGTCTGGCGCCCGGCTGCCGGTGGATACGGAAGCGGCGAGCTCAGGCGGCTCGAGACCGGACCGAGGGTAGTCGCTCGGGGTCGGACTCGCTGCGCGGCAGCGCCACGCGACCGGTGCGGATGAGCTCGACGATCCCGAAGTCGCGCATCTGGGCGATGAAGGCGTTCATCTTGCCCTCGTCCCCGGTGACTTCGAAGACGAGCGCGTGGCGGGCCACGTCGACGATGCGGGCGCGGAAGTCCTGCGCGATCTGGCGGATCTCCACCCGGTCCTCGGGGGTGCGCACCGCGACCTTGATGAGCATCAGCTCGCGGTCGACGAACTTCGCCTGGCTGTGGTCCATCACCTTGATGACATCGATCAGCTTCTGGAGCTGCTTCTGGACCTGCTCCAGGACGGAGTCCTCGCCGTTGACGACGAAGGTGGTCCGGCTGACGCCCGGTTCCTCGGACTGCGCCACCGACAACGACTCGATGTTGAAGCCGCGCCTGGCGAAGAGCCCGGCGATGCGGACCAGCACGCCGGGACGGTCGCGCACGGTCACGCTCATCACGTGGCGAGCGGCACTCACGCGGGCACCTCCGACGGGTCGTTGGAGGGCGTGCCGTCGGGCTCCTGATCTCCGACGATCATCTCGTCCACGCCGGCCCCCGCAGGGATCATCGGGAAGACCTTCTCGGCCTCGTAGACGAAGAAGTTGATGACCGCCGGCTTGCCCTTGGCGAGAACCCGGGGCACGACCTCGGCCGCCGTCTCGCGGTCGAAGACGTTGTACCCGTCGATCCCGTAAGCCTCCGCCAGTTTGGCGAAGTCCGGGTTGGAGTCTGCCAGGTAGATCTCGCTGTAGCGCTTGGCGCTGAACATCTCCTGCCATTGCCGGACCATGCCGAGGACGCCGTTGTTGAGAATGGCCACCACCACGGGAAGCTGGTGCTTGTAGAGCGTCGCGAGCTCCTGGATGTTCATCTGCACGCTGCCGTCGCCGGCGATCAGGACCACCTGTTCGCCGGGGCGCGCGAAGGCCGCTCCGATGGCGGCGGGAAGGCCGAAGCCCATGGTGCCGAGACCTCCCGACGTGATGAAGGTGCGCGGTCGCGTGGTCGGGAACAGCCGCGCGGCGAACATCTGGTGCTGCCCCACCTCGGTTGCGACGACGCACTCGCCGCCCGTGGCCCGGCGCAGGAGCTGGATCACCTCCTGCGACACCAGCGGCTGAGTGGTCTTGTAGCGCTCGGGGTACATCCCCTTCCACTCCTCGAGTTGCGCCCACCAGTCGTCGATCTCCAGGCGCTCGAGCGCCTCGGCAAGCCTGGGGAGCACTTCGCGAAGGTCCCCCACCACGGGCACGTGCGCCTTCACCAGCTTCGAGATCTCGGCCGGATCGATGTCGACGTGGACCACGGTGGCGTTGGGGGCGAAGCGGCTGATCTTGCCGGTGACCCGGTCGTCGAACCGCAGACCCGTTCCCAGGATGAGGTCACAGTGGGTGATGGCGCGGTTCGCCGTCACCGTTCCGTGCATGCCGGGCATGCCCAGCGCCTGCCGCTCGCCAGCGGGGTACGCACCGATGCCCATCAGGGTCGTGATGACCGGGATCCCCGTCTTGCGCGCGAAGGCCATGACCTCCTCCGAAGCCACCTGGCCGCCACCGCCGACCATCATCACGGGGCGTCTGGCTGCGCGGATGGCCTCGGCCGCCTTGCGAACCTGCTTGGCGTGCCCCGTCACCGTCGGACGGTAACCGGGCAGGTCGACCTCGACGTCGAAGGTGCCGTGGAACTCGGCCTGCTGCACATCCTTGGGGAGGTCGATCAGGACCGGCCCGGGCCGGCCGGTGGACGCGATGTGGAAGGCCTCGGCCACCACCCGCGGGATGTCGTCGACATTCTTGACCAGATAGTTGTGCTTGGTCACGGGACCGGTGATGCCGTAGACGTCGGCCTCCTGGAAGGCGTCCGTACCGATGAGCGCGGTCGCCACGTTCCCGGTCACGGCCACCACGGCCGAGGAGTCCATCTGCGCGGTGGCCAGGCCGGTGACGAGGTTGGTCGCCCCCGGTCCGCTGGTCGCGAAGCACACCCCGACCCGGCCCGAGGCCCGGTAGTAGGCGTCGGCGGCGTGGGCGCCCGCCTGCTCGTGACGCACCAGGACGTGCTTGATCGGCGAATCGTAGAGGGCATCGTAGACCGGCAGGATCGCGCCTCCGGGGTGGCCGAAGACGGTGTCCACACCGTGGCGCTCCAACGCCTTCAACAGGGCTTCTGCACCATTCATGGCTCCTCCTACCTCATCTCTCGTGTTGCCGTCGCGTCGAAAACGAAAAAGGCCCCGCCTTTCCGAAGGAGGCGGGGCCACAGGCTCTCAGCCGAAGCGTCTAAACCGTAGAGCCCCCTGGACCTAGCTGTAGGTCGTGGATCATCGCATCCGGATAGGGGGCGCTCGTCATTGGGGGGGAGTATACGGAGCGGCCCGCCCGAGTGTCAAGGATGGCGACGTGGCGCTTGCGCTTGCGAGGCGCGCCTCCCATGCCGCACACTAGAGGGACTCGAACCGAGCCAGGAAGGGAAACAGAAGGAGTCACGCACGTCGTCGAAGGGCGAGCCACTGGGAGCCCATCCGTTGTGATCGAGGTCCGGATGGGGGTGACTCGACCGAGACGGGAACCCCAGGAGGTCCACCATCGAAGTCCTACGCGTCTCCGGATCGTCGCGACCCAACTCGGTCGCCGGGGCCATCGCCGCGCTCCTTCGCAACGAGGGGGAAGTCGAGGTCCAAGCGATCGGTCCTCATGCTGTGAACCAGGCCGTGAAGGCGATCGCGATCGCACGCTCGTACATCGAGGCGGAGGGCCTGGACCTGCGCACGTGGCCGTCGTTCGTCAAGCTCGAGCTTCAGAACGAGGAACGCACGGCGGTACGTTTCGCGGTGGTGTCCATGGAGGTCGCCAGGCCCTGAGCTCGGCGCGGTCGCGCAGCGAGCGACCGCCCGCCGAGGCCGGCCGGCCGCACGACGCCCGACCGTGCCCTGGCTTGTCATGCCTTCTCATAGAACCTGAGTATACTTAGCTCAAGTCGGCGCGTCGTTCTTGAGGCGCGCCCTATGGTTCGATCGCATTCCGGCCGCTGTGGCCGTGCAAGGAGGACGAGAAGGGGCTATGGTCTTCGGCTTCTACGGATATTACCTCATCGGCATCGTGGCGTTCATCGCGTCGCTCGCCATCCAGGGCTGGCTCAAGAGCACCTACGGGACCTGGATGAAGCGTGCCAACACCGCCGGGCTGAGCGGCGCCGAAGTGGCGCGCGCCATCTTGGAGGCCAACGGCATCGGCGACGTGAAGGTCGAGGCCGTGCAGGGGCAGCTCACCGACCACTACGACCCGTCCAAGAAGGTGGTCCGCCTCTCGGCCGACAACTTCCGCAGCGCCAGCGTGGCCGGCATGGCGGTGGCGGCCCACGAAACGGGGCACGCCATCCAGCATGCGCGGTCCTTCGCTCCGCTGTCGTGGCGTACGGCCATCCTTCCCGCCGCCAACATCGGTAGCCAGTTCGGCCCGATGCTGGCCTTCTTCGGCCTGCTGCTCGGCGTCGCCGGGAAACCACTTCTCACGGTCGGCATCGTGCTGTTCGGGGCCGCGGTGGTCTTCCACCTGGTGACGCTGCCGGTCGAGTTCGACGCCAGCCGCCGCGCCCTCGGGCAGCTCCAGCGCCTCGGCCTCGTCACCGCACAGGACCAGGGGGGAGCCCGGAAGGTGCTCACTGCCGCCGCCATGACCTACGTTGCCGCGGCCGCCACCTCCATCGCCTACCTGCTCTACTTCCTCGGCGCCGCCCGGCGCTAGCCGGCCCCGCCGGGCACACGGGGTCCCTCGTTGCACACCCAGGCCCGCATCCTCGCCATCGACATCCTGCGCCGCGTTCTGCGCGGCGCTTTCCTTGCGCCCACGCTGCGCAGCGCCCTCGACGCCTCCGACCTGGAGGGCATGGACCGGTCGTTCGTCACCGATCTGAGCTACGGCACGCTGCGGCGGCTGGACTGGGTCGACGCCGCGCTGGCGCCGCGCCTGCGCGCTCCGGAGCGGCTGCCCGAGCGGACGCGGGCCGCTCTGCGCCTGGGCACCTACGACCTGCTGGTCCGGGGTACGCCCCGACATGCGGCCGTGCACGCCTGGGTGGAAGCGGTCAAGTCCGACGAGCCCAAGCTCGCCGGACTCGCCAACGCCGTGTTGCGTCGCGTGGAGGCGCCGCGCGGAGCGGACGAGCTGCGACGGATCGTGCCGGCCTGGCTCGCAGAGCGCTTCGAGGCCGCGGTCGGCCCCGAAGCCGCCGAACGGGCGGCACGCGCCATGTTGGAGCCGGGACCGATGTGGCTTCGGAGCTACGACGAGCGCGCCGCGGCGAGCCTGGCGGCCGACGGCTGCGATGTCCGTCCGGGACCCATCGAGGGCACCCTGCGGGTGCGCGCCCCGCTGCCGCTCGACCGCCTGCGCGCCTTCCGAGACGGACTGGTGCAACCCCAGAACCCAGCATCCTCGCTTCCGGTGCTGGCGCTGGAGGTGCGGCGCGGCGAGCGCGTGCTGGACCTGGCCGCTGGTAACGGCATCAAGACCGCCCAACTGGCGGCCGCTGGCGCCGCCGTCACAGCGGTCGATGTCGATCCCCGCAAGGAGGCCGCGCGCAGGAGCAACCTTGCGCGGCTCGGTTTCGAGGCCGAGCACCTCACCGCCGACCTCACGCAGCCCGTCGGGCAACCGGCCGCCGAGGCCGTGCTGCTCGACGCGCCCTGCACCGGTACCGGCACCCTTCGAGGGCATCCCGAGATCAAGCTGAGGCTCGCCCCGCAGGACGTGGACCGGGCTGCGGCCCGCCAGCGCGCCATGCTCGACACCGCCGCCGCGTTGACCGCGCCGGGGGGACGCCTGGTGTATGCGGTGTGTTCGCTGACCGACACGGAGGGTGAGGTGCAGATCCGGGCCTTCCTGGAGCGGCATGCCGACTACCGCAGCGAGAGCGTGACGTGCCCCGTCTCCCATGTGCCGGCAGGCGCCGGCATCTACGTTCTTCCCGAGGACGGGCTCGACGGCTTCTACATCGCCCGTCTGAGGCGCGCCGACCGGAGCGGGGACGTTCCCGGCGAGAGCGGTAGTACGATGGCCGGATCGTCCTGAGCGCCGGCCGGCGGCGCGCATGCGGGAGAGGAGGCGGTGTGGCACGGAACGACCCCTTGCCCTTGTCGGAACGGGTGGTCTATCTGCCCGGTGGAGTCAACTGCGCCCTGGTCCTCGGCGACGGCGACCGGGCGGTGATCGTCGACAGCGGTCAGGACAAGGAATACGGCCGTAACGTGCGCAAGGCCTGCGAGGCGCTCGGCGTCACCCCCACCGCCATCGTGAACACCCATGCGCACGCCGACCACTTCGGCGGAAACGCCTACCTGTTGCGTCAGTTCCCGGAGATCACCGTCTACGCGCCCCCGTTCGAGGCGAGCATCATGCGAGCGCCGTACCTCGAGCCGGTGTACCTCTTCCACGGCGCACGGCCGCCGAGGGAGCTCACCTCGAAGTGGCTCCAAGCCGAGCCGTCGCCCGTGAACGTCGAGCTCGAGCCGGGTCCTCTCGAGCTCGCAGGTGTGCCGATCGAGGTGATCGATACCTCGGGGCACGCCCACCGCCAGATCGCGCTGCGCGTCGACGACGTCCTGCTGGCGGCCGACGCCTTCTTCGGCGACAGCGTGCTCGACCGGTACGCCCTGCCGTTCGGTCAGGACATCGCCGGCCAGCTCGCCGCCCTCGAGACCGTGAGGGACAGCGGCGCGCGCCTGGCGCTACCGGGTCACGGCGACCCCAGCGAGGACCTCGGGAGATCCGCCGACGCCAACCGAGCGGCCATCGGTGCCGCCGCCGAGGCCGTGGAGCAGGCGTGCGAGGGCGCGGGCACGGAAGCGGTGCTGGCCGGCGCCTGCGAGGCGCTGGGCATCGAGTTGACCGATCTCCCCCGCTACCACCTCAACCTCTGCACGATCTCGGCCTACCTGAGCTACCTGCGTGAACAGGGGCGGGTGGACGTCCGCCTCGAGGCCGGTGCGCTCACGTGGCGGCGCACCTCGTCGTGAAGTGCAGGGCTCAGGAGCCGAACAGGTAGGGCTGAAGCAGGGGCAGGACGCACACGCGCTCTTCCAGTGGCTCGCCGAGCAGGTGCGTGTGCACCGCCTCGCGCTCCTGGAAGCCGAGGTGGCGGTAGAAGCCGCGCGCCGCGTCATTGTGCTCGGCGACCGTGAGGCGGATCTCCTGGGCCCCGCGGGCGGCGAACCAGGGGCGCGCCGTCTCCAGCAGGCGCCGGCCGTGACCGTGGCGCTGCACTTCGGGGAGCACGTAGATGGCACCGACGTAGCCGACGTCACCGCGCATGCTCAGACGCTCGTAGGCCACCACCCGGCCATCTTCCTCCAGGACCCACAGGCCTCCGTCGTTGACGGCAGCCAGGATGCGGTAGTCGCTGTAGGCGCGGCGGAGGAAGGCGTCGATCGTCGGTTTGCTGAGAATGCCGTCATAGGTGGCGTGCCACGTCGTCAACGCCACGTCTCGCACGGCCGTCAGGTCGGCCGGTGAAGCGATCCTGACGGTCGCGTAGGGATGCACGGCATCGATGGCCAACACGGGAATCTCCGACGAACGGTGCGTCGCCGGTAGTATATAGGGACGACACCCTCCGGGGTGCGGAAGGCGGCGAGGACCCATGGAGATCTTGAGCGCGGGCGCGGCCCGCACCGTGACCGGCAGCTGTCACCACCTCCGTTTCGACGACGCCAGCGTGCTTCTCGACTGCGGGCTCTTCCAGGGCGGCGCCAACCTGTCGGCTCGCAATCGCGAGCCCTTCCCCTTCGACCCCCAGGAGCTCGACGCCGTTTGCGTCAGCCACGGCCACCTCGATCACGTCGGTCGCCTGCCGTTGCTGATCGCACAGGGATACCGCGGGCCCATCTTCGCCACGCGGTCGACGCGCGACATCGCCGAGGTCATCCTGCGTGACGCCGCCAAGCTGCAGGAGGAGGACTACCGGCGGACGCTGCGCAAGGCGACCCGGGCCGGCCGCGAGGACGAGGTGCAGCCCCCGCTCTACGGCGACCGCGAAGTGGACCGCACGCTCGAGCGCTTCCGTCCTGTCGAGATGGAGGAGCCTCTGGAGGTCGCGCCGAAGGTGCGGGCACGTTTCCGTCCGGCCGGACACGTCCTCGGCAGCGCCACGCTCGAGCTCGAGGACGGCAGCGTGCGTGTGGCCTTCTCCGGCGACCTCGGCAACCGCGAGAGCGCGCTGCAGGCCCCGGCCGAGCCGGCGCGGGCCTGCGATCTGGTGCTGATCGAGTCCACCTACGCCGAGCGCAACCACCGGAGCCGCGCCGCCACCGAGGCCGAGTTCGCGGAGGTCCTGTCGAGCTCGCTCTCGCGCGGCGGAAACGTGCTGATCCCGACGTTCGCGCTCGAACGGAGCCAGGCGGTCCTCTACGAGATCCGTCGTTTGATGGAGCGCGGCGCCCTTCCCGATGCGCGCGTCTTCCTCGACTCCCCCATGGCCACGCGCATGACGAGGTTCTACGAGAACGGCGAGAACGAGTTCCGCGACGAGGTCAAGGCCGTGCTGGCCGAGGGGCGGGATCCGTTCGCGCCGCCGACGCTGGAGTTCACCGTCGATAGCGAAGCGTCCAAGGCGATCAACGACATCACCGGGGGCGCCATCATCCTGGCCGGGTCGGGCATGATGACCGGCGGCCGCATCCTTCATCACCTCAAGCACAACCTCTGGCGTGAGGACGCGAGCGTGGTCGTGGTGGGCTACCAGGCGTCCGGCACCCTCGGTCGCGCCCTGGTCGGAGGGGCCAAGCGCGTGCACATCTACGGCGATGAGATCAGGGTGAAGGCCCGGATCCACACCATCAACGGGTTCTCCGCCCACGGCGATCACGACGACCTTCTCCACTGGCTGGCTGGCAGCGGCGACGCCGAGGTGTTCCTGGTGCACGGCGAGAGCGACGTCATGGACGCCTTCTCGGCCGACCTGCGCGAGCGCGGGCGGCGCGTCACCATCCCGGAGCCCGGCCAGACGTACCGGCGCTGAGAACCGCCGCGGCGCGTCGACGGAGCGCACAGCGGTCCGCCGCGCCGCGCCCGTGGGTCGTCAGCCACCTTACGGAGCCCGAGGCGGCCGGCGGGGTTTACTGAGGCATGGATTGGGAACTGCCCGTCATCGCGTTGCGCACGCAGGTGGTGCTGCCACGCACTCTGGAGAACGTGGACGTGGGGCGTCCGAAGTCGAAGCGTGCGCTCGAAGAGGCGCAGGCGGCGGACAACCGGGTGCTCCTGGTGGTCCAGCGTGAAGGTCGGGTCGACGATCCCTCCGGCGAGGACCTCTACGACGTGGGCACGCTGTGCGTGATCAAGCAGGTCATCCGCCTACCGGACGACACCCTTCAGGTGCTGGTGGAGGGGCGCGAGCGCGCCAGGATCGACAGCTACCTCCCGGGTGGCTCGCTACGTGCCCAGGTCACCACCATCCCCGAAGTCACCACCGAGCGTCCCGAGTCGGGCGCTCTGGTCGAGCAGGCCAAGCAGGCGTTCGCCGAGTACGCTCAGCAGAACAAGAACCTGCGGCTCGACTCGTTCCACCTCGAGAACCTCCGCGGCTTGCGCGAGGCCGGCCCACTGGCCGACGTGATCGCCAAGTACGCCACCTGGGAGGTGGCCGACAAGCAGTCGGTCCTCGAGGAACCCGACGTCCACAAGCGGCTCGAGTTCGTCTACGGCTTCCTCACCCGCGACCTCGAGCGCTTCGACACCGAGAAGCAGATCAGCGCCCGGGTCAAGCAACAGATGGACTCGAACCAGCGCGAGTACTACCTGCGCGAGCAGATGAAGGCGATCCAGCACGAGCTCGGCAACGACGACGCCTCCGAGACGGAGGAGTTGCGCGAGAAGGTCGAGGCGAAGAACATGCCCGACTATGCCAAGGAGCGCGCGTTGAAGGAGATCGAGCGGCTCGAGCGCATGTCGGGCGGCTCCCCCGAGGCCACCGTCGTCCGCACCTACCTCGACACCATGCTGGAGCTGCCCTGGAGCGAGACCGACGAGGAACAGCTCGACATCGGCCACAGCGAGACCATCCTCAACGAGGACCACTACGCCCTGGAGGAGCCCAAGGAGCGGATCCTCGAGTTCCTGGCGGTGCGACAGCTGACCGACGGCAAGGAGGAGGCGGACTACAAGGCGCCCATCCTGTGCCTGGTGGGTCCTCCCGGTGTCGGCAAGACCAGTCTCGGAAAGTCGATCGCGCGCAGCCTGAACCGCAAGTTCGTTCGCATGAGCCTTGGCGGCGTGCGGGATGAAGCCGAGATCCGCGGTCACCGGCGTACCTATATCGGCTCGCTCCCGGGGCGCATCGTCCAGGGCATGAAGACCGCGGGTACCGTGAATCCGGTCTTCCTGCTCGACGAGGTCGACAAGATGACGGCCGACTTCCGCGGCGACCCTTCCTCGGCCCTGCTCGAGGTGCTCGACCCGGAGCAGAACAACACCTTCTCGGATCACTACCTGGAGATCCCCTACGACCTGTCGCGCGTCATGTTCGTCACCACGGCCAACACCCTGGCCACCGTGCCGAGGCCGCTGCTGGACCGCATGGAGGTCATCCAGATCCCCGGCTACACGCTGGACGAGAAGATCCAGATCGCGCGCCGCTACCGGATCCCACGCCAGATCAAGGACCACGGGCTGGACGGCATGCTCGACATCAGCGACGAAGCGGTGCGCCGCATCATCACCGAGTACACGCGCGAGGCGGGCGTACGCAACATGGACCGTCTGATCGCGAAGGCCACGCGCAAGGCGGCGCGCGAGTACCTGACGGACAAGTGGGAGGGTACGCGGGTGGTCGACGACGAGCACGTGCGCGCCCTGCTGGGCGTCCCACCCTTCCGTGACGAGCAGGCCGAGAAGCAGCCGCAGGTCGGCCTGTCGCACGGCCTGGCCTGGACCTCGGTCGGTGGGGTGACGCTCGATATCGAAGCGGTGGCGGTGCCCGGCAAGGGCAACGTCACCCTCACCGGTCAGCTCGGGGACGTCATGAAGGAGAGCGCCCAGGCCGGCATCGCCTACCTGCGCAAGCACGCCGACGAGTTCGGCCTGCCCGCGTCGTTCCACGAGAAGCAGGATCTGCATGTGCACGTGCTGGAGGGCGCTACGCCCAAGGATGGCCCGTCGGCCGGCATCGCCATCGCTACGGCCGTCGTGAGTGCCCTGTGCGGGCGACCGGTGCGCGGCGACATCGCCATGACCGGGGAGATCACCCTGCGCGGCCGCGTGCTGCCGATCGGCGGCGTCAAGGAGAAGCTGCTCGCCGCGCATCAGGCCGGCATCCACCACGTCATCCTGCCGGCCGACAACGAGGCCAACCTCGAAGACGTCCCCGACGCGATCCTGCGGGACCTCGAGGTTACGCCGGTGCGCGACTTCCACGAGGTGTTGAAGATCATGCTGGTGTCCGACGGCGCCTCTGACACCGAGTTCGTGCCGCCACAGTCCGAGGAGAAGCCGAAGAGCGGACCCGGGGCGCGTGCCTGAGCAGGCCGCGTTCCGACAGACCCGTGATCGAACGGCCGCCGGACATCTCGTCCGGCGGCCGTTCGCGTGGACACCACGGGCCCGCGGTGGGCCCGCCGCGGGCCGTCAGGCGGGCCCGTCGACGAAGAGATCGCGGCGTAGCAGCGGCATGAGCGCCAGCACGACGACCTGGGCGTAGAGGCCGGCTCGATCGAGGGCGCCGGAAGTGAGCAGCCCGACGGCACCGTCCGCCCGCTTGCTCCCGTGCACAGCGAACACCCGGTCGATGGCGTCACCGAGCTCGATGCCCGTCTCGAGCAGCCCCGTGACACGCGGTGGCAGCGCGAACGCGGCGCTGCGGGCCGCCCCGCGGGAACCGTCGGCGTGGAGCGCCACGGCCCACGAGAAGCTCCATACCGTAGAGCCCGCTCGCGCCAACCCGCCTTCGATGCCGATGGCGATGGCGCCGAGGCCGCCGGTGTCGGTGGCTGGCGGGTCCGCGGCTGGCGGGTCGACCGGCGCCTCGGACGCGCGCATCTGCCCCAGCGCCGCGGCCGCGCGGTTCTCAGCTCCCCGCAGCGTCTCCTCGTCGCCCCACGGCTGGTCGCGCACGCCGGAGGGAACCTCGAAGCATACGACCTCGGCCTGCACGTACGGTTGCACCTTGCCGAGCGCGGCCTCGACGCCCCGCCGCTTGGCGGGGTTGCCCGAGCCGAGCGCCACCCGGAGGAGAGTAGGGCGCGCGTGGTTCACGCGCCTCGACGTTCGTGAGCCGCTCGAGCCGACACGGGGACCGGGCTGCGCGCGGTCCGAGCGATGCACCCGGCCGTGGCGGCCCGGTCACTCGCGCGAGGTGACGGCATCCGCCCCCTCCGCGAGGCCGACGTTCCGACGGGCCCCCTCCTGCTGGATGGCGTGGAGCCGAGCATAGAGGCCTCCGCGGCGCAGCAGCGTCTCGTGCCGCCCCTGCTCGACCACGCGCCCGGCATCGACCACGGCGATCCGGTCGGCGTCGCGCACGGTGGACAGCCGGTGGGCGATGACGATGCTCGTGATGTCGCGGTCGCCGGCGAAGAGACCGGACAGTGCGTCCTGGATCACGGACTCCGACTCGCTGTCGAGGCTGGAAGTGGCCTCGTCCAGCACCAGCAGCGTGGCGCCCCGGAGCAGGGCCCGTGCGATGGCGATGCGTTGCTTCTGGCCTCCGGAGAGCTTCACGCCACGCTCCCCCACTTCGGTGTCGAGGCCCCGCGGCAGGGCCTCGATGAAGGACAGGGCGTTGGCCATGCGCGCCGCGCCGGTGACCGAGGCATCATCCGCGTCCGGCCTGGCGTAGCGGATGTTGTCGCGGACGCTGCCCGAGAAGAGCGTGGGGTCCTGGGGCACGACGGCAAGCGCGCCACGGAGGGCGTCCAGCTCGAGCTCGCGCAGGTCGCGGCCGCCGACGCGCACCACACCCGCTTGCGGGTCGTACAACCTACCGAGAAGCTTGACCACGGTGCTCTTCCCTGCCCCCGAGGGGCCGACCAGGGCAACGGTCGATCCGGCCTTCACTTCGAGATCGAAGCCGTCGAGCGCGCGGGCGTCGGACCCCGGATAGGCGAAGCGGACGCCTTCGAAGCGCACGTCGCCCTTCGTGGCAGGGCGCTCGACGCCGCCCCGTTCCGGTGCTTCGGCCAGCAGCTCGTCGATCCGCTCCAAGGCCGCGGCCCCCGCCTGGAGCTGGTTGTTGAAGTTGAGCACGAACACCACCGGGGTCACCAGCTCACTGACGTAGAGCAGGAAAGCCGTGAGCTCCCCGGTGCTGAGCGAGGCAGCTCCCAGCGGCATCGGCGCCCCCGTCTGCTTGAGCACGATCAGCCAACCACCCACCAGCAGCAGCGCGCCCGTCCCCAGCCCCGAGCTGAGGCCGACCCCCGCCTGCATCATGCCCGACTGCCAGCGGCGCGCCATGCCGAACGCCCGGTAGCCTTCGCTCGCCTCGCGGAAGCGGCCCAGCTCCTCGCCCTCGGCGGTGAAGAGCTTCACCACGCCTGCGTTCTGGATCGCCTCGCTGGCGACGGCGGTCAACTCGCCGACCTGGGATCGGATGCGGCGCGACAAGCGGCGCAACGGCTCCTGGAAGCGCAACGTGATGAGGGCCATCGCCCCTACCAGTACCAGGCAGACCAGCGCCAGCAGCCAGTTCATCGCGAACAGGATCGCCAGCACCACCAGGATGCCGAACAACCGGCCCAGGATGCGCGAGGCACCGGCCTGGATCATGGATTCGAGGGCGTTGACGTCGGATACGACGCGCGCGACCAGCGAACCGGATCGCTCCCTGGTGAAGCGCGCCATCGGCAGGTGCAACAGATGGGCGTACGCCGTGGTCCGCAGGTCGTGGATGACGCGCTGGGTGAGCGCGTAGCTGAAGTACATCGAGACGAACGCCAGGGCCTCGCGCAGCACATAGAAGGCTGCCATCGCCAGCGCCAGCAGCAGGAAGATACGCGCCTGCCCCTTGGGGATGGCCACGTCGATGACGATACGCGCGAACTGGGGTGCGAGCTGCGCCACCAGCGCGCCAACAGCGATCACCGCCGACAGCGCCAACACCCGGCCCCGATAGGGCGCGAGCAACGCTACCAGACGCGCGAGGGCACCGCGCGGACGTCCCCCGGTCGGTGTCTTCGCTGGAGCGCTCACTCACCCTCCCCTTCGACGCGCTGCCCGCTCGGCGCAGAGGATGCGTCGGGCGGCGCCACCGCGCAGCGGAGCGCCTCCCCCTCGCCCTGGAGCCGGTAACGGCCGAGCGAGGCAGGCAACACGATGGCGCCGCCGCGGGTGAGCCGCTCCTCGCCGCCCGACCAGTGCAGCGTGGCTCCGCCACGGGTCACCACCAGGATCTGCAGGCTGCTGGGATCGGTCCTGCCCGCACGCACGCCTCCATCGAGATCGACGGCGTCCATCACGAAGTGCTCGCAGCCGACGAGCCGGCGCCAGCCTTCGTCCAGCGGCACCGGCTTGCGCCGCGCGCGGTTGCCGCCACGCAAGGAGGCCACTTGGAGCGCACGCTCGAGATGGAGCTCGCGCTGCTGGCCCGCGCTGTCACGCCGCAAGTAGTCGAACAACCGGTAGGTGAGGTCGCTCGACTGCTGGATCTCGAACAGCAGGATGCCCTTTCCGATGGCGTGCACGGTGCCCGCGGGATTGTAGATGACCATGCCGGGCGCGACGGGCACGCGGTTCATGAGCTCGGGAAGCGAGCCGTCGAGGACCGCGGCGCGGACGCGTTCGGCGTCCACGTCCTCGCGGAAGCCCCACAGCACGTGCGCGTCAGGGGCGGCTTCCAGCACGTACCAGGCTTCGCTCTTCCCCAGATGTCCGGTGGCGGCCTCATGGGTCAGGGCGTACGCGTCGTCCGGATGCACCTGCACCGAGAGCCGATCGGCCGCGTCGATGAACTTCGCGAGCAACGGCACCTTGTCGCCGTAGCGCGCGGCGCTGGCGGTCCCCAGCAACCGTACGCCCAGGGTGCCGGCAACGTCCTGCAGGCTGCGCCCGGCGAAGCGGCCGTTCAGGACCTCGTTCTCCGCGTACACGAGCCAACCTTCCCCGACGGGCTCGGCGCCCGGTTCGGTGGCGGGCAGCGCCAGGAACTCCGGCAGCCTGTCGCCGCCCCAGAGCCGCCGACTGTAGCGGATGTCGAGCCTCAAAGGGTAGATGTCGCCGCCTGCCATGTCACTCTCCTCCTCGAGCCCCGGATTCCCGGCCGGCGTTCGCCGTCCGACCGGTCACGCGCGATGCCTCGAGGGCGGTTTTGGCCGTACGATGGGACGCGACCCGATGACCGAAGCCCTCTCGCACTTTATCAACGACGCCGGCTGGCTCGCGCCTCTCTACTACGTTGCGTCGTTCCTGGTCACCGCCCTCCTCCCGTTCATCCCCACGCCGCTGGTCGGCGCGTTGGGGGGCAAGGCCTTCGGCTTCTTCGCCGCCGTGGTCTACGGCATCTTCGGCCTGGGCCTGGGCGCCCTGGTCGGTCTGTTGCTGGCACGCAGGATCGGCCGGCCGCTGTTGGCGCTGCTGGTCCGTCGCGAGGCGCTGGACGAGTGGGAGGAGCTCCTCGGCATCCGCTCGGTGGCGGTCTGGGGAGTGCTCTATTTCCTGCTCAACCTGGATTTCGTGGTGCTGCTCTCCGGCCTCACTTCGCTTCCCCTCACCGAGCTGTGGATCGCCGCCATGATCGCCCGGACCCCATGGTTGATCGGCAGCGCCTGGCTGGGCAGCGCCGTCCTCGTCTCGGACACGGTGTTGTGGCTGGCACTGATCCTGTTGATCCCGTCGCTCTACCTGCTCAACCGGCTCCGCCCCCTGATCCGGCACTGGATGCTGCGCTTCCGTCCCATGAACGGCAGCAACACGGGAGAGAGCGGCGACACGGAGGTCAGTCCGGGATCTTCTTCCCGGGATTCATGATCCCGGCAGGGTCGAGCGTACGCTTGATGCGCCGCATCAAGCCGAGCGCGTCGCCGTGCTCTTCCTGCATGTAGCGGAGCTTGCGCGCCCCCACCCCGTGCTCGCCGGTGCAGGTGCCACCCACCGCCAGGGCACGCCGGACCATCCGGTGCGTGACGTCCTCGGCACGGAGGCGCTCGGCATCGTCGTCCCCGAAGAAGATAGCGAGGTGGAAGTTGCCGTCGCCCACGTGCCCTACCAGGTAGGCGGCGAGGCGCTCGCGGTCGCAGTCCGCGAGCGCCTCGCTCACCGCCGCAGGGAGCGACGCGATCGGCACGGCCACGTCGGTGACGATGCTGCGTTTGCCCGGATTGTCGGCCACGGTGGCGTAGAAGGTCTTGTGCCGCGCTTCCCACAGCCGTTCGCGCTCGGAGGCCTCGCTGGCGGCCTCGAAGCCGAGCGCACCGGCGTTTGCGGCGAGGTCCTGGGCGAGCGCGGCGTCGGCCGCGACGCCGGCAGGGTTGCCATGGAACTCCAGGAAGACCGTCATCTGCTCCGGATAGTCCGTTCCGGCGTAAGCGTTCACGGCACGGACGCTGCGTGCGTCGATGATCTCGCAGCGGGCCACGGGCACGCCCGACTGGATGAGTCGGGTGACGTACCGCGTGGCATGCTCAGCGTCCGGGAACGGCACGCGCGCCGCCGAAGCCGCCTCCGGCAGCCCGACCAGGCGCAGGGTGATCTCGGTGATGATCCCCAGCGTCCCCTCGGCGCCCGTGAAGAGCCTGCACAGGTCGTACCCCGCCGAGCTCTTGCGCGCGCGGTTGCCCACGCGCACCACGGCGCCGTCGGCGGTCACGACCTGCAGGCCCAATACGTAGTCACCGGTGACGCCGTAGCGAACCGCCATGGTACCCGAGGCGTTGGTGGACACCATCCCTCCCAGGGTGGCGTGCGCCCCGGGATCGATCGGGAAGAAGATCCCGCTGTGACGCGCGCGCTCGTTGAGGCTGCGGTAACCCACGCCCGGCTCCACGACGGCCAGGAAGTCCTCGGGACGCAGCTCCAGGATGCGGTCCATGCGGGTCATATCGACCGAGAAGCCGCCGGAGAGCGGGACCGTATGTCCCTCGAGGCTGGAGTTGGCCCCCACCGGCGTCAGCGGGATGCCGTGCTCGGCAGAGAACCGCACGATGCGCGCCACCTCCGCGGCGCTCTCCGGGAAGAGCACCGCGTCGGGGAGCGCGGTCTCGCTGAACGACTCGCCGCGACCATGCTGCTCGCGCACCGCCCGCGAGGTGTCGATCTGGTCGCTACGCAGACCCGTTGGGAGCTCCGGCATGGCCCAGCTTACGTTCCCGCTGGCGCCGCCCACAAGGCGCGTCATCGCGCGTTACGCGCGATGACGGTTAGTTCTTCAAGCGCGGGTCGAGCACGTCCCGGATGGCGTCGCCGAGAAGGTTGAAGCCGACGACCGAGAAGAAGATGGCGATGCCCGGCACGATCGACAGCCAGGGTGCGATCCGGAAACGCCCGAACCCGTCGGAGATCATCGCCCCCCATTCGGGCGTCGGGGGGCGCGCACCGAGGCCCAGGAAGCCGAGCGCGGCGACGTCGAGGATGGCGGTCCCGATCGACAGGGTGAGCTGCACCATCAGCGGCGACAGACCGTTGGGAAGCACGTGGGCAACGATGATCCGCCCCGAGCGGGAACCCAGCGCGCGCGCCGCCTGCACGTACTCCGACTCTCGCAGGCTCAGCGTCACCGACCGGACGATGCGGATATAGACCGGTACGTATGTGATGCTGATGGCGATCAGCGCGTTGAGCAGGCTCTGGCCCAGTGCCGCCACGATGGCGATGGCCAGCAGGATGCCGGGGAACGCCAGCAGGATGTCGACGAACCAGACGATGAAGGTGTCGAGCCAACCCCCGAAGTAGCCTGCCATGAGGCCCAGCACAGTGCCCACCAGGGCCGCCATGGCCACGGCCTCGAGGCCGACGCGGAGGCTGATACGGCCACCGTAGAGCACCCTCACAAGCATGTCGCGGCCCTGCACGTCGGTCCCGAACGGGTAGGACCAGCGGTTCAGGTTCTTCTGCTCGAGCTCTTGCGAGCTCATCGTCCAGGTGGGCGGCAGCATGCGGTCGCGCAGGTTGATCCTCAGAGGATCGACCGGCCGCAGGACCGGCGCGAGGATGGTGACGGCCACGAAGAACACGATGATCGCCATGCCGGTCACGCCGGTGGGGTGTCGGCGGAAGCGTCGCGTCGCGTCTTGGAGGAGCGAACGGCCCTCGACATGGTCCTCGCGGCCCAGGGTGGCGGAGGGTGTGGTCACGCTGCGCCCCCGCTCATGTGTACTGGATCCTCGGGTCGATGAAGGCGTAGGAGAAATCGACGAACATGTTGACGATGACGAACATCGTGGCGATGAACAGGATGCCCCCCTGGATGATCGGGTAGTCGCGCGACGAGATGGCGTCGTAGACGAAGCGCCCGATGCCCGGCCAGGCGAAGACGGTCTCGGTGAGGATGGCGCCGGACAGGAGCTGACCGAAACTCAACCCGATGACCGTGATGACCGGGAGCATGGCGTTGCGGAGCGCGTGCTTGTTGACCACGACGCGCCGTTCGACGCCCTTGGCGCGGGCGGTTCGGATGTAGTCCTGGCCCAGCACCTCCAGCATGCTGCTGCGCGTCATGCGCACGATGATCGCCAGCGGGATCGTCCCCAGCGCGATGCCGGGGAGGACCAGGTGCTTGATGGCGTTCCAAAAAACGTCCCACCGCCCCTGGACGATCGAGTCGAGCACGTAGAAGCCGCTGGTGGAGTGGAACACCATGGTCGGTGACAGCCGGCCGGAGGGCGGGAGCCACCCGAGCCCCACCGCGAACACGTAGATCATGATGATCCCCAGCCAGAACACCGGGAACGACACGCCGGCCAGCGCCACGAACATGACCGCGGTGTCCAGGACGGTCCCGCGATTGAGCGCCGCGACGATACCCAACGGCACCCCTAGCACCACGGCGAAGAACATGGCCACGATGGTGAGCTCGAAGGTAGCCGGGAAGAAGTGCTCGAGGCTGCTGACGACCGGGATCCGGCTGAAGATCGACTTGCCCAGGTTCCCCTGAAGGGCGCGGCCGACGAAGTTGGGGTACTGCGCATCGAGGAGCCCCGCGATCCCCTTGGTGCGGGCCTCCTTGAAATTGATGAAGTAGGGGACGTCGAGCCCCAACTCGAGGCGCAGGCGCTGGTACGACTCGGGGGACGCCCGTTCGCCCAGCATGATGCGGGCCGGGTCGCTTCCGATGACGCGGGGGATGGTGAACACCAGGAGGCTCACCCCGAACAAGACGGGGAGGAGTCCAAGGAACCTGCGGAGAAAATAGGAGAACACGCGATTCGATACCTGTCGTCAGAGAGGGCGTGGTCGGGCCGCGGAAGCGGCCCGACCACGGGGACCTTAGTTCTTGGTGACCTCGTTGAGCTGGATGCTCGTCGTGCCGAGCGGGTTCGGAAGGAACCCGTCGATATTGGCGCGGGTGGCGTTCAGCGTGGTCGGGTAGACCATCGGCATGGCCGGGACCTGATCGTAGATGATCTTGTCGGCCTGCTTGTAGTAGGTCACGCGCTCGGTCTCACTGGCTGCCTGACGCGCGTCGCTGAGGAGCTTGACCACTTCGTCCGCGCTCGTTCCGGTCCAGCCGAAACCGTTCTTGATCTCGGTGGGGCTGAAGAACGTGAAGATGAAGTTGTTGGGGTCAGCGTAATCGGCGCTCCAGCCCAGCATGTACATGGGGAACTTGCCCTCGTCGTAGTCCTTGAGGTAGATGCCCCAGTCCTCGGTATGGAGTTCCGCCTGGATGCCTACCTGCGACAGGTAGCCGGCCACCGCCTCGGCGATGTCCTTGGGCGAGGGGAAGTACGGCCGCGACACCGGCATGTACCAGAACTCCGTCTTGAAGCCGTTCGGGTAGCCGGCCTCCTTGAGGAGTTCCTTGGCCTTGGCCGGGTCGTAGGCGTACGGCTCGAAGTTGGCGCGGCCGATCAGGCCCGGCGGGATGAACTCGGCGGCCGGCGTTCCCAGGCCGCTCCAGAACGCGTCGACGATGGTCTTCTGGTCGATCGCCAGCGCGACCGCCTGACGTACGCGCACGTCGTCGAAGGGCTTGTTGGCCTGATGGATGCCGACGTAGCCCACGCTCAGGTTGGCCGAAGCCGTTGCCCGCTTGAGGTCGGAGTTGCCCTCCACCGCCTTGAGATCGTCGGGTGACAGGTTGACCGCGATGTCCAGCGTGCCCGCCTCCAGTTCGGCGAGACGCGTGGCTGCCGATTCGATGCCGCGGAACACGATGCGTTCGACCTTGGCGTTGTCACCCCAGTAGGCGTCGTTGCGCACCAGCGTCACGTGGTCGCCCTGCACCCACTCCTGGAACTTGAAGGGGCCCGTGCCGACCGCGCCCACACCGGGCGTGCCGTAATCCACGCCCGCCTTCTTGATGGCCGCGGGGCTATGGATGCCGAAGTAGCTCGACGCGACCAGGGCCGGGAAGAAGCCGACCGGCGAGGTCAGGTCGAAGCGCACGGTGGAGTCGTCGAGGACCTCGACCTTCTCCAGCAGGTAGCCCTGCTCGCCGTAGAACGCCGCGAAGATGTACGTCCAGGCCGCGAAGTTCTTCTGGTCCGCGAAGGCGTACGGGTTGTCGCGGTGGTTCCAGCGGTCGAAGTTGAACTTCACCGCTTCGGCGTTGAACGGTGTGCCGTCGGTGAACTGCACGCCCTGGCGCAGGTGGAACGTCCACTGCGTGGCGTCGGCGTTCGCCTCCCAGCTCGTGGCCAGCAGCGGCATGACCTCGGAGCTCGACGGCTTGAACCCGACCAGCGGCTGGGCGATCTGGTATTGCACCGACAGGGAGTTGCCGTCCTGGGGAAGATCGAGCGATACCGGAAGGCCGCTCTCGCCGTACACAAGGGTCTGGGCGCCCGCGAACCCGGCTAGGGTCAGCAGAGCCACAGCCACCAACATGGCCAATCTCTTCATACCCACCTCCTAAGTAGGTCGTGTTGTTACAGGCCGCCCGTCCCCTCGGATCAACTTTTAGGACGACGCGTTCTTGCCTGCGTTGGCGCGATCTTAGCATTTCGCTTGGCATTTCGGGCCGAGGCGCCGTCGCAGAAGGATCTCAACCGGTTGCAGAGACCGGCTCGAGTCGACCGCCCGCCAGACGGTAGCGGCGCTCGACCGAGCGCACCAGCTCCTCGTCGTGGGTCACCATCACGACCGCGGCGTCGCGCTCGCGTGCCAACTCCAGCAGCAGCTCGAACACGGCACGTGCGTTCTTGCGGTCGAGGCTTCCGGTGGGCTCGTCGGCGAGCAACAGCCGCGGTCTCAGCGCCAGGGCACGGGCCACAGCCGCGCGCTGGCGCTCGCCGCCCGAGACCCGTCCCGGCACGGCTCCCTGCCTCGCCTCGAGCCCGACGCGCGCCAGCAGCGCACGAGCACGGGCCTCGTCCACCTCTCCCAGGATGCGGCCGGGGAGCATGACGTTCTCGAGCAGACTCAGGTCCTTCAACAGATAGTGGTTCTGGAAGACCAGCCCCAGCGTCCGCGCGCGCTGCGTCGCCAGCGCTTGCGGCCTGCGCTCGTGGACCGCCAGATCGCCCCACCACACCTCGCCGGCGTCGGACTGGTCGAGGCCGGCCAGCAGGTGGATGAGGGTGCTCTTGCCCGATCCGCTGGGACCGAGCACGGCGACCACCTCGCCGGGGTCGACACGCAGGCTCGCCCCACTCAGCACCTCGACACCGCCGTTGGGGCCTGGGTACCGTCGGGTCAGCGCGCGGCATTCCAGCACGGCGGACACGGGGGTACTATACGGTACGGTTTGTAGGTCACGAGGGCGCCCGCGCCTGGAAACCGGCGCGCACGCCGGCACGGAAACTGCGACCCGTCCGCGCACGCGTGATGGGTCGGCGGCACCGGAGGGATCGATGGCTGTAGACGAGAACGGTTCGGAGGTCTTGATGGCCTTCCTACGCGACGTACCGCTGTTCCGCGGCGCACCCGACCGCGCCCTCGCGATCGCGGCGACTGCGGTGCGGCGCCGCGTTTACGAAGCGGGCATCACGGTCTTCCAGGAAGGCGACAAGGGCGAAGCCCTCTACATCCTGCGTGCCGGGCAGGTGAAACTCTCGAAGATCGACCTCGGCGGTCACGAGAAGACGCTGGCGATCCTGCAGCCCCCCGAGTTCTTCGGAGAGATGGCGCTGCTGGGAGAGTCGACGCGCAGCGCAACCGCCCTGACGCTCAACGAGGTCACCTCCTACCTCCTGTTCAACGACGATTTCCGGAAGTTGCTGGCCGACTACCCTGCCATCAGCCTCAACCTCACGACCACCCTGGCGAGCCGGCTTCGTGGCATGGACGACGAGTCGCAGATCCTCTCGTACAAGGACGCACAGGGGCGCGTGGCGTACGTGTTGCTCAGGCTCTACCGGGGAGGGGTGGTGGAGATCGACGAGCAGCGCGCGTTGGTGCGCCTCACCCATCAGGAGCTTGCGAGTCTGGCCGGCACCAGCCGCGAGACCGTCACGCGCGCCCTCAAGGCGCTCGAGGCGGAAGGTGTCATCGAGACGCGACCCAAAGAGGTGTTCATCACCGACGCGGAAGCGCTGGCCGAGATCCTGCACGGCGTGCGCTGACTTCGCCCATGTTCAGGCGCGCGCGGGGCCCTGCAGGCGCCGGGCCAGGCGATCGTCGAGCCGCGTCCGGACGTGAGGCCAGTCCTCGTCGGTGACCGCGAAGACCATGGTGTCGCGGATCTCTCCGTCCTTGGCGATCATATGGCGTCGCAACACGCCTTCGTAGCGCGCACCGAGGGCACGAATGGCCCGTTGAGAGCGCACGTTACGGATGTCGGTGTGGATCTGGACGCGGATCAGGTCGAGCGTATCGAAGGCATGTCCCAGCATGAGGCGCTTGCAGTCGACGTTCACGCCGCTGTTGAAAACGTCGGGCCGGTACCAGGTGTAGCCCAGCTCGCAGCGCCGGTGGCGCGGGTCGATCTCGGTCAGCCGTGTGCTGCCCAGCAGCCGGCCCGAGGGCTGCTCCTCGACTGCCGCCACCAGCGACGTTCCCTCCGCCATCTCACGGAAGGCGCGCGCGAAGTACGCCTCGGCCTGCTCGGGCGTTGCCGGCGTCGAGGTCAGCCGGTATTCGTGAGGGTGCGCCAGGGCGATCGCGGTGAGCGGCTCCACGTCGCGCTCTTCAAGCGGCCGCAGCCGCACCAGGGGCCCCTCCAGGATGGTGAACGGTGTGCGCGTCACCGCGCCAGGATAGCGCGCGCAACCGCAGCTTGGGGCGGGTCCCGGACGGCCCTGGCTCAGTGGGTGGGAACGGTGTGGTCGGCAACCGTCGGGGCGGGTCCGGGGTGCTCGAGATCGATCTCGAAGGGCACGATCTCGGCGTGGTCCACCAGCCGCCGCATCCCCACCAGGCTGCCGATGACGACGCCGTGCGTGACGACCACGACGCTCTCGAACCGACGGTAGCGCTTCAGCACCGTGAGCACGCGGTCGCGGACCTCATGGAGGCTCTCCCAGGGCGCGGAGGGATCCTCGGGCCGCGTGCCGGAGAGCGTCTGCTGGGCGCGTTCGAGGAGATGCTCGTCCACGTCGGCGAGAGGGTCCTTCTGGGGGAGCCACTCATGCAGGTCGTACTCGACGAACAGCGGCTTGTTCAGGGCGCGACTGAGCAGCGCTCCCGACTCCAGCGCCCGCGTGAAGGTGCTGCACAGGATGGCGTCGGCCTCCTGCAAGCGGAAGTCTCCGGTGATGGTGTCGATCTGCAACCGGCCCAGTGGCGTGAGCGGAGCGAAGTCCTTGGCCCAGCCTCGGGCGCCGCGCATCTCTACCAGGTTCCAATCCGGCTCACCGTGTCGGACGAAGAAGAGTTTCACCCGCGCGCCTCTCGAGGGAGCGCGCCCAAAACCGTCTGAGTAGGGTTGAACGTTATCGTCATCAGGACCTCTTGGCCCCGCCCCCAACGCTTCCTGGGACCGTCAATGGAAGGGTAGCAAGTGCGCCCTGGAGTCACTGTTCGAAGTTTTACTCGCCTCGGGGAGGGCTGCAAGGAGGGTTGCGGCGGCCCCGAAGCAGTCCCCGTCGGCGGCCGTTCAGGCCTTGCCCAGGTACGCGGCCTGGACTTCGGGCGACGCCAGCAAGGCTGCGGCGTGGTCCTGGTGCACGATGGTGCCGACCTCGAGCACGTATCCGCGGTCGGCGAGCTTGAGCGCCATGCGTGCGTTCTGCTCGACCAGCAGGATGGTCACGCCCGTATCGCGGATGTCCTCCAAGGCGTGGAAGATGCCCTTGACCAGCAGCGGTGCGAGCCCGAGGCTCGGCTCGTCGAGCAGCAGCAGACGGGGGCGCGCCATCAGCGCCCTGCCGATCGCGAGCATCTGCTGCTCGCCGCCCGAGAGCGTGCCGGCGAGCTGAGCACGGCGCTCCCGCAGGCGGGGGAACAGTTCGTAGACCTGGGCGCGGGAGGCCCCGACCTCGTCGGGAGGGCGCGTGTAGGCGCCCAGCCGCAGGTTCTCGGCCACGGTGAGTGTGCCGAACACGCGGCGCCCCTCGGGAGACTGCGCGATGCCTTGGCGCACGATGCGGTCTGCCCCGAGGGTGGTGATGTCGTCGCCATCGTAGACGATCCGTCCCGAGCGGGGCGAGATCAGTCCGCTCAGGGTCCGCATCAAGGTCGTCTTCCCGGCGCCGTTGGCGCCGAGCATCGCCACCACCTCGCCCTGCGCCACCTCCAGCGAGATGCCCTTGAGGGCCTGGATCTGACCGTAGTTGACCTCCAGATCGGTCACCTCCAGCAGGCTCACGCGGCGGCCTCCTCGTCGTCCTGCCCTAGGTAGGCCTCGATCACCGCCGGGTCGCGCTGGATGTCGGCAGGTCCGCCCTCGGCGATCTTGCTGCCGAAGTTGATCACCACGATGCTGTCCGTCACGTTCATGACGACGTTCATGTCGTGCTCGACCAGGAGGATCGTGACTCCCCCATCGCGGATCGACGTGATGGTGTCGTTGAGCGCGGCGGACTCCCGGTCGTTCAGGCCCGCCGCGGGCTCGTCGAGGATGAGCAACCTGGGGCTGGCCACCAGCGTGCGGGCCAGCTCGACGCGGCGTTGCACCCCGTAGGGCAGCGAGGTCGCGACCTCGTGCGCCACCGGGGCGAGGTCGAGGTGCTGCAGCGTGTCCATGGTGCGCTCAACGAGCGCCCGCTCTTCTCGCTGCTGTCCCGGCGTGCCCAGCAAGCTCTGCCACCAGGTCTGACGTGTACGTAGGTGCTGCCCCGCCAGGACGTTCTCCAGCACGGTCATCCCGGCGAACAGCCGGATCGTCTGGAAGGTGCGCATGATGCCGTGGCGGGCCACCTGGTAGGGTGCTCGCCCGGTGATGTCCTCGCCCGCGAAACGGATACGCCCGTCGTCGGGTCGATAGACACCGGTGATCATGTTGAACACGGTGGTCTTGCCGGCGCCGTTGGGGCCGATGAGCCCCTTGATCTCCCCTTCTCCGACGCCGAAACTCAGGTCGTCGACGGCGCGCAAGCCTCCGAAGCTGATCGAGATGCCGTCGATCTCGAGCAGGGGTCCCCCTCCCGACGCCGGCGTCATCGTGCCCTCCCGCGGGGCCAGATCCCCTGGGGCCGCAACACCATCACCACGATCATCGCGAAGCCGAAGACGAGGTAGCGGTACTGCGCCAGCCCGCGGAACACCTGCGGCACCACGAACATCAGCACCGTCCCCAGCAGCACGCCGGGGATGGACGCCTGGCCACCGACGAGCACGATGGCGAAGAGCGTCACCGATTCGGTGAACACGAACGATCCCGGGCTCACGCTGGCGAGCTGGACGGCGAACAGCGTTCCCGCGGCTCCGGCCACGCCTGCGCCGATCGCGAACGCCAGGATCTTGTAATAGCGGGCGTTGACCCCCAATGTGGTGGCGGCGAGCTCGTCCTCCTTGAGATAGCGGAACACGCGCCCGATCCGCGAGCGCTCGAGGTTGCGCATGAGCAGCAGCACGGCCGCCAGCGCCAGCCAGTCCAGGTAGAACAGTGCACCCTGGCTGGAAAGCGCCGTTCCGAAGAGATGGGGCACGCCGACCCCGAAGATGCCGTCGGGGCCGCCGGTGACGTCACCAACGTTGTTCCCGAGGGCCAGCACGAAGATGATGTTGAAGCCGATGGTGGCGACCAGCAAATAGTCGCCGCGGAGCCTCACGATTGGGGCCGAAAGCACGACCCCGACCAACGCCGCCACCACGATGGCGACCGGCCAGGTGGCGAAGATCGGCCAGCCGAGCCGAGTGTTGAGGATGGCGGTGACGTACGCGCCCACCCCGAAGTACACCGCGTGTCCCATGTCGTACATGCCGGCGCGCCCCAGCACGATGTCCTGCGACAACGCGACCACGGCGTAGATCGCGAAGATCGCCAGGATGCTGATCCAGCTACCGTTCAGCAGGACAGGCACCAGCAGGCCGAGCAGCCAGAGAAGCGGTCCGAGCGCGCGTCGCGCCCGGCCGAGCGCTGTCGATCGAGGAGCGACCATGAGCTAGGAGTTCCCCGGGCCGGCGGACACGGGCGCGCTCATACCTTCTCCGCCACGCGCTCGCCCAGGATGCCGGTAGGCCGCACCAGCAGGATGGCGATGAGCAGCGCGAAGGTGATGGCCTCCTGCCAGGAGCTGGAGACGTAGCCCGCCGCGAAGGCGTTGAACAGCCCCAGTAGCAGGCCGCCGAGCATGGCGCCCGGGATGTTCCCGATGCCCCCGATGATCGCGGCGATGAAGGCGTTCAGGCCGTAGATCCAGCCCATGTTGAAGTAGGCCTCACGGTAGTACAGGCCGATGAACAGGCCGCCCACCGCGCCCAGTGCCGGGCCGACCACGAACACGCTGGCGATCACCCGGTTGACATTGATGCCCATGAGCCTGGCGGCGTCCTGATCGATCGCGGCGGCCCGGATGGCGGTGCCGAAGCGGGTGTGATGCACGTAGAAGTACAGGCCGGCCATGAGCAGCAGCGAGCCCAGGATGATCACCACCTGCACGAAGCTGATCGACGCGCTCCCGATCTTCCACTTGAGATCCGGCAGGAGGTTCGCCGGGAACACCTTGACCTCCGGGCCCCAGATCAACATGATGCCGTTCTCGATCAGCATCGACGCGCCCAGCGCCGACACCACCGCGGACAATCTGGGTGCCTTGCGCAGGGGGCGGTACGCCGTGAACTCCAGCACGGCGCCCGCGATGCCGACGGCGACCGCGGCCACGATGAAGGCCGCGGCCAGCAAGAGGGCGCCGGCGTTGGCGCCGCCGATGCCGCTGGTCAGGACCGTCAACCCGATGAAGGCCGCCAGGATGCTCAGGTCGCCGTGCGCGAAGTTGATGAGCTTCAACACCCCATAGACCATGGTGTAACCGAGGGCGATCAGTGCGTAGAAACCGCCCACGGTCACACCGTTGATGAATTGCTGCAGGACGACGTCCATGGAGCCCTAGCGCCCGCGCCGCGGACGCAGGCCGGCCATTACTGCGTGGCCGACTCCGGATAGACGATCTTGTACGAACCGTCGGCCTGGATCTCGAACGCCGTGAACGGGCTGCCGATGCGCTCCCCGGTCTTGTCCCACGAGAACGTCCCGGTCAGTCCCTGGAAGTCCTTCAGGTTGTGCAACCAGTCGATGAGCTTCGCTGGGTCGGTGCTCTGCGTGGCCTTCACCGCGGCGATCACGGCACGGAAGCCGTCGGCGTTCGTGAGGGTGTAGATGCTGGGCGGCTCCTGCCCGTAGGCCGCCTTGTAGTCGGCCAGGAACTGCTTGGCTTCGGGATAGGGCAGGTTGTCGGGCGAGGGCACGTTGATGATGATCGCGCCCTGAGCGGCGTTCCCGGCGATCTTGGCGAACGCAACGTTCTGGTTGGCGTCGCCACCGACGAACGTAGCGCCCATGTCGAGCTGCTTCATCTGGGCGCGGATGAGCCCGCCGTCGGGGTAGTAGCCGGAGAAGTAGAGCACGTCCGGGTTCACCGACTTGATCTTGGTGAGCACCGCCGTGTAGTCCTGCGATCCGGCAGTGATGAAGCCCGTGTACACGAGGTTGCCGCCATCGTCCTTGACGGCCTGGACGACCGCATCGGAGAGCCCCTTGGCGAAGCTGGAGTGGTCGGCCAGCACGGCGATGCGCTGGAACTTCTTGCCGTTCACCAGGTACGCGGCCGTGAACTTCGCCTCCGCGCTGTTGGGCGGGGCGTTGCGGAAGAAGGTCTTGTATCCGCCCGCAGTCAGCTGGTCGCTGGTGCCGTCCGAGGTCTGGATGACGTTGGCCCGGGCGTAGATAGGCTCGGCCGCCAGCGCGGCGCCGCTGGTGTAGGTGCCGATCACTGCGAGAACACCGTCGTTGACGAGTTGACGGGCACAGATGGCGGCCTGCGACGCCTGGCCGCCGTCGTCGCAGGTCTTGACTTCGATCGTACGGCCCAGCAAGCCGCCCTGGTCGTTGATCTGCTTGGCGATCAACTTGACGCCCTTGTCGATGCCCTGCCCTTCGTTGGCGTACTGGCCCGTGATCGGCGCCTGCACGCCGATCACGATGGGATCGGCGGCGAACACGGCGCTCGCCGCGAACGCCAATGTCAGCGCTACCAGGACCGAAACGATCAACTTCCTGGACATGCATCCTCCCATTCCCCCTCGGCTCTGCGCCGCCGAGAGCGGGCGGCATCGAGCCACCCCCATGAACGAACCTGTCGCCCCCACGGGCGAGCACAAGAACCGACTTGGAACAACAGCGGTACCCTACGGCGACGGCCCGGCCCTGTCAACGTGTGTCCTTCCCCGGCGAGTACGCAAGGTGCTCTGGAGCAGGATCGATGCCGGGGCGGGCGGCGGTACAGTGACGCGTGAACGGACGACCGTTTTCTTCCTCCTTGAAGCGAGGCCGATCGTGACCCTCGACGGTGTCTACCGCCGCACCATGCTGGCGGTGTCGGACGCTCCGCTGGTACGCGGCTTCATCACCCGGGCCGGGTGGCGGCTGGGCGTGGGGCGTTTCGTCGCAGGCGAATCGCTGGAGTCCGCCCTGCCCCACCTGCGAGCGATCGAGAGCTCCGGCAAGGGCATCGTCCTCGACGTTCTCGGCGAGTTCGTGAGCGACGAGGCGGCCGCCCGGCAGGCAGCCGCCCGGATCCTGGCCGCGCTCGAGGCCGCAGCCGGCTTCGGGCTCGAGCCCTACTTCAGCGCCAAGCCCACCCAGCTCGGGCTCGGCATCGATGCCGATCTCGCTTTCGAGCTGGCGACCGGTCTCGCCGAGGCAGCGGCGCGCCACGGCGGGCACCTGTGCCTGGACATGGAGAGCAGCAGCTACGTCGACGCCACCCTGACGCTGTTCGAACGGCTCTGGGCCGCGGGACGGCAGGACGTCTCGACCGTCTTGCAGAGCTACCTCTACCGCACCCCCGACGACCTGGAGCGCCTCCTGGCGCTCTCCCCTGCGCCCGACCTGCGCATCGTGAAAGGGGCGTACAACGAGCCGAGGGAGGTCGCTTACCAGGGCAAGGCGGACGTCGAGCGCGCCTACCGCGAGCTCACCTACCGCGCCCTGGAGGTCGGCGGCAAGGTGAACGTGGGCACCCACGACGAGAGGATCCTCGGCGAGGTCGCGGCCTTCGTGCGAGGTGCGGGCCTCGACCGCGCGCGCTACGAGTTCCAGCTCCTGTACGGGGTGAAGCCGAATCTGCAGGACCGGCTCGTCCGCGAAGGGCACCCGCTCCGGGTGTACGTGCCGTTCGGGGAGGACTGGTACGGTTACTTCAGTCGCCGCCTCGCCGAACGCCCCGCCAACCTCGCGTTCGTGCTACGCGGCATCGCGGGCTGAGCCCAGGGCATCCAGACAAGGAGTACACCGCAATGTTGTTCGAACCCTACGAGACCGAACCCTACCTGGACTTCTCCGACGCCGCCACCCGTCAGGCGTTCGAGCGCACGTTGGACACGGTGCGCTCCCAGCTCGGGCGTGACTACCCGCTCGTGATCGGCGGCGAGCGCGTCGACACCGGGGAGTACCTCACCTCCGTCGATCCCTGCGATCCGGACCGCGTCGTGGGCCGCAGCGCCAAGGGGAAGGGCCCCGAGATCGAGCGCGCCATGTCGGCCGCTCAGGAGGCCTTCAAGACCTGGTCACGGTTGCCGATGGCGCATCGCGCACGCACGCTGGTGAAGCTTGCCGCCGTGCTGCGTCGACGCCGCGACGAGCTGGCCGCCTGGGAGGTCTTCGAGGCGGGCAAGAACTACCTCGAGGCCATCGCCGACGTGGCGGAAGCCATCGACTTCTGCGAGTACTACGCGCGGCAGTCGTTGAAGCTGGCGGGCCCGCTCCCCACCTACGACCATCCCGGCGAGGAGAACACCAGCCACTTGAGGGCTCTCGGGGTGGGCGTGGTCATCCCCCCCTGGAACTTCCTGCTCGCGATCCTGGTCGGCACCACCGTCGGCCCGGTGGTCGTGGGCAACACCGTCATCCTCAAGCCGTCACCTTCGACGCCGATCATCGCGCAGAAGTTCATGGAGTGCGTCGACGAGGCCGGCTTCCCGCCGGGCGTGATCAACCTCCTGACCGGCGAGGATGCCGATCTCGGTGACGCCCTTGTCGATGATCCTCGTACCCGCTTCATCAACTTCACCGGGTCGGTGGCGACCGGCATGCGCATCAACGAGCGCGCCGCCAAGGTGCATCCGGGGCAGAACTGGCTCAAGAGGGTGTTCACCGAGATGGGCGGCAAGGACGCGATGATCGTCGACGAGACCGCGGACCTGGACCTCGCCGCGGACGCCGCCGTCGCCGGCGCGTTCGGGTTCCAGGGCCAGAAGTGCTCGGCCATGAGCCGCCTCATCGTCGTCGAGGCCGTGTACGACGAACTGCTGGAGAAGTTCCTCGAGCGCGCACGCGCGCTCCGGGTGGGGCCGGCCGAGCAGAACGCCGACGTGGCCGCCGTGATCAACAAGAAGCAGTACGACAAGATCCTGGCGTACATCGACACCGGCAAGCAGGAGGCACGCCTGGTGCTCGGGGGCGGCGCGGCCGAGGGCAAGGGGTACTACATCCAGCCGACCGTGTTCGCCGACGTGCCGCAGAGCGCGACCATCGCCTGCGAGGAGATCTTCGGGCCGGTGGTGTCGGTGATGAAGGCGCGCGACTTCGATCACGCGCTCGAGCTCGGCAACGCCACCATGTACGGCCTCACGGGCGGCCTGTGCTCGCGCGACCGCATGCACATCGAGCGGGCGCGCGAGGCGTTCGACGTCGGGAATCTCTACGTCAACCGCAAGATCACCGGCGCCCTGGTCGGCGTCCAGCCGTTCGGCGGGTTCAAGATGTCGGGCACCAACGCCAAGGCAGGGGGCCCGGACTACCTGCGTGCGTTCATGGAGATGAAGACGGTCACCGAGCGCTTCTGAGCGCTCGGTACTTCGCGTCGCGGGCCGGGACATCCCGCCCATCAGGACGTTTGTAACCCCCACGACGAGCGGCCGTACGTGTTAAAAGAAGGCGAGATTGAGCTGCTCGAGACCGGCGACCAGGCGAAGGACGCCACCTTCCCCCCGCACGCGGAACGCGGGTCATGGGGAGGCCCCTTCTCACCTGGTCGCCGTGTCCGTGAGAGGGGCCCCATGCCCGAAGCCCTGCAATCCCTGATCGACAAGCTCCAGGGCGAGGTGGTGGACGAAGCCGAAGCCAAGGCAGGCGCCATCCTCGCCGACGCCGAAGCCGAGGCCGGACGCCGCATCGCGGCGGCCAATGCCGAGGCGACGCGCATCCGCAGCGAGGCCGAGCGCGATGCCGCCCTCAGCCGCGAGCGCGGCGAGCGCGCACTCCAGCAGGCCGGACGCGACGTGCTCATGGCCGTCCGGCGCGGCGTCGAGGACGTCGTCATGGCGCTGGTGCGCGATTCGCTCGTCGAGACGCTGACGCCCGAAACGTTGCGCGACATGCTCCTGGTGATGGCCGATGCCTACGCCAAGCGCAGCGGCCCGGAACGCCGCATGAGCGTGCTGCTCGGCGAAGAGGATCGCGAGAAGCTCGCCCGCTTCTACGCCGACGAGTACCGACAGAAGCTCGACAAGGGTGTGGACATCCGGCTGGGACGCGACATCGAGAAGGGCTTCCGCGTCTCGATGAACGGCGATCACGTCGAACACGACTTCACGCTCGGGGCCATCGCCTCGGTGCTCTCCGAGATGTTGCGTCCGGAGCTGGCGAAGCTCATCACCGCCGGCACGGCCGATGATGGGAACGCCGAGGACGTGGCCGAGGGCCGGCCCTAGCGGCCGGCGAGAGCGTGTACGCCTACCTCCTATCGACCCTTCCCTCCTTCGACCTCGACGACCCGCCCCCGATGACGGTGGCAACGTTGCTGGAGCACTGTCGCCCGTTCCTCGGCGAGGACGAGTTGCGCGTGCTGGAAGACCCCGCGGGCGGCGCCGTTGTACCCGGTGAGCCCGGGTCCGTCGCGCGGCGCTGGCTGAACGGAGAACGGCAACTGCGGAACGCCGTGGCGCGCAGGCGCTCCGCGGGCTGGGGCGTGACGCCCGAGACCTATCTGCGCGAGCATGAGGGCTTCCGCGTGGACGTCGAGGACGGCGTGGCGCGCGCCTTCGACGCGCCCAACGTGCTGGAGCGAGAGCGGCTCCTGCACGAGCTGCGCTGGCGCCTGCTCGACGACCTGGCCGGCGTGGTGCCCTGGGGATTCGCGGCAGTGTTCGCGTACGCCCAGCGGCTCCACGATGGCGGGGCCTGGGCCGAACGCGACGTCGAGGAGGGCCGCCGGGTTCTGCAGGCCACCCTGGAACGTCTCGAGCAGCGCTACGAGGCCAGCGTCACACCAGAGGAACACGATGCGTGAGGATCGAATGAGCGAGAGCAACCATGCCTAACGTCGGTCATATCGTTTCGGTGAGCGGCAACCTGCTCACCGTCGCCTTCGAGAAGCCGGTCATGCAGAACGAGGTCGGCTACGCGGTCCTGGGCGACCTTCGCCTCAAGGCCGAGCTGATCCGCGTGCGCGGGCAGTACGCCGACCTGCAGGTGTTCGAGGACACCACGGGCCTCTACGTCGGGGGGCCGGTCGAGTTCTCCGGCGGCCTGCTCACGGTGGACCTCGGCCCGGGCCTCCTCGGCCGCATCTTCGACGGTCTGCAGAACCCGCTGCCCGAGCTTGCCGAGGCGGCGGGATTCTTCTTGCGCCGCGGCGTCTACCTGACGCCCCTCGACCGCGAGCGGCGCTGGTCGTTCACGCCGTTGGCCGAAACCGGCGGCCGCCTGCGCGCCGGCGACACCCTCGGCACCGTTCCCGAGAACGCCATCACCCACCACGTCATGGCGCCCTTCGAGCTGGAGGGGCGCGCGTTGGTCGAGTGGATCGCGCCGGCGGGCGAGTACCGCGTCGACGACACCATCGCTACCCTGGTCGACGACCGCGGACGCACGCACAAGGTCACCATGGTGCAGCGCTGGCCCGTGAAGGTCCCGATCCGCGCGTACCGTGAGCGTCTGCGTCCGAGGGAACCGCTGGTGACGAAGATCCGGATCCTGGACACGCTCTTCCCCGTCGCCCTCGGCGGCACCTACTGCATCCCGGGACCTTTCGGTGCGGGCAAGACCGTGTTGCAGCAGATCACCAGCCGCCACGCCGAGGTGGACGTGGTCATCATCGCGGCATGCGGCGAGCGCGCCGGCGAGGTCGTCGAAACCTTGCGGGAGTTCCCCGAGCTGGTCGACCCACGGACCGGCCGCAGCCTGATGGAGCGCACGTTGATCGTGGTCAATACCAGCTCGATGCCGGTCGCCGCGCGCGAGGCCAGCGTCTACACGGCCGTCACGGTGGCCGAGTACTACCGCCAGATGGGCCTGAACGTGCTGCTGCTGGCCGACTCCACCTCGCGCTGGGCGCAGGCGCTCCGCGAGATCTCCGGACGCCTCGAAGAGATCCCCGGCGAGGAGGCCTTCCCCGCCTACCTGGAATCGGTGATCGCCGGGTTCTACGAGCGCGGGGGCGTGGTGCGGCTGAACGACGGACGCACCGGCTCGGTCACCATCGGGGGCGCGGTGAGCCCGGCGGGCGGCAACTTCGAGGAGCCGGTGACGCAGGCCACCCTGAAGGTGGTGGGCGCGTTCCACGGGCTCTCGCGCGAACGCTCGGACGCGCGCCGCTACCCTGCTGTCGATCCTCTGGACAGCTGGAGCCGCTACGAAGGCGTCGCGGACGGCGACGACGTGCGGGCCGCGCGCGAGGTGCTGCAAAACGGCCACGAGGTCGATCAGATGATGAAGGTGGTGGGTGAGGAGGGGACGGCCATCGCGGACTACGTCACCTACCTCAAGGCCGAGTACCTCGATGCCGCCTACCTCCAGCAGGACGCCTTCCACGATGTGGACGCGGCCACTGGAGCGGGACGGCAGCGGCACGTCTTCGGCCGGCTCGCCAGCGTGTTGCGGACGCCGCTCGACTTCCCCGACAAGGACGCGGCGCGACGCTTCTTCCAGGAGCTGACCCAGGTGACCAAGGAGTGGAACCTGGTGCGGATGGACGATCCGCAGTTCGAACGACTCGAGGCGCGCCTCGTCGACAAGGTCGAGGGGGTTACGGCTCATGCGTAAGGTCTACACGCAGGTGGAGCGCATCGCCGGCAACGTCGTGACGGTGAGGGCCGGTGACGCCACCTACCGGGAGCTGGCCGAAGTGCGCTGGCCGGGGGGCTCCTCGCTCGCGCAGGTCATCAAGATCGAAGGCGACCGCGCCTCGCTGCAGGTGTTCGCCGGCAGCCGCGGTATCCCTACCGACGCGCACGTGCGGTTCCTTGGCAGGCCGGTCCAGGTGCCCTTCTCCGACGCTCTGCTAGGACGCGTGTTCGACGGGGCCGGACGGCCCCGCGACCGCAGGCCCGAGGTGGAGGCCGAACCGATCGAGGTCGGCGGTCCCTCGGTGAATCCGGCGCGCCGCATCATCCCGCGGCGCATGGTGCGCACCGGCATCCCCATGATCGACGTCTTCAACACCCTGGTCGAGAGCCAGAAGCTACCGATCTTCGCTCCCGCGGGCGAGCCCTCCAACCAGCTCCTGGCGCGCATCGCGCTGCAGGCCGAGGTCGACGTCATCGTGCTCGGCGGCATGGGACTCAAGCACGACGATTACCTGGCGTTCCGCGAGACGCTGGACGAGGCCGGCGCCAGCGTACGCACCGTCATGTTCGTGCACACCGCTGCCGATCCGGTGGTGGAGTGCCTGCTCGTGCCCGACCTCTCGCTTGCCGTGGCCGAGCGCTTCGCGCTCGAGGGCCAACGAGTGCTGGTGCTGCTCACCGACATGACGAACTTCGCCGATGCGCTCAAGGAGGTCGCGATCACGATGGAGCAGATCCCGTCGAACCGTGGCTACCCGGGCGACCTGTACAGTCAGCTCGCCGCGCGCTACGAGAAGGCCGTCGACTTCGAGGGGGCCGGGTCCATCACCATCCTGGCGGCAACGACCATGCCCGGCGACGACGTCACGCATCCCGTGCCCGACAACACCGGCTACATCACCGAGGGGCAACTCTACCTGCGCGGCGGGCGCATCGAACCCTTCGGGAGCCTGAGCCGCCTGAAGCAACTCGTGAACGGCCGGACCCGCGAGGACCACCGCTCGATCATGAACGCCATGATCCAGCTGTACGCGGGTTACCGGGAGACGCTCGAGAAGCAGGCCATGGGCTTCAGCATGAGTCGTTGGGACGAGCAGCTGCTGAAGTACGGCGTCGCATTCGAGGACCGGTTGATGAGCCTGGAGCTGCACCTTCCCCTGGAGGACGCGCTGGACGAGGGATGGAAGATCCTCGCCGAGTGCTTCGAGCCGCCGCAGACCGGGCTGCCGAGTGCGCTGATCGAACGCTTCTGGCCCGCCGACGGCGTCCCCGTCGAGGCTTCGGAGGCGACGGCTTGAGCCACGTGCGCGCCAGCAAGCAGGAGTTGAAGCGACAGCGCGACGCGCTGTCTCGCTTCAAGCGCTATCTGCCAACCCTGCAGCTCAAGAAGCGGCAGCTCCAGATGGAGATCCGACGGGTCGAGGCCAAGGAGCGGGAGGCCGAGGCCGAGCTTGCGGCGGCGGAGGCCGCGCTCGAGCCCTGGGTAGGGCTCTTGGCGAGCGCCCCGCCCATCACGGATCACCTGGCCATCGCCGCGGTACGGCGCGGAACCACCAACATCGCCGGCATCGACGTACCGGTGCTGGAGGACCTCGCCTTCACGCGAACGCCTCCGGACCTCCATGCCACCCCTGCTTTCCTCGACGACGCCATCGCGGCCTGCCAGACACTGGCCCGACTGCGCATGGAGCGGCGCGTGCTCGCCGAACAGCGACGCCTGCTGGCCGACGAGCTGCGCATCACCTCGCAACGCGTCAACCTGTTCGAGAAGGTCAAGATCCCCGAGGCGGAGCATGCCATCCGGACCATCCGCATCGCACTCGGCGACCAGCAGGCCGCCGGGGTGGTCCGCGCCAAGATCGCCAAGTCGAAGTCCGTGGAACAGGAGGCGTCCTCGTGATCGTCCCCATGAAGCGGGTCACGGTGGTGATGCTGCGGAGTCAGCACGAACGCTCCCTGGCGCTGCTACAGGACCTGGGGGCCCTGCACCTCGCCTCCGAGCCGGCGAGCGACGTCGTGGGCGTCGCCCAGGCCCGTTCGCGCGTCGAGGCGGCGCGCGCCGCGCTGGAGGCGCTGCACCGCACGGTGCCGCGCGGCGACGCCGGGGCGGCGCGCGCTGCCGACGGAGGGGTCGAGGCCGCGGTCGAACGCGTCCTGGCGCTCTCGGAAAGGCTGGAGCAGATCGACGAGGAGCGATCCGACGTGGAGCGCGAGCTGGAGCGCGTCGCGCCGTTCGGGGACTTCGATCCTTCCGCGCTTCAGGAGCTCGCACGGCACGGGGTCGGAGTTCGCTTGCTGCGCGCGCCGGCGCGCTGGTCGACGGCGCAGTCTGACGACGTGGTGGTCCACGAACTCGGCCGCCACGGGCATGAACGCATCGTGGCGCTGGTGGGCCCGTCGGAGGCGCTGGGGCAAGTGTGGCTGGGCGAAGGCTCCGCCGCGGCAGAGCCGTTCGCCGTTCCCACCGAGGCGCCGGCCGCGCTGCGGGCGCGGCGCGCGCGCCTGTCCTCCGAACGGGAGGAGACGGTGGCCGCCCTGCAAGCCTTGGCCCGTCGACGCGACGCCATCGTGGCATCGATCCCATCGGCCGAGGACCGGCTCGCGTTCGAGCGAGCGCGCGCCGGGTCGGCGCTCACGGGACCTCTCGCCGTCGTACGCGGGTTCTGCCCCGCGCCGAAGTTGCCCTTCGTGGAGCGTGCGGCGCAGGAGCACGGCTGGGGACTGTTCGTCGAGGAGGTCGACGATCCGAACGACGCGCCCACCGAGATCACCGTGCCGCGCTGGGTGCGGCCCATCCGCGCCCTGTTCTCGTTCACCGGCGTGCTCCCCGGCTACGACCAGGTGGACGTGAGCGTTCCCTTCCTGCTGTTCATGAGCCTGTTCTTCGCGATGATCGTGGGAGACGCCGGGTACGGCCTGCTGTTCCTGGGGCTCACGGAGTTCGGGCGCTGGCGTATGAAGGACGCGCCGAAGGCGATGTTCTCGCTCCTCCGGGTCATGAGCATCAGCACCATCGTGTGGGGCGTCCTGACGGGAAGCTACTTCGGTATCGCGTTGCTCCCCCACCCGTTGAAGGCAGTGCAGGTGTCCTGGCTCACCGGTCAGGATCACCTCATCCTGCTGAGCTTCCTGATCGGCGCGATCCACTTGACGGTGGCGCACGGCTGGAACGTGATCCGCTTCTTCCCCTCGCCCCGGGCGCTCGCCCAGTTGGGCTGGATCTTCACGACCTGGACCATGTTCTTCCTGGCCCGCGAGATGGTGCTCGGCGCCGCCTTCCCACACGTCATGCTCTACGTCCTGGTGGCGGGGATCGTGCTCATCGTGCTGTTCATGACGCCCCCGAAGGCGCTCAAGTCGGAGTGGTTCAACCACGTCATGCTGCCTCTGAGCCTGGTCAGCAACTTCGTCGACCTGGTCTCCTACGTGCGGCTGTTCGCCGTCGGGGCCGCGACCTTCGCCATCGCGCAGGCGTTCAACCAGATGGCGATGGGGAGCGGCGTGAGCGGCATCGTGGCCGGTGCCGTGGCGGCGCTGGTGCTGTTCTTCGGCCACACCCTCAACATCCTGCTCGCGACCATGGGCGTCCTCGTCCACGGCGTGCGCCTCAATATGCTGGAATTCGCCAGCCACCTCGGCATGGAGTGGACGGGCCGACCCTACCGGCCCTTCGCTCACTCACAACGTCCGAAGGAGGGGGCATGAACCCCCGTCGTGAAGGAGGAGCTTGATGGATCCCGTTTTGATGGCCGCCTTGGGACGGGCGGGCGGCGCGACCGTACTCGGCCTCGCAGCCCTCGGTTCGGCATTCGGCACAGGTACGGCAGGCATGGCCGCGGTGGGCGCCTGGAAGCGCGCCTACGCACAGAACAAGTCGGCACCGTTCATCCTGATCACTTTCGTGGGTGCGCCGCTGTCGCAGACGATCTACGGCATGATCCTCATGAACGCTGTCGTGCGCGGGGTGTCCGACGCGCTCGCCAACAACCAGACGGTGGCCTGGCCCGCGATGCTCGGCCTCGGCCTGTTCGGCGGTCTGGCGATGGCAGCCTCGGCCTACATGCAGGGAAGGGTGGGAGCCGCGGCAGCGGACGCCCTCGGTGAGACCGGTCAGGGCTTCGGCAACTACCTGATGGCGATCGGCGTCGTCGAGACGGTCGCCATCTTCGTGCTGGTCTTCATCACTGCGACCCTGTAGGGCCGAGTCTCGAAGACACTCGAGCGGGCGCCACCCGGCGCGCAGCACCGGGCGGCGCCCGCCTCATGTGGGGGCCCGTCATGACGGGGCCCGTCATGACGGGAGCACGTAGAGCGCCACCATGGCGAAGTGCGCTCCCCAGCCGGCGAGCACGAACAGGTGCCACAGGCCGTGGTAGCCGATGCTGCCGGGAGCGGGATCGGGGCGCTTGAAGGCGTAGACCACGGCGCCGACCGAGTACAGCAAGCCGCCGGCGACGAGCAGCGCGATGCCCCCCCACGGCATGGCCTGTGCGAGCGGACGGATCGCCACCACCGCCATCCACCCCAGCACCAGGTAGAGGCCCGTCGAGAGCCATCGCGGGGCACGGAACCAGAACACCTTGAAGAGCACACCCAGGACGGCGAAGGCCCAAACCGTACTCAGGAGCGGCCACGTCCATCCGGGCGCGTGGTCACGTAGCGTCACCAGAGCGATCGGTGTGTAGCTTCCCGCGATGAGAACGAAGATCGCCGCATGATCGGCGCGCCGGAGCCACTCCGCCAGGGCGGGGCCTGCACGGACGCCGTGGAGGAGCGTGCTGGCACTGAACAGCGTCAGCGAAGCGAGGGCGTAGACGGCGAAGCTCAGCATCCGCCACGGGTCGCCGGCCGACGCCACCACCAGAGCCGTGCCTCCCACCAGCGCAACCAACGCGCCGAGCATGTGGGTGATGGCGTTGAACGGCTCTCTCAGGCGAGGGCGCCCGCGAACGGAGTGACCTTGCATGCGTCAGTCTAGCTCTGCCGACCTGCGTGCTGCCGAGCGTCATCGGGGCGCGGAGTCGGCTACGGTGACGACCGCGCGCTAGGCTGCGGCTCCCCCTGGTCTGCTTCGGAGCGCCTCGCGGAACGTCACCAATCGACGCCGCTCCTCGTCCCACAAGGTCAGAACGACCGTCTTGAAGCTGCCCGTGAGGGAAAGCCTCGACACCCTCTGCAGCATCGGGTTCTCGTCGTGGCAGCGCTGCAGGTTGTAGTTGGGGATGCGTGGGCTGAGGTGATGGATGTGATGGAAGCCGATGTTCCCGGTGAACCATTGCAGCACCCTGGGAAGATCGTAGTAGGAGCTGCCTTGGAGCGCCGCCAGGGTGTAGTCCCACTCCGGGGTGTGCTCCCAGTAGGTGCGTTCGAACTGGTGCTGCACGTAGAACAACCAGGTGCCCACACTGGCCGCCACAACGATGATCGGGAGGCCGATCATCAGCACGTGCAGCACACCGATCACCAGGCTCGCACCGCCCAGCAGCGCAAGGATGGCGACGTTCGTCAACCACACCGAACGGGTCTCCCCCGTGCGCCAGCTCGCCTTCGCGCCCAAAGGCAGGCGCTGCAGCACGATGAAGTTGAACGCCGGCGCGGCCCCGAACAAGAACAGCGGGTTCCGGAACACGCGGTAGGCGATACGCTTCCACCACGGCGACTGCAGGTACTCGTCGACGGTCAACGTCCACACGTCCCCGATGCCACGCTCCTCGAGCTCGGCATGATGGGCGTGGTGGATGGCATGGGTCTTGCGCCAGAACTTGTACGGAACCAGCGTGAGAACGCCACTGATCGCGCCCACCACGTCGTTGGCCCGCTTCGACTTGAAGAAGGCGCCGTGCCCGCAATCGTGCTGGATGATGAACACCCGAACCAGGAAGCCCGCCGCGGGGACCGCCAGCAGGAGCGTGAGCCAGTAGCCCACCCCCAGCGACAGGAACATCAGTCCTACCGTCAGGAACAGGCCCCCGAAGGAGGTCACCAACTGCCATACGCCGCGCTTGAGGTCAGGCTGCTGGTACTTCCGTACGATCGCTTGCCAACCGGCGAACTCGGCTGAATGCGCGTTCTGCTTGGTCATGAACAAGTCCCTTCACTGCATGCGGGGGCCACGTTGGACACGACGTCCTCGGTGGGGTCCGGGTGGAGTGGAGCGACGATCGTCGTCCGCCCGGGGCGCCCACGAGGGGCCGAGCATGAGCCCTTTCCAGCAGCGGTTTTCGAGGTCTGGTACAAGATGAGAACACCCACTTCGGGCGATTTCCTGAGCGGACCGAGCCGGACAGCCCGATGCCTCGTCGATACGTTTCCCAGGAGTGCCTTCAGGCTATCACAGTGCCCGCCGGTGTCGCGTCGCACCGGTCGGCCGGGGCCTGCATCACGCGACGTCCGGGCTCGCCGAAGCATCGAACGTCCAGCATCACTTGTGTTCTCGGGCCACAAGGCGTATGCTTCTAGTCGTTCCGAAAAAGTCGATAAGGCTTTCTTGAAACTCGGGCATCCGCCCGGACATCAATACGCTTGACCGAGGTCAGGCCATTTAGGAGATAAGCATCATGGCGACAGGTAAAGTGAAATGGTTCAACGGCGACAAAGGGTTCGGCTTCATCGAACAGAGTGACGGTGGCAAGGATGTCTTCGTGCACTTCTCGGCGATCCAGGGCGACGGCTTCCGCAGCCTGAACGAGAACGACGAGGTGGAATTCACGGTCGAGCAGGGCCCCAAGGGTCTGCAGGCTTCGAACGTGAAGGTCACCAAGCCTGGCTTCTAGACTCCCCACCGAATCCCGTAGACCAAGACGTCCCCGCCCGAGCATGCTCGGGCGGGGATTTGCTGTATGGCACGGCTTGCTCGAGAGCCAGAGGTCGGTTCTGAACCGACGACCTGCCGAGTTCGAACCGCGCCAGGAGCGTCGCGCCATGTCCCACCGCGTTCCAGGGAGTCCTGTCCTAGTCCGCGGGGTCGGATCAACCGCGCACGGTCCCCAGACCTGGAGCCGGCGCCCACCCCGGACGACGCCGGGACGCCGCGTCAAACGCAAAGAGCACAATCACGCACACAAGGCAGCAGAACCGCCCGAACCCGCCGGCCAGCCGTCACCCTGAACGATCCGGGCTAGGCTAGCGGGATGGACCTAGAACTCGAAGGCAAGCGCGCCCTGGTCACCGGCAGCACGGGCGGATTGGGGGCCGCGATCACTCATCGTCTTGCTGCCGAGGGCTGCACCGTCGTTGTGCACGGCCGCAACGCGGTAGCTGCCGACGCCGAACTCGAAGACATTCGCAACCTTGGCGGTTCAGCAACGACGGTACTCGGGGACCTGACCGATCCAGAGCAGGCTCGACGCGTTTGTGAGGATGCCGCGCGCGAGGGGCCCATCGATATCTTGATCGCGAATGCCGGGCCGTTTGCCGAGCATTCCTTCTTCGATGCAACCGATGATGACTGGATTGATGCGTATGCGGGCAATGTTCTCTCCGCTGTGCGGTGCATTCGGCATCTTGCCGGCCCGATGCGGACTCGCGGCTGGGGCAGGATCGTCACGATCGGGACACGCGGCGTGAGCGCGCCGTTGACGAATATGGTCGAGTACTCGGCTGCCAAGGCTGCACTCACGAACGCCACGGGTGCGCTCGCATTGGAACTCGCAGGCTCAGGTGTCACCGCGAACACCGTCAGCCCGGGCGTGATGCTCACACGCGGCATGCGGCAGATGTTCCTCGATCGATCGCGGAGCAGCGGCAATCAACGATCCTGGGATGAGATTGAAGCCGAGGTCGTAGCACACTACGCACAGAACCCTGTCGGACGACTGGGCAGGCCGGAAGATGTCGCCGATGCCATCGCCTACCTCGTCAGCCCCCGAGCCTCCTACGTGACAGGCGCAACACTCCGCGTCGACGGCGGCATCAACAGAACTACGAACCCTTGAACCGCACAACGCCCTTCCGATCGCTGCATACGCCACTACTGCGGCGAAGACCAGTGCCATGCTGATCAGGAGCGGTCCTGTGGCACCGGCCATCGTCGCGTAAGCCATTCCGCCAAGGCTGGACCGGCGGCAGCGCCGATGTTGGGGGAAGCCGTCGCGGTAGCCCTGCCGGGCGCTGCAGCGCCACCTCGACCAGCTCCCGCAGGGAGTAGGGATCGTTGAGCAGCGCTTCACGCGCCACCGCGTTCGAGGCCGCAAAGGTGATCGAGAACCATCGTCCGCCGTGCCACTCGATGACCTTCTTCTCGCGGCCATCGACGACGCCGAACCGGCCCAGACGACATGCGGTGTAGATAGGGTGTACGGGATCAAATGGGCAGGGCCCCCGATCACAGTCGGGAGCCCGTTCTCTCGTCCCTCACGGGACTCTGTCCTTGGAGCCAAAGGTCGGATTTGAACCGACGACCTGCCGATTACGAATCGGCTGCTCTACCGCTGAGCTACTTTGGCGCGCCTCCGTGAACCTACCGGAGGACCGGGCATGCGGCCCGCGGTGGTGGCCAGGGGCAGAATCGAACTGCCGACACTGCGATTTTCAGTCGCATGCTCTACCGACTGAGCTACCTGGCCGAGAACCGGCGGCGCCCCCTTCGGGGGCGCCCTCCGGCGAATGGCGGAGCGGACGGGATTTGAACCCGCGACCTTCTGCGTGACAGGCAGATATGCTAACCGCTACACTACCGCTCCGCGCGGGCCCTCGAGCGACGCGCTCACGCTCTAGGCGGAAGGTAGGATACCCGGCGCCGACGCGGACTGTCAACGCCGGAGAAGCCACCTCCAGCCCCTACTTCGCGGCGTTGAGGGCCGACCGCTCGGGGTGCTCGCGCTCCGCCGCGTCGACCCCGGCCGCGGCGGGCTCCCGCTGGGCGATCCCGAGCTGGCGGAGGGCGGCACGGATGCCCTCGACGCCGTATCCGAGCGCCTCGTGCTGCCTCTCCGGCGTTCCGTGAGGCACGGTGATGTCGGGGATGCCCAGACGGCGCAATGGCACGTGGAGGCCCGCATCGGCCAGGGCCTCGGCGACCGCAGAACCCAGCCCTCCGACGATGGTGTGGTCCTCGACGCTGATCAAGGCGCGCTGCGAGCGCGCCAGCGACTGCAATACCGTGTGGTCGAGCGGCTTCACGAAGCGTGCGTTGACCACGCCCACCCGCGGATCGTCGGCCGCTGCGGCCAGAGCGTATGCCAGCGTGACCCCGCTGGCGAGGACGCTGACCTCGCTGCCCTCCTTGAGGATCTCCCAGCTTCCCCAGTCGAGCTCCGGCCAGCCCTCGACCGGGCGACGCGCCGCCGAAGCCACGGCGCCCCTGGGCCAGCGGATGGCCCGCGGCCCTCCCAGCCTCAGCGCCGTCTTCAGCATGCCCTGCATCTCATCGGCGTCCTTCGGCATGCCGATCGACATGTTCGGAACGCTCCGGAGATAAGCCATGTCGTAGATGCCCTGGTGGGTGGCACCGTCACCGCCCACCAGCCCGGCACGGTCGATAGCGAAGATCACGTCCAGGTTCTCTAGCGCCACGTCGTGCACGACCTGGTCGAAGCCGCGCTGAAGGAAGGTGCTGTAGATGGCGACGATCGGCCTCTCGCCACGCAACGCCAGGCCGGCACCGACCGTGACAGCGACGTCCTCGGCGATGCCCACGTCGATGAAGCGATCGGCATGCGCCTTGCTGTACTCCACCAGGCCGCTACCCTCGCGCATGGCCGGCGTGATGACCCACACGCGATCGTCCGCCTCGGCGAGCGCCATGGCGGCGTCGCCGAAGGCGTTGGACCAGCTGTAGGCTTTCCCCTTGGCCACGGGATGTTCCAGATCGAAGCTGGACGCCCCGTGCCAGGTGATGGGATCGTTCTCCGCGACCTCGTAGCCCTTGCCCTTGCGCGTGACGATGTGGAGCATGGTGGGCCCGTCCAGGCGCCGGATGTGTTCGAGGTAGTAGAGCAGCTGCGGGATGTTGTGACCGTCGATGGGGCCCACGTAGCGCAATCCCATGGCGTGGAAGGGGTTGTTGCTCGCGGGATCGAAGAAGCGCCGGGCGGCCTTCTTGGCCCGGCTGCCGAGGTCGGCCAGCGGTTCCCACACCCCGGTCAGCGCCTTCTTGGAGCCCTTCTCCGCCTGTTGGAACCAGCGCTGCACCTGCAGCGTGCTGAGGTAGTGCTTGAGCGCGCCCACGTTCTCGCTGATCGACATCTCGTTGTCGTTCAGGATGATGGTCATGCGCGGCTTCACGTGCCCGATCTGGTTCAGCGCCGCCAGCGCCATGCCGCCCGTGAGCGCGCCATCACCGATGACGGCGACCACGTCGTAGTCGTCCCCGCGGGCGTCACGCGCCAGAGCCATGCCCAGCGAGGCCGCCAGGCTGGTGCTGGCATGACCCACGGTCAGGGCGTCGTGCTCCGATTCGCTGCTGGTGGCGAAGCCCGCCAGGCCGCCGTCCTTGCGGATGGTGCCCATGCGCTCGCGACGCCCGGTCAGGATCTTGTGCCCGTAGGTCTGGTGGCCCACGTCCCACACGATGCGATCGCGTGAGGTGTCGTAGAGGTAGTGCAGCGCCACGGTCAACTCGACGGCGCCGAGGCTGGAGGCGAGATGCCCTCCGGCCATGGAGCACGCGCGCACGACCTCGGCGCGCAACTCGGCGGCGAGCTGCGGAAGGTCCTCGCGCTTCAGTCGGTGGAGATCCTGAGGAACTCGGATGTCCTCGAGTAGGGCCATTGCCGTGCAACTCCTCCCGGGCGGGCCGTCGTTACGCCCATGAGTCTACCAGAGCGTCTCCCGGCGGAACGGTAGCTCCCCACCCGCTTTCTCGGTTCATTCAGTCCTGCCGGTGCGGCCGCGCGGCGAGCCCTTCAGGGGGTCCCGGAGGACGAGCTCCCGTCCTTCGGCTTCGACACGAGGACGTTGCTGGCGATGAGCACGTTGCCGTTCTCGTCGCGTACTTCACCGATGTTGGGGGTGAACCAGAACTGCTGCGTCAGTGTGCTCGTGACCTGGGCGTTCTCGTCCAGTGTGCGTGTCGTGAAGGACACGACGTAGACCTCGAAGGTGCCCGCCGCCAGCGCCACCTGGCGCTTGTCGACCACCGTGTAGACGTAGTGCACGTCGAGCGTCTTGTTCGCCTGCTTGCCGCTACCGCTGTTGTTGCCCTCGGTCGCCATCACGTTGACCTTGGTGTCCCCCGCCCAGGTCGCGCCCACGCGCAACTTGCCTTCGGCCGGGAACTCGCGGATGGGTGGATCGAAGTTGATCACGGTACCGAGCTTGTTCTCCCGCCCCAGGTACACGCCGTCGGACTTGTACTGCCGGTAGCGGGTGACGTCGAGGCCGCGACCCTGGGTGTGCCGGGCGATCCAGACCTGGCCGTCGAGGACGGTGGGGCCCTCCACGTCGACGGTGAGCCGGGGGTCGGTGAGCTTGGCTCCGTCGGGCAGGTACTCCCAGTGCGCACCCGTCTGGTGTGGGTAGTAGCTGATCGGCTTGGTGAGCTGTTGGACGGTGACCTGCTTCTCGCTGCTGGGAGCGCAGGCGGCCAGCAAGAGGAGCAGCGCCAACGGCACCAGCGCAAGGGCGATGCGTCGCATGGGCCACTCTACCCTGGGCCGTGCGCGCCGGAGTGAGGACTTTCCCGCCCCCGAGGTCACTTCACGGCTTCCTCGGCGCTGTCGCGCACCTCCCGGTACACCGCGCTCTCGCCGGGATCGAAGTGATGGAGGAGCGCCAGGTACCCCGCCACCCACGCACTCAGGTACCACACCACGAGCGCCTCGCCGACCGGGTCCTGGATGCCGGCGAGGGGGTCGCCGGCGTGCGCCACCAGGCTCTCCACCTGGGCGACGCGCGTTCCGAGCACCTCGCGCACGAGCGTCACCTCACGGTCCTCGGGACCGATGACCAGGCCGACGATGTCGTCCCCGAGTTGGTGCCTCCCCTCGAAAGCGCCCGTGACCACGCCCGCCGGATGGGTGCCGGTCGGGATCGCCAAGGTCTTGCCGACACGCGCCAGCACCTGCTGGATCAGCGGCTGCAGCGGCGCGCGTGCCCGGCTGCTGATGAGCAGGGGTACGCGATTCCACAGCGTCCAGGCCACCGCTTTAGCGGGGTTCCGGTCGGTAGGGACGTCCGGACCGAGGCGCGGCAGCAACGCGCGCATGCGGGTCTCGGCAACTTCGAGCGCCTCACCGTGACCGGTGGCGCGACCGAGGTAGCTGAGAAGGGTGTAGGGGCTCAGGGTCCCGGCAGGCACACGGTAGCTCGGCTCGAACGCGGCATCGCCCAGCACGATCGGCCGAGCTCCCGCCAGCTCGGCGGTGAGCCGCAGAGCCGCCGCCTCGCCGAAGTCGAAGCCCGAGGCGAGGAGGAACTGCGTTCCCTGACCGACCAGGGGTGCGTCCGCCCAGGGCGCGAGGAGGCCGGCCAGCACCGCCCCCTCACCGAAGCCGAGCACCCCGTAGGGCCCAGGTTGCAGCCCGTCCGGGCCGTCGTAGGAGTCAGGAAGCGCCGCCAGCGTGCTGAGGAAACCGCTCGTATCGAGCGCGGAAAGGGCGTCGAAGTCATCCAGCATGGCCCCATGCTAGCCCGGTCCCCGTGGGACCCCCGTCGCGTCCCAACGAGTCGTTCAGCGCCTCAGCAGCCGCCCACCGATGTCGCGCCGCAGGATCGCGCCCGGGAAGTGGATCCGGTCGGCGGCCTCGTAGGCGCGCTTCACGGCGTCTTCCAGGCGATCGGCGGTGGCAACGACGTTGAGGACGCGCCCTCCACTGGAAACCAGGCTGCCGTCGGCCTTCCCGGTCCCGGCGTGGAAGACGAGGATGTCCTCCCCGAGATCGTCCGGGATCGTGATGGGGATGGCCTTCTCGTAGGCGCCCGGATACCCGGGGGCTGCCATCACCACGCAGGCGGCCTTGCGTCCCGTCCAGCACAGCTCGAGGCGGGCCAGGCGTCGGTCCGCCACGCTCTCGAGCACCCTCAGGAGGTCGTTGTCCAGCAGGGGGAGCACCGCCTGGGTCTCGGGGTCGCCGAAGCGCACGTTGAACTCGAGCACCTTGGCGCCCTCTTCGGTCATCATCAGGCCGATGAAAAGCACGCCCTGATAGGCGATCCCGTCGGCATTGAGCGCCTGCAGGGTGGGCTCGACCACCCGCGTCATGGTCTGCCATTGCTGGGCGGAGCTCAGCAGGGCCGCCGGCGCGACCGCTCCCATACCGCCCGTCATGGGCCCGACGTCCCCCTCACGCGCCTGCTTGTAATCCTGCGCCAGGACCATCGGTCGGTACGCCAGTCCGTCGGTGAAGAGCAGCAGGCTGATCTCCTGCCCCTCGAGGAACTCCTCGATGACCACCTCGGCTCCCGGTCGCTCGAACACCGCGTCCACGGCTGCCGTGGCCTCGGGCAGGCTGCGTGCCACCGTCACGCCCTTGCCGGCAGCCAGCGCGGAGTCCTTGACGACGATGGGAGCGCCCATCTCCTGGAGGTAGGTGTGCGCTGCCGAGCGCTCCCGGAAGCTCCGGAAAGCTGCCGTGGGGATGCCGTGACGCCCCATGAACTCCTTGGCGAAGCGCTTGGAGCCTTCCAGCCGCGCCGCCTTGGCGCTCGGGCCGAAGATCCTGAGGCCGGCGTCCTCGAAGGCGTCGACCACGCCGTCGACGAGCGGCGCTTCGGGGCCGACCACGGTGAAATCGACCGCTTCCTGCCGGGCGAGCTGCAACAGGGCGTCGACGCGCAGCGGGACGTCGACGATCCGGGCCACGTCGGTCATGCCGGCGTTGCCGGGAGCCACGAGGATCTCGTCGACCCGCTCGGACTGGGCGAGCTTCCAGGCCAGCGCATGCTCCCTGCCGCCGCTCCCGATCACCAGGACCTTCATCCGGGCACCTCCTCGGCCGGCGGGCGCGCCCGCCCGGTCAACACCTTGCGCACCGCTTCCGGGAAGGCACGGTGCTCCTCGACGCGGATACGCTCCGCCAGCGTTCCCTCGGTGTCTCCTGCCAGGACCGGGACACGACGCTGAACGACGACGCCTCCGGTGTCGACCCCTTCGTCGACGAAGTGCACCGTGCACCCCGATTCTCGGACGCCGGCCTCGAGCGCCTGCCGTTGGGCATGCAGCCCGCGGAACGCCGGCAGCAGGCTGGGATGGATGTTGAGCAAGCGCCCGCGGTAGCGCCGCACGAAGTCGGGCGACAGGATGCGCATGAAGCCCGCCAGGCAGACCAGATCGATGGCGGCCGCGTCGAGCGCGCGGCTGGCGTCCTCCTCGAATGCCTTGCCGTCGCGGTACGCGATGTGGAGCGCCTCCACCCCGGCGGCGCGCGCCTTGTCGAGCGCCGGGGCCGAGGCTCGGTTGCTGATCACGAGCTCGACCCGCGCCAACGGCTCGTCCGGGCCGAACGCCTGCAGCAGGGCCTCCAGGTTCGAACCGCGACCCGAAGCGAGCACCGCGATGCGGGCGGGTCGGCCCAGCGGGAACGGCGTGGTCATGCCGACAGTCTACCCACGAGGCAGCCGCATCCTCAGGCCGCTCCGTCCAGCCGCTCAGGGTGCCGCTTGCGCCAGTAGCGGGAGACCCCCATGACGGTCATGGCAGCGTCGCTCGTGACCTTGTTGCGCAGCCGCACACCGGCGTTGGCACGAGCGCGGTCGAGCTCGGCGTCCTCGAGCCGTTCCACGCGCTTCACCAGCGCCTGCTCCGCCTCGCCGGCGCGCAATCCCACGAGCACCTCCTCGGCCCAGACGCGGTTCCGTTCCGGGAGGGCCGCCAGGTGCGCGTCGGCGCTCGGGACCTCCCCGAAGTGCGTGACCATCAGTCGGCGGGGGGAGGCCTCGCGCATGCGCACCACGCTCGCCTCCCAGTCCTCCAGCGACAGCTCGGGAGGCGGCAGCGCCGGGCGGGTCAGGGGCGAGCCGGGCAGCCGGATGCCTGCGCTGTCGCCCGTGAACAGGGTGCCGTCGGGGAACAGGTAACTGACGTGATGGGAGGCGTGACCGGGCGTGTAGAGCACCCGCACCTCGAGCCCCCCGACGTCGAGTGTGGCGTCCCCCTCGACGGCCCGGAGGCGGTCCTCGGGGACGGCCTCCATGGGGCCCCAGAGCTCGTCCATGGCGTCGCCGTAGATGCGCCGTGCGCTCTTGACCAGGCGTCCCGGGTCGGCCAGGTGGGGCGCCCCGACGGTATGCACGACGACCTCGGTCCCGGTTGCCGCGGCCAGCGCGCCGGCGGCGCCCGCGTGGTCGAGATGGATGTGGGTGAGAAGCAGCGTCCGGAGGTCCGCCAGCTCCAACCCGGCCGCAGCCACGCCCGCCTCCACGTTCTCGAGGGTGGAACCGGGACCGCTCTCGATCATCGCGAACCCGCCCTCCGGCAGAGGTACCAGGAACACGGCGATGGTGCCCGGGAGGCCGTTGTGGAAGGTGTCGACGACCCAAACGCCGTCTCGTTCCCGGGCGCGCGGGAAGTCGGGGAACGCGCTCATCCGCCGGCGACCTCGTTCATCAGCGTGCCGATGCCTTCGACCTCCACCTCGATGTGATCGCCCACGGCCAGCGGGCCCACGCCGTCGGGTGTGCCGGTCAGCACCAGGTCGCCGGGGCCCAGCGTCATGAAGCGACTGATGTAGCTGAGGACCTGTGCGACCGGGAAGATCATGTCGCGGGTATGGCCGTCCTGCTTGGTGTCGCCGTTGACGCGGGTCTGCACGCGCACGTCGCTCGGATCGAGGTCGGTCTCGAGCCACGGGCCCACCGGGCAGAACCCGTCCGCCGACTTGCCGCGCACCCACTGCAGGTCGGCGCGCTGACGGTCGCGTGCGGTGACGTCGCAGGCGCAGGTGTAGCCGAGGACGTGCTCGAGCGCTTCATCGGGCTCCACATCCCGCATCTCGTGGGCGATGACGACGGCGAGCTCGCCTTCGAACTGGAGGTCCTCGGTCCAGGAGGGGTACGGGATATCGTCGCCGGGGCCCCGGAGGGTGTTGATCCCCTTCAGGAACAGACCCGGCTCCTTGGGGAGGCCCTCGGCCTCGTGCCCCATCTCCTGGATGTGCCGGGCGTAGTTGCGTCCCACGCAGATGATGATGCCGGGCTCGCAGGGCGCCATCAGGGTCACGTCGCTCAGGGGGACGGTGTGTCCGCTCGGACGTCCCAGCATGCCGGTGAGCTGTTGGATGTAGCCGCCCTCGACCTCACCCCAGTGGACGCCGTCGAAGCTGCGGTAGCGAACGCGTTGCATGTCACGCCTCCTTCGGCCCCGACCGTGCGGGGCGCGGCCTGCGCCGTCAGACGGCACCAAGCCGTTCCGTAACGTCTTCCCACTCCGCCATGGCCTCGATGAGCTGCTGCTCCAACGCGGCATGCCGCTCACCGATGGCGATCAGGTCGCCGGCATCTTCGTCGCTGGGCGCCTCCAGGCGGCCCGCAAGCGAGCCTAGTTCCCGCTCGAGCGCGGCGACGCGTTCCTCGAGGCCCTCGCGCATGCGCTCGAGTTGCCAGCGCGACGGCCCCTGCGTGGACCGGTCCCGCCCGTGCTCCGCCTGCTGCGAGCGCGCGGCTTCGGCCTCCCGGGCCTCGAGCGCGGCGGCCTCGTCGGCCCGCCGCTTGCGCAGCCGCTGGTAGAACGACCAGTCGCCCTCGAACGCCTCGAAATGCCCGTCCCGCACCTCCCAGACCTGATCGATCAGCGCTTCCAGGAAGCGTCGGTCGTGCGATACCAGGAGCAGCGTACCCCGGTAGGCGCGCAAGGCGCCCTCCAGGGCCTCGATCATCTCGAGGTCCAGGTGGTTGGTGGGTTCGTCGAGCACCAGCAGGTTGTAGCGCCCCCGCGTGAGCTTGAGCAACGCCAGGCGGGCGCGCTCGCCCCCCGATAGGTCGCGCACGCGCTTGTACTGCGCGTCGAACGGGAACAGGAAGCGCCCCAGCAGGTTGTGCGCTTCCACGTCCCCCACCATGCGGATCATCTCCTCGATCAGCGTCGCGTCGGGATCGACGCCGCGGAGGTCCTGGTCGTAGTACCCGAGCCGCACCCGTGCGCCGGTGCGCACTTCCGCGCGCGGGTCGTCGCTGACGGCCTCCCCCAGCAGCAGACGCAGGAAGGTCGTCTTCCCCGCCCCGTTGGGCCCGACCAGCGCCGTGCGCTGACCCTGGCGCAACTCGACGCTCACGTCCTCGAAGAGCGCGCGCTCGAAGCGCTTGGAGAAATGGCGTGCGCTCAACACGATCTCCCCGGAGGGGTCGCAGTCGAACGCGAAGCGGGTGGTGCGCTCGCTCCCCTCGGGAGCGTCGATCATGCGGCCGGCGAAGCGATCGACGCGCCGCTCCATCGCTTTGGCGCGCCGGTGCAGCTTCGCGTTCTGACCGGCCCACTGCTTCATCTGACTGGCCGCCGCCTCGAGCCGTTGGTGCTCCCGTTCCTGGTTGAGCCGCGTGGCCTCCTGGATGCGGCGCTCTTCGGCGCGTGCGGCCCGGAACGCGGTGGGTGCACCGGCCCCCGCCCTCAGGCGACCCAGGCCCACCTCGGCGGTGCGATCGCACGCGCCGTCGAGGAAGGCGCGGTCGTGGGAGACGATGAGCGCCGCACCGGGGTAACGGCCGAGGTAGCCCTCCAACCAGCCGCGCATGTCGATGTCGAGGTGATTGGTGGGCTCGTCGAGCAGCAGCACGTCGGGTTGCGCCATGAGCAGGCGCGCCAGCCCTAGCCGGGTGCGCTCGCCGCCGGACAGCTGCCGCACCGGCTGGTCCTCCCGATCGCGGAAGCCCAGCGCGTCGAGGACGGCGTCGCGCCGCGCACGGCGGGCGTAGCCACCACGGCGCTCGAAGGTCTCGTGCAGCCGCTCCCAGCGGGCGTAGCGCTCGGGATCGTCGAGACCCGCCCGCTCCAGTTCCTCCAGGCCGGCCTCCATGCGTTCGAGATCGGCGAACGCCTCCTCGGCCACGGCGCCCAGCGTCGCGCCCTCGTCGAACACCGGGTCCTGCTCCAGCAGCGCGGCGGTGACGCCGGCCCCGCGGTGCACGGAACCCTTGTCGGGAGCCTCCGTCCCCATGAGCAGACGCAGGACGGTGGTCTTCCCGGCGCCGTTGCGGCCGATCAGGGCGGTGCGGCTGCCGTCACGCAACTCCAGCGTGGCGTCCTCGAGCACCACCTGGTCCCCGTACACCTTCTCGACTTGCTGCAGGGCTGCGAGGAGCATAACGGCGACCAGTCTACCGTGGCCATCGTGACGTGTCCGACGCCGCGGGGCCCGAGCAAAGCTGAGTCCGAACGAAGCGAGCCCGCCGGAGGGCGGGCTCGCTGGTGTTGCCGGGATCGCGCGACGGAACGCCGCGGGCACTCAGGCGAAGCGGATGTTGTGCTCCGTCTCGATGTCGAAGGCGTGCAGCATGTGCACATCGGCCAGCAGCTCCACCTCGTCGCCCATCTTGACCTGGGCGTGCGGGTCGACCTTGGCTACGACGCTCTGATCGCCGCCCACGGAAGCCAGGACCTGGGTCTCGGCGCCCAGCGGCTCCACCACATCGACGGTGGCCTTGATCACGTTCTCTTCTTGCGCGATGTCGGTATAGCCCTTGAGCCCGAGGTTCTCGGGCCGGATGCCGAGGTAGACCTTCTTGCCGTTGTAGGGAACGAGTTTCTGAGCGAGCTCCGGGTCCGGCTTGAGGTCGAACTGACCGCTCTTGATGCGGCCGTCGTGCACCGTGCCGACCATGAAGTTCATGGCGGGAGAGCCGATGAAGCCGGCCACGAACTTGTTGGTCGGCTTGTCGTAGAGGTTGATGGGGCTGTCCACCTGTTGGACGAGGCCGTCCTTCATCACGACGATGCGCGTGCCCATCGTCATGGCCTCGATCTGGTCGTGCGTGACGTAGATGATGGTGGTCCCGAGCTGACGGTGGAGTTTGCTGATCGAGGCCCGCATCTCGACGCGAAGCTTGGCGTCGAGGTTGGACAGCGGCTCGTCCATCAGGAACACCTTGGGCTTGCGTACGATCGCCCGGCCGAGCGCCACGCGCTGGCGCTGGCCGCCGGAGAGCTCGCGCGGGCGCCGGTCGAGCAGGTGCTCGATCTGCAGGATGCCGGCGGTCTCGCGCACGCGCGTCTCGATCTCGTCCTTCGGGGTCTTGCGCAGGCGCAGCCCGAACGACATGTTCTGGTGTACGTTCATGTGCGGGTAGAGAGCGTAGTTCTGGAACACCATGGCGATGTCGCGGTCCTTGGGCGGGACGTCGTTGACCACCCGGTCGCCGATGCGTGCCGTGCCCTCGGTGATCTCTTCGAGGCCGGCGATCATGCGTAGCGTGGTGGTCTTGCCGCAACCGGACGGCCCCACGAACACCATGAACTCCGCGTCCTCGATCTCCAGGTTGAAGTCCTGGACCGCGGTCACGTTGCCGAACCGCTTGTAGACGTGCTCCAACACAACCTCTGACACTCCGGGATCCTCCCTCGCCGTGTGCTTGCTTGACTTCGCCAAGCTTACCACGCCGGAATGTGCTCGGCAACGAGGAAAGTCGCTCTCTCGGCGGCATCTCGCGTCCCGGCGAGGATCCGAGAGCGTGGAGGGCGCATACCGAAGGGTCGGCCGGGCGCTGGTGGCGCCCGGCCGAGGCTGGTGGAGGCGGCGGGAGTCGAACCCGCGTCCGAAACCCCCGAAGGCAGGTGTCTACGCGTGTAGCCGCCGATCGATTGTCGGCGCGCGGTCGGCTCGACGGCCGGCACTCACCGCGCGCTTAGGCGTCTTGGTTCTCGCCTTCACGCCAACGCCCGAGCGTGAAGACCAGCCCGTATTGGGTCGTCGGATCCGGCGAGCCACGGGCGCGGCTTCCGGGCGACGCTGACTACGGGTTACGCAGCCAGAGCGTAGGTGTTATTGCCAGTTATTGGCGTTGCAGCTTGTTGACGCGGCCAGCTGCACCCGCGACGCGCAACCTTACCCTCGACAGGGCCCCGTCGAAACCGTGTCGCCCCCGTGGGTGTCCCAGGGCCTACGCTCCCTGGCAGTCACTCATTCTAGCACTCCGGGAGGCTCACGCGCGCTGTTGGGCGCACGTTTCCGGTGCTCGCGTCCGCCCGCGCCGGTGGCTTCCCTCCCGACCCGTCAGGCGACCTCCTGCAGGAAGCGGCGCAGGTGCGCCGCGACCTGGGGGAACTCGATGAGGAAGGCGTCGTGACCGTGAGGCGAGCGGATGGTGGCGTAGGTGGAGTGGGGCAGCGCCTCGGCCAGAGCGCGCTGCTCCGCCTCCGGGTAGAGCACGTCGGAGGCGATCCCCATGACCAGCGCCGGCATCGTCATGCGCCCCAGCACCTTCCCGACCTTGTCCCTGCCGGCGGCGACGTCGTAGTCGTCCATGGCCCGCGTCAGGTAGAGGTAGGTGTTGGCGTCGAAGCGCTGCACCAGCTTGACGCCCTGGTAGTCGAGGTACGACTCGATCTCGAAGCTCATGCCGAGCAGATCGGAGGTGGCGGCCGTGCGCTCGCGGCCGAACTTCTGCTCGAGCGAGTCGAAGCTGCGATACGAGAGCATGGCGATCGCGCGGGCGAGCCCCAGACCGCGCTCCGGCTGGCGGCCCTGCGGGTAGCCGCCCCCCTGCCAGTCCGGATCCGAGGTGATGGCGCGGCGGGCCACCTCGTTGAGGCCGATCGCCCAGGCGGAGTGGCGCGGGCCGATGGCGATGGGCGCGATGGCGCGCACGCGCTCGGGGACCATGGCCGCCCACTCCAGCACCTGCATGCCCCCCATGCTGCCCCCGACCACCGCGGCCAGCGAGCGCACGCCGAGCCGGTCGACCAGCCGGCGCTGCGCCTCGACCATGTCGCGGACCGTGTAGCGCGGGAAGTCGAGGGCGTAGGGGCGCCCCGTCTCGGGGTCGAGGCTGCTCGGGCCGGTGCTGCCGTAGCAGCCTCCGAGGACGTTGCTGGAGATGACGAAGTAGCGGCGGGTGTCGATGGCCTTGCCGGGACCGATGAGCGGATCCCACCAGCCCGGCACCTCTTCGCGGTCGGTGCGGCCCGCGGCGTGCCCGGAGCCCGTGAGGGCGTGGCAGATGAGGATGGCGTTGTCGCCGCGGGCGTTCAACTCGCCGTAGGTCTCGAAGGCCAGCGCCACCTGCGCGAGCTCTCCGCCGAGCTCGAGCTTCAGCGGGTCGCCGGGGCCCGCGACGTCCATCACCTGCGGGGTGACCGTGCCCACGCTGCCGTCGGGGTTCGCCTCGCTGCGCGCGATGAGCGCCGCGTGGTCGCCCCAGGTCTCGTGGATGAGGGTGCGGTTCCCGGGGTTGTCGGACGACGGGTTGTCCGACGACGGGTTGCGAGCGCGTCCGCCGCCGGGTGCGGCGGACGCGTGCAAACGGTTGTGAGCGTCGTGCTCGCTGCTCATGGGGAAGGTTGTTCGCGACGGCGTTCTTCGCGGTCGCGGGCGCTCATGCCGGGACCTGCTGCCGGACGGCACGGAGCGCCTGATCGAAGTCCTCGATGAGGTCGTCGATGTGCTCGATGCCCGGGCTCACCCTCACCAGACCCGCCGAGATCCCGGCGGCGCGAAGGCCCGCCTCGTCCAGTTGCGAGTGGGTGGTGCTGGCCGGGTGGGTGACGCTGGTCTTGGCGTCGCCCAGATTCACCAGGTTCGAGGCGAGCTTGAGGCCGTCGATGAAGGTCTTCCCCGCCTCGACCCCACCGTCCACCTCGAAGGTGAGGATGGCGCCGGGACCCTTCGGGTAGTGCTGCGTCGCGCGCTCGTGGAGCGGATGGCCGGGCAGGCCCGGGTAGTTGACGTTGGAGACGCCGGGCTGTTCGGTGAGCCACTCGGCCAGTCGCCGGGTGTTCTCGACGTGGCGGTCGGCGCGCAGGCTGAGGGTCTCGAGCCCCTGCAGGAACAGGAAGGCGTTCTGCGGCGCCAGCGCCGCCCCGATGTCGCGCAGGCCTTCGACGCGAGCGCGGATGGCGAAGGCGATGTTGCCGAAGGGGCCGTCCTTCCCGAACACGTCGGAGAACACCAGTCCGTGATAGCTCTCGCTGGGCTCGGAGAAGCCCGGGTAGCGGCCGTTGCCCCAGTCGAACGTGCCGCCGTCCACGATCAGCCCGCCGATGCTGGTGCCGTGCCCGCCGATCCACTTGGTGGCCGAGTGGATCACCACGTCGGCGCCGTGCTCGAACGGGCGGTAGAGATAGCCGGCCATCGCCGAGGTGTTGTCGACCACCACAGCGACGCCGCGCTCGTGCGCGACGCGGGCGATGGCGTCCAGGTCGGGCAGGTGCAGCGAGGGGTTGGGGATCGACTCGAGGTAGACCGCCTTGGTGGTGTCGTCGATGAGGCGAGCGAAGTCCTCGGGGTCATCGTCCGGGCCCACGAAGCGGGTGGTGATGCCGAGCCGCGGCAGCGTGACGTGGAGCATGTTGCCGGTGCCGCCGTAGAGGTTCGGGGACGCCACGATGCTGTCACCCGCCTGCGCCAGGGTGGTGAAGGTGATGAACTCCGCGGCGTGGCCCGAGGCGACGGCGACCGCCGCGGCGCCGCCTTCGAGGGCGGTGATGCGCTGCTCGAGCACGTCGTTGGTCGGGTTCATGATGCGGCTGTAGATGTTGCCGAACTCCTGCAGCGCGAAGAGCCGGGCGGCATGGTCGGAATCGTCGAAGTTGTACGCGGCCGTCTGGTAGATGGGAACGGCGCGGCTCTTGGTGGTGGGGTCGGCCTGCTCCTGGCCGGCGTGGATCTGGAGGGTCTCGAAACGGTGGGGCATGGGGGTCTCCTTCTGCTCATCGGTGCGCCGTGTCGGCGCGGGGTACGTGTTCCGGGGATCCGGTGAAGGGGGTCGGCGTGTCGCCGGAAGCGCGGATCCGACACCTGTGGACGGGTCGATCCAGGCTTCGCCTACGACGCTACGCCGCCGGCCTCGGCGCGCGGACCAGCGGTCCGGGGCGCCAAAGGCCGGCCAGCGACCCGAGCTTCCGTCGCGGCCCACGGGTTCGCATGGGCCGCCGCGTCGCTCAGGCCGCGATCGACATTCGTTGATGGTGTTGGGGGTGTCGCTCCGCGATCTTCGGGCTCCTCGGCATCGGCTGCGCCTCCTTCGAGCCCGCCTTCGCCTGCTCGCGCAGGACGCGTCCGGGCTGAGGATCGAGGCTCTCCGCCCCTATCTCTCCGGTGAGCTCACTATCGTAGCTGCGCCACCGGCTGGAGTTAGCACCCGCCTAGATGGAGGCTGGTTGCTGCGGCGTCGTCGGGCCAGGTCCCTGGGCCGCTCTGGATAAGGCTGGGTCGGACGCTTGCGTCCGGGACCCTACCAGGCCTGCGCCACGTGGGGTGCAAGTGGAGGCAAGTAAAGCATAGGCTGGCGCCTTCGAGCAAGTCCCGTGCCACCGTCAATCCGTCATAGCTCGGAACGCCTCGGGAGCACGCCGTCTGGAAGAGCCCCTGCGGCCCATCTACGCTACGGAGATCGGGCCTGGATGGCCCGTGCCCGTTCCAACCATGCTTCGAATCCCTTGGGGTCGGCACGCATCTCCGGGAAGCGCCGCGCGTCCGGCCCGAACACGTCGAGTCCGTGGCGGACCGCCTCCTTGGCCTGCGAAAGGTCCCCTTCGGCCAGACTCAGGTTCGCCCACAGCAGGTAGTTGCGCCACGACTGCAGCGGGTACCGCGTCGCGATCTCTCTGGCAAGGCTCAGACGCTCTCCCGCGGATGTAGCGTACGTCTCCTCCAACTGGAGCACCCACAAGCTCATCGGATACAGCTTCTCCAACCGCGCGAAGAACGCGGGCCGATCGCCCTGAGCGATTCGTGGGACCGTCACCAGCACCGTGGACTCGACGCCGCGCCACCGTGTCAGAACGCAATCCGTGCTGGTGCAGGGAGCGAACCACCAAGCCGTGAGCGCGGTTCCGGCGACGAACACGAGGCCGGCGAGCCACGGACGCAGCCGCGAGGCCAGGGAGCTCCATCTGCCACCGTCTCGAAGGAGGTCTCCGGCGACGGCCGTGGGCCCCAGACAGGCCCCGACGACCGCGAAAGCGATGGTCACGATGCTCGGGTAGTCTGCGGTCACATCGACGCTGAGCGTGAACCAGATGCCCAACAGCGCCAGGGCCCACGGCCACCGAGACGATGTCCACGCCCTCCAGAACGACACGGCAAGCAACACCACGAGCACGGCGAGTCCGGGCCAACCGAGGGTTCCTGCGGTCTCGACGAAGACGTTGTGTGGACTGCTCGACCACGTCATCGGGAAGCGCTGAAAGGCGTGGATCGTACCTCGGAAACCTCCCAGGCCAACGCCGAACGGATGCTCGACGGCCATCGTGACTCCCTGGTCCCAGAAGCGCAGCCGTTGGGTAAATCCGCCAGCGGTCGATACAGCCGCTACTTGCGCCTCTGTCGACGCCTTGGCACCGAGCGCGGCGGCAGCGGGATGGAAAGGTATGAGAGCATCCGCAGCTACCAGGACGACGGCTGTTGCGATCATGCCAGCGATCAACCGCTTTCGGCTCGACCGATCCCGGACCAGCCGCCCCGTGAGCAACACGAGGACGAGGACGAGCGGCACGTAGACCCCTCGCGAACCGGAGATCACCGTGCCGTAGATCGCCACCGTTGCTAGCAGCCACCAGGGAAGGGCGAGCCACCTGGGCCGACCGCGAGCGAAGCCAACGACAGCCACCGGCACGAGGACGAGCGCCGTCGCCCCCATGCGGTAGTGGACCGATCCCGACATGTATCTCTGGAGATCAAAGGCGTTCAATGCCAGAGCATTCTGGAGGTAGTTCGACACGAGGAACACCAGTACAACCGACAAGACTCCCCGCCAACGACCGGCCGCAGCGGCGGCCACGACGGTCAACCCCCAGACCGCGGCCAGAAGCGTGTCGCCGGGGGTCAGGCTCCAGAGATACGAGAGGAACCCCAGGAGCCACAGAATCGCCACGCCCAGCGGCACGCGGCGGATCAGGAGGATCACAGCGAGTAAGGACGCCGCAATCAGCAAAAGCGGTGCCCGGGTCCAGAGAAGGTCGAGCCGGAAGTTCAGTCGCAGCAGCACTCCCAACCCCAGGAGAAGACCTGCGAACTCCCATGCCCGCCAGCCGTGAGACTTCGCCAGGATTCTGCCTCTCACGGCTCCGAAGCCGAGCACCCGTTCACGTCCGGCCCCCCCGCCTACGGGGCCCTGTTCCGGCACGGTCTCAGATTCCAGGTTCGTCACGCTTCATGATTCTCGTTGAGTGCGACAACGGCCGCGATGAAGGAGTGCACTGACCCCTGCCACACAATGCACACTGGGTGGGAACGCCGCACTTCCTTCGACCCACAAGGATGCCCATCGGCCAGCAGGGTACGATTCAACGTGACCCTGCAGTCCCGGCACGATGACGGGGGTGCCTATGTGAAAGGGTGAGGTGACGTGGCTTCCAAACCGGACATCACCGAAGACATTGCAATGCTCGACCTCCGCGGGGAGATCAGCGACCTTTGGATAGACATCTCTGGGGCCGTGCAACGCGTCCTCCGTAGCGGTAAGTACATTTTGGGACCCGAGGTCGCCGCGTTCGAGGAAGAGGTCGCCCGGTACCTTGGAGTGACGCACGCCGTCACGGTCAACAGCGGCACCGACGCGCTCGTCATCGGGCTCCGTGCGGCAGGCATAGGACCGGGCGATGAAGTCATCACGACGGCGTTCACCTTCTTCGCCACGGCCGAAGCGATCGTCCTGGCCGGAGCCACCCCTGTCTTCGTAGATATCGCTCGTCCGGGTTTCAATATCGACGTTGGGGCCATCGAGGAGGCGATCTCGTCAAGGACGAAGGCCATCCTGCCGGTCCACGTCTTCGGCGATCCGGTCGATATGGCACCTCTGTTGGCTGTCGCGCATCGATGCGGGCTGGTCGTCCTGGAGGATTGCGCCCAGGCTTTCGGCGCCTTCTACGGACTTGCTGCTGATACCAGTGCCAAGGGTCTGGCTGGGGCTCGAGTCGGCACGGCCGGCCACGTCGCCGCGTTCAGCTTCTATCCGACGAAGAACCTGGGTGCATACGGCGATGGCGGTCTGGTGGCAACAGATGATGCTGCGATCGCCGCATCCGCGAGAAGACTTCGGAATCACGCGAGCGATCCGGAACGTCGCTACGTGCATCTCGGGATCGGCTACAATTCCAGGCTCGATGAGATCCAGGCTGCCATCTTGCGGGTCAAGCTGCCGCATGTTGACGGCTGGAACGGCATTCGCCGTGAGGTAGCTCACCGGTACGACAACCTTCTCGCTGAAGTCGAACGCGTGAACACGCCCACGTGTACACACGGCCACGTCTACCACCAATACACGGTGCGAGTTCCTCCAGACGCGCGTTCCCGAGTCCGGGCCCATCTCTCCGAGGCCGGGATTGCGTCTTCGGTCTTCTATGCACCGGTCCGTGAGGCGTGGCCCAACGGTCTCGGGCGAGCGGCAACGCCGTTGACCCAGTCAGAGGCGGCGGCGGCAGAGGTCGTCAGTCTTCCGTTGCATCCTCGGCTGACGACGTCTCAACAGGAGCGCGTTGTGCTTGCGGTCCGCGAGGCGCTCGAGGGATAGCGAGGACGCTAGGCCGCAGGCGCGGGTTTTCACGATCTGAGCATGCCCAACCACGGCACGCAGCGTGAACACTCCCCCGAGTGAACAAGGCCGACCGGTCTATTTCAGGGAACGCGTTCGCCGACGTGAGACAGTCGCGAGCGATTCCAATGCAGCCCGATCCCTACGCCCACAAGTCCCCAGATAATCGGGTCGAGTGACACGGTGTAGAACCACGCCGTTCCCCACACGGCGAAGGTCAGCAGTCCGAGTCCGATCCCCCGGGCAAGGGTCTCGCCAGATCGAAGCAGTCCCCATAGCAGAACGAAGAGATAGCCCAGGAAGAACAACAGGGATGGGATCCCCGTGGCCAGGGCGATGTCAAGGTAGTAGTCGTGCGCCTTGTCCCAGTTCAGGATCCGTGCAACGGTCTTCCCGGACGACGGGTCCGAATAGACGATGGCGTTGCCCGAGATCGTATAGCTCCCAGAGGCCGGCACGAATCCGATTGACTCACGGAGCAGCGAGCGCTGCTCCGCAGGCGTCGCATACTGCCACAGTACATAGCTGAAGCTGCCTGGTCCGATCCCGAAGAGCGGGTGAGCGGAGATCACACTCGTACCCACGCGCCAGGCAATCAAGCGATGCGACACGCTCATGTCATTCCCCGATAGAGCAGCGACGGACTCGTTTGCTTTGGTGTGGGCCTGTGGAGACACGAGGAAGCCTGCCAGGCCGCCCACACCGATGGCAATCGCCAATACCGCCAGTGCCCGAAGGCCTCGCTTCGACCGGAGCACCATCACCACCAGCAGGAGGGCACTCGCCAGGAAGCCCAACGCACCGGCCCGTCCACCAGCCGCAGCCATCCCCGCGGCTATGGAACCGGCCACAACCGCCTGGGCCCAACCCAACCGACCGCTTCCCAGCCAGACGCCTGCCAGCACGATCAGACAGACAGCAAGATACGCCTCGGCCACTGCGCTGTGCCCGAATGCGCCCGCTGGAAGGTCGAAATGCAGGTGCTTCCGCGAAAGCATCGTGAAGGGGTCAGCACCCACCGATTGGAGTAGGACCCACGCGGCCGTCATCACGCTCCCGAGCGCGAGCATCCGGATCATGAAGCGCGCGTTGAATTGAAGCGCTCTCGCGAGCTCTGCAGATACCAACGCCAGTGCGAACCATGAAACCTGCATCAGCGTTCCATCAGCTCGCATTGCCGAACCAAGCGCTGGAGCCTCGGGCCCGAGATTCGAGAAGAACGTGGACAGGAGAACCAGGGCGACGAAGATCCAGAGGAACCTGAATGGGAGAATCAACTTGGGAATCGAGCGGAACAGCCCCGCGAGCGACAGGTCTCGGCGAGTGAGAAGAACGACAAGAACGCCGTAGATGAGCAGGACCCAAGCGGCGACGGCTCTGAAGTACGGGATAGTACTGAGCGCTGCTGACGAGTCCGCCCAAAGAAGATATGGGTTGAGGAGGAGCGGCGTGATTACGAGCAGGAGTGACCAGTACGTATCATGGAGTACACCCAGCCAACCGTGCCGGAACGGACGAGCACCGAGTGGCTCCTGTCGCGCAACTTCCATGGCACCTCCTTGTCATGTGTTCACCGCCGCCCCCGTCGGTGACCTCACGAGTCGATCCCCGACGTCACCGAGCATCGGCCTGCGCCCAGCGCATTCGACCGACTCGCCCAGCAACCGACTTCAGATATCGCGTGGCGTCAAGCCTGAGGCGCGGCGGCAACCATCCGTAGCAAGCCATCGCCGCGCCATGTACGTGGCAGGAGCGATCCCCTGGAGACAAAAGGCACGGGGCCCAGCTCGCAGATGAGCCGGGCCCCGTCCCAAGAAGAGTAATCAGTTGCCGAGCACGTATGCGGTGCCTGACGTACCGTAGGTCCCCGTACCACCTGTCCACCACGCACTGACAAGCGTACCGGTAGTGTTCACCGAGCAACCGGCGATGTTCGCCCAGACCTTGACGCTGTAGCCGGAACTGGTCCCGGGGTCGTAGCCGCTCAGACAACTGGCGGTCACGGAG
>CAVSGP010000003.1:0-43983 GCA_963727505.1 uncultured Trueperaceae bacterium | reverse complement strand
CGTCGAGGCTGCTTCACGGCGACTGTTGCGGGGCGGTTCCCGGCACTCCGACACGCGGTCCATCGGGCTTTCCCGGCCGAGGGTACGGCGCCGCGCGCTTCAGGCGCAGCTGCCGGCACCGGTCCGGAGCCCCGAAAACATTACGGCATGACCATGCCACCGTCAACCGGCAGCGTCTGCCCGTTGATGTAGGCGGCCTCCTCGCTGGCGAGGAACGCCACCGCGGCGGCCACGTCCTCGGGCCGTCCGAAGCGTCCTGCAGGGATCTCCTTCAGGTACGCCTGCCTGAGCTCTTCCGTCAGTGCGGCCGTCATGTCCGACTCGATGAAACCGGGCGCGACGGCGTTGACGGTCACGCCGCGCGATCCGTACTCGCGCGCCAGCGCTTTGGTGAGGCCGATCAGACCCGCCTTGGCGGCGACGTAGTTGGCCTGCCCGACGTTGCCCCGGATGCCCACGATCGACGCGATGTTGACGACGCGGCCGTGCTCGCTGCGCAACATGCCTCGCAGCGCGGCCTTGGAGAGGTGGAACGCGCCGGACAGGTTGGTGTCGAGCACGCTCTGCCAGTCGTCGGGTTTCATGCGTAGCGCCAGCGTGTCGCGGGTGATGCCGGCGTTGTTCACCAGCACCTCGAGTCCGCCCAGGGTCTGCGTCACGTCCTTCACCAGCTGCTGACAGGCCGCCGGGTCGGCGACGTCGGCGCCGAACACCTCGGCCACCCCGCCGGCCTGGCGGATCGCGTCGGCGACCTCGTGCGCCGGCGCCTCGCCGCGGACGTAGTGCACCGCCACGCGGTAGCCGCGACGGCCCAGCTCGATCGCGATGGCGCGGCCCAGGCCGCGGCTCGAGCCCGTGACCAGCGCATTGCGCACGGTCTTCTCCGGCGCGCCGCTCACGCCGTCTCCAGCGCCGCGCGCAGCGCGTCCATGTCGGGCACGCTCACGGCGTCGACGCCGTCGAGGATGCGAAGGACGAGTCCGGTGAGCACCTTGCCGGCGCCCAGCTCCACGAAGCGTTGCGCGCCCAGCGCGCGAAGGTGCTTGACCGACTCCACCCACCGCACCGGCGAGGTGACCTGCCGGGTGAGCAGGTCGGGCGCGTCCGCCGCCTTGGGCAGCAGGTCGGCCGTCACGTTGCAGACGATGCCGAAGCCCGGCTCCTTGAAGCGCACGCGCCCCAGGTCCTTCGCCAGCCGGTCGGCCGCGGGCTGCATCAGGCTGCAGTGGAAGGGAGCGGACACCTTGAGCGGCACCACCCGCCCGCCGTCGGCCTTGAGGCGCTCGGCGGCGGCGGCCACGGCTGCGGCCTCCCCGGAGATGACGGTCTGACCGGGGGCGTTGAGGTTCGCCACCTCCGCCACCCCGTCGACGTGCTTGCAGGCGTTGCGGATGGCGGCGGCGTCGAGCTTCATGACCGCCGCCATGGCGCCTTCCCCCGCGGGCACCGCCTCCTGCATGTAGGTGCCGCGGGCGCGCACCAGCTTGACCGCTTCGGCCACGCTGAGGGAGCCTGCGGCGACGTGCGCCGTGTACTCGCCCAGGCTGTGCCCGGCGGCGTAGCGCGGCTCGGGTCCGCCCGCCTCGCGCCAGGCCGCGAAGGCGGCGGCGCCGGCGGCGACCAGCGCGGGCTGCTGGTTGGCGGTGAGCCGCAGCGCCTCGGCCGGGCCCTCCCACATCAGCTCCAGCAGGCCCGGGAGGGCCGCCTCGGCCTCGTCGAGCACCTTGCGGGCGGCGGCGCTGTGGTCGTAGAAGCTCCTCGCCATGCCGACGGCCTGCGAGCCCTGGCCGGGGAAGACGACGGCGAGTCTGGCGTCGGTGGCCCGCGCCGCGCTCACGCCCCGCCCCCCCAGGTCAGGACGGCGGCGGCCCAGGTGAGGCCGGCGCCGAAGCTGACGAGCAGCAGGTTGTCGCCGGGCTCGATGCGGCCGTCGTCGAGCGCGGTGCGCAGCGCCAGCGGGATGCTGGCCGTGGAGTTGTTGCCGTACTCGTCGACCGTCACCACCACGCGTTCGCGCGGCAGCTCGAGCCGCTCGCGGGCGGCCTCGATGATGCGCAGGTTCGCCTGGTGCGGCACGAACAGGCTGATGTCGTCGATGTGCAGCCCGGCCTTCTCGACCGCCTCGATGGTGGCGGTGTTCATGACCCGGACGGCGAACTTGAAGACCTCGCGGCCGTTCATGGAGAGCGTCTCGGAGAGCGGGTCACCGTTGGGCAGACAGCGGGCGACCGAGCGCTTGTGCAGGTGATGCGCCCCCGAGCCGTCGGCGCCCAGGACCACCGAGCGCAGGCCGAAGGGCTCCTCGACCGCCTCGACCACCAACGCGCCGGCGCCGTCGCCGAACAGCACCGCGGTGGAACGGTCGTCCCAGTTGGTGATCTTGGTGAGGGCCTCGGCCCCGATCGCCAGCACCCGGCGGCACTGCCCGGACTCGACCAGCGACTTGGCCATCCCCAGCGCGTAGAGCCAACCGGGGCAGCCCGCCAGGATGTCGAAGCCTCCGGCGGCGAGGCCGAAACGGTTCTGCACCATCGCCGCCGTGGACGGGAACAAGGCGTCGGGCGTGTTGGTCGCCACGATCACCATGTCGACGCCAGCCAGGGCGTCGTCGCCGTGGCGGGCCAGGAGGTCCTCGACGGCGCTGAAGGCCAGACTCGACGTGAATTCGTCCTCCGCGGCGATGTGACGGCGCTTGATCCCGGTCCGGGTGGTGATCCACTCGTCCGAGGTGTCCATCATCGCCTCGAGGTCCTGATTGGTCAGGATGCGCTCCGGCGCGTAGGCGCCCAGCGCCGTGACACCGGCACGTTTGCTACCGCTCTGATTCACGCCACACGAACTCCGTCCCCGTCGCCGCACGCGGGGGCTTCAGCGCCCGGTGGGCGAGGTCAGCGATCGGCCAAGCGTCGACGAAGGGAAGGCCCTCAGGCCTCCTCGACCACTTGCCGCCCGGCGTAGCTTCCGCACTCCGGACATACCACATGCTGCGGCTTCATCGCCTTGCACTCCGGGCACTCGACCAGGTTGGGCGCGGTGAGCGCGTGGTGGCTACGGCGCTGGTCGCGCCTCGAGGCGGACGTGCGCTTCTTGGGTACGGGGTGTTTGGCCATGGTGCAGACTCACTCCTTCGTCGGTCGTGACGCCGCTTCACTGCGACGTCAGGTCGATGTCCTTCAAGGCTTCGAACGGGGAGGCGGTGTCGCGACGGACGCGGTCTTCCTCCTCGAGCTCAGGGTGTTCGTTCAGGTTGACGCCGTCGAGCGACAACCCCTTGCAATCCTCACGGCAGAGCGCGGTCAGCGGCAGCTCGATGGCGAACAGTTGCGCCAGGAGCGGCGCGAAGTCCACCTCGGGCCGGCCGAAGACGAGGCGTTCCTCGTTGTCGTCGCTGACCTCGTCGAGCCGCAGACTTTCCTCGCTCGCCAGGTAGAGCATGGGCATCACGAACGTCGCCCGCGCCTCGGTCACGACCTCGGTTAGGCAGCGCCGGCACTCCTGCACCGCACGTCCGCTCACCCGGCCATCGACGATGAAGTCGTCATCCCCGCCGGTGTTGCGGACCGTGACCTCCCACTCCAGCGGCCGCTCGAGCACCAGGCCATCGGCCTCGAGCAGCTCGGGCTCGGGCTCCAGCAGACCGGTCCCCACCACCTCATCGGCGGATCCGGGGGCGCGGTTGAGGAGGGGGGCCAGGTTGAGTAGAGCGTCCCGGCGAGAAACCATCCCTTAAAAGTATAGGTGACGCTCATAGCCTGTCAAGGCGGCCGGCGACCCTGGCCCGGCCGCGCCCTTGCCTGGAGCCCGCCCCCGGGGACCGAACGTGTGAAGATTTATCGCTCCCCGGCAGGATTCCACCTATCATCGACGTGTATGCTCGGCTCGCCCCAACCGGAACCTCATATCTCGGACCTTCATATCTCGGAAGCTCGTGTCTCGGGACCCCAGGTCGAGGAGGGCGCGCATGCCTGAGCAGGCCGATGCCGCTCGCAAGGACGCCGCCCCCAAGGACGCCGCCCCCGAGGACGCCGCCCCCGAGGACGCCGCCCCCAAGGACGCCGCCCCCAAGGACGCGGCCCGCGAGGGCGCCGCTCGAGGCGACGCTCCGCTCCGCGACGCCCAGGACGTGAAGCTGGCCGTCGTGGACGACGACGCGTCGGTCCTGGCCCTCGTCACCTCGGTGCTGTCGAGCTACGGCGTGGTCGCCTTCGACCGGCCGCAACTCGCGCTGGAGGCGCTCAAGGGTGGGCTCCGTCCCGACCTCATCGTCAGCGACGTCATCATGCCCGGCATGACCGGCTTCGAGCTGCACGAAGCGGTGCGCGAGCTGGCGCCGCTGCGCAGCGTCCCCTTCGTCTACCTGACCTCCATGAGCGACCGCGACCACATCCGTCGCGGCATGGCGCAGGGGGCCGACGACTACCTCACCAAGCCCTTCACGCCGGCCGAGCTGCGCGAGGCGGTGCGGGTGCGCCTGGAGCGCGCCGGAGTGCTGCGCGGCGCCGGCGACGACGCGCTGGTCGTCACCAGCCTCGGCGGGCTCGGCGTCAGCTACGGCGGGCAGCGGCTCCACTGGGAGGCGCGCAAGGCGGTCGAGCTGCTGCTGTTCCTGCTGGCGAGCGGCAAGGGGTGCTCGGTGCACGGGGTGCGTGCGGAGCTGTGGTGGGGGCAGGCGGCGGACAACCACCTGCACGTGCTGGTCAGTCGGCTGCGAAAGATGCTCGGTGGCGTGGGCACGCTCACGCTGGAAGACGACCGGCTCGAGCTGCAGCTCGACGACAAGGTGCGCTGGGACGCCGAGGACTTCGAGCGCGCGGCCGAGGCCGCCCTGCAGGGCAACGGTGAGGCGGCCGTCGAGCGGGCGCTGCGCCTCTACGCCGGCGACTTCCTGGCGGGCTTCGACTCCCCGTGGTCCGAACACGAGCGTGCCAGGTTCGAGGAGCTGTACGTGCGGCTGCTGGAGGAGGCGATCGAGCGCGCTTCCGGCGAGGCCGAGCGTCAGCGCGCCCGGGACCGGCTCGACGCCTTCGTCGACCTCGACGTCTGACGCGCGGTCTGACGGGCCGTCCGACGCGCGCCGTCAGTCGCGCCTTCCATCAGCGGGCCCGATCGCGATGTCGGACGCCCGAGGGCGCCTGCCCGCGCTATGCTCGCGGTGCCATGTTCGACGTGATCCCGGCTGTGGACATCCAACAAGGGCGGGCCGTGCGGCTCTACGAGGGCGATCCGGAGCGCGAGACCGTCTACTTCGAGTCTCCGCTGGAGGCGGCGCGGCACTGGGCGGGGCTGGGGGCGGCCTGGCTGCACGTCGTCGACCTCGATGCGGCGCTGGGCCGGAGCGACAACGGCGCCTTGATCCGGAGCATGGCCTCCGAGATCGGGACGCACCTCGAGCTCGGCGGGGGCGTGCGCAGCGTGGAGGCCGCGACCGCGTGGCTCGAGCACGTCGACCGGGTGGTGCTCGGCACCGTCGCCATCCACGAGCCGGAAGTGGTCGACGCGTTGGTGGCCGAGTTCGGGCCCGACCGGGTGGTGGTCTCCATCGATGCCCGTGACGGGCGGGTGGCCGTGCGCGGCTGGGCCGAGGTCACCGACGTCGACGCCGCCGAGCTGGCGCGGCGGGTGGCGGACCAGGGCGTGCGCCACATGATCTACACCGACATCAGCCGCGACGGCACCCTGCGCGGCGTGGATGAGGAACCGGTGGCGCGCATGCGCGCCGCGTTCCCGCACCGGCTGGTCGCCGGCGGTGGGGTGGGCGCCGACATCGACCTGGAGCTGTACGAGCGCCTCGGGCTGGACGGCGCCATCGTGGGCCGCGCCCTGTACGAGGGAGCCATCACCTACCCGCGTCCGGCCTGAGCGCGCCGTTCACGCGTGCGAAACGCGAGCGAATCGCAACTGTGCCCGAGCTTCCCGAGGTTGAGACCGTGCGTCGCGAGCTGGCCCCCTGGCTCACGGGTCGCGCCGTCGTGCGGGTCGAGCGGCTGGCGCCGGCCGGACCCAAGTACCGGGACCTACCGCGCGCCGTGGGCCAGTCGGTCTGCGCCGTCGAACGGCGCGGCAAGTTCCTGGTGATGCCGCTCTCGGGCGGCGACGAGCTGATCCTCCACCTGGGCATGACCGGCGTCGTGTCGCACGAGCCGCCACCGAACATCGCGCACCTGCGGGTGCGATTGCGCCTGTCGGGCGGTGCGCCGCAGACCCTCTACTTCCGCGACGCGCGCCGCTTCGGACGGTTGCTGGTGGTGCCCGCGGGCGACTACCGGGGCCTGCCTACGCTGGCGGCGATGGGCCCGGAGCCGCTGTCCGAGGCGTTCACGGTGGCCGGCTTCCGGCGCTCGCTCGGGCGCTCGGGTGCAGCCGTGAAGACCTACCTTCTCAGCCAGCGGCCCGTGGCCGGGGTCGGCAACATCTACGCCGACGAGGCGCTCTGGCGCGCCCGCGTGCACCCGGAGACACCCGCGCGGCGGGTCTCGGCGGCGAAGGCGGCGCTCCTGCACCACGCCATCCGCGAGGTGCTGGCCGCCAGCCTGGAGGCACAGGGCACCACCCTCAACGACTACCGCACCGTCAACGGAGAGGTCGGCGCGTACCTCGAGCAGCTCGCCGCCTACGGCCATGCCGAGGAGCCCTGCCCGCGTTGCGGCGCCCCACTGCGCCGGACCGTGGTGGGGCAGCGGGGCACGGTCTACTGCGCGCGCTGCCAGCGCAGGCGCGCCTGACTAGCGCAGGCGCGCCTGAAGGCGGGCCAGCACCTCGTGCCCCCGGCTGAGGCGCACGCCGGTCAGTAGACCGTGCCACCGACCAGCATCGAGGGTAGGCCGCCCCAGATCGTGCCCAGCGAGCGCAGGGCGGCGGCCGTGCGGGTCAGGGAGCGCCGGAAGCCGGCCGCAACCTCGTCGGCGTCGAGCTCCAGGTAGCGCTGGACCAATCGATCGATGTCGGCGTCGGTCATGCCCGCGCGACGCAGCTCCGCGCGCAGCGCCTCGGGGACGCCCTCGTCCCGCAGTCGGTGTTGGAAGGCACGCACTGCGTCCGCCCTGAGCGGGATAAGGCCCAGGTGATGCGCATCGAGCACCGCTCCGAGGTCGTCGAGCGCGGCCGAGGTGCGCAACATGGAGACTCCGGCGCTGCGTTTGCGTTCGAGCGTCTGCGCGGCCAGCGCGTACCCTGCTTCGGCGTCGCCGTGGCTGACGCTGTCGAGCCGCACGGCGGAGTCCTGGTAGAGCTGCAGGTCGCGCAACAGCTCGCCGGCCGCGGTCACGAGGCGCTCGATCGCCCGCCGCAGGTCGTCGGGGAGGCCCTCAGGGAAGGTCAGCGCGCTGCCCGCGCCGCTAGATCCGGCGCCGGAACTGGAGCCGTCCGGGGCCGTGGTCGTGTCGCCGCCGCTCCCGGTGCTGCCGGTCTCGCTCCCGCTGGTGCCGCCGGCATCGGTCGTGTCGCCGGTCGTGTCGCCGGTCGTGTCGCCGGTCGTGTCGCCGCTGGTGCCGGTGTCGCCGGTCGTGTCGCCGCCGGTGCTGGTGCCACCTGTGCTGGCGTCACCTGTGTTGGCGTCACCTGTGCTGGTGCCGCCGGTACTGGTGCCGCCGGCGCCACCGTCCTCGCCGCCGCTCGTCCCGCTGCTCGTTCCGCCGGCCGTCCCGCTGTCGCCCGGACCGGACCCGCCGGGCGAGCCAGGGTGCGGGTTCCACGTCGGGGAGCCGCTGGAGCCCGCGGAGGAGGAGCCGCCACTCGATGGCGGGCCCCGATTTTCGGACCCTGCCCCGCCCCCGGTCCCGCCTCCCTCGTAGCCGGCGGTGGCGTTGATGATGTCGGCTCCGGCGCTGAAGATGAAGTCCAACAGGTACCCCGCCATCGCGACGGGGGAGAACATCGAGGCGCCCGCAGTGAGCTCCGAGAAGCCCTGGACCGCCCCCTGCTCGAGGCTCTGGCCGCCGAAGAACGGCAACAGGTTGGCGAACAGCTTCACCCACCCGACCGCGTCCTTGGCCCGTTCGAGGACGTTTTCGTCGGCGCTCGAGCCGTTGCTCAGGAGCCGCTGCCGGGAGGTGTTGCCGGACAGTGCCGCGCCGTCGCTCAGGTCGGCGTTGACCATGCCGTCACCACCCTGGGCGCTGCTCGCGCCCTGGGCGCGGATCACGCCCGGGTCGGGTAGGGCGCCGACGGCCTCGGGCACGTGGATCTGGATGCGCAACACGGAGTACCCGGAGGGCGCGTATCGGACGTCGTAGCCGTCGGGATGGTGCGACCACCGCCCCTGGGGGATGGCGCGCACGGTCAGGCCCGGAGGCGGGTTGCCCGTGAGGACGGCGGCTTGCTCGAGCGCCGCGTACGCGACGCTGTCGCCGCGGAGCAGCGTGCGGATGCGGTCCTCGGCGCGGGCCACCTCGCGGAGCCCCGGAGGCAGCTGCTGCAGGGCGCGCTCGAACAGGGCCTGCCCGACCTCGTTGGAGGTGTTCGCGCGCAGGCGCGCGAGGTCGTCGGCGTCGAGCAGGCGCCGCGCGGTGTCCTGGACCTCGGGCGGCATGGAGGGAAGCGGCGTGCGCGCGATGATGGCCCACAGCAAGACCTGGATGGACCGTTGCGACACCTCCGGGTGCCGGTAGGAGGCTTCGAGCAGGCGCGTCATGACATCCGCGAGCGAGCCCTTCAGCGGGGCATAGACGTACCCCGGTCCCCCCACGGTGGGCTCGTAGGTGCCGGCGCGACCGCAGAACCCCCAGGCCGTGATCTCGTAATCGCCGGGCGCCAGGTAGTAGCTGCCATCGAATGCGCGGGGCATCGCCTCCAAGGGCACCAGCGTGGTGGGCGTGTAGCCGTCGAGCTCGGGCGCGTCGAAGGTGGCGTCGTGGATGTCGGTGCTCAGGGGCGGGTCGCGCCCCACGAGAGCGCCGACCGGGTCGAGCAGGACGATGTCGGCATCGGACAGGGTGTCGCGAGCGCCGGTGGGCAGACGCACGGAGCCCACGTCCGCGCCGGGCGCGCATGCCGCGGCCGTTGCGGCCACCAACACGAGCACGAGCAGACCACGCAGAAACCGCATGTTGCCCTCCATCGCGGGCCAGCGGGTGCGTACTGTCCGTCCACGATAGTGCTTGGAGAGCCGCGCCCGCCACCACACGGGCGGCACCCCGCTCGCGCCTTGTCGCGGGGCCCGTGCGGTAGGCTGGCGGCGCCCCCGGGAGGCCCCCCATGAGCGAATCCAGCCGACGCCGGCACACCACCGAGATCCAGGTGCGCTTCGGCGACACCGACGCCCTGGGGCACGTCAACAACGCGGCCTACGCGACCTACGCCGAGCTCGGCCGCATCGAGCTGATGCGGCGCGTGAGTTGGGACGAGGGCGGGCCGATCCTGGCGCGGATCGCCATCGACTTCCACGCCCAGGTGCGCCTCGGGAGCCGCGTGGTGGTGACCACCGAGGTGACGCGCATCGGCCGCAGCAGCATCGGCCTCCACCAGGAAGTGCAGGCCGACGGCGAGCGGGCGGCGACCGTCGAGTCGGTGGTGGTGTGGTTCGATTACGACGCGCAGCGGCCCGTGCCCGTGCCGGATCACGTCCGGGCGGCGCTGCAGGGGGGCGCCGGGGCGGACGTCTGAGGGGGCCCTTCAGGACGGGCCCTTCAGGACGGGCCCTTCAGGACAGGCCTATCAGGAGAGGGTTATCAGGACATGTGTCCCTGTCTTGCTGCAACCTTGGCCGTCTAGCATGATCGTGCATCGGTGAGCAGGCGCCGAGTAGGCCGCTCCACGAGACCGACAAGGACCGAAAAGGCGTCGAGACACTGGTGTACGTGCTTCCGGCCTCAATTGAGGCAACCGAGTTAGGGTGAACGTACTGTAGCTGGGACCGTCCCAGCGTTGAGGATCCGGAAGCACAACTCTCTCCTTCACGGCCTTCGGCCGGTGACCCGCGGGGATTTCTCCCCGCGGGTTGCTTTGGTCTTGCGCCGGTCGCCTGCCCTCCGTCCACGGCGCACCCACCGCACCCGCCTCGGTCCCGGACGCGGCCGGAGTAGCAGCCAGACACCGTAAGATGGCTCCGTGCATGTCGCTTCGGAGGGGGACACGCCGCCAGCCGTCCTGGTGACCGGTGCGTCGACCGGGATCGGTCGCGCTGTGGCCGGCCTGCTCGCCCGCCGGGGCTTCGAGGTGTTCGCCGGCGTGCGACGCGAAGAGTCGGCGGAGCTGCTCGAGCAGGACGGTCGAGAGGCGCGAGCGGCCGCGACCGGGGGCGGGGGGCCCGCCGCGGGCGGCATTACACCCCTGCTGTTCGACATCACCGACGAGGACGGCATCGCGCGTGCCGCTGGCGTCATCGACGAACGCACCGGCGAGCGCGGCCTGCACGGCGTGGTGAACAACGCCGGCCTGGTGGTGGCGGGACCCCTGGAGTTCCTGCCACTGGAGGATCTCCGTCTCCAACTCGAGGTCAACGTTCTCGGCCAGGTCGCGGTCACCCAGGCCATGCTGCCGCTGTTGAGGCGCGCGCGCGAGCGCCAGGCAGCGATGGAGGGCCCGCGTCGTGGGTTCGGGGTGAGGGCGCCCGCCGCGCCGGCCGGCGTCGACTGGTCGCCCGCGGGCGGGAGCTCGCCGGTGCGCGGCAGCTACGGCCGCGTGGTGTTCGTGGGCTCGATCTCCGGCCTGGTCTCCTCGCGGTTGGTGGGCGCCTACGCGGCCTCCAAGTTCGCCATCGAGGCGGTGGGCGATGCCTTCCGTCTGGAGTTGGGGCCGTGGGGGCTGCAGGTGTCGATCGTGGAGCCCGGGCGGGTGCGCACCCCCATCTGGGGCAAGACGATGGGCGCCGGTGAGGCGCGCATGGCGCGCATGCCCGACGAGGCGGCCGAGCTCTACGAAACGACCATCCGCACCGTCGCTCGCGGCGTGACCGACGTCGACTCCGCCGGCATCCCGCCCGACGGGGTGGCGCGGGCGGTGCTGCACGCCCTTACGGCGACGCGCGCGCGCACGCGCTACCGCGTGGGCTTCGACGCGCGCGTGGTGGACGTGCTGACGCGCTTCCTGCCGGATCGCTGGATGGACCGCTTCCTGCTCGCGGTCCATCGCTGAGCCGGCAAGAGCGCCGGCGCGCGCCGGCGCACGCTGCACCTGCATAGCCTGGGCGTCTCGGAAGCTCGGAGGCGCGGGCTATGCTGGTCCGCATGGATCCGAACGACCACCACGAGGTTCCCGTCGGCGGCGTGGCCGGCCCGGCGGCGGCCGACGTGGCAAGCGACGTGGCGAGTAGCGCGGCGTCCGACCCCGGCCCCGCCTCCGTCGCGGGCGCCGCGACCGGCGGCGCGCCGCGGACGAGCCAGGCCGGGGTCGCTGCCGCCCCAGAGGAGCGCTTCCGGACCGGCGACGTCGCCACCGTGGCCGGTGGTCACTTCGCGCACGACAGCTTCACCGCCTTCGTGGCGCCGCTCCTCCCGGTCCTGCAGCAGAAGCTCAACACCGACTACACCATGACCGGCGGCCTCGCGGTCTTCCTGCAACTCCCCAGCCTTCTCAACCCGGCCATCGGCTACCTGGCCGACAAGGTCAGCCTGCGCTACTTCGTGATCCTGGCGCCGGCCGTGACCGCGACGCTCATCACCCTGCTGGGCCGGGCGCCGAACTACCTGTCGCTCGTGTTCCTGCTGCTGGCCGCCGGCTTGAGCGTGGCGTCGTTCCATGCGCCGGCGCCGGCGATGGTGGCGCACGTCTCGGGGCGCCGGGTCGGCGCGGGCATGAGCATCTTCATGGCCGGCGGTGAGCTCGGGCGCTCCCTGGGGCCGTTGCTGGCCGTGGCGGCGGTGGGCTGGTTCGGCCTCGAGGGGCTGTGGCGCCTTGCCTTCATCGGCTGGGCCGTGAGCGTGATCCTGTACTTCCGCCTGCGCAACGTCTCGGCGGAGGGCGCGGTCCGTCGGACGGGGCTCCTGCCGTGGTCGACCGCCCGTCGCGTCTTCCCGGCCATCGGCCTGCTGATCGCCACCCGCGTGATGCTGCTGGTGGCGGCGACCATCTACCTCCCGCTGTTCATGAAGGACGTGATGGGCACCGGCCTGTGGCTGGCCGGCGCGTCCCTCACCATCCTGGAGGCGGCGGGCGTGGTGGGCGCTCTCTCCGCCGGCACCGTCTCGGATCGCCTCGGTCGCGGCAGTGTGCTGCTCACCCTGGCCGTCTCGGCGCCGCTGGTGATGATCGCCTTCCTCTACGCACCCCCCGCGCTCGCCTTCCCGCTGTTGCTCCTGCTGGGGCTGTCGGCGGTGAGCGCCACGCCGGTGCTGCTGGCGTCGGTGCAGGACGCCTTCCCGGAGAACCGCGCGCTGGCCAACGGCACCTTCCTGGCGATGAACTTCCTGGTGCGCGCCGGCGGCATCTACACCGTCGGCCTGCTCGCCGACGGGGCCGGGCTCCAGCGCGCCTTCCTGGTGGCGGCGCTGGTGGCGCTGCTGGGGATCCCGGCGGTGCCGCTGATGTTCCGCGGGCGCGCTGCCTCGGCCTGAGCGGCCCCATGCGGGCGGCCCCATGCAGGCAGCATCACGCGGGCAGCATCGCGCAGGCGGCGCCCGCTGCATCCACGTAGAACCGAGGACCGCAGGCCAGGGGTGGATGCGGTCCTCGGCAGGATCATGGAGGCCCGGGAGGGGCCTCCGGAGAGTGGGTCTAGGGGTGCGCTCGGACGCGGCCGGCGGTCACTGCACGACCTTCGCCCACTGGCCGAGCAGGCCGTCGCCGGTCGCCTGGCCGGGCGTGCCGTCGCCGCGGAAGTAGTACAGGGGCTTCCCGTCGAGCGTGAGCTGGCTCGAGCCGTCGTCGCGTGCGATGACGCCGAGCGTTCCCTTCACGCCTGCGCCCGCCGTGGGCGCGTTGCCGTTGGCGGTGTCGTAGCCCCCGACCAGCGGCGGCCAGTTGGCGGCGCAGGTCCCGCTGCACGCCGAGGTGCCGGGCCCGTCCTTGCCGAAGGTGTAGAGCGTCATGCCGGTGGGGCCCACCAGCAGGCTGCCGTCGGCCGTCTTCAGGGTCTGCACGGCGGGCTCGAGGTTGGCGACCCACCAGGTGTCGTGGAAGCCCTGGCCGGTGGTGTCGCCCGGCTTCTTGTCGGCCTGCCAGGTGTACAGCGGGAGGCCGTTGTAGGCCACCTGCTTGGTGCCGTCGTCGCGCGTGATGACGCTGAACGAGCCCGGTACGTTCAGCGGTGAGATGCTCGCGCTGTCGGCCACGAGCGGCGGCCAGGCCTGGGCGCACGCGCCGCTGCAGTTGCTCTTGCCCTTCGTGTCCTTGGCGAAGATGTAGAGGGTCATGCCCTGTGCGTCGGTGAGGACGTAGCCGAGCTTGGCGTCGTAGCGGACCTGGACGGTGGGGTTCACCGCCTGCGCCAGGGCGCTGCCGCCCAGGGCCAGCGCAGCGAGGCCCAGGATCAGCGCGAACGCGCGCGTGGCGGAAGCCGTGAGGGGGGCGGGGAAGCCCCGTTTGCTGGGGGTGCGCCGGTGCCTTGCCTGCCGGTTCGGGACGAGCCGCTGCCGTGCGTGCATAGGGTGTACCTCCACCCACCGGTACGCACGGCCTCGCCGAGCGGATGCATGGCCGGGTGCATGGCCGGGTGCATGGCCCTGTGGTTCAGCCGTCCCGAGCGCCGTCGTCGGCCGAGGCGTAGCTGCCCGCGAAGTGGCAGGTGTGGTTCCCGTCGCGCTGGCAGCGGACCCGCTCGGCGGCCATCCCGGTGGCGTCCACGACGACCTTGGGAAGCAGGTCACAGACGCCGACGAAGCGTTCTCCGGTGGCGCGGTAGACGCAGTTGTAGGCCTCGAACTCCCAGCCTCCCGGGGTGTTGGCGAGGCGCCCGAGCATCTCGCCGTAGTCGAGCTGCTGCATCAACTTGAGCAGCCGCGCGCGCGGCGGGAGCGGCTCGAGCTCGTCCTTGACGCGCGCGGCCAGCGCGGCCGCCACATCGTCGAGCAGCGTGTCGAGCAGGCCGCGCGCCGCGGCGCTCTCGAGCACGGCCTCCAGCAGGTCGACGTAGCGCTTGGGGAACGCCCCCTCGGCCAGTGCCGTGAGGGTGTAGTGGTGGGCCGGACGCCCCACCCCCTCACGTTCGGTGTGCTCGTCGACGAAGCCCTGGTGCCGTAGGCGCGCGAGGTGGTGGCGCACCGCGTTGTCCGACAGCCCGGTGGCCTCGGCGAGCTGGCGCACCGTGCTGGGCCCGCGGAGCTTGAGGTGTCGGAGGAGATCGTCACGGCTCGACATTGTTCCTATTTCTACCATTCCTATGGCGGGAATAGTGCGCTATGCTCCTGACAAGGACAAGGAGGCAAGGCCATGACGATCAACGAAAGCGCTACCGATCGGGTCATCCGGGTCATCGCCGGGCTCGTTCTGCTCTCCGCGTGGGTCTTCGGGTGGGTTTCCGGCGTTTGGATGGTTGTCTTCGCCATCGTCGGAGCGATCCTGCTGCTCACCGGGTTGGTGGGCTTCTGCCCGCTGTACAGCCTGTTCGGCGCCAGCACGAAGCAACGTAAACGCGCCTGAATCGCCTTCAGGGCTGAATTGCGGCGCTCGCTGCCTTTCTAGGCGGCGGGCGCCGCACGTTGTGGGGCCCGCCGGCGGGGTCGCAGCGGTGCGCTATCAACGGTGCGCTATCAGCGGTGTACTTCAGCGGTGGTCGCGGCGGCGGTTCCGGCGGCGCCTCAGGCGGGCATCCGGTGGAAGCGCTCGAAGGCCGCACGCTCCAGCGCCTGCCGGTGGTCCGGGTGGGCGATGTGGATGAGCGCCCGCGCCCGCTGCCTCAGCGCCTTCCCGTAGAGGCTGGCCACGCCGTACTCGGTCACCACGAAGTGGACGTGCGCGCGGGTCGTCACCACACCGGCTCCCTGCTTCAGGAACGGCACGATGCGGCTCTCGCCACGGCTGGTGGTGGAGGGCAGCGCGATGATCGGCCTGCCGCCTTCCGAGAGCGAGGCCCCACGCATGAAGTCCATCTGCCCGCCCACGCCCGAGTACTGGCGGGTGCCGATCGAGTCGGCGCACACCTGGCCCGTCAGGTCGACCTCGACGGCGCTGTTGATGGCGGTGACGCGCGGGTTGCGGCGGATGACGGCGGTGTCGTTGACGTAGCCGGCGTCGAGCAGGACCACCAGCGGGTTGTCGTCGACGAAGTCGTAGAGCCGGCGCGTGCCCATCACGAAGCTCGCCACCACCTTGCCGGGGTGGCTCACCTTGCGCTCGCCGGTGATGATCCCGCTCTCGATCAGGTCGACGGCGCCGTCGGAGAACATCTCGGTGTGGATGCCCAGGTCGCGGTGGTCGCCCAGCGCCGCCAGCACCGCGTCGGGGATGGCGCCGATGCCCATCTGCAGAGTGGCGCCGTCCTCGATCAGGGCGGCGCAATGGATGCCGATGGCGCGCGCCTCCGGGCTCGGCGGGGTGCGGGGTACCTCGGGGATGGGGTCGTCGACCTCGACCGCCAGGTCGATGTTGGAGTGGTGCAGCAGGCCGTCGCCGTGCGTTCGCGGCATGTTCGGGTTGACCTGCGCGATCACGGTGCGTGCGGCGTGGACGGCGGCGCGGCTGGTGTCGACCGACACGCCCAGCGAGCAGTAGCCGTGCCGGTCGGGCGGCGAGACCTGCACCAGCGCCACGTCGAGCGGCATGGCTCCGCTCCGGAACAACTCCGGCACCTCGCTCAGGAAGATGGGGATGTAGTCGGCCTGGCCCTGTTCGACCGCGGCCCGGACGTTGGGGCCGACGAACAGGGCGCTGGTATGGAAGCTCCTGGCGTAGGCGGCGTCGGTGTAGGGTGCCGGCCCCTCGGTGTGGAGGTGGATCAACTCGACGCCCTGCAGCTCGCGCCAGCGGGCGGTGAGCGCCACGATCAGCCGTTGCGGCGCGGCGGCGACGCTGTGGACGAACACGCGGTCGCGCGAACGGACGACGCGGACGGCCTCTTCTGCGGTCACGATGCGCATGATGCTTCCCTCTCGTGCTTCCTTCGCTCCGACGCTACGGTAAACGCTCGGCCGTCCGAAAGGAAGAACGTCCCAAGGGGAGGAACGCCCCGGTCGCGTAGACCCGCCGGAGGGTAGGCTGACGGCATCGTGCGCATGTCCGAGTTGATGACGCTGCCGCTGCTGGGCCGGGCCCGTCTGGTGGCCGGCCGTGCGGGCGTCGACCGCGAGGTGCGCTGGGCCGGCGTGGTCGACATCCCGGACCCTCACGAGTGGCTGCAGCCGGGGCAGCTCCTGCTGAGCACCGGCTACGCCTGGCCGCGCGACGTCGAGGGGCAGCGCCGGTTCGTGCGCTCGCTCGACGAACACGGCCTGGCAGCGCTGGCGCTGGCGGTGCCGCAGTTCTTCAGCGAGGTGCCGCCGACCGTCGTGGCCGAAGCCGACGCGCTTGCGCTGCCGGTGCTGGAGTTGCCCTGGGAGATCCCCTTCGCGCGCATCACCGAGGAGGCGCAGCGGGCGCTGCTGGCCGAGCAGCACCGGGTGATCGAGCGCTCCGAGGCCATCCACCGCGCGCTCACCCAGGCCGCCGTCCAGGCCTCCAGCCTGCAGCAGATCGCCAACGTCCTGAGCGAGCTGATCCAGCGCGACGTGACCTTCGAGAGCCCGACCGGCCAGCTCTACGCCGCCTCCTACCTGCCCGCCGAGCCCGGTGCGCCCGGACCCGGTGCGCCCGAGGCAGGTGCGGGCGAGGCCGGTGCGCCCGAGGCCGGTGCGGGCGGGGCAGGTGCGGGCGAGGCCGGCGCGGGCGCAGGGCGGGTGCGCGACCGCGTGCGCGACCGCGTGCGCGCCTCCACCCTCAGCGAGGGGGTCACGCCCCCCGACGTCATGGCCGAGCTCGAGCGGTTGGGCTACCTGCAGAGGCTGCGCACCCAGAAGGATCCCGTGCGCGTGCCGGCGCTGCCCGAGTTGGAGCTGTCGGCCCGCGTCGCCTGCCCTATCCGGGTGAGCGGCGAGCTGGTGGGGCTGGTGTGGGTGATCGAGGGGGACAGTCCGGTCGGGGAGCTCGACCTCCGCGCCGCCGAGCACGCCGCCACCGTGGTGGCGCTGCACATCGCTCACCAGCAGACGTTGGCGCAGCTCGAGTCGCGGCTCGGTTACGCCTTCCTCGACTCGTTGCTGGAGGGACGGCTCGAGCCCACCCCCCAGAACCTGGAGCGCGCCCGCCTGAACGGCTTCGAGTGGGAGCGCAGCTATCGCGTCGGGATCGCGGTGTTGCACGACGTGTCGCTGCCCCTGTCGCGCGAGGACTTCCTGCGCCGGGAGCAGCTCGCCGATCGCCTGGGGCGCCGCATCGCCGACCTGGGGGGCACCCCCTTCCTGTCGGTGTCCCTCAACGAGGTGAGCGTGCTGCTGGAGGAGGACCTCGACCCGCGCGCGCTGGAGGTGGGGCACGTCGACGCGTCCGTGGGGATGGTGTGGGGCCGCGCCCGCAACGGGGTGCAGGGCATCGAGCTCAGCTTCCGGGAGGCGCGCTCGCTGCTCCCCCACCTGGAGCCCCGGCGGGTGCTGCTCTACGAGGCCTGGCTGGTGCCGCGGGTGCTGCTCGGCGACGCCGACGCCCGCGCCGCGCTTCTCGACGAGGTGTTCGGTCCCGTGCGCGCGCTGCGCGGCGGGCCGCGGTTGGTCGCCACGCTGGTGGCCTGGTCGCGTACCGGCTTCGAGGCGAAGCGCGCCGCCGCGGAGCTGGGGGTGCACGTCAACACCGTGCGCTACCGGCTCGAGCGCGTGTCCCAGGCGCTTCGCGCCGACCTCTCCGAGCCGGGGATGCGCTTCGAGCTGCAGCTCGCCGCCGAGATCTTGTCACTGGAGGACAAAAGCGACTAGGGCAATTGTGAGTCGAATCCGTAGCACCCCGCAGCTTCCTGGGGTAGGGTGAGCCGTCCAACAGGAAAGGGGCGCTGGGTCGCGGTGGAGTCCGCTGAATCCCGTAATGTACTTCTGGGCCGGGTCCGGGACAACAACGTCCCACGAGGGCTGGCCACGGCACACCCGATCTTCCCGGCACGGGCCAAGGGCGCGCGCCTGTGGGACGTGGACGGCGCCGAGTACATCGACTTCACGGGTGGCATCGGCGTCATGAACATCGGTCACGCCAACGAGCGGGTGACCAACGCGGTGCAGGCGCAGCTCGAGCGCTTCAGCCACACTTCGGCGCAGGTCGCCATCTACGAGCCCTACGTACGGCTCGCCGAGCGCCTCAACGCGCTGGCGCCGGGCGCGGCGCCCAAGAAGACGCTGCTGCTCACGACCGGCGTCGAGGCCGTCGAGAACGCCGTCAAGATCGCACGGGCCGCTACCGGCCGCTCCGGCATCCTGGCGTTCAGCGGCAGCTTCCACGGGCGCACGCTGCTGGGCATGACGCTCACCGGCAAGACCAACCCCTATCAGCAGAACTTCGGGCCGTTCGCGCCCGACGTGTTCCACGCGCCGTTCCCCTACCCGTTGCGCGGTTGGAGCGTCGACGACGCCCTGCGCGCGCTCGACGACGTGCTCGCCAGCCAGGTGGCGCCCGAGCGGGTCGCCGCCGTCCTCATCGAGCCGGTGCTGGGCGAGGGCGGCTTCGTACCCGCCCCCTTCGCCTTCCTGCGCGCCCTTCGGGAGCTCACCGAGCGCCACGGCATGCTGTTGATCGCCGACGAGATCCAGAGCGGCTTCGGGCGCACCGGCCGCCTCTTCGCGATCGAGCACAGCGGCGTCGTGCCCGACCTCATCACGGTGGCCAAGAGCCTCGCCGGCGGGCTCCCGCTGTCGGGTGTGATCGGCCGCGCCGACGTCATGGACGCTCCCGATCCGGGCGGCCTCGGCGGCACCTACGGCGGCAACCCGCTGGCGTGCGCCGCGGCGCTGGCCGTGCTCGACGTCTTCGAGCAGACCGGCCTGCTGGAGCGCGCCGGCGCCCTGGGGACGGCCCTCTTCGAACGCTTCGAGGCGCTGAAGGCCGAGCACGACGTCATCGTGGAGGTCCGCGGGCTCGGCGCCATGGTGGCCGCGGAGCTGATCGTTCCCGGCGAGGATGGCGTGCGCCGCGGCGCCGCGCTCACCGAGCGCGTCATCGCTGAGGCGCGCCGGCGTGGCCTGCTGCTGCTCAAGGCGGGCCGGGACGGCAATGTGCTGCGTGTGCTGGTCCCGCTCTCGGTCGAGGACGACGAGCTCGAGCGTGCCTTCGCGATCCTCGCCGATGCGTTCGAAGCGGTGCGGGCCGAAGGGGCCCTGGGGTGAGGCGATGAGCGTCGGCGCGCCGGATCGTTCCGGCTACGTCATCCACCCGTTGGTCGAGGCTGCTCCGCCCACCGCGGTGCGGGGCGAAGGGCTCTACCTCTACGACGAGGGGGGACGCCGCTACCTCGACGGCTGCTCCGGCGCCGTCAACACCAACATCGGGCACGGCGTGCCGGAGGTGCTGGAGGCCATGCGCGCGCAGGCCGAGACGCTCACCTTCGCGTTCCGCTCGCAGTTCGGCAACCGCCCGTCCGACGCGCTGGCCGAGCGCCTCGGTGCGCTGGCGCCGGGCAGCCTGCGCTGGCTGTTCCTGGTCAACAGCGGCAGCGAGGCCACCGAGCTGGCCGCGAAGATGGCCCTGCAGCACTGGCAGGAGCGCGGGCGGCCGGAGAAGACGCACGTGCTGTCCAGGCGCATCAGCTACCACGGCGTCACGCTGGGGGCGCTGTCGATGTCCGGCCACGTGCTGCGGCGCTCGCGCTTCGAGGCGCTGCTGGCCAAGGACGCGCAGGTCGCCACCCCCTACTGCCTGCGCTGCCCCCTGGGGCTCGCGTACCCGTCGTGCGCGGTGGCGTGCGCCGACGATCTGCAGGCGCGCATCGACGCGCTGGGCGCCGACAACGTCGCCGCCTTCATCGCCGAGCCCGTGGTGGGCGCCAGCGGCGCCGCCATCACGCCGCCGCCCGAGTACTACGCGAAGATCCGCGCCATCTGCGACGCCAACGACGTCCTCTTCATCGCCGACGAGGTCATGACGGGGATGGGGCGCACCGGCGCCATGTTCGCCGTGGAGCACTACGGGGTCGTCCCGGACCTGCTGGTGCTCGGCAAGGGCCTCGGCGCCGGCTACACCCCCGTCGCGGCGGTCGTCGCGACCGACGAGCTGATGGAGCCGATCCGGCGGGGCTCCGGCTCCGTCCTCTACGGCCATACCCTGAGTTTCAACCCGCTGTCCGCCGCCACCGCGCTGGCCGTCCTCGATTACGTGGAGAACCACGACCTGGTCGGGAACGCGCGCGAGCGCGGCGAGCAGCTCATGAACGCCCTGAAGACCCTCGCGGCGCGCCACCCCGTCCTCGGCGACGTGCGCGGCCTCGGCCTCCTGGTCGGGCTCGAGCTCGTGGCCGACGGGTCGCTCGCCCCTTTCCCCCCCGAAGCGAACGTCACGGGGCGCCTGGTGCGCCACGCGTTCGAACGGGGGCTGCTCATCTACCCGGCCGCCGGCGCCCTGGAGGGCGCTGGGGACGCCGTGATGATCGCTCCGCCGCTCACCATCGACGCGGCGGAAGTCGATGCCCTGGTCGGAATGGTGGACGGTGCCCTGAGTGCGCTCGAGCACGAGCTCGGCACGCCGGCGCCGCAACGCACCTGACCGGCCACCCTTTCGTGGGAGCAATGCTGGAGAGCAAGGCTCCGGTATGGAGGTAGGAATGACACGTGCACGCATGAAGATCGTATTCGGAGCCGTGCTGGCAGCGGTGCTCCTGGTAGGTGGCATCGCCAGCGCGGCGGACCTGGCCACGATCCAGAAGCGCGGCTACATGATCCTGGTCATGTCGGGCGGCTACCCGCCGTTCAGCCTCTTCAACGCCGACCAGCAGCTCGTCGGCTACGACGCCGACGTCGCCAAGGCGCTGGCCAAGCAGCTCGGGGTCACCGCTCGCGTCGACGCCGCCGAGTTCTCCACCATCGTCCAGGGCGTCCAGTCCGGCATCTTCGATGTCGCCGTGGCCAGCCAGGCGTACACCCCGCAGCGAGCGACGGCGGTCGACTATCTCGACCACCCGTACCACTGCGGCGGCGCACAGCTCTTCGTTCCCAAGAGCTCCAACGTCACCGACATCAGCCAGATGAAGCAGCCGGTGGCCGTCGCGCTCGGCACCACCTACGAGGGCTGGCTCACCAAGAACGGCTATGACTTCAAGACCTACAAGGACGACCCCACCGGCATCCAGGCCGTGCAGTCGGGCATCGTCGGCGGCCTGGTGACCGATCTGGCAGTGGGCTCCTACGCCATCACCCAGGGCGCCCCCTTGAAGCCCGTCGGCGACCTGCTCTACATCGACCTGGCCAACGTCACGGTCGCCAAGCAGAACACCGACCTCAAGGCCGCCCTGAACAAGGCGCTCGTCGAGCTGAACAACAACGGGACGCTCAAGCAGATCAGCATGAAGTGGTTCAATCAGGACATCGTTTCGCGCTGCTTCGATATGCCGATCACCACCAAGTAGTCACCACCAAGTAGTCACCACCGCGTGACCGGAGGGACCTGCTAGAGCATGGGCAACGTCGTCACCCCCGCCATCCTCCACGCCCTGTTGAAGGGCGCCGTCCTGAGCGTCGAGCTCAGCGTGCTGACCTACGGTCTGGCGCTGCTCTTCGGGCTGGTCGCCGCGCTCATGCGGCGCTCCGGGAACGTGGTGGTCAAGGGGGTGGCGAGGTTCTACGTCGAGCTGTTCCGCGGCACGCCGGCGCTGGTGCAGATCTTCTTCGCCTACTTCGCGACGCCGCAGATCTTCGCCTGGCTGAACCGGCTGGTGTTCGAGCCCCTCAGCGGGGGGAGCGTCATGCTCCCCCCACACCTCACCCCGTTCGCGGCCGCGGTGCTGGCGCTGTCGCTGGGGTACGGCGCTTACCTATCCGAGGTGATCCGCGCCGGCATCGAGTCGATCCACAAGGGCCAGGCGGAGGCGGCGGCCAGTCTCGGCCTGGGCGGGCGCGACATCATGCGCTTCGTGATCATCCCGCCCGCGGTCCGGCTGATGATCCCGCCCTTCGGAAACTACGCCCTGGCGCTCCTCAAGGACTCCTCGCTGGCGTCCACCATCAGCGTGGTGGAGCTCACCCTCAGTACCGAGCGGGCCATCTCCTACAACTACCAGCCCGCCATGATGTGGGCCGCCGCGGCGGTCATCTATCTTGCGCTATCCATGGTCGGCAGCTTCCTGTTCAGCTATCTGGAGGTCGTCGCCGACCCCATCCGTAGACGCCGCGGGCGCCCCATGGCCCGGCTGCAGGCCGCTTCCGCGGACGATGACGAGGGGGACGCATGAGCGCCGACAAAAGCAGCGCCGAGAACGGCAGCGCCGAGAACGGCGCCGCCCTCATCACCCTCGAGGGCGTCGAGAAGCACTTCGGCTCCTTCAAGGCGCTTCGTGGCGTCGATGTGGAGGTCGCGCGCGGCGAGGTGGTGGTGGTCATCGGGCCGTCGGGCTCCGGCAAGTCCACCCTCATCCGCTGCATCAACGGGCTGGAGACGCACGACGCCGGCACCGTCACCGTCGACGGAATCCGCATCAAGGACACCCGCGACCTCGCCGAGGTGCGCCGCGAGGTGGGCATGGTGTTCCAGCAGTTCAACCTGTTCCCGGAGATGACGGTGCTGCGCAACGTCACTTTGGCGCCCATGCGCGTGCGCGGCGCCAACCGCAAGGCGGCGGTCGACATCGCGCGGCGACTGCTCGACCGCGTCGGCATCCTGGAGCAGGCCAACAAGTATCCCGAGGAGCTCTCCGGCGGGCAGCAGCAGCGTGTCGCCATCGCCCGGGCGCTGGCCATGGAGCCGAAGGTGATGCTCTTCGATGAGCCCACCAGCGCCCTCGATCCCGAGATGATCAACGAGGTGCTCGACGTCATGAAGGACCTCGCCGCCCAGGGCATGACCATGATCGTCGTCACGCACGAGATGGGCTTCGCGCGCGAGGTGGCCGACCGGGTGCTGTTCATGGACGGCGGCCGGGTGGTCGAGACCGGCACCCCCGAGCACTTCTTCCAGAACCCGACGGAGGACCGCACCAAGCTCTTCCTCTCCAAGATCCTCCGGCACTGAGCCCCGGTCCGCGCCCGGTCCCGCGCGTTCGCTGCGGGCCGGCGCGGCACGCCCACGAAAACGGAGCCTCGTTTGGACCCCACCCCCCTCACCTCTTCCGCCGGCGAGCTCGCGCTCGCCATGAGGACGCGCCGCATCTCGCCCGTGGAGGTCGTTCAGGCACACCTCGCAGCGATCGAGCGGCGCAACCCTTCGATCAACGCCTACGTCACGGTGCTCGCCGAGGCCGCGCTCGAGGCCGCGCGCGACGCCGAGCGGGCGGTGATGCGCGGCGACGCGCTGGGCCCGTTGCACGGCGTGCCCTTCGCCCTCAAGGACCTGTTCGAGACCAAGGCGGGCGTGCGCACCACCTACGGCTCGCTGCCCTTCCGCGACCACGTCGCCGCCGTCACGTCGACGCCCGTGGCGCGGCTCGAGGCGGCGGGAGCGATCGCTCTGGGTAAGACCAACACCCCCGAGTTCGGCTACAAGGGCACCACCGACAACCGCCTGTTCGGCCCCACCAGCACCCCCTTCGCGCCCGGCAAGAACGCCGGCGGCTCGTCGGGCGGCAGCGCCGCCGCCGTGGCGGCCGGTCTCGCGCCGCTGGGCGAGGGCTCCGACGGCGGAGGCTCGATCCGCATCCCCGCCGCGCTGTGCGGGGTCTACGGCTTCAAGGCGACGTTCGGGCGGGTGCCGGTCGCCGCCCGCCCGGACGGCTTCCTGCTCCATACCCCCTACGCCCACAGCGGGCCGTTGACGCGCACGGTCGAGGACGCCGCGCTCATGCTGCAAACGATGGTGGGGCCCGACCCTCGCGACCCGCTCAGCCTGCCCGATCTGGGCGACGACCTGGTCGCCGCCACGCGCGCTCCGGTTGCCGGGATGCGGGTGGCCTACAGCCCCGACTTCGGGGGGTTCCCCGTCGAGCCGCGGGTGCGCGCGGCGGTCGAGCGCGCGCTGGGCGCGCTGGAGGAGCTCGGCATGCATGTCGAGCGCATCGACCTCGCCTGGACGCGCCCGCACCAGGAGCTGGCCGACATGTGGACGCGCACCAGCGCCGTGCGCGCGGTCGAGTCGGCGGTGTCGATGGCCCGGGCGGGTGTGGACCTGCTGGGCGAGCTCGCCGGCGAGCTCGACCCCGACTACCGCCACAAGCTCGAGCGCGGGCGCGGGGTCGCTGCCGTGGACTACCGGCTCGACGACGTGCTCCGGACCGAGGTCTTCGATTCTCTGCAGGACGTCTTCGACCATCACGACCTGCTGGTGACGCCCACCCTGTCGGTCGCCGGCATCGACAACGCCGCCGACGGCACGACGCGCGGCCCCGATGAGGTGGAGGGGCAGCGCGTCGATCCCTTCATCGGGTGGTGCCTCACCTACCCGATCAACTTCACCGGGCACCCGGCGGCCTCGATCCCCGCCGGCACCACGCCGGAGGGCCTTCCGGTGGGCCTGCAGCTCATCGGCCGTCGCTTCGAGGACGCGCGCGTGCTCGCCGCCAGCGCCGCTTTCGAGCGGGCGCGCCCCTGGCGCGACGCGTACGATCGCCTGGCGGTAGGCGATGCATGACAGGGAACGCGTGACGGGGGAGGAGGCGTAGCGCATGGCGGCTGCGCAGCTGCAGGGGAGCGGGAGTCACGGCAAGATCATCGACGCCGAGGCGGCCATGGGGCTGTTCGCCGACGGCGCCACCCTGCTGTTCGGGGGGTTCGGGAGCATCGGCACGCCGCCGCTGCTCATCGACGCGCTGGTGGCGGCCGGCTTCCGGCGCCTGAACATCATCGGCAACGATGCCGGCTACCCTTCGCACGGGGTGGGGCGGCTGATCCGCGCCGGACAGGTGGAGCGCGCCGTGGTCTCGCATATCGGCTCCAACCCCATCGCCGTAACCCAGATGAACGAGGGCCGCTTGCAGGTGACCTTCGTGCCGCAGGGCACGCTGGCCGAGCAGATCCGCGCCGGCGGCGCCGGTCTCGGCGGCATCCTGATCGACGTGGGGACCGGCACCGAGGTCGAGGAGGGCAAGCGCATCGTCGAGATGGACGGCCGCCCCTACCTGCTCGAGCCCGCCATCCGCGCGCCGCTCGGCATCGTGCTGGCCGACGTCGGCGACGCCTACGGCAACCTGGTGTTCCGCGGCACGGCACGCAACTTCAACCCCCTGGTCGCCATGGCGGCCGACGTGGTCATCGCCGAGGTCCGCACCCTGGTGCCGGCCGGCGAGCTCGACCCCGACAGCGTCCACATCCCAGGGGCCTTCGTCGACTACCTGGTGCCGGGCAGCCCGGTGCCCGCCGGCGTCCCGGCCCCGAAGACGTGAGCGCCGAAGTCGTGAGCGGGAAGGAGGCCCCGTCGTGGACCCACGTGAGCTGATCGCGCGGCGGGCGGCGCTGCTGCTCGAGGACGGCGAGCTGGTCGCCCTCGGCATCGGGCTGCCCACGCTGGTCGGCAACTACATCCCGCCCCGGCGGCGGGTGGTGCTGTTCGCCGAGGACGGCGTTGCCGGCATCGGGCCGCGCCCGCCCGCGGGCGAGGAGGACGTCGACCTCATCAACGCGGGCGGCGAGCCGATCTCGCGCGTGCCGGAGACCGCCACCTTCGACAGTGCGCTGGCCTTCGCGCTGGTGCGCAGCGGGCGTCTCGGCACGGCGGTGCTCGGCACCATGCAGGTGAGCGGCCGCGGCGACATCGCCAGTTGGAAGGCTCCGGGCGGCCCCAGCCCCGGCATGGGCGGCAGCATGGAGCTGGCCGCCAAGGCGCGGCGCACCGTCGTGCTGACGCGCCACCGCACCCGCGACGGCACGCCGAAGATCGTGGAGCGTTGCGACCTGCCCCTCACGGCGCCGCGCGCCGCCAGCGCGATCGTCACCGAGCTGGGCCTGTTCACGGTCACCGCGGACGGCCTGGTGCTCCGGGAGCGCGCGCGCGGAGTTTCGGTCGAGGAGGTGCGGGCCGCCACGCCGGTCCCGGTCGCGACGGACGGGCCGGTGGCGGTCATGGAGGACGCACTGGAGGACGCGTTGGAGGACACGTTGGAGGACACGGTCGAGGACACGGCGGAGGACGCCGCGGACGACGCGGCGGACGACGCCGCGCGCGGGACCGCGCACGACGCCTCGGGAGGTCGGTCATGAGCACGAACGAGGTCTGGACGACGGTGGAGCGCAGCATCGATGCGGCCTGGGACGCCGAGGTCGCCTTCCTGCAGGAGCTGGTGCGGCGCCGCAGCACGCTTCACCACGAGCGCGCCGCGCAGGAGCGGGTGATCGAAGAGCTCCGCGCCATCGGCCTCGAGGCCGTTGCGCAGGAGGTCGATCACGCCGCCATCGCCCGGCTGCCGGGCTACTCGCCGGTGGGCTGGGCGTACGAGGGCCGCCCCAACGTGGGCGCGCGGGTCCAGGGCCGTGGAGGCGGGCGCTCGCTGGTGTTCAACGGCCACATCGACGTGGTGCCGGCCACCCCCGAGCGGCTGTGGACGGTCGATCCCTGGGGTGCCGAGATCCAGGGGGAGCGGATGTACGGGCGCGGCGCGGCCGACATGAAGTCGGGCGTCGCGGCCATGATCTACGCCGTCGCGGCCATCCGGCGAGCCGGCGTCGAGCTGGCCGGCGACGTGCTCCTGCAGACGGTGATCGAGGAGGAGTGCACCGGCAACGGCAGCCTGGCGGCCGTGAGCTCGCTGGCGGACGACGGTCGGGCGGACGCCGCCATCATCCCCGAGCCCTTCAACCAGACGCTGCTCACCGCCCAGATCGGCGTGCTGTGGGCGCGGGTCACCGTGCTCGGCGCGGGCGCGCACGCGCTCGGCGCCGACAAGGCGGTCAACGCCAACGAGAAGGCGGCCTTCCTGATGCAGGGGATCCGGGACATGGAGGCGGCGGCCAACGATCCCGGCGCCCGTCACGAGGCCTACCGCGATGTCGACCACCCGCTCAACTACAACGTGGGGGTGGTGCGTGGCGGTGACTGGCCCTCCTCGGTCCCGTCGGAGTGCGTCCTCGAGGTGCGCTTCTCGGCCTACCCCGGTGCCGATCTGGACGTGGCGCAGGCGCGCTTCCGCGACGACCTCCGGGCGTACGCGGCCGGTGACCCGTGGCTGGCCGAGCACCCGCCGGAGATCGCGTTCTACGGCTTCAAGGCCGAGGGCTGCGTGGTCGACCCCGCGACGCCCCTGTTCGACACATTGCGCGCCGCCCACCGCACCGTGATGGGCGGGGAGGCCCGGCCCTACATCAGCACGGCGACCACCGACGTGCGCTTCTTCTCCCATCATCACGGCATCCCGGCGACCTGCTACGGTCCCGTGGGGGCCAACCTGCACGCGCCGGACGAGTGGGTCGACCTCCCCAGCGTGCGCAACGTGACCAAGGTGCTGGCCCGCGCCGCGCTCGACTGGTGCGGCGTGGCCTCCTAGGAGGGGGTCCCGGTGGGAGGCGTCAGTTCAGGCTGGCCCTGGCGATCACGCTGCCCGACGGGCCGCTGATCGCAAGTTCCACGCCGGTCAGTCCGTCGGCGCGGAACAGGATGAGGCGGCCCCTCGTGCGGCCCAGCTCCACCCGGCCGGTGCCGGTCAGGCCGTAGAGCACGTAGGACCGGCCCGGCCGGGGCGCGTGCGGCTGCAGCACCATGGCGCGGCCATCGGGCAGGACGCAGGCCACGCCGGGGTGGCCGCCCTGCACGGCGTCGAGCGACACGATGCTCAGGTCCGGGATGCGCATCCAGTAGGCGACGATCGCCTCCTCGTGCGCCGCGAGGTCGGCGCGCCGCTGCTGCAGCGCGCCCCAGCCCGCGGTGGCGACGAGCAGGGCCAGGGCGATGGCCAGCGCCACCGCCAGCACGGGGCGGCGCGGCGCCGTGCGGGGACGTGGCGCCGTGGTGGAACGTGGAGCGCTGCCGGCGGCCGCGACGCCGGCGGGCGCGGCGCCGGCGGACGTGGCTGCAACGTTGCCGGCAGCTGCGGGTCCGGCATGCTCTTCCCCGGCGCGCTCTTCCCGGACCCGCCCCAGCAGCGTCTCCCAGGAGCCCGGTGCCGGCGGCTCGGGCTCGAGCGCTTCCGGGAGCGCGAACAGCGCGGCGCGCAGGGCGTCCGCCTGCGCCCGCAGCTCCGCCGAGCGCGCCAGCGCCACCTCCAAGCGCGCCGCTTCGGACGGCTCGAGCAAGCCCAGCAGGTAGTCGGGCAGCATCTCGTGGAGGGTCGGGTCGGCTCTCACGGCGCTCCTCCCTCGAGATGCGCGCGCAACTTGGCCAGCGCGCGCCGCAGGCGGCTCTTGACGGTGCCCAACGGCATACCGTTCAGCGACGCCAGCTCGCTGTGGCTGTACCCCTGATAGAAGGCGGCTTCGAGCAGCGCGCGTTCGTCGGCCTCCAGCCGAGCCAGCGCCCCGCGGACCACGATGCCGGGCAGCGGGTCGTCGAACGTGCCCACCGCCGCCTGGAAGGCGACGTCGTGCGGGTCGGCGTCGAGCGCTTTGCGGGGGCGGCTCGAGCGGGCACGCAGACGCGACAGGCACAGGTTGCGGGCGATGGCGAACAGATAGGTCCGGAGCGCCGCGCGCTGGCCGTCGAAGCTTCGGGCGTTCAGGTGGAGCCTGAGAAAGGTGTCTTGAAGGATCTCCTCCGCCTCCTGTCGATCACCCAGCATGCGATGCGCGAGGGCGGTCACGGCGCCGCTGTGGCGCTGGAACAGCGCCCGCAGAGCCTCGTTCTCGCCCTGCGCGACCTGTTGCACCAGCTCGGCGTCGCTCGGTGTCTCCGCCACCGTTTCGTACACCTACCCTTCCTTACGCAGCGCACGCAGGATCGGATGCGGCGCCCGCCCCAGGAGTCCGTGCCAGGGAATCGCGACCACGCAGTCTACCCGCTGGCGACGGGCGGCCCGCCCTGGCCCCGACGCCCCGTCCCCGACGCCCCGTCCCTGACGCCCCGTCCCTGACGCCCCGTCCCTGACGCCCCGTCCCTGACAGCTCGTCCCCGACGCCTCGGCGCCGCGCAAGCGCACGCGCCAGACCGTGACCGGACCCCTCGCGGACGGCCTCGCCCGTGCCGTAGACTGTCGTTCGCTTCACGGCTCCGAGCGTGCTTGCCGGACGCCTGCTCCCTGCGCCTGACCCCCATGCCCACGCCTTCCGCTCCCCTCACACCCGCAAGCCCCGACCCCTCGATCGCCGATCGCATCCGGAGCACGATGCGCATCTCGGTGGTGGAGGGGAGCGCCACCCAGGTGTTCCTCAACTGGACCTCGGGCGCCGTGCTGGTGGGGTTCATGCTCCACCTCGGGGCGAACGCGACCGACATCGCCCTGGTGGCAAGCGTGCCGCTCCTGGCACAGGCGGCCAGCCCGCTGGCCGCCCTGGCGGCCGACCTGCTGGGGCGCCGGCGCCTGTTGACCGCCCTGGTCGCGATCCTCGGCCGGGGCGTCTGGGTGCTGGCCGCGCTGCTCCCGAGCCTCGGGCTGCCGGCCGCCGAGCTGCCCGGCCTGATGGTGTTGCTGGTGCTGGTGTCCTCGCTGTTCCAGGCGTCGAACGGCACGCTCTGGAGTGCCTGGATGGGCGACGTCGTGCCGGAGAAGCAGCGCGGCCGCTACTTCGGCTACCGCGCCGGCGTCGTGGGCGTGGTGGGCATGCTGGCGAACCTCGCGGCGGGCTGGTTCCTCGACCGGGTGGGGGCGCCGATCGGCTTCCAGGTCGTGATGGTGATGGCGGTGCTGAGCGCCGGAGTCGGCGTCGCGATGTACTTCCGGCAGTACGACCCGCCCAGCCCGCGCCGCCGTGCCGCGCTGCGGGATGTGCTGGTGACGCCCCTCAGGGACGCGAACTTCCGGCGCTTCCTGCTCTTCGCCGCTTACTGGCAGTTCGTGGTGCTGCTGGCAGCGCCCTTCGTGATCCCCTACTTCCTGCAGCAACTCAAGCTCACCTTCACCGAGATCGCCATCTGGAGCGCCATCGCCGCCGTCACGGCGCTGCTCACCAGCAGCCTGTGGGGGCGCGTGGCCGACCGGGTGGGGAACAAGGCGGTGTTGGCGCTCGGCGCCTTCCTGGCCGGGACGCTGCTGCCCGCCACCTGGATCCTGGCGGGATTCACCGGTCACGTCTACTGGATCTGGATCGCCGGCTTCTGCGACGCGCTGGCGTGGGGCGCCGCCACCCCGGCGCTGTTCAACCTGGCGCTGGTGTCCGCGCCGAGCGAGGGTAGGGTCGCCTTCATCGCGATGTACTCCCTGGTGGCGGGCATCGCTGGCTTCCTCGGCGGCGTGCTCTCGGGTCCGCTGTTGACCCTGTTGCAGACCGCGCCGCTGCACCTGTTCGGGATGACGTGGACGGGCTACCACTCGCTGTTCCTGATCTCCGGCCTGGGTCGCAGCCAGGCGTGGCGGTTGCTGCGCCCGGTCGAGGAGGCCGAGTCCTGGCGCACCCGCGACCTGCTCCGCGAGATGCGCACCGGCTGGCGCCGCATCGGCTTCCCCTGGCGTTGAGCGCCCGTGCCGGCGCCGTGCGGTCGGCCCCCGGCGCCCCCCAGACACATCCCGGCTGTATTCGGCTGTGTCCCGGCGGCGCGCTGCCTGGCGTGTCCCGGCTGGCGTGTCCCGGCTGGCGTGCCCCGCCTGGTGCGTGCCCAGGACTGCGGGATCGTCACGCCGGTACGTCGCCCGTCGTGATGCCCGTCGTGATGCCTCGTGATGCCCTATCGTGATGCCTATCGTGACTGCGTGCCCTTGACGGGCCGGGAGACCCGGCCTAGCCTTGATGCAACCGGTTCACCCTGGTGGGATCGCGCTGGGGCGACAGACGGCTCCCCACGCCGGTGGCACGGACGCGCGACGCTTCCCAGCGGCCCGCGCCGGACGGGGGAGTCGTGGCCGGGTCGGAGGGGCGAAGGGCATGAGCTACCGCGACCTTGGGGTCATCGACTTCCACGTCCACTTCCCTGTGGAGAACACCATGGGCACGCCCGAGGCCGGGCGCCCGCCGCAGCACCCCGAGCTGCAGGCGTACGCGCGCGAGCGCGGCGAGCGCATGTCCCGCGAGTGGAACACCGAGCCGGCCGAGCCTCCCGCGCGCTCGGAGGACGAGATCGAGCGGGCGTTGGAGCGCTGGGTGGACGAGGTCGATCGCCACGGCCTCCGGCGCGTGGTGTTCGTCAGCGCCAACACCAACGACCGCCTGGCGGGCCTCGTGCGGCGTCACCCCGAGCGCTTCCTGGGGCTGGCGCACCACCGGCTCGAGCCCGGCGCTGACGCCGAGCTCAGGCGCGCCGTCGATGAGCTCGGCCTGCGCGGCTACAAGCTGCTCGGCCCCCGCACCGACCGCCCCTTCGAGGCCCCCGAAGTGCGTGGCGTGTGGGAATTCCTGGCCGAGCGTCGCCTGCCGGCGTTGATCCACTTCGGCTTCCTGGGGCGCGGCGGTGGCGTGGTGAAGCATCCGCGCATCGACCCGTTGTCGCTGTTCGAGGTGGCCCGCGACTTCCCCGAGATCCCCTTCGTGATCCCGCATTTCGGGGCGGGCTACTTCCGCGAGCTCCTGGCGCTGTGCTGGAGCCTGCCCAACATCTACATCGACACCTCCGGCTCGAACCAGTGGATGCGCTGGATGCCCTACCCGCTCACCCTGGAGGACCTCTATCGCAAGGCCCTGGAGACGGTGGGGCCCGAGCGCATCGTGTTCGGCAGCGACTCCAGCCACTTCCCGCGCGGTTTCTCCGAGCGCTATCTGCTCGACCAGCTCCGCACCTGCTACACGCTCAACGTGCCCGAGGACGACGTGCGCCTGATCTTCGGGGGCAACGCCGCGCGGCTGCTCCACCTCGACGGCGACGCCGCGGCGGTGGGGGGCGGCGGGTCGTGAGCGGGCGCCCGCAGGCCCGCGTGCGCCGGCCTCGCGCAGGCGTCCGCGCCATGCGGTGCGCCGCGCCCGCGGCGGTCGCGTCCCGCGTCGGGCCTCGGCCAGCATGGCGCCGGCGAACGGCCGCGCATCCGGAGGGGGGGAAGCGTGCCCTGGCATCCCAGCTACCGCGGTAGGGTCCTCGAGCCCGACTACCTGTTCGCCGCGCGGCACCTGCTGCCGCACTTCCTGTGCGCGTTGACAGCGCACCTGCAGGCGGTGGCGCGGCTACCGGTGGCGGCGGGGCCCGAGGCGCAGCGTGAGATCCAAGCGCTGCACCGGGCGCTGGAGGGGCTGCAGACCGCGCCCCTACCCGCGCAAGGGCCCGAAGTGCCGGACGCTTTCTTCGCCATCCAGCGCGAGCTGGAGGAGGACCTGGGCGCGCACACGGTGAGCTGGGTGCGCATCGGGCTCAGCCGCAACGACCTGGACATGACCGTCTACCGGATGCGCGCGCGCGAGCTGCTGCTGGAGACCGGCGAGCAGCTGCTCGCCCTGCGGCGCGCGCTCGTCGAGAAGGCCGAGGCGCACCTGGAGACGGTGCTGATCGCGCAGACCCACCACCAGCCGGGCCAGCCGACCACGGTGGCGCACTATCTGGCGGCGGTGGATGCGCTGTTGTCGCGCGACAGCGAGCGCCTGCTCGGCGCCTACGGGCGCTTGAACCGCTGCCCGTTGGGGGCGGCGGCGCTGGCAGGCAGCAGCCATCCGCTCGATCGCGACCTGACGGCCTCCCTTCTCGGTTTCGACGGACCCGTGGAGAACACCTATGACGCGGTCGCCAGCTCGGACTGGGAGGCCGAGGTCGTCAGCGTCGCGCAGAGCGTGGCGCTGAACCTGAGCCGCTTCGTGTGCGACCTGCTCTCCTGGGCGGGGTCCGGCTGGTACCGGCTGGGCGAGGGTCTGGTGCAGGGCAGCTCGATCATGCCGCAGAAGCGCAACCCGGTGGCGCTGGAGCACGCCAGAACGCGCTTCAGCCGGGCGCTCGGCGCGGCGCAGATGGTGCTGTACTCGAGCCACAACATCCCCTACGGCGACCTCAACGACTTCGGCCCCGACGTGCAGGGCGCGCTGCAGATGCAGCACGTGCAGCTCTCCGGCGGCGTGGAGCTGCTGCTGGCCTGCCTGGAGGGCGGTGACTTCGACGTCGCGCGCCTGCACGCCGCCGCCGCCGCTACCGACACCACCGCTACCGAGCTGGCCGACGAGCTGGTGCGCGAGGGGCACCTGTCCTTCCCCGAGGCGCATGCACTGGTCGGGAAGCTGGTGGCCAAGCTGCAGGCCGAGGGCCGGCCGCTGGCAGAGGCCGGCGCGCACGACGTCGTCGAGCTCGGCGGGCCGGAGCTCACGCCCGAAGCCCTGCGGGCCGCCCTCGACCCTGAGGCGTTCGTCCGGCGCCGCGGCGGGGGAGGCCCTGCCCCGGACGCCGTGAAGGAGCAGCTCGAGCGGGCGCGGCGTCGCGTGCAGCGCGACGCCGACGCCCTGGATGGAAGGAGGCAGGCACTGGTCGGCGCGCGCGAAAGGCTGCGCACGCCCTGATCCATCCCGTGGGCGCTCGGAGGCGCCCCGCATCGCTGGAGGAGGCGGTTGTATGAGCGGTCGTATGAACAGAGCAGTCATCGTCCTGGCCCTGGCGGCCATGCTCGGCGTGGGCTTCGCCCAGAAGACCACCATCACCTACTGGCAGTACGCCTACGACACCCGTGTCGAGGCCATGAACCAGCTCATCGCGCAGTTCGAGCAGGCCAACCCGGACATCACCGTCAAGCAGGAGACGTTCCCCTACGACGGCTACCAGCAGCAGGTCGCGGCCTCGCTGCCCGCCGGCCAGGGCGCCGACGTGGTGCAGCTCTACTACGGCTGGCTGGACACCTGGTTGAACGCGGGCTACGTGAAGCCGCTGCCGAGTCAGTACTTCGACGCGGCCGCGCTCGACAAGGAATTCATCCCCATGGTGCAGGCGGCCAAGCGCAACGGCGAGTACTACGGCCTGCCGACCGCCGTGCGCAGTCTGGCGCTCTTCTACAACAAGGACATGTTCAAGGCCGCCGGCATCCAGTCCCCTCCCAAGACCTGGGACGAGTTCGTCCAGGACGCCAAGGCGCTCACGAAGAGCAGCGGCTCGCGGATGACCCAGGAGGGGTACGGCTTCGCCCCGAACGGCCAGGGCCACAACCTGCTGCGCGAGGTGCTCGTCCGCCAGTACGGCGGCCAGCCCTACTCGGCTGACGGCACCAAGGTCGCCTACGACAGCGAAGCCGGGTTGAAGGCCTTCGAGTTCTACACCGGCCTGGTGACCACGGACAAGGTCGCCCAGCTGAACTTCGTGCCCGGCGACAACGGTTACCGTGACGGCTTCGATCAGATCGGGAACATCGCCATGATCGTCGACGGCAGCTTCGCGATCGGTTCGGTCAAGGCCGCTGCCACGTTCGATTGGGGCGTCGCCGAGCTGCCGACACTACCCAACGGTGTGCAGTCGGACTTCGGCTCGTTCTGGATGAACGGCCTCACCCCCAATGCCTTCAGCGATCCCGCCAAGCTCGAGGCCGCCTCGAAGTTCCTCGAGTTCGTCACCAGCCCGGACGCCATGAAGGTGTGGCTGAGCGTGGTCGGTGAGCTGCCGGCCCGCGCCAGCCTGGTCGACGACCCCACGCTCTCCTCGGATCCGGTGTACGGCCCGTTCATCAAGTCGCTGGCGTACTCGCACGCCACCCAGTTCGTGGACGAATCCGCCCAGCGCCAGGTGTTCATGGACGCCGTGAACCGCGTGATTCTGCAGAATCAGGACCCGGCCACGTCCTGGTCGCAGGCCGCGAAGGAGGAACAGGCCATCCTCGACAAGGCCAACGGCATGTAGACGGCTCGGGCGAGCGGGCGGGACGCCGTGACGCGTCCCGCCCGCTCGCCGTTCGATCGGTCCTTTCCGCCCGCCCCGCTTCCCCCGCCCCTAGCCGCACCCCCGGAGACGCCATGCGACCGACCGCAACCGACGTGGAGCCAGCCGAGATGCCCCAGCGCCGGCGGCGGCGTTTCAGTCTGGCCACGCGCGAGGCGCTGTGGGCATACGCCTTCCTGCTGATACCGCTGGCGTTCTACGGCTTCCTGCGCATCTACCCGGCGATCCAATCGTTCAACCTGTCTTTGCACAAGTGGCACGTGGACCCGGCGCAACGCACCTTTCTCGGCCTCACCTATTACCGCGAGATGCTCACGGACCCCAAGCTCCACCAGGCGCTGAAGAACACCCTGCTGTATGCCGCCATCGTGGTGCCTGCGCAACTGGTGCTGGGCCTCACCATCGCGGTGCTCCTCAACGCCGTGCGGCGGCTCCGTCCGCTCTTCCGGGCCATCTATTTCTCGCCCTACGTCACGCCTGCCGCTGCCGTTGCCTGGGTGTGGGGATGGATGTATTCGGTCAACTTCGGTATCTTCAACAGCGCTCTGCTGGCATGGAGCGACTTCGTGACCAGACTGGGTCTGCCGTGGCTGTCGATTCCTGCCCAGCTGTTCCTCAACGACCCGCGCCAGGCGCTGCCGGCGGTGGCGGCGGTGGTGGTGTGGCAGCAGCTCGGCTTCCAGGTCGTCATCTTCCTTGCGGGATTGCAGGGAATCCCGCGTATCTTCTACGACGCTGCCGCCATCGACGGCGCCGGCGCGGTGCAACGCTTCCGCTACGTCACGCTGCCGCTGTTGAACCCGGTCATGGTGTTCAGCGTGATCATCTCCACCATCGCGACGCTGCAGCTGTTCGACCAGGTGGTGAACATCAACTTCACGGACCAGGGCGGCCCACTCGGCGCCACCTTGAGCATCGCGGTGTACATGTACCAGGTCGCCTTCTCGCGCTTCCAGATCGGCTACGCCTCGGCGGTGACGGTGTTGCTGTTCGTGCTCATCCTGATCGTGACGCTGGTGCAACTCCGGGTGCTGCAGCGCCGGGTGGAGTACTGAGATGATGGAGCTCGAGACCTTCGACGAGTCGCGCCCCCGCGCCACCGTCGGCACCGTCATCGCCTACGTGCTGCTCTCGGTGGGCAGCGTGGCGATGTTCTTCCCGTTCGTGTGGATGCTGCTGTCGGCGTTCAAGCCGCTGCGCGAGATCTTCCAGCTCACCGTGTTCCCGCACAACTGGACGCTCGCTAACTTCCAGCAGGTGCTGTTCCACACTGCCTTCCCGCGCTGGTTCCTCAACAGCCTGGTGGTGGCGGGCATCTCGACGGTCAGCGTGTTGTTCTTCTGCTCGCTGGTCGGCTACACCCTGACGCGCCTGCGCTTCCCCGGCCGCAGCGTGCTGTTCGTGATCATCCTGTCGACGCTGATGGTCCCCACCGAGATGCTGGTCATCCCCTGGTACGTGATGTCGACGCAGTACGGCTGGGTCAACACCTACTGGGGCCTGGCCTTCCCCGGCCTCATCCCGGCGTTCGGCGTGTTCCTGATGCGGCAGTTCTTCCAGACTTTGCCGCGCGACCTGTTCGACGCCGGCCGCGTCGATGGCGTCAGCGAGTTCGGCTTGTTCTGGCGCATCGGCCTGCCGCTGGTGCGGCCGGGCCTGGCCGCGCTCGGCATCTTCAACTTCGTGGGCAACTGGAACGCCTTCCTGTGGCCGCTGATCATCGCCAAATCCCCGTCCATGCGGACCGTCCCCGTCGGGATGGCGCTGTTCTCGGGGGAGGCCAGCACGCAGTGGAACCTGATCATGGCCGCTTCGGCGCTGGCGATCGTGCCGGTGCTGCTGGTGTTCTTCGTGTTCCAGCGGCAGATCATCGAGGGCGTGGTGCTCACCGGCGTCAAGGGCTGAGCCCCACGGCCCACGCCCCTCGCCGGGACGTCCGGCTGCGGTGCTGCCCGGGCGGCCCTGCTAGCATGGCCGTCGGCATGACCCCCGACCTCGTCATCTACGACTGCGACGGCGTCCTCGTCGACACCGAACCCATCGCGAACCGCGTGCTCGCGGCCATGCTCACGGCCGAGGGCTACCCCATCGACCCGCCGACCTGCGTCGAACGCTTCATCGGCAGACCCGTCCCCGAGACCGTCCGCGAGGTCGAGCTGGAGCTCGGCCGGTCGCTCGCGCCCGACTTCAGCGAGCGCGTCTACCGCGGCGTGCTCGATGCCTTCGTTGCCGAGCCGAGGGTGGTGCCCGGCGTACGCGAGGCCCTCGACACGCTCGCGGGGCGGCGCTGCGTGGCCTCCAGCAGCGCACCCGGCTACCTGCGCGAGGTGCTGGGCGCGGTGGGTCTCTGGGGGAGATTCGAGCGCGTGTTCAGCGCCACCGAGGTCCCGCGCGGCAAGCCTGCACCTGACCTCTTCCTGCACGCCGCAGCCAGTCTGGGCGTGCCCGCCGGACGGTGCCTGGTCATCGAGGATTCGCCCGCGGGCGTGCGCGCCGCCGTGGCCGCCGGCATGCTGGTGCTCGGCTACGACGGTAGCGTCGGCGCCGAGGCGCTCGCCGCGGAGGGCGCGGTGCCCTTCAGTGCGATGACGGAGCTGGCGGACCGGGCGGCAGCGCTGTGACGGCGCGGACCCCCGACTCGGTCGCGAGATGGGTCATGGCGAGATCGTGGGCCTCTCGCGGCAGCCGCGCCACCACCAGCGCGTCGTAGGCGACGCCGACCCGAGGCACTCCCGCCGGCAGTTGACCCAGGAAGCGGTCGAAGTACCCGCGGCCGTAGCCCAGGCGGGTGCCTTCCTCGTCGAAGCAGAGTCCGGGCACCAGCGCAAGCTCGACCGTCGCCGGGTCGACCGTCGGCGTCCCCGCGCGCGGCTGCCGCAGGCCCAGCCGGTGTCTCTCGAGCACCGCGCCCTGCAAGCGGTGGAGCGTGAGCTCGGGCTCCGGCCCCTCCAGGCTCCGGGGAACCAGCACACGTTTGGTGGCGTCGCCAACGAGCGGGCTCAGGTCGATCTCGCTGCCGAAGGCCAGGTAGAGCAGCACCGTGCTCGCGTTCCGGTAGGGGGGCCAGGCGGCGAGCGCCTGCACCACCCTGCGGTTGCGTTCCGGGTCCGCAAGGACCTGGCGACTCGCGCGCGCCCAGGCGCGCCAGCGGCCCTTGGGGGCGTCCGGGGGAGGGGGGCTCGCAAGAGGGGCGTTCTCGGGCACGACACGCGAGTCTACCGTCGTCTCGGGCCGTCGTCTCGGGCTGCCGAGGGGGGCGCGTGGTCTTGCCGGGCCGCGGGTGGCGGGCGGGGTACGCCCCAAGCTCGTGCGCCTGCCGGCCCGTGTGCGCTTCACGACGGTTCCGCTCGCACCGGATTCCGCATACTGACAGCATGGCCAAGACCATGAACACGACCATCCATCATCTCGTCGGCAAGCGCTTCGTGGGCATCACCCCCGACCAGCAGCGCGTGATGATCGACGGTGAGAAGACGGCGCAGAGCGGTATGCGGCCGATGCAACTGCTTCTCAATGCGCTGGGTTCGTGCGCCGCTTACGACATCGTCGAGATGCTCGCCAAGCGCAAGCTCGAGGTCCGTTCGTACCGCATCGAGCTCACCGGCGAACGGGCGGAGGAGGCCCCGAGCCGCTACACCCGCATCCACGCCCGCCATATCTTCGACGTGCCGGGGCTCGACGAGCGGCTGGCGAAACGCTTCGTGGGGCTGGGGATGACCAAGTACTGCTCGGTTTCGGCCAGCATGAACGCCGAGATCGATTACGAGGTCGTACTCGAGCACGAGCAGGAAGCCGCCGTAGCGAGTGGCTGAGGCCCCTCCCGAGGCGCCCTTCGGCGCCCCCCTCGAGGCGCAACGCCCGGAGCGTGTGCCCCCGGAGGGCACCGAGCGCGGCCCGAGCGCCGCCGTCTCCCGGGAGCCCACGTTCGCCCTGGAGGAGCCCGCCCTCTACTTCAACCGGGAGCTGTCCTGGCTGGCGTTCAACGAACGCGTCCTGGAAGAGGCGGAGTGCCAGGACACGCCGGTGCTGGAGCGGCTGAGGTTCCTGGCCATCTTCGGTTCCAACCTCGACGAGTTCATCATGATCCGCTACGCCGGGCTCAAGGAGCAGCTCGCGGCCGGCGTGACCCGCCGCACCCCCGACGGCATGACGCCGGCCGAGCAGGTGCGCGCCATCGCGGAGCGGTTGCACGGCCTGGTGGCACGCCACCGGACGACCCTGTGCGAGCGGGTGCTGCCGGCGCTGGCCGAGCGCGGGGTGCGCATCCGCTCCATCGCCGAGCTCGGTGACGCCGCGTTGGACGCCGTCCACGCCTTCTTCGACGAGGAGCTCTACCCGGTGCTCACGCCGCTGGCGGTGGACAGCAGCCACCCCTTCCCGCGGCTGCCCAACCTCAGCTTCTCGTTGCTGCTGGATGTGGTCGACGAGGTGTCGGGGGTGGCGCGGGGCGCCGTGGTGCAGGTGCCGAGCGTGCTGCCGCGCTTCCTGCGGCTGCCGGGCAGCGGGTACGATTTCGTGCTGCTCGAGGACATCATCCTGGACCGGGTGGGGGAGCTCTTCCCGGGGCACGCGGTGCAGCGGGCGCACGGCTTCCGCATCACCCGCAACGCCGACATCGAGATCGCCGAGGACGAGGCCGACGACCTGCTGCACGCCATCGAGGACGAGGTGCGCCGGCGCCGCTGGGGCGACGCGGTGCGCCTCGAGGTGGCGGGCAGCATGCCCGAGGCGTGGCGGGAGCGGCTGCGCCGGACGCTGGAGCTCGAGCCCGAGGACGTCTACACCATCCCCGCCCACCTCAACGTCAGCGACTTCCTGGAGCTGGCCGAGCTCGACCTACCGGCGTTGCGCTACCCGCCCTTCGCCGCCCGCCTGCCGAGCGAGTACCGCGATCACGGCGGCGCGCTCGCATCCGTGCGCGACTCCGACGTGCTGGTGCACCACCCCTTCCACGCCTTCGACGCGGTGCAGATGCTGGTCGACGAAGCCGCCGAGGACCCCGACGTACTCGCGATCAAGATGACGCTCTACCGGGTGGGTGCGGCCTCGCCCGTGGTGGCGGCGCTGGCGCGCGCGGCCGGCAACGGCAAGCTCGTCACCGCCCTGGTGGAGCTCAAGGCGCGCTTCGACGAGGAGAACAACATCGTCTGGGCGCGCGAGCTCGAGCGCGCGGGCGTGCACGTGGTGTACGGCTTCGTGGGGCTCAAGACCCACTGCAAGGCGCTGCTGATCGTGCGGCGCGAGCGCGGCGAGGACGGCCGCGCGTTGACCCGGCGCTACGTCCACCTCGGCACCGGCAACTACAACCCCTCCACCGCCGACGTCTACACCGACATGGCGCTGATGACGCGCGACGAGGAGCTCGGGGCGGACGTGAGCGACCTCTTCAACTACCTGACCGGCTACAGCAAGCAACGCGCCTGGCGCAAGTTATGGGTGGCGCCGGAGGGCCTGCGCGAGCGGGTCATGGAGGCCATCGAGCGCGAGACCGCGCTGGCGGCGGGCGGGGAGCCCGGGCGCATCATTGCGAAGCTCAACGCCTTGGTCGATCCCGACGTCATCCGGGCGCTCTACCGTGCCTCCCGGGCGGGCGTGGAGATCGACCTGATCGTGCGGGGTACCTGCTGTCTGCGGCCCGGCGTGCCGGGCGTGAGCGATCGGATCCGGGTGCGCAGCGTGGTGGGGCGCTTCCTGGAGCACTCGCGCGTCTACTTCTTCCGTCACGGCGGCGCCAACGACCTGTACCTGGGCAGCGCCGACTGGATGCAACGCAACCTCGACCGCCGCATCGAGGCCATCTTCCCGGTCGAGGACGAGCGCCTCGGGCGCAAGGTGCACGCGGTGCTCGACGTGCTGCTGCGCGACAACGTCAAGGCGCGCGAGCTCGGAGCCGACGGGATCTACCGACGCGTGCGACGCGCGCCGGGGCAGAATCGCCTGGATGCTCAACAGCGCCTGCTGGAGTTGTCCGAACGTACGCGCCTCCGGTCCTGAGGGTGCGCGTTCAGGCCTGTAGGGGCCCGGGCAGGTCGGGCGCGCTGGGCTGGTCGTTGCCCTCCCGGCCGGCCGCGAAGCCCGTCTGGAGCCCCATCAGGTAGCCGAGCTTCAGCATGAACACGAGGGTCTCGCGGTCGTCCTGCGCGATGCGCTCCTCGATGTACTCGTCGGTCCCGTCGGGCAGCGCGACGGCGTCGATCTCCTCCTGGTAGCTCTTGCGCATCTCGTTCAGGAACGCGCGGATCGTGTCCTTGCTCATGTGCGTCCTCTCGTGCCCCGGCCTAGCCCGCGGGCGAGGCGTCTTCGGACAGTGCCACCTGCTCCTCGAGCCAGGCGATGATCGCCTCGGCGGTACCGAGGTTGGTCGCCAGTGGGACGTTGTGAACGTCGCAGATGCGCAGCAGGGCCGAAACGTCGGGCTCGTGCGGCTGGGCGGTGAGCGGGTCCCGGAAGAAGACGACGGCCTTCACCCGGTCCTCGGCGATGCGGGCGCCGACCTGCAGGTCGCCGCCCTCCGGGCCGGAGCGGAGGCGCTCCACCGCGAGCCCGGCCTTGCTCTCGAGCACGCCGCCGGTGGTGCTGGTGGCGATGAGGTGGAAGCGGCGCAGGATGTCGGCGTGCTCCCGGGCGAAGATCGCCAGGTCCAGCTTCTTCTTGTCGTGCGCGATCAGCGCAACGGACTTCATGGTTCCAGTGTAGTGGCTGTGGCGGACTGCCGGCGTACCGCTCGCGCGGCGGGGCGCGCCGCCGGCCCCAGGTGCGGCCACCAGGTGCGGCGCCTCAGGAGGCGCTACCTCACGAGACGCCACCGGCCGCGGCGAACCCTACCTCGGTGCCGTGCGGCGCCTGCGCCAGCCGCCACAGGTCGCGCACGTCCACCACCGCCGGCTTGGCGTAGCCGCCGGTGCGGCCGCGGTCGGCGAGCAGCACGATGGGCTGGCCGTCGGCAGGGAGCTGCACGGCCCCCCAAGGCGAGCCCTCGCTGCGCACATCGGGGGCGCTCTGGGGGAGGCCGGGCCCCTCCAGCCGGATGCCGGTGCGGTCGAAGCCGGCGACCCGGAAGCGCGTTGTGGTGAGGCGTGCGAATGTTTCGGCGTCGAACTGCGGTCCGGGATGGATCCGCAGCAGCAGCCGCTCCGGATAGCGGGGATGGAGGTGCAGGCGCGTCCGGCCGGTCGCGGGCGCCGCTCGGCCCTCACCCAGGCCCAGGACGTCGCCGGCTCGGAGCGCGCGTCGGCCGCCGCCGATGCCGGCGCGTAGGTCGGTGCTGGCCGAGCCGCCGTAGCGCTGCGCGGCCAGGCCTCCGGACAGTGCCAGGTAGCTGGCGCGGCCGTGCGCGCGGCCGCCCGGCACCAGCTCGAGCACGGCGCCGGCGGGCCAGGCGAAGGGCTCGCCCGTCGGCTGCGCTCGCCCCTCCAAACGCGCCCGGTGGCCGCCGCAGGCCAGGGCGGCGGTGACCGGCTCGAGGGCGCACAGCGTCAGCGGCAGGTCCAGGAGCTCCAGCGCGGGTGCCTCGCCGGGGTTGCCGGCGGCGGCGTTAGCGAGCTCCATCGCCAGCGGGTCGAGGGCGCCTGCCTGCGCCATCCCCAGGTGCCCCACCCGCCAGCGCGGCGCGGCCTGGAGGGTGGCCGCCGGGGACCACGCCTCGAGGACCTCGAGGACGGGCAGGGCCTCGGGGGCGCCAAGGGGGGTTCCGAGGGGGGCGCCCAAGGCGCCGGCCGGCGGGCTCGACTCCGCCGCTCCACCGTCCCGCTGCTCGTCGGGTGGGGCGGGCACGAAGCGGACCTCGTCGCCGGGCGCCCAGGCTGTGGGGGGCCAGCGCTGCGGGTCGAACAGGGTCGCGTCGGTGCGGCCCACGATCCACCAACCGCCCGGGCTGGCGCTGGGGTAGATGCCGGCGTGCTCGCCGGCGATCGCAACCGAGCCGGCTGGCACCCGGGTGCGAGGGGTCTCCCGCCGCGGTGTCGCCAGTCTCTCGGGGAGTCCCAGCAGGTAGGGGAAGCCGGGCGTGAAGCCGAGGAAGGCCACGGTGTAGAGCGCGCTCGAATGGAGCGCTTCGATGCGTTGCCAGGGCAGGCGCAGTCGCGACGTCAGCTCGTCGACGTCGGCGTTCTCGCCGTAACGCACGGGTACGCGGTGACGTGCCGCCGGCGGGGGCGCCTCCTCGAGCGCGCGCTCGGCCGCCCGCAGCCAGCGCCGCAGGCGTTCGGGCGAGGTGCCCGGTCGGAACTCCACGAGCACGCTGGTGTAGCCGGGAACGACGTCACGCACAGCGCCGGGTGCGCTTGCGAGCAGGGCACGCTGCAGGGCGCCCAGCCGCAGCGCCGTGTCGGGGGAGGGCGCGTCGGCGACGTCGACATACCAGGCACTCGGCCCGGCGCTGCGGATCCTCACGTTTCGCGAAGCAGGCCCGCGCTGGCCACGCCCACGCCGGCGCCCTCGAGCGCACTGCGCACGCGGCGCGCCAGAGCGACGGCGGCGGCGGTGTCGCCGTGCAGGCACAAGGTGTCGACCCGCAGCTCCAACTCGCTGCCGTCGAGGGCGCGCACGCGCCCCTCGGTGGCGAGCCGCAGCGCCTGCTCGACCACCCGCTCGGGATCGTCGTGAACGGCGCCGACCGTCCCGCGCGGCGCCAGCGTGCCGTCGGGGAGGTAGGCGCGGTCCAGGAACCCCTCGTTCAGCACCGGTACGCCGGCCGCCAGCAGCGCGCTCGCGGCGTTCGATCCCGCCAGCACCATGATCGGCAGACGCCGATCGAAGGCGCCGACGGCCTCGGCCACGGCCAGGGCGAGCTCAACGTTCGACGCCATGGCGTTGTAGAGGGCGCCGTGCGGCTTGACGTGGGCGAGGCGCACGTCCTCGGCCTGCGCCAGGGCCGCCAGGGCGCCGATCTGGTAGAGCACGTCGTCGCGCACCACGTCGACCGGGAGTTGCATGGGGACGCGACCGAAGCCGCGCAGATCCCAGTATCCGGGGTGCGCTCCGACGGCGGTGCCGGCTTCGCGGGCGGCGCGCACCGTCCGGCGGATGCCGCCGGGATCGCCGGCGTGGAAGCCGCAGGCCACGTTGGCGGAGCTCACCAGCCGGAGCAGGGCGGCATCGTCGCCCAGCTGCCAGCGCCCGAACGACTCGCCGAGGTCACTGTTCAGGTCGATGGTCACGGCCTCCATGCTACCGGTTCGCGTGGCGGTCGGG
>CAVSGP010000002.1:0-335561 GCA_963727505.1 uncultured Trueperaceae bacterium | reverse complement strand
AATTTGTCTTATCCATCGCCTACGCCGCCAAACGACAGCCCGTAGGGCCCTTCCCAAGTCGGATTCTGAAGTTCTCTGTTCTGGCTGGTTGTTTGCTGGCCCCGTGCTGACCATTACTCGGTCTCTGTTCCAGTGAATCGGGTCGAGCCTGGTCTGTCTCAGGCGTCTGCCCGTAGGCTCCGCACGCGGTCCATGAAATCGCGAACCCTCTCCTCTGAGACGGGATTCCACCAGACGCCATCTTCTTTCAGCGAGCTGGCAACGATTACGGCATTGGCGATTTGGAAGATATCGCCCACGTTCTCCAACGTCACGCCACTGCCAACGAGGAGCGGGAGGGTTGTCGCTGATCGGACGGTCCGCAACTCGTTGAGGTTTGCTGAGTCCCCCGTCCGCTGGCCGGTCACGATGATTGCATCGGCGTCGAAGAAGGCGAGGTCTCGCGTGAGTTCCTCCAGAGACCGGTCGGCCACGATGGCGTGGGCGCCGTGTTTCACATGAACGTCAGCGAAGATCTTGACGTCACTGGCTCGAATCCAGGAACGATACCGAGTTGCTCGTGCAGCCGGGCCTTCGACGAAGCCCTCGTTCGCGACATAGGCATTGGCCCATTGATTGACCCTGATGAAGTCGGCTCCGGACGCGTGGGCTATGGCGAGCGCCTGCAAGGCTCCGTTGGCCAGTACGTTGACGCCTAAAGGCAGGCCGGTGGCGTCTCTGACATCTCGCCCGACCGCGGTCATGAACGCCACCGTCTCCAAACCAAGATCGGCCGGCTTGCTGAACGGGATGTCGCCATGATTCTCGATGATGATCCCGTCGACTCCCCCTCGCGAGTACCTCGATGCATCTGAGACCGCCCGCTGCACGATGTCCTCGACGGACTCGCCGTCGTAGCTAGGAGATCCGGGAAGAGGCGGGAGGTGGACCACGCCGACAACCGCGCGCGTGGTACCGAGGATGGTTTCGATAGCGTCTTCCTTATGCTTGGCTACGTCCTTTGCCATGGTCCAGATCCCTTCCGTAGGGGTGTGGTAGCTACGCGGCTTGCGTTGATTCCCTGGTTTCAAGTCGAACGCCGAGCCGGACTTCGTTGTCGGCAAGCTTTTCGCCATTGAGTCGCGCAACGAGCAACTGCACCCCTTGTCTCCCGAATTCTCCAATCTGCTGTACCACGGTCGTCAGTGGCGGTGACAGGAGTTGGGCGATGCTGATGCCGTCGAACCCGACGATAGACATTTCCATCGGTATCGGGATCCCACGGGCGCGAGCTTCCCTAAGTACTCCGATCGCGATGTAATCCGCGGCTGCAAAGATCGCAGTAGGAGGAGAGGGTTGGTCGAGCAGGACGGCAAGCCCGAGGGCGCCTGTCTCTTGGCTGTAACGGCCCCGGTGGATCAGAGCTTCATCGAGGTCGAGTTCCGCCGCGCTCATGGCCTCGACGTAGCCGTCATAGCGCTCGTTTGCGCTCGTAAGGTCAGGGGGACCACCGATATGTGCGATCCGCCGATGACCGAGGCCAATCAGGTGTTGAGTTGCCAAGACACCTCCAGCGCGGTTGTCAGAGAGCACCCGAGGCAGATCGGTGCCAATCACATCCTCGTCCAGCAGAACGACGTTGCCTTGGTCCAAGAGAAGACCTTTCAGGGCGTCGTTCATCGAGTGGTCTGTGAGGAAGAGGATTCCGTCCAGTTGCTTCGCTTCGAGTTGGCGAAAGTACTCAAGTTCTCGGTTGGGATCGCTGTCGGTGCTGCAGAGGATGAGGTTATAGCCATGTGCCAGAGCCTCTGCCTCAACGGACTTCGCAAGTTCTGAGAAGAAGGGGTTCGCGATGTCGGGAACGACCAGGCCAAGGATGTGGCTCTGCCCAAGGCTCAGGTTCCTTGCTAGCGCGTTGGGACGGTAGTCCAGCTCTGCCACGGCCGTACTCACTCGCGTTGCCGTCGCTTCTGGCAGGTGAAGGCTGCCGTTCAGGAATCGCGAGACCGTCGCGGGTGACACGTTGGCGCGTCTGGCGACATCTCGAATGGTTGCTGCCTTCCGCTCCGGCATCTCGTGCCTCTATTCTCCGCTGTCTCGTTCCGGCTGTATTGCTGGGAAGGGGTTGTGCGACGGGATAGGCGAGGGACACTGTGTCCTCGCTCGCGGGGTCATGTCTCCGTAGTTGGTTGTTTGACCTTGAAATCACTGCTCATCCTGACTATACTCATCAACAACGAGATTGTAAACCGGTTTACCGCTCACCTTGCTTGAAGGGAAGCGTTAGACCAACCATTACTCGCCCGCAGTTGTCGCTGCTCCAGGCGAAGGGACGGCGCCAGATACTCGATGGCAGTCCACGTGATCGGAAACACCACAGAGGACCAGTTCTTCCGTGTCGACAGTCTGCCGGCGCCTGGTGAGACTCAGTTGGCTCTGCGCGCGTTCCGGGACCTCGGGGGCAAGGGCGCCAACCAAGCGGTTGCGGCCGTCCGTGTGGGGGCGAACGTCGACTTCTACACGGCGCTGGGCTCAGATTCGTCGGGCGACTGGCTGAATCAGACACTCACGGGTGAAGCGTTCCGGGCTCTCAACGTTCAGAAGCCAGTCTCGGAGAGCGACCAATCCTTCATCTTCGTTGACCCGGCCGGAGAGAACTCGATTGTTTCGACGAACGCGGCTGCTGGCGGCCTTCGGATCGACGATTTCAAGCTCAACGCAGCTATTGGCCGGCAGGACCATGTTCTGCTCCAAGGAAACCTGGCGCCAGCGGCCACGCGGGCCGTGTTGGACCTTGCGAGTTCCAAAGGCGCCGTGACGGTGTTGAACGCGTCGCCCGTTCCAGCGCAAGCCGCCGAGCTTCTCCGATACACGAACGTGCTCATCGTGAACGCCGGAGAAGCTTGTGTGTTGGCGCGCATTTCCGATTCGGAAGTGGCGGCAAAGCGTCTGTCGGCGCTCGGTCCTGCTGATGTGCTGGTGACGCTCGGGGCGGGTGGGGCGATATGGATTCGCGGTAACGAGGCGCGACGCTTCCACGCTAGAGCGGTCAACGCCGTGGACACGACGGGGGCGGGAGATGTTTTCTGCGGGGTCTTTGTAGGGTTGGTAGATCGAGGCAAGCCGTTCGCCCAGGCTATTGAGGTTGCAATGCAGGCTGCGGGCCTTGCGACGACGCGGCTTGGGACGTACTCCTCGATACCGCAGTTTGAGGAGGGTCGGCCGTGCTGAGGTACATCCTCACGAGGGTGGTAACCCTGGTCCCGATTCTGCTCGGTGTGTCCGTCATTGCCTTCCTTATCGCCCAGCTAGTACCTGGTAGCCCTATCGAAGCAATGGTGGGTCTAGAGGCAGATCAACAGACGGTCGACACGCTGAAGGCGAAGTATGGACTGGACCGGCCTGTGTATGAGCAATTTGCAATATGGCTCGAGCACGTCGTTCAGGGCGATTTCGGAAGAAGCATCCAAACACGGAAGCCTGTCGCGACGCTCATTGCGCAGGCCCTCGGTCCCACTGCCCAACTGTCACTGGCCGCCATTGTCATTTCTCTCGTGATCGCCATTCCGGCAGGCATCACGTCTGCGACGAGGAAGAACACGGTCTTCGACTATGTCGCCACCTTCAGCGCGCTGGCGGGCCTTTCGCTTCCGAGCTTCTGGCTAGGAATCCTGCTGATCCTCTCGTTCTCCCTCGCAATTCCTATTCTCCCGTCTTCTGGAATCGGGGCTTGGTCGCCTAACCCTTGGCAGGCGATCCGGCACCTGATTCTCCCGAGTGTCACGCTGGGGCTCGCGCTCGCTGCGGCCACCATGCGAATGACCAGGGCCTCGATGCTCGAAACCCTGGAGCAGGATTTCGTTCGCACAGCTCGTGCAAAGGGTCTGGCGAACTGGACGGTTATCTACAAGCACGGATTTCGAAACGCAATCATGCCGGTCGTCACGCTCCTCGGGATTCAGATGGGCCAGCTATTGGGCGGTGTCGTGGTGACAGAGACGGTATTTGCTTGGCCGGGCCTAGGAAAACTGACGGTCGACGCGATCTTCGCGCGGGACTACCCAATCGTCCAAGGTGCGGTGCTCACGATGGCACTTCTGTTCGTGGTGATAAATCTCGTCACCGACGTTGTGTATACCCTTCTTGACCCGAGGATCGTCTATTGACTGCCCCGCCGCTCGAGACCAGAACCGGCGACGCACCCTGGCGTCGTGCTCTGCGAACCATCGTGCGAGACCGGCGCGCGATGGCCGGAGTCGTGGTTGCAGCCATCACCATTCTCGTGGCCGTCTTTGCCCCCTTCATCGCGCACTTCGACCCCAACGCTCCTCACTTCTTAGATGCCCTTAGGCCACCAAGCGCACGGTACTGGTTCGGAACAGACGACCTGGGGCGAGACATCTTCTCACGGATCGTGTTTGGCACCAGAGTGTCGTTGTCGGTGGGGCTGATCAGCGTCTCGGGCGCCTTCCTTTCGGGCGGCACGATCGGGCTTGCCGCGGGGTTCTTCGGTGGAACGTGGGACAACGTCCTGATGCGATTCATGGACATCATCTTCGCGTTCCCGAGCATTCTCTTGGCCTTGGCCATCACGGCGGTGCTCGGCCCCTCCTTGACAAACGCGATGATCGCGATCTCCGTCGTCTATGTACCGGTGTTTGCGCGTCTGTCGAGAGGACAGGTGCTTACGGTCCGGGAGCAGGCATACATCGAAGCGAGTAGGGCACTCGGTGCGAGCTCCCGAACGGTCATGTTCCGGCACATTGCACCGAACATCGTTGCTCCGCTCATCATTCAGGGAACACTCCTCTTTGCCAGCGCGATCATCACCGAGTCGTACCTGTCATTCCTGGGTCTCGGTATCCAGCCGCCCACAGCCAGTTGGGGCAACATGCTCAAGTCGGCGATTGGCTTCTTGAGCTTGGCGCCCTGGATGGCTTGGTTTCCGGGACTTGCGATCTTCGTTGTGGTCCTTGGCTTCAACATCTTGGGAGACGGGTTGCGTGACCTGTTCGATCCCAGGAGCCGGTGAGGGGGTGCTGAATTGGTCGAGCCGTGAGACGGTAGGGGACCGTTTGCCGTCACATAGAAGCGAATCGCCAAGGAGGAAGGTATGAATAAGACACTTCGAAGCCTGGCAGTGGCCATACTTGTCACGCTGTCAATGACCGTTTCGGCTCAGGCAAGCTCAAAGGGAGGAACGCTCACCGTAGGCATCGTTTCCGACCCGGTCACGTTAGATCCTGCGTTGATGGGGTCCTTCTTCGAGTTGAGCGTTCAGTACCTCGTGTTTGAGCCGCTGCTGCACATGACGCCAGATCTGAAGATCGAGCCCGGGTTGGTGGAGTCCTGGAAGGTTTCGAATGACACCGTGTACGACTTCACCCTCCGCTCCGGCCTCACGTTCCAGGACGGCACGAAGCTTGACGCGGATGCCGTGAAGGCGAACTTCGATAGGATGCTGAATCCGGACACGGGGTCGCCGAGGCGTTCCGAACTGGGCCCGGTCTCTTCTGTAGACGTTACAGGCCCCCTGTCGTTCCGCATCACGCTTAGCAAGCCGTACGCGCCATTCTTGTCCGTCCTCACGAACCGCGCAGGGATGATGGTGTCACCAACTGCTCTCGAGAAGCTCGGCGAAAACTTCAGCACCGAGGCAGTCGGCGCGGGGCCGTTCAAAGTAGTTAGCTGGGTCAAGAACTCGGAGCTCGTGCTCGAACGGTTTGACGGGTACTGGCGCGAAGGCGAACCGCACCTGGACAAGGTCGTGCTCAAGCCGATGCCAGACGAAACGGTACGTCTCACGAACCTTCTCAGCGGGACCCTGCAGCTCGCCAACGGTGTGCCACCGCAGAACGTGCAGAACCTGAAGTCGAACAGTGCTGTGCAGGTATTCGAGCAGCCGGGTCTCGGCTTCAACGACATCGCGCTCAACACCACTGCCAAGCCGTTCAGCGATCCGCGGGTCAGGCAGGCACTCTGGTACAGCATCGACCCGAACGTGATCGAGCGCGTCGTCTACTTCAATACCGGCACGGTCTCCTATGGTCCGATTCCTCCGGCCATTCCATGGGCGTATGACTCCAACTTCAAGCCGTATAACCCTGACGTGCAGAAGGCGAAGCAACTCCTCGCAGACGCGGGGTATCCGGATGGGCTGTCCTTCGCAATCACAGTCACCAATTCCCCAATTCAGGTCCGGATCGCGGAGATTGTGCAGGCCCAGGCGGCCGAGGCTGGCTTTAAGGTCAGCGTCAAGCAGATTGACTCGACGAGCCTCATCACCGTGCTGCGGAATCGCACGTTCGACGCCTGCTGGGCGCCATGGTCTGGACGCCCCGACCCTGACGGGAACATGTACAACTACTTCACAATGGACGGTCCGAACAACTTCGCGGGCTGGAAGAACCAGGATGTGGACAACCTGTTGAACGAGGCTCGGGTAACGCTTGACCAAACCAAGCGTTCGGACCTCTACCAACAGGCGCAGACGATCATCGCTGATCAGGCGCCACTCATCTTCTTCCACCACGACGCGATCCTTCAGGCGGCTTCTAACAATGTCGAGAACTACCAGCAGTGGCCTGATGGGGCCTTCCACCTCGAAGCAGTGAGTCTGAAGTAGTCACTAGTCACTCGGCTCCTGTGGCAGGGCGCCATGGACGCTCCCTGCCACAGGAGAGAGGAGCCGCATGCGCGTACTTATTGCAGGGGAGTCCTGGGTTACCCATTCCGTTCACATCAAGGGCTTCGACTCGTTCACGACAACCTCGTACCACGAAGGGGTAGGACCGCTGAGAAGTGCTCTTGAGGCTGGCGGCCACGAGGTGTCGTACCTGCCGAACCACCTTGCGCAGAGCCAGTTCCCTTCGACCGAAGAAGGACTGAGGGAATATGACGTCGTCATCTTGAGCGACATCGGGAAGAACACGCTTCTCCTCAGTGACGCTACGTTCGTGGAGTCTCGCCGCCAGCCGAATCGGCTCGACGTGATCGAGCTCCTACGTTCGAGCTGGCGGGGGGTTGCTCATGGTCGGCGGCTACCTTACGTTCCAGGGCATTGATGGAAAGGCGGGATACCACGGGACTGTAATCGAGTCGCTTCTGCCGGTGACACTCATGGCGCACGATGACCGATCTGAGCTGCCTCAAGGTGAGATCCCTCGAACTGTGGATAGCGGGCATGCCGTTGCCAAGGGCCTCGAAGCCTGGCCAGCGCTGCTCGGTTACAACAAGTCCACAATGAAGGAAGATGCGACCCTTATTGCCGAGATATGCGGGGACCCACTGATTGCGCTTCGGGAAACGGGTCGTGGGCGCACAGCCATCTTCGCGTCCGACTGTGGTCCTCACTGGGTTCCTCCCGCCTTCGTTGACTGGGATGGGTACCCTCGGCTCTGGTCAAACCTCGTCTCGTGGCTAGGAAGTGGTGGCTAGGCAAGCGCACGACTCCGCGCACCGCGCTCTTGACGTTGTCGTGGTGGGAAGCTGCATGATCGACCTCATCGCCCAGGTCGAGAGGATCCCGAGGCTCGGAGAAACGTGCGTAGCAGATGGATTTCGGATTGGCTTCGGTGGCAAGGGCGCCAACCAAGCGGTCATGGCCTCACGGCTCGGCGCCCGCGTTGCACTCGTTGCGGCCCTGGGCAAGGATCACTTCGGAGACGTCACCGTAGAGAACCTAGTGGCCAACGGAGTTGATATTGCACATATCCACAGAGTGCAGGACCTGCCATCCGGGGTCGCTCCGATTACCGTTCAGCGAGATGGCCAGAACATCGTACTTATCGCGCCCGGCGCAAATCAGGGCTTGAGCGAGTCCGTAGTCACCGCATCGGCTGCTCCGATACGCCAGACAAGGGTTGTCGTCTGCCAGCTCGAGGTCCCTGTTGCGGCCGTGAAGGCCGCCTTCGTGATTGCACACGATGCGGGTGCAACGACCGTCCTCAATCCTGCGCCTGCCATACCCGTGCCACCCGCACTTCTTGAGTTGGCGGATTACGTGGTGCCGAATGAGACAGAGCTAGAGAACTTGACCGGCTCGAGACTCGAATCGATGGATGACATTACGTCGGCGGCCACAAGTCTCATCTCGAGGCCCGACCAGACGGTGGTCGTCACGCTGGGTGCGCGCGGTGCGCTCGTGTGCTCGCTTAAGGGGACCTCACATTTTTCCGCTCCAAGCAAGACTGCTTTGGACACGACGGGGGCAGGCGATGCGTTCATCGGGGCCTTCTCTGCGATGTTGGCTTGGGGCGCCTCCCTCGCGAGCGCCGTTGAGCTGGCGTGTGCCGTGGCTTCGGAGTCCGTTGAACGCCCCGGAACGCAGACTTCGTTTCCGCACCGTACAGAGTTGACCAGTCGCGGCCTCGAGCTTCCCGGAGGCGCACAATGAAAGTCCTCGCCGTCTTCTGGTCATTCGCCAAGGTTGGAATTTTCGGACTTGGGGGCGGCCCTTCGATGATTCCTCTCGTTCAGGAAGAGGTCGTAGAACTGCAGCACTGACTCACCCGAGCGGAATTCCTGGATGCTATCCCGTTTGGGAACGCACTTCCTGGCCCGATTGCTACCAAGATGGCCGGATACGTAGGCTACAAGGTTGCAGGTTGGCCCGGTGCCGTAGCAGGGCTCGTTGGGGTCGCCGTCCCGACAGTTCTGGCGATGATCCTTCTCTTGACCCTTTACAGAACCCCAGGCGTTGAGCCAGTTAGGTTGTGGGGATTTCAGCGGCTGAGCCTCTCCGAGACCGCTGGGCGCGTTCCCTTCGCCGCATGACCGTAGAATGCAGACACAGTGCGCGTAGCGTCAGCTTTGGGAGCAGACCATGGTAGTCGATGACACTCCTCGAACGCTGGAGTTTGAAGCGGTCCTGGATGCGGTTCTTGACCGGTCGGCCCAACGTGGGAGGCCCTACGTTGATGTCAGAAGCGGCGACCTTTATCGCGAGGTAGGCATGTACCCGGGCCACAAGCATAGGATGCCAACCTGTTGCAGTGTCATGACGGGTGCGATGTGTCCTGGTGACGTAAGCCTGCGAATTCCGCCTATGGGGAGGGGAGCCAACCTGATCATTAGGTATCGCTTGCCTCGCCAGCGTTAGGTCGGCGTGCAGCACTGCAAGTGGGTGAGCGGCGCTCCCAACGCACTTGGCGAGTGTCGTTGCCGTGAGAGGGCGAGTGGGTGGTGATTGGGCGGCTGGAAGTCGGGAATTTCAAGGCATTTCGGGACATGCAGAGTGTTCCGCTTCGTCCCATCACGCTGATCTTCGGAGCCAACAGTTCGGGGAAGTCAAGCCTGTTGCACGCACTGCTACTGCTTCGTCACGGTGTTGAGGCTGGTGACTGGGATGCATACCGTACGGGTCTCGGTGGTGATTCCGTTGATTTGGGCGGCTTCGAGAACTTCGTGCACAGACACGAGCTCGATGAGCCGGCGCACCTGGGCGTTCTGGTCGAGGAAGGTACCTCGGAGGTCATTACGGCTGATCCCACCGACGCTAGCGTAGATTCCGGCGCACGGAGGTTCGAAAGGCTCGGGATATCGCTCGAACTTGGCGTGCCCGAGGCCCGTGATGTGTCGGTCCAGTCGGGGCCGGGTCCAACACGTCTGACTGTTTCGTCAGGCGGTATCACGTTCCTTGACGCCGTCAGGTCGGCTCGCTCGGACGGCATCTACGGTTGCTTCGATCTCCGGGAGGTGGGCCTGCGCGCGCCCTTCCTTGCTGACGTGATCGATGACGTCGCGAACAAGGGCACCATAAGGATCGATGGTGATCTGGTTGATGGTCTGGACCTGATTGCATACCTGGACAAGAAGGACGCCATCAGACCATGGGTTGAGGCTCTTCGCGAGACGGTTCTCGAGGAGCTGAGCCGGTTGTGCTTTGACCGGCGATTGCGCTCTCCGGTGGATGATCAAGTCGCCTTGGCGCACGTGCTCGCGTTGTCCAACCGTTACGAGCAGCCTTTCAGCATGGAGAGCGAGAGCTACTGGCTCCCGGACCTGTTGGCTTTAGCGGTCATGCAAGCTGCCAGTATGGTCCGGCCGATCCTGCTTTCGGCTTTGGAGCGCCTCGATTATCTGGGTCCGTTGCGGGCCTACCCTCAGCGTCATCTCAATCCCACGGCGGACCCCGAGACATTTCGAGAAGCCGGCGGTGCTCACGCGTGGCAGACGATGCTCCGCAACGCTGAGGTCCGGCAGCAGGTGAATGCTTGGCTTGGCTCTGACTTCCTGAGAACCGGTTACCGTTTTCGGGAGCGCGTCCAGTACGCGCATGAGGACATCGAGCAGACTTTCGACGCTATGGCTGGAAGGCCAGATGAGAGCTTCTCGGACGCTCTCCAGCGTGTGCCGCCCTCGAGTCGGGATCTCGTTCTGGAAGACCTCCGGAGCGGCACACGTGTTAGCCATCGCGACATCGGTGTTGGCGTGTCACAGGTCTTGCCTGTTCTCGTCTCGGCCTTCGGCTCACAACGCCGCCAAATCATGATCGAACAGCCGGAACTGCATTTGCATCCGGGTCTCCAGGCGGAGCTGGGAGATGTCTTCATTCGTTCGGCGACGGGCGATGCTGGCAACCGGTTCGTTATCGAGACCCACAGCGAGCACCTGATTCTTCGAGTTCTCCGAAGGATTCGCGAGACCAGCGAAGGGGTCCTGCTTGACGATGCGTTGGCCTTGCGCCCAGAAGATGTTTCCGTCATCTACGTGGAATCGACGCCCTCTGGGTCAAGGGTCATCGAGTTGCCCGTTACGGAAGATGGGGATTTCACGGAGCGTTGGCCGGAGGGCTTCTTCACCGAGCGGGCGGAAGAGCTGTTCTGATGCTTCATGAGTTCGCTCTCGACCCATCCGTAATCTTTGATCGCTTTCGGCGGCGGTTCTTCTTCGCCCAGTTGGGTGTTGAGCATGGGCGCCTCATCGCAGAGATACCCAAGCTCAACCGGTGGCAAAGGTCGGTTTGGGACGCCGCGAGGGCAGCTGACCTCTCAGAAGTGGAGATGAAGAGGCTCGAGATTGACTTGTTGTCGGCGAGAGAGAAGGCGTGCGTGCGGAACGTACGCCATCCCTATGATGGCAACCACTCTTGGCTTGAGAATGCCGAAGCGAACTCGGGGGCGTTGAGGGCGATCGTCGCAGATGGAAACCCGCACGGGAATGACAAGGTGCTGGCCGCGGACGAGGTTGATGAGGTGACACCGTTGTGGCAGGTCGATAGGCATGCGGAGATCGACCGGGATGGCCGCTCTTTAGCCGAGGTGTGCGCGCCGCTCTTCGAGATCAGTTACAGACTGAAGCTGGTCGATCCGAATTTCGATCCGACGGGGCCGCGGTGGCTCCGGGGACTTGCGGCGCTATTGAGGACGTTTGAGGCGCGCCGCCGACGAGATGCGCCGGGTTCCGGGGGCGCACTCGTAGAACTGCACGTCTCGAGCAAAGCAAGAGACGGTTCAGCTGAGGAGTGGGGTGGAGCTGCCGCACGTCTCAGCGAGGTTGTTCCTAGCGGCCTTTCTCTGACGCTTGTGCGTTGGGGGGAGGCTGAAGATGGGACACGGATGCACGCCAGGTACGTTCTCACGGAGCGCGGAGGTTTGGAGGTCAACTACGGGCTTGACGCGCCTGGGCACGGCACTACTCACGTGACGCTGCTTGATGGCGGCTTCCGTGACAAGGCGTGGCGCGATTTCTCCAAGGCGTCCTCGCGCTTGGCGTTCGTAGATGAAGTCGTTGTTGTTGGCAAACGCGATTGACGGGATCACCAACGCTATCGGCGTGCCCATCCCGCCACAGCGCAAACGACGCAGTGGCGAACTCCGTTCCGACACGCGTATCCGCCGGACACATGGGAGATCATGGTTCAGCTTGGGTCGGTCGGCGCAACTCGGCTGCGAGTTCACGGATGGTCGCGAGCGCCTCCTTCTGCGCTTCGGCGCGTGCCAACCCTCGCGCGCTGGGGTGGTTCGTGCGGTACGCGGTCATGGGCCGAGGCCAAGCGAAGGTGTCCCAGCCGTGCTGTGCGTGGTTGCCCATGAGGAGAACGGCGCGCAGGCGCGGAAGTTGGTGCAGCACGAAGGCCAGGTACGGTCGCGCCCGGACGTGCTCATCCTTCGTCGGCGCCACGTTGTTGCCGTTGTCGTCGACGATGAACCACGGCACCGAGTTCCACATCAGCACGTCGGAGCGCGCCACGCCCGCCTTGGCGAGCAACTCGCGCAAGGTGTTGGCCGTGGGGTCTGGATTGTCGAGTGAGATGAAGCCGGTCTCGATGGCGCGTGGCCCAGGCGCTTCTAGCAGGATCAAGACGCGCGCGTCGCAGCCGCCGTCGAGCGGATCGGGCATTGGGATGATGTAGTGCGAGCCGAGCTCGCGCTGGATGACGTGAACGATCTCGACCAGCGGTCGCACGTGTGGCAGGTCTAGCCACAGGCGTCTACGCAGTTGCTCCTCGGAGCTGCGCATGCGTTGCTTTTGAATTGCTGAGGGGCTCACGCCGACCAGCCGTTCGCTAGCAGCAGACGCGCCACGATGTCCCGGAAGCGCGCCTGCTGTCCTGAGCCGGGGAACGGTACGGCCTCCTCGTTGAGGACGTTCCATTGGGCGCGCTTCAGCGCGGCGCTGGACACCTCGTACACGGTGGCCGATATGAGGACGACCTTCGGGTGATTCTCGCGCAATGGTTCGAGGCGCTCCAGGAGCGATGGGAGCGCGGCGCGCAGTGCCCGTTTCTTACTGGAGGGACTGCCCTGAATCGGCGCGCTGGACGCGTCCTCGAGGAAGCATCCCTCGTCCCTGAAGCGCGAGAGGATCGCCGGCTTCTGCGCGCGCAGGACGGCAGCGTCGAGCGCTGCATAGTCCTGCGGATAGAGTGTGCGCATCAGCGTCAGGAACAAGCTGTCGCCGGTGGGCACGTTCCCGTAGTAGAAGAAGCGCTCCGGACTTCTCGGTGGGGCCTCCGCGATGAACAGCCACCGGACGTGAGCCGGGGCGTACCTCGCACGTGCCTCCTCGATCCGGTGCAGTGGCGCCGTCGTCATCACGCGGCTTCCGATCGTGCTGTCTTCAAGACATCGATCAGCTCTTGCAGGTGTCGCATTCGCTCGGGCCGGAAGCGGTACACGATCACTTCCTTGCGCCCGCCGGGAGACGTGCGGGCCAACGGGCACGTGACGGCCGGGGCCGGAAGATCCTCCGGAAGGTGAGCGCGGACTTCGAGCGCGTCATCGGCGGGACGGGCGAGCAGGGTCGCGTAGACGTGACCATGCGCCAGGGCACGAGCCGGAATCCCGTCGTTCAGGATGCGATGGTACGCGTCCTGTGTGCCGAACTCGTGTTCGATCTCCAGTTGGAGCAGCCGCCGTAGCGCCTGCCGGATGGGCGATAGCTGCGCGAGACGCTCAGCATGCCCGAACTCGGCGTCCGGGCTGTTGGTGAAAGCGGACCTGTTGGTCATCGGCATCCTCATCCCGCCTGCGCTGTTCTCCGGCGTTGGCGTTTGCGCTGCCTTCCGCGACACGATGTCTCCTGCACTCGTGTCTAGAGCGTAGAGGCTGGACCTGTCCGATTCAACCGCAAGGCGGTGCCCTCGCGCTCGCTCGATACCACGAGAGCTCTACATCCCGTTACGGACCGCCCCGCTCCCCCGACCCTGCACCACCTGAACCGGCTGTCCGGCCTCCGGGGTTTTGTCACCCGCAGGACGGGCGATTGCGAGCCTGCCGGAACTCGCCCCCGGCGAAGTCGATGCCAAGTTGGCAGCGCCCACCATCTAGACGAACCTCGTCCAGCACCGAGCTGGCATGGCGGCTCACCCAAGCGCAAGTGTCGAACGCGAATCGCTTGGGCCCCAACGTTGAGCGCGGCTTTCTCGAGGCTCTCGCCTCGCATTCTGAGGTGATCTAGAGTGCCGGAGAAAGAGAATGGCGTGGTGACGGCGGGTACGCGTAGCGGTGTTGTGACGGCAACCTCGACGGCAGACCTGATGGCAGACAGGCGAGGACGCAACAACACGAGGGGTGAAGCGCCGGGACGCCCCGCGCGTCAGGAAGAGGCAGTCCGGGAAAACCGGCTACAGGACGGCATTTCTAGGCCGGGATGGCATTCAGTGGGTAGGCACCCCCAGGCAAGAGACCCAGAACAGATCTGGTCGCACGGTCGGTGACGCTTGCCTCGGGTGAGGCGGCGGTCGGCCGCCGCGAGTTCGGCTTGCGCTTGGAGTGCGCTATTCGTTCCGCTCCGCGGCGAGCTCCAGTGCTGGGTTGAAAGCCGCCAGGATTTGCTGGCAGACGTCGATTAGGGGTGGGGCCTGGAGGTCGTTGTTCCTCAGCAGGGCTATCCACTGTCGGTTCCACTTCGCGTCCTCGGCGTACTCGTCAGAGAGGCCGGGCGGTTGTGGGTCGACTTCGGTTCGGCGCCGCTCGTAGGTAGCGGTGATGGCTGCCTCGAGCCTGGATTGGTCGACTTCGATGTGCTGAGCGATGAACCATAGGTCGAAGTAGTCCTTGAGGCGGCTGTTGATGAGTCCGAGGCTGGTGATGGCCTGAAGCTTCTCGGCGACAACCGTCTCGATCGCATATCCCTTCAGTTTGGGGGCGGGTTGGTCGAGCAGCGTGCGGAACGGGACCTCGGTAGGCGGAGGCACGACGGCATCCCCGAAGGCAACATCGAGTTGAACGCGGAGACGTGCGCCAGCCAGGTTTGCCTGGATTCGGGCCCTAAGGCCTGCGTAGGCGTTGCCTTCTCGGATTTCGTCGATCACCAGGCTGTTGAGGTCATAGACGAGCCCGTCGGGTAGGTCGAGTGTCGCCGCTTCGAGGATGGTGTCCGCCAGGTGTTGCAGGCTTTGGTCGCCATGCGCTAGGAGGTCCCCGTCCCGTGAGGCGCGATAGCTGTCTTCCGGAAGGTACTGGCGGAGTAGCTGGGCTCCCTTCAGGACGAAGCTGTCGGCGTTGGGCGTGAGGCTCAGGCGATAGAGGGTGCGCTCGATGGCGTAGGTCGTGAAGGTGAGTTGAACGTCGATGTTTCGCTCTGCGAGCGAGGTTGGTGAGGCGGTCCCGAATGCTCTGTGGAGAGCTCATGGATGGAGCGCCTGGAGGTAGGGGGCGAGAACGCTGTCGACGCGCAGGAGCTTCGCCTGGTAGAGGAGATCACGGAGGTTCCCCTCACGCGAGGCGTAGGTGCGTAGCGTTTCGAGTGCGAGCTCGAGCCCCACGCGGTTGCGGAAGCGGAACATGTCAGCCACGGTCCTTGACGCGGATGTGATTCGGATGGTGGCGCCGTAGTGGTCGTGAGACTCGATGGCTGTGGGGCCGAGCAGTGAGGGGTCGGTGTAGACGATTTCGAGGCGTACGAAGTCGATCTTCGGGTGTGGCGTGTGGGTCGGGAGGGTTATCCAGACTGCGGGTGGGGTGGCCGTCGTGAGCTCGTGGAACTGCGCGGCCGACAGGAGGCAGATGGTGGCGCGGGGCACGCGCTTGCAGACCTCGGCAAGGGTGGCGTTCTCGTCGGTGGGGGCGTCAGTTAGTTCGTAGAGGCCACGCGCAACGCGGCGTATCTTGCCCTGCTTGACGAGCCTGGTGAGGTAGGCGCGCGGTATGCCGGCCTCTTCGACGTCGCGCGTTCGGACGAGACGCTTCTTCCGAAGCAGGGCGATGAGTTCGTGGGTGTGATTCGCGGCCGCCACCTGTTCCAATTCTTATCACATGGCCAACGAGGTGATAAGAATTGGAACACATTGCCAGCCGCGACCGACAGTCTGTTTCGAGGCCTCACGATAGCCGGCCGAGCCCGAGCCCAAGCCCGAGCCCGAGCCCGAGCCCAAGCGCATGAACGCGCTCAAGGAACCGAGCCGGAACGTCCGGCACATTGGGTCCACCGCTCTCCGGTGCCGTGGACGAGATGCATCCGAGTCTTGTGCGGGAACGGCGCTCCGGGAGAGGTGCGCGTGGCGCGGCTCGCGTTTCGGCAGCCGACGCTGGTGCAGTGTGAGCCTTAGCGCGAGCGTTGCGATTCTGAGTTGTTCGCGCTCGCATGGGTTCTGCGCCGCTTGGGGAGGTACATGCCGGTGCGCTGAAGGTAGGTGCGGTAGGCGTCGCCGTAGCGGATCAGGAGGTCGCGCTCCTCGGCCCGGCTCATGAGGTGGAAGAGGGGTAACCAGACCAGCGAGTAGATGGCGAGGAACGGGGAGTGGCAGAGGAATGCGAAGACCCACCAGTACCAGACCTCGCCGGCGGCCTGCGGGTGACGGATGCTCTGGTAGATGCCGCCGTAGAGCTGGTGCTGTTTCCTGACCAGCATGGTTTCCTCGCCGGCGTCTCTCATGCCCCGTATCCACAGGATTCCCGAGGGAACGGCGATCGCGACGGCGATGAGCGCCGACAGCCAGTACGGCCACGGGAAGGTGCGCGGCAGCGTCAGGGGAAGGGGGAAGAAGGCGTACACGACGTAGTCGATGCCCGCCAGTGTCATGAAGATCCCCGAGAGGAAGCGGTATCGCGTGCAGCGGGCATAGGCGATGCCGCCGATCTTCCGCTCCAGTGCGGCGGGCCCGGCGCTCCTGACGTAGGTCAGGGCGGTCAGGCCGGTAGCCACGACGAGGACGACGACGTTCGTCCAGGCGATCATCGCTTTCGCCCCCTCCATCAAGCCTACAGCGGCAGTGCCGTTCCGGCACGTCCAGACGTCGGGCGGGCGTGGTGACACGATCGACCCTCACCACAGCCCCGTGCGCGCTCCACCCCGCAGCTTCCTGTGGCAAAAGGCGCGCCCTAGTCGCCACACGGTCAGCGGGCCGGTGCCCGCCGCGATGGATGAGGCACGCGAGCTCGATTGGGTGTTCGAGCGCGTCCATCGCGAGCGCTCTCAGGTGGGCCTCCGGAGGGAGCCGCTGGTTCAGGGACGGTGCGGTCCTGACGCGGGCGGGCGGGCGGCGTGCGCGGCCGGGGGTTCAGGTACCGGCGGTGTAGGAGGCGCGGAACGGCGCTCGATCGAGGAGCGAGTGACAGGAGGCACCAGCGGAAGCGATCCCGGCAGCGATCCTGGCAGCGGGCTCTTCGTCGCGGGTGGTCACGAAGTTCCAGGTGCGGGTCCAGCCGTGAAGGGTGTGGCGCTTCCACCAGGGGCCGGCCGTCTGTTCGGTCAGCGGGCGTCCGACACCAGGGCGCTTCCTGAAGGGTGTTCTTACGGCAGAAGTGACGGCAGCCCTGACGGCAGACAGGCGAGGACGCAACAACACGAGGGGTGAAGCACCGGGACGCGCCGTGCGTCAGGAAGGGACAATCCGGGAAAACCAGCTACAGGACGGCATTTCTAAGCCGGGATGGCATTCAGAAGATCAGGGGTTCGAATCCCCTCAGCTCCACCAGAGAAAGACCGTCAGGGACGGCGAAAAGAAGAAGCGGCTTCGGAGATTCTGAAGCCGCTCTTCGTGTGGTGTCGTGTCAGTTGGGTGCGCCAGCGTGCGCTTGTGCGTTCACGAATAGAGAGGTGTTCATGAATCATGAACGAGCGCAAGGCCGTGAACGCGACCGAGGGCTCGCGCGGCGCGCGAATGCCGCGCGGCATCGGTTCGTCTGGTGACTCATCGTTGGCCCATGCGGGTGGCGAGTGGAGGCCGTCATCAAGCGTCCGACGACTTCTCTTGTCCAGGGTAAGGCCAAGAGCACAGCGTTAGGATTCTAGGGTGAGGCCGGGATCCATTCTCCTTGAGGACGCTATCGCCCGGCGCCGCACTTGCCGGGCTTTCGACGACCGGGACGTGCCATCCGACGCTGTTCGTGCGCTGGTGCGAGCGGCGCAGGGTCGTACCGACGATGGCGGCAATCGCGCGGCGCCGTCGGCTCACCACGTGCACCCGCTACGCCTGCAGCTCGCGGCGCGCCGCATCGAGGGGCTCGCGCCCGGGCTGTACTGCGCCGATCCCGACGCCAGAACCTTCGAGCGGTTGCGAGGTGGAGACGTTGTCTCTTCGCTCGAGGAGGCCGCTATTGGCGATCAACCCTGGATTGGTGCGGCGGCGGGCGTCCTTGCAGTGTCGGCCGATCTTGCTTTGATGGGGCGCGCTTTTGCCGAGCAAGCTGTGTTCGGTGATCGCGCGGCGCGCTACACCTTCATCGAGGCTGGCGCTGCGGCGCAGAACATTCACTTGCAGGCGGTGGCGCAGGGCCTTGGCGCGGTGCTGGTTGGTGGCATCCGGGACGAGGCGACGGCGTCGGTGCTCGGCTTGACGCCACCGCTCGCGCCGGTGCTGCTGATGTGCTTCGGTTGGCCTGCGGAGAACGAACCCAGCTCGGCGCGGTGAGGCTCCCCTGCTTGGGTGAACACGAGTTTGCGTGGGCTAGCATGCTCAGGAAGGAACCGTGTTCATGACGAGAGCGAGCAACGCACCCAATCCGGATGGGTTCAAGGCCGAGGCCGAGCGCATGAACGCGGTCGAGGAACCAGGCCGGACTGTCCGGCACATGGGGTCCACCGCTGGAATCGCGTTTCGACAGATGTGATGGGGTAATCGCGTGAGGTTCATCCACACCGCCGACTGGCACCTGGGCAAGCGCCTTCACGACTTCTCGTTGATCGGGGAGCAGCGGGAGGCGCTGGCGCGTATCGGCGATCTCGTTGCCGACGCGCGCCCTGACGCACTCATCCTTGCGGGCGATGTGTTCGACACGCACATCCCGCAGGTGGCCGCGTTGGAGCTGTGGGAGGAGACGGTCGAGCGGATCGTGGGGGAGCTGGGCATTCCCATGGTCGTGATTCCCGGGAACCACGACCATGCCGAGCGCATCTCGTTGCACGCGGGTCTGGCGAAGCGCGCGGGCCTGCACATCGTGCACACGCTCGGAGCGAGTGCCGAGCCCGTGCGGATCGCCGGCGTCGATCTGTTCGGCGTGCCGTTCCACAAGCCCGTGCACGTGAACGCGGCCTTCCGCGATGCGTCGCCGGGTCTCGGCGCCTTCGACTACGCGGGGGCGATGCAGTGGGTGCTCGGGCGCGTGCGGGAGGCCCGTTCGCCCGGCGTCCCGGCTGTTCTGGTGGGGCATGCGTTCGTGGAGGGTACGGAGGAGCCGGAGGGTGAGGACGCGATCCAGGTGGGAGGCGCCGGCGGGGTGCCGGTGAGCGCGTTCGAGGGCTTCGCGTACGTGGCGTTGGGGCACATCCATGGGGCGCGCAAGCTGGGCTCGTCGGGGGAGGTTCGCTACAGCGGGTCGCCGTACCCGTACTCCTTCGGCGAGGCGGGCGCCGAGAAGTCGGTGACGCTGGTGGAGCTCGCGGAGGACGGCCGCTGCACGTCCTGCGAGCAGTCTTCCCATCCGAGGTGAGCCGTGAGGTGCGCGTCCTCGAGGGCCTGTCGTTCGAGGAGGTCGTGATCGGGGCGCGGGCTCTGGACGAGGCCGAGCGTCAGCACTACACCCTGGTGAAGGTGACGGACCGCGACCCCATCCCGCATGCCGTGGCGCGGTTGCGCGAGTGGTATCCGAACGCGCTGCTGGAGCAGCCGGCGATCGAGGTGCGGAGCCGCGCCCCGAAGCTGGAGGGGGACTACAAGACGTTACGGGTGGAGGACGCCTTCCGCCAGTTCTACCGGCACGTGTTCGAGCAGGACATGGGCGAGCTGGAGGAATCGCTGCTCCTCGAGGCGCTGGACGAGCCCGAGGGGGCGGAAGCGTGAGGCCCCTGAAGCTCGAGGTGACGGGCTTCGGGCCCTTTCTGGACCGAGCAGACGGTGGACTTCGCGGCGTTGGGGGAGCACGGTCTCTTCCTCATCCACGGCCCCACGGGGTCGGGCAAGAGCAGCGTGCTGGACGCGATCTGTTTCGCGTTGTTCGGCACGACGAGCGGCGGCGAGCGTGACGGCACGGACTTCGTGAGCACGTTGAAGCAGGCGGCGATCGAGGATCGCTCAGGACTGGCCGCGCACGGAGGTGGTGTTCGAGTTCGAGCACCTCGGCAAGCGCTACCGTGTCACCCGCTTCCCGACCCAGGAGCGGGCGAAGAAGCGTGGCGAGGGGACGCTCACGGAGCAGACCGAGGGGAGCCTCGAGGAGCTCGATAGCGGCAAGGTGCTCGCGCGCCAAGGCCACGGACGTGACGGCGGCCGTCCAGGAGATGCTGCGCTGCGATGTGGATCAGTTCCGGCAGACCGTGGTGCTGCCGCAGGGGGCCTTCCGCAGGGTAGTGACCGATCACAAGGCGCGGCGTTCCATCCTGGCGACGATCTTCCAGACGAGGCGCTTCGCGCGGCTGGCCGAACGGCTCAAGGCGATGTCGGCCGAGCTGGGCCGCGCCATCGAAGCGAAGGAGAAGGAGCGCACGGCCCTGCTCGAGGGTGCCGAGGCCCAGAACGCCGACGCCTTCTCGGAGCTCGTCGAGAGGGCCGCTTCCGAAGAGAAGGCCGCCGAGAAGCATAAGAAGGCGGCCGGCAAGGCGCGTGACGCGGCGTTCAAGGCGAAGACGGACGGCGAGCATCTGGCTGGCGACTTCGACGAGCTGGGTCGCCAGCGCACGCGGCGTGAGGAGCTCGAGGCGAAGGCGAGCGAGGTCGACGCGTGGCGGGAACAGGCGGCCCGCGCCCAGCGGGCAGCGAAGCTTGCGGGCGACCTGGCGCACCTCGAGGCGCAGCACAAGGAAGTCGCGAGGCTCGCGGAGCAGGTGGCGCGTGCACGGGAAACGCTTGAGGCGGCCAGGGCGGAGTTGGAGTCGGCTCAGGCGGCACAAGAGACGCTCGAGGAGCGCCGTGGCGATCTCGACGCGGCCGAGCAGCACTACCAGAACCTCAAGGCGCTGAAGCCGCAGGTCGACAGCGTGGCGCAGAAGCGCGCCCAGCGCAGCGGTCTGGCGGAGGCGGTGAAGGCTGCGGAGAGGGCCGTCGAGGAGGCTGACGCGCGGGTCCAGGAGAGCGAGCAGCAGCTCAAGGCGCTAGCGGAGGAGCGCAAGGAGCTGCGGCCCCTGGCGGCTGGTGCGTCGGAGGCTCGCGAGGTCGTGGCGCGGCTCGACGCGGACCTCGCGGCACTCGACGAGATCGCGCGGCCTGCAGGGAGCAGTTGGCCGAAGTCGAGGCAGGCGCTTCGCGAGCTCGAGGCCGGCGAGGATCCGCTGGCGAGCTTCACCCAGGCGGTGCGCGAGCATGCGCCGGGCCTCCTCGCCGACGCGTTGGCCGAAGGCGAGCCCTGTCCGGTGTGCGGCAACGTGCACCACCCGAGCCCGGCCGCGGCCGACGGAGGCATCGAAGCGTTGGAGCACGCGTTCGAGACCTTCGGTGCGTCGGCGGCTGCTGTCGAGGTGCACAAGGAGAAGGCGCGGTCGCTGCAGGCCTCGTTGGAGAAGGTTGCGGAGCAGCGTGGTTGGGTGGAGGTCCGTCCCGGAGCGCGACGCCGTCGAGGCCGCCACGGCGAGCCGCGGAGGAGGAACGCGTCGAGCGCGAAGCGTGCAGCGAAGCGGGTCGAGGCCATCGATACCGAGGTCGAGAAGCTGAACGAGAGCCTCCCGAAGCGGCGCGAAGCTCTCGCCGACGCGCACCGAGCGGCCGAGGGAGCGCGGGGCGAGCTTCGGGCGGCTGAGGCGGCGATCGACGCTGTGCTCCAGGGTCTGGCGGAAGAGCACCGGGATCCGGACGCGTTCATGGAGGCACTGTCCGGCGCAGAGGCGGAGCACCGTGCGTTGAAGGAGCGGTTCGACGGCGCGGCCGAGAGGACCCGTCAAGCCCATGAGGCTCAGAAGATCGCCTCGGCGCAGGTAACGACGTTGGAAGGCCAGGCGACGACGGCCGACGAGGCGCTCGAACGGCTCCAGGAGGCCTTCGCCCAGAAGCTCGCTCGAGAGGGGTTCGCCGACCGCGACGAGGTCGAGGCCGCCGCGCTGCCGGAGGACGACCTCGAAGCGCTGATCGAGCAGGTGACGAGCTACGACCAGGAGGTCGCCACGGTAGGCCATCGCCTCACCGAGCTGGCCGCGAAGCTCGAAGGCAAGGACCGACCCGATCTGGATGTTCTCACCGCCGCCTACGAGCAGGCCGAGACGGCCTTCGGGGAGGCCGAGCAAGGCTGGACGGAGGCATGGAAGCGGAGCAGCGACCTGACGAAGGCATGGACCCGCTTCCAGGAGATCGAGCGCGAGCAGGCGGAGCTTCGCGAGCGGGCATCGGCCGCCAAGCGCCTCTCCGACACGGCCAACGGTCAGCTCACCGGCCGCGCGCGGGTGGACTTCGAGACCTTCGTGCTGCAGTCGATCTTCCACCAGGTGCTGCAGACGGCCAACCACCACCTCCATCACATGACCGGCGGGCGCTACTCGTTGCACCTGCGCATGGACGAGAGCGCCAGCTCCCGCGGCCTCGAGCTCGACGTGAGCGACCACGCCAGTGGCGGCGAGATGCGGGAGGTGCGCACGCTCTCCGGAGGCGAGGGCTTCATGGCGAGCCTGTCGCTGGCGCTGGCCCTGAGCGAGATCGCGCAGCAGCAGAGCGGGGGTTCGGAGCTGGGCGCGCTGTTCGTGGACGAGGGCTTCGGCAGTCTCGACCAGCGCACGCTGGCGCAAGTGGTGGAGATCCTCCGGGGGCTGCAGGAGGACCACCGCATGGTCGGCGTGATCAGCCACGTCGACGACCTCAAGCGGAGCATCCCCGTGCAGCTCCTGGTGGAGCCGGCCGAGCGCGGGAGCCGCATTCAGGATGAGCCTCAATGCGTAACGATACGAACATGGGCGACGCCGTCCCCCAGCCGAACACCGGCGGCCCTGCAGCGCGGCGCGTCGTCCTCGCGGCCAGCCCGCGCCGCGCCCTTCCTGACGTGAGCGGCTTCCAACACGTGCTCGTCCCGAACGCGCGAGCCGCGCGGGCGTTGGGGTTGACGGGCCCCGTCCACTCCATCGAACGGATCGCCGGGAAGTACCTGCTCTCGGGGGCCGCCGCGGCTCCCCTGGCGCTGGCCTCGGAGCTCAAGGAACGTCGTCTGCTGCGGCAGGCCGTGCGCGCCGTGCTCCGTCCGGAGGACCTGGAGGGCACCGTGCGCTACTACGGAGCCACGGTGCGTGAGATCCTGCGTGCCGGCTACGGCCTGCCGCTCGCTGCTGGTTCCGGCGCTGGTTCCGGCGCTGGTTCCAGCGCGGTGGGCGCTGACGACGGCGGACGACCTGACGCTGCCATCTCCGAACGCGCTGGCCGCGTTCTCGCCGTCGTCACCCGTTACCGCGAGCTCCTCCGCGCCGAGAGCCTGGTCGATCGTGCCGAGTTGCTCTGGATCGCGAGCCGGCGCGTGGAGCGTCCCGGGCCGGTGCTCGTTGCGGGGTACCCGCGGGTGGGCCTCGGCGAGCTGCGCTTCCTCGACGCCTTCGCCGGCGCCGGGAGCGTGTTCGTGCTTCCCCTGGCGAACGACGCTTCGTTCCGCGCCAGCGAGGACGCAGCCGCCTACCTCGCCGCCCGAGGCTGGGCCGTGGAACGGGAGCCCGCGCCTGGGCTCACCGTCGGGGAGCGGCTGGCGGCGGGGCTCGGCAGCGGAGGGGGGCAGGTTTCGCCGGCTCTTCCAGAAGGAGCCCGAGCGCTTCGCTTCGCCGATCAGGAGGACGAGGTCCGGTGGGTGCTCACCGAGGTCAAGGCGCTGCTTCGCAGCGGTACGGATCCGGAGGCGGTGGCGCTCGTCGCCCGCGATGAGGCGCTCTACGGGCCGCTTGTGCGGGCCGTTGCCGACGAGTACCGCCTGCCCGTCAAGCTCTCCTACGCCGTCGCGTTGCGGGAGACGCGGCTCGGCGCGTGGCTCGAGGACTTGACGGCGTGTCTGCGGGCTGAGCTCCCCTTCGAACCTTCGGCGCGGCTCCTGGCCCATCCCCTGGCGAGGGTGCTGGATGCCGGACGGTGGGCCGAGGCGCGCAAGGGGCATCCCCATGGGCTGTCGGAATGGACGTCGCTGGCAAGCGAGCTCGAGGTCCTGGGCTGGCCCGAGAGGGCGAGCCGCCTGGGCTTCATCGAGCAGCTCGAGCGGACGCTGACGTCGCTGGGCGTTCGCGACCGCCTGGCGGCGATGGACCGGCTGTCGATCGACCGCCGTGCGGAGCGCAAGCTGCGCGCGGGCCTGAACGAGCTATCTGCAGAGCAAGGCACGCTCTCGCGGGAGGGGTTCCTCGCCGAGCTCGACGACCTGCTGGCGACGCTGAGCGTGCCCGTCGATCCTCCCGAAGTTCCTGGGGTCGCGCTCCACTCGCCTCTGGCCGTGTTCGGAGCCCGCTACCGCCAGATCTTCGTGCTCGGCATGGCCGAGGGCCTCACGCCTGCGCCGGTGCGCGACGACCCGCTGCTCGACTTCTTCGAGCGTGCGCGCCTTCGACGCGCCGGACTCGCTCTCGAGAGCGCAACGGAGGCCGCGGAACGTGAGCGCCTGTCGTTCTGGGCCGCGCTGGACACGGCCGAAGAGGGCGCTACGCTGACCTACCCGGAGCTGGTCGGCGGCAGTGAGCGCGTCGCCAGCCCGCTCTTCGCGGCGCTCGGGCTCGAGCCCGGCTCAGCGGGGTTCAAGCCGCCCGCGAGCCTCCCGGAGGCTCGGGCGGTGTGGTTGCGAAGCGGCAAGGAAGACGGCGGGCCCGCGCCGGTTGATCGGAGCGTTGTCGACGCACCCGAAGACGACCCCGTCCTGCGCCACGCTCGCGAGGCCTGGCGGATCGAACGTCGGCGCGAGAGCGGCGAACCCTGGGACGAATACGACGGGATGGTCGGTGTGCCGCTCGATCCGGCGCGCTGGACGTTCAGCGCTTCACAGCTCACCGCTCTCGGTCAGTGCGCCTTCAAGTGGTTCGCGCAGCGCCGGCTCCGCCTCGGAGAGCTCGAGGAGGCCGAGGAAGAGGTCAGCCCGCTCGTGCGCGGCAGCATCTACCACCGTGCTCTCGAGATCGCGCTGTCGCTTGCGCGAGGTGCCGAGGACGTCCGGGCGGCGGCCCTCGAGCATCTCGATGCGGCCTTCGCCGAGGCCGAGGCCCACATAGGGGTCCCCCGGCAAGCCTCGTGGCCCATGCGGCGCCCGCAGCACCTCGAGGTGCTGCGGCGGGTCTTGCGGGCCGAGGACTTCTTCACGCCCGACGGCGAGATCGTGTCGCTCGAACAGGGCTTCGAGGGCACGTGGCGCGGCCTTCGGGTCAGGGGCATCGTCGATAGGGTCGACCTTGGCCCTGACGGGCTCGTCTTGCTCGACTACAAGACGCGGGCCAGCAAGCCCGACGGCGCCAAGGGCAGCAGCGGCAAGGCCGACCTGGACGTGCAGCTTCCGCTCTACGTCGAGACGGCCGCGCACGCCCTGCGTCCGGGCGACCCCGTGGCCGGCGCCCACTACTACTCGCTCACGAAGGCGAAGGTCATCGGGGAGGCCACCATCGACGACGGGGAGCTGACTGCCCTGGTCGAGCGGGTGCAGGGGCACTTGGAGGCCGGCGCCTACCCGGTCGATCCCGATCTCGAGCAGAAAGCTTGCGGCTACTGCGCGTTCGACCTGGTGTGCCGCATGGGACCGCGCGTCGAGCGCAAGCGCCAGGGGGGCGACCGGCAGTGACGCGTCCTGCATTGACGTCCAATCAGGCGTTGGCCGCGCACGCCCAGGGGTCCGTCGCGGTCGTCGCGGGAGCCGGCACCGGCAAGACCCACATGCTGGCGCATCGCTACCTCCACCACTTGAGTCAGGGACTGTCGCCATTGGAGATCGTGGCCGTCACCTTCACCGAGAAGGCGGCGGCCGAGCTGCGTGGCCGCATCCGTGCCCTCGCCCGCGAGAGGATGGCGGGTACAGGGCTCTGCGCCGGTGAGCCCAACGTGGCGTCGGCGGGCCCAGCTCCCAGCGATCCCGAGGCCCCGGCGGTCCCCTGGTCCATCGCCCTCGCCGAGCTCGAAGCCGCCCAGATCAGCACGCTTCACGCCCTCGCTGCACGCATCTGCCGCGATCACCCCGAAGCCGCCGGAGTGCCGGCCGATTTCACGGTCCTCGAGGACCTCGAGCGCCAGCTCTGGACGGCGGACCGACTCGAGGAGGCTCTCGCGGAACTGCCGGCCGACGTGCTGGAGAAGGTCCCGTTCGGCGTGCTCGACAAGGTGCTGCCGGTGCTCGTCGAGGATCCGCTCGGCGCCGAGGCGGCGCTTGCCCGTGGGCCCGAGGAGTGGAGGGAGCTCATCGAGCGCGAGCGAGCCCGGGCGTTCGACGAGGCCATGGCCGCCATCGACTGGGCGGGCCGGCGGGCGGTGCTCGAGCGCTATGGCGGCGCCGAGGGGGACAAGGGGGAGCTGGCGCGGCGCGATTGCCTGGCGGCGATGCAGGCCTTCGAGGCTGGCGACGCCGAGCTGGCCGTGGCGTGCGTGGGCCGCTTCCGCACCAACGCCGGCAGCAAGAAGGCGTGGGACGAGGCCGAGCTCGAAGCGGTTCGGGAGGCGCTCCGCACGGTCAAGGGGGCCATCAAGGACGCGTCGGGCGAGGGGCGCGTGCACCTCGTCTGGGGCCCTGCCGACGACGCGTTGGCTGCGATGCTGCCCTGGTTGCGTGCGGCCCATCACAGCGTGCGCTCGCACCTGGACGACGCCAAGCGTCGCGCCCGGGCGCTGGACTTCGCCGACCTCGAAGTGCACGCCCTCCGGGCGCTGGAGCACGACGAGGTACGCACGCACTACGCGGCGAGGTGGAAGGCGTACCTGGTCGACGAGTTCCAGGACACGAACCCCGTGCAGGCCCGCATCCTCGATCTGCTGCTGGAAGGTGGGGACGTGCCGGGGGCCGCGACGGCGGCCGCGACGGCGGCTGGCGAGGATGCCCGTGGGCCCATCGTGACGGTCGTCGGTGACGAGAAGCAGGCCATCTACGGCTTCCGGGGGGCCGACGTCGGCGTCTTCCGCGGCTACCGCCAGCGCATCCGCGGTGCGGGCGGTGACGAAGTCGTGCTCGAGCAGAGCTTCCGGAGCCATCGCGCGCTGATGACGGGCCTCAACCGGGTGTTCGCCGCGGTCCTGGGGGACCTCCATCAGGACCTCCAGGCGGAGCGCGAGCCCGCTGGGGACGCGCCCCACCTGCGCTTCGTGCCGCTCGAGAAGGTCAAGGGCCCCAACCGGGCGCAGCGCGTGGTGGCCGAGGCGCATACCATCGGCGACGTCATCGGTGACCTCATCGAGCGCGGCACGCCGGTCCACGACAAGGCTACGGGTACGCACCGGCCGTTGCAGTACGGCGACATCGCCGTGCTCGCGCGGACCTGGAAGCCCTTCGACACCTACGCCGAGGTGCTCCCCGCGCTCGGCGTGCCGGCCGTGCACAGTGGCGGCGGCAGCCTCCTGGACACGCGCGAGGCGAAGGACGGGTTCGCGCTCCTGAGGTTCCTGGCCGACCCGAAGGACGACATCGCCCTCGTCGCGTTGCTGCGCAGCCCCTTCTTCGCCATCGACGACCGGACCTTGCACGATCTGGCCCAGGCGAAGGACAAGGACGCGTCCTGGTGGGAGGCGTTGGAGGCGGCGACGTCTCCCGGCGTTGTAGAAGAGGCGCCGCGACGCGCGGTCCGACTCCCCAGCGACGCCAGCCACAAGTTCGAACGGCCCGTCCGTGTGCTCGGGCCGTTGCTCGCTCACAAGCGCGATCTTCCGCCGAGTCGACTGCTGCAGCTAGCGGACGAGGCCACCGGGTACGGCGCGGTGCTCGCCAACCTCCCCGGGGCCCGGCGGCGCGTGGCGGACTGGCGTGGGTTCGCCGCGCTCATCCGCGAGCTCGAGCACGGTAGCGAGGACGTCTTCGCGGTGGCGCGTCGCTTGCAGCGCCTGGTGCAGAACGAGGTGGAGGTGCCGCGGCCGTTGCTCCACGCCGATGATGCCGTCACGCTCATGACGGTGCACCGGGCCAAGGGGCTGGAGTGGCCGGTGGTGATCGTCGCCGATCTGGCCGGCAACGGCGGCAACCGGACGCCTCCGGTGCTGCTCGAGCCGGACATCGGCGTCGCGGTGAAGCTCGAGGACGACGATGGCGAGGCTATGGAGCCCTGCCTCTACACGATCCTGAAAGGCCGCCGGAAGGAGCGCGAGGAGGCCGAGGACCGGCGCGTCCTCTACGTCGCCCTCACGCGGGCCCGGGACCGCGTCGTGCTGAGCGCCGACAAGCCCGACGGAGGACAGCTCAAGAGGCTCGCCGACGGCCTCGATGCGGCCGCCGTGACCCCCGACATCGTCCCCTACGACGCGTCTTCGGCGATCATCCCCGACCCGCCCGTCCCCGAGGTCCGAGAAGAACAGCTCCTGCATGACGGCCAAGCGCTCTGGGCGGACGATGCCCCGAGTCGCCGGGGTGAGGGAACCCAGCCGGCCGGTCCCGCCGCCGCGGCCGCCCTCTGGAGCGAGGCCCTCGAGGTCGTACGGGCGTTCGACGCCGGCTGGCTCCCGTTCCTGGAGACGCTCCGGGACGCGGGGGTGCCTGCCCCCGACCCGGATCGGATGTTCATCGAGCTCCAGCGCGACGGCGCCAATACGGCGGAGACCGCTGTCGCCGTGTGGCCGTCGGGGGAGCGGGCGCTCGCGGTCGTGTCCATGGGGACGGCGGACGGGCGCTACGACGCGGAGCTCTACCGAGCCGATCCGCACGATGTCGACCCCACGAGCTTGCAGCCCTTGATCGATCGGCTCCAGCAGGCGAGGTCGTCGTGAGCGTGCGGCGTGCTGTCGGCGCCTCGGAGGCGGCGGTCGCCGAGGCGCCCAGGTTTGTTGCCGGTCAACGCGTTAAAAACGCTGGGCAAGTGCGCCCCAACGCCATCCTCTTCTCGGGAGGTCCACGTGCAGTTCATCATCACTGACACGTTCACCGACAGCCTGGCGCGCCTGGACCCGCAGAGCAAGGGGCTGGTCGCGGCGGCGGTCTTCGAGTTCAAGGCCAATCCGGAGCACCCGAGCTTCCAGTTGCACCGGCTCGATGCCGTCAAGGACAAGCGCTTCTGGTCCGCTCGCGTGAGCCAGGATCTGCGCTTCATCGTGCACAAGGACGGCGACAACACCGTGATCTGCTACGCCGACCATCATGATGCCGCCTATGCCTGGGCGGAGCGGCGGCGCCTCGACGTCAACGAGCTCACGGGCGTGCCCCAGTTCGTGACTATCGAGGAGCGGCACGAGGAGATCGTCCATGAATTCCACACGGCGGAGGTCCACGGCCCTCCGCTGTTCGCCTCCTTCGAGGACGACTACCTTCTCGCCCTGGGCGTGCCCGCAGTGTGGCTGGACGCTGTGAAGATCGCGGACGATGCGCAGTTCGTGGACCAGCTGATCGAGGAGCTGCCGCGCGAGGCTTCAGAGGCTCTGATGCGGTTGGCGAGTGGCGAACTCGTTCCCCGTCCGAAGCCGGTGCCCGTCGAGGGCAGCGACCCGTTCCGCCATCCCGCGGCGCAGCGCAGCTTCCGCGTCATCGATGACGACCGCGTGCTCGAGCAGGCGCTGGCCGCCCCCTGGAACAAGTGGGTGGTGTTCCTGCACCCGACGCAGCAGGAGGTCGTCGACCGCGACTTCAACGGCCCCGCACGCGTGACCGGCGGCGCGGGGACCGGTAAGACCGTGGTGGCCCTGCATCGCGCCGCAAGGCTGGCGCGGGCGAACCCGGACGCGCGGATCCTGCTGACCACGTATTCGAAGACCCTGGCGGCCCGCCTCCACCAGCACCTCCTCGAGCTCGTGGGAGAGGCCGCGCCGGAGCTCGACAGGATCCGTGTGGATCATTTCCACCACGTCGCGACGGAATTGTGGCGCAGTGGTCACGACGAGGCCTTCCATCTGGCGAACGACGAGAAGATCGAAGAGGCGTTGGGTAACGCCACGAAGCGCGTTGGAGGCACGGACCTCCCGCTCGCCTTCCTGAAATCGGAATGGGACGCCGTCGTCGATGCGGAGGGGATCCGGAGCTGGGAAGCGTATCGAGGCTTCCCGCGCGTGGGGCGCGGCACACCGTTGGGTGCGCGGCAGCGGATGCAGGCCTGGAGCGTCTTCGACGTGCTCCATCAGGAGCTCGAGCAGGCGGGGCTGCGCACGTACGAGCGACTGTGCTACGAGACGGCCGCGCAGTTGGAAAAGGCCGGCGAACGGCCCTTCGATCATGTCGTGGCCGATGAGATCCAGGACTTCGGGCCGGCCGAGCTGGGGCTCCTGCGTGAACTCGTGGGAGATGCCGGGAGCCTCTTCCTGGCGGGCGATCTCGGGCAGCGGATCTACAAGGGTGGAACGAGCTTCCTGCGCGCCGGCATCGACGTCCGGGGCCGCTCGTCCCGGCTGCGGCTCAACTACAGGACCACCGAGCAGATCCGCAGGTATGCCGATAGGATTCTCCCTGCCGCCCTCACGGATCCCGATGGGGAAGAGGAAACGCGAGACGCGATCTCGCTGTTCTCGGGCCCGGAGCCGAAGGTCGTTCAGGCTCGCAACCCTGCCGAGGAGATCGAGAAGGTGACCGAGTTCCTCAAGAAGCTGACCTCGAACGGCTACGCGGCCTCGGACATCGCCATCTTCGCGCGGACCAACGCTCTGGTGGAGGAGCGAGCCAAGCACGTCGCAGGAAGGCTCGGGCTCAAGGCGCAGCTCCTCAAGGACGACCGGCCCCTGGAGGCGAAGCGCATCGCGATCGGCACCATGCACCGCGCCAAGGGCCTCGAGTTCAAGGTGGTGGTCGTGATGGGGTGTGAGGAACGCTACCTGCCGAACCAGTACGTGCTCGGCACCAAGGTGGATGAGGTGGAGCGGGAATCGTTCGTGGAGCAGGAGCGGAACCTGTTCTATGTCGCCTGTACGCGGGCGCGCGAGCATCTGCTGGTGACGTGCGGGGGTCCGCCGAGCTCATTTCTAACTACCTGAGGACGATCACGAAGCGCCGAGCAGGAGGCGGAAGCGTGCTTGCAGCACAGCAGAAGTGGAGCATTTGCGCCCTAGGAGCTTGTGTGCGAACCGTGTGCGAATTGCGGAGGGTGCGGAGCGACCAGCCTGGCGGCCGACCGGACCGCGGGTAGGTAGTTGACCGCCGCTTCAGTCGACGCCGTCTGGCGCTTTCGGGCGATTGCCGCTGTTCCCCGAACCGGCAGCCGGTCAGGGTTGGTAGATGTCGTCTAGGGTCCAGAGGGTGATGGAGCGGTCCGTTTCCTCGATGACCTTGGTGAATGCGGGCGTGAAGCCGCCAGCCGCAACGTAAAGGATGGGCGCGTCGGGTTCCTGGGCTTGGTGCGCCCATTTGCGTCCTGCCTTGGCGCTGCGCTTCAGCATGTCGAGGTGGGCCCAGTGGACGTGGGGGCCGATGGGCTTGCGGTTCCATTTGACCGCGCCCGTGAGCATGCGCTTGTCGAGAAGGGGCGCGACGATGTCGATCTCGATGGGATCACCGTTTCGGTCTTTGCCTTCCCACCTGCTCCATTCCCGGACGAGCGGCAAGCCGAGATCGGGCGCGCGCCGGTCGTAGGCTTGCCGCGCGATGCGCTCGAACGCATGGCCCATGTAGGTGTCCAGCTGCGGCTCTATGGCGTCACTCCAGACCCGGCTCGGCTCGTAGCGCTCCAGGGTGCTGGTGTTGGGTTCGACGAAGCGTTGATAGAAGCGGAAGGCCGGGTCGGCGACGTGATAGCGGATGGGCTCGGAGGCCTTCGCGTCGATGTTGCTGTGCGTCTCGAGGTAGCCGAGCTCGATGAGATTGTCGAGCTTGGCGCGGAGGCCGCGATCGTTCCCGAGCCCGGTGAGGTCCGCGATCTCGTTGCGCAAGGTGCGCCCCTGGGCGACGGCGCGGAGGATGCTCCGGTACTTGGCGACGTCGCGCAGGCCTTCCTCCTGGTCGAGGGCGGTTTCGACGAGGGTGCGCACCTCGCCGCTGGGCGCTAGCAGGAGCGTCTGGATGTTCTCGACCAGGGAGCGGTCGACGTGGATGGCGGCGAGGTAGCGCGGGGTGCCGCCGAAGACGCCGTAGGTGGCGGCGCGGTCGCGGAGGTCGTCGAAGGGCGCGAGTTCGGTGGCATGCCAGTAGCTGAAGGGTTGGAGCTTGTGCTGCCAGGCGAAGCGCCCGTAGAGGGGTGCCCCGCCGCCTGCGAGGCCTTCCATGGTGCTGACGGCGCTGCCGGAGAGCACGAGTAGGAGGGGCCGCGGAGCTCGTTGGCGTTCCCACGCGGCATTCAGCTCGCTGGCGACGGTGGCGAGATCGCCGTCCTCGGCCAGGTATTGGAACTCGTCGAGGATGAGGACGATAGGTTGGGGGTGCTTGAGATCGAGAAGCAGGTTGAAGAGCGTGCGCCAGTTCGGGAAGTCCTCGCTACGGAGGTCTTCGCCAGACCAGTCGGCAAGGTCCTTGATGAGTTGTGCGCGGTTCGCCTCGGCGGTGACGCGTGAGGCCGTGAAGAGGAAGTAATCTCGGTCGCCCCACGCGTGGGTGAGCAGGTAGGTCTTGCCAACACGCCGCCGCCCCGTGAGGAGGGCGAGTCTAGGCTCACCGTCGGCGAGTAGGCGTCGGAGTTCTCGCAGTTCCCGTTGGCGATCGATCAGCGGTGCAGACCGGCCATCGCTCATGCCTGTAAGTATAGTTACATGGAAACGTAATTACAAGGCTGTGAGAGTACAGGTCTGTGCGCCGAACGCGGGACGAGGCTTCCGCGCGGAGGGCGGAGCGGTCCCTGCAGGCCTTGGTTCTGGACCGGTCGCCGGATTCCGGCGGCAAGCTCATCGCGACCAACTCCAGGCCGTCGTGCTCGCGTAGCGCCGGCACGAGGTCCGGATCCGCTCCCCGCGCCCGACTCGGCCGCGCACTCCGAGCAGACCGAGTCGTCGAGGGTCTGGAACACGACCATGCCCTCGCGGCGCCCGCGCGTCACGGTCCGGCTTCCTCGTAGCGGGCGCCGCGTCGCAGGTCCTCCAGCAGGAAGCGCGCGCCCATGCCGTCGGAGGGTCCCGCCAAGAGGGCGCGAAGAGCCGCTCCGCCTCCTCGCGGTCCCCGAGTGCCCAGGCGGCCAGGCCGAGGCCGTGGAGGGCGCGCAGGTACGGCCGGTTGTCGATCAGGCCCTTGGGGGTGACGTCGCTGCCGTCGGGCGCCAGGGTGCTCTCGCCGATCGCGACGCCGACCTGGTAGTGGCGCCGTGCGCGCTCCGGCCGTGGCCTTCCCCAGTACCCCTCCATGTGCAGGTTCCCGAGGTGGGCGTGGGCGTCGACGCAGCGCAGGTCTTGGCGGAGCAGCTCGCTGAGGAGCTTCTCGGCGTGCATGGGGTCGCCCATGTCGCGCCAGGCGATGGATTCGAGGATCGCGTCCTCCTCTAGCTCCAGGCCGGTCAGGGGTTCGGGTGAAACGCGCTCCATCTCCACTTGACGCCGTTCGGGTGCGGCAAGGACGGCCTCGTAGGCGGGTTCGAGGTCGTCTGGCTCGAGCCCCGAGTCGTGGAGCCAGCCGGCGACGGTCCATGGCCCTTCGTAGAGCAGGCCGAGTGCTGGAAGGGCGAGCGCTTGCAGGTCGAGCCAGCAGCGGGTCACCTCGCCTTTCAGGTAGTTGCCGCCACCGAAGCGCCAGGCGCGTTCGACGGTCAGTTCGAACCACTCGCCGGCGACGGGGAGGTGTCGCGAGAGCCCGGTGCGGACGATGAACGATCGTCCGTGGGGGACGGCGCGTTGGTCGCGGGCGCTCAGGTCCAGCGTCGGGTCCCCGTCGCTCGCCGGGAGCCGGGCGTGCAGCACGTCGAGTTGGTGCCCTACGCACAGGAGGGTGGTGCGGTCCCCGGGGGCGATGGGACCGGCGGCGCGCTCGGCCATGCGGTCAGCCTACGGCATCCGGGCGTGTCGCAGATCCCACCGCGGCCTAGGGCCGGCGGACCACGGCCGCAGAAGGCGCAACGCACGGGCGATTCGCGAGTGGCGAAGGGACGGCGTTCTGGAACAGGACCACACGCTTATCACCGGCCCCGCCGTTCGCGGGAAGACTGCCCTCGTTGCGCGGCCGGCGGCGTCGAACGGCTTTCGTTAATTGGGTGCGGTGCGCGTCACGAGCCTGGAACGCGCCCTCGTGGACGTTCTCGATCGTCCAGGCCTATCTGGAAGCTGGGAGGAGATCTGGCGCTCGCTCGCTGCCGTCGAATTCTTCGATCTCGACGTCGTGCTCGACTACGTGCGGTTGCTCGACAACGCCACCACGGCTGCGAAGGTCGGCTTCTTCCTCGACCAGCATGCTGAGGCCCTGATGGTGGAGGAGGCGCATCTGACGGCGTTGCGTGCGATGCGCCCGAACCACGCGCACTACCTTCAGCGCGGCCAGCGCGAAGGCGGTCGCCTGATATCCGAGTGGAACCTCATCGTCCCCGAGGAGATCGTCGAGCAGGCGTGGGGTGAGGTTCCATGACCATCTCGAGGCGACACCTGCAAGCCCAGGCCGGGAGCCTGGGCTTCGACCCACGAGGGTCTCCGGCCGTTCGCCGGGTTACCTGACGCGGCGATACCGGATGTGCGTGGCCAGTGGCGAGTGCAGCGCCTCGACCGGATCGAAGCCGAAGGTTTGCGTGCCGTCGAAGATGCGCTCGCCGGATCCGAGCAGCACCGGTGCGATGTCGAGGGTGAGCTCGTCGATCACGCCGGCGGCCAGCGCCTGCCGGACGGTCGAGGCGCCGCCGGCGATGTCCACGCCCTGGTCCCCGGCGGCCTCGCGCGCCGCGGAGTAGGCCGCGTCGAAGCCCTCGGTGACGAAGTGGAAGGTCGTCCCGCCGTCCATCTGGATGGGGTCGCGGCGATGATGCGTCAGCACGTAGACCGGCGCGTGGTACGGCGGCTCGGCGCCCCACCAGCCCGTCCAGTCCTCGTCCCAGTCGCCGCGTACCGGCCCGAACATGTTGCGCCCCATCACGTAGGCGCCCCGGGGCCGCATGAGCCATCCGTTCGCAACCTTGTCGGCGTCGGTGGCTCGAGGGTCGCCCATGTGCCAGCCGTGCAGTTCCTGCCCTCGCTTTCCTAGGGGGTTCTCCCGGCTCTGCTCGGGCCCGGCGACGAAGCCGTCCAGCGAGATGGACATGTGACAGGTGGTGTCCGGCACAGCGAACCTCCTGAGGGACCGTGCATGGCGAGAAGTTGTACGGACGATAGCAGGCCATGACCGCAAGCGCCATCCCTCGTATTCCGAGGATGGACGTCTCGGGGAGCGGGGCTCCGTCGGACGACCTGGGTGCGGAGCAGCTCCCGTCGCCAACGGCGCAGCGCAAGCTACTGCAGCGATCCGGCCGGCGTTCCCGAGAGCAGTGCGATGACGTTGGCGGCGACGCGTTGCGTGAAGGGGGTCGCACTACTGCCGAGGTCCTCGCGGTTGTAGACCACGACGACGGCTCGGTCGTGTGCGGGTTGGAACGCGACGATCGATGTGTAGCCGCCGGTGCCGCCGTCGTGCCAGTAGGTCCCGTTGGCTTCCTCGTAGAGCCAACCCATGCCTACCTTCATGCCTTGTGGCCCGTCGGCTCTGAGCGTGTGGGTCATGGTGATGGCGTCGCTCAGCGTTGCCGCCGGCGTGTTCCGGGGTGCGGGCGGGAGGGCGCCGGGGTGGAGTTGAGCATCCAAGAAGGTGAGGAGGTCGCCTGCGCTGGAGCGTAGGGCGCCGGCTCCGGCGAGCGCGTCGAACGTCCAGACAGGCACGGGGGCGTTGGCCGCGTCGTGGCCCTGGACGAGGCGCGACTGCTCGCTCGCCGGAAGGGTCACGGCCGTGCTCGTCATCTTCAGAGGCGCGGTGATCTCCTTCTCGATCAGCTTCGCGTAGGACGCGTTCGCGCGGAGGGCCAGTGCATGGCCGAGCAGGCCGTAGCCGAGGTTGCTGTAGAGGAACGTCGGGTGCTGCGGGCAGCGCGACGCCGTGGTCACCCAGGAAGGCGTACAGGTCTTCGGGGCCGTACGCGGCGTAGGGGTTGGTGGGGTTCGCGTTCGGCCGAAGGTTCGCGGGTAGGCGCGGGAGGCCGGAGTGCTGGGTGGCGAGGTCGAGGAGGGTGATCTCCGGGCCGTCGGGCTTCGCGACGGTGCCGGGCGGTAGGAGTTCGCGGACCGGTTCGTCGAGCGTGACGTCGTGTTGCGTCGCCATCTGGGCGAGGAGCAGTCCGGTGAAGGACTTGGTGACGGACCCGAGCTCGAAGATGGAGTCGGGCTTGGTTGCGCCGTAGGCGAAGATGCGCCGTTGGCCGTTCTGGAGGACGCCGATGACGATGCCGACGCCGGCCGAGGCCTTCAGGGTCGGCGTGCCGATCACCGGCCGGAACTCGTCGTCGAGCGCGGCGCCGAGCTCGTCGAGCGGCACGGGTGGTTTGGCGGGGTTGGCGGCGGTGCTGCTGGCCCCGGGGCGCTTCGCGCCGGGCGGTTGCCGCTCGAGCATCAGAGGCAGGGACTGGCCTTGCGTCCAGGTGCCGTCGATGGTGTTGCCGCTCGCGTCGAGCTGGCCGACGAAGGTGCCGGAAACGGCGGGCACCTCGAACCGGAAGGTATCGCCTTGCAGGCTGACGTTGGTGCAGGGGATCGGAGTTGCGCCCTGGTCGAGGCTGTAGAGCGTGGCGCTCAGCCCGCCGCTCGGGCCCTGCGTGACCTCGAGCCAGATGCGGAGCGACGACTGGCCCACGACGAGCTTGCCTTCCCAGTTCCCTGCCACGTCTTGGCGGGCCCGGTCGGGAGCCGGTTGCGCCAGGGCAAACGCCAGCAAGGTCCAGGTTCCGATCAGGGCGAGGGTCATGCGCTTCAGGTTCAATCTCATGCCTCCACCCTAGGACAACGGCGAGCCCGACGACCCGCGAGCCCGGTACCGCGCTCAGTATTCCGTCTTGAACGCGAAGTACGACCCACGGATGGTCCCGGCCAGCTTCGACTTCTGCCGCGCGAACTTGAACGAGCCCAGCTCCTCCGGGACGTCCATGCCGTCGGAGAGCTTGAATCCGACCGCCCGCTTCTTGGGGTCGTCGAGGTTGTACATGACGTTGATCGAGAGGCCGCTCTCGTAGAACACGTAGGCCATGCGGAGGTTCTCGACCTGGAAGGAGGTGGCCTCGAGAGGGCGCGACGCGATGACGATGCCGCGTTCTTCCTCGAGGATCCGGTGCACCCAGTCGACGGTCGCCTGGGCGTCGCTCGCCGGCTCCACCGTGAAGACGTGGTCGTACTTGTTCTTGTAGTAGCGCGCTTCGTTCGCGCGCAACCCGGCGAGTGCGGGCGCGACCGGTGACGACTCCAGCCCGACGGTCGAGACGTCCTTGAAGTCCACGGTGATGGCCATGAGGTACCTCCTGATGGGTGCGCCGACATCCTGGCCGGCGGGGAGCGGAGCGGAGTCCGGCTCGGCGCCGTTCGTCCAAGGCGTCGCCGGAGGCCGACGATGGGTTCGCTCCGGCCCTGGAGGGGCGGGACCCATGACCGCCATTCTAGGGGTGGGGCGGAGGCCCGCGCTTCTCGATTCCTGATCGGTCCGCCCCGGGGCTCCAGGCCCCGGGGCGCGCCGGTCACGTCCGGCGTCCGGCCCGGGCCCGAGGTTCGGCGTGGTGGCTGCACCGGCGATCGCGTGGCGGCACCTAGACTGGACCGAGTCCCCCGTGCCGTGTCGGCACGGAACGGACGATGCCGGAGTGGGTTCCGGGGAGGAGATGCCGCACCATGGCCAGGTTCGTGTTCGGACTGTCGCAGTCCTTGGATGGCTACGTCGACGCCGCCGGTGAGCTGGCGTTGCCGGCGCCCGGTCCGGAGCTGTTCCGTCACTTCTACGAATGGGTGCGTGACCTGAGCGGAAGCGTGTACGGTCGCAAGGTGTACGAGATGATGCGTTACTGGGACGAAGACCGGCCCGACTGGGACGAGGCGGAACGGGCGTTCGCGGCGGTGTGGCGAAGACAGCCCAAGTGGGTCGTATCGCGTTCGCTCACGTCCGTGGGTCCGAACGCCACGCTGGTCTCCGGGGACCTCGAGCCGGCGATGCGTGCCCTGAAGGCGCGACTCGACGGGGAGATCGAGGTCGCGGGTCCGGAGCTGGCGCGAAGCCTGACCGACCTCGGTCTCATCGACGAGTACCGGCTGTACTTCCGTCCGTTCGTGCTCGGGCAGGGCAAGCCGTTCTTCGCCGGGCCGCGCCCGCCGCTGCGCCTGGTGGCCGGCGAGCGCGTGGGTGAGGACGTGTTCAGGCTGACGTACGTTCCCGCGTAGGTTCGTAGCTCATGGGGCGAGCCTCTCCGCTCCGCGCACACCTAACGGTGGGCAACGCGCAGGGCTACACGCCGGAGCCCCGTCGGGCCGGCGGTCGGACCGTTCGGGGACGTCTCCGCCGGCGGCGTAGAAAGCGATATCGGTCAGGCCCGTCACGCTGCCCCGGTCATCGTGAGCGAGCTGGCCGCGGTCAGGTCGGTCTGGGCCGTGCTGGAGAGCGCGACGCCGGAGGTGTTCGCTTGGAGCACGACGCCGGCCGTCAGCGCCATGGCAGCGGCGAGAACGGGAACGGCGAGAACGGACCACCGACGGGACGGCATGGGATCCCACTTCAGATGCAGCGGCACGCGCCGAAGGTGCGAACCCCTCTTCCGCGTCGATACGGTGTCAGCCTAGGGAAGGCCCGTTTAGCCAGCGTCTAGGGCGGTGGGGCAACCCGACTCCGTGTCGGGGCCGCTCGGAGCCGCCGTGGGAGCGTGGTGGCCACGCGCGTCAGAGGTCCTTCTCGAACCAGTGCTGTGCGTAGGGCTCGGCGTTGAAGGGCGCGACCTCGCGGTACCCGCTGCCGCGGTAGAGCGCCAGCGCCTCCGTGAGGGAGGCGTTGGTCTCGAGCTGCACGCGGGTCGCGCCGTGGTCCCGGGCGAGGTCCTCGAGCGTTGCCAGGATGCGCCTGCCGATGCCGAGGCCCCGCGCTTCGGGATCCACCCACATGCGCTTGAGGTAGGGGACTTCGCCGGTGAGGAGCAGGCCACCGCAACCGACGCTAGCCCCGTCCAGCCGGGCGAGGACGAAGCGCCCGAGCGGGGGATTCATGTCCTGGGCAGTGGTGCGGATGCTGCGCGTGGGGTCGAATCCCGAAGGGAAGCGTTCGGCGAGCTCCCGGTAGTAGCGGGCCAGGCACGTCTGCGCGGCGGTGCTGGCGGCGTCCGCCACCCCGACCTGCACCGCCCCTGCGCGGAGCAGGCGCTCGACGGTCTGCATCGCCTTCACCAGGTGCTGCCGACGCTTCTCGTCGAGCGCGCCGAGCTGCGCTTCCGCTGCAGCGTCGGATCGCCGATCGAGCAGCTCGTGCTCCCGTACGCCGGCGGCGGTGAGGCGCGCCACGCGTATCCTTCCGTCCCGTTGCGACTGACCGAGGCGGACGAGGCCCTCGTCCTCCAAGGAGCTGAGCAGGCGGCTGAGGTAGCCCGAGTCGAGCCCGAGGCGGCCGCGCAACGCGCGCACCTCGGCGCCGTGCGGTCCGATCTCGAACAGCAGCCTGGAGGCGCCGATGCTGCGCGGGCGACCGAGGAAGGCCTCCTCGAGGGCGCCGACCTGCCGCGTGACGGCACGGTTGAAGCTCCGGACGTGTTGGAGCGCTCCACGATCCATATCTGACTTTAGTCAGAGATTCCTGGTGGGTCAACGGCCTGGAGCTCGGGCCGCCGCCCCGGTACCTGGCTGGGCGTGTCGTGGCCGAGGGCTCCATGCGATCACCCGGGCACCCCGATCGCCCGAGACGCTTCTTGCTGGCTTGTGTGCGCCGTTGGTCTAGACTTCGGTTGGTAAGCACATCCAGAAAGGGGGCTGACATGAGACGCGTTCGTGTCGCAACGCTGTCGGTTCTGGCCTTGCTGTTGATGGTGGCGCTGGCCGCCTGTTCTTCCTCGACTCCGAAGGGGAACCTGAAGGTGACGCTGAACGGGTTACCTTCGAGCGTCGTGGGCAAGGTGATCGTGACGGGCCCGGGCGGGTACGCGCAGACCGTCACTAGCACCACCACATTGAGCGTGGCGCCAGGAACGTACTCGGTGACGGTGTTGCCCACCACGGGAGGGAACCCAATCGTGCCGGTGGCTTACGACGGCGCCGCGTCGTCGACGACCCTTGCGGTGACGTCGAACGCCAGTGTGTCCACGGCGGTCAGTTACGCGGTTCGGATCGGTTCGGGGCATGTGTGGGTCCCGCAGTGGAACGGTTCTCTCGAAGCAGCGTCGTATCCGAGCGTGAGCCTGGTGGGTTCCGGCTCACCCTCACCTGACGTGACGCTCGGGATGGGGGGCACCCCCCGCGGTGAAGCCATCGCCTTCGATCACGCCGGGAACATGTGGGTCGCGGACTGTGGCGGCTACGCCTATCGCTACGACGCGGCTCAGCTGGCGAGTTCGGGCACGCCCACGCCAGCGGTGACGATCGACGCCACGGCGTACAGCTGCCTGGGAGGCCTGGCCTTCGATGCCTCGGGTGACCTGTGGGCAACCTCGCCGCATACCGGTCAGGTGTTGGAGTACACACCCGCGCAACTCAGCACGAGCGGAGCGGCAACCGCGGCCGTGGTCCTCAGCGCCAACGCCACGCCGAGCCTGTTGACGCCGATCGCACTGGCGTTCGATGCGTCCGGAGACTTGTGGATCGGCAATTTGGGCAGCAGCACGGTGGTGGAGTTCACGCCATCGCAGTTGACCGCCAGCGGGAGCCCCACGCCGACGGTGACCATCAACGCGAACGCCACCCCGAGCCTGTCCGGGCCCGAGGGGATGGCCTTCGACGCCAGCGGGAACCTGTGGGTTGCGAACAACGGCAATGCCACGGTGGTGCGTTTCGACGCCGCCCAGCTCGGGTCGTCGGGGAGCCCCACGCCGGCGGCGACCATCGCGAGCGCCTCGTTCGCCAGCGGCGCCGAGCTTGCGGGGATGGCCTTCGACGCTAGCGGCAACCTGTGGGTTGGGAACGGGTACCCCTCGGAACTGCTGGAGTTCATGAACCCCGATGCGTTGTCGGGCAGCGTGTCGACCACGCCCGCCGTGACGGTCACCGGTATAGGTGGCGTTGACGGCTTGGGCTTTGCGTTCAGCCCGCCCCCAGCCGATGTGCCGATCCGCACGCCGTAACACGACGTCCTAGATGCCGGGCAAGGCGACGGAGGCCGGCACAACCCCCGGCGCCCGCGCGTATGCCGGACGAGCCGTTTCGCGACGCGCATCGCCCAGCGGGCCCTCTGGCGGGTCGAGCGCCGACACCGTGCGCCACGCCGCCTTGGGGTGGGTCGCCCTCCGTAGAGTAGGGGAGAAGGTAGTCGTGCCGGGGAGTCTTCGCAGGGGGTGAACGATGGCGGACGTGCCGAGGGTTGTGCGTGCCGTGGCCCGAAGGGTGGCGGCGGCGCTGGTCGTGGCCTGGCCGATCCTGGGTGCGCCGGCCTCGTTCGCCCTCGCAGCCGGCGACGTCACCACGCTCACGCTACCCGGTGGGCACGTCACCATCGTTCCCTCCGAAGATCTCGGCCTGGCGTGGACACCGGGGGAACTGGCGCCGGGCGACCGCCCCACGGCCTGTCGGGAGGGGTTCGACGTCTGCCTGTACGTGCGCCCGAGCGCGTACGCCGGCACGAACCTGAGGTCGGCCGGCATGGCGATCAAGCGGCGCGGGGACCTCAGGAGCGTGACCTCGTGCCTGCTCGCTCAGCCGAGCGGTTGGACGGGGCTGCAGCCGGCCGTGCGGATGCCGCTCGACACGACGGACGACCTTGCGCCGACGGGCCCCGCCACGTCGCGCTTCGGTGACGTCGGTGAGGGCGCCGCCGGCAGCTACACGACGGGCCAGCTCCTGCGGCTGAGCGCGGGCGGAGCGTGCTGGGAGTTCGAGACCAGCGTATGGCTCTCGCGGTTCGAGAACTACGCGCCCGGCGCGGTGAAGGCCTTCACCGACGGCGACCTCGCACACGTCGAGGGGCTGTTCGGGAAGGTCCTCGGCAGTGTCGCGTTCGACGGCCGGAGCATCGTGTGGCCGGACCGAGGATCCGGGGACCTCAGCGACTTCGTGCGGGTGGACGTACCGGACCCGGCCACCAGCCCCCTGCACGTGCGCGGCGAGGCGCGCGGCGTCTGGTTCTTCGAGGCGACGTTCCCGCTCGAGTTGATCGGTCCGGACGGCGTCGTGATCGCGTCAGGCCGGGCGACGGCGATCGGCGATTGGATGACGATGGGGTTCGTGCCCTTCGAGGCGGAGATCCCCTACCAGATCGAGGCTCCCGTCGCCGCCACACTGGTGCTCAGGCGCGACAACCCCTCGGATCTACCGCAGAACGACGCCGCGGCGACCTACCCCGTCAGGTTGCGCTGAGCGTCGCGGCGGGGCCCGCGTGAGCCCTCTACGCCTCGCGCAGAAGCGCCCGCAAGCCGTACGTCACGCCGCGCAGCTCGCCGTCCTCGCCCCGCAGGAGCGTGACCGGGGCCTCGTGTTCGGGGAACGTCAGGGCGATCTCGTCGGCGGCGGCGAAGCGGGCGGGGACGTCCTTCTCGGGAGCGCCCACGCCGGCACGCAGGGCGCCGCCCTCGTCCAAGTAGAGGCGCAGCCGCCCGTACGGCTCTCCGGACGCGTAACGTCCGAGCACGGCCGCCACCTCGGCGGCGCTGGCGGCGTAGCTTCCAGGGGCGTACGGGCGGGCGTCCACCGGCACGCCGGTACGCGCGTTCACGCCCGACACCCACACCCCTTCGGCGGGGATGTCGACGAGGTTGCTCAGCACCACGCCGCCGATCCCGAGCTCCGGTACCCAACCGATCTGGCTCGACACCCCCTTGAGGCTGCCGCCGTGCCCCACCAGCGTCATGCCGTGGTGATCGGTTTGCGTGATGAGCCCGAATCCGTACGTCCGGCCGGGCCCGGACCAGGTGTGTGCGCCCGACATGGCGTGCACGAGCTCGGGGTCGATGTCCGGACCGCCGGATCGACGGTCGAGGCCCTCAGGGGCCACCAGGTAGCGCACGTGGCGGCGCAGGTCGCCGAGGGTGGACTTGAGCATGCCACCGCCGAGCAGGCGCGCCGTGGTCTCCCACCGCGGCGAGCGCAGTACCGTCCCGGTCTCGTCTCGTTCGTACAGCGTGCTGTGGTCCGGGTCCGCCAGCACGCGCTCGAGGTCGAAGGTGGTGCGCGCCATGCCCAGCGGCCGGGCGATCCGCTCCTCCACGAAGCCGTCGAAGGGCTGGCCCGCCACGCGCTCCACGATGGCGCCCAGCAGGCAGAAGGCGTCGTTGCTGTAGCTGAACACCTCGCCGGGCTCGCCCAGTAGCACCGCGTTGGCGTCGATCCAGGCGACCAACCGCTCGGCGGTACGGACGTCGGGCCCGGGGTTCGCGACCTGCTTCTCGGCCTGGCTGCCCGTCACCGGGTCGCCGAGCTGGCTGGGCGCGCGCACCCAATCCATCGTCGGGAGCGCGGGAAGGCCGCTGGTGTGGCTGAGGAAGTGGCGGATGCGCGCGGGCTCGCGGCCGTCCCACAACGTGAACGGCAGGTGCTCGGAGACGGCATCGTCGAGGCTCAAGCGGCCGTCGGTCACGAGCTGAAGCACGGCCAGCGCCGTGAACGACTTGGTGATGGAGGCGACGCCGAAGAGGGTGTCATCGGTCACGGGCAAGCCGGCCTCGCGGTCGCGGAAGCCCAGCCCGCGCGATAGCAGCACGTCGTCAGCCGTGAACAGCGTGACCCCGATGCCGGGCACGCCGGTGCGTGCCTGCAAGGCGGACAGGTGACGCTCGTAGGTCTGGCGCCAGGACGTAGGAGATCGCGGCATGGCGCGATGCTATCAGGGCCCGTCGCGTCGCCGGGTGCTAAGCTCGCGCCATCCCGTATCGCCGCCCGGACCGTGCGGCGCGCCTGCCGGACGATCCGGTCGCGTTCGCGGCCCGCGCGTACGGCGCCAACGCCCGCAGCGCGCGTCCGCGCGGCGCTGATGAGGTCGCATCGTGGACGTAGCAGGCCTGCTGGAGCTTCCTATCCTGAACGGAGCTCGCGTGGTGGCGGGCGCCGACCACCTGTACCGGTCGGTGAAGGTGGTGGCCGCCGTCGACCACCCGCAACCCTTGCCGTTCGTGCGCGCCGACCAGCTCGTGCTGACGACGGGTTACGCCTGGCCCAGGACCGAGTACGAGCAGCAGCTGCTCGTCAGGGGCCTGGCGGGTCGCGGGGTGGCCGCCATCGGCGTGGCGGTGCCGCAGTACATCGACCGCGTTCCGGCGCCGGCCAACGAGGAGGCCGCGCGCCACCACCTGCCGATGCTCGAGATCCCGTGGGAGATCCCGTTCTCGGAGTTGACGCTCGAGCTGAACTCGGCCATCTTCCGGGAGCAGTACGACGTCATCGAGCAGCAGCTGCGGGCCATCCAGCGGAGCGAGCAGATCCATCGCACGGTGACGCGCGCGGCCATGGCGCTGGGAAGCCTCGAGGACCTCGCCAGCAGCCTCGGCTCCCTGCTGGGGCGCGACGTCGCTTTCGAGGACGCGCAGGGCCAGCTCCTCGGGGCGCACACTCGCGCCGGCTCGCGGCACGAGGTGGAGCAGGAGCTGGCGGCGGCGCGGCTCGACGCCGCCGACCAGCTGCTCCACGACCGCGGCCAGGCCACGGTCGGCGCCGTACGGGTGCCGGCGGTGGGCGGCCGCGGCGGAGCCGGCGTGATCTGCCCCATCCGCATTCACGACAAGGTGGAGGGCTGGGTGTGGATCTGGGGCGGGGAGGCCCCCTTGGGCGAGCTCGAGGCGCGAGCTTCGGAGCACGCAGCGCTGGTGGCGGGCCTGACCATCGCGCACCAGCGCAGCATCGCCCACACCGTTTCCCAGCTCGGCCACACCTTCGTGGACTCGCTGCTCGAAGGCGGGGCGGACGGGAACGGCGGCGCCGACGCGCTGCTCGAGCGGGCGCGGCTGCACGGGTTTCGACCCGACGGCCGCTACCGGGTGGCCTTGATGGCGCTGGCCGTACCGCAGCCCCTGTCGACGGAGGACCTCGCGCTTCGGGAGCGTTTGCTGGGCGATCTTCGCCTTGTGCTGAGACGGGAGGGGACGGTGCCGTTGCTGTCTCCATCGACGGCGCACATCCGCCTGCTGCTGCCGGAGCGAATCTCGCCGCAGCGCCTGTGGGACCAGATCGCCGGCGACCCTGCGCTGTCGTGGTCGCGGCAGAAGGACATGCTCGCGCTGGTCGTCGGGCGCCCGGTGATCGGCCTGGCTGGCATCCACGAGGGCTACCAGGAGGTCCTCACGGTGGTCTCGAGCCTGCGCTTCGGTGAGCTCCAGCATGTCGATGGGGCGCTCGTCCTGGCCATCTTGCGGGGCGACACGTCCGCCCGCGACCTGCTCGTGCAGGAGATCTACCGCCCGCTCGAGGACAAGCCGGAGCTGTGCCAGACGCTGGAGGCGCTGGCCGCGTCCGGCTTCCAGCAGCGCCCGGCCGCCGCGGCGTTGGGGGTCCACGTCAACACGCTCCGGTACCGCCTCGCGCGCATCGGGGAGCTCACCGGTCTCGACCTGAGCGATGCCGAGGCCCGCTTCCGCGTGCAGCTCGCGTGCCGTGCCTCCTTGTTGGTTTCCAACAAACGATCGCCCCTTGATTTGTGACGGCGACACCTAGCGCTCGCCCGCTCCAGGTCCTAGGGTAGCGAGAACGCACAGGCAGGCTGTCGGTGCGCCGGTGGCTCGATGGGAACCGGCGGTTCACATGGCGTGGCGCTCGGAGGGGGAGGGTCGTGGTCGTGGGCATACCGAGAGAGACGGAGACCCGGGAGCGTCGCATCGCAGCCACCGCTGACGCGGTGCGGTGGCGAAGGCAGGGGCTCGGCAGCCCCCGGCAGCGGAACGGACCCGCGGCAACGCAGAACCCGAGCGCCCCCAGGCGCAGCCATACGACCACAGCGAAGGGCGGCGAACCATGACGGCGAAACACAGCGCGACCCAGGTGCAGGATCTCCTCAACTACGTGGGCGGCGAGTGGCAACGCTCGTCGAGCAGCGAGCGCCTGGAGGTGCTCAACCCGGCAACGGGCGAGGTGATCGCGAAGGTGCCGATGAGCCCGAGGCGGGAGGTGGACGCCGCCGTGCGCGAAGGGGTCCGGGCCTTCGCCGAGTGGCGTCAGGTGCCGGTCGAGGACCGCATCCAGCCGCTCTTCCGCCTCAAGAGGCTGCTCGAGGACCATATCGACGAGTTGGCGGCCAGCATCACCAAGGAGTGCGGGAAGACGCTCGCCGAGTCGGAAGCCGAGATGCGCCGGGGCATCGAGGACGTCGAGGTCGCTTGCGGCGCCCCCATCCTCATGCAGGGGCGCAACAACGAGGACATCGCGCGCGGCATCGACGAGCACATGATCCGTCAGCCGCTCGGCGTCGTCGCTGCCGTCACGCCGTTCAACTTCCCCGGCATGATCCCGCTGTGGTTCCTGCCCTATGCCACCGCCACCGGCAACTGCTTCCTGCTCAAACCGAGCGAGAAGGTGCCGATGACCACCCAGCTGCTGTTCCGCCTTCTGGAGGAGGCGGGCTTCCCCAAGGGCGTGGTCGGGCTGGTCAATGGCGGCAAGGAGACGGTCGACGCCATCCTCGAGCACCCCGACGTCAAGGCGGTGTCGTTCGTGGGGTCCACCCCGGTGGCCAAGTACATCTACAGCCACGCCACCGCCAACGGCAAGCGTGCGCAGTGTCAGGGCGGCGCGAAGAACCCGGCTGTGGTACTCCCCGACGCCGACATGACCATGACCAGTCGCATCCTGACCGACTCGGTGTTCGGGTGCGCGGGGCAGCGCTGCCTCGCCACTTCCGTCGCCATCACCGTGGGGGAGGCGCGCGGCGAGTTCACGGAGCGGATGGTCGCCAACGCCGACAGTCGCAAGGTCGGTTACGGCATGAACGACGGCGTGGAGATGGGGCCCGTCATCACGGCCGAGTCCAAGCAGCGCATCGAGGGGCTGGTGGACAAGGGCGTCGCGGAGGGAGCGAAGCTCCTGGTCGACGGCCGGGGGCGCGACGTGGACGGCTTCGCGAACGGCTACTTCGTCCACCCCACCATCCTCGACGAGGTCGACCCGCGTGGCGAGATCGCCCGCACCGAGATCTTCGGCCCCGTGCTGTCGATGATGCACGTCGATTCCATCGAGGACGCCATCGCGCTCGTCAACGACCGTTCGTACGGCAACCAGGCGTCGTTGTTCACTTCGTCGGGCGCCGCGGCGCGCAAGTTCCGCAATGAGGTCCACGCCGGCAACATCGGCATCAACCTGGGCGTGGCGGCGCCGATGGCGTTCTTCCCGTTCAGCGGCTGGGGGGAGAGCTTCTTCGGCGATCTGCACGCACAGGCGCATCACGGCGTCGAGTTCTATACCCAGACCAAGATCGTGATCGAGCGCTGGCCCGATCACTGGAGCCGCACGTTTTGAGGGCGCGCGCGCCCGAGGGAGGATCAGCGTGATCACCGAATCCCAGAACCAGGCCGCGGCCACGGACGCGTTGCTCGAGCGCCAACGCGAGGTCATCTACCCGATCGTCAGCAAGATGCTGATGTACGGCGACCACCCCCTGGCGGTGCGGGAGGCCAAGGGTCTGCGCCTGTGGGATGTGGAGGGTCGCGAGTACCTCGACTTCTTCGGCGGCATCCTTACCGTGTCGGTGGGGCACTGCAACGACGAGGTCACCGAGGCGACCATCGAGCAGCTCAAGAGGGTGCAGCACACGTCGTCGCTCTACCTCAACGAGATCACCGTCCGCGTCGCCGAGAAGATCGCGCAGATCACCCCCGGCCGCCTGTCGAGCAGCTTCTTCACCTCCTCCGGGAGCGAAGCCAACGAGACCGCCATCATGACGGCGCGGATGTACACCGGTCGCGCGGAGGTCATCACCCTGCGGCATGCCTACAGCGGTCGCACCCAGACCGCCATGAGCCTCACCGGGCACGCATCCTGGCGCTCGGGGCACGTCTACGACGGCTATATCAAGCACGTGCGCAGCCCCTACGTCTACCGCGCGCCGCTGGGCCTGGACGAGGACAAGCTCCTGGACCTGTGTGTGCAGGATCTGGAGGAGACGCTCGCGACGGTCACCGATGGCAAGATCGCCGCCTTCATGGCCGAGCCCATCCAGGGCGTCGGTGGTTTCATCGTGCTGCCCCGCGACTACTTCAAGCGCATCCTCCCCATCGTGCGGGAGGCGGGTGGGTTGCTCATCGTCGACGAAGTGCAGACCGGCTGGGGCCGGACCGGCGATCACATGTGCGCGATTCATCATTGGGGCGTCGAGCCCGACATCATGGTCTTCGCCAAGGGCATCGCCAACGGCTCGCCGGTCGGGGTGACGGTGACCAGGCCGGAGATCGCCGCCGCGGTCGACAAGCTCACCATCGCCACCTTCGGCGGAAATCCCGTCAGCATGGCGGCGACGCTGGCGACCATCGAGTACATCGAGAAGCACGAGCTTGCGAAGAACGCGGCGCTCCAGGGCGCTCGCTTGAGGGAGCGCCTCGAGGCGCTCCAGGCCCGTCACCCCTTCATCGGCGACGTGCGCGGCATGGGGCTCATGCAGGGATTGGAGATCGTGGTCCCGGACGGGGGTAAGGCCCCCGACGCGGCCCGCGCCACCGCCTTCGTCAACGCTGCCCGCGAGCATGGGCTGCTGCTGGGGAAGGGGGGCCTGTACGGCAATGCCATCCGCGTCTCGCCGCCGCTGATCGTGAGCGCGGCCGAGGTGGACCAGGCCGCAGACCTCATGGAACGAGCGCTGGCGGACGTGGCGTGAGCTCGTGCCGCACGCGACGCGGGAACCAGGAAGGAGGTGAGTCGGGGGACGGCGCAGCCGGCCGGCCGCATCGTCCCTGCGTGAAATCTCAAGCGTCTGTATAATTGTGCAGACCGGCGCCGGTGAGTCACCCTGGCAGCGGCGCCGCGGCAGCGACAAGATTCCCATAGCGGGCCGGCACACGGCCGGTGCACGGAAGGAGAGCGCATGGCGCGCACCGTAAAGGGCGGCTTGATCCAGGCTTCGAACCCCATCCCGGGCGACGACGACCTCCACGCCATCAAGAAGGCGATGATGGACAAGCACATCCCGATGATCGAGGAAGCCGGCCGGAAGGGCGTGCAGGTCCTGTGCCTGCAGGAGATCTTCTACGGCCCGTACTTCTGCCCGTCGCAGGACTCGAAGTGGTACGAGACGGCCGAGCCGATGCCCGACGGCCCCACCACGCAGATGATGATGGAGCTGGCGAAGCAGTACGGGATGGTCATGATCGTGCCCATCTACGAAGAGGAGATGGCCGGCCTCTACTACAACACGGCCGCCGTCATCGACGCGGACGGGCGCTACCTCGGCAAGTACCGGAAGACCCACATCCCGCAGGTCGCCGGCTTCTTCGAGAAGTTCTTCTTCAAGCCCGGCAACCTCGGCTACCCGGTGTTCGAGACCGCCGTCGGCAAGATCGGCGTGTACATCTGCTACGACCGCCACTTCCCCGAAGGCGCGCGTGCGCTGGGGCTCAACGGCGCCGAGATCGTGTTCAACCCGTCGGCCACCGTTGCCGGCCTCTCGGAATACCTCTGGAAACTCGAGCAACCGGCCCACGCCGTCGCCAACGGCTACTTCGTCGGGGCCATCAACCGCGTCGGCCACGAGAAGCCTTGGGATATCGGCGAGTTCTACGGTCAGTCGTACTTCGTGAACCCCCGGGGTCAGATCGTGGCGGAGGGCAGTCGCACCGACGACGAGCTGATCGTCGCGGACCTCGACATGGACATGATCCGCGAGGTTCGCGACCTCTGGCAGTTCTACCGCGACCGCCGGCCCGAGGCCTACGGCGAGCTGGTGGCGCCCTGAGGAGCCGGCCGCGAAGTTCTCGGCACACGAACACGGTGCACCGATTCCGGAGCGAGGAGCCCTATGCGTGAGACCGAGCTGACCCTGGACCAGTTGCGCGACCGGTTCAGCGAGACGAACCCGCCGTTCACGCCGCACGAGGCGGTCGTGGAGGCGGATCGCTGTCTGTACTGCTTCGACGCGCCCTGCATCCGTGCCTGCCCAACCGGCATCGACGTGCCCACCTTCATCCGCAAGATCGGCACCGGCAATGTGCTGGGCGCGGCCACCACCATCCTCGAGTCGAACCTCATCGGGCACTCCTGCGGCCGTGTGTGCCCGGTGGACGAGTTGTGCGTGGGCGCCTGCGTGCTCGGCGCCGAGCACCGTCCCATCGCCATCGGCAGGCTGCAACGCTACGCCACGGACGCCCTCTACGAGAGTGGCCGCATGCCCTTCGAACGGCCGCCCGACAGCGGCAAGCGCGTCGCCATCGTCGGCGCCGGACCCGCGGGCCTCAGCTGCGCCGGCGAGCTGGCCCGGCGCGGCATCCATGCGACGGTGTTCGAGAAGCAGGAGCTTCCCGGCGGCCTGTCGACATTCGGCATCGTGACGCTGCGCGAGCCGATCCGCGTGTCGCTGGAAGAGGTCGAGTTCATCGAGCGACTCGGCGCCGAGATGCGTACCGGCCTACAGGTCGGCAAGGACGTTCCGGCAGACGAGCTGCTGGCCTCCTACGACGCCGTGTTCCTGGCCGCCGGCACCGGCTCGGTGCCCGATCTCGGCATCCCTGGGGAGGACCTGGACGGCGTGATCGAAGCGCTTTCGTTCATCGCCCAGACCAAGCTGGCCGAGAAGGACGGGCTCGAGCGGCTGCTCGACCTGCCGGTCGGAGACCGCGTCATCGTCATCGGTGCGGGCAACACCGCCATCGATGCCGCCACCGTAGCCAGGCGGCTCGGCGCCGCGTCGGTCACGATCGCCTACCGCCGCAGCGACCACGAGATGCCGGCCTACGACTTCGAGGTAGCCTTCGTGCGCAACGAAGGCGTGGAGTTCAGGCTGCTGGCCCAACCCGTCGAGTTGCTGGGCGAGGACGGCAAGGTGACCGGGTTGCGTTGCGTGCGCATGGAGCTCGGCCCGGCCGGCAGCGACGGGCGGCGCCGCGTGACGCCCGTACCGGGCAGCGAGTTCGTGCTGCCCTGCGACCAGGTCATCAAGGCCATCGGGCAGAGCAAGCTCGCACCGCTGTTCGAGGCGTTCGGAGTCGACACCGAGCACGGCTACGTCAAGGTGGACGAACGGCTCCGCACCTCCAATCCCAAGGTCTTCGCCGGCGGTGACTGCGTCCGCCTGAGCGGTCACGCCCTTACCGTCACCGCCGCGCAGGACGGCAAGATCGCGGCGCAAGGCATCGCGGAGGCACTCGGGGTGGCCCCGCTCGGCCGCGAGCTCCCCAGAGGCGTGAGCCGATCCGGCGCAGGCCGGGCGGGCAGGGAGCACAGCGATGCGTTCGTGCCACCCCGCAAGGGCGAGGGCGCCGCCGCGCACGGGGGCCGCGATGGCTGACCTCACCAGCACCTTCGCCGGCATCGCCAGCCCCAACCCCTTCTGGCTGGCTTCGGCGCCGCCCACCAACAGCGCCTACCAGGTCAACAAGGCCTTCGAGTACGGCTGGGGCGGCGCCGTCTGGAAGACCATCGGCGCGCCCGTGTTGAACGTATGCAACCGCTACGGCGCGTTCGAGTACGGTGCCCACAAACTGGTGGCGATCAACAACATCGAGCTCATCAGCGACCGTCCACTCGAGGTCAACCTGCGCGAGATCAAAGAGGTCAAGGACCTGTGGCCGGACCGTGCGGTGATCGTCTCGGCGATGGTCGAGTCCACCCCGGAGGCGTGGAGCGAGATCGTGCAGCGCATCGAGGACACAGGCGCCGACGGCATCGAGCTCAATTACGGGTGCCCACACGGCATGTCCGAGCGCGGCATGGGCTCGGCGGTCGGCCAGGTGCCGGAGTACTGCACCATGATCACGGGGTGGGTGACCGATGCGGCCTCCATCCCCGTCATCGTCAAGCTCACGCCCAACGTGACCGACATCGTGCCGCCAGCGCGCGCGGCCCTGGCCGGCGGCGCCGATGCGGTCTCGCTGATCAACACCATCAACTCCATCGTCGGCGTCGACCTCGACACCCTCGAGATCCGCCCCAACGTCGGCGGCAAGGGCGGCCACGGCGGCTTCGCCGGTCCCGCGGTACGACCCATCGCGTTGCACATGCTCTCGGCGGTCGCGGCGGACGCGCGGTTCGCGGAGGGCGGGCTGCCCATCTCCGGCATCGGCGGTGTGCAGACGTGGCGCGACGCAGCTGAGTTCCTCCTGCTGGGAGCGAGCAACGTACAGGTCTGCACGGCGGTCATGCATTACGGCTTCCGGATCATCGAGGACCTCGTCGACGGCCTCTCCAACTGGCTCGACGAGAAGGGCGCGGCGTCGGCGGCGGACCTGGTTGGCGCCTCGGTGCCCCGCATCTCCTCCTTCGGCGATTTCGACCTGTCGTTCAAGACGGTGGCGCGCATCGACGAGACGACGTGCATCCAGTGCAACCTCTGCTACGTGGCCTGCGACGAGGGCGCCCATCAGTGCATCGACCTGACCGTCGACGGCGCGCGCATCGACCCCGACACGCTCTCCGCCGGCGTCAAGCCGCAGCCGCGGGTGCGCGAGGACGACTGCGTCGGGTGCGACCTGTGCTCGCTGGTGTGCCCCGTGGACGGCTGCATCACCATGGTGCCCGTCGAATCGGGCCGGCCCGAGGTCACCTGGAACGAACTCGTACGAGACCGCCCCGACGTCACCACCGAGTGGGAGGCGATGCAGCGGTACCGGCGGGAGACGGGCATCGACATCCATTGACGCCGGACCCGGCACGGCCGGCCCGGCATGCGACGAGCGGGAGGATCATGACGTGAGCTTGCTGATCAAGAACGGCGACATCATCACGGCCGACGGGCGCACCACCGCCGACATCTACTGCGAGGACGAGACCATCACCCGTATCGGGAGGGACCTGGAAGCACCCCCGGACGCCGAGGTCATCGACGCCTCCGGCAAGTACGTCTTCCCGGGCTTCATCGATCCTCACGTGCACATCTACCTGCCGTTCATGGGCACGGTGACCAAGGACTCCCACACCGCCGGGAGCCAGGCGGCGCTGGTCGGCGGCACCACCACCTTCATCGAGATGGTCGCGGGCGGGCCGACGCAGCCCGCTCTGGAAGCGTACGAGGAGTGGACCTCGAAGGCGGACGGCAACAGCGCCTGCGACTACGCCTTCCACCTCGGCGTCACGCACTTCAAGGAAGACACCGCCGCGCAACTCCGCCAGATCGTCGCCGACGGCACGACGTCGTTCAAGGTGTTCCTCGCGTACAAGGGGGCGCTCGACGTCAGCGACGACGAGCTCTATCAGACCCTCGAGCTGGCGCGCGAGCTGGGCGTGGTGGTGGCCGCACACTGCGAGAACGCTGAGCTGGTGGCGCGCCGCCAGCAGATGCTGCTGGCGCAGGGCAAGACCGGGCCCGGCTTCCACGAGCCCAGCCGGCCGGTGGGGGTCGAAGCCGAGGGCACCCACCACTTCGCCAGCTTCGTGGAGATGACCGGGGCGCACGGCTACGTCGTCCATCTCTCCAACGCCGCCTCGCTCGAAGCCGCCCTGGCCGCCAAGCTTCGCGGGGTGTCGCTGACCATCGAATCGGTCATCCCGCACCTCATCCTCGACGAGAGCTACGCGCAGAGGCCCGACTTCGAGGGCGCCAAGTACGTCATGTCACCGCCGCTGCGCACCAAGGCCGACCAGGCCGCGCTGTGGCGCGCGCTCGAGCACGGACTCATCGACACCGTCGGGACCGACCATGCGCCTTTCGACTTCCACGGCCAGAAGGACATGGGCAAGGACGACTTCACGAAGATCCCCAACGGCATCCCCGCGATCGAGGATCGCGTCAACCTGCTGTACACGTACGGGGTCAGTCGCGGCGCCCTCGACATCCACCGCTTCGTCGACGCCGCTTCCACGCGCGCCGCCAAGACCTTCGGCCTGTTCCCCCGCAAGGGCACCGTGGCGGTGGGTAGCGACGGCGACCTGGTGGTGTACGACCCCACCTACCGCGGCAAGCTGAGCGCCGCCAGGCAGACCATGATCGTCGACTACAACGGATTCGAAGGCATGGAGATCGACGGCCGCCCGAGCGTCGTCACGGTGCGCGGGAAGGTCGCCGTCCGCGATGGCGCCTTCGTCGGCGATCCCAAGCGCGGCCGCATGCTCCGGCGGCCCCCAGTTCACCGTTGATCTCGCCGCCCGACGTGCTCATCCCGGAGGAGGAAGCGATCTTGTCGAGCCGATCCGAACCCACGCCCGTCCGCCGGGCAGCGGCCAGGGCCGAGGTCCGGAGCCCGTCCACCGCCCCCGGGCCGGAGGTGCCGGCCGGCGCGAGGGACGGTGCGGCGGCGGGAGACGCTCCCGCATCGGTACCGGCTTCACCCGACACGGCGGCGACCAACGCACGGCCGGTGGTCATCCGAGCAGACAAGGTGTGCAAGACCTACCGCGTCCGCAGCGTGGAGGCGGTGGCGCTCAAGGATGCTGATCTGGAGGTGTATCAGGGTGAGTTCGTGAGCCTCATCGGCCCGTCTGGATGCGGCAAGACCACCCTGCTCAGACTGGTGGCGGACCTCATCCAGCCCACCTCCGGCACGCTCGAGGTGGCGGGCAAGAGCGCACCTGAAGCGCGCGAGGCGCGCGAGTACGGCTTCGTATTCCAGGCGCCCGTGCTCTACGACTGGCGCACGGTGGTCGCCAACGTCACCCTGCCGCTCGAGATCATGGGCTTCCCGCGCGCCGAGCGTGGTGAGCGGGCGGCGGAGCTACTCGCCATGGTGGGACTGGAGAACTTCCATCGCCAGTACCCATGGCAGCTCTCCGGGGGCATGCAGCAGCGTGTCTCCATCGCCCGAGCGCTGGCGTTCGATCCCAGGTTGCTGCTCATGGATGAGCCCTTCGGCGCCCTGGACGAGATCACGCGCGAGACCATGAACCACGAGCTGCTGCGCATCTGGGGGCAGACCGGCAAGACGGTGCTCTTCGTGACGCACTCGATCGCCGAGGCGGTGTTCCTGTCCTCGCGCATCGTGGTGATGACGGCCCGGCCCGGACGCATCCAGAAGATCATCGACGTCGACCTGCCCTACCCGCGCTCGCCCGAGTCGCGTGAGTCCGAGCGCTTCTTCCAGCTCACCACGGAGGTGCGCGAGGCGCTACGCCTGGGTCAGGCCGCGGCAACCGTGGCGGTCAAGGGCCCCGAAGGCGGTCCGGGGAGCGATGGGGGCGCCGTGGCGCCATGAGCTGGCTGCGGCGCGCCTGGCCCGTGATCGCCGTGATGCTGGCGACCATCGCCCTGGGCTACCCGATCGCGCTGCTCTTCGGCCTGCCGTTGGCCCGCCAGCGCATGCATGATCTCAGCAACTGGGTCACCGCCACCAGCGTCGCTCAGCCCGTCGCCGAGGTGCCGAACGGCGGAACCAGCCTGAGGTTCGATGCCGCCCCGGCGAACGGCGTGCTGGTGCGTGACGGCGCTCCGCTGGCCGCCCGCTACCAGCAAGACGGGGCGACCGTGCGTCTCGAGGGCGCGTCGGCGCGTCCCGTGGTGCAGCTGGGCTCGGGGCTCGAGGGCCCTCTCGACAGCGCCCGCCTGGAGTACCGCCTGCCCGCCGGCGTCGACGCCGCGGCGCCCCTCTACCTCGGCGGAAAGCTGCTGCATGCCGGTACCGCCGACTCCGTCGAGCGCGCCGACGGCCGCGCGACCGCCTTCAGCTTCGATGACGCCTCGGGCCCGATCGTGGTGGGCGACCGGGTGCTGGTGCCGGGGCGGGACTACCAGGCCAAGGGTGACAAGGTCACGTTCGCGCAGGCGCCCCCCTTCAACGCCGAGGTGCGTCGCATCACCGGCGACTACGCGGTGCTCGACCCGGCCAAGGGTCTCGTCGCGCTCGCCCGGCCTGCCAGCGTCCGGCCGCGCGTGGGCCACGACGCGGTGCGTCTCGCCGAGCGGCTCAGCGGCGCGGTCGACGGCAGCAACCGCACCTTCACCTTCGCGCACGCCCCCGTTGTCGACACGGATCCGTCGCGCCAGGTGTACGTGGACGGCACGGCGCTGTCTTCGACGCCGGAGCGGACGGGAGAACGCGTCGACGGTCAGCGCGCGCGCTTCACCTTCGCCTCTTCCCGCGGCCTGGTGACCGTGGACGGCCAGCTCATGACCCCCGGAAGCCAGTACACGCGCGACGGGCCGGTCGTCACCTTCGTCACGCCGCCCCGGCGCAACGCCGAGGTGCGTCAATACCGCGACTATCTTGTCAGCGACGTGCGCGAGGGCACCATCACGCTGGCAGCGGCGCCGCAACCGGGGAGCGTGGTGTGGGCCGCCGACTACACCTACTACGCGCGGCCCGCGTGCGGCAGCACGGTGATGCAGTGTTTCTACAGCATGCCGCAACACCCGGTGCCCTTCCCCAACTGGATCGCAGCGAGTGTGGTGCCGTACTTCACCCACTACCCCATCACGGACCAGCGCAACATCGTGCGCGGCGTGCTCTACACCACCGCCGGCACGGTGTCGGCACTGCTGCTCGGCGGAGCCTTCGGGGTGCTGCTGGCGGTGTTGTTCGTGTTCCTGCGGCCGCTCGAGCAGGCGCTCCTGCCCTGGGTGATCGCCTCCCAGACGGTGCCGATCATCGCGCTGGTGCCGGTGCTGCTGCTGGTCCTCGGCAACGTCGGCATCACCGTCCAGACGAGCCTCATCCCCACGGCTCTGATCGGCGCGTACATCGCGTTCTTCCCGGTCACGGTGGGTACCGTCACCGGCCTGCGCTCGGTCGACCCTCTGGCGCTCGACCTCATGAAGAGCTACGCCGCCAGCCCGTTCCAGGTGTTCTTCAAGGTGCGCTTCCCGGCGGCGGTGCCGTTCCTTTTCACCAGCCTCAAGCTGGGCACCGCAGCGGCCCTGGTCGGGGCGCTGGTGGCGGAGACGGAATCCAACAACCGCCGCGGGCTCGGTTACGACATCATCGGCCAGGTGCAGGCTGGCAACGTCTCCGACCTGTGGATCCTGCTGCTGATCTCCGCGGCGCTGGGCATCGGGCTGGTGGCGCTGGTCGGGCTGGTGCAGCGCGTCACGGCGCCTTGGGACCGGCCATGACCGGCCGCGCGCGCCGCGTCGTCGCAGGCGCCCGCGCCCGGCGCCCCACGTGGCCGGCGCTGGCGTGCCTGGCGGTGGCGCTGGTGGGCACCTTCGGCCCGCTCACGGCGGGCGGCCCGGATGCGCTCGCGCGGCTGGGGGCGTGGCCGCTCATCGTCTGGCTCGTCACCGTCGTGCTGGCCATCGACGGCCGCCTACGGAGCGCTGCCGCGCTGGCTCCGGTCGCGCTGCTGGGAGCCTTCCTCAGCCTGCTCGGCCAGCGAGTGCTTGCAGGCCCCGGCGCCTGGGGCTACTGGGCCGCCTTCGGGGGGTTCGTGGCGGCGTCGCTGGTGGCCCTCGGGCGCGTGAGCCTGACGTCGCTGGGGCCTGAGACGGCGCCGTTCGACAAGCGCCTGCAGCGCATCCTGCCCGTGGCCATGGTGCCGCTGGTGGTCCTGCTGTTGTGGGAGGGGCTGGTGGTGGGGTACCGCGTACCCATGGGCATCTTCCCGCGCGTGACGGACATCTTCACCGCTCTGGTCACCTCCTGGCCGGTGTTGTTGCAGGACAGCTACGTCACCTTCGTGAAGGAGGTGCTGCTGGGCTTCGTCATCGGCCTCGTCGCCGGCTACACGGCCGGCGTGTCCGTGGCGATGAGTCGCTTCCTGCAGCGAGGGTTCCTGCCGCTGGCTACCGCGTTCGGGGCGGTGCCGATCGTGGGCCTGGCGCCGGTGCTGGGCCGTGCGTTCGGGGTCGACTGGCAGTCGAAGGCGGCGGTGGTCGTCATCGTCACCTTCTTCCCTGTGGTGCTCAACACTGTGCAGGGCCTCACGCGCGTCGACCCCTTGCGGCTCGATCTGCTCCGCGCCTACGCGGCCACGCCGCGGCAGGTGTTCACGGCGCTGCGGTTCCCGAACTCGCTGCCCTTCGTCTTCAATGCGCTGAAGATCTCGGTGGTGATCGCCATCGTGAGCGTGATCGTTGCCGAGTTCCTGATCCCCGGCCCGCCCAACGGGCTCGGCCAGCGCATCAGCCTGTCCGCCCACCGCGGCGCTTTTGACGTGGTGTTCGCGGCCATCCTGGTCTCGAGCGTCATTTCGATGCTTCTGTACGGGACCATCCTGCTCTTCGAACGCCTCACGACGGCATGGCACCCGTCCTCTAGGGGGTCCTGATATGGGTCCCTGACGACAGCCGCCCGCCTGCGGTGCCGCCGTGCCCCTTCCCGTCCTTCGAGCCAGGCACCTCACGCCGCGGGCAAATCCACTTCTCACGGACGCCGTCGGCCGATCCCGGACGCGTGCACGGCTTCCGACCCGAAGGACCAACGTGGAGGAGGAGACATGAGACGATTCTCCCGCGCAGCTTTCACCCTGCTCGCGCTCGCGCTTCTGGGCCTGCCCTTCGGCATGGCGCAGAACTTGATCAAGATCAACTTCCAATCGAAGTGGTTCCCGCAGGCGCAGTTCGCCGGCTACTTCGTGGCGCAGGACAAGGGTTTCTACGCCGACGAAGGGCTCGACGTCAACATCCTCGACGGCGGCAACGTCAACCCCACCGTGCAGGTCGGCTCTGGCAACGCCGACTTCGGTACCGACTGGGTCGCCAACATGCTGGCGCAGCGCGAGAAGGGTCTCGACGTCGTCACGATCGCGCAGATCTTCCAGGACTCGGGCTACCGGATGGTCGCTCTCAAGAGTTCCGGCATCCGCAGCATCCAGGACCTCGCCGGCAAGACCGTTGGCGTGTGGGGCTTCGGCAACGAGTTCGCGGCGCAGGCGGTCTTCGCCGCCGCCGGCTTCACCTCCAACCTCGATCCCACGGTCAAGAACCCCGACGTCAAGACCGTGGTGTACGCCTTCGACCCCTCGTTGGTGTTCCCCAACAAGGTCGACGTCGCGAGCGCCATGACCTACAACGAGCTCGACCAGATCGTGGGGCTCGGGTACCCGCTCGACTCGTTGGTCATCCTCAACCCCGCAGACGTCGGCGCGAACCTCCTCGAGGACAACATCTTCACCACGCCGAAGGTGCTCAGCAGCACCAACTTCAAGGGCTCGGGGCTCACCGGCATGCAGGTCGCCGAACGCTTCCTCAGGGCGAGCATCAAGGGTTGGCAGTATGCCATCGATCACCAGAAGGAAGCGGTCGACCTCGTTCTCAAGCACTGCGGTGATACCTGTGCTGGCTCAGGCACGCGCCAGAGCCCGGTGATCCACCAGACCTGGCAGATGGCCGAGGTGGCGAAGCTCGTCAAGCCCGCTGCCGACACCAAGATCGGGCACCTCGACAAGGCGGCCTTCGACAGCTCGGTAGGTCTGCTGGTGAAGGTCGGCCTGCTCAAGAACCCGGTGAGCTTCTCCGACGCCGTGGACACGCGCGTTTACGACGCCATCTCCCAGTAAACGCTTCGGCAAGAGTGCTGCGGTCGGTCCGTTCCCGGGCCGGCCGCAGCTTCGTGTCGGGAACGGTGCCTGAGCCGGCCGGACCGAGAGCACGTTGCGACGCTCGAACCCGTAGATGGAGCGGGCGCACCTCCACCTATACAGCGACCGCCATCGAGCCGCGGTAGACTTCGACCCACTGGCCGCTGCGGGACCTGCAGCCCATGTGCTGACCGAAGACGGTCTCGTGGCGGAACACGGCGTAGTCCTACGCCGTCCTCGTCTTCGAGGAGGCTGTCGCTGCTCGCATTCGCCGCAGCGCGGCCTTGGAAGCTTGCCGCGTTACCAGATCGCGGCCAGGGACGGGAGGCAAGAATGGCATCGAATTCCGATAAGGACAAGGGCAAGTGCCCGGTCGTGCACACGGGTACCGAGATGAGGCCGAACCGGGAGTGGTGGCCGGACCAGTTGAACCTGCACATCCTGCGCCAGAATGGGTGCAAGGTCGATCCCATGGGCGAGGCGTTCGACTACGCCCAGGCGTTCGCGAAGCTCGACCTGGAGGCCGTGAAGAAGGACCTCTACGCGCTGATGACCGATTCGCAGGACTGGTGGCCGGCGGATTACGGCCACTACGGGCCGCTGTTCATCCGCATGGCCTGGCACGGCGCGGGCACCTATCGCATCGGGGACGGCCGTGGCGGAGCGGGTTCGGGGCAGCAGCGCTTCGCGCCGCTCAACAGCTGGCCGGACAACGTGCTCCTCGACAAGGCGCGCCGTCTGCTGTGGCCGATCAAGCAGAAGTACGGCAACAGGATCTCCTGGGCCGACCTCTACATCCTGGCCGGCAACTGCGCCCTGGAGTCCATGGGCTTCAAGACCTTCGGCTTCGGCGGCGGGCGCGCGGACGTCTACGAGCCGGACGAAAGCACCTACTGGGGCGCCGAGACTGAGTGGCTCGATGACGCGCGCCACTCCGGCGACCGGGAGCTCGAGGACCCCCTCGCTGCCGTCCAGATGGGTCTCATCTACGTGAACCCGGAAGGGCCGGACGGCAAGCCGGATCCCGTGAAGTCCGGCCAGGACGTTCGGGAGACCTTCGCGCGCATGGCGATGAACGATTACGAGACCGTGGCGCTCACTGTTGGCGGCCACACCTTCGGCAAGACGCACGGCGCCGGCGATGCGGCGCTGGTCGGGCCCGCGCCCGAAGCCGCCCCCATCGAGGAGCAGGGCCTCGGCTGGACGAGCAGTTTCCGAAGCGGCAAGGGCGCCGACGCGATCGGCAGCGGCCTGGAGGGCGCCTGGAACCCGACCCCGACGCAGTGGGACAACAGCTACCTGGACATGCTGTTCGGCAACGAGTGGGAGTCGGTGAAGAGCCCGGCGGGCGCCTGGCAGTGGGTGCCGAAGGAGCCGAACGAGAGCAACATGGCGCCGGCCGCCGACGATCCGTCGAAGCGGGTCCCGATCATGATGACCGACGCGGACATGGCGATGCGCTTCGACCCGATCTACGAGCCCATCGCGCGGCACTTCCACGAGCACCCCGAGGAGCTCGCCGACGCCTTCGCGCGGGCGTGGTTCAAGCTGACGCACCGTGACATGGGTCCGCGCTCCCGCTATCTGGGGCCCGAGGTACCCGACGAAGAGCTCATCTGGCAAGACCCCGTGCCGGCGGTCGACCACGAGCTGGTCGGCGCGGCCGATATCGCCGACCTCAAGGCGCGGATCCTGGCGACGGGGCTGAGCGTTCCCGAGCTGGTCTCGACCGCCTGGGCGTCGGCGTCCACGTTCCGCGGCTCCGACAAACGCGGCGGCGCCAACGGCGCGCGCGTCCGGCTGGCACCGCAGAAGGACTGGGCGGTCAACGAGCCCGCCCGGCTGGCGAAGGCGCTCGAGGCGCTCGAGGGCGTCCAGAAGACGTTCAACGACGCACAGTCCGGCGGCAAGAAGGTCTCGCTGGCCGATGTGATCGTCCTGGGCGGCGGTGCCGCGATCGAGAAGGCGGCGAAGGACGCGGGGGTCGACGTGGAGGTGCCGTTCGCGCCCGGACGCACCGACGCCTCGCAGAAGCAGACCGACGTCGAGGCGTTCGAGCCGCTCGAGCCGGCCGCGGACGGGTTCCGCAACTACCAGAAGGCCAGGTTCGCGGTGCGGCCGGAGGAGCTGCTGGTCGACCGGGCGCAGCTTCTGACGTTGACCGCGCCCGAGATGACGGTTCTCGTCGGCGGCATGCGCATGTTGGATGCCAACGTCGGGAAGTCCGCGCACGGTGTCTTCACCGATCGTCCCGAGACGCTCAGCAACGACTTCTTCGTCAACCTGCTCGACATGGGCACGGAGTGGAAGGCGGTCTCGGAGGACGGGGATACCTTCGAGGGGCTCGACCGGGCGACGGGTGAGCGGAAGTGGACGGCCACGCGCGTCGACCTCGTCTTCGGCTCCAACTCGCAGCTCCGCGCCATCGCGGAGGTCTACGCTCAGGACGATGCACAGGAGAAGTTCGTGCGGGACTTCGTGGCGGCCTGGGACAAGGTGATGAACGCGGACCGCTTCGACCTGGCCTGAGCTCGGCTGAGGTCACTCGCTTTCCGGCAAGCGTTGGAGGGAAGGGTAAGCGCTTGGACTGAATGGGGAGAGCTGCGGATGCGGGGCCTTCCGCTTCCAGCCAACCGGGTACGCCCCACACGTTGGCATGGCCGCGGTAGGCCGTGATCCCCTCGCCGGGGAAGAGCAGCAGCTAGGGGCCGAGTCGCCCGCTTCTGCCTACCCCTCCACCCCGGCGTAGGTCCCTGCCGTGTCCGGGAACATCGATTTCACGATCTTGAACTTCGAGATGTCGACGGTGGCGTCCATGTGGAGGAAGATGGCGGCGTCGCGGAAGAGCTTCTCGATGCCCTGCTCCAGCATCATGCCGGAGCCGCCGTGCAGCTCCACGGCGTGCTTGGCGACCTCGAAGATCTCCTCCGAGGCGTAGACCTTCGTCATGTTGCACAGCGGGTCCGCGTCCGGGCCGCGTGCATCGACCTCGCGCGCGGCCTCCCGGAGCAGCGCGCGCACCGCGCTCAGCTTGGTCGCCATGGCCGCCAGCCGCAGCGCCACGGCCTGGTGCTTGATGAGGATCTTGCCGCCCTGCACGTAGGTCTGGACGTACTCGGCGGTCCGCTCGAAGGCGGCCATGCCGACGCCGAGGTTCTTGGCGGCTTGAAGGATCTTGTCGGGCTTGAAGTACACGCCCGCCTTGGAGAGCGCGTCGTTCTCGGTCAGGCAGTGGGCAAGGAGGAAGCTCGATCGCCGACGAGCTCCGGGAACCACCGCTCCTGCAGGTGGCGCGGGGCGATGTTGCGCAGCAGTACGCTGACCTTCTAGACCTGAGAGAGCTTGTCGGCCAGGCCGGAGTCCCCGCGTGCGACCTCCTCGGCGATAAGGGCGTCACCGTCTCGTTCACGAAGCTTCGGCAGGATTGGCGCATCAGCCGCTGCTCCTGCGACAGGCCGCGTTCCACGTCGCGCATGCGCCTCCTTGCAGGAGAGTATAGGGGACGCTCGTTGCGGTCTGGGACCCCCAGGCGGTGTCACTCCGCCGTCTCGCCGCCCCGTCTACCGTCGTTCTTGGGGGAGCAGGCGATGGGGAGCAGGCGACGCGCAGCGCAGGTCGACATCGTCGACCGGGACTGCACGGAGCCGCGGCCCAGCTCGTTGGCGACGCACGCCACGGAGAACGTCGAGGACGGTGAGATTTACATCGTCAGCGTGGAGTTGGAACGCGGAGCGACGCTGCCGGTGGAGGGGGCAACCGAACTTCGGGGGGCTCCCGTCAAGGGCGAAATGTCCCGCGGCGTTGTTGGCGCCGTTCACGGTCGGCGTGGCAGGAAGTCTGTCCTGGAAGGCAAGTCGCTCGAATCGCCTGTGTGTGTGGGCGTTCTCTCTCCGTATTGGTGTGGTGGTGGTACTCTTGGGTTAGCGCGTTTCTTGATGGGCGCGTGTAGTACCTCGAAGGCGTTGACGCTCGTTCTGTAATCCTTGGGCGCTTGGAACGAGCCGAGCTAGTGGCGCAACCGGTCGAGGGCTTTGCTGTGCTTGGTCTCGTCGTTCCGCTGGCGTGCCGGTGCAAGCTCCCAAGGAAAACCAATGGCTCCCCCTTTTGGGGGGTCCCGGAGGCGATGATCCGCTGTTCCCGACCTGGGCATCAAGGGACGCGGGGAGCCAGTGATGCAACCGACCGGGGTAGGACCAGGTTGCATTCCGACCACGGGAGATGGTTCGGATGCTTACGAATGCGGATCGAAAGACCCCCTTTGCAACCCTTCTGACGTCAGTCCGAGCGCGGCGCGTGTGGCTGTGGGCGGTTGGCGCGCTCGTGATGGTGTTGATGGCGGCTTGTGGGACGGCGCCGGATGCGTTGTCGGCGGAGTCTCTCCAGTTGATGGTGGTGTCGCAGTCGACGACTACGATCGATGCGAAGGAGTTGGATGGAGCGACGATCTCTGGTGCTGTGACTGTGTCCGTGCGGGATAATCCGCGGATTCAGTCGGTGGCTTTCTATCTGGATGATGTGGCGTGTGAGGGTGCTGCCACACGCGTGGCGGATGGTTCTCCGTTCGCGATGACGTTGGATACTGTGACGTTGTCGGATGGGGCGCATGCGCTGACCGCTGTGGCTACGGTGAGTCGTGGTACGGCGCCGGTGATCACGGGTCGTTTCGTGGTGCGCAACGGTTCGGCGTCTGATCCTTCGCCGGTTCCGGCACCGGATCCGACGCCTTCGCCCGACCCCTCGCCGGCCCCGACTCCGGCCCCGACTCCCGACCCGACTCCGGCTCCTGATCCTACTCCGGTGCCGGGACCGACGGGTAGTTTCTGGTCGGTCCCGCCTGCGACGTTGTTCGTGGATTCTGCGGGTTCTGACAGCAACACCGGTCGTAGTGCCGATCAGGCCTTCCGTACTGTGCAGCATGCTGCTGATGTGGTGCAGCCTGGTGACGTGGTCTACCTGCGTGGTGGTGTCTATCCGATCCAGCAGCGGTTCACCCGGTCGGGGACGCAGAGTGCCCCGATCGTGTGGACGTCGTATCCCGGTGAGTGGGCGGTGTTCGACGGCAGCAATCTGGTGCCCGGTCAGGACAACGCCTACCTGGCTCTGTCCGGGGCGAGTTGGAATGTGCTGGCCAACTTCGAGGTGCAGCATAGTCCCCAGCAGGGTGTGGTGGTGCGCGACGGTCACGATAACTTGCTCATCAATCTGGTGAGCCACGACAATGAGCTCAGCGGCTTTCAGAACATCGCTGCCGACCGTAACCACTATCTGTATGTGACCGCCTACGGCAACTACGACCTGCACAACCCTTCAGGCAAGATCGGTGACGATGCTGACGGCATCGGGTTGTCTTCCGGCGACGGCAACGTCATCGCCTTCAGCTTGTTCTACGGCAACTCCGATGACGGGGTGGACACCTGGCGCTCGACCAACACCCTCGTCGAGAACGTCATCAGTCATGACAATGGCCGCGGCGCGTATGGCAATGGCAACGGTATCAAGGCTGGCGGGGGCGCTGGCAATGAGCACACTATGGTGCGTAATTCCATCGCCTTCAACAATCGGGCCGCCGGATTCGATGAGAACAGTGGCTGGGACGTGCACTTCTACAACAACACCGCGTTCGGTAATGGTGGTTACGCTTTCATCGGCGGTAGCACCACGGTGCTGCGGAACAATATCGCCTATGACGGCGCCCCCGGCATGTGGGGTTCCGATTCTGCCAGCAACAGCTGGGACCTTGGGATTAGCGATCCTGGCTTCAACAGCACCGATCCGGGTCAGGCATCGTTCCTGAGTCTGCGATCCGATAGCCCTGCTATCGCCGCAGGCACCGATGTGGGCCTCCCTTACAGCGGCGCTGCGCCTGATCTCGGGGCGCTCCCTTACCAGACTACCTACGCTGGTCTCATCGATCCGCTGACCGTTACGGCTGATCAGCTCTCCGTCGTCGCATCCGCGGGCGTAACCCTCATGGCGAGCCGCTAGACACTTCCGAACTTCCGCTAGAGCTCCGCTGGGCGCGGCGCGCCACATCCGTGGTCGCCGCGCCCTTTGCGTTTTCAGCGTCAAGCGTTCCAGGTCCCGCGGGTCATCGGCGAGCAATCCGATGCCGTGCTGATCGCCGATGCCTACCGCCAGGGGATCGCCACCCCGCGCTTCTAGGTCCCGTGCCCCCGCAGGAACGCGTCCGCCACCGCCACAGGATCGAAGGCAGGCACTGCCACGCCCGCTCCGACCCGTCGCCACAGGCCCTCCGCCAGCAGGGGTGCGATCAGCGCCACCACCTTCTGCAGGGGATCGCCCGGTGCGATCGCGCCGCGCTCCTGGTGCGTCGCCACGATGTGTGCCGCGCGTTGTAGGTTCGGCAGCAGCGTGGGGATGGCCTGGCGCAGCTCGGGGTGGCGGGGGATGTCGGTCAGTAGGGTGATAACGGCGTCGCCGAAGGCCCGGTTCGTCTCGGCGTACGCCTGTGCGATGGCGATGAGATCGGCGCGGACGTCGCCACTGGCCTCGACCTTGCCGAAGGGTGCGTCGGCGAGCACGTGATGCAGGGCGGCCGCTACCAGCGCCGCTTTGGTGCCGAAGCGGCGGTACAGCGTCACCTCGCTCACACCCGCATGAGCCGCGATCTCCTGCGTGGTGGCGGCGTCGTAGCCGCGCTCGCTGAAGAGGCGGACGGTGACTCGGTAGAGCTCGTCGACGTCGATGACCTTGGGCATGCTCTCCTGCCTGGTAGCGCCCGCGCCGCGGTTGCACGGTTGGCACCCGCATCTATTGTAAGTGAAGGCTTGCAATAAAACCTGCGTTCGGCTACCGTGGAGTCGCTCGCGCTGCCCCTGAGGGTAGCGGACGAGCGGGCACGTCGAGAGTGAGGGCGGGCCGTGGCGCAGATGCGGGCGGCGAAGGATCTGGGCGATCGCGGTGGCGTGTTCGGGCGGCTATGGAAGATCAAGCTCCGCCTCCAGTTCACGGGCTGGCTCCAGTACGTTCCGGTTGCCCTGGTGGCGGTCGTACTGCTACTGGTGGCGGCGGTGGGTCGGCTGATCGGGGCAGTGCCGATCGCCCTGTTCTGGACTCCGCTGAGCCTGGGCGGCCTGTCGCTCGCCCTCTTCGCCTTCGAGGTCGTCACCATCAAGCTGGGATTCCGGCCGGCCGAGCCCCTACCCCGGCCGCTCGACGGTCTCGACGCCTTCGACCTCATGCGCGCGCGGCGCTCGTGCCGCTCGTTCCAACGCCGCGACCTCACCGACGCGCATCGGCAGGCGATCCTGGCGTCGGTGCGCGCGAACACGTCGCCCGACGTCCTGATCGGGGACCGGCCCATCCGCTTCGAGTTCATCACCGCGCCCCTCACGGTGTGGCCCGTGGTCGGCGCCCACGAGTTCCTGGTGGCGATCGGGCCGCGGGCGTACGACCGCACGGCCATCGTCGATGTCGGCCGGAGTCTGCAGCGCGTCGTCCTGGACGCCACGCGCTTGGGCGTGGCGACGTGCTGGATCGGCCCCGGGGCCGACCATGCCAGCATCCTCCGCCACCTGGGCGACCGCATCGATCTCGAGACCGATCACATCGTCTGCGTTTGTGCCCTCGGCTACCGGTCGCGCTACGTGCCTACGATCGTGCGCCTCATGACGCGTTCCATGCGCTGGCGGTTGCCGCTGGCATCGCTGTTCTTCGCCGATGCCGAGCTGCGCGAGCCCCTCGCCGTCACCGCCCCACCGTTCGCGGCTTTCGGGCGCTGCTTCGAGGCATGCCGGTGGTCGCCGTCGTCCTACAACGGCCAGACGACCCGGGCCGTCGGCGCGAAGGTAGGGCAGGGGGTCCGGATGGACTTCTACGCCTCCACGACGTCGCGCTTCTACGCGCCGGTGGCGCTGGGGATCTGGTGCGCCAACTGGGAGACGGGCTGCGGAGCGCTCGGGATCGCCGGGCAGTTCGTCGACGTACCAGCCGAAGTGCGTGGAACCCGGATCCCGCGCGCCGTGCCGCGCTACGACGTCAGCTGGATGTCCGGCGGGTCGGTCGCGAACCGAGCTGTCGCGGCGCGTTTACCCATGCGTGCGCCCGCCCGCGCCCGATCGCAACTCGCGCGCTAGATTGGAGGGGTCCTATAGGAGGGGCACCCTATGCGTACCACCATCCGCCTCATGGCCGCGGTGGCCCTGCTCGCCACCGGATCTGCGCTGGCCTTCCAGTGGAATCCAGATACCTTCCCCACCGGCAACCACAGCTACACCTGGGAGATTTCGGTCGACAGCGGGGACGGATCCCAGACCGCGACCATCACGCTCGACATCACCCAGAAGGGCGACAGCTACGACACCGCCACCACCATGAAGGTGACCCAGACCGGGGTCTCCCACGACGACCTCAACACGGCCGCGCTGGGCGGCTCCATGCTGGGCGTGCTGGCCCTCGGTCCGATGATGGTGTTCTACGGTCCGGGCTTCATGATGTTGCCGATGCTGCTGGGCAAGGAGGACATCCACGTGCGCAGCGAGCCGGTGCGGGTGGCCGGGATGGGAAGCGTCTTCATGGACAAGAGCGAGACCATCGCCGGCCACGAGTGCGTGGTGCTACGGCTCGAGATGGACGACGGCAGCGCACCCATCGAGATGGCGCTGGCGGAGGACCTGCCCTTCCCCTGTTCCAGCCAGTATGGCGACGAGGGTGACCGCACCACCATCCGCTTGATCGAAGCCCGCTGACCCTTCCCGCTGCGCCGCCGACGAGCGCTTGAATTCGTCTATGCTCGTCCATGGTCACCATCCATAGCGAGGACGGGTATCGCCAGGCAGCCGAAGGCATCGTGCTGAAGAACCTTGTGCAGGGCGAGAAAACCATGATGCTCAGGTTCAAGCTGGCGGAAGGGAGCGGGCTGCCACCCCACCGCCATCCACACGAGCAGACGGGCTTCATGGTCAGTGGGAAGGCGCGTTTCACCATCGCCGGAGAGACGTCTGTCGTCGGATCGGGCGACAGCTGGTGCATCCCGGGCGGCGTCGAGCACGCCGTGGAGGCGCTGGAGGACAGCGAGGTCATCGAGATCTTCTCACCGCTTCGCGAGGCGTACTTGGCTTGAATGGGCGGCCACCCCGAACCGCGTGGCCAACAACCCCGTGGCCGGGAACACCGCTGCCCCGCGACCCGTGGACGCCGCTCCGCCGGCGTCCGCTTCTTGCCGGCGCGCGTCCGCGCCGGTGAGGAGGAGCGATCATGGAAGGTCCAGAGAACGCGTCCCGTCCCGGCGACATCGGCCGGCCGGCCCCCGCCACGGAACGAGCAGGCCGAAGATCTCGACGCCGCCGCGACGGCGGCGCTGTTGCACGACGCGGCGACACGGGCCGCGGGCTACCTCGACGCTCTGGACGCGCGCGGCGTCCAGCCGGACGCGGCGGCCGTGGCCGGCCTCGAGCGCCTGCACGAGCCCCTGGGCGAGCAGGCCACCGACCCCGCCGAGGTGCTCGATCTGCTCGACGAGGTGGCGTCCCCGGCGACGCTCGGCATCGCCGGTCGCCGCTTCTTCGGCTTCGTGTGTGGCGGCGCCCTTCCGGTCACGCTGGCGGCGAACACGCTGGCGACGGCGTGGGACCAGAACAGCTGCTACCACCACATCGCGCCGGGCACCGCTACGCTCGAGGCGGTGGCGCTGGACTGGCTGCGCGAGCTCTTCGCTCTGCCCGCCGGTACCGGCGCCGGCTTCGTGACCGGCGCCACCGTCGCCAACGCCACGGCGCTGGCGGCCGCGCGGCACGCGGTGCTCGAGCGTGCCGGCTGGGACGTGGAGGCCGACGGCCTCTTCGGAGCGCCGCCGATCCGGGTGGTGGTGGGCGGCGAGATGCACCCCACCGTGCGCAAGTCGCTCGGGTTGCTGGGCCTGGGCAAGGACCGGGTGGAGGCGGTGCCCGCCGACGAGCAGGGGCGGTTCCGGGCCGACCGGCTCCCCGACCTCGAGGGCCCGACCATCGTCATCCTGCAGGCCGGCAACGTCAACACCGGCGCGTTCGATCCCTTCAACGAGATCATCCCGCGCGCCCACGAAGCGGGCGCCTGGGTGCACGTGGACGGCGCGTTCGGGTTGTGGGCGCGCGTGAGCCCGGCGCTGCGCGAGCTGGCCGCGGGGCTCGACCTCGCCGATTCCTGGGCGACCGACTTCCACAAGTGGCTGAACGTGCCCTACGACTCGGGCATCGCGCTGGTGCGGGAGCCCGCGGCGCTGCAGGCCGCCATGGCGGTGACGGCCGCCTACCTTCCGGAACCCGGCGCGCGCGACCCCTCGGACTTCACGCCCGAGCTGTCGCGCCGCGCCCGCGGCGTGGAGGTGTGGGCCGCGCTCAAACGGTTGGGCCGGTCGGGCGTGCGGTCCCTGGTCGAGCGCGCCTGCCGGCACGCCCGACGTTTCGCCGAGGGCCTGGAGGCGGCCGGTTTCGAGGTCCTCAACGAGGTGGTCCTCAATCAGGTGCTGGTCTCCTTCGGCACGCATGAGCGCACCCGCGCGGTCATCCGGGCGCTGCAGGAGGACGGCACCTGCTGGTGCGGCGGCACCGAGTGGCAGGGGCGTACGGCCATGCGCATCTCGGTCTCCTCCTGGGCCACGACCGACGCGGATGTGGAGCGCTGCCTCGAGGTGATGGTGCGGCTGGGCCGACAGGTATGAGGGCCTGGCCGGCTTGGGCGCATCGCCGTGCCGGGCTAGAATCCGCCGTATGGACCGGCTCACGTCTCCCACCCCGGTGAGCGCGTTCGAGAGGCTAACGCACGCCTGGGTCTACGGTGGCTTCCTCGCGGGGTTCCTGCTGTTGCTCTTGCTCCCCGTGTTCACCGCGGGCCTCTCGATGGCGTTCGTCTTCGTTGTGCTGCAGCTTCCCATCTACATGCTCCACCAGTACGAGGAGCACGACGACGATCGGTTCCGCCGCTTCGTCAACCGCGAGATCGGCGGCGGCCGGGACGTCCTATCGTCGGGCGCGGTGTTCGTGATCAACGTCGGAGGGGTATGGCTCTTGAACGTGGTGTCGATCTGGCTGGCGGCAACCGCGGGCATCGGCTTCGGCCTCATCGGCATCTACGCCACGCTCGTGAACGCGTTGGTCCACGTGGGTCCGGCCCTGGCCATGCGCCGCTACAACCCGGGACTGATGACCGCCATCGTGCTGTTCCTGCCGCTGGGTGGGCTCGGCGCCTGGCTGGTCACCGCCACCGGGCGTGCCGGGGTGCCGTACCACCTGCTGGGGCTCGGCGCCGCGATCGTCCTCCATCTGGCGATCGTCAGCTTCGTGCTGCGCAACCGGCGGCGGCTGGTGGAGCGATAGGTCGCGGCACGGCGTCGCGTCAGGCCACGGACTCGCTGACCTCCGTTGGCGGTTCCACCCGCTGGCCGGGCCGGTCCTGTAGCCCGAGGGCAGCGAGCAGTGCCAGCACGGCCGCCCCCGCGACCATCGCGAAGACGGTGTCGGTGCCCGCGGGTCCCAGGGCGACCGTGCCTGCGGCACGAGGGTTCGCTCCTCCCAGTAGGTGCGCCAGCAGCGCCGAGCCGACGATGCTCCCGAGGTAGCGGCTGGTCGTGTATACGCCCGAAGCCATGCCGGCGTCGCGGGCCGGCGCGGCCTCGACCGCCGTCGTCTGCAGGGCGGCGGTGCCGGTGCCGATGCCGAGGCCGACGAGCATCAACGCTCCCACGAGCACGGGCACCGACACGGCGGCCCCGGACGTCGCCAGCACGAGGGTGCCGGCGACCAGCAAACTCAGGCCGAGGAGCGCCGGTCGGCGACGGCCCCAGCGGTCTGCGAGCGTCCCGCCGACCGGGGCCGCCACGAACATGGCGCCGGACATCGCGGCCAGCACGGCGCCCGCGCCGATGCTGCCGCCGGGACGGCCCGCGAGCAGCAACGGCACCGCGAGCAGCGTCACATACATAGCGAAGTTGCTGGTGGCGACGGACGCATTGGCCGCCGCGAACGCCCGGCGCGCGAAGAGTCGGAGCTGCACTGCGGGGTCGGGGTGGCGCCACTCCACCACCACGAACACGGCCGCCGCAAGGGCGGCCACTACCCACATCGCCGTGCCCCAGGAGCCCGACGGTCCTCGGTGGGTGAGCCGGGCGGCGGCGGCGATGAGCGCGACCGACAGCAGGGCCGCGCCGGCCAGGTCGAAGGGGCGTCGCTCGGCGTGCGGGTGGCCGCGGGGGAACGTGGTCCAACCCAGCCACAGCGCCGGCACGATGAGCAGCACGTTGACGTAGAAGATCGACTGCCAGCCGCTCAGCCACACCAGCACGCCGGCCACCGGTGGTCCCACCGCGGCCGCCAGGCCAGCGCCCGCCCCCACCAGTCCGAAGCGGCGTCCACGTCGCGCGTCGGGGATCGCCTCGCGCAGCAACGCGGCACCGTTGGGGAAGGCGAGGGCGCCTGCCACCCCCTGCAGGATGCGGAACCCCAGCAGCCAGCCGAAGCCGGGCGCGAGCGCCGCGCCGAGCGAGGCCACGGCGAAGGTCGCCAGACCGCCGAGCATCAGCGGCCGCCGGCCGAGCCGGTCGCCGAGCTTGCCGGCGACCGGCTGCAACGAGGCCATGGCGATGAGGTAGCCCGTGACCAGCCAAGACGTGGACGCGCCGGCGTGGAACTGCGCGGCGATGGGCGGCAGCGCCACCGCGATCATGGTCGAGTTGAGCGGCGCCAGCATCGTCGCAAGCGCTACAGCGACCACCAGGCGGACCTCGCCGCTCTCGGAAGGCAGTGCCCGGGCCTGCGTCTCCCTCACACGGGGGGCGTCTCGCGCTCGACCAGGCGCACCGTGCCGCTCCGGCCGTCGACATCGATGAGCTGCCCGTCACGGATCAGCGAGGTCGCCCGCATTGTGCCGACCACCGCCGGGATGCCGTACTCGCGCGCCACCACGGCGCTGTGCGACAGCACCCCGCCGGTGTCCGTGACGACGCCGGCGACGGTTCCGAAGAGCGGCGTCCACGACGGAGAGGTCATGGGGGCCACCAGGATCTCCCCGCGGCGCAGGTTCTGCGCTTCCGCCAGCGAGCGCACGACGCGTGCCACGCCCCTCACCGTGCCCGGCGAGCCGGCGTGGCCCTTCAACACGTCCGGTTCGGCGCTCTCTTCGGGAGGCGTGCCGAAGAACCGGCCGATGGCGCGCCCTACCGGGTCCTGAGGCGGCGGGCCGGGCGGCATGGAACCGACCAGCTCGGGTTCCTCGATCGCGCCGAAGTGCTCCATCTCGGCCCGGCGCTGCTCGACCAGCGCGCGCAGATCGGCCCCGGGCAGGCTGTCCAGCGCCTCCAGCGCCTCGTCGAGCGTGAGCATCATGACGTCGTCGGTCGACGCAAGCGCACCCGCCGAGGCAAGGCGGCGGCCAACCTCGAGCAGCACCTGACGCACGTAGTGACCGCCCTCGAAGTCGATGTAGAAGCCGTGGTCCTCCGACAGCACGACCCCGTCCTGGGCCGCGCGCAGCATGGCCTCGAAGTGCTCGACCACGGGGGCCGGGTAGCCTTCCAGCTGGGCGCGCGCATCGGTGACTGCCGCGTCGCGCTGCTGGGCCAGCCGCGCCATCTCCGCATCGGGATCGGCGTCGGGTTCCGCCAGATGCTCGCGGAGCATCCGCCATACCGGTGCGGGGTTCTCCAGCCAGCTCGGGTAACGCAGTTCCCACGTCTCGCTGCGGCGGCCGTACGCCTCCAGGTAGGCGGCGAACGCTTCGAGGAAGCGCCGGCCGGCATCACTGCCGCGGAGCACCCCGGCCACCACCTCGGGATCGTGGCCCAGGATGGTCGCCCGGACGTCCTCGTCGGCGCTGCGTGCCAGATGCCACAGCGCGCTGTTGATCTCGGTGGTCTTGTTGCCGAAGCCCTGCAGAAGCGTGAAGGCGTCGAAGGCGCGCTCGGCGCCGAAGAGGTCGGCGTAGGTGTCCTGGAACAGCGAGCCCGCCAGCAGGGTGGGCACCATCAGCTCGAAATGGATCTCCCATAGCCGGATCAGCCGTCGGCGCGTCTCGCGGGCGAGCTCGCCGAGCTCTGCCAGCGACGCGCCGGAGAGGTTGGCGCGCTGCCAGAACCCCAGATGCTCCTGGACCTCGGGCAGCAGCTCGCTGCGCCAGCGCTCGGCCGAGCGCATCATGGCCGCCCCCAGGTTGCGCTGGGCGCGTTCGCCCATGGCCACCATGGCGTCATGCGCCAGCTGGCGCGGCATCACGGCGCCGTAGGCGTAGCTGTTGATGCGCTTGAGCATCATGACCTCGAGGGGCATCTCGTAGAGCGCGAAGGCGTGCCGGAAGCCAGCGTTGTGCGCTTCGAAGAACAGCTCCATGGCGGGCGTGACCGGTTCCGGGAAGTGCATGCGGTCGCGCGACCACTGCAGGTGAGCGAACACGGGCTCGTCCCAGGCCAACGGGAAGGTCTCGGGGGTGGGGATGGGAGTGGGGGTTGCGCTCGGGTCGGACATGCAGGCTCCCTCCGGAGGCCGGTCGTCACGCCTGGTGGCGTGGCGCCGGTGGATCCTCCCGGTCGTGCTCGCTGTCGTGCTCGGTGTCGGTGTCGGCTGCGACCTCGCCGGCTGGGTCTGCCGGGAGGCGCGTGATGGGGCGGCACTGCAAGAGGTAGAGCTCGCCTCCGTGGAAGGCGCACTCGAGATCGACGGGGTGGCCCAGCTCGGTCTCCAGCGCGATGGCGAGGCCGGCGCAACGGGCGCACTGCTCGTCGGTCAGGGCGGGTTGCGTGCGAAGCGGGCGCGGCACCGGCACCTCCTGTGTGCCCTCGAAGGCCGGCACGTGCATGAGGACCTTGGAACCGATGCTGCGTTCGACGACGGTGGTCGTGCGCTTGTCCACGCGGTAGGCATCGGGTGTGACGCTGCCGCCGACGATGCTCTCGCCGAGCCCGAAGCTGGCGTCGATCAGGACCTGGTCGCGCCGCCCGCTCACAGGGTCGGCGCTGAACACGACGGCCGACGTGTCCGCCGGTACGAGCTGCTGGACGAGCACCGCCAGCCGGACGCGGTCGCCGTCCAGGCCGCTCTCGCGCCGGTACGCCAGGGCGCGCTGGCTACGCCCCGAGCTCCAGCAGCGAACCAGGGCGTCGACCACCGCTTCCTCCCCGATCACGTTGAGGAAGGTCTCGTGCTGGCCTGCGAAGGAGGCCGCGGCGCCGTCCTCGTCGACGGCGGACGAGCGAACTGCGACACGCAGCGGATCGGCGGCGCAGCGCCGACCCAGTTCACCGTAGGCTCGATGGATCGCGTCGCGCAACGACCGGGGTAGCTGGGGAGGCACCTGCGGGTGGGCCGGCCTGGCGGTACGGCTCCAGGCGTCGTACGCGGAGGTGGTCAGGCAGAAGCCGGGTGGCACGCGGTGGCTTGCGGCCAGGCCACTGAGACTTGCGGCCTTGCCCCCCACCAGCGAGACGTCCCGGCTACCTTCCTCGCCGAACCAGACGATGTCCATCGTAGGCTCCCTTGCCCTTGGCGTCCCGCTGGGCGCTTCCAGCGCGGCCGAGTTTCGCCGCGTGCGGTTGGTCATCCATCCCACGGCTACACGAGACCCGGCGCCCTAGTTGCCACATCACGGCAGCCAGCCTGATCCCCACGTGACGCCCGCGTGACGTCACGCTCCTCGCCGGCGGAACCGCTTCAGCACGGGACCGTCGGGCATAGCGATCCACGACAACGCAACCTTCGAGAAAGTGGACTTCGAGAACGCGTTCGACGCCCCGAGGGGGCGGCTCGTAGACATGGAGAAGGCGCTCATTATGGGGGAACGTTCACGAGAAGTCAATCGCTGGGGCGACGGCGAGGAACGCCGTCACGGGCGTGATCCGGAACTGGCTCAGGCGCAGCCCAGGTTCAGACCGATCGCCGAGGTGGCCGCCTTCCCGGGTCATCGTTCCGCGATCGTCGTTCCGTGGAATCGCGTGGCGGATCTCGTACTCCCCCGTTCGGGGGTTCCTCCGGTACTTGAAAAGGTGCACAATCAGAATCGGGTAAGTGCACCCCTGAGAGCAGTGGCTCAGTTCACCGATCGAGATTCCGGAAGGGAGGTCGTGCGGTGCGCGGTTCGCAAGCGTTGACCTTGCTCGAGATCATCCTCGTCGTGGCCGTGGTCGGCATCGTCCTTGCGGTCGGATCGGTGAGCCTGACGGCCCTTGGCGATCCTCTGGGCGCCGCTGCTTCCAGGGTCGAGGGCACCTTCAAGCAGGTCCGCGCCAAGGCCATGAGCACGACCTCCGCCTACCGGGTCTCTCGGGCCAGCGCCACCGAGCTGCGCGCCGAGTATGCCCTGGCATGCAGCGACACCACCGGCTGGACCCACGATGCCAGACTCGATGCCACCCTGGAGAATGGGGTGCAACTGACGGCCCCCGCCGCCAACGGCGTGATCGTGTGCTTCGACGCTCGCGGCATCGCCGGTTCCAATCCGACCGTCGCCCTGACCGACGCCAAGGGGGCGACCGCCTCGGTCGAGGTATTCGTGGGCGGCGCGGTGGAGGTGCACCGATGACACGACGCAGTCGCGCCCGCGGCTTCACCCTGATCGAAGCGCTCATCGCGCTGGCCATCCTGGCGGTCGTGCTGGCTGGCATCGTCCCTGCGTTCCTGAGCTACCTCCGGGTGAACAACCAGAGCGACGTCCGCGGCGGTGCGGTGGCCGCGGCCGAGAGCGTCCTCGATAACCTCCGTCAGACACCCATCACCGCCTGGGACCCCAGCGGGACGGTGCTGAACACCAGCGGAGGCGATCGGACCTACGAGGTGACGGTCCTCTACTGCACCGCGTCGCTGCCGTACTGCAGTGGCGACGCTCGCCACGTCGAAGCGGTGGTCCGCTACCAGGGGAAGGTCTATTACGATGTCGAGACCGTGTACACGAGGCTCAATGCGGCCTTCAACTGACCTGACGCGGCCCCGCCGGGTCGTGAACGGCATGAGCCCGGCCGGTCTGTCCCTGGTGGAGTTGCTGGTGGCGCTCACGGTCGCCATCCTGGTCTTGGCTGCCGCCATCGCCGTGACCTTCGCCAACCGCCGCGTGATGAACATGGACCAGGCGCGTACTTCGCTCAACCAGAACCTGCGCACCGGGCTCAGCATCATCGGCGACGACGTCCAGATCTCGGGTGAGCGCCTGACGGCCAAGTCCGACGCCTACCTGCCGCCTGTGGAGGTGCAGGGTGGGACCGTGCTGGTCCTCCGCCGCAACCTGCTGGACGTGGTCCTGCCAGTGTGCAAGGACATCAAGGCGGGCAGCAATGCGGACGCGATCTTCGTCGCGCTGAAGAAAAACAATTCCGGAAACCCCAACTGCACCATCGACGCCTACACCAAGGATCCCAACTGGCCGGACAACCTCGGGGCCTGGCGCCTCTACCGGCTGGACAACAACGGCACGGTGCCCGCGTTCATCGTCGACCCCATCACCAAGGTCAACGAGTTCTTCACCTACGACGCGGAGGACAGCTCGAACTTCCACATCCACCGCGCCTCCGGCAAGTGGGCTGGGGACTACGCCGCCGCCGACAGGCCACAGGTGTACGTCTTGCAGGAGCGCCGCTACCAGATGCTGAACGGCTACCTGGAGTTCGTGCTGAACGGCGACACGGCTGCCGGGCAGAAGCTCATCCCCGATGTCACCGACTTCCAGGTGCGGGCCGTCCTCGACAACGGCGATGTTCGGACGGACTTCCCCCAGGCGGGCGATGATTTCGCGTCGCTCAAGTACATCGAGGTGACCCTGGACGGTACCGGGACCCAGGGTCGGAAGAGCATCGATCGCCAGCTCAGCGCTCGGTTCTTCCCGCGGAACGTGCTCTCGCAGTAGGAGGCGAATCGTGCGCAGCTACCGAGCCCACCAAGGTTTCGTTCTCGTCACGGTCCTGTCCATCGTGGTGGTGCTCGGCTTGCTGGTGGCGGCGTACTTCTTCACCACCCAGATCGAGATGACCACCAGTCAGGCCAACGCCGACAGCACCACCGGCTTCTACGCCGCCGAGGCCGGCCTGAACCTCCGCGGCGAGCAGGTGCGGCAGATCTTCCAGGACTACAACCGCCCGTCGGGAACAAGCCCCAGCGCCACCGCTCCGTGTACAGGCAGCAACCTCGGCAGCGGCGACTTCGCCTGCACGGATTACACCGTCTCCGGGCGCACGGTGCGCACCTACGTCGTCGAGGACCCGGGCAACGGTGCGGGGGGCTCTTCGCTCACCATCCCGCCGAACGAGCAGTTCGCCGGGCTCAACGCGCTGGAGTACACCTACACGGTGGTCTCGGAGGCCATCCCACCCGGCGGCACGCGCCCGGAGGCCATCGTGAAGCTGGTGTTCAAGAGCCGGCTGGTCCCGCTTTTCCAGTTCACGGCCTTCTACAACAAGGACCTCGAGATCCTCCCCGGGGCGCCGATGACCCTGAACGGGCCGGTGCACGTGAACGGCGACCTGTACCTCAACAGCGACCCCAGCCTGAAGATCGACGGCGACGTGACGGTCTCCAAGCGTGACGGCGGCACCGGCGGCGACATCTACCGGCGCCGCAAGAACAGCAGCGAATGCAACGGCACCGTGACGATCAACGACGGCACCGGGAGCTACCCGGAGCTGTACTGCGGCACCCTCGGGCCGGTGTCGACCACGACCCTCGCGCCGTACAACGACCACGTCCAGACCGGTCTCGACACCCTCACGGTGCCGCCGCCGGACCAGCTGGACCCCGGCAAGAGCTACTGGCAGAAGGCCGACCTGGTGGTCGAGCTGCAGGTCGACAGCAGCGGCAACCCCACCGGCATCATCGTCCCCAACCGCACCGGTGGAGGGGAGAACACCGCCCTCACCAACGTGCTGGCTACCTGCCCGGCGCGCAGTACCTCCAACCTGGCCTACACGCAGGACGCCAGCTCGCCTGCCGGCAGCGCCGTCGACTGGTCGAACAGCTTCTACGACAACCGCGAGCAGAAGACCATGACCTTGCTCGAGGTCGACATGGGCGCGTTGCTGGACTGCCTGCACAACCATCCCACCCTGTTCGGCGACAGCGCCAGCGGCAAGACGGACATCAACGGCACGTCGCTCGGGGGCCTGGTCCTGTACTTCACGGTCGCCGGTCCCGCCTCCGGCCAGGCAGGCAGTGGCTACGGCGTGCGGGTGCGGGACGGCGCCACGCTCGCCAGCGCGGTGTCCGGCGCGCCGCAGATCAAGGGGCTGACGGTGGTGACCGACCAGGCGGCCTACATCCAGGGGGATTACAACAAGGACGTCGGCAGTTCCTGGCGCCCGGCATCGTTCCTCTCCGACACCATCGACATCCTGTCGAATAGTTGGGATACCAGCGGCTGGGACGCCAGCTCGGCGGAGGGACTGTCGTCACGGACGGCCAGCGCCACCGAGATCAACGCCGCCTTCCTGTCGGGGACCGACAGCACCGGCGGCGTGGAGGGCGTGGCCGGGCAGGGCGGAGCCTACAACGGCGGCCTCGAGAACTACCCGCGCTTCCACGAGAACTGGACCGGCACGAAGATGACGTACAGGGGGTCGTTCGTGAGCCTGGGCAACCCGCGTCACGCCGATGGACCCTGGCGGTACGGCGGCGCCGTGTACACGGCGCCCGACCGGAACTGGAGCTTCGATACCCGGTTCCGCGACGCCGCCAACCTGCCGCCGCTCGCCCCTCGCTTCGTGTACCTCAAGCAGCAGCGGTTCGCGCGGGCCTTCCACCGCTGAGCGACGCCGCCAGAACGGCTCAGCGCGGTCGCGCCAGCCACTGACGGATGGCGTCGAACGTCGCCTCCGGTTCTTCGACGTAGGGCATGTGCCCGCTGTGCTCGAACATGCGCAGCTCCGCGCCGGGGATGCCGTCGGCTAAGATCCGGGCCTGCGACGGCGGGCACACGAAGTCGTCGCGGCCGGCCAGGATCAGCGTCGGCGCGGCGATCTCGCCCAGGCGCTTCCTCACGTCGTAGGCCGCGCTCTCGGCGGCCGGCGGCTGCCCCTGCACGGAGTAGATGACATCGTCGAGGAGCGCGTCGTACTCGGGCTGGTAGTCGTGGAAGTACAGCGGCCACAGCGTCTCGATGTGCTCGCCGAAGGCCTCGTCGCTGGCGGCCTCGGCCTCTGATTCCAGTGCCGCGAGCTGCGCTTCGGTCGCGCCCTTGCGGCGGGCGTTCGCCATGATCTCGTCGTGGTAATCGAAGGCGGGCGCTGTCCCCATCAGCAGCAGGTGGCTCAGGCGGTCGGGGTGGCGCAGCGCGAACTCGAGCGCGATGAAGCCCCCATAGGAGAACCCCAGCACCGCAACACGCTCGTGGCCGAGGTAGCTGGCAAGGGCGGCGGCGTCGTCGGCGAGCTGGGCGTGGGTGAGGGTCTGGCGGGCCGGCCGGCCGGAGGAACCGTTGCCCCGGTGGTCGTAGTAGATGAGTTGTAGCGCGTCCGCGAGTGGGTCGAGTCCCGGCGTCAGGTAGTGATGGTCGAGACCGAGCCCGCCGTGCATGACCAGGCAGGGCAGACCCTCCCCGACGACGGTGTAGAACAGGGTGGTTCCGTGGATGGGGGCCGTGGGCATGCGGTCGCCTCCTCGAGGCTCGGTTCCCGGTCGGGGCCCGGCGGTCGTGCCGACACCTCTCGTCGACGCTCCGGAGAGGAACGCGAATACCGTCCACGCCGGTCGTTCGTCCGTGGTGCCGGAGGGAACCCCAGCGTACACCCCGGACCGGTGCGGAGTCCTCGCGTAGATGGGAACGCCGTTCAGTCGGAGCGGGCGCTCTTTACGAGCTTGGTCAACCCCGGCAGGCCCAGCCCGCCGAGCGCGCCTTGCAGCTCCGCCTCGGTCGGCGTGGGGTCGCTGTCGCGGGCCGGGGTGACGGTCACGACGATGCGGCGACCCACGATGGCCATCGCGGTCGGCGGCGTGTCGGTCAGGTAGAGTACGCGTCCCTGCGTGTCCACTGCCCGCATGTTCGCAAGCCGCTCCTTCACGCGCAGCGGCACGATGCCCTGGTCGAAGACCATGACGTTCAGCGCGACGCCGCTCTGGCCTCGGTAGGTGGCGCGGGCATAGGCGGTGTCGAAGGGGTCGCGCCGGGAGCTGGTCACCTCGGCCTTCAGGTCGCTGCGCTGCATGCCGGCAAGCGACGCGGGCAGCGCCTCGGCGAGGCTGTCCGGGGTGAGGAGTTGGGGCTGGCCGGCGAGCGGATCGAGTGCTGGAGCCGGGGCGGGGACGAGCTCCGCGAGCCGCGCAAGGCGGTCGACATGCACAGCGTCGAACGCACCCTGGAGCCACGTCGCGGAGGTGCCGGGCTGACCGCGCGCCTCGGCCTGCAGTCGGAAGCGGCCGACGTACAGCAGGACGCGCGGCGTGGGCGTGCCTCTCTCGACGAAGCCGGGGTGGCCGTCGCGCGTGAAGGCGCTCCAGGCATCCGGCTGGGCGGACAAGCGCTGGCGGGAGGCGTCTGCGAGTGTCCCCAGATCCCAGACCGTGAGCCGGACCCGAACGTCGTGGCCGCCTTCCGTTCCCGAATACGGGAAGCCTCCCCAGGCGACGCCGGCGGGGTGACGCTTGGCGTAGTAACCGTCGCCGCGGTCGAGGCCGAGCACACTCTCGGGGAGGAAATGGCGCAGCGCACCGGCGGTGAAGCCCAGCGGCCGGTAGTTCGCGCCCTCGGCGATCGGCGCCTCCGACAGCGCGGCGACGGCGTCGAGCGGCAGTTCCTTCACCGCATCTTTCAAGTCGCCGGCGCTGAACAGATCGCCGAAGGCGCGCGAGCGGATCCACATGCGCCCGGCCACCACGTCGAGCGTGGGGCCACCGTAGTCGGTGGCGACGAAGGCGGGATAGCCGCCGACGTCGATCTCCGTCGCGCGTCCCTCGGCTACGTCCGCCCGCTCCACCAGCAGCGTGGCGTCGCGGTACGGCCCCAGGTCGGTGATGGCCATCGACAGGTCGCGGGAACTGCGGCCGTCGCTGGTGTCGTCGTAGTGCGCGCTGGCCGTGGCCGCGCCGGAGGCGTCGAAGCGGGCCCGGTGCTCGCTGGCCTCGATGCCGTGCCACGTGGCCGGGACGAACGTGGCGAGCAGCTCGGGGGTTACGGGTTCCGGCGTCGCCGTCGACTGCGCGGTTGCGGCGCCTGCCAGCATGATCGCGAGCAGGACGAGCGCCGCGATCTGGCGCAGGAGGCGCCGGTGGTTCCGTGCGGGCATGGGTATGTGTCGGTCGTAGAGGGCCGATGGGCGCATGGGGCCGTCCGTTCCTGGAGTCCGGGAGCGTGGGGGTCTCTCGCGCTGTGGGTCTAGGAAGGGTAAGCCGACCCGTGCCGACCGGTCAAGCCGTGCGCCCGGTCACCCCGCGTCGGCAGTCCGACCGGACGTGCGCCGATCAGCCTCCCGACGGATCGTCCCGCAGCATGGTTCCGTGCTCCAGGTAATGGTTCATCCGCGCTTCCCAGTCGCGCATGAATGCGTCGGCGGACCCGGAGTAGGGTAGGGAAGACCGCGCTCCCCACACCACGACTTCAATGAAGGGGGACCTAGGGTGGAGCCAACCAGGACGCTCGGACGCACCGACCTCCGCATCACTCCCATCGGCCTCGGCATCATGCAGTTCGCGGGCGGGGCGGGCGTCTTCCGCTTCATGTTCCCGTCCATCGACCAGCCGGCGATGACGGACATCGTGCGGACCGCGCTCGAGGGCGGCATCGGTTGGTTCGACACGGCGGAGATGTATGGCGGCGGCCGCTCCGAGCGCGGGCTGGCCGCGGCCTTGCAGGCGCTGGAGGTCGAGCCCGGAAGCGTGGGTGTGGCGACCAAGTGGATGCCGTTGATGCGCACCGCAGCGAACTTGCCCCGCACGATCGGGCGCCGCACGAGCGCATTGGCCCCTTACGGGATCGACCTCTACCAGGTTCATCAGCCGTGGTCGTTCTCCTCGCCGGAGGCGGAGATGGACGCCATGGCGGATCTGGTCGAGGCGGGCGAGATCCGTGCGGTGGGAGTGAGCAACTTCGACGAGCGCCGGATGCGCCGCGCCCACGCCGCGCTGGCTCGACGCGGGCTGCCGCTGGCGTCCAACCAGGTGCATTACAGCCTGCTGCATCGCGAGATCGAGCGCAACGGCGTGCTGGACGCGGCGAAGGAGCTGGGCGTGAGCATCATCGCCTACTCGCCGCTCGACTCCGGCCTGCTGACGGGCAAGTTCCACCGCGACCCGAGTCTGCTGGACGCCACCCCGGTCGGTCGCCGCACGATGCTCCGGCGGCGCCTGGAGACGAGCCGGCCGGTCATCGAGGCGCTCGAGGCGATCGCCGCGGACCGCGGCGCCACGCCATCGCAGATCGCGCTCGCATGGCTGGTGCGAGCCCACGGCGACACGGTCGTGGCCATCCCGGGAGCGAGCAAGCCGGCGCACGCGGCCGAGGCAGCGGCGGCGCTGCGGGTGACGCTTTCCATCGAGGAGATCGAGCGCCTCGACGCGGCGTCGGACGCTGCTCACGAGCCCACGCCGATGCGCGCTTAAGACCGCCGCCGGTATGACCCGGCAGCGTCACCCGCCGTCGACGCTATCCTCGACCGGGCGACCGTCGTACACCGCCGACCGGAGGCCGTCGTTCGCGTCCTCGTGGGAGGTTTCGACCTCCAGGTCAGGGCCTGTCGCCGACGGCCCGGGTCCGTGCAGCTTGCTGTCCACGCGTATGGGCGGCCGGGCGCTGCGGTCGATGTGAAGGTCGAAGATGTCGGGCCGCCCGTAGTGCCCTGCGACGTCGAGCTGGTAGCGCGATCCTCGCCACGCCGCGGGGTCGACCTCGGCGTAGAGGATGCCTTCCTCCTCGTGGAGCGGGCCTGCCAGCATCTTGCCGTCCGGATCGACGATGGCGCTGTCTCCGGGGTTGAGCCACACCGTGTCGGGAAGGTAACCCTGCTTGAAGCCGTAGCTGTCAGGGATGAGATCGCGATGGAACGGCGTGCACACGCTGACGACGACCACCCGTCCCTCCTTGGCGACGTGGCGCAGCGTGCTCAGCCACGGCTCGCCGCGGTCCCAGGTCGGCATCGCCAGGATCTCGGCGCCCCAGGCATACAGCGCGTAGCGCGCCAGTGGCATGTAGTTCTCCCAGCAGATGAGGCTCGCGACCCGGGCTTCGCCCAGGTCGACGACGTCGAGCGTGCTGCCGTCGCCTCTGGCGTGCACCAGGCGCTCCGCCACGGTCGGGACGAGCTTGCGATGGCCCAAGCGGAGCCGCCCGTCCGCGTCCAGCACGAGCACGGTGTTGAACAGGCTGGTGCGGCTGCCTTCGCGGTTGACCTCGTTGACGCCGATGACCACGTGCACGCCTGCATCACGAGCGGCCCGGCCCAGGATCGCGGTCTCCGGGCCCGGCACGTCGATCGCGTTGTCGAGGAGCTCGGCGTAGAGCGGCCGTAGCTCCCGGCTGGCGTGTGGCGGGATGAACCAGGACCAGATCGGATAGGTGGGGATGAAGCCTTCGGGGAACACGGCGAGCCGTGCGCCGTTGGATCCCGCCTCGTGGATGAGGCGGCAGGCCTTCTCCAGCGTCGCCTGCTTGTTCAGGAACACGGGCGCCGCTTGCACGGCAGCGACGACGAACGGGGAACGCGGCGAATCCGTCACGATGACCTCCCTTTCGGTCTGGCGCGCGAAGAACGGAGGGGGTCGCGGCGCGGGTGTGTCGATGCCTGGGGTCGAGTTCGTCAAGTATGCGGGCGGGAGGGAACGGCGTCAAGACGCGGCACGCTGGCGCCGCATGCGCCCGGTTCGCTGCGCCGCCTCGCGACGTCCGGGTTGTGTGGATCGGAGGGCCTGCGCGCCGGCTCGGCCCGACACTCCCTGCCCCGACGGGAGAGGGTCGCGGTCTCGAAGGACCGCGACCCTGGCTCGCGATGAGCGAGGCGGTGTGCGCCCTAGGTGCCGTCCTCGTAGCGTCTCAAGACCGTGCCGAACAGCGCCACGTAGGCGAACTGGAAGCCGGAGGCGATGAAGAACGGCAGGTCCAGGAAGCCCAGCCCGATCAGCCAACCGGCCGCCGCCGCGCCGACCGCCGAGGGCAGGCGGAACGACAGAGCGTTGAGGCTACCTGCCAGCCCCCGGCGCGCGTCTCGCACCAGCGCCATGCTGAACGCCTGCCGCGTCCCGGCAGTGCCGCGGTTGAGGATGGAGCGCACGGCGTAGATCGCCGCCGCCCAGCCGTAGGCGGGCATGAGCGGCATGGCGACCAGCAGGAGCACACCGAGCGTTCGCGGCCCGACGATGGAGCGCACCACCCCCACCCGCGCGCCCATCTCGCCGGTCACCACCGAGGACACGGCGGTCAGCAGGAAGGTTACGGCGTAGACCGAGCCGATGGCTTCAGGGCCTACCCCGAAGCGCACCGCGAACCAGTAGGGCAGCAGCGGGCCGATCAGCCCGATGCCGATGGCGTTGACCGAGTTGACCACCGTCAGCAGCGTGAGCGCGACGTTCTCCCGGCGCGTCATCCCAGCGGGGTCTTCGGCTCCGACCGGGGCGCGGCCGGTCTTCTCCGCGCGGACCGCCATCGCGGGGTCGGGGACACCCGTCGCGGCCTGGATCGACGCCTCGCTCGCCGGTTGCGTCGCGCGGCGGGGCGGCTCGCGCAGTCGGGCGATCATCCAGGTGGTGATGAGCGCAACCACCAGGTTGAGCACGAACAGCGGCTCGTAGGCCGCGGGGCCGGCCAGGAAGCGCTCGAACAGCGGCACGGCCGAGCCGATGAGGGTGCCGAAGCCCATACCGAGGAACCCCAGGGCCGCGTTGAGGCTGAAGGCCTGGCTGCGCGCCGCCGGCGACACGCTCGCCGCCAGCCATGCCTGTTCCACCGGCGCGAATGGCCCGGCCGCCCCGTTGGCGCCGCGGCCGTAGCCCAGCAAGACCGCGGTCAGCACGAGGACCCAGGAGTGGGGGAAGACGACGACGGCCAACGCGCCGGCCGCAGAAGCGAGCTGGTAGCCCATCAGGAACGGCCTGCGTCCGAAGCGGTCGCTCAGCATGCCGGCGGCGAGCAGCAGCGCCGCGCCGACCACGCCGGTCGCGCCGAGCAGGAGGCCGATGGTCGGGGCGCCCCAACCGAGCGCCTTGAGGTACAGCACGAAGTCGACCACCAGCGCGCCCTGCGCCATGCTGCGCAGGAACCGGGCCGACATCAGCCCGCGAGCCACGGGGTCGAGGCGGCGCCAGCCGCGGGGCGTGTAGGGCGGCGAGCCGCTCGGCGTGTTCATCCGGCGCGATCGAGCCGTCGCGCGCGGTCAAGGGGATCTGCCGCCACCACGCGCATGGCGCGACGGGACCGTCCGGGTTGGTCGTTGGGGATGTGCTTCACGTGGGCCCTCTACCGGGACCGTTTGGATCCCGCACACGATGCTACCGGTTCCGAATGGAAGCAAGCTCCCGTGCGCTACACGTGTCCGGGCGGGACACCGTCCCGCCCGGAGTCGGCGTCGGCTTCGGGCCACGGCAGTGCCGAGTCTCCGACTCGCGTAGAGTGATCGTGAAGGCCCAAGGGAGGACGTCATGCTCAAGGAGTTCCGCGAGTTCGTCAGTCGCGGCAATGTGCTGGACCTGGCGGTCGCCGTCATCATCGGCGCCGCGTTCGGGGCCATCACCACGTCGCTCGTCAACCAGGTGATCATGCCGGTGGTCGGCCTGGCGCTCGGTGGCGTCGACTTCGGCAACCTGGGAGTCATCCTGAAGGGCGGAGGTACCTACGCTTCGGTCAAGGATGCGGTGGCGGCCGGCGCTCCCGTCATCCAGTACGGGGCGTTCCTGAACACGATCATCAACTTCCTGCTCATCGCGTTCGTGCTCTTCATGATCATCCGTTCCTTCAACGAGATGAAACGTCGGTCCGAGAAGCGCACGGAGCCGTCCGAACCTGTCGAGCCACCCCCGCTGCCCGCCGAGGAACGGCTGCTGACCGAGATCCGCGACCTTCTTGCCAACCAGCGCCCACCGACGGGCGCCTGAAGGCGCTACACCGTGAGCCGGTGCGCTGCGTCGACCTCTTCGGGGCCGCGCACCACGAACCCCAGGTCGCGTAGCAGACCGTCGCTGAGGCCGTAGACCCAGGCGCGCACGGTGAGCGCCTGCCCGCGCGCCCACGCCTCCTGGACGATGCTGGTGGTGCAGACATTGCGGGTCTGCTCGACGGCGTTGAGTTCGGCCAGCCGGTCGGCCCGCGCGGCGTCGTCGGGCGCTTCCGCCAGCGTGTGCTCGTGCTTGGCCGCGACGTCCTTGATGAGGCGCAGCCAGTTGTCGATGAGGCCGTGCCGCTGCTGGTCGAGCGCGGCTCCCACCCCGCCGCAGCCGTAGTGGCCGCACACGATGATGTGCTCGACCCGGAGCACCGACACGGCGTACTCCAGCACCGTCAGGGCGTTGAGATCGGTGTGGGAGAAGACGTTGGCGATGTTGCGGTGGACGAACACCTCGCCGGGATCGAGCCCGGCGATGACGTTCGCCGGCACGCGCGAGTCGGCGCAGCCGATCCACAGGTAGCGGGGTTTCTGCTGGGCGGCGAGGCGGTGGAAGTAGCCGGCGTCCTCGCCGACCACGCGCCCGGCCCAGGCGCGGTTGCGTTCGAGAAGCTCGGACGGGTCGCTCACGTTCCGATGATACGGGGTCGGCCGCTTACCCCGGGCTGTTGCTCTTGCCGATCGTTCCGCCGCGCGCCCGATGGCCCTGCCCGACCACCAGGAAGCCTTTGTGGTCGATCTCGCGCACGATGCCAGTCAGCTCGCGCACCTCGGTGCGGTTGATGGTGCAGAAGAGCACCGTGCGCTCGCCGCGGCTGTACATGCCTTCGCCGCGCCAGGCGGTGACGCCGGTATGCATGCGCATCTGCAGCGCTGCGGCGATGTCCTCGGGCCGGTCGGTCACGATGAACACCGTTCGGATGATGGACGGGCCCTCGGTCGCGTAGTCGGTGGCCAGGCCGTTGACGAACAGTGCGACGAGCGAGTACAGCGCGCGGTCCCACCCGAACGCCGCACCCATCAGCGCCACGATGATGCCGTCGGTCACCATGTAGACCTGACCCATCGGGATGCCGGTGCGGCGCTGCAGCACGCGGCTGAGGATGCCGGTGCCGCCGATGTTGCCGTGCGCCCGGATGACCAGCCCGCCGGCGATGCCGGTGAGCGCCCCGCCGTACAGCGCGTTGAGCAGGGGGTCGTGGCTCGCGCCCTCGCGCGGCAGGTAGGGCGCCAACGCGTCGATGCCGATGAAGACGGCGGTGACGACGTAGAGCGTACGGGCCAGGAAGGGCGGGCCGCCGAGCTGCCACGCCCCGATCAGCAACAGGGGGATGTTCAGCACGAACAGCACGACGCCGTTCGGCAGCGGCAGGTAGTGGGTGATAACGAGCGTCAGCCCACCCAGCCCGCCGGGCGCCACGTTGCTGGGGACCAGGAAGAGGTCGAAGGCGGCGGCGTAGAGCAGCGCGCCGACGGTCATCAGGATGACGTTCCCGCCTTCCTGACGGAAGAGGACGGTCAGCTTGCGCCGGGTCGCGCGGAGCACGGCATCGGTGCGTCTGGCCGACGGTGGTGCGACGGGCTCGAGCCGGTCGCTCGCCGAACCCGCGCCCTCCGGTCCTTCCGCGGAACGTTGCTCGGGGTCTGACTTCATCGCGATCCTCCGGGCGCGGGGCTGTGCGGACGGGGGCGGTCGCCGCGCCCCGCCAGCACTGGGCTACGCTACCGCAGCGGTGAGGGTCTCGTGCGCGGTTGCGGCGTGCTAGCGGCCGCTCGCTCACCGACGACCGCAGCAGGCCGCACCGGATGGCGTGGTCGAGCTTCTCGTGGAGCATGCGGATCTCGAGCTCCGCCTTGAGCCAGGTCCGGGCGTCGTACTCGGCGCGCATGCGGTCCTTGGAACGCTCGGGGCATCCATGCCGCGTGCTACGCGCACCACCGAGGGTGGGGCCCCGGGTGGGGCCCCGCCGGTGCGCGCCGCGGACGGCTCAGCGCGGCGTTGCGAAGTCGAGCGTCCAGTAGGTGCCGGCAACGCCCGTGCCGAGGTCCTGGAAGCTCGGGTCCATGATGTTGGCGCAGTGGCCCGGACTCTTGAGCCACGCCTGTACGACCGCCTGGGACGTGGAGAAGCCCGCGGCGATGTCCTCGCCGATGCGGCGCCAGGTGTAACCCTGAGCGTTCACGCGGTCGGCGAGCGTACGACCGTCGGAGCTCGTGTGGCTGAACGTCCCGGACGTTTGCATGTCGAGGCTGTGGAGTTGTGCGGCGCGCGTGAGACGGGCATCGAGCGCCAGGGGCGGGGCGGCTGCGTAGGGCGTGCTGCCGCACGACCGTGCCGAGCTGCGCGCCTGATTGACCAGGCTCAGCAACTCCGACGCCTGGCTCGGTGGCGGCACGACGTTGCAGCCGGCCAGCAAGAGGCTCGTCGCGAGCAGGCCTGTGGCCGTTGCGATGACGAGCCTGCGCCAGGGGTACCGGAGCGGGAGGCGGAGCGGCATGCACCGATCGTACGGTCGGCCCCGACGGCGTCCCATGAGCTGAGCCACTCGTGTCCGCGCGCTCGCCGGTGCGGCCAGTGCGGCCGGGGCGGCCGGTGCGGCCGGTGCGGCCGGTGCGGCCGGGGCGCTGGGTCCCGCGGGCGGTGTCATGCTGGGGCCCGCCGCACGCGGACGACGGACGCTTGAAGGCCGGTGGGCGCGACCGTGCCCGAAGGTCGAACCACCGCGGTAGAGTGCCATGCATGAGGCATCGAAGGACGGCCGTGGCAGCCCGCGGGCTGGCATGGTCGGCGGTCCTGATGGTCCTGTCGGCGACGCTGGCAGCGACACCGGCAGCGACACCGGCAGCGACACCAGTAGCGACGCCGGCATTGAAGCTCGAAGACGCCTGGGTGCGCTGGATCCCCGCCCCTGTTCCGAACACCGCGCTCTACGGCGTGCTCGTCAACCCGACCGACCGCGTCGTTCGGCTGGTGGGGGCGACCACCGGCCTGGCGGTGTCGTGCATGCCGATGACGACGCGCAAGGAGGACACGGGTTCACCCTCCGGGCCGGTCGTGTCGATGGTGAAGGTGGACGCGCTGAGCATCCCGGCGCACGGCCGACGGACCCTGCAACCGGGCGGTGACCACCTGATGTTGATGGGGTTGAACGGCCCGCTGACCGAAGGGGCCGATGTCGAGATCACCCTCCAGTTCGAGGGCGCTGCCCCGCTCACGGTGAGCGTACCGGTCCTGCGGAAGTGAGGACTGTCGAGGTGAACCATGCCCGAGCCCGTTGACCCCGGGGCCGTCGCGGAGCCACGCGCGCCGCGGCGGCCGCTCTGGATCCTCGTGGGCGTGCTGTTGACGGTGGTCGCCGTGCTCGTCGTGTGGGACGTGGTGCGGCCGGTTCCCTACACGTACCTCAGCGAGCCGCTCTCCAACCCCACGGTTGCCACGGACTTCACGTTGCTGAGCGGGTCCGGGCCCGTCCACCTGTCGGACTTCGACGGCGACGTCGTGATGCTGTTCTTCGGCTACACCCATTGCCCCGACGTGTGTCCGACGGAGATGATGCAGCTAGCAAAGATCCATGCCTCGCTGCCGGCCAGGGACCGCGGCCGCGTCGCGGTGGCCATGATCTCGGTGGATCCGGAGCGCGACACGCCGGAGGTGATGGCCACCTATGCACATGCGTTCTCGCCGGCATTCCGCGGGCTGACCGGTTCGCCCGAAGCTATCGCCGCGGTGGCGAAGCAGTTCTTCGTGAGCTACCAGAAGACGGACCAGACCGGCCCGGACGCCTACTTCATGCGTCACACGGCGTCGGTCTACGTGTTGGACCCGCAACGACGCCTGCGGTTGATCTACGGCGGCGATGACCTCGCCTCCCACCCCGAACACATCGTGAAGGACGTGCGTCACCTGCTCGCCCAAGGCAGCTAGACCGCTCCCTCAGCCGGCGCTGTCGCTCTTGCCGATCGTGCCCCCCAGCGCCTTGTGCCCCTGGCCCACCACCAGGAAGCCGTGGTGGTCCGTCTCGCGCACCACCTGCGTGACCTCGCGCACCTCGGCACGGTTCACCGTGCAGAACAGCACCGTGCGTTGTCCGCCCCGGTACATCCCTTCGCCGCGCCAGGCAGTGACGCCGCTGCGCAGGCGCTGCTGAAGCGCCGCGGCAACGTCGCTGGGACGGTCGGTCACGATGAACACGGTGCGCACCAGCGAGGGGCCCTCGGTGGCGTAATCGGTCGCCATGCCGTTCACGAACAGCGCCACCAGCGAGTAGAGCGCCCGCTCCCAGCCGAAGACAGCGCCCAGGAGCAGCACGATGGCACCGTCGGTCATGAGGTAGACCTGTCCCATCGGGACGCCGGTGCGCCGCTGCAGCAAGCGGCTGAGGATACCGGTCCCCCCGATGTTGCCGCGCGCCCGGATCACCAGCCCCGCTGCGATGCCGGTGACGGCGCCCCCGTAGAGAGCGTTCAGGAGCGGATCGTGGCTGGCTCCTCCGTCGGGCACGAAGGGGGCGAAACCGTCGATGGCGACGACCGTCACGGCGATGACGTAGACCGTGCGCGCGAAGAACTTCGCTCCGCCGAGCTGCCAAGCGCCGAGCACGAGCAGCGGGATGTTGAGCACCAACAGCACGAGGCCGTTCGGGAACGGCAACCAGCGGGTCACCACCAGCGTCAGGCCGGTCAGGCCTCCCGGCGCCACGTGCCCGGGCGCCAGGAACACATCGAACGCCAGCGCGTTCACCAGTGCGCCCGCTGTGAGCAGGAAGGCGTTGACCCCCTCGTGTCGGACGAGATCCACGAGGCCCTGCCACAGCCTCTGGCGCGAGGCTGCCCTCCACGCGCGCCGCGGACGCTGCCGCTGCCAGTGTTGTGATTCGGTGTGCTGCGGCATGGGGACCCTCCTCGGCATGGACGTATCGGCGGTCGTCCGCCGGTCTCCGACCGACCACCGTGCCATGCCAAGGAGGGCCCGCCGGTGGCCCGACGGACATCATGCGCGCGGGTACTGACCCGCACGGCGGAAGGGGCTTTCAAGAAGGGACTTCGGGATGGGGTTGGGGCCGGTGCGCCTAGCTCACGGGCCAGGCGTCGGCCGGCTTCTCGCGTTCGAGCTCGTGCTTCAGGCGCCTCAGACTCTCCGCCATGCGGCGCTGGAACAGCGCCGAGGCCAGGGCGGGAGGGACGGTCGGCGTGCGATCGAGATCGAGGCCGTCACGGCTTGCATCGACGTCGACGCGCGTGCCCTGGGGCGTGGATGCCAGCCGGAAGCGGTAGGCGAACGGTTTCGGGCCGGGTTGGCTCTCGATGGTGAAGCGCTTCGCGGGGTCGAACTCGGTGACGCTGACGCGGTTCTCGACGTGCCCACTGGGGAGTGTGCGCTTCACCTGGTAGGTGGCGCCGGTACCGTTGTCTCCGCCGGTGATCTTCTCGACCGAGTCGATAGCGTGGTGCCAGGTCGACAACCGCCCGAGGTCCGAGATGTAGTCGAACACCTCGCCGCTCGGTCGACGGATGTTCACCGTGAGATGGATGGCCATGAAGACCTCCCGTGTCTGCTGCTGCGGCCCGCGGCGGGCGCCGACGTGGTGCCGGCTGCGCCTGCGGGTTCGGCCCCCCAGACTAGCCGCGCCGGCGCAGAAGCGTGCAGCGTAGCGCACACGGTGGCGCGGCGGACCCCCTCGCCGGGCCCCCGACGCGCACGCTGTTGCGCGCACGCGGTCGTGCTCGGCGTTGCGCTCAGTTGGCGGTGCGCTGGAGGGTGGCGTCCACCTCGAGGTGGATAGGGTCCGAGACCGCCAGGATCGGCCCGACCACAGGCCGCCGCAACCCGAAGTCGTCGAAGGTCACGTCGGCGGTGGCCTTGACGGTCACGGCGTCGGCCGAGAAGTCACCGGTTGCGTCCCAGGTCACCGTCTTCGTGGTGCCATGGACGGTGAAGTCGCCGACGATCTGGAAGCTCACGCTGCCGCTCGTGGGCAGCGGCGACGGCAGGCCCCGGAGCTCGGTCGGCACCAGCACTGCTTCGGGGTAGGTCGCGGTCTCCAGGGTGTTGCCCTGGATGAAGCGGTCGCGGCGGGCGGCGTCGCTCGTCAGGCCGCGAAGGTCGACCGTGAGCTTGGAGCCCTCCGCGACACTGCCGTCGGCCGCGAGGACGACCGTGCCGGTAACGAGCTTGGTGACCCCGACCGCGTCGCGGGGCAGCGACAGCCCCACCACCTTCTCGCTGACGGTGTAGCTGGCCTGGCTCCGGTCGGTCACGACCGTGAAGGTCTGGGCTGCCGCCCAGGCGGGAGCGAGCAGGGCGAAACAGAGCCCGACGAGGGTCGCTCGGCGGAGGTTGCGGGCACGGGCTCGGATCTGAGCCTGAGCCAACACACGGGCTTGCGGGCGGTCCATCGGGCTTCGGTTCGAGTCCAGGTGGCGCATCGCGCTTCCTCCTAGCGATTCGTTGCGTGGTCCCGAGTCTACCGTGGCCGGTGGAGGGGCGCCGTGCCGACGCCGCCACACCACCGCCGCCACACCACCGCGACTGTTTCCTTCCCAGGCGGGCCGCGCACGACGCTGCGGGATGGGCGTTCGGACGGTGTGCGCGGCGGCTCGGCCGCGCTCGCTCGGCCGCGCTCGCTCAGCCGGCGCGGCCGAGCGCCCGCCCCACCACCCGCCCGTTGAACAGGCAGCCGCCGAGGAAGGTCCCCTCCAGCGAACGGTAGCCGTGCATGCCACCGCCCCCGAAGCCGGCCACCTCCCCGGCCGCGTACAGTCCAGGCAGCGGCTCGCCGTCTTCGCGCAGCACGCGTCCCAGCAGGTCGGTCTCGAGCCCGCCCAGGGTCTTGCGGGTGAGCACCCGCAGTCTCACCGCCACGAGCGGCCCCGCCGCCGAATCCAGCAGGCGGTGCGGGCGCGCGACGCGCACCAGGCGGTCGCCCAGCGACCTCCGGGCGTTGCGGATGGCCATCGCCTGGAAGTCCTTGCCGAAGCCGCTCACCAGCTGCTCGTCGCGGGCGATCACTGCGTCGGCCACGACGGCCGGATCGAGGCGTTCGTCGCCGACGAGGGCGTTCATCTTCCGTACGAGGCCCTCCAGGGCGGCGTCCGTCAGGAAGTCCTCCCCGCGCTCCAGGAAGGCCCGCAGCGGCGGCTGCAACCCGGCGAGCCTGCCGCGCACCACGCCGGTCAGGCTCTTGCCGGTGAGGTCGGGATTCTGCTCGCTACCCGAGAGCGCGAACTCCCGTCGCAGGATCCGGCGGTCCAGCACGAACCAGGTGTGCGGGAACCGGCCGCGGCCGATGTGCCCCAGCGTGTCGAGGGTGCTGAAGCCCGGTAGGTAGGGGGGAGGCAGGCGGCGGCCGTCGGGGTCGAGCCACAGACTGCTCGGACCCGGCAGGATGCGGATGCCGTGCCCCGGCCAGATCGGCGCGAAGTTGCGCACGCCCTCGGTGTAGTGCCACATGCGGTCGGCGTGGATCAGCCGCCCGCCCGCCGCGGCGCTCGCCTGCTGCAGCTGCCCGTCCACGTGGGCGGGGACGCCCGTGAGCATGGCGTCGGGCGGCGGCCCCAGGCGTTCGCCCGGCCAGTTGCGCCGCACCAGCCGGTGGTCGCCGCCGATGCCGCCCGAGGCCACCACGACCGCCGGCGCGCCGAGCTGGAACGTGCCGACCGGCTCGCGTGAGGTCGGCTGGCCGCGTTCGGACGGGTCGTCGGTGAGCACCTCGCCGGCCACGCCGGTCACGGCGCCCGCCTCGACCACCAGTTCGCGCACGCGGTGGCGGAACCGCAGGCGGACGCGCCCGTCGCGCTCGTGCTCGCGCACGCGCCGTGCGAACGCCTCGACGATGGCGGGGCCGGTGCCCCACGCGATGTGGAAGCGGGGGACGGTGTTGCCTGCTCCCTGGGCGCGGCCGACGCCGCGCTCGGCCCAGCCGACGATGGGGAAGAAGCGCAGGCCTTGCTCGTGCAACCAGGCGCGCTTCTCCCCGGCTGCGAAGGCGACGTACGCCTCGGCCCAGCGCCGCGGCCAGCGGTCGTCGTCGCGATCGAACGCGGCCGTGGCGAGCCAGTCGCGCCAGGCGAGCTCGTGGCTGTCGCGGATGCCGAGCCGGCGCTGCTCCGGCGTGTCCACCAGGAACAGGCCGCCGAACGACCAGAAGGCCTGTCCGCCCAGGTTGGCCCGCGCCTCCTGGTCGAGCAACGTCACCCGCAGGCCGGCGTCGGCCGCCTCGGCGGCGGCGACGAGGCCGGCCAGTCCTGCTCCGACCACGATGACGTCGGCGTCGGGGGTCACGCGCTAGTGCTTTCCGCGGAGCTCAGCAGGGTGGCCTGCACCCGGGCGAACGATGCCACCAGCTCGGGCGTAGGCAGCCTGCTTTCGAGGTCGGCCAACAATGCGCGTGCGCGGTCGCGGGCTTGCCCTGCGTCCGCGTCGCGCCCGGCATGCGCCAGGGCGCGAGCGCCCACGCACCTGGCGCGCGCCTCGTTCAGGACGAACCCACAGTCCCGCCACAGCTCGGCCGCCCGTAGCCACAGCGTGGCCGCAGCCGTTCCGTCGCCTGCGGCGCCGGCAGCGGTGGCCCGCACGGCCGCGAGGGTGGCGCCGGCGTCGGCCGACCCGTACTGCGCCTCCGTCACCTCGGCGGCGCGCAGGCTGGCCTCGAGCAGGGAGCCGGTGTCCGTTGCCGGGTGCGTCGAGAGCCATCGGACGGCGGTCAGGAGAGGAGCGAGGACATCCTCGGAGTGGGTGGGGTGGGCGGTGACCGTGTCGAGCAGCGCACGGGCGCAGGCATCGGCTTCGCTGCTCTCTCCCGAAGCGGCTGCGGCGCGGAGCCGATCTCGAAGGTAAGGGGCGCGAAGCTGCTCCTCGTCGAGCCGTTCGAGGGCGCTCCGGTGTTCGAGCAGGATGGTCTGCGCATGGCCGACACGCCCCAGATCGAGCTCGGCCGATGCCAGCGCGAGCCCCACGCGCACGCGCTTGGGGTTACCGCCTGGTCCGTCGAAACCTCGCTTGTGTTGATACAGTCGATCCAGCTGTTGGTGCGTGTCGGACCAACGACCAAGGTCCCACTCGAGCTTCGACAGCGCCAGCCTCGCCGAAAGCTCTAACACGAGGATCTGTTGGTTCTGGGCGTAATCGATGAGGTGGCGCCAGGCCGCCTCGGCCTCGCGCACCCTCCCGAACGCCTGTAGCAGGGCGGCACGGTTGTACAGGGCCCGACAGCCGTCGTGAGCGAGTCCCAGCCGATCGGCCAGCCGCCAGCTCTGCTCCAGCATGCCGAGGCCTTCGTCGTGGTGCTCCGAACCGGAGTGAGCCACTACGATGCCGACGTTGTTCAAGGCGTGCGTCCGTATGTCGTCGGCATGGAGCCGCTCGGCCAGGTCGAGGGCCCGGCGGCCCCAGTGGAGCGCCTCGGCGTCGTTCGACGCCAGCATGTGGAGCTGGGAGACGGTGCTCTGGGCCCTAGCGAGGCCCTCGGTCTCGGCCTGGCCGTCGAACATGGCGAGGGCTTCCATGCTGGCCTGGAGCGAGCGCTCGAAGTCCCCGAGCTCGTAGTACACGCGTCCCAGCGAGAGCTGCACCGTGCTCGCAGCGGCGTGATCCCCCAGCGCGTCGAAGGCGGCGCGCGCCTGGCCGAGGATGTTCTCCGCCCGCTCGAGCCGGCCCCGGAGCCATTCGCACTCGCCCAGGTCGCGCAGCAGCGTGGCGCGCCCGGTGGCATCCTGCTCGGGCCAGGCGGACAGTGCGCGCGTGTAGAAGTCGACCGCCTCCGCCAGCGCCGCCGATCGCCTGGCGCGATCGCCGGCGCTGCGGAGGTGGGGGGCGGCGCGCTGCGGAGCGTGCGCCTGCAGGTAGTGGAAGGCGAGCGCGCCGGGGTCTGCTTCGTCGCCGAGGACCGCCTTCAGCGCCTCCGCCACAGCTTCGTGGAGGTAGGCGCGTTCGCTCTCGTCGAGCTGGTCGTACAGGAAGCGCTGGATCAGCTCGTGGCGGAACCGGTAGCGCGAGACGAGCCCCCTGGGGGCGCGCCGAACGTCGATCCCGGCGACGAGCTCGTGTCGGTCGAGCGCGCCCGCGACCTCACGGACGACGGCTCGGGGATCGCGCTCCACCACCCGTGCGACGACTTCGACGGTGAAGACGTCCCCTTCCACGCTCGCCGCCCGAAGCGCCTCGCGTGTGGCCGGTTCGAGCCGTGCGATACGCTCCGCGATGGCGCCGGCCACGCGGGCGGGAAGGGCGTCCCAGCGCATGCTGGCGGCCTGCGTCCAGCGCTCGTCGTCGTCGCGCACGAGGTCGCCACGCTCCTGCAGGGCGCGCAGCAGCTCGATCGTGAACAGGGGCTGGCCAGCGGTCTGCTGAAGCAGCGCCTCGCGGAACCTAGCGTCGAGCCGGTTCGGCTCGGCATCCAGAAACGCGTTGACGAACGCGCGGCCGTCGGCCAGGTCGAGGTCGATTCGTGCGGCGTCGCCGGAGAGCCGGGTCAGCTCGTTCAGAACGCTTTCCAGGGGATGGCGCCGGCCCTCGGGCGTGGGCGCCACGTCGGCGGGTCGGAAGGCGCCCACCAGCAGGATCGGGTGTCGGGGTACGGTCCTGCCCAGTTGTAAGAGCAGCTCGAGGGAGCTGCCGTCCGCCCACTGCAGATCGTCCAGCAGCAACAGCAGCGGCGCCTGCTGCGCCAGTGCCGTCAGCACGGCGATGATCTCGCTTCGTAGCGCCTCCTGACCGTAGGCCCCCTGGCCCTCGGAGAGCGAGGTGGGCGAGCTGTGGGCGGCCGGGCCGTTCGCGCCCGGCAGGGAGACGCCTGCGTCCAGCAAGCGCGAACGGAGCGGACGGCTCGCAACCAGCCGGTCGAGGAGGTGGGGCCCGTGCTCGATCAGGGCCCGGCCCCCGCGACCCATGAAGCGCCAAAGGCGTGATGCGCGCGTCTGCTCGAAGGCGCTCGGGTCGGTGCCCAGGGCGACGTCGCCGGTGAGCTGCAGCAGGATCTCGCGGAACGGGTGGAAGGGGTCGCCGCTGCCGGTGTAGGCGTTGCACGTCCCGATCCCGACGAGCAGGTCGGGCTCGAGCTCCTGGGCGCGGGTAGCGAAGGAGGTCAGCAACGCGGTCTTACCCTGCCCCGCCTGCCCGGAGACGAGCAGGACGCTTCCACGCTCCGTTGTGGCCTGCCGCAAGGCCGCCTCGAGGGGCTCGAGCTCGCGCTCGCGCGCCAGCAGGCGGGGGACGGGTGGGGCCACGGGCTCGCTAGAGGCGGCCACGCGGGGCGGCGTCACGGAGGCGGCGGGAGGCGCGGCGCGGGGCGCAGGCCGATCGGTGCTGGGGTCGAGCCAGGGGCGCTCCAGGTCGGGCGGTCGCTGACGGGGGGGCTCGTCGGCCCAGCCGCTACGGGCGAACCGCACGAAGGCCCCGCGCTCCTCGCTGGGCACGCCGAGCGCCTCGGCCACGGACTGCGCCACGCGTTTCGAGGGGCGACGCTCGTCGGCCTCGAGCTTGCGGATGGTGGCGGGCGAGCAGCCCACCCGCTTCGCTAGCTCCTTCTGGGTCAGGTCGAGCGTCTTCCGGCGCTTGTGCAACCAGCGCCCGAACACGGCATCGTCACGGGGCGCTTCCAACGTGGCGGCCTTCCTGCGAGACGGCTGCAAGACGGTTGTAGGGGCGATTCTACCACCGCCTGGGACGTTCGCCGTAACGCCTGCAGTAGCGCTCGCAGTAGCGCCCGTCGTGGCGCTCGCCGTGACCACGGACCACTCCATATCCGCTGCAATGGCTCCAGCCGACAACGGAAGCCCGGCAGGGAGAGGGAGGCGGACATGCAAGGTTCCTGGAACAGTGAACGAGCGGCACGGGAGCGGTACGCGGATCTTATGCGGGATGCGGCGCGGGAGCGGCGCATGCGCCAGGCGACGGCCGGTGCACGCCCCGGGACCATCTGGTCGCGGCTGTTGCTCGGATTGTGGCCGCAGGCATGGCGGCAGCTTCGTGCAGCGCGTGACCCGCAGGTGGGAGCGCCGAGGACCGGCGCGAGCGTGGCGCGATCCTCGCGGCCAGGGTCTTCTCGGACGAGCCCCTGGGGCCCGCTCCCCGACGACGCCTGACCGGGGGGTGGCCGGGTTGCGGGGAGGATGGGTTGCGCGGAGGATGGGTCGCGCAGAGGTCGAAGGGAGCGAGACGTGGGAAGGGGCACGCCCGGAGGCGTGGCCCCTTCCAGGGCCAGGAACGCGAGGATGAGCGCGGCGGTCCTGGGTGGCCGCCAGCGCGTCGATGGTCCTGTCAGCTCGGCCGTCTCCCCCAGGAGCCGCAGACGCCAGGCGCCGTGGCGCTCGAGCGTCCCGTTCGGAGCCGCGTCCGGCCGCTCGCGGGCGCGCCGTTCCCCGGCGGGGACGCCCAGGACCTCGGCCAGCGCCCTCGCTGCTTCGGGCGAGGGCCGGTGTTCCTCCGCCTCGAGCATGCGCACCGTCGCCGTGGAACCGCCCGCGCGTCGGGCCAGCTCCTCCTGGGTCAGCCCCAGGACCGTCCGCCGGCTCTTCAGCCGACGCCCGAACAGGGCCTCCTCCTGGGATGGTTCCAGGGATGGTTCCACGGATGGTTCCACCTAGACCAACCCCCAACAGCTCGTTGCCCACGACTTCTGTGGGCGCGATTCTAGCACCACGACAGCCGTGCGCCTGTTCAGGCTTCCGCTTCGCGTTCTCGCCGTGAGCAGGTGCCGCGCGGGCGACGCCGGGGTCGGGCCACGGGGTACGCTTGCATACGCTGAACGAACGCCGTGAGCGCGGCGGTGGGGACCGCCGAGGTGGAGGAACCGAACGTGGAGGACCAGGACAAGGGGATCGCCGAGCTGCAGGCGGCCATGGCCTCGGGGGAGACCAGCGCGCTGGAGATCGCGCGCGGTTACCTGGAGAGGATCGCCGCGATCGATGCCAGCGGGCCGGAGCTGAACGCCGTCATCGAGATCAACCCGGACGCGCTTCAGACGGCCGCCGAGCTCGACCGCGAGCGCCGCGAGCGAGGCCCGCGCGGGCCGCTGCACGGCGTGCCCGTGATGGTCAAGGACAACATCGATACCGGCGACCGCATGCAGACGACGGCCGGCTCGCTGGCGCTTGCGGGCAACATCGCGCCGCGCGACGCCGGCGTGGTCGAGCGTCTGCGCACCGCGGGCGCCGTGGTGCTGGGCAAGACCAACCTGAGCGAGTGGGCCTACTTCCGCTCGACGCGCGGTTGCAGCGGCTGGAGCAGCCGCGGAGGGCAGACGCGCAACCCCTATTCGCTCGACCGCACGCCGAGCGGCTCGAGCTCCGGCTCGGGGGTGGCGGTTGCCGCCAGCCTGTGCGCCGGCGCCATCGGCACCGAGACCGACGGCTCCATCGTGAGCCCCTCCTCGGCCAACGGCGTGGTGGGCATCAAACCCACCGTCGGGCTGGTGAGCCGCGCCGGCATCATCCCGGTCGCCGCCTCGCAGGACACCGCCGGGCCGATGGCGCGCACGGTCGCGGACGCCGCCGCCCTGCTCACGGCCATCGCCGGTCCCGACCCGCGCGACGAGGCGACCGCGCAGGCGCCGATGCTGGACTACATGCAGTTCCTCGATCCCCGCGCGCTCGAGGGGGCGCGTCTGGGCGTGGCGCGCGACTGCTTCGGCCGGCACGAGGGTGCCGACGCCGTCGTGGAGGCGGCGCTGGGCACGTTGCGCGCGCTGGGCGCCGAGATCGTCGACCCGGTCGAGCTGGGCCGCGAGCGCATGAACGAGGCGCCCGAGCTCGAGTTGATGTTGATCGAGATCAAGGCCGGCGTGGACGCCTACCTGGCCGAGCACCCCCGCGCGAAGGTCCGGAGCCTGGAGGAGGTGGTGGCCTTCAACCGGCTGCATGCTGATGCCGTGCTGCCCTACTTCGGGCAGGAGCTGCTCGAGCGGGCGCTCACCGACGGCGTGGTCGACGAAGCGCGCTACCGCGAGGTGCGCGAGACCTGCCACCGCCTGGCACGCGACGAAGGCATCGACCGTGCCCTCGCCGCGCACCGGCTCGACGCCCTCGTGGCGCCCACCATGGTGCCCGCCTGGACCATCGATCCCATCGACGGCGACAAGCGGCTCGGAGGCTGCGCCACGCCCGCGGCCATGGCGGGCTATCCGCACGTGACGCTCCCCGCGGGCCACGTCCACGGGCTGCCCGTGGGGCTCTCGTTCTTCGCCGGCGCCTACGCCGAGGGGCGGCTGATCGGCTTCGCGCACGCCTTCGAGCAGGCGACGCAGGTGCGGCGGCGCCCGACGTTCTCGGCCCGTGTCACCTGAACGGCCGCTGTTTTCGCGACGCTCCCGCCGGCGTCCGGCATGATCCTGGGCCTTCCGCCCGAGGCGCTCGCGGCGGCCGCGGCGGCCGCCCTGCTGGTCGGCGTCGCCAAGGCGGGCTTCGGCGCCGGTTCCGGCGTCATCGCCACCCCGCTGGTCGCACTGACGCTGCCGGTGCCGCAGGCGGCCGCGCTGCTCCTGCCGGTGCTCATCGGCGCGGACGTCTTCGCGGTATGGCACTACCGTCGCACCGCCAGCGTGCGCGACCTGCGACTGTTGCTGCCGAGCGCGCTGGTGGGGATCGTCCTGGGGGCGCTCGCCTTCGACCTGCTGGCGCCGCACGGGCGCGCCCTGGAGGTCGGCATCGGTGTGCTGGCACTGGGGTTCGTCGGCTGGCAGGCGGTGCGGGCCCGGGTGCTGCGCGCGCTACAGCAGAGCCCGCCGTCACGCCTGTGGGGCGCCGTGCTGGGCGGTGTCGCCGGCTTCACCTCGACGCTGGCGCACGTTGGCGGCCCGCCGGTGGCGATCTACCTGCTGCCCCGTGGCCTGCGGCGTGAGCTGTTCGTGGGCACCGCGGCCTGGTTCTTCTTCATCGTCAACGTCGTGAAGCTGGTGCCCTACGCCTGGCTGGGGCTGCTGAACGTCGACAACCTGCTGGTCGCCGTGCTGCTGTTGCCGCTGGCGTTCGCCGGTGCCGCGCTCGGCGTTTGGCTCAACCGCACCGTCCAGGAGCGCGGGTTCACGCTCGCGATCTACGTGCTGCTGATCCTGACCGGCATCCAGCTGGTGTTGGGCTCATCGCTCATCGGATGGCTGGTACATCTGCGCGGTTGAGCCGGTCGCCGCGGCTGTAGAGTCTTCGTGAGGTGGGCGCACGTTGGGCCCCTTCGAGTCGAGGCATTCGTGAAAGCCAACCCTTCCCCCGAGTCGTCGTCGGATCGGTCCCTTCGGCGCGAGCGTCGCGCGAACCGCAAGCCTCGCGACCGTTACGCCCTGGGTCTGCTGCTGGTCGTGGTCGGCGGCATCTTGCTGCTGCGCGACAGCTTCGGCGTGGCGTTCCAGAACTGGTGGGTCGTCTTCCTCCTGATCCCCGCCGCGGCGTTCCTCTACCGGGCCTACCAGGCCTACCAGGCGAGCGGCACCTTCGATCGCGAGGTGTCGCGCCAGGTCATCCCCGGTGTGGTTCTGCTGCTGGTATCGGCCGTGTTCCTGTTCGGGCTGTCCTGGAACGTCATGGGCCCGTTGCTGCTGATCTTCCTGGGCCTGGTCCTGTTTGCCCGTCGTGGAGACCGTCTCGACGACGCCTGAGAGCGCTCCGCGCACCCTACGAGCCTAGGGAGTGAGGCCCGCCTCCTTCAGGAAGCTCCGCAGCGCCAGCGCTAATCCCGGCGCCAACGGCAGCGCAGGATCGGAGTAGGCCGCCAGGTTGGCGGCCTGTTCGGCAGGCGCGGCCTTGAGCACGTGGTTCATCCCCTCGATGCGCGCCAGCGTGGCATGCTTCCCGGCCGCGGCCAGGCGTTCGCCGTCCGATACCGGCACCTGCAGGTCGGTCGTGCCCTGCACCACCAGGCTCGGAACCTCGAGCTCGGCCAGGACGCGCGCCGGGTCGTGCCGGAACCAGCTCACCAGGTAGGGCTGCACGCTCTGCCGGAACAGCGCCTGCCCGATCTGGGGCACTGCCGCGATGCCGGGCGGCAGCGTGTCCACCGTTCGCCCGGCCTCCAGCTCGCGCAGCACCTGGTCGACCTCGTCCATCAGCTCGGCGGGGAGCTGGCCTCGCAGCTGCGAGCGCAGCACGTCGGCCGCGGGGCGCCCTGCACCCTCCAGCGACACGAGGGCGGAGGCGCCGGCCGGGCCCGTAGCGAGCATGCCGACCAGCGAACCTTCGCTGTGACCGACGACCAGCGTCCGTGCGAACCGCGTGTCGTCGTCGAGCTGGCGTAGCCAGCGTACGGCGTCCTGCACCGCCAGGTCGAAGGTCATGGCGGCCTCGTCGAGGCCGGCTTCGCGGCTCTCGCCGATGGCGCGCTTGTCGTAGCGCAGCGACGCCACTCCGGCTTCGGCTAGCGCCCGGGCCACGAGCTTCAAGCTGTCGTTGCGTCCGGGGAGGAGGGTGGAGTTGCCGTCGCGGTCGGTGGGGCCGGAGCCCGCGATGACGAGCGCGACCGGGAAGGGCCCCGGCCCCTCGGGAAGCTCCAGGGTGCCGTGCAGGTGGCCGGTAGGGGTATCGAGGACCATCGCTCCGAAGCATACGCCTGGGCGGGAGGGTGTACCGAGCGGCGCTAGAGTAGGTCATGGTGGACGACCGATCGAGGCCGGCCGGGCCGCCGGCCGTTCGTCCCGGCCGCGACGGCGCGCCGGCTTCGCTGGCGAGCCGCGTGGTCGACGCGCTGGTGGGGCGCCGGGCGCGGCTGACCGGCACCGTCTACCTGTGCCTCGACCTGTCGGCGAGCATGGCCGACCCGGGCAAGATGCCGCAGCTCCTGCGGGGCTCCATCCGCTTCTTCTACGAGGCGTGGCGGCGGAACTACGCCGTCGGCGTCATCGGTTTCGGTTCCACGGCGCGGGTACTCACTGGTGCGACGCGCAACCCGTACCGCTTCCAGAGGAGCATCACCGGGCTCATGCCCAACGGGCGCACCGATATGGCCCGGGCGCTGCGCATGGCGGCGGGTCGGCTGCGCCTGCGCAGCGGGCGCCGCGTGATCCTGCTCATCACCGACGGCATGCCCGACAGCCGTGAGGCCACCCTGGATGCCGCCGCCGCGGCGCGCTCCGCCGGAATCCGGGTGATCGCCGTGGGAACGGGCCAGGCAGACGAAGCCTTCCTGAGCGCCCTGACGCCCCGCCCGGAGCTGGCGAGGGTGGTCGCCACCGAGGGCCTCGGTGAGGCCATCGGTGGGGCGGCGGCCGGGCTCGCGCGGTGACGTTTGGCTCTAGCGGGATGCCCTTCCCTGGCTCACACTCGGGGCGGAGCCAGCGCAACCGTCCCCTCTCACTGTGCGACCTCTCCAGCGGACGCCGCGGCACTTCGTGTCGGCCGAACGGCCGGGGGCCGAGGTCTAGCGGGCGCGATCGAGCGCTCCCCAGGGAGGTGAGAAGCTGCCGCCCACGGCGATCGAAGTCCCTGGCTGTCGGCATTGGAGCACGCTATGCGCAGACTGTTTGCCGCCCTTGCCCTGTGCGGCGCGTTCGCCGGCATCGCGCTTGCCCAGTCCACGCGGTTCGTGGCGCCTTCCCTCGTCTTCGACGACAGCGCCTTCAACTACGCCGGCGACGTCGTCGGCTCGCTGATCTTCACGCGCAACATGGGCACGAATACCGTGAAGGTGGCCCTCATGCCCGGTGAGGTGGAGGGCGGGCTGCGCTTCACCACCACCGAGGCCGACCGGGCGGCGGTGGTGGGTGTGACGCGCAGCGTTGCGCGCGCGGTGATCGGCATCGACGTCTCCGAGCGTGGCATCGAGATCCCCTTCGATCTCGCCACCACCGATCCCTACGACGTCCTGAGCTACTTCCACCAGCGCCTTCCGGCGCTCGGGTTCACGCCCAGCCAGGAGCTGTTCGGCGGCAACGCCTACGTCTTCACGTGCTCCTGTCAGGAGAACCAACTCACGGCCGTGCGCCTGACGTTGAACCGGGCGGGCACGCGGGCGTTCGTGCGGATGGTGCTCGAGCTCCCCACCGCCTACTGACGGGGCGGCCCTCGACCGAAGGTGGCCACGGTGTGCCCGCGCGCCGCCGAGGTGTCGGCGATGACATCGGCGGCCGCGAGGCTGCCCGGGCTCCCACGGGACCACCACGAACGAAGGCGCGTGCTTGTGGCACGCGCCTTCGACTCCCTGTTCCGGCCGGCGCCCCGACCCGGGTCCGGAGGCGTCAGCCCTGCAACTCCACCTCGACGTACCAGGAGTCGCGCTTGGCGAAGATGTGGAAGCGGACTCCGCCGTACTGACCAAAGTCGGTGGTCACGTTGGCGAAGCCGAAGGCCAGCCCGCGGTTCGAGAACGGACCGACGATGCAGTCCGATTCACCCTTCCAGCGGTTGGGGGAGATGGGGGTCACGGGACGGACCCCTCGACCGCCCGTGATCGGTGCGAAGATACGCGCGCTCTCGCGAACCATCATGCAACTCCTGTGGGTTTTCCGCTCCAGGATGTGCTCAGGGGTTCGGTGCGACGTTCACCCGTGCGGTGAGATGCGGCAAGCCTGTTCTCGAAAAGACAGCGCAAAGGTCTATATCGGACGTCAAGTATAGCGCTCGCTTGGGGGCGCCTGCAAGGGGTGGGGGCTCATGCCGGCCACCCCGTCAGGGGCGCGAGCGGGTCGCGCAGATAGGCTAGGAGCATTGTCAGGGACGAGAAAGACTGCGTCTCGCACGGTCGCTCTCGACGGTCGCTCTCGTCGGTGAGCGAGGTGAGCGAGGCGCGCCAGCATGCTCCTTGGTCTGGGTGCCCACGCTCCAGCCAGACCCGCAGGATGAAGGTCCTGTGCTCGTTGCACGCCTGTGCTCGTTGCACGGCATGGCCCCCACCGCTCCCGGGGCTCAGTCGAGGAAGTCGCGCAGCGAGACGTCACGGCGCGCCAGGTACTGCAACTTTCGCAGCGCGCGGGCCTCGCCCTGGCGCACCGCCTCGCGGGTGATGCCGTAGTGCCGCCCGATGTCCTCGAGGGTGTGCTGCTCCCCGTCGACCAGGCCGAAGCGCAGCCTCAGTACGTTGGCTTCCCGCTCGGAGAGGCGCCCGAGCAGGCGCCTCAGCTGGTCGGAGAGGGCGGTCTCGCTGGCGAGCTCGACGGGTGCGTCGGCATCGGTGTCGGGCAGCATCTCGCCGAGGGTAGTGTCCTGCTCCTCGCCGATGGGCCGTTCGAGCGAAAGGGTGTCGCGCGCCTGACGCAGGGTGTGGTCGACACGTTCCACGGTCCAGCCCTCGCCCATCACGCCGGCGATCTCCTCGCGGCTCGGGGGACGGCCCAGCTCCTGCTCGAGCCGTTCGGCGTTGGAGCGTAGCTTGCTGAGCGTCTCCTGGAAGTGCACCGGCAGGCGGATGGTGCGCGAGGCGTTCGCCAGCGAACGCGCCACGGCCTGACGGATCCACCACACCGCGTAGGTCGAGAACTTGTACCCGGTGCTGACGTCGTACTTCTCGACCGCATGCATGAGCCCGGCGTTGCCTTCCTGGATGAGATCTAGCAGGGACAGACCGCGGGCGCGATAGCGCTTGGCGACCGACACCACCAGCCGCAGATTGGCCTCGATAAGATCCTGGCGCGCGCGCTCGGCGTCCTCGATCTGGCGCGTCAGACGCCGGTGCTCGCGCGGGTCGAGAGCGTCCCCCTCGGCCGCGAGCCGGGCCTCGGCTTCCCTGCCGCTGTCGACGCGGCGCGCCAGTGCCACCTCTTCGTCGCGAGCGAGCAGGGGAACCCGTCCGATCTCGCTGAGGTAGCGCTGAAGGTCGTTGCCGTCATCCGCGGTGTTCCGCTGCGCGGCTTGAGCGCTCGCCTGCCCCTCCCCCGGGTCCTGGTCACGGACGGTGTCTTGGTCGAGGGGATCGTGCTCGTGTTCGTGGTCGTGTTGCTCCTGGATCGGGGATCTGGTCATGGAATCATCTCCGGCCGGCGGCCGTCCCCCGTCCCGCGCGGCTTCGGGCGACCCGCCCCGAGCGTGCCCGAGCGTGAACGCGCGCCGGCCCCGGTCCGGGTCGGCCGCGTGATCGACGTCGTGCTGGCGGGGGGCGTGACGAGGCAGTGTGCCGCCGCCAAACGGCGCAAGTGTACCACGGCGGTACACACCACTCCAAGGGCTTGTGCACAGCGCCCCCGCGTGCCGCCCGAGCGCTCCGCACGTCGGGGGTGCGTCCTGAACGGCCTTCGCCGCGCGGTAGATTGCCGGTGGGCGTCCCGGACGGGCCGGGACCGAGCCGGAGGGAAGGGGGCGAGAGCATGCGTGACGCGATCCAGAGCCTGTGGCGTCGCCCGCTGGCGCGGGTCCTCGTGGCGCTGGCGCTTCTCGCCGGCGTCGTCTGGTTCGTGGTGGTCACCCGCGGCGTGTGGTTCATCGTGGTGACCGCCTTCGTGCTGGCCTATCTGCTCCACCCGTTGGTGCGTTGGAGCCGGCGCCGCTTCCATGTGCGCTGGGTGGGTCTGGTCGTGTCGGTGCTCGCTGTTCTGGCGGTGCTCGCCCTGTTCGCGCTGTTGTTCTTCGACCTTTTCGAGCAGCTCTCGGGGCTGCCGGACCAGCTCCCCGCCCTGATCCAGCAGGCCACCACCGTCACACAGAGCGTTCCGGGGCTCATCCGGGACGCCCCCCTGCCGCAGTCCGTGAAGGTCCCCCTGAGCAACGCCTACGGCGCGCTCCATGTTCAGGTCAGTCAGTGGGCCAGCCACTTCCTGGACCAGTTCGCCACCTACGTCACGGGGGGCGGGCTGTTCCATACCCTGCGTACGCTCGTCGGCGATGTCGTGCGGCTCCTCGGGCTGCTCGCGCTCACCGCCTACCTGCTGGCGGACTTCCAGCGCGTGACCCGCAGCCTCCAACTCGCCGCCCCGGAGCCCTACCAGGCCACCGTCGCCGACGTGATCGACAAGTTCGAGCACGCCGTAGGCGGCTACTTCCGCGGTCAGCTCATCGTCGCGGGCATCGTCGGCGCGGTCACCGGGCTGGGGCTCGCCGTCCTGGGCGTGCCCCTGGCCTTGTCTCTGGGGTTCCTGGGCGGGTTGTTCGACCTCGTGCCCTACCTCGGGCCCATCATCGCCATCACGCCGGCGTTGTTGCTGGCGGCGCCGTTGGGGTGGTGGACGGTGATGGGGGTGCTGATCGTCTATACCGTCGCGAACCAGCTCGAGGGGCACGTGCTGGAGCCGCTGGTGCTGGGGCGTACGGTGCGCCTCCACCCCACCACCGTCGTCATCGCGCTGCTGCTGGGCCTGCACTTCGCCGGCGTTCTGGGGGCGCTGCTGGCCGTTCCGCTGATGGGCTTCGCCAAGCTGTTGTTCGACGCGTACTACCGCAACAGTCGCTTCTACCGCGAGGGCTGAGGCGGCGCTCCGGCGCCCGCGGGCGCCGGAGCGTGCGCGCGGCCCCGCGCTCAGGCGCCGTCCGGGTCCGGGCGGGGCTTGAGCCCCGCGCCAGGGCCGACGTAAGGCGACTCGGAGTGCGGCGGTCGCGCGGGGCTCGTGAGGGTCGGACGGAGCTACATGCCGTTGCCGCCCGAGCCCGAGCCGCCGTTGGAAGCCCCGCTCTTCATCGTGCTCGCCAGGTCGGCCTTGGGTGTGGTGATGATCCAGCCCACCGCCGCCGTCGGCGTGGGGTGGGAGAGCACGTTGCCGTGGACGGTGCTGTGGGCGTTGGCGTCGATGATCTGGGGGGAGCCGCCCGGTTTGACGGCCCAGTACACGCTGTGTCCGTCGATCATGCCGTCGGATACCGTGTATTGCGCGGGCGCCTGGAAGGCCTGGACGGGCTGCCCGGTCCTGGTGTCGACCACGCGGTAGGCGAAGTTCGCGACCACCTTCAGGCCGCTCTTCACCATGCCGTCCCAGCGGCTGTTGGACGATGCCAGCACCTGGAAGCGGACGGGATCCCGGAAGGCGTCCGTCGGGATGTAGATCGTCATCTCCCCGGGGGCCGCGCCCGTGAAGTAGGCGTCCGGAACGGTGATGGAAGCGGACTGGCCGGGCTGCAGGTCCACCGTGGCGAGAACGTGCGGGAACTCCTGGCTCACCGGGGTGCTTGGCATCTGCTGGGCGAACGTCGCGCCCGCCAGCAGCACGATGGCGCCGGTCAGGATCCTGGTAGGCATGCGCATGCCGATCTCCTTCCGGCCCCGTGAGGGGGCCGTCGGCCATGGTGAGCGTCGGTCGCATGAAACGGTTGAGCCTGACGTGATAACGCTGGGGACGCGTGCGGTACCGCGGCCGCTGCCGGGACATTCGTCCTATGGGTACGAACGTCCCGTTCGATGCTACTCTCGAAGATGAAGCCAGATGGTTCGTTCATGGGCAGCATTCGGAGGGAGAACCATGCGTTACGCAAAGTGGTTGATCGTGCTTGTGGCGGTGCTGGCCACGTCGGCCTTCGCCAACACGTACTTCGTACAGATGGCGACGATCCGAGGCGGGACCAACGCCAAGGGTCCGGTGTGCGTCTCCAACACCGTGTTCCAACCTGGCGAGGCTGTGGTATGGCAGGCCTACGTCTTCGACGCCGTAACGGGCGGCCGTCTCACGCCGGACGCCATCAAGGCGCGCGGGATCAAGCTCCAGGTCACGCTCGACAACGGCGACACCGTCGACATGAATTACGGGGCGCACCCCCCGAGTGCCCCTGCCAGCAACCAGGAGCACTTCTGGACCGGTGCCTGGGACATCCCCGCCGACGTGGCAACTGGGACCTACAACTGGACGCTCACGGTGACCGACGGCGCGGGGCACAAGGATTCGTTCACGCCGATCGGGCAGGGCGTCGGGCTCAACCAGCTCACGATTGCCAAACCGCAGTCCTGAGCCCGTCCGCATAACGAAGGCAACACTGTGGCTGCGGCTCCACCCTTGGCGTGGGGCCGCAGCCGTCGTTGTTTCGGACGCCGGGCGGATCGAACGGTCGCCGCGAGTGGGTCGAAGGCGGCCGGTGCGAAGGACCGTGCGGTCGTTCCGCAGAACGCGAAGAACGTGAGGTGGATCATGGTAGACACTCGGCAAGCGATGGCAAACGGCGTCCTGGCCGGCGCGCCGCCGCGGCGCGCCGGCCAGCGCGCGCGCACTCTTCTGGCCGCCCTGGTCGCCGGCCTCCTGGCGCTGGGGATGTTCGGTGCCCGGGCGCAGGCCGCGGCCCGACTCGAGTTCACGCCCGCCTACGGGCCGGTCGGCACGGCGGTGACGGCGCAGGCCACCGGCCTCACGCCGGGCGCGAAGGTCGCGCTGTCGTGGGAGACCGCGGATGCTTCCTGGCAGGTCGATGGCGCCGACTTCAACGGTATCGCGGCCACGACGGTGCAGCACACGCTGGCCAACGGCGTGGCCGGCGCGGACGGCACGTTGACGCTCCATTTCACCGTGCCCGGTGACTACGGCTACACGCACAACGTCTTCCTGCTCGATGGCGGTGGCGACAAGGTGGCGCGCCAGGGCTTCGTCGTCTCGCCGCACCTCACCATGTCGCCCGCCTCGGGGCCGGTAGGCACGCCCATCCACATCCGCTTCACGGGGCTCGGCTACCGCTTCTACCACCTGGTGTGGCACCTCAAGTACGACGGCGCCGATACCGGCATGCTGTCTGCGCTGAGCACCCGCGGCACCGCGGACGTCACCATCCCCGCCACCGGAGCCGTCGGCCCGCACACCCTACAGGCCATCGTGGGCACCCACGCCGCTCCCTACCTCAACGAGCAGCAGGCGCCCATCTACATCCCGCAGGTCCCGCTGGTGGAGAGCGCCGTCTTCACCATCACGCCGGGGCCCGCCGTGCCCTCGGCGCCGGCCGCTACGCAGGGGTTGAACCGTGAGCCCGGCACCGCTGCGTCGGCAGGCGGTGGCGCGTCGCCCTCGCTGGCGCTCGACTACTCCACCGGCGCGGTCGGAAGCCCGACGGTGTTGCGCGGCCGCGGCTTCCCGGCCGGCTCCGAGGTGAACCTCACCTGGAGCACCGTGGTCGGCAACCGCATCTCCGGAGCCGGCTGGCAGGAGTCGACGCGGCCCTTCGCCAGCGTCACGGCCGGCGCCGACGGCGCCTTCGAGTACCGGTTCGACACGCCCGACGACCTGGGTGGTGTGCACCACATCGTCGCCACCGCCGGGGACGCCAGGGCGCAGGCCGACTACACCATCAAGCCGTCGGTCTTCGAGGTGTCACCGCGGACCGTGGCACCCGGTGGCGACATCACGGTGCACCTGAAAGGGGTCGGCTGGACCGCGACCGCCAACATCTACACGCTGGTGATGGACAACGGCTACTTCGGCTACGCCTGCGGTTTCAACAGCCAGGGTGACGTCGTCATCCACATCAAGGCGCCGGGGCAAGCCGGGACGCACTACGTCAGCCTCTACCCCTCCATCTACAAGGGGGATCTGAAGGGTCCGGGCGCGCCGACGAGCACGGCGAACGCCAACTACCTCCTGCTGCCGATGCTGAACGTGGTGGACCATCCCGGTGAGCGCCTGCCGTCGTTCGATCTGTCGTTCACGGTGACCGGCGCCGACGCCAGCGCGCCCTAGCGGCCGCACCCTGGCGAGCACGCTCTGATCGTGCGGCGCGGGATGGTTCCCGGGCCGCACGACCGCAGGCCAGGCGAGTCTGCGGCAGACGCGGAGATCGCCATGCCGCTCAACGCCCGGCAGGGTCCCGGGTGCGACCGGGTGGCGAGCCCGGCCGCGTAACGGCCCGCTCCTGGGCGATCGCCCGCGTCAGCTCGGCGCCCAGGAAGAAGATCTGCGCCGAGTAGTAGATCCACAGCAGCACGATGATCAGCGCTCCGGCCGCGCCGTAGGCGGAGGCGATGGCGCTGTGGCCGAGGTAGCGGCCCAGGAGCCACTTGCCGGCGGCGAACAGCACGGCGGCGATGCCCGCACCCGGTACGACGTCGCGCCAGCGCACCAAGGTGTCGGGCAGGTAGCGGTATAGCACCGCCATCAGCACGGCCGTCAAGATGAGGGCGGCCACGCCGTTGACGGCGCTGAGCAACTCGGCAGGGACCCCGGCCGCCCGGCTGACGGTGCGGTTGAAGGCGGTGACGAGCGTGTTGAACAGCAACGAGGCCAGTAGCAGGAAGCCCAAAGCGAACACCAGCGCGAACGACAGCAACCTGTCCAGCACGGCCCCGAGCACGCCTTCGCGGCCGGCGTCGGAGCCGCCCCAGATGGTGTTGAGGGCGCTCTTGAGCTGAGCGAGCACGGCCGAGGCCCCGAACAACAGTGCGCCCAAGCCGATCGCAGAGGCCACCAGGCCGGAACTGGGCCGATAGGCGCGGTAGGCGTTGTCGAACAGGGTTCGGGCGACCTGGCCCCCGGACGGGCCGACGAGCGTCTGGAGCTGCGCAACGATCTCGCTCTGGATCTGTTGTCGCGCGAACACCAGGCTCGCCACCCCTACCGCCACCACCACCAGGGGGGCCAGCGAGAGCACCGTGTAGAACGCCAGCGCAGCGCTGAGGCGGGGGATGCCGTGCGCGCGCTCGGCACGCGCACGCTCTCGACCGGCCGGGCCGGCGCCCAACGTCCGCGAGGAGCGGTGCTGCGGGTCCTCGCGGCCATCGTCGCTCGGCTGCGTGTTTGCCGGACATCGAGGTCGTGTGAACAATTGACAAGGTAACTATTCTCGATTATATTGTTCCACGTGAAAACGACTGTCATCATGGACGATCTGTTCCGGGCGACCCGCGCGGCACGGCGGATGGCGCGCGCCCTGCACGCGGTCGCCGCCGAACCCGTGGAGCAGGCCTGCGGCCTCTCGCCCAAGGAGCTGGTGATGCTGCGCGCGTTCGAAGGGGGCTCGGCCCATCCTCACGAGCTCAAGGACCGCACCGGGATCGCGGCCCCGTTGATCACACGTGCGCTCGACCGCCTGAGCGAGCTTGGTTACGTCGAACGCCGGCCCGACACCGTCGACCGGCGGCGCATCGTGGTGGTGGTGACCGAAGCGGGCGCCGAGGCCGGTGCCGCCGGCTGGGCGGCGCTGGGGGAGGTGCTCGACCGCGCGTTACGCGACGTGCCGCAGGGAGCGTTCGCCCGCATCGCCCAGGACATGGAGGCTCTCGCCGAGGTCATGGAGACGAGCGAGGCTGCCCAGCCGGCCGGGGGCGCGGCATGAGACGCTCCGGAGCACGCGCGCAGCAGAACACCAATCGCATCACCGGGAACGCCCGCTGGTGGGCGCTCGGCGCGGTGCTTCTGTCGATGTTCTTCGCGTCGCTCGACCAGACCGTGGTGTCGACGGCGCTGCCGGTCATCGTCGGCGACCTCAAGGGGCTCTCCATCTACGCCTGGGTGTTCACCGCCTACATGATGGCGTCGGCCATCACGGTGCCGATCTACGGGAAGCTCTCCGACATCTACGGGCGCAAGCCCTTCTACATCTTCGGCCTGGTGGTGTTCATGCTGGGCTCGGCGGTGAGCGGACAGGCGCACACCATGCTCGAGCTGATCCTGGCACGGGGCGTTCAGGGCATCGGCGCCGGCGCCTTGATGAGCATGCCGCGCGCCACCATCGGCGACATCTTCAACCCACGCGAGCGCGGCCGCTGGATGGGCGTGATCGCTGCGACCTTTGGCATCTCCAGCATCATCGGCCCCACCGTCGGCGGCTGGATCACGGACCATATGGGTTGGCGCTGGGTCTTCTACGTCAACCTGCCGGTGGCGGTGGTGGCGCTGGTCGCCGTGCTGGTCACCCTGCCCCGGGTGCGCGTCGATCACCGCGTGAAGCTGGACTGGCAGGGCAGCGTGCTGATGGCCCTGGGTCTGGTACCGCTCCTGCTGGCCCTCACCTGGGCCGGCGGCCAGTACGCCTGGGGCAGTCCGCTCATCCTCGGCATGTTCGCTGCGGCGGTCATCTTCCTCGGCCTGTTCGTGTGGAACGAGCGCCGCGCGGCGGAGCCGATCCTCGACCCGCAGCTCTTCGCCAAGCCCATCTTCACGACCACGGTCGTCATCGCGCTCTTCGCGACGATGGGCATGTTCGGAACGCTCATGTTCCTGCCGCTCTACGTGCAGGGGGTCGTGGGCCTGTCGGCCCAGAGCTCCGGCGAGGTACTCACGCCCATGATGCTGAGCTTCATCGTCGGGAGCGTCGGTTCCGGCTGGCTCATGACGCGCACCGGCCGCTACAAGGTGCTGGCCATCATCGGGGCGGCGTTCATGGTGGGCGGCATGGCGCTGTTCAACTTCATGGGCGTGTCCACGACCTGGCCCACCGTCGTGCGCAACATGATCGTCATGGGGATCGGCATCGGCACGCTGCTGCCTCTACTCAACGTGGCGGTACAGAACGCCTTTCCCTACAAGATCATGGGCGTGGTGAACGCCACCCAGCAGTTCGTGCGCTCGCTCGGTGGCGTCATCATCGCGCCGATCCTCGGCACCGTGCTGGCCCGCAGTTTCTCCAGCCATTTCCACCAGGCGCTGCCCGGCCCGCTCCGGGCGATGCTGGCCGCGCTGCCGCCGCAGCAGCAGGCCGCGCTGGACAACCCGCAGGGATTGATCACGGCGCAGGCGCAGGACGCCATCCGGTCCAGCTTCGCCCGCTTCGGCGCACAGGGCCAGACGTTCTACGACCAGTTCGTGCACGCCGTGCGCGTCGGCCTCAGCCACGGCATGGGCGAGATCTTCACGGTGGGCCTGGTGGTCGCGATCCTGGCCTTCCTGACCACCTTCCTGCTGCCCGAGATCGGCCTGAAGCACGACGAGTTCTTCGAGGGCGACGACGCTCCGCTGGATCGCGGCGGGAACGCGCCGGCTCCGGCGCCCGAAGCCGCGAACGGGACCCCGCGAGGCGGCGTCGCGCCGAATCCTGCCCGGTTCACGCCAGCGGACGCCGACACCTGAGCGAACGCAGGGGGCGGTGAGGCGGCGCGGTCCGCTGGCTCACCGCCCCCGCAGGAAGTTCACGAGCGACGGCGCGCCCACGGGAGGCGTGCCGTCGCTCGCGTGTTGCCGTGTACCGGCCGGCGCAGGGGCGGGCCGAAGGCCATCCGGCGCGCTGGCCGCCAACCCCTGGATGATGAGCGGCGCGCTGGCACCGACGTTGATCGCCAGGATGGGCCCCAGCCGTTGGCCCGAGGCCACGTATGCCACCGCCAGCATGCCGCCCGCCAGCACGATGACCACCGTGAGCCCCCAGTAGAGCGGGCTGCGGGCGTAGACCGGCAGGTTGAGGGTCGTTCCCTGCTGCTGGGCGCGGATCAGGCGCCACCAGCGCAGTGCCTCCGCCGCCAGCCCACCGCCGGCGGCCCACAGAAAGGTTCCCCAGGTCGTCTCCACCGTGCTCCCCCTCCCACGACCGGCAGGCGAGCCGGCCGCTGTTCCCCGATCTCCTGCTGGGTGCGGTCATGCTAGCGCACGGCGCTGGCAGGGCGCGCCGCCGGGCGCCGAACGCACGCGCCCTCAGGTCGGAGCGGCGTCCCTGGCCGCCGTGGGGGGCGCCGGCGGGGTCACCACGACCGCGCTGGTGAAGATGGTCTGGTTGGGGACCAGCACCACCAGGCCTGGATGGACCGATCGATTGCGCAGGGCCCGGGCCAGCACCGCCTGCAGGATCAGGTTGACGACCACGAAGAGGGCGAGCACTCCGACGGCGAGCGCGATGCGGGTGGTGAGGCCGTACAGGGGGAGGAGGGTGGCGGTAGGAGCTGACATGCCCCATTCTGGCCGGGCGCTCGCGGCCGGGCCGTTCGGCGTACGTCGCGGGCCGGAGGCGGACGGCCTCGCGAGCCAAGGATCCCTCTCCCTGACGGGACATCTGTCCCTTCCCAAGTGCGGCGCCGATGCCTATGATGGGCTTCCCATAGGAGAGATCGTAGATGCATGCCTGAGATGGCACCTACGAACCCTCTTACGAGTCCCGGCGGTCGATGAGGTTTCTTGCGACCGCCGGGTGATTTGTGTGAAGGGGTACGCCCTTCCGCGTGCGCCGGTCCGCCGGGAGGCGTGCGAACGGCGGCAGGCGCGCTCGTCACGTACCCTGGAGGCACGACCGGCGCTCGGGCCCGGATCGCACGAGGAGCGAGGCGGGCGCGACCCGAGGAACGCGAGCTCCGGCGGCGCGCCGCGCCGCCGTTGTGAAAGGAGCCGAGCATGGCCCAGACCTACCTAGAACACCTCGGTGACCAGGCCGAAGCGCTGCTCAACTACCGCGCAACGGGGATCGCCAAGGAGCGGCTCACGTTGCCGGGACCGGACTTCATCGAGCGCGCCTTCCTCGACACCGATCGCAACCCGCAGACGCTGCGCAGCCTGCAGCAGCTCTACGGCCACGGCCGCCTGGGGGGGACCGGGTACCTCTCGATCCTGCCGGTGGATCAAGGCATCGAGCACACCGCGGGCGCCTCCTTCGCGCCCAACCCCGACTACTTCGACCCCCGCATGATCGTGGAGCTGGCGATCCAAGGTGGCTGCAACGCCGTGGCTTCGACCTTCGGCGTGCTGGGTGCGGTGGCTCGGCGCTACGCGCACCGCATCCCCTTCATCGTGAAGCTCAACCACAACGAGCTCATGACCTACCCACAGACCTACGACCAGATCCTCTTCGGGACCGTCGAGGAGGCCTGGAACATGGGGGCCGTGGCGGTCGGCGCCACCATCTACTTCGGCAGCGACGAGTCCGACCGGCAGCTCATCGAGATCGCCGAGGCCTTCGCGCACGCGCACGAGCTCGGCATGGCCACCATCCTGTGGTGCTACACGCGCAACGAGGGCTTCAAGAAGGACGGCACCGACTACCACACCGCCGCCGACCTCACCGCCCAGGCCAACCACCTCGGCGTGACCATCCAGGCCGACATCGTCAAGCAGAAGCTCCCGACGGTCAACGGAGGCTTCACGGCCATCGGGTTCGGCCGAAGCGACCCGCGCATGTACGGCGAGCTGGTGCCCGATCACCCCATCGAATGGGTCCGCTGGCAGGTCGCGAACGGCTACATGGGCCGCGTGGGGCTCATCAACTCCGGAGGCGCCTCGGGCGCGAACGATTTCGCCGAGGCCGTCACCACCGCGGTCGTGAACAAGCGCGGTGGTGGCAGCGGCCTGATCAGCGGGCGCAAGGCCTTCCAGCGCCCCTTCGAGGAGGGCGTGGAGCTGCTCCACCTCATCCAGGACGTCTACCTGTCCGACGAGGTGACGGTGGCCTGAGGTGTGTGCCGGGCGGTGTTCAGGTGGCGGGTCGCACCCGCACCACGCTGCTCTTGCTCACACTGAGCACGTCTGCGGCCCGGCCGTCGCGCACCGCGATCTCGAGCAGGCCGCTGCTGCCGACGAAGGCGAGCGGGCGGCCCACCGGCACGTCGGAGAAGGCGTGCCGGATGGGACCGATCTCGAAGCGGTCCAGGAACACGCGCCAGCGCGAGAGGTCGGGTTGCAACGCCTGGCTCGGCAGGTTGCTGATCAGGTTGCCGAAGGGGTCACGGTGGATGAGGTCGGCCTCCCAGCCGTCGCCTGAACGCCTGGGTTGGTCCCACGGCAGCCGGACCAGGGAGTCCGGGTCGACCGCCGCCCCGAGCGCCTCGATGCCCACGCCGCGCGCCAGGTGGGCGGCGGCGGGGGCGAAGACGTCGCGGCCATGGAAGGTGCTGCTCACGAATGAGAGTTGGTAGGCGGGGTCGTCGAGGCTGGCGGCCGCTTCCACCGTGGCGCCATCGAGGACGGACGTGAACAGGCCGTTGTCGGGCCCGACGAACCGGTAGGGGTGGCCGTTGCCGCGTCGCAGGCGCAGCGCCACCGCGCGCCGGCTCGAGCCGACGCCAGGGTCGACCACGCAGCAGAACACCGTACCGGCCGGGAAGAAGGCGTGCGAGACGAACAGGTCGAACGCGCCTTCGCGCACGTCGTGCGCCGCCACCTGGTGGGTGAGGTCGATGACGGCCGCGTTGGGGGCGATGCCCTGGATCACGGCCTTCAGCATGGCCACGTAGGTATCGCGCAGCCCGAAGTCCGTGAGCAGGGCGATGGTCGCGTTCGGCGTGCTGGCGGTCATGGTGGTCCCATCCTACGCTCTGGCATCTAGCGGCCCCCGGTCGCCTCGTCGGGGTTTCCGGGCTCGGTGCGTGCGCGACTGCGTTCGGTGGCGGTGTTCGGGCTACCGGTGTGCGGGCTCGCGCTGCTCGGACGTCGCTGCGAGGGGCCGGGTCCACCGCTCCGGGGGGAGCGGTCTTGCCCGCGCTCTACCGGGCCACCCGCGCCGCCGCCGCTGGGTGAGGCGTCCGGGGCCGCGCCGCCACGCGGGACGGCCGCCGCCCCCAGTCGCTCGTAGCGCTTGCGCTCGAACTGGTAGAAGGCGGCAGGCACGACGAAGAAGGTCAGCAGCGCCGAGCTGAGCACGCCCCCCACGATGACCAGACCCAGCGGGAAGCGGAACTCCGCTCCCTGCGAGGCGCCGACCATCAACGGGATGCTGATGACCACGACGGTGAGGGTGGTCATCACGATGGGCCGGAAGCGCACACGCCCGGCCTCCACCAGAGCGGCGTAGAGGTCGTCCCCTTCGGAGGCCCGCCGCATGGTCACGTCCAGGAGCAGGATGGCGTTCTTGGTGACCAGACCCACCAGCATCACCACCCCCAGGATGCTGATCACGTCGAGCGAGTTGCCGGTGAAGTAGAACAGCCAGATCGCTCCGACCAGCGCCAGCGGGACCGTCAGCAACAGGTAGAGCGGATACTTGAAGGAGTTGAACTGGCTACCGATGGCCAGGTAGTTCAGCAGCAGCGCCAGTGCGAACGCGATCGGACCGTACTTGAGCAGGTCGCCCAGCAGGTCGAGGTTCCCGCTGGTGGTCTGCACCACTTGCGCGTCGAGCACCCCGGCAGCCACCAACAGCTGGTGCGCCTGCTGCTTCGCCTCGGACTGGGTCACGCCCGGCGCCAGGTCAGCGGTCACGTCGGAGCTGTAGGACTGGTTGGTGCGGCGGATCACAGCGGGGGCGAGGCGGGTCTCGAAGTGACCGAGGTCGCCCAGCGTGACGGTGGTCTGCAGGCCGGGCGCGTACAGCGGCAGGCTGAGGATGGTCTGCTCGTTCACGAGATTGCGGGGATCGGCCATCACCTGGATGGGGATCTCCACGCCCGACTTGCGCATGGTTGCGGCATGGGTGCCGACGTTGTAGGTGCGCAGTGCCTGGAAGATCTGTGCGCGGGTCAGGCCGGTGCCCGCCAGTTGCGCGGCGTCCGCCACGAAGACGCGCTCGGTTGAGCTGGAGGACACGTCGGAGCGGACGTTGCGGAGCTGCGGGTCGCTCTGCAGCACGACCACCGCCTGGTCGGAGTGCTGACGCAGCGCGTCCAGGTTGGTCGACGCCAGCGTCAGGTCGTAGCCGGCGTTGGTGGGGGCGTTGCTGGGGTCGGAGCTGCCGACGCTGATGCGGATCTCCGGGTGGCTGGCGAACATCGTGCGCAAGCGGTCCTGGACGGCCACCGCCAGCTCGCTGGTGGTGCGGTTGCGCTGGCTCTTGTCGACGAGCTGCAGGGTCAGGCTGGCGTCCTCGGGCAGTGCGCCGCCGACCTGGGTGCCGGAGCCGACCGTCGTCTGCACGGTCGTCACCATGGGGTCGGCCAACAGGTTGGCCTCGATCTGTGTGGCCACCTGGTTGGTGCGCGCCAGGCTGGTCCCCACCGGTAGACGGGCGTCGACGACGAGCTGGCCCGTGTCCGACGGCGGCTGGAAGTTGAAGCCGATGCGCGGGAACACCCAGAACAGGCTGGCGAACAGCAGCGCGGCCGTGACGAGGACGATCCAGGATCGCGGGAGCAGGCGCGACAGCGCCGCCACGTAGGCGTCGCGGGTGCGCGTGATCAGGAAGTCGCCCACCTGGAAGAGATTGAGCGAGAGCGCCCCGAGCACCGCGAGCACAACGCGCAGGAGCATGCGGAGCAGCACCAGCAGCAGCGGCAGAAGCACCAGTAGCGCTAGGTAGCGCACGCCAAGGCCCCGCACGAGGCCGGCACCCGCGGCCAGGGCGATGAGCCAGAACCAGACGCTGCGGTAGAAGTGCAGGCCCCACCGGAGATCGTTGCGCGTCGCTCGCAGCGCAGCCGGGAGGTCGCGCCACGACGGCGGGAAAGGATCTGGCGACAGCGCCAGGCGGACCGTCAGGAAGAACATCGCCTCCAAGTAGCTGAAGGCCACGGTGGCCGCCAGGGTGATGCCGAACTGGGCGAAGAACTGGCCGATGATGCCGGGCAGGAACGAGATCGGCAGGAACACCGCCAGCAGCGACATGGTCGCCGCCAGGACCGCCGTTGAGACTTCGCTGGCGCCCTTGAGCACCGCCTCGTGGCGCGCGTACCCCATCTCCCGGTAGCGGTCGATGTTCTCGGCCACCACGATGGCGTCGTCGACCACCAGGCCGATGGCGACGGTGAGGGCGAGGAGCGTGATGATGTTGAAGCTGTAGTTGAACAGCCAGAACATCACCAGTGCGCCCGACAGCGCCACCGGGATCGCGAGTACCACGGCGAACACCGAGCCGAGCCGGCCGACGAACATCAGCACGACCAGGGAGACGGCGAGCGCTGCGATCAGCATCTCCTGGAGGGTGTCGTAGACGCTGGACGCCACGTAGGTGGTGGTATCGCCCACGATCTGCGTGCTGTAGCCGGCCGGCAGGTCGAGCTTCTTCAGCGCGGCACGCAGGTCGTTGGCGGTCGCCACGGCGTTGCTGTCCGACAGCTTGCGCACCTGCAGCAGCACCACCGGCTCGCCGTCGAGGCGCGCGTAGGAGGTGGGCTTGGCGGTGGTGTCGCGCACCGTGGCGACATCGGAAACGCTGAGACCGCGTGAGGGATCGACCGGGATCGACGCCACCTGCGCGACATCGGTCGGGGTGGCGCGCGCCGTGAGCAGAACGCGGCTGTTGGCGAAATCCAGGCTGCCGGCCGGCACGTCGAGCGCCGACGCCTGGATGGCGTTCGACACTTGCTGGGGGGTCAGGCCGAAGTTGGCAAGCGCGTTGGGATCGAGCAGGACCTGCACCTGCTCCTTGGCCGGCCCCACCACGGTCACGTCTGCCACCCCGTTGACCCTCTCGATGGCGGGTTGCAGCGTGTTCTCGGCGTAGTTCTGTACGGCCATCAGGTCCTGACCGGGCGCTGAGACCGCCACGCTGAGGATCGGCTGGTCGTTGGGGTTGAACTTCTGGACCGTCGGGTTGCCGGCGCCGTCGGGGAGCTGGTTGCCGATCTGGGAGATACGCTGGCTCACGTCGATGGCGGCCTGATTGATGTCGGCGTTGGCGTTGAACTGGGCGATGACGATGGCGTAGCCCTCGTAGCTGACCGAGCTGACGGAGCTGATGCCGGGGAGCGTGGTGAGGGCGCCCTCCTCGGCCTGCGCCACCTGACGCGACACCTCCTCCGGTCCCGCCCCGCTGTAGCTGGTGGTGACGGCGATGACCGGCACGGTGATGGGCGGGAACAGCTCGATGCCGCGGCTCAGGGTGCTCACGGCGCCGAACAGCACCAGTGCCCCGAAGACGCTGATGGTCAGGACGTAGTTGTTGACGAAGAACTGGACCAGGCGTCTCATGGCGACGTGGCGCCCCCCACGACCTGGACCTTGGAGCCTGCCAGGAGGTCACCGGGGACGGGGTAGACGACCTGACTGCCGGCCGGCAGGCCCTGGATCGCGGCGGTACCCCCGACCTCGGCCTGGAGCTGTACCTTCGTCTGTGTCGCGACGCCATCCTTGACCACCAGCACCGTGCTCTCGCCGCTGTCGGTCTTGAGCGCGTCGGACGGGAGCAACAGACCGGTCGCCAGCGTCACCTGGTAGTTGACCTGGCCGGTCGCACCGATCGGCATGGGGTGCTTGGAGGCGTACACGCTGGCGGTAAGCTCCACTTGCCGCGACGATCCCGTTACGGTGGTGCTGCGCACGATCTTGGCGGCGTAGTCGAGGCCACCGTAGCTCACGTACACCACGCCCTTGTCGGAGAGCTGCTGCGCGTCCTGTGGGGGTACATCGAACTTGGCGAGCTGGGTCCGTACGGAGACGAGCCGGAACACGGGGCTACCGGTCGCCACGAACTCGCCTTCGGAGACCCGCATGTCGGCGATCTGGCCGTCGAACGGCGCGGTGATGGTGGCCTCGGCCAGGGTGTGCCGCGCCTGGTCGAGCTGGGTCTGGGCCTGCTGCACCTGCAACCGCTGGAGCTGGAGGTCCTCGGTCTCGGCGCGCTGCGCCTGGTCGACCGCGTCCCTGGCCTGCTGGTAGCTCGACTGGGCCTGGGCGAGCTGCGCCTGCAGGCTCTGCAGGTCGGTGGCGGAGATGCCGCCGGCGGCGTAGAGGTTCTTGCCGTTGTCGACCTGCCTCTGGGCCAGCGACAGGTTCTGCTGGGCGGCGTCGAGCGCGGCCTGGGTCTGCGCCAGGCCGTCTCTGGCCGACTGCTGGGCCTTGGAGAGGTTGACCTTCGCGCTCTCCAGGGCCGTCTGGGCGTTCTGGACCTGGAGCTGCAGCGAGGTGGTGTCGAGCTGCACGACCGTCTCGCCCGCCTTCACGGTGGCGCCTTCACGGTGGAGCACGCTCGCCACTTGTCCGGAGGTGCCGGCCGCGACCATCGACGAGCGGGCCGGGTCGATGGTCACCGAGGCGCTGCGCTGCGCTGTGAGCTGACCCTGACGGGGCTGGACGACGCGTACCTTGCGCACGTCGCTGGCGGCCCCCGCCGATCCGGCCGCCGTCTGCGTGGCGGTCGTTCCGGCGGCCGGCTGGGTCCCGCTCTGGTCGCTCGCCTTGCGGCCACCGCACGCCGTCAGCGGGACCAGCACCAGCGTCAGCAGCAGGGCCGTGAGCGCGTGACGGGCCGGCCTACTGCCCATTGCTGGAACCGTTCCCTGCGCCTCCGCTGGGTGCAACGCCGGCATCGCCGGGTAGAGGTCCCACGGTGGCCGCGAAATCGTAGACGCTCGGGCCCTGCAGCTGGAGCTGGGTGCCGGCCTGGAGCTGGAGCAGCGCCACCACGTAGCCGTCGCGCGCCTGCAACGCAGAGAGCTTGGCCTGGAGCTGGTCGAGCTCCGCCTTCTGGAACTGGATCTTGGGGATCAGGCCGGCGTTCAGCCGGTCCGAGGCGAACCCGAGCCGCTGGTTGGCGTTGGCCAGGTTGTCCTGCTCGATGCGGAAGGACTCGGCTGCGCTCTGGGCCTGCACCACCAGGTTCCTGGCCTGGATCTGGAGGCCGCGCTGCGCTTCGGCGACGAGCTTCTCGGTGGTCTGTAACTGCGTCTTGGCGGACTCGATCTGCGACGCCGATGCGTAGCTCGGGTCGAGCATCTGGACCCCGAGCCGGGCCAGCACCAGGCCCTGCTGGGACTGCAGCAGCTGCGGCGTGTGGGGCAGCGCCTGGGTGGCGGTGTCGGTCGACGGCACGTCCACCAGGAAGACATCGGGGATCGGCTCGAGCGCGCCTGGGTCGAGGGTCTGCCCGACCAGGCCCTCCAGATTGGCTTCGGCGATCGCCAGGCTCTTGTGGGCGGTCTGCGTGTTCTTGGTGGCGTTGTCGAGCGACACCTGGGCGTCCTGCACGTCGAGGTCGGTGCCGCTGCCGTTGGTGCGGCGGATCTTGGCGATGTCGAGCGACGCCTTGCTCACCTCGACGCCCTTGTCCGCAAGTGCCGCCTGCTCGCGCGCCTCGAGGACGCCCGTGTAGGCCTGGGCGATGGTCACGAGGGCGTCGTCGTAGGCCTTCTCGAGTTCGGCGCGATCGAGCGCGACCGCCTGCTGAGCCTTGACGAGGTCCATCTTGAGGGCGAGGGGATCGCCCTGCACACGCACCAGCTCGTTGCTGTCGTTGAGGAGCTCGAGCCGCTTGGTCACGGCGTCGGGCCGCGTCTGCGCGGCCTGCAGGGCGTCCTGGAATCCGAATGCGTGCGCGGCGGGCAGGAGCAGCGGCAACACGCCGACGAGAGCGAAGATGAGGCGTTTCACGGCTGGACCTCCGACGGGGTCTGGCTCACCAGGGGGTGGGCGTAGAAGCGGTAGTACGCCAGGGTCTTGGCGAGGGTGTCCTGGCGGGCCTGCTGTAGGTCGAGTTGGCGCTGGGTGAGGTCCAGCGCCGCCTGTTGCGTGGTCAGGGGGGTTCCCAGGCCGAGCCTCTCGCGGGTCTGGTCCTCCTGGAGGGTGGCGTGCGCATCGTCGAGTTGGCGCTGCGCAAGGCTCAACGCGCGCTTGGCCTGAGCGAGATCGTTGTCGAGCGACGCCTTCTGTACCGCGGCGCTGCGCACCGCAGCATCGACGCCGTCCTGGGCGGCGCGGAGCTGTGCATGGGTGGCCCGCAGGCCGTCGATGACACCGGGGGAGATGGTCATCGACACGCCGATCTGGAAGCTGCCGTTGATCTGGTCCTGGGGGAAGGAGCTCCCCGGACTCTGGAAGCCGTAGCTGACCTTGGGTTGGAGCGTGCGCGACTCGATCGACACGCCGACGCTGTCCTTGCTGTCGACGTTCCAGGTGTAACCGGCCTGCACGACGGGGTAGACCGAGCGGGTGGCGTTGCGCACCGAGACACCGGCCAGGCTCGCGCTCAGGCGCGCCTTCTGGACCGAAAGAGCGGTGCCGTCGGGGACCTCGAGCGTCAACGCCGCCACGTCGGGCGCGGCGGTGGGGCCGACCAGGCTCTCGAGCGTGGTCTGCGCGAGCGCCAGCCCCCCCTTGGCGTTGGCCACGTACTGGCGGGCCTGCTCGAGCCCGGTCTGGGCGCTGCGAAGGTCGCGGTCGCTGGCCGCTCCCTTGTCGTTCCGCAAGCGGGTGGCGTCGAGCGCAGCCTGGGCGACCTTCTCGCCCTCCTGGGCCGAGGCCAGCGACTCGCGGGCGAGTTGCACGCCGTAGGCGGCTTGCACCGCCTGGATCTGGAGGCCGGTCAGGGCGTCGCGGTAGTCGAGCCGGGTCTGGTCGAGCTGGAGGCGGCTCTTGTCGGCCTGGTCGGCGGTGTCGCCGAAAAGCCAGGGGCGTACGGTCACGGCGGCCGAGATCTGTCCGCCACTGGCCGGCAGGTTCTGCACGCCGGACTGGGCGGGGTTGATATCGACCGAGGTGGTGTCGAAGGCGGTGTACCCCCCCGACGCCTGCAGCGAGACCGGGTCGTAGGCCGCCCGCAGCTGGGCCTCGGCCGAGGCCACCTGCTCGCCCACCGCCCGTAGCGACGGCTGGTCGGCGAGGGGGGCGAGGAAGGTGCTCAGCGTGGGTGTGTCCTGCCCCGACTGGGCGGTGACCGTCGGCAAGAGGAGGAGGAAGGCGAGCAAGAGCGTTCGTTTCATGGCGTCACTCCTCTAGCAGGGCCTTCTGGATGCGCACCAGGGCTTCTAGGTCTGCCGTGCCGAGTCGGGCGAGGCGGGGGGCGTTGGCGTCGAGCCAGGCGTGTTGGACGGCATCGAGCGTGCGGCGCCCTTCGGCGGTGAGCTCGAGCCGTACCCGGCGCCGGTCGGCCGGGTCCACCGTTCGGCTCACCAGCCCTCGCCCCTCGAGGTCGGACAGCAGGACCGAGACCACCGAGGGCGGAGCGTCGAGCAGGTGCGCGAGCTCCTTCGGGTAGCTGGCCTCATGCCCGAGCAGCGCGAGCGCGAAGGCCTGCACCGGCCGCAGGCCGAGGGGCGAGAAGGCCCGGTCGGCGACCTGGCGCTGCACCCGCATCATGCGGAAGGTGGTCTCGTGAAGCTCGGATAGCAGACCGGCGCGCGTGTCCGAGCGGGCGTCCTTCATGACCGCTTTCGGTCGGGACGGAACACGGGCCCGCTCGACGGCGCTCGTGGCGAGCGACTCGCGAGAACAATTGGCGTTTCCGAAAAGTTCATCATAGCCAACTATCGATTGTAGCAGCCAGGTCCCGCGCCGCGTTGTGGCCCCGCCCCCAGTCTCGGCCGCGCCGGCGGGCCATCGGCACATCTGCACATGAGCTGCACATGATCCGCGCCAGTCCTGCACGCCCCTGGCGAACGCTTGGCGACATGAGCCCCAACCGCATGCGGGCGTCGGGGGCGGTCCTCGTCCTGGCGCTCGTACTGGTCCCGTTCCTGCTCGGCCCGCCGGCGCGCGCACAGGCGTCCACCCAGACGCCGGCCGAGACGCCGGCCCAGACGCCGGCCGAGACGCCGGCCGAAACGCCAGCCCAGCCACCCGCCCAAGCCCCTGCGGAGGCGCCCGGATTCACCCTCGCGGACGCACTCGCTGCGCTTCCCCAGGCGCCCGGCTGGCAGAAGGCCGACCTCGACTACCGGAGCGCGGCGGACGCGCTGGCCGCCGCCCGGGCCAACGCCGGATTGCAGGTGGCGGCCGGCGGCAGTTACGACCGCACCGACACCCTGGCGGGCACGGGCGGCCGCACCGGAGCGACCGCCAAGGTCTCCGTTTCGGCCTCCGCCACGGTCTTGCCGTGGGCGCCGGTCGACGCCTCGATCGCCAATTCCGAGGCCGGGCTCGCCGTGGCCGCCCTCAACCGCGACAGCGCCCGGGCGGGACTGCGCCTCACCGTCGAGCAGCAGTACTTCGCGGCCCGTCTGGCGGCCACCGCCAACGACGCGGCCCAGGCCGCGGCCCGGCAGGCGCAGGCGAAGCTGAGCGCGGCCCAGGCGCAACACGCCCAGGGACAGCTCAGCGATCAGGGGCTGGCCCAGGCGCAGGCGGCGCTGGCGGGAGCCCAGGCCGCCCTGGCCCAGGCGGCCGGCACGCTCGACCTCGCTCGCCGCACGCTCTTCGACACCCTCGGCATGCCCCTGACCGATGCTCCCTTGACCACGGTGGCGCCGCAGCCCACGGCTCCAGCCGGATCGCTCGCCGATCTCGTGCAGGCGGGCGTGCCCCGACGCGACGACGTGCAGGTGGCGCAGATCCGGGTCCGGCAGGCCCAGGGCTCACTGTCTGTGAGTGCCGCGCAGCGCTGGATCCCGAGCGCCAGCCTCGCCCTCGGGGTGACGAGCCACGATGCCAGCGGCACGCAGGTAGGCCTCGGCGTGAACGCCGGGCTCGACTTCCAGAAGGGCGTCGCTAGCGGCAGCGTCTCCTATCCCATCGCTCCGGGAGCGTCGGGGGCGGTCACCACCCAGCTCAGCATCGGTGCCTCGGTGAGCATCCCGTTGGACGCGCCTTCGTCGGACGCGGCCGTGGGCTCTGCCCGCACCGCGCTGGCCAGCGCCGAGGCGGCGCTGGCGGCCACCCGGCGCTCCGCTGCGCTCGACATCCGTCAGCGCTACGCGACGTGGCAGGCGATCGAGGGGTCGCTGGCCGCCGACCGGGCGTCGCTGGCCGCTTCACAGCAGGCGCTCGCTACGGCGCAGGCGCGCCTCGCCGCGGGCCTCGCCACCGCACTGGATGTCGGCGACGCTCGCGTCGCTTACGACCAGGCGCAACGTTCCGTGGAGTCGGATCAGAACGCGTACTACCTGGCTTTGCTCCAACTGCGCAACGCGCTGGGGGAGCTCACTGCAACCCCCGGAGGGCTCCCATGAGAATCCGCACGTTCCTCCTCGTCGCTCTGCTCGTCGCGACGGCGTCGGCGCAGCAGAGCGTCGTTCCGCCTCAGCCCTCGTCGACGGCGAAGGCCGCCACCCTCGATCTTCCCCAGGCGCTGGCACGCGCCTACGGGCAGGGCGCCGCGCTGGCCAGCGCCCAGACCAACCTGGCCAACGCGGGGCTCCAGCTCAAGGCGGTGCAGGCCGATCCGTCGGCGCTGGTACTGCAGAAGACGCAGGCGCAGCAGGCGGCCGCGCAGAGCCGGGTCGGGCTGGAAGCAACCCGGCTCCAGGTGCTCCAGAGCGTCGTCAACGCCTACCTGTCGCTGTACGAGGCACAGCAGAACGTAACGGTGGCGCAGGCCCAGCGCGACCTGGCGGATCGCGATCTGCAGGTGGCGCAGGCGAAGTTCGGCGACGGGAATGCCACCTCACTCGATGTCTCCAAGGCCAGGACCGCGCTGCAGAGCGCCCAACAGACCCTTGCCAACGCCCAGGCCAAGGTGCCCGCGGCCGGCGCGCAGCTCGCTACGCTGCTCGGCGTGACCGACCTGGGATCGGTGACGGTCTCCGCTCCGCCCGACCTGCCGCAAGTGACCGCGAAGCTTGCCGACCTCGAGAAGGGACTGCTGCAGCGCTTGCCATCGGTGGTCCAGGCGCGGCAGTCGGTCGAGCTCTACACGCTCCAGGTCAAGCTCTACGACAACGACTACACCCCCCGCATGACCTACCAGACGGCCAAGACGTCGCTGGACAATGCCCAGAGAAGTCTGGACACCGCCCGGCAGAACGCCGCCACCAGCCTGGCGAACGCCTACCAGGCGGCGCACGACGCCGATGCCCGCATCGCCATCGCGCAGCAGAACCTCGACAACGTCCGTCAGGTCTTGCAGCAGGACCGGGCGGCCCTCGAGGCGGGCACGGTTTCCGCCCTCCAGGTCCAGTCCGATGGGGTCGCGGTCGCCTCTTCGACCTACAGCCTGCTGCAGGCCGTCGACGGCTACCGCAACGCGCTCGTGACGCTCTCCGTCTCGGCCGGGCAGGACCTCACAGGCCTGGTGGGGCCGGCGACGCCGGGGTCGGGAGGCGCTCCGTGAGAGCCCGCGGCTGGGCGCTCCTGATCATCCTGGTGGTCGCTGCGGGCTTCGGTGGCTACGCACTCCGGGGTAGCACGGGCACTCCGGTGCGCCGCCGGCGGCGCCGGCAGTGCTGCACCCGGCGGCGCGTTTCCCGGCGGCGGACGCGGCGGCGCCGGCGGGTTCTCGCGCGGCGGAGCGGGAGGCTCCCCGGGTGGCGGGTTCGCAGGGGGCGGCGGCACCGGCGCTACCGTCGAGGTACAGGCGGTCACGGTGAAGAGCGGTCCGCTGGTGGCCGACCGCACCGCGACGGGGACGGTGGCCGCGGTGATGCAGAGCAACGTCGCGGCGCAGGCCAGCGGCACCGTGAAGACGCTGTTGGTGGCTGCGGGGGACGAGGTCCACGCCCAGCAGCCGATCATGCAGCTTGCCACCGATAACCTGGAGCTGGCGCTCGCCAACGCCAAGACGTCGCTCAGCAATGCGGAGATCAATCTGAGCACACAGCAGACGAACACCGAGCAGGCGGTCGCGCAGCTCGACCACCAGCTGGAGGCAGCCAAGTCTGCGCTGTCGGCGGCGGAGGCGAATTACGCCTCGGCGCAGAAGGTCTACGCGCTGGGCGGCACTTCCAAGTCCAGCGTGGACAGCGCCAGGAGTCAGCTCGACCAGGCCCGGGCGAACGTCGCCTCGGCGGAGAACAACGCGTCGCAGAACCAGCGCGCCCAGACCGGAAGCCTGCAGCAGTTGCGGCTGGCGGTGTCGCAGTCCCAGAACGGCGTCAAGCAGGCGGAGATGAACCTCGCGAACGCCACCATCCGAGCTCCCTTCGCAGGACAAGTCGCTGCCTTCAACGTGGCCCCCGGCGAGTACGTGGGGCCGTCCACGGCGGTGGCGATGCTCGTCAGCGGGCAGCGGCAGGTGCAGATGTCGGTGCCGCCCTCCGACGCGGCCGCGTTCACCGCAGGCACGCGCCTGTCGTTCGATACCGGCGTGGCGCAGTACCCGATCACCGTCACCCAGCGGCCCGGTGTCCCTGTCAACCAGGGAGTCGCAGTGACCGCCCGTTTCGACGCCACTGCACAGGACTCCGCTGCACAGCACTCCACTGCACAGGACGCGCCGACGGGCGGCGCGGCGGGGGGCGCCGGCCGGCTCGCTCGCCATCGGCGTCGTGGGCACCGTGCCCTACCGGGTCACCCTGGCCACGGCCACGCTCGTGCCGATCAGCGCCATCCAGAACGACGGCACCAATACCTTCGTGTTCCTGATCGAGGGCGGCAAGGCGGTGCAGACCGATCTGACCATCCTGGCGCAGGCCGGCAGCGACGCAGCCGTCAGCGGAGTCCCGTCGGGGGCGACGGTCATCGATCAGCCCCCACCCGGGCTGCTCGACGGCTCCGAGGTCAGCACGGCGGCCCGCAGCGGGTCGGCCGGTGGCGCTCCGAGCGACCGCAGCGCACCCTCGGCACGGAGCGCACGGGGAGCGGGCGTCCCGAACGGGAACGGTGGCGCGGCCGCCGGCGCGGCTGCGCCCGGCAGTCCTGCGCCCGGCAGTCCTGCACCGAGTGGTACGGCGCCCGGCGGAACGGCCCCTTCGGGCCGTCGTAGCTTGCCTGCGGGCGGCCCCACCGGCGGCAGCGGGCCTCCGCCGGCCGGCGGAGGCCAGTGATGGGCGAGGACGATCGGGAACCCGCCGCCTCGCGGGGTGCGGGCGAGGAAGCCAGCGCGGTGGTCGCCACGCGCGTCAACCCGCTGGTGGGGTTGTCGGTGGCTCGCTACGTGCTGTCCATTGGCATCTTCGTGGGCGTGGTCGTCTTCGGATTGATCGAGGCCAGCCGCCTGGGCGTGGATCTGCTGCCCACCACCAACATCCCGGTGGTGATGGTGAGCACCAGCTACCCCGGCGCGTCGCCGGCGGTGGTGGACCAGCAGGTCACGCAGGTGGTGGAGTCCGCGGTTTCGACCGTGGGCGGCATCACCAGCATCAGCTCGAACAGCGGCACCGGCTCGAGCCGCGTGATCCTGCAATTCGGCACCGATACCAACCAGGCCGCCATCGCCAACGCCGTGGCGGCACAGGTCGCCGCCCTGCGCGGCCTCCCCAGCGACGCCAACTCACCGATCGTGCGGACCTTCGATCCGAACGCGCAACCCATCCTGGAGCTGGGCCTGCAGGGCAACGGCGCCAACATGGACGACGTCTACGCCTACGCCAACAACATCCTGGTTCCCGCCCTGCAACTCGTGCCCGGCGTGGCCAACGTCAACGTCTCGGGCGGCTCGAGCCGCCGCTACCAGGTGCTGCTCGACCCCGCCAAGTTGAGCTACTACAACCTTGCGCCCCAGCAGGTCAGCCAGGCCATCGGGGCATCCATCGTCAACCAGCCGATCGGTTCGATCACGCGCCAGAACGACGTCCTCACCTTCTCCACCCGCACCCAGCCCACCGGCGTGCAGGACATCGCCACCATGGTGGTCGACAACAGCCGCAACGTCCGCGTGCAGGATCTCGGCCGGGTGCAGCAGGCTTCCATCGCCAACTCCTATACCCGTGTCAACGGTAAGCCGGCAGTGCTGCTGTCGGTCCAGCAGGCGTCGGGCAGCAACGCCGTGGCCGTGGCGAACGGCGTGCGTGCCTACCTCCAGCGCACCGTGCTGCCCACGGGCTACAGCGTCACGGTCAGCAACGACACCACCGGCCCCATCGTGGCTTCGGTGCAGTCCACCTTCCACGAGCTGTGGATCACCGCCATCGTGGTGGCGATCATCGTGCTGCTCTTCCTGGGGCGGCTCAACACCGCCTTCACGGTGATCCTGGCCATCCCCATCGCGCTCTCCGCCGCGCCCGTGCTCTACGGCTTGATGGGCTTCACCTTCAACGAGGTGTCGCTGCTGGCGCTCATCGTGGCGATCGGCATCGTGGTCGACGACTCCATCGTGGTTGCCGAGAACGTGGAGCGCTACCGCGCGATGGGCCTGGACCGCCGCACCGCCGTGCTACGCGGCGCCAGCGAGGTGTTCGGCGCTGTCACGGCGGCGTCGCTGTCGATCCTGGCGGTGCTCATCCCGGTGAGCTTCATGGGCGGCTTCGCCGGAGCCTACCTGCGCCAGTTCGGGCTGGGACTGGCGGCCGCGGTGTTCCTCTCCTGGCTCGAGGCGCTCCTGTTCCTGACGGTCCGCATGGCCTACATCGGCGACGCGCCGCCCCGTGGCTGGCGCGACGCCGGCCGCAGCCTGGTCGCCTTCGGCGACGCCGTGCGCTGGGGTTGGCGTGCCTGGCGTCGGCCGCTCGGGTTGCTCGCGGTGGCGGCCGGCGCCTATGCTCTGTGGCGCTTCGCGTCCCCGCTGTCCCTGCTCGCGCTGGTGCTCTTCCCGCCGGCGCTGATGGTCCTTGCCTATCTGGTGAGGGCGGTCTTCACGACGCTGGAGGCGCTCACGACCACCCTGCACGGTTGGACCGAGGCGGGGCTGCGCCGGACGCGCGATGGTTATGCCGCGTTGCTCGAACGGATGCTCCCGTTCAGCGCCTTGGTCCTTCTGGGTGCGGGCGCCTTCCTGGCGCTCACGCTGTTCGTGGTGGGCCCCAGGGTGTCGCTCAACTTCGTGCCGCAGACCGACTCCGGCCTGATGCAGATCGGCGCCCGGTTGCCCTCCGGTACCACCCTGGCCGCCGCCAACCAGGTGGCCGGCAATGTGGAGCGCTACCTGCTGGCGCAGAAGGCGGTGCGCACCGTTCAGACGAGTGTGAGCAGCAACGACGTCAGCGTGCAAGCACAGCTCGCGCCCGTCACCCAGCGGCCCAGCATCTACGCGCTCGGCGCCGAGTACCAGGGTGCGCTGCAGAGCGCGGCGAGCGCCATCCCCGGGGCCCGGGTGTTCGTGCGCACGGGCGGCGGCTTCCGCGGCCAGGGCTCGGCCGTGTCGTTCGACCTGCTGTCGACCGACTACGCCCTGCTCAACCAGCGACTGCAACGGGTGTCGGCGGTGCTGTCGGGGGACCCGGACGTGCTGAGCGTCGACGCCGGCAACCAGCAGTCCTCGCCGGAGTCCGTGTTCGTGCCCAATCCCGACTTGCTCTCCGGCACCGGCATCTCCGCCAACAGCGTCGCGCAGACGTTGCGCGCCTTCACCGGCGGCAGCACCGCCGGTGCCGTGCAGACCGGTGGCGAGAGCGACAGCATCGTCGTCCAGCTCGATCCCACCTATCTCCACGACGCGCAGTCGCTGCTGTCGTTGCCCATCTACGCGCCGTCGTTGCACACCAACCTCCAGATCAGTCAGCTCGGCGCCATCGTCGAGAGGCAGGCGCCGATCAGCATCAGCCGCAGCAACCGCCTGTACAGCGCGCGCTTCTCCATCACGCCCAGCGCCGATGCGCCGAGCCCGATCGAGTTCCAGCGCCAGATCACCGAGCAGCTCACCCAGGCCGGAGTGCTGGACAGCCACGTCACGCTGGGCGCCGGGGACAGCTTCGGTCGCGCCGGGCTGTCCCGGCAGCTCGGTACCCTGGGGCCGCGGGTGTTCGCACTGGCACTGCTGCTCGCCTACCTGGTGATGGGAGCGCAGTTCAACTCCTTCCGCTACCCCATCTATCTGCTGTTGCCGGTGCCGCTGGCGGTGGCCGGGGCGGTGTGGTTCCTGGTGGTGCAGGGCCAGTCGCTCGACATCTTCAGCCTCATGGGGATGTTGCTGCTGATCGGCCTGTCGGCGAAGAACGCCATCCTCTACCTGGAGTTCGTGGTCGAGCGTATCGGCAAGATGCCGTTCAAGCAGGCGATGGTCGAGTCGGCGCGGCTTCGCTTCCGCCCCATCGTCATGACGACGCTGACGGTGCTGGTCATCAGTTTCCCGCTGTTGTTGGGACGCGGCGCGGGATCGGAGTTCAACCACGGCATCGCCCTGGTGATGCTCGGTGGCATCCTGGTCTCGGCGCTGCTCACGTTCTTCGTGGTCCCAGCGGCGTTCTACCTCTTCGAGCGCGGTCGGGAGGAGGCCGTGCCGGCGTCGCCGGAGAGCGCCACGTAGCGCGCGTCGAAGCGGGCTACCGGCTCCCCGTTGGCCAGCAGCGTGCCCTGGACAACGATGCGCGCCTTGCGGCGCCTCGCCAGCGTGCGTTGGAATGTGGCCCAGACGGCCTCGTCGAAGGCCGCGATGCGGACCTCGAACGCGCTCTCCACCGGCGCATCGAAGTCGACGGTGCTGCGTTGGACGACCACGTGCGCGCTTACGCCCCGCGCGCGCAAGTCGAAGGCCACCCTGGCCCAGCCGGCGAGAATGGCCAGGGCCGAGAGGCTGCCGCCGAAGGCGGTGTCCCGGTGGTTGAGGTTGGGCGTCAGCGGCGCGGAGATCCGTAGCTCGCGAGCGTCGTAGCGTTCCACCCGGGCGCCGAGCGCCCGCGCCAGCGGGATGTGCTCGGCCAGGTAGCGCTCGACCTCGCCGGCCGAAGCGCGGGCGCGGAGGTTCCCGGGGTGGTGGGGCTCGGGCATGGCAGGGCGATTGTAGCGTTGGCGCGCCGCCGCTTGCGTGTGCGGGAAGCCTCGCCTATAATGACGGTTCTGGTGGATGGCGCCCGAGGGGCCGCCTCCGCTGAATCGAGCGCTGATCGGCGCCGGGCGGTCCTGCAAGGGGCGGCTCCGGCGCGTGCTGGTGGAAGGCGCACCCGATGCAGGTGCAGGTGAGGCGGCCGACCCACTGAGGGTGCGGGCCGCGGGAGGTTGACGATGTTCGCAATCGTGAGAACGGGCGGCAAGCAGTACCGCGTCGCGGAAGGTGACGTCGTGCGCGTCGAGAAGCTCGCCGTCGAGGCGGGCGAGACGGTGGAGCTCCCGGTGCTCCTGCTCGGCGGCGACGAGGTCAAGGTCGGAACGCCCCACGTCGACGGCGCCACGGTCAAGGCCGAGGTCGTCGGCCATGGCCGCGGGCCCAAGATCGATATCTACAAGTTCAAGGCGAAGAACAACTACCGCCGCCACCGCGGCCACCGCCAGCCGTACACCGACGTCCGGGTCACCAAGATCCAGGGCTGAGCACACCGAAGGAGTAGAGCGAGATGGCTCACAAGAAAGGCGTAGGCAGCTCCAAGAACGGTCGCGACAGCCAGTCGAAGCGACTGGGCGTCAAGCGTTTCGACGGACAGGTGGTCAGCGCCGGCAATATCCTGGTGCGGCAGCGGGGCAGCAAGTTCAAGCCCGGGTTGAACGTCGGCGTCGGCAGCGACTGGACCCTCTTCGCGCTGAGAGACGGCGTGGTGCGCTTCGCCGACAAGGGTCGCAAGGGCCGCTTCATCCGCATCGAGGCGGAGCAGGCGGCAGCCGTGTCGGGCGCGGACGAGGCGATCCCGGCGGACTGACCGACCCCATCGGTACGGCGGTACGAGCGACGAAATGGTGCGTGGGCGCGGCCAACATGGCCGCGCCCACGCTGCTGGGGCCTACGGGAGTGAACGATGCCCTTTCGAGACGTGCTCGACATCACGGTGGAGGGGGGCAAGGGCGGCGACGGTGCCCTGTCCTTCCTGCGCCTCAAGTACATACCCAAGGGAGGCCCCGACGGCGGCCACGGCGGTGCCGGCGGGAGCGTCTACTTGCGGGCGATCGACGACGTCTCCTCGCTCGACCGGTTGGTGCCGCGCCGTCGCTACAAGGCGGACACCGGTCAGCAGGGAGAGGGGCGCAACCGCTCCGGGCAGGGCGGAGAGGACATGGTGCTCGAGGTCCCCGTCGGCACCACCGCGGTCGATCTCGACAGTGGCGAGCTGGTGGCCGACCTGATCACGGTCGGGCAGACGGTGCAGGTGGCGCAAGGGGGTGAAGGAGGGCGCGGCAACGCCTCGTTCGCTGGCGCCCAGCGTCAGGCCCCGCGCTTCGCCGAGTACGGCACTGCGGGGGAGCGCCGGCGGTTGCGGCTCGAGCTCATGACCATCGCGGACGTCGGGCTGGTGGGCTACCCCAACGCCGGCAAGTCGAGCCTGCTGGCCGCGCTCTCCAACGCCCGGCCGGTCATCGCGGAGTACCCGTTCACCACGCTGAGCCCCAACCTCGGGGTGGTGGAGCGGGACATGGAGCGCTTCACGATCGCCGACATCCCCGGCATCATCGAGGACGCGCATCTCGGGAAGGGGCTGGGACTCGACTTCCTGCGACATATCTCGCGGACCCGCCTGCTCGTCTTCGTGCTGGATATCGCGTCCGATCCCATGGCCACGCTGGAGGCGTTGCGGCGCGAGCTGGTGAGCTTCGACCCGGGGCTGCTGGAGCGGCCGGCGCTGCTGGCGCTGAACAAGACCGACCTGGCGGCACCCGCGGAGGTGGCCGAAGCCGAGCGCGCCTTGAGCGCGGCCGGGTTGCCGGTGGTGAGCGTGTCCGCGCTGGAGGGCGCGGGGCTGGGCGACCTCGTCTCGGCGCTCTTCGCGGTGCTGCCCGCGCGGCCCGAAGCGGTGGGCCGGGAGGCGCCGGAACGGCGCGTGGAGGTCCGTGCGCTGGAAGTCGGCCGCGACGCCAGCGGCGAGGGCTGGGTGGTCCGCGGCAGCGAGATCGAGGCGCTCGTCGACCGCTTCGATGCATCCAACGCCGAGGCCGTGAACTATCTGCAGCGCTACTTCAAGACCTACGGCATCGATCGTCTGCTGAAGCGCTCGGGCGCCCGGGACGGCGACGACGTGCGCATCGGCGACGCCGTGTTCGAGTACTTCTCCGAAGACCACGGGGAAGGCACGCCCGACGCGGAAGGGTGACGGGTTCTCGACAGAGGCGTGCCGCGAGCCCACCCTCGCCGTCGGCCGACAGACCGCAGGCTCTCACCTTCATGTGGTTGAATGGTCGGTGCCGCCAGCCGGCGGTCGGGGGTGACCGGGCGCGCTCGGAGGCGCTCGCGACCGTCCCTGCGACGAACCGAGGAACGATGGCCGAACCCAACCCGCTGCCCGAAACGGACCTCTGCAGCCGCCCCGAGCTCAGCGCGTACTGCGTGCGGGTGCGGGCGATGGTCTCTTTGGAGCGCTTCCAGCACGTGTTGCGCGTGGCGAGGCTGGCCGAGTCGATCGCCAGCGCCAACCACTTCACCCCGCCCGAGATCGAAGCCGTATGTCTTGCCGCGGTGCTGCACGACGCCGCGCGGGACCTGTCATCCGAGGAGCTGTTCGAGCTGGCCCCGCCCGAGAACGCCACGGAGGAAGGGCATCCGCTGTCGGTGCACGGACGCGCCGCGCGCGTCATCGCCGAGCGCTGGGGCGTGCACGAGGCGGACGTGCTGGAAGCGGTCGAGGGCCACGTCTTCGGGGTCGCTCCGGGCAACCGCGTCGGCGTCGCCGTCTATATCGCCGACGTGTGCGAGCCGGGCCGGGGCGTCAACGACGACATCCGGGCCCTGGCCCTGAGGGATCTCGACGCCGCCTATGCGCGCTCCGTGGATTCGAAGGTGCGCTATCTCCGTTCCAAGGGGAAGGCCGTCCACCCCGCCACCCTGAGGGTGTATGAGCAGATTGTTGACCGTTCGTAACGCGCGTATCCTCATGCTGGCCGGTGTGCTCCTCGCCCTGGCCGGTCTGGCGGGTTACTGGTTGACCCGCGACGTGCACCGCTCGCCGCTCAGCCGCGAGCAGCGCCAACTCCTGGGAATCAAGGGCAACGCCTTCCACGTCAGCTTCGTGGTCGCCGGCCGCGACATCTTCTACTCCAAGGCCGAGGCCGATCCGATCTACGGCAAGGGCGGGACGATCGTCGGTTGGAACTACAAGGGCACGCGCAGCACCGCCGGCATCAATACCGACACCATCCTCTACGTCGACATCACCGGCGACGCCATCACCATGATCGCGCTTCCGCGCGACATCTGGCTGTCCGACGCCGGCTACCGCATCAACGGCGTGTTCGCGCGCGGGGGGCCCGACGCGCTGCGGCGCAGGGTGTCGGCGATCCTGGGAGTACCGGTCGACTACTACGCCATCATCAAGCTCGATATCTTCAAGCACCTGGTCGACGCCCTGGGAGGCGTGAACGTCAACGTGCCGTACGCCATGAACTACGACGACAACGCGGGCAACCTGCACATCCACTTCTCCGCCGGCCCACAGCATATCGACGGGCAGCAGGCGGCCGACTTCGTGCGTTACCGCCACACCTTGCGCGGCGACATCGATCGCCTCGACAACGTCAAACGCCTCGCCTACGCCCTGATGGCGAAGGTGAAGGAGCTGAACGTGCGGGCGGTCACCAAGGTCCCGGGTCTGGTCGACACCTTCTTCCAGGATGTACAGACCAACGCCAGCCCCGCGCTGGCGCGCCAACTCGCGTCGCGCGTAGGCAGCTTGCAGCTCAAGGAGACCGCCACCCTGCCCACCGAGGAGGTCGAGATCCCGGACGTCGGCACGGTGCTGAAGGTCGATCCGCAACAGGTCAACCACTTCCTTGCCGACACCTTCGGTGGCACGCCGCGCACCTTCAGCCAGGCGCCGACGGCGACGCTTCTGATCACCAACCGGAGCGGCACGCCGCAACTCGGCGCGTGGTTCCAGAAGCGTTTGGAGGCGATGGGGGTGCCCGCGAAGGATATCCTGGTCCGCGAAGAGGGCACGGTCGACCCGACGCCCAGCCGGCTGCTGGCGACGCTGCCCGGCTGGCGAGATGCCGAGTACTACGCCTCGCTGCTCCACGCCAGCAAGCAACAGGTGGACCATCTCGACGCCTATCGGGGGCGCTCCGTGGACCTGGAGCTCGTGCTCGGCACGGACGCCACGACCATGGTCCCCACCGGGGTGGACGTGGCACAGGCGGCGAGCGCCCGATGACCGGGCCCGCCAGCGAGGGAGGGACGTTGCAGAAGAGTACCGCCGTACCGCAGGAGGTGCAGCTCATCGTCGATGCGCTCGACGACCGCCGCGCCAAGGACATCGTCGTGCTGGACCTCACCGAGGTCTCGGCCACGCTCGATTACTTCATCGTCGCCACCGGGGAGTCGCACCTCCAGCTTCGCGCGCTGGAGGACGCCGTGCGGGAGCGCCTCAAGCAGCACGGCTTCCCCCCGCGCGGCGTGGAGGGCCCCAGCGACCGCTGGGTCCTCATCGACTTCGGTGGCATCGTCGCTCACATCATGAGCCCCGAGGCCCGCTCCTTCTACGACATCGAGGGACTCTGGGCCGACGCGCGTCGGGTGCAGGTCACGCCCGCCTGAGGCGGATCTTGGCGCCCGGGGAGGCACCGCTGCGGCACTGGGCCGAGGCACTCGCTCGGCGCCACCTGGAAGGCCTGGGCTGGGTGGTGCTGGAGACCAACTACGCCGTGCGTGCCGGCGAGATCGATCTCATCGTCCGCGACGGCGCCACGGTCGTTTTCGTCGAAGTGCGCCAGCGTCGCAGCGAACGCTACGGGCATCCAGCCGAGACCCTCGATCGCCGCAAGCTCGAGCGCTTGCGGCGAACGGCGCGCCACTACCTGGCGAGGCGCCTCGGCGATCCCGACGTGCGCACGCGCTTCGACGCCATCGTGGTGCTCGGAGAAGAAGGCGCGGCCCGCCTCGAGCACCTGCGCGACGTCCTCTGACATCGCGCTCGGCCCGCCCCGGCGGGGCCGGCCGGGTTCGCGACGCGTGCCATACTGCCTTCGTGCGCAGCGTCGGCATCATCGATCTCGGCAGCAATACCGCCCGCCTGGTGGTGCTGCTCTATCGCGCCGACTACCGTTTCCAGCTGCTCGACGAGCTGCGGGAGGTGGTGCGGTTGTCCGAGGGGATGGGGCCTTCGCGCATCCTCCGCGCCGAGCCGTTCGAGCGCGGCCTGGAGGCGCTCCGCACGTTCCGAGGCTACTGCGACGCCGTCGGCATCGACGATCTGCGCGCCACTGCTACCAGTGCAGTGCGCGCCGCCGTCAACGGCGAGGCGTTCGTCGAAGCGGCGCGACAGCGAGCCGGGGTCGAGCTCGAGGTCCTCACCGGCCATCAGGAAGCGGAGTACGGGGCGCTCGCGGTCGCCAACAGTTTCGACGTTCAGGACGCCGTCGTCTTCGATCTCGGGGGCGGCAGCATGCAGCTCAGCCGGCTGCGCGAGCGCCGCTTCGAGCAGGGCGGCGCCCTGCCGCTGGGCGCGGTGCGCACCACCGAGGCCTTCCTCACCAGCGACCCGCCCAGGAGCCGCGAGCTCAAGGCGTTGCGGCAGCACGTCCGCGAGCAGCTGGCGCCTCGGCTCGCCGAGTTGCCGGCGGGCCTGCCGGTGGTGGGTATGGGTGGGACCGTGCGCAACCTCGCCAACATCGTGCAGTCGCGCACCGACTATCGGCCCGACCTGCTGCACGGTTACCGCCTGCAGCGCGAGGTGTTGGAGGAGCTGGTGGCGGACCTGGCGCGCCGGCCGTTGCAGCGGCGCCGCGACGTCAAGGGCCTCAACCGCGACCGGGCGGACATCATCGTGGCCGGCGGCGTCGTGATCGCCGAGGCGTTGGCCGCGCTGAAGGTCGACGAGGTGAGCATCAGCGGGCAGGGCCTGCGCGAGGGGCTGTTCTACCCCTTCCTGTTCCCGAAGGGAGACCATCTCGCTCCCGACGTGCGAGAGTTCAGCGCCCTCAACCTGATGCGGGAGTACTACGACAACGCACCGCACAACCTGCACGTGCGTCACCTTGCGCTGCAGCTCTTCGACCAGCTCGCGAGCCTTCACGGCATGGGCGCGTGGGAGCGCGCGTTGCTGGCGGCCGCCGCGCTGGTGCACGACATCGGCATGGCGGTGGACTACTACGCTCACCACAAGCACGGCATGTATCTGGTGATGGGGCGTGCCATGCCCGGGTTCAGTCACCGCGAGCAGGTGCTCGTCGCCCTGCTGGTGCGTTATCACCGTCGTGGCTCCCCTGGCGACCAGGGCTACGGTGTCGTCCTCGAGGAGGGCGACCTGGACCGGCTCGCGCGCCTGGCCGGAATGCTGCGACTGGCGGAGTACCTGGAGCGCAGCAAAGCGCAGCGCGTGCGCGCCGTGCGCTGCCACCTGGGCGCTGGCTACCTACAGGTGGAGGCGCTCGCCGACGGCGACGCCGAGATCGAGATCCGGGAGGCCGCCGCCCGCTCCGACCTCATGGCTGCGTCGCTCGGCGTGAGCGTCGAGGTGGTCGCGGGCTACGGACGGGCATGATGGCGGGGCGGGACCATAATGGAGCCATGGACGGGCGTGTACGGATCAAGATCTGCGGCATCACGCGGGCCGAGGACGCGCGTGCAGCCGAACGAGCGGGAGCCGACGCGGTCGGCCTGATCTTCGCCGAGCGCTCCAAGCGCAGGGTCAGCCTGGCGGCCGCTGCCGGCATCGTGTCGGGCCTCGGCCCCTTCATCACGCGCGTCGGGGTGTTCGTGGACGCGCCGCTCGACACCGTGCGCGCCGCCGTGCACCGCCTCAAGCTGGGGGCCGTGCAACTCCACGGCGACGAGCCCGCCAGCTACGCTGCGGCGCTGCGGGGCGACGTGATGGTGGTCCGGGCGATGGCGTTCGAGCCGAACCTCACCCCCGCATCGCTGGAGGACTACCCGGCCGATGCGTTCCTGCTCGACGCTCCCACGCCGGGATCGGGGCGGCCCTTCCGCTGGGCGGACGCCGGGTCCTGGCGAGGGCACCCGCGGCTGGTGCTGGCCGGCGGCCTCGACCCGGGAACGGTGGGGGAGGGGGTGCGGGCGCTGCGCCCGTACGCCGTCGACGTCGCCTCCGGGGTGGAGTCGGAGCCAGGCATCAAGGACGCCGAGCGTGTCCGGGCCTTCGTCCAGGCCGTGCGTGAGGCGTGAAGGCAACCTTTTCCACAGGCGAGCGGAGTTCTCCACAAGCATGTGGAGAAGTGCCGCGTGCGCGTCGGAGAGCCCGATGCTGGCGGGCGAGGTGTCAGAAAGGGCGTCCAGAACGTTCTTTCTCCGTCCGGCGGAATGCGCGGAGCATTTACCAGACCTTCCGGGGTCTTGTCAAGGGACCCGAGTTATCCACAGATTGCATTGGTTATCCACACAGCGCACAATGGTCGTCGACCAGGGCGCAATTCCGGCACCACGGGGGACGTGGGCCGGACGCAGGGACCTGAGGGAGGTCTAGCACCGTGAACATCGTGACCATCGCCGACGCTCGCCGTTTCTCGCTCGACACCGTCCAGAACCGCGAGTTGGTGACGGAAGGGGACCTGAGCGTGACGCTGCACTGCTTCGAGGCGGGGCAACGCGACGAGGACCACACGTACGACGCGAGCTGCCTGTACCAGGTGCTCGAGGGCGAGGTGCTGCTCCGTCACGACGCCGGCAGCGACCGCGTGGGCACCGGCAAACTCGTCAGCGTGCCGGCCGGTACGCGCCACCATCTGGAGAACGCGGGCGGCGGCCTGTTGGTGGTCCTGGCAACCCACGTCCGTTAACGTGCGCGGCAAACGCGCGTCCTATCGCATCGCTACGGAGATCACGCTGGAGGACCGCCGTCGCTCCCCCTACCGCCCCAACCGCAAGGACTGGAAGGAGGCGGGCGCGACGCTCCTCGAGCAGCGTGCGGCGGTCGCGGAAGGTGGCGGGCTCAAGGCGCGCAAGCGCCAGCACGACAAGGGCCGGTGGACGGCGCGCGAGCGTGTGGCGAAGCTGCTCGACGACGGCGCTCCCTTCGACGAGCTGATGACCTTCGCCGGCTGGGAGATGTACCAGGCCGAGGGCGGCGCGCCCGGCGGGGGCGTGGTGACGGGGATCGGAAGCATCGACGGCCGCCCCTGGATGGTGGTCGCCAACGACGCCACCGTCAAGGCCGGCGCGTTCTTCCCGATCACCGCCAAGAAGGTGATCCGGGCCCAGACGATCGCGCTCGAGAACCGCCTTCCGACGGTCTATCTGGTGGACTCCGCCGGGGTCTACCTTCCCATGCAGGACGAGATCTTCCCTGACCAGGACGACTTCGGTCGTGTGTTCTACCTCAACGCGCGCATGAGCGCGCTAGGCATCCCGCAGATGGCGGCCATCATGGGAAACTGCGTGGCCGGCGGGGCCTACCTGCCGGTCATGTGCGACACCCTGGTCATGACCGAAGGCTCCGGCCTCTACCTGGCCGGGCCGGCGTTGGTGAAGGCGGCGATCGGCCAGACGGTGTCGAGCGAGGATCTGGGCGGTGCCGTGATGCACGCCGAGGTGTCGGGCACGGTCGACTTCCTCGAACCCGACGACGCCCATGCCCTGCTGCGCCTGCGCCGGCTCGCCGCGAGCTACGCACCACGTCCCCTGGCCGCCTGGGCGCGCGACCGGCGCGAGAGCGTGGAGCCGGCCGAGAAGGCCGAGGACCTCGAGGGCCTGCTGCCGGTCGACGGCGGGAGCCAGCCCTACGAGACCCGCGAGATCATCGCCCGCCTCGTCGACGGAGCGGAGTTCGACGAGTACAAGGCACGCTACGGCCGCACCCTGGTGTGCGGCACCGCCCGTCTGGGTGGTTTCCCGGTGGGGATCGTGGCGAACCAGAAGCGGGTGGTGAAGAACCGCGGCCGGCTCGAGGTCGGCGGTGTCATCTACGCCGAGGCGGCCGACAAGGCAGCGCGCTTCGTGCTCAACTGCAACCAGATGGGCATCCCCATCGTGTTCCTGCACGACGTCAACGGTTTCATGGTGGGGGTCGACAGCGAGCAGGACGGCATCATCCGGCGCGGCGCCAAGCTGGTCAACGCGGTCAGCAACAGCGTCGTGCCTCGCCTCAGCGTCATCCTCGGAGGTTCCTACGGCGCCGGGCACTACGCCATGAGCGGCAAGGCCTACGCGCCACGCTTCCTGTTCGCGCTGCCGAGTGCGCGCTACGCCGTGATGGGCGGTCAGCAGGCGGCCAAGACCATCCTCGACATCCAGGCGGCACAGCTCGCTCGCGCCGGCACCGAGCCCGACGAGGACACCCTGGCTGAGCTCTTCGAGCGCATCCGCGCCGGCTACGAGCATGCCCTCGATATCCGCTACGGTGCGGCTCGGCTGTGGGTCGACGCCGTTGTGATGCCGCTCGAACTGCGGCACCGCCTCATCCGGGCGCTGGAGGCATGCGCTCTGGACAGCGAGCCGCCGCCGTTCCGCGTAGGGGTCTTCCAGGTCTGATGCGGCAGGTCTTGATGCGGCAGGTGTGATCCGTAGGGTGTGATCCGGCGCGTTCGATCAGGCGGGCGGCCACGCCCCCAGCGCGCGCCGGACGTCGACGAGCTGGGCGCCATGGTAGGCGTTGTGGTCGGCGAGCAGCAGGAGCTGGCGCAGCAGCGTGTGCCCGGGCGTGTGCGCCAGGGGCGCGGTGAGGTCCCGCTCGGCGTCGCGCACCAGCGAGAGCGCCAGTTCGCGTCCACGCTCGAAGGCGCGCACGCTGTCCTGCCAGGCGGCGTCCGAGGCCGGCCGCGGGTCGGCCGGCCAGTAGCCGTCGGGCCAAGACGGCGACGTCCAATCGGGATCGAGCGCGTACTGGAGCAGGTCCTCCTGGGCGATGCGCATGTGCTCGAGCAGTTGCCAGGCGCTGTGGGCCAGGCCGTCGGGCACGCGCCCGCGGAGCGCCTCGGGGAGCCCCTCGAGCGACCCGTCGACGCTCACGTGCGCGCCCTCCCCGCGCACCAGCCCCTCGAGTTGCTGGCGGATGACGTTGTCTCGCATGATCGTGTCTCCCATGACGCTCCGTTCGCTACGCGCTCGTGGGCGCGTTGGCGGTCCCGGTCGATTCCGGCATGACCGCCGATCCTCAGGCCACCTCGGGAAAGTTGCCCGGCTTCCACTTGACGGTGCACCCCATCGCGAAGGTCTCGGCCTCGACGACGGAACGTCCTGCCAGGATTGCGTCCAATGCGTTGCGCAGGGTGTTCTGGGTGACTGCGTCGGGGTCCTTGGGGCTGTCGTCGATGCGGCCGTGGTAGCGCAGTCGCCGCTCCCGATCGAACACCAGGACCTCCGGCGTGCGCTGCGTACGGTACGCCTGCGCCACGCTCTGGTCGGAGTCGCGGAGGTAGGGGAAGGGTAGGTCGTGGTCCCGCGCGAAGGCGCGCATCGCTTCGACGTCGTCGGTGGGGTGCGTCTCGGCATCGTTGGAGTTGACGAACACGACATCGACGCTCCCCCGATAGTCACGGGCGAGGCGGGTCAGCCGTTCGACGTTGGCCACCACGTAGGGGCAGTGGTTGCACGCCTGTACATAGACGAACAGCTCAGCGCCGAAGTCCTGAAGACGGTGGCGGCGCCCGTCGGCGGCGGGCAGATCGAAGGGCGGAGCGTCGGCGCCGATGGGGAGGGGGTCGGGCTGCGTCTTCATGGATCACCTCCAGGGGTAGGACGTCTTCTTCCCTGTACCGTCGATGCACCAGCTATACCCGTGCAGGCCGGCCGCCGGTGTCGTGCGCGTTTCAGGTGGGCGCTACACTGGGCGGGCATGGACGGCGTCGTTGCTGCACAGGGGATGATGGGGAGCCCCGGGCGGGGTCGGGGACGGTGAGCTTCGCTGCGCCCCAGTTCCTGTGGGGTCTGCTGGCGCTGCCGCTGGTGGTCCTGCTGCACTTCGTGCGGGCCCGCCGGCGCCGCCACCAGGTCTCGGCGCTGTTCCTGTGGCAGCGGGCGCGTCAGGCGGCCGAACGTCGGAAGCGCGTCTCGCCGACGTGGCTGCTGCTGGCCCAGTTGCTCTTCGTGGCGCTCGCCGCCTTCGCGCTGGCGCGGCCCGAGATCCGGGGCGGCGTGGCCCCCGACCGCATCCTCATCCTCGACGCCTCGGCCAGCATGGCGGCGCGCGACACCGACGGTGTGCGCATCGACAAGGCCAGAGCGGTGGCGGAGCGCCTCCTCGCCGGCGCGGGCCGGGTAGCGGTCATCCGTGCCGGCCTGGACGCCCGCGTGCTGGTGCCGTTGACCGGCGATCGGGGCGCCGTGCGGCGCAGCCTTCAGCAGCTCACGGTGGGCGACCGCAGCGCCGACCTGGAGCGCGCAGTGGCGATCGGGCAGGCGGTCGAGCCCGGGGCTCAGTTGGAGCTGATCACCGACCAGGCGGCGGTGGGCGGGGTCTCGGTGCGTTACCACAACGTGGCCGGGGACGGGATCAACGTGGGGATCAGCGCCTTCGACCTGGGCCTCCAGCAGGCCTATGTGGGAGTGGTGTCGAACAGCCGTCGTCCGGTCCAGGTACAGGTAGCGCTCACCCGCGACGGCGCCGCCGTGGCGAGCGGCTCGGTGCTGGTGCCGGCAGGGGGCACCGGCAGCATCACCTTCCCGCTCGCCGACGTCCGGGGCCTCTACCGCGCCGCCATCACACCGCCGGCGGGGGTGGAGGCCGGGTCCCCGGCGGGCGACGCCCTCGCCCTCGACGACGAGGCTTACGCGGGCGCCCGGCAGGTGACGGCGGTCGTGCAGCAAGGCGACCAGGCGGTCATCAAGGCGCTGGCGGCAGTACCCGGCGTGACGGTGCGGGTGAACGCCAGCGCCGCGCAGATCCCTGCCGACCTGCGCGTGCTGACCCGCTCGGACCCGCAGGGGCTGCCGCCGGGAAGCTACCTGCTCTTCGCGCCGGCCGCATCCAAACCGGAGTACCGCGTGGTGCGAGAGTTCGACCGCGGGTCGCCGCTGATGCGCTTCGTGGACCTGCAGGACGTGGTGGTGGGGCTCGACCCCGCGCGCACGCCCTGGACCGTGTCCGGCGGCTGGCAGACGCTGGCGAGCACGGCCGAGCTCGAGCCGGTGTTGCGCTACCGCGACAGCGGCGGCGTGCGGGTGCTGCAGGCCGCGTTCAACCCCACCCAGACGGACCTGGTGCTGCGCGCGGCGTTCCCCGCGCTGGTGGCCAACTACCTGCGTCAGGTGCGCGGCGACGCCAGCGTGGCGCTGGGCGCGGCGCTGCAGCCGGGCACCACCCTGGGCGGCGAGGTCGTCTCGTATGCAGTGCGGCCCGGCATCTACCGCGAGCCGGGCGGCGGCGTGGTGGTGGCCAGCCTCGACAGCGACGCCGAGTCCCGTCTCCCGGCGCCGCCCGTCAGCGACGGCAAGGGGACGCCCCGGGCCGCCCGTGGGGAGGCGCGTCCGCTGCTGGGCGAAGCGCCCGCCAGCTCGCTGGCCTGGATCCTGCTGACGCTGGCGCTGCTGGCATTGGTTGTGGAATGGCTGCTGTGGAGCGGACGGTCCGCCTTCCGTCGGCCCGGGATCCCCGGATTCCTGCGGCGTGCTTTCGACCGCGGACGCTGAACCCGAGCTGGGCGTGAGAGCGTCAGGGCGGCGGGGCGTCAGGGCGGCGGGGCGTTAGGGCGTCAGGGCCGAGCGCAACGCCAGGTCGACGGTGACCTTCACCAGGTCGTCGACCTGGATGAAGAGGAAGCGGGGCCGGTCCATGCCGAAGTCGGTCAGCCGGACGTCGAGATGGAGGTGAGCCTCGAGCCGGTCTCCACTGCGTTCCACCGTTCCCGTCGCGACGACCTCGCGGGTGATCCCGTGCATCGTGAGTTTCCCGGTCACGACCACACGACCGGTCCCGCCGTCGGGTAGGTCGGTCGGGTTGGCCTGCACGTCGGCGATGGCGTAGCGAAGGACCGGGTAGCGGTCGGCCTCGAAGACGCCACGCTCGGCGTTGCGGTCCCGGATGGCGTTGCCGGTGGTGATGCTGCCGGCCCGGACGGTGAGCGACCCGCGCGCCGTCGAGGGGCGCGCCGGATCGACCTGAAGCGTCGCAGCGGCCACGGGAGCGTGGCCGGTGAAGCCGCCGAGCGGATCGCTCGCTTCGAAGGCGATGACGGTGGTGTCGAGGAGCCGGGCCGGGGGCGGGCCGGATCGAGCGGGGGCGGGCGGTAGCTTCGAGCGCTGCCCCGCGGCGTCCGAGGGGGCCGCGAGTGCGGTGCCGGCCGTCAGGGCGACGGCCAGCAGCGCACGCCCCAGTGCACGCCCCAGTGCACGCCCTCGCGCAGGACGCAACGTGCGCTCGAGCCCGCGCCGCGCCGCCCTCGCTTTGGGGCGTCGACGCGCGAACAGGGCATCGGGGGATCGCCACCTCATCCAGCCGTAGGATGCGGTCGCCGGCGGGGCCGGGAGGTCGCGCACCTGACGCCCGCGCCGCGCGGTCCCTCCCCGCGCCTCGTTGGGGGGCGGGAAGGCGCGAACCATGTCCTCGAGGACGCCCGCTGCGGGGCGACCGTGACGCCGCCACCCGGCGCTCACGGAGGCCGGGTTGGTAGGCTGTGGAGCGCGAGCGAGACAGCTCTCGCCGAGGAAGGGGAGGGAAGGCGTTGGCACGCGTCGACCTCAGTCTGCCCGCGGTGGTGATCCTGCTCCTGGCGGCCGGTCTGGCCACCTTGAGCAGCGCCGCGCCGCCGCACGAGTTGCTCCGCCAGGGCGTCTTCCTGGTGGCAGGCCTGGCCATGGCGGGGGGGCTGTTGTGGTTGGGCTGGCGCCGGATCACCGGGCTGGTCCCCTACCTGTACGTCCTCAGCCTGGTGCTGCTGCTCGCGGTGTCCGCCATCGGGACCACCGTCAACGGTGCGAAGTCGTGGCTCTACCTCGGTCCGCTTCCGGGCTTCCAGCCTTCGGAGTTCGCCAAGCTCACGCTGATCCTGGTGATGGCGTCGGCGATGCACGAGCGGCCGTTGCGGGGCCCGCTCAACTACGCCCGCCCCATCCTGCTGCTGTTGCCGCCGCTGGCGCTGGTGGTGCTCGAGCCCGACCTCGGAACCGCCCTGGTCATCGCCGCCATCGGGGCCGGCATGATGCTGGTGCGCGGCATCCCCTGGCGGCACCTGGCGGTCGCCGTGGTGCTCCTCGGGGTGGCGGTCCCCACCGTGGTTCTGCCCCATCTCGGCGCGTACCAGCGTGCGCGGCTGGTCTCGTTCGTGAACCCCTCGGCCGACCCGCAGGGGAGCGGCTACCAGGTCATCCAGTCCACCATCGCGGTGGGCTCGGGCGGGCTGTTCGGGAAGGGCTACAAGAAGGGCACCCAGTCGCAGCTCGGCTTCATCCCCTTCCGCCAGACCGACTTCATCTTCCCGGTGCTCGCCGAAGAGGGCGGCTTCGTGGCGTCGGTGACCCTGTTGCTTCTGTACGGGGTGCTCTTCTGGCGGCTGGTCGCCATGGCCAACGACTGTCCCAAGGACCGGGACAAGCTGGTGATCATGGGGGTGATGGTGCTCATCAGCTTTCAGGTGCTGGTCAACATCGGCGTCACGCTGGGCCTGGCGCCGGTCACGGGCATCACCCTGCCCCTGGTGTCGTACGGCGGCACCAGCCTGATCTCGACCCTGATGGCCCTGGGCCTGGCGCTGGTCGTCCACCGCGATCGTTTCGCGGAGTGGTGAGGGCGCGGCCGGCCGCCGCCGCCCGAAGGCGGCGCGCGCGCGGTGCCAGCCGAGCGTGGCGGGTCGCGCCGCGCCTGGTAGAGTCGAAGCACGATGCGATTCCGCGGCATCCTCCTGACCGTCGTCGTGCTGCTGGCGGCGTTGCTGGCGGCGTTCAACTTCGACGCGCTGACGCAGCCCGTACCCATCCGGCTGTTGGTGGTGACGGTGCAGGGGCCGCTCGGGTTGGTGCTCCTGCTGACCCTGGTGGCGCTGGCCGTCCTGTTCTTCCTGGCGGCCCTCCTCGACCGTGCCTCGCAGTTGCGGCAGGTGACTCAGCTCGATCGCCAGCTCACCGACGCGCGCTCGAAGCTGGCGTCGCGCGAGCGCGAGGCCGCCGACCGGCTGGAGGGGCGGCTGGAGGCGGCGATCACCGAGCTCAAGACGCAGGTGGGCGCGGCGAAGGAGAGCCTGGATTCACGAATCGGCACGGCCTCGGAGACGCTGGAGGGCCATGTCGCCGAGCGTCTCCAGGTCCTGGAAGGCACCCTTCAGGACGCCCTGGCGGCCATGGAGACGCGCGATAAGGAGCGGATCGACGCGCTCCACGAGCGGGTGGTGCGGGTGCGCGACGAGCTGGCGGCCGATGTGGCCCAGACCGAGGACGCGCTTACCCGGATGGTGCGGCCCGCGGGCTCGGAGGACGAGGGGGCGTGAGCGCTACGCGCCCTGTCGGCGGCGTCTGTTAGCTTGTGAATCATGAGTGGCCTCGATAAGGAGCAGTTGAAGGGGGAGATCCTCGAAGCGCTGAAGGTGGTGCGCGACCCGGAGATCCCCGTGAACGTGGTGGATCTGGGTCTGGTCTACAAGCTGGATGTGGACGACGAGGGCCACGTGAACATCGACATGACCCTGACCAGCATGGGATGCCCCGTGCAGGACCTCATCCAATCCGATGCCGAGCTCGCCGTCATGAAGGTCGACGGCGTCAGCCGGGTGTCGGTCGATTTCGTGTGGTCACCGCCCTGGACGCCGCAGAAGATGACCGACGACGGCAAGAAGCAGATGCGCATGTTCGGATTCAACATCTGACTTCCGTCCCCGCGGGGCGCCTTCGTGCGGGCCTGTGGTTGAATACGCCATGCTCTTCCGCGGCCGCCAGAGGAACCCTTCGCGGCGCGAGCAGTGGCGCGATTTCGCGCGGCGGCTCGAGCTGGCGGACGCGCAGCAACAGGAGACCCGCTTGCGGGAGTGGCTCGACCTGGGGGAGCGCGCGTTGGAGCCCCTCTACGGGTTGCGTCGTTCCGGACAGCCCACCCTCTTCCTCTTCGACCAGGAACGCGCCCGCTCGGGCCCGACCGGCAGCGTGAGAACGCTCGCCACGGGCGTGCTGCTGCGCGCGCCCGCGCCGCTCGCGGCCGCGCCCCTGCGGGCGCAGACGAGGCGCAACCCCGTGCTCGAATCGATCGAGGCCGGTCGGACCGGGAGTCGTCGACTGACCCTGTCCGAGCTGTCCGACTTCGACGCCGAGGTGAGCGTCTTCGCGCGCGACGAGGATGCCGCACGCGCCTGGCTCACGCGGCCGGTCCAGCGCGTGATGCAGCGCATGCTCGTGGGGCGGGGCGTGAGCCCCATGCTGGTGGTGGGGAGCCGGCACATGCTGGTCTTGTGCGAGGGCTCCGAGGCGGCTCCCTTCGAGGCGCTCGAGGCGCTGGCCACCGACCTGTTCACTCTCTTCGCGATGGTGGAGGGGACCGCCGGCGGTGGCGCGGGCACGCCGAACGGGGGCTCGGACCGAGCCGGGGACTGAGCCACGGGAAACGGGGCTGAGACCGGGTCCGTCCTCAGCCCGGGTGTTGTCAGCCACGGGTGTAATCAAGCACGGGTGTGATCAGCCCCGGTGGTAGGGGTGCCCGGCACGCAGCGTCTCGACGCGGTAGAGCTGCTCCAACAGGACCAGACGCGCGAGGTCGTGCGGGAGCGTGAGCGGGGAGAGGCTCCACGCCTCCTCGGTACGTTCGCGGAGCCAAGGTGCGTGTCCCTCGGCGCCGCCCACCAGCAAGCTGATCTGGCTGATGCCGCGCACCTCCAGAGCGTCGAGGTGGGCGGCCAGCGTGCGGGTGTCGAAGGCCCTCCCGCGTTCGTCGAGGGCGACGGTACGTCCCTGGGAGGCTGCGAGCAGAGCGGTGCTCTCGGCCTCACGGACGGCGGCGGCGTCCCCCGAGCGGCCCTCCTTGAGCTCGACCACCTCGAGCCGGGAGAGCGGCTGCAGCCGCTCGACGTAGTGCTGGCAGCCGGCACGGAAGAAGTCCCGCTTGAGGCGGCCGACGGCGATCAGGCGGAAACGCACGACGCGACGCTCTCAGCCGTCGCTGGGATCGTCCGTTGCGCCGGGTTCCGACACCGACGCTGCTCCGGCGTCGGCGGCGTCGGCGCCCGCCGCATCGGGGGGCGCGGTGGGCGCAGCGGTTGGCGCGGCCAGCTTGTCGAGGAACTCGCGCCGTCGCGTCTTGCGCAGCGTGCTGGCCTCGAGCGCCTCGGCCAGCGCGGCCTCGTCGATCGCCTGGCGCAGCACCTGCAGCTCGCTGGCCGAGAAGGTCCGGGCCCCCAGCGCATGCTCCTCGAAGGCTTCGAAGGCTAGCGGGCAAACGGCGCGCACCATGGTCGACATGACGTCGCCGTAGGCGCGGATCTCGTACTGGGCGTGCCAGTCCATGCGCAGACGCAGGAAGTGGAAGAGGTTGTTGAGATCGATCTGCCAGTACATCTCGGTGTAGAGGCTCAGCGGCAGGTTGATGCGTGCCAGCTCGCGTGCGATGCCGTCTTCCAGGAGGTCCTCGTACCGACCGTAGGTCGTCGCCTGGTCGTGACGGAGCGCTTCGATCACGCGCTCGCGCAGCTCGTCGGGAACCTCGTCCTGGCTGCCCCCCTGGCGGTTGCGCTGGCTCTGGAAGCGGACCTCGAACGGTCGCGGGACGTAGAACTCGTCGCGCATCACGGAGTAGCGACCGCTGATCTCGTTGAGACGGGCGGTTCGGTGCCGGATCCACTGGCGCGCCACGAAGATCGGCATCTTGACGTGGAAGGTCAGGATCACCTGCTCGAAGGGACTGGTGTGACGGTTGCGCAGCAGGTAGTCGATCAGGGCGCGGTCCTCGCGCACCGTCTTGGTGCCCTCGCCGTAGGACACGCGGGCGGCCTGCACGATGCGGGTGTCGCCTCCGAGGTAGTCGACCAGCCGCACGAAGCCGTGGTCGAGGACGGGGAACGCCTTGTCCAGCAGGGCCTCGGCTTCGGGGACGGTGATGCGCGCCATGCCGGGCATCCTACCTTCTCGCGTTCCTCATCTTCACGGGCGCCGTCCGGGACGGGGCGCTTTCGCTCTCATGAGTAGAACATGAGTGCGCGACTTCACAAAGTCGATTTCTGCGATACCGAGCGTGGATTCTCCCTCTCATAATTGATTCATCCAGCTTGACACCCCCTCATCGTTGTGGGATACTAGGCCGGATTTGTCCGTGGCCTGGGGCCGCACCCGGAAGGAGGTGCACTACCTTGAACCGGTCCCTGCGTCAGGCGAGTCTCGACGGAATCCCAGGCACCGCATGTGCAGAAGCGGCGAGGAAACAAGGACACTCCCGCAACCCTGCATCACTAAGGTCTTGTGACACCGTCGCGAAACGAATTCGACTCTCAGAGTTCAAGGGGTACCCAAGCATGAAAAAACTCGTACTCACGCTCCTGGCGGCGACGCTGGTGAGTGGCGCTCTCGCGCAGAACAGCACGTCGTTCCCGGACATTCCGGCGAACCACTGGGCTGCCGACGCCGTCTCCCGCATCGCCAACCTGGGCATCGTCATCGGCTTCCCCGACGGTACCTTCCGCGGCAACGAAGCCTTCACGCGTTACCAGGCTGCGCTCGTGATCAGCCGGCTGCTCGACGTTGTCAACCAGAACGTCAACAGCTCGCTGGCCATGACGAAGTCCGATATCGAATCGCTGCGTAACGCCGTGCAGGGTCTCGCCTCGGATGTGGCCTCGCAAGGGGTGCGTCTATCCTCGGCGGAGAGCGCCATCGCTAGCCTCTCCGACGATGTGACGGCGAACAAGTCGTCGATCGCCTCCAACTCCTCTCGCCTCGACCAGGTCGAGCAGAAGCTCAACAACCTGCCCAGCGGCACGGATTCCGCGGTCCTTCGCGACCTGCAGAACCAGATCGCTTCGCAGCGCGTTGCCATCGACACCGCGCAGGCCCAGGCTGACGCCGCGGCCAAGCGCGCCAACGACGCCCACGACCTGGCCAGCCAGGCCATGTCGCAGGCACAGCAGAACGCGTCCGACATCGCGGCCGCCAACAAGGTCATCCAGATGCTGAGCGACAAGGTGAACAACATGCCTTCGCAACCGGCCACCTCGGCCGGCGGCTCGGTGGACCTCTCCGGCGTCCAGGGCGACATCCAGCGCAACTCGAGCGATATCGCGAACATCCGCGAGTTCGTCATCCTGCTGCGCCGGGACCAGGTCGCTCTCCGCGATCGCGTGTCGGCCCTCGAGACCAGTGACCAGCAGCAGACCAAGGACATCGCCGGCCTGCAGAATCGCGTCACTGCCCTCGAAAACAACCCGCTCGGCATCAGCGGCTCGATCGAGCTCAGCTACTTCGTCGGCCGCACGCTGGGCCACCCGTTCGACGTGGACCGCGCCTACGGCGTCGGTCAGACGCGCAGCATGGGTGATTCGATCTTCAGCTCCGGCGCCAAGGAACTCGGCTCCGACGAAGAAGGCGACAGCGGCTACCAGACCGACACGGGCGAGCTCGCGCAGGACCGCCAGGACATCACCCAGACGTCTGGCGACGTCGCCGCGACGCTCAACCTGAACATCAGCCTCGGCACCTCGCTCAACGGCACTGGCAGCCCGAACGCCCTCAACAGCTTCGACGCGGTCCTTACGCTGAGCATGGTCAAGGCGACGGGCCTCACCCTGGTCGACGCCAACGGCGACCCGTACTCGGGTGACGGCAGCGCCACCGCCGGCTACGTGTTCCACGTCGACGGCTTCACGACCACGTTCAATGGCATCGGCGCGGCCCCGCTGACGTTCTCCTTCGGCACCAATGTGGACACCACGTTCACGGACTACATCGTGTCGACGGACGAACCCGGCTTCGTGGCGACACTCACCTCGCCCGGCTTCCTGAAGTTCATCAACCCGAGCCTGACGGTGGCTTACACCGCTCCGATGGCCGACAGCGTCACCGGCGCGACCACGGGCGGCAACACCTACATGCGCGGTGCTCATCTGACCGTGAACCCCTTCACGGGCATCACGATCGGCGGCAGCTTCGCCCAGACCGCGGCCAACGCGGGCGTCAAGGACAACGTCGACAACAACAACATCACGGACACGGTCTACGGTGTCGACGCCAACGCCAGCGTCAGCATGTTCAACCTCGGCTTCGAGTGGGCCCAGGGCAGCAAGACCGACCAGGTGACGCCGGCTAACGACGTCAGCAACACGCTGCTCTACGCCAAGCTCAACATCGACGGCAAGAACATCCCGATTCTCAACAGCCTCGATGTGAACTACCGCGACATCCCGCAGAACTGGGAAGTCAACGGGTTCAACATGGCGCCGAACAACAACAACGACGGCAACTACCCGTTCGCGCTGACCGACGGCGAAGGCAACCCCGTTGGCCAGACCGGCTACGGCGTCAACGCGTCGCTCGGGCTGTTCATCCTCGACGTGTCGGGTTACTACGACAGCTACGACTTCAACGTCACGGCTACCCCGACCCATAGCGTCCAGGCCTACGGCGCCGACGCGACGGCCCAGCTGTTCGCCGGCTTCAGCCTGAGCGGCTTCTTCCACAACGTCACCATCGACGGCACGCAGGTCGGGGACCTGGAGAGCAACCTCCAGGCCAACGGCGTTGCGCTCCTGCCGGCCATGGGCGACGTCTCGCTGGACAACAACTACGACACCGGCTTCGGCGTCACGCTGAAGCACGACGGCTCGGCGGACAACGCACTGATCAAGGGCCTCAACCTCGAGGCCACCTACAAGCAGACCGGTGCGAGCTACAACACCACGACGATCGACGCCAAGGGCGACTACACGCTCAACGTCTCCATCGTCACGCTGACTCCGTACGCCGAGTACGAGACGATCACCCACACGTACGTCGCGGATGACACGTCCACGATCCAGGTGGGTACCGGCCTCAGCACGACGCCCCTCAACGTCCCGCTGAAGCCGAGTCTGATGGGCGCGGTCAACTACCGCACCAGCAGCCACACGAACGCCCAGACCTACACGGCCAATGAGCTGCAGTGGAGCGTCGGACTGGTCCTGAACCAGTTCCTCTTCGACCACAGCGCGCTGACGGCCAAGTACGGTTCCTGGAGCGGTCAGAACATCGAGACGAACCCCAACACCTTCACGGGTTCCTCGGGCGACAACGCCTCTGACATCTCCAACGGCGATGTGTTCACCGGTACTGACACGCAGCAGAACACGAGCGGCTACGAGGTCATCTGGAACTACTACGACCTCGAGTTCTCGTACGGCGTGTACCAGAACCACAACACGGCCACGACGCCGACCGATTCGTCGGCCCAGGCGTTCCAGATCACCTACACCGTCAACTTCTGATCACGGCGTAGGACACTCGGCGTAGACACGCCAACAACGGGGCCCCGCGAAAGCGGGGCCCCGTTCGTGTTGGCGCGGTGGTAGGCACGGTGGGCGCGGAGCGCACGTCCGCCCGGCGCGGTCGTGCCGGGCCGAGGCCTCAAGTCAGGACGCGCAGCGACGCCGGCGCCAGGTCGAGGCGGAACGTGCGCGCGGCCGCGAGCGGCTCGCCTTCCGCATGGCCGGGTTGGTCGCGTTCCCAGCGAAGCTCTACGTGACGTCCGCGGAACAGATGGACCGCCGGGTGGTCCAGGTGGGCGCCCCGCATGACGCGCGGCAGCAGCGCCAGCGTGCCCAGGCGGCCCAGGCCGCCGGCCACCAGCACCTCGAACAAGCCATCGGTGAGCGACGCGTCGGGGGCGAACAGGAAGCTCCCGCCGGTGCGTGGGCCGAGATGGGTGGACACGAGCAGCGAGCGGCCTGCGTAGACCCGCTCGCCGTCGACCCAGACCTCGACCGGTGCAGCGTCCAGCGCGCCGAGGGCGGTCATGACGGCCCAGAGGTAGGCCGCCAGCCCGCGGAGCCGGCGCGGCGCGCCCGCGACCCGAGTGGCGACGTCGGCGTCGAATCCCACGCCGGCCGCGTTCACGAAGGGCTCGCCGTTCACGCGGCCGGTGTCGACGAGGCGGACCTCGCCGGCGATCAGTCGCTCCAACGCGCCCGCCAGATCGTTCCGGTGCATGCCCAGCGCGAAGGCGAAGTCGTCGCCGGAACCGACCGGGAGCACGCCCAGCGTGCGCTCCGTGCCGACGCAGGCGCGGGCCACCTCGTGGGCCGTGCCGTCGCCGCCGACGGCCACCACCGTCGCGTCCGGAGGCGTGTCCAGGGCGAGCTGTGTGGCGTGCCGCGGCGCCTCCGTCGACAGGACCCGGTACGGCACCGAGCGGGCGTCCAGGAACGCCCGCGTCTGCACCAGCGCGGCGTTCGCCCGGCCTCGCCCGGCGACGGGGTTATAGATCAGATGGAGCACGGCCGCGCCGATTCTATCCCGTCGGGGCCGGCGGGCGGAAACGCCGGGCTCTCACGGCCGGCGGGCAGGGCCGGCGGGCACGGCCGGCGCTCGCGGCCCGAGGGTGGCCGGAGGCTACACTGGGGCATGCCGACGACAGCGGAGCTGTTCGATCTCGCACGGGTTCCCGAGCCGCTGCGCGCGCTGCTCGACGTGGCGTCGCCCTGGCAGGTGCTCGACCGGCTCGATGCCTTCGCGTCGCAACTGTCCCCCGCGCGCTTGGGAAGCGTGCATCCGACCGCGATCATCGAAGGTCCGCTGTACCTGGCTGAGGGCGCCAGCATCGGGCCCTACGCATACCTCCAGGGTCCGGTCTACATGGCGCCGGGTGCACAGGTCGGGCATGCCGCGTACCTGCGGGGCCCCGTCGTGCTCGGGCCGGACGCCAGGGTGATGCACGCCTCGGAGGTGAAGCGCTCGGTGCTCCTGGGTGGCGCTCGCGCTCCGCACTTCAACTACGTGGGCGACAGCGTCATCGGGTCTGATGTGAACCTGGGCGCCGGCGTGAAGCTCGCGAACTTCAAGACCACCGGCGAGGAGGTCAAGGTCGATGGTCGCGGCATCGGCGTCCGGAAGTTCGGCGCCGCACTCGGCGACGGCGTGTCGATCGGCTGCAACGCCGTACTCGCGCCTGGCACCATCGTTGGGAAGGGCACGATCATCTACAACGGCGCGATGGTGCGCGGCGTCGTGGGGGCGCACCGCCTGGTCAAGCTGCGGCAGGTACTGGAGGACGTCGAGGCAACCCCTCGCGGCGGCTGACGCACGCGCCGCGGGCCTCGCGGATCCACGCTGCCAGTGCGCCGTGCCCATCTGCGCCGCGCCCATCTGCGCCGCGCGCTGCCCGGGCTCGTGTTGCCGCTGTTCGCCCGGGTGCCGCGCTTTTTCCTATTGTGGTGTCCGGCGTGGCTGCTCATCGGCTACTGGTGTTTGGTCCAGTCGGTCGGGGCCACGACCCACGTCGCGCTCGTGCAGCCCGGCGCCTACGCCGTTGCGTGGTGGGCGCATGTCGGAGGGTTCGCCTTCGCGGGGGCTGCGGTGGGTGCGTTCCTGCGGCGCAGCAAGGCGCCGCAGTGGAGGTGTAGCGATGCGGCGAGTTCTCGCCCTGCTGTTCACGTTCGTAGCGCTGGCCGTGGCTTCGGCCCAGCAGAGCCCCCCGACCTATCTCTCCGACATCGCCTCGGACCCCTCGAGCACGGGAGGTCAGGCGCGGTTGTTGCACTACCTTTCGCAGGACATGCCCATCGCGGTGTACGTGACGCCGGCGCCCGAAGCCAACGGCCAGGCCATGCGCGACGCCGTCCTCCGCGCCATCAAGGCCTGGCAGCAGGCTGCCCCCGATATCCTGAACTTCGTGGTGGTGGGGCAGGACACGCCCGACGCCATCACGGTCACCTGGCAGCAACTCACCGACAAGGTCGCCAGTTACCGCTACGGCTTCACCATCAACGCGCAGAACCAGTACCGGTTCCACGCCACCGAGGTCATCCTGGACCCGCGTTTCCAGCCGGACCAGGTCTACCGCTACGCGCTGCTGGCGTTCGGCCAAGCGGTGGGCATGATCGGCCGGAGCCCCTATAGCGGCGACGCCCTGTCGGCGTCACCCTCCGGCCGCATCTCCCAACGAGACGTCGCCACGCTGCGCGCGCTATACGCAGTCCCCAGCGGAACCGTGCTCAACCGCTGAGCGCGGTTCGCGAACGAGCGGCGCCGGAGCGCTCTAGTTGGCGGGTTCGATCAGCCCGTAGTCGCCGTCGCTTCGCAAGTAGATGACGCTGATCTCGTCGGTGTCGGCGTTGTGGAACATGAAGAAGGTGTGGCCGAGCGCCTCCATCTGGATGGCGGCGTCCTCCGGGGCCATCGGCCGTAGCACGTGGCGCTTGACGCGCACGATCGCGGGCTCCGTCTCGGCCGGCTCCGGGGGCTCGGGCTGCGGCTTCTCCTCGGTGCGCTTGGCGATGAAGCGGCCCTTGAACTTCTTGAGCTGCCGCTCGAGCTTGTCGACGACCAGATCGATGGCGGCGTAGGTGTCCTGGCCTCGCTCCTCGGCACGCACGATGCCGTTGGCGAGGTTGACCTGCACCTCGACCTTCGCCGGGTTCGCGCCGCTGGCGCCCGTGGCCTTGCCGTCGTAGGACATCACCACACGGGCGTCCACGATCTGGTCGGAGAAGCGGTCGAGCTTCTGCAACTTGTCCTCGGCGTACTGGCGCATGGAGTCGGTGATGTCGATATTGCGACCGATGAGTTTGTAGATGTTCATGGTGCTCCCTTCGGGCCCTTCGCCAGAGGTCGCGAGGTCGCCTGGTGAGCGTAGTGTAGCACCGGCCCGAGGCGATCGAGAGGGAGGTACGTCCCTTCGTTGGACGGCGTTCGTGCCGTGTCCGACGCATGTTGGCTGGCGGGGTCGGGCGCCCGGGAGTACGTGCTAGATTCAAAACATAGTCATGAACGAGCGCTGCCACGACCCACACGATGTGCGAAGCTGCCCTGCAGGCGCAGCGATCGAGATCCTGCAAGAGAAGTGGGTGCTCCATATCGTGCATTCCCTGCTCGGAGGCCCGAAGGGCTTCAACGAGCTGGGTCGCGAGGTGGGGGGCTGCAACCCGACCACCCTGACGCAGCGCCTGTGCCGGCTGGAGTCGCGGGGGCTGGTCTACAAGACCGTGCACTCCGTGACGCCGCCGCGTTGCAGTTACGATCTCACGGAGGCCGGCCTGGCGCTCGAGAACGTCATCGAGTCGATCCGCGGCTGGGCGCTGACGCACCTGCCCGAAGTCGACGAAGTGAGCGAGCCCGCCGCAACCTAGCCGCGCGCGGCGTTCGCGCCGGGCGCTCCGCATTTCAGCATCCGCACGTCGCCATCCGCGCCTCAGGGTCGGCGCCGCTTGAAGAGCCCGCGGCCCTGGTTCTCCTCACCGTGAGCCTCCGCTTCCTCGAGCGCGGCCCGCAGGGCCTTGTTGCGGCGTTCGAGCTCCCGCACGCGATGCTCCAGCGTTTCGACGGTGCTCTCGGGCACGTCGCCGGGGCGCCCGGCAGGCGGCTCCTCGGGGTCGTCGGGCGCCGCGGGCTGCGCCGGCATCGCGGGCTCGGATCCCGCTACGATGTCCGGTGCCGGCTCGGTGGCGTCGTCAACCCCGGATAGACCGGCCTCGAACCGCGCCAGCCGGCGCTTGAGCGAGGCCACCTCCTGCCGCAGCTCTTCGTTCTCCCGGTAGAGCGCGTCGGTGATGGGATCGGGCGGCGGCGTCGCCTGCGCGTCGTCGCTGCCCGTTGCGCTCAGGGCGTCGAGCGCCTCCTCGATGACGCCGGTGTTCTTGGTGGAACGGCCGGTGGCCACGGCGGGGGCGTCCCAGCGGGCCAGCAGCTGGCGGACGCGGTCGCGCAGCCCTTTGTCGCCCAGCGGCTTCTGGATCAGCAGGTCGGCACCCACCAAGCGGACCCGTTCGCGGACGTCTTGCGGGATGCCGGCGCGCCCCGGCGGGTCGAGGGTGAGGATCACCGGCACGCGCGCGAGGCGACTGACGCTCTTGAGCTTGCTGCACACCGCGTCGCCGCCGATGTCGGGGAGCTCGATCGCCATGAGCACCAGGTGCGGCGTGTGCTCTTTGAGGAACTCGAGCGCCTCACGCCCCGTGCCGGCGTTCACGACCGTAGGAGCGTCCTCGGCCAGCAGCATGTCGACGAGCTGACGCTGCAGAGGGTCAGCATCCACCAGGAGGATCGTTCGGGAGGGCATGGCTACGCCTTCGAGGATACCATGCGCTCCTGCTGTACCATGGCCCGCATGGCGTGGCAGGGACTGCTGATCGGCGTCGCCGCCGGCATCTTCGGTGGCATCGGGGGTCTCGGGGGCGGCGTGGTGATGGTGCCGCTACTGGGCGCCTGGTTGGGGCTGTCGCAGCACCGTGCCCACGGCACCAGCCTGGTGGCGGTGGTGCTCACGGGGCTGGTCGGCGTGATCCCTTACGCCCTCGGAGGCGCGGTGGCGGTGCGGCTGGCGCTGGCGCTGGCGTGCGCCTCCATCGTGGGCTCGTCGCTGGCGGCGGGTCTGAGCCCGCGCGTGCCGGCGCGAGCGCTGCGGCGCGTCTTCGGCGTCCTCGTCATCGTCACCGGCGCCAGCCTGCCCTTCGACGCGCTGGTGCCGGCCCACGCGGTCGCCGCGGCCTGGGCGCTGCCGCTCGGTCTCGGCACGGGCCTGTTGGCGGGTGCGGTGTCCGGTCTGCTGGGGGTGGGCGGCGGCTCGGTGATGGTCCCGCTGCTGGTGCTGCTGTTCGGCGTGGGGCAACACACGGCGCAGGGAACCAGTCTGGCGGTGATGGTGCCGGCGGCGCTGGCCGGGAGCCTGCAGCACCTGCGGCACGGCCACGTGGACCTGCGTGTGGCGCCGGTCCTGGCCTTCGGCGTGGCGGGGGGCGCCTACCTGGGCGGCCGTGTGGCGCTGGCGCTTCCCAACGACACCCTGCGGTGGTTGTTCGCGGTGTTGCTGGTGGCGACCGGGGTGCGGTACGCGCTATCGGGCCGGGGCGGGCGACACTCGACCTGAAGGCCGCAGGGTGCTAGGCGTCGGCCTGCGAGAGCGGGAGGTTGGCGACGAACACCATGCGGTCGCCGTGCTGCTCGAGCTTCACGTCGTAATCCGACTCGGCGGCAGGGAAGTACTTGGTGATGACGCCCATCAGCTCCTGCTTGAGCTGCTCCATGCGGCCGGGCGAGAGCTTGGCCCGGTCGTACGAGAGCACCAGCTTGAGGCGTTCCTTGACGTGGTCCTTGCTGCGCTTGCGCCCGAAGAGACCGAACATCAGTTGCCTCCAAACAACCGCCGGAGCCCCGTGAAGAAGCGCCCCTGGGCTTGAAGCTGGGCGTACGGTACGTCCTCGCCCCGGATGCGGCTGGCGATGTCGCGGAAGGCGCCGCCAGCACCGTTGCGGGTCGCCTCGTCGAGGGCGGCCGGGCTGCCGACGTTGGTGGAGACCAGGATGCGTTCGTCCTCGGGAACGATGCCGATCAGCTTGACCCCGAGGATGTCGAGGACGTCGTCGACCTCGAGCATGTCGCCGCGCTTGACCATCTCGGGCCGCAGCCGGTTCACCACCAGCCGGATGTCGGAGATGTCGCGCGCCTCGAGAAGCCCGATGATGCGGTCGGCGTCGCGCACGCTCGACACCTCGGGATTGACGACCACCAACGCGCCGTCCGCGGCGCTGGCCGCGGTCTGGAAGCCGGACTCGATGCCGGCCGGGCTGTCGATGATGACGCGGTCGAAGCCTTCCTCCTCGGTGAGGAGGCGGACCGTCTCGTGCATGCGTGATTCGGAGAGCGCGCTCTTGTCGCTGGTCTGCGAGGCAGGGAGAAGGTGGAGGGTGTCGACGCGCTTGTCGCGGACCAGGGCCTGGCGCAGCCGGCAACGACCCTCGAACACGTCGATCAGATCGAACACCACGCGACCTTCGAGCCCCATCACCACGTCGAGGTTGCGCAGGCCCACATCGGTGTCGATGACGCAGACCTTCTCCCCCTGCCGGGCGAGCGCCGCGCCAACGTTGGCAGTCGTGGTCGTCTTGCCGACGCCGCCCTTGCCGGACGTCACGACGATGGCTCTAGCGTTCACAGTAGCTGCTCCTCCTCGGCCGGCGCCCGGCGGGGCACCGAAACGACGCGTCTTCCCGCGGACTTGGGGAACTATACCACCGCCGGGAGCGCTCCCGGTCGGCGATGAAGCCAGCACGGGAACGTCCTCGGGGAGGGCGAGAAGCGGCTGTGTTCAGGCCGCGCTGAGGTTGGCGTACTTCGCCAGGAGGCGCTTGGCCCCGGCGCTGTCGAAGACCACCGTCACCTCGGCGCGCGCGCCCTCGCCGCTCACCCCGACCACGGTGCCGAGCCCGAACTTGGGATGGCGTACCTTCTCGCCGCCCCGGTAGCTGAGTCCCGCGGTCGCCGCGCCGGCGGCTGCCGCGGCAGAGGCCGAAGCGGGGGCGCTGGGCGGCTTCCAGCGCTGCCGCAGGCTCTTGGCGAGGTGGCGCGCGTCCGCCAGCTCCTGGCCGAAGATGTCGACCTCCTGCAGCATCCCGTTCGGGATGTCCTCCAGGAAGCGGCTCGGGCGCGCGATCTCGGTGCGACCGAAGGTCATGCGCGCCTCGCAGTGGACCAGGGTGAGATCCTCTTGCGCCCGGGTGATGCCGACGTAGAGCAGACGCCGCTCCTCCTCGATCTCCTGGAGGTTGCCCGTCGAGCTGCGGTGGGGGATGAGGTTCTCCTCCATGCCGACCAGGAACACCACCGGGAACTCGAGCCCCTTGGCGTTGTGGAGCGTCATCAGGGTGACCGCATCGTCCTCGACCTCGCCGTTGACCGCTTCGACCGCTCGGTCGTCGACGCTGCTCATGAGCGACGCCTCGTCCAGGAACTCGGCGATGGAGCCGCCGGACTCCTCCTGCCACTCCGCTACGGCGTTCAGGAGCTCCTCGAGGTTCTCGAGCCGCCCCTGGGCTTCGTAGCTGCCCTCCTCCTTGAACGCACGCATGGTCCCCGACTGGTCCATCACCGCCTTGAGGAAATTCGCGGCCGGCAGCTCCTCGGCTTCGCGCGTCAGATCGTTCATCAGCTCCAGGAAGTCCTGCACGCGCTTGACGGCAGGGGTGCCGTTGAGCGCGTCATCCACGTGCTTGAGCGCTTCGGAGAAGGGCACGCGCTTGCGGGCCGCCCACGCCACGAGCTTGTCCTCCGAAGTCTTGCCGATGCCGCGCTTGGGCCGGTTGAGGATGCGGCGCCAGGAGACGTCGTCGGAGGCATTGAGCGCGGCGCGCGCATAGCTCAGCACGTCCTTCACCTCGCGACGCTCGTAGAAGCCCACCCCGCCCACGATCCGCGCGCTCAGCCCGGCGCGCCGCAGGGACTCCTCCAGTACCCGCGACTGGGCGTTGGTGCGGTAGAGCACCGCGACGTCGTCCAGCCGAAGGTCGCGCTCGGCGGCCAGCCGCTCCACGGTGCGGGCTACGAAGTCGGCCTCGGCGCGGTGGTCGGCGGCGCGGTAGAGGCGTACCTTGGCGCCCGCGCCCTTGATCGGCCGGAGGTTCTTCTCCAGCCGCCCCTGGTTGTGCAGGATGACGGCGTTGGCGACCTCGAGCACGCTGCCCACCGAGCGGTAGTTGAGCTCGAGCCGGTATACCGCGGCGTCCTCGTAGTCGCGCTGGAAGTCGAGGATGTTGCGCACGTCGGCACCCCGGAAGGCGTAGATGCTCTGGTCGGGATCGCCCACCACCATCAGGTTGCGGTAGGTGTCGGCGAGCAGGTGGGTGAGGCGGTACTGCGCCTGGTTGGTGTCCTGGTACTCGTCGACGTGGATGAACACGGCCCGCTGTTGAACGCGCTCGAGCACGTCGGGGTGGCCCTCGAACAGCTCCACGGTGCGGCCCAGGATGTCGTTGAAGTCGACCGCGTTGGCCCGCTCGAGGCGCGCCTGGTAGCGCTCGTACACCTCCACTACGTGCTCCAGCGGCACGCCCGCGACGATGCGGCCGAACGCCTGCTCGCCCTCGGTAGCGAGCTGCTGCGGCGACCACAGGTGCGACTTGGCGCGATCGATCACGCCGCGCAGCGACCGCGGGTTGGCGTCCTTGAGGCCCTGCACCTGCTGGAGGAGCTCTTTGAGGAGATCGAGCTGATCGGCGTCGTCGTAGATCCCGAAGCCGGGTTGCAGGCCGATGCGCTCGCCGTAGCTGCGCAGCACCCGCAGGCAGGCACTGTGGAAGGTGGCGACCCACAGGTCGCGCGCGGGCTCGCCGATGAGCGCCGCGACCCGTTCCTTCAGCTCCCCGGCCGCCTTGTTGGTGAAGGTCACAGCGAGGATCTGCTGGGGGTACACCCCGTGCTCGGCCATCAGGTAGGCGATGCGGTGCACCACCGTGCGGGTCTTGCCCGACCCCGCCCCAGCCAGGACCAGCGCGGGTCCCTGGAAGTGGCGTACGGCAGCACGTTGTTCGTCGTTCAGGGGTTCGAGCAACTCGTGTTCCGGCACAACGGGTCATCTTACCGTGCGCCCGGATGGGCACCGTCCGCGGGGCGGAATGGGTAGGCTGAGGCCGTGATCCGGGCGCTCTGCTTCGACCTCGACGGCACCCTGGCGGCCTACGCCGGGGACTTCCGCTCCTTCCTGGCGCTCCTTCGCCACGAGCTCCTGCTCCACAGCTGCGACCTGAACCGCTTCGCGGAGGTCGTGACCGACGAGCTCTCGCGCGACGGTCCGCTCACGTTGGAGAGCGCCCTCCGGCGAGCGCTGGTCCGGCTCGAGCAACGTGCGCCCGGCGACCTGCAGGAGTTGACGCGCACGGCCCTTCGCGCCTACGCCGAGGACGTGCGCCCTACGCCGGGAGCGGCTGCGCTGCTGGCGCGGCTGCGGCACCGCGGCGTGCCGATGGCGCTCGTCAGCAACGGTGCTGTCGACATGCAGCGTGCGGCGCTCGCCGGCCTGGGCTTCGAAGGCTTCTTCCGCAGCGTGCTGGTCTCGGGCGATCCCGACGTCGGCAGGCGCAAGCCCGCCGCGCGCATCTTCTCCCTAGCCTGCACCGGCCTCGAAGCGCTGCCGAGCGAGACGGTCATGATCGGCGACTCGGCCTCCGCCGACGTGGAAGGGGCGCTCGCCTACGGGATGCGGGCGGTGTTGATGGGCCCTGCCGAGGAGGGCGTGCGGCTGGGCGTTCCGGCCGCCGGCGACCCGCAAGCGCTCGGCGCCCTGCTCGAGGAGCGCTTCGGGCTCTAGAGCGAGCGCGGGACCGCGTGCGCAGGCGCCCCGCATCCGCGGGGGCCGGTTGCCGTAGACTGGAGCCATGGACGAGAAGGACCGCGCATTCTACCGGGCGTGGGCGAGCCTGCTCCAGTGGATGAGGGACTACGCCGCGGAGCGCCCCGGCGCTCGCTTCGAGAAGGAAGCCGACTTCACCGACTACATCTACCGTATGGAGCGTCCCTACGACCTCCCGACCACGGTGATGTCGGCGAGCCTGTCCGACGAGGGGAGCAAGCCGGTGGTGCTGGTGAACGCCAGCCCGCGCAAGGCCGTGTTCAAGGAAGTCGTGCTCCACCCCTACGAGTCCCACGCCTATCGCAAGCTGACGCTGGCGCCGGACGGCGAGAACCTGGCAGAGGGGAAGCGCGTCTTCACCAAGGCGATGCTCTACCGCCTCGCGGACGAACTCTACGGCGTGGCGAGCGAGGCGCCGGCCTAGCCCTCGCGCGCCAGCCGCGCGACCAGCTCATGTGCGAGCCTCTCGGCCAGGAACGCCGAGACCAGGAACCCTCTCCCGCTCAGCGCGCCGAAGAAGGTGACGCGCGGCGCGCGCTCGACCAGCAGTGGCCTGGGGGTGTCGCCGCTGGCGCGGACGCCGCTCCAGAGCGCCAGCCCGGGGCCGGCACCGATACCGGGCAGCGTCCTGTCGAGCCGCTCCAGCAGCCGTCGCGGTGCCTGCGGGTCGGGCACCTCGGGGTCGCGATGGCTGCCGCCGACGTAGCCGCGGCCCCCCTCGAAGGCGGCGTACACCGATCCGCCCAGCGGCAGTCGGGGCGGTGGTGTCAGGCCGTCGGTCGCGACCTCGACCACCTCCCCCGCGACGTGGCGCAGTGGTGGCAGCGGCAGTTCCGGCGAGGCGTCGGCCCCGACGCACAGCACCACCAGCGCAGCCGTGCTCGGGCCGGCGCTGGTCACCAGCCGGATGCCGTCGGCCGTCGGCTCGAGCCGTAGCACCCGCACTCCCTCGCGCACCTCGGCGCCGCGCGCCGTCGCCGCCTCGTGAAGCGCGGCGAGCAGCGCTCGCGGGCGCAGCCAGCCCCCGTCCTCGGCGAGCAGTGCGCCGTGCGGGGCACGATAGGGTGCCTGGACGTCCTGCGGCTCGAGCCAGCGCGCGCCCTCCCGTTGCCGCCAGGCCCGCGCCCGGCGCGGGTCGGGTGCGATCCGCAGCACCCCGGTGCGCTCGGCTCCAGGATCCAACCCCTGCTCGCGCAACGCGCGGTCCCGCCGCCAGAACGCGGCCAGACCGGCGAGGTCGTCCTCGTGCGCGCGGGCGCTGCGTCCGCGGTAGGGGTTGAGCAGCGCGGCGGGACCCGACGAGGCGCCCTGAGCACCGATGCGGCCGCGCTCGAAGAGCACCACCGGCACGCCCTGGCGGCCGAGAGCGTAGCTCAGCGACAGGCCCGCCACCCCGGCGCCCACCACGGCCACCGGCCGTGCGTTCACGGCGCTGCCGGCCTGCGGGCGACGAGCATCTCGCGCTTGCCCCCGGGCGGCCCCGGTGCCTTGGCGACCTCGAAGCCCAGCGCCGCCAGGCGCCGGCGCACGATCCCCTTGACGGTGTAGCTCACCAGCATGCCCTCCGGCTCGAGCGCCCCGTACAGGCGCTCGAGGAAGGCGGGCTCCCACAGCTCGGGGTTGACGTCGGGGCTGAACGCATCGTGGTACACGGCATGCACCCCGTCGGGAAGGGCCGCGTGCCGCGCCTCGACCACGAGCAGCTCGATGCGACAGGCGGCGATCTGGGTCGCGTGCGCCTGCACGCCGCTCGGCCGCGTCGCCAGCCAGTCGTACAGCGCATCGGCCAGATCGGGACGCCGCAGCAATGCACGATAGTCGAGCTCGCGCAGAACGGCGACGGGCAACGGGTCGCGCTCCAGCGTGACGATGCGCAGCGGCGTCCCCCAGTGATCGGCCTCGGCGAGCGTGAGCAGGGTGTTGAGCCCGGCCCCGAACCCGACCTCGAGCACGGTGGTGGGCCTTCCTTCGGCCAGCCTGCGGCCGACGCCGCTTCCCTCCAGGAAGACGTGGCGGGCCTCGGTGGCGGCGCCGTGGTGCGAGTGGTAAGTCTCGCGGTAGCGCGGCGAAAGCAGCGTCCGGCTGCCGTCCCTGGTGAGGCGAACGTCCACGCCCTCACTGTAGCCGCGGGCGGGCCGATGAGGTGCGGTGGGAACGGGGTATAACGAGGTTCGTGGCCGTTGCTACCGATCTCGAGGGGACCCTCACCACCGGACAGACGTGGCGCGCGTTGGGTGCGTACCTGGTGGCGCACGGCCGCGGCGGCGCCTACCGGCGGATGTTCGCGCAGAACCTGCCTTCGGCGTTGATGGCGCGGAGCGGGATGTTGCCCGTCGAGGTGGTGCGTGAGCGCTGGATGGTGGGTCTTCTGAACCTGTTCCGTGGTGACGCGGCCGAGAGCTTCGCGGAGGCGTCGTCGTGGGTGGTGGAGAACGTGCTCTGGCCGCAGCGGAGGCCCGAGGTGGTGGCCGCGTTGCGCGTGCATCAGGCGGCCGGCGAGCGGCTGGTGCTGGCCTCGGGAGCGTTCCAGCCGGTGCTGGAGGCGTTCGCCCGGCGGCTGCCGCAGGAGGTGGGGACGCCCGCTCCCATGGCGATCGGCAGCCCCGTCGCCGTTCGCGAGGGTCGCCTGGCCGGTGGTCTGGACGGTCCGCTCAACGTCGGCGATGCCAAGGCGCGCCGGCTGCACGAGGCGCTAGGCAGCGAGCGTCTCTATGCTGCCTACGGCGACTCAGGGGATGACGTGCCGATGCTGCTTCTCAGCGACCGGCCGGTGGCCGTCTACCCCGACCGGGTGCTGCGGCGCACTGCGTCGGACCTGGGCTGGTCGGTGTTCGAGCCCTAGGCAGGGCACATGAGTCGGGGTTCGGGAACCGCTAAGCTAGATGCGGCGGTCCCCGACGGGGGCCGGGATTGGCCGGTCGCATGAGACGCTTGTTCACCATGATGGCGAGCCAGGTCCAGTCGACGGCGGAGTCGCTGCGTCGCTGGTGGTCGACGCTGTCGCCGGACCCTTCCACGTGGGTCCCGTTCACGTGGGTGCTGGCTGCGCTGGTGATGTTGATCCTGCTAACCCTGATCCTCCGGCCGCGCCGCCCCGCCGCGGCGCGCCGCCCCGAGCTACTGATCTCCCACGGTGAGCTGCGCTTCATCGACGCACCTGGCAAGGTGTCGTCGTCGTTGCGCGCGCCCAAGGCAGGCGCCTTCGAGCTGTCGATGACCGTGAGCAACCTGAGTGCCGTGCCGGTGCAGCTCCTGGAGCTGGCAGTGCGCACCAACGGCTCTCCCGCGCCGACGACGGCCGAGGTGCCGGCGGTGCTGCCCCCGCACGGTGCGGTCGAGGTGAGCGCCGAGCTGCGGGAGGCCGGCGGCGACGAGGGTACGCTGGAGCTGTTCGTCTACGTGCCCGACATGCCTCCCAAGACGTTCCGGGTGCGCGCCAGGCTTCGTTGGGAGCCCTGGAACGCCCGCTTCCGTGTCCTCCCGCTGGACCAGAAGGTGGAGCCCTCGCGGGGTCTGACCGAGCGCGGCCTGCGCCGCCGGGAGGCCGCGAGGCGGCCCCGGGTGCGCGGCTCGAGCCAGCGGCCCGCGGCCGCCCGGCGCGCCCTCGAGGCTCGGTATCCGGAAGCGGAGTTGGAGAGCGACGTGCGCTTCGAGCCACGGCCCGAGTCGGCCCGACCGCGCTCGTCTCGCCCTGGCGCAGCCGACGTGCAAGAGCCCTACGGCGCCGCGGCTTCGGAACGTGAGACAAGCCGTGGGGCGCGCCGCACGCCGCGCGCCGGACCGGGCGGTAGCTCGGCCGGGACGCCCGGGACGCCCGGGGAGACCGTTGTGACGTGGCCGCCCCGGCGCCCGCGAACGCCGGTGTCGTCCCCTTCTGAGACCCCTGCCGAGGCCCCTGACGAGGCCCCTGACGCAAGGCCAGCCGAGACGCGCAGCGAGGGCCGTTCCTCCGCTCCCGTGGACCGGACACGTCGGGAGATGCAGCCCTGGGAAGCGCAGCAGCGCGATGCGCGCCAGCACGAAGCCGAGCTGCGCGAACAGGAGCGTCGCGAGAGCGAACGTCGCGAGCAGGCGCTCCGTGAGCAAGCGCGTCGGGACGCAGAGCGTGCGGAGACGGAGCGTAGGGAAGCCGAGCGGCGGGAGTCCGAGCGCCGGCAACAGGAACGCCGTGAGGTGCAGCGGGCGGCTGAGGTTCGGGCGGCTGAGGTTCGGGCGGCTGAGGTTCGGGCGGCCGAGGTTCGGGCGGCGAAGGCCCGGGCGGCCGAGCAGCGAGTGGCCGAGCAGCGCGCCGCAGTGGAGCGCACGGGCGAGCAGCGTACGGCCGAGCAGCGCACGGGCGAGCAGCGCACGGGCGAGCAGCGTACGGGCGAGCAGCGCCCCCGCCGGGAGCGAGGCGAGGGGGCGCAGTCCGAGGGCGCGCCTGCGCGCCAGGAGCCTGCGCGCAAGGAGCCAGCGCGCCAGGATCGGGTCGACGAGACCGCCGGCCAGCGTCGCGGCGCAGAACGCTCCGACCGCTCCGATGGCGCCGGGTCGACGGCCGAAGAGGACGAGAAAGCGCGCCCACGCTTGGAGTTCCCCGACGAGTTCTGAGCCCGTCCGGTGAGGGCGCCCTCGGCGTTCGCCTGGGCGTCGCGCCCCACGTCAACGGTATATTGGGCAGCCTGGAGGTCAGCATGAAGATCGAGCGGGTCGAGCTCCGCGAGCTGTCCGTGCGCCTGAAGTTCCGGTTCGAGACGAGCTTCGGTGTCGAGCAGGAATTGCGCAAGATCATCCTCACCGCTTACGCCGACGGCTTGGAGGGCTACGGCGAGGTCACCGCCGGCAACGTTCCCGGCTACAGCTACGAGACCGCGGATACGGCCTGGATCGCGCTCGAGCACTACATCCTCCCCCGGGTGGTGGGTCGCTCGTTCGCGACGCCGGCAGAGCTGCTGGCAGCGCTCGACGGCATTCGCGGGCACAACATGGCGGTGGCCGCCCTCGAGATGGCGTTCTGGGATCTCCAGGCGAAGGCCGCCGGCATGCCCTTGTGGGCGCTGCTGGGCGGCGTCGCGCGGAAGATCGCCGTGGGGGCCTCGATCGGCATCCAGGGCAGCGTCGCTGCCACCGTCGAGCAGGCCGAGCGCCATGCCGCGCAGGGCTACCAACGGTTGAAGTTCAAGATCAAGCCGGGCTGGGACGTCGCGCCGCTGCGGGCGGTGCGCGAGGCGCTTCCAGACATGCCGCTGAGCGTCGACGCCAACAGCGCCTACCGCCTGACCGACGCGCGCGTGTTCTACCAGCTCGACGAGCTCGGCCTCGATTACATCGAGCAGCCGCTGGCGCACGACGACCTCGCCGATCACGCCAGGTTGCAAGCCATGCTGGCGACGCCCCTGTGCCTGGACGAGTCGGTGCACTCGCCGCAGGACGCCCGCAAAGCGCTGGAGTCGGACGCCGGCCGCGTCATCAACGTGAAGCTCGGACGCGTGCGTGGGCATCTCGGCGCGCGCCGCGTCAGCGACGTGGCGTTGGCGTTCGGCGCCCCCGTCTGGTGCGGGGGCATGCTCGAGCTCGGCATCGGTCGTGCCCATAACCTGCACCTCACGACGCATGAGGCCTTCACGTTGCCCGGGGACACCTCGAGCGCAAGCCGCTACTGGGACGAAGACATCGTCGATCCGCTGCTGGAGGCAGAGGCGGGCGTCCAGACGATCCCGGCCGGCCCCGGCCTGGGCGTGACGCTCAAGCGCGACCTGGTCGAGCAGTTGACGGTGCGCCGCGCGGAGCACGGCCCGGCCGGCGAAGCGGTTTGACGACGTCGCTCCTCCAGGGGGCGGTGCTGGGTCTGTCGGCGGCGATGCTTCCTGGACCGTTCCAGGCCTTCGTGGTGTCGGAGTCGGTTCGGCGCGGGTGGCGCCGGACGTTGCCGGTGGCCCTGGCGCCGCTGCTCTCCGACGGTCCGGTGCTGGTGCTGGTGTTCCTGGTGGTGAGTCGATTCCCGCCGGCGCTGGTGGAGGGCATGCGGGTGGCGGGCGGCCTGTTCGTCGCCTACCTTGCATACGGCGCCCTGCGCGCCCTGATCGCGGGGACGTTCGCCGATGGGGCGGCCTACGGCGGTGTGGTGAAGGGCGCGATCACCAACTTGCTCAACCCCAACCCGTGGTTGTTCTGGGGGCTGGTCGGCGCGCCCATCGTGATCGCCGCATGGCACGAGGCGCCTCCGCACGCCCTGGCGTTCATGATCGCCTTCTACGGGGTCATGCTGGCGGCGACCGCGGCGTTGATTGTGGTGTTCGGCTCCGCTGCGCGTATGGGCGAGGGGCTGCGACGCGTGCTGATGGGGGCGTCGGTGGTAGCGCTGGCAGGCTTCGCGGTCTACCAGGTGGCGGTGGGTCTGGGCCGGCTGCTGGGGTGAGCGCGCACCGGCGCGTGCGAGGGTCGGGGGCGCATCTTACCGAACGGAAGGGGCGCCGCCGCTAGCATGGGGCATGGAAACGGATCTCGCAGGGCGGGTGGCGGTGGTGACGGGGGCCAGCTCCGGCATCGGGTTCGAGATGGCGCGGGGGTTGGCCGCCCGCGGCGCCAGCGTACTGGCGGTCTCACGGGCCGGCGGAAGCGGGAGCCAGGTCGTCGAGAACCTGCGTGCCGCGACCGGCAACGACGCCGTCCACTTCCTCCCCGCCGACCTCTCTTCGCTGGCCGATGTGCGCGACGCGGCCGCCCAGGTGCGGGAACGCACCGACCGCGTCGACCTGCTGCTCAACAACGCCGGTGCCTACTTCTCGCGCCGCCGTACCACGGTCGACGGCTACGAGGCGACCTTCGCGCTCAACCACCTGGCGCCGTTCCTGCTGACCCACCTGCTGGCGGAGGCGCTGCTGCGCTCCGACGCGGCACGGGTCGTGACCACCGCCTCGGAGGCGGCGCGGGCCGCCCGCCTGCGCCTGGACGATCCCATGTTGGAGCGCGGCTACAGCGGCTGGGCAGCGTACGGCCAGTCGAAGCTCGCCAACCTGGCGTTCACGACTGCGCTCGCCCGGCGGCTCGAACCCACCCCCGTGACCGCCAACGCCTTCCACCCTGGCTTCGTCGACACCGGGTTCGGTAGCGGCGGCAGGTTGATGAACAAGCTGTTGCGCCTGGCCGCACGCCTCTTCGCGCGCACCCCGGAGAAGGGAGCGGAGACCGGTCTCTTCCTGGCGACCTCCCCGGAGGTCGCGCAGGTGTCGGGCGCGTACTACGCCGATCGCAGACCGATCCGACCCAAGGCGCCGGCGCGCGACACCGAGACCACGGAGCAGCTCTGGGCGTTGAGCGAGAGACTGACGGGCTTGACCGACGCCGAGCGTCGGCCGCTGGCGGCGGTGCGGGAGGCGGCCTGAACGGCCCGTGCGGGACTCGTTCGCGGGGCTCGTTCGGGCCGCTCGCTCAGGCGGCGGCGTCCAGCGGCTGCCGGCAGCGGATGCAGGAGGCCTGGTCGGGCACGCGCGCACCGCAGTGCGGACAGATGCGACTGCCGCGGATGACGGCGCGTACGCCGAGCTCGCCGAGCTCGGCAGCGATGAGCACCGCGTCCTCTTCGGTCACGTCGCTGACCGTGAACTCGACGTCGCCGGCGCAGGCGTCGACCAGGAAGGTGCCGTGTCGGTAGGGTTGCGCCTCGAGGCCCTCGTTGCCCCGCGCGACCGCGCGTCGGAGGTCGCGAAAGAAGCTCACCAGGGCGGTTTCGCTCACACTTCCACGATAGCAAAAGCCGCAACATCGTCCCGCCCCGGGCGCACGTAGACTCGGGCATGGCCCGGCGCGCTCAGGATCCCGACATGCCCGCACCCCGACGGATGGACGCGCTCATCGGCAACACACCGGTGATCAAGTTACAGAGCGTGGTCGAGCCGGACATGGCCGAGGTGTGGGTCAAGCTGGAGGGGGCGAATCCCGCCGGCAGCATCAAGGACCGCACCGCGCTGGGCCTGATCGAGGACGCCGAGGAACGGGGCATCCTGACGCCGGGCTCCGGCCAGCGCATCGTGGAGCCTACCAGCGGCAATACCGGCATCGGGCTGGCGTTCCTGGCGGCGGTGCGGGGCTACCGGTGCATCATCGTGCTGCCCGACAGCATGAGCCAGGAGCGGGTCAAGACGCTGCGCGCCTACGGCGCCGAGCTCGAGTTCACGCCGGGCGAGCTGCGCATGCAGGGGGCCATCCCACGCGCGCAGGCGATCGTGGAGGAGACGGGTGCGTACATGCCCAACCAGTTCGAGAACCCCGCCAACCCGCGCGTGCATCACCGCGTGACGGGGCCGGAACTGTGGCGCCAGATGCAGGGGCGCGTCGATGCCTTCGTGTGGGGCAGCGGCACCGGCGGCTCGATCTCCGGTATCGGTCGCTACTTCAAGGAGCAGAAGCCGAGCCTGCGGCTGGTGGGGGTCGAACCGGCCCGGAGCGCAGTCATCAACGGCTTCGAGCGCGGCCCGCACAAGTTCCAGGGGATGGGGCCGGGGTTCCTGCCCAAGAACCTGGACCTGGCGCTGCTCGACGAGTGCAAGATGATCTACGAGGAGGACGCCTTCCCGCTGGCACGTCGTCTGGCGCGTGAGGAGGGGGTCTTCGTGGGCATGTCCTCGGGCGCCGCCGTCACGGCCGCGCTGCAGGTCGCCCGCGAGCTGGGGCCGGGCAAGGTGGTGCTCACACTCGCTGCCGACACCGCCGCCCGCTACATCAGCACCGAGCTCTTCGAGGATCCGCCCGAGGCCTGAGCGGCGGGCACGGCGGGGCCGCGTGGCTCCCGCGGGGCCGTGCCTGCCGGCGCCCGCGCTAGAACAGCGGATCGCTCGACGGCAGTTCGGTCGCCTCGCGCACCAGCTCGAGCCGGAAACGCAGCACGCCGCGCTCTTCACTCGCGCCGGTGACGAGCTTGCCGTCGAAGGCGAGCACCTCCACCAGGTAGGGCACGCTTCCGTACACGAGTCGCACGCGTCCACGCCGACTGGCCGCGCGCCGAAGCAACGCGCTCAGGGCCACGCGTTCGTCCACGGATGGCGCCCCGTCGCCGGTCCTCACCCCGCCACGGCGGAGCCGAGGTCCAGCATGGAGAGCATCTTGCCGTGCAGGTGGCCGTTGCTGGCGACCAGGGTAGGCCCGCCCAACCGGTAGGGGCTGCCGTCGGCGGCGGTGACCGTGCCCCCCGCCTCTTGCACGATCAGGTTCCCGGCCGCGACGTCCCACGGGCGCAGACCGAGCTCCCAGAAGCCGTCGAGGCGACCGGCGGCCACCGAGCACAGGTCGAGCGCAGCCGCGCCCGGCCGGCGGATCGACTGCACCTGCTGCATCATGCGGGCGAACACCTCGAGGTTGCGGTGGATGGTGTCGTCGACGTAGGCGAAGCCGGTCCCGAGCAACGCGCGCTTAGGAACGGTCTCGCGGCTCACGCGCAAGGGCCGGCCGTTGAGCGCGGCGCCCCGGCCGGCCACGGCGGTGAAGAGCTCGTCGCCCCAGCCGTCGAGCACCACGCCCACCTCGACGCGGCCGTCGATCTCCAGCGCGATCGAGACGCAGAAGAAGGGGAAGCCGTGGGCGTAGTTCACGGTGCCGTCGAGCGGGTCGACGATCCAGCGGTAGCGCTCCCCGTCGGCTCGACCGCGCTCCTCGCCCTCCTCCTCGCCGAGCACGGTGTGGTCGGGGTAGTCCCCCAGCAGCACCTCCCGGATGCGGGCCTCGCACAGGTGATCGACCTGCGTGACGATGTCGACCTCGCTGGACTTGGTGTCGACCTCGAGCTCGCTGCCGAGGTGGGCCAGCTGGATCCGGGCCGCTTCGCGGGCGGCGCGGATGGCCACGTGCAAGAAGGGGGTGCGAGGGTCGCTGCTGAGCATGGCGTCATCCTACCAGCGGCGCCAGCAGCTCCCGGACTGCCTGTCGCCGTCGCGATTCAGGCCTTCGCGGGTTTCCGCTAGCCGTCTTCGCCGTCGCTGACGTCGTGCTCCGGAGCGACCTGCGGGCGACCCGGAACGCTCTTGCGGTTTGCCGGCGGCGCGCCCAGAGCCTCCTCCTGCGTGGTGAGCGTGCCCTCGCGGTCGGCCACCTCGGCCGGCGACGGGGCCGACTCCAGGATCAGGCGGGCGTGGCGCTCGTAGGTCAGGTAGTTGTAGATCCAGTTCACGAGGGTGCTGACGCGGTTCTTGAAGCCTGGCAGGTAGAGCAGGTGGAGGAACAGCCACCCAAGCCATCCCACGAAGCCGCGCAGCTTCAACCCGCCGAAGCGGCGCGTGAGCTCGGCGATGCCGGCGTTGCGCCCCACGATGGCCATCATGCCGCGGTCGGCGTAGTGGAAGCGCTGGCGCGGCTCGCCGTCCAGCGAGCGCCGCACCATGCGGGCCGCATGGCGCCCCTGCTGGATGGCCACCTGCGCCACTTGCGGGTAGGGGTCGCCCTGCTCGTCGACGGCGCCAGAGAGGTCACCGACGGCGAACACGTCAGGGTGGTCGGGGAGGCTGAGGTCGTCCCGGGTGGGGACGCGATAACCCTTGCCGAGCTCGAGCCCTAGCGCCTCGACCAGCGGGTGGCCGCGCACGCCGGCGACCCAGATGAGCGTGTGGGTCGGGATGGTCTCGCCGGAGTCGAGCACCACTTCGGTCTCGTGGACCTCCGCGACCTTGGCGCCCAGGCGCACGTCCACGCCGCGCCGCCGCAGCACCCGTTCGGCGTAGCGCTGCGAGCGCGCGCCGAAGGGCGGGAGCACCCTGTCGGTCATCTCGAGCATGACGACGCGCGCCTTGGAGGCGTCGAGCTCCGGGAAGTCGAGCGGCACCACCCGGTCGAAGAGCTCCACCAGGGCTCCCGCCATCTCCACGCCGGTCGGTCCCGCTCCGACCAGAACGAAGGTCAACGCACCCTCCTCGATCTGCGACGGGTCGGCGCTGGCGCGCTCGAAGCGGCGCAGGATGTGGCTGCGCAGGGTGTTCGCCTCCGAGACGCTCTTGATCATGTAACCGTAGCGCTTCACGCCGGGGACGCCGAAGTCGTCGTAGATCGCGCCGGCGGCGAGGATGAGGGAGTCGAACGCCAGCCGGTCGCCGTCGGCGAGCTCGAGCTCCCCGGCGTCCCAGTCGACGCCGGAAACGGTGCCCTGGCGGAAGCGCAGGTTGCCCTGGCGCCGGAAGATGGTGCGCACCTGGTGGGCTACGTCGCTGACGTCGAGGCCGGCGGTGGCCACCTGGTAGAGCAGCGGCTGGAAGGTGTGGTAGTTGTGCTGGTCAACGATCAGTACGTCGACGGGTGCGTCCTTCAACTCCTTCGCGGCGTTCAAGCCCGCGAACCCGGCTCCGACGATGATCACGCGTGGGCGGTCCATTGCGGCGTCCACCTCCTCACGGGGAGCGTGCGAACGGGGACGTTCAGCGGGGCGCGCCGAGCGCGGGCCCCGTCACGCGAAGCTACGCGACGCGACAGGTCGCCCGGGTACCGCGGCCGACACGTCCGCGCGCCCCGCGAGACCGCGAGCGCCGTCTCAGCGGGCCAGCTTGAGTGCGATGCGGCGGCCGGTCTCGGTGTCGGCGATGCCGCCCTCGCCGGTCTCCCGTAGCTCCGGAGGCAGCATCCGGCCGACCGACGCCATCGCCTGCACCACCTCGTCCGGTGGGATGACCGAGGTCAGGCCGGCCAGTGCGAGCTGGGCCGAGCTGACGGCGTGCACGCTGTAGAAGGCGTTGCGGGACACGCACGGCACTTCGACGTAGCCGCCCACGGGATCGCACACAAGGCCGATGGTGTTCATGAGGGCCATGGCAGCTGCCTGGATGCTGGCGTGGGCGTCGCCCCCCAGGAGCTCGGTGACGGCCGCCGCCGCCATGGCGGCGGACGAGCCGATCTCGGCCTGACAGCCGCCGGTCGAGCCGGCGATGAACATCTTCGCCTGGATGGCGTCGCCGACGGCCGCTGCGAGCACCAGCGGCAGGACCAGAGCGTCGTCATCGAGGCCCAGATGGTCGGCGACGCCCAGCAGGGCGCCGGGAACGGTGCCGGCGCTGCCGGCGGTGGGGGCCGCCACGATCCGTCCCATGCGGGCGTTCTCCTCGTTGACGGCCATGGCGTAGGCCTGGACGCGCTTGAGCAGGGGCGTCCGGAGGGCGTCGTCGGCCTCCCACAACCCCTTGGCGTTCCAGCCCACCATGCCGGTACGGCTGGGCTCCTCGGAGGCGAGTCCGCGCTCGATCGAGTCGCGCATCGCCCGGATGCGCTCGCGCATACCCGTCAGAACCCGCTCGCGTTCGGCGCGATCGGCGCCGACCTCGTCGGCGAGCGCCAGTTCCGAGGCCCTGCCGGGAGCGGCGGCCAGCTCCGCGAGGGTCACGACGTCTCCGCGTCGGCCCCGGCGCCGACCTCCGCGCCGACCTCTGCGCCGACCTCTGCGCCGACCTCCACGTCCTCGCCGCTCATCACCTCGGGCAGCATGCGCAGCCAGTGGATGTAGGGCACGTGCGTGAGGTAGTCGAGCGCGTACTGTGCCAGGCGCCGATCGATCTCGATCGACATCAGCGCCAGCCCGCCGCGCTTGCGCCGGGCCGAGTGCAGGGTGGCAACGTTGCCTTCGTCGTCGGCGATCACGCGCGCAACGCGCGCGATGATGCCGGGCTTGTCGTCATGCAGCACCAGCAGCGTGTGGTAGGCGCCGGTGACGTTCACCTCGAAGCCGCGCACGTTGAACATGCGCACCATGCCGGCCCCGAGGCTCGAGCCGGTCACCTCGAGCGCCTCGTCGTCGTTCGACAACTCCAGGCGCACGGTGTTGGGGTGCACGTCGCCGAGGTCGGCGGTCTCGAAGGTGAGCACGAGCCCCGCCGCCTCGGCCTGGGCGAATGCGTCGGGGATACGGGGATCGTCGGGGAAGAACCCCAGTAGCCCGCCCGTCAACGCCACGTCGGTGCCGTGCCCGTGCGCCGTCTTGGCGAACGAGCCGTGCAGAGTGACACGCGCGCGTCGTGGCGGGTCGATCAGCGTGTGCCGCGCCAGCAGCGCCAGCCGGCAGGCGCCGGCCGTGTGCGAACTCGACGGCCCCACCATGACCGGGCCGACCATGTCGAGGAGACCCACGCGCCCATGCTATACCCGTGTTCGCGCTTTCGGTGCGCCTCCGAGCGACGGTCGCGCGCCGACGACGGCGCCGCCGCCCGAGAATGTAAAAGCCCCTTGACATTCAGGGGGTGCGAATGTAAAGTATCTTTGACATGAGGAGCGCACGCCGATCCCCCTCTCCGCCACGCAACCGCTCGCCGCGCGAAGGCGGGCTTCGCAACGGCGTGCGCGAGCGGCGCACCGCGGCCGAGCTCACCCAGGCCGCGCTGGCGGAGCGGGTCGGCGTCACCCGGCAGACCATCATCTCCATCGAGCGCGGGGGGTACGTGCCCTCGGTGGCGCTGGCGCTCCTCCTGGCCCAGGAGCTGTCGATCGCGGTCGAGCGCCTGTTCTGGCTCGACCGAGCGGAAGGGGAAGCGGCATGAACATGTCCGTCCGGAATGTGGCGATCCGCCTGCTCGTTGCCACCGCGCTGGCCGCCCTGGCCGGGCTCGTGGGTGGCTCCTGGTACCTGGCCGGCGTCTTCGGGGGCCTGAGCTTCGTCGTTCTGATGGTGGCCCGGCGTAGTGGCCGCTACCTCACCGGCGCCAACGGAGCGGTCGTCCGGCGCGACGAACGGGGCCGCGAGATCGCCGATCGAGCCGCGCGCAACGGCTTCGTGGTGCTGGTGGTCGCCACCGGCATCCTCGCGATGGTCTTCCACGCGCTCGGTCGAGGTGCGGTGCCGGTAGGCCTGCTCGATGGAGCGTTGGTGCTCGGTGCGCTGGCCTGGCTGGCGAGCGACCTGTGGCAGCGGGGTGGCTGAAGTCGCGCCGCTGAGGCGCTGCCCGCCTCCAGGCGGCGCCCGCCGCTGGGCGCCGGGATGGAGAAGGGGCGACCCCGCGGGGCCGCCCCTGTTCGTTCTGGTGTTCGTCTTCTTCGTGCCGGAGGAGAGCTTACTGGCGCACGCGCTCCTTGAGGCTCTTGCCGGGCTTGAAGGCAGGGTACTTGCTGGCCGGGATCTTGATCTTCTCGGTGGTCCCGGGCTTGACACCGGTACGCGCCTTGCGGCGACGGACCTCGAAGGTGCCGAAACCGGTCAGCTGCACCTTGAAGTTGTTGTCCAGGTGCGTGCTGATCTTGCCCAGCATGGTGTCCATGACTTCCTTGACGTCCTTCTTCTTCATTCCGGTCTCGTCGGCTACCATATCGACGAGGTCCGCCTTGGACACGGTCTTTGCCTTGGCCATTCGACTCCTCCTCCTCGAATCCTTGAGCTTGCGTGCACTGTAGCAGAAGGGTGCTAGAAGAGCAAGTCTGTCACGGGGTTTATCGGATTTTTCACGCGGAAGTGCCGCTGTGGACGAGCCTATCCGGAGACGACCTCGCGCTCGTCGGCGGGTGCCTCATCCTCCTGCAGAAGTGGTGTCCTGGACGGCAACATGGCGTTCACGCGCGCCATCAGCTCGCGGGTCATCCGGCGGGCGTCCTCGCGCTTCCGTCCGCCCGCTTCGATCGGGTCGCCGAAGCGCACGTGGAAGGTCCGCCCCTCCCGCCACACCGCTGCCGGCTGCAGGGGCACGCCGGCGCGCTGTGCAAGGTAGGCGGCGCCGTCGAGGGCCTCCTTGTCCCCGCTGTTGCGGGTGCCCTGGGCGAAGATGCCGATGGCCAGGCCGCCCCGGAGCTGGCGCAGCGCGTCCTTGATGGCGCCGATATCGTTGGTGGTCCGGTCGACGGGGAAGGCGCGCAGCCCGTGCATCAGCAGGGCGCCGCCGGTGCTCTCGAAGAGCTCCTTCTTGGCCATGAAGTGGATCTCGCGGGGCACCGATACCCCCATCACGGGCGGATCCCAGGAGCTGAAGTGGTTGCAGGCCACCACCAGCCCGCGGCCGCCCTGCGGCACCTTGTGAGCGTCCTCCACGCGCAGGCCGTAGAACAGGCGCGTGAAGGCGCGGAACAGCACGACGGCCAGCACGTAGAACCACTTGCCGCGTACCAGGCGATCGAGAAGCCGTATCACACTTCGATTGTAGAGGTTGGAGAGCGCCACGGCGGGTCGCACCGGCCTCAGCCCGGGCTGTCGCTCAGGTCGGACGGCGGCCCGCCCGCGCGGCTCCAGGCGCTCAGCTCGGCGGCAACCAGCGCGCCCACCAGGAACAGCATCAGCGCCAGGTAGAGCCACAGGAGCAGAGCCACCAGGCTGGTGATGAAGCCGTAGATGAGGTTGAAGCGTTCGGCGTTGAACGTGAGCAGTAGCGCCCAGCGCACGAGCAGCACCCCCAGGGCGCTGACGAGCGCCCCGAGCAGCGCGCCGACCCAGGTGCTCTTCTCGCGAGGCAGGTAGCGGAACGTCAGCATGAACGCCGACACCGCCACCACGATGCGCGTGCTGGCCAACGCGAAGCCGGTCCGGGCGCCCAGGGGCAGACCTGGCAGGTGGACGTTGAAGCCCGCGAGCCACGTCGCAAGGGCGCGCGAGAGCTCGTTGAGGCCCGACAACAGCGCGCCGCCCACCACCTCGAAGGCGATCACGAGCGCGACGCTGAGGACCAGCAACATCGCCACCAGCCGCTTGCGCCAGAAGCCGCGCACGTGCGGCACGTCGAAGACCACCTCGAGGGCTTGCTGCAGCGAGGTGAAGAAGTTGCCGCTCGCCCACACCAGCACCAGGAACGACAGCGCACTGCGCAACAACGCCCCCTGGTTCAGCTCCTGCACGACCGTGTCGAAGCTGTGCGACACCAGCCCGGCGGTGTTCTGCTGCAGCGGCAGCGCCTGGCTCAACAGGTCGTCGAGCGCCCGCCGGTACTGTGCGGCGAGCTCAGGGTTGGTGCGCAGCAGCACTCCCAGCCAGCCGGCGAGCAGCAACAGCAGCGGTCCGAGCGAGAAGGTGGCGTAGTAGGCGAGCGCTGCCGCCAGCATCTGCAGGCGCACGTCCTGGAAGCGACGGACCAACCGGCGACCAAACGTGAGCGGATGCCGCAGGACGTCGCCCATGGAGTGGCGCTCAGGTCGTCCGGGATCGTCTGCGGTGGAGGTAGATCGCGATCAGCACGCCGGCGAAGGCCACCAGGCCGTGCAGCAGGATCCAGGTGCGCTCCTCGCCCGCCCACGGCAGCGTCACCAGGAACAGCGGCTTCTTCGACGCCACCGCCGCGAAGGTCATCGGCACGACCTCCAGCAGTGGGGAGAGGAGGATGGCGACATACGGCCAGGACCATTCCAGCGCCAGCATCGCCAGCAGGTTCGCGCTCAGCACGATGGGGAGCATCGTGAGCCACGCAGCGTCGCCGCTGACGAGACCGCCGAGCGGGGCGAGCAGCGCCGTCAGGTAGGCCGCCGGCATGCCCGCTTCGGCGAAGGCCAGGTATGCGAACAGGAGCACCCCCAGCGAACGGAACAGCACCGGCATGGGCGCCACCGCGCTCACCACGGCCGCCAGGAACAGGAACACGCCGACGATCATCCTGCGGGGCGCAGGGGCGGTACGGATCATCGGGAAGGCTCCTTCGTCACGGGATCCTCACCACGCCGTAGGATAACGGTCGCAGCGATGAGAGCGTCCAACACCGGGCGGGTCGCGGCCTCAGGCAACGTCCGCGACCTCGTGCAGGCGAGCCTGGATCTCCGGGACGTGGCGCAAGAAGGTGCCGGTGCTGGAGGCCTCCTGGCCGGCGACGCCCTCGGGCGTACCCTCCGCCACGATGCCGCCGCCGCGGGCGCCGCCGTCGGGCCCGAGATCGACGATCCAGTCGGCGGTCTTGATGACGTCGATGTTGTGCTCGATCACCACCAGCGTGTTGCCGTTGTCCACCAGTCGTTGCAGCACGTCGAGCAGCTTGCGCACGTCATCGAAGTGGAGGCCGGTGGTGGGCTCGTCGAGGATGTAGAGGGTCTTGCCGGTGGAGCGTTTGCCGAGCTCGGAGGCGAGCTTGACGCGCTGCGCCTCGCCGCCCGACAGCGTCGGCGAGGGCTGGCCGACCTTGATGTACCCCAGCCCCACGTCCTTCATGAGCTGGAGCTTGCGTGCCACGTTGGGGATGTTCTCGAAGAAGTCGAGCCCTTCCTCGACCGTCATCTCCAGCACGTCGGAGATCGACTTGCCGCGGATCTTGACCTCCAGCGTCTCGCGGTTGTAGCGATGGCCCTTGCACACCTCGCAAGGGACGTAGATGTCGGGCAGGAAGTACATCTCGACCTTGACGGTGCCGTCACCCTTGCATGCCTCGCAGCGCCCGCCTTTGACGTTGAACGAGAAGCGCCCGGGCTTGTAGCCGCGCTTGCGCGACTCCGGGGCGCGAGCGAAGAGGTCGCGGATGTCGGTGAAGATGCCGGTATAGGTGGCCGGGTTGGAACGCGGCGTGCGCCCGATCGGGCTCTGGTCGATCTCGATGACCTTGTCGACGTGCTCCGAGCCGTTGATGCGGGTGTGCGCACCCGGCTGCGCCTTGGCGCGGTACAGCTGCTTGGCCAGAGAGGCGTGCAGGATGTTGTGCACCAGCGTCGATTTGCCCGAGCCGGAGGCGCCGGTGATGCAGGTGAGCGTCCCCAGCGGGATCGCCACGTCGATGTTGCGCAGGTTGTGCTCGCGCGCTCCCACCACGGTCAACTTCTTACCGTTGCCGTCGCGGCGCTTCGCGGGCACCTCGATCTTGCGTTCGCCGCGCAGGTAGGCCGCTGTGAGCGAGTTCGGGTCCTTCTCCAGCTCGCTCGGGGTGGCGGCCGCCACCACCTCGCCGCCATGGACGCCGGCGCCGGGCCCCAGGTCGACGATGTAGTCGGCCGAGCGCATCGTGACCTCGTCGTGCTCCACCACGATCAGGGTGTTGCCGAGATCGCGCAGGCTCATCAGGGTGCGCAACAACCGAGCGTTGTCGCGCGGGTGGAGCCCGATGGAGGGCTCGTCGAGCACGTACAGCACGCCAGTCAGGCCGCTTCCCACCTGGGTGGCCAAGCGGATGCGCTGCGCCTCGCCGCCTGACAGCGTGTTGGCGCTGCGGTCGAGGCTCAGATAGTCGAGACCGACGTCCTCCAGGAAGCCCAGCCGGGAGTTGACCTCGCGCAGGATGGGGCGCGCCACCTTGCCCGCCTGCCCGGGCAGATCGACCTCGGAGAAGAAGGCGCGGGCGTCGAGCACGGTCATCCCCGACACGTCGGCGATGTTGCGATCGGCGACGGTGACGGCGAGGACCTCCTTCTTGTAGCGGCTGCCGCCGCACTCGGAGCACGGCACCAGGGACATGTACTCTTCGAGCCGCTCGCGGGCGTACTCGCTGGTGGCCTCCTTGAGGCGACGGTCGAGGTTGGGGATGACCCCCTCGAACTCGGCCTTGAAGCGCATGGTCTCGCGTCCGCCGCGCGTGTAGACGACCTCGATCGGCTCCGTGGTGCCGCGCAGCACCAGGGTGCGTACGTTCTCGGGCAGGTCGCACCAGGGCGTCTGCAGGTCGAACTGGTAGGCCTCGGACAGAGCACGAAGCCGGTCCCAGTAGAAGACCTTGGAACCGTCGGAGCGGGCGCCGCTCCAGGGCTGGATGGCGCCGCGCGCGATGGACAGCCCATCGTCGGGAACGATCAGCTTGGGGTCGAACTGCTGCAGGTAGCCCAACCCCGAGCAGTGCGGGCAGGCGCCGTAGGGGGAGTTGAAGCTGAAGGTTCGGGGCTCGAGCTCCTCGAGGAAGGTGCCGTGCTCGGGGCAGGCGAACTTCTCGCTGAGCAACTCGTCGACGTCGTCGTCGGGGAGGAACACGCGCATCAGGCCCTCGCCGCGCGCCAGCGCCAGCTCGGTGGACTCCGCGATGCGGGTGCGGTCGTCCTCGCTGAGCTTCACGCGGTCGACGACGATGTCGATGTCGTGCTTCTCGTAGCGCTCCAGGTTGGCGTCGATCGCCTGGTCGAGGGTCTGGACCTCGCCGTCGACGCGGACGCGAGCGAACCCCTCCTTCTTGAGTTCCTGGAAGAGCTTGCGATACTCGCCCTTGCGGCCGCGCACCAGCGGTGCGAGCAGCATGGCGCGGGACCCGGGGTAGCGCTCGAGCATGCGATCGACGATCTCGCTGGCGGACTGCCGCTCGATGCGTCGCCCGCACACCGGGCAGTGCGGAACGCCCGCCCGCGCGAACAGCAGGCGCAGGTAGTCGTGGATCTCGGTGACCGTGCCGACGGTGGAGCGGGGGTTGTGACTCGTCGTCTTCTGGTCGATGCTGATCGCTGGCGAGAGCCCCTCGATGGCGTCGACGTCCGGTTTGTCCATGACGCCGAGGAACTGCCGCGCGTAGGCGGACAGGCTCTCGACGTAGCGGCGCTGCCCCTCGGCGTAGATGGTGTCGAAGGCCAGCGTGGACTTGCCGGAGCCAGAGACCCCCGTGAAGACGATGAAGGCGTTGCGGGGAAGCTCCAGGTCGATGCCCTTGAGGTTGTGCTCACGAGCGCCGCGGATAACGATGTCCTGCAAGGTGCCTCCTGCTGTGACCGCACACCGGGTTGCGTGGTGGCGGTCCTGCCGTGCGGGTTCCCTCGGCGGATCGATCGCCGCCGTACGCGGCGCCGGGACCGGCGTCGCGGGTCGAACGAAACAGTTTACCAGACCCCCGCAACCCGGCAGGGTGCCGGGGAATGCCGAGCGCGAGCTCGCCACGGCGCGCGGCCCGTGCCCGACGCGTGACGCGCGAGCCCCATGCCCATGAACCCATGCCCATGAAGGTGGCGGGAAGCCTCCTGCGAGACTTCCCGCCACCGGTGCGCGCCGGTCGGCCGACGCGGACCGCCTTCCGACACTCAGCTTTCGGGGGCCTGCCGGCGCAGGATCACGACGCTGCCGCGCAGCGCGAACAGCACGATCAGCAGCAGGAGCAGCAGCGGCCAGAGCTTCCAGAGCAGGAACAGCCCGATCAGCGCGGCGATGGTGAGGGGCAGCCGCACCATGACGTCCCCCTTGCGGTTGCGTAGCGCGAGCTGCCGGCGGTTGCCCTCGCGGATCAAGCGGCCCAGGGCGCGCCAGATCATCTCGAAGGTGTCGCCCAGGTTGTCCCAGACGTCCTTGCGGTTCTCCTTGCCACGGTCGTTGTCGTCCATGTTCGTCCCTCCAGGGATGGTCAGCTGCCGCGCGTCAGCGCGGCAACTCCGGTGTGCCCGAGCCCGCGGAGCCCGCCGTCGACGGGGTCGAGTCGGTGGAGTCGGTGGAGTCGGGGGTGCCGGCGCCTCGGCGCTCGACGGCGATGGTGAGGTTCGCCGCCAGCGCGGCGATGGCTCCGATCGCCGCCCACACGGGCAGCAGCACGGTTCCGATGACGCCGATGGTGAGGGGGATCTCGATGAGGGTGCTGCCCTCCTCGTTCTTGATGATGATGCGGCGAACGTTCCCCTCGCGCACCAGCTCCTTGATCTTGGAGACGACGGCCTCGCCGCTGACTTTGAACTCCTCGGTGAAGCTGTCGCCGTGGTGCGTCTGTTGGCTGGCGCCGGCGGCGCCCTCGCGACGGTCCTCGTGGTCGCTCATGAGCCTTCCTCCTCTGGCTGCGCGCGGCGCATCCGCCGCGCTCGATACCCGAGGGTAGGGCGGACGGGGATGAGTCGACATCATCCGAAAGGGTGAGGCGGCCCGTCACGGAGGGTGAGGGGGGAGCGTGTCGCGTCAAGCGTGCGCCCGGGAACGGCGCACGGCTCAGGCGAGTCCCAGCTCCCGCGCACGCGCGGCCGCCTGGGTGCGCGAGGTCACGCCGAGCTTGGCGTAGACGTTGCGGGCGTGCGTCTTGACGGTGTTGAGCGAGACGTCGAGGCGCCTTGCGATCTGCTTGTTCGCGAGCCCGGCGGCGATGAGTCGTAGGACCTCGCCTTCGCGCTCCGAAAGTGGCTCGGGGTCGAAGGTCGTGTCGGCGCTGTCCTGGGTGACCGGTGCACGCTCCGTCGCGGCGTGCCCCGTGTCGGTGTCGTCGTCGGCGAGCCCGTCCAGGGCTTCGCGCAGCGACGCTCGGGCGGCGGTCGCGCGGTCGTGCGCGCCGGTCCCGATCGCAGCGCCCGGCGGCGGAGGCGCCCCCGCGGCGAGGCCGCCGGCCAGCGCGCGCCTGAGCCGCTCACCCCGGGGATGGCGCTGAAGCAGGCGGCTCACGGTCGCCTCGTCGCCCGCTTGAACCGCGTGCAACAGGGCATCGTCCAGCTCGCCGCGGGTTTCGAGCGCGGCGGCGGCGCGGCGGTGCAGCTCGGCCGGAAGGTCGGGCCGCGCCGAGCGTAGACGGTGTTGCAGCAGATCCTGGAAGAAGGCGTGGTACCGGAAGCGCTGGCGCCGGCTGTCGAGCGGCACCAGGAACAGGTTGTGTCTCTCGATGCGCTCCAGCATCGCCTGGGCATCGGGCGCGTTGGTGACGGCGCTCGCCAGCTCGGCGTCGAGCTCGTCCAGGACGGAGGTGAGGAGCAGGAAGTTCTGTAGGTCGGTCGGCTGGCGCGTCAGCACCTCCTCGGTGAGGTACTCGAGCACGAAGCGGTCGGTCCCCGTGAAGAAGCCGATGAACGTGTGCGGGTCGCTCTGGCCGCGCAGCGACAGGGCCGCCAGGTGCAACCCGGCAGGCCACCCCTCGGTGCGCAACGTCAACTCTGCGACGTCGTCGGGGGCGAGCGCCAGCCCTTGCCCGGCGAGCATCGCGCTCGCCTCCTCGACCGTGAAACGCAGCTCGTCGGTGCGGAGCTCGCTCAGGGCGTGCGCCACCCGCAATCGCGCCAACGGCAGAGGCGGGTCGGTGCGGGTGGCGAGGATCAACCGCAGCGGCTGGGGTGCATGATCGAGCAGGAATCGCACCAGCTCGTGTACGCGTTCGACGTGCAGGACGTGATAGTCGTCGAGGACCAGCACCAACGGCTCGGCGTTGTCCGCGACATCGTTGACGACGGTGATGAGGGCCGCCTCGAGGTCCTCCCCGACGAAGTCGCCGAGCTCGCGCAGGGTCTCGTCGCGGCGTTGCAGGGCGGCCACCAGGTGGCGCAGGAAGCGCTGCGGCGCATTGTCGGCCTCGTCGAGCGAGAGCCAGGCCACCGGCTTCGAGGTACTGGCCGCCCAGCTCGCCAGGGCGGTCGTCTTGCCGTACCCCGCCGGCGCCGACACCAGCGTCAGGCGACCGGCGGTGCCGGCCTCGAGGCGCCCCTGCAGGCGGTGGCGCGGCGCGCGGTCCTCCCGCGGCGGCGGTGGGCGGAGCTTGGTGGTGAGGATGGCGCTCGTCAACGGTCTCTCCTGCCGCGCCGGCGGGCGCCATGTCGCGGTCCAGGACGCATCCAGTATAGGCCGACCCGGGCCGCCCACCGGCGGCCGTGTCGGTCGTTCCCCACGCGTCCCGCCGGGGCGCGGGCGGCTGCTATCCTCGAGTCCTGTACGCAAGCGAGCGCGGCTCGCGGCGGGGGCGATCGTCCGCCCCCACCGGGCCGCCGCTGCGATGGGGAGGTATCCATGAAGCTTCGTTTCCTCGGTCACTCCGGCTTCCAGATCACGGAGGGCGGGCACGAGGTCGTCATCGACCCGTTCATGACGCACAACCCCGCTACCTCGGTGGAGGCGAGCGAGGTCGCGCCCAGCCACATCTTGCTCACCCACGCCCACGGCGACCACTACGGCGACACGCCCGCCATCGCCGAACGTACCGGCGCCACCGTGGTCGCTGCCGTCGAGATCGCGAACTACGTGTCGCAACGGGGCATGCAGGGCCACGGCATGAACATCGGCGGTGGCTTCGCGTTCCCGTTCGGCCGGGTCCGGTTCACGCCCGCCTGGCACTCCAGCTCGTTCCCGGACGGCACCTACGGTGGCATGCCTACCGGGATCGTCCTGGAGATGGGCGGCAAGCGCATCTACCATGCGGGCGACACGGCGCTGTTCAGCGACATGCGGTTGATCGGGCGTAAGGGGTTGGACCTGGCGATGGTGCCCATCGGCGACTTCTTCACCATGGGCCCGGACGACGCGCTCGAGGCCGTGAAGTTGCTAGCTCCCAAGGCCGTCATCCCCGTCCACTACAACACCTTCGATCCGATCCGACAGGACGCCCAGGCGTTCAAGGCGAAGGTGGAGAGCGAGACCGACGCGCGCTGCCTGGTGCTCGAGCCGGGAGACAGCACCGAGCTCTGACCCCGTAGCAGGGCAACGGCTCGCCCTCGATCCGGAGTGGGGTCGATCCGTGCGTGATGGTTCTCGTTCGGATCGTCCCCTGCCGGGTAGAGTGAACGGACCATGGTGCAGTCGGCCGGGCGTTAGCTCTTAGGGGCGGTGCCTCGGAGCGACCGCTGGAGGGGACGGGATGACCGCCGGGAACGACCAGCCCGCCTTCGTACCGGGGGGCTACCAGATCGTGAACAAGCTGGGTTCGGGCCAGACGTCGCACGTCTATCTGGCCGAGCACAGCGAGTTCGGTCGCGTAGCGCTCAAGCTCCCTCGTGATGAGTTGCACGAGCGGCCGGTACTGCGCCGCATGTTCGAGAACGAGGTGCAGATCACCGTCAAGCTCTCGCACCCGAACATCGTCGCGGCCTTCGACGGTTTCCCGACGGGCAAGAGGGCGTTCCTGGCGCTCGAGCTGTGCGGCGGCGGAACGCTCGACCAGCTGTTGCTCGAGAAGGGGCGGCTGGCGCTGGATCGCGCCTACGGCCTGGTGGAGGGTGTTGCGGCCGGGCTCGCGCACACGCACGAGCGGCGCGTGCTGCACCGCGATGTCAAGCCCGCGAACGTCTTCCTTACCGACAGCGGGGTGTCCAAGCTGGGCGACTTCGGCACCGGCATCTTCCAGGCGGAGGACTCCAAGGACCGCGTCGGTACCGCCTTCTACATGGCGCCCGAAGTGTTCGAGGGCAAGCCGGCGGCCATTCGCGGCGACATCTACAGCCTGGGCGTGCTGGCCTACGAGGTGCTGTCGAGCGAGCGCCCGTTCGTGGGGGACACGTACGACAGTCTCATGCTGGCCCACCGGTCGGGCATCCCGCGCGACCTGGCGGTGCTGCGCCCTGACCTTCCGCGCGCCGTGGTGCGGGTGGTCACCAAGGCGATGGCGCGCGACGCCGAGAAGCGGTTCGCGACGGTCGCGGAGTTCGCCAACGCCTTCCGGGCGGCGACCGGACGGCCGGCCGCGGAACCCGAGGTGGTGGCGAAGCCCCCTGAGGCGCCGCGCACCGGGCGCTCGAGCAGGCTCCCCAAGGCACCCGAGACAGAGCCCGAGCGCTCCGACGAGCGCGAGGAGTCCGAGCGCGGCGGGTTGTTGAGCTGGTTGCGCCGACGGCGCGACTGAGCGCCCCGATCGGCGGTACCGTAGCAGCGGCAGCTTGGCAGCGGTCTGGCCGACGCTGGAGGGCTACCCCAGGGGGTACGCTCAATCTTGAGCGCGTTACTCGACATTAGGCGGGAGCGCCGCTATACTAAAACTCGGAACGAGTCCTAGATAGGGCCGAGTGAACCCCCGACCGACCGATCCACGGACCTCACGAGGTGTATGCATGAGCGACACGACCCTGGAAATCCGCAACCTTCACGCGCGCATCCGCGGCGGTGAGACGATCCTGCGCGGCGTCGACCTGGTGGTGCCCCGCGGCGAGGTGCATGCCCTGATGGGGCCCAACGGCTCGGGCAAGTCGACGCTCGCCAAGATCGTCGCCGGCGATCCGAGCTACGAGATCACCGAGGGCGAGATTCTTCTGGAGGGCGAGAACGTCCTCGGCATGGCGCCCGACGAGCGGGCGCGTGCCGGCCTGTACCTGGCCTTCCAGTATCCGGTCGAGGTCCCGGGCGTGTCGATCGCGAACTTCCTGCGGCTGGCGCTCAACGCGCGCCGACCGGAGGGCGAGGAGATCGGCGTGATGGAGTTCTACAAGAAGCTCCAGACGGCGGTCGAAGCCCTCGACTGGGACGAATCGATCCTCGAGCGCAACCTGCACGAGGGGTTCTCCGGCGGTGAGAAGAAGCGCAGCGAGATCCTGCAACTGCTGGTGCTGGAGCCGAAGTACGCCATCCTCGACGAGACCGACTCCGGGCTCGACGTGGACGCGCTCAAGGTGGTCGCCAAGGGCGTGAACGCTGCCCGCGGCCCGCAGTTCGGTGCCCTGCTCATCACCCACTACCAGCGCCTGCTGAACTACATCGTCCCGGACCGCGTGCACGTCATGGTGGACGGGCGCGTGGTCAAGGAAGGCCCCAAGGAGCTCGCCATGGAGCTCGACCAGAAGGGCTACGAATGGGTTCGCGGCGAGGTCGTCGCATGAGCTGCGAAGGCCGCGCGCACACGTCTCGTCGAAAGGGGAGGGACGCATGTCGGATCTGACGAACGTCAATCCCGATGCCGAGAAGCTCCAGGACATGGAGCACACCAAGCAATACGACTTCCGTCTTCCGGAGACGTACTTCTACCGCTCCGAGAAGGGCCTGGACAAGAGGGTCATCGAGAAGATCAGCTACTTCAAGCAGGAACCGGAGTGGATGCTCAAGTTCCGCCTGAAGGCGCTCGAGATCGCCGAGAAGAAGGGGCCGCCCAAGTGGGGGCCCGACCTGAGCGGCCTGGATTTCGACAAGATCTACTTCTACATCCGGCCGAACGAGCGGCAGGGGACCTCCGACAGCTGGGAAGACATCCCCGAAGAGGTACGGGAGACCTACCGCCGGCTCGGCGTCCCCGAGGCGGAGCAGCGCGCGCTCGCCGGCGTCGGCGCTCAGTACGAGTCGGAGATGGTCTACCACAAGCTCAAGGAGGAGTGGGAGAAGAAGGGCGTCATCTTCCTCGACACCGACACCGGCCTGAAGGAGTACCCCGAGATCTTCAAGGAGTACTTCTCGACCGTGATCCCGCCCGAGGACAACTACTACGCCGCGGTCAACAGCGCGGTGTGGTCCGGTGGGTCGTTCGTGTACGTGCCCGAGGGTGTCGAGGTAGGAGTGCCGTTGCAGGCGTACTTCCTGCTCAACGCCGAGAACATCGGGCAGTTCGAACGCACGCTCATCATCGGCGCGCCCGGCTCGAAGTTCCACTACATCGAGGGCTGCACCGCGCCGGCCTACACCACCGACTCCTTCCATTCCGGCGTCATCGAGATCATCGCGCAGGACAACAGCCAGGTGCGCTACTCGACCATCCAGAACTGGTCGCACAACGTCTACAACCTGGTGACGCAGCGTGCGCTGGTGCACGCCGGCGCGTCGATGGGCTGGCTCGACGGCAACCTGGGCTCGAAGGTCACCATGAAGTACCCGAGCTGTTACCTGGTGGGCGAGCACGCCCACGGCGAGGTGTTGTCCATCGCCTTCGCCGGTGACGGCCAGCACCAGGACGCGGGCTCGAAGATGATCCACGCCGCGCCGCACACCACCAGCAGCGTGGTCAGCAAGTCGATCTCCAAGGGTACCGGGCGCAGCAGCTACCGGGGCCTGGTGCAGATCTACGAGGGGGCCGAGGGTGCGCGTTCCAACGTGGAGTGCGACGCGCTGCTCCTCGACGACATCGCCAAGACCGACACCTATCCCTACATCGAGATCAGCGAGAAGACCGCCCACGTCGGGCACGAGGCCACGGTCAGCAAGCTCGACGACGAGCAGGTCTTCTACCTGATGTCGCGCGGCCTGGCCGAGGACGAGGCCATGGCGCTCATCGTGCGCGGCTTCCTGGACCCCGTGGCCAAGGAGCTCCCGCTGGAGTATGCGGTCGAGCTCAACCGACTCATCGAGCTAGAGATGGAAGGGAGCGTCGGCTGAGCAGCCGGTAGACGGGGCGGGCCGCGCGACGCGGCCCGTGTCCCGATGGCTGCCGCCCGGAGACATGGCAACACTGGCAGAGAACCCCGCGCTGTCCGCCGACGCGGTCGAGCAGATCGTCGAGCGTTACCAGGAGCCGGCCTGGCTGGCCGAGGAGCGCCGCGCCGCGCTGCGGAGCTACGAGGACCAGCCCTTCCCCACGGAGCGCGACGAGCGCTGGCGCTACACCGAGCTGCGCCGTTTCGCGCTCGACGGGCTCGAACGGGTCCAGGAGCCGGCCGACCCCTCGGTTTCGGAACGCATCCGCATGCGCATCACCGACTCCGACGCCGAGGGCGTGCTCGTGCACAAGGGCAACCAGGTGGTCCACCGCGAGGCCGCGATCCATGAGCAGGGGGTCATCTTCACCGACCTGCGCAGCGCTCTTCGCGACCACGAGGACCTGATCCGCGAGCACCTCTACAAGGTGGTCAACGCCACGCAGAGCAAGTACGCGGCTCTCAACTCCGCGCTGTGGGAGAACGGCACCTTCGTGTACGTACCCAAGGACGTCGAGGTGGCGCTGCCACTGGGCGCGTTCACCAGCGCCGACCGCGGCGGCGTGGGCCTGGGGCGCACCCTGGTGGTGGTCGAGCCCAACGCCAAGCTCACCTATCTCGACGAGTACACTTCGGAGCCCTTCGACGAGCGCCTGTTCTACGACGCCGCCACCGAGATCGTGCTCAAGGACGGCGCCAAGCTGCGTTACGTCAGCCTGCAGAACTGGAGCCGCAACGTCGCGCACATCAACAAGCTGCGTGCGCACGTCGGGCGTGACGCTCGGCTCGAGTCGTTGACCGTGAGCCTGGGCGCCGACGCGGCGCGAGCCGAGGTCGAGTGCCGTCTCGACGGTCCGGGCGCCGAGAGCGAGATGTTGGGCTTGTACTTCGCCGACAAGGGGCAGCACTTCAACCAGTACACGCTGCAGCACCACGTGGCGGATCACGCCCGCTCCGACCTGCTGTTCAAGGGTGCGGCGCGCGACGCCAGCTCGGCCGTGTACTCCGGCATCATCATGGTCGATCCCGGAGCGCAGAAGACCGACGCCTACCAGACCAACCGCAACCTGCTGCTCGACACCGAGTCCGAGGCGGTCAGCATCCCCCAGCTCGAGATCGGCGCCAACGACGTGCGCTGCTCGCACGGCTCGACCACCGGCCCGGTGCCGGAGGACCAGCGCTTCTACCTGATGAGCCGCGGGCTATCGCCCGAGGTCGCCGAGCACGTGCTGGTGACCGGCTTCCTCTACGAGGTGACGAGCCGCGTGACGCTGCCCAAGGTGGCGCAGTACGTCGAGCGCGTGGTGCAGGCCAAGCTCGGGGTGCCCGGCGTCAAGGAGAAACTGTGAGCGCGCTGACGCGCGCCGACGTCGGCGCGGTCGCCGATTACCCGAACGACGGCATCACCGCACTGGAGGTCGAGGGTCGCGCCATCGTGCTGATCCGGCAGGGGGAGGAGTTCTTCGCGCTCCCCGATCGCTGCACGCACGCGCGCTACCCGCTCTCCGACGCCGAGCTGCTCGAAGGCAAGGTCAAGTGCGCCCACCACGGCGCCACCTTCGACCTTCACAGCGGCAAGCCCACGCTGCCCGCCGTGAAGAAGATCCGCCTGTACGAGGTGGAGGTCCGGGACGGCCGCGTGCTGGTGTCGGTGCAGGAGGCGTAGCCGGAGCGGGCCTACTCGGTCTCGAGCAGCACCGTGACGCGCGCCTGGATGAAGTCGGGCGCCATCCCCTCGCTGGTCTTGAAGGTCACGCCGACGCGCGACGCGTCGATCCCCAGCTCGCCCGCCAGCTCGCGCTGGATGTCGCGCCGCGTCGGGCCGAGCCGCGGCTGATCGAGCACCACCACCGCCGACAGGTTGACGATGCGGTAGCTTCCGACCTGGTCGGCGAGGCGCTGCAGAACGGTCTGCAAGATGACGCGGCTGTCGAGGCCGCGGTAATTGGGGTTGGACGGCGGGAAGTACTGGCCGATGTCGCCCATGGCGTAGGCGGCCAGCAGGGCGTCCGAGAGCGCGTGGAGCAGCACGTCGCCGTCGCTGTGGGCGACCGTGCCGACGGGGCTGCTGTCGATCTTCACGGCGCCGATGACGAGGGAACGGCCGGGCGCCAGGGCGTGGGCGTCCTCCCCGTAGCCGATGCGCATTCCGTCCATTCGGCCATTCTATGCCGTCGGCGCGCCGAGCGCCGCGCCGTGCGAGAATGGCGGGCATGCCGCCCGCCGTCGGAGCAGCCGCCCTCGTCGGTATCACGCTGATCTGGGGCACCACCTTCGTCGTCATCAAGCAGGCGCTGCTTACCATCCCGGTGCCGCTGCTGCTGGCGGTGCGTTTCACCATGGCGGGGCTGCTACTGAGCTGGGCGCGCTTCGACCGGAGGGCCGTGAAGCCGGCCCTCGTGCTGGGGGTGCTGGCGTTCGCCGGCTTCGCCACCCAGACCATGGGGCTGTCGCTGACGACGGCCTCGAAAGCCGCCTTCATCACCGGTCTGAGCGTGATCCTGACGCCACTCGTGGCCGCGGTCTGGCTCCACCGAAGCGTGACCGGGCGCGCCTACCTGGCGGCGCTGGTGGCGCTCGCCGGCCTGGGCATGATGACGCTGCGTGGCGGCGTGGGGCAGATCAACGGCGGCGACCTGTGGGTGCTCGGCACGGCGCTCGCCTACGCGCTGTTCATCGTCTACCTGGGAGAGGTCGCGGGCCGCGCCTCGGCGACCTCGCTGGCCGCGCTGCAGCACGTGCCGATGGCGCTGCTGGCGTGGTTGTGGGCGCTGCCGCAGGTGGGGGCGCTACGGCACGTGCCGCTGACGACCTTCCTGGCGATCTTCTACCTGGCGGCGGTGGCGACCGCGCTGGTGGCCGTGGTGCAGACCTACGCCCAGCGGGTGGTGCCCGCCCACGTGGCGGCGATCATCTTCGTGCTCGAGCCCGTGGTCGCCTCCATCTTCGCGTTCTTCCTGCTGGGGGAGCGCTTGGGGCTGCTGGGCTGGATCGGCGGTTTCCTGGTGGTGGCCGCGATGTTCCTCAGCGAGCTGCGGCCCCGGCGTCGCCCGGTGCCGTCGGGCCACCCGATGGCGAGTGCGCGGAGCGTCTCCTCGAGCGGCCGCGAGGCCGACGATCGCGCCGCTCCCGGGCCCCGCCGAACGGACCGCTGAGCGCGCCCCTCCCGCACGCGGCCGTCCGCGGCGGAGACGGCGCATCCGGACATGGTGTCAGCCCGCTTCGCCGCCGGTCAGCTTCTCGATGACGCTGCGGTCCTCGAGCGTCGACACGTCGCCGGTGAGATCCTGCCCGGAGGCGACGTTGCGCAGCAGGCGCCGCATGATCTTGCCCGAGCGCGTCTTGGGCAGCGCGTCGGCGAAGCGCAGCTCGTCGGGGCGAGCGATCGCGCCGATCTCGCGGGTCACGTGCCGGCGCAGCTCCTCGCGCAGCTCGGCGCTGGCGGCGGTGCCCGCCTCCAGCGTGACGAAGGCCACGATGGCCTGCCCCTTCAGCTCGTCGGGGCGCCCCACCACGGCGGCCTCGGCCACCGCCGGGTGCGACACCAGCGCGGACTCCACCTCCATGGTGCCGAGCCGGTGGCCGGAGACGTTCACGACGTCGTCGACGCGCCCCATGATCCAGAAGTAGCCGTCCTCGTCGCGGCGCGCGCCGTCGCCGGCGAAGTAGGCGTGCGGGATCTCGTTCCAGTACTGGTTCCTATAGCGGTCGTCGTCGCCGTACACGGTGCGCAGCATCGACGGCCAGGGGCGACGTATCACCAGGTAGCCACCCTCGCCCGGCGGCACCTCGTTGCCGTCGACATCCACCACCGCCGGATCCACCCCGAACATCGGGACCCCGGCCGAGCCCGGCTTGGCGTCGTGAACGCCCGGCAGGGTGCTGATCATGATGCCCCCCGTCTCCGTCTGCCACCAGGTGTCCACCACCGGGCAGCGGTCGCCGCCGATGACGCGCCGGTACCACATCCAGGCCTCGGGGTTGATGGGCTCGCCCACCGTGCCGAGCAACCGCAGGCTGGTGAGGTCGTGGCGACCCGGATGCTCCTCCCCCAGCTTCGTGAAGGCGCGGATGGCGGTGGGAGCGGTGTAGAAGACGGTCACGCCGTAGCGCTCGATGAGCTCCCAGAAGCGGTCGGGACCGGGGTGCGTCGGCGCACCCTCGTACATCACCTGCGTCGCCCCGTTGCTCATCGGCCCGTAGACGATGTAGCTGTGGCCGGTGACCCAGCCCACGTCGGCGCTGCACCAGTAGACGTCGTCGTCCTGCAGGTCGAAGACCGTCTTCGTCGTCAGGTAGGTATAGGTCTGGTAGCCGCCGGTGGTGTGGAGCACGCCCTTGGGCTTGCCGGTCGAGCCGGAGGTGTAGAGGATGTAGAGCGGGTGCTCGGCGTCCAACGGCTCGGCAGGGCAGGCGTCGTCGGCCCCGCGCATGGCGTCGTGGTACCAGACGTCCCGGCCCGGCTCCATGTCGACGTCGTTCCCCGTGCGCTTCACGGTCACCACCGAGGTCACCGAGGTACAGCTCCGGAGCGCTTCGTCCACGGCGGGTTTGAGCGGAAGCACGTTGCCGCGCCGGTAGCCGCCGTCGGCGGTGACGACGAGCTTGGCCTGTGCGTCGTTGATGCGGTCGGCCAGCGCCTGGGCGCTGAAGCCACCGAACACGACCGAGTGGGGCGCGCCGATGCGGGCGCAGGCCAGCATGGCGACGACGGCTTCCGGGATCATGGGGAGGTAGATCGCGACGCGGTCGCCCTTTGCTACGCCGTGGCTCTTGAGCACGTTCGCGAAGCGCTGGACCTCGTGGAGCAGGTCGCTGTACGTGATGGTGCGCCGGTCGCCCGGCTCACCCTCCCAATGGAGCGCCACCTTGTTGCCGCGGCCGCGCTCGACCTGCAGGTCGAGGCAGTTGTACGCCAGGTTGGTCTGACCGCCCACGAACCAGCGGGCATGCGGCTCGTCCCACGCCTGCACGGCTTCCCAGCGCTTGAACCAGTGCAGTTCCGCGGCGATCTCCCCCCAGAAGGTGTCCGGGTCGTCGAGCGACTGACGGTAGAGCCGTTCGTAGGCCTCCAGGCTCGCCAGTCTGGCCTTGCTGCGGAAGCCATCGGGTGGGGAGAAACGGCGCGATTCCTGCAGCACCGATTCGATGCGCTCGGACATGCTTCCTCCTTGGCGCGTCCGTGCGGACGGGGCGACGGACGGATCGTCGAGAGTCGAGGCCGAGCATACCCCGACACCGACGGGTCTTCAATCGCTGCGCCTGCGGCGGCGAGGGGGCGCGGAACCGTGCGGGCGCACGGGGTGGCGTCGCTACGGGCGGGCGTGCGGCCGCCTTCGCGGAAGACGCCACCAGCCACGGGTGAACAGCACGAAGACGGTGACCACCTCGAGCCGGCCGGCGTACATGTCGAAGGTGAGCAGCAGGCGGCTGACGGGGTGGAGGCTGCCGAAGTCCACCATCGGGCCGACGTGCGCCAGGCCGGGCCCGATGTTGCCCAGGCAGGCGATCGAGGCCGTGAACGCGGTGACGAAATCCGCCCCCAGCATGACCAGCGTCACGGTGCTGGCCGCGAACAGGCCGACGTACAGCGTGATGAAGGCGGCCACCGAGCGGAGCACGTCTTCGGGGACCACGCGGCGGCCCAGGCGCACCGGCAGCACGGCGCGGGGGTGCAAGGCGCGGCGGACCTCGCGCGCTGTGTTGCGCGCGATGATCAGCCAGCGCACGACCTTGATGCCGCCGCCGGCCGAGCCGGCGCTTCCGCCGATGAACATCACCACGACCAGCACCGCCTGTGCGCGTTGTGGCCATTGCGCGAAGTCGGCCGAGGCGTAGCCCGTGGTCGTCATGATGCTGAAGACCTGGAAGAAGCCGTGCCGGAGCGCGTCACCCACGCTGTACACGCCGAGGAGCAGCGCGGCCAGCGCCAGCGAGGCGATCACCGCGATGCTCACGTAGGCGCGGAACTCCGGGTCGCGCAGGATGTCGCGCGGACGGCCCACCACGCCGCGGTAGAGCAGTGCGAAGTTGGCGCCGGCGAAGAGCATGAACACCGTCGCCACCCAGTCGAGCGCGGGGTTGGCATAGCCCTGAAAGCTCTGCGCGTTGGGGCTGAAGCCGCCGGCCGCCAGGGTGGTGAAGGCGTGGGCCACGGCGTCGAACACCGGCATGCCGGCGACGGCGTAGGCGGCGGCGCACAGTGCCGTCAGACTGGTGTAGACGGTGATCACCGCCGTCGCGGTGTGGCGCAGCCGCGGCGTGAGCCGCTCCTCGGTCGGTCCGGGTGCCTCGGCGAAGAAGAGCTGGCGTCCGGCGATGGCGAGTTGCGGGAAGACCGCGATGAAGATGACCAGGATGCCGATCCCACCTACCCACTGCGACAGCGCCCGCCACAGGAACAGGCTGGAAGGGAAGTTGGCGAAGTCGGTCAGCACGGTCGCGCCGGTGGTGGTGAAGCCGCTCATCGACTCGAAGAGGGCGTTCACCGGCCCGAAGCCGGCCGTGATGGCGTAGGGCAGCGCGCCCACGGCCGGCACCGCCAGCCAGGACACGAGCACGGCGATGAGCGCCTCGCGGCGGGTGGGCTCGGCGTTGGGTGCTCCGAACCTGCGCAGCACGAGCCCGAAGGCCGCGCCGAGCGCCCCGCTGACCAGGAAGCCCTTGGTGGGCTCGCGAGCGATGGCGGCGTAGGCGGTGAACATCAGCATCACGCCGGCGAGTGTGAGCAGGCCCGTGCCGATGACGTAGGGGGCGAAACGGCCGCGCACGCGCTCAGCTCGGCACGGCGCGCCGCGCCTCGAGCCAGCGCTCGACCGCCCCGGTGTTGTCCGGGGTGGTGACGATGAAGAGATGGTCGCCCTGGCGCACCATGGTGTCGCCATGGGGCACGAACACCGTCTTGTCGCGCAGGATGGCGCCGATGAGACTGTCGCGCGGGGCCCCGATGTCGCGGACCTTGCCCTCCTGGCAGCCCGCGGGGTAGCTGAGCTCCATCACCTCGGCGCGGTCCTCGATGGACGCCAGGTGATCGACCTCGTCGACGCGGAGCCAGTTCAGCACCTCCTGAACGGCGGCGGCGCGCGGCGTGAGGGGCGCGTCGATGCCGACGCGCTCGAACAGGCGGCGGTTGCGGCTGCGGCCCACGCGGGTGATGACCTTGGGGATGCCGAGCTGCTTGCTGAGCAACGACACCAGCAGGTTCTTGCCGTCGTCGTCGGTGACGGCCACCATCACGTCGGCGTCCTCGATGCGCTCCTGTTGCAGCAGCTCCAGGTCGGTGCCGTCGCCCTTGAGCACCAGCGCGTGCGGCAACCACTGCGCCAGCTTCTCGCAGCGCGCCTCGTTCTGCTCGATGATGGTGATGTTGGCGCGGTCCCCTGCGAGCTGCTCCGCCACCATGAATCCGACGTTGCCGCCGCCCACCACCGCCACGTTGTGCGAGCGCCGGCGCGGAGCGAAGCGGCGCTCGAGCGCGCGCATGTGCTCGGCCATGCCCATGAACACGACCTTGTCCCCGGCCTCCAGCACGGTGGTGCCCGACGGGATGGTGAAGGCGTCCCCGCGGATCGCCCCGGCGACGAGCACGCCGGCGGGGAGCTCGGCCTGGCCGAGGGGCTTGCCGAGGAAGGGGTCCTGCGGCTCGAGCCGGTACTCCAGCATCGTCAACCGTCCACCCGCGAAGCCCGCGCTGGCCAGGGCCCGCGGCACCCGCACGATGTCGGCGATCTGGTGGGCCAGCGTGCGCTGCGGCCACAGCACCCGGTCGATCGCAAGGCCGATGGTCTCGAACGCGCCGGCTGCCGCGAAGGCGTCGACGTACCGTTGACGGGTCACGAACGCCATCGTCTCCACGTCTGCCAGGCCCTTGGCGGCGAGGCAGGCAAGGACGTTCACGTCGTCGTTGGTGGTGCAGGCGATGAAGGCGTCGGCGTGCTCGGCGCCGGCGGCACGAAGGTCGCTGGGGTCGGCGCCGTTGCCGCGCACGAACTGCACGTCCATGCTCTCGAACGCCGTCTCCCGCTCGCCCTCCATGTCCATGACGGTCACGTTGTGGGTGCGGTGCAGGGATTCGGCGATCAACAAGCCGATCTCCCCACCACCGACGATGACGACGTTCATACGCCCGCATTAAAGCACGGGGCTGCCGGCCGCCGAAGGGCCGTTGTCCCTTCGCGAGCGTCTCAGGAACGCCGGCGGGCGACCACCACGAGAGCGACGAGGGCAGTGAGTGCAGCCAGCAGGGGGATGTACCAGCGGCCGTAACGCACGAAAGGCGTGATCGTGTCTCGGAACGCGAAGTGCGCCGTCAGGGCTGCCGCGACGTGCCGCGGGAGCCGCTGCAGGACGCGGCCGTGTGGGTCGACGACGGCGGTGATGCCGTCGTTGCCGGCGCGCAACAGGTAGCGTCCCGTGGCGATGGCGCGGAGGTTGCCCATCAGGAAGTGCTGCTCGGCGCCGTTGCCTTTCGAGAACCAGGCGTCGTTGGTGATGTTGACCAGCACCCGCGCTCCGTCGCGCACCATGACCCGCTGCACCTGCGGGAACACCGACTCGTAGCAGATGTAGGTGGCCACCGGCCCGCGCGGCGTGCGTAGCGGTACCGGGCCGGGGCCGGCCGCCGTGTTGATGAGCATCGGCAGGTGGAACAGCCCGAAGATCGCCCGGTACAGCGGTTTCGCGGTCTCCAGCAAGGGCCAGCGTTCGCCGAACGGCACCAGGTAGGCCTTGTCGTAGCGGTCCACCACGGACGCGTCGGCCAGGCTGTAGGCGCTGTTGTAATCCTTCCCGCGGTCGAAGGCCCTCCCTCCGACGATGAAGGCGCTCTCAGGCGCGCTGGCCTGGATGGCTGCGCGCGTGCGCTGACCTGCCGCGCCCTCGACGTCGTAGCCGAGCACCGCTCCCTCCGGCCAGACGACGAAGGTGGGGGCGTGGCCCAGCCGCTCGACAGCGTGCCGGGTCAGGTCGGTGTGGATGACGAGGTCGCCGGCCGGGCTGATGGCGCGCCCGAAGGGGTCGACGTTCCCCTGCACCAGCACGGCGCTGCGGTCCGCTGGCGGCAGCGGCCGGCGAAGATCGGCCGCGCCCCACAGCATGGCGCCGGCCACCAGCGCCGCGGCAAGCAGCGGGGCCAGCCAGCGCGTGCCGCCTGGCGGGCGCGCCGGTGACGGTCGAGCCGGTGCCCGGCGCGCCGGCACGAAGGGCGCCGCCACCAGCGCCGCCGCCGCCGCGGCCAGCAGGCTCAGGCCGTACACGCCGACGACGCTGGCGGCTTGCGCGGCCGGCGAACCCATCCAGAGGTAGCCCAGCGTGCCCCAGGGGAACCCCAGGTAGCCCTGGGTGCGCAGCCACTCCGTCAGCACCCAGAAGCCGGGCAGCAGCCACAGCGTTCCCGGCCCCCGACCGCCGAGCAGGCGGGCGAGGAAGGTCACGGCGCCCCAGATGAGGCAGAGGGCGGCCAGCAGGAGCGGGAACACGCCCCAGAAGAAGGGCCCGAGCATGCTGGGCTGCGAGAAGCTTCGTGGCAGCCACAGGATGTAGATGGCGAAGAAGGGGAGCGCGAACGACGCTCCCAGCCAGAATGCGCGCCGCGCAGAGGGCGCGCGCGCGACCAGCACGAACAGCGGCGCCAGCGCCAGGAAGAGCGGCCACACGCCGGTCGGCGGCAGCGCCAGGCTCAGCAGCGCGCCGGACGCGGCGGTAACGAGCACGGCCAGCATGCGGATCAGCCTAGCACCGGCTCCCCCGAGGTCGATGAGCCCGCGTCGGCGAGCAACGCCGTCACCAGCGCGAGCCGTTCGAGCGTGGCAGGCACGCGGATGTGCTCGTGGCGCGCGTGCGGCCCGGCACCGACCGAGCCGAGGCCGTCGAGCGTGGCGACGCCGAGGGCAGAGGTGAACGAGCCGTCCGAGCCGCCCCCCACCACCGCGCCCTCGAGTTGCAGGCCGAGCGCCGCGCCGCGCTCCCGGGCCTCGCGCCACAGCGCTTCGTTGACCTCGGTCCGCTCCAGTGGTGGGCGGTTGAGTCCCCCCGTGATCCGGACCTCGACGCGCTCGTCGCGCGGCTCGAAGGCGGCGAGCGCGCGCATCACGCGCGCGGCCTCCGACGCCTTGAGGACCCGCAGATCGACCTCGGCGTCGGCCTCCTCGGCGATGACGTTGCCGGTGGACCCGCCCCGCGCCACGGTGAGGTTGACCGTGGTGCCGGCCTCACCGTCGCCCTGGTCCTCGACGTAGAGCAGCAGGTGGGCGAGCTCGCGCAGCGCACTGGCGCCGTCCTCGGGGTTGTTGCCGGCGTGCGCGCTGCGGCCCTCGAGCTGGAGCTGGATCTGCCCCACGCCCTTGCGGCCGATCTTCAGGGCGCCGTCGTCGCGGCCCGGCTCGAGCACCAGGACCCGCTGATGCTCCGCGGCCAGGCGCTCGATCAGCTCGCGCGAATGATGGCTGCCGATCTCCTCGTCGGAGGTGACGAGCAGCGTGACGGGGCCTCGCAGCCGGGCGCCGGCCTGGCGGATCAGGCGCTGGGCATGGATGGCGGTGGCGATCCCCGCCTTCATGTCGAGTGCGCCGGGGCCGTACACCCGCTCCCCCTCCTGCCGGAAGGGCATGGCAGCCAGCGTGCCCGACGGCCACACCGTATCGTAGTGGCACAGCAGCAGCGTGGCGGGCCCCGCGTCGGCCGGCAGACGGGCAACGATGACATCACCGACCTCGTCGCGCGCCTGGCGATCGACTTGCCAGCCGTCCCGGCCGAGCAGCGCCGCCAGGTGGTCGGCGAGCCGATCGCACAGGAGCTTGTCGCGAGTGGGGGACTCGAGCGTGACGAGGCCTTCGAGGGTGGCCAGGTAGGCGTCGCGCTCGGCAACGGCGAGGTCGAGCAGGGAGCGGGCGGTCATGCGGACCATGCTACCCGCCCGGAGCAGCGCAAGCGCGGGGCACCGGCGGTCTCAGGTACCCGCTAGACGGGCGTGGAGGCCGTGTCGGGCAGCGCGCCCAGGCGTTCTCGCCAGAGCTCCTCGGCCAGCTTCCGGACGGTAGGCTCGTGCGTGGTCCGGGCGTAGCTGTAGCCCATCCGCAGGTCGCTCTCCGCGGCGTCGGCGTCGACGTCGCGGCCGATCTGGTAGCGCGACAGGTAGACCTGGGCCAACAGCACGTCGCGCATGCGCTGCGGACGCACGGCGTGGAGGTCGAGCAGGGCGTCGCGATAGGCGAGCATGGCGCCGCGGACGTCGCCCCGCTCAGCAAGGGACCGACCGCGCTTGAAGTGCTTGGCGGCGTTGTAGAGCAGCTCACGCATCGATGGCTCATCATAGCGCCCGCCCGGCGCGAGGCGCGCGGGCGTCGCGGCTCCCCGTTCCCGCGCGCGGAGGTCAGCTCGTGCGCCGGCGCTGCGCCAGCGCCGCGCGCGCGGCAGCGTGGCTGGCGCGCGTGATGGGGAAACGGCGCACCAGCACGATGGCGGCGACGAACACGACGGCCGCCACCGGACCGGTCATCAGACGCAGCCCCAGCACCGTTCCCGGGGCCTGTGTCGCGGCGCCTGCCACGTAGCCGAACAGCGCGGCCGCGATGGCGTTGGCGAAGACCCCGACCGATCCCGCCAGCTTCTGGCCGAAGGTGAACAGGGCGGCCACCAGCCCCTCGCGCCGCCGGCCCGAGGCGAGCTCGTCGAACTCGACCACGTCGGGCAGCATCGCCCAGGGCAGGAGCATCACCGCGGAGAGGCCGAAGCCCGCGACCATCGTCAGTGCGATGAGGACCGCGCTGACCCGTCCGGGCGGGGCGAACAGCGTGAGAGGCAGCAACCCGAGCACCAGCACCGCCAGCCCCAGGGTGAGCGCGTCGCGCTTGCCGATGCGCTTGGAGAGCCGGTTCCACAGTGGGAACGTCGCGACCGCGGTGGCGAACAGCAAGCCGAGTACGGGCGTCTGCTGGGCCCCGGGGATGCGAAGCGCCGACTCCAGGTAGAACGGAAGCATGGAGTTGACGATCATGATCCCCACCGTGATCGCCACGAAGAGCGCGAAGAGTTCCCGGAAACCGGTGATCGCGAACGCCTCGCGCACGTCCTGCAGGCCTGTGGCGGGCGGGCGCTCCTGAGGGGGGTGGGCGGGCTCGGGAACCGCCACGCCGACCCACAGGTAGGCGAGCAGCGCGAGCGCGCCGAACAGCGCCCCCATCACCGCCCAGCCCTGGGGGGCGCTGCGCGCCAGCGCCGGCGCCGGCGCCACCGTCAGCACCACCACGGGCGGCAGGGCGACGGCCAGCAGGGACGCCAGCGTGCCGAAGGCGACCCGGTAGCTGGAGAGGGCGGTGCGCTCGTCGTAATCGGGCGCGAGCTCCGGCGTCAGGGCCATGTACGGCACCTGCACGACCGTGTAGGCGAGGGAGAACAGCAGCGTCAGCACCAGAGCGCTGGCGAAGGCATGGCGGGGCAGCCAGCCGGGCACCGCCCAGAGCGCGGCGAAGAGCAGCGCGAGCCAGGGCGCGCCCCAGCGGATGAAGGGCAGGCGCCCCACCCGCCAGCGGAGGCGGTCGGAGAGGATGCCCATCACGGGATCGAGCGCGGCGTCGAAGGCGCGGCCGAGCAGGAACACCAGGCCGGCACGCACCGGGCCGACGCCGGCGACGTTCACCAGGTAGTACAGCAGCCAGGTGTTGATGCCGACGAAGGTGAGCGACGCTCCCAGGTCGCCGACGCCGTACCCGAGGCGGATCCGGCGGGGCAGGGCGTCCGGAGCGGAAGGCGGCGTTACGCGGGTCGGCACGGCGTCAGGCGACCGCTTCGATGCGGTCGCGCCCCAGGACCTTGGCCTGGATGAGGGCGCGGTCGGCCTGGCCGATCCAGCTCTCGATGTCGGCCGCATCGTCCAGCACCGCGCCCCCTGCGATCCCCACGGAGAGCGTCAGCGGCCACGCGATCGGCCTGAGCGGCTTGGCCCGCAGCTCGGCCCGGATGCGCCGGACCACCTCGATGGCGGCGTTGCGGTCGGCGTCGTAGAGCAGGACGAGGAACTCCTCGCCGCCCCAGCGCGCGGCCAGGTCGTTCTCGCGCAGATGGCGTTCGAGGATCGACGCCATCTCACGCAGCGCGTGATCGCCTGCCGCGTGATCGTAGAAGTCGTTGACGCGCTTGAAGTGGTCGAGGTCGAGCATGGCCACGCTCACGGGCTTGCCGTGATCGTGGGAGCTCTGGAGCAGCTTCCTCGAGCGCAGCTCGAAGCCGCGACGGTTGAGCAGGCCGGTCAGCGGGTCGGTGATGGCGCGCGTACGCCAGGCCGCCTGGTCGAGCGCCTGCTGGATGCGACCGGCCAGGAAGGGGGCCACCGCGTCGAGCACCGCCGTCTCGCGCGGTTGCCGCGTGAAGTAGAGCCTGCCGACCTCGGTGCCGCTGCTCACCAGCGGGAAGGCGTAGCCGTGCGGATCGCCCGCGCGGATGCGCCGCTCGGCGTACACCTCGACGCCGCTGACATGGTTGAGTCGCGTCGAAAGCGCCTCCAGCAGGGCGTGCAGCGTGCCGAGCGTGCCGAGCTCGCCGGGCTCGACGGTGACCACGCGATCGATCACGTCCCCCCACGCCTTCAGCTCGTGCTCGGCGCGGATGCGCCGCTGCCGATCGGAGAGCAGCACCAGCATGATGCCCACGAACTGCACGTAAGCCAGCAACAGGACGATGCCCACCGCGGCGGGGCGGCCGATCAGCCCGCTGCGGAACAGGAGTGTCAACATGATGCCCGACACCGCCTCCAGCCCGAGAATGGTGGTCGCCGCCGCCCACATGCCGGACTCCGCGTCGCTGAGCTCCATGGCCGCGCCGGTGGCCAAGAAGGCGTAGGGGAGGAGCCACAACAAGAAGAAGCTGTGACCGAGTCCCGGCACCGCGAAGAGCCAGCTCATCGTGCCCGCGGTGAGGGCGCGCACGAAGAAGCCGAAGGTCCACAGCAGACGGCCCTCGGACGCGCGCCCGCGCAGCGCCGACTCCAGCGCCGGCAGGGTGGCCAGCACCAGCAGGATGTTCACCACGGGGAACTGCAGGGTCAGCGTGAGCGGCGCGTCGCGCGTGTCGATCCAGATCAGCAACGCGAGCGCGGGCAGGAACGGTAGCGACAGCAGCGTCGGCCGCCGGCGACCGCTCATCACGAGGAGTGCGGCCACCCACAGGGCGGCCCCGCCATACGAAGCGAGGTCGGTCAGCAGGATGTGTTCGGGCCCACCGCCGAGCCGCACGTAGGCCCAGATGCTTTCCTCGACCGTCCACAGGGCGCTGCCGAGCGTGGCGAGGCGCCAGCCGAGCGACGGCCTGCGGCGGGTGGCGATCGTGAGGGTGAGCACCAGCGCGGCCGCCGGAAGCGCCAACAGCGACGCGGTGTAGGACAGCGCGGCCGCCACCACCAGGACGGCGACCGTTGCAGCCACGATGACGGTGCGACGCTTCACCCTCGGCCCCTTACCTCCCGTGCCGCGCCCCGACACGAGCGCTCCCCCCGTTGTTGCCTGTCGCCCGGGTGGTGCCTACGACCACGAGTGGGATGGAGCGATTGTACTCGACGGGACCGAGCCCGGGAACCGCCCTCCGGTTCCGCCGGGTCAGCGCTCCGTCGGGACCGGCTCCGCCTCGCCCAGCGTGAAGGGGCGCTCGAGCCCGGCCTCGGCGGCGCTCACGGCCTCGGCGGGAGCGTAGCCGAGCGCCCGCACGCCGCGGTAGGCGCGCAGGGCGGCGTCGCGTCGCCCGACCAGGTCGTAGAGCTGACCGAGGCGCGAGAGCAGGAAGCCCGGCAGGTAGTAGGGCTCGACGAAGTCCAGCGTGCTGGTGTGCTCCAGCACCTCCAGCGCCTCCTGGATCTCGCCGACCTGCAGCAGCAGGTTGGCCTCCATGTAGCGCGCCTCCGGCTCGTCGATCTCCTGGAGCTGCCCGAGCAGGGCTTCGGGGTCGGGCGCTTCGCCGCGCATGGCGTAGTCGAGCAGGCTGCGGCGCCTCACCGCGTCGTCGACGGCCGGTCGAGGCGAGCGTTGGAGCCGGGCGCGCCCCGCCAGCGCCGCCTGCAGCGCAGGAACGTCGTCGACGCCGGCGAGCAGCGCCACCCGTTCGCCTTCGAGCGCCAGCACCGCCTCGACCGTCTTCGCGGCGCGTTGCTCCTGCCAGCCGGTGCCGGGCCCCTCCCCGAAGGCCTCGCGACGCCGCTGCTGGAAGCGCTCAACGGCCGGCACCAGCTCATCGAGCACGTTGTCGAGCGTCAACGGGCGCTCGAGCAGCTCGCGGACGGGGCGTTCCTCGGCGTCGACCGAAGCCAGCAGTGCGCGACCCCCGTCGTACGACTGCAGGTAGCCGCGGAACTCGTTCTCGGCGCCCTCGTCGGCGGTGCGGTAGCCGACCTCGGCCAGCGGCGTGCCGGTGCGGCGCGCCCACGGCACGACGGTGTGGGGCAGCGGGAGCTCCAGACAGTCCTGCCATGCGGGGTCCGCCAGCGAGCCGGGCGCGAGCGGTGCGAGCGCCACCACGCTCGGCTCGTACGCCTCGACGGAGCGCAGTACGCTGACCGCGTTGTACTGAGGAAGCCGCAGGTGGAGCGGGCCCATCAGCGGGACGACGGTGATGGCCTTGGGATCGGCATCGGGCATGGGACCAGGATACGCGCCGCTCTCAAGGCTGTCGGCCGTCGGGCTGACGGAGCCGGGGGCCGACACGGTAAGCTGGGCCAACGCCCGCCCGCGGGCCAGGGGCGCCGCCCGCGGCCGCCCCGAGGATGAGGAGTCGATGCTGCGAACCGAACGAAGCCCCGCCTGGCATCGTGACGTCAAGTGGCTGAGCGCCATCCTTCTGGTGCTTGCCCTGGCGGTCGCCACCCTGGCCTTCAGCCTGAGCGAGCTGACCGTCCGCCAGCGTGCTTTGCCGGTGCTGCACGAGATGCTCGCGCTCACGCTGATGCCCCAGGGTTCGGGCAACGCCGGGCTGGCGGTCCGGACCGGCGCCGCTTACCAGCCGGGACAGAAGCTCACGTTGCTTCCGGGCGTCGAAGTCTACGCTGACCCGACCGAGGTGCCCACCTTCACGGTGGATCAGGCGATCAACAGGATCGCCGGCGTGATGGCCGACAAGACCATCCAGGGCGGAGGCTCGGCGGCCCTCGCATCGGTGACCGACGCGGGCATCCGAGCCCAGCTCCAACAGGCGCTGCAGGGCACCGTGCCGGAGCTCGTGCGGGCAGGCCTGGGCGCCGAGATGCTCCCTTCCGGGCTCGAGGACGGTTCGCGGGTCGCCGACTGGCCCAAGCAGGCGGCCGACAACCCCGGCCAGCAGGTTCAGCCCATCGTCGGCGTGTTCGTGTACGCTCCGCCCGCTCAGCTCCGCAGCATGACCAACCGCCAGATCGGTGAGATGGTGGTGTCCAAGCTGGCCGACGGCGTGCTGGCCGACGGCTTGGCGGCGACGCAACAGAAGGTGGTCAACACCAACCTGCGCGCGCGCTTCGATCAGGCGCTGCAGGACTCCGTGCCGCGAAGCCTTCACAGCTTCTACGCCACCGTTTTCCGGGGTCACCAGGACGCCATCGCGTCGCGTCTGTCCGAGGCCAAGGCTGCGGTCCAGGGCGACCAGCAGAAGAGCGAGAGCCTGGCCGGGTTGCTGCCCGCCTCCCAGCTCGCCGGCCTGAGCCAGCAGCAGGCCGACTCGGCGGTGCTCGACGCGCTCGCCCAGCGCAACTACGACCAGGGCTCGACCGCCATCGTGGCGCTCATGACGCGCAGCGACCAGAAGACCAAGGTGGAGCGGGTGGCGCCGGTTCTGAACGCCTTCTCGTCGGCTGCCCACGCCCGCTACCGGACCTGGACCTGGCTGGCCGGCGGCCTGTCGCTCCTGTTCCTCATCTTGCTGCTCGTCACTTCGGCCGGGCTGCAGCGGCTGGCGTACGCCGGCTTCGCGATCGCGCTGGGCGCGGCCGGCGGGACCTACCTGTTGAGCCGCCTGGCATCGCTGCACGCCGCGGCCGCGCCGCCCCAGGCCTCGTTGGCGCAGTTCGGCGTGCTCGGGGGCCTGGCTGCCGGGGCGCGCTACCTCGCCACCTCGCTGCCCGCCGACGTGTGGTCCATACCGCTGCGCGACCACCTCATCGTGCTGGGCTTCGGTGGAGCACTGATCCTGCTCGCCCTCATCCTGGCGCTGTTGCAGCGGCTCCGGCCGCGGCGTCGCAGCCTAATCTGAGGCGTCGTCGGTGGGCGCCCGGCTGGCCGCGGTGAGCACCCGTTCGATGCGCGTGGCCATGGCCGCGGGGTTGGGGTGCAGCCCTTCCAGCAGGAGCTGGGTCTCGAAGAGCTGAAGCATGAGCTCGGAGAGCAGTACGTCCTCGGGGTCGCTGTCGAGCCTTCGACCAAGATGCTTGAGCAACTCGCTGTGGCGGTTGAGCTCGAGCACCCGCGGCGCGGCCTGGTAGTCCTCCTCGGTGAGGCGACGCAGCCGTTCCATCCCGGCCGGAGCGCCCGCCGGTGCGACCAGACGGGCGGGGTTGCGCTCGAGCACCCGGCTCTCCCGCACCTCGGCCACCCGCTCGCCGAGCTCGCTCCGGAAGCGCTCCAACAGGCGCTGGAACAGGGCGTCGTCGAGCTCGGGGCTGCGGCCCGATGCCGCCTCGCCGTCTGCGTCTTCGCGCACGGGTACATCCGGGAGCTCGAGTTCGGCATCGCCCACGTCACGCAGCGTGTGCTCCTCGTACATCGGGAGCCCCATCGGGAGGAAGGCGTCGAGCGGCCCTTCCAGCACCACCACCTCGAGGTCGCGTCGCACGAAGGGCTCCAGGTGGGGGCTCGCCAGGGCCGTGCGCGCGTCGTCGGCCTGAACGTAGTAGATGTCCTGCTGGCCGTCCTTCATCCGGGCGACGTACTGCTTCAGCGAGACGCCGTCACCGTGCGTGGTGGTGAAGCGGAGCAGGTCGGGGATGCGCTCGTCGCGAGCGGGGTCGGTGGCGACGGCCTCCTTGAGGAAGGGGCCGTACTCGTGCAGGAAGCGCTCGAAGCGCTCCTCGTCCTCCTCGGCCAGGCGGGCGATTTCGCCCACTACGCGCTTGGTGAGCACGGAGCGGATGCGACCCAGCACCGGCGTCGCCTGCACCGTCTCGCGCGAGACGTTGAGCGGCAGGTCCTCGGCGTCGACCACGCCCACCATGAAGCGGAGCCAACGTGGGAGCAGGGAGCGGTTGTGGTCCTCGATCAGCACCTTGCGGGCGTACAGACGCAGACCGTCACCGTCGGGATCGCGCATCAGCATGGGGTCGCGGTGCTCGGGGACGTAGAGCAGAGCGTAGAACTGCAACGGCACGTCTGCCTGAAGGTGCATGGTGAGCAGCGGCTTCTCGGCGCCGAACCGGAGCTGCCCCAGGAAGTTCTGATGCTGCTCGTCGGTAACGCTGCCGGGCCGCTCGCGCCACAGGGCGGTGCGTTCGTTGACCTGGGTCCAGGTGTCCTCCTCTCGCAGGTAGATGGGGAAGGGCACGTAGTTGGAGTGGGTGCGCACGATCTGGCGCAGGCGCTGCGGCTCGAGGAACGTGCGGGCGTCCTCCTTGAGGTGCAGACGCACCGCGGTGCCGCGCTCCGCGCGCTCGGCCGCTCCCACCTCGAAGCCGCCGTCGCCGCGCGAACGCCAGCGCGCCGGCTCCTCGTGCGGAGCCAGGCTCCGCGAAAAGACCTCGACCTCGTCGGCCACCATGAAGACGCTGTAGAAGCCGACGCCGAAGCGGCCGATCAGCTCACGGGCGGAAGCGGTGTCGCCCTCGTTGAGCTCGTTCATCGCCTCGGCGAAGCCGCGGGCGCCGCTGTGCGCGATGGTGCCGAGGTTCTCCACCAGCTCCTCACGGCTCATGCCGCGGCCGGTGTCGCGCACCACCAGCGTGCCCGCGTCGGCGTCGGGCTCGAGCCAGATGCCCAGCTCCGCCGCCGGATCGGCCACCTCGCCCTGGGTGAGGCTCTCCAACTTGAAGCGGTAGAGCGCGTCGGAAGCGTTGGAGAGCAGCTCGCGCAGGAAGATCTCGCGCTCGGTGTAGAGCGAGTGCACCAGGATGTCGAGGAGCTGAGTGATCTCCGTCTTGAAGGCGATGGTTTCGTCCGGCATGCAACCTCCCGGGGGTTGGCCGCGGCACCGTCCCGTGGCGCCCGAAGGGGCGCGGGGAAGGCGTCCGGCACGCCCTTCAGGCTACTTCGAGGGGCGTGCGCTGGCAAGCGCCGTTGGACGGCGGCGGCCGCGCTCCGGCTTCGAAGGGACGGCGTGCGCCGTCGATCTGCGCTCGCAAGGCCTCCGGAGCGCCGGCCACCCGGAGCGCCGGAACCGGGGCGGTCCGGCTCAGGGCCCCGTGCCCGCGAAGGCAGCCAGGGCGCCTGCGGGTAGCGCCAGGTCGAGCACGCGGTGGTAGGGGACGGTCACCGTGAAGGCGCCCTGGACGTAGGGCCCCATGGCGTAAGGAGGGAAGGTGAACGTCAGACCGGCCGGCGTGAGCGTGAACAGCGCCAGGTCCGCCGCGCCGAGTGTCGTCACCTGCCCGTCGACGACCCAGGTGGCGTCTTGCGCCTTCAGGTCGGCCAGCACCAGCGGGACCAGGCGTGCCAGGTAGGGGGCGTTCGGCCTGAACAGGTCGGACAGCCGCAGCTCGCGCGGCTGCGGCGCGCCCAGGCGCCAGGTGCGCGCGCTGTAGGTGTCGTTGCCGTGCGCCCCTCCGGTGTAGGTGTAGGTCCGGCTCAGGAGGCTGACGAAGGGGCCCGCCATGCCCTCGACCCGGGTCGTGGTGATCCGCTCCCAGCCGTGGAACAGCTCGCCCGCGGCCTGCGCCTTCCGGCCCTGGTCGACGAAAGCGGTCAGGGAAGCCCGCGCCGCGGGCTCGATGGAGGGATCGAGGGCCGCCAGCGGCCCCGCCGCGAAGCTCGGGTAGCGCAGGCTCGCGTGGATGGGACCTTCGCGCACGTCCACGTCCACGAATTGTGCCACGCGCTGCATCGTGAGGGGGTCGGAGGCGCCGTCGAGGACGAGCTGTCCCTGGAACGTCCGACCGGCGTCGTTGGGAGCAAGCGAGCGGCTCCCGCTCAGCACGCCGCGCTCGGCGCCGCCGGAGTCCTCGAGCGTGAGACGCACGCCGCCCGAAGCGTCCACGGTGCCCTGGCCGCCGAGGGTGACTGCGCGGCCGTTGAGCAGAAGCCGGCCGCTCGCCTGCTGGCCCTGCAGCGTGAGCTCGAGCACGGCCGGCGCGTTCCCCGCCGTGCCGCGGTAGAGGGCGCGCCAGGCGGGCGCGCTCTGCGCGAGCGCGGTCTGGAGCAGCGTGGCGGCCCCGAGCGCCAGCAGCGTGACGAACCTGCGACTGCGCAGCGCCCGGTTGTTCACAAGCGACCCCCACCATGCCCGTGGGTCTCCCGCCACGCGGGGGGTACGCGCACCGCGACCACGGTCGCCTCCACCGTGCGTTCCCCGCCCGCCTCGACGTGGCAGCGCAGCACGCGCTTGCGCGCCGAGCGCTCGATGATCTGCGCGCGTAGCGTGACGGGACCGCCGAGCGGTGTGGGGCGCCGATAGTCGAGCGACAGGTTGGCCGTGGCGTACCAGATCTCCGGCGGCTCGCCCACGGCGCGGCCCTCGCTCCGGTAGGCGTCTGCGATGGCGGTGCAGACGCAGTGGCAATCGACCAACGTGGCGAGGATGCCGCCGTTGAGCACGTGCGTGGGACCGGCCATGAAGGCGTCGTCCGGCACGTGCACGCACACCGAGGTATCGCCCTCGAAGTGGCTATGGATGTGCAGGCCGTCCGGGTTCAGGGTGCCGCAGCCCCAGCAGTGGTTGTTGGGGATGGCCTCCTGGATCGAGCCTGCCGATGGGGTGGATTGCATGGCGCCTCCCGTCCAGGCCCAGTCTAGTCGGCCCGGCACGACGGCGCGACTTCGCGACCCCTCGGACCCGACGAGGTGTCGCTGCGCGCGCCGCTTCGATCCCGCTCAGCCTTTTCACCTCCCGGTCATCGCGCTCTCCTGATGGCGGCGTAGATTGTGGATGAGCCGAACAGGAAGCTCGGCTTGGCGTCCCCCCCTGAGCGCCTGAGAGCGACCCACGGACCACCCTGCAGCGCGGGGTGGTTCGCGTGCGTCGGGGCGGACCGGTGCCCGACGGGCGCGCTGTTACACTCGCGGCATGAGCGAGTCCCGGCCCTCCATCACCGTCATCGGAGCCGGCATGGCCGGCAGCGACGCGGCGCTCGCCGCCGCGCGCCTGGGCGTGCACGTGCACCTGCACGAGATGCGCCCCGTGGCCATGACTCCCGCCCACCACACCGGCGATTTCGCCGAGCTGGTGTGCTCCAACAGCTTCGGTGGCGAGGGCGAGAGCAACGCCAAGGGGCTGTTGCAGGCCGAGATGCGCGCCGCGGGCGGGGTGGTGATGACCACGGCCCACGCCTGCCGCGTTCCTGCGGGCGGCGCGTTGGCCGTCGACCGCGAGGCGTTCAGCCGCGGCGTCACCGAGGCGGTGCGCGGGCATCCTTCGATCACCGTGCACACCGGTGAGCTGACGGCGCTGCCCGAGGGCATCGTGGTGCTGGCCACCGGGCCGCTGACCAGCGACGCGTTGGCCGCTGATCTGAAGGAGCGCCTGGGCACGGACTTCCTGGGCTTCTACGACGCGGCGGCGCCGGTCATCGACGTCGACAGTGTCGACATGAACATCGCCTTCCGCAAGGGGCGCTACGGGCAGGCGGCCGACTACCTCAACCTGCCGTTCACCAAGGAGCGTTACGACGCCTTCTACGAGCTCCTCACGACGGCGCGCAAGCACGTGCCCCACGATTGGGAGAAGCTCGAGTTCTTCGAAGGCTGCATGCCGATCGAGGAGCTGGCGCGGCGTGGCTACGACACCCCGCGCTTCGGTCCTCTGAAGCCGGTCGGCCTGGAGCATCCCGAGACCGGCGACCGCTTCTTCGCGGTGGCGCAGTTGCGACAGGAGGATGCGCGCGGCCAGATGTGGTCGCTGGTGGGCTTCCAGACCGGTCTGGCGTGGGGTGACCAGAAGGAGGTCGTGCGCGCCATCCCCGGGCTCGAGCAGGCCGACGTCGTGCGCTTCGGCGTCATGCACCGCAACACCTACCTCAACGCGCCGCGGCTGCTGGAGCCGAGCTTGACCTTCCGCGAGCACCCCGACTGGTTCACGGCCGGCGTGCTTGCGGGCACCGAGGGCTACCTCGAGTCCTCGGCGACCGGCTGGCTGGCGGGCACCAACGCCGCCCGGCGGGCGCTCGGCCTGGAGGGCGTGGTGCCTCCCGAGGACAGCATGCTCGGGGGTCTGGTGCGTTTCCTGGCGGGCGCCAACCCCGACAACTTCCAGCCCATGAACGCCAACTGGGGCCTGGTGCCGATGCTGCCGAAGCGCAAGGGGCAGGGCAGGAAGGAGCGCCGCACGGCGATGTACCGGCGCGGCCTCGCGTCCTTCGAGGCTTGGCTGGCCGAGGCGCTCGGGGCGGGCCAGCGGCGAGGCCGTGGCCGGTTGACGGCGCCGAGGCGGAGCGGGGATTCGGAGGAGCATCGCATGCTGGATCTCGCACGCATCGAGGCCGCCCGTGAACGGGTCGCGCCCTACGTGCGCCGCACGCCCATCGAGCACAGCGATACCCTGAGCCGCGAGCTGGGGTGCGAGGCGTGGCTCAAGCTCGAGCTGTTCCAGAAGACGGGCTCGTTCAAGCCGCGCGGGGCGTTCGCGCAGCTGCTGGAGGTCCTTCCGGAAGCCCGCGAGCGCGGCGTGGTCGCCGTCAGCGGTGGGAACTTCGCACAGGGTGCGGCCTTCGCCGCGCGCGAGCTGGGCGTGCGTTGCCGGGTGTTGATGCCCGAGACCACGCCGTCGAACTACGTCGAGGCGACCCGCGGGTACGGCGCCGAGGTCGAGCTGACGCCCGGCATCCCGGCCGCGTTCGAACGCAGCGAGCGCTACCGGGAGGACGGCTGGGTGCAGCTCCATCCGTTCGCGCCCGAAGCGATGATGGCGGGGAACGGCACGCTGGGACTCGAGATCGCCGAGGACCTGCCGGACGCCACCGACGCCGTCGTCAGCATCGGCGGCGGTGGGCTCTTCGGCGGCGTCGCCACGGCCCTCGCGGAGCGGCTGCCGGCGATCCGGCTGTGGGGCGTGGAGACCGAGGGAGCGGACGTGATGACGCGTTCCCTGGCGGCGGGGCAGCCGGTCAGCATGGAACCGACCTCGTTGGCGCGCACGCTCGGGGCCCCCACCACTTGCGATCTCGCCCTGGACGTAGTCCGGAGACGTGCGCAGGACGTCGTGGTGGTCTCCGATGCGGAGGCGTACCGGGGCTCGCGGTGGTTGCTCGAGCGCGCCAAGGTCACGGCGGAGCTGGCGGCCGGTTGCACGGTCGCAGCCGCGCGCCGCCTGCGCCGCGAGGGGCGCATCCCTGACGATGCCCGGCTGGTGCTGGTGATCTGCGGCGGGAACGTCGATCTGGAGACGCTGTGCAGCTACGCTGCGGCGTTCGAGGCCGGCTGAGCAGAGGGGCCGGCATCCTCGGGCCGCGAAGCGTGCATGTCGACCGGGGGCGCACGCCAGGCGCGGGGATACAATGCCGCCATGCGCGTCATCGACCTACGAAGCGACACCGTCACCACGCCCACGCCCGCCATGCGCAGGGTCATGGCGGAGGCCGAGGTGGGGGACGACGTCTACGGAGAGGATCCCACCGTCAACCGCCTCCAGAGCAGCCTGGCGGAGCGCGCCGGCTTCGAGGCGGGACTCTTCATGCCCAGCGGCAGCATGAGCAACCAGGTGGCACTGGCCACCCACACGCAGCGCGGCGTGGAGGTGATCGCTCCCGAGGGCGCTCACATCTACGACTTCGAGCTGGCCTCGCTGGCGGTCGTGGGCGGGCTGGTCCCCCGGCTGGTTCCGGCGCCGCGGGGCGTGCCGCGGGTCGAGGACGTTCGCGCGGCCATCCACCGCAGCGTGCACCAGGCCCCGACGGGCCTGATCTCGCTGGAGAACACCCACAACGGCGCCGGCGGGACGGTCGTGCCGCTCGAGGTCAGCCGTGCCATCGCCAAGCTCGCGCACGACGAGGGATTGCCGGTGCACCTGGACGGCGCGCGCGCCTTCAATGCGGCGGCTGCGCTCGAGGTGGGGATCGACCAGGTGTGTGCCGGCTTCGACTCGGTATCGATCTGCCTCAGCAAGGGCCTGGGCGCCCCGGTGGGCAGCGTGCTCCTGGGGAGCCGTACGTTCATCGATCGCGCCCACCGCTACCGCAAGATGCTGGGGGGTGGGATGCGCCAGGCCGGCGTGCTGGCCGCGGCCGGACTCCACGCCCTGGAGACCATGCCGCAGCGGTTGCACGAGGACCACGCCCGGGCCCGCCGTCTGGCCGAGGGGCTGGCGGATGTGCCGGGCGTGGAGATCGACCTGGAGACGGTACAGACCAACATGGTTTATCTGGCTGTCGCCGACGCGCCGGCATTCGCCGAGCGCTGCGCGGAGCAGGGGGTGCGGTTCAACGCCGTCGGTCCGGGCCGCGTGCGGCTGGCCACGCACCACCAGGTGACCGACGAGGACGTCGATCGTGCCCTGGAAGTGCTGCGCCGGCAGGCGCGGCCGGTCGCGACCGCCTGAAGGCTGCGCCCGAGCGATGACGCAGCGCGTGCTGTTGCTCGCCCACCCTGCCGGGCACTCGCTGAGTCCCGCGATGCAGGGCGCCGCCCTGCGTGCGTGCGGCATCGACGCTCGCTACCTCGCCATCGATGTCCCGCCGCAGGCGCTGGCCGAGGCGGTGGCGGGACTGAGGGCGACCGACGTGGCGGGCGCCAACGTCACCATCCCTCACAAGCAGGCGGTGATGCCCCTGCTGGACGGCCTCACCGACGTCGCTCGCGCCGTCGGGGCGGTCAACACCGTCGTGCCGACACCGCGCGGCCTGGTGGGGGACAACACCGACGGTGAGGGGTTCATGGGGGCGCTTGCGGAGCTGGGCGTGACGCCGGCCGGTCTGCCGACCGTCGTCCTGGGCGCCGGCGGGGCGGCTCGTGCTGTGACGCTCGCGCTCCTGCAGGCCGGTGCCCGGGTGACGCTCCACAACCGCACGCGCGAGCGCGCCGAGCGTCTGGCGACCGACCTGGCCGGGCGCGGCGCACTGACCGTGGCACACGAGGGCGCTCTGCAGGCGGCGGTGCGCTCGGCGCGCCTGCTGGTCCAGGCCACCGCCGCCGGCATGGAGGGCGCCGCCGAAGGCGTGTCGCCGCTGTCCGTGGGCATGCTGCCGGAGGAGGGCGCGGTGGTGGATCTGGTCTACCGGCCGCGCGAGACGCCGCTGCTGGCCCGTGCACGGGCCGCTGGCTTGACCGTCCAGAACGGTCTGCCGATGTTGATCCATCAGGGTGCGCTGGCGTTCGAACGCTGGTTCGGTCGGGAAGCCCCGGTGGACGTGATGCGCCGGGCCGCTGAGGACGCGCTGGGCTGAGCCGGCGTCAGCCCGCGGTTCTTAGCGCCGCTGAGAGTGCCGTCATCAGGCGCAGGCTCTTGCCGCGCGGCCCGGTCGCCGCCAGGATGCGCCCGTCTCCGTACACCACCATGGCGATGGCGCCCTCGTCGGTCTCGAGGCACAGGTGCGTGAAGCGGCCGACCCCGGTCCGGTTGACTTCCAGAAGCCGCGCCGCCCGGTCGAAGGCCGCGCGCATGTCGCCCTCCCCGACGATCCCTGCGGGCGTCAGCGGGTAGCCGGCGACGACAGCGTGGGCATCGGGCAGGTGCCGGCGCGCGCGCTCCACCAGCGAGCGGTCGCGCGCCAGCTCGTCGGCGAGCTTGGCGGCTTCGGTGAGCGCGGTGCCGGTCGGCAGGCTGAGCGTCCGCCGGGGCGGCGGGGCGTAGTCCTCGACCCGGAACGAGGCGTCGCGCGCGGCGATGAGCTCGGCCACGGCCCGCACGCCCAGCACGCCTGCGCCGGCCTCCGCGTGCTGCAGCACGCCGCGGTCCATGACCAGGACCCCCTCCACGTCGCCCGTCACCCGGATGACGGCGCTCTGCCCCACGACCGCCATCATGTCGAGCAGCCCGCCCAACGGCATCGTTGCGGTGTCACCCATGAGCGGCACGCCGGATTCCTCCGCTGGATGGGACGCGGCGCCGCCGCGCGGCGGGTGAGGGATCCGGCCCGTCTCGGGCGGGAAGGCCAGCACCGCATCCGGGGTATAGAAGGTCTTGCGAAAGGTGTTCGGGTCGGTCGCGAACTGGTAGAAGGGCAGGCCCGGAGCGATGCGCCGGCACCATGCCAAGAACCCGCCGGGACTCGCGCCCCGCAGGTAGTGGTCGCAGAACACGGCCGCGAGTCCGCCGGAGCGCAAGCGCCGGAGCGCCTCCTGAGGCTCGGTCGCCGCCACCACCTGCCAGCCTGCGCTCGACAGCGCCTGTTGCAGTGTCGTCGAGCGGTCGGGCTGGGTGGCGATGAGGAGGGCGAGGGCTTCCACGGGACGAAGCACCATTGTAGGTTGGCGGGCGGACGTCATCCGTGGCTTTTCGAACCCTTGCTGGGATCCGGCGGTGGCGGGGCCCCTGGTACAGTGGTCCACCGTGAGAGTGGCCGTCATCGCCGACATCCACGCCAACGTTCCGGCCCTAGAGGCTGTGCTGGAGGACATCGACGCGCTCGGTGTCGATCGTGTGGTGGTCAACGGCGACGTGGTCAACCGCGGCCCCGCCAACGTTGCGGCCATGCGGCTGCTGGAAGAGCGGCCGACGGGCGATACCCTGGGCAACCACGACGACCTCATGCGCATGTGGGTCGAACGCGACCCGGACCTGCCGGGAGAGTGGTTCGACGACCCCTTCTGGGCCAGCACGGGATGGGCGGCCCGGCATCTGCAGGATGCCGGTCTCATCGAGGCGATCCGGCACCTGCCGATGACGCTGCGCATCTCCACGGCCGGCGCGCCGAGCCTGCTGATCTCGCACGGCAGCCCCCGCCACTACCGCGAGGGCTACGGAAAGTACCTCACCGACGAGGCGATCTCGGAGATCACGCAGATGCACCCGGCCGACGTGCTGGTCGGTTCCCACACCCACCGCCCGTTGCAGCGTCGTTGGGGCCACTACCTGGTTCTCAACAGCGGCGCGGTCGGGTCGCCGTTCAACGGCGACCCGCGCGCGCAGTACCTGGTTCTGACGTTGGAAGGGGGCGCCTGGACGCCGCAGTTCCGGCGCGTGCCCTACGACCGGGAGGCGGCGCTGCACGCCTTCGCGGCGAGCGGGTATCTCGAGGAGGGCGGTCTGAGCGCGCGGATCTTCCTCGAGGAGCTCCGCAATGCGCGCTCGTACCTGGTCCCGTTCCTGATGTGGTGCGAGGAGCAGGGCCGGTCGCACGGAGAGCCGGCCTGGCGTGAGTTCCAGCGGCGTTTCGAGCAGCGCTTCACGGCGCCAACGCCGGTCGGGCCCGGCGTCGAGGTGGTCGCGGAGACCTGAGCGATCGACCCGCGTTCTCTACAGCTCGTCCATCGCGCGCCCCTGGCGGGCATCGGAGCGTTGGCGCGCGAGTACGCCGGGGACATCGGCCGGCCGCCAGCCGTCCGGCTTGAGCTGCTTGCCGTCGGCGCGACGCGGGGCGCCGATCTTGCGCAGGTTGGCCTCGTGCACTTCCGCGAAGACCTCGTCGGCGTCGATACCCAGCGCCACGAAGGTGCCATAGGCGACGTAGAGGAGGTCTGCCAGCTCGTGGGCGGCGGCTGCCTCGGCGGCCGCGCGCGCGTCCGCGTCCTCTTCGGACGGCGCACCGGTGCGCGGCGTGTCTGCCAGGGCCGCGAGCGCGCCGAGCGCTTGCTGGGCTTCCCGGCCCTCTTCGCGCAGCAACCGGAGGCGCAGGGCCAGCGTGTCGGCGTCCGGGACGTGTGGTTCCCGCGGGGGCCGGTCGCCGATGCGCAGGTGGAACGCCAGCGCGCGCCGGTAGTTGCTCACGCCCGCCGGCCGCGCATGGTTGCGAGCAGCACCGTGATCAGGGTGAACGCCGTCAGCGACAGCACCGGGATGGTGATGAAGCCGAGCCAGTGGATGTAGTGGAGGCTGCAGGGGATGCCCGCGCGGCACAGCGCCGGCGCGCCGAAACCGGGGACGTTCTGTTCGAGCACGTGGTAGGTGGCGAAGCCCATGCCGAGCACCGACAGCGGCAGGACGTAGCCGCGCACGGCGCCGTCCTGCCGATAGCTGGCGATGCCCAGCACGATCGCCAGCGGGTACATCAGGATGCGCTGGTACCAGCACAGGGTGCAGGGCACGAAGTGGCGTACCTCGGAGAAGTAGAGGCTCCCCAGGGTGGCGGTGAGCGCCACCAGCCATGCAAGGTAGAGGTTGGAGCCTCTGCGCATCAGCTGCCGGACGACGACGCGAGGGCGTCGTCGATGGCCTTCTTGACCGAATCCCAGCCCGCGTTTGCGGTCATCTTGCCGTTGACGAACACGGTCGGCGTTCCCTGGACGCCCAGCCCGCGCCCCAGAGCATTGTCCTTGTCGACCACCTTCGCCCCGGTGCCGTCGTCGACGCACGTCTGGAGCTGCTGTCGGTTCAGGTCGGGAGCGTACTGCGTGGCGATGTCGATGGCCCGGGCGGTGTTCATGAGCTGCTGCTGCGTGCGCATCAGGATCTGCTCGAGATTCCAGAAGTCGTCGTTGCTCTGCAGGTAGACGCACTGGCCCAGCCCGCCGATGACGCGCGATTGCACCTGGTCGATGACGGGGAAGTAGAAGTAGACGGCCCTGGCCTTGCCGGTGTCGATGTAGGCGCGCTTGATCTGCGGCCACACCTGGTCGCTGAACTCGGCGCAGTGGGGGCACAGGAAGTCCTCGAACAGCGCGATCGTCACCGGTGCGTTGGCGTCGCCGATGGAGGGCTGCCCTTCGTACGTCAGGGTCGCGCTCGAGCTGCTCGAGGTGGAGGATGTCGACTGGGTGCCGCTCGAGGTGAGACGCGGCACGACCACCACCGCCGCCAGCACCACGATCGCGACGATGACGGTCACGAGCGTCAACCTTCTCGGGTTCATGGTCCGCAGTCTACAGGAGGCGGCGTGAGAAGCGTCCCGTTCGGCGTGACCCTCACGCTATCCGGAGCGGCCCGGCGGACGCGGTAGCATGGGCCCATGGCCGCCATCGACGTGCCCGCCACCTTCCGCGCGCTGCGTGTCGAGCTGGAGGGCGAACGGGCCCACCGCTCCGTGGCGCGGGTCGCCACCGACATCCTGCCCGACCACCCCGTCACCGTGCGGGTGGCGTACTCCGCGCTCAACTACAAGGACGCCCTGTCGGCCAGCGGCGACCGTGGTGTGACGCGCACCTACCCGCACACGCCCGGCATCGACGCGGCCGGGACCGTGCTGGCGTCGCGCGATCCGCGCTTCGCGCCGGGCGACCGCGTGCTGTGCACCGGCTTCGACCTGGGGATGGGCACGCCGGGCGGGTTCGGCGAGCTGATCCGGGTGCCCGGCGACTGGCTGGTCCCGCTTCCCGACGGTCTCGACGAGCGGGACGCCATGGTGCTGGGGACCGCCGGCCTGACGGCGGCCATCGGGCTCGAGCTGCTGCAGCGCGTGGGCGCCACACCCGAACGCGGGCCCTTCGTGGTGACCGGCGCATCCGGCGGCGTGGGGACGCTGGCGGTGGCGCTGCTGGCGAAGGCGGGCTATCGCGTGGTCGCCAGCACCGGCACGCAGCGGGCCCATGCGATGCTCGAGCATCTCGGAGCCGAAGAGGTGTTGGAGCGCGACGCGCTCGCGGCCCCCACCGCGCGACCCATGCTCAAGGGGCTGTACGGAGGCGGCATCGACACCGTCGGCGGCAACACGCTCGCGGGACTGCTCAAGCGGACCGCCATCGGCGGCGCCGTGGCCGCCTGCGGCATGGTGGGCGGGGCGGACCTGAACGTTAGCGTGTTCCCGTTCATCCTGCGCGGTGTGGCGCTGCTCGGGATCGACTCGCAGCACTACGCCATGGAGCAGCGGCTGGCGATGTGGGGGCGGCTCGCCGGCGCATGGCGTCTGGAAGGCCTGGTGGACGTGCCGGGACTGGTCACCGAAGTGACGCTCGACGGGCTCGAGGCCGCCATCGAGGACATCCTCGTCGGCGCCACCGTGGGCCGCGTCGTGGTGCGCCTCGTCGACTGAACGCGGCGCTTCCAAGGGTTGTGGCAGGGCGATGGGCTGAGCTCGTTCGAGGGAGGTCGCCATGGACCGCATCGAGATCGTACAGGGCGACATCACGCGCCAGCAGGTCGACGCCATCGTCAACGCGGCAAACGGCAGCCTGCTGGGTGGAGGCGGCGTGGACGGCGCCATCCACCGCGCCGCGGGTCCGGAGCTGCTCGCAGAGTGCCGTACGCTGGGCGGCTGCGCCACGGGCGACGCCAAGATGACGAAGGCCTATCGCCTGCCCGCCCGGCACGTCATCCACACCGTGGGACCCGTCTGGAACGGGGGAGGGTCGGGCGAGGCGGCGAAGCTGGCGGGCTGCTACCGGCGCTCGCTGGAGCTCGCGCAGGAGGCGGGGCTCCGCTCGGTGGCGTTCCCGTCGATCAGCACGGGGGTCTACGGTTACCCCGTCGAGCGCGCAGCGCGCGTGGCGCTGGCTGCCGTGCGCGATTTTCTCCTCGAGCACGCGCTCCCGGAGCATGTGGCGATGGTCTGCTTCTCCGACGCCGACGTCGGCGCCTACCGGCGTGCCGCGGCCGAGGTGCTGGGCGATGCGTGAGGCGCGCGAGCGCTCCAATGTTGGCTCGGAAAACGCGGTCTGACACACAACTGCTAGACTCAACCCAATCCGGAGGCACATCCGGTTCGCCCCGACATTCCCACGCATGCACGGGAGGAGAAGCATGGCCTTCAAGCTGCCCGATCTACCGTACGCCAAGGATGCCCTCGAGCCGCACATCGACGCGCGCACGATGGAGATCCACCACGACAAGCACCACGCCGGTTACACCAACAAGTTGAACGCGGCGCTCGAGAAGCACCCCGAGCTCGGCGACAAGAGCGTCGAGGACCTGCTCGGCAACCTCGACAGCGTTCCCGCCGACATCCAGACCGCGGTGCAGAACAACGGCGGGGGCTTCGCCAACCACACGCTGTTCTGGGAGGTCATGGGCCCCCAGGGTGGCGGCCAGCCCGGCGGTGACCTGGCCACGGCCATCAACCAGACCTTCGGCGGCTTCGACGCGTTCAAGCAGGCGTTCGCCAGCGCGGCGGCCGGCCGCTTCGGCTCCGGTTGGGCGTGGCTCGTCGTCGACGCCTTCGGCAAGCTGCAGCTGTACTCGACGGCCAACCAGGACTCCCCCTTGATGAACGGTCACACCCCCATCCTGGGTCTGGACGTGTGGGAGCACGCCTACTACCTCAACTACCAGAACCGCCGGCCCGACTACATCGAGGCGTTCTGGAACGTCGTGAACTGGGACAAGGTCGCGGAGAACTACGCTCGCGCGAAGTGACCCGACGTTGAGTTGACGCCGCCATTCGGGCGGCGGATCCGGGTCCGGTGGGGCCGGAGCGCAGCGGCGCTCCGGCCCTTCTCATGCCGAGGGGCGCTGGGCAGCCGGCCGGCACGCCGGCGCGTGGCGCGCCCGTTGCGCCTAGCCTGAGCCATGCGCGTCGGCGAGACCATCCTCACCGTGGCGCTGCTCGCCGCCTGCACGATCCTGGCGGCGGGCACCGTGCTTCCGCGCCTGACGGAGCGGCCCGCGCCCCTGCGCGTCGAGCGGCCCGACATCACCGTCTCCGTCGAGGGGGCCGTGAAGAGCCCAGGCGCCTACGGGCTTCCGTGGGGCGCGCGTGTGGCCGACCTGGTCGGCGCCGCCGGAGGGCTGCTGCCCGGCGCGGCGCGCGAGCTGGTCGCGCTGGCCGATCCGCTGACCGACGGCGAGGTCGTGCAGGTACCGCGAGAGCGCGCCGAGGGCGGCGACCCGCGGGTGCGCCTCAACGAGGCCGGCGTGGAGGTGCTCACCCGACTGCCCGGCATCGGGCCGGCGCTGGCGCGGCGCATCGTGGAGGCACGTCCCTTCGCCACCGTGGACGACCTGTTGAGGGTGCCCGGCATCGGTCCCAAGACGCTGGCCGCGCTCCGGCCGCGGGTGCGGCTGTGATGGTGGCGGCGGCATCGAGCGGGCCCCGTTTCGCGCCGTGGGCGCTGCCGCTCGCCGCCGGCGTCGTCGGCGGGGTAGCGCTGGCGTCCGTGGCCCCGCTGCTCGCGCTCGCCTTCGGCGCCGCGGGGTTGGCGGGGGCCATCGTCCGTCGTGGCCCCGGTAGCGGTTGGTTGCTGCTGATCGCCGTGGGCGTCCTCGCCGGGGGCCTGCGGTTGTGGGCGTGGCAGATGCGGCCCGATCGGGTGGCGCCGCTCCTGGGCGAGGTGGCGGTCTACCGCGGGTACAGCGACGGCCGCGTGCTGCGGCTGGCGTCTCCCCGCGGCCTGCGGCTGGCGCTGGCCCCGGCTGGGCTCGTGCCGGCCGGGCGCGTGACGGTGCGGGGACGGGTGGTGCGGGCACGGGTCCGACGCAACCCGGGCGGCTTCGACTACCGCGGTTACCTTGCACGGCGTGGCATCGAGGGGCAGCTCCTGGTCCGCCAGGTGGTCGCCGCGGCGCCCTCCACACCGCTCCTCGAGCGCTTCCGGCACGGCGCCACGCGTGGGCTGGGCCCGGACCAGGCGGCGCTGATGGAGGCCATGACGCTGGGCGTGCGCGACGACCTGGGCGATCTGCGAGGCCGCTTCGCAGCTGCCGGGCTGGCGCACGTCCTGGCACTCTCCGGCCTGCACGTGGGGGTGCTGGTAGCTGCCCTGGGCCGCGCCCTGGTCGGGCTGGGGCGCCGGCGCTACCCGGTGCTCGCCGTCGCCACCATCGCCTACGTGGCGCTGGTAGGGCCCACCCCGAGCGTCGTGCGCGCCGCCCTCATGGTGCTGGCGGGCCTGGCCGGTCTGGCGGCGGGATACGGGCGCATCCAGGCGTGGCCGTCGCTGGCGTTGGCGGCCACCGTCTCGCTACTGCTGGCACCGGCGCAGCTCGCCGACGCCTCGTTCCAGCTCTCCTACCTCGCCGTGGCCGGCATGTTGCTGTTCGCTCCCCCACTCCTGCGTCTGGCGCTTGGCCCTGATCCGCGGCAGCCGTCCCACGCGTCCCGCGTGCGCCGGGGGCTCGTCGCAGCACTCCTGGTGAGCACCGCGGCGCAGCTGCCCAGCCTCTCCCTGGTGGCTGGCAGCTTCGGCCGGGTGCCGCTGGCGTCGCCGCTGGTGAACCTCGTGGCGGTACCGCTGGCGGGGGTTCTGGTGCCGCTCGGGTTCCTGGCCGCCACCGTGGGCGTGGCGGCGCCCGGCGCCGCAGGGCTCGTGAACCACCTCGTCGGTCCGCTGGCGTCGTTGCTGCTTGGCGTCGCCACGTTCGGTGCGCGGCTGCCGCACCTGGCCTGGGGCGAGGTCGAGGCGCTGGGCCACGGCTGCTACGCCGTGGCGCTCGCCGGCGGCGTTCTCGCCCTGCACGGGTTCCTGCGTCCCTGGCGTGCGCTGCTGGTGGCGCTGTGTGCGGGCACGGTCAGCGCGGCCGTGCCCCCGGCCCACGCGCCGCCCGAGGTGGTGTTCCTGGACGTGGGGCAAGGCGATGCCACCCTGGTGCGCCTTCCCGGCCGCATGGAGGTGCTCGTCGACGGCGGCGGCACCCCGTTCTCGGAGCGCGACATCGGGGCGGATGTGGTGCTGCCGGCGTTGCGCGCCCTGGGCGTGCACGCGCTCGATGTGGTGGTCGCCACCCACCCTGATCTCGATCACGTCGAGGGGCTGGCGACGGTGCTCCAGGCGCTCCCGGTCGGCACCCTGGTGATGGGGCCGGCCTGGCCCGACGCTGCCATCGACCGGCGTCTGCGCGGGATCGCGCGGGCGCGGGGGATCCCGGTGCACCGTGCGGTACGCGGGGAGCGCTGGATCCTGGGAAGCGGCGTCAACGAGGCCGAGATCGACGTGCTTCACCCCGGCGCGCGCCCGCAGCCCACCACCAACGAGAACTCGATCGTGCTGGTGGTTCGCCTCGGCGGTGCCCCGCAGGTGCTCATGCTCGGGGACGCCCCGGCCTCGGTCGAGCGCAAGCTGGCGGTGCCGCACGTGCCGGTGCTCAAGGTGGCGCACCACGGCTCGCGCTTCAGCACCTCCGAGGCGCTGCTTCGAGCCTCCCATCCACGGTTCGCGGTCGTGTCGGTGGGCGAGAACCGCTACGGGCACCCCGACCCCGGCGTGCTGGCGCGGCTTGCGGCTCGAGGCGTACACGTTCTCAGCACGCAGCGGAGGGGCGCGTTGCGCCTGCCGCTGTCCCCGAGCGGCCCGAGGGGCATCACCGGCACCGTCCAGGAGGAGACGCGGCGGTGATGCCCGTCACATTCCCCGGGTTCGCGTCTGGTAGCTTATTTGTAGAGGGACCTTGGATAATCACCGTTGGGGACGGTTTTGCTGCACCGTGAAGGAAACGGGGGGCTTCGATGGCACGAGCAGGGGCGCAGTCCAGGACGGTTTCCGGCGCGTGTGATAGATTGTTCACAATGCTCACGACCGTTCGCGTGCTGGCCGAGCAGGGCCCGATCAAGGTCGAGCTCGCCCGCTGGCGGGACCGGCTCGTGGTCGTGAAGCGCCTGCGGGGCAGCAACCCTGTGCTTGGGGAGCGCCTTCGGCGCGAAGCAGAGGTCGTCGGAAGGCTACAACACGACAACATCGTGTCCCTCCTCGGCGCCGAGGACGGCGCTCTGGTCTATGCCTACTGCCCGGGCGTGAGCCTGGCCGAAGCACTGGAGCGCGGTCCGCTACCGGTCCGCCGCAGTCTCAAGATCGCGCGGGACGTTCTGGCGGCGCTGGACTACGCCCACGGCGAGGGCATCATCCACCTCGACGTCAAGCCGGGTAACATCCTCATCAAGGGGGAGCGCGCGCTTCTGACCGACTTCGGCTTCGCCAAGGACCTGGCGCTCACCGCCATCACGGGCCAGCACATGGCCCTCGGAACCCCGAACTACATGGCGCCGGAGCAGTTCCAGGGGGTGCGCACCGATCCCCGCTCCGATCTCTACGCCACGGCTGCCGTCCTCTACCACATGCTGAGCGGCGCCCCGCCCTACGGGCGGCAGGTGTTGCGCTTCCTGGCCGGAGACGACCGCGTGCCGCTCGATGCCTTGCCCGACCGGGCGCAGGGCCTCGAGGACGTCGTGCACCGCGGGCTGAGTCGCGACCCCGACGAGCGCTTCGGGAGCGCGCGCGCCATGCTGGACGCGCTGAGCCTGGTCCCCAGCCACGCCTGAACGCCCACCGCCCGTGATCCTGACCTTCAGCGGAGATCCCTTCCTGGCGCGCCGGGCCGCGCGCTCTGCCCTCGCCGAGCGCGGCGTGAGCGCAGGCGAGATCGTGTCCTTCGGGGAGGGGCTCGACCCCGCGGAAGTGAAGCGTGCTTCCTCCCAGGGTGGGCTCTTCGGCCAGGTCGCGCTGTTCCTCGACTTCGACGAGGCCTTCCGCGGTCAGGCCGGCGTACAACCGCGTAACGAGGCCATGGCGGCCCTCGAAGGCCTCGACGAGGGGGCGCTCGTGGTCGTGCTCGACAGCGCCGCGACCCCCGCAAGGCAGAAGCGCTACCGCGTGCTCGGGACGCTCGACCACCGACCCGCGCCGCGTTACGAACGGCTTCCGCGCTGGGTCGCGTCGGAGCTGAAGGACGCCGGCGTGCGCTTCTCGCGCGACGTCCCCCAGGCGCTGGCGGACCTGTTCGGCGAGGATCCGGCCGCCATCGCCTCGGAGATCACCAAGCTGGCGGTGCTCGACGAGGAGGTCGACGCCGGTCGTGTGCGCGAGCTGGCCAACAGGCCCGCGGCGCGCAACGCCTTCGACCTGATCGAACGGGTGGTGGCCGGGGACGCCGCCGGCGCGCTGTCGGTGGCGCGCACCTTGCTCGAGCGCGGCGAGGCCCCGCAGCGAGTGTTCGGAGCGCTGACGTGGCAATTCGGGCTGGTCGCCCGGGCGGTGGCGCAGCGCGCCGCCGAGCCCGAGGTGGATGCTCGCCGCGCCGCCGCGGCCCTCGGCGGCCACCCCGCCGCGGCGCGCCGTGCGCTCGCCATCGCCGAGCATTTCGACGAGACGAGTCTGCGCGAAGCGCTGCACCTGCTCCTCGACGCTGACGGGCGCGCCAAGAGCGGTGGCGACCCGGAATGGGCGTTGGAAGGCGTCGTGCTCGCACTCGCCCGCCGTTTCGCGCCGGCCCGTCCTCAGGGTTCGACGAGCGGTCCGGGCGACCACGCCCGGTAGCGTTCGTAGGCTTCACGCAATCCCGCGTTCGGTGCGGGCTCGAACGGCGCCACCGCCTCGAGCCGCGGCGTGATGTCGCCGCCGGTGCCGCGCCGCGCCAGCAACGCCGCGCCGTAAGCGGCGCCGGGAGCGCCGGCGAGCTGGGTCAACGGCAACTCGAGTGCGTCGGCCAGGAGCTGCAACCAGAACGGCGAGCGACTCCCGCCACCGGTCGCCAGCACACGGCCGAGTCCGGCCAGCGGGCGCATCACCTCCAAAGCGTCGCGTTGGCTGAACGTCACGCCCTCGAGCACTGCCCTCACCAGGTCGGCGCGGCCCGTCGCCAGCGTCAGGCCGCGCCAGGCGCCGCGCAGCGTCGGGTCCATGTAGGGGGTGCGCTCGCCTGCCAGGTAGGGCTGGAAGGTCGCGCCGTTCGCCCCGGCCGGGCTCGTTTCCGCCAGGCTCGAGAGCTCCTCGAAGGTCAGCTCCGGGAAGAGGGTGTCGTGCACCCACTGCAGCGAGCCGGCGGCGGCCAGCGTGACCCCCAGCAGGTAGTAGCCGCCGTCGGCGTGCGCGAAAAGGTGGACGCGGCCGCGCGGGTCGGGGGTGGGTTCGCTGAGCGGCGCGAACAGCACGCCGGAGGTGCCCAGGGACACGCTGCCGAGGCCCATGTCCGCGCTGGACAGGCCCAGGCCTGTGGCTGCGGCGGCGTTGTCGCCCGCGCCGGCGACCACTGGCACGCCCGCGCGCAGGCCCGTGAGGGCGGCGGCCTCGGGCGTGACGGCGCCCACCACGGCGTCGGACGCGACCACCTCGGGATAGAGGCCGGGGTCGATGCCGAGTGCGCCCAGCAACTCCTCGTCCCAGACGCCGCGGGTCAGGTCGAAGGCGTTGGACCCGGACGCGTCGCTGGGCTCCGCCACCGCACGGCCCGTCAGGCGCAGGTCGAGGTAGTCCTTCGGGAACAGCACCGTTCGGAGGCGCGCATAGGCCTCCGGCTCGGCGCGGCGCAACCACACCACCTTGGCGAGCTGGAAGCCGGTGATCGCGGGGTTGCCGCCGCGGCGGATGAGCGTGGCGCGGTCGACGGCCTCTCCGATCTCTCTCACGGCGTCGCCGGTGCGCTGGTCGTTCCATAAGATGGCGGGCCGGATGACGTCGCCCGCGCCGTCCAGCGGCACCATGCCGTGCATCTGACCGGTCAGTCCGACGGCCGTGACCTCGGTGCCCTCGAGGCGCGTGATCAGCTCTTGCAGCGCGTCACAAGCAGCTCTCCACCACGCCTCGGGCCGTTGCTCGGTCCAGCCCGGCCTGGGTGTGAGGAGCGGGTAGCCGCGGTCGACCTCGAGGCGCTGCTCGCCGCGGTCGTCGACCGCGACAGCCTTTAGGCCGCTCGTTCCGACGTCGATGCCCAGCGTCACGGTCCGTTCGCTCATGCCGACTCCTTCGTTTCGCCGCTTCGGCGCCGCCCCGATGCGCGCACCGGCCCGCGCGCGCCGACCTCGGCCGTTCGCGCGTGGCGACCGCGCGTCCTGTGCTCCACACCGATCATGCCAGCTATGGCCGCCGCCCGTGAGGAGGTTCGTCCCGTGCCGCGTGGGCCCGAGGTCCGGGGCGACACAGGCGGGCGCCGCGTGGGCTGCGGTAGGCTCAACGCGTGGACGGCCTCATCGAACGGCTCGAGCGCCGGGACGAGCGGGCACTCGCCCGCGCCATCAGCCTGGTGGAGACGGGCAGCGACCGGGGCGAGGAGCTGCTCCGAGAGGTGCGCGCGCGTACCGGGCAGGCCCGCATCATCGGCATCACCGGAGCGCCAGGCAGCGGCAAGAGCACCCTGACCGACCGGCTCATCGCGGTCGCGCGCGAGCGCGGCGCGCGCGTCGGCGTGGTCGCCGTCGACCCCACCAGTCCCTTCAGCGGCGGCGCCATCCTCGGCGACCGCATCCGCATGACGCGCTGGCATGACGATCCCGACGTGTTCATCCGCTCCATGGCCACGCGCGGGCATCTGGGCGGCCTGGCGGCGGCCACATTGCAGGTGCTGGCGGTGCTCGACGCGGCCGGCTTCGACACCTTGCTGGTCGAGACGGTGGGGGTCGGCCAGTCCGAGGTCGACATCGTCGGCGTGGCCGACACCACCGTGCTGGTGCTCACGCCCAACGCCGGCGACGCTGTGCAGACGTTCAAGGCCGGCATCATGGAGATCGCCGACATCTTCTGCGTCAACAAGTTCGACCTCCCCGGCGGCGACCGGCTCAAGCGTGAGATCCGCGCCGCCTTGCAGCTGGGAGCTTTCCCGGAAGGGAGTTGGGTGCCTCCGGTGCTGGAGGCGATCGCCTCGCGAGGGGAGGGAGCGGCGGAGGTGCTCGACCAGGCGGAAGCGCACCGCGCCCACCTCGCCGGCACGGGCCGGCTCGACGAGCTGCGGCGGCGGCGCGTGCGCTTCGAGATCCTGGCGATCATCGGCGAGCAGCTCCGTCGCGCGCTGGGGGCGCGCGAGGACGAGGCGGTCGAGGCCGTGATGGCCGGCAAGACGACGCCCCGCGAGGTCGTGCGCGGGCTGCTGGTGGAGGCGCCGCGACAACGCGGGGCGCTCCAGGAGAGCGAGTAGACTGGCTCCATCATGATCCATGCGGTCTACCCTGGGAGCTTCGACCCGCTCCACAACGGCCACCTCGACATCATCCGGCGGGCCAGCCGCATCTACGACCGGCTCACGGTCGCGGTGCTCCACAACCCGCTCAAGGACAGGTACCTCTTCGATGTCGACGAGCGCGTGGGGATCGTGCGCGACGTCGTCAAGAACTTGAAGGGCGTGGAAGTCGATTCCTTCGGAGGACTGCTGGCCGACTACATGAGGCGCGTCGACGCCACCGTCATCGTCAAGGGACTGCGCGCCATCTCGGACTTCGAGGTGGAGCTGCAGATGGCGCACCTCAACCGCCAGCTCAACCCCAACGTGGAGACCACCTTCATCATGACGGCGACGCGCTGGTCCTACGTCTCGAGCACACGCGTCAAGGAGATCGCGCGCTACGGTGCGGACGTCTCCAAGCTGGTACCGGCCGCCGCGAAGCGCAAGCTTCGCGAGCGCTTCGAGCGCTCGCTGGCCGACTGAACGCGGCCTCCCCTACATGGCTGGAAGCGCGTCACGGCCGACGTGGCTCGGGGCGGCGCCTCCGTATACTCGTGGGCGTGTCGCCGGCACCCGGTGACACGAGAGGACGACCATGGCATTCCTGCTGAGAGGCATGGCGGCGAACGGCGGCATCCGCGTCGTGGCCGCGGACACCACCGATCTGGTTCGTGAAGCGCTCGAGCGACACGGCGCCGCCCGCACCGCCGGGGCGGCGCTGGGCCGCACGCTCACCGGAGCGCTGCTGCTGTCGCATGTGTTGTTGAAGAACCCGCAGGACCGCATCACGCTGCGGCTGCGCGGCAACGGGCCGCTTGGCGGCGTCATTGCCGACGCCGGGCTGGACGGAACGGTGCGGGGCTACGCACACGATCCGACGGTCGAGCTTCCGCCGCGCGCCGACGGGAAACTCGACGTAGGCGGCGCCGTGGGTACCCGGGGGGACATCGAGGTGATCCGCTCCCACGCGCCCTATGGCGACCCCTACGCCAGCAACCTGGAGCTGGCCACCGGCGAGGTGGCGGAGGACATCGCCACCTTCCTGGCGGTTTCCGAGCAGATCGCGTCCGCGGTGTTGCTGGGCGTGTCGTTCGACGCCGAGGGCAAGGTCGAGCATGCCGGCGGGGTGCTGCTGCAGGCGCTGCCCGGCGTCGAGGACGCCGCGCTCGATCTGTTGGAGGCCAACGTCAAGGCCTTCGGTGCGCTGACCAGCGGCATGGCGAGAGCGCCGCTGCAGCAGCTCGTGGACGAGGAGCTGTGCTGGCAGATGGGCTTCGAGCTCTTCACCGACCCGCCGCTTCCTCTCGCGTTCGCCTGCCGATGCAGCGACGGCAAGGCGCTCGACGCGCTGGCGTACTTCACGCCAGCCGAGCGCGAGGCCATGATCCGCGAGGACGGTGGCGCCGAGGTGGTCTGCCACTGGTGCGGCGAGCGTCGCTGGATCGAGCCCGAGCAGATCCGCGGACTCTCCGGCGAGGAGATCCGCTGCCCGGACTGCGGCACGCTGTGGTACCGCGAGGGGCAGGCGCTCATGGTCCGCGAGGACGAGCTGTGCGCCTGCGGACGCCCTGTGGAGCTGCTTGTCTGACGGCGCGACCGCGCCCCTGAGCCTGATAGAGTACGCGCCATGACCGCCGGTGTCGTGGCTGCTCTCCTGGTGCTGGTGTCGCTGTGGGGATCGGCCTTCCCGATGATCAAGGTCGGGCTCGACGGCCTCAGCCCGCTACATCTGACGCTGGCACGTCACCTGGTGGCGTCGGCCTGCTTCGTGCCCGTGCTGTGGCTGCGCAAGTTGCGGCGCTTCCCGGCGCTGCGCGACCTGCCGTACTTCCTGCTGCTCGGTCTACTGGGGTTCACCGTCTACCAGACGGCGCTGGTGGTCGGCGAGTTGCGCGTCCCGGCGGGTGCGAGCAGCCTCATCATCGCGACCTCGCCCGCCATCACGGCCGTGCTGGCCTACCTGTTCCTGAGCGAACGCATGCCGGCGGGAGCGTGGCTGGGGTCGCTGCTCGCGCTGGCAGGCGTGGCCCTCATCTCGCTCGGCGCCGGTGGGCCCGTGGCCTTCAACCCCTATGCGCTGTTCGTGTTGCTATCGGCGGTGTCGACCTCGTTCTTCGCCATCTCGCAACGCCGCATGTTCGGACGCTACCGGGCGGTCGAGGTCACCGCCTTCGCGACCTGGGCGGGTACCGTGCCGATGCTGCTGTTCCTTCCGGGCTTCGCGGGCGACGCGGCGTCGGCCGGGGCGGCTCCCCTCGCCGCCGTGGCCTACATCGGCGTCTTCCCGTCGGCGCTGGCCTACTCGCTGTTCGCCTTCGGTCTGTCGCGCGCGCCCGTCACGGTCGTGACCACCTACCTCTACCTGGTGCCGGTGTCGGCCCTGTTCTTCTCGTGGCTGGTGCTGCGCGAGGTGCCGACGCTCCTGACGCTCGCGGGCGGCGGCGTCGCCATCGTCGGCATCGTGCTGGTGAACGCCGCCAAGCAGCGCGCCGGCCGCCGCGCCGCGGCGGTGCGCGGCTGAGCCCGCGCCGGCACGGCCGGCTGGTGCCCGCCGCGCGCGCTCAGAGCGGCCAGAAGGCCACCGGACGCGGCGTCCACAGCGGCTCGCCGAAGCGCGCGCCGATGAACGTTCCCCAGTACGCGGCCCGACCGCGCCGCGTGCGGAAGATGTCGGGCGTGACCGTCTCCGAGGCCGCGTTCCCGGTGAACTGGCTGCGGTAGCAGCGCACCGCTTCCTCCCAGATCTCGATGTAGTCGCTGGTGTCGACCACGAGGCTGGCCTCGAACGGGCCGTTGCCCATGTAGTACAGCAGGCGCTGGGGTTTCCAGGGTTCACCCGACAGCGGGCTGTTGCGCAGGCCCGCCAGATGCACCGCGGCGGGCACGATGCCGGCGGCCGCCACGTGGTCGGGGTGACGGTCGTTGGCGTGCGGCGCGGCGACGACCCGAGGCTGCAGCTCGCGCAGCTCGCGTGCCAGCTGCAGGCGCCGATCTTCGCTGTCGAGCAGACGGGAGTCGGGCCAGCCCAGATTGCGGCGTACGGACAATCCCAGCACGTGCGCGGCGGCCTCCGCCTCTGCCGCGCGTTCCTCCGGCGTGCCCTTGGTGGCAGCCTCGCCGCGCGAGAGGTCGATCACGCCGGTCTGTAGCCCGAGGTCGTGGGCGCGGGCGAGGGTGCCGCCAAGGCCCAGCTCGGCGTCGTCGGGGTGTGGGCCGATCACGAGCAGATCGAGCATGCTCACTCCTTCGGGCGGATGTGGGCGCGCTCGCCGAGGCGCCGCTCGGTGCCCGAGATGAGCCGGCGGATGTTCTCGCGGTGGCGCAGCGTGGCCAGCGCGGCGAGCGCGATCGCCAGGTAGAGGTCGGGCATGGGGTAGGACAGGCTGGCGATGAGCATCAACGGGGCGGCGAACAGGGCGACCATCGAGCCCAGCGAGACGTAGCGGCTCAGCAGGATGGTGAAGACGCCGAGGAGCACGCACAGCGCCGACACCAGCGGGTTGATGACGAAGAACACGCCCACCGTGGTGGCGATGCCCTTGCCGCCTCGCAGGCGCAACATGATGTTGAAGTTGTTGCCCAGCACCGTCGCCAGCGCGGTCAGCGCGACCGTCCAGTTACTGGCGCCGAGCAGGGTGGGGAGCAGCACGGCCGCCGCCCCCTTCAGGGGGTCGACGAGCACCACGATGATGCCGGGGAGCACGCCGAGGGTGCGCATCACGTTGGTCGCGCCGATGTTGCCCGAGCCGGAGGACTGGATGTCCACGCCCCGCATCTTGGCCACCAGGTAGCCCGTGGGGATCGTACCGAGCAGGTATCCGATCACCATGAATACGGCCGAGAGCGCGAGGTCGAGCAAGGCAATGCCTCCGAAGGGGCGCGCGCCTGGCGCGGCTGCGAAGTGGGGGCGTTCCGGGACACCAAGGCTGCCCCAACGCGTGCGACATCTTCGATTCTACCGTCCCCGAGGATGAGCGCACGGTTCGCCTGAGGCGCTCGGCGCGGCGGGGGAACCGCGATCGCCGGGGTAGGGTGGGCAGCGTGACCGAGAGCACCCTCTTCCTGCTGCTCGTCGCCATCGCCGGGATCTACGCCGTGCGTTGGGCATCCCGGCTGGCCCCCCTATGGAGCGAGTTCCCGGCCAAGACCCTGATCGCCACGGCGCTCGCGGGCCTGGTGGCGGCGGCAGGCCTCACCAGTTTGAGTGTATCGGCGGTCTTGCGCGACATCGCGCTCGTGGTCGGTCCGGTGTACGTCTTCGGCCCGCTGTTGCTGGTGGCGCTGGCACGCAACCGGCGCTACCGGGCGGCAGGAGTCCTCGCCGACGCGCTGTACTGGACGACCGAGGGGCGAGGCGCGGTGCGACGTCTGCTCGCGCAGGCCGCGTTGCAGCAGGGCGACGCCGCCGCAGCGTTGCGACTGGCGCCCCACCACGACACGCTGCTCCTGCTCCAGGCGTATGTGCTGCAGGAGGACTGGGACGCCATCTTGCAGCTCGAAGAGCTGCCTCGCGACGGCGACAACGCCTTCCTGGCGGCGTCCGCCCGCATCCAGGCGCTGCTGGCGCTGGGGCACGGCGATCGTGCCCGTAGCGAGGTCGAGGAGTTGCGCCGGCGCTGGGAGGCGGGTCCGCGCGGGCCCATCGGCTTCCGGAGCGTGGTGGTCAGCGAGGCACGCTGCGACGCCGAGGACGGCGCCTTCGAGAAGGTCCGCGAGGACCTGCAGCAGCCGCTTGTCGGCGTGCACCCCTCTACCCTCTACGCCATCCTGGCGCGGGCGGCCGAACGCGGCCTGCAGCGTGACGCCGCGGTGACGCTCTACACCCATGCCTACGAATCGGCCCCGCCGGGGCTGACCGGGCGTTATGCAGAGAAGCTCCGGGCGCTCGGTGTCGAACCGCCGCCGCTGGCGCGGCGCACCGGCGTGCCGGTCGCCACCTTGTCGCTGGCGGGCGCGCTCGTGCTGGCCTACATCGCGCAGAACCTGGTCGACCGCCTGATCGGCGCCGTTCGGGTCGGAGCGCAGACCCTGCACCTCAGCTCGTTCACGGCTGCGTTCATGCTCAACATCCCGGGCGTGCCCGGCGAGCACGCCTGGTGGCGCCTGCTAACGTACGCCTTCCTCCACGCCAACCTGGTGCACATCGGGTTCAACGTATGGGTCCTGGTCGATCTGGGGCGCATCTACGAGCTGCGGCGCGGCTGGGGCAACCTGCTGGCCGCCTTCGTGATGGGGACGATCGCGGGCGCCTACCTCACGAGCCTGGCCCAGGCGCACCAACCGCTGCTGCTGGTCGGCGCTTCGGGTGGCATCCTGGGCATCGCCGGCGCCCTGTTGGCCGATGTGCTGCGGTCGCCGGCGCCGAGTGACCGCATGCTGCTGCGCGGCCTCATCCAGTGGATGGTGCTGATCGCGCTGTTCTCGGTGGCCGTTCCCAACGTGTCGCTGTGGGGGCACGCGGGCGGCGTTGTGGGGGGCCTGCTGTGGGGATTCATCCGGCAGGGGCTGCCCGCCGATCGGCGCATCGGGCGCGCCGCAGGCGCCATCGGCGTGGCGCTGATGGGGGTGGCGCTGGTCACGGCCATCGTTACCAGCGCGGGTGCGCTGCACTGAGGATGCGTCCGCCCGTGCGGACGAGAAGGGCGCCGGGGCGGGTGCAACTGCGGGCTGCGCCCGTGGGCCCGGGTAAGAACGCCGTGACAGAGGAGTAAGGCTTGGGTTAGCGCCGTTCTCGTACGGTCGAGCCATGAACGAGTCCGGCGACCTCCCGATGTCGCTCCTGCTGCTGGGCGGGAGCAAGATGCTCGGGGGCGGCGGGTCACGCGAGCCCGATGGAGCCGCCGATGCGTTCCATGCGCTATGGCGGCGCGTGTTCCTGCTGGTGCTGCCGTTCGGGATCCTGGCCCTGGTGCTGGGGATGCTCTTCGAGGGTCCCGGTGGGCAGCCCACCCCCTTCGACACCATCAGCTACCCCGCCATGGCCGCCGGTATGGTGGTGCTGGAGCTGCTGGTCCTGCTCTGGCCGGCAACGCTCCGCGCGGCGATCACGACGGCGATCGCGGGCATGGGAGCCTTCTTCGTCGCCAAGCTCGCGCTGCTGCTGTTCGCGCTTCCGGCCGGCCTCGACCCGCAGCGCGAGATGACCGAGACCTTCTTCTGGATCCCGGCCGTGTACATGCTGTCGTTCCTGTTGCCCGACGGTCGCGGCGGTCGGATCCTGGCGACGTTGTTCACGGGCGCCGTGTTCCTCATGTCGTTGACGTTCGCTGTCATCCCGGCCCTGCACGGCAACCGCTGGGGCCTGGTCTACGCGCTGTCCGAGATGAATCTCGCCAACAGCGTGCAGCTCGCGCTGACCTTCGTGCTGATCGGTCTCAAGGAGGCCTACGCCAGGGCCAGCACGGAGCGGCAACTCGCGCAGCGTTTCGCGCGGCAGGACCTGCTGACGGGGCTCCCCAACCGGCGGGCTCTGGAGACCGATCTGGAGGCGTTGATCGACGCCAGTGAGGACGCCAGCGCCGCCGTGCTGTTCCTCGATCTGGACGGGTTCAAGGTGATCAACGACACCCTCGGGCACGAGGCCGGGGACGCACTCCTCAGGCTGGTGGCGGAGAGGCTCTCGGGCGCCATGCGCGACGGGGACCTGGTGGCGCGCATGTCGGGCGACGAGTTCGTGGTGGTGGCCAGCGGCCTGCGCCACCGTTCCGAGGCGTCCGAGATCGCCAGGCGCATCTTCACCGCGCTGTCGAGCTCGTTCAGCTTCAACGGTTCGCAGCTGGGTCTGACGGTGAGCATCGGGGTGGCCTTCCTGCCCGAGGACGGGGTCGACGCCCGCACGCTGCTGCGGCACGCCGACAGCGCCATGTACCGGGTCAAGCGCTCGGGCAAGAACGGCCTGAAGTACTACAGCCCGGAGATCGACGCCAGCATGGAGCGGCGCGGGGAGCTCGAGCGCGACCTGCGCACCGCGTTGCGCGAGGAACAGATCTCGCTGGCCTTCCAGCCGGTGTTCGACATGCACGATGGCACCCTGCGGCAGGTGGAGGCGCTGCTGCGCTGGACCCATCCGCGCTACGGGGTGGTGTCACCTGCAGAGTTCATCCCGCTGGCCGAGGAGAGCGGCGTGATCGTCGCGCTGGGCGGCTGGGCGCTGGAGGAAGCCTGCCGCCAGCTCGGGAGCTGGCGCACGCTGGCGCCAGCGCTGCGGGTGAGCGTGAACGTCTCGGCCCTGCAACTCGCCCAGCCGTCGTTCTTCGGATCGGTGGTCAAGGCGTTGCAGCAGGCCGCCCTGCCGGCCGAAGCGCTGGAGCTCGACCTGGGCGAGAGCATCGTGCGCGGCCCGATCGAAGACGTGCAGGGCACGCTGCGCGGCCTGCAGGGGCTGGGCGTCGGCATCGCCATCGACGACTTCGGGCGCGGCTTCTCGTCGCTCGCCTACCTGCGCGACCTCCCGGTGGACGCCGTGAAGATCGCGCGCGAGGTAGTGCGGGACCTGGGTGGCCCCGAGGACGTGCCCCGCTTCGGTCTCGCCATGATGGAGGCCATCCTCGGCATCGCCCGTCACCTCGACCTCGTCATCGTGGCCGAGGGCGTCGAGACCCGCGCCCAGTTCGACCGGCTGCTGGCGCTCGGTTGCCACCGCGCGCAGGGCTTCTTCTTCGCGCCGCCCATGCCGGGAGGCGACGTCGCCGGTCTGGTGCAGCGCGGCGGGGTGAGCACGTTGTGGGGCGCGAAGAACTGAGTCTCCTACCTGCGCCTGGAGCCTGAGCGTCGGGGTCCAGGCGCAGGCACCCGTCTCCACCGCCAGCGCTAGGCTACTGCCCGCACTGGGTGATGCTCGACGGGTCCAGCGCCACGTCGGCGCACACGATCCCGTAGCCGTACTCGTCGCTGTTCATGCCGGTCTCGAAGAGCGCCGTGTTGTCGAGCCGCTGGCGCAACTGCGTGGGCGTCAGGCTCGGCGTGTGGCTCTTGAGCAACGCCGCCACCCCGGCGACGAAGGGCGACGCCATCGAGGTGCCCACGTCGCAGCCGTAGTTGCTGCCGGTGTAGGTGCTGAGGATGCCGTAGTCCGGCGCTGTGCCCGCGTAGTAGTTGTAGGCACAGTTGGGGGCGGTATAGCTCGGTGACACCTCGAAGCCGCCCGGCGCCATCACCTCGACGCCGTTGGCGTAGCCGGCGCCGGTGCTGTAGGCGGAGAAGCCGGAGATCTGGTGGTCGCTGTCGACGGAGCCGACAGCGATGACGTCGGGGGCGTTGGCGGGGCTCAGCACGCCGGGGTTGCTGACGTACGGCGTGCCGGGGCCGTAGTTGCCCGACGACGCCAACAGCAGCGAACCGGCGTTGAAGGCGGCGGTGGCTGCCTGGTCGACCAGCGGCTGGGCGCCGTCGACGCCGATGCTCATGTTGATGACGTCGGCGGGGTTGGGGTTGGTGGCGGTGTTGCTCACCGCCAGGCCGGCAGCCCAACGGATGGCGTCGACCAGCATGCTGGTGGTGGCGCCCGACCCGGTATCGTCGAAGATCTTGATCGGCTCGATCATGACCTGTGGTCCGAAGGCGACGCCGGCCACGCCGGCGTTGTTGTTGCCGATGGCGGCGGCGATGCCTGCTACGTGCGTGCCGTGGTCGATGCCGGGGCCGGGCGACGGATCGTTGTCGCCGGAGTAGAAGTCGCAGCCGCCGACGATCTTGGCCTGCAGGTCGGGGTGGTTCATCTGTACGCCGGTGTCGATCACGGCGATGACGGTCCGGTTGCTGGCGCCGGTCTCGGTGCTCCAGGCCTGCTCCAGGCCGAACTCCTGCAGGTTCCACTCCTGGCCGTAGTAGGTGTCGTTGGGCGTGAACGCCATCGGCTTCAGGTAGTAGTTGAGCTGCGCCGCGCTCACGCGCGGGTCGGCGCGCAGGCGAGCCAGCGCCGCCACCGCGTCGCTCGCCCGGAGCAGATCGGGCGCGCCGGGCGAGCCGGCCCGCACCAGCTGAAGCCCGTAGCTGGAGCGCACGTCGGTCGAGAGCTGCCGAATCGCGGCGGCCGCGGCGCCCGCGCCCTGGGGCACGGCGCCAGCGTTGTAGCTCACCAATACCTCGCCGGGGACGTAGCGCCGGCCGTCGGGCGCAACTGCCGTGGGGTGCGGTATCGGGTGCGGCGTGCGGCGCGGTGTCGCGGACGCCGGTGCTGCGCCGCTCGCGACGGCCGCCAGCGACAGCGTCGATGGGATCGTTCCACACTGTGCCAGGGCGCCCGCCGTCATGGTGAAGCTCACGTCCAGCGTGGCCTTGCCGACGCCGGAGTCGAAGGTGACGGTGGGCGTGATGGTCTGGCCCTGGCTGAGGCCGTTGCTGTCGACAGAGACCGTCACCGCCGCGCTGTTCCCGCCGGCGATGGTGCCCAGGGCCGGGCTGACGGACACGTGAGCGTCCGACGACGTCGTGGTCCAGGAGGTCGAGGTGTTGCTGGTGTTGCTGAGCGTGACGACGGTCTGGGACGTAGAGCTGTCGAGGGTCACGCTGGCCGGCGACACCGTGAGATCATTCGAAGTCTGGAGGAGCCCGCAGCCCGCGAGGGACAGCAGCACGGGCCCCAGCAGCGCCAGGGCGATGTTGCGAACGGAGTGCATTGCCGGACTATACACGCTCGAAGGTGGTTTCCGCGGCGAGGGTTGCCGTTGCGCTCGTGCGGGGTGCTCGTGCGGGGTGTTCGTACGGGATGTTCGTACGGGGCCCCGGACCCCGCTGCCGCAGGCGCCACCGTAGAGTGGGCACGAGATGTCCGACCTCACCCGCCGCAAGCTCAAGCATATCGAGGTCTGTTTGGAGCGCGACGTCGAGTATGGGACCCGGACCACCGGCTTCGAGCGCTACGACCTGCCCTACCGCGCCCTGCCCGAGACGCACCTGGACGCGATCGACACGCGCACTGCCTTCCTGGGCCGCGAGCTGTCGGCGCCGCTGTTGGTAGGCGCGATGACGGGCGGGGCCGCGCTCTCCAGCCTCATCAACCGCAACCTCGCGATCGCCGCGCAGCGGCTCGGCCTGGGGCTGATGCTCGGCTCGCAGCGGGTCATGCTGGAGGACCCGGCCGCGCGGCCGGGCTTCCAGGTGCGCCGCTACGCGCCCGACATCCTGCTGGTCGGCAACATCGGGGTGGCGCAGCTCAACCGCGGCTACGGCTCCGAGAAGCTGCGCGAGGCGATCGACCTGGTCGGTGCCGACGCCCTGGCGCTCCACACCAATCCCCTGCAGGAGGCGCTGCAGGCGGGCGGCGACCGCGATTTCCGGGGTCTGGTCCGGCGTCTGGGCGAGGTGGTGCCGGAGGTCGGGCGTCCTGTGATCCTCAAGGAGGTCGGGCACGGTCTCTCCGGCGCCGTCGCCGGCGCCGTTCGCGACGTGGGGTTCGCCGCGTTCGACGTGTCGGGCGCCGGAGGCACGTCCTGGGCCAAGGTCGAGGACCTGGCGCACCATGGCGAGGTGCGACACCCCGACCTGGTGGAGTGGGGCATCCCTACGGTGGACGCGCTGATCGAGGTGTCGCAGGCTGTGCCCGGCACCCCCTTGATCGCCTCGGGCGGGGTGCGCAGCGGCGTCGACGTGGCGAAGGCCCTGGCACTGGGCGCCTCCGCAGCCGCCGTGGCGCGGCCGTTGCTGGAGCCCGCCACGGAGTCGGCCGAGGCGGTGGAGGCGGTGCTCGAGCGCCTGCTGTTCGAGTTGCGCGTCGCCATGCACGGCGCAGGCGTGGCCGATCTGGCAGCGCTGCGCGGGCTGGACCTGCGACCGCGCTGAAGTCGGCCGCGCGGCCGGGACCATGCCCGGCGGGTCGTGTGCTGCGGGTCGTGTCCTTCAGGCCGTGTGCTGCAGGCCGTGTCCAACGGGGCTTGGCGGCCGCCGCGGTACCGGGGTGGGGCCGCTTACAATGCCGCATGGATCTCGGACTGAACGGCAAGATCGCGTTGGTGACGGGTGCTTCGAAGGGGATCGGCTTCGCTGTGGCACAGGCCCTGGCCGCCGAGGGGGCGCGCGTAGCGCTGGTGGCCCGCGACGGCGCCGCGCTCGAGCGCGCGGTGGCCGGCATCGAGCAGGCCGGCGGCGAGGCGGTGATGATCGAGGGGGACGTCAGCCGGCTGGCGGAGGTCGAGCGGATCGCCGCCGAGACCCGCCGTCGTCTGGGGGACCCGTCGGTGCTCGTTGCCAACGCCGGCGGACCACCCGCCGGGGTGCCCACGCAGCTCGACGAGGAGGCGTGGGCCGCCGCGGTGGAGCTCACCCTGATGTCCTCGGTGCGCCTGACGCGTGAAGTGTTGCCGGCCATGCGGCGCGAGCGCTGGGGGAGGATCGTGAACATCACCTCCTTCCTGGTCAAGCAGCCCCTCTTGACGCTCGCCCTGTCCAACGCCCTGCGCTCGGGCGTGACCGCGTTCGCGAAGACGCTTTCGGAGGAGATCGCCGCGGATGGCGTCACGGTCAACAACGTTGCACCCGGTTACACCGCCACCGCCCGCCTCGACGATCTGTTCGAGAACGAGCAGGCCAAACAGGCGCTGGTCGAGCGCATCCCGGCCAAGCGCCTGGCGGAGCCCGCCGAGATCGCGGCGGCGGTGACCTACCTCGCGTCGCAACAGGCGGGCTACGTGACCGGGCAGACGCTGGTGGTGGACGGAGGGGTGGTCAAGGCCCTGTTCTAGGGATGGGACGTCGTCCAGCGGCGTGTACTCGGGCGGCATCACAAACTTGTACCGAGTACAAGGGGGTGGCTATACTCCGGACATCGAAGCCGCCGGGGACGCGTTCGCGCGCTCCAGCGCCGCCCGGGCCCTGGAACGGGCCCGCGAGGAGGCCCCGCATGTCCGTGTCCGACGAACGAGTTCGCGCCGCCACCGGCTCCGCATTCCTGATCGAACGCACGCCCGCCGAGAACGTCCTCATCCCCGAGGCTCTCGACGACGAGCTCAAGCTCATGCGCGCCACGGCCCGCACCTTCGTGGAGCGGGAGATCGACCCCGTCTTCGACGAACTCGAGCACCTCTCCTACGATCTCAGCCGCAAGGCCATGAGCAAGGCCGGGGAGCAGGGCCTGCTGGCCGTGGAGATCCCCGAGGCCTACGGCGGTCTGGGCGCCAGCAAGGCGGCCTCGGCGGTCGTGACCGAGGCGCTGGCGCGCTCGGGATCGTTCAACGTCACCTACAACGCCCACAGCGGCATCGGCACGCTACCGCTGGTGTACTTCGGTTCCGACGAGCAGAAGCAGCGTTACCTACCGAAGCTCGCCAGCGGCGAGTGGATCGCCGCCTACTGCCTCACGGAGCCCGGCAGCGGCTCGGACTCGCTGGCCGCCAAGACGCGGGCGGTGCTCGACGGTGACGCCTACGTCCTCAACGGCACCAAGATGTGGATCTCCAACGCCGGCTTCGCCGACCTGTTCACCGTCTTCGCGCAGATCGACGGCGACAAGTTCAGCGCCTTCCTGGTCGAGCGCGACAGCCCCGGACTCAGCTTCGGCGCCGAAGAGAAGAAGATGGGCATCAAGGGCTCCTCGACGCGCCAGGTGATCCTGGAGAACGTGCGAGTGCCCGCGGCGAACCTCCTCGGTGAGGTCGGCAAGGGTGCCCACATCGCGCTGGGAACGCTCAACATCGGTCGCTACAAGCTGGCCGTGGGCGCGGTGGGCGGCGTCAAACAGCTCATCGGGCTGGCCAGCGGTTACGCCCAGGAGCGCCAGCAGTTCGGCGTTCCGATCGCGAGCTTCGGCCTCATCCAGGACAAGCTCGGCCGCATGGCGGCCGAGGCGTTCGCGTTGGAGAGCGCCGTCTACCGCCTCGTGGGGGAGATGGACGCCGTGCTCGAAGGCGTACCCGAGGGCCCCGCGCAGTCGCGTGCGCTCAACGAGTACGTCGTGGAGTACTCGCTCATCAAGGTGTTCGGCAGCGAGATCCTGGACATGGTGGTGGATGAGGCGCTGCAGATCTACGGCGGCTACGGGTTCTCGGCCGACTACCCGATCGAGCTCGCGTACCGTAACAGCCGCATCAACCGCATCTTCGAGGGCACCAACGAGATCAACCGCCTGCTGACCGTCGAGCAGCTCCTCAAGCGTGCCATGCGCGGCTCCGTCGACCTGATGGGGCCCGCGCAGGCCGCGCTGCAGGGCGAGCCCGTGACGGAGGTCGACGCGCCGGAGGCGCTGGCTGACGCGGTGACGGCTGTCGAGAACCTCAAGCGCGCCACACTGCTGGTGGCCGGCATGGGTGCGATGGCCTACGCCCAGAAGCTCGAGCACGAGCAGGAGCTGATGGGCCACGTCGCGGACATGGTGGGTCTGGTCTACCTGGCCGACTCGGCCCTGCTCCGTGCCGAACGGCTGCAGGGACAGGAGGCCGGCGGTCGCGCCGAATTGCTGGCGCGGCTGTACGCGCTGGCCGCCGTCGATCGCGCGCGTCCCTTGGCCGCCGAGGCGCTGCGCCGCATCCCGGGCGGAGCGCAGGCGCAGGGCCGCGCGTCCGCCTACCTGGCCGAGCACGGTGTCGACCTCATCGCGCTACGGCGCGACGCGGCCCAGGCGGTGCTCGCGGCGGACGGTTATCCCCTCTAGCACGACGCCGAAAGCAGGAAGCCGTGCGGTGCGGGGCGCAGTCAGCGCCCCGCACCGTTGCGCGGGCTCACGGTCGCCGCTAGTGTGGCTCGCGGGCCAGCGTGAGCGTCGCCTGCTGCTGGTTGCCGCCACGCACGTAGGTCACCGTCACCGTGTCGCCCACCCGGTAGTGGTCCTCGAGGTAGGACTTGAGGTCGCCTAGGTCCTGCACGGTGTGGTCGTCGATCTTCACCAGCACGTCGCCGCCGACGTAGAACAGCCGGTTCCCGACCACCTGCTGTTGCTGCGCGCCCAGCAGGCCGGCCTGGTCGAGGGGACTGCCGCTCACGAGTTGCACCAGCAGCAGGCCGTGGTCGGTTTTCAGCCCCAGCGCTCGCGCCAGGTCGGGCGTGAGGGTATGGGCGTACTTCACGCCCAGGTAGGGGTGGGGGTAGGAGCCGTTCTTGAGCAGCGACGGCAGCACCCGCTTGACCGTCGCGATGGGCAACGCGAAGCCCACGCCGGCGTTGGTGCCCGACGGGCTGAAGATGGCGCTGGTGATGCCGATGACGCGCCCGGCGCTGTCGAGCAGCGGGCCCCCCGAGTTGCCCTTGTTGATGGCGGCGTCCGTCTGGATGATGCCGGTGATGGGCAGGCCCGACGGCCCCTGGATCGAGCGGTTCAACGCGCTGACCACGCCGGTGGTGAGCGTGCGGCCGAACTCGCCGAAGGGATTGCCGATGGCGATGGTGCGCTGACCCACCTGGAGGTGGTCGGAGTCGCCGAAGGTGACGGGCTTGAGCAGGTTCTTGGGGGCGTCGACCTTGAGCACCGCCACGTCGTTACGGGCGTCGCTGCCGACCAGCTTGGCCTGCAGCGAGGTGCCGTTACCGAACGCGACGTTGATGCGCTGGGCGTTCTCGATGACGTGGTAGTTGGTCAGGATGTGCCCGTCGGTGTCGATGACGAACCCCGATCCGGCGCCCTGAGCGGGCACAGAGCCGTAGAAGAAGCTCGGCTGCAGCACCTGGGTGGTGATGTTGACCACCGATGGGGCCACGCGCTTGTAGACGTCGATGACGCGCTTCTCCGCCAGGTCGAGCCCCTGCTTGTCGACGAAGGGAGTGGAACCGGTGTCCTGCGCCAGTGCGGTACCGGTGGCCGTGAGCGACAGCACGGCCGCGGCGAGCAGCAGGACGGCCCGCCGGCGGGCCGCATGTGGGAGGGAGAACGTCTGGAACATGCAGCCATCTTGTCAGGGCCCACATGAAAGGTCTGAAAGCGCGCCGCCCGCCGGGCTGGGTGCCGGCCTACCGTCGTCCGGCGCGACGGCCGTCATAATGACGCATGTCCGCATACCTGCACGGCGTGGCATCGGCCGTGCCCGAGACGGCCTACGACCAGACCGTCGCCTGCGACGTGATGAAGGCGTGGGTGGGGGGCGATCGCCGCACCGATCGCATGCTCCATCGCATCTACCAGCACTCCGGCATCGACACCCGTCACAGCGTGGTGGGCGACTTCGCTCCGGACGGCGCGCGCGGCTTCTACCTCGATGCCGACAGCGGCGCCTTCCGGAGTCCCGGCACGGCCGAGCGCAACGCCGTGTACGCGCGCGAAGCGATGACGCTCTTCCCGCGGGTGGCGCGCCGCGCCCTCGAGCGCGCCGACGGGTTCGATGCTGCGGACGTTACCCACGTCATCACCGTGTCCTGCACGGGGTTCGTGGCGCCGGGGCCGGACCTCGCCGTGGTGCGCGAGCTGGGGCTGGCGCCCTCCACGGAGCGCTACCACCTGGGCTTCATGGGCTGCTACGCCGCCTTCCCGGCGCTGCGCATGGCCGAGGCCTTCTGCCGCGCCGACCCCGACGCGGTGGTGCTGGTGGCGGCGGTGGAGCTGTGCTCGCTCCACTTGCAGCCGAGCTGTGAGCTCGACGCGCTCGTGGCGGGCTCGGTGTTCGCCGACGGTGGCGCCGCCACGGTGGTGAGCGCGCGGCGGCCGGAGACGGGGGGCTTGCGCCTGGAGCGCTTCTCGTCTGGCGTCGCGCCCGAAGGCGCCGACGCGATGGCCTGGACCATCGGCGACACCGGGTTCGAGATGGTGCTCTCCAGCTACGTGCCCAGGATCGTGGGGGCGCGCGCGCAGGAGGCGGTGGAACCGCTTCTGCGGGCGGCCGGCGTGCGCCGAGAGGACGTGCAGCGGTGGGCGGTGCACCCGGGCGGGCGCGCCATCCTCGACCGCGTGGAGAGCGGGCTGGCCCTGCCGCCGACGGCGCTGGACGCCTCGCGCGCGGTGCTGGCGCGCTACGGCAACATGTCGAGCGCCACCGTGTTGTTCGTGCTGCAGAGGATCCTGGAGGACGGGCTCGAGCCCGGCGAGCCGGTGGTCGCCATGGCGTTCGGCCCCGGGCTGACGGTCGACGCGGGGGTGTTGAGCGCGGCATGAGCCCGTTGCTCCGGAGCCGCGCCACGGCCCTGCGTGAGGCCATGGACGATCCGGGCTGCGACAGCGAGCGGTTGAACGCTACCTACGCCCAGTTCGAACTGATCAACCGCTGGTTGGCGGGCTGGCGCGGCGTGTTCGAGCGCTGGCTCGAGCCCCGCGCGTGGCCCGGCGCGACGCTGCTCGACGTCGGTTGCGGCGGCGGCGACGTCGCGCGCAACCTCGCTGCCTGGTCGGCGGCCGCCGGAATCCCATTGGCGATCACTGCCGTCGACCCCGACGCCCGCGCGTTGGCGTTCGCCCGGGCGCACGGGTCGAACCAGCAAGTGCGCTACCGCCAGGCCGCCGTGGAGGACCTACTCGCCGACGGGGAGCGCTACGACTTCGTGATCTCCAACCACGTCTTGCACCACCTCAGCGAGGGGGAGGTGCCCGGCTTCCTCGCCGCCACGGCGAGCCTGGCCCGCGTCGCGGCGCTGCACAACGACCTCCGGCGCAACGCGCTGGCGCTGCTGGCGTTCGCGTCGCTACGGCCGCTGTTCCGCGGATCGTTCATCGTGCCCGACGGCCTGCGCTCGATCCGCCGCGCCTACCGGCCGGACGAGCTACGCGCCCTGGCGCCCGACGGCTGGCGGGTGGAGCGCATGCCGCCGTTCCGTGCGCTGCTGGTGCACGAGCGGCGCGGAGTGCAGGTGCGGGGGTGAGTCGCGTCGAGGTCGCCGTGGTCGGAGGCGGTCCGGTCGGGCTGCTGCTCGGCTGCCTGCTGGCCGATGCGGGCGTGCGTGTGGCGGTGCTGGAGCGCCGAGGGCACCGGTCCACCCACTCGCGCTCCATCGGCGTGCACCCACCGGCGCTGGAGGTCGCCGCTCGTCTCGGCCTGGCAGAGACATTCGTAGCGCACGGGGTGCGCGTCGAGCGGGGGCACGCCTACGCCGGCCGTACCCGCCTGGGCACGCTGTCGTTCCGAAGCTGCCCGCCCCCGTACCGCTTCGTGCTGACCCTGCCGCAGGCCGAGGTCGAGCGCCTGCTGGAGAGACGCCTGACCTCCCTCCCGAGCGGGCAGCTGTGTAGGGGGGTGGAGGTGGTGGCGCTCGAGCGTGCCGAGGGGAGTGCGCACCTGCGGTTCGCCGACGGTGGCGCCCTCGAGTCCGCCCTGGTGGTCGGTTGCGACGGGCATGACAGCGCTGTGCGCGGCTGGCTCGGGCTTCCCTTCGAAGAGCACCGCTACCCCGACCGCTTCGTGATGGGCGACTTCCCGGACGACACGCGGCTGGGGTCTGACGCCGCCATCTACCTCACCGCCGGCGGGGTGGTGGAGTCGTTCCCCCTCCCGGGCGGGCTGCGGCGCTGGGTGGCGGCGGTCTCGCCCGGTGGCGAGCCCGCCCCGGAGCCGCGGGCCGCGACGCGTCGGCGCGCGGTGACCTGGTTGGCCGATCGGGTGCTGGAGCGCGTGGGGGAGAGGCTGGACGCGCGCCGCTGCAGCATGGTGAGCGACTTCGGAGTGCGCACGTTGCTGGTGCGCCGCCTGGTGGCCGGCCGGGTGGCGCTGGCGGGGGACGCCGCGCACGTGCTGCCGCCGTTCGGCGGGCAGGGGATGAACCTCGGGTGGCTCGACGCCGGTGTTCTGGCCGCCCGCGTGCTGGCCGCCCGCGCGGGCCGGGACCTGGCGCAGATACCGGTCGAGCGGTTGCATCGGGCGCTGGCGGGTTACCAGGCGGCGCGACTGCCGGCCGCGCGGGTGGCCGCGCGCCGGGCGGCGTTCAACCTCCGGGTCGGCCGGGCGTCGCCGACGCCGAGCCTGCGCGCGGCGGCGGTGTGGACGGGGCTCCACACTCCGCTGGCGGGGGCGTTCGCACGGCGCTTCACGATGCGCGGCCTCGACACGGGCCTCGATCCGGGCCTCGATCCGGACCTCGACACCGTCCTGGCCTCGGGTGCCGCCCCGTGAGCGCCCCGTGGACGCATCCCTTCGTTCGCCACCTCCGGTTGCACTTCAACCTTCTCCTGAGCCCCATCTATCTGTGGGGCGTCCTGTTGGGTGGGGGCCGCCTCCTGGACGGACGGGTGTGGCTGGGCTACCTCTCCATCCACCTCTTCCTCTACGGCGGCACGACCGCCTTCAACTCCTACTACGACCGGGACGAGGGTCCGGTGGGGGGCATGCTGGCGCCTCCCGGGGTGAGCCCCGGCCTGCTGCCGTTCTCGCTGGCCGTGCAGGTGCTCGGGTTGCCGCTGGCGCTGCTGGTGGGGCGCGGTTTCACGTTGGCGTGGGTGCTGCTGTTCCTGGTGTTCGCCGCCTACTCGCATCCGTCGGTGCGCCTGAAGGCGAACCCAGCGGGCGCCCTGGCGGCCATCGCGCTCGGCCAGGGCGCGCTGGGCTTCGCCCTGGGGTGGCTGGCGGTGGCGCCGGCTCGGGGGCTGGCGTACACGACCGGCGCCATCGGCATGCTCAGCACGGCGCTGGTGGTGATCGGCCTGTACGTGGTCACGCAGAGCTACCAGACGCTGGAGGACCGCCGCCGCGGCGACCGCACGCTGCCGGTGCTGCTCGGCCCGCGGCGCGCGCTGCGCCTGGCGGTGGCAGCGCTCGGCGCCGGCGGCGCCGTGATGCTGGGAGAGCTGGCGCGCCGTACAGGGGCAGGCTGGGTGGTGGCGGTGGCGCTGTTCTTCGTCGCGGTCGGAGGCTGGATGCTCGCCTGGGCTGCGCGCTTCGACGAAGCGCAGGTGGCCGCCAACTACCGCACCGCCATGCGCCTGGCCGCGGTGACCTCGGCCGGCTTCACCGTGGTCATCGTGGCGCTGTTGCGGTGAGCGGGGCCGCGACCGGGCGTCACAGCGGCTTGAAGCGCTCGAAGGTCTCCTGGCAGGAGCGGCAGGTGTAGATCTCCCGGCACAGCGCGCTGCCGAAGGCACCCCGGAGCTCGGTATCGAAGCTGCTGCAGCGCGGGCAGGCGACCGGCGCCTCGAGTTCGGGCAGCACAAGGCCGCCGTGAGCGCGCGGCGGTGCGATGCCGAAGGCGCGGAGCTTGGTGCGCGCGGCGTCGCTCATGTCATCCGAGCTCCAGGCTGGCGCGAGCCGCCGCCGTACCTCGACCTCGGTGGCGCCGAGCGCCCGCACGCGGTCGCTCACGGCCTCGCGGATGGCATGGAAGGCGGGACAGCCCGCGAAGGTCGGGGTGATGTCGACCCGCACGTGCCCGCCCGTCACCTCCACGGCGCGCACCATGCCGAGCTCGATCACCGACACCACGGGGATCTCGGGGTCCTTCACGTCCTGCAACGCGGCCCACACCGCCTCGGGCGTCAGGGAAGCGCCCGTTTCGAGGGACTCAGAGGCCGTGACCATGCAGGTTCCTCCTCCTTCGGTGCCCGGGCTCGCGGGTGCCTGGGCGCGGGTGCCTGGGCGCGGGTGCCTGGGCGCGTGGGCGCCGCTACCAGGCGTCGACGCCCGGATCGGCGCGGGCGACCGACTGCATGTCGATCAGCAGGGTGACCAGCGTCTCGCCGTGGCGCTCGCGGCCACCCGGGTTCGGTGCGACCTCGGGTGGCGGCTCCACCCCCACGCGTGCCAGCGCGGCCAGGATGCGCCCGCGGGCCGCCTCCTCGAGCTCGGTCGGATCGGGGACGATGTCCGCGTCCGCCAGCGCGGCGTCGCCCGGCAGGGGTTGCCAGAGCTGCGGCAGGTAGGGCCAGAGCTGCTCCAAAGCGGCCTCCAGGCGGCGGCGTGACTCTTCGGTGCCGCGCGCCAGCCGCTCCAGCCACAGGCCGCTGTGGCGCAGGTGGAAGATCTCCTCCTTGGCGGCCTTGGCGGCGACCTCGGCCAGCGGCGCGTAGCTCGAGCGCGCCAGGCGCTCGAGCAGCTCCGTCTCGAAGGCGTCGAACAGGTACTGGCGCAGCAGCGTGAAGGCCCAATCGCCCCTGGGCAACTCGACCAGGCGGACGTTGCGGTAGTCGCCGGCTTCGCGGAAAAAGGCCAGCTCGTCGGGGTCGCTGCCGTCGAGTCCGGTCCGCGCGTCCAGCCACAGGAGCGCATGCCCGATCTCGTCCTGCGCGATGTTCGCCAGGGCGATGTCCTCCTCGAGCAGCGGCGCGTGGCCGGTCCACTCCGAGTCGCGGTGGCCGAGGATCAACTCGTCGTCGGCCATGGCCGTCAAGCGCGCGATGAGTGCCTCGCGCAGGCCGGGATCGAGGTCGTGCGGGCCGCTCACGAGCCGCCCCCGGTGCGCTTGCGCTTGCCGGGCGCTAGCAGCCCGTAGGCCGATTGCTGCTTGTAGGTCTTGTCGCGCGCGGGGTCGAACCAGGCGCCCGCTTCGTCCTCGGGGCTGGCGACCACGTCGTCGGCCGGCACGACCCACCAGGTCAGGGCCGGCGGATCGGGGAAGGCGCGGGTCGCCGCGGCGATGGCCGCGCGCGGCCCCGGCGCATCCACCGCGCCGACGTGATCGACGAAGGTCATGGCGCGGCGGTGGCTCGATTTGCGGAACACCAGGAAGCGGCGGCTCGAGCCGCCCGCCTCGATCGCCCAGGGTGAAGCGGCGTCCAGCTCCTCCGCGGTCACGGCGAAGACGGTGTCGGCAGGCGTCACCCACAGGCTCACCGCCGCGGGCCGGCGCGCGTAGACGCTGCGGGCCATCAGCAGCGCGTGCTCGGGATCGGCGGCGTGGACCGAGCCGACCGCCTGGTGAGGCTTGCCGGCCGCGTCCTGCTTGAAGACCTCCCAGCGCGGGCCCTGGTCGCCACCGGGGGACGCACCGGCCATCTACGCTGCCTCCCGCGCGCGGGAGGCGTAGGCCGCCATCGCCTCGCGCACCCAGGCGCCATCCTCGTGGGCCTGCCGGCGGGCGGCAAGGCGCTCGGCGTTCAGCGGCCCGTGTCCCTTCACGACGCTCCAGAACTCGTCCCAGTCGATCGGCCCGTGGACCCAGTGGGCGCTCGCCTCGTCGAAGCGCAGCGCCGGATCGGGGATGGTGAGCCCCGCCTCCATCAGCTCGGGAGCGTGCTCGTCGAGGAACTCCTGACGTACCTCGTCGTTGGTCTTGGTCTTGATGCCCCAGCTCACCAGCTGCGGTGTGTTGGGCGACGCGCTGTCGTGCGGACCCAGCATCATGAGCGACGGCCACCACCAGCGGTCCAGCGCGTCCTGCGCCATGGCGCGTTGGTGGGCGCTGCCCTGGGCGTAGGTCATGACCATCTCCTTGCCCTGCTTGTGGTGGAAGGTCTCCTCGGCGCAGATGCGCACCATGGCCCGGGAGTAGGGGCCGTAGGAGCACTGCGCCAGCATGAGCTGGTTCTTGATGGCGGCGCCGTCGACCAGCCAGCCGATCATGCCGACGTCGGCCCAGGTGAGGGTGGGATAGTTGAAGACGCTGGAGTACTTGGCGCGCCCGGCCAGAAGGGCGTCGATCAGCTCGTCGCGGCCGGCGCCGAGGGTCTCGGCGGCGTGGTAGAGGTACTGCCCGTGGCCGGCCTCGTCCTGCACCTTGGCGATGAGGATGAGCTTGCGCCTGAGGCTCGGCGCCCTCGTGATCCAGAAGCCCTCGGGCAGCATCCCCACCACCTCGCTGTGGGCGTGCTGGCTGATCATGCGTATCAGCTGCTTGCGGTACGCCTCGGGCATCCAGTCGCCGGGCTCGATCTTCTCACCGCGCGCGATGCGGGCTTCGAACGCCTCGAGGCGCTCCCGCTCGTCGAGGCTGGCGGCGGGTCGGCTCACGGTTGCTCCCTTCCGTCCCGGGCGACGGCGCCGAGAGCGCCCAGAAGCAGCGACGCGTAGCGCTCGGCGAGCATGTCGAGCGACAGCCGTCCGGCCGGGTCGAGCCACTGGTAGGTCCAGTTCAACGAGGACAGCACGAAGAGGGTGGCGAGCGGGGGGTCTTCCACGGTGAAGCTCCCGTCGCGAACGCCGGCGTCCACGGTGTCGCGGAAGATCGCCTGGTAGGCGTCACGGCGCTCCACCAGCTCGCGTTGCAGCCCGGACGGGAGGTGCGCCCACTCGTGGAAGAACACGGTGGCGTGCGGCAGACGGTCTCGGATGACGCCGAGGTGGGCGTGCACCAGGCCGCGCAGGCGCTCGGGCGGGGGGAGGGACGCGTCCACCTCGCGCGCGGCGTCGAGGAAGGTGTCGGCGGCCTCGTGGACGATGCTCCGGAGCAACTCCTCCTTGGACTGGATGTGGGCGTACAGGCTGCTGCCCTGGAGTTGCACGTTCCGGGCGATCTCGCGCATGCTGGTCGCGTGGTAGCCGTTGCGCTGGAAGAGGTCGCCGGCGGTGTCGAGGATCTCTTGCCGTCGGGTCACCCGCGGAGTATAGGCGAACGATCGTTCGTTCGACAAGCGATCGTGAACCGAACGCCATACCCTGGCGGCCTGCACTCCCGGAGGCGCAGCGCGCGGCGGTCCTGGGTTAGCCTACCGGCGAGACCCACCCCCCCTGTGGAGGATCGGCTCCGCACGGCGGCATCAGGAGATGACATGGAACCGTTGCGCTTCATCGCGGAGGACGGCGGCAGAGCGGACCGACTACCGTTCTCGGTGGACGAGCTGGTCCGCGGCTACCGCGCCATGGTCCGTGCCCGCTTCTTCGACGAGCGGGCCATGACCCTGCAACGCCAGGGCAGACTCGGCGTCTATCCCCCCTACCGTGGCCAGGAGGCCGCCCAGGTCGGAGCGGCTCTTGCGCTCGCAGCCGACGATTGGCTGGTGCCGAGCTACCGTGATACCGGTGCTGCGTTGACGCACGGGCTGGCGATGAGTCAGGCCATCCTGTACTGGCGCGCCACGCCGGCCGGCTGGCGCTACCCCGACGATCTGCGCGTGCTCCCCTTCTACATCCCCATCGCCACCCAGCTCCTGCACGCCGTCGGCGTGGCGTCGGCGGGCCGTCATCAGGGCGAGGACTGGGTGGCGCTCACCACCGTCGGGGACGGCGGCACCAGCGAGGGGGACTTCCACGAGGCGCTCAACTTCGCCGCCGTGTTCTCGGCGCCGGTGGTGCTGCTGGTGGAGAACAACGGCTGGGCCATCAGCGTTCCCACCTCCAAGCAGATGCGCAACCCGCGCATCGCCGACCGTGCCGCCGGCTACGGCATCCCCGGGGTGGTGGTCGACGGCAACGACCTCACCGCCGTGTGGCACGCCGCCCGCGAGGCGGTGCAGCGCGCCCGTGACGGCGAGGGGCCGACCCTCATCGAAGCCGTGACCTACCGCATGGGCCCGCACACCTCCAGCGATGACCCCAACCGCTACCGCAGCGCCGAGAGCACCGCCGCCTGGGAGGCGCGCGACCCGGTCGCCCGGCTGCGGACGGCGTTGAGTGCGATGGAGGTCTGGGACGACGAACGCGAACGGGCCATGGTGGCCGAGCTGACCGAGGAGTGGCAGGCAGCGGTGCGCGAAGCCGACGCAGCGCCCGAGCCCGAGCCGCAGGAGATCGTGGAGCAGGTGTTCGAGAGCATGACGCCCGACGCGCGGATGGCCTGGGAGGTGCTCCGCCATGGTTGAGGCCGCCGGGAGCAAGGTGGAGGCCAGCGTGCGCAGCATGACCATGGTGCAGGCCATCCACGACGCGCTCGACATCGCGCTCGAGCGCGACCCGCGGGTGCTGCTGTTCGGGGAGGACGTCGGCATGGGCGGCGTCTTCCGGGTGAGCGACGGGCTCCGCGACAGCTACGGCGAGGAGCGCGTGTTCGACACCCCGCTGTCCGAGGCGGGCATCGTCGGGTACGGCATCGGCCTGGCCCTGGCCGGCATGCGGCCGGTCGCCGAGATCCAGTTCGCCGGTTTCATGTACCCCGCCCTCGACCACATCCTGTCCCACCTGGGCCGCTACCGGCACCGCACGCGCGGCCGCTACACCGTACCGATGGTGATCCGGGCGCCCTACGGAGGAGGCGTGCACACGCCGGAACAGCACGCCGACTCCCCGGAGGCGATCCTGGCGCACGTGCCGGGCGTGAAGGTGGTCATCCCGTCGAGCCCCGAGCGGGCCAAAGGGCTGCTGCTCGCCGCCATCGAGGACCCGGACCCCGTGTTCTTCCTGGAGTCCATCAAGCTCTACCGCTCGGTGAAGGCCGAGGTGCCTCACGGGCACTACCGGGTCGAGCTCGGCAAGGCGCGCGTCGTGCGGGAGGGGAGCGCCGTGACGCTCATCGCCTACGGCGGCATGGTGGAGGTGTGCCTCAAGGCCGCGGAGGTCGCCGCCCGCGAGGGCGTCGAGCTCGAGGTGATCGACCTGGAGACGCTCACGCCCTTCGACGCCGAGACCGTGCTGGCCTCGGTCGAGAAGACGGGTCGTGCGGTGGTCGTGTACGAGGCCCGGAAGATCGGCGGGTTCGGTGCCGAGGTGGCAGCGCGCATCGCCGAGGACGCCATCTGGTCGTTGCAGGCCCCGGTGCTGCGAGTTGCGGGCTGGGACGCGCCCTATCCGCCCTTCAGCGCCATCGAGCACCACTACCGCCCCGACGCGCGCCGCGTGCTCGAAGCGGTGCGGCAGGTGCTGGCGGCGTAGCGCCGGCGCTAGCGTCGCGCGCTGCTCCCGCCGCAGGGCGGGTCCGGCCGCAGGAACGGGGCGGGTGCCGAGGAGTTCTCGGTGCCCGCCCCTTGCCAACGACCCCTCCGGCCCCTTAGTATTTAAGGTATTCCGAAGACGGGCGTGTACGTTGCGCCCACGGGCCCCAGGCACGGAGGGAGCAACACCATGGACAAGGAACGGGAGAAGGCTCTCAACCTCGCCCTGAGCACCATCGAGCGCCAGTTTGGGAAGGGCGCGGTGATGCGGTTGGGTGAGGAGCAGGTGCGGTCGTTGGCGGCGGGTGTGATTTCGACGGGGTCGTTGTCGGTGGATGTGGCGTTGGGGGTGGGGGGTGTGCCTCGGGGTCGGGTGGTGGAGATCTATGGTCCGGAGGCGGGGGGGAAGACGACGTTGGCGTTGCATGTGGTGGCGCAGGCGCAGGCGGTGGGGGGTGTGGCGGCGTTCGTGGATGCGGAGCATGCGTTGGATCCGTCGTATGCGCGGGCGTTGGGGGTGGATATCGAGCAGTTGTTGGTGAGTCAGCCGGATTCGGGGGAGCAGGCGCTGGAGATCACGGAGTTGTTGGTGCGTTCGGGCGCGGTGGATGTGGTGGTGATCGATAGTGTGGCGGCGTTGACGCCGCGCGCCGAGTTGGAGGGGGAGATGGGGGACGCGCATGTGGGGTTGCAGGCGCGGTTGATGTCGCAGGCGTTGCGGAAGTTGACGGCGGTGTTGTCGAAGAGTAAGGCGACGGCGATCTTCATCAATCAGGTGCGGGAGAAGATCGGGGTGTTGTACGGCAATCCGGAGGTGACGCCGGGGGGGCGGGCGTTGAAGTTCTATTCGAGTGTGCGTATGGAGGTGCGGCGTAAGGGGGATGTGAAGGTGGGCGCGGAGAAGGTGGGGAACCGCGTGCGGGTGAAGGTGACGAAGAACAAGGTGGCGCCGCCGTTCCGGGAGGCGGAGGTGGAGATCATGTTCGGTCGGGGGATCGATGCGGTGGGGGATCTGGTGAATGTGGCGAGTGATGTGGAGGTGGTGCAGAAGTCGGGGTCGTGGTACTCGTTCGGGGAGACGCGGTTGGGGCAGGGTAAGGAGAAGACGGTGGAGTTCCTGAGCCAGAACCCGGACGTCTTGCAAGCCATCCGAGAACGCGTCATGAGCGAGCTGCAGCTCGGCAAGCAGGTGCATCGCAGCGCCGCCTACGATGTCGAGGAGCTCGGCACCGATGACGGTGGCTCCGACGATCCGGCCAAGGACGCCGCGCTGGAGGCCTGAGCGCCCGAACCTCGGCCTCGCCCTCCGCGCCCCCTGCCAGGGGCTCGTGTCCCAACGTGACAGATGTCCCACGCCCACCCCTCGGGGTGGGCGCTATCGTGCTCGTGGAGGCGAGCGTACGACCTCCCAACCGCGATGAGGTAGAGGCTGTGTCCACGTGAAGCTACGCTGGCGGGCGCGACGACGCGCCGGGATTACTATGAAGTGGTGGAACCACCGTTTAGGCCCCAGTCGGCTCGGGTACGTGATCGATCCCGGGTCGGCTGGGGTCGGACGTAGGAGTTGGTAGAGCATGGGTGTCACTGAACCGCTTACCAGGCCCGCACCCGACCAGAGTGTCGAGGCGGTCGTCAACGACTTCTCCATCGCGGTCGCGACCGCGAACGGGACCGGCAGCCAGACCGCCAATCTGACGTTGCTACGCAGCTTCTTCAAGATGGGCATCCCGGTCCACGGCAAGAACATCTTCCCGTCCAACATCCAGGGCCTGCCAACCTGGTACAACATCCGCGTCAGCCACAAGGGGTACATCGCGCGCCGGCCCGCCGAGATCCTGGTGGCCTTCAACGCCGCCACTGTGGCCGAGGACGTGGCCAACCTCCCCGCCGGCGGCGTCTGCGTCTTCAACGACGACCTGCACGCCGACACCACACGGCAGGATCTGGTGTACTACGGTGTCCCGGTCAAGGAGTTGCTCAAGGGCAACCCGCTCAAGGGAAAGCTGCGCGACTACGTCGCCAACATGACCTACGTCGGCGTCGTGGCCTGGCTGCTCGGCGTCTCTCTCGAGACGGTCGAAGAGTCCCTGTCGTTCCACTTCGGGCGCCGCCAGAAACTGGTCGACAGCAACATGGCCGTCGTCCGCGACAGCTACGGGTGGGCCGAGGCCAACCTCACCAAGATCGACCCGTACAAGGTCGAGCCGATGCATGCTACGGACGGCCTGATCCTCATGAACGGCAACGAGGCCGGGGCGATCGGCTCGCTCTTCGGCGGCGCCAGCGTGGCCGCCTGGTATCCCATCACTCCCTCGACCAGCTTCATCGATTCCTTCCGGGAGCATGCGCCCCGACTGCGCACGGCGCCCGACGGCTCTCCCACCTACGCGGTGGTGCAGGCGGAGGACGAGCTCGCCGCCATCGGCATGGTGATCGGCGCGGGCTGGGCCGGGGCGCGTGCGGTCACGGCGACCTCCGGGCCCGGCATCTCGCTGATGGCGGAGTATGTGGGCCTGGGCTACTTCGCCGAGGTGCCAGCGGTGATCTGGGACGTGCAGCGCGTCGGGCCCAGCACGGGCCTTCCGACGCGCACCAGCCAGGGCGACCTTGGTTTCGCCTATCGGCTCGGGCACGGCGATACCCGGCATCCGGTCCTGCTTCCCTCGAGCATCGAGGAGGCCTTCGAGCTGGGCTACAAGGCACACGATCTGGCCGATACCCTGCAGACGCCGATCTTCGTGCTGTCCGACCTCGACCTGGGGATGAACAACTGGATGGGCGAGCCTTTCGCCTACCCGGACACCCCGATCCAGCGCGGCAAGGTGCTCAGCGCCGAGGAGGTCGAGGAGCGCGGCTTCGCCCGCTACCGTGACGTCGACGGCGACGGCATTCCCTTCCGGACGCTGCCGGGCAACACCAACGCCATGTCGGCCTACTTCGCGCGCGGCACCGGCCACAACGACAGCGCCCTGTACAGCGAGCGGCCGGAGGACTGGACCGACAACATGGACAGGCTGGTGCGTAAATTCGACACCGCCCGTACGCTGGTTCCCAAGCCGGTGCTCGACGAGATGCAGGGCGCGAAGCTCGGTATCCTGGCGTTCGGTACGACCCGCTACGCGATCGAAGAGGCGCGCGACCAGCTCGCCGCCGAGGACGTCCCCAGCGATTTCCTGCGCCTCAAGGCGCTGCCGATCGGCGAGGAGGTGCGCTCGTTCATCCAGGGTCACGACCTCGTCGTGGTCATGGAGATGAACCGCGACGGGCAGCTCTTCGAGATCCTCAAGGCCGAGTGCCACGATTGCGCCACCAGGCTCGAGTCCGTCGCCTTCCTGGACGGCATGCCCTGGACAGCAGCATGGGTACGCGAGCAGGTGCTCGCGAAGCTCGCGGAAGGACGGAGCTGAGGTCATGGAACGGACCATGAAGGTCAACCTGCTGGGGATGTCGAAGGCGGATTACGCCGGTGCGCACTCGACCTTGTGCAAGGGCTGCGGCCACAACTCGATCGCCAACCAGGTCATCCAGGTGGCGTACGAGCTGAACCTGAAGCCGCACGAGGTCATCAAGCTCTCGGGCATCGGCTGCTCGAGCAAGTCGCCCACCTACTTCCTGGGCCAGTCGCACGGCTTCAACGGCCTGCACGGCCGCATGCCCTCGCTGGCGACCGGTGCGCTCACGGCCAACCACACCGTGCGCGGCCTGGGTGTCAGCGGCGACGGCGACACCGGCAGCATCGGCATGGGGCAGTTCAAACACCTGGTGCGCCGCAACGTGCGTATGGTCTACGTCGTCGAGAACAACGGCGTGTACGGCCTCACCAAGGGGCAGTTCTCCGCCACCGCCGACTACGGCCAGGACCTGAAGTACGCCGGCCACAACGACTTCCCTGCCATCGACCTGTGCATGGAGGCTCTGGTGGCGGGCGCCGGCTTCGTGGCACGCAGCTTCGCCGGCGATGCCAAGCAGGTGCGCGAGCTCCTCAAGGCCGCCCTCAGCCACCGCGGCACGGCGGTGCTCGACATCATCAGCCCGTGCGTGGCGTTCAACAACGAGGACGAATCGCCCAAGAGCTACACCTACGGGCGCGAGAACGAGCACGCGCTCCAGGACATCGGTTTCTTCCCCGCGGACGAGGAGATCATCATCGACGCGCAGGAGCCGGGTGAGTCCACCACGGTGCAGCTCCACGATGGTTCGAAGATCAAGCTGCACAACCTCGAGGCCAACTACGATCCGACCAACCGGGCGGCGGCGTTGCAGCGCCTGCAGCAGGCCGAAGACAGCCACGAGTTCATCACCGGTCTGATCTACTACGACCAGAGCCGTCCCTCGCTGGCCGAAGTGAGCGGCCTCAACGGTCAGGCGCTGTCGTCGCTCTCCGATGACCTGCTGCGGCCGTCGAAGGAGCAGCTCGAAGCGCTGATGAGCGGATACAACTGAGCTGCTCGCGCGGCGGCCTGCGCGGCAAGCGCCGGTTCGCCCGCTCGAGTCCAGGCAGACCGCGGGGTCCGGTGCGTCGAGCGCCGGGCCCCGCTTCGCGAAGGCGTCGCCTAGGGATCGCGCGCCGGGTACTTGGGGAGTTGCGTGGCGATGAGGAAGTCGCGCAACCGGGTCGGCAAGCGCACGAGCGCGAGCCGCAGTCGCGCGTCGTGGCCGACCGGGTAGTAGGGCCGCGGGCGCCGGGAGCGCAAGGCCGAGACGATCACCGCTGCCACCCTCTCCGGCGGCAAGCCGCGGGCCCCCTCGATGAACTGCTGCATCTTGGTGAAGACCGGGCCGTAGAGCGCCGTGGCGCGGGCGGGAAGGCGTTGCTCGAGCACCTGGAAGCGGCCCAGCGATCGCTTCCACAGCGGCGTGTGGACCGTCCCGGGCTCGATGATCGACACGCTGATGCCCCACGGGGCCAGCTCCAGGCGGAGCGCGTCGCTCATCGCGCGCAATGCGAACTTGGAGGCGTTGTAGGGCCCGGTGAACGGCGTCGAGATGGAGCCCGACACCGATCCTATGTTCACGATGTGGCCGCCGGCTCGACGCAACAGCGGGATGACGGCCTGCGTCACCGCCAGGGCGCCGGTGACGTTGACCTCGAACTGCTCGCGTACGTCCTCGAGTGGGACGAACTCCAACGGCGCGGCCACCACCATGCCGGCGTTGTTGACGAGGCCGAAGAGCCCGTCGGCGCCGAGCTCATCGTCGAGCCTGCGAGCGGCGTCGAGCACCATATCCGGGTCGGTGACATCGAGGTAGAGCGGCGTGAGGGTGCCGTCGGCGGCGCGCGCCAGGAACGCGCCGTCCTCTTCGCGGCGCACGCCGGCATAGACGCGGTACCCCTCCCGGGCAAGCGCCAACGCGGCCGCCCGTCCGATGCCGGAGGAGGCACCGGTCACGAGGACGGCGGCTGGAACAGATTCGGCCACGGCTACGTTAGAATTCTATGACAGGCATGGGAACCGAGTCGTGCGAATCGCGATAGTCACAGAGACGTTCCTGCCCAAGGTCGACGGCGTGGTCACGCGCCTCGTCCACACCCTGGATGCGCTCCAGGCGTTGGGCCACGAGGCGCTGATCCTTGCGCCGCCGGCGGCTCCCGCGCGCTACGGCCGCTTCCGCGTGGTGGCGGCGCCCGGACTCCCGTTCCCCTGGTACCCCGAGCTCACCGTCGCGCTTCCTTCGGCGCGGCTCGCCGCGGCGGCCGGCGCTTTCCAGCCGGACGTGGTGCACGTCGTCAACCCCGTGGTGTTCGGGAGCTGGGGCGCGCTGTGGGCGCGCCGCCGAGGGCTCCCGCTGGTCGCCAGCTTCCACACCGATCCCAAGGTGGTCAGGCGCCTCGGCCTGGGGTGGCTGGAGCGGCCGCTGGAGATCGTGGACCGCGAGATCCACAACCTCGCGGACGTGACCCTGTGTACCAGCCCGCAGATGGTGGAGCTCGCCCGCGAGCTGCACATCCGGCGGGTGCGCCTGTGGCCCAAGGCGGTAGACAGCGAGCGTTTCCATCCAGCCAAGGCCACGGCGGCGATGCGGGAGCGACTCACCGGCGGCCGGCCGGACCGGCCCCTGGTGGTGTACGCCGGTCGGGTGTCGTTCGAGAAGCGGGTCGACGTGCTGGCCGAGGCCGTGCGGCGCCTTCCCGATGTCCGCTTCGCAGTGGTGGGGGAGGGGCCGGCGTTGGGCTGGCTGAAGCGCGAGCTGGCCGATAGCGGCACGGTCTTCACCGGCTTCCTGGAAGGGGACGAGCTGGCCGCGGCCTACGCCAGCGGGGATCTGTTCGCGTTCCCGTCCGACTCCGAGACGCTCGGGTTCGCCGCCATCGAGGCCATGGCCGGCGGCGTCTGCGTGGTCGCAGCCCGCGCAGGCGGCATCCCGCACATCGTCCGCGACGACGACAACGGTGTGCTGGTCGAGCCGGGCGACGGCGTCGCGCTGGCCACCGCGCTACAGGCGTTGCTGGACGATCCCGGCCGCCGCCGGCGCATCGCCGAGCAGGGCCGGCGCGAGAGCCAGCTGTGGTCGTGGGAGAGCAGTACGCGCGCCCTGGTGGGGTTCTACGAGCGTGCACTCCGACTCCACCGTTCGCGTCCGGTCCCGAGCGAGCGGGCACCTGGAGCGAAGGCCGCCTGACGGACCGAGCTCGAGCCCGACCGCGAAAGGACAATTGGCCCTGGCCCCTCCCGAGCCGCCGAACCTAGGCTGGGCGCAAGCCCGCTATGCGTCGGACGGTCGTCGATGCACGTCGTGATCGGTCTCGGAGGTCTGGGATGCACTACGAATACCTGGCTGCGATTCACGAAGGTGGCTCGGCCGAGCGGCTGCGCCAGCTCGTGCGCCGCCTGCAAGCGGCGACCTGCGAGGTGCAGTACGACGCGGCCGCCGGACACCTGCGCCTCCGGATCCGCGACAGCGAGGACGCGTGGATGCAGACCGCGGTCGTCACCATGCTGCTGCTGTCCTTCAAGGACGTCGTGCGCTGGGGCGGGCACTCGTCTCGCATCGAGAGCCGGCGCATCATGCATCAGTTGCCTGCGGGCGCCGAAGGGCCGATGCAGGCCTGAAGGCTGCTTCAGGACTCCTCTCCGGGGTTGGGCGCCGCCGACGGGGCGGCGCCCATCACTTTGCCGCGCAAGCGGCTAAGGCCGCGCCAGGAAGCGTTCCCGGAAGCTGCCCGCGTGGCCGTGGGCGACGCTGGCCACGACCATGTCGCCGGCCTCGAGTACGGTATCGCCGTGCGGGAACAGGGTGCGTCCGTGACGCCGCACCGCTACGACGATGCTGGCGCGCGGCAGGTCGGCGTCCCCGAGGCGGCGGCCCGCGAGCGGCGAGCCCTTCGGTACCCGCACCTCCACGATCTCCTGGCCGGTGAGGTCGCGCAGTCGCAGGGCCTCGCTCGTCTCCTCGTGCAGGCGCTCGCGCTCCAGCGCCAGGTAGTAGGCCTTCGCCAGATCGGCCTGCCGTACGAAGCCGATCGGCTTGCGCGCGTCGTGGCGGTCGACCACCGGCATGCGCGCGATGGTCAGCTCGGCCATCCGCTCGAGCACCTCGCTGGCCGACTCGTCGGCGAGGGCAGTGGCGACCTCGAGGGTACCGATCTGCGACAGCGGCGTCGTGGCCGGCGTGCCCTGCTGGCGCGCCCGTTCCAGGTCGGTCAGGGTGACGATGCCGACCAGATGCTCGAGATCGTTGCGGCGCCGGAGCAGGAAGCCGTGGTGGTGGCTGCGCGCGGTCTGCTCGGCCATTTCGGCCATCGTCTGGTCGTCGAAGAGTGCCGGCACATCGGGATCCATGACCTCCCGGACCTGTACCGTCTGTAGCAGGTCGATCTCGCGCAGGCGGAACAGCGAGCGGCCGTGCCGCGAGAGGATGCGCTCGTAGATCGACTCCTGCCGGAACAGGTCGGCCGTGAGCGTGGAGATCACGGCCGCCAGCAACAGCGGCAAGATCAGCGCGTAACTGCCCGACATCTCGAACACCATCACGATGCTGCTCATCGGCGCGCGCGTCACCCCCGAGAGCAGGCCCGCCATACCCACCAGCGCGAACGCGCCGTAGTGATGCACCAGCGACGGGAACACCTGCTCGCTGGCCTGACCGAAGGCCGAGCCCAGCGCCGCGCCTACGAACAGCACCGGCGCGAACACGCCCCCCGACCCCCAGGAGCCGAAGGACGCGCCGGTGGCTGCGGTCTTCGCGAACGCCAGCCCGAGCAGGAGCAGCGCCGGGCCCGCGCTCCCTTGCAGGACACGTCCGATCTCGTCGTACCCGCGCCCCAGCACCTCGGGGAAGGCGACGGCCAGCAGCCCGACCACCAGTCCCCCGAAGGCCGGCCGTAGCATCGGGGGCAGGCGCAACCCGTTGATGAGGTTCTCCGAGGACACCAGCGCCTGGTTGAAGCCGACCGCCGCGGCGGCGGTGAGGATGCCGAGCGCGAAGTACAACGGCAACTCGACCGCCGAGCCGAGCTGGAAGTTCGGCACCGCGAAGCCGGGCGCGTCGCCCAGGAGGGTGCGCGACACCGCGGTGGCGCTGACCGCACCGATCACGATGGAAGCGAAGTTCCGAGCCTGGAACTCGCCCAGGATGACCTCGACCGCGAAGAGCACGCCCGCGATGGGGACGTTGAAGGTGGCCGCGATGCCGCCCGCGGCGGCTACCGCCACCAGGGTGCGGCGCCGTTCGGCGTTGAGCCCCAGCGGGCCGGCGAGGATCGAGGCCAGCGAGGCGCCCATCTGCACCACCGGGCCTTCGCTGCCGAGCGAAGCTCCGCTGGCGATCGACACCGTGGTGGCCAGTGGTCGCCAGAACGCCAGCGCCCGCGACACGCGCCCCCCCAGGTTGGACACGGCATACATCACGGCCGGGATGCCGGAGCCGCGTGTGTCGGGTGCCCAGCGGACGACGATCGGGGCGACCAGCAGCCCGCCGAGGGTGGGGACGAGCACCGTCGCGATGGCGCCGGGCACAACGCCGAGCAGGGCGGGAAGGTCGACCAGGGCCTTGCCGGCGGCGCGCACCAGCAGGTCGAACCCGACCGCTGCCAGGCCGGTGAGCAAGCCCACCACGATGGCCGTCAGGATCAAGGCGATGGTCTCGCCGGAGCGGTGTCCAGGAAGCAGCGGCGCCAGGAGACGTGGCAGCAGCCCCGTGGGGCGGTCCACCGGGTTCCTCCTCCCCCGGGCGCCGGCCCGGCGCCCGGGCCCAGCATACGGGTGTCGCCCGAGCGATCCCGTGTCCGTCCCATCGCGCGACGAGGGGCGGCGTGCCTCCGCCGCGGGGGTAGACTCTTCTCCGTCGTCGCGTTGCAGGGTCACGTCGCGCGGCGCATCCGGATCGACGTGATCACCGCCGTCTACCTGCCCGCGCTTCTGTTGTCGTTCTGCAACGGCCTGCTCGTCCCAACGCTGCCGCTGTTCGCCAGCAGCCTGCACGCCTCGCTGGGCGTGGTGGGGGTGGTGCTGGGAGCCGAGGCCATCGGTACGCTGCTCGCCGATATTCCCGCCGGGGTGCTCGTGGGACGCTTCAGCGAAAAGACCGTCATGCTCGGTGGCTTGGCGCTGGTCGCGGTGTCCGTGCTCTTGCTGGTCCTCGCGCACAGCGTAGTGCTGGTCATCGGCCTGCGGCTGCTGTCGGGCTTCGGGCTGGCGCTGTTCAACCTCTCGCGCCACGCCTTCCTCACGGAGTCCACCCGTGACGGTAGGCGTGGGCGGGCGATCTCGGCCTTCGGTGGCGTCAGCCGTGCGGGCGCTTTCGTGGGTCCGGCGGTCGGCGGCCTGCTGGCGGCGGCGTTGGGCCTGCGGGCGCCCTTCGTGCTCTACGCGGCGGTGGTTGCGGCGGCACTGCTCGGCGTGGCGCGCTTCGTACCCACCACCTCCCCGCAACTGCCGCCCCCCGGAGCAGCGCCGCGCCTCGCCACCGTAGGTCGCTTCGCTGCGGTGCTGTCGACCGCAGGGCTGGCACAGCTCATGGCGCAGACCCTGCGGGCCGGGCGCAAGGTGCTGTTGCCGCTGTATGCCAGCCAGGTGTTGGGGCTCGACGTCGGCGCGGTCGGACTCATCCTCTCCGCCTCAGCCTTCGCCGACCTGACGCTGTTCTATCCGGCGGGGTGGTTGATGGACCGCCGGGGCAGGAAGTTCGCCATCGTCCCCAGCTTCCTGCTCCAGTCCGTGGGGCTGGCGCTGGTGCCCCTGACGCACGGGTTCATGGCGCTGCTGGCCGTCGCCGTGGGGCTCGGATTCGGCAACGGCCTCAGCGCGGGCACCATGATGACGCTGGGCTCGGACCTGGCGCCGCGCGAGGCGCTGGGCGAGTTCCTGGGCGTGTGGCGCCTGGTGGGGGATGCGGGATCGAGCGGCGGGCCGCTGCTGGTCGGTGTTGTGGCCGAGGCCCTGGATCTCGGGATGGCGGCCGTGGCCATCGCTGTCGTGGGGGTGGGCGCCGCGCTGGTCTTCGCCTACCGGGTGCCGGAGACCCTTCGCAGGGGGTGAGCGGCGCCCCTCCGGGTGCCCGTTGCGTCGGATAGAATCACCCCGAACTGCTGCGCGCATGGGACCGTCGTGGGCCGGGGGAGCCGACGCGAGCTGGGAACGCGAAGGCGCGAGCGAGGCGGCGAGCGATGGTGGACTGGGCAGGGGCGGAGAAGGGAAGCGGTGCCACCGCGTTCTTCCGCTCGCATCCCCAACCGATGTTGGTCTACGAGCCGGACACCCTGAGGATCCTGGCCGTCAACGCGGCGGCCGTGACCCATTACGGTTACCCCGAGGACGAGTTCACGTCGTTGACCCTGCTCGACATCCGGCCCGCGGAGGAAGCGGAACGGATGCTCACCGCCCGCGCCGGGCGCGAGCCTCCGTACGTGGTGCCGGGCACCTTCCGCCACCTGCGTAAGGACGGGACTGTCTTCGACGCGGTGGTGAGCGTCTTCGCCGTGCGCTTGCGCGGGGCGCCGGCGCGCCTGGTGCTGGTAGCCGACGTGACCGGTGACCGGAGCGCCTTCTCCAGCCTGCTCAGGGCCGAGGAGAAGTTCCGGGCGCTGTTCGAGAACGCCTACGACGCGATCGGGCTCATGCAGAGGAACCGGTTCGTGGAGTGCAACAGCCGCACCGCCGACGTGTTCGGCCTAACGCGCGAGCGCTTCCTGGGGCGTCACCCTTACGAGCTGTCGCCCCCCTATCAGCCGGACGGACAGGAGTCGCGCGCTGCGTCGGAGGTGCGGATGCAGGCCGCTCTGGCGGGCGAGGAGCAGCACTTCGGGTGGGTCCATCTGCGCCCCGACGGCACGGCGTTCGATTCCGAGGTGCATCTGTCGCGCCTCGACATCGGCGGCGAGGTCTACCTGAAGGTCCAGGTGCGGGACGTGACGCAGCAGAAGCGTCAGGTGGACGAGCTGCGCGAGCTTCGGCAGGCGGTCGAGCAGGGCTCAAGCACCGTCCTCCTGACCGACGCCGAGGGGCGCATCCGCTACGCCAACCGTCGCTTCAGCGAGGTCACCGGCTTCGGCAAGGAGGAGGTGGTCGGCCGCAACGTCGGGGAGTTCGCCGCGCCCGGCGCCGACAACCCCAAACTCCGTGACATCGCCGAGGTGGTGCGGCGTGACGGCGTGTGGAGGGGCGATTTCGTCAACCGCACCAGGGCGGGCGGCAGCACCTGGGAACGCGCGCAGATCACGGCGGTCACCGACGAGGGCGGCCGCGTTCAGCAGTACCTGAAGGTGTCGGACGACATCACCGAGCGGCGCATGATGTCGGCCCAGCTCGAGTACCTCACCAACCATGACGCGCTCACCGACCTACTCAACCGTGCCGGTTTCGTGGACCGTCTGGTCGCCGCGCTCGCGGCCCGCCGCGTGGACGGCCGCCGCTCGGCCGTGCTGGTGCTCGACCTGCAGGGATTCCAGCTCCTCCAGGACGGCCTCGGGGCCGAGGCCGGCGACGAGCTGCTGCGGCTGGCGGGGCGCCGACTGGCGGTGGCGTTGGACGACGAGGGGGCGGTCGCGCGCCTGACGCGTGACGAGTTCGCGGTGGTGACCGGGCCGCTGTCGCAGGCGGTCGACGCTGCTGAGGTGGCAGCGCGTCTTCTGGGTGCGCTCGAGGAACCGGTGGAGGTGGCGGGGCGCGCCGTGTCACTGCGCCCGCGCCTGGGCATCGCGGTCTTTCCCGACCACGCCGAGCGGCCAGCCGACCTGCTCAAGCACGCCTCGCTGGCGCTGGCGCGCGCCCGCTCCCAGGGCGGCGCCGCCTTCGCCTTCTTCACGCCGGCGATGGACGTGCGCGCGCGTGAACGGTTCGCGCTGGAGAGCGAGCTGAGGATGGCGCTCGGCTCGGACCAGCTCGTGCTCCACTACCAGCCGATGGTGGGGCTCGCGACGGGGCGCGCGCTAGGGGTGGAGGCGCTGGCGCGCTGGCGCCACCCCGTGCGGGGGTTGCTGGCGCCGGACGCCTTCATCCCCCTGGCGGAGGAGACCGGCATGATCCGTGAGCTGGGCCTGCAGGTGTTGCGGCAGGCGTGCGCCCAGCTCCGTACCTGGATCGACCTGGGGGTCGACGTGGAGCGGGTGGCGGTCAACCTGTCGCCGGTGCAGCTGCGCTCCACCGTGCTGGTCGACGAGGTGCGTGAGGTCCTGCGGTCGTGCGGTGTGCCGCCCCAGCGCTTCGAGTTCGAGATCACCGAGACCGCAGCCATGCTGGATGCCCGCCGCGGCGCCGAGGTGCTCGAGGAGCTCCGCGCGCTGGGCGCGCGGGTGACCCTCGACGACTTCGGCACCGGATACGCCTCGCTGGCCTACCTTCGGGACCTGCCGTTCGATGCCATCAAGCTCGACCGCAGCTTCGTGCGCCGCCTGGGCACGGCGGCGTCGGCGGCCGACGAGGGCATCCTGGCTGCCGTCGTCTCGCTGGGGCGCAGTCTGGGCGCCAGTGTGGTCGCGGAGGGGGTGGAGACGCCGCAGCAGCTCGAGGCCCTAAGGCGTGTGGGCTGCGATGCTGTGCAGGGTTTCTACCTGGCGCGACCGATGCCGGCCGAGGACGTTCCCTCCCGACTCTCCGCGCTGAAGGTGGGCGAGTTCGGCTAGCGGCCTTCGGGGGCCCGAGTGCTCGTCCAGCGTAGCGGTGACTCGACGCCGGCTTCCGCCCGGCAGCGTCCGCAGGCATAGCGCAGCCGGCTCCGGCGATAACGCGGGTAGCGACCGCCGCAGCGGTCGCAGACCAGCGCGTGGGGTGCTGGTGGCAGCACGACCTCGTGTGAGGGCACGAGCCGTTGGGGTCTGGCCCCGAGTCGGCGGCAGGTGGCGCGCCAGCGTGCACCGTGGCCGTCACCCGGCGTCAGAGCGTGGGCGATCTCGTGCAAGATGGTGTCGCGCACGACGTCCTCGTCGTTGAGGCGCGTCAGCGTTGCCGACAGGGTGATGCGCCGCCGCGAGGGCTGGCAGGACCCGAGCCGCTTGCGGGCCCGGTCGAACGCGAAGCTCCAGTCCCGCAGGCCGTGGTGTGCCATCAGGCCCGTAGCCAACGCCCGGGCCGCCTCCAGCGTCATGCCGATCCCGTCACGGCCCCCGCGTCAACCCTTCCAGGTGCTGCGAAGCACGCGCAGCCAGTTCTGGTAGGCGATCTTGCGCAGCGCATCGTCGTCGTAGCCGTGCTCGGAGAGCGCCTCGAGCAGGCGCTGGACGCCGGCGACATCGCCTACCTCGGCAGGGATGCGGGCCCCGTCGAAGTCCGATCCCAGGCCCACGCGGGTGACGCCGAGCTTGTCCACCAGGTGGTCGATGTGTCGCACCATCACGTCGAGACCGATGTCGGTGTCGTGTCCGCCGTCGGGATCGAGGAAGCCGACCGCGAAGTTGAGCCCGACCATGCCGTCCGAGGCGGCTACCGCTTCGAGCTGCGCGTCGGTGAGGTTGCGGGGACTGGGGCATACGGCGTGCGCGTTCGAGTGGGTGGCGACCAGGGGAGCCCGACTCAGCTCGGCGACGTCCCAGAAGCCGCGCTCGGTGATGTGCGAGAGGTCGATCATGATGCCCAGCTCGTTGCAGCGCTCCACCAGCCGTCGCCCCAGGGCGGTCAGGCCGGGGCCGGTATCGGGGCTGCTGGGGAAGCTGAAGGGCACGCCGTGGCCGAAGGCGTTGGCGCGGCTCCAGACGATGCCCAGCGAGCGCAGCCCGGCGCGGTAGTAGATGTCGAGTGCGGCCAGCTCGCTGTCGATGGCCTCGGCCCCTTCGAAATGCGCGATGGCGGCCAGTACGCCCCCCTCGATGCTGCGCTGCAGCTCCTCGGCGGTGGTCACCAGGCGCATGCGGCCGCCCGCAGCCAGCCGGTAGAGGATGGCGAACATCCGGTTCGCCGCATGCACGGCATGGAGCTCGTCCACGGGCGGGGCGGGGGGTGTCACGAAGCCGCCGGCGGCGGTCTCACGCCGGTTCATGAAGGGCTCGCTCCCGGGCAGCGTCGGCGGGAACATCGCGAAGAAGCCGCCCGCGAACCCGCCCTCCTGCGCGCGCGGGTAATCGACGTGACCGTCGTCGTGCCGCTCGAAGAAGTCGCGGTCGGGGTGCTCCAGGTGCATGAGCAGGGTGTCGTTGTGACCGTCGAACACGGGAATCATGCCGTCGAGTGTACGCGATAGGCGCGCCGGGGACGGGGCTTCACGGCTTCCAGGGCATTTGTCCATTGGTTCACAAACCCCCTGGGGATATTGTCAGGCACGAAGGAAACGTCCCGGTCCCCGACCATATCCACGGGGACGGGTGGAGGCGAGGAACCATGAAGGACAAGCTCAACATCATCGTCATGAGCGGCACGGTCGACAAACTGCTGGCGATGGCCACGATCGTGTCCGGCGCCGTTGCCATGGGCAAGGAGGTCACCCTGTTCGTGACCTTCTGGGGCCTGATGGCCTTCAAGAAGGGCGCCTGGCAGGACCCGTCCCAGCAGCGGTTGCCGGCGGAGTACCAGGAGTTCGGCCCCATGATGCAGGAACGCATGCAGGCCATGGGCATCAACCCCTGGATGAAGACCCTGGAGACCGCCAAGGAACTGGGCGACATCAAGGTCTACTCGTGCAGCATGACGCAGGACATGTTCGGCATGAAGATGGAAGACCTCGAAGACATCGTCGACGGCGAGAAGGGCGTTGCCGGGTTCATCTCCATGTGCGACGGCGCCGAGGTCCTGGTCTTCTGAGTCCACGGACTCGCATTCGAGGAGAGGAAAGCACATCATGGCTGATACCGCTGTCAAGCAGGAGATCGACGCGCGCGGAAGCGCCTGCCCCGGCCCGCTCATGGAGTTGATCCGCGGCATCAAGGCGTCCACGGTCGGCGACAACGTCGCCGTGCTCTCGTCCGATCCCGGCTCCAACAAGGACATCCCCGACTGGGTCGACAAGATCGGCTACGAGCTGGTGGCCAACGAAGATCACGGCGAATACCACCGCTTCGTCGTACGCAAGACCAAGTAGCGCTGCATAAGCGCGGAATCGTTCCGGACCCGGCCGCCGCTCGCGGCGGCCCGATCCGCGACGCTCCCAGGAGGCAATCATGCACCGGATCGTCATCATCGGAGGGGGGCCCGGCGGCACCATCACGGCCAACCACCTCGCCGAGCATCTTGCAGAGGAACTGCGCCGCGGCGAGGTCCAGGTCACGCTCATCACGGACAAGCCGGATCAGGTCTACAAGCCCGGCTTCCTCTATCTGGCGTTCGGCCTTGAGTCGCCCGAGCACATCCGCCGTCCCGTGCGCGGGCTCGTCAGCCCGTACGTCGACGTCAGGATCGAGCGCGTCACCAAGGTCGATACCGAACAGCGCCAGGTGATGGTCGAGGGCGGCGGCAGCCACCCCTTCGACCAGCTCGTCATCGCCTCGGGCACGCAGATCGACCCGGCCGCCACGCCGGGCCTCGCCGAGGCCGGCGACTGGTTCTACGACGAGCAGGGCGCGCAGCGTCTGCACGACAAGCTCGAGGCCCTCGAGCAGGGCCGCATCGTGGTGTCGGTGGTCGGTATCCCGCACATGTGCCCGGTAGCGCCCCTCGAGATCACGTTCATGCTCGATCAGTGGCTCGAGAGCCGCGGCCGCCGCGACAAGGTGGAACTGGCCTACACCTACCCGATCAACCGCAGCCACTCCATCGCTTCCTTGGCAGAGTGGGCGACGCCCGAGCTGCAGAAGCGCGACGTCCGCATCGAGACGTTCTTCAACGCCGAGTCGGTCGATCCCGAGGCCAAGGTGCTCAAGAGCATGGAAGGCACCGAGCTGGAGTTCGACATCCTGATCGCCATCCCCGAGCACCGCAGCGCCGCCTACCTGGAAGAATCCGGGTTGACCGAGGCGGGCTGGGTGCCCACCGATCGCGCCACGCTCGCCGTCAAGGGCCAGGAGGGCATCTGGGCCCTGGGCGACACCACCGGCCTGCCGGTCTCGAAGGCCGGCTCCGTGGCCCACTACCAGTCCGCCACGCTGGCCAAGAACGTCGCGGCCCGCGTGCATGGCTCCGGCCCCGTCGCCCGCTACGACGGCAAGACCATCTGCTTCATCGAGGCGGGCCTGGACAGCGCCACCTTCATCGAGTTCAACTACGCCCGGCCTCCCCAGGTGCAGCCCCCGACCAAGATGATCCATTGGGCCAAGCTCGCCTACAACAACGCCTACTGGCTCACAGCCAAGGGCGCGCTGTAGAGGAGGCGGCCATGGCGAACGAAACCACCCTTTCCGCCGACGCCGGGCTGTCCGAGAAGCTCGACCTGATCCTCGGCAAGATGGAGGGCCTCGAACGGCGTCTCGACGCGCTGGAGGCCGGCCCCTTCGGCGAGCTCAGCGGCCCCCTCTCGCTGATGCTGTCGGGCATGACCGACGACATGCTCAAGGGACTCGTGTCGAAGGTCGCCGGTCTGGCCGAGGTCATCCTGGATCCCGGCGTGCTGGAGCTGCTCGAGCGGGTCAAGAGCCCCGAGGTGCTGGCGACGCTCGATTCCGTCACCGATCCTGCCACGCTGGAGGGACTGCGCGGCCTGACGGGCGCGCTCAACCTGGTCCAGGCAGGCATGACCGACGAGATGGTCGCCGGTCTGGTGCGCAAGGTCAGCGTGCTGGGCGAACTCATCCTCGATCCCTTCGTGCTGGACGCGCTGGAGCGCGCCGCCCGCGCCCTCAAGGCGGGGCAGGCGCAATACCCCGACGTGAAGGTCCCCCCGGTCGGGGGCATCTTCGGGGCGCTGCGTTCGGCCAACGACCCCGATACCAGGCGGGTCATGGCATTCGCGCTCGCGGTGATGCAGAACCTCGGGCACGAGTTCTCCTGACCCCTCCCCTACGACGCCCTCGCCTCCGGGCGTAGGTGGGGCCCGCCGATCTCCGGCGGGCCCCCTTTCCTGGTTCTCACGGCCGGGCGCAGCGCTGCCGACAGCGCAGCGGCACCCGCGACTCACGCGGCCGGCGGGATGTTCTGATTCACCTGGAACAGGTTGTCCGGGTCGTAGCGGCGCTTGACCGTGGTCAGGCGTTCGTAGTTCTCGCCGTAGCTCGCCTGGATGCGGTCGTGGCCTTCGTCCATCATGAAGTTCACGTACGCCGCGCCGGTGGAGTAGGGGTGCAGGGCATCGTAGTAGCCGACCGTCCAGTCGCGCAGCGCTCCGGCCATCCCGGGATCTGGGTCGACGCCGACGATGACCTGCGACCAAAGAGCGTCGCGGTGGCGGTAGGCGGTTGCGTCGGCGCTCACACGTGCCGCCGCGCCGTTCAAGGGGTACAGGTGCATGGTGGACTGCGGGGTGGGGAGGGTGGCGCCCAAGCGGGCGTGCTCGGCGATCGCTTCGTCCGAGAGCTGCGGCAGGAAATCGGCGCGCCAGTACCACTGCAGGCCGGCAGGATAGAGAGGGTCGAAGAAGGATTGCAGGGCGGGGAAGGGGAGCTCGTGAGGGCCGTGCAGCAGCGGTTCCACCTCTTCGACGAAGGGTCCGACGAGGTCGTCGAAGCCTTCCTGGTTGCCGTTGTAGCACCACACGACGGCGGCGACGGTGCGCCCGTGGAGCTCCTCGGGGAAGGGGGGCACGGGCGGGACGGTGGTGAAGGCGAAGAAGCCGCCCAGCTCCTCCGGCGCGGTTTCGATCAGCTCCTGGAATCCGCGGAGCGCGTCCTCCGCCTTGTCCAGGGCCCACATGGTGGGTCCGCCGATGACGTTCTTGACGGGGTGCGCGCGGAACAGGAAGCTGGTGACGATGCCGAAGTTGCCGCCTCCGCCCTTGAGGGCCCAGAACAGGTCGGGATGCTCGTCGGTGCTCGCGGTGACGAAGCGTCCATCGGCGAGGACCACGTCGGCGCTGAGAAGGTTGTCGATGGTGAGGCCGGCGGAGCGCGTGAGGTAACCGCTTCCGCCGCCGAGGGTGAGGCCGCCGACACCCGTACTGGCGATGAAGCCGCAGGGCACGGCGAGCCCGAAGGGGTGGGTGGCGTGGTCGACGTCGCCCCAGACGCAGCCGCCTTCGACGCGGACGGTGCGGGCGCGTGGATCGACCCGGATGCCCTTGAGGCGTCCGAGGTCGACGACCAGCCCGCCGTCGACCGATCCCAGACCGGCGGCGTTGTGACCTCCGCCGCGAACCGCGAGCGGAACGCCGTACGCGCGTGCAGCGTCGACGCAGGCCATCACGTCGGCGGCGTCGGCCACCTGCGCGATGGCGCCAGGACGGCGCTGGATCATCGCGTTGTAGACGGGCCGGACCTTCTCGTATCCGGGGTCGGAGGGCGTCAGCACCTGGCCTCGGAGGCCGGCCCGTAGCGCCTCAACGAAGCCTCCGGGAAGGGGGGGCGCCGGCATCGCATCGTCCGCGGTGGATCCGATCCGTTCCTTCATGGTCTCCTCCTTCACGGCGCCTGCAGGCGCCGACACGCCCGGCCGTTGCCGGTTCGGGTGGCCCGAGGCTAGGACGCGCGCCGTTCGCGGAGCGTTCCTCCCGTGCCGATGCGGGGTGGGCGCGCGAGCGCTACCGCGCGAGGCGCTCGAGGCACCGCTCCGCACGCCGCCAGTCGCGGCCGCCGGCGTCGGATGGTGATGTCTCGAGGACACGGGCGAGGGTCGCGCGCGCTTCGTCCCGGCGGCCGCGCGAACGCAGCTCGATCGCCAGGCTGGTCGCAGCTCGAGCGGCCAGGGGTCGCGCCTTGAGTCTCGAGGCGTGCTCGAGCGCGCGCCGCAGGCAGGTCAGGCGCTCCTCGGCACGCTCGGCGAGGAGCGCCTGCAACCGGATGATCTCCGGCGTCCACCAGAGCTCGCCGGTCTCATCGGCGCACGATCGCGCGCGGGCGAGCGTACGGCGCGCGTCGTCCTGCCGACCCGCGCGGGCCTGGGTCAGGCCGAGAACACTCAGGTAGATCGGGAGCCGGACAGCGGCCCCTTCGCCCTCGAGCCCCTCGAGCGCAACGCGAATGCTCTGGATACGTTCCGCGGCCGGAAGGGCCGCGTCGGCCCAGGCGCCGAGCAGCCGGCCCCAGTGCACGTAGTAGGCGAAGCCGTGCCGTTCGCAGATCTCGGTGGCCGCGCGAGCGTGCGTCCCACAGGCGCGCCGGTCACGCCGGAGGTGGTGGAAGAGCGCCGCGTAGGCGTGCGCCAGCGCACGGCTGTAGGGGTGCGCGAGCGACTCGGCGAGCCGGACCGCGCGCGTGGAGGACACGCCGGCCCGGTCGGCGAAGCCCACCATCCATAGCGCGTGCGCCTGCCATGCCGCCGTGAAGACGGCGAGGTCCGCGCCGAAGACGGAGATGGTGGCGCGATCGATGGTGGGGTCGTTGCCCCGCTCCGCGCGCTCGAAGTGCTCGACGGCGCCCTCGAGGTCCCCGACCGTGAGCAGCGAGCCGGCCATCGCGTGGTCCCCTTCGGCCTGGCGGTCGGGGACGTCGCGCGCGAGCGCTTGAAGGCGCTCCGATAGCTCGAGCGCGCGGGTGAGCTGAGCGCTCACGAAGCGCGTCGTCTGCAAGCTGCGGAGCGCGTGGTACAGCGAGCCGGCATCCTGCAGCCGCTCGGCCAGCTCCGCCGCCCGCTCGGCCGCCGCTGCCATCACCGGTGCGGCGTAGCCGCTGAGCGAGCGGGCCGGGATGATCCTCGCCAGCTGCAGCTCCAGCTCGCGACGATCGCGCTCCTGCGACGGCGCCATGGCGTTGAGCAGCTCGAGTGCGCGCTCGAGCAGGCGCAGGGCCTCCTCATGGGAGAACACCGCCGTCGCCTCGCGGGCGGCCTGACGATACGCATCGACGGCGCGGACCGTCTCGCCACCGGACTCGAAATGCTGGGCCAGGCGGCCGCTCACCGGACCCGTGTCGCCGGCGTGGAGCCGTTCGAGCGCGCGCGCCACCCTTCGGTGGAGGAGACGGCGGCGGGCCGGGTCGATGGCGTCGTACGCGGCCGCGCGGAGCGCGTCGTGGCTGAAGTCGTAGGCGTCGGCAGCTTCCTCCAGCACGATGCGCCGCCGCCAGAGCTCGTCGAGTGCCCGCACGAGCGATTCTTCGGGCAGGTCCGATGCCTGCAGGAGGGTGTCGAAGTGGAACGCGCGTCCGATGGTGGCTCCGAGCTCCGCGAGGCCCCGGGCGTCGGCGCTGAGTTGCTGGAGGCGTATCGTCAGCACCGCGCGCACGCGTGGCGGCAGCGTCGCGTCACCGTCCGTTTGCGTCCCAGACGGGGCCGCGCGGAGCGTCTCGACGATGAAGAGGGGGATCCCCTCGCTGATCCGATGGAGCCGGCCGAGCGACGCTTCGTCGAGATCGACGTCCGCCACCTGGCGCGCCAGCAGCTCGGTGTCCGCGCGGCCGAGGCGGTCGAGCTCCACGTCGCGGAGGCGGCCCTCCGCGCGAAGTGCGAGCAGCAGCCGCTCCAACGGGGCGTTGCCGGGGAGCTCCTCCGTACGCACCGTGGCCACCACCAGCAGTGCGGCGCCGGGATCGAGCCTCGTGAGCACATGGAGGGCCTCGAGCGAGTCTGCGTCCGCCCAATGCAGGTCGTCGACCAGTAACAGGCGAGGAGCCGGGACCGTCAGCACCGCCCGGGCCACGGCCTCGAGCAGGCGCCGACGCTGCCAGGAGGCGGGAACGGTGTCGGGCGGCTCCAGCGCCACGTCGGTGGCCGGATCGAGGTCGGGGGCCAGGCGGGCGATCTCCGCGCGCCACGCGTCCGGGAGATCGGCCACGCGCTCGGCCACCGCCGGGCTGCGCAGCCACTCGACAGCAAGCCCGTAGCTGAGACGACTCTCGGCCGCGTACGCCCGACTCCGGACCAAGGCCGCATCCGGTGGCACGGCCGTCCGAACGAACTCCTCCACCAGCCGCGTCTTGCCGATGCCGGCCTCGCCGAGCACCACCAGCACCGCCGGCCCCTCCACCCGCGTACGCTCCCAGGCTTCCACCAGCGCCGCGACCGCCCCGGCGCGACCCACCAGGGACGTGGCCCCGCGCGTCTCCCGCGAAGCGACCCCTTCCGCCGGTCCCCCCTCCGGCACCAGCAAGGACTCGTACGCCTCGCGTGTGGTGGCGCTCGGCGCGACGTCGAGCTCGCGCTGCAGGGCGCCAGCACAGCGGTGGAAGGCATGGATGGCCGCTGCCCGGTTGCCCTCGCGCTGGTGCAACGCCATGAGCCGTCGATAGGCCGTCTCGTCGAGCGGGTCCAGCCGGATGCGCCGTTCAGCGTGGAGCACGGCTGTGCGGGGATCACCGCCGGCCTCGCAGAGCTCGGTCAGGCGATCGAGCGCGCCGGTCAGCGCCCCACGCAGGCGCTCCCTGTGGGGCTCGAGCCAGTCCTCGTAGCACGACGGGACGAGGTCGCCACGGTACAGCTCGGCTGCGCGCGCCAGCGCGCTGCGCTCGCGTCGGTGGTCGCCACGGGCCCGGAGGCGCTCCGCGTCGGTCAGGGCGCCCTCGAACTCCTCCACATCGGTGGTGACGGGCGCGTCGGCGCGCCAGCCCAGCACGGAGCCGCCGAGATCGAGCACCGCGTCGGCGGGCAGCTCGCTTCGCAGGTGGTGGAGCTCCCGCCGCAGGTTGGTCCGGGCCTGGCCGTCCTCGGAGTCGGGCCAGAACAGGTACGCAAGTCGTTCCCGGTCCACGACCTCATGGCGGTGGAGGACGAGGTAGGCCAGCAGCGCACGGCGGCGCGCCGAGACCAGGGCGGCGAGCGGCTCGTCACCGTCCAGGACGCGTACGTGGCCCAGCAGTTCGATACGCAGTCGAGACTGCGACACCGTCACCCTCCCGAGGTGCGCGGGGTCCGGCTACCACGGTGCAGGAGTGGACGTTCCGGTTCGTCGATCACCTCAGCATGGGCGAGGTCGGCATGCGTGTCAAGAAGGCGGCCCGCCCGCGGTCGTTAGAATGTTGCGGGTTGCCCCCGTGCGCCCCTGGAGGAACATGCCGTCATCCGAGCCCGTGGTCGCCGTCGAATCCTTGGTGAAGCGGTACGGAGAGGTTCACGCCGTCGACGGCGTGAGCTTCGAGGTCCGCCGAGGCGAGTTCTTCGGCATGCTGGGCCCCAACGGTGCCGGCAAGTCCACGTTGATGCGGATGATCTACCAGGTCACGCCCAGCAGCTCCGGAACGTTGCGGGTGCTGGGAATGCCTGCGGGCGAGCGCGCCCGCAGCATCAAGCAGCGCCTCGGTGTGGTGCCGCAGATGGACAACCTCGACACCGAGCTTCGCGTCATGGACAACCTGCTGATCTACGCTCGCTTCAACGGCATCGCCGGAGCCCGTGCCAGGCGACGGGCCGAGGATCTGCTCGCCTTCGCCGATCTGAACGAGAAGCGCAATGTCATGGTCGACGAGCTCTCGGGTGGCATGAAGCGCCGCCTGACGCTGGCGCGTGGCTTGATGAACGATCCCGAGATCGTGGTGCTCGACGAGCCCACCACCGGCCTCGATCCGCAGGTGCGGCTCAACCTCTGGAACAAGCTCGAAGAGCTGCGTTCGCAGGGCAAGACGCTGATGATGAGCACCCACTACATGGACGAGGCCGAGCGACTCTGCGACCGGCTCGTGGTCATGGACCACGGCGCCATCATCGCGGAGGGAGCACCGCACGCCTTGATCCGCGACCATCTGCCGCCGCTGGTCGTCGAGGCGCGCGCCGAAGCGGGGGAGGGCCAGCGGCTCGAGGACGCCGCTGCACGGCTGGGGCTCGAGGCGGTCCGTAGCGGCGACCGGGTGAGCGTGTTCGTCGGCGACGCCGACGCGGCGCTGGGGAGCCTGCGCGACCAGGGCTGGCGGCTCGAGCGCGCCTTCGTGCGGCCCGCCAACCTCGAGGACGTGTTCCTCAAGCTCACCGGACGGGCGCTCAGGGAGTGAGGGCATGAGAGGGAACCGGGTGATCGATCTCCGGAGCGCGGCGCGCGTCTGGCAGCGCAACCTGTGGGTGTACCGCGACCGCTGGTACTACGGGCTGCTGCCCAACTTCTTCGAGCCGCTGTTCTATCTGCTGGGGCTCGGCGTCGGCCTCGGGTATTACGTCAGCAGTGGCGGGCAGTTCGGCCAGGACTACCTGACCTACATCGCGCCGGGCCTGGTGGCGGCCTCGGCCATGAACGGCGCCGCCTTCGAGACCACCTACAACGTGTTCGTCAAGCTGCACTTCGGCAAGCTCTACGACGCCATGGTCACCACCCGCGTCAACATGGAGGACGTGGCGGTGGGCGAGTGGTGGTGGGCGGTGACGCGTTCGCTCATCTACGGCGGGATCTTCCTGCTCATCACCCTGTTCTTCGACACGCCGCTGACCTGGCGACTGCTGCTGGCCCTGCCCGCCATCGCGCTGGTTGGCTACTGCTTCAGCGCCATCGGCCTGGCCTTCACCTCGGTGATCCATATCATCGATGTCTTCTCCTACTTCTTCACGCTGTTCATCACGCCGTCGTTCCTCTTCTCCGGCATCTTCTTCCCGGTGCAGGACCGCTTCCCCGCCGCACTGGTGTGGGTGGCGCAGGCGACCCCGCTGTACCGGGCGGTGCGGCTGGTACGCGGCATCGTCAACGGTCAGTGGCAGGGGCTCGGCTTCGACGTCGCCTATCTGCTGGTGGTGGGCACGGTGCTGGGGGCGTTCGCGGTGTGGCGCATGCAGCGCCGCGTCATCCGCTGACGGACCGGCGCGGGCGCCTACCGTGCGCCTCCCGACAGCAGCCTAGGAGGTCGCGGACCATCCCGCGGAGGACGCTGCCGGCAGTCGCACGGTGATGGTGCTGCCCCGGCCCGGCTCGCTCTCGGCGGCGATGGTGCCGCCGTGGGCTTCCACCAGGGAGCGCGCGATCGGCAGGCCGAGGCCGGAGCCGGTACCGCCCTCCGACCGGGAGGCGTCCACCCGGTAGAAGCGCTCGAAGATGTGGGGCAGGGCTTCGGCGGGGATGCCCACGCCGTCGTCGGTCACGCTCAACACCGCCTCGCCGCCCTCCAGCCGAGCGCCGAGTTGCACGCTGCCGCCGGCCGAGGTGTGCTCGAGGGCGTTGCCGATGAGGTTGGCGAGGACCTGACGCATGCGGCTGGGATCGACCTCGAGCTGCGGCGCCGGCTGCGCGACCTGGATTTCGAGCACGACGCCCGCCTGCTCGGCCAGCGGCAGGAAGGCTTGCCGCGCCCCCTGCAGCAACTCAGCGGCACTCACCGTCTCGCGTTGCAGGCGGAGCCGGCCGGCGTCCGCCATCGACAGCGTACGAAGGTCCTCCACCAGGTGCTGGAGCTGCACGGCCTCGCCGTACATGGTATCGACGGTGGCGTCGTCGGCGTCGAGCACGCCCTCGCGGATGCCTTCCAGGTAGCCCGTCAACACCGAGAGTGGGGTGCGCAGGTCGTGGGCGATATCGGCCGTCATCTGCTCGCGCAGGCGCTGGCCCCGAGCCACGTCGGCGCTCATGTCGTTGAACGCCCGCGCCATCTCGCCGAACTCGTCCTGCGAGCGGATCGGTACCGACTGCTCCAGCGCCCCTCCCCGCATCTTGCCGATGGCGCCGGTGAGGTCGCGGATAGGGCGGGTCAGCAACCGGGTGGCGAGCACGCCGATCAGCAGGGCGAGCGCCGCGGCGGCGATGGCGGCGTAGAAGATCGCCTGACCGGTGCGGCGGAGGTAGATGCGCTCCAGCGTCCGCAACTCCGGCGGTGCTTCGTAGGTCACCGTGCCGATGCGCGTGCCGTCGAGCATCACTGGCGTACCGCGGGCGAGTACCCGTCCGGGGATGGTCGCACCCTGGTTCCAGCGGTGGTTGCCGATGACGGCCACTCCCGCCGGATTTGCGAGCGCGAACGGGTTACGTCGCTCGAAGCGGTCGTTGGCCGCGCCGTCGACGCCGAGGGTGGGCGCTGTACCCGGCCGCACGGGTGCCGCGGTGGGCGCGTTGGGAGCGGGTGCCGCGGAAGCGGCCGCGCCAGGAACGGGCGTGGGATCGGGCGAAGTGCCGTCGGGCGTTCCGGCGTCGGGGCGCGGATGGTCGCTGCCGGGCACGCCCAGGATGCGGTAGATCTCCTGCTGTAGCGCGGTCTCCGCTCCCGCCCAGCTCCCGTGGTCCCGGTAGTAGGTGGTGGCGGCGTCGATGAAGGCACTGCGCGTCTGCTCGAGCCGGAAGGTGTTGAACTGGCGGTGCGTGATCCAGCGGGCGCTGACCCCGACCAGCGCAACGGCGAGCACGCTGGTGGCAACGATGATGAGCGTCAGCTTGGTGCGGATCGACCGCACGCGCTAGGCCTCGGGCCGGAAGCGGTAGCCGACGCCGAACACGGTCTCCACATACCGCGGGTGCCGGGGGTCGCGCTCCAGCTTCTTGCGCAGGTTGCGGACGTGGGCGTCGATGGTGCGCTCCACCCGTTCCGGGCTCTCGCCCGGCAGGTGCTCGATCAGGTCGTTGCGGCTGAACACCCTGCCCGGGGCCGTCATCATGGTGGCGAGCAGGTCGAACTCCGAGGGCGTCAGGTCGACGAACTGCCCGTCGACGCGCACGGTGTGGCGGCTGCGGTCGAGCTCGACCGCGCCCACCCGAAGGCGCTCGTCGTCGCGCTCGCGCTGTTCGTAGCGCCTCAACACGGCGCGTATGCGCGCGTTGAGCTCGGCCATCCCGAACGGCTTGGTGACGTAGTCGTCCGCGCCGAGCTCCAGCCCGGCGACCTTGTCGGCCTCCTCGACCCGCGCCGTGAGGAGGATGATCGGGGTATCGGACTCGCGGCGGTAGGTGCGGATGAACTCCAGCCCGTCCATCTCGGGCATCATCACGTCGAGCAGGATGATGTCCGGCTTGGCGTGACGCGCCGTGAAGAGGGCGTTGCGGCCGTTGTCGGCCACCACGGTCCGGTAGCCCTGCTTGCCCAGGTATTCCTGCAGCAGGCGCGTGAGGCTGAGCTTGTCGTCGACGATGAGGACCGTCTTGGTCATGATTCTCACCCGACTGCGGCGGGCGAACTCCACCCCGATGCTACGGCCGCCGTGTTGACGAGATGTGCAGGTGGGATGCATGAGATGCACGGGCCGAAGCGGGTCCCGAAGGCGCGCCGCCCGGCACGCGTACGATGACGGACATGGACACCGCTCCACGCTACGGCAGCGCGCAGGGCAACGCCGCGCTCTCACGCGGCCTCGCCGAGCAACTCGACCGCGAGGACGCCCTCGCGCGCTACCGCGAGGCGTTCGTCTTCGACGACGCCCCCCGCATCTACCTCGACGGCAACTCCCTCGGCCGCCTGCCGAGGCGCACGCGCGAGCGCCTGGCGGCTGCGGTGGAGGAGGACTGGGGCCAACACCTCATCGCGAGCTGGGGGCGCGGCTGGGTCGACGCGCCCCGCCGCATCGGCGAGCGCCTGGCGCCGCTGATCGGCGCCGGGCCTGGCCAGGTCGTGGTGAGCGACAGCACCACCGTCAATCTCTTCAAGTTGGCGGGCGCGGCGCTCGCCGCTCGACCCGAGCGGCCCACGCTCGTGTCGGACGCGATGAACTTCCCTTCGGACCTCTACACCCTGCAGAGCGTCGTGCGTGGCGCCCACGAGCGCGCCGCCCTGAAGGTGGTGCCGGCGGGCGCGCACGGCGTGACTCCGGACATCGAGGCGCTGACGGCGGCCATCGACGAGACGACCGCGCTGGTGGTGCTTTCGCACGTGACCTTCAAGAGCGGCTACCTTCACGACGCCGATGCCCTGGCAGCACGGGCACGCGCGGTCGGCGCGTGGGTGCTATGGGACCTGAGCCACGCGGTGGGTGTCGTGCCGATCGAGCTCGACACCTGGGGCGCGGAGCTGGCGGTGGGGTGCACCTACAAGTATCTGAACGGCGGGCCCGGTGCTCCCGCCTTCCTGTACGTGCGGCGCGATCTCCAGGAGCGCCTGCGCTCGCCGGTCGAGGGCTGGTTCGGGCGTCGGGCGCCGTTCGGGTTCGATCTCGCGTACGAGCCCGCCGAAGGTGTCGGCCGCTTCCTGGTCGGCACCCCGCCGGTGCTCTCGATGCTGGCGATCGAGGCGGGCTTGGAGCCGCTCGAAGAGGCCGGCCTGGACGCGGTGCGCACCAAGTCCGTGGCGCTGACGCGGCTGCTGGTGGAGCTGTTCGACGCCCGGCTGGCGCCGCTCGGGTTCACGCTGGGGACGCCGCGCGACCCGGACCGGCGCGGCTCGCACGTGAGCCTGCGCCACCCCGACGGCTACCGCATCAACCGCGCCCTCATCGATGCCGGCGTGGTACCCGACTTCCGCGAGCCCGACACCATCCGCTTCGGCCTGGCGCCGCTCTATACGCGCTTCGTCGACGTTTGGGACGCCGTGGAGCGGCTGGTGGCGATCGTCGAGGAGGGCGCGCATCGCGCCTACGACGACGCGCGATCCCCCGTGACCTGAACGTGCCGGCGCGGCGCGGACCACGGTGGTGTCGCGGCGCGGCGTTTCGCGCTGGCCGTGGGCCGTGCCCTGAGCTACACTTCGACAGGAGTCGTGTGAGCTCGTTGCGTCCCGTCGCGGGACCTGTGTAGCGCCGCCGGTCAGGAGGGGACCGGTCGGCCGGAGGACATGTCGTGGGTTCCCAGCAATTGCAGACCATCGAGCGTGGCGTCGGCTATCTCGTCTGGCTCGCTCGGCACGGCCCGTGCACCGTCCAGGAGCTGGCGAACGGATTCGGCGCGCCCGTCAGCACGGTCTACCGCTACGTCGCCGCCCTGCGCGACGCCGGCCTGCTATGGGACCTTCCCGAGGGCAGGCTCGGGCTCGGCCCCCGCTGCGTGCAGTTGGAGCTCGGCTTCCGCCGGGCCCTCGACGAGTGGGCCCTCTGCCAGCCGGTCATGCGCGAGCTGGCTGCGGCGACCGGCGAGACCGTCGCGCTGCTGGTCCCACTCGATCACGAGGCAGTCTGCGTCGACATCATCGAGAGCCGCCAGCCGTTGCGCTACGCGCTTTCCAAGGGGATGACCAAGCCGATGCTGCGCGGAGCTCCGGCCAAAGCGATGCTGCCCTACCTACCCGCCGACGTCCTGGTGGCGCTGATGGAGGGCCCGGAGGGGTTGAGCCCGGCCGAGCAGGCGACGCTGCTGGACGAGCTCCCGCACATCCGCGAATGCGGCTACGCCGTCAGCCGCGAGGAGGTCGACCGCGGCGTGTGGGCCGTGGGCGTCCCGGTCCTGGACCACGACGGCGGCCTCGAGGGTGCGTTGAGCCTGCTGGGACCGCTGGCGCGCACCGGCGGCCGCGAGAGCTTCCTCGTTCATGCGACGATGGAGGCTGCGGCGAAGCTCCCGACCATCCCGCGCCGCGGGATGGTCGGCGTGAGTTGACGGACGCCGGCGCCGCGCGGCCGGACCCCGAAGGAGGACTCGATGGACCTGCATGGTGTGAATCCCATCTTGCCGACGCCGTTCACGGATGGCGGCGAGCTCGACGTGGCGAGCCTGGAACGGCTCATCGACTTCCAGCTCGAGGCCGGGGTGGATGGCGTGGCGATCCTGGGGTTCCTGGGTGAGGCGCACAAGCTGGCGGAAGCCGAACGGCGCACCGTGGTCGAGACGGTGGTGGCGCGCGCCGCGGGCAAGATCCCGGTGTGGGTGGGGGTGCGCGCGTTGGGCACGGCGGGGGCGGTGGAGCAGGCGCGGACCGCGCAGCAGCTCGGCGCCGCCGCGGTGTTCGTGGCGCCCATCGCGCCGCAGTCGGACGCGGCGCTGTACGAGCACTACCGGGCCGTGGCGCAGGCGATCGAGGTGCCGGTGATCGTGCATGACTACCCGGCGTCGTTCGGGATCACGCTGTCGCCGGAGCTGGTGGCGCGCCTGGCCAACGACGGCTTCGCGCCCTACATCAAGCTGGAGGATCCGCCGGTGTTGACCAAGCTGACGCGCATCCGGGAGCTGACGGAGGGGCGCATCGGGGTGTTCGGCGGTCTCGGCGGCGAGTACTTCCTGGAGGAGCTGCAGCGTGGCGCGGTGGGCATCATGACCGGCTTTGCGTTCCCCGAGGTGCTGGTGAAGATCTACCGGCAGTTCGTGGATGGCGACGCGCCGGGCGCGGCCAGGACCTTCGACCACTACATGCCGCTGATCCGTTACGAGTTCCAGCCCAAGATCGGGCTGGCGTTCCGCAAGCACGTCTACCGCAAGCGCGGGGTGTTCACCAGCAGCTTCATCCGCCCGCCGGGCATGGCGCTGGACGACGTCAGCCGCGAGGAACTCGAGAGCATCGTCGCGCGCGTCGGACTGCGGCTCGAGCCAGGCTTGCACGAGCCGGCGTGAGCAAGCCGCTCGCCATCGACGAGGCCCGCATCCGCCGTCGTATCGAGCGTCTGGCGGCGTTCACCGAACCCGACCGGCCCTACACCCGCCGCGCATTCACCGACCTCTACCTGCGCGCCCGCGCATGGCTCGCCGAGGAGGTCCGCGAAGCCGGGCTCGAGCCCTCGGTCGACGCTGCCGGCAACCTGGTGGGGCGGCGCGCCGGCCGCCGCGCCGGCGCCAAGGCCCTGGCGGCGGGCTCGCACATCGACACGGTGGCGGGTGGCGGCCGCTACGACGGCGTCGCCGGCGTGCTCGCCGCGCTGGAGGCCGCGCAGGTGCTGCACGAGCAGGGGGTCGAGCTCGATCATCCGCTGGCCGTCTACGACTTCCTCTCCGAGGAGCCGAGCGATTACGGTGCGTCCTGTGTGGGGAGCAGCGCGCTGGTGGGGACCCTGACCCCCGCCATGCTGGCCGGCAGCGATCCCGCTGGCGAGACGCTCGCCGCCGCGCTGGCCCGCATGGGCGGCGATCCGGCGGCGTTGGGCGCGCCGCTGCCCGATGCCGGGCGGCTGGCTGCTTTCCTGGAGCTGCATATCGAGCAGGGGCCGGCGCTCGAGCGCGAGGGAGTCTCGATCGGCGTGGTGGAGGGCATCGTGGCGATCCAGCGGATGGACGTCACGGTGCGGGGCAAGGCGGGGCACGCCGGCACCACGCCGATGGCGCTGCGGCGCGACGCGCTGGTCGGCGCCACGGCGTTGGTGCAAGATGTGTGGGAGCGCGCCCGGGAGCACGCCGCGCACGACGGCTTCGTTGCCACCGTGGGGCGCTTGGAGGTCCTGCCGAACGGTGCCAACGTGGTGCCCGGCGAGGTACGGCTGGTGCTCGAGGCGCGCTCGCTCGACGTTGCTGAGGTGGAGGCCTTCCTCGCCGAGACGCGGGATCGAGCACGGACCCGCACCCAGGCGTTGGGGCTCGAGTTGGAGGCCGTCGTCACCAGCACGGCGCGTGCGGTGCAGAGCGACCCTCGTCTTGTCGCGGCCCTCGAGGCCGCCTGCGACGGTCGTGGGCTCGGCTACCGGCGCCTGTCGAGCGGGGCCGGCCATGACGCCATGCAGCTGGCCCACGCCTGCCCGGTGGCGATGCTCTTCGTACCCTGTGAGGAAGGGTTGAGCCACCATCCCGACGAGCGGGCCGCCACGAGCGACATCGCCGCCGGCGCGGCGGTCATGCTGGACGCGCTGCAGCGGCTCGACGGGGAGCTGTAGAGGCAACGACGGCGACGCAATCCAAGAACGACGGAGGATGACCATGGATCTGGGACTCGAAGGACGCAAGGCGCTCGTACTGGCTGGCACGTCGGGGCTGGGGTTGGGAACCGCCCGCGTGCTCGCGGCCGAGGGCGCGAAGGTGGCGCTGTGCGGGCGGGACGCCGCGCGCGCCGAGGAAGCCGCGCGGGAAGTGGCCGAAGCCACCGGTGGCCATGTGCTGGGCCTGCAGGCGGACGTCAGCGACGGCCCGCAGGTCGAGCGGCTAGTCGGGGAGGCTGCGAGCGCGCTGGGCGGGTTGGACATCCTGGTGACCAACGCCGGCGGGCCGCCGCCCGGCACCTTCGAGGCGCTGGACGACGACGCCTGGGCCCGCGCCGTGGACCTCACGTTGATGAGCGTGGTCCGTAGCGTGCGTGCGGCGCTGCCGCATCTCAAGCGGTCGCAGGGCGGGGCGGTGCTGGCGCTGGCGAGCTCGAGCGTGAAGGCGCCGATCGCCAACCTGACGCTCAGCAACGTGCTGCGCCCGGCGGTGGAGGCGCTGGTGAAGACGTTGTCGCTGGAACTCGCTTCGGACGGCATCCGCGTCAACACGCTGTCGCCGGGGCGGGTGCTGACGCCGCGCATCGTGCAACTCGACGAGGCGCGCGCGAAGCGCGAAGGCGCGTCGGTGGACGCGGTGCGCGAGGCCTCGGTGAAGGCCATCCCGCTGGGGCGGCTGGGCGACACCAGCGAGTTCGGTAAGGTGGCGGCGTTCCTGGTCAGCGACGCGGCCTCGTACATGACCGGCAGCTCGATCCTGGTCGACGGCGGCATGGTGCGCTGCCTGTAGCGCGCCCTCCGCCACTTTGCGTTCTGGGCCCTGGGTACGGGGCTCGCGCGACCGGAGATTCCAGCCGCGCGACGGGTGGTAGATTTGCCCGAGTTCCAGGCGGACGACGAGCTGCCCGCCGGATGGGCACGTGGTCGTGCCCCACCCTCAGGGAGGACGTCATGACACAACCCGCTCCCGACGTATCCACCGACTGGCACGCATTGGCTGCTGAGGTCGCCGGTGAGGTGGTGAGCTGGCGCCGTCACCTGCACAGCCACCCCGAGCTCTCCTTCGAGGAGCACGAGACCGCGGACTACGTGCAGCGCACGCTCGAGGGGTTCGGCGGGTTCGAGGTCACGCGGCCCACGCCCACCAGCGTGGTGGCGACGCTGCGCGGCGGCTTGCCCGGCCCGCGCGTGGCGGTTCGTGCGGACATGGACGCGCTGCCCATCGAAGAGGAGAGCGGCGTGCCCTTCGCCTCGCAGAGCCCCGGCGTGATGCACGCCTGCGGGCACGACGGGCACACCGCCATCCTGCTGGGGGTGGCTCGCATCCTCAGCGATCGGCGCGACCAGGTCAAGGGGGAGTTGCGCTTCGTGTTCCAGCACGCCGAGGAGCTGTTCCCGGGAGGCGCCCAGCAGCTCGTCGACGAGGGCGTGATCGACGACGTGGACACGGTGCTGGGATTGCACCTGATGGCGCCATTCGAGAGCGGAGCGCTGCTCCTGCGGGCCGGGCCCGGCATGGCCGCTCCCGACACCTTCGACATCACGGTGATCGGCAAGGGCGGTCACGCCGCGATGCCCGACACCGCGGTCGATCCCGTCGCCATCGGCGCGCAGATCGTGAGCAACCTGCAGCATCTGGTGTCGCGCGTGGTCGATCCGATCGAACCGCTGGTCGTGTCGGTCACCCGCTTCCATGCCGGCAGCGCGGACAACGTCATCCCCGAGCGCGCCGAGCTGGGGGGAACCGTGCGGAGCTTCGACGCGGAGCTGCGCGCGCGCATGCCGGCCCTGATGGAGCGCGTCGTCAAGGGCCTGAGCGAGGCCCACGGCGCCGACTACGCCTTCGCGTACCACGAGGGCTACCGCGCGCTGGTGAACGACGAGGCCGTCACCGAGAAGCTGCGCGGCGCGTTCGAGGCCACGTTCGGTGCCGAACGCGTGGTCACGCCGCCACGCATCATGGGCGGCGAGGACTTCTCCGCCTACCTCGCGGCCAAACCGGGCACCTTCTTCTTCGTGGGGGCCAAGCCCGAGGGCGTCGAGGTGGCCTACCCGCACCACCACCCGCGCTTCGCGATCGACGAGGGAGCGCTGGAGGTAGGGGTCGAGGCGTTCCTGACGGCGATCGAGGCGGTGTCGGCGGGTTGAACGACGGGCGCGCCCGGTGACGCGAACGCCCCGCCGGGATCCAGGGCACGAGCGCAGGAGGGAAGAGCCGTCGAGACGACGGGCTACCATGGCCGGCATGGACGATAGCGATTGGGGAGCGGGCCGCCGGAAGCTCGTGCAGTCGCTCGGGGTCGGTCTTCTGGGGGTCGTGCTCGGCGCCGGGACCGCCCGCGCGGCCGGGGCGGAGGTGGGCTCGGGTGGCGGGCAGGCCGGTGCGGCTCAGCCCGTCGTGCTGTACGGGCCGGACGGACGCGCCCTGCCTGCGTTCCGGGAGGACGATCCCGGCAACGTGCGGATGGCCGGCCGGAGCGCCGCGGCAGGTTACGCGCAGCGCACGCTCGACCCGCGCACGCCGCAGATCGTTCGGCGCGCACCGTCCCGGGCAGGAATCTGGGTGCAGGTCGAGCGGGGCGAGATCCGGGTGAGGAGCGACGGGGGTGACGCCACGGCGACCACCGGCGAGATCATCGGTGCGGGCTTCGCCGAACGCTACGACGTCGACAGCCTGAGCGTCATCGGCAACGGTGCCAGCGCGGTCGTACAGACCTGGAGCGAGTGATGCGCCAGTTCGCCAGCGTCATCGAGCGGACGTCCGCCGTCCCACACGCGCCTCGTGCCCACGACCTCACGATGATCACGCGCTTCCAGGCGGGCCACGGCTGGACCGTCGCGAACGCCTCGGCGAGCGACCTCGACGATGGCAGCGACTACGTGCTCGGCTCGCAGAGCGCGTGGTTCACGCAGCCGAGCGGAGGTCTCCCGGCCTGGATCGAACGCAGCGGCCCGAGCATCGACCTGAGCGGTCGCATCGTGCGGCTGTGGCTCCGCGTCGAGGGCGACCTCAGCGGACTCGGGGACATCACCCTTTACGCCGGGGACGCGGGCTTCGCGAACTATTACAAGTGGCCGGTGGAGACCAGTCCGTCGCCTCCGAACCAGTACCTGCAGGCGGGAGAGGGTTGGGTGGTCGTGGACCTCGGCTTCGGTGACGCCAACGCCGTCGGCGCCCCACGACGCGAGGCCATCGAGGCCCTGCGCATCCGCGTCGACGCTCCCGTGGGGGGCGACACCACCCTCCACGTCAACGGCGTGGCCACCTACCCCGAGCCCGTTGCCTGGCCCGACGGGGTCGTCAGCCTGTCGTTCGACGACGGATGGGCGGATACCTACGACAACGCGCGCCCCATCCTCGATGCCTACGGCTACCCGGCGACCGCCTACGTGATCCGCGACCTCATCGGCACCCCGCGAAGGCTGACCCTGGAGCAACTCCACAGGCTCGAGGACTTCTCCGGCTGGGAGGTGGCCGGCCACAGCGATCGGCTGGCCGTGCACGACGCGCGTTGGACCCGGATCAGTCCCGAGGCGTTGACGGAGGACATCGAGCGCCTGCAGCAGTGGCTGCGCAGCGAGGGCTTCCGCGGTGCCAACCACTGCGCCTATCCGGGTGGCGCCTTCGACGACGCGGTCCTACAGACGGTGCGCCGCTACTGGCGTGCCGCCCGCACCATCATCCAGTCCAGCACCGAGGTGGCCACGCCGCCCAACCCCCTCAAACTGAGGGCTTGGAGCATGGTCGACGCCCGCCCGCCCCGTGACCTCATCGATCGCATCGACCGCGCGCGGGCCGGCAAGCAGTGGTGCATCCTGACGTTCCACCACGTGGTGCCGTCCGACACGGTGAACACCGATTACGCCATCCGCGACTTCCAGGCGATCGTCGAGCACATCCATGCCTCGGGGATGCCGGTACGCACGGTCGGCGACGTCCTCGGCATCTGAACCGGCCTGCCGACGGGCGAGTAGGATTGCGGTGTGACCTCCGCCGACCGTTCCACCGCGATCACCGACCACATCGCGACGGAGCTGCGGCTCCTGGCGCCGGCCTACGGGCCCACGCCGCTCGTTGACCTGCCGCGTCTGGCGGCGCGGCTGGGCGTCGCACAGGTGCTCGTCAAGGACGAGGGAGGTCGCACACTCGGCAGCTTCAAGTCGCTCGGGGGCACCTACGCCGGCCTGCGAGCGCTCGCCCGCACGGCCGGTGAGGACATCGAGGCGGTCGTCTCGCACGGCGTTCACGACCTGCCCTCACTCCTGTGCGCCAGCGACGGCAACCACGGTCTGGCCGTCGCCCTGGCAGCGAAGCTCGCCGGCACGGCCGCCAAGGTGTTCCTCCACGAGAGCGTGCCTGCGGCGCGCGCCGAGCGCATCGAAGCGCTGGGCGCCGAGATCGTCTGGGTCGCGGGCACCTACGACGATGCGGTGGCCGCCGCAGCAGAGGCGGCGCGCGCGGGGAGTGGACTGCTGGTGGCCGACACGACGGACGATCTGGCCGACCCCGTCGTGCACGACGTGATGGCGGGGTACGGCGTGATGGCGGCTGAGATCCGGCGTCAGGCGGACGCCGCGGGTAGCCTCCCGCCCACGCATGTCTTCGTGCAGGCGGGCGTCGGGGGCCTCGCCGCCGCCGTCGTGGAGACGCTCGGGAGCTGGCTGGCGCCCCCTGCGGTGCTGGTGGTCGTCGAGCCGTCGGGAGCATCGTGCGTCCGCGCCGCGCTCGAAGCCGGCCATCCCGTCCAGCTCACCGGCGACCTCGAGACGTCGGCGTCGATGCTGTCCTGCGGCAAGGCCAGCGCTCCGGCCCTGGACGTTCTGATGCGACACGGCGTTCGCGCTCTGAGCGTCGGCGAGGACACGCTGCTGGAAGCACCCCGGCTGCTCGCCGAGACGGGAGGACCGCAGAGCACACCCTCCGGGGCGGCGGGGCTGGCAGGCGCCATGGCGGCGCTCGCCGACCATGCGAAGGCCGCCGAGCTCGAGCTCGGTCCCGACAGCCGGCTGCTGATCCTCGTCACGGAGGGGGCGAACGACCCGAGTGCGGCTTGACGGCGACGCCGCCGCGTCAACCGGGTCAAGAACAAGAGTGGTGGGCGATGACGGGTTCGAACCGCCGACCTACCGCTTGTAAGGCGGCCGCTCTTCCGCTGAGCTAATCGCCCGTGGAGGTCTGGGCGCAAGTCGCCCGACCGTGGGCATTATGCCATGAGCCAGGAGCTGCGCGCGGGGCCGAGGACCGCTTGCTCACAATCAGGGCGCGCGAGTCCGCTGGCGCATGCCCTAGAATGCCCCCACGAACGCTGGAGGAGCACGGTCATGGAACGACGATGGGACCGCTGCGGAGCGGTCATCGTGGGCGCGGGACCGGCGGGGCTGGCGGTCGCCGCGTGCCTGCGTGCCCGCGGCGTGGGCTTCGTGCTGCTCGAGCGCGAGTCGCGCCCGGCGGCGTCGTGGCGACGGCACTACGATCGCCTGCACCTCCACACCCACAAGCGCAACTCGGGGTTGCCCGGCAGGCCGTGGCCGGAGGAAGCACCCGACTATCCCTCTCGCGACGAGGTGGTTGCCTACCTCGAGGACTACGCGGCGACGTTCGACCTCCGGCCGCGATGGGGCGAGCCCGCACAGCGCGCCTTTCGTGAGGACGGCGCATGGCATGTGCAGACCGAGCGCGGCACGATCCTCGCAGAGCACCTGGTGATCGCCACGGGGCTCAACGAACGCCCCTACCGCCCCAATTGGCCGGGGCTCGAGCGGTTCCCGGGGACCGTACTGCACAGCTCCGAGTACCGCAACGGCGCACCCTTCCACCGGCGGCGCGCGCTGGTGGTCGGTTTCGGGAATTCCGGTGGTGAGATCGCAGTCGATCTCGTAGAGCACGGCGCTCGCGTGGCGCTGTCGGTGCGCAGTCCCGTGAACGTGGTGCCCAAGCGCATGCTGGGAAGGCCCGTCGAGGAGGTGGCGACGCGCCTGGAGCGGCTGCCCGCACCCCTCGCCGACGTCATCGGGCGCGCGGTCCGGCGCTTGCGCTACGGCGACATGACGCGCTACGGGCTTCCGTTCGCGCCGTTCAGCCCCACCCGTCAGGTGCGCGAGCGCGCGCGCATCCCGCTGATCGATGCCGGCACCGTCGGGCACGTGCGCGCCGGCCGGATCGCGGTGCGCCCCGCACTCGAGCGCTTCGACGGCGAACGGGTGGTCTTCGCGGACGGTACGGAGCTTCCCGTCGACGTAGTGGTGCTGGCGACCGGTTACCGGGTCGGCTACCCGGACCTGCTCGAGGGCTTCGGTGATCTGCCCGACCGCCTTCCGCTCGCCTTGCCGGAAGCGCCGGGACTTCACTTCTGTGGCTTCGTCGTTACGGCCGGCGGCACGCTTTCGCGCATCGCCCGCGAGGCGGAGGTGATCGCAGGGACGATCGTAGAGGCGATCGGCGGGGCCCGCTAGTCTCGGGAGGTGTCCTCGCGGAGCGTGCCGTACGCCACTCCCGAGGCTGCTACCGCCAGCCCGGCGAAGGCCAGCATCACGATCCGGAAGCCGTACACGAAGGCGTCGTCGACCGCTGTGCGTAGTCGCTGCGCCTGTTGCGAGGTGAGGGAATCCGGCGGGGTGAGGGCGGCCAGGTCGGTGTGGCGGGCGCGTACCGCCCGCACCACCGCCGGCGGCAGGTCGAGCGCCGGCAACCGGGTCTCCAGGTGCGCGCTGAACAGCCCCACCATGAGCGCGCCGAACGCGCCGATCGCCAGCAAGCCCGCCACCCGTGACGCCGCGTTGTTGATGCCCGAAGCGGTGGCGGAGCGAGCGTCGCTGACCGAGGCCATCACGGTCGTGGTGAGCGGCGCCACGCACAGCGCCATACCCAGGCCCTGCGTCAGCACGGCGGGGAAGACCGCGCTCCAATAGGAGCCGGTCGCGCCCGTACGGGCATAGAGCAGGAAACTGACGGCCACCACCAGCGGACCCACCACCAGCGGTAGGCGCGCGCCCACCCGTGCCACCAGACCTCCCGACCAGCGCGAAAGCAGGAACATGGACAGCACGAAGGGGAGCAGCGCGGCACCGGCGGCCGTAGCGGAGTAGCCCTGCACCTCGATCAGGTTCATCGGCAGGAAGAACAGCAGGCCGGACAGCGCCGCGTAGAGGAAGAGCGTGAGCACGTTCGCGCCCGCGAAGGCACGCGACCGGAACAGTTCGAGCGGCACCATGGGCCGCCGCGCGCGCCGCTCCAGCACCAGGAACAGCCCCAGCACCGCCAGCCCGCCGAAGAGCGCCACCAGCACCGACGGCGCCGCGAAGCTGCGGTTGGAGGACTCGATCAGCGCGTACACCACGCCCCCGAGGCCGAGTACCGCTGCGAGGGCGCCCGCCACGTCGAGCCGCCGCGGCCCCGCCTCGCCGGGCGTGGCCGGGATGCGCCACCAGGTCACGGCCAGCACCGCCAGGGCCAGCGGCACGTTGAGGAAGAACACCCCGCGCCACGACAGCGTATCGATGAGGTATCCGCCCAGTACCGGGCCGGTGGCCGACGCCACGGCGGAGAAGCCCGACCACAGCCCGATCGCTGGGCCGCGCTGATCGCGTGGATAGGCGCCGTTGATGAGGGCCAGGCTGCCCGGCGTGAGGAGGGCGCCGCCCACCCCTTGTGCGGCGCGGCTGACGATGAGCATCTCGGTGTTGGCAGCGAAGCCGCAGGCGATCGACGCGAGCGTGAACACGCCGACCCCGACCGCGAACACCCGGCGTCGGCCCAGCAGGTCACCGAGGGCGCCGCCGATGAGTAGCAGCGAGGCGAGGAACAGCGTGTAGGCGTTGATGACCCATTGCACGTCGACGACCGACGCACCGAGCGAGCGCTGCAGCGCAGGGAGCGCCACGTTGACCGTCGAGTTGTCGAGGAAGACCATGCTCGAGCCCAGCGTCGCCGCCACCAGCACCCAGCGGCGGGTGGCGGGCGCGAGCCCGGCCGTCGATCCCGCATCACGAGCGGGGCTGCGAGCGGCCCCCTCCTCGGTCAATGGAGCGGCAGCACGCGCACGTCGATACCGCTGCCGCGCAGCGCGTCGGCCACGATCTGCGGGTCGTAGTCCCCCTGATGGTAGGGAACGGCCACCTTGGGGCGGATGACGCGGAAGCACTCGGCGGCATCCTGCGGGGTCATGGTGTAGGGCAGGTTGATGGGGAGGAAGGAGACGTCGACCCGCCCGAGATCGTGCATCTCAGGAACGCACTCGGTGTCGGCCCCGATGTGCACCACGAAGTCACCGAAGCTCGCCAGATAGCCGTTGCCGGCGCCCTTGGGGTGATAGGGCTGGCCGTTGGTGCGCTTCTGGCGGATGTTGTAGGCGGGCACCGCCTTCACGGCGATGGCGCCGACCTGGGCGGTGTCCCCGTTCCGGAGCACGGTAGCCTCCTCGCCGAGCCGTTCGGCGCTGGCAGGATCGAGCAGGAAACGGGTGTCGGGCTTGCGCACCGCGACGATCGCCGCCTCGTCGTAGTGGTCGGCATGGTCGTGGGTGATCCAGATCCAGTCGGCCTTGGGCTGCGAGGCGTAGTCGGCGACCTGGCCGTAGGGGTCGACGTGGATCACCATGCCGGCGACGTCGAAGCGGAGCGAGCCGTGACCGAGCGGGGTGATGACGAGCTCCCCCAGCGAGGTCTGGAACCTCAGCGCGTCCTGGGCACCTGCCACCCCGCTCCCCAGGAGCGCGGCGGACAGCGCGATGGCCAGTCTGGACATGTTCCCTCCTCCGCCCCCGGCGAGGCGCGCCCGTCGGTGGAGACGGTGCCGCCGAGCCGTGTGGGGCATGGTGCTCCACGCTAATCGATTCCCGGCGGGTCCGTCCTCCGCAGCCGACACGGAAGCGGGGTCCGGGTACGGCAGAGGGCGTGCGCCGCTGGATGCAGCGCGCGGGGGAGGGGCGAGGTCAGGACAGGGCGCCCACCTCCCAGTAGCGCCCGGGCGTGCCACGCAGCAGCCCCCAGAGGACGCGGGCGTCCCCGAGGGCCTTGTCGGCCATCTCCAGGTCGCCCAGATCCGTGGCTTCCTCGACCGTCTTACGGAGCGAGAAGAGCTCCATCGCGAACACCTGCGCGAGACCCTTGGCCGTGGCCAGGTCTTCCACATCCCCCATTGCGTTCGTCAACTTCGTGCGGATGGTGAAGGGGATCGCGTCGTTCATCGTGCAGCACGCTAGCGGGGCGCGGCTGACGGAACGCTTACGCGTCGGTGCCGCCAACCGGTGTGCTCTCGCCTCGAGCATGCCGTCCAGGAGCGGGTTGCTCGCGCGTGTCTCGGGAAGGCGGGAGCGGTGACGGGCGTGCGGCGAGTGGGGAAGTTCACGGGCGGTCGCCGCTATCATGGCGCCATGCCACAGGCAGCGCCAAGCGCGCGCACCAAGCTGGGGCGCCACCCCGAGCGGGGTACCTTCGACCGCGAGACCATCGACGCGATCCTCGACGAGGGGCTCGTGTGCCACGTCGGCTTCGTCCACGACGGCGCGCCGGTCGTCGTCCCGACGCTCCATGCGCGGATTCTGGACGCCGTGTACCTCCACGGCTCACCCGTCAGCCGCATGATGCGGTCGCTCGCCGGTGGCTGCGACGTGTGCCTGACCGTGACCCTACTCGACGGCCTGGTGCTGGCGCGCTCGGCCTTCGAGCACTCGGTGAACTACCGCTCGGTGATGGTCTTCGGACGGGCGCGCCTTGTCGAAGAGGAAGACGAGAAGATGGCCGCCCTGCGAGCCTTCACCGAGCACGTGATGCCCGGCCGCTGGGCGGACGTGCGGCCGCCCGATCAACGAGAGCTCGAGGCGACGACGGTGCTTGCCCTCTCGATGGACGAGGCGTCGGCGAAGGTCCGCTCCGGCCCGCCCGGGGACGATGCCGCGGTGGAGGGAACGGACGTGTGGGCTGGATGGGTGCCGCTAAGGCTGGAGCCGGGGACGCCCATCGCCGCTACCAGCGTGCCGGAGAGCGTGGCCGTTCCACGCTACCTGGCGGGCCTTGGTCGGGACGGCGCCGACGGGTAGCCAAGTAGAAAGGAGGCGCTCATCGCGCCTCCGTTTCTGGTGACCCCTACGGGATTCGAACCCGTGCCGCCACCTTGAAAGGGTGGTGACCTGAACCGCTAGTCGAAGGGGCCAATCATCTTGTGGTGGGTCGTATAGGACTCGAACCTATGACCCGCTGATTAAAAGTCAGCTGCTCTACCAACTGAGCTAACGACCCAACAGCCTCAGTAGTATATGGACGCCCCCAGGGGATGTCAAGGCCCGCCGGAACGCGAAAGTTGGCGTTCCCAAGGGGGTTCTCGGGGTCCTGCCGGAGGCGCTTCGGGGTGCCGGCCGGGGGGCGTCGAGCGGCGATCCTCGGGGCGCGTGGAACCGGCTGCAAAGGGGTTGCGAAGGGGTTGCGGAGGCGCGCGTGAGGTGCTCCTGCCAGCACCACCCTGCCAGTACCACCCACGGGCAGGGGGCCGGCCCGATCGTCTTTCGTTCGCCGGCGACGCACGAAAGGCGGATGTCGTGGTCCGGGTTGCAGGTGGCGTGCGGTAAAGGAGCACAATGGGAGGCGTGAGGAGATCCGCCTGTCGACCGGGTGTGCCTTCGCGCCGACCAACCCCCCTCCCCCAGGGGCGTGTTGTCGGTCGTTCTTCCCTTGTTGGCGGGTTCCGTCCTTTGGTAGACTTGCCGATGTTGAAAGGTTGTGAAACTGGGCACATGGAAGCCGGGTTTCACACGTCGGAGAGGGTCTTTCCCGCTCGTCGAAGGGAGTGAAGGAGAACCTTGTACCTAGACGTTCTCATGATGTTCATCGCGGCCGGCTTCATCGCCGCGGCCGCGATCGGTGCGAGTGCGCTGCTCGGCCCCAAGAAGGGGACGAAGACCAAGCTCGCCGCCTACGAGTCGGGGGTCCCGGCTTCGGGCAGCGCGCGTGAGCGCTTTCCGGTGCACTTCTACATGGTCGCCATGCTCTTCATCATCTTCGACCTGGAGACCGCGTTCTTCTACCCGCTGGCGGTCAAGTTCCGGGAGGCGCCCACGTTCCTGTACGTGCAGGCCATCCTGTTCGTGATCATCCTGGCGGTCGGATACCTGTACATCCTCCGCAAGGGTGTCCTGTTCTGGAAGTGAGCATGGGCCTAAGAGATCTATTCGAAAAGGACGTCCAGGAGCTCGAGAACGAGGGCATCCTCTTCTCGTCGCTGGAGAAGCTGGTGGCGTGGGGCCGCAGCAACAGTCTGTGGCCCGCCACCTTCGGACTGGCTTGCTGTGCCATCGAGATGATGCAGTCGACCAACGCCCGCAACGACATGGCGCGCTTCGGTTCGGAGGTCTTCCGAGCCAGCCCGCGTCAGGCCGACGTGATGATCGTGGCCGGGCGGCTGTCGAAGAAGATGGCGCCCATCATGCGGCGCGTGTATGAACAGATGCCCGATCCCAAGTGGGTGATCTCGATGGGGGCGTGCGCGTCCTCGGGCGGCATGTTCAACAACTACGCCATCGTGCAGAACGTCGACTCGGTGGTACCCGTCGACATCTTCGTGCCCGGCTGCCCGCCACGACCGGAGGCACTGGTCTTCGCGGTGATGCAGCTCCAGAAGAAGGTGCGGGGCGAGGCCTTCGACGAGCACGGGGTGCAGCTCCCGATGGTCGAGGGGTGGTCGCGGTGAGCCAGCTCGATCTCGCGGCCGCCACCCAAGCCGTCGTGGCGAAGCTCGATCCCCTCGGTGGCGTCCTCCGTGAGTCCCTGGGTATGGTCAGCGTGACCATACCCAGGGAGAGCATCGTCGACGCCGTCCGGATCGCCAAGGACGGCGGTTTCGAGATGATCGCCGATGTTTTCGGGATCGACTACCTCACCTACCCCGGTCACCAGGGAAAGCGCTTCACGGTGGCCTACAACCTGCGCAACCTCGAAGGCACCGAGCGCGTGTTCCTGCGCGTCGACGTCGACGAGGGCGAGAGCCTGCCGACCATCACCCACCTGTTCAAGGCCGCGATGTTCATGGAACGCGAGGTCTACGACATGTTCGGTGTGGCGTTCGAAGGGCACCCCGACTTGCGCCGGCTGCTGTTGCCCGAGGATTTCGACGGCCACCCGCACCGCAAGGATTTCCCGCTGGGCGAGACGCCGACGCTCTTCAACGAGGGCCGGTTCCTCGACCCGGCCGCCTTCCGCGCCGGCCTGGTCGGTGCTGACTCCGGCCTGACGGGCTGGAAGGGCGGCGCCGCCAAGGGGACGCGCAGCGAGCAGGAGCCCGGCCAGGGCGCCGGCATGCACGGCAAGGAGAGTGGAAAGCCGTGAGCGTCAAGGACCTCGGCCACGCCGCCACCGTGACCCGCGAGGAGCGGCACGGCGAGTTCGAGACCAAGTACATGCGGCTCAACGTCGGCCCGCAGCACCCCAGCACGCATGGCGTGTTGCGTCTGGTAGTCGACCTGGACGGCGAGCAGATCGTCGCCCTCAAGCCCCAGATCGGCTATCTCCATACCGGCTTCGAGAAGACGATGGAGAACCGCACGTACCAGCAGGGCGTCACCTATACCAACCGCATGGACTACGTGACGGGGTTCACCCACGACCTCGCGTACGTGCTGTCGGTCGAGAAGCTGCTCGACGCCAAGGTTCCCGAGCGTGCCCAGCGCCTCCGGGTCGCGCTGGTGGAGCTCAACCGCATCGCCAGCCACCTGCTCTTCGTCGGTACCGGGCTCCTCGACATGGGCGCGCTGACGCCGTTCTTCTACACCATGCGCGAGCGCGAGCAGATCCTCGACCTGTTCGAGATGGTCTGTGGCGTGCGGATGAACTACGGCTACTTCCGTGTCGGCGGTCTCTACCGCGACGTTCCCGAAGAGTTCGTGCCTGCCGCGCGCGCCTTCTTGAGCAGCTTCCCGAAGATGATCGAGCAGTACGAGCGGCTGTTCGCGAAGAACGACATCTTCCTACACCGCACGAGGGGTGTCGGCATCCTGTCCCGCGAGACGGCGATCGACCACGGCCTCACGGGACCGAGCCTGCGGGCCAGCGGCGTGCCCATCGACCTTCGCAAGACAGTTCCCTACAGCGGCTACGAGGACTACGACTTCAACGTGCCCACCTACACCGAGGGGGACCTGCTGAGCCGCCTGCGGATCCGGATCGACGAGATGCGCGAGAGCCTGAAGATCGTCCGCCAGGCGCTCGACCGCCTCGAGCCGGGCCCGATCAAGGACCCCGACCGCCGCATCAGCCTGCCTCCCCGGAGCGAGCTGGAGAACTCGATGGAGGCGGTGATCTTCCACTTCAAGCTGGTCACCGAGGGCTTCCACGCACCTCGTGGCGAGGTCTACGTGGCCACCGAGAGCGCCCGCGGCGAGCTCGGCTACTACATCGTCAGCGACGGCGGATCGATGCCCTATCGCGTCAAGATCCGGGTGCCGAGCCTGATCAACCTGCAGTCGCTGGAACCGATGTGCGTAGGCGGCCTGTTCGCGGACATGGTGATGAACATCGCCAGCCTCGACCCGGTGCTGGGAGACGTGGACAAGTGAGGCGCGCCAGCATCGTGCGGACCGTCGAGGGGCGGCCGGAGGCTCGCGCTGCCGTGAGGAACGAACATGGTTGAACTGGACACCATCCCCCCCTTCTTCGCCGACAAGGAGGACCTCGTACGCGAGATCCTCGGGCGCTATCCCGAGGTCGGGAAGCGCAGCGCCGTCATGCCCCTGCTGTGGGAGGTCCAGGACGCAGAGCGCCACGTCAGCGAGGCGCGCATCGCCGAGATCGCGGAGATCCTGGACATCCACCCCACCGAAGTCAAGGGCGTGATGAGCTTCTATTCCGAATACCACGGCGAGCCGGTGGGCAAGTACCATCTGCAGGTCTGCTCCACGCTCTCCTGCTCGCTCGCCGGTAGCGACCAGCTCTACGACTACCTGGTCGAGAAGCTCGGCATCGTCAACGGCGAGACGGACGCCGAGGGTCGCTTCAGCGTCCAGAAGGTCGAGTGCCTCGGTTCCTGCGGCACCGGCCCGGTACTGCAGGTCAACGACGTCTACTACGAGCGCGTCGGCCGTGCGCGCTGTGACCAGCTCATCGACGCGCTGAAGCAGGGCGAGATGCCGGAAGCGTGGCGCGCGCGTGGCGGCGACAACGAGGGCGCCGAGAAAGCCGACTTCCTCATGAGCGCGGCCGCCGGCCGTGCATCCACGGGAGAGGGGGAGGGCTGATGAGCGACGTCGCCGACACCCCGGAGGCCGCACGCCCCATCACCAGCCGACGCGATCCCCGCTACGAGGTGGTCATGTACCGCCACGTGGGCGTGGATGGAGCCTGGAAGCTCGACTACTACCGCTCGCACGGAGGCTACGAGGCCGCCACCAAGGCGCTCACGCAGATGTCGCCGAGCGAGGTCATCGACGAGGTCAAGGCTTCGAAGCTTCGCGGCCGCGGCGGCGCGGGCTTCCCGACAGGTGTGAAGTGGTCGTTCATGCCCCCGGTCGACGGTCGCCAGCGCCTGCTGGTGGTCAACGCCGACGAGTCGGAGCCGGGCTCGTTCAAGGACCGCTACATCATGGAGGACGACCCGCACCAGCTCATCGAGGGCATGATCATCGGCTGCTACGCCATCCAGGCGACCAAGGCGATGATCTACATCCGCGGCGAGTACGTGAAGGGCTACCAGCGCCTGGTCGGCGCCATCCGCGAGGCGCGCGAGGCCGGCATCCTCGGCAAGAACGCGCTCGGCACCGACGTCGAGGTCGACATCACGGTCCACCGCGGCGCCGGCGCCTACATCTGCGGCGAAGAGACGGCGCTGATGAACTCGCTGGAGGGGCTGCGCGGCAATCCGCGGCTCAAGCCCCCTTTCCCGGCGCAGGCGGGTGTCTACGGGTTGCCCACCACCATCAACAACGTGACCACCATGACCAGCGTGGTGCACATCATCACGCGGGGCGCGCACTGGTTCTCAGCGATGGGGACCGAGGACAGCAAGGGCACCAAGCTCTACCAGATCAGCGGACCGGTGAAGCGCCCCGGCGTGTACGAGCTACCGATGGGGGCTAGCTTCCGCGAGCTCATCTACGACCTGGCGGGCGGGCCGAAGGGCGGAGAAGCGAAGGGCTTCTTCCCGGGCGGCTCCTCCACGCCGCCGCTGCCCTGGACCGACGAATACCTGGACATGCCCATGGATTACGGCTCGCTCGCCAAGGCCGGCTCCATGCTCGGCACCGGCGGGGTCATCGTCATCCCCAAGGACAAGGACATCGTCGACGCCATGTACAACGTGGTGCGCTTCTACGCGCACGAGTCGTGCGGCAAGTGCACGCCGTGCCGTGAGGGCATCGCCACCTGGCTGCCGAAGATGTACCAGAAGCTGCTGGCGGGCCTCGGTACGCGCGAGGACCTCGACCTGATGGAGGACATGGTGCGCAACAGCCGCGGCACCGCATTCTGCCCGCTGGCCGACGCCTGCGCCATGCCGGTCCAGGCGAGCTTCAAGTGGTTCCGGGACGAGTACGAGTACATCGTCGACCACGGCAAGCCCATGTACACCAAGAACGACTGGTGGGACGCATGAAGGTAACCATCAACGACGTCTCGATGGATTTCCCGCAGGGCACCAGCGTCATCGACGCCATCTTCGCCTCGGGCTACGACGTCCCCTACTTCTGCAGCCAGGAGTACATGTCGCCCATCGGGGCCTGTCGCATGTGCCTGGCTCGCGTCGGCGCTCCCCGCAAGGACAAGGAGGGCAACTGGATCCTGGAAGAGGAGTCCGGCGAGCCCAAGATCTTCTACTTCCCCAACATGATGGCAACCTGCACGACGCAGGTGATGGAGGGGATGGTCGTCGACACCCTCTCCGAGGACGTCAAGAACATCCAGAACGGGATGGTGGAGTTCACCCTCATCAACCACCCGCTCGACTGCCCGGTTTGCGACAAGGGCGGCGCCTGCGAGCTGCAGGACCGCTCCTACGAGTACGGCACCGGCTTGAGCCGCTTCGACTTCGACAAGCGGCACCAGGAGAAGCACCACCCCCTGTCCGAGGTGATCACGCTGGACCGCGAGCGCTGCATCCACTGCAAGCGCTGCGTGCGGTACTTCGAGGAGGTCCCCGGCGACTCGGTGCTCGATTTCATCGAGCGCGGCGGGCACACCTACATCGGTACGCTCGAGGACGGCTTGCCCAGCAACTTCACCGGCAACATCACCGACATCTGCCCGGTCGGTGCGCTGCTCGACTCCACGAGCCGCTTCCGCGGCCGCAACTGGGAGTACCAGCACACCCGTTCCACCGGCATGGACGACGCCTCCGGAAGCGCCATCATGGTGGACGGCCGCACCGGCCGCATCGAGCGCGTCAAGGCCGCGCTGCACCCCGACGTCAACAAGACCTGGATCGACGACGGCACCCGCTTCGGGCACGAGTACGTCAACTCCGAGGACCGCGTGCGCTCCCCCATGATCCGACGGAACGGCGAGCTCGTGGCCGTGACCTGGGAGGACGCGGCCGCCGCCATCCGCGACCGACTCGCTGGCCTCAGCGGCAAGGACATCGGCATCGCGCTGCGTGCCGACGCCACGCTCGAGGAGGGGATCGCGGCGAAGGCCCTGGCCGAAGCTCTCGGCACCGGGCAGCTCGATCACGCCCCGCGCCCCGCGGCGTCGGTGATCCCGCAGCAGAACCCCGCCACCCTGACCGACCTTGCCACCGCCGACGCCATCTTCGTCGTCGGCGACGTGACCGAGGAGGTCCCGATCGCCGACCTGCGCATCAAGGACGCGCTCAAGGGCGTCACCCCGCCGGAGCTCATGGCGCACGGCGTGCCCATCGCCGACCTGCGGCTCAAGGAGCACCCGGTCGTGCATCGGGACAGACTCACGGTGGCGGCGCCGTACCGCGTCGATCTCATGAAGCACGCCGGCAGCGCGCTGCAGTACCCCGCCGGCGGCGAGGCCGCCCTGTTCCAGGCGCTGCAGGCCGTTGCGGAGCTCGAGCAGGCGGACGAAGCCGAGGAATCCGAAGCCGCCCCCCAGCTCGACGATGGGCAGCGGGCCGCGCTTGGCATGAGCCTGGAGGACGCGCAGGCGCTCGTGAAGCGTCTGCGCGGTGCCGGCAACGCCGTCCTCGTCTACGGCGGCTTCGTGCTGGCCACTCGCGAGGCGGCCGCTGCCGCTACCGCCTTCGCCAAGGCGGTCGAGGCCAAAGTGCTCATCCTCGGCCCGATGGCCGACAGCTACGGGCTCGAGCTCGTCGGTGTCGGCCCCAGCCACGAGCGCTACGCCTACCCCGACATGCTCGAAGGGGCGCGCGCGCTGATCCTGTCCAACCTCGACCCGGCGCAGGACCCGGACGTCCGCGCGCAGCTCGAGCAGAAGGACTTCCTGGTCGTCCACGACCTCTTCCTCACCGAGACGGCGCAGCTCGCCGACGTGGTGCTGCCCGCCAAGAGCGTGTTCGAGAAGGACGGCACCACCGTCAACCTCGAGGGCCGCTTCCTGGGCGTTCACGCAGCATCGATCGAAGGTGGCGAGAGTGAGGACTTCGTCGGCCTGGTCGGCGCGCTGGGCGAGGCGCTCGGGAAGCGGCTCGAGGGTCGCAGCGTCCGCAGCGCGCGCCGTGTGCTCCGCAAACGCTTCGAGATCGATCCCGCCGAGCTCGGTCCCACCGGGCATCTGCACCGGTCCAAGGGCCGGACGACGGCGAAGGTCGCCATCCGCAGCCGCGAGGCGGTCGAGGGCAACGTCCTCGTCGTCCCGAGCATGCTGCGCATCGAGTACCTGCACCGCAACCCCCACCTGAACGCCCTCAGCGGCGGCCCGCGACTCCGCATGGGGCCCGACGACGCGGCACTGAACAACGTTGCCGACGGCGACGCAGTCCGGTTGCGGGTCGGGGGGGTGCTGCGGCGCGCCACCGTGCGCGTCGACGACACCGTGCCGTCCGGTCTGATGCTGCTGCCTACCCTTCCGGAACAGCCGATCGGGCTGGCCAGGGCCGACCTCAGCACGCTGGTGCGTGACGAACGCGAGCTGGAGGTGGCCGGATGAGCGACCCCCTCTGGGTGACCCTCGTCAAGGCGTTCGTCCTGGTCCTGGTGCTGCTGGGCGGCTTCGCCTACATGACGTTGATCGAACGGCGACTGCTGGGTGCGTTCCAGCACCGCATCGGCCCCAACCGGGTCGGGCCGTTCGGGCTGCTGCAGCCCATCGCCGACGCCATCAAGGCGATCTTCAAGGAAGACATCATCGTGTCGGCCGCCGACAAGGTGGTCTACGTGCTGGCGCCCGCGGTCAGCATCACCTTCGCGCTGGTGGCGTTCGGCGCCATCCCGGCCGGGCCCGCCAAGAGCCTGTTCGGCGCCAACCCCTGGGTCATGAACCTCGACATCGGGGTGCTCTACGTGCTGGCCATGACCAGCGTCGGTGTCTACGGCATCTTCCTCGGCGGGTGGGCGTCCAACAGCAAGTACTCGCTGCTGGGCAGCCTGCGTTCGAGCGCTCAGATCATCAGCTACGAGCTGGGCATGGGCCTGGCGGTGCTCTCGGTCATCATGATCGGCGGCACGCTGAACCTGCAGAAGCTGGTGCAACTGAACGTGTGGTCGATCAGCCCATGGCTGTGGCCGGGGCTGATCATCGCCTTCGTCGCCTTCCTGATCGCCGGCACGGCCGAGATCAACCGCGTCCCCTTCGACCTGCCCGAGGCCGAGCAGGAGCTGGTCGCGGGCTACCAGACCGAGTACACCTCGATCAAGTGGGCGCTGTACCAGATGGCCGAGTACGTCAACATGTTCACTTCGGCCGCGTTCATCAGCACGCTCTTCCTGGGCGGCTGGCGCGCGCCCGGCTTCTTCAACGCCATCATCCCGGGCATGGCGAACTGGCCCATCGTGTGGCTGGTCGTGAAGATGGCGATCTTCATCTTCCTGTTCATCTGGCTCAAGGCCACCTTCATGCGCCTACGCTACGACCAGCTGATGCGCTTCGGCTGGCTCTACCTGTTCGAGATCGGACTCTTCGCTGCGTTGCTGACAGGGGCGGTGATCGCCTTTGTGCTGTGACGCGACGCGAGTGCGTTCCTGCGCGCGCGAGCGCGCGACCGGGAACGGGCACGAAGACCCCGGCACCATGGGAGGTGCGTCCTAAATGAGTGTTCTGGACATGGCCAAGGGGATGGGCGTCACGCTCGGGCATCTGTTCAAGCGCCCCGTGACGGTCCGGTACCCGGAGCAACGCGCGCAGGTGATGCCGCGTTTCCGGGGCCGCCACCATCTTCTTCGGCATCCCGACACCGGCCTGGAGAAGTGCATCGGCTGCAGCCTCTGTGCCGCCGCTTGCCCCGCCTACGCCATCTACGTCGAGGCGGCCGAGAACGACCCCAACGACCCCACGTCCGCGGGCGAGCGCTACGCGAAGATCTACGAGATCAACATGCTGCGCTGCATCTTCTGCGGTTTCTGCGAGGAAGCCTGCCCCACCGGCGCGGTGGTGCTCGGCCACGAGTTCGAGCTCGCCGACTACCGCTACCAGGACTTCGTCTACGGCAAGCAGGACATGCTGGTCGGCACCAAGGGCAGCAAGTGGCAACGCCGCGAGGCGGAGAAGGCCGGCAAGGACGTACGCCTCGGCTTCGAGGCCGGACCGCGGCCGGAGCTGGAAGGCGTGGACTACTGACATGGTGAGGTCATGATCGGCTTCGTCATCCTGGCCGTGGTGATGCTGCTCGGCGGCATCGGCGTGGTCACCTTCCGGCAGCCGGTGCACGCCGCGCTCTCGCTGGTAGTGACGCTACTCGCCCTGGCCGTCACCTACGTGACGCTGCAGGCTCACTTCCTGGCCGCCATCCAGGTCATCGTCTACGCCGGCGCCATCATGGTGCTGTTCCTGTTCGTGATCATGCTCCTCAACGTGCAGGAGCAGGAACCGCCGCCGCACCTGCGGTGGATGCGCCCCCTGGCCTACGCCGCAGCGCTGGTGGTGGCGGCGGGGATCGCGATCACGGCCTTCGTCGACCGCAGCCCGTTGCCGAGCGCCGACCAGGTGGCCGCGCTACAGGGCGGCTCGGCCGAGCAGGTCGGCACCCTGCTGTTCAGCCACTACGTGCTCGCCTTCCAGCTCGTCGGCGTGCTGCTGCTCACGGGCATCGTCGCCGCGGTCAGCCTCGCGCAACGCGGCAACCCCGCAGCGCCGGCGGAGCCGCGCGGCGAGGCGGCTCCGGAACGGGAGCTGACCCATGGCTGAATCCGCACGAGGGAGGGGTGCATGATGGTCCCGACCCCCTACTACATCGCCCTCAGCGCGCTGCTGATGACCATCGGGTCGGTCGGCGTACTGACGCGGCGGAGCGCCATCATGGTGTTCCTGTCGGTAGAGCTCATGCTCAACGCCGCCAACCTCGCGATCGTCGCCTTCGCGCGCCAGTGGAGTGCCAGTGGCGCCGAACCCGCGCTCTCCGGCCAGGCGGCCGTGTTCATCATCCTCGCCATCGCCGCCGCCGAGGTGGCGGTCGGGCTGGGGATCCTGGTCTCGATCTTCCGCCACCGCGTGAGCACGGATGTCGATGAGCTGTCCGAGGTGAGGCTATGAACGACGTCGTACAGTGGGCCGCCCTGGCGCCGCTGCTCGCCCTGGTGGGCTCGCTGATCAACGCCTTCTTCGGTCGTTCGCTCAAGGAGCCGCTGCCCGGCATCATCGCCAGCCTGGCGGTGGCCGCGGGCTTCGTGCTGGCGGTGCTGGCGTTCTTCGGGCTGCAGGGCAGCGATCACGGCGTGCAGGTCACGCTCTGGCGCTATCTCACTGCTGGCACGTTGCACCTCGACGCCGGCTTCATGATCGATCGGCTCAGCGTCACGATGATGCTCATCATCACCGGCGTGGGCCTGCTCATCCACATCTACTCGATCGGCTACATGCACGGCGACGACGGCAACAGCCGCTACTTCGCCGAGCTCAACCTGTTCGTGGCGGCCATGCTGGTGCTGGTCATGGCCGATTCCTTCCCGCTGATGTTCATCGGCTGGGAGGGGGTGGGGGTGTGCTCCTACCTGCTCATCGGCTTCTGGTATCGCGACCGTGCCAACCCCGACGCCGGCCGCAAGGCGTTCATCGTCAACCGCGTCGGTGACGTCGGCTTCCTGCTGGCGATGTTCCTGACGTTCAAGGTCTTCGGGACGCTCAACATCGCCGCGGTCAACGCCGCTGCGCCGGCCATGCTCTATGGCTCCGCTACCCTCACCCTGATCGGGCTGTTCTACCTGCTCGGGGCGACCGGCAAGTCGGCCCAGTTGCCGTTGCAGGTGTGGCTTCCCGACGCCATGGCCGGCCCGACGCCGGTTTCCGCCCTGATCCACGCCGCCACCATGGTCACCGCCGGCGTCTACCTGATCGCCCGTATCGGCGCGGTCTACGCCATGGCGCCCGACGCGGCGACCACGGTCGCCTGGGTCGGCGCGCTCACCGCCTTCATCGCCGCCTTCGCGGCCTTCGCCCAGACCGACATCAAGAAGATCCTGGCCTACTCGACCATCTCGCAGGTCGGCTACATGATCGCGGCGGTCGGCGCGGGCGCCTACTGGGTGGGCATCTTCCACGTGTTGACGCACGCCTTCTTCAAGGCCCTGCTGTTCCTCACCGCCGGCAGCGTCATCCACGCCATGGGCGGCGAGCAGGACATCCGCAAGATGGGCGGCCTGGGACGCAAGATGAAGATCACCGGCACCACGGCGCTCATCGCTACGTTGGCGATCTCCGGGGTGCCGTTCCTGTCCGGCTTCTTCAGCAAGGACGCCATCCTTTCCGGCACCCTCACCAGCGGCCTGCTGGCGGGTAGCGGGGGAGACGTGATCTACATCCTGCTGCTCATCACCGCCGCCATGACGGCGGCCTACATGTTCCGCTGGTACTACGGCATCTTCGCCGGTGGCTCGCGCGTGGACAAGCACACCGCCGAGCACGTGCACGAGTCGCCGCCGGTGATGACCTGGCCGCTCGGCATCCTTGCCGTCGGCAGCGTCGTGGTCGGCTACCTGGGGCTGCCCGAGTTCGCCTTCCCGAACCTCATCCAGCGCTGGCTCGAGCCCGCCACCCAGGCCGTCGACTTCAACCATCTGGCCGCCGGCTCCGACTGGCTGCTCATCGGCCTTTCCATCGTGATGGTTGCGATCGGCCTGGGTGTCGGCTGGTGGGTCTACCACGTGCGCAAGGGCGCGCCCGTGGCCGCTCTCAAGGACTCCAACCTGGCCGGCGCGTCGCGCGGCGCGCTGGGCTTCGACGCCCTCTACCGCATCCTCTTCGTGGCCTCGGGGGAAGGCATCGCCGGCGGCGTCGCCACCCTGGACCGTGACGTGGTCGACCGGGGGCTCTCCAGCGGTGGTGCTGCGGTGGGGCTGCTCGGAAGGCTCATCACCATGCTGCAGAGCGGCTTCGCGCGGGCCTACGCCTTCGCGATGCTGCTCGGGGTGGTGACGCTGGTGGTCGTCGCCGCGCTGACGGGGGTTCTGAAGTGATCGGCCTCTTCGTCATCCTCATCCCGCTGGCGTTCGCGGTGGTGACCGGCCTGGCTGGCGCCCGCCGCTCGGCGACGCTGCTCTTCGGGCTCATCAGCACGCTCGCCACCTTCGTTCTGGCGCTCTTCCTGCCGGGAAGCGCCGGCGTCAGCACCCCCTGGATCCCCGGCTTCGGCGCGACCTTCACGCTCGAGCCCACCGGCGCCGGCGTGGTGCTCACCCTGGTCGCGGCGCTCACCATGATCCCCACGGTGCTGGTTGCCGCGCGCCGCGTCGAACGCGGCCCCGGCGTTTTCGTGGCGCTGCTGCTGCTGATGCAGGCGGGCCTCGCCGGCATCTTCCTGTCGCGTGACCTGATCCTGTTCTACGTGGCCTGGGAGGTGACGCTCATCCCCAGCCTGCTGCTGCTCGGTATGTTCGGGCGCGAGAAGCGCCGCGCGGCCGTGCTGAAGTACCTGGTCTACGCCATCGGCGGCAGCTTCCTGATGCTCATCAGCATCCTGGCGATCAAGCCGCTGTCGGGCGCGGTGAGCTACCGCTTCGCCGACCTCATGGCCGCCACGCCGCACCTGGCGAACGCCACTCAGGTGTGGCTGTTCGTGGGCCTGGCCATCGGCATGGCCGTGAAGCTGCCGATGTGGCCGCTGCACTCCTGGCTGATCGACTTCAACGAACAGAACCACCCCTCCGGCGCGGCCGACGTCGCCGGCACGCTGTACAAGGTGGGCGGCTTCGGGTTCTTCGCCTGGGCCATGCCGCTGCTGCCGGTCGGCGTCGAGCGGGTGGGCCCGGTGCTGCTGGTGCTGGCGGTGGTGACGGCGCTCTACGGTGCCGTCGCGGCCACCGCCCAGACCGACATGAAACGGTTGCTCGCCTACGCCTCGCTGTCTCACATGGGCATCGTGGGGGTGGGCATCTTCGGCCTGCACCTGACGGGGCTCAACGGCGCCATCTTCCTGCTGGCCGCGCAGATGCTCTCCACCGGCGGGCTGTTCCTCATCTCCGGCATGCTCTACGACCGCCGTCACAGCTTCGACCTCGACCGCTTCGGCGGGCTCGCGCGCAGCGCCCCGGCGCTCGCTGCCCTCAGCCTGTTCGTGCTCTTCACCGCCATCGGCGTGCCCGGCCTCGCCAACTTCCCGGGCGAGTTCTTGAGCCTGCTGGGCGCCTACCAGCACCACCCCTGGCTGGCCGCGCTCGCCACCCTGTCGGTCATCGCGGCCGGCGTGTACGGCGTGAACTTCTACCAACGCCTGTACCAGGGTGAGGAGCGCGAGGCGACCCGCGAGATCGGCGCGCTGGAGACCTTCGCCCTCATCCCGCTGATCGCCGGCATCCTGTGGCTGGGACTGTCGCCCGCGCCGCAACTGGAGCGCATCCAGGAGCAGTCGCAACTGATCGCCACGCCGGTGACGACGGCCCAGGCGCCGGCCCCACCCCCACCCGCGGCCGCGCTCGCGGCCCAGGCCGGACCCGCCGCGCTCGCCGACGCGCTTGGAGGTAGCCGATGACCTTCCCGCCCGTCATCGACATCCACTGGGCGAACTTCGCCCCCGAGCTGGCGCTGCTCATCACCGCGGCCATCACCACCTTGTTCGCACTGTTCCAGCGCGACGGCCGCTCCAGCGCCTGGCTCGCCATGGTCGGCGCGGTCGTTGCAGGCGCGCTCAACGCCAACCTGTGGGTGCTTCACAGCACCAGCGGCGCGAGCTCGAGCTTCGGGCTGCGCTTCCTGGCCGACACCCCCGGCCTGGCGCTCAACTTCGTCATCCTGGTCGGCACGGTGCTTGCGGTGCTGGTCAGCTACGACTACCTGAAACGCAGCGGCCTCGACCAGCCCGAGTACTACCCGCTCATCCTGTTCTCCGCCACCGGCGCCATGATCATGGCCGGCGCCGGCGACCTCATCACGCTGCTGCTCGGCCTGGAGATCATGTCGCTGCCGGTGTATGTGCTGTCCGCCTGGCGGCAGGACGCGCGGCAGTCCGAGGAAGCGGGCATGAAGTACTTCCTGCTCGGCGCCTTCGGCTCCGCCATCCTGATCTACGGCGCCGCACTCACCTACGGCGCCACCGGCAGCTTCGTCTACGCCGACATCATCGCCGCCCTGAGCAGCGCCGGCTTCACGGCGCCCCTGCTGGCCACCCTCGGCGGGGCGCTGGTGCTCGCAGGACTCGGCTTCAAGGCGGCCATCGCCCCCTTCCACCAGTGGGCACCCGACGTCTACACCGGGGCACCGACCTCGGTGACGACGTTCATGAGCGTGGTCGTCAAGACCGCGGCGTTCGCGGCGTTGATCCGCATCGCCGCCACCATCTACCCCGGAATGGAGCCCTGGCTGCTCACGACGCTGGCCGTGATGGTGGGGCTCACGCTGGTGATCGGCAACCTGGCGGCGCTGTTGCAGACGGGCGTCAAGCGCATGCTGGCCTACTCGGCCGTGGCGCACGCGGGCTACCTGGGGCTGGCGGTGCTGGCCGGGCCCGACGGCGTGCGCGCCGTGGCCTGGTACCTGGCGGCCTATACCTTGATGAACGTGGGCGCGTTCGCGGTGCTGATGCAGGTGAGCGACGCCAACGACCGCGGCGACGACCTGGAACGCTTCGCGGGCCTGGGGCGGCGGCGGCCGGCACTGGCGTTCGCGATGACGCTGTTCATGTTGAGTCTTGGCGGTATCCCGCCGCTGGCCGGCTTCGCCGGGAAGATCCTGGTGTTCCAGGCCGCCATCTCGGCGGGTTACGTGGCGCTGGCCGTCATCGGCATCCTGACCAGCGTGGTGGCGCTCGTGTACTACTTCCGCGTCATCACCTACATGTACTTCCGCGAGCCGGAGTACGAGGCGGAGGGCTTCCGCAGCTCGGCGGCCGCCTTCGCCATCGGCGTGGCCGCGGTGGGGACGGTGCTGTTCGGCCTGTTCCCCGGCTGGTGGTACGGCCTGCTGGGCAGCGGCCAGCATCTGCTGGCGCACATGTAGGCTGGTCTCCGGCGCCCGTTCCCGCGCCGCGCCGCCCCCGAGGGGCGGCGCGGCGCGCTCTTGCCGGGGCGCGGCGCGCCGGGCGGCCGGGGCGCGGCCGCGGGCCGACGTTGGGCTCGCCGCGGAGCAGCGCCGCGCTTCGCGGCCGGGTAAGAAGCCCGTCAGCCGGTTCTGGCTAGGGTAGGGCCGTGCGCAGACTGCCAGTGACCCCCCGCCGCGACCTCCGAGCGACCACCCCGTGGGCGCCGTGACGATGGACGAACGAACCGGGCCCGCCGATAGGAAAAACCTGATGGCGCGTCGGACCGGCGCGGCCTATGATGCGCACAGCGTGGACCTGACCAGCCTGAAGATCCTTCTGGTCGACGACGAAGAGACCATCCTGGTGATCCTCAAGGGGATCCTCCAGCGCGCGGGGTATACCCACGTGTCGACGCTGGACGACCCGCGCAAGGCGCTCGAGCATTTCCTGGAGGAGCGCCCCGACCTGATGGTCCTCGACCACCACATGCCGGGCAAGGACGGCCTGGAGGTCATCGAGGAGCTCCGTCCCTACCTGCCCGACTACTTCCCGATCCTGATGCTCACCGGCGACGATCGCCCCGATCTGAAGGAGACGGCGCTCTCGAGCGGCGCCAAGGACTTCCTGGTGAAGCCCATCAACCCGGTCGAGGTGCGGTTGCGGATCCGCAACCTGCTGGAGGCGCGCTACTTCCACCAGCAACTCCAGCACAACAACGAGCGCCTCGAAGCGATGGTGCAGCAGCGTACCCGCGAGCTCGAGAACGCGCACGTGGAGATGCTCATCCGTCTGGCGAAGGCCGCCGAGTACCGCGACGACGATACCGGCGAGCACACCTGGCGGGTGGCGCGCTCGTGTGCGCTGCTGGCCCAGGAGCTCGACCTCGGTGCCGAACGCGTCGACCTGGTGCTGCGCGCGGCCAGGCTCCATGACGTCGGCAAGATCGCGATCCCTGACGGCATCCTGCTGAAGCCCGGCCGGCTCACGGCGGCCGAGTTCGAGGTGGTCAAGGGGCACGCCCGGGCCGGTGCGGAGCTGCTCTCTGGCGGGCGCTCGCCGCTCATGAAGCTCGCCGAGACCATCGCGCTCACGCACCACGAACGGTGGGACGGCACCGGCTACCCGCAGGGCCTGGCCGGCGAAGCCACTCCCATCGAGTCGCGCCTACTGGCGGTGGCCGACACCTTCGATGCGCTCACCCATGACCGCATCCACCGCAAGGCGGTGTCGCCGGAGCAGGCGGTCGCCGAGATCCGCGCGCAGACCGGGAAGCAGTTCGACCCGCGCGTGGTCGACGCCTTCCTGCTCATCTACGAGCGCGGCGAGCTCTTCACCGACGCCCCCATCAGCGCGAGCTGAGGGGTGCCTCCGAGGGCTAGAGTGGGCGGCATGAACGCTTACATGCAACGGATCCTCGATCGTCTCGGGGAGCATGACCCCATCGAGGTGCTGCAGGCGACCCCGCAGCGTCTGGCGGCGCTGTTGGAGGAGATGGCGCCGAGCGAGCTGGAGAGCAGTTACGGCGTCGGCAAGTGGGACGCCCGTCACCTCTTCGCGCACCTGGCCGACGTCGAGCTGGGGATGGGCTTCCGCGTGCGCCAGACGTTGGCCGAGCCCGGCGTCGAGCTGCCGGCGTTCGACCAGGACGTGTGGGCGGAGCGCTACGCACGTCTCGACCCTGCGCTGGCGGTCGAAGCGTTCCGCGGCCTACGTGCCTGGAACCTGGCGCTCTTGACGACGCTGACGCTGGAGGACTGGCTGGCCGAGGGGTATCACCCCGAGCGCGGCTTCGAGAGCGTGGACCTGATGGTGCGCTTCCTGGCCGGGCACGACATCAACCACCTGGCGCAGCTCGAGAGCATCCTGGCGCTGTAGCGCGCCGTGCGCGTGGAAGCGCCCGCGGGCGTGAACGCGCGGGGCGCGTGATACGATACCGCCGTCATGTCGATCGAACGTACCTTTGCGATGGTCAAGCCCGACGGCGTCCGCCGTGGGCTGGTCGGCGATGTCGTGAAGCGCCTCGAGACGAGGGGTTTCCGCATCGTCGGCATGAAGCTGATGCACATCTCCCGCGAGCTGGCCGAGCACCATTACGGCGAGCACGAGGGCAAGCCCTTCTACGAGGGGCTGGTCTCGTTCATCACCAGCGGCCCCGTCGTCGCCATGGTGATCGAAGGGGAGAACGCGATCCTGGAGTGGCGCAAGATGATGGGCGCCACCAACCCCGCCGACGCCGCGCCCGGCACGATCCGCGGCGATTTCGCGCTCGTCATCGACGAGAACGTCGCGCACGGCTCGGACGCGCCCGCCACGGCGGAGCGTGAGATCGGTATCTTCTTCGAGCGGAGCGAGCTGCTGCCCTAGGCGGGCGGACGGCAAGGCAGCGGGCAGGGCGCCGGACCGCTGCCGGGGCTCGGTGGCGCCCAGCGAGGTGGGACATGCCCGGACTCTCACAGCGGATCAAGCAGCTCAAGGCGTCCTCGACCATCGCCTTCAACACGCGGGCGGCGGACCTGCGGCGGCAGGGCATCGACGTCATCGCGATGACCGCCGGCGAGCCGGACTTCCAGCCGCCCGAGCACGTGATGGAGGCGGCGCGGGAAGCGATCCGGCTGGGGTTGACCAAGTACACCCCCTCCGAGGGCACGCTGGAGCTGCGCCAGGCGGTATGCGCGAAGTTCTCGCGGGAGAACGGGCTCGCCTTCGAGCCCGACCAGGTGATCGTCTCGACGGGCGGCAAGCAGGTCCTCTACAACGCCTTCCAGGCGGTGCTCGAGCCCGGCGACGAGGTCGTGCTGATGGCGCCCACCTGGGTGAGCTACCCGCCGCAGATCACCCTCGCCGGCGGCGTTCCGGTACCCGTGCACACCCGCCCCGAAGACGGCTTCCTGCCGTCCCTGGACGCCGTCCGCGCGGCCATCAGCGAGCGCACCAAGGTCGTGCTGATCAACTCACCGTCCAACCCCACCGGTGCGGTGTATCCCACCCAGCTGGTGCGCGACATCGTGGGGCTGGCCGCCGAGCACGACCTGTGGGTGTTCAGCGACGAGCTCTACGAGCACCTCATCTACGACGGAACCTTCACGCCCGCCGGACGCTACGCGCCGGAGCGCACGCTCGTGATCCACGGCGCCAGCAAGGGCTACGCCCTGACCGGCTGGCGCATCGGCTACGGCGCGGGCCCGCGCGAGCTCGTCAAGGCCATGAACCGGTTGCAGAGCCAGGTCACCAGCGGCGCCAACGCGCTGGCGCAGTATGCCGCCACTGCGGCGCTCAACGAGGTGGAGAAGACGCGCGCCTTCCAGGAGATGACGCGCGCAGCCTACCGGGAACGGCGCGACGTGCTGGTCGAGGGCCTCAACCGGCTGGGCCTCGCCACGCCGAAGCCCCAGGGCGCGTTCTACGTCATGGCCGACCTCACCGCCATCGACGCCGACGAGGGCAAGGCGGCGCTGCGGCTGTTGGAGGAGGCACGGGTCGCTGCCGTGCCGGGCACCGACTTCCTGGCGCCGGGGCAGGCTCGCTTCAGTTACGCCACCAGCCTCGACAACGTGCGGGAGGCGCTGGTGCGCATCGAGGCGTTCCTGGGCTAGCGCTTCGGCCCGTGCGTGCGCTCACCACGCGTCGCCATACGGGCCCACCCGGCATCGAGGGCGGGCGCGGTCAGGACGAGCTGTCGTCGAGGCGTCGGAACTCGAGGGGCGCTTCGCCGTAGGCCTTCCGGGCCAGACTCCGCAGCGCGGAGCGCAGGCCCTCCTCGAGCACCGGGTGGTAGATCGGCATCGTCAGGACCTCCGCGACGGACATCTCACGCTCGATGGCGAGCGCCAGCAGGTGCGCCAGGTGCTCGCCGTGGGGCGTCATCAGCTCGGCGCCGAGCAGGCGCCCGCTGCCCGGCGCGGCGTACACCTTCAGCATGCCCGCGGCGCTGCGCATGGCGATGGCCCGGCTCTGGCGGGAGAAGTCGTGGGACGCGCTCACCGTTCCCTCGGGGAGGGAAGCGTACGGCAGGCCGACCATGGCGATCTCGGGATCGGTGAAGGCGATCGCCAGCGGCGTCCTGCGCCGGAAACGGGTCGGCCCGTGCAGGGCGTTCCAGGCCGCGATGAACCCCTCGTCCGAGGCCTCGTGCATGACGACGCGATCGGCGTCGACGTCGCCGGCGATGTAGATGGGAAGGTCGCCGACCTGCATGGTGTCCGGGTCGAAGGGGGGCAGGCCACGCTCGTCCAGGGGCAGACCGAGGCGCTCGAGCCCCAGCTCCGAGACATTGGAGGAGCGCCCGAGAGCGGCCAGGACCGCGTCGACCGTGGCCTCACGGTCGCCGGCGACGACGCGCAGGGCGTCGCCGGCGGAGGTGATCTCCACGGCGTGGCCGAGGTGCACCGCGAACTCGGACGCGAAGTGTTGCGCGGCCTCGGACTGCAGCTCGGGGTCCGTGAGGCTGGCGAGCGTGTCGCGCATCTCGAAGCCGGTGACCTCGAGACCGAGGCGAGCCAGAGCCTGGCCGAGCTCCAGGCCGATCGCGCCCAGCCCCACCACCGCGAGTCGGCGCGGGAGGTCGGCTTGCTCGAAGAGGGTGTCGGTGGTGAGCACACGCTCACCGAACGCGCGCCACGGTGCAGGCACGATCGGCGTCGAGCCCGTCGCCACGATCACCGCCTCGGCCCGGATGCGTTCCTCGCTGCCGTCGGCGCGCGCCACCACCAGCTCGTCGGGCCCGAGGAAGGTGGCGCGGCCCGGGAGGTTGCGGTCGCCGATCCGGTCGGTCGGCTTCAGGTTGGGCCCGACACGGGCGTCACGGTAGTCACGGACCCAGGCCAGCGCCGCGGCCACGTCCATGCTCAGGGTGTCGCCGCCGCGGATGCCGACCGCGTCGAAGCTGCGACGCCGATGGAAGTCGTTGGCAATCTGGATGAGCGCCTTCGACGGCATGCAGCCGACGCGGGCGCAGGTGGTCCCGTAGGGGCCGTGGTTGATGATCACGAAGTCGTCGGTGTGTTTGCGGACCACGCCGAGGGCCGTGAGACCGGCGGTGCCCGCACCGAGGATGGCGACCTTCACTTTGCGCACGAAGAGCCTCCCTACACTTGCCCGTAGTCTTGCACACCGGTCGCGGCCCGCCGGACGGTGTCCCGGGCGCCGGTCTCGCACCGCGCCGCCCGCGAACGCGCCGGACCCCGCGATCTGACGCCGCGGTAGACTCGTCGGCACAGGAGGCGGTATGCCGACCCGCGATCCGCACTTCACGACCATCATCGAGCCGTTCCGAATCAAGGCGGTCGAGCCCATCCGCTTCACCACACGCGACGAGCGTGAGGCTGCTCTGGCCGTCGCCGGCTACAACCTCTTCAAGCTCCACGCCGACGACGTGCTCATCGACCTGCTCACCGACTCCGGTACCGGCGCCATGTCGAGCGAGCAGTGGGCGGGGATGATGCGCGGTGACGAGAGCTACGCCGGTGGGCGCTCGTTCTACCGCTTCGAGGCGGCGGTGCGCGAGATCACCGGCTTCGCCCACATCCTGCCCACCCACCAGGGACGGGCGGCCGAGCGCATCCTTGCCGGCGTCGCTCTGAAGCCGGGCGACATCGTGCCGAACAACACGCACTTCGACACCACCCGCGCTAACGTCGAGAACGCCGGCGCCACGGCGCTCGACCTGCCGATCCCGGAAGGGCTCGAGCCCTCGAACCGTCACCCCTTCAAGGGCAACCTCGACACCGAGCGGCTCGAGCAAGCGCTGGCCGAGAACCCGGGCAAGGTGCCGCTGGTGATGGTCACGGTCACCAACAACTCCGGCGGCGGGCAGCCGGTGAGCATGGCCAACCTTCGCGAGGTCAGCCGCATCTGCCGCGAGCATGGCGTGCCGCTGTTCCTGGACTGCTGCCGCTTCGCCGAGAACGCCTACTTCATCAAGCTCCGCGAGGAGGGCTACGCCGACGCGACGCCGCTGGCGATCGCCCAGGAGATGTTCAGCCATGCCGACGGTGCCACCATGAGCGCCAAGAAGGACGGCATGGCCAACATCGGCGGCTTCCTGGCCCTGAACGACGACGCCCTGGCCGAGTCCGCGCGCAACCTGCTCATCCTCAGCGAGGGCTTCCCGACCTACGGAGGGCTGGCTGGTTACGACCTCGAGGCGCTGGCGGTGGGTTTCCACGAAGCGCTGCAGGAGCCCTACCTGCGCTACCGGCTGCGCAGCATCGCGTACCTGGGCGAGCGTCTCACGGACCTGGGCGTGCCGATCGTGCAGCCACCGGGCGGGCACGCCATCTACATCGATGCGCGGGCCATGTTGCCGCACATGCCGCAGAGCGAGTTCCCGGCCTGGGCGCTGTCCCTGGTGCTCTACCTGGAGGGGGGCGTGCGCTCGGTGGAGATCGGCTCGGTGATGTTCGGGCGGCAGCCCGACGGCAGCGAGAAGCCCGCACCGATGGAGCTGGTGCGGCTGGCGTTCCCGCGCCGCACCTACACCCAGAGCCATGTCGACTACCTCATCGAGGTCCTCGCCTACGTCAACGAGCGCAAGGACCGCATCCGCGGCGTGCGGCTGGTGGATGCGCCGGCGGTGCTGCGGCACTTCAGCGCCAGGCTCGAGCCTGCGCACGGGGCGCTGGTGGTGTGAGGGCGGTGACCTAGTAGATCCAGGGAACGAGTCTGGCCGTGCGCCGGGCCCAGTCGCGGTAGGCGTCGCCGTAGCGCTGCTCGAGATAGGCCGACAGCTGCGGGATGTTCACGAACACGAAGCCCGAGATCTCGGCGAGGACGATCAGGATCGACCAGGGCGAGCGGGTCGCGAGCGCCCAGCCGACGCCCCACAGGCAGTCACCCAGGTAGTTGGGGTGGCGCACGAGTGCGAAGGCGCCGTGCGTGTAGAGCTTGCCGCGGTTCTCGGGGCGGGACTTGAAGCGCAAGCGTGCCCACTCCGACAGGGTGTTCAAGGCCCCGCCACCGAGGAACAGTAGGGTGGCGACGACGTCCCAGGGCCCCAACGGGCGCGGCGAGCCGACGCCGAGCAGCGCGAATCCGAGCTGGTAGAGCGCCACCCCGCCGACGACCGCGCCCATCTCGTTCCAGCGGAAGCGGCGGCGCAGCAGCATGAGCGCGGTGCCGCTCATGCGCAGCCACAAGACGATGCCGAAGGCGAGCAGCAGCGCGCGCCGGCCCGGGGCGCCCGGGACCCAGGCCACGCCCAGCAGGTGCCCGACGGCCAGGGTGCCTGGGCCCACCAGGAACCAGCCGGCCAGCGCCGCGACCAACGCGTGCGCGACCACCATGACGCGACGAGGTGTGCGCGAGACCTCTTCGTGCCCGTACACGCAGGCTCCCCTCCGACTCCCGTCCGCTGCAGCGCCGGCGCCGTCCGGCACGGCGCCGGCGACGTCGACCTACTCTACGTCCGCGTCCTCCCCGCGGCACGCGAACGCTGTGGTGGAGCCTGGGAGGCGCTCCAACACGCGTTCGGTCACGTCGATGCGGGCCGCCTCCGCGATGTCATCGGCGAAGCCGGCGCGCGCAAGAGCGCGGCCGTGGCGGCAGTTCGCCAGCAGGGGGCCGATCGCACCGTCGCCGGCGGCCCGTGCGAGCAACGCTGTGTCGGCGAGTGCGGCTTCGGGGGCGAGCTCGGCGAGCGCGGCCACGATGCGGCCGGCCGCGACCACGTCGTCGAGCGAGACGACGCCCCCGGTGCCGGCGCACACCACACGGATCCTGCCGTGCGCCAGCGCGAGGGCGCGGAGCGCCACGGCGCGGGCGTTGCGCAGGCTGCCGAGGAGTACGTGCGCCGCGCCCGCGCACGCCTCCACCGCGGCGGAGCCGTTGGAGGTGCAGAGAACCGCGCTCCGCCCGAGCACCGCGACGCCCGTGAACTCCAGCGGCGAGTTGCCGCCGTCGAAGCCGGGGAGCGGACGGGCGTCGCGTTCGCCCAACAGCAGCGCGCCGCTCTTGCGGGCGCGTTCGCGGGCCCGCTGCACGTCGGCCACAACATCGAGGCGCGTCAGCCCCAGTTCGGCAAGCACGGTGGCGGTGGTCGTCATACGCAGCACGTCGATGACGATGGCAACGTCGTCGGCCAGGCCGCCGGCCGGCTCGTCGGGGTCGAGGCCGGGGCGGGGGAGCAGGTCGACGGTGAGCTCCAGGGGAGGACGCGTCATCGGACGTCCCTGCGAGGGTGAGCCTGCTGCGTGCCGGTCATGACACGCCCAGCCTTGCACGTCGTGGGGCGCGCCGGGGGCGTTGGCCCTGCGCGTGCAAGCCGGGAGGGGCCGGCGCGTCGCGGTACTCCGGCCGTCCGCTCGCCCGCGCCCACTAGACTGGAGGTATGAACGACGGGATCGTCGCATGCCCCGCTTGCGGGGCGAAGAACCGCTTGACGTCGCCTCCGGCGGGCACGCTGCCGTCGTGCGGCCGCTGTGGCACGTCCCTGCCGTGGCTGGTGAAGGGGGCCGACGCCACCTTCGAACGTGAGGTCCAATCCCCGGTGCTGGTGCTGGTCGACATGTGGGCTCCCTGGTGCGGTCCCTGCCGCATGGTGGCGCCCGTGCTCGAGGAGCTGTCGCGTGAGCTCGCCGGCCGGCTCAAGGTCGTGAAGCTCAACGTCGACGAGAACCCGGTGACGGCGAGCCGCTACCGGGTGCAGAGTATCCCCACGCTCCTGCTGTTCAGAGGTGGCGAGCTGGTGGACCAGGTCGTCGGTGCCATGCCGAAGGGGCCGCTGCGGCAGCGCCTGGATCCACACCTCACCCCGGCGGCCGCGGCCTGAGCGACGCCGAGGGTTCGAGGGCGCGTGCCGGGGAGGCCCCGGCTCGGGCCGCCCCTGCGGCGCCGGATGCACGGAAGGAGGCACAGACCGTGAGCCGATCGGTCTTGACGGAGCTTCGGAGCGACATCCTGGGGGAGGACGCCTGCGTGCGCACGCCCTTCGGCGAGCGGCGCGTCACCTATGCCGACCACATCGCCTCGGGCCGGCCGCTGGCGTCGGTGGAGGAGCGCTTGCGGGCGAGCGTGCTGCCGCTCTACGCCAACACCCACACCGAGGACAGCGCCACCGGCGCGCACACCACGCACCTGGTCCACGAGGCGAGCAACTACATCAAGCGGCAGCTCGGGGCCGACGAGCGTTACCGCCTGGTGTTCGCCGGCACCGGCACGACCGGCGCTATCAAGCGCATGCAGGAGATCCTGGGGCTGGCGGTGCCGGCGTCGCTGCGCGAGCGCGTGCTGGCGCTGCTCGAGCCCGAGGAACGCCCGGTGGTCTTCGTGGGACCCTACGAGCACCACTCCAACGAGCTGTCGTGGCGCGAGTCGCTGGCCGAGGTCGTGGCGATCCCGCTGGACGAGCGGGGCAGCATCGACCTGGACGCGCTGAAGCGCGGCCTTCAGGACCCGCGCTTCGCGGGCCGCCCCAGGATCGGGTCGTTCTCGGCGGCCAGCAACGTCACCGGCATCGTCACCGACGTGCGGGCGGTGGCGCACCTGTTGCACGAGCACCAGGCGGCCGCCTTCTTCGACTACGCTGCCAGCGCACCCTACGTCGACATCGATGTGCGCCCGGGCGAGCTGGACGGCATCGACGCGCTGTTCCTCAGCCCCCACAAGTTCCTGGGCGGGCCGGGATCGCCCGGCGTACTGCTGTTCGACCAGATGCTCTACGACCAGCCGGTGCCGACGACCGCCGGCGGCGGCACGGTCAGCTACGTCAGCCCGCTGGGACACTGGTACCTCGGCGACATCGAGGCCCGTGAGGACGCCGGCACGCCGGCCATCCTGCAGAAGCTGCGGGCGGCCATGGCGTTCGAGGTGAAGGAACGCGTCGGCGTGAAACGCATCGAGAAGCGCGAGCGCCAGCTCATCGACAAGGCGATCGAGCGGTTCCGGGACCACCCCAACCTGCGCGTGCTGGGCAACGTCGATGCGCCGCGCTTGGCGGTGCTGTCGTTCGAGGTGCGCACCGGCGGCGAGCGGACCCTCCATCCGCGCCTCGTGACGCGCCTTCTCAACGACCTCTTCGGCATCCAGGGCAGGGCCGGCTGCTCTTGCGCCGGTCCCTACGGCCACGAGTTGCTGGGCATCGACGCCGAGCGCTCGCGCGCATATCACGATGCCATCGAGGCGGGCTTCGAGGGCGTGCGTCCCGGCTGGAGCCGGGTCAGCTTCCACTACGCCATCACCGACGAGACCTTCGCGTTCCTGCTCGACGCGCTGGCGTTCGTGGCGGAGCATGGCGCACGCTTCGTGCCGCTCTACCGATTCGACTGGAGCACGGGAGCGTGGAAGCACGGGGCCGACGCCGAGCCGGAGTGTGGGTTCGACAGCGCGAGCTGGCAGGCGGTGCCGCGGTCGGAGGCGACCGCGGCAGACGATCACCGTCGCTACCTCGACGAGGCCCGGGCGCTGGCGGACACGCTCGAGGCACCGACCGGGGAGCCGTGGCGCCGGACGGCCTGGACGCGTCGCTGGTGACCTTCCTGACGCCGTGACGGAGCGCAGCCGCTAGCATGGCCCATGGAGCAGCACGATGACGTGACGGTCCCGCGCCCGGAAGACGACGCCCCGGAGACAGGCATGTCGCCACGGACGGTGAACCCGAACCTGATCTACAACAATCCGGAGAAGTGGCGGATCGGCCGGGAGGTGCTCGAGCGCTATACCGGAACGCCGCCCGAGCAGTTCCAGAAGCAGATCCTGCTCACCAACTTCGAGTACTACATGGAGCGTTTCTCGGTGCTGTGCGACGACGCCGAGACCACGCGCGGCTCGGCCATGACGGTCAAGCACAGCGCCCGCATGGGCGTCTCGCTGGTCAACTTCTCGGTGGGCTCGCCGGTCGCGGCGCTCATCATCGAGGTGCTGGCGACGGCCGAGCCCAAGGCCACGCTGTTCCTGGGGATGGCGGGAGGGTTGCACCGCTCGCTCGAGGTCGGCGACTTCGTCCTACCCACCGCGGCCATCCGCGACGAAGGTGCGTCGCGCCACTTCATGCCGGCGCAGGTTCCCGCCCTGCCGACGTTCAAGGTGCAGAAGTTCATCTCGCAGATCATCGTCGAGCGCGGGCTGGACTACCGCACCGGCGTGGTGCACAGCACCGATTACCGCTTCTGGGAGTTCGACGAGCGCTTCAAGCAGCATCTCTACGACGAGCGCGCGCTGGCCATCGACATGGAGACGGCGACCCTGTTCTCCGTCGGCTTCGCCAGCAAGGTCCCCGTCGGAGCGCTGCTGCTGGTGTCCGACCTACCGCTGAAGCGCGGCGGCATCAAGACCCGCGACTCCGCGCGGGCGGTCTTCCGCGAGTTCACCGATCGGCACATCGAGGTCGGGATCGAGGCCATGAGCCAGATCGCGGAGCGGGGGGAGCATATCCGGCACTACCGCTGGTAGAGCGATGATTCTTCGGCGGGTGGTCAACGGCGTACGGTCGCTGCCGGGGATGGGATCAGTGGGCGGCCGCTGTGACCTCCCGGTCGAGTCTGCTGCCGAGTCGGTCCTTGGCGACTTCGAGGTCGTAGCGTGCCTGGAGGTTGAGCCAGAAGCGGTCGGTGGTGCCGAAGTAGCGGGCGAGGCGGAGGGCGGTGTCGGCGGTGATGGCGCGCTTGCCGTGGACGATCTCGTTGATGCGGCGGGGTGGGACGGAGATGTCCTTGGCGAGGCGGTATTGGGTGATGTGCATGGGGTCGAGGAACTCTTCGAGGAGGATCTCGCCGGGGTGGACGGGCGGGTGGGTCGTTGGTTCGTGGGTCATGGTGGGTCTCCTAGTGGTAGTCGGTGATCTCGACGGCGTGGGCGTTGCCGTTGGACCACCGGAAGCAGATGCGAAACTGGTCATTGATGCGGATGCTGTGCTGACCGGCCCGGTCTCCGGTGAGCTTCTCGAGCCGGTTGCCTGGCGGGACGCGGAGGTCGGCGAGTGTCTCGGCGGCGTCGAGGATGAGGAGCTTCCGGAGGGCGCGGCGTTGGAGGTCGGGTGGCCATCGCCGAACCGGGCGCCTTTCGAAGAGCTTCTGGGTGTCAAGGTTCCGGAAGCTCTTGATCACGTCCTAGCGTAACGCCATGCGTTAATAACGTCAAGCGTTATGTTGTCGGGTTCGTCAATCGGGGTCGGCCGTACACGCTAATCGCTTGCCTGGCCTTCCGTCTGGCCTGTTGTGCGAGAGTGCAGCGTCCACCAAACCCAGCACGCTTCATCACGGTCGACGAAGTGACGATCACGGATGGGCCTTCGGGCATCGCTGCTGACCACGCAGTGTGACACAGCACGTGCTACAATGCGTGCTATGAAGGTTCATGTCACGGCGCGGTTGGACGAACGTCTTGCCAGCTTTCTGGACGCCTATCAGCGCGATCATCACCTCGGCTCCCGCAACGAGGCATTGGAGGAGGCCGTGAGGGCGCTTCGAGACAAGGAGTTGCAGCGGGAGTACGCTGCGGCCCTGTCCGAGTGGGAGGCGTCTGGGGACGAAGAGGCGTGGGACGCGACCGCGGCCGACGGCCTGGCGACCGATGCGTCGGGGTGAGGTCTATGTCGTGGATCTCGAGCCGGCTCGTGGCAGCGAGGCGAGCCGGTCGCGGCCGGTGGTCATCGTCAGTCACGATGCGCTGAATGCTGTCGTGGAGCGCTTGCGGCGTGGCGTGCTCACGGTAGTGCCGCTGACGAGCAACGCGGAGCGCGTGTTGGCCTTTCAGGTGTACCTCCCCGCCGAGGTTACGGGGCTGTCTCGCGACAGCAAGGCGCAGGCCGAGCAGGTGCGCGCGCTCGCCTTCGAGCGTTTCGCGCCCGAACCGGTGGGCGTGCTCCCGGAGGGCTACATGCGGCAGGTCGAGGCGGCGTTGCGTTTGCATCTGGGGTTGGAATAGAGCCAGGGGCGGGCTTCGGGCCTTCGTTGGCGTGACGGCGCGGATGCGGGATGGCCCGCGGAACGTGAGTACGAGGACGAACGGGCTTCCTTGCCGCTGGCGCCTAGCCGGAAGGCCGTTCGCATGAATGCCGTGCTGCAGGTAAGACCTGGGCAACTGGCACTACCGCTGGTAGCGAGGATTCTGCGGCAGGCGGTCAACTCTAGGTGACGTGTCTCTTTGCTGGCGGTCGGGCTGGGGTTCTGGCGCGGTTCGGCGGCTTGGTGTGCGGTCCGGGTTCGCTGAGCCGTGTCTGGCGGGCACGCAGGGGTGCGTCGTGATCGGAACGCTCCGGACCGGCCAGACATCGTCTGTCAGGCCGGCACGTAGGTCGCCAGCACGACCCCCTTGGGAGATGCGAGGCTCTCGACCAGGCGCAGGCGCAGTGACGTCCCGTCCGGGAACAGCTTCCGTCCCGTGCCGAGCACGAGTGGGAAGATCAGGAGCACGTATTGGTCGATGAGGTTGCGGGGTATGAGCGTTTCCAGGAGGTTCCCGCTGCCGAGGATGGTGAGGTCTTCACCGTCCCGCTTCAGGCGTGTGACGGCGTCGCCCGGGAGACCTGCCATGGTGAAGGCGACGTAGAGGGCTACGAGGAGAGGTTTGCATGGGCGGCCTTACCGGGGGGCTCGGAACCGCTACCTCGAACGTGTCTGGCTCTCGGGGGGTACGGACGCTCGCCCCAGTGGCGTACCGGGAGTCTCGACGGTCAACCGTCGCATCTTCTCGAGGCCCTCGTCGTTCTTCTCGCTGGTCGGCTGCAGGTCGTCCCAGGAACGGATCTGGGCCAGGCTGCGATCGGCCCATGCTTCCACGGTCTGCAGCAGGCTGACGAAGAAGTCGACCACGAAGGCCCTGATGTAGACCTGATCCTGGGTGACGTTGATGCCGTCGAGGAACTCCTGTTTCACCTCGCCGGCGAACCGGAGCATCTCTCGGGCGTCCCTACGAACCTGCTCGAGCGTCCGGAGGATATCGGTCTTGGTCCCCAGCGGTAGTACGAAGACCCGCAGCATCGCTTCGAAGTCCATCGAGAACGGAGAGACGGGCGTTGCCAGCCATTCCCGCAAGGCTTCCTTGCCAGCCTCCGTGATCGCGTAGACGGTCCGCGCCCGCTTGCCCGTGTACTCCTTCTTGCCCTGGATCAGCCGCATCGAGGCGAGTCGCTTCGCCTCGCGATAGATGGCGCTCTCCGCTCGGGGCCAGACGTACCGGAAGTAACGCACGCGTTGTTGGGCCAGCTCGTAGGTGGACCACGGTCGCACGGCTACCTGAGCCAATACAGCGTAGGACGTTGTCGTCAGTCGATCGCTCATCCCCACCTCTTGACATACTCCAAGTTGGAGTATAGACTTACTCCTAATCGGAGCATAACACCGCCCCACCACAGCGCACGGCGAGCGAGGAGGCACGCCATGGCCGCACGAGCGATCGAGGTCAGTCGCCTGCAAGGACCGCCCCTCACCCTCAGGAGTCACCAGCTCGCGGAACTGCGAGACCAGGTGGGCGCCCGCGTTCTCCTCCCCGAGGACGACGGCTTCCGCGAGGCCATCCAGACCTGGAACGGGATGGCGGCTCGGACGCCCGCCTTGGTGGTGCAACCTGCCTCGGCCGAGGAGGTGGCGAGCGTCATCCGTTTCGCGCGCGAACGAGACCTGCTCGTCAGCATCAGGGGCGGGGGGCACAACATCGCGGGCACCGCCAACGCGCCGGCAGGCGTAACGATCGACATGGGGTTGATGCGCTCGGTCACCGTGGATACGCGGCGGAGCATCGCGCGCGTGCAGCCCGGCTGCGTCTTGGGCGAGGTCGATGCCGCGACGCAAGCGCACGGCCTCGCAACCGTGTTGGGCTTCGTGTCCGAGACCGGGATCGCGGGCCTGACCCTCGGCGGAGGTTGGGGCTATCTGACCCGGCGTTTCGGTTGGACGGTGGACAACGTCGAAGAGGTCGAGATCGTTACGGCTGAGGGGGAGATCCTCACGGCGAACAGGGACGCGAACGCCGACCTGTTCTGGGCGATACGGGGCGGTAGTGGGAACTTCGGGGTCGTCACGCAATTCGCTTACCGACTCCACGACGTTGGTCCGCTGGTCACGGCGGGACTGATCGCCTGGGGCGCCGAGCAGGCCGAAGAAATCCTTGACGCCTACAAGAGCATCACAGCTTCCGCTCCGCTGGAGCTCACGCTAGCAGTGGTGCTGAGGCTTGCCCCGCCGGCGCCCTTCGTCCCGGAGCCGCGGCGCGGGAAGCCGATCGTCGCCATGATCGTGTGCTACACCGGTGACGAGCCGGACCACGCCCTCGCCCCCATCCATCAGTTGCCGGATCCCGCCTTCGGCACGCTCTCCCGGATGCCATACACGGCACTCCAGTCGATGCTCGATGCCAACGAGCCGAGCGGTCCCCACCGCTACTGGAAGACGGAGTTCCTTCCTGGGCTGACGGACGGCTTCTTGGAGGCGTTCCGCGAGGGTGGTCTGCAGCTTACGAGCCCGATGAGCCAGTCCGTGCTCTTCCATCTCGGTGGCGCCCTCAACCAGAGACCGAAGGATGACGGAGCCGTGGGCAACAGAGACGCGCGATACATCACCGGTTTCTCGGGAACCTGGGCGCCCGACGCCCCAGCCGACCCCCACATCGCCTGGGTGCGGAGGTCGTGGGAGACGATACGCCCCTTCTCCACGGGCGGCAACTACGTCAATTTCCAACTCGCTGATGACGACGAGCAACGCCTGCAAGCGGCCTACGGTGAGAACTACGCCCGTCTTAGACGGGTGAAGGCCAAGTACGACCCCACCAACTTCTTCCGCGTGAACCGGAATATCGCGCCTTCGGACTGAGGCAACTCCAAGTCTCGACGTCGCGGCGAGGGTCTGGTGTGTTGGCTGCATCTCTCGCCGATGCAAGATCGCGCATGGCGATCACTACGCAGCAACGGCGAAGCTCCGGAGAGCCTTGGTTAGCGATCGCCATGCTGTTTCCGGAAGCCCATGCGCTCTGGGGGGCCTCCTGGCAGACGTTGGCATGGCGCTTCGAGATGGCGTGGCGGCTGCAAAGGACCGGCCGTTGGGTAGGTGAGCCTGGGGTGCACGAGCCTGGTTCCGGTATCATGCCCAGCACGAGACATGGCGGGGCGATGTCGGGTGTGCCCCCAGGAGGAGACGATGGCGATGAAGCGCGCGATCGCGTTGGTGGTGACGGTGTTCCTGGCCGCGCTGGTGTCGGGGGCGTCGGCGCACGAGTTGAAGACGGTGGGTCCGTACGACGTGCTGCTGGGGTTCGTGAACGAGCCGCCGGTGACGGATACGTTGAACGGGCTGGACCTGATCGTGCAGACGAGTGCGGACAAGCAGCCGGTGGACAACTTGGAGAAGAGCCTGGACGTGACGATCCTGGCTCCTGACGGGTCGTCGTCGAGGTCGTTGCCGTTGGCGGCGGTGGACGGGTCGCCGGGTCACTACACGTCGCCGTTCATCCTGTCGCGACCCGGTGTCTATGCGTTGAGGGTGCATGGCTACATCGGCTCGACGCAGGTCGATGTGACGTTCCAGAGCGACGAGGTCGCGCAGGCGTCCTCGATCACGTTCCCGTGAGGCCGGTGCGTATGGGCGCGTCGTCGTCGCTTCGTTGGCTCCTCGCCTTCCTGGCCTTGAGCCTTGCGGTGCCGGCCTGGGCGCACTCCCACCTGACGGCGTCGGCGCCAGCCGATGGCGCTGTATTGGGGAGCGCGCCGGCCTCGCTGCAGCTCGCCTTCACGGAGGCGGTGCAGAAGCGCTTCAGCTTGTTCGTGGTGCTTCCCTTGTCGGTGCCCGCCAAGGCGGGCGAGAGCGCGCACGATCGCAGCTTGCGGGTGCACGCGCTGGCGGCGCAGCTCGCGGACGGGGTGATGGCGAACAAGGGCAAGGGGAAGGGCCGGGTGGATACCGGGCTGGCGCATCCGGCGGGCGCGGCGAAGAACGTGACGATCGAGCTCGCGAAGAATCTGTCGCCGGGAACCTACGTGCTGGTTTGGCGTGCCTTGTCGGTGGACACGCATGTGACGCACGGGATCGTGGTGTTCACGGTCGCGTCGGGCGGCTGAGCCGTTGACGAGCGCGCTGCAGGCCTGGTTGTTGCTCGGCTCCGCTCTGCTGATCGGGGCGGCCCTGTTCCCATCGACGATCGGGCGCTCGCTGGTCGCGCCGGTCCATCGGCAGCGCCAGCACGTCGCGTTGTGGGTGGGCGCGGTGCTGGTAGCGGTGGTGGGGTTCGCGCAGGTGGTGTCGTCGCTGCGCGCGGCGCTGGGTGCGCCGACGCTAGCGACGGTGGTGAGCTATCTGGTCACCACGTTGCCGGGGTGGATGGTGCTGGTCCGCGTCGTGCTCGCAGCCCTGCTGGTGGTGGGCGGGCGGCTGGCGCAGCGGGCGCCGGGGTGGTCGTTGGCGATCGCGGTCCCGGCGTCCGCGGGGCTGGTGGTCGCGATCGCGTTGGTGAGCCATGCCGCGGCGACGGGGAGCCGGCTCCTATTGGCGAGCGACGCCGCTCACCTGGCAACGGGCCTGCTGTGGGTGGGGTCGGTGGCGATGCTGGCGTGGTTGCCGTCGTGGCAGCCGGAGGAGGAGCCGGCTCTGGCCGTGGCGGCGCGGCGGCTGTCGCGCTTGGCGCTGTGGTGCGTGGTGGTGGTGCTGGCGACGGGCATCCTGGCGGCGGTGGCGGAGTTGTTCGGGATCGCCGCGTTCGTGACGACGCCGTACGGCCGCACGCTCCTGTTGAAGCACGGGTTGTTCCTTGTGGTGCTCGTGCTGGCCGCGTCGCACCGGGTGCGGGGGTTGCCGCTGTTCTTCCAGGCGGGCCGGGCGGAGCGCTTCCGCGGGGCGTTGCGGTTCGAGTCGTTGGTGTTGCTCGAGGTGGTCGCGGTGACGGGGCTCCTGACGACGCTGCCGCCGGCGGTGGAGGCGCCTGCGGCGCAGGCCGCCGCCGCAGCGGCCGCAGCGCCGAGCTCGTCGTCCCCCGCGTCGTCCCCCGCGTCGTCCCCGGCGCCGTCCCCATCGTCGTCATCCGCGCCGGCGTCAACGGCCTCGTCTTCGGCGTCGTCAAGCCAGCCTGGAGCCGCCGCCGGGGGAGCTTCCTCCTCCCGTGCGTCGGGCACGTCGGCGGCCCCGTCGGCGCGGGTGGCGACGGCGGCGTCGATCGGGGCGCGCTGGGTGGCGCAGTTCGGCAGCGACGCCGCCGACCATGCCACGGGGGTGGCGGTGCGCGCCGACGGGTCGGTCGTGGTAGCCGGAACGACGAGCGGCACGATGCCTGGCACATCGAGCGCGGGGGAGAGCGACGTGTTCGTGGCCGCGTACGGCGCCGGTGGCACGCGGCTGTGGTTGCGGCAGTTCGGGAGCAAGGGCTTCGACCGCGCCACGGGCGTGGCCGTGGACGCTCAGGGCGACGCGTACGTCAGCGGTTACACCAGCAACCGCATGCCGATGGGGGACAGTGTGGGTTCCGGGGATGCGTTCCTGGCCAAGCTCACGCCGGACGGAGCGTTGGCGTGGCTCCGTCAGTTCGGCACGACGGGGTCGGACTTCGCGCGAAGCGTGGCGGTCGACCCGACGGGCAACGTGCTCGTGGCGGGGGACACCAACGGCACCCTGGCCGGGCAGCGGTATGCCGGAGGGGATAGCGACGCCTTCCTGGCGAAGTACGACGCGAGCGGTGATCTGGTGTGGCAGCAGCAGTTCGGCGGCCCCGGGGCGGACAAGATCAACGGGATCGCCACCGATGTGGCGGGGCAGGTCCTGGTCACGGGCGTCGCGACCGGTGCCTTGCCAACCAACCGTTCCCTGGGTGCGGCGGACGGTTTCGTCGGCGAGTTCGACAACAACGGGGAGCGGGTGTGGTTGCGGCAGTTCGGTAGCGAGGGCGCCGACTTCGCCTACGCCGTCACCCCCGGTCGAGATGGCGGCAGCTACGTCACCGGCTACACCTACGGCAGCCTGCCGGGGCAGGTGAACAGCGGCAACATCGACGGCTTCCTGCTGCACTTCGATCGCAACGGCAACCTCGCCTGGCTCCGGCAGTTCGGTCACGATGGAGCGGTGTTCGGCTACGCGGTGGCGGTGGACTCCGACGGCCGCGTGCTGGTGGGGGGGTGGAGCAACCAGGACCTCGCGAGCTCCGACGCGAAAGTTCGGCCGTGGCGTTCGTTCGTGCGTGATTTCAGTCCTGCCGGCAACGGCGCCTTCGTGCGGCAGTTCGGGGTGAGCGACGGGGAGAAGCCGGTGTCGATGGCGTTCGCGCGCGATGGTGACGTGTATGTCGCTACGAGCGGCACGATGACCTCCGCCGACAGCACCGGAGGGTCGCATCCAACAGCGTCGTCGAACGATGCTCTGCTTGTCCGATTTTCGCCCATGCCTTGACCGGCAGAGCGCGGCCGGGCTTGATTGCTTGCGTCGTCGCGACGCGAATCCCGGGGCTGAAGCAGGGTTGCGGCAGTTCCATGGGCAGCCGAACGCATGGGTCTCGAGTCCATGGGACCGAAGAGGATGGCGCATCTCGCGGGGCCGGTGCCAAAGCGCAACGAGTGAACCCGGGGTTATGCCTGGCGTCGCGGCTTGTCCTGCGGAACCTCGGCTTGCGTCGAAGAGACCATTCCAGCAACATCCCTGCGGTTGAGTCACGCTCCATGGGGTAGGAGGTATGACCACGGAGACGTGCCCCGGGTTCGCGGTGGGTGGCTCTCGAAGCCAGGTGGTGCGGTTCCATTGGCCCGCCATTCTGGCCGCGGTTCTGGAGTGCGTAGCGACTGAGGGAGCTTGGGTTGGCTAGTTCCAGACGCGAGTGCGCGCTCGCACGTTTGCGTTGGGAGTTGACAGCTTCATGCCAAGCCCGGAAGAATGTTCGCAAGAACCCCGTGCGAGACGTAAAAACTAGGCCATTGGCACAACCGCTGGTAGGGCGATGATTCTTCGGTGGGTGGTCAAGGTCTGGCGCCTTACGTGATTGCTGGCGGTTGGGTCGGCCCTTCAGCGCGACCTGGCGGTCTGGCGTCCAGCCTTCGGTCTGGTTCGTCTCGTGAGAATGAGGCCTCCAGCAAACCGGGGATGCTCCTATTCCCTTGTCAGCTTCTCGAGCGTTCAGCGCTGGACGTACGCTTTCGTCTGCGGATCGGTTCATTGTCGTGGGAACGGCAGGTGGGCGTGGCCATCGACCATGGCCTCCCGTTTGGGCGCTGCTAGCGCTTGAGCTTGCCGAACAAGGAGCCGTGCTCCAAGGTCAGCTCGCCGAACGTGGCGTGCAACTCCTGGCTTGCCTACTCCTGGTCACGCTGGCGCTCCGCGTTGGAGGTGAACATGTCGATGGCGCCTTCCAATAGCCGCCTCTTCCACGCGCGGATCTTCTTGATATCCACGCCGCCCGCCGGATCCACGCGGGCAGGCGCGGCGGCGTGAGGGAGGGGGCACATAGGCGTCTGTCCCCGCGGTGAGCCCGCGGGGACAGACGTGCTTGCGTTGCCGGTGTGAGCTAGGGCTGGGTCAGTTGCTCCCACCGACGCTGACGTTGAGGCCGGCGCTCGCGCTGCTGCTGTCACGACCGCCGCCGCTGCTGCTGCTGGAGCTGCTGGCGTTCAGGCTGGCGTGCGTCTCCAGGTCGGCGACGGTGGAGGTCAGCGTCGTCTTCTGCCCGCCCTGCGCCCGGAGCTTCAGGCTCGACATCACGCCGCCGCTACCGTCGGCGGTCACCCGGTAGGTCTTCGCCTTGCCTTTGACCCAGACTGTGGCCTGGTCGGCGTTCTGCACGCGCATCCCGGCGTTCCCGCCGTCGGGGTGGTACAGGGCCAGCACGACGTGCCCGCTGCCCTGGGCGCGGCTCAGCACCACCAGCGATTGCTGCCCGGTCTGGGCTTGCGCCAGCTCCTGGAGGACCGCGGCGAGCTTGGCCTTGCCGTGCGCGGACGCCTGCAGGGCACCCTTCACGTCGACCTCGGCCTGCCCCTTGGCCTTGGCGGCCTGATCGAGCGCGAAGGTGTAGGTCTTCCCGGTCATGGTGATGACCACGGAGTCGGCCTTGGCGATCACCTTCTGGGCGGAGGTTTCCACGTCCGACTGACCGTGGGCCTTCACCAACAGCGTGCCTCCGGAGCTCGGGAAGCCGCTGTAGAACGCGATGGTAGCGCTGGTCACGGCGTGCCCGGTGCCGTTGGCGGCGGCCGCCACGCCGGGAACTGCGAGAGCTGCGAGGAGTAGCACGATTCGTTTCATGACGTCCTCCTTCCGGCTCGAGCCTTGCGGCGAGCCGCGCCCACGCTAGGACGCGCCACGGTGAGAACCCGGAGCGCGAGCTTCAACGTCGTTCATGTGCCTCGCCCACGACCCCGCACGCATCCCCATGACCACGCGCTTCAACGCGTTCACGTCGGCCTCATCGCTCCCTTCGAGGGGTTGCGTCCAATAGGGTGTGCAAATTGTGGGGTTCGGTCCTGATTCACAGGTAGTGAGCCATCGTCCTCCAAGAATGGGAAGCGCTAACAAACCCAGTTGGAGGCGGACGATGGCTCTCACTAACGATACGACCTCGAACACGGCGGCGCGTGAAGCGCTGCTCAACGACCCAGACTTCCTGCACGACCTGGTCCAGGTGACGCTGCACGTGCAGAGCAGCAGCGCCCAGAGCGCCACCGTCCAGCCCGCCAGCCTCACTAACCAGGCCATCCTCACCCCGCAGAGCCAGACCGCCCAGGTGCAGAGCTTCACGCCGATCCATCTGAAGGTCCCCATCCTGCAGATCGTCCTGACCGACAGCGGCAGCGGCGGCCAGACCGAGCTCTTCCACTGCGACCCCAGCGGCGACCCGAACGCCTGCAAGGTCGATCTCGCCCACAACCTGCAGGCCTTCCAGGACCTCATCAACACCACCGCGCAGGCCGCTGCCGGCACCTACGACACCGTCCACGTGGTCACCTGCACCAGCGGCCAGGGCGGCAGCAGCACCAGCAACCCGATCGACTACACTGCCGACGTCACCGGCCAGGCGGTCATCGGCGGCAACACCTTCGTCACCGACCCCACCGCCGCGGGCCTGGTCAGCCTCGACAACAGCGGCACCCGTAACCCGAAGCGGGTCACGGTGGGGTTCAGCGGTTGCGCTCGCGCCGCCAACACCACCACCCCCACCGCCCCCAGCGGCCCCTTCGTGTGCCTCGGCTACCCCGACCTGGCCGCCGCGCCCGGCGACACCGCTCCCGCCCTAAAGCGCTACCTGGTCGTCGACGGCACCACCGACCCCGCCGCCATGGCGGTCCGCAGCGGCGGCGTCTTCGGCCTCTACTTCGACGCCAACGGCAACCCGCTCAGCGGCTACACCCGCTTCCATTTCGACCAGTACCCCAGCCAGCTCGGGTACATGCCCGGCACGCCGTTCAAGAGCATCACCGATAACAACGACGGCACCCTGACCCTCTCCAGCTTCGGTAGCAGCGCCATCGGCCCGGGCTACTTCAAGACCAGCGATTTCCCGATCGCCGGCGGCAGCGGGCAGTACACGACCTCCGACCCCGGCGCTACCTGCAGCAGCGGCGGACCCTACTCCTACACCGCCAAGCTGCTCCCCTAGCAGCACCGGCCCCGTCCTGTCTCCTGGATGCCAGGGGCTCGATTCTCAGCGCCGCTCTCACCGATCGCAGCGCTCCGCGAAGCTGAGGTTGTCGGGGATGCGATAGTCGAGCCGATAGAAGGCTCCTGGCTTGGCGTGATTGTCGGTGTTTCCGGCGGTAATGTCGGTCCTTCAGCGCGACCTGGTGGTCTGGCGCCGGGCCTTCGGTCTGGTGCGTCCCGCGGGATCGAGGCCTCCGGTTTCCCCAGGACCTACAGACGGTTCACCCGGTCTTGGTCCGCCGTTCCCGTGGGAACGGAGACTACATCCAGATTAGGACGGTTCGGTCATTCTGACGGGCGTCTTCGATGTGCTCACTACCGTCGCGTCACGTCACCAACTCACCGTGTGAACCGCCCCAACCTCGAGGAGGCCCACTCATGACCAAGCACTCCGTCCGCGCCCTCGCTCTCTCCGCGCTTGCCGCTATGACCCTCGTGATCACCGCCTGTCAGAACCTCCCCGTCAAGGTCACCTTGCAAGACGTCACCATCGATCTCGGCGTTATCACGAACACCCAAGGCGACGTCCTCTACCCGGCGGATCCCAGCGCCTTCCAGAAAGCCAACCTCCACGTCGCGAGCGCCACGATCGATGGCGATGCCAGTGCCAGCGGCCTCATGAACGACACGACCTTCACGTTCTATGGCCGTGCCACCAACCCCAGCACCGATCCCAACTGCACGCCGGTTACCAATCTCACCAACACCTACTACGCCTGCCCTTCTGCTCAAGAGACGAGCATCTCCAGCGCCGTCACGCTGCCCGCCGATGGCAACACCCAACCCATCCACCTTGGCGGCAAGGTTCTCGCCATCGCCGCCAACCAGGGACGGCTTTGGATCGGGGCCACTGTCCAAGGCGGCACCAGCACCAACGCGACGCTTCACTTCACGCATCTCTTGGCCAGCATCGCCGTTCTCTGACAACGTCGTACTCACCTCCCAACAGCTCTTTCGCTGAAGCGCACGCTGGGGATGGGTCGCGTCCGTGGACGGCAGTGAGGTCTGCAAGCGGAGCCGGTTCCGTTGGGGCTGGCATTTCGTGGCGTGCGAGATGTTCGGTCTGGGGTATCGTGCGCGCCGATGGTTCCATGAAGGGTTCGCATGGGAGGGTCGTGAGCCACTGATTGCCGCTCCCGTGCGCATGTGTGACGTCGTGAGTGGGCGGTGATACGCGGCGTTTAGGCTCCTCCAGGGGTTCTCATGGCGGCGTTGCCTAGCGTGATCGGCACATCCTTTCCGGGCGGCGTGCGCTCCGCTCGGAAGCCTGAGGAGGCCGCATGTGTCAACGACTGTCTGCCAGCAAGATCGTCGAGCTTGTCGTCGCCATCGTTCTGCTGATGATCGCCGGTGCCGGCAACGTACTGGCCGAAGGTGTGGAGGCGTCCACGCTCGGCCTGTACGCCGGTCTGCCCGGCCGCGGTGGGCGGTTGGTCGTGCCACACCCCGAGCGCGGGGCGCCGCTGGAACGCGCGGCGCAGCAACTGCTCGTCACCACCGTCGAAGACGCGCCGGACCTGGAGACGGGTTGGCAGACGGAGGCCCGCGCGGCGATCGACCTCGACCCCCAGGGGCACATGGACCCGCCGTCTCCGCGCTACGCCGTGGTGCTCACCGAGACCCACACCGAGGGACGCGTGCACATCGTGCACGTGCATCCCGAAGATCTGGATGCCGGACTTCCGGTGCATCCCGGCCCGACGCATCACGAGGGCGGGGTCTTGCCGTGGCGGGTCGCGTAGCTCGTTGGGGGGGCGTGCTAGTCGAGCACCTGCTCCAGAAAGATGGCGATGAGGTCCGGGTCGAACTGGCGGCCCGCCTGCTGTCGCAGCTCGGTCTGCGCTTCCTCCCGG
>CAVSGP010000001.1:0-57959 GCA_963727505.1 uncultured Trueperaceae bacterium | reverse complement strand
CGGCGAAGAGCAGCGCGAACAGCGCCATCGGCCACATCGCCACCACGCCGCGGCGCCCGAAGTCGCGCAACCCGATGCGCACCGCGCTCACCATCGCCAGGGCGGCGTAGAGGGCGGTCACGACGGCCTGGATGGGGAACAGCCAGGCCATGGGCACCAGGCGGTCGAGCCCCCAGTTCGGCGTGAGGCCGGCCCCGAATCGCGCCAGGAAGTGTTCCGTCACGGGCACCGCACCGGCGCCGCCGGTCAGGAAGTGGAACAGGTAGTGGGCGGTCCAGAACCCGAACCCGAGCGCGACCGCCACGTAGCCCCAGCGCCGGAAGGCCGTCCAGGGACGGGGCGCCGCGCCTCCGAGGACGTCCGCCAGCAGCGCGAAGGCAACGGTGAGGGCGAGGCCGAGGATGCTGGCGACGACGTACAGCACCAGGACCAGGGCGCCGTGGCGGTCCGTGCCGAGGATCCGGCCGGCGACGCCGGCGATGGCCTGGAAGGGGCCGATCATCGCCAGGGCGTTCATCACGCCCCACACGGCCAGCAGCACGCCGAAAAGGAGCGTCGTCGCCCCGAACCGTCGCCTCCACGGATCCTTGACCAGCTCGCGGCCGGGTTCCCGCAGGCGCAGGGCCACGTTGTCGTAGGGGCAGGCGCGGACGCAGTTGAAGCAGTAGGTGCAATCCATGTTGGAGGTGATGGTGGGGACCATCAGGTTCGACTCGCAGCCTGGCACGGCGGCCGCGCCGCGCGCGATCGCCGTCGCCTGCGTGGCCGGCCGGCCGTACAGGCAGGGCTTGTCGACGCATTCGCGGCACACGCCCGGGTCCGCCGCGGCGATCTGGGTGGGCGAGACGCTGGAGAGCACGAAGTTGAAGTTCCCGAGCGGGCACACGTAGCGGCAGAAGGTCCCGGAGGGGAACAGCGTGTCCAGCGCCAGCGCCCCCACGAAGTATAGAATCGCCAGCCAGGCGGTCAACCACGGGCTGGCCCACAGGCCGAGGGCCTCGTAGGCCCACAGCAGCGCGAGCGTCAGGACGAGAACGGTGATCTTGTTGCGCAGAACGTGCGGCCAGGCCAGCTTGGTCGGCAGCCGGCGCTCGAGCCACCTGCTGAGCCCGCGCGTGAGCATCAGCGGGCACGCGGCGCAGAAGGCGTTCCCGAAGAAGGCCAGCGCCAGCACCACCAGGCCCCGGTAGTGGATCCACACGCCCGTGGTCGCGGCGTTGCGGGCGGCCATCTGCTGCCCGGTGAGGCCGTCGACGATGACCACCACGGCCAGCGCGAGCAGGGGGAGCTGGAACGCGAAGCGCGCGTAACGCCAGCGCAGCAGGCGCCTCAGGCCGGGGAGGCGCAGCAGATCGAAGCCGCGCGGCTGGTCGACCATGCGGCCCGCCATGGGGCCCGACCCGGAGGTCGGAAGCGGACCGCGTCCCCGCGCCATGCTGCGAAGCCTAGCACCATCCACGAGACCCGCGAACCCCACCCCGGTGGGGCGCGGCTGGTATCGTCGCGCCACCCCCCGCGGAGCCCGGGCACGACGTCCGAGTCCCGCTCCAGACGGAGTCCGACGTGTCCCAGTTGCCCCTTCTCCGCCCGCCTATGCGCATCCGCGCAGGCCGGCGCTCGCCCGCGCTTCCCCCCCGAGTTCGGGGGCGAACCGTCGCTCGCCGCCGCGCGGGGTCTGAGCTCGTCGTCCTGCTGGCCCTCGTTGCCTTCCTGGTCCCCGCGGCCGCCTTCGCCCACGGCACGGTGGTCCTCGGGGCCGTCACCGCCAACCCCGACCCCCCGAGCCCGGGCGCGCCGCTGATCCTCACCGTCGACCTGGCGACGCTGTCCAAGGCCCCCGTCGAGGGCGCCAAGCTCGAGGGGACGCTCCAGCCCGCAGGGCAGCCCGGCGCCGCGCCGACGCCGCTCACGTTCCAGGAGTACCCGGAGCCCTACGGCACCTACAGGGCGCGCTTGGAGGCTGCTCCGCCGCCAGGGCGCTACACCCTCACCGTGCGCGACCGCACCTACCCCAAGGAGGACATCCGCGCCAGCGTCACGCTGCAGGTGGGCGGAGCGCAACCCAACGGCAGTCTCGACTTCACCTTCCCGCCGGCCCGCGGCGGCTCGCGCTCGGTGGTGCGGTGGTTGCTGTGGCTGGTGGGCCTTCCGCTGCTTGCGGGCGTGATGGTGACCGTGCTGGTGCTGCGCTCGAAGAACGAGGACTCGAAGAACGACGGCTCGAAGGACGACGGCTCGAAGGACGAGGAGAAGGGGGCGGGCGCGGGCGGCTGAAGGCCACCGCCGCCCACGCCCCGGCACGCCATGAACCGCTCCACCGGCCGCGACCTGGCCTGGCGCTTCGTCATCGGCATCGGCGTGGTGAGCCTGTTCGCGGACTTCACCTACGAGGGCGGCCGCAGCATCGTGGGGCCCTACCTGGGCGTGCTGGGCGCGACGCCGCTGGTGGTCGGCGTGGTAGCGGGGGTGGGCGAGTTCCTCGGCTATGCGCTGCGTCTGGTCTCCGGCGGCTTCGTCGACCGCCGCGGTCACCACTGGACGGTCGTCATCGCGGGATACGCCATCAACCTGCTGGCGGTGCCGGCCCTGGCGCTCACCGGCGCGGTCGCGCCGGCCGCAGGCCTGGTGTTCGCCGAGCGGTTGGGCAAGGGCCTGCGCACCCCCGCGCGCGACGCCCTGCTCGCCAGCGCCAGCCACGAGCTCGGGCGCGGGCGCGCCTTCGGGCTCCACGAACTGCTCGACCAGATCGGCGCGGTCCTGGGCCCACTGGTGGTGGCCGGGGCGGTGGCGCTGTCGGGGTACCGGCTGGGCTTCGCGGTCCTGCTGGCGCCGGCGCTGGTCGCGCTGGCGGTGCTGCGGCGCGCACGGCGGCTCGAGCCCGAAGGGGAGCGGCAGCAGCGGGGCCGCACTCTCGACGCCCGCGGCTTCTCGCCGTTGTACTGGCGCTACCTGGCGTTCGCGGCGGTGTCGGTCGCCGGTTTCGCGCACTTCGCGCTGATCGCCTGGCGCTTCGGCACCGAAGGGGTGCTTCCGCCGGCCGCCATCCCGCTGTTGTTCGCGCTGGCGATGGGCGTGGACGCCGGCGCCGCCTACCTGGTGGGCACCCTCTACGACCGCTTCGGCCTGCGGGTGGTCGCGGCGCTGCCGCTGCTGACGCTGCCGAGCGCACCGTTGCTGTTCCTTCCGCATAGCGCCCCGCTGCTCGTGCTGGGCGCCGTGCTGTGGGGCGCGGCACTGGGGCTGCAGGAGAGCCTGATGCGCGCGGCGGTCGCCGACCTCAGCCCGCCCGAACGGCGCGGCACCGCCTACGGCCTGTTCGACACCGCCTTCGGCGCCGCCTGGATGCTGGGGAGCCTGGCGATGGGAGGGCTGTTCGAGCTGGGAGCCGCCTGGCTGGTGGCGTTCTCGGTCGCGCTAGAGCTGGCCTCGTTGGCGCTGCTGGCGCGGGTGCTGCGGGCCGCCCGCCGCCCGCTGACGTGACGGCGACGCGTCCCACGTCGGGCCCCGTCCCCAGGGCGCGACGTCGCCGGCGTGCCCGCTACGCCCCCTCGCGGAAGATGGCGGGTCGTTCCGGCCCCTCGACCTGGACGACGCCCAGCATGCCCTTGCGCGCGACCCGGCTGAGGGCGTGGTCGACGATCTTCACCTCGCCCGGTACGGGAAGCTCCATCTCCAGCACGGCGCAACTGCCGGGGGCCACGGTCTGCGTCTGCACGTAGCGGGCGGGCTCGCCGAGCACGGCGCCGTCGCGCCACGCCCTGGTCCAGACGTTGCCGATGGGGTGGAAGCTGCTGGTGAGGTTGGGGCCGCCGTTGACGAAGAAGACGCGCACCGTCTCACCGACCTTGGCCTTCATGGCGCCGCGCACCCCGTCTGTGAGGGCGTACTTCTCACCATTGAGGAGCACGTAGCTGGGGTCCTCGGCCGCCATCTTGTCGTAGTCGAAGGCGTGGTCGCCCTTGGTTCCGGCCGGCAGCGTGGTGTAGACCTCGTGCTGACCGAGGTAGAACTCGCGGTCGACGGGGGGAAGGCCCTCGGGCGGCTCCACCAGGATCATGCCGAACATGCCGGCGCTGATGTGGTAGTCGAGCACCCCCGCCACCGCGCAGTGGTAGATGAAGGCGCCGGGGTACCGCGCCTGGAAGGTGAAGGTCTTGCTCTCGCCCGGCCCCACCAGCGTGGCGCCGGCCCCGCCGCCCGGCCCGTAGACGGCGTGGAGGTCGATGTTGTGCGGCAGGAAGCCCTTGCCGTGCTTCAGGGTGAGGGTGACCGTATCCCCCTGACGAACGCGGATCATGGGGCCGGGGATGCGGCCCCCGAAGGTCATGTAGCTGAAGCGCACGCCCGGCTCGATCTCGCCGTCGACCTCGTCGCTGGTGATGGTGATGTCGTGGTGTTCGGGGGTGCTGCGGCGGATGGGGGCGGGCAGGTCGGTAGGGTCGGCGGCCAGGCGCAGTCCGGCCACGGCGGCCTGAGCGGCCGCATTCTCGCCGGTGACGCCCTCAGCCCAGGCCAGCAAGGGATTGTTCCGGACCGCGGAGGCGGCGACGCCGGCGGCCACCAGCATGCCGCTGCGCCGCAGCAGGTCGCGGCGGCTCATGCCGGTCGGGCGCTGGGGGTCGTGAGCGGCGGGGTCGTGAGCGGTGGGGTCGTGAGCGGCGGGCTCGGCGGGGGTAGGGCGATCGGGTGTGGCCATGCTGTCGGTCCCTCCTGGTGCGGCGTGGAGTCATAAACTCGGATACGTATGTCCACGTTAGAAAACCGCCGGGACGTGGCTTAGGGCCAAATGTCCCCGTCGGCGTCCGGCACACGAGTCCGCTCAGCTCCGCAGGTAGGACGCCCCGTTCACATCGAGGATGGCGCCGGTCGAGAAGAAGGCCTCCTCCGAAGCGAGATACAGCACCGCATGGGCGACCTCCTCCGGTTGCGCGACGCGGCCCAGCGGGCTCTGTGCCCGGATGGCGTCACCCCCCGTCCCCTCCAGCCGCGACTTCGCCATGTCGGTCTCGACGAAGCCGGGCGCCACCACCCCCACCGCGATGCCGTGCGGTGCGAGGTGCTGCGCCAGCGACTGGCTCATGGCGTGCAGGCCGGCCTTGCTGGCGCCGTAGGCGGGCTGGTCCGGCTCGCCCCGGAAGGCGCCGCGCGAGCCGACGTTGACGATGCGGCCCCCACCACGCTCGATCATGTGCCGGGCCGCGACGTAGCTGGTGTTGGCGGGAGCCAGCAGGTTCACAGCCAGGATGCGCTGCCAGGCGTCCTGCCAAGCCCCGTAGTCGACCGTGTCGAGCGGGTGGTGGAGCCCGATGCCGGCGCAGTTCACCAGCACGTCGAGCGCACCGAGCGCTTCGACGGCGCTCTCCACGACACGGCGTGCGGTGGCGGGCTCGGAGAGGTCGCCGCCCAGCGCGGCGTGCCCCTCACCGGCGAGCGATGCCAGCGTCGCCTCCGCCGCCGCCGCGTTCTCGTGGTAGCCGATCGCCACGCGCGCGCCGCGCTCAGCGAACGCCTGCGCGATGGCGCGCCCGATGCCGCGGGCGCCGCCCGTAACCAGCACGCGCTTGCCTTGGAAGTCCATGCCTGCCTCCTCACTGGCGGGGCCGACGGCCGGGGTGCCCGCTGCTCCCCGCCGGCCCCACCCTGCCCGACCCGCGGGGTCGGCCCAGCCTACCGTCCCCTCGCACCGCTCATCTCAGGCGCCCAGCTCAGGCGCTCAGCTCAGGCGCAAATCTCAGCCGGGCCTCACGGCCGTCCAACGCCGCGGGCGGAGGATGGAAGGGACCCATCGCACGCCCCGCGTGCGGAAGGAGGCTGCGCATGATCGTGCCCCAGGAAGCTCCACGCACCGCCACCGCCAGCACCAGCACCCCCGTCCTGCCGCCCGATCGTTGGGAGGGCGAAGCCGACTGCCGCGTGGGCCCCTTCCACGACCTGCGTTCCGCGCAAGGCTTCGCCAACGCCCTGGTCGACTTCGGGCGCTACGAGACGCTGCGCGAGCAGGTGGTGGTCGACGACGAGGGGGTCTACGTCGAGGTGCAGCGCGTGGGCGCCTGACGGGCGCCACCGCAACTGCGGCCCGCCAGGAGGCGGGCGATGCCTAGCCCGCGTCGGCCCCGTCCCCCGCCTCGTAGCGCCGCTCGCCGGTGCGCGGGTTGAACCACACGCGCTGGCGGATCCCCGTGGTGGGGTCGATGAACGCCTCCTCGGTCCTGACGAAACCCTCCAACGAGCGCCGGTCGCGGGCGCGCAGGCGCCGCCTTCGCGCCCACAGGGTGGCGGCGACCGCGACCACGATCACCACCACCTCGATGGCGAAGTACGAGACCACGAACCTCAGCACGGCCTAGCCCTCGTGGACCACGACGGCCGTGCCGTAGGCCACCACCTCGGACATCGACTGTCCGATCTCACTGGAGTCGAAGCGCATCATCACCACGGCGTTGGCGCCCATGGCGTGCGCGTTCTGGACCAGGCGATCGATGGCCGCCTTGCGGGCGTCCTCCAGCATCTCGGTGTACTCCTTGATCTCGCCGCCGCCCAGGCTCCGCAGCGCGGCCGTGATGTTCCCGCCGATCCCTCGGCTTCGAACGATGACGCCGAAGGCCTGACCCACGACGTTCTCGATGGCGTACCCAGGAATGTTCTCGGTCGTGACGACCAGCATGGCAACGTGCCTCCTCATGGACCTACAGGGGCGATCCCGACTCCTCTTCCTGCGCTCTTCCCATCTCCGGCTCCGGCATGACGATCGTCGAGAACGTTCGCCGTCGGCGCTCGGCGGTCGGCTCGTTGGCGGCGGCACGCGTGAGGACGTCCCGGATCTGCCCGGCGACGTCGTCGAACTCGCGTTCGCTCAGGTACAACGGCACCTGCCCGTAGCCCACGCCGTCCTTGAACAGGTCGACGTCCTGCTGTTCGAGATAGCTCGCGAACTCGTCGAGCAGACTCGCGACGAACGTCATGAAGTAGCGCATGTGATCGTCGCGGCTGGCCTCGGCGAGGTCTTCCGCCGTCAGCTTCGCTCGTCCCTGCGCAAGCCCGTACACGCGCTCCACGGCTCCCCGCACACGACGTTCGTCCTCGACCGCCAGGACCCCTCCCTTCACGAGCTTCTTCAGGTGGCGATACAACGATGGCTGCGGGACGCTGCCCAGGCGTTCGACCATCTGCCGCGCGCTCAGGTGCCGCCCACCCGCCAGCAAGCCGATGATCCGGACGCGCACGGGATGCAAGATCAGGTCCGCCTTCGATTCCTTCATCGGGAGGACTCTCTCACGGCCAGTATCATTATCGAGAATGATAATAATACCGTCGATGAGAATCGTCAAGCCCCATCACGACCGGCGGTGCGCTCGGGCCTCGATCACCCGGTTCGCAGCAGGAACTCCCGTAGCTCGTAGCCCTGCACCAGCTCGCTGAAGCGCAGCGTCGGCCCCGATGCGATACGCAGGCCGGGCAGGCGCAGCAAGCGCTCCAGGAACACGTCGGCCTCCTCCAACGCCAGGAAGGAGCCGGGGCAGCGGTGGTGCCCGTCGCCGAAGGCCAGCGCGTAGGGCTGCAGGCCGCGGGCGCGCATGGCGCGATCGGGGACGAGGCCGAGCGGGTCGTCGCCGACCGCCGAGGCGTCGGCGTTGGCGGCGCGGATGTCGATGTCGACCAGCGTGCCGGGCGCGAGCATCTCGGTGCGGCCGTCCACCTCCAACTCGAGCGGCTGCTCGACGCGGCGCAGCAGATGCCCGACCACCGGCTCGAGCCGCACCACCTCGGCCAGGAAACGCTTGCGCCCCTCGCCGTCGCGCGCCAGGTAGTCGCTGCGCAGCACCTCGTCCTGCAGCAGGTGCCAGGCGGCCATGCTGATGAACTCGCGGGTGGTGACCATGCCGGCCGCGCCGTAGGTGACGGCCTCGACGAGGATATCGGCATCGCGGTGACCCCGCGAGATGAGGTGCGAGATGACGTCGTCCTGGGGCCGGCGGCGGCGGGCCCGTATGGCGGGCCGCACGTCGCTCCAGTAGAAGCGCAGCATCGCGCTCTGCACCCGCGCGAACGCCAGCAGCCGGCGAGGCCGCCATGAGAACGGCCCCGGCGTGAGTGAGAAGAAGGCGTCGAGACGGTGATCCATGCGGCCGTCGCGGCTGTCGGTCAGCCCCACGACCTCGGCGGCGACGCGCACCGCCAGTCGCAGCGAGAGCGCGCTCAGGTCGCCGCCGCCACGCGCGCGGAAGCCCGCGAGCAGCTCCTCGGTGAAGTCTTCCATCACGGCGCGGTAGCGCTCGGAGGCCGCCATCGGGGTGAAGAAGTGGGCGATGGCCGTGCGCTGTTGGCGGTGCTCGTCGCCCTCCTGGAAGAGGATCGGCTTCTTCAGCCGGGGGCCGCCCCGCTCCATCGATTCCGCGTGGAAGCCCGCCTGGCGCACGCTGCCGCCGGCGCGCAGCACGGCACGGGCGAGGGCGGCCGAGCGGACCACCACGCGGTCGCCGAAGCGCTCGAAAGCGGGCGCAGCCGGATCGAAGGGGTCGTGCGGCGGCTGGCTTCGCCGCCGCCCGGCGACAGCACCGACGGGGGGCGACGCGGGCGGCCGCGGCGCCGCGGGATCGTGGACGGCCATGACTTATGATATAGAGTGTCGCGTGTGAAACAGGGTGGCTCATTACAGAGCGCAGGAAGACGCCGCTCACGGCACGCGGGCCGCTGAAGGCCCTGCCGAACGGCGGCGGCGTGGTTCGGCGGGCCGCTATACTCGCCGTGGTGATGGCGAACCGGACCGACAGCCGCCCCCGGCAGGACCTGCGCGTCCAGCGGACGCGCCGCCGGCTCGGTCGGGCGATGATCGAGTTGACGCTGGAGCGCGGCTACGACGCGGTGACCATCCGTGATCTCACCGACCGAGCGGACATCGGCTACGCCACCTTCTTCCGCCACTACCCCGACAAGGAGGCGCTGCTGCGCGACCTCCTCGAGGAGGTCCTCGATGGGCTCATGGAGCGGCTCGAGCCCGTGTCGGCGGACGACGACCCCGCCCGCACCGGTGCCACGGTGTTCCGCCACGCCAAGGCGCACGCCCCGCTCTACCGCGTGCTGCTGGCGAGCCAACGCTCGGTCGATCTGCTCGCGCGCGCCCTCGAGGTCGGCGTCCAGGCCATCGACCACAGCTTCACCGACCGCCCCGACAGCGTCGTTCCGCTGGAGATCGCCGCACAGCACATCATCCGGTCGTTCATGGCGCTGATCGAGTGGTGGCTCACGCACGACATGCCGTACTCGCCGGAAGAGATGGGGCGCATCTATCGCGCCCTGATCATGGACCCGACGCGTGCGGTCGCCCTGGCGCCCCGGCGCGACACCTGACCGCCGCTGTCCGGACGCGCGCTCTGGCCCTGCCCGTCCCGCCCCTCGCACCGGAACCGGGGGTGCACGAACCTTGCTCCGATTATTGACGCAACGCGTCCCCAAAGGCGTATCGTTTCAGTTGAAATCGTGGGGGGCAGCAGGTCGAAGAGAAGGGGCGCGCTCCGGCGCGCCCTCACTCTTTCCTTGTTGGGGAGTGCCCATCCGGGAATGCCGGGAGCGTCGCCGGCGCGGGACCCCGCTCAGGCGCTGTTGGGGCCGCGTTCCGTCCCCGCCAGGTCTGCGAGCAGCCCCGCCAGCAGAGCGAGCCGCCCGGGGATCTTCGAGCGCAGGATGTGCTCCTCACGAGTGTGGTCGGCGAAACCGACGGGCCCCAGGCCGTCCAGGGTAGCGATCCCCAGGGCGGCAGTGAAGTTGCCGTCGGAAGCGCCACCTACCCGGCCGGGGGCGAGATCCTCCCCCAGCGCCGCTGCGATCTTCCTCACCCGTTCGAACAGCGCCAGGTTGCCGGGAAGGGCCTCCATCGGCGGGCGCGCGAACGCGCCGGCGACCTCGAGCCGCGAACCGGCCAGTACGGGCTTCAGAGCGTGCAGTGCGGCGTCCAGGCGCGTTCCCTCGTCCAACGTCCAGGCCCGCGCGTCCACCTCGATCTCGACCCGGTCGGCCACGACGTTGACGACCGTCCCACCGTGGATCACGTTGGCGCCCAGCCGCGAGCCCTTCTCCAGATCGCTGATCGCCTCCAGCGCAAGGATCTGGTGCGCGGCCTCCAGGACGGCGTTCACGCCCTTCTCCGGCTCGACCCCCTGGTGGGCGGCACGGCCGTGCACGGTGACGCGGTACTGGCCTCCACCCTTGCGGGCCACCTTCGGGTCGCCCTCGTTGGTGGGCGCCTCCAGCACCAGCACGGCGTCCGCCTCCCGCGCGGCGGCCTCCATGCGCGGGCGGCTCGCCTCGCTGCCCACCTCCTCATCAGGGGTGAGCAGGATCTCCACGCGGGGGCGGTCCCGGAGCTCGAGCAACTTCAGGGCGTGCAGCGCGAACAGTAGGCCGCCCTTCATGTCGTTGGTGCCGGGCCCGTAGATGCGGTCGCCGTCGAGCCGCCACAGCTCGGGCCAGGAACCGACCGGCTGCACCGTGTCGTAATGCGCCAGCATCAGTACCTTGGCGCCGTGCCCAGGCACCTGCACGCTGAGCAGCGGCCCCGCCGGGGTAGCCTCCCGCGAGACCGTTCCCACCGCCGCGAAGGCGTCGGCCATCCAGGCGGCGGCGCGCTCGAGCCCCGGAAGGTGGCCGCTCGGCGTCTCGATGCGTACCAGCGCCTCGAGATCCTCGAGGTAGGTGGGCTCGACCTCGCGAGCGCGCTCGAGCAGGTCATGGATGGAAGCGTCGTCGATCATGCCTGCCATCCTACGTCGCGCGCCGGAATGCCGTGCCCGGCGTCTATACTGATGAATGACCCGCACAGCGCGCCCCCTCGACGGCAAGGCCGCCCTCATCACCGGCGGCACCAGCGGCATCGGCCAGGCGACGGTGCGCCTGTTCGCGCGCGAAGGCGCGCAGGTGGCGTTCACCGGACGCCGCGAGCACCTCGGCCGAGCGCTCGCCGACGACATCGGCGCCGTCTACCTGACGGCCGACCACACGCGCGAGGAGGACTGCGCGGCGGCGGTGCGGCGGGCGAGCGACGCCCTGGGGGGCCTCGACATCCTGGTGAACAACGCCGGCGTGGTGCTGCAGGGAACGGCCGAGGAGACCGGTGAGGACGCCTGGGCGCGGGTGTTCGATCTCAACGTCACCGCGCTGTGGCGGATGAGCCGCCTGGTGCTGCCCGAGCTACGCAGTCGCGGGGGCGGCGTCATCGTCAACAACGCCTCGGACTTCGGGCTCGTCGGCGGGAGGCGGGCCGCCGCCTACTGCGCCAGCAAGGGTGCCGTGGTGCAGCTCACCCGCGCGATGGCGCTCGACCACGCCGGCGAGAACATCCGTGTGAACGCGGTGTGCCCCGGCGACACCTACGTCGAACGCTGGCGCGATGCAGGCTACTTCGAGAACGACGACCCGAGCGCGGAGCTGGCCGCGATCGGCAGCGCGCTGCCGCTGGGGCGCGTGGGCCGGCCCGAAGAGGTGGCCGAGGCGATCGCCTTCCTGGCCAGCGACGCCGCGAGCTTCGTCACCGGTGTGGCGCTGCCCGTGGACGGGGGGAACACGGCGGCCTGAGGGCCGCGGCCTCAGCGAACCAGGTCCCTCACCACCGCCGTCATGCCCGGCCGCAACAGCGCGAGGTCCGCCGCGTCGCCGTCGCTGGGGAGGATGCGAACGGTGGCGACGTAGGTGACGTCGCCCCGCACGATCCTGGAGACCCCGCTCACCCGCTCCACCTCACCGCCGAAGGTGCGACCCGGGAGCGCGTCCACGGAGACCGTCACGCGACGACCCTTCTGCACGCCCACCACCTGCCGCTCGGTGAGGTTGGTGGTGTCCACCAGCCAGGCGCTGGTGTCGGCGAGCGTGACGGCGGCCCCGGCGCCGCTCGCGGTCCCGGCTGCGCTCCCGGCTGCGGTCCCGGCTGCGGCCGCCGCGCCGCCGGAACCGACGGCCTCGCCGACCTCGGCCCCAACGGCCATCACGCGACCCGCGAAGGGCGCGCGCAGCGTGCGCCGGTCCACCGCCACGGCGGCGCTGTCGCGGGCCGCAGCGGCCTGATCGCGGCGCGCTCCGGCCTCGGTCACCGCCGCCTTCGCCTGCTGGTAGGCGGCGCGCGCCTGCAGGGCCGCCGCTTCGGCCTGCGTCACGCCGGCCGCAGCCGCCGCCCGTTGGGCCCTGGCGCGGGCGACGGTGGCTTCGGCCTCACCCAGGGTCTGCCGGACCGCCGTGTCGGCGCCGTCGAGCTGCGCCTTCGCCACCTCGACGGCGGCGTCGGCCGCCGCCACCTGCTGCTTCGCCGCCTCCTCGGCCGCCTGCGCCACCCCCACCTGGGCCGCGGCCGCGGCCAGCGCGGCGTCCGCCTGACGCAGGAGAGCCTGCTCGGCCGAGCTGTCGAGCCGGAGCAAGGCCGCGCCCGCCTGGACCTCGTCGCCGACCTTCACGAGCCGTTCGGCGAGCACGCCTGGCACGGGGAACGCCAGATCTGCCGAGCGCAGCGGGCGCACCTCGGCCTCGGCGGACGTGGCCACGGGAAGGGACGTCTCGACGGAGGCGCCCGCGCTCGCCGCCCTGTCGGTGGCACTGCCGGTGGTAGTGACGGGGGCACTGCCAGGGGTACTGCCGCCGGCGCTCCCGCCGTTCCCGGCCGAGGGACCTGCGGCGTCCCCGGAGGCGGGGCTCGAGCTCGACGCCGGTTCGGACGAGGACCCCACCGGGCTCCCGAATTGGCGATAGGCGATCATGCCCCCGACACCCAGAAGGGCGCCGAGGACCAGGTACAAGACGACGCGCATCATGCGCATGCTCCCCTCCGCGGCCGGCTCGTGCCGGACGTCATGCCAACGCCCCGTCGGCGAACCGTGCGATGGCAACGGGATCTTCGATGGTGCGATCCACGACGCCGTCACGCAACACGATGACGCGATCGACGACCCGGCACATGCGCAGGTCGTGGGTCACCATGATCCCCGCGCGCCGGTCGTGGTGGATGAGCGTGGCGAAGGTGTCCACCACCTGGTGCGCGCGTTCCGTGTCGAGGCTGGCGGTGGGCTCGTCGGCGAGCACCACCGCGGGCTGATGGATGAGCGCGCGGGCGATAGCGACACGCTGCTGCTGCCCCCCGGAGAGCTGCGAGGGCAGGCTCCGGAGGCGGTCGCCCAGACCCAGCCGCTCCAGCAACTCCTTGGCCCGGCGCACGCCGTCGGCGTCGTAGCGTCCATTCAGCGACAGCATCAGGGTGACGTTCTCGAGCACCGTGAGGTAGGGCACCAGGTTGTTCTGCTGGAACGTGAACCCGATGTTGCGTCGACGGAACCCGGCGAGACGGCGGTCGGCGAGGCCCCCCAGGTCCTCCCCTGCGATGCTCACCCGGCCCTCCGTGGGACGGAGCAGGCCCGCCAGCATCGCCAGGATGCTGGTCTTGCCCGAGCCCGACGGTCCCACCAGGGCCAAGAACTCTCCCTGCCGGAGCGTGAGCGAGACCCCGTCCACGGCGTTGATGGTCTGCCGGCCCAGGTGGTAGCTCTTGCGCAGGCCCTCGGCCACCAGCGCCGGGCCCTCCATGGACGGCGCCACGTCGCGAGCGTCCTCGCCGGTGGCGTGCCTGTCCCGCCCCTCGATTCGCCGCCCCTTCATCGGCCCAGTCCCAGGGCGCGCAGAGGCTCGACGCGCAGCGCTGCGCGCAGCGCCACCAGTCCGCCGAGCGGGCCGATGACGAGCAGCCCGGCCAGGGCGATGGCGACGTTACCGGGCTGGAACACGATCGGCACGGTGGCCGGGAAGGTGGCGGCGAGGACGGCCGTGCCCAGCGTTCCGGCGATCACGCCTGCCAGGTTGACGAGAACGATCTGCAGCACCGCCTCGGTCGCCACCAGCGCGTTGGAGGCGCCGATGGCCTTGAGCATGCCGATCTGCCCGAGCTTCTGCAGCGTCTGGATCTGGAAGAAGCCGCCCACTACCAGGAGTCCGATGATCAGGGTGAAGCCGCTCTGCGTGTTGAGCGTGCTCTGCTGCGCCGAGTAGCCGGGGATGCTCTGATAAGCGGTGGCGAGGTCGACCGCGCGCACCCCCCGCACTTGACCCTCGATGCGCCGGGCGAGCGCGGCGGGGGCCACGCCGGCGGCGCCCTTCACGGCCAGAACGTTGAACAGCAGCGTACGGGGGTCGTCCTGGAGGTTGGCCTTGGGCTTGACGCGCTCGAAGGTGACCAACGGTACGAGGATGGCGGGCGCGATCTGATACTGCTGCCCGGCCGCGATGCCCACCACGCGCAGGTCGTAGCTCTCGTCCACGGCGCCCTGGGTGGAGCGGACCGTGAGGATGTCGCCCACCTTCATCCCGCTGCGCAGCGCCGCCTGCCGGCCCAGCACCACCTCGTTACCGCTGGCCGACGTGAATCCCGGCCCTTGCAGCACCGCCGGATCGCCCGGACGCCCCGGCTCCACCCCGATCAGCGAGACCCGGAGGCCCGGCGTCGCAGGGGCCGCGCCCGCAGCCGCCGTGCTCGAGCGCGGGTCCACCACCGTCGACGCGAAGGCGATGGCGCCGACGTCGGCGACCTCGGCCACACGACGTACGGACGCGACGGCGGAACGGTCGAACTGGCTGGCCGCGATCTGGAGATCGGCGGTGCTCTGGTAGACGAGCAGGTCGGCATCGAGGCCGCTCACGTACTGGCGGTTGCCGGTCGCCAGGCCCTCACCCAGCCCGGAGAGGAACAGCACCAGCGTGGTGATCAGCGCGATGACGGCGCCGATGGACGCGAAACGGCCCTTGTTGCGGAGGATCTCCTTGAGCGCCAGCGAGGCCGCGAGGCGGCCGTTCACGGCGCCCCGCGTCCATCGGAATGTCGCGACAAGAGTGCCGCCAGCGCACCACACGGCATGCGCATGGCCCCGTCACGATCCCGTTGGCTCGGCCGAGCCCACCTGCTGCCGCTGCCCACAGGGTCACCATGCGGCATCGGCGCGTCGGTCTCCATAGCCGCGCACACGATTCCGCCGTACGACCGACGCCGTGCTCGACGCCCCGTTGTCGCCACCCGTCCCCCTTGCCACGTCCCGATGTCGTGGGTCGCCGCGGCACGTCAGCGCGTGAAGAGCGGCTCCATCCCGCGGCGTTCGATGACCTCGCGCATGGCCTCGTCGGAGACGGGGCCGGCGAACCGCGCGGCCGCCTCCAGCACCCGCGGCAGCACGTGGATGTCGCCCACGGTATTCAGGAAGAGGCCTTCGTGCCCCAGGACCCAGTGCACCGCCACCTCGATGTCTGCGGGCTCCTCGAGGGGCTCGTACCAGGTGGCGCGCGTCTGGCGCCGCTCGCCCCAGGGCCGGCGCGTGAGCGACTTGATGGTCTGCACGGCCACGCCGCGCTCGCGGCAGACGGCCAGCAGCGCATCGACGTCGGCGCGGTAACCCTCGTCCTGCAGCAACACGAAGCTGTAGGGGAACAGCACGGTGTCGAACGGGAATCGTTCGAGGCTTCGCAGGTGCATCGCGGCGATGCCGAGGCCGTGGCCGGTGACCCCGATGAAGCGCACCAGGCCCTCGTCACGCGCCTCGACGCAGGCGCGCAAGGCCCCGTCGTCGCCCATGGCGAGCTCCCACTCGTCCTGCTCGGCGAGGTTGTGGAGCTGGATGAGGTCGAGGCGGTCGGTGCGCAGCCGCTCCAGCGAGCGCCGGATCTCGTCGCGCGCCGCCGCGTAGCTGCGCTCGCCGGTCTTGCTCGCCAGGAAGAACTCGTTCCTGCGCGTCTCCATCCAGGGCCCGAGGCGCAGCTCGGCGTCGCCGTAGCTGGCGGCGACGTCGATGTGGTTGATGCCGTGGTCGAGGATCAGCTCGAGGGTCCGATCGGCCTCGGCCTGGGTGACGTCACTCAGGGCCGCGGCGCCGAACAGCGTGCGCGTGCTGTCATGTCCCGTGCTTCCGAAGGGAGCCTTGACGATCATGGGCGCCTCCTGGTCGTTCTCGTGCGGGTCGTTCCCGTTTGGTTGCAGCGTGATTGCAGCATGGCTGCTGCGTCGAGCCCGCCTGCGTCAGGGTCCTCCCAGTCTAGCGCCCGCCCATCACGCCGGCGAGGACGGGAGTCCCTGCAACGCCTCGTCGACCGGCGTGTCGCCGCTCAACAGGTCGAAGGCCTGCCGCTGCGCCGCGCCGAGCCGCAGCGCGGCCACCGTGACGCGCGCCACGTCCGCGCGTGGCACGGTGCCCCCGGCTTCGAACGAGGGCGCGAGGCGTACGCGGCCGGTGGGCGGTTCGTCGGTCAGCCCGCCCGGCCGCACGATCGTCCACGACAGTCCGCTGGCGCGCAGCACGCGCTCGGACTCGCGCTTGGCCTCCAGGAAGGGTCGCAAGGGTTCCGGCATGCTCTCGGGCCGGTCCGTGCCCATCGAGCTGACCAGCAGGAAGCGGCGCACGCCGGCGCGCTCGGCGGCCTCGATGAGCCGCACCGTACCGCGGTGATCGACGGCCTCCGCCTGCTGCGGGGAGCCCGCTCCGACGGCGTGCACGACGGCATCGACGCCGGCCAGGGCTTCGGCCAGAGCGTCGGCCAGGGAGGCTGAGCGCTCCTCGCTCGGCTCCTCGGCCAGATCGATCAACACGGGCTCCGCGCCGAAGGCGGCCACCGCGTCGCGCTGCTCCGGCTTGCGCACCAGGCCGCGCACCGGCCCCAGGTGGGCAGCGAGCATCATGCGCAGGATGTGCGCGCCCGTCCTCCCGGCTGCTCCGACTACGAGCGTGTTCATGGACCGGGCATACCACGTCCGGCATGAGGGGACCGTGGCGCGGATCGGCGTCGCGTTCCGGGCGCCCGCGCACGAGACCGGCGCGGGCCCCCGCAGCGGGGCGGGCCGAGCTCGTCTGAGACGCGGCGCCGCGTCCATGCGCGAAGTAAGCCGCGCGCCGCTCGACCGCCCGCGCACGACGGGGTCGTGGTAGCGTGAGCCTCCGCATGGATATCGTCTGCCTGGCTGCCGGGAAGGGAACACGCTTCGGCCGGCTCGGCCGCTATCTGCAGAAGTGCATGCTGCCCTTCGGCCTCACACCGTTCCTGGAACTCTCGGTGCGCAACTTGCGCAGCTCGCCCGCGCTCGACCCTGCGCGCGACCGCCTCACCTTCCTGATCGGGCACCACGGCGGGCAGGTGCGCGCCTACTTCGGCGACGCCTACGACGGCCTGCCGGTGCGCTACCTGGAGCAGGGCGAGGCGCGCGGCACCGGGCACGCTCTGGCTCGCATCGCGGAGGCCCTCACGCCGGACACGCCGGACACGCCGGTGCTGGTGTGGCTGGGCGACCTCTACGTCCCCACCGCGCTGTTCACCGGCGCGCTCCGGCACGAGGCCCCGAACCTCCTGACCCTGGCGCCGGGCGGGGTGGACGACAACGCCAGCGTTCGCGTCACCACCGAGGGCGCGCGCGTCACGCAAGCCTGGTACGGCCGTGGGCCGCTCGCCGACATCGGGCTGTGGAAGCTCGAGCCCGACGTCATGGCCGCGATGACCGAGCCCACCGGCGCCGAGATCCGGGCGCTTCCCAACCTGCAGCGTCAGATCGAGGCCGGCCTCGAGGTCGGCTGGCTGGAGGCCGACGAGTGGCTGCACCTCGGCGGCACCGAGCCCACCCCCGAGGCGAACGTGCTCGCCGTGCAGCGCCGTGTGCTCGAGCTCGAAGGGAGCCACACGCCGTGAGCACCTCGATGATCGTGAGCAAGACACCGCTTCGCATCCCGCTCGCGGGCGGCCTCACCGACATCCGCCCCTACGCCGAGGCGTTCGGCGGCGTCACCGTCAGCGCCGCCGTCGACCGCTTCGTCTACGTCGTGCTCAAGCCCAACCCCGGAGGGGTCTTCGAGCTGCGCTACCAGGACACCCAGGAGAAGGCGCCGGACGGCCGCCACATCCGCCACGACCTGGTGCGCGAGAGCCTGCGCCTCACCGGGCTCCTCGACACTCCCATGACGTTGCACATCCTGGCCGACCTGGCCAGCGAGAGCGGCCTGGGCGCGTCGGGTGCGCTGACGGTCAGCCTGCTCCACGCCATGCACCGCTTCAAGGGCGAGGAGGTGCCTGCTACCGAGCTGGCGCGCGAAGCGGGGTACATCGAGGTCGAGGTGCTGGAGGGAGCGTCGGGCTACCACGACCCGACCATCACGGCGCTGGGCGGCCTGAAGCTCATCGAGTACCGCGGCGCCCAGACCGCCGCGCGCGAGGTGGCGCTGTCGGACGCCACCCGCCGGGGGTTCATCGACTCGCTGCTGTTCTTCTACAGCGGCCGGCACGCGCGCACCAAGCCCTCGCTCGACCTGCTCAGCAGTCGGCTCCCCGAGGCCTACGAGGTGCTCCACCAGCTCAAGGCGATCGCCTACGAGCTGGAGACGGCGTTCGGCGCCGGCGACCTGCGGCGCATCGCCGAGATCATCGGCGAGCAGCAGACGCTCAAGCAGCGCCTTCCCGGCAAGTTCGTGGACGACTACGTGCTGGATGTGACGCGCCGCGTACGGGAGGTGGGCGCCTACGCCCAGCTCCCGGGGGGCAAGATCAGCGCCTTCGTGATCGTGGCCTGCCCGGACGGGCAGCAGCAGGCGGTGCGCGAGGCCCTGGCCGACCTGCAGGAGGTGCGGCTCGGGCTCGAGCCGGCCGGCACCCGCGCCCTGACGCTGTGAAGCCAGAACCCTCTCACCGGCTCACGCTGTAGGCTCGCCCGCATGCGTGGCTCCGTCTCCGACGACCGGCGTGGTTGGGCGACCCTCGTGCTGTGGCTGCTGCTGCTGGCGCTGCTGGTCGTCTTCATCGTGATGGCGCACGACGTCTACGACCACCAGGGATTCGCCTTCGACGTGCCCATCCTGACGTGGTTCCACCTCCAGACCAGCGCGGGCCGGACGGCGCTGGCGCGCACCCTCAGCGTCATCGGCGAACCCAGGAGCCTGGGCAGCATCACCGCGCTGCTGATCGTGGCGTTGTTCGTGCTGCGGCGCTGGCGCCTGGGCGCTGTGTTCGCGCTCGAGGTGGGCGGCGCCGCCGCGTTCGACCTCGTGAGCAAGGCGTTCTTCGCGCGGCCCCGGCCCACCGTCTACGCCCACCTGGTGCAGGAGTCGAACTTCTCGTTCCCCAGCGGGCACGCGATGGGTGGCATCGCCTTCTTCCTGGCGCTGCACCTGCTGCTCTGGCGCACCCTTCCGAGGCGCTGGCGCTGGATCGGCGTGCTGGGCCTGGTGCTGGCACTCGCCATCGGCATCTCGCGGCCCTACCTCCAGGTCCACTACCCCTCGGACATCGTCGCGGGGTGGGCGTTGGGGTCGGCCTGGGTGCTGGGAGTGCACCTGCTGACGACCCGGCAGCGGGCGGGCCGACCCACGGTGTAGCGTGAAGCAGCATGGCGCAGCGCATCCTGGTGGTCGAGGACGACGTGGACACCGCCCGCGTGGTGCGTGCCTACCTCGAGCATGACGGCTTCGAGGTCGAGGTGGCCCGTGACGGGGTGACCGGGCTCGAGCTCGCCCTCGAACACCCTCCCGACCTGGTGGTCCTCGACTGGATGCTGCCTGGCCTCGACGGTCTCTCCTTCCTGCGCACGCTGCGCTGCGGCGAGGCGCTGCCGGTCATCATGCTCACCGCCCGCACCGAAGAGGGGGACCGCATCGCCGGCCTCGAGGCCGGCGCCGACGACTACGTGGCCAAGCCCTTCAGCCCGCGGGAGCTTTCGGCCAGGGTGCGGGCCGTGCTGCGGCGCGCGCCGGCCGGCGGCGTGGGGCACGGCGGCGTGGAGCACGACGGCGTGATGCATGACGGGGTGGGGCATGACGCGGCGATCGAGGTCGCAGGTCTGCGCGTCGACGGCGCCCGGCGCCGCGTCGAAGCGCACGGCCACGCGCTGGATCTCAGCGCCCTGGAGTTCGACCTGCTCGCCGCCCTGGCCGCCGCACCCGGCCGCGTGTTCACCCGCAACGAGCTGATCGAGCGGGTGTGGGGACCCGACTTCACCGGCGTCGACCGCGTGGTGGACGTGCACGTGTCGAACCTGCGGCAGAAGCTCGAGGCGGCAGGAGCGCGCGGCGTGGTGGGCACGGTGCGGGGCGTGGGCTACCGGCTGGAGACGTCGTGAGGGGTCGGACGTCGTGAGGGGTCGGGCCTCCGCCGGTGCGCGCACCAGCCTCTTCTGGCGGCTGTTGCCGTCCTACCTGCTGGTGATCGCTGTGGCGGCGGCCGCGGCCTTCCTGGTGGGAGAGGCGCTGGCCCCCTACTTCCTGCGGCACCACATGGACGCGATGATGCGCGGCATGGGCAGCGGGATGGGCATGGCTGGAAGCACGGGCGGGAGCGCGGGCGTGGCGGCCCTGGGAGCCGACCTGGACCAGGCCTACCGGCGGGCGCTGAGCGAGTCGATCGCGTGGGCGGCGTTGGCGGCGGCGCTGGTCGCGGCCGGCGTGGCGCTGTTCGTCACCGCCCGCATCGTCACGCCGCTCAGGGACATGACGCGCGCCAGCGAGCGCATCGCCGGCGGGCGCTATGGCGACCGGCTCGACCCGCGGGCGCCGGGGGAGGTAGGCGAGCTGGCGACCGCCTTCAACCAGATGGCCGACACCCTGCAGCGCAGCGAGGAGCGGCGCGTGGAGCTGCTGGCCGACGTCGCCCACGAGTTCCGGACGCCGCTGTCGAACCTGCGCGGCTACGTCGAGGGCCTGCAGGACGGCGTCTTCGAGGACGAGTCGACCGTCCTCGAAGCCTCGCGGCGCCAGCTCGACCGGCTCGGCCACCTGGTGGACGACCTCAGCCTGCTGTCCCGGGTGGAGACGGGGCAGCTCGAGCTCGCCGTCGAGCTGATCGAAGCGCTCGCCCTGGCGCAGGCGACGGCCGCGTCGTTCCTGCCCGACGCGGAGCGCGCCGGGGTGAGGCTCGAAGTGGTTGCGAGTGCGCAAGCGACCGTCGTCCGAGCCGATCGTGAGCGCAGCCTTCAGGTGCTCGCGAACCTCGTCGGGAACGCGCTACGCTACACCCCCGACGGAGGGCGCGTGACGATCGAGGTGGCGGCGCCGGCGCACGGCTTCGTGCGCTTCGCCGTGCGCGACACCGGTCCCGGCGTGCCGCCCGAGGACCTTCCGAACGTGTTCAAGCGCTTCTACCGCGGCGACAAGGCGCGCAGCCCGCACGCCGGCGGAAGCGGCATCGGGCTGACCATCGCCCGGCAACTGGTGGAGCTCCAGGGCGGCGAGATCGGGGTGACGAGCCCACCGGGGGAGGGTGCGACGTTCCAGTTCACCCTGCCGCAGGGGTAGCGGGGGCGGGGCTTCGCAGCGGGGCTTCGCAGCGGGAGGTTCTCGGAGGGGGCGGTAGGGGGGGTTCCGAAGCCTCGGGGGCCAACGTAAAGGCCGGTTGAACGTGGCCGAGTCGGGTCGCCTTCCCGCGTTGAACCCCCAACCGGCTGCGCGTGTGGAACGCGCATCACCCGTCGGGGTCCCTGCTGGTCCCTCCGGGCGGCGCGAGGCCCGAAAGTCAGGCTGTACATCGCGCCCCGGGGTCCCGCGGACCCCCCTCGCATGCTCCCGCGCGACAGGCCGGCACAAGGCCACGGCCCCCTTTATCGAAGCTGAACATACCCCCTCTACGATGAGAGCAGCTGGAACCTTTCACCTCGACACGGTGATGCTCGAGCCCGCGTCCTCCGGGACGGGCCACGGGAAAGGAAGAACCTCGATGATGGGATACGGCTACGGCATGAACGGATTCGGGCTGGGCGGCCTCGGATGGATCGGCTGGCTGCTCTTCATCGTGCTGCTGGTGCTGGCGATCGCCTACCTGGTGCGGGCGCTGGACCTCGGCCGCCCGCGCCACCCCCACGAACACGCACCGTCGCGCGATCGCGTGGCAGGCGGCGACGACAGCGCGCTGCGTATCCTGCGCGAGCGCTACGCCCGCGGCGAGATCGACCGTGACGAGTTCGAGCAGCGCCGCGCGGACCTGGCACGAACCGAACCCCGGGAGGTCGGAACGTGAGGCGCGACCACCGTGGGATCTTCGCCATCGCACTGGCCGTGACGGTCGCCCTCGTCGGCGTCGCTCTGGCCCAGGGAGCCCTGCGTGGCGCGCCTGCCGCCGGCTGGTACGGGCACGGCCCCGGCATGATGCAGCAGGGCGGCGGACCCGGCTGGATGGACCGGGACGGCGACTTCGGCAGGATGCCCGGCCACGGTCCCGGCGCGATGGGCGGATCCGGGATGGGCGGATACGGCATGGACGGATCCGGCATGGGCGGCTACGGCATGATGCAAGTCCTGCCTTCGACCGCCATGCCGCTCGGCGACGCCGCCGTTCGCAGCGCCCTCCAGCGCGCCGCCGACAGCGTCACCGCCGGGGCGAGCCTCCACGACATCATGGTGTTCACCAACAACGTCTACGCCCAGGTACTCGACGCCAGCGGCTCCGCGGTCGGCGAGATCCTGCTCGACCGCTACACCGGCACGGTGTCGCCCGAGCCGGGCCCGAACATGATGTGGAACACGCGCTGGGGGATGGGCAGCTGGGGGATGGGCAGCCACAGAATGGACGGATACGGAATGGGCGGCCCTGATTGGACGCGCGGCTACGGCCCCGGTATGGGCCCGGGCGGAGCCATGCGCCCGAACACCCCGCGCCCGAACACCCCGCGCCCGAACACCCCGCGCCCGGACACCCCGGGTCCGAACGCCGGCACGCCGAACGGCACCCATCAACCGGCGATCGACGAAGCGGCCGCCAAGGACCGCGCCAACGCCTTCCTGGCCGGCTACATGCCGGGTGCCGCCGTGCTGGGTGCGCAGGCCTTCCCCGGGTACTACACCTTCGATTACGGATCGAACGGCGCGCCCGAGGGGATGCTGAGCGTCAACGCCACCACCGGCCAGATCTGGCCGCACACCTGGCATGGGGCGTTCATCCGGGAGATGGAGTGACCCGCGCGCTGCTGATGAGCCTCTCCACCGTCATCGTGGCGGTCAACGCCATGCTCCTGCGCCGGGTGTCGCTGGCGTAGCTGCGCACCGCGCGGCGCCCACGGTCGGGTTTCCGTCCGGCATGTGAGCGATATCGCCAGAACCACGCATTGCTTCATGGCGGTCGCTGCAACCAGCGTCTACACTCAGGGTGGACTCATGAGCGAGAGGCGCCCGAACAGCCGCAACCGGCAGAAGACGCTGCACCGCCTGGTGATGCAACAAGGCCAGGTGAGCGCAGCGGACCTGGCGGATCGGCTCGGCATCTCGCTCGCCACCGTGCGCCGCGACCTGGCCTCGCTCGAACGCCGGGGGCTGGTGGACCGCACCTGGGGAGGGGCGCGCGTGCGTTCCCCTATCCGCTACCTCGAGGATTTCTCGCGGGCCGCCGACGACCACGCCGAGGCCAAGCGCCAGATCGCCGCGCAGGCGGCCATGATGGTCGAGGCCGACATGGTGGTGGGCCTGTCGGGCGGGACCACCTGCACCGAGCTGGCGCGCTGGTTGCGCGGTTCGCCCATCACCGTGGTCACCAACGCCATCAACGTGGCGACCGAGCTGTACAACCACGGTCGTACCAAAGTGATCGTCACCGGCGGCGCCCTCAACGCCTACTCCTACGAGCTGGTGGGTGAGATGGCGTCGTACTCCCTGCAGGAGTACCACCTCGACCTGTGCTTCGTGGGCAGCTCCGGCATCACCAGCGACTTCGGCTTCTCCATGCGCGACCACCCCGAGGCCGCCATGGCACGGCAGTTCAAGGCGATCAGCGAACGCACCTTCGTGGTGGCGGACCATTCCAAGGTGGGCCGCCGCACCCTGGCTCGCTTCGCGCCGCTGGGCGGCGTCGACGGCCTGATCGCCGACGAGGACCTGCCGGTGCGCGAGCGCGAGGCCCTCGAGGACGCGGGCCTGCCGGTGCTCCTGGCGAGCAGGCTCCCACCCTTGGAACCGCGAAGGGAAAGCCCATCATGACGAGTCACATGCTCCGCGAGATCCGTTCCCAGGGCGACGCCTGGTCCGCCGCGATCGCCGCCGTCGACGCCGCCGGGCCCGAGCTGAGCGACGCCCTGGCCGGCGCGACCCCCGAAACGCTGCTGCTCGGCGCCGGATCGTCGTACTACCTGGGCGTCGCCGCGCGCGGCGCATGGGTCCGGCGCGGGCGCAGCGCGACCGCGGTGCCGTCCTCCGAAGCCCTGCTGCACCCGGAGCTCTACCCCGTCGCGCGCGGCGGCCTGGTCTTCGGCATCTCCCGCTCCGGCACCACCACCGAGACGCTGCGGGCGCTCACCGCCCTTCGCGCCGGCGGCGCCCTGGCGGTCGGCATCACCACCGCGGCACAGACGCCGATCGCCGACGCCTCGGACTACGCCCTGATCATCCCCGGCGCCGCCGAGGAGTCCACCGTGCAGACGCGCTCGTTCAGCGCGCAGTTCCTGACCGTGCTGGCGCTGGCCGCGCTGGCGGGCCGCGACGACCCGGCCCGTTCGGCGCTGCGGCGCCTGCCGGCGCTGGCGCCGGAATGGATCGCGCGCGCCGAGGAGACGGTGGCGCCTCTCGCGATGGCCCCCGAGCGCATCTACGTCCTCGGCACCGGCGACCGCTGGGGCCTGGCCATGGAGGGCGCGCTGAAGCTCAAGGAGACCTCGCTCACCGAGTCCGAAGCGTTCCAGACCCTCGAGTTCCGCCACGGTCCGCAGAGCATGGTGGACGAGAACGCCCTCGTCGTCGGCCTGCTGGGCGACGACCCGACCGGCGCCGAGACGGAGGTACTGCGCGAGATGGTGCGCCTCGGCGCCCGCGTGCTGGTGGTCTGCGACGAAGCGCTCGACGCCGACGCCGTGCCCGGCGCCACCGTGCTGGCCATCGGCAGCGGCCTGCCGAGCGAGGCGCGCCTGCCGCTCTACCTGCCGCCGCTGCAGCTCCTGGCCCACCACCGCGGTGTGGCAAAGGGCCTCGACCCCGATCACCCCCGCAACCTGCGCTTCTCCATCGAGCTCGAGCGGATCTGACCGCCCGGGCACGGCCGCGCCACCAGGAGCACCCTCGAGGCGAACCATGACGCGACCCACCGATCCACGCACGGCACGGCCCATCGTTGCGCTGACGCCCAACCCGGCGCTCGACCGTACCCTCACGCTGGGGCGCGCACTCGAGCCCGGAACGCTTCACCGCGTCGCCCACGTGCGCGAAGCCGCCGGCGGCAAGGGCGTCAACCTCGCGCGCGCCGTTGCCGCGCTCGCCGGACCCGGCCACGCGTCCGACGGCGCCGATCCCGCGCGCGCCGCCGTCGTGGTGGCCGGGCCGCTGGCGGGCTTCAACGGCCGCAAGTTCCGCGCCCTGCTCGAGACCGAGGGGTTGAGTGGCGCGCTCACCGACGTGAACGGCGAGACCCGTGCGTGCACCATCGTGGTGGACGGAAGCGCGCACCCCACCGAGCTCAACGAGGCGGGCCCCGAGGTCGGCGAGGCCGCCTGGCGCGCCCTGCTGGCCGACCTCCCGGACGGCCGGCTGGCGGTGTCGGGCAGCCTGCCTCCGGGCACGCCGGCCGGGGTCTTCGCCGCGCTGCTGGCACAGCGCCCAGGCGGGATCGTGGTCGACGCCCACGGGCCCGCGCTGCTCGCCGCCCTGGAGGCCGGCGCCGAGCTGGTCAAACCCAACCGGCGCGAGCTGGAGGAACTCGCGCGCCTGCTGGGGCTCGCGTCGCCGGAGGACCCGCTGGCCACGGCCGTGGAGCTGCGCCGTCGCTACGGCGCCCGCGTGCTCGCCACGCTAGGAGACGAGGGCGCCCTGCTGGTGGCCGATGAGCACCGGCACGCCCACGCACCACACGTCGACGTCACCAACCCCATCGGCTCGGGCGACTGCCTGCTGGGCGCTTTCCTGTGGGCCGAGGAGGCTGGGGAGCCCGCCGAGCGCGCCCTGGCGCTGGGGGTGGCCGCCGGCGCCGACAACGCCCGCCGCGGCGGCGGCGGCACCGTCGACGGCGCGGCGGTCCGCGAGCTGGCGCGCAGCGTGCGCGTGGAGCGGCTGTCATGAGGGCGCCCGGCCCCGGTCGCGCGCGCTTCGCCCTGCCCGGGTGGTCGACCTGGCTCGACCGGCCCGGCTTCCTGGCAACGCTGCTGCTGGTGCCCACCCTGGTGCTGGTGTTCGGGGTGCTGCTCTACCCCATCCTCGACACGCTGCGCATGAGTCTCACCGACCGCGTGCTGTCGCAACCGGACAGCGGCGCCTTCATCGGTCTCGCCAACTACCTGCGGGCGCTGCAGGACCCGGAGTTCCGGGCCTCGCTGGGCCGCACCTTCTACTTCGCGCTGATCACGGTGCCGGCGGAGACCACGCTGGGGCTGCTCATCGCGCTGCTGCTCAACCAGCGCTTCTGGGGGCGCGGCTTCGTGCGCGGCCTCATCATCCTTCCCTGGGCGATGCCCTACATCGTCAACGGCGTGATGTGGAAGTGGATCCTCAACGCCAACTACGGCGCGCTCAACGCGCTGCTGCAGCAGGTCGGGCTGATCGACCACTACCACATCTGGTTGGGCTACCCGGTCTCCGCCTTCCACCTGGTGATCGTGGCCAACATCTGGAAGGAGACGCCGGTCGCCGTCATCCTGCTGCTGGCCGCTCTGCAGACCATCCCGCAGGAGCAGTACGAGGCGGCCCGGGTCGACGGCGCCAACGCCTGGCGGCAGTTCTGGGCCGTGACCTTCCCCAGCCTTCGGGCGGTGATCGCGGTGACGATGGTGGTCAAGACGGTGTGGGCGCTCAAGGAGTTCGACCTCATCTACGTCATGACCGGCGGCGGCCCCGCCAACGCCACCAACGTCGCCACCTTCTACACCTACCTGACGACCTTCAAGTTCCTGAAGTTCGGCTACGGCGCCGCGATGGCGTTCATCCTCGTGGTGCTGTCACTGATCATCGCGTTCTTCTACGTGCGCTTGATCTCGCCCCGGGAGACGGCCGAATGAGCGCCCGCTCGGTTCGCGCCAACAGCGCCGCCGGCGGCCGCTCCCGGCGCCGACGGCGGCAACTGCTGGGCCGCGTCCTGCTCTACCTCGCCGTCCTGGCCGTGGTGCTGTGGGTGCTGGCGCCGTTCGCGTGGCTCGTCATCTCCAGCGTCTCGACGCGCGCGGCGCTCACCTCCAAGCCGCTGCAGTGGCTGCCCGACCACCTCGACCTGTCGAACTACGTCGACATCTTCGTGGGGGGCGGCTCGAGCACCAGCGTCCACCGCAGCGTGCGCGCCGGCGCCCTGAACAGCTTGATCGTGGCGGGGCTCGCCACGCTGGTGTCGCTGGTGGCCGGCTCGCTGTCGGCGTACGCGGTGAGCCGGCTGCGCTTCCGTCTCAAGGGCGCCTTCCTCGCCACCATGCTGGCGACCCAGCTGCTGCCCACCGTGGTCATCATCATCCCCATGTACGTGGTGTTCCGCAGCATCGGTCTGCTCGACACGGTGTTCGCGCTGATGCTGGCCGACATCGCCATCATCCTGCCGCTCATCACCTGGATCCTGAAGGGCTACTTCGACGGCATCCCCACCAGCCTCGAGGACGCCGCCCGCATCGACGGCTGCACCCGCGCCAGCGCGCTGTTCCGGGTGGTGCTGCCGCTGTCGAGCTCGGGGCTGGCCGCCGGCGGCATGTTCGCCTTCATCATCGCGTGGAACGAGTTCTTCACCGCCTTCATCCTGAGCTCCACGCTGCACTCCAAGACCCTCAGCGTCATCGTCGCCGAGTTCTCCAGCAAGGTCGGCGTCGACTACGGCGCCATGGCCACGGCGGGGGTGCTCACCTCGCTGCCCCCCGTACTGCTGGCGCTGTTCTTCCAGCGCTACATCATCCAGGGCCTCACGGCAGGAGCCGTGAAGGGATAACGGTAGCGCGCGCGCCCGGGCGGCCTTCACGGGCAACGCGGAGAAGGGAGGAAGGCTCACCAGGACCAGACGAACGTTCAAGAGCGAGAAACGAAACATCTCTGACACCTTTAGGAGGGTGAACCCATGTTGCCACACACCGTAAGGCGCCTCATCGCCGCGCTGGCCGCCGCGCTTCTGTTGGCCGGTCCCGCGCTGGCGCAGAAGATCACCGTCATCATGCCGCGCCACGAGATGGACCTCGTGGGCCTGTGGGAAGCACAGACCCGCCAGTTCGAACAGGAGAGCGGCATCAGCGTCGAGTTCATCCAGATGTCATGGGACGAGGTCGCCAACAAGGTCCTCACCGACCTCGCCGCCGGCGGCGGCACGTACGACGTGATCGAGTTCGACAACGGCTGGGTCGCCAAGTTCGCGTCGGCCGACTGGGTCGAGCCGCTGGGAAGCTACGCCGATCAGGCCTACCTCGACTCCATCCTCCCCGGGCTGCTCGCCACCTTCACCAAGAACGGCCAGGTCCTCGGCATCCCCTGGAACAACGACACCCGCTTCTTCTTCTACAACAAGGCCATGCTCGACAAGGCGGGCATCAACCAGCCGCCCAAGACCTGGGATGAGGTCCTCACCGACAGCAAGGCCCTCAAAGACCAGGGCATCGTCGAGTACCCGGTGACCGAGTACTGGAACCAGGAGTGGGCGCTCGCCAACTCGTTCGCCTTCTACCTCTACAGCTTCGGCACCGACTACTTCGCGGCCGACGGAACCATCACCATCAACAAGCCGCAGGCGGTCAAGGCGCTCACCTTCATGGTCGACATGCTCAAGACCGAGAAGATCGCCAACCCGTCCAGCATCACGCTGTCGCAGGAGGCCGCCGCCGATCTGCTCTACGCCGGCAACGCCGCATTCTTCTTCCAGGGCCCGCCGGTGACCCAGAACTACGCCAACGATCCGCAGCGCTCGAAGGTGGTCGGTGAAGTGCAGGCGGCCGAGTGGCTGCCCGCCGAATCCGGCGCGTCGCAGGCCACGCTGACGCTGCCCGAAGCCTTCGCCATCCCCAAGTCGTCGAAGAACAAGGACGCCGCATGGCAGTACATCCACTACATGATCTCGCCCGAGCGCGACCGCGAGCGGGCCGAGAAGCTCGGTAGCCTGCCGCTGTTCACGGCGCTCTACACCGACCCGGCGCTGCTGCAGAAGTACCCGTACTGGCAGCAGTTCGGCGCGCAGTCGGCCAAGGCGCGGCCGCTCCCGCAGGTGGAGTGGTACGACGAGCTCGTCCAGACCACCATCGTGGCCGTGCAGCGCGCCCTGCTCGGCATGCAGTCGCCGCAACAGGCGGCCGACAGCATCGCCTCGTTCATGACCGGCAAGACCGCCGGCGGCGTGACGCTGCACGAGTGACCGCCAGCACGCGCGGCGGCCGGGCTTCCGCCCGCCGCCGCGCCCCCTCCCGGGGCCCCAGCCGGGGCCCCCGCGGGGGGCTGACGTGAGCCGCTTCGACCTGCTGGTCGTCGGCGAGATCAACCCCGACCTCATCCTGCGCGGCGACGACCTCGCGCCGGCCTTCGGGCAGGCCGAGAAGCTGGTCGACGACGCGGATCTGGAGATCGGCTCGTCGGCGGCGATCATGGCCTGCGGGGCCGCCCGCCTGGGGCTGCGCACCGCCTTCGTCGGCGTGGTCGGCGACGATCCCTTCGGGCGCTTCATGTTGGGCGCCATGGCGCGGCGCGGCGTCGACGTGGGCGCCTGCCGCATCGATCCCGCGCTGCGCACCGGCGTCAGTGTCATCCTGTCTCGCCCCTCGGACCGGGCCATCCTGACCTTCCCGGGCGCCATCCCGGCGCTGCGGGCGTCGGACGTGCCCGACGCCCTGCTGGAAGCCAGCGCGCACCTCCACCTGGGCAGCTATTTCCTACTCGACGCGCTGCGGCCCGACACGCCGGCGCTGTTCGAGCGGGCGCGGGCGCGCGGCCTGTCCACCTCGCTCGACACCAACTTCGACCCTAGCGGCGCCTGGGACGGAGGGCTCGAGCAGCTGCTGCCGTGGGTCGACGTGCTCCTGCCCAACGAGACCGAAGCCTTGAAGCTCAGCGGCCTGCCCGACCTCCCGGCGGCGCTGGCAGCGCTTGCAGACCGCGTAGGCACGGTGGCGGTCAAGCGCGGGGCGGACGGCGGGGAGGCCCGACGCGGCCCCGAGGCGGCGCGCCGCGGCGCGCTCGCCGTGGAGGTGGTGGACACCACCGGCGCCGGCGACTCCTTCGACGCCGGCTTCCTCTACGGCTGGACTCGGGGCTGGCGGCTGGAAGCGTGCCTCACGCTCGCCACGGCCTGCGGCTCGCTGTCGACGCGTGCCGCCGGCGGCACGACAGCACAAGTCACGCTCCAGGACGCGCGCCGAGCGTTGCCAGAGGGCTGGGACCTGCCGGAGGACGGCGCCGGCGAGCGGCGCGGCTGAGCGCCCCGGCATCGCCAGAGAATGCTTGCCCGTTGGCCCTTCTCGCCGCCGGGCGGCTGTTGAGAAATACTTGCGCCCCGGAAGTTCATCGCGTAGACTGAACCGTTCCGAAAACTCTGCAAGGAATTTTCGTAACTCGGGCGTACGCCCGAAAATCTGTAGAGCCTCGAAGAGACGAGGCAGTAAGTGAAGGTAGGAAACATGGCAAGTGGAAGAGTCAAGTGGTTCAGCGCTGAAAAGGGCTACGGCTTCATCGAGCAGGGCGACGGCGGACCCGACGTGTTCGTCCACTTCTCGGCGATCCAGGGCGAAGGCTTCCGGAACCTCAACGAAGGTGACGAAGTCGACTTCGACGTCGAGCAGGGGAATAAGGGTCTGCAGGCCGCCAACGTCTCCGTGACCAACGCGGCGCCGGTGAGTGGGCGCGCTCAGCACTACTAAGACCGACACCAGAACACAACAGGACGGCGTCCGGCTTCGGCCGGGCGCCGCTCTTCGTTGGGGGCCGGGGAAGCGGCGCGATCCGGCCCTCGTCCGTCGGGCAGCCCACCGCGCCGTCCGACGAGAAGCGGGGCAGCCGCGTTCGCAGCTGCCCCGCTGACCTACGAGGTTGCGGTGCCGTCTACTTCGAGACGGTCGAGACCTGCCAGTTGCCGGCCGGATCGGTCACCATGCCCGTCACGCTGGGCTTGGTGAAGGCGACGAGCTGGCCGAAGTTCTGCCACAGCGGGATGAACGGCACGTCGGTGGCGCTCAGCTGCTGGACCTGCTCGTAGTAGGTGGCACGCACGTCCTGCTTGGTCGAGGCGCGCGCCTCCTTGATGAGCTTCTGGTACTGGGCGAAATCGGGCGCCTTGTCCCAGAAGGTCCCCAGGCTCTGGGTGGAGTCGACCAGCCAGGGCGCCAGGAAGTTGTCGGGGTCGACGAAGTCGGGGTACCAGCCGAGCGTGAAGAGGCCCAGCGCGCCCTGCGACATGCGGGTGGTGTAGGTGCCCCAGTCGAGCGCCGACAGGTCGAGCTTGATCATGCCGGTCTGCTCGAGGCTGGTCTTCAACACCGCGGCCACGTCGGGCTCGGTCGAGCCGTAGTGCCCGGTGGGGTACCAGAGCGTGATGGTGAGCGGGTTGGAAGCGCTGTAGCCCGCCTTCTTGAGCAGCTCCTTGGCCTTCGCGAGGTCGCGCTGCGGGAACACGTTCTTGCTGCTCCACATGCCCGGAGGCACCATCGAGTAGAGCGGCTGGTTGATTCCGGAGAAGACGTCGCTCACGATCGCCTTGCGGTCGACGGCGTAGGAGATGGCCCGCCGCACGTCGGCGTTGTCGAAGGGCTTCTGGGTGACGTTGAACAGCAGGTAACGGATGCTGAGCGAGCCGGAGGGCTTGACCTCCTTGAAGCTCGCGTCCTTCGCGAGGCTGGTGACGTCCTGCGGGTTGAAGCTCCGGTAGCCGATGTCGATGGCGCCGGACTGCAGCGCGGAGCGCAGCGCCGAGGCGTCGGAGTACATGTTGTAGATGACGCGGGGCTCCTTGGGCTGGGCGCCCCAGTAGCCCTTGTAGGCCTCGAGCACGACCCGCTGGTTGGGCACGTACGACACCAGCTTGTACGGCCCGGTGCCGGCGTACTTGCCCTTGGCGAAGCTATCGGCCGGCGTGCTCTTCGGCGACATGATCATCACGGGGCTGATCGGCGGTGCGAGGCGCGCCAGGAACGTGGCGTCGGGCTGGTTGAGGGTGAACACCACGGTGCTGGGATCGGGAGCGGCGATGCTCTTGATGTCCCCCTTGATGAGCCCGACCGCGCCCTTGGGGCCGTCGAGCTTCAAGGCGCGCTCGAACGACCACTTGACGGCCTGTGCGTTCATCGGCGAGCCGTCGGTGAAGGTGACCCCCTGCCGCAGGTGGAAGGTGTACGTCAGGCCGTCACTGGAGATGTCCCACGAGGTGGCCAGCGAAGGCTCGATCTTGGTGCCCCCGGGCTGCAGCTTCACGAGGCCCTCGGCCGTCTGGGCGAGCACGTTCCACGTGAAGAAGTCGTAGGAGTTTGCCGGCGAGAGCTCGGTCACGGAGTCCGTCGTGCCGATGGTGAGCACGCCGTTCTGGGCGAACCCCAGGCCGGTCGCTGCGAGGAGCAGCGTCAGGAACAAACGAAAACGCATAGCATGTGCCTCCTTCCGGGCGCCCCATTGTGCCAGATGCTTTCATTTGATTCATTTGAATCCGCGCACGGTCGCGCGTCGGACCGGCGGGGGCCGCGGGCTCGCCGTTCAGCGGGCTCAGCCCTGGGGTCCCACGGCCTCCCCGATACCTTCGCCGAGCAGGTTGAAGCCGAGCGAGGTCACGACGATGGCGATGCCGGGGAAGGTGATGAGCCACCAGTAGCCCGATTGCAGGAAGGCCTGGCCGTTCTGGATGTCGAAACCCCAGTCGGGGGTGGGCGGAGGCAACCCGAAGCCGAGGAACGCCAGACCCGCCTCGGTGAGGATGGCGTCTGCGATGTTGAACGACACGATCGCCATCAGCGCGTTCAGCGTGTTTGGCGCGATGTGGAAGCGGAGCATGCGCGCGCTACCGGCGCCCAGCGCCTGGGCCGCCTCCACGTACGCCTCCTCGCGGACCTTGAGGGTCTGGCCACGCGCGACCCGGAAGTAGGTGGGGATGTAGACGATGGCGATCGCCGCGACCATGTTGAAGACGCCGGGGCCCAGCATGGCGACGATGGTGATCGCCAGGATCAACGCCGGGAAGGAGTAGAGCGCGTCCATGATCAACGACAGGATGCGGTCGAGGCGCCCGCCGGCATACCCCGAGGTCCAGCCCAGCGTGGCCCCCAGGAACAGCGACAGCAGGGTGGAAGCGAGCGCTACCTCCAACGGGATGCGGCCGCCGTAGATCACCCGCGACAGCACGTCGCGCCGCAGTTGATCGGTCCCCATCCAGTGCGCCCCGCCGGGCGCCGCCAGCCGCTCCGCGCCCGGAGCGGTGGGGCTGTAGGGCGCGATCAACGGCGCCGCGAGCGTGGCCAACACCACGATGCCGATCAACACGATGCCGGCCACCAGCACCCGCCTGCGGCCCAGCCAGAGCGCCAGCGGCGCCGCCATCACGCGGCTGCCCTTCAACGGCTCGGTCATCAGCTGAACCTCACGCGCGGATCGATCAGGGCATAGCAAAGGTCGACGATCAGGTTGACGCTCGCGATGAGGATGGCGATCACCACGACCGTCCCCTGGATGGCGTTGAAGTCGCGGGCCTTGATGCTGTGCAGCAGGAAGCTCCCGATGCCGGGCCAGCTGAACACCGCTTCGGTGAGCACGGCTCCGCCCATCAGGATGGCGAACTGGATGCCCACCACCGTGATGATGGGGATGAGTGCGTTGCGCAGCGCGTGCTTCAGCACCATGGCGCGCGCCGGCAGGCCCTTGGCCCGAGCGGTGCGCACGTAGTCGAGGTCGAGGACCTCGATGAGGGCGGCGCGCGTCACGCGGCCGACCAGGCCGGAAAGGGCAAGCCCCAGCGTGAAGGCAGGGAGCAGCAGATGCTCCACGGCCTGCCCGAACACAGCCCAGTTCCCGCGCAACACCGCGTCGAGCAAGACGAAGCCCGTGATGGGTTGGAAGAAGGCGGCGGACACGGGGTTGAGCTGCAGCCCCGTTGGAAGCCACTTGAGGAAGATCCCGAAAACCATCTGCAGCATCAGGCCGCTCCAGAAGATGGGGATGGCGTAGGTGCCGATGTGCGTGAAGCGCAAGACCTGGTCGGTGAGCCCACCCTGGCGGAGAGCGGCCCAGATGCCGGTGGACATGCCGATGACGGCGGCGATGAACAGTCCCGAGAAGGTCAGCTCCAGCGTTGCGGGCAGATAGAGGCCGATCTGCGAGGTCACCGACATGCCCGTCGCGAAGGAGTCTCCCAGGTTCCCGTGAACGACGCCCCACAGGTAGCGCGCATACTGCACGTAGATGGGCTGGTCGAAGCCGAGGCGGTGCTCGTACTGGTGGATCAGCGCCACCGGCACGTTGCGTCCGCCCAGGATGACCAGGACCGGATTGCCGGGCATGACGTGCAGCACCAGGAACACCACGGTCAACAGGATCAGGACCATGGGGATGGTCAGGAGCACACGGGTGAAGGCATAACGCAGGAGTCCCATGAACGACCGCGTGCATGATAGTTGCTACCGACCGGCCGGTCAACTCAAAACGATGAGAAAACGCGCGCGCGGGACGCGCTTCCTGCGTGCTGAGCGTACGTCGTCAATCGTCGGCGGGGTAGTCGCGGCGGCGCAGCGACAGGTACTGGAAGCCGGCGGTGGCGACCACGAACAGCACCAGGAACACCAGGCCGCCGCCGACGGTAACGACCACGGTCGGCTCGGAGCCCGCGACCACCACGATCAACGCTCCCAGCACGGTGCTCACGAGGGCCACCGGCAGCACCGCCACGACGGCGCCGCGCAGGGTGCCGTGCTCCAGGAGGCCGGCACGAGCGCGTTCGAGCGCCAGCACCACGTTCACGACCGCGAACAACAGCGCCACGTCGAGGTACCCGACGGGCGGGACGTGCACCACGAACTGCTCGACCAGCAGGAGCAGCAGCAGCCCGAGGTAGAGCACCACGAAGGCGCCGGAGTTGCGCTTGTGGCTCTCGAGGAGGGAGGCCGGCAAGGAACGTCGGCCGCTCATGTCGGCCGCCTCGGCGCGCCCCCCGCGCACTCGAGCGCCCCTACGGCGCGCCTGCGATGGTCCGAACCCGACAGCACGACCATGCGGCATCTTCAACCGCTCCGGCGATCCGCAGCCAGGGGCGAAAGTCCTTCGGGCCGCCCTGGACGCGACGCAACGATGGCGCGGCGTCCACGCGGTCCCTCGCCAACCGACTCGCCGCCACCGCGACGCAGCCGCGATGCAGCCGGGGCGCAGCCGGGGCGCCTCCCGTTCCCGGCGCCCCGGCCCACTCCTGTAGGTGGCACGGAGTCAGCTCGGCGTCAAACCCGGCTCAACTCGGTGGTTCCGGCTCGTCCTTCTTATCGCCTCCGGGAGCCTTGCCGCCCTTCCCGCGCTTGCCGGCCTGGGCTGCGGTGATCTTGCTCACCAGATCGGGCATGTGCTCGAACAGCTCGCCCAGGGCGCCCTTCCGACCCGGCGCCGCCAGGATGGAGAGCTCGCTCCCCTTGACCACGATGAACGCGGCCGGCTCGACCTTGACGCCGCCACCACCGCCACCGCCGGTGCCCTTGCCCTGGCCCTTGCTGGCGTCGCCGCCCTCGCCCTCGCCGCTGCCACCGCCGAAGCCCACCGTCACCCGCGAGATGGGGATGACGGTGTGCTCGCCGAGTTGCAGCGCTTCGCCGACCACGGTCTCGGTCTTGGCCAGCGTGCCGATCTCATCGATCAGGGTCTTCAACAGGTCCTGTACGCTCATGACGCTTCGTTCCTTCCTCCCGCCTCGGAGGCGGGTCGAACCCTGCTCTTCGTCGATGCGGGCCTGCGCCGCGCCCGGCGCACGACCCACCACATCCGCAGCGCCAGCAGCGCCACGATCAGGGGTTGGAACCGCAGCGCCGCCTCGCCCTCCAATCGCGGTACCTCCCCCTCGAAATCGACCCTCACCTCGGTGCCGCGCCGGACGCGCGCCGGCAAGGCGCCCCAGCCCGCGTAGGCCATGCCGGTCGCCCACCCCGTCCATGCCGGGTCAGGGCTGGCGATCACCGCACGGGCGCGGAAGCGACGGATCCTCACGCGCCGCACGAAGGCGCGCAGCGCCGCGCCGATCCGCCGGCGATCCCGCCACAAGCTGGCCGGCGAGATGCGCCTACGGCCCCGTTTCCGCCCCTCGCGCGCCGCCCGTCGCCGGCGGCGCGGCGAACGCTCGCCCTCCCCGGGAGTGAACCGGCGCACGCGCAGCGACAGCACGCGGATCTCCAGGCTTCGGTCGGCGACGTCGTAACCCAGCCTCAGCCCGGGCCCAGCCACGGCGAAGCGGCGGGCGTCGTCGCTCCAGATGCCCTCCAGCTCCACCGGCACCAGGAGCAGCAGCGCCACCGCTACCAGCAGCAGCGCCAGGAGCGCGCCCAGAACGATGGCGATCCAGATCAGAACAGCGATCACGGGTCTCTCCCAGCCCGCCGGTCTCGGTACCGACAAGGGGAGCATGCGCGGCGGCGGCGCGCCACGGGTCGGTGGATTTCCGACGGCTGCCGTGGGGCCCTACAGCCTTGCGTGCGCCCGGCCTGGCGCACGCGGGTCAGCCGCGGCCCGCCCACGACGCGCCCACCACGTGTATGCTGGGCGGCACACGCTCGCACGATGTCATGGGACGAGGGCCCCACTGGGGTCCGGCTCCCGCTGCGCGCTCATGGGAGGTCCAATGCGGAGGTTCCTCGCTGTCCCCCTGGCCTACGGCGCCGTCGTCCTGCTCCTGGGCGCGCCGTCACCGGCCCTCGCCCAGAACACGCCCGCGCAGGCGCGCTGGGCCCGGACGTTCGGCAGCGACCAGGCCGATCACGCCGCCGGCGTCGCGCTCGGGCCCGACGGCACCTTGGTGCTGGCCGGCTACACCGACGGCACGCTGCCCGGAGCCACGAGCGCCGGAGAGAGCGACCTGTTCGTGGCCTCCTTCGACGCGGGCGGGCAGCGGCAGTGGCTGCGGCAGTTCGGCGGCCGTGGCGCCGATCGCGCCACCGGCGTAGCGGTCGACGCGCAGGGCAACGCCTACGTCAGCGGCTTCACCAGCAACCGCCTGCCGACCGCCGACAGCGTGGGGGCAGGCGATGCCTTCCTGGCGAAGCTCGGCCCCGACGGCACGCTGCTGTGGCTGCGGCAGTTCGGCACCACCGGCGCAGATTACGCCCGCAGCGTCGCCGTCGACGCGACCGGCAACGTGTTCGTGGGCGGCGACACCAACGGCACCCTCGCCGGAAACGTGAGCTCCGGCGGTGACGGCGATGCCTTCCTGGCCAAGTTCGACGCCAGCGGCGACCTGGTGTGGCTGCGGCAGTTCGGCAGCGCCGCGGCCGACAAGATCACCGCCGTGGCGACGGACGCGCGCGGCGACGTGGTGGCCGTCGGGACCACCGGCGGGGCCCTCCCGACGAACCGCGCCCAGGGGAGTAGTGACGCGTTCGTCGTGAAGCTCGATGGCAACGGGACGCGCGTTTGGTTGCGGCAGTTCGGCAGCGAGGGCGCCGACTACGCCTACGCCGTTGCCGTGGACCGCGACGGCGGGGCCTTCGCCACGGGGTTCACCTACGGCAGCCTGCCGGGCAATGCCAGCAGCGGCAACATCGACGGCTTCCTCGCGCACTTCGACGCCAACGGCAATCGCACCTGGGTGCGGCAGTTCGGCGACAACGGCGCGGTGTTCGGTTACGCCGTCGCCCTGGACCCTGCCGGCGACCCCCTGGTGGGGGGCTGGGCGGACCTCGACCCGCTAGGGAGCGGCGGCACGCCGGGCCCGTGGCGGGCGTACGTGGCGACCTTCGACGCGCAGGGGGCACCGCGCGCCTCCCGCCAGTTCGGCACGGCCGGCATGGAGCAGCCGCTCGGCCTCGCGGTCGAAGGGTCCGGCGACGTCTACGTCACCACCAGCGGCGTCCTGCCACCGGGCGGGAAGCCGGCCGACACCGACACCAGCCCGCGCCCTCCCGCCAGCGCCAACGACGTGCTGCTGCTGAGCTACCCGCCTTGAGGTGACGGCGTGGCCGGCGCACGGCCGTGGGGCTCGCGGCCGCCGAAGCGCGTCATGCGCACCGCGCCAAGCGCCACCAGCGCCAGCAGGAAGCCGGCGAGGCCGCCCAGAACGGGCACGATCTGGAGCACCAGGAGCGCCAACGAGAGCGAGAACGCACCCACGCCGGCCCGCATGGGCGGCGTCCAGGACTGCTTGAAGCTCGAGGCCAGGTAGCTGCCGACGGCGTCGCCGAAGGCGATGAAGCCGAACAGCACGGTGGCGTAGAGCAGCATGCCGCCGGCGATCGCCAGTGGGATCCCGATGAGCGTCACGGCGAGCAGCACCAGCACCACGACGGCGACCAGGAACGTCACGAAGCCATCGAGGCCCGCCCGCCCCGGCCGGTGCAGCATGGTGTCGCGCACCCGGCCCACGCGCAGCGGCAGGGCGGCCATCAGCAACGCGGCGACGAGCCCCAGCGCGAGGGAGCGGATGACGGCGTCGCCGGGCGTGCGCGCGGCCACCGCGCGCGAGGCGATGCCGGCCGGCGCCCGCACGTCGGCGGGAAGCGAGAAATACAACGGGGCCCCGTCGCCGGCCTCGACCGCGCCCTCGACGCGCGAGCCCGCCGACGGCTCGTAGTTCGCGTAGAAGGTTCGGACGTCACCCAGCACGCGAGCGCCCTGTCCCAGCGCCAGCGCGCCCCCGTAGGTGTGCACGGTGCCCGTCACCTGGCCGTCGACTACGGTGTTGCCCCCCACCGCCGTGAGCGTGCCGTCGAGCGTCGCCCCCGACTCGATCACCACGGAGGCGCCGATGGCGGTGAGGTCGCCCCGTATCGTCTGGCCCGCGACCAGGGCGTAGCTTCCGCCCACCACCACGCCGGGCGAGCGGGCGGGCTGCTGCTGCGCGGTCGCCGCGCCCAGACCCGCAACCAGCGCCAGTGCCAGCAGGACGCTCCGCCGCCCGCCCAGCATCGATCTCCTTGCCATGGGTCCACCCCTGTCCGGCCCGGCGCGCTCGCAGGCCGCCGGGCTCTGGTCCCAGGCATAGCGGTTGACGCGCGTATCTCGGTCCGCGTGTTTCCGACCGACGCGTCAGGGGAACTCCCACCGAGCGTCGCGGGTCGCCCGAACGCCGTTGGAGATCGTCCAGCAAAGGAACCTGTGTTCTCGGCTACCTGCTGGGGGTCATGGCTTCAGGCATCCCCTCCGGCGCACGCCGGGGGGATGCGCTTCGGGGTCGCGCTCAGTCCGCGCCGTTCCCCAGCGCGGCCGGCGCCGGTTGAGCGCGGCCCGTCACGACCTTGTCGACGTAGGTCGAGTTCAGCAATTTCAGAGCGCCCATGTAGCGCAGCCGGAACTGCAGCCGGTCCCCCACGCGCGTTCTGGTCGCGCGCCGGCTCACGTCGATCACGGTGATGTCGCTGGAGAGATCGACGATCTCGACGCCTTCGTCCAGCGGCGTCAGGAACTCCGGTTGCAGGTCGAGCCAGCCGAGATCGAGCAGGGCACGGCGCGAGGTGCCGGCGTCGTCTCCGGCGTCCCCCACGCCGCCGAAGGGCGTCTCCCCGAAGGGCCCCGAGGGGGCGTTGGGCTTCTCTCGCACCTCGATGACCTCCGCCTCGAGCCGGAAGACGTCGTCGCGCATGCGGTCGAAGCGCTCGCCCGAGATCAGGTCGCGGCCAAAGAACAGCCCCTCCCCCACCCGGAAGTGGTTCACCTCGGCGGGCACGCGACCCTGGAACAGCATCGGCAACGCCACCGTGGTGCCGCCCGACACCCAGGGCAGGTCGATCCCGAAGCGGCGCTCCACGAGGTCCCGCATGCGCCCGAGCCGGCGCAGCTTGCCCTCGCTCGGCACCGTTCCGTTGAGGCAGTTGAAGTTCGTGCCCAACCCCTGCAGGCGCAGGTGGTCGAAGCGCAACGCGCGACCGACGAAGTCGAGCACCTGCTCGTCGCGGATGCCCTCGCGCAGATCGCCCATCTCCACCATCACCACCACGCGGTGGGTCACGCCCTGCCGGCCGGCCTCCTCGTCGAGCGCGGCCAGCGTCTCCAGCTCGGTGTTGAAGCTGATGTCGGCCCAGCGCACCACATCGTGGGCGTTGCCGGGCGCGGGCGGCTTGATGTAGACGGTCGGCATGTCGGGATCGATCTGCTTGACGGTGCGGAGGTTGCTTGTGCGCGCGTCCATCACGTGGGACGGGCCCAGCGCCAGCACCTCGCGCAGCAGCGGCTCGTGGCCGCACAGGAGCTTGGTCACCACGCCCCAGGCCATGCCGTGGCTGGCCATGCGGCGCTCGAGCTCGGCGAAGTTGGTCAGCAGCGCGTCGCGGTTCAGCGTCAGCGTCGCCATCTCAGCGCTCCAGCCGCATCTCGAGGTACTTGTTGGTGAAGCCCAGCTTGCGATAGAGCGCCACGGCGGGATTGTCGTGCTCGACGTGCAGCGCAACATTGCCGTCGACCGACGCAACGGCGCGCTCCATCAGCGCCGAGCCGACGCCGCGGCCGCGGTGTTCGGCGTGGGTGGCGATGTAGACCAGCAGGTTCTCGGGCGTGTAGCCCGCCATGTGGGTGTCGTTGGTCACCACCGCTCCGACGATCTCCCCGCCGTCCTCGGCGAGGGTGACGGAGCCGCCGTCGGTGGGGGCGCTGCCACTGGCACGCCGCAGGCACCGCTCGATCTGCTCGAGCGGGTCGCCGTAGCGCCCGAGATGCTCGAACAGGAAGCGGGCCACGCCGTCAAGGCGGTCGCGCCGGAAAGCAGAGCGCTCCGCCTCGTCTTCGAACGTGAAAGTCGTCAAGACGATCGCTGGATACGTTGTGGTCACGGGGTCCCTTCGGGGCCGGAGCGATGGCAGCGCCCATGCGGCGCCGCTGTCTGGATATACGAACATAGTATGCATCCGCGCGTTCGTGTGCAGCCTCGACAACAGAGGGACGGCCCGATCCATGGCAAGACGCCGCAGGCCGACAGCGGAAAAGCCCCAGGACCGGACGTCCTGCACGATGGAGCGCGCCCGTCCCGATCGTCGCCCCGGTGCCCGGGAAGCGCCGAGGGGCGCTTCGGGGGCCGCGCTCGAGGTTCAGGTACTTGGGGGGCCAGCGCTCGGGGGTCAGCGCTCCGGCGTCGCCCCGTCGGCTCGCAGCGATAGCAGAGGACGCAGGACCTCCGGGACGCGGTCCAGCTCCCGCTGGGACGCGCCCGCAGGCGCGATCAGGTCCGAACCCAGCCCGACCGCGGTGGCGCCGGCGGCCAGCCACTTGCCGACGGTCTTCGGGTCCGCCGTGATCCCGCCGGTCGGCACGAAGCGCACCGCCGGGAACACGGAGCGCAACGCTCTCAGGTAGCCCGTTCCGACAGGCGCGGCCGGGAAGAGCTTGATGAGGCTGCAGCCGGCCGCGTGCGCGCGGCGCACTTCGGTGGCGGTGAAGCACCCCGGGATATAGGGCACGCCCCGCTCCACGCATGCCTGGCGCACCGCGTCGTCGTACGCGGGGCTGACGACGAAGTCTGCTCCGCGGGCGATGAACTCGATCGCCGTGGCTGCGTCGAAGACCGTCCCCGCGCCGAGCGCCACCTCGGGGTGGTGCTCCTGAAGATAGCCGGCGAGGTGCGCGAAGATCGCGACGGCGTCGTCCTGGCGGTTGGTGAACTCGAGGACTCTTCCCCCGGCGACGCCAACCGCGTCGGCCACCCGTTCCACCTCCTGCCGGTCGGCACGGCTGAAGATGGGGACGACGCCATCACGCTCGAGGATCGCTGTCAGGTCAACTTTGGGCATGGACGCGTCGGACCTCCAATGCGGCCGGAGCCTGCCGGCCGACACCATCATGACGCCTACGGGACCGACCGCGCCGGGAGCGCGACGACGCTCGGCTCCGCGGGGTGGCCCCTGTCGCAACGTCGCTCGCCGTTCCGCGCCGCGTCAAACGTTTGACCGAACGGCGCGCGCGTCTGCGGCAAGGTGGCGGGGTCGGCGCGAGGGCGCCGGTGGGCCGCGTCCACTGCGGCCGAACGCTTCTTACGAAGGAGACTCCTATGCGCAAGATGGTTGGTTCGTTCCGCGGTGTGGTCGTGGCTCTGGTGTTGCTGGCGATGATGGGCGCGGCTGCCGCGCAGAGCGGTCCGCAGTTCCTGCATGCCACCTCGAGCGCGCCGTTCGATGCGACGGTGTCGAGCCTGAAGAAGGCGGTGGCGTCGAACGGGATGATGGTGCTGGGCAATCTGAACCAGAAGGGCGCGTTGTCGACGACGGGCCTGAACCTGCAGGGCGCCGAGTCGTTCTTCATCGGCAACCCCGTCGCGGGCAAGAAGCTGTTCGAGATGGACGCCGCGGCGGGCGCCGTGATCCCCCTGCGCATGTACGTCTGGGTGGACGCGGCCGGCAAGACGGAGATCGGGTACTTCAAGCCGTCGGAGCTGTTCGCGGGGGTGTCGCCGGAGCTGGCGAAGGCGGGCGCGAAGATGGACGGGGTGTTCGCGAAGATCCTGTCGCAGGCGACGCAGTGAGGTCAGGGACGAGGGAGGGACGGACATGGACCGTGCAGGGCGTACTCTGACGTCTTCCCATCGTCGGTCGGTCAGCCTGGTCGCGGAGCGTGCCGCGAGGGTCGTGGCCGTCATCGCGGCCGGGTTATCCGGCGCGGTGCTGTTCGCGGTGAGCGAGGCGGGGTACGCCTCGCTCTCGCGCCTGGCCGTGGAGGTGACGCTCCCCGCCATCGGCGTGCTCTTCGTGATCGGCGTCGTGGCGGCGGCGGTGAGGTGGCACGGGTTGTGGCGCACGTTGCTGGTGGGCGTCGGCGTGGGGATGGTGGCGACGGCGGGCCTGGAGCTGGTGCGCATCGTAGGGTTCCGGGCGTTCCACGCCATGCCGGGGTCGATGCCGATGCTGATGGGGGTGCTCTTGACGAACCGGATCATGGTAGGCCCGGACCTGGCGTCGAACCTGCTGGGGTGGGCCGATCACGTGTACAACGGCGTGACCTTCGTGCTGATCTACCTGCTGGTGTTCGGGCGGAGGCAGCCGTGGCTGGCGTTCCCGTACGCGCTGCTGGTGGGGACGGGGTTCCTGGTGAGTCCGGTGCCGAAGGCGTTGGGGGCGGGGTTCTTCGGCGCGGCGCTGGGAGCGAAGTTCGCGGTCACGGTGTACCTTGCGCATATCCTGTTCGGGACGGTGTTGTTCCTCGGCGTGCGCCGTGCGCGGGGTCTGGGGGTGCCGCTGCTGCCCGTGCCGGGCGACGATTGAGCGTCTCCCGGGTCCGGCTCCGAGGGAGCCGGGCATGGGATGTTGCGCCGCCGATCTCGACAGCGGATCGGCGGCGCCGGGGCTGAGCACTCGATCGCTCGCGGCGCCACGCGTGAGGTGCGCGGTGCGGGCCGGTCGGTGGAAGGATGGAAGGGTGAGTCGATGAGCGAGGAGTTGTTGCCGCCGAGCATCGCGGACGTGTCGCGCCGGAAGGAACACGTGCACCGGGTGCGGGGGGTGAACGGCGGCGGGGCGCGGACGGAGGTGTCGGTGCGGTCGTTCTCGTTCGCCATGGACGAGCCGCCGCAGCGGCATGGCGCGGATTCGGCGCAGACGCCGTTGGAGACGGTGGTGGCGGCGCTGGTGGGGTGCAAGGGATCGACCATCCACTTGGTGGCGCAGGCCATGCGCTTCGCGTACGCGGGAGTGGACTTCGCGGCGTCGAGCGTGATCGATCTGCGAGGGCCGCGGGGGGTGAAGGGGGTGAGGCCGTACTTCGAGTCGGTGGACCTGGCGATCGAGTTGTTCACCGACGAGCCGGAGCGGCGGGTACAGCAGCTCATCCGTAACGTGGAGGCACGCTGTCCGGTGGCGAACCTGTTGCGGGCCGCGGAGGTGGCGTTGGCGATCGACTGGCGGGTGCGGCCGGCGTCGGAGGCGAACGCGGTCTAGCCGTTGGTGCGCTTCGCGCAGGAGGCCGGCTGGCCGGCCGCGGCGGAGCGCGTTCCGCAACGCCGAAGCCTGCTCAGGGGGTTGTCACGCCCTGCAGGAACGGCGCGGGCACCCAGCCTTCGAAGCTACCGGTCGAGGTCTTCACGCGAACCATGTAGTAGTCCAGCGTGGGGTTGCTCTGGTAGTAGAGCACGCGGACGGGCGTTCCGCTCGGCGCCTCGCCAGTGACGGCCTTGCGCAGGTGGCTGTCGTAGAGGTAGACGGTCGGCTCGACCAGCGCGCCGCGGTAGTGCCCGTCGAGCACGCCTGTGACGCCCTTGCCCATCGGTTGGGGGATGCCGCAAAGGGAGGGGTCGTTGTGGCTGGGGAAGGGCAGCGGCGGCACCGGAACGTTCTCGCCGACGGTACTCCTGGGCGTGCCGCTCCTGGGCGTGCCGCTCCTGGGCGTGGCGGCGGCGGCGATGGGCGCGAGCGCCAGGGCGCCGATCAGGAACGTGAATAGCAAGCCTCTCGATGCCATGTCGCCTCCGGGTCCGCCATGATCGTAGGCGCATCCGCCGAGCGCGTCTGTTCGGCAGTTGACCGCGTGTGCGGGGTGCGGGTCCGGTCGGCCGCCGCTCCCTGCTTCTCGTGAGCTCCTCGTGAACGGGCGTGGCCGCGGGCCGGGGCGCCGCAGGTCGGGGGCCCCAGGTCAGGGCCGGCCGGAATCCGGGCGGGAGCTGTGCCGGACGCTATGATCGGGCCATCATGAGCGATCGTCCGTTCGTCGTTCGCAATACCCGCTTCTCGGAAGTCATCGCCCGTCAGGACATGGACGTGTTCATGCGGGTGTGTCCGGAGCGCCCGTACGGTCGGGGGGACGCGGTGTTCCGGGCGGGGGACCCGGCGAACGAGATGCACGTGATCGCCAGGGGACGCGTGAAGGTGTCGGTGGCGACGCCGGAGGGGGAGGAGCGGATCCTGGCCCTCTGCGGGCCCGACGACTTCATCGGCGACGCCTTCGTGGCGGAGGGAGCGGCGTATCGCGCGGAGGCGGTGGCCCTCACGGACGTCGTGACCTGTCCGATCTCCCGCGATCAGTTCTTGCAGATGTCGTTGAAGGCGCCGGGCTTCGTGCTGGGGGTGTGCGAGATCCTGTCCGGGCACCTGTTCGATTGCCGCGCGCAACTGGCGAGCGGCTTCGACCCGGTGATGGTGCGGGTGGCGAAGGTGCTGCTGGGCGTGGCCGAGCGATTCGGCGAAGCGGACGACGAAGGCTGGGTCACGGTGGCATCGAGCCTGAAGCACGAGGAGATCGCCTCGATGGTGTCGGCGACGCGGGTGTCCGTGACGATGGCCATGGGGGAGCTGCGTGAGCGCGGCCTGGTGGAGGGGAGCCGGGGGACCTACCGGGTGCACGCTGCCGCGCTGGCGTCGCTGGCGGACTCGACGGCCGACGGCTGAGCAGGGGAAGCAGCGCGCGAACAGCGCGTACGCTGCCGGCGCTCGATCGACGGGCAGCGCGAGGCGGGCGCTCAGGCGCTCGCCCCGCCGGTTCTCGAAGGTGACGGTGGTATCCGGCGCTCGACACTCCTCCCGAGGGCTGTGGCATGGAGCTCCGTGGCGCCCTGCCGACCGGCCCCGGCGGTCAGCCCCGGCGATCAGAACGTGATGACCTGGTAGCCCTCGTTGACGAGCGAGCGGATGCTGGGGTGCTGCTCGAACTCGGTAAGAAGGGTGACGTTCGCCGCGACGACGGCCTCCTTCACCCCGAAGGCGGCGGAGCAGAAGGCGCAGGCGCCGTGGATGACCTCTCGCAGCGATTCGAACAGCGCGTGCCGCTTGTGCTCGGGGTCCGAGAGCTCGGCGATCCACCGGGTGCCGGCCCCGTCGAAGAGGATGGCGACCTGGTCTCCGGATTCCTTGAACTCCCTGGCGACTTCCAGGGCGTTGACGACCCTTCCGAGGTCTCCGTGGGTCTCGGTGTCGGCGAGGACGAGGACGGCGATCTTGTTCATGGACGACCCTTCCGAACGGGGCGAGCGCAGCTGCGTCGCCTCAGAGCCAGCGGCGTCGGAACGCCAGCGCGAAGACGAGTGTGGCGACGGGCGCACCGATGTCGATGCGGCGCCAGTGAACGACGCGGCCTAGAAGAGGATTCAGCAAGGCGCTCGCGGCCACCATCACCGCTACGACGGCGATCGACAGCCCCGCCGACGCCAGCCACGAACGCGGTGTGCGGGTTCCCTCGGGCCACGACCGTCGCGCTTCCGGCTTCACGGGACGCGGGCGAAGAGGTTGTTCAGGGACTCGGCGTAGGTGGGGTGGGCGAGGGGCGCATCCCGCAGGGCGGTGTAGGGAAGGTCGCCGAGCATGGCGATCTGCAGGGCGGCCGCGAGCTCGCCGCCTTCCGATCCGAGGACGGCTGCGCCGAGGATGCGGGCCGAGTCGGCGTCGACGATGGCCTTCATGAGTCCGCGCGTCTCGTCGGTCTCGAGGGCGCGGGCCACGTGGCTCATGGGGAGGGTGGCTACCCGCACGTCGCGTCCGGTGGCGCGCGCCTGTCGTTCGGTGAGGCCGACGCGCCCGAGCTGGGGGTCGCTGTAGACGGTGTAGGCGAGGAGCCGTTCGCTGCGGCCGCGGTAGCCGCCGTCGCCGAGGAGGTCGGAGGCGAGGATGCGGTAGTCGTCGTACGAGGTGTGGGTGAAGGCGGGTCCACCGGTGACGTCGCCGAGGGCATAGATGCCGTCGACGCCGGTGCGGAGGCGATCGTCGACGCGGATGTGACCACCCTCGGTGAGGGTGATGCCGGTGTGCTCGAGCCCGAGGTCGTCGGTGTTGGGGCGGCGGCCGGTGGCGACGAGCAGATGGCTCCCTCGGACGCTGCGGCGCTCGCCGTCGACGGCGGCTTCGAGGTCCAGTCCGCTGTCGGTGGCTCCCACCGACCGCGTTTCGGCGTTCAGCCACACGTCGATGCCTTCGTCGCGGAGGATGCCCGTGAGGGCGTCTGCGACGTCGGCGTCCTCGTGGGCGAGGAGTTGGGGGCCGCGGTCGACGAGGGTGACGCGGCTCCCGAAGCGGCGGAACATCTGGCCGAACTCGACGCCGACGTAGCCGCCGCCGAGGACCAGGAGGTGATCGGGGACCTCGTCGAGCTCCATGAGGGTGGCGTTCGTGTGGTACGGGACGTCGCCGAGGCCGTCGATAGGTGGGACGGTGGGGCGCGTGCCGACGTCGATGACGATGGTGGGGGCGGTCAGGTCGCGCTGCCCGCCGTCGTTGAGGTCGACGCGGATCTCGTGGGGTGCGGTGAAGCGGGCGGTGCCCATGAGGAGGTCGAGCGTCTCGATCTTCCGGAGGCTGGCCTCGGAGCCGTCACGGAACGATTCCACGATGTCGCGTTTGCGTTGGCGCACGCGTTCCAGGTCGACGGTGACGCCGCCGTCGCCGGTGCGGACGCCGTATTCTGCGGCGCGCCGTGCGACGTGGGCGACGCGGGCGCTGGCGATCATGGTCTTGGTCGGGGTGCAACCCTCGTTGACGCAGGTACCGCCGGCGTGCTGGCGCTCGACGAGGGCGACGCGCTGCCCGGCCTTGGCGAGTTTGCCGGCGAGGGGGCCGCCGCCCTGGCCGGCCCCGATGACGATGGCGTCGTAACGGTCGCTCATGGCTGCCTGCGGTTGCGGGCGTGGGGAACGTCGTAGGTGTCTCGCATATGCCGCTATCGTGCCCGATGCGGCGTCGCCATGCCGTCAAGCGTTTGACGTGCCGGCCGACCGAAGTTCGCGGCGTCTCGCCGTCATCGCGGCCGGCGCCCGATCGGGGTCTTCGAGGGGTTCCATGCCTCATGGGCAGCGTCGCACGCGCATCAACATCCGCATCCGCCGAAGGCCGAACCCCCAGGCGATCTTCTCGAGGAAGCCATCGTTGCAACGACCACGTGGATCCGCCTCGCTTGTTGCGCGGTCGCCCGAGTGCTCGACGGCGTTGATCGGCGCGCCACGGCGCTCAGCGCGTGCCTGCTGGTGGCCGATCCTCGGTCACGGTGATCACGCCCGAGGGTGCATCCAGCGCGGCCACGGTGCGACGGGCGGCCTCCTCCACGTGGATCCTGGGAAGGGGCGGCAAGCCCCCGTCGTAGTAGGTGCCGGGGCCGTGGAGGCGGCCGTAGCGCAGCACGACGCCGCCGACGGCGAGGACGGCCCGCTCCAGCTCCTCAACGGCGGCGGCGCCAGCGCCGGGCAGGGGCCAGGCGACGCTCTGCGCTAGAAGACGCTGCGCCCCTGCGGCGCGGGCGGCCGCGATGAGGTTGGCCGTGCCCTCGCGGCGCATGCGGTCGTTGGCCTCGGAGCGTGCCGGGATGAGCGCCGCTTCGTCCGGCAAGTCGGTGAGCTGGTGGATGACCGCGTCGGGACGGTACGTTGCCACCGCCGTCTTCAATGCTGGGGCGTCGTAGACGTCGCACAGGATGGGCGTCGCGCCCATTGCCCGCAGCGCCTGCATCTTCGCGCTCGAGCGGGTCATCCCGGCCACAGCGTGGCCTGCCTTCACAAGCAGCGGGACGAGCCGCGAGCCGATCACGCCGCTCGCGCCGGCCACGAAGATGCGCATCCATAGGCTCCCTTCTCCTTCAGCGAGACCGGCCGCCGGGAGTCCGAAGGCCGGAGTCGAGGCGCTGGGGCGAGAACGGCGGTACCCGGCGGAGCTCCATCCTAGTCCAGGGCGCGTAGGACTGGGACCGACGCCGCGCTGGCCACCCGTGCGGCCTCCATCAATAGCCCGGAAGGGCGAGGTGGGCGCCGAACCCCAGGACCAGAGCCGCGATGACAGCCGCACCCTGGCCCAACCTGAAGAGGGCGCGGTGCCATGCGGTGAGCGGGGTCTTGAACGTCCACAGGGTCGCTGTACCCGTGACGTTGAAGGCGAGGACGTTGGTCAGGTCGGTGGCGAGGTGGACGGCGATCGCGACCCAGATCGATCCGCTGATGAGGTACACCAGCACGAGCAGGAGCCCTCCCAGTACCCAGCTCGCGAGCTGGGCCGGCCCCGAACGGTTCGTGGGTAGGTGGATCGCGGTGAAGATCGCGGTCGTGAGGAGCACAACGGCCAGCGTCCCCAGCGAAGCCAGGTTGGCCGACAGGAGTCCGCGGTAGAGGGCTTCTTCCTGTGCGGCCACGATGAGCAGCGTTCCGGCAGCGAGGGCCAGTTGGGCCCAGGCGCCGGCCGTGACACGGCCAGGCACGGGCTCGACGGTGACGAGCTTGGCGCTTCCAAGGAGCTGGACGTACCCGATCCCCAGGAGCACGGTGAGGATGCCGGTCGCGAGAGCGGCGAGCATCTCGCGTAGACCGAAGCCGACTCCGAAGTTCGTCCAGGACGGTCCGCCGCCGAGCCCGGAGAGCGCCAGCACGCCCAGGAGGATGACGAGGTTCGCTACGATCCCGAGGACGGCCATGGCGTTCCGTCCGCGCTTCTCCATCCGGCGGAGGTCGCCTCCGATGGCCTTGGCGAGCACCATCGAGCCCATGGCGACGAGGAGGTAGAGGGCGAGTGCGGCGGCGATTCTGATGACGGGCAGGTAGGCGCTCATGGAGGCTCCTTCGGGGTCGAGCGGGCAGCGAGCGAACGGCGACTACGAGGCGTACACGGTCTCGAACAGCTCAGGGGCGGACGTCGCGAGCTTCGCGATCGGCTGCGAGAGCAGCCGGAACTCCTCGCGTGCGAGCGCCTTGCGGAACGATGCCTCGTCGTCCCAGATCGCCACGTTGACGAAGTCGGTAGGGTCGTCGAGCGAGCGCGAGAAGCGCGTGCTGACGAAGCCGTCCTGCTTCTCCATGTACTTCGCGATGGCGGTCCAGATACTGGTGAACGCGTCGATGTCGCCGCTGTGGACGTGGAATCGGTTCACGAGGGTTACAGCCATGTCGAAGGTCCCTTTCTGTGTGGTCGTCCCGGCGAAGCGGGGGTGCGGGTTCCGGTCCTGGTCGCGCTAAGCCTTCCGGTCCTTGATCAGCCGCTGACCGAGCGCGTAGACGAGTACGTGGTGGATGGCCGACAGCGCGATGAGCGCGAGTCCCCATTTCGGTAGGCCGGCGGCGAACAGAGCGATGCCAGCCAGCGCGCTGATCGCGAGCTCCTGGAGTAGGCGGAGCGGTTCGGCGAGGCGTCCCGCCTGGTGGAAGTCGACGGCGCCCCAGAAGCCGAAGCCCACGATGGGAGCACCGATGGCGAGCAGGAGCTTCGTCGCGACGCTCGATCCGGTGTGGTAGCCCCAGATGCCGAGGGCGAGCACGATGCCGAACTCCATGAGGCCGCGGAGCGCGATGTTGAGCGTCACGAGAGGCGTGAGTTCGGAGTGGGCCGCGGGTCGCGACGTGGTGTCGGCAGCCGGTCTCGATTCTGCGGTCGGGGCGTCCAACGAATGGCTGCTTTGCATCGGTTCGACTTCACGCATGGGGGCCTCCTGTTCTTCGCCTCTAAGAGGGTCACGTGGACGGTGATCTCGAAAGCCCACAGGGGCCGGTGCTCGTGCGCGCCAGGTCCTTGATGGTCCAGCGCAGGCTGCCGATGAGAAGGGCGAAGCCGGAGAGCACGCCCGTCACGTCAGGGACCCACGACACCGCCGGGGTCGGCACAAGGACGAGCCCGAGCGCTCCCAGGGCGACCAGGGTACGCCCGAGGACGCGGACGCGGGCGTCCCACACCCCGAACCTTACGAAAGCCAGAAAGTGGGCGCCGACGACGAGGGCGGTCCACGCCACCGTCGCCTGCACGGGGATGTGGAGCGCCAGGATCGCGTTCCTGCCGGCGATGATCAGGCCGAACTCGACGAGCACGATCCACCAGTATCGCCGGCCGAAGAGGTTGCGCTGCCTTGCGGGGCTCGCGGGCAGGCGGCGGGAACGTTTCCAGGAGAGCGCGATCACGGCCAGCAGCGCGATGAAGGCCACCAGGGCGGCGACGCGCACGATAGCGACCAGCGCAGGATCCAGCGGCGCGCCGGCGTTGGGGATGACGAAATCGAGCCCGAAGCCGCCGCCGATCACCCCCGCGAGAACGTTCTGAACCTTCTTCATGACTCAAGCCTCCCAACCGAGGAACGCGACTGGGCGCCCCGTCCAACCCTTGGCTTGCGGACGATTGCGCCGCTGCTGCGCGCTGCGGCGGACGCGGCGCGCACCTTGCGCTGCGCGGCTGCGGCCGGCGTCAGGGCGATGCGCCCGTCGAGCCAGCCCGACAGCGCGACCAGCAGCAGCATCAACGTCATCCCGAAGGTCATCGGTAGGGCGAGTGCGTCGGAGAGCAGCAGCAGAACGAGCAGGAGCGCGGTGACGCCGGAGGCTGTCACGGCGCGGGCGCGGGCGCCGCGCTCGCTGCCGCTGAGGCGCATCACGCCGCGGTAGTAGAGGATCGAGCCTGCGACGACGAGCGCGATCTCGAGCGCGATGCTGACGGCGGGGTGGTTCCAGAGCCCGAAGCCGAGCATGGGCAGGTGGCCGAGGTTGCCGGGCAGGAGCGGCAGGTCGCCGCGATGCACGACGAGGTCGAGGATCCAGTGGGAGAAGGCGACGGTGCCGATGGCGAGGCCGCCGTTCCGGCCCCAGAAGCGCGCGCCGACCAGGCCGGCAGCAGCGGCGATGATGAGCGCGCCGACGAGCGAGTGCGTGTAGTAGGCATGGATGATGACCTGGCCGTAGGCGGGGTGAGCGGGGTTCATCGGCGCGAAGCTCTCGACGCCGAACGAGACGAGCCCCATGAACAGGATGTCCAAGAGGTAGGTCGCGACCATCAACGCCCAGAGCGGAACGGTCTTTGCGGAAGGCTTGCTTCCGGCGGCGAGTGCGAAGTGTGCGGTGGTCATGCGCGGGGTCCTTTCGTCGTAGCGCGCTGCGGCCGATGGGCGCGGTGGGCGTGCCGTCGCTTCTGACGGGCCGCGGCCCGCTGACGGAACTCCTGGAATCGGTAATGGCTGGCGATGGCATGGGTCATGGTTCTTCTCCTACGCGCGGCTGCGGTCGGAACGGCCGGCAACTAAGATACGTAGGTTATAAACGAATGCTATTAGTCATGTCAACCCCAGCCAAGAATGTCGGCGCAGGCACACCAACCGACGCGCTCTCGGCGCTGGGAGCCGCGGGGCCCGGAACGACACCCGCCAGGCGCTCAGGGTGATCCACATGCTTCACCAGGAGGGCCACGGCTACCGCCAGATCGCCACCATCCCCAAGGCCGATGGCTACCGAGCACGCCAGGGTGGGTACTGGCACGCCAGCCAGGTGAAGCGGGTTCTCGACCGCGCACGCCTCACTGCCTCCGGATCGACGTTGCCCGCCCCCCGACAACACCCTCGGATTCGAGGGGCCGTTGCAACGATGGCTTGCAGCCGCCGGCCCGGACTCGCCTTCTCGAAAATCGGCACACAACCGGCACACAGATGCCACGAACGTCCACCAACAGACATGAAGCGCAGTCGCAGAAGTGCCGTGACCAACGAGGAATCAATGGTGGGCCCTGCTGGACTTGAACCAGCGACCGATCGATTATGAGTCACTCGGCAGCGTTCAGCGGCTGTTCTGTTGAGTTCTGCCGAGTTCGCGGATCATCGTCCCTGAGCCTACTACGGCCACTGTGGTGTTTGCAGGGTTGGGGCTGAGATCGGCTGAGTTGGGGTGAGTTGGCAACACAACTCGCAACACGACCCACAGCAGATGCTGAGCCAGCATCGGAGTCGCGACGATGCACCGCCTTCGCACAGCCTCGCGGTACGCCACGATTCACCTAGTGGCACGGGGTTACCCTCGTTGGGGCGCAGAAGTGTCGCATGATCTCAGGTGTTCCAAGGCATGTACCCTTGATGGACTGGAGTCCAGCGACTAGGAGCAGACGATGCGAGCAGCAGCAATCTACGGTGCAGGGGACGTAAGGGTCGAGGAGCGTGCACGTCCATCCGTCGAGGGTGATGGTCTGCTCCTACGTATGCGGTCGGTCGGAATCTGCGGTAGCGATCTCCACTACTACCGTGAAGGGCGGATCGGTCAGGCAACCATCGACACGCCCATGATCCCTGGACACGAGATCGCAGCGGAGGTCGTTGACGAGCGCGCGCCAGACTTCGGCTTCGAAGTCGGCGAAGTCGTGGCGGTGGATCCCGCGCTCCCATGCGGACGCTGCGAGTCATGCAGGAAAGGCTTTCCGAACCTCTGCGCACATACGAAGTTCCTGGGTAGCCCCCAATGGGACGGCGCCCTGAGAGAGTACCTGGTCGCTCCGCCCGCGATGCTCGTACGCGTGCCCGCCTCCTTCCACGACGATGAAGTCGCGCTCTTGGAACCCTTGGGCGTTGCTGTTCACGCGCTGGACCTGGCACGTGTCCGTCCTCTCGCGACGGTTGGAGTTGTCGGCGCAGGCCCGATCGGCCTCCTCCTTGTCCAGGTCGCGCGCGTCTGCGGAGCGGCCGAGGTACACGTCGCCGAGCCGCTACCGCACCGCCGCGAGGCCGCACTGGATGCCGGGGCTGACAGCGTCCACACGGGCCATGAAGGGATCTCAGAGGTAACAGGCGGAAGGGGCACCGACGTGGTCCTGGAAGCTACGGACGCTCCGGATGGCCTCATGGCAGCGGTGCGCACGGCGCGCATCGGGGGGAGAGTCATCGGCGTAGGCATCCCTGAAGGCGACGACATCGCTCTAACAGCGTCCGTGGCACGGAACAAGGGGCTTACCGTCAAATTCTCGCATCGCATGGGGGACGTCTATGGTCGCGGGATCCGACTCGTTCAGGACCAGCGCGTCCGTTTGATGCCACTCGTGTCCCACCGGTTCCACTTGAACGCTTCAGCGGAAGCCTTCGCGTCGCTGGCCCGGCATGAGGACAAGGCACTGAAAGCTGTCGTCCACACCTGAAGATCCTTGCGAGTCGCATGGGCTCCTGGTGCAACTCTGGCAAGCGTCAGAAGCAGAACGGCTCGGGCGGTACTGCCTTGAAAATGGGCGTCTCGCTGTCCTGATCGCCCGGCACTCGCCATAGCGCGAGCCGCAGGCGCCCGGCCAGGGACGGCGGGGAATAGGCCGTCGCAGGTTGACTTGGGCACATTCTGGCGTCGCGCTTCTAGGTGATGACGCAATCAAGAACGCTTGGACAGCCTTGCGCTGCAGAGAGCGCCGAGATCCTCCCAGGCTCGCGCCCTGTGGCCCACGCAGGGATCTGTCTACTTACCTCGCCGAACGCCAACCGAAGCGCAGCTATGCCGTGCAGACGAGGAATGACCGCTGTGTCTCCCCCCGTCCGCAACAGGTCCTTGACAGAGCGGGGCCCACCGTCTATGGTCATGCAAATGGCAAACGGAACCGAGTTCCACGATGCGGAACCCACGGGTGTTACCGCGACTCGCCCCGTCACCGCCGTGGTACGCGCCGCAGCGATTCTGCGGGCATTCAGTCACGAGCGGCCCACCCTGCACTTCAGCCAGATCGTCGATGCGGTAGGGCTACCCAAGAGCACGACCCACCGCCTCTTGCTGACCCTCATCGACGTGGGCTTCGTGGAACAACGTCAGGACGGTACGTACGCCCTCGGCATCGGCCTCTTCGAGGTGGGAAGCCTCGCCTACGCCAACGTGAGCCTGCGCGCCGTCGCACAACCCTTCGTCCGCCACCTCATGGACGAGACGGAGGAAACGGTACATATGGGGGTCTTGGACGGCTTCGAAGTCGTCTCCCTCGAGCAAGCCTCGAGCCCGCACTCGCTCCGCGCGGAAGTCTATGTCGGCAACCGCGCTCCACTGCACTGCACGGCCGTCGGGAAGGCGATCCTGGCCTTCTCAGAGAACAGCACCTGGCAACACCAGTTCTGGGCCAACAGCTTCAAGCGGTTCACGGCAGCGACGATCACCGATCCTGCCGGCCTTCGAAGCGAACTCGAGGACATCCGCAAGCGAGGGTACGCCGTCGACAACGAGGAGCACGAGGTCGGCGTCCGGTGCGTAGGGGCTCCGATCAGGGACGCGTCCGGAGCTGTGGTCGGTTCCCTCAGCATCTCGGGTCCGAGCGCGCGCGTGACGCCGGAGTCCGTCGCGGGACTCGCGCATCGCCTCCTCCAGGCCACCGGCCAGATCTCGGCGGCGCTCGGTTATGCGAAGGCCGGCCGCCCATCATGACGGTAGGGCCACAGGTTTGCGCACTCGGGCGATCGAGCCACGACCGGTCGCATGCCTTGCTTGATCGCCGGGGCGCCAGGAAGGCCCGGCACCGTGCTGAACGCTCCCCACCGTACGGCACCATCGACCCTCCAGAAGCCCCCTGGCAGGGCCACCCTAACCCACCCGCCCCAGCCACGCCGAAGCTCTCACAGAAAGGAAACCAGCGCCATGCCATCCAAGGAACTCATCAACAAGTTCGGACGCGTCCTCGTGCCCATGATCACGCCCTTCACGGAGGACGAAGAGGTCGACCACGACAAGCTCGCGAAGCTCACCGACCACTTGATCGAGAAGGACTACGCCGATTCCCTCATTCTCACGGGATCCACGGGCGAGTTCTACACCATGACCGACGACGAACGGGTCGCGGTTTGGAAAACGATCAAGGACGCCAATAGCGGCCGCATGCCCCTCATCGTAGGGACGGGTGGTTCCTCCACCCGGCAAGCCGTGGCGTTGACACGCAAGGCCCAGGAGATGGGCTTCGAGCTGGCCATGGTGGTCGCCCCGTATTACTGCAAGCCCACACAGGACGGCATCTACCGCCACTTCAAGACAGTTGCGGACAATACCGACCTGCCCATCATGCTCTACAACATCCCGCTCTTCACCGGCGTGAATCTCGAAGCCGAAACACTCGAGTGGCTGCTGGAGCTGCCGAACGTCGTGGCAATCAAGGAGGAGGCGGGCGTCAACCCCACCCAATCGACGGACTTCGTTCTCTCCGCCAAACGCGTCGGCCGCGACGATTTCACCGTCTACTGCGGCGACGACACGATGATCCTGCAAGTACTCCCCCAGGGTGGTGTCGGCGTGGTCAGCGGCGGCAGCCAGGTTGTGGGCGGTCTGATGAAGGGCATCATCGCCGCTTATTACGCGGATGACAACGCGAAGGCCCACGAGCTCTACCTCCGCATGTACCCGTTCTTCAAGGCGCTCGTCATGAACGGCCGGGTCAGCCCGTTCCCGCTGCTTCGAACCGCCATCACGATCGCTTCGGCATCGACGTTGGCGCGCCCAGACTCCCGCTCGCTCCCGCGACGCCCGATGAAGAGCGAGCGATGCGGGGCGTCCTAGAGGACGTTCAGGGCGTCGGGAAGGAAGGAGTGTCCGTATAGTCCAGTGCCCGCGCAATCCGAAACGGTGACGAACGGCGCGCACGCGCCAACTCCCAACGGGAACAGGAGAACTTCGGAATGAATCGTTCTACTCTCGAGGCCTCCGCCTCGCACTCGCCTTCATGGCAGGCGCATTCATCAGCGTCGCTGCCGCCCAGGGCACATGCAACAACATGACGGTCCTGAGCTGGGCCCACTTCATCAAGGCCAGCGACACGGACCTCCAGAACGTCCTGAACGACTTCGGCAAGCAGAACAACATCAACGTCAGACTGGATACCGTCTCCCTCAACGACGTTCCGTCCAAGATGGCTGCGGCGGTCCAGTCCCAGTCCGGCCCCGACGTCATGCTGCTCATGAACTACAGCACGGCGCTCTACGCGAACCAGATGATCTCGATCGATGACGTCGTCAGCACCATCGAGAAGAACTACTCCGAGTTCTTGCCCATCGGCCAAGAGGCCTCCAAGATCAACGGCACGTGGAGGTCGGTGCCGTGGTTCTACACCCCCGCCCCAGCGAACTACCGAGCCGACTACTTCGAGCAGGCTGGCGTAACCCCGCCCGACACCTGGGCCCAGCTCCTCCAGGACGCCAAGGCCCTCAAGGCAATCGGGCATCCCGTCGGCCTCGGCATCAGCAACGCCGGCGACTCCAACGACTGGTTGTTAGCGTCCTCGCCTCGTACGGCGCGCATCCGATCGACTCCGATGGCAACGTCGCCATCGATTCGGCCGTACCCGCCAGGCCCTGGACTACCTGAAGGAACTCGCACAGTACATGCCTCCCGATGTCATGGGCTGGGACGGTGGTGGCAACAACACCTTCATCCTTTCGGGACTCGGATCCTGGACCATCAACCCGGTCAGTGTCTACCTGGCCGCTAAGAGCGACCTTCCGGACGTCGCGAAGAACCTCGAGCACTCGCTGCCACCAGCGGGGCCCGAAGGTCGATTCGCAACCACCTCGGTCTACACGCTCGGGATCCCGAAGTGGAGCCCTTGCCAGGACAGGCGAAGAAGCTGCTCGAGTTCATGTACCAACCCAAGAACTATGAGGGCTGGGTCACGGCCTCCGGTGGCTACAACGTGCCCCTGTTCAAGAGCTTCCCTAAGCTCGCCGGTGGGCGCAGGGATCCAAGATGGCTGTCCCGCAACAGATGGGGCAGTTCATGCACATGGCGCTCTGGCCCGCGCCTCCCAGCCTGGGCGACAAGCTCCACAGGTGTACGACACTACGTTATCCCTACCATGTTCGGCAAGGTCGTCAAGGGTGAGAGCGACACCAGGCCATCCAGTGGGCCAGTGACCAGTTGAACCAGATTCTGAGCCAGTAAGGCGCCTGGCAAACACGTCTTCCGGTTTTGTGGTGGGTAACCCCCCACCACGAAACCACCCTCAGGAGCAGAAGAATCCCGAATATGGCACAGCGGACAGCGCGTTGTTGACCGGGTACGCCTTCGTGCTGCCGGCCGCCATCATCATCCTCGGGCTGGTGGGGTACCCCATCGTCGAGGCCATGTACCTCAGTCTGACCAACGCCCGTGTCGGCGAGGCCGGGGAACTCGTCGGATTCGCGGAACTACCGATCTCTGCTACGCAACAGCGTCTTCGTGCAGGCACTCGCCAACTCGGTCCTGTTCACCGTGGTGTCCGTCACGATCAAGACGGTGCTCGGTCTCGCCGTGGCGCTGCTCCTGAACCAGAAGTTCCTCGCGCACCGCTGGAAACCGCGGAGCCATGTTGCTCCCCTGGGTCATCCCTTCGACCTTCGGCGTCC